>NZ_LT907988.1:0-2424050 GCF_900089455.2 Orrella dioscoreae
TTCTCCTTTCCGTTTCCGGCGGCGACTACTCGTCTGGCAACCAGCGGCAAGCGCGTGAGACCTCAGTGATACGTCACCAGTGATACACACAGTGATACACACTGAGGCCCCCCACGGACAGCCTTGTTTTTCCTGGATGCCGCACAAGGCGAGCATGGCGGCCGGATCGCTCTTTTTGGATATATGTCATGAAGCGTACTTTCCAGCCTTCCGTTACCCGTCGCAAGCGCACCCACGGTTTCCGCGTGCGCATGAAGACCCGCGCCGGTCGCGCCATCATCAGCGCCCGCCGCGCCAAGGGCCGCAAGCGCCTGGCCGTCTAAGCGCGGCTTTTCGCCCGCTCAGCCAGACGCACGCAAGCCCGCCAGCCGGCCGCACCCGGCCCGCGTCCGTCCCCCAATAAGGAGACGGCATGCACGCCCAGCCGACCGGCAAGATCTTGCCCATGCAACGCGCCACGCTCGTTCCCGAGGCGCGCCTGCACAGCCCCTCGGAGTACGCCGCAGCCCTCAAGGGCAGGCGCATCGCCCGAGGGGCGTTTTTCGTTCTGACGCTGGCCCGCCAAGGCGATGCCGGGCCGCAAGCCCTGGCCCGCCTGGGGCTCATCATTCCGAAACGCCACGCACCGCTCGCCGTCACCCGCAACACCCTGAAGCGCGTGGTGCGCGAGTCGTTCCGTCACGTCCGCCACGGCCTTGCGCCCGGCATCTATGTCGTGCGCCTGCACGCCAAGGTTCCGCCGCAAAGCCTGCGTTCCTTGAAAACGCTGGCTCGCGCCGAAGCGGACACCCACTTCAAGCGGGCGGCGCCATGATCGGCCAGGCCTTGCGGGCGCTGCATGAAGGGATCAAGTGGCTGTTGATCCTGCCCATCCGGTTCTACCGGTACGTCATCAGCCCCTGGACGGGACATGCCTGCCGGTTCACGCCGACCTGTTCCGTCTATGCCATCGAGGCGATTGAACGCCACGGGGCCTTGCGTGGTCTGATGCTGGCCGCGCGCCGCCTGGGCCGTTGCCATCCATTTGCGAAGGGCGGCCACGATCCGGTGCCCGGCGGCCCCGACGCCACGCCTGCGCGGCGTTGCGGCTGCTCCAACCACGAGCATCACTGAAGTAAGGCCGCGCCGCCGGGATCTCCCGCCCCCTGCGCAAAAAATGGCTTGAAGTAAACTGGCGGGCTTTGCTGGATTCAGCGTACCAACTCATTCCCACGCGCCAATGGAAATCCGCCGCACTATCCTGCTGATGATCTTTTCGTTCTCCCTGTTGCTCCTCTGGAACAACTGGCAGACCTATAACGGCAAGCCGTCGCTGTTCGGCACGCCGCCCGCCAGCAGCACCCAGGCGGCCAACGGCGCCCAGGGCGACACGCCGGCCCCGGCTGCGCAGGGCGTGCCCAACGCGCCCACCAGCACGCCGGCCTCGGCCGTCGAGGCGCCGCCCGCCGGCCTGCCTGGCGCCACCGCCGCAGCCCAGACCCAGGCGGAGCCCGTGGTCATCAGCACCGACGTGCTGCGACTGACCTTCGACACCGCCGGCGCCCAGATCATCCGCGCCGAACTGCTGAAGTTCCCCGCCACCGACCGCCCGGACCAGCCCTCGGTGCTGCTGGACCGCAGCAACGCGCTGACCTACCTGGTGCAGAGCGGCGTGGTGGGCGCCTCGGGCGGCCCCGGCTTCCCGACGCACATGACGCCCTTCCGCGTCACCACCACCGACCGTGAGCTGCAGGGCGATGCCCTGACCGTGTCGTTCGAAGGCATCTCGGGCGGCGTGAAGGTCACCAAGACCTACACCCTGCATCGCGGCCGCTATGACATCGACGTGCGCCACGACATCGCCAACGTGGGCGATGCCGCTGTCACGCCTTCGCTGTACCTGCAGATCACCCGCGACGGCAACAACCCGCCCGACACCTCGAGCTTCTATCACACCTTCACCGGCCCGGCACTCTACTCCGAGCAGGAGAAGTTCCAGAAGGTCGGCTTCTCGGACATCGAGAAGAACAAGGGCACGTACATCAAGCAGGCCGACAACGGCTGGATCTCGATGGTGCAGCACTACTTCGTGACGGCCTGGGTGCCGCCGCAAGGCACGCAGCGCACCAACGACATGACCCAGGTGCAGCCCAACATCTACGCCATCCGCAGCATCGAGCCCGTCGGCGCGGTCGCCCCGGGCGCCAACGCCACCATCGATTCGCACCTGTGGATCGGACCGCAGGACCAGAAGGCGCTGTCGGCCCTGGCCCCCGGCCTGGAACTGGTGGTGGACTACGGCTGGCTGACCATCATCGCCAAGCCGCTGTTCGCGCTGATGACCTGGCTGCACTCGCTGCTGGGCAACTGGGGCTGGACCATCGTCGCCCTGACCTTCCTCATCAAGCTGTTCTTCTACCCGCTCGCCTCGACCAGCTACCGCTCCATGGCCCGCATGAAGGCCGTCGCGCCGCGCCTGCAGGCCCTGAAGGAGAAGTATGGCGACGATCGCCAGAAGATGAACACGGCGATGATGGAGCTGTATCGCAACGAGAAGATCAACCCGCTGGGCGGCTGCCTGCCCATGGTGGTGCAGATCCCCGTGTTCATCTCGCTGTACTGGGTGCTGCTGGCCAGCGTGGAAATGCGCGGCGCGCCCTGGATCCTGTGGATCCACGACCTGTCGGTGCGTGACCCCTGGTTCATCCTGCCCGCGGTGATGATGGCCACCATGTTCCTGCAGATCAAGCTGAACCCCACGCCTCCCGACCCCATGCAGGCCAAGATCATGATGATCATGCCCCTGGTCTTCGGCGGCATGATGTTCTTCTTCCCCGCCGGCCTGGTGCTGTACTGGTGCGTCAACAACATCCTGTCGATCGCGCAGCAGTACTACATCACCAAGAAGATCGAAAAGCAGACCGCGGCTGCGAAGGCTTGACCCGCCCCGAAGCGCTACGCGCCTCCCCCCAGGGGGCATGCCTGCGGACCGGCAAAGCCGGCTCCGCGGCATCCGGATAGCAAAACCGAGCCCTGGCGGCTCGGTTTTTTTTTGCCTGTGCATACCGTTTCAGGCGTCTCATGCGCCGTTTCATCCATCCTGGATGAAACATGCCGGTCCGCCTGCGGCTGTGGTTTCCCGCACACGCCAAGCCCTTGCCCGGCAAGGCATTTGACCGCGCCCGCCCTCCCTGAAGACCTCCTGGCACGTCCCTTGCTTGACCTCTGGACAGCGCTCGACAGAAGCGCCTGCCGCCCGCCCCGCGGGCCGGCCAACCAGAACGGAGACTGCCATGACCCCACGCATCACGCGCCTGGCGCGCCGGCTTGCCGCCGCGGCCTGTCTGATGGGCACCACGCTTGCCGCCCAAGCCGCCACCCTCACCGTGACCCATTGGGGCCAGGGCATGTACGGCGTGCCCTTCGCCATTGCCCTGGAGAAGGGCTACTTCAAGGAAGCCGGGCTCGACATCACCGGCTTCATGACCTCGCCCGGCGGCGGCACCACGGTGCGCAACGCCATGGCCTCGGAAATCCCCTATGGCGAAGTGGCCCTGCCCGCGGCCATCGCCGCCATCCAGCAAGGCAGCCCGCTCACCATCATCCACGGCGGCGTGCTGGGCCTGGCCGACCTGCAATGGGCGGCGCGCCCCGACAGCAAGATCGCGAAGCCTGCCGACCTGGCCGGCGCGACGCTGGGCTACAGCAGCCCGAAATCGGTCACCGACATGGTGTCGACGCTGGCGCTCACGCAGGCCGGCGTCATGGACAAGACCCGCCGCACCGCCGTGGGCAGCGTCAGCGCCGGCATGACGGCGCTGCGGGAAAAGGCCGTGGACGCCGTCTACATCACCGAGCCCATCCTGAGCCAGCAGAAGGACAAGATCCGGGTCGCCTTCCGCTCCGATGCCGTCGTGCCGCGCATGACGCAGACGGTGGGCGTGGTGCGCACCGACTACCTGGAGAAGAACGCCGACACCGTGCGCGCCATCATCACCGCGCGGCGCAAGGGCGTGGCGTTCATCCACGCCAATCCGGAAGAAGCCGCCACCATCCTGGCCAAGCACTACAAGCTGGAGCCCGAGGTGGCGCGCGCCGCGCTGGCCACCGTCATGGCCGACAAGGACTACTGGAGCCTGGGCCGCCTGGACTACGCGGGCATGGCCGAGATGCTGAAGGGCCTGGTGCTGGTGAAGGCGGTGGAGTCGGGCGAGTTCGACTGGAAGCGCGTCAGCAACGAGGCGCTGCTGCCCGACGACCAGCGCAGCCGGTGAGCCCGCCATGCATCTGAGCCTGTCGGACGTCACCCGCTGTTATCCGGCCCAGGGCGAGCGCCCGACGTTCCAAGCCCTGGGGCCCGTGTCGTTTGCCTTGCAGGAAGGCGAGTTCTTCAGTGTCGTGGGGCCCTCGGGCTGCGGCAAGTCGACGTTGCTGGACGTGGTCGCGGGCCTGGCCGCGGCCACCGAGGGCACGGTGCAGTTCGAGTCGAAACCCGTGAACGGCTGCGTGCCCGAAGGCGTGGCCATCGTCTTCCAGGAAGACGCCTCGTTTCCCTGGCTGACGGTGTTCGAGAACGCGGCCTTCGGCGCGCGTGAACTGGGCCTGCCCGAGGCGGAGATCCGCCAGCGGGTCGATCACGCCCTGGCCTTCACGGGGCTTTCCGGTTTCGCGCAGGCCTATCCCGCGCAGTTGTCGGGCGGCATGCGCCAGCGCGCCTGCATCGCGCGCGCCATGGTCATGCGCCCGCGCCTGCTGCTGCTGGACGAGCCTTTCGGCGCGCTGGACCAGCAGACGCGCCTGCTGATGGGCGAGGAGTTGCTGAAGCTGTGGCGCGAGACCGGCGCGACCGTCATGCTCATCACCCACTCCATCGACGAGGCGGTGATGCTGTCGGACCGCATCGGCGTGATGTCCTCGCGGCCCGGCCGCTTCATCGAGACCGTCGAGACCGGCTGGCCGCGTGACCGTGATGGCGGCATCGTCAGTTCGCCGCGCTTCGGCGAACTGACCGCACAGGTGTGGACACGGCTGCGCGGGGAGGCCATGAAAGCCATGGCCAGCCAGGCATGAGCGGGCGGGCCTCGACCGCCACGGCCAGCAGCGGCACCCGCAAGGCCGCGGCCATCAGCCGGGCCGGGCTGCTGCGCGGCCTCTTCATCATCGCCGTCGTCGGCCTGCTGGAAGTGGCCAGCCGGCAGGCATGGATCGACCCGGTGTCCTTCATCCCGCCGTCGGCCATGGCCGCCGCGGCGGCCAGGCTGCTGGCCACGGGTGAATACGCGCGCGACATGTGGCTCACGCTGCAATCGGCCGGCCTGGCGGTGCTGCTGGCGGCCGCGGCCGGCATGGCCTTCGGCCTGCTGCTGCACGCCTTGCCACGCTTGCGCCGCGTGCTGGATCCGCTGTTGCTGTCCTACTACGCCGTGCCGATCTTCGTGCTGTATCCCATGCTGATCGTGCTGTTCGGCCTGAACCGCTGGCCGCTGGTCGCCATCGGTTTCCTCTTCGCGGTGGTGGCCATGGCGGTCAACACCCTGAATGGACTGGAACGCATCCCTGCCGTGCTGATGCGCACAGGACGCGGACTGCGCATGGGCTGGGCAGCGAAAGTCCGTCGCATCATGCTGCCGGCCTGCCTGCCGTATCTGCTGACGGGCCTGAAGCTGACCGTGGTGTATGCCTTCATCGCGGTCATCGCGGGCGAGTTCGTGCTCTCGGGCGCGGGCTTCGGCTATCGGATCGCCTTCGCGTACAACAACTTCGACAACCCGGCCATGTACGGCCTCATGCTCATCCTGCTGCTCTTCGTGGGCGGACTGAACATGACCCTGCATGCCTTCGAGCAGCGGCTCTACCGCAAGCGAGGCCTGGCATGAGCACGCGCGTACGCCCGGGCACACGACAACGCACCCTGGACGCCGTGCTGTTGCTGGCGGGCATCCTGCTCGGCTGGACGGCCCTGGGCGCCTGGTGGGGCGCGGACATCCTGCCCTCGCCCTGGGCCACCGTGCAGACACTGGCCGAAATCATGGCGGCGCCCGACTTCGCCCGCAACGCCTGGGAGACGCTGCGCGCCTTCCTCCTCGCGCTCGCCATCGCCTTCGTCGTGGGCGTCACGCTGGGCATGCTGCTGGGCGCGCACCGGCTGGCGGGCGACGTATTCGAGCCCGTGCTGATGGCGTTGTATTCGATCCCGAAGATCTCGCTCTATCCCGTCATCCTGCTGGCCTTCGGGCTGGGCCTGCCCGCCAAGGTCGCCTTCGGCGTGATCCACGGCGTCGTGCCCATCGCCATCTTCACCATCGGCGCGGTGCGCAACATTCCCCGGACCTATTTCCGCACCGCGGGCATGCTGCGCATGTCGCCCTGGCGGCTGGGCTGGCGCGTGCTGATGCCGGCGGCGCTGCCCGAGATCGTGGCGGGACTGCGCATCGGTTTTTCGCTGACGCTGCTGGGCACGCTGATCGGCGAGATGTTCGCCTCGCAATACGGGCTGGGCCAGATGCTGATGCATGCCATCGACCGCAACCAGGCCGACGACATCATGGCGCTGTCGCTGCTGCTCTTCGCCTTCGCCGTGGCGGCCAGCCTGGTCCTGCTGGCGCTGGACCAGCGGCTGCGGCGCGGCCTGCGCCACGACTGAGCCCCTCCCGCCGCCGCCCCCTGCCGCGCCCAGGCCCGGCGGGTGGCGCCGTCTTCTTCTTCCACACAGGTAGCACCCGCCATGACGCTCTCGCTCAAGCAACGCCTCGCCCAGCCCGGACTCATCGCCGCGCCCGGCGTCTATGACATGATCTCGGCGCGCATCGCCGATGCGATGGGCTTCGATGCCCTCTACATGACCGGCTACGGCACCGTGGCTTCGCACCTGGGGCTGCCTGACGCGGGGCTGGCCAGCTACGCGGACATGGTCGCCCGCGTGGGCCAGATCGCGCGCGGCACGCGCACGCCGCTCATCGCCGACGGCGACACGGGCTACGGCGGCCTGCTCAACGTGGATTTCACCGTGCGCGGCTACGAGGCCGCCGGCGCGCAAGGCATCCAGCTGGAAGACCAGGAATATCCGAAGAAATGCGGCCACACGCCCGACCGGCGCGTGATCCCGCTGGAGGACGCCGCGCGCAAGATCCGCGTGGCCGCGCAGGCGCGCGGCTCGAAGGACTTCCTGATCGTGGCGCGCACCGATGCGCGCACCGCCCTGGGCCTGGATGAAGCGCTGCGCCGCGCGGAGGCCTTCGCCGAGGCCGGCGCGGACATCCTCTTCATCGAATCACCGGAAAGCGAGGAGGAGCTGGCCCGCATCGGCCGCGCCTTCGACCTGCCGCTGCTCGCCAACATGGTGGAAGGCGGACGCACGCCGGTATTGAGCCGCGCCGAGTTGGAAACCCTGGGCTTCAAGATCGCCATCTATCCGGCGGCGGGTTTCCTGGCGGCCAGCGCAGCCCTGGATTCCGTCTACGGCGCCATCCGCCAGGAAGGCTCGACGCGCGGCTGGCCTGGCGCGCTGTATCCCTTCGAGGACTTCACCAGGCTGATGGGCTTCGAGCGGATCTGGGAATTCGAGAAGCAGCACCAGGACGCACGCTGACGCGGAAGGACAAAAGAATGGGGCAGCCCTCGCTGCCCCATTCTTCCTTACGGCGAAACCCCTGGCGCAAGCATTACTGCGGCTTGATCCCGCCGCGCTCCGCCACCTTCGACCACTTGGCCTGTTCCTCGCGCATGAAGGCGTCGAACTCCGCGGGCGGCGTCAGCACCACCTGCGCGCCCTGGTCCTTCATCTGCTTGGCCACGGCCGGATCGTCCGTCGCGGTGCGCAGGTCGGCATTGATGCGCGCGACCACGTCGGCGGGCATGCCCTTCGGGCCGAACAGGCCGTACCAGTTCAGCGACTGCACGCCGCCCAGGCCCGCTTCCTTGAACGTCATGGCTTGCGGGAAGATGTCCATGCGTTCGTCGGCGGCCACGCCGATCACGCGCAGCTTGCCGCCCGTGACGTGCGGCAGCGCGGTCAGCACGCTGGTGAAGCCCATCTCCAGATGGCCGCCCATGATGTCGACCATGATCTGCGCGCCGCCCTTGTAGGGCACCGGCGTTGTCTTCAGGTTGCCTTCCTGGCGGAACAGCTCGCCCGTCAGCTGGGTCGTGCCTTCGGAATAGCCCACGCCCATCTGCTTGCCGCGCGCGGCCTCCACCAAGGCCTTCAGGTCCTTGCCGGGATTGTCCTGCGCCACCACCAGCACCATCGGCGAGATCGCCAGGCGGGTGATCGGGGTGAAGTCCTTCGCCGTGTCATAGGGCAAGGACTTCAACAGGATGGGGTTCAGCGCATGCGAGCCCACCACCATCATCATCGTGTAGCCGTCGGGCTCGGCCTTGGCCACGTGCGACGTGCCGATGACGCCATTGGCGCCGGGCCGGTTCTCCACCACCACGGGCTGCTTCCATTGCAGCGACAGCTTCTGGGCAATCAGCCGCGCCACGATGTCGGTGCCGCCGCCGGGCGCATAGGGCACGATCATCGTGACCGGACGCCTGGGCCAGTCGGCGGCGGGCGCGGCGCTGGCCGCCACGGCGGTCAGCGTCGTGGCGCAGGCCAGCGCCCCCAGGGTCAGGCGCTGCAGCAACTTGCGTATCAACATGCGGTTGTCTCCTTTCTTCTTGTAGGGAAATCTTAGCGAGAGGCTGTGCGCGCTCAGGCCAGGCGCCTGGCCTGCTGCTTGCGCAACCACGCGATGGATCGTCCGCCCAGCTGCCGGTCCAGGCAGGACTGCGCGTGATCGATGGCGGCCAGCAGGCCGTCCACGGAAATGCCGGTCGCCAGGCCGCTGCGCTCGGCCATCAGCACCAGGTCCTCGGTGGCGAGATTGCCCGCGGCGCCGGGCGCGAAGGGACAGCCGCCGATGCCGCCCACGCTGCTGTCGTAACGGCGCACGCCTGCCTCCAGCGCCGCCCAGGCATTGGCGGCGCCCAGGCCGCGGGTGTCATGCAGGTGGATCGCCAGCTTGTCCGCCGCGATGGCCTGCATCAGCGTCGCCATGCGCAGCTTCACGTGCCCGGGCGCCGCCGCGCCGATGGTGTCGGCGATCACGATCTCGCCCGCGCCCGCCGCCTCCATGCGGCGCGACAGGGCCACCACGCGATCCAGCGGCACCTCGCCCTCGAAAGGGCAATCGAAGGCCACCGCCACATAGGCGCGGGTGCGCAGCCCCAGGGCCCGCGCCTCGGCCAGCACCTGCTCGCTGACCTCGGTGGCCTGGTCCAGGCCCATGTTGATGTTCTTCTGGTTCATGGTCTCGGTGGCCGACAGCACCACCGCGACCTCCTGCGCGCCGGCCTCGGCCGCCCGCGCCAGGCCTTTCAGGTTCGGCACCAGCACCGACACCCGCAGGCCGAAGGCATCCCGTGCCAACCGCGCCATCAGGTCCGCGGCGTCCGCCATCTGCGGCACGGCCCTGGGCGACACGAAGCTGGTGGCTTCCACGCTGCGCAACCCGGCCCGGGCCAGCAGGCGGATAAGCGTGTATTTGTCGTCCGTGCCCACCGGCACCTGCTGGTTCTGCAGGCCGTCGCGCGGCGAGACATCGGTGATGTGGATGCTGTCCATGCCGCCCCCCCCTCAGGCCACCGCGCCTTGCGCACGCAGCGCATCGATGCGCGCGGCGTCGTAGCGCAGCACCTCCGCCAGCACCGCCTGCGTGTGTTCGCCCAGCGCAGGCGGCGCGGCATAGGCCGACGTGGCGGTTTCCGACAGCTTCACCGGATTGCCGGGCATCTTCAACGTTTCGCCCGTGCGCAAGGTCACCGGCACGACCATGTCGCGCGCCTGCACCTGCGGGTCGCCCAGCGATTGCGCGAAGTCGTTCACGGGCCCGCAGGGAATGCGCGCCTGCTGCAGCCTGGCCAGCCAATGCGCGGTGGTGTTGCCGCGCGTCTCGGCGGCGATCAGGTCGTCGATACGGTCCTTGTCGGCATAGCGGCCCGGCTGCTTGCGGTACTCGGGCTTGCGCAGCTCGGGCAGGTCGAGCACGTCGAGGAAGCGTTCGAAGAACGCATCGCCGATGCAGGCGATGATGACGTGGCCGTCGCTCGTCGGATAGGCGTTGTAGGGCACGTGCACGAAGTGGCCGTTGCCCATGCGCGCCGGCACGATGCCCGACATCAGGTACATGGTGGCCATGTAGTTCAGCAGGGACACCTGGGCGTCCAGCATCGAGATGTCCACGTGCTGGCCCCGGCCCGTCTGCGCGCGCGCCTGCAGCGCCGCCAGCACGCCGATGGCGCCGAACAGTCCGCCGCCCAGATCCCCGATGGGAATGCCGCTGCGTACCGGTCCGCCTTCCGCCATGCCGGTGATGGACATGCCGCCGCCCATTGCCTGCACGACCTGGTCGAAGGCCGGCCGCTTCGTGCCCGGCCCCGTCTGGCCGAAACCCGTGACCGAGCAGGTGATGATGCGCGGATTCACCTTGGACAGGCTGGCATGGTCGATCCCCAGGCGCTCGGTCACGCCCACGCTGAAGTTGTCGAACACGACGTCCGCCTCGCGCACCAGGTCCAGGAACACCGCCAGCCCGGCCTCCTGCTTGAGGTCGATGCAGACGCTGCGCTTGTTGCGGTTGAGCGTCAGGAAATACGCCCCCATGCCGTCGCGTGAATATTCCTCGCTGTTCGCCAGCAACTGCCGCGTGCCTTCGCCTTCTCCCGGCGGCTCCACCTTGATGGTGCGTGCGCCCAGGTCGGCCAGCAGCATGGTGCCGTAAGGGCCGGAGAGCATGTGGGTCAGGTCGAGGACCGTGATGTGTTCGAGTGCCGTCATTGCCGCCTTCTTGGATGTCATCGTTGCAGCAAGGCTTCAGCAATCCCCATGCCAGCACGCTGCGCACGGCGTCGCCACGGAGGCGCGCACCCGCCGGCCCCGGGCTTACCCGGAGTCGTGTGGCCGGTCCCGGCATTTCATGAAACACTGGCAAGACATCGCATGCGACGCGCGTGAAACGCCCCAAGGCGCCACGCCCAGTCCGCAGCACCAGGAGACAAGCATGATCCCTTCCCTGTCCGGACGCGGGTCGCGTCCGCGGCTGTGTTTCGTCAGCTACCGGCACATGAGCCGGTTCGCCATGCCCGTGCTGGACGAGTACGCCTCGCGCGCGGAAATCGAAGTCATCGACGGCTCCTTCGACGCGGCCGTCGACGCCGTGCGCGAACGCATCCGCCAGGGCAGCACCGATGCCTTCCTCAGCGCGGGCGCCAATGCCGCCGTCCTGCGGCAGACGGTGGACGCGCCCGTCGCCACCATCAAGCTCGGCGGCTTCGACATCCTGCTGGCGCTCATGAAGGCGCGGCACTGCTCGGATCGCGTGGGCGTCATCACTTTCGGACGCACGATTCCCGAGCTGGACGCGGTCAAGGAGATGCTGCGCATCGAGGTCGCGCAATATGCCTACCGCACGCCGCAAGAGGCGCGCCAGTGCTTCCAGCTGCTGCGCCGCGAGGGCTTCAACGTCGTGGTGGGGTCCAGCATCGTGGTCGAACTGGCCGAGCAGCACGGCATCCAGGGCATGCTGGCCTATTCCCTGTCGGCCGTGCGCCAGGGCATCGAGGACGCCATCGAACTCGCGCGCGTGGCGCGCCTGGAGGCCGGCCGCTATGAACAGTTGAACGGCGTGCTGCACAACCTGCAGGAGGCCGTGCTGGCCGTGGACCGCGACAACCGCGCCATCGCCGTGAACCCGCCCATGGCGCGCCTGCTGGGGCGCAGCCGCCAACGCCTGCTGGGCCAGCGCATGGACGACCTGGCGCCGGAACTGTCGCTGGAAACGACGCTGGAATCCGGCCAGGAAGACCGCGCCGCCGTGCTGCGCTACGCGCAGCGCGACTGGATCGCCAACCGCACGCCCATCCGCGAGCATGGCGACACCGTGGGCGCCGCCATCACGCTGTACGACGCGCGCAGCATCCAGGAGGCCGACGCCACGCTGCGCACGCAGCAGCGCAGCCGCCAGCCCACGGCGCGCTATCGCTTCGAGAACCTGGTGGGCGCCAGTCCCGCCTTCCAGCGCGCCTGCGCCACCGCGCGCCGCTTCGCGCGCACCGACCTGACCGTGCTGATCTCGGGCGAGAGCGGCGCGGGCAAGGAGCTTTTCGCGCAGGCCATCCATAACGAAAGCGCGCGCGCCGGGCGGCCTTTCGTGGCGGTGAACTGCGCCTCGCTGCCCGAAAGCCTGCTGGAAAGCGAACTCTTCGGCTACGAGGACGGCGCCTTCACCGGCTCGCGGCGCGGCGGCAAGCGCGGGCTCTTCGAGGCCGCCCACACCGGCACGCTTTTCCTGGACGAGATCGGCGACATGCCGGTGTCGCTGCAGACGCGGCTGCTGCGCGTGCTGCAGGAACGCGAGGTGGTGCGCCTGGGCGGCACCGTGCCCATCCCCGTCGACGTGCGCATCGTGGCCGCCACGCACCAGCCGCTGGCCGAGCTGATGCGCGAGCGGCGCTTCCGCCAGGACCTGTATTACCGCATCAATACCCTGCACCTGCCCTTGCCCGCCTTGCGCGAACGCCGCGAGGACATCGCGCCGCTGGCGTTGACGCTGGTGCAGCGCTGCCTGCACCGCCTGGGCAGCGAGCGGGACGCGGGCCGCGCGCTGGCGCCCCTGCTGGGCCGCCTGGCAGCCTACGACTGGCCCGGCAACGTGCGCGAACTGGAAAACCTGAGCGAGCGCATCGCGGTGTTCCTGATCCAGTTCGACGGCCAGGCCGAGGTGGATTACACCGGCTTGCGGCATGACTGCCCGGAACTCTATGCCGAGCACGGTTCCGCCCTCTCCGCCCCCTTGCGCGGCATCAACCCGGACGTGACCGCCAACCATGCCGAGCCACCGCCTCGCGCCCGCCTGCATGACATGCTGCGCGAGACCGGCGGCAACCGCCAGGAAACCGCCCGCAGGCTGGGGATCAGCCGTGCGACACTGTGGCGCTGGATGCGCGAGGCCGACGCCCAGCGGGCGGCAGCGCTGGACGACTGAAACACCCGCCGCGCGCACAGCGATGAGGCCTGGATCGATTAATAAAATTTATTGAAACGACAAATTCAATTGACTTCACATTAATCGCTCACCCTCCTACCATCATGGGAACTCCTGAGCCACGGACGCCGTCCCAGTGCCCAGGCCGACTTTTCGCCCTCGTCCCGGCCACGAGGGCCCCACCGGAGACCCGCCCATGAGTTCCAAAGCCGACCGCCCCGATCCCCAGACCGCGCTGACCACCGCCGCTGGCGCGCCGGTTCCCAACAACAACCACACCCTGACCGCCGGCCCGCGTGGTCCCGCCCTGCTGCAGGACGTCTGGTTCCTGGAAAAGCTGGCCCACTTCGACCGTGAACGCATCCCCGAGCGCGTGGTGCACGCCAAGGGCTCGGGCGCCTATGGCACCCTGACCATCACGCAGGACATCACGCAATACAGCCGCGCCAAGGTCTTCGCGGAAATCGGCAAGCAGACCCCGCTCTTCCTGCGCTTTTCCACCGTGGCCGGTGAGCGCGGCGCGGCCGATGCCGAGCGCGACGTGCGCGGCTTCGCCCTCAAGTTCTATACCGATGAAGGCAACTGGGATCTCGTGGGCAACAACACGCCGGTGTTCTTCGTGCGCGATCCGCTGAAATTCCCCGACTTCATCCACACGCAGAAGCGCGACCCGCGCACCAACCTGCGCAGCGCCGAAGCGGCCTGGGACTTCTGGTCGCTGAACCCCGAATCGCTGCACCAGGTCACCATCCTGATGAGCGACCGCGGCCTGCCCGCCAACCTGCGCCAGCAACACGGCTTCGGCTCACACACCTTCAGCTTCATCAACGCGCACAACGAACGTTTCTGGGTGAAGTTCCACTTCAAGTCGCAGCAGGGCATCGCCTGTCTGCGCAACGAAGAGGCCGCCACGCTCGTCGGTGAAGACCGCGAAAGCTCGCAGCGCGACCTCTTCGACGCCATCGAGCAGGGCGACTTCCCGCGCTGGACGATGTACGTGCAGGTCATGCCCGAGCAGGACGCAGCCACCTATCACATCAATCCCTTCGACCTGACCAAGGTCTGGCCGCATGGCGACTATCCGCTGATCGAAGTGGGCGTGCTGGAACTGAACCGCAACCCGGAGAACTATTTCGCCGAGGTCGAGCAGGCCGCCTTCACGCCGGCCAACGTGGTGCCGGGCATCGGCTTCTCGCCCGACAAGATGCTGCAGGGCCGCCTGTTCTCCTACGGCGACGCGCACCGCTACCGCCTGGGCGTGAACCACCACCAGGTGCCGGTGAACCAGCCGCGCTGCCCCTTCCACAGCTTCCATCGCGACGGCCAGGGCCGCGTGGACGGCAACCAGGGCCGCACGCTGAACTACGAGCCCAACAGCTACGGCCAATGGCGTGAAACGCCCTCTGCGGCGGAACCGCCGCTGGCGCTGGACGGCCAGGCCGCCGACCGCTGGAACCACCGCGAGGACACGGATTACTACTCGCAGCCCGGCGCGCTCTTCCGCCTGATGAGCGACAACCAGAAGCAGCAGCTCTTCGACAACATCGCCGCGCACATGGGCGACATCCCCGAAGTGATCAAGCGCCGCCAGCTGGAGCACTTCCGCCGCGCCGATCCGGCGTATGCGGCAGGCGTGGCCAAGGCATTGGGCCTGAACTGAAGCCCCCCGGAGGCGCGCTCGCGCCTCCCCCCTTCCAGGGGGCGTCGCTGGCGGACCGGCAAAGCCGGCTCCGCTGCGACCGGGCTCGCATCAAGCGGCCGGGATTGCTCTACACTGCCCCGTCTTCCGTACCCAGCGAGGCCCAGACCGGCATGAGCGTGCACACCCAGGTCAAGCGGACCACCATTCCCCAATTGATGGCCTACAAGGGCCAACGCAAGATCGTCTCCCTGACGGCGCACAACAGCGCCTTCGCCCGCATCATGGATGCGTACATGGACTTCATCCTGGTGGGCGACTCCACCGCGATGGTGGCCTACAACCATCCCAATACCCTGTCGATCACGGTCGAGCAGATGGCCGCGCACGGCGCCGCCGTCGTCAGCGCCACGCGCCACGCCGCGGTCCTCGTCGACATGCCCTTCGGCAGCTACCAGGAATCGCCCGAGCAGGCCTTCCGCAATGCCGCGCGCATCCTGGCCGTGAGCGGCGCCGACGGCGTGAAGCTCGAAGGCGGCGAGGCCCTGGCGCCCACCGTGCGCTTCCTGGTCGAGCGCGGCATTCCCGTCATGCCGCACGTGGGCCTGATGCCGCAGTACGTCAACACCATGGGCGGTTTCCGCGCGCAAGGCATGAACGATGCCGCCGCCGAACGCATCCTGGCCGACGCGCGCGCGCACGAATCCGCCGGCGCCTTCGGCCTGGTGCTGGAAGGCATCGCCGAGCCGCTGGGCCGCCGCATCACCGAAAGCGTGGCCATCCCCACCATCGGCATCGGCGCCTCGCCCGCCTGCGACGGCCAGGTGCTGGTCACGGAAGACGTGCTCGGCCTTTCCGGCGAGCGCGTGCCCAAGTTCGTCAAACGCTTCGCCGACGTGGAAACGGTCATGCGCGGCGCCTTCCAGTCCTATGCGGAAGAAGTCCGCGAGGGCGTGTTCCCCGGCCCGGAACATTGTTTCGGCATCAAACCCAAAGAGCCTCGCGAATGAGCGACATCGAAAAACCCTGGCACGTGGTGCGCCGCTCCAAGGTGCACGGCAGCGGCGTGTTTGCCGCCCGCAAGATCCCCGCGGGCACGCGCGTCATCGAATACGCCGGCACCCGCATCAGCGCCAAGGAAGCCGACCGCCGCCATCCGGTGAACCCGGACGATCCCTTCCACACCTTCTTCTTCGCGCTGAGCTCGGGCAAGGTCATCGACGGCGGCGAGGAAGGCAATGACGCCCGCTGGATCAACCACAGCTGCGCGCCCAACTGCGAGACGCAGGAAGGCCGCCACGGCAAGCGGGTCTATGTGGTGGCGCTGCGCGACATCACGCGCGGCGAGGAACTGAACTACGACTACGGGCTCGTCATCGACGAGCCGCTGACCGCCACGCTGCGCAAGCAGTACGAGTGCCGCTGCGGCGCGCCCGAGTGCCGTCACACGATGCTGGCGCTGCCCAGGAAGGCCGCCGGGAAAAACGCGAAGAAGGCCGCGAAGCGCACCACCGGAAAAACCACCGAGACCGCGGCCAAGCCGGTGCAGGCCGCGCCGGCCGAGCCGCGCCACCCCGGCGTCGACGACCCGGCCTGAAGCAAGGTCTTTCGCGCCCCGCTGCCGGGCCCGGCGTACAATTCCCGCTGGATCGCAGTCCTTGCGATCCGTGTACGCGTCTTCAGGGCGGGGCGAAATTCCCCACCGGCGGTATGCACGAAGACGGTGTCGTCACCACGGCCCCGTCTGTCGCGCGAGCCCGCGAGCGCTTGCCGGCACCCCGCCGGCAAGGTCAGCAGACCTGGTGAGAAGCCAGGGCCGACGGTCAGAGTCCGGATGAGAGAAGACGAGCACGCGCGCCCGGCGCAGCGGCATCACCGCTGCTGCCATGCGCGCGTGCTTGCCATTGCCCTGGAACGTTTTTCGCCCTGACCTTTTGCGAGAGCGTTTCATGTCTGCTGTGTGTTTCCCCGATGTCTCCCCCACGGCCACCGCCGTCCCGCCCAATGCCGTCGCCACGCTGGATGCCCGTCCGTTCGCGGCGCGCCTGGCCCGCGCCCTGCACGACCTGCGCATCGGCCGTCCCGTCATCCTGCTGGACGACTTCGATCGCGAGAACGAGGCCGACCTGATCGTCGCGGCCGCCAAGCTCACCGTGCCCGTCATGGCCCAGCTGATCCGCGATGGCAGCGGCATCGTCTGCCTGTGCCTCACCGACGAAACCGTTGCCCAGCTGGACCTGCCGCCGATGGTGGCCAGGAACGACAGCCGTCACGGCACGGGCTTCACCGTCAGCATCGAGGCGCGTGCCGGTGTCAGCACCGGCGTGTCGGCGGCCGACCGCGTCACCACCATCCGCACGGCCATCGCCCCGCAGGCCCGGCCCGAGGATCTGGCGCGGCCCGGCCACGTCTTCCCGCTGCGCGCGCAGCCAGGCGGCGTGCTGGCGCGCCGCGGCCACACCGAAGGCTCCATCGAGCTGGCGGAACTGGCCGGCCTGGGCAGTTCCGCCGTGCTGTGCGAACTGATGAACCCCGACGGCACCATGATGCGCGGCGAGGCGCTGGACCGCTATGCGGCGCGCCAGGGCCTGGTGGCGCTGACCATCGCCGAGCTGGTCGCGCATCGCGAGGCGCTGGATGCCCAGGCGGAAGCCGGCGCGGACAGCGCCGCGCTGGCCTGGGGCGCGTAAAAAAACGAGGCCCTTCACAGGCCTCGTTGTTTCATTGAGCACGTCACACGGGCAGGCATTGCGTCATGCCTGCCCGTGAAACCCGGCCTCAGCCGCCCGCCGCGCCCGGCGCCGGCTTCTCGCCGAACTTGGTTTGCGCCATGGCTTCCAGGCAATCCTTGGCGTCGCCAACGACCACCTGCGCGGAGCAGGCCAGCATCAGGTTCAGGTTCAGGCCGAAATCCTCGACCGTGTAGCCCTGCAGGTCGCGGTGGCGCAGGTGTTCCGGGTCCCACTCGGCGCCGGCCTGGTCGACCAGCGTTTCCGCCACGTCGGTATAGGCCCACACGGTCTTGCCCAGCGCATGGCCGAAGCCCATCTCGAAGACGGTGCCCGAATCGGGCTCCGCGCCGCGGAAGGGATTCACGTTGGCCATGACGGTGTCGCACTGGCGGACCAGTTCCAGGTTCGCCTGGCAGATCCAGTGGGCGCGCTGCGGGCCTTCCAGGCCTTCCGGCACCTCGTTGTCCAGGGGAAAGACGCCCTCGAAGCCGAATTGCGCGCACAGCGCCTTCAGCCGTTCACCGTATTCACGCGCATCCGCGCGAAACACGTCAAAGCCTGCCAGATAGATTTTCATTGCGCGGTAGCCTCGGGGCGCGGCAGCAAGGCCGCCGCGCCCGGATGGGGGTCAGCGCGACCAGGGCGCTGCCAGGTTGGGATCGATGCCGTATTGTTGCATGGCCCGTCCCAGCGCCGCGGCTTCCAGCGCGCCCGCCCGCACCCGCGCATGCAGCGCGGCCAGCACCACGTGATGCCGGTCCACCTCGAAGAATCGGCGCAGGGCGCTGCGCGTGTCGCTGCGTCCGAAACCGTCGGTGCCCAGCGCGGTATAGCGGCCCTGCACATAGGCCGCGATCAGCTGCGGATAGGCGCGCACGTAATCCGAGGCCGCCACGATGGGCGTGTCGCCGGGCAGGCACTGGTCCAGGTAGCTTTGCGTGGCCGTGCCCTGGATGCTCAGGCGCTCGGCCTCGCGCGCATCGCGCGCCAGTTCGCTGAAGCTGGTGACGCTCCAGGTTTCGGTGGGCACCTGCCAGTCGTTCCACAGCAGCTCGGCCGCGGCCAGCACCTCGCGCAGGATCGAGCCCGAGCCCAGCAGGCGCACGGCGGCATCGCCCTGGCCGTGCGTGGCATGGCGGTACATGCCGCGCAGGATGCCCTCGTGCGCCGACTCGGGAATGGAGGGCTGCGCCGTGTTCTCGTTGTAGACCGTCAGGTAATAGAAGACGTCCTGCTGGTCCTGCAGCATCTGGCGCGCGCCGTGGTCGACGATGACGGCGGCTTCGCCGGCGAACGCCGGATCATAGGCGCGGCAGTTCGGAATGGTGGCGGCCACCACGTGGCTGGAGCCGTCCTGGTGCTGCAGGCCTTCGCCGCCCAACGTGGTGCGGCCGGCCGTGGCGCCGATCAGGAAGCCGCGCGCGCGCTGGTCGGCGGCGGCCCAGATGAGATCGCCCACGCGCTGGAAGCCGAAGATGGAGTAATAGATGTAGAACGGCAGCATGGCCACGCCGTGCACGCTGTAGGACGTGGCCGCGGCCACCCACGACGACAGCGCGCCGGCCTCGGTGATGCCCTCTTCCAGCAGCTGGCCGTCGCGCGCTTCCTTGTAGTAAAGCATCGAGCCCGCGTCCTCGGGCTCGTACAGCTGGCCCTGCGGCGAATAGATGCCCACCTGGCGGAACAGGTTGGCCATGCCGAAGGTGCGCGCCTCGTCGGCCACGATGGGCACCACGCGCGGCCCCACCACCGGGTCCTTCAGCAGGTTGCTGAACTGGCGCACCAGCGACATGGTGGTGGACATTTCCTTGCCCTCGGCCTCCAGGGCGAAGCGGGCATGCGTCGCCACCGGGGGCACGGCCAGCGCTTCCGACAACACGCGCCGCTGCGGCAGATAGCCGCCCAATGCCTGGCGGCGGGCATGCAGGTACTTCATTTCCGGACTGTCCTCGGCGGGCTTGTAGAAGCGCATCTGCGCGACATCCTCGTCCGACAGCGGCAGGCGGAAACGGTCGCGGAAGGCCTTCAGGGCGTCGACGTCCAGCTTCTTCTGCTGGTGCGCGGTCATGCGCGATTCGCCCGCGCCGCCCATGCCGTAGCCCTTCTTGGTCTTGGCCAGGATCACCGTGGGCTGGCCGTTGTGCGCGCGCGCCGCCGACAGCGCGGCGTGCAGCTTGCGGAAATCGTGGCCGCCGCGCTTCAGGGCATTGATCTCGTCGGGCGTCATGTGCGCGACCAGGGCACGCAGCTCCGGGTCGAGATTGAAGAAGTGCTCGTGGTTGTAGGCGCCGTCGTTGGCGCCCAGGGTCTGGTACTGCCCATCCACCGTGGCCGCGAAGCGGCGCAGCAGCGCGTGATGCGTGTCGCGCGCGAACAGGGCGTCCCAGTCGGACCCCCAGATCACCTTGATGACGTTCCAGCCCGCGCCGGTGAAGGTGGACTCCAGCTCCTGGATGATCTGGCCGTTGCCGCGCACCGGCCCGTCCAGGCGCTGCAGGTTGCAGTTGATGATGAAGGTCAGGTTGTCCAGGTTCTCGCGCGCGGCCAGCGACAGGCCCGCCAGCGACTCGGGCTCGTCCATCTCGCCATCGCCGAACACGCCCCACACGCGCCGTCCGGCGGTACGCGCAATGCCGCGATGTTCCAGGTAGCGCATGAAGCGCGCCTGATAGATGGCCGAGAGCGGGCCGATGCCCATGGACCCGGTGGGGAACTGCCAGAACTCCGGCATGAGCCAGGGATGCGGATAGGAACAGAGCCCGCCGCCGTCGACTTCCTGGCGGTATTGCTTCAGTTGCGACTCGGTCAGCCGCCCTTCCAGATAGGCGCGCGAATAGACGCCTGGGGCCGAGTGCGGCTGGAAGAACACCAGGTCGCCGCGGCCCTCGCCGCTGTCGGCGCGGAAGAAATGGTTGAAGCCGACCTCGAAGATCTCCGCCACCGAGGCATAGCTGGCAACGTGGCCGCCCAGCTCGCCGTAGGCCTTGTTGGCCCGCACCACCATCGCCAGCGCGTTCCACCGCATGATCGAGGTCAGCGTTTCCTCCATCGCCAGGTCGCCGGGATACGCGCCCTGGTTCTCGACGCGCACCGTGTTCTGGTAGGCCGACCACGGGTGCGGATGGCCGGGCAGGCCCAGGTAGCTGCCGTGCTCGGTCAGCGTGTCCAGCAGGTAGCGAGCGCGCTCGGGGCCCTCTTCACGCAGGACGCCTTCGAGGGCCTCCAGCCATTCGGCGGTTTCCTGGGGATCGGCATCCTGGGGGGCCCCGGTATCGGGGCCGGGGTCGGTGCTTGTCTCGCTGGCGTGGAACGCGTTCTTCATCGTGGCGGACCCGGTGGAAGTGTCAGGGAAGAGCGCGGCGCCGGACAGCGGAAGCCGGGGCACCACGCCAGGATCCATTCTAGGTAGGCCGTCCTGGCATGTGCTGTCGTTTGCGGCCCGGGTTTACGCGGATTTGCCATATATGCGCGCAGCTTTCGTTTGTTCTGCAGCAGAAAATTCTGCAGAATGGACCCGAAACCATCAGCGCCGCGCGAATCACGCTGCGGCACGGGAGACCTCCGTCATGGCAAGACCGGATCTGGACGAGATCGACCTGCGCATCCTTCACGCCCTGCAGCACGACGGCAGGCTCAGCAACGTGGAACTCGCCGCGCGCGTCCACCTGTCTCCCTCGCCCTGCCTGGCGCGGGTCAAGGCCCTGCAGGCGCGCGGCATCATCGCCAGGCACGTCGCGCTGCTCGACCCGCAGCACCTGGGCATGAACGTGAACGTGTTCATCCAGGTCTCGCTGGACAAGCAGGTGAAGGAGTCGCTGGACACCTTCGAACGCGCGGTGCGCGCGCTGCCCAACGTCATGGAGTGCTACCTGATGACGGGCGACGCGGATTACCTGGTGCGCGTGGTCGTGCCAGACATGCAGTCGCTGGAGCATCTCATCATCGACGAGCTCACGCGCATTCCCGGCGTGGCCAACATCCGCTCCAGCTTCTCGTTGAAGCAGGTGAAGTACACCACGGCCCTGCCGCTGGACCTGCCGCGCGAGCGCGCCTGAAGCGTGCCCTGCCGTCGTTTATCCTAATGCGTTCGCAATGACCGCGACAGGAAACGCCCGCATGACCGAAGATCCCCTCGCCTCCGCCATCGAAACCGTCAGTGTCCGCGTGCTGGGCAAGGTCCAGGGCGTGGGCTTTCGCCTGGCCACGGTGCGCCAGGCGCGCCTTCTGGGCGTGCGTGGCTGGGTGCAGAACGCCAGCGACGGTTCGGTGGAGGCGCTGCTGCAAGGCACGGCCAACCAGATCGACCGCATGCTGGCCTGGCTGCGCGAAGGCCCACCCGCGGCCGAGGTGCGCGAGGTGCTGAGCGAGGTCCGGTACGAAGACCGCAGGTATGCCAACTTCGCCCAGCACTGAGGCCGACGCCGCCGTCCAGGGCTTCCCTCCCGCCGCGTCGGGGCACGCGCGCATCCTCATCCTGGGTTCGATGCCCGGCGTCGCCTCGCTGGACGCCGGCCAGTACTACGCGCATCCGCGCAATGCCTTCTGGTTCATCATGGCCGAGCTGCTGGGCCTGGATGCCAGGGCGCCCTATGCGCAACGCATCGCCGGGGCCAACGCACGCGGCGTGGCGTTGTGGGACGTGGTTCACCGCTGCGTGCGGCCGGGCAGCCTGGACGCCCGCATCGCGCGCGATTCGGTGGAGCCGAATGATTTCGCGGGCTTCTATGCGCGCCACCCGGACTTGCGGGTGATCGGCTTCAACGGCGGTGCCGCCGCGACGCTGTACCAGCGCCATGTCGCGGCGCGCGTGCAAGCGCCCGCCGGGGCACGCCTGTGCGTGCTGCCCTCGACCAGTCCTGCCCACGCGGCCTTGCGGCCCGAGGCCAAGCTGGCCGCGTGGCGCGAGGCGCTGGCGGACGCGCTGGCCTGAGCGCAGGCCGGCGCTCAGGCCACGCGCGCCACCTGCCGTTCCGGGTGCGCCAGCAGGCGATCCAGGATCTCGCCTTCCAGCGCGGCATAGCGGGCATCGCCACGTTCGCGCGGCCGGCCCAGCTCCACGCGGCGGTCCAGCGCGATGCGCCCCGCGTCCACGATCACCACGCGATTGGCCAGCGCCACGGCCTCGCTCACATCGTGCGTGACCAGCAGCGCGGTGAAGCCATGCGTCTGCCACAGCTGCTCGATGAGTCCCTGCATGTCGATGCGCGTCAAGGCGTCCAGCGCACCCAGCGGCTCATCCAGCAAGAGCAGGCGCGGCCGGTGCACCAGCGCACGCGCCAGCGCCACGCGTTGCCGCTGTCCGCCTGACAGCACCGATGGCCATTCATCGGCGCGATCGGCCAGGCCCACCTGCGCCAGCGCGGCAAGCGCCTGCTCGCGGCGTGCCGCGCGCTTGCCGGGCAGGCCCAGGGCCACGTTGTCGACCACCGTCTGCCAGGGCAGCAGGCGCGCGTCCTGGTACATGATGCGCGCCTGCGCCGCGATGCCGGCCACCGGCACGCCGTCCAGCAAGACCGAGCCGGCGCTGGGCGCGTCCAGGCCCGCCAGCAGCCGCAGCAAGGTGCTCTTGCCGCAACCGCTCTTGCCCACGATGGCCACGAAGTCGCCTGGCGTCACGCCCAGCCGGACCTCGTGCAACACCTCTCGGGCGCCGAAACGCTTGCCGACGTCGCGCACCGCCACCGCCACGCCAGCGTCGTACCGGGTCTGGCCCGGCCCTGCCGCGCCGATATCGGGAACTGCCGCCATGTTCATGCTCCTTGCAATGTCGGGCCGGGCTCAGGCCGGCCGGAAGGACGTGTTCCAGCGCAGCCAGCGCCGCTCCAGCGCCCGCGCCGCCGTGTCGGCCAGCTTGCCCAGCAGGGCGTACAGCAGGATGGCCAGCACCACGACATCGGTCTGCAGGAACTCGCGCGCGTTCATGGCCATGTAGCCGATGCCGCTGGAGGCCGAGATGGTCTCTGCCACGATGAGCGTGAGCCACATGAAACCCAGCGCATACCGCACCCCCACCAGGATGCTGGGCAAGGCCCCCGGCAGGATGACCTGCGTGAAAAGCTGCCAGCGGGAGAGCCCATACGAGCGCCCCATTTCGACCAGGCCCGCATCCACCGAGCGGATGCCATGGAAGGTGTTCAGGTAGATGGGAAAGAGCGTGCCCAGCGCCACCAGGAACAGCTTGCCGGCCTCGTCGATGCCGAACCACAGGATGATGAGCGGGATCATGGCCAGGTGCGGCACGTTGCGCACCATCTGGATGGACGTGTCGAAGAGCTTCTCGAACAGGTGGAAGCCGCCGTTGAGCAGGCCGAAGGCCAGGCCCAGCGCGCCGCCGATGAGAAACCCGGTGGCCGCGCGCACGAAGCTGGCCCACAGGTGCGTGAAGAGATCGCCCGTGCGGGTCAGTTCCCAGCCAGCGGCCAGCACCGCGGAAGGCGCGGGCGCGATGCGGGTCGAGATCCAGCCCGCCTGCGCCGCCAGTTGCCACAACGCCAGCAGTCCCACCGGCACCAGCCAGGGCAGCAGGGTGTCGCCCAGGGCGCGCGCGCGTCGTGTCGTCGAGGCCATGTGTGTTCCCCCAAGGAATCAGCGGGGCGGCTGCCAGACGACCGAGGCCACGTCCAGCTTGCGCGGAATGAGCTTGAGCGCCGAGAAGGTATCGGCGATCTCCTGCTGGTTGCGCACCACGTCGTCGTTCAGGTAGGTCACGCCGTAGGCATAGTTCTCCAGCGCCGCGCGTGTGATCTCCCGCGACAGGCCGATCTGCGGCGCCAGGATCTCGGCGGCCGCATCGAAGTTGGCCACGGTCCAGTCACCCGTCACCTTCACCTCCTCGATCGCCCACTTCAACACCTCGGGGTGGTTGCGCGCATAGGTCGCGGTGGAGAGATAGAAGTTGTAGTTGTGCGCGGCGCCCACGCCATCCGCCAGCACCCGCGCCTCGACCTGGCCGATGGCGGCCTGCGCGAAAGGGTCCCAGATCACCCAGGCATCGATGGAGCCGCTCTCGAACGCGGCACGCGCATCGGCGGGCGGCAGCAGCGACACCTTCACGTCGCCATACTGCAGGCCGGATTTTTCCAACAGCTTCACGATGAGGTAGTGCACGTTCGAGCCGCGGTTCAACGCGATGCGCTTGCCCTTGAGTTCCGCCACCGACTGGATGGGCGACCCCTTGGGCACCAGGATCTTCTCGGCCTTGGGCGCGGGCGGTTCGTTGGCCACATAGACCAGATCCGCGCCCGCGGCCTGCGCGAAGACCGGCGGCGTTTCCCCCACGCAGGCGAAATCGATGCTGCCCACGTTCAGGCCTTCCAGCATCTGCGGACCCGCGGTGAACTCGATCCAGCGCACCTCGACGCCTTCCTTCTTCAACCGCGCATCCAGGTTGCCGCGCGCCTTCAGCACCGCCAGGTTCGACCCCTTCTGCCAGCCCACCCGGAACAGCTTGGCCTGCGTCTGGCCCAGCACGGGACGGGCAAGGCCGGCGGCGCCCAGGGCGCTCAGTGCCAGGGCGCCCTGCAACAGCGTGCGGCGGCGGGACGAAGAGGGATCGAAGTCGTGCATGACGCATCCAGGAAGGGCAAGAGGAAATCGATTCTAGGAATGCGAAAGCCGCGGCGAACACGATTTTTTTGGCATGTCGATATGGCCCCCCTCTTCGCGGCACAAGTGTTGGCGCGCTGTTGCGGGCAGTGCATGGACCCGCATGTGGATATTGTTCTTCCGTCGTTCGCGCGCCTCGTCCGCATCCCTAGAATCGTTTCCAACCCGCCTCGATCGCGCCGTTGCCGCGCTTCTCTGGACCTTCCATGATTCATTCCTCCCGCCGCCGCTGGCTGGGCGCCACGCTGGCCGCCACCCTCGCCCTTTCCCTGCCGCTGCAGGCCCGGGCCGCCGATGCCCCCAAGGAGCTCAAGCTCGACTGGGCCTACTGGAATCCGGTCAGCCTGGTCATCAAGGACCAGAAACTCATCGAGAAGGAGTTCGAGAAGGATGGCGTGAACGTGCGCTGGGTACAGTCCGCCGGCTCGAACAAGGCGCTGGAATTCCTGAACGCGGGCTCGCTGGACATCGGCTCCTCGGCGGGCTCGGCCGCGCTGCTGGGCAAGATCCATGGCAATCCCATCAAGTCGGTCTATGTGTACTCGCGTCCCGAATGGACCGCGCTGGTCACCCGTCCCGACACCGGCATCAAGAGCGTGGCCGACCTGAAGGGCAAGTCGGTGGCCGTCACGCGCGGCACCGATCCGCACATCTTCCTGATCCGCGCGCTGGCCGATCACGGCCTGACCGAGAAGGACGTGAAGTTCGTGCTGCTGCAGCACGCCGATGGCCGCGCGGCGCTCAGCCGCGGCGACGTGGATGCCTGGGCCGGGCTCGATCCCATCCTGGCCTCCGCCGAGCTGGAAGAGAACGCGGTGCTGTTCTTCCGCAAGCCCGACTACAACACCTGGGGCGTGCTGAACGTGCGCGAGGACTTCGCGGCGCGCCACCCCGACACGGTCAAGCGTGTCATCAAGGTCTATGAACAAGGCCGCCAGTGGGCGCTGGCCAATCCCGACAAGCTGGTCGCGCTGCTGGCCACGCAGGCCAAGATTCCCGAGGCCGTGGCGCGCAAGCAGCTGACCGAGCGCACCGAGCTGACCCACAACGCCATCGGCCGTCCGCAATACGACACGATCCTTGCCGCCGGCGAAGCGCTCAAGCAGGCCGGCGTGGTGGACGCCAAGGTGGACGTGGCCGGCACCCTCGACGCCCTGATCGACCCGTCGTTCAGCAGCGGCCTGGCAGGCACCTGAGGCCGCCCGCCATGTCGACCACCGACACGCTGATCGCGCCGCCCCCGGCGGCGCGCACGCCCCTCTCCCGCCGCTGGCTGGCACGCCTGCCGCTGGGCCTGGTACTTCCGGTCGTGCTGGCCCTGGGCTGGGAGCTGGCCGTGCAATCGGGCCTGGCCGACGGCCGCCTCGTCGCCCCGCCCAGCCGCATCCTGGCCACGCTCTGGGCGCTGTCCGAAGGCTTCGAACTCTGGCGCCACGTGCAAGCCACGCTGGCCCGCGTCGCGGTGGGTTTCCTGCTGGGGGTCGTGGCCGGCACGCTGGCCGGCGCACTGACCGGCTACTCCCCGCTGGCGCGCCGCATCCTCGACCCCAGCCTGCAGGGCCTGCGCGCGGTGCCGTCGATTGCCTGGGTGCCGCTCTTCATCCTGTGGTTCGGCATCTTCGAGGAATCCAAGATCGCGCTCATCGCGGTCGGCGTGTTCTTCCCCGTGTACCTGGGCGTGCTGGGCGCCATCGTCTCCATCGACCGCAAGATCATCGAAGTGGGACGCGTCGCCCGGCTGTCGGGCGCGGGCCTGTTCCGCCGCATCCTGCTGCCCGCGATCCTGCCGGCCTATCTGCTGTCGCTGCGTTCGGGACTGGGTCTGGGCTGGATGTTCGTCGTGGCCGCCGAATTCATGGGCGCCTCGGAAGGCCTGGGCTATCTGCTGCTGGATGGCCAGCAACTGGGCAAACCCGACCAGATCGTCGCCGCCATCATCGCCTTCGCCGTGCTGGGCAAGCTCACCGACGGCCTGCTGGCCGGCGCAAGCGCGCCGCTGCTGGCCTGGCAGGACACCTATCGCAAGCCCTGACGCCATGCTGCACATCGACCACATCAACAAGACCTATCCCAACGGCGCCGAAGCCCTGCGCGGCGTCGACCTCGCGCTGGAAGCAGGCCGCATCGTCGCCATCGTCGGCGGCTCGGGCTGCGGCAAGAGCACGCTGCTGCGGCTGGCCGCCGGCCTGGACCAGCCCAGCAGCGGCGCCATCCGCGTCGATGGCGAAGCCATCACCGCGCCGCACCCGGCGGTGGGCATCGTCTTCCAGGAACCGCGCCTGCTGCCCTGGCTCACCATCGCGCAGAACATCGGCTTCTACATCGCCGACCTGCCCGCGGCGGAGCGCCGCGAACGGACCGACTGGGCGCTGGCGCGCATCGGACTGGCCGCCTATGGCCCACGCTGGCCGCGCGAGCTGTCGGGCGGCCAGGCGCAACGCGTCGCCATCGCGCGCTCGCTGGTGGCGCATCCCAAGGTGCTGCTGCTGGACGAACCCTTCTCGGCGCTGGATGCCTTCACCCGCGCCAGCCTGCAGGATGCCTTGCTCGATCTCTGGCAGGCCCAGCGGCCCACGCTGGTCATCGTCACGCACGATGTGCAGGAAGCCGTGGCCTTGTCGAACCGCGTGGTGGTCATGCAGCCCGAACCCGGCCGCATCCACAGCGTGCTGGACTTCTCGCTGCCCTATCCGCGCGACCGCCTGGCCGATGCCTTCGTGCGCGCGGAACGGCAGGTGCTGCAGGCGCTGGATTCCTCGCTGGCCCAACCGGGGCGCTCACCGCGCCCTCGGCGGGAAGCCCCCCTCCAGGACCCGCCCTTGCCTGCCCTGCTGCCCAGCCATCTCATTGCCGTTTGAGCTGCCCCCGCCGCGTATTCCAGCGAGACGCCTTGCATGACCGTTATTGATCCGCCCCCGCCCGGTCCCTTGCCGCGCCCTCCCCAGCCCGACCAGGTCCAGCGCATCCGTGACGATGCGCATGCCCTCGCCACCGCGCACACGCTGGCGGCCATCTATGCACAGGACGACAGCGAGCGCGACCGCGCGCGCCGGCTGCCTTGGGAAGAATTGGAGCGCTATACCCGCAGCGGCCTGGGCGGCATCACCGTGCCGCGCGCGCACGGTGGCGCGGATGTCTCGTTCGCCACGCTGGCGGAAGTGTTCGTCATCCTGTCGGCGGCTGACGCTTCGCTGGGCCAGATCCCCCAGAACCAGTTCGGCGTGCTGGCCCTGCTGCGCGAGGCCGGCACGCCCGCGCAGCAACAGCGCTTCTTCGCCGACGTGCTGGCTGGCCATCGCATAGGCAACGCGGGGCCCGAGCGGCGCAGCAAGACGATCACCACCGTCACCACCCGCCTGCGCCGCACACCCGACGGCCTGCGCCTGGACGGCGAACGCTTCTACTCCACCGGCGCCCTGTTTGCGCACTGGATTCCCACGCGGGCCCTCGACGACGAGGGCCGTGCCGTGCAAGTCTGGGCGCGCCGCGGTGCGCCGGGCGTGGCAGTGATCGACGACTGGAGCGCGTTTGGCCAACGCACCACCGCCAGCGGTTCCGTGCGCTTCACCGATGTTCCCATCGACGAGGATGCCGTGCTGCCCGTCTGGCAACTGGCCGACCGGCCTGGCCTTTTCGGCCCGACATCGCAACTCATCCAGGCCGCCATCGACGCGGGCATCGCACGCGCCTCGCTGGCGGCCGCCACCGCCTTCGTGCGCCAACACGCGCGGCCCTGGGTGGACTCGGGCCTGGCACGGGCCACGGACGACCCCTATCTGATCCAGGAGGTGGGACGATTGCGGATCGACCTGCACGCCGCCGAGGAGACGCTGTATGAGGCGGGCCGCAACCTGGACAGCCTGCGCGGCCGTGTTCTGTCCGCGCAGGAAAGCGCGCAGGCATCCGTGGACGTCGCCGTGGCCAAGGTACTGACCACCGACGTGGCCCTCGCTGCCAGCGAGAAACTCTTCGAACTGGCGGGCTCGGCCGCCACGCGCGCCGCCCACAACCTGGATCGGCATTGGCGCAATGCCCGCGTCCACACGCTGCATGACCCGGTGCGATGGAAACGCCACGCCATCGGCAACTTCGAACTCAACGGCATCGCGCCCGCCCGACACCAATGGAATTGACCCCGGATACCCAAGCGTCGCCAGGCCCTGAGGCGCTGCCTCTTCCCGAGGCCCGGCGCCTTGCGAACGCGCAGGACGCGCTGGCGGCCGCGCACGCGCTGGCCGCGCGCGCGGCCCCTGGCGCGGTGGCGCGCGACCGCGATCGTCTTCTGCCCTGGGCCGAGCTGGAGGCATTTTCCGCCAGCGGACTGGGCGCCATCAGCGTGCCCGCCGAACACGGCGGCGCAGGCGTGGGCGCGTCCACACTGGCCGATGTGATTGCCGTGCTGGCACGCGCGGACGGCTCGCTGGGCCAGATCCCGCAGAACCACTTCTACGCGCTGGAAGTGCTGCGGGTAGGCGGCACCCCCGGCCAGCAGGCATTGATCCATGAACAGGTCCTGCGCGGCGCCCGACTGGGCAACGCCTTGGCCGAGGTCGGCCACAAGGACTTCCAGCGGCGCACGCGCCTGCACCGGGCCGACGGTTCCGCCCCCCGGGGCGACCCTGCCCGGAACGACGAGCGGCTGTATGTGAGCGGCCGCAAGTTCTACTGCACCGGCGCGCTCTATGCGCACTGGATTCCCACGCTGGTCGTATCGCCCGACGATCCGCGCCGCAGCTGGCTGGCCTTCATTCCCGCCGGCTCGCCCGGGGTCACCATCACGGACGACTGGGACGGCTTCGGCCAGCGCGTGACCGGCAGCGGTTCCGTTTCCTTCGACCAGGTACTGGTGCGCCCCGAGTGGATCGTGCCGTTCTCCGACTCCTTCATCCGCGCCACCACCATCGGGCCCGTGGCCCAGATCATGCACGCGGCCATTGACCTGGGCATAGGCTGGTCTGCCTGGGACGACATGCTGCAAGGCATTCGTGAGCGCGCGCGGCCATGGATCGACGCCGGCGTCCACGAGGCACGCCAGGACCCGCTGACGATCCAGCAAGTGGGCGAGGTCAGCATTCGCCTGCGGGCCGCGCAGGCCCTGCTGCGACGCGCGGGCCGCATCACCGAATCCGCGCAGGCCGCGCCCAGCGAGGCCACCGTCGCGGCGGCATCCGTGGCGGTGGCCGAGGCGCGCGTGCTCACCACCACGGCATCGCTGCTGGCCTCCAACGCACTCTTCGAACTGAGCGGCACCTCGTCCACGCTGGACGAGCTGGGACTGGACCGGCACTGGCGCAACGCACGCACCCACACGCTGCACGACCCGGTGCGCTGGAAGTACCACGCTGTCGGCAATTACTACCTGAACGACACCTTCCCACCGCGGCACGGCGCACTCTGATGACGACCAAGCACATCCTGCTCAACGCCTTCAACATGAACTGCGTGGGCCACATCAATCATGGCCACTGGACCCATCCGCGCGACACTTCGGACCAGTACCACACGCTGCGTTACTGGACCGAACTCGCCCAGCTGCTGGAACGTGGCCTCTTCGACGGGCTCTTCATCGCGGACATAGTCGGGGTGTACGACGTCTACCAGGGCGGCGTGGACGTGACGCTGCGCGAATCGGTGCAATTGCCCGTGAACGACCCCGTGCCGCTCGTCTCGGCCATGGCCGCCGTCACGCGCCATCTCGGTTTCGGCCTGACGGCCAACCTCACCTACCAGGCGCCCTATCTGTTCGCCCGTACGCTTTCCACGCTGGACCACCTGAGCGAAGGCCGCGTGGGGTGGAACATCGTGACCGGCTACCTGGACAGCGCCGCACGCGCCATGGGACTGGACGAACAGATCGCCCACGATGAACGCTATGACCGGGCCGACGAATACCTGGAAGTCCTCTACAAACTCTGGGAAGGCAGCTGGGAAGACGGCGCGGTGCGCCGCGACCGGCAGGCGCGCGTGTATGCCGACCCATCCAAGGTGCACAAGATCCGGCACGCCGGCCGCCATTACCGTGTCGAGGGTTACCATCTGAGCGAACCGTCGCCGCAACGCACGCCCGTGCTGTACCAGGCAGGCAGTTCCGGCCGCGGCCAGCGCTTTGCCGCCCGCCATGCCGAATGCGTGTTCATCTCCCCGCCCAACAAGGAGGTGGGCCGCAAGATCGTGCGTGACCTGCGCGAACAGATCGCGCAGGCCGGCCGGCACCCCGACGACGTGAAGATCTTCATGGGTGCCGCGGTGGTGGTGGCACCGACGCAAGCCGAGGCGCGCGACAAGCATGCCGAGTACCTCGGGCATGCCGCACCGGAGGCGGGACTGGCGCATTTTTCAGCCAGCACCGGCATCGACTATGGCCGCTACGGGCTGGACGACCCCGTGGGCTACGGTCCGACCAATGCCATCGAGTCCGCCACCCGCGTGGCGCGCGAGCACAACTGGACCCGGCGTGACCTGCTGGCCCAGTTTTCCCTGGGCGGACGCTATCCCGCCATCGTGGGCGACCCTGCCACCGTGGCCGATGCGTTGCAAGACTGGGTGCGTGACACCGGGGTGGACGGCTTCAACCTGAGCCGCATCGTCACACCGGAAAGCTATGCCGATTTCATCGACCTGGTGGTGCCCGTCCTCCAGGACCGCGGCGTCTACAAGACCGCCTACGAAGCCGGCACGCTGCGCCAGAAGCTGTTCGGCCAGGGCGACCGGCTGCCGGCACGCCATGAAGGCGCGCACCATCGCCCCCTCGCCCGGCCCGCTTGAGCGGTCCGCCCGGCTCAGCGCCGCTTGAGCCGCCGGGCGAACGCATCGCCGGTGGCCTGGACGCCCGAGACCAGCGCGATCAGCACGGCGATCACGATCAGCATCACCTGCGTGTCGAAACGCTGGTAGCCGTAGCGGATGGCCAGGTCGCCCAGGCCGCCCGCGCCCACGGCACCCGCCATGGCCGAGGCGCCGATCAGGGCCACCACCGTGATGGTAAAGCCCCCGATGATGCCAGGCAGGGCTTCGGGCAGCAGCACATGGCGCACCACATGCCACTTCCGGCAGCCCATGGCCTGCGCCGCCTCGATGAGGCCTGGGTCGACGTCCCGCAGGCTCACCTCGGCGATCCGTGCAAAGAACGGCGTGGCGCTGATGGCCAGGGGCACGATGGCGGCCCACACCCCGATGGTCGTCCCCGCCACGAGGCGGGTAAAGGGGATGAGCGCAACCAGCAGCACGATGAAGGGCGTGGCGCGAAAGCCGTTCACGATGGCGCCCACCATGCGATACAGCCGCGGCGAGGCCAGGAAGCCGCCCGGCGCGGTGACGATCAGCAGTACGGCAAGCGGGATTCCCGCCACGACCGCGATGCTGGCCGACACGCCCACCATGGTGAGCGTGTCGACGAAGGCTTTCAGATAGCGTTCAACGGGTATGGTCAGCCACATGACCGATCTCCTCTATGGCGTGGGCAATGGCGCCGGGGCCGCGCGCCAGCGCCGACAGGTCCGGGAGCGGATGCTCGCCGGGCACCGCCACCAGCAGCCTGCCGTGCGCATGGCCCTGGATACGGTCCACGCCGCCATGCACCAGCCGCAAGGGCAGGGAAAACGCATCGCCGATGCGCGCGAAATCGGGCTCCAGTCCCCCCTCCCCCGTGTAGGACAGCCGCAGGATCCGCTCGCTGGGCCGGCCAGGCGTCACCCCCGCCTCCAGCCGGCGCCGCAGATCATCGGGCACCCCATGCTGCAACGGCGCCAGCAACGCGCGCGTGGCCGCGTCCCGGGGTGCGCCGAACACCCTCCAGACGGGCCCCAGCTCCACGTTGCGCCCCTGCTCCAGCACCAGCACCTGGTCGGCCACTTCACGGATGACGCTCATTTCATGCGTGATCAGCACGATGGTGATGCCCAGCCGCCGGTTGATGTCCCTCAGCAAGCCAAGGATGGATTGCGTGGTCTCGGGGTCCAGGGCCGAGGTCGCCTCGTCGCACAGCAGGATCTCGGGCCTGGTCGCCAGGGCGCGGGCGATGCCCACGCGCTGCTTCTGCCCGCCCGACAGCCGCGCGGGATACACGCGCGCCTTGTCCGCCAGGCCGACCAGCGCCAACAGCTCGCCCACCCGCGCCGCCGTCGCCTCGCGCCCCACGCCCGCCACTTGCAGCGGCAGCGCCACGTTGTCCCAGACCGTCTTCGCGGACAGCAGGTTGAAGTGCTGGAAGATCATGCCGATGCGCCGGCGCAGCGCAACCAGCCCCTCCTCGTCCAGCGTGGCGATGTCCACGCCATCGACACGCACACGGCCCGTGGTCGGGCGCTCCAGCCGGTTGATCGTTCGCAGCAGACTGGACTTGCCCGCGCCACTGCGCCCGATGATGCCGAAAATGGTGCTCGCCGGGACTTCCAGCGTAATGTCCTGCAAGGCGTGGACAGGCCCGGCGGCACTCGGGTAGGTCTTGCCGACCTGCTCGAACGCGACCGTGCCGAGGGCCTGGGTGCTCACTTCCGCCACGGGAGGGTGTACAGCTTGGGGTCGTTGCCGAAACGCGAGGCGATCACCTCGCGCACCTTGGGCGAGGACTGGAACAGCGAGACGAAGCGGGCGATCTTCGGCGCGTCGGCACGATCCGTCCTTGCCACGAAGCCCATGGCATAGAAAGTGTCGTCGATGCCCGAATACAGCAGCGCCTGGCTGGCCTGCTCGGCCTTGCCGGCATTCACGAAGTAGCTGGGCCAGACCACAGCCAGATCCACGTCCTGCAGGGAATGGATCAGTTGCGGCCCTTCGATTTCGAAGAAGCGCAGCTGCTTCGGATTCTCGGCCACGTCGTCCAGGCTCGCGCCCACGGCCTTGCCGCCGCGCAAGGTGATGAGCCCGGCCTTCTGCAACAGCAGCAGGCCACGGCCCTGGTTCACCGGGTCGTTGGCCAAGGATACGCGCGCGCCCTCGGGCACGTCCTCCAGCCGCTTGATGCGGTTGGAATAGATGCCGATGTTCTGCAACAGGCCCAGGCCCACCATGCGCAGCTGGTAGCCCCGTTCCTTGATGGCATTGTCCAGGAACGCCTGGTGCTGGAAGAAGTTGAGGTCCACGTCGCCGTTGTTGACGGCCTCGTTGGGCAGGGTCCAGTCCGTGAATTCGATCAGCTTCACTTCCAGGCCCTGAGCCCGGGCCTCGGGGATCAGGGCCTCGATGGCATCGGAAGTGGCGCCGGGCGTGGAGGCGACCGTCACGGTCTCGCTGGCATGGACGCCGGCGGCCAGCAACAGCGTGGCCAAGCCTGCCAGCAGGGGACGAAGAATCATCGGATGCTCCCAGGGAAACGCAATGGGTCAGGGCTTGAGCCAGGGCAGGCTGTAGAGCTTGTCGTCGTTGGCGAAAGCCTGGTGGATGCGCGCGCGCACCTGGGGAGCATCGTGGTAGATGCGCACGAATCGCGCGATGTCCGGGTCCTGGGCATTGTCCTTGCGGCTCACGAAACGGATGGCGAACGCGTTGTCCTCCAGGCCCGAATACCGCAAGGCCCGGCTGGCGATCTCGGGCTTGCCCGCGTTCACGAAATGCGCGGGATAGCCTTGCGCAAGGTCCACGTCGTCCAGTGCGCGCACCAGCTGGGGACCCTCGATCTCGACGAAGGACAGCTTGCGCGGATTGCCCACGATGTCGTCCAGGCCGCCCCGATGGCCGACGCCCTGGCGCAAGGTGATGAGGCCGGCCTTGTCCAGCAGCAGCAGGCCCCGCCCCTGGTTCACAGGGTCATTGGCCACCGCCACCCGGGCGCCGTCGCGCAACCGCGCCAGCGCATCCACCTTGGTCGAATACAGGCCGATATTCGGCAACAGGCCCAGCGCCACGCTCACCAGCGGATAGCCACGCTCCTTCACCGCGTTGTCGAGAAACGCCTGGTGCTGGAAGTAGTTCAGATCCAGGTCGCCTGCTGCCAGCGCGGTATTGGGCGTGGTCCAGTCGCTGAACTCGATGACCTCGACCTGCAAGCCCTGCTCCCGTGCCAAACCCGCCGCCACTTCGACGGAATCGGCCAACGAACCTGGTGTCACGCCGATCTTGAGGGTCTTGGCATGGACCGACAGCGCCAGCCCTGGCCCGACCAGGCACAGCAGGCCCCACGCAAACCATCTTGAGAGTGTCTTCATGGCCGGCCTACTTCAGGAACGCGGGGCGGGCATAGCCCGGGAAGTCCTTCTCCAGCACCTGCTTGAAGAAGTCCGTCTTGAAGGCCGCGGCCACGTCCCTGGCCCAGGGCGTGTCACGATCGGCCGTGCGCACGGCGGCCACCAGCAGGTAGTGATCGGGCGTCTGCTCCAGCACGACGGCCTCGGTCAGCTTCAAGCCCGACGAGATGGCGAAGTTGCCGTTGATGATGGCGTATTCCGCGTCGCCCAGCGTGCGCGGCAACTGGGCCGCCTCGATGGGCTGCAGGCGCAGCTTGCGCGGATTCTCGGTGATGTCCTTCTCCGTCACGCGCAGGGGATCCACGTCGGCCTTCACCTTGATGAGGCCCTGGTCCTGCAGCAGCACCAGCGCGCGCGCCAGATTGCTGGGGTCGTTGGGCAACGTGATGCGGTCGCTGTCCTGCAGGTCCTTCAAGGACTTGCGCTTCTGCGAATAGATGCCCAACGGCGCGATGGGACCCTGCACGATCTCGGTCAGATCCAGCTTCTGGTCGGTGGCGAACTTCTTCAGGTAGATGATGTGCTGGAAGTAGTTCACGTCCAACGAACCCTGTGCCAGCGCCAGGTTCGGCTGCACGTAGTCGTTGAACTCCACCACCTTCACGCTGTACCCCTGCCTGGCAAGCTGGGGCACGATGCCCAGCTTCAGGACATCGACATTGGAGCCGGCGGTCGCGCCGATCACCAGGTTCTTCTTGTCGGCGGCCGCGGCCCAGGCGGGCAGCGAGGTCGCGGCCAGCACGGCCACGAGCGAGGAAAGGAAGGCACGGCGCGGGGAAATCATCATCTGGGTTCCTTGTGGGCGAGGGATCGGTGAGTACGGCCGTGGCAAGCGCGCCCGCGCCGCTCAGCGTTTGTCCAGCCGACGGGCGATCGTGGCGCCCGCGAACTGGATGAGTTGAACGAGGCCGACCAGGATGGCGACGGTCAGCACCATCACATCGGTCTGGAAGCGGTAGTAGCCGTAGCGGATCGCAAGGTCGCCGATCCCGCCGCCGCCCACGACGCCGGCGATGGCCGAGTAGGACAGGAAGCTGATGGCAAGGACGGTGAGCGCCAGCACGAGGCCGGAACGCGCCTCCACGAGCAGGACACGGCGCACGATCTGCCACTCCGACGCGCCGACGGCGTGCGCGGCCTCGATGACACCGCGCGGAACGTCACGCAAGCATTGCTCGACCAGGCGCGCGAAATAGGGGATGGCGGCGAAGGACAGCGGCACGGCGGCGGCCAGCGGGCCGATGGAAGTGCCGGCGATCATCCGCGTGAGCGGCACCAATGCCACCAGCAGGATGATGAACGGGAAGGAGCGCACGGTGTTGACCAGCCAGTTCACCACCGTGAAAACCGGCCGGTTGGCCAGCGACTGCCCCGGGCTCAGCAGGAACAGCCAGATCCCCAGCGGACCGCCGATCACCACGGCCGCCGACAGGCCGATGCCCAGCATCAGGAAGGTCTGCGCCACGGCCACATGCAGCTCGGGCAGGATGGCGACGATGCTGTCGGGGATCATGCCGTCTCCAGATAGGGATTGGCGGCCTCGCGCATGAGCGCCAGGCCCAGCGCGCTGCGCAAGGCCAACTGATGGCCGTCGATGCGTGCCTGCTCCACCACGCTGCCGTCTTCCATCACGGCCACGTGGCGGCACAGCGCGCGCACGACCGACAATTCATGCGTGACGATGACGACTGTCACCGACAGCCGCCGATTGATGTCACGCAGCACGTCGAGGATGGCGCGCGTGGTCTCGGTGTCCAGCGCCGAGGTGGGTTCGTCGCACAGCAGCACGGCGGGCTGGCTTGCCAGGGCGCGGGCAATGGCCACCCGCTGCTTCTGCCCGCCCGACAGCTGCGCGGAATAGCTGGCGGACTTGTCCGCCAGGCCGACGATATCCAGGCACTCGCGCACGCGAGCGGCCAGCGCCTCGCCGCGCAGCGTCCTGTGCACCCGCAAGGGAAAGGCCACGTTCTCGAAGACCGTGACGTTCTGCAGCAGGTTGAACTGCTGGAAGATCATGCCCAATGACTGCCGCGCGGTTCGCAGCGCGCGCTTGGACAGCGCGGTCAGGTCCCGGCCGTCCACGATCACGCGTCCGCTATCGGGTCGCTCCAGCAGGTTGATCAGCCGCAGCAGGGTGGACTTGCCCGCGCCACTCTTGCCGATGATGCCGAAGATATCGCCGCGCGCGATCTCCAGCGACACGCCGCGCACCGCGGGCAACGGCGCGTCCTGGCCCGCGTAGGCCTTGGCCACCTGCTCCAGGCGGATCAACGCCTCGCTTCGTATCGGGTTCACGGTCATGTGGGGAATATGCGGCAAGGACCTGCGGAGAGAGAACGAACGAATGTCTATAAGCGGTACGGCAATGGACTATTTGCGCTTGCTGACCCGAAGCTCGCCGATCCGTATGAGCTGTGAGCGCGTGACGTTGCGCGACAGGCCCAGCAACGTTGCCGTGTGCACCTGGTTCTGCCGGCAATAGCGATACGCCGTGCGCAGCAATGCTTCCTCCAGGTAGGCATGCGCCTGCTCCGGCTGCTCCTCGAACAGGCGCGCGAACGTGGCTTCCAGCAGCTCGTCCAAGGTCGCCGTGCTCGGCGGCAGGCCTGTCGCCGCCAGAGGCGGGGCCGCCAGGTGCAGGTCCTCGGCATCGATGGCCTGGCCACGGCAGACCAGCAGCGCATGGTGAAGCACGTTCTCCAGTTCGCGCACGTTGCCCGGCCAGGCATGCGCGCGCAAGGCCGCCTCGGCGTCACGCGACAGGGCCACCACGTCATGGCCAAGCCGCTCGGCATGCCGCTCGATGAAGTAGCGGGCAAGCGGCAGGATGTCGCCGGGCCGCTCGGCCAGCGCCGGCAGGGCAAGCGTGACCACATTCAGGCGGTAGTAGAGATCCTTGCGGAAGCCGCCGGACTGGATCAGGGGTTCCAAAGGCACGTTGGTCGCGGCCAGGACACGCACATCGATCGGCCTGCCGCGCCGTCCACCCAGCCGCACCACCTCGCGCTCCTGCAGCACCCGCAACAGCCTGGATTGCGTGGGCAGGGGCAGGTCTCCGATCTGGTCCAGGAACAGGGTGCCACCGTCGGCCTCCTCGAACCAGCCGCCCTTGGCTTCGAAGGCGCCGGGGAAAGCGCCCTGCTCATAGCCAAAGAGTTCGGCGTCCACCAAGGCCTCGGAAAAGGCGCCGCAGCTGACTGCCAGGAAAGGTCCGTCACGCCGCGCGCTGATCTCGTGGACGTGGCGGGCCACGAGATCCTTGCCGGTGCCGGTCTGGCCTTCGATCAGGATGCTTGCGTCACTGGGACCTATCTGCCGCACGTGCGCCAGCATGGCCTGCGATCTGGGGTCGGCAAAGATGCGGGCTGCCAGGCCCGACTCAGCGGGCGCACGCGCGGGCAGGCGAGGGACCACGGCGCCGGCGCTCATGAATAGAAACTCGGCGTGGGAGGGACGTCGTTCAAGGCCCACTCTCCCAACTCGTGCAGCTTGTAGTCGACCGGATCGTGCAAGGTCTGCGTGCGCACGTTGCGCCAATAGCGGTCCAGCGCCAATTCGCCATGCGTGGCGCGCGCGCCGGTCACCTCGAAGAGCCGGTTGGACACGTCCAGGCCGGTGCGCGTACTTGCCACCTTCGCCGTCGCCACCGCGACCGCGACCTTGGCGCGCGCCTCGGCATTGAGGGTTTCGCCCTGGCGCCAGGCCTCGTCGAACAGCGTGCTCGCGCGTTCGACCAGGGCACGGGCGCCTTCGAGTTCCACCCACAGCTGGCCGTAATGGCGCAGCACGTAGGGGTCCTGGCTGGCGCTGTCCGCCGCCGACCGGAACCAGGGCCGTGCTTCCTGGCGCGTGTAACGCCGGGCCTGCGCGAAGGCGCCTTCGGCAATGCCCAGGAAGAGGTTCGCGAACAGCAACTGTGCCAGGACGGGCCGCAAGCATGCGAAAGGCGTGCTCAGCGGTCCCGGGTCCAATAGCATCTCGTCCTCTTCCACCCGCACGTTCTCGAACGTGGCGCTGCCGCTGTCGGTCTGGCGCTGCCCCATGTTGTTCCAGTCGCCATGCACGGTGATACCGCTACGCCCCGTGGGCACGGCCGCCAGCAGCAGTCCGCCGCCCTCTGCATCGACGCCCGAGGCGATCAGCATTTCGGAATCCATGGCGCCCGAGCAGAAGCTCTTGCGGCCCGAGAAATCGCGCCAGCCAGGGTGGCGCCGCACCACGGTCCGCGTGTCCAGCGGGTTCAGCGCATTGCCCCAGAACCATTGCTTGGCCGCCGTCTGCTCGAACCAGGGACGCCACTGCGCTGGCCGCGAGAACAGCCTGACGGTGGCCAGCATCAGGTGATGGAAACCGAAAACATGGGCAAGTGAACTGTCCACGCGCGCGATCTCGCGCACGATCGCAAGCGTCTCGCTCCAGCTCGCGCCCAGCCCACCCTGCTCTCGCGGGATCACCAACGACAACAGGCCGCTGGCCCGCAGCTGGTCGCGCTCCGCCTTGGGCGTGCCGCCCGCCTTGTCCCGGGCGGCCGCCGTCACCGCGAAGGTATCGGCCAGCGCGCGCGCCACGGCCAGAGGATCCCGCGCCGCCGTCACGCGAGCGATGAAGGCGGCGCTTGCCTGTGGCACCGCCACGACCGCCGAGCTCTCCAGTGCCGGCTTCATGCGGACTTGACCCTGGCGGTGGCGGGCAGCACGTCGTTGGCGATCATCTCGCCGAACGGGCCCGTCAGGTTGGTCGTGCCGTGCCGGGCAAGATCGGCATAGGGTTGCGGCAGCAGCGGAAACACCAGTTCCGCGAAGCGATAGGCTTCCTCCAGATGCGGATAGCCCGAGAATATGAAGCTTTCGATGCCCAGGTCCGCATACTCCTGGATGCGCGCGGCCACGGTCTGGGGATCGCCCACCAGCGCAGTGCCCGCGCCTCCCCGCACCAGTCCCACGCCCGCCCACAGATTGGGATATATCTCCAACTGGTCGCGCCGTCCGCCGTGCAGCGCGGCCATGCGCCGCTGGCCCTCGGAGTCGAAACGGCTGAACGACTGCTGCGCGGCCGCGATGGTCTCGGGCGACACATTCTCGATGAGCGCGTTGGCCGCCGCCCAGGCCTCTTCGCTGGTCCGTCGCACGATGACGTGCAGCCGCACGCCGAAACGGACGCTGCGGCCCAGCGCGGCCGCGCGCGCGCGCACATCGCGGATCTTGGCCGCCACCGCGTCCGGCGGTTCGCCCCAACTCAGGTACACGTCGACCTGCTCGGCGGCCAACTTGTGCGCGGCCTCGGAAGAGCCGCCGAAGTACAGCGGCGGATACGGTTTCTGTACTGGGGGGTACAAGGCCTTGGCGTTGCTGACCTTCAGGTGCTGGCCGTCGTAGGTCACCGCCTCGCCTTGCAGCACGCGCCGCCATATGTGAAGAAACTCCGACGCGGCCTCATAGCGCGCGTCGTGGTCCAGGTGCAGGCCGTCACCGCGGTTCTCGTCAGGGTCTCCGCCCGTCACCACGTTGATCAGCACCCTGCCGCCAGACAGGCGGTCCAGTGTTGCCGCCATGCGCGCCGAGACGGTAGGCGAGATGATGCCGGGGCGGATCGCCACTAGGTAGCGCAATCTTTCGGTTTGCGGCGCCAGCGCCGAGGCCACCACCCAGGAATCCTCGCAGCTGCGGCCCGTGGGGATCAGCACGCCGTAGTAACCCAGGCTGTCCGCGGCCTGCGCCACCTGCTTCAGGTAGTTCAAGGTGACAGGGCGTGCGCCCTGCGAGGTGCCCAGGTAGTGGCCGTCGCCATGGGTGGGGAGAAACCAGAAAATATTCATGTCCAGCGTGCTCATGCGTGACGCGGCGGCGCCCGCCGCCGGTGTTGCGTGGGGAACAGTCAGGGACTGCGCATTCCCACGAGGCGTCCAGGCATTACACCGAAGCGCGCGCGCGCCGGGAAATGCTGATTTTCCATTTGGTTATGGAGACGTCCGTCCCCAGCCATCCAGCAGGATGACCGTCAGGCAACAGTGAGCAGGGTTTGCGCCGCCGTGGCGCGGCAGCCAAGACGCACGTAGTGTCTTGCTGGCAACACCGCCAGGCCCGGGACGCTCGCGGCGCCCCGGCGGCATTCAGCCTCGCGGCAAGGGCGGCAGCGGCGCGCCGCCGTCGCCCGCGTCATCGGCCCCGTTCTGGCCGCCCATCACCAGCGTGGTGGTGGACGACTTCGCCAGCGAGATGCCCGCCTCGTCCATGCGCTTCAGCACATCGAAGAGGATCGCGCTGCGCGTGGCGTACGACAGGCGCGGCGAGTTCACATAGCAGGTGCCGCTGAACAGCAGGTTGCCCGCGCTGTCGACCCCCTCCAGGCTGACGCTGGGCGCGGGCGACTGCGCCACGCTTTCGTTGGCCTGCAAGGCCGCCAGCATCAGGCTGCGCACCTGCTCGGCATCCACCGGCAGCGGCACCGGCAGCTTGATGCTGACCACGCCCTGCGGGTTGGAGTGCGTGACGTTGCGCACGGTCTTGGTGATGAATTCGGAGTTCGGCACGATCAGGGTGGAACGGTCCGCCATGCGGATCTCGGTGGCGCGCACATTGATGCGCTGGATGTCGCCCTCGACGCCGCCCAGGGCCACCCAGTCGCCCACCTTCACCGGCCGCTCGGCCAGCAGGATGAGGCCCGACACGAAGTTCTGCACCACCGCCTGCAAGCCGAAACCGATACCCACCGACAGCGCGCTGGCCACCCAGGCCACGCGCTCCAGGCCCACGCCCAGGGCCGACATGCCCAGGGCCACCGCCACCACGACGCCGGCATAGCCGAACAAGGTCGAGGCCGAAATACGCATGCCCGGATCGAGCGCGGTCGTGGGCAGATAGCGGTCTTCCAGCCAATGCTTGACCAGGCGCACGCTGACCAGCGCGATGACCAGCACCATCACGCCTTGCAGCACGGCGCCGGGGCGCAGCTGGATCTCGCCGATGGTGATGCCCTGCGGCAGGCTGCCCATGCGATGGGCCAGCTCCAGCGGGCCTTCGCCGAAAGGCGCCAGCAACAGCACCAGCGCGAACATCACGATGGTCACGCGGCACACGCCCGACAGCAGCACGGCCAGCTGGTCGCGGCCACGCGGCGCGTCGGCGTCGGACTTGCCCTCGCCGCCGGCCTCGGCAGGCGGCGAGGCCAGCAGCGTGGTGAACGCATCCTCGACCAGCACGGCCAGCAGGTATGCGGTGCACAGCACCACCAGCGCCCAGGTCAGCTGCTTCACGACGAAACCGCCGAAGGCCACGTAGCCCACCGCGATGGAGATCACGCCGGTCGCCAGCGCGATCCAGCACAGGTTGACGATCGTCACCAGCCAGAGCGGACGCAGGGGCGGACCGCCATCGCCTTCCGGCGGCGGAATGGCGCGGCGCAGGCGCTCCGCGCGATGCAGCGCCCAGCCCATCGTGCCGGCCAGCACCAGCACGGCCACGGCGTTGGCGGCGATGGTGGCGCTGAGCGTCACGTTCACGCGCGCGGCCACCTGCTCGACCAGCCACACCAGCACCACGGCTGCGCCCAGCATCGGCGGATAGCGGCGCAGGCCCATGGCGACGTCGTCCGGCAGGGGCAGGAGCCGCCACGAGGTCTTGTAGGGAGACAGCAGGGCATAGGCCAGCCCCGACACGAAACCGCCGAATGCGGCCATGGCCACGATGCGTGCCAGCAACTGTTCGGTTTCGCCCGAGAGGTCGCCCGACCAGCTCAACGCGATCAGCGCCAGCCATGTCAGCAGCGCGGGCATGAGCACCGACTGCAGCACCTGCGCGAGGGCGGCGAACGACCGCCGCAAGCGGCCCGGCGGAACACGGCTGGCGGTCAGCTGGAACAGCAGCGAGCCGAAACGCAGCCTGGCGCCGACCAGGACGGCGGCGATGGCCAGCAGCCCCGCCACCACGGCCAGCGGCACGGCGCGCGCGCCCTCCCACAGTTCCGCGCCGAACGCCGTCAGGCGCTCATGGTCGCGCGGCCAGCCATCGGCGAACTCATCCCAGAACCTGCCGCCCAGGATGGAAGGCCGCCGTTCACCCAGGCTTGCCTGGAATTGCGAGCGGCGCAGGGTGGAAATCCTTTCGGCCGTCTGCCCGCTTTCCACGGCCAGCAGCCGCGCCAGCTTGACCTGGCCGTCCAACGTGCTGTGGTTTTTTTCCAGCTGTGCCCGCTGCGCCGCGACATCGGGCGCCTCCTTGCCTTCGGGCGCCGCCCCCAGCTCGTCCAGGCGGGCGGCCACGCTGGCCAGTTGCGGCCCCAGGCTTTCGGCGGTGGCCTGCGCCCCGGACTGGATCTTCAGCGCCTGCTCACGCAGGGACAGCAGCGTCGCGTCGTCGGGAAGCTCGTCCTTGTCGAGCGCGTTCTGCACCTTGTCGATCTGCTGGCGCGCCGCGTCCAGGTCGACACTGGGCGCCTCGTCGGCAGGCTGGGCATGGGCCAGCGACGTGCTGAACGCACAGGTCAGCACCAGCAGCAAGACGGCCAGCCAATGAAAGACCGAACCGGGGCGGGAGACCGCGCTGGACATCGAACGGGACACTGCAGGGCGCATACGCCACCTTCCGGAGCGCCCCTGGGCGCTCCCAAAATCGAGACAGCCGGATTGTGCAACATAAACCCACCGGCGCACGCGCCCGTTACCTTATGGCGCAAATGCGCAGGACTTGTCTCGAAATCCGGCCGAAAGGCTCGTCTACTATGATGTTTCCCGGGGCCTGTGATCAGGCCCCGGTTTTTTGGCGCGGCGCCCACGCGGGTAGCCGCCGCCAGACCGGCGCGAAGGCCCCCGGGCCCGCGCCGCCCGCGTGCGCCCCGCGCCACGCACCCCATTTCCCACAGGACACTCGGCAGGCCCGGACATCCGCACACCATCACGCAGGAGGCAAGCAGTGAACGCCCGACACGCCCCAACCCTCGCACCCCCCGGCCGCGCGCCGGCCTGGCTGCACGGTCCAAGCACCCTCCTGGCGATGGGCCTCCTGCTCTGGCTACTCAGTCTGTCCCCTGCTTTCGCGCAAGCCCCTGCTCCCGAACCGGCAGCCAACCAGGCCGCGTCCCCTGCCCAACTGGCCGACCTGCTGGAGAACGAGGCCTCGCGCAACGCGCTCATCCAGCAGCTGCGCCAACAATCCGAAGCCGCGCAAACCGCCGCCGACCCAAAGGCGCCCGCCACGGACGTCGAGGCCGCCGCCGTCGACGCCACCCCCGGCGTCTCGCGCCAGTTGGCGGAAGGCGTGCAGCATTTCTTCGCCGACCTCAGCCAGGACCTGGGCGAGGCCGCCGCCACGTTCCGCTCGCTGGGCACGGGCGAAGGCCTGCGCGGCATGACGGTGGAAGTGTGGCGCGGCATCCTGATCGACTTCGCCATCGTGGTCGCCGCCACCCTGTTGGCCTGGGCCCTCTTCCGCCTCATCGCGTCGCAGGCCTATGCCCGCATCGACCGCTGGCTGGCGCATCACACCCCCGCACCCGCGCCGCAGGCAATCCCGCCCGGTGCGCCGCGCCCCGGCCTGACGCCGCAGTCGCTTTACCGCAGCACCCTCGCCGTCGTCGGCGCCCTGCTCATCGACATCGCCGTCATCGCCCTGGCCGCCATGGCGGGCTATGGCGCGGGCGTGTTCATCGCGGGCGACACCGGCACCATCGGCCGGCTGGAGGCGCTGTTCGTGAACACCTTCCTGGCGGTGGAAATCGCCAAGGCCCTGGTTCGCGTGGTCTTCGCCACCCGCTATCCCCACCTGCGCCTGCTGGCCATGTCCGATGAGGTGGCGGTGTTCTGGAACAGCTGGCTGGCGCGCCTCGTCACCCTCACGGGCTACGGCATCCTGATCGCCGTGCCGCTGGTCAAGGCCATGTTCTCGCCGGCCGTCGGCCAGATGCTGGGCCTCTTCATCATGCTGGGCGTCTACATCTACGCCCTGCGTGTCATCTGGACCAACCGCCAGCTGCTGCGCGATCGCCTGAACCGCCGCGCCGACACCGCGTCGGCATTCTTCGGCACGCTGCTGCGCATGCTGGCGCGTGTCTGGCACCTGCTGGCCATCGCCTACTTCACCATCCTGCTGGGCGCCAGCCAACTGGCGCCCGACCAGGCGCTGCCCTTCATGGCGCGCGCCACGGCGCAGACCGTCATCGCCGTGGGCCTGGGCCTGCTGCTGTCGGCCATCCTGACCTCGGCGCTGGCGCGCCGCATCCGCCTGAGCGACCACTGGCGCAGCCGCCTGCCCATGCTGGAAGCCCGCTTGAACGCCTATGTGCCGGCTGCCCTGAAAGGCCTGCGCCTGCTCATCCTGCTGGGCGTGGCGCTGGTCGTGCTGGACGCCTGGAACGCCTTCGACCTGAGCGCCTGGCTGATGTCCGCCAGCGGCAGCGCGGCCATCTTCATGGTGGTGCGCCTGGGCATCATCCTCTTCATCGCCGCGCTGGCCTGGACCGTGATCGCCAGCATCATCGAGCATCGCCTGAACATGGCCGCGGGCCCCGGCGGCCCCAGCGCGCGCGAGAAGACGCTGCTGTCGCTGTTCAGGAATGCCGCGCTCATCGTGATCGTCACCATGACGGCCCTGGTGCTGCTGTCGCAGATCGGCATCGATATCGGCCCGCTGATCGCCGGCGCCGGCGTGGTCGGCCTGGCCATCGGCTTCGGCGCGCAGAAGCTGGTGCAGGACATCATCACCGGCATCTTCATCCAGCTGGAAAACGGCATGAACCAGAACGACGTGGTCGAGGCCGCGGGCGTCTTCGGCACGGTCGAGAAGCTGACCATCCGGTCAGTGGGCATCCGCACGCTGGACGGCGGCTACCACCTGATCCCGTTCTCGTCGGTAGACACCGTGGTCAACCACATGCGCGACTTCTCGTACCACGTGGGCGAATACACCATCGCGCACCGCGAGAACGTGGACGAGGCGATCGAGCACCTGAAGGCGGCCTATGCCGAACTGCAGCAGGACGAGGTGCTGTCGCCGGAACTGCTGGAGGACATGACCGTGGCGGGCGTCACCTCGCTGAGCGAGCGCGGCGTCACCATCCGGATCCTCATCAAGACCTCGCCCGGCATGCAGTGGGCGGTCCAGCGCGGCTACAACCGCCTGGTGAAGAAGCACTTCAACGCCGCCGGCATCGAGCTGCCGTACCCGCACACCGTGGTGTATTTCGGGCAGGACAAGGACGGCAATGCCCCCGCCCTGCCCCTGCGCCGCGTGCGGCCCCTGTCGGCCGGCGCGGCGGCGGCGGAGGTCGGCCACGCGCCGGCCCCCGGCCACACCCCGCGCCAGCTCGCGCCGGAACCCGCCGGCGCCTCGGACGAGGTGCTGGGCAACGAGTTGGACACCGTGGTGGACGAGGACGGCGACCCGAAGGAGGCGGACGCGCCCCCGAGGGAACGCTGATACGGGCCGCGCATGCCGGCGGCCGGCGCGAGGTCCGCGCCGGTTGGCACGCCGCTGTCACATGCGGCGCGCAGACTGGCGCGTCAGACCGTGACGGTCAGCGGCTGGCCCGCCGCCGCGCTGACGATCTGCGACAGCGCTTCGTGCAGGGGCGGGCCGCCACGGGTGTCGTGCCAGACCTGGCCGTCGTGGCGATAGTGGAAACCGCCGCTGGGCGCCGCCACCCACAACTCCTGCATGGGCGCCTGGCTGTTGACGATGACCTGCACGCCCGAGTCGAAGGCCAGCGTCAGGACGTTGCCGCTCCGATTGGCGTCGACATCGACGTCATTGACGGAAAACCAGTCATCGGCCTGGCTTTCCAGCCGGTCCAGGACGCCCGCAGCCAGGGCAAGAAATTCTGTTTCGTTCATAATTCACACACCGCACGTCTATCGGAGCTTTACTGTGTACGCACCGGCCCAACACCGCCAGTTTTCCCGCATTGTAGCGACGCTGCTGGCGATCGGCGCGCTCGCGGCCTGCGGCTACAAGGGCCCGCTCTACATGGCCCCCGCCAAGCCCGCGCCCCAGAACCAGGCCCAGGAGGCCCAGACCCAGGCGCCCGCTCAGGACCAGGCGCGCGGAACCGACACGCGCCCGGCCGAGTCACAGACGCGCCAACCTTCCACGACGACGCCCTCCCGCGCCCAATGACCGCACATTTCGCCGATCCCGCCCGCCAACCCGCCGGGCAACCCCATTTCCACTTCGTGAACGGCGTACTGCACGCCGAGGACGTGGCCCTGCCCGCGCTGTGCAAGCAGCTGGGCACGCCGCTCTACGTCTACTCGCGCGCGGCCCTGCATGCCAACTTCAAGGCCTACCGCGACGCCATCGGCGAGCGCGACGTGCTGGTCTGCTATGGCATGAAGGCCAACGCCAACCTGGCCGTGCTGAAGGAATTCGCCCGCGCCGGCGCGGGCTTCGACATCGTCTCGGGCGGTGAGCTGCAACGTGTCGTCGCCGCCGGCGGCGATCCCGGCAAGGTCGTCTTCTCGGGCGTGGGCAAGCAGGTCTGGGAAATGGAAGCCGCGCTGCGCGCCGGCGTGAAGTGCTTCAACGTCGAATCGCTGCCCGAGCTGCGCCGCCTTTCCCAGGTCGCCAGCCGCCTGGGCGTGACCGCGCCCGTCTCGCTGCGCGTGAACCCCGACGTCGACGCCCAGACCCACCCCTACATCTCCACGGGCCTGAAGGAAAACAAGTTCGGCATCGCCATCGATACCGCGCTGGAGGCCTACCGCGTCGCGGCCAGCCTGCCCGGCGTGCGCGTGGTCGGCGTGGACTGCCACATCGGCTCGCAGATCACCGACACCGCGCCCTATCTCGACGCGCTCGACAAGCTGCTCGACCTGCTGCGCGCGCTGGCCGACCTCGACATCTCCATCGCGCACCTGGACATCGGCGGCGGCCTCGGCATCCGCTATGACGACGAAACGCCGCTCGCCCCGCGCGCGCTGCTCGACAAGGTCTTCGCGCGCCTGGACGCCAGCGGCCTGCCGCCGGTGCAACTGGTCATGGAGCCGGGCCGCTCCTTGGTGGGCAACGCCGGCATCCTGCTGACCCGCGTGGAATATCTGAAGCACACCGATGCGCGCAATTTCGCCATCGTCGACGCCGCCATGAACGATCTCATGCGCCCCGCGCTATACGAAGCCTGGCATGGCGTCCTGGCCGTCACGCCGCGCAGCGGCGAGGCCCTGTCTTATGACGTGGTGGGCCCGGTCTGCGAAAGCGCCGACTGGCTTGCGCGCGAACGCACCCTGGCCCTGCGCGAAGGCGACCTGCTGGCGGTGGAGTCCGCCGGCGCCTACGGCTTCGTCATGGCCAGCACCTACAACAGCCGCCCCCGGCCCGCCGAAGTCATGGTCGATGGCGCGAACTGGCATGTCGTGCGCACGCGCGACACCCTGGCCAGCCTGACCGCTGGCGAATCCACCCTGCCCTGACAACCGTCCGCGAAGGAGTCCCATGACCACCGTCACGCTCACCAGCAAGGAAGGCAAGCCGTTCAACGCCTATTACGCCAAGGGCCCCTCGTCCTCGGCGCGCGGCATCGTCCTCATCCAGGAAATCTTCGGCATCAACGCAGCCATGCGCGAGCTGGCCGACACCTGGGCCGCCAAAGGCTACAACGTCGTGGTGCCCGATCTCTTCTGGCGCCAGGCCCCCGATGTCGAGCTCGATCCGACCGTCAAGGCCGAGTTCGAACGCGGCTACGGCATGATGCAAGCCATGAAGACCGAGGAAACCCTGGCCGACCTCGAAGCCGCCCGCGCCTGGCTGGCGCAGGAATCCGGCCACGAGAAGATCGCCCTCGTCGGCTACTGCATGGGCGGCATGCTGGCCGTGCGCGCCGCCTTCGAGATCCCGGTGAAGTGCGCCGTCAGCTACTACGGTGTCGGGCTGGACAGTCTGCTGAACGACGCCCCCATCGACACCGCGCCCACGCTGCTGCACATCGCGGGCGAAGACCGCTTCCAGACGCATGACGTGCGCGACCTGGTCATGGACCTGGCCACGGCGCACCCCCAGTTCACGCCCTTCATCTACGACGGCGTGGACCACGCCTTCGCGCGCCCCAAGGGCGAACACTTCGACGCCGATGCGGCCGCCAAGGCCGAGCAGCGTTCGCAGACCTTCCTGGCGGAGCATCTGGTCTGACAGCGAGGGCCGGCTGAGCAGCGCGCGCCAGCCGGCCCTGCCCCTCCCACCGCAGTGTTCATCCCAACCGCGAAAGGGCTGATGGCGCCTCTTCAAAGATAAAGGGGTTGCAGAACATCCGCCCCCAGAACAACTTGCGGTCGATCTCGCTCAGCTCGGCCTCGTCGCAAACTCCGGTCCACCGGTCGCGTACTGTCTCAACCTGCTGCGTGATGATCAACATCGCTTCGGCCTCGTCAAGCCGGAATTTTGGCGCAGCCTCCAGGCAAACAGCGAGACGGCTCATCCTGTTCTCGCCGACGATCAGCATTGCTTGCGTGGCTTCGTTACCAGCCCGATGCTGCGGGCAAATATCGTAGGCGGGTGTCAGACTCAGCATCTTGCCATCCCAGAACGCGGCGTGGTTACGCGCATGATCGTCGGTGTTGCCGCAAATGACGTTGAAAACCAGGCGCCCGTACAGTTCCCGTAGCGTCGGTATGGGCTGTTCGAAGCGTTGACGGATGATGTCCGTCAGGTCTTCATAGCTTGCGTACCGCGCCATCATTTCATCGAGACCGAACAATGTCAGCGCCGACACCATCAGCCGGCGTTGCCACCCCTGCCCGGTTTTCGTGCGATCGAAACGTTTGATGAGCAGAACGTCCTTGCCCGCAGTGTGACGCCATTGCACCGGCGCCACGTGCAATCCGGCCTCCGCCGCCAATCGCATGGCGACATATTCGGCTTTCACAACGTTGTACATATCGGTCGACGAGGAAAACTTCGCGATGAACTTCGCGTCATTGGCCTCAATCATCGCTTTCGGCCTGGCACCGCCCAGTGAACTGCCGTGAAACAGCGCTTGACCCAACTCGGGTGCCAACGGCACGCCGCGTTCGACCATCGTGGCTGCCTCCATCAGGGACTCAAGCGTGGCCGGCTGTGCAGCCCTCGGCACGTACTCCGTCGGGGATGCCTGAAAATCGAGGCCACCTATCCTGTCGGAGCCGGATTCGAGCAGATAGGTCAGCTCATCCAGCACGGTGACATCCGCATTCTTGCCTTTGACACCAAGCAGTCGGTTCAGAATGACCCTTCGTCCCCATGCGTCAGGAGCGGCGTCTCTCAGCGCGCTCGCCAGGCGTAGGCCGGGCTGGGGCGGAATGGCGCCACGCACCAGCGGCAACTCCGGCTCGTAAATCGGAATGGCATCGTTCCGCGCCAAATAGCTGCGACCATAGTTGAAACCATACCGCTCCCCGTTTCGGCTCAGCAGGCCTGCCACCACGGGTGCCGTTGCACCCGGCAGCCAGACCCACACGTAAGCCTCCTGCGCGGCGTTCCTAGAATTCATCCTTGACTGCCTTCCTTGAAGGATGGACCGCACGCGGCAGCAAGGTGAGCGTTCTCTCCAGGCTGGCGGCCTGCATCGTCATCATGCTCGGGTCGGGCGTGAACAGCGGCACGCCCACAATGGCGGCAAGCTCGAAAACAGCGCCCAGCGAACACCCCATGTCCCCCTCCTCGGCGCGGCGAACCAGCCCGCGCGACACGCCTGCTCGCTCTGCCAGATCTTCTGCGGTCATTCCACGTTCAATCCGCGCAACACGGATCGCCAACCCGAGTAGACGCGCAGCCTCCCGGCTGTAGTGGGAATAGCTACGGGTGGCGGGCTTCGCCATGGACACCTTCCTGTTTCATTAACAAGACATAGATCCCTATAGCGATCTATTTATGGTGCATGTTAGCGTAAGCGCTCACGACGAGCACCATTGGCATGCTCCATTAACAGTGCTTTCTTGCTATTTATGTATTATTAATGGGGCATTTCGAACGGAGACAGCTGGCATGCGCTGCGCGAACGGCCGCCTCGCCCCCGGCAGGTCGGCCGCTACAGTTCGCCGTAGGAGTGCAAGCCCGACAGGAACATGTTCACGCCCAGGAAGGCGAAGCCCGTGATGAGCAGGCCCACCAGCGCCCAGTAGGACGCCAGCGTGCCGCGCAGGCCCTTCATCAGGCGCATGTGCAGCCACGCCGCATAGTTCAGCCAGACGATGAGCGCCCAGGTTTCCTTGGGGTCCCACTGCCAGTAGGCCCCCCAGGCATCGGCCGCCCACAGCGCGCCCAGGATGGTGGCCACGGTGAAGAACGCGAAGCCCACGGCAATGGCGCGATACATGATGTCGTCCAGCACCTCCAGCGAGGGCAGCCGGCGCGAGATCGGCCCGCGCGCCAGCAGGATGGCGCCCACAACCACGGCGCCGCCGCCGAAATAGAACATCCAGGTGGCAGACAGCCCATCGGTGCGGAAGACCATGGGCTCGGCCATCAGCAGCACGCCCATGATGAAGAGCGGCGTCAGCTTGAGCCACGAGCGCGTCTGGCCGTGTTCCTTCACCAGGTAGGCGAAACCCACCATCGCCGCCAGCGAGAAGGTGCCATAGCCGATGAAATTGGCGGGCACGTGCAGCTTCATCCACCAGCTTTTCAGGGCGGGCACCAGGGGCTGGATCTGGTAGGCGTCGCGCGTCAGCGAATACCAGAGCAGGAACACCACGGCCGAGTTGATGACCAGCAGCACGAAGCCGCCCAGCGCGCGCGTGGCATAGCGGCGTTCGTAATACAGGTAGAAGAGCGCCGTGATCAGCGCGAACAGCACGAAGACTTCGTACAGGTTGCTGACCGGGATGTGGCCCAGGTCCGGCCCCATCAGGTGGCCCTCACGCCAGCGCACCAGCAGGCCGGTCGTGCCGGCGAAGACCGCGCCCCAGCTCAGGGCCGTGCCCAGCCAGGCGGCCGTCGCGCTGACGAAGCCGATCCAGTAGCAGACCATGGCGATCATGAACAGCGCGCACATCCACATGATGGCGGACTGGGACGAGAAGAAGTACTTCAGCCAGAAGACGTCGTCGGCCCGGGCCAGGTCGCCGCCGTACAGCGCCAGGGCCGCGCCGGCCGCCAGGCCACAGGCGACCATCAGCGTTCGCAGCGGACGCCACAGCCAGCCCAGCCACACCAGGGCGGGCACGGTGCCACAGAGGATGATCTTCTCGTAGCCATCCATGGCCTGCGGATAGCGTTCCAGCGCGAACACCGCGCCAGCAGCCAGCAGCAGGAAGAACACGATGTCAGTCCAATCTCCACGGCCACGGCGCACGCGGTGGTCGCCGGTGTCGGACATGGCTTCGTCCCAGGACGACGCGGACAGGGAGGAGGCGGTATCGCTCATGAAAAGGACTCCGGACGTTTCCGTCTGCTGGCCAGGCCTTCCATGGTCTGGCGGAACCGGTCGAATTCCCGGTTGAAATCGAGTGTACGCTTTTGCGAGGTCATGGCCGCCATGGCGCGGGCGCCGTCCGGCGAGGGCGTGATCCAGACCCAGATGCGGCGGTCACGCACGTAGAACATGGCGAAGATGCCCAGCGTCAGCAGCAGGCAGCCCAGGTAAACGGTGGTCTTGCCGGGCGTGCGGCTGACCTGGAAGACGCTGGCCTGGACGTGATCGAAGTCGGACAGCGAGAAATACACCGGCGAGGGATACAGGGCCAGGTCCGACAGCGCATTCAGGGCAACGAAGGTCCAGTCCTGCGCGGCGCTGGCCGCAGCGCCTTCGGTGGGCAGCGGCGCCAGGCCGGCCTCTTCGCGCGTCAATCCGTGCAGCTCGAACAGCGTGGCGTTCAACAACCGCATGATGATGCCTGCCGCGCGCGGCAATTCATCCTTGGGCACGTTGTCTTCCAGGAAACGCGACACGCCGGCCAGCCCGCTGTCGGCCAGCGTGGCCATGGCCCGCTCGGCGGACTCCTGCACGCCCTGCAGATCGCCCGTGCCCGCGCCGCTGCGCACGGCAAAGCGGCGGGCGGCTTCGCGGCGCTTCACGGGATCGGACATGGCCGCGCGCAGCGCCATGAACGCATCCAGGCTGCCCTTCTCGTCGGCGGGAATGCGCAGGTAGCGATAGTTCTCGGAAGGGTTCGGGCGCACGCCCGTCATGAAGACCGGAATGCCGTCCAGGGTGATGGGCAGCATGTAGCTGTGGAACTCCTGGGCCTGGCCGCTGCCGTCGATCAGGCGGTACTCCACGCTGGGACCGACATTGCGCAGGTGCTCGTTCGCCTTGCCCGCGGCGCTGCCGGTGACGGCGGCGACGTGCTCGACCAGCTCGCGCGGCTGCGGCTCGCCGGTACGCATGTCCTCGACGTTGATGGTACGCAGGCCCGTCAGCTGTACCTGCAGGGGCGCCTCGCCCGGCCGGGCCAGCTGGGTGTCGCGCCCCACCACGCCATCCACCGTGAAGCGGAAATCCTTGTCGCCCGAGAGCGGACGGCCCGCCAGCGACACGCGGCTGCCGCCATCGTCGAAGCTGGACTGGTAGACGGTGACGCCCTTGTAGCGCAACGGCTCGTTGACCTCGATGGTGGCATCGAAGGTGTGGCCGTTGTCCGGGTCCTGCACGGTCACTTCGCTGGCGAAGCGGCTGGGCATGCCGGTGGAGTAATAGTCGACGATGAACTTCTTCAGCGTCAGGTTGAAGGGCAGCGGCTGCACCAGCGACCCCTGGCCCACGTTCACCACGGCGCTGCCGCTGCGCCCGCCCTCGGGCAGCAGCAGGTTGGCGCGGAAGCTCGGGTTGTCGACCGACAGGCGGCCCGTGGCGGGCACGTCGGCAATGCGCATGTCTTCGGTGACGGGCACCTTGCCGTTCAGCCAGACCTGCATGCGCACCGGCAATTCGCTGTCGAGCAACCCGCCCACGCAGATGGCCACGATCGACACGTGCGCGAAGATGTAGCCCAGCCGGTTGCTGCTGCCGCGCTTGGCCGCCAGCATGACCGAATCGCCGTCCTGGCGCGTGCGCACGGCATAGCCTTGCCGGGCCAGCAGGTCACGCACCTTGTCCGTCAGGGCCGGGGCGGACGCGTCGCTGTCGATCTCCACCCGATGGCGGAAGGCCCGCAGGCTGGAGGCGCGCACGTGCTCGCGGAACGAGCGCATGTCGTCCAGCATCTTGGGCGTGTTGCGCAGAACGCACAGCGAGGTCGAGATCACCAGGAAGCCCATGATGACCAGGAACCACCAGCTGTTGTAGACGTTCCAGATGGAGAACTTGTCGAAGAACTCGACCCAGAAGGGGCCGAACTGGTCGATGTAATTGCTGAGCGGCCGGTTCTGCGGCAACACGGTGCCGATGATGCTCGCCACGCAGATGAACATCAGCAGGCTGACCGCGAAGCGCATCGAGCCCAGCAGTTCTGACATGTCGGCGCCCAGGCTTTGACTGCGGGCGGCTGGCGAGGAAGGCGAATCAGTCATGAGAAATCGGTAAGCATTTGCCGCCAGACCGTGCGCGGGGGCAAAGCCCCGGCAAGTCGTGGTCGGACGGCCCCATGGCTATCCGCCCAGCATGGACAGGGCAGGCCCGTATATTGTTCCTGCCCGCCCGCACAAGGCTTGCGCGGGATCAAGCCCGCGCAAGTGCGGCTGCGTCGTTCAGCGCAGGCCGGCAGCGTAGTCCGACACTGCCTTGATGTCGTCGTCGGTCATGCGCTTGGCCACATCGTGCATGGCGGGATTGTTGGCGCGGTCACCGCTGCGGAACAGCTTGAGCTGCTCGGCGATGTAGGCGGGGAACTGGCCGGAAAGACGCGGATACTGGCCGGGGATGCCCGCGCCCGTGGCGCCGTGGCAGGCCGCGCAGGCCGGGACCTTCTGGTCGGCGATGCCGCCGCGCCAGATCTGCTGGCCGCGCTCGACCAGCGATTCCTGGCCGGCGGTGGCGGGCTGCTCGAGCTTCTGCAGCGACAGGAAGTAGGCCACGTTGCGCATGTCTTCCTCGGTCAGCGGACCGACCATGGCGCTCATGGCGGAGGGCGCGCCTTCGGGGCCGCGGCGCGCCGCGTGCTCGGCGCCTTCCTTGACCTTGAAGTCGTGCAGTTGCTTCAGCAGGTATTCGTGGGATTGCGCGGCCAGGTTGGGATTCATCGGCAGCGTGCTGTTGCCCGCCGCGCCGTGACAGGACGCACAGGCGACGATGCCGCGCGCCGCGTCGCCCTGTTCGTACAGGGTGCTGCCCTTGGCTTGATCGGGTTTTGCGGGGCCGCTGGCCTCCGCGGCAAGACAGGTCGAGACGGCTGCGCTCAGCAACAACCCGCTGGCGACCAGGACCTGGGACAACACACGCTTCATGGAGAACCTCGACGATCGGACTTCGATCATGGCGCGGTGTGACCGCGCCGTTTATAGGTTCGTCCAGGACCGCCATGCCGCGCCACCGGCCCGAGGGTTCGGCAGCCTGCGGCAGGTCCAGGTCGAACCCGCGCTTTTTGGTCTGCTTCTCTTACCGATGCCTTGCCACGCCCGCGCCTTTCACACCCGGAAACCCTGTTACCGGCTTGCGAAAAACGCCGACGCTGCAACGTCCAGCACCGGCATGCGCATCTGATCGGCCCCCATGAACTGCCCCCTTGGCCGCAGATGCAAACACTCGATTATACAATAGGGCTTGATTGCCAACCCCAGTGGTTTTGCCCGTGTCCCTCCTCCATCGCGCTTCCTTCACCGTCTCGGCCGCCCGGCTGGATCAACTGCCGCCGTCCAGCGTACCCGAAGTCTGTTTCGTCGGGCGCTCGAATTCGGGCAAATCCTCAGCCATCAACGTGCTGACCAACCAGCGTCGCCTGGCGTTCTCCAGCAAGACGCCGGGGCGCACGCGCCTCATCAACCTGTTCGGCCTGCCCGATCCGCTCAACCTGGATGACCCGGAAGCCAGGCTGGGCTACCTCGTCGACCTGCCCGGCTACGGTTATGCCGCGGTCGCCAAGCAGGCGCGCGAGGAGTGGGCCGACGTGCTGGGCGGTTACCTGCGCCAGCGCGAAGCGCTGGTCGGCGTGGTGCTGCTCATCGACATCCGCCGCGGCGTGACCGACCTCGACCGCCGCCTGGTCGACTGGATCACGCCCACCAAGCGCCCCGTGCTGGCGCTGCTCACCAAGGCCGACAAGCTGCCCTATGGCCAGCGCATGCGCACCATCTTTTCCGTGCGCAAGGACCTGGCCGACATCGGCGCACTCTTCACCGTGCCGTTCTCGGCCACCGAGCGCATCGGCCTCGAAGAGGCCGGCGAAATCATCGCCAACTGGATCTCCCCCAAGGTAGTGCCATGACCACCACGCCCCATCTCGTCTCCGCCGACTATCCCTATGCGCGCCCGCGCCGCAACCGCCGCGACGATTTCTCGCGCCGCCTGGTGCGCGAGCACAGCCTGTCCGTCGACGACCTGATCTATCCCGTCTTCGTCGCCGAAGGCCAGAAGCTGCAGCAGCCCGTGGGCTCCATGCCCGGCGTGGTGCGTCATTCGCTGGACACCCTGTTGCCCGTGGCGGAATCGTGCCTGGAACTCGGCATCCCCGTCCTGGCGCTGTTCCCGGTCATCGACCCCAGCCTGAAGACCCCCGAGGGCACCGAGGCCGCCAACCCCGACGGCCTCATCCCGCGCGTGGTCTCGGCGCTGAAGGCGCGCTATCCGGAACTCGGCATCATGACCGACGTGGCGCTGGACCCCTACACCAGCCACGGCCAGGACGGCTACATCGACGAGAACGGCTACGTGGTCAACGACTACACCGTCGAGCTGCTCTCGCGCCAGGCGCTGGTGCAGGCCCAGGCGGGCGTGGACATCGTGGCGCCCAGCGACATGATGGACGGCCGCATCGGCGCCATCCGCGCCGTGCTGGAAGACCAGGGTCACGTGCACACGCGCATCATGGCCTATTCGGCCAAGTACGCCAGCGCGTTCTACGGCCCCTTCCGCGACGCCGTGGGGTCGGCTGCCAACCTGGGCAAGTCCAACAAGCTCGTGTACCAGATGGATCCGGGCAACATCGACGAGGCGCTGCGCGAAGTGGCCGCCGACCTGCGCGAAGGCGCCGACATGGTCATGGTCAAGCCCGGCATGCCCTACCTGGACGTGCTGCGCCGCGTGAAGGACGCCTTCCGCGTGCCGACCTATGCTTACCAGGTGAGCGGCGAATACGCCATGATCAAGGCCGCCGCCGCCAACGGCTGGCTGGACCACGACAAGGTCATGATGGAATCGCTGCTGGGCTTCAAACGCGCGGGCGCCGACGGCATCCTGACCTACTTCGCCCCTGACGCTGCCCGCCTGCTGCGCGCGCAGCGCTAGGCAGACGTGGCACCGAGGCTGAAAGTCCTGATCAGCCTCGGACGCTGGCCTGGCCGCGCGAGGCCTTTTTCAGGCCTGCGCCGTCCCTGACGCCTGCTTGCGCCGCCGCAAGGCCCACGCAAACCCCAGGCCCAGCAGGGGCACCGCCACGGCCACCGGCCAGAAGAGCCAGGCCGGGCCGATGCGATCCACCACGGTCGCCGCGGCGGACACACCCGCCGACTGTCCCAGGAACAGGCAGCACGCGAACAGCGATACGGCCGTGCCGCGGCGCGCAGGCACCATCTGCGTCGCCTGGGTCTGCAGCGTGGCATGCAGCAGGTAATAGCCGAAGCCGCACAGCACGCCTGCCAACAGCGACCACGCCCACACCGGCCCCACCGCATAGGTCACGCACGCCAGCGCCAGCACCAGGCCGCCGGCGCTGACCAGGCCAGCCTCGCCCAAGGATTGCACCAGGCGGCGCGCCACGGCCACATAGGCCAGGCCGCCCAGGGCGAAGATGCCGCCGATGGCGCCCGCTGCCGTCGGCGTCAGTGCAAAGCGCGTCTGCACATAGGCAGGCACCATGGCCAGCACGCCGAACACCAGCGCGCCCTCCAGGAACACCGTCAGCAGCACCACGCGCGCCCAGCCCTGCGAGAACACGTCGCGCATGGGACGCAGGAATTCGGTGCGGCCGCTGGTGGCCGCGGGCGCCGGCACCTTGCGCGTCCACATCAGCGCGCCCACCACCAGGTTCAAGACGGCCAGGAAGCCGAACGCCCAGCGCCAGCCCAGGGTGTCCGCAAAGAGCCCGCCGATGAACTGGCCGCCCGCCATGCCGATGATGTTGCCCGTGATGAATCGCGCCAGCGTGGCCTGCCGGGCTTCGTACTCCACGTTGTCGCCGATCCAGGCCATCGACAGCGGAATGATGCCCGCCGCCGCCGCGCCCGTGATCAGGCGCGCACCCAGCATCATGTTGAGCGTGGGCGAGAGCAGTACCGCGATGTTGCCGATGGCGCACAGCAAGGTGGCGACCGTGATGGTGCGGTACTTGCCATAGCGGTCGCCCATCGGACCGAAGAAGAACTGGAAGATGCCGTAGGCCACCGCGAACAGCGTGACGGCCTGCGCGGCCTGGCCCGTGGTGGTGGAGAAGTCTCGCGCCAGTTGCGGCAGCAGCGGGTCGCTGACACGTGCGGCACAGGCGCTGGCAAAGCCGGCCAGGGCGAGAAGCAGGATGATGCGATTGCGATCCGGGACGGCAAGGACTGCGGGCTGCGCTGCGGGGGTGGCGGACATGGTCTCTTTCTTGTCGTGGCCCCTTTTCCCGGGGACCCCTTACTGTACCAAGTTACCGGTTTCCACCCGCTCCAGCACCGCGGCAAAGCGCGTCGCATTCTGGAAGCCCACCACGCGGGCATCGTCGATCAGTTTGCCGCCAGGCGCGAAGAACACGATCCCGGGCGGGCCGAACAGCCGGAAGCGCTTGAGCAGCGCGCGGTCATCGGCATTGTTGGCCGTCACGTCCGCCTGCACCAGGATCATGCGCGACATGCGCTCGGCAACCTCGGGATCGGTGAACGTGAACGCCTCCATTTCCTTGCAGGACACGCACCAGTCGGCATAGAAATCGAGCATCACGGGCCGGTCGCTGCGCGCCAGCACGGCATCCAGTTCGGCGGTGGAGCGCACCTTCACGAAGGCTTCCTTCACGTTGGGCGCGCCGCCTGCGGCCGCCACGCCGGCGGCGCCACGGTTCTCCCAATGCGACAGCGGCTGCAGCAGGTCACGCCCGCCACTGGCCAGGCCCACGCCCAGCAGGATGGCCGCCAGCGCCAGCAGCAGGCCCAGAGCCTTGGCGAACACCTTGCCCACGCCCGAAGGGCGCGGCAAGGGCTCGAATGCGCCCAGCATCACGGCCGCGGCGGCGGCCAGGCCCATCCAGCCCAGCATCTGCACCCAGGCCGACAGCACCGGCGCCAGCATCCACCAGGCGGTGCCCAGCAGCAGCATGCCGAACAGGCGCTTGACGCTCTCCATCCACGGCCCCGTGCGCGGCAACAGCGTGCCCGCCGACGCACCCACGGCCAGCAGCGGCACCCCCATGCCCCAGGCCAGCGCGAACAGCGCCAGTGCGGCGGTCAGCACGTCGCCGGTCTGCGAGAGGTACAACAGCGCGCCCGCCAGCGGCGCCGCCACGCAGGGCCCCACGATGAGCGCCGAGATCGCGCCCATCAGCAGGGCGCCGGTGGCGCGGCCGCCCGGGATACGCGCCAAGCGCGCCGACAGGCGCGTCTGCAGGTCGGACGGCAGCTGGAAGGTGAAGACGTCGAACATGGCCAGCGCCAGCACGGCCAGCAACGTGGCGAACACGCCCAGCACCCAGGGCGTCTGCAGCCAGGCCGCCAGGCCGACGCCGGACAGTCCCGCGGCCACGCCCATCAGCGTGTACACCACCGACATGCCCAGCACATAGAGCGCTGCCAGGCCCAGTCCTCGCCACCGCGAGGGCGCCGCGCCGGCCGCCTGCCGGCCGCCCAGCACCAGCGTCGAGACGATGGGCACCATGGGCAGCACGCAAGGCGTGAAGGCCAGCAGGATGCCCAGCAGGAAGAAGACGCCCATCGTGGCCAGCCAGCCCGAACTGCCCAGCGCATCGGCCAGGCTCACGTCGCCGGCCTGCAGCAGGCCGTTCCAGCCGCTGCCAGGGACGTTGGCGGGCGTCGTGGCGGCGGCACCCTCCGCCGCCATCATGTCGCGCGCCAGGCCGGTCTGGGCCACGGCATAGCCGCCCGCGCCATCGGCCGCCAGGCGCACCAGGTGCTGTTCGGGCGGATAGCACAGCCCCGCGTCGGCACAGCCCTGGCTGGTGATCGTCAGCGCCAGCGCATCGCCCGCCCGCGCCACCGGCACGCGGATCTCGAGCACAGGCACGTGATAGACCTCCATGTCCTTCTCAAAGGTCGGGTCGTACTTCACTTCCCCCGCGGGCAGCACCGGATCGCCGGCGGCGGCCTGCGCCGGCGACCACTCGAAGCCGAAGCGTTCGCGGTACATGTAATAGCCCGGCGCGATGCGATATTGCAGCAGCAGCGTGCCGGCATCGGCCATGCTGGCCGAGAAGCCGAATGCCTGCTCGGGCGGCAGGAAATCGGCCTCGGTGAAATTGCTCATGGCCCCCTGGGCCGACGCGCGCGGGGCGGCGAACAGGGCGGCCAGGCCCAGCGCCAGGCAGGCCAGCAGCAGCGCGGTCCGCGCGAAGCTGTCGGTCATGGCGCGCGTCGCGCGTCCGGGCATCATCCACATCATGCTTGCTGTTCTCACGGCTCGTTTCCGCGCGTCTGCGCACGCACCCAATCCAGGTAGGGCGCCGCGCCGTCGAGGACGGGCAGCACCAGGATCTCGGGGACCTCGTAGGGGTGCAGGCGCGCCAGCGCCTCCATCAGCGCGCCGCGCCGGCCTGCCGTGGTCTTGATCCACATCGGGATCTCTGCGTCGCCCTGGACCTCTCCCTGCCAGCCGTAGATGGACAACACCGGCGCGCCAAGGTTCACGCAGGCCGCCAGTCCCTCTTCGACCAGCACGTGCGCGATGCGCTTGGCGAGCAAAAGATCGGGGGCATTGCTGATGACCAGCACGACGTCGTCATCGCGCGACATGGGGGCTCCGGAATGAGTGGGCGGGAGAGGATGCCGCGGCAGGCGCGGGGCTTTCCAGGGGCATTGTATCGGCAGGGCGGACGGCAACCTTCCCAGCCCGGTCATCCGGTTTGCGCCACCCCATCCCTGGGTGAATGCGCGGGCTTGCCCCGGCGTTGTGCCTGGACGAAAAAAAACCGGGACCCTGGGGTCCCGGTTCTTCTCGGCCTGCCGACGCGCGCTGCGCGGGGCTGGCGTCAGGCTTACTCGGCTTGTTCGCCTTCGGCCGCGTCGACTTCCGGACGGTCAACCAGTTCCATGAAGGCCATGGGGGCGTTGTCGCCCTGGCGGAAGCCCATCTTCAGCACACGGGTGTAGCCGCCGTTGCGGGCAGCGTAGCGCGGGCCGATTTCGGCGAACAGCTTCACGACCACGTCGCGGTCACGCAGGCGGGCGAACGCCAGGCGCTTGTTGGCCAGGGTGGGTTCCTTGCCCAGGGTGATCAGCGGCTCGACGATGCGGCGCAGTTCCTTGGCCTTGGGCAGCGTGGTCTTGATGGCTTCGTGGGTCAGCAGGGCGACGGCCATGTTGCGGAACATGGCGAGACGGTGGCTGCTGGTGCGGTTCAGCTTACGCAAACCATTGCGATGACGCATGATGTTTTCCTTTCAGTCGAATCTATATGGCGACGATGTCGCCGGGTTATCGGCTCTTCTATCCGGCCAGGAGGCCGGCGGTCCGGTGGGTCGTTCAGACCGCGTTTTTGCGGCCCGGTAGTGTAGCAAGGTTTCGGTGCCGGCCCGGAGGCGCTGCGCCTTACCTGCTTTGTCTCCCCCTTGGGAGCCTGTCATCCGTGGCGCTTGCGCCACGAACGACAAGCCAACAAGACAGCTTAGGGGCGCTCAAGACCCAGAGGCGGCCAGTTTTGGCTACGGCCGGGGCTCCGCCCCTTAACTTCGCTTGCGCGAAGTTAGCCTGCACCGAAACTGCCCCCCTTGGGACTTAGGGGCGCTCAAGACCCAGAGGCGGCCAGTTTTCCAGCTTCATGCCCAGGGTCAGGCCGCGTGCGGCCAGCACTTCCTTGATTTCGTTGAGCGACTTGCGACCCAGGTTCGGGGTCTTCAGCAGCTCGTTTTCGGTACGCTGGATCAGGTCGCCGATGTAGTAGATGTTTTCGGCCTTCAGGCAGTTGGCCGAACGCACCGTCAGCTCCAGGTCGTCGACCGGGCGCAGCAGAACCGGGTCGATCTGCGGCGTACCGCGGACCGGCGCTTCGTACGAATCGCCAGCGCCTTCCAGGGCGGCGAACACCGAGATCTGGTCCATCAGGATGCGGGCCGACTGGCGAACCGCTTCCTCGGGCGAGATCACGCCGTTGGTTTCGATGTCCAGCACCAGCTTGTCCAGGTCGGTACGCTGTTCCACGCGGGCGCTTTCAACGGCGTAGCTCACGCGGCGGATCGGGCTGAACGAGGCGTCCAGGACGATGCGGCCGATGGTGTGGCTGCGGTCTTCGGTCAGCGCGCGCACGTTGCCGGGCACGTAGCCGCGGCCCTTCTCCACCTTGATCTGCATTTCCAGCTTGCCGGATTCGGTCAGCGTGGCGATCGGGTGGTTCGGGTTGATGATCTCGACGTCGTGGGGCAGTTCGATGTCGCTGGCCAGCACGGCGCCCGAGCCGGTCTTGCGCAGGACCAGGGTCACGTCGTCACGGTTGTGGAGCTTGAACACCACGCCCTTCAGGTTCAGCAGGATGTCGACCACGTCTTCGCGGACACCCGGGACGGTCGAGTACTCATGCACGACACCGGTGATCTGCACTTCGGTGGGGGCATAGCCGGTCATCGACGACAGCAGGATGCGGCGCAGGGCGTTGCCCAGCGTGTGGCCGTAGCCGCGCTCGAAGGGCTCCATGACGATCTTGGCATGGTGGGTGCCCATCGGTTCGACTTCGATGGAACGCGGCTTCAGAAAACCTTGGACGGACATGGTGATTCCTTTATCAATACCCTCGGCTCGTTACACCGATAAGGCTGATGGAAGACAAGGGGCGCGACACGCACCACCCTGGGACTGCAAAGCCCGCTGCATGAAACCATGCAGCGGGCTTGCGACTCGCGCCGAACTCGCGTCGGAATTAACGCGAATACAGTTCGACGACCATCGATTCGTTGATGTCGCGAGCGACGTCAGCGCGATCGGGCGCCTGCTTGAAGGTGCCGGTCATCTTGCTGGTGTCGACATCGACCCACTGAGGGATGCCCAGGCCGGAAGCCAGATCCAGCGATTCGCGGATGCGAGCCTGGCTCTTCGACTTTTCACGGATGGACACGACGTCGCCAGCCTTCACGATCAGCGAAGCGATGTTGGCCGAGCGGCCGTTCACTTCGATGGCGCGGTGCGACACCAGTTGGCGCGCTTCAGCGCGGGTCGAGCCGAAGCCCATGCGGTAGACGACGTTGTCCAGGCGCGATTCAAGCAGCTGGATCAGCGTTTCGCCGGTGTTGCCACGGCGACGGTCGGCTTCAGCGAAGTACTTGCGGAATTGCTTTTCCAGCACGCCGTACATGCGCTTGAGCTTTTGCTTTTCGCGCAGCTGCAGGCCGTAGTCGGAAGTGCGGGCACCCGAAGTGCGGCCGTGTTGGCCGGGCTTGGAATCCAGCTTGCACTTGGAGTCCAGCGAGCGGCGGGCGCTCTTCAGGAACAGATCGGTACCCTCGCGGCGCGAGAGCTTGCATTTGGGTCCAGTATAACGAGCCATTGCGGTTCCCTTTAGATACGACGACGCTTCGGCGGACGGCAGCCGTTATGCGGCACGGGCGTGATGTCGGCGATGCTCGAGATCTTGATGCCCAGCGCATTCAGCGCGCGCACGGACGACTCACGGCCGGGGCCGGGTCCCTTGATGCGCACTTCCAGCGTCTTGATGCCGTATTCCAGCGCGACGCGGCCAGCGGTTTCCGCGGCAACCTGCGCGGCGAACGGGGTGGATTTGCGCGAGCCCTTGAAGCCTGCGCCACCCGACGTTGCCCACGACAGAGCGTTGCCCTGGCGGTCGGTGATGGTGATGATGGTGTTGTTGAAGGAAGCGTGAACGTGCGCGATGCCGTCCGACACATTCTTCTTGACCTTTTTGCGCACGCGGGAGGCGCCGCTGTTGGAAGCTTTCGCCATGTTCTAGTTCCTCGATTATTTCTTCAGAGACGCAGCGGCGCGACGCGGGCCCTTGCGGGTACGAGCGTTCGTGCGGGTACGCTGGCCGCGCACCGGCAGGCCACGCTTGTGGCGCATTCCGCGGTAGCTGCCCAGGTCGATCAGGCGCTTGATCGACAGCTGGACTTCGCGGCGCAGATCGCCCTCGACGGTGAACACACCGACGTGTTCGCGAATGCGCTCGAGCTCTGCGTCGGTCAGATCCTTCACTTTCTTGTTCAGCGGCACACCAGCGGATTCGCAGATTTTGCGAGCGCGCGTGCGACCGATACCGAAAATGGCGGTCAAGCCGATCTCGGCGTGCTGTTGCGGCGGAATGTTGATGCCAGCAATACGGGCCATGACTGTTCCTTGAATAAATCCGTTGCGCTAGTCGCTAACCCTCGGGGTTAGCCCTGGCGCTGCTTGTGACGCGGGTCGGTGCAGATGATGCGCACGACGCCGTGACGTTTGATGACTTTGCAATTACGGCAAATCCGCTTCACCGATGCCATTACTTTCATGGTTGACTCCTGTTATTTCCGCAAACCGCTCGATTACTTGGAGCGGAAGACGATCCTGGCTCGCGACAGGTCATAGGGCGTGAGCTCCACTGTGACCTTGTCACCCGGCAGGATCCGGATGTAATGCATACGCATCTTGCCGGAGATGTGGCCCAGCACTACGTGGCCATTCTCAAGCTTGACGCGGAAAGTCGCGTTGGGAAGGTTCTCGAGAACCTCGCCCTGCATTTGTATGACGTCGTCCTTTGCCATTCTCTTCGCTTACCGCATCGGCAGATTTCCGCCCTTGAAGTTTGCCTTCTTGAGCAGGGAATCGTATTGGTGGGACATCATGTAGGCCTGAACCTGCGCCATGAAATCCATGGTGACCACCACAATAATCAGCAGCGACGTACCACCGAAGTAGAACGGCACATTCCAGCGCATCACCAGGAATTCCGGCAGCAGGCACACCAGCGTGATGTACAGCGCACCAGCCAGGGTCAGGCGCATCAGGATCTTGTCGATGAAGCGCGCGGTCTGGTCGCCAGGACGGATCCCAGGGACGAACGCACCACTCTTCTTCAGGTTATCTGCGGTTTCGCGGCTGTTGAACACCAGGGCCGTATAGAAGAAGCAGAAGAAGATGATCGCGGCGGAATACAGCGTGATGTACAGCGGCTGACGCGGTGCCAGTGCGGCGGCCAGATCACCCAGCCAACGCATGCTCTCGTTGTTCGAGAACCAGCTCGTGATCGTGGCAGGGAACAGAATGATCGACGATGCGAAGATCGGCGGAATCACCCCGGCCATGTTCAGCTTGAGCGGCAGGTGCGAGCTTTGGCCGCCATAGACCTTGTTGCCCACCTGGCGCTTGGCGTAGTTCACCGTGATCTTGCGCTGACCGCGCTCGACGAACACGACGAAGGCCGTCACCAGCGCCACCAGCGCCACGATGAACAGTGCCGACACGACGGACATCGAATCAGTACTGACCAGTTCCAGCAGACCCGCCAACGCCGTGGGCAAGCCCGCGACGATACCGGCGAAGATCAGGATCGAGATGCCATTGCCCAGGCCGCGTTCCGTGATCTGCTCACCGAGCCACATCACGAACATCGTGCCGGTCACCAGCGTCACGATGGTGGTCACGCGAAACAGCATGCCAGGATCAATCACCAGGCCCGGCTGCGACTCGAGCGCCACCGAGATACCCACTGCCTGCACCAGCGCCAGGGCAACCGTGCCATAGCGCGTGTACTGGGTGATCTTGCGGCGGCCAGCCTCGCCTTCCTTCTTCAGCGCTTCCAGCGAGGGCACGATGACCGACGCCAGCTGCATGATGATCGATGCCGAGATGTACGGCATGATCCCCAGTGCGAAGATGGAGAAGCGCGACAGGGCGCCGCCCGAGAACATGTTGAACAAGCCCAGGATGCCGCCTTCGTTCTGGCGGAACAGGTCCGCCAGCGCGTCGGGGTTGATGCCCGGAACAGGTATGTGCGTACCCAGCCGGTAGACAACCAGCGCGAGCAACAGGAACACGAGACGGCGCTTCAGATCGCCGTAACGTGCGCCAGTCTTGCCCAGTGCCTGCGCGTTAGCCACTCGTCACCCCGCCAATCAAGCCAGCGAACCGCCGGCCGCTTCGATCGCGGCGCGGGCACCTGCCGTCGCGGTCAGACCCTTGAGGGCAACCTTGCGCGACAGCTCACCAGACTTGATGACCTTGGCATAGCGAACGGCCTGGCCGACCACGCCTGCCTGCTTCAGCACTTGCACGTCGATGTCGTCGACGGGCAGGGCTTCCAGATCGGACAGACGGACTTCCGCGTACAGGTGCTGACCCAGCGGCTTGAAGCCACGCTTGGGCAGGCGACGCTGCAGCGGCATTTGACCGCCTTCGAAACCGACCTTGTGGAAGCCGCCCGAACGCGACTTCTGGCCCTTGTGGCCACGACCGGCAGTCTTGCCCAGGCCGGAGCCGATGCCGCGGCCGACGCGACGCTTGGCGTGCTTCGCGCCTTCGGCGGGCTTGATGTTGTTGAGTTGAATATCCGACATCTTGATTCCTTAGACGTCCGAAACCGTGACGAGATAATCCACCTTGCGGATCATCCCGCGCACTTCCGGCGAGTCGACCAGCACCTTGGTGCTGTTGACGCGACGCAGGCCCAGGCCGCGAACCGTATCGCGGTGGTCTTGCTTGGTGCCGATGACCGAGCGCACCAGCGTGACTTTGATCTGTTTCTGAGCCATGGCTTACCCCAGGATCTCTTCGACGGTCTTGCCACGCTTGGCGGCAACTTCAGCCGGCGTCAGCGAAGCGCGCAGGCCGTTGAGCGTGGCGCGGACCAGGTTGTAGGGATTGCTCGAGCCCAGGCTCTTGGCAACCACGTTACGGACGCCCATCACGTCGAAAATCGCGCGCATCGGGCCGCCGGCGATGATGCCGGTACCTTCCGCAGCAGGCGAAATCAGGACGGTCGAGGCGCCGTGCTTGCCGACGACGGTGTGGTGCAGCGTGCCGTTCTTCAGGGCAACCTTGAACTGGCCGCGGCGGGCCTGTTCCATTGCCTTCTGGACAGCGACCGGCACTTCACGCGCCTTGCCCTTGCCCATGCCGATACGGCCATCGCCATCGCCCACCACGGTCAGCGCGGCAAAGCTCATGGTGCGACCACCCTTGACGACTTTGCTCACGCGGTTGACCGCGATCATTTTTTCGCGAAGGCCGTCATCGGGTTGTTCCGGGGCATTCCTGCCTTGCATCTTAGCCATTTGACAACTCCTCGCTTAGAACTTCAGGCCGGCTTCACGCGCGGCATCGGCCAGCGCCTTGACGCGGCCATGGTAACGAAAGCCGGAGCGGTCGAAGGCAACCAGCTCGATGCCAGCAGCCTTGGCCTTTTCGGCCACGCGCTTGCCCACCAGCGTTGCGGCAGCGACGTTGCCGCCCTTGCCGGTTTCGCCTGCCAGTTGCTGACGCACTTCGGTTTCCACCGTGGAAGCGCTGACCAGCACGCGGTCGCCTTCCGGCGAGATGATGTTCGCGTAGATGTGCTGATTCGTGCGGAAAACCGTGAGGCGATGCACGCGCAGCTCGGTGATTTTCCGGCGGGTCGGAATCGCACGCCGCAAACGGGAAATTTTCTTGTCCATGATTCGTCCTTGCCTGCGCGGTTACTTCTTCTTGGTTTCCTTGATGACCACGCGCTCGTCGGCGTAGCGAACACCCTTGCCCTTGTAGGGTTCGGGTTCGCGGTACGCGCGAATCTCGGCGGCCACCTGGCCCACGATTTGTTTGTCGGAGCCCTTCACCAGGATTTCGGTCTGGGTGGGGCATTCGATTTTGATACCGGCAGGCATCTTGTGCAGGATGTCGTGCGAGTAACCCAGCTGCAGCTTGATGGCATCGCCTTGGACTTGAGCGCGGTAACCCACGCCCACCAGGGTCAGCTTGCGCTCGAAGCCCTTGCTCACACCGGTGACCATGTTGGCCACCAGGGCGCGCAGCGTGCCCGACATGGCCTTGGCCTGGCGGGAATCGTTGGCGACGACGAACGTCAGCTTGCCGCTGTCTTCGGTGATGACGACATCACCGGTCAGCGCTTGGGTCAGCGAGCCCAGGGGGCCCTTGACGACGATTTGGTCCTGCTCGATCTTGGCTTCAACGCCCTTCGGCAGTTCGACCGGGTACTTGGCTATGCGTGACATATGAATTTCTCCTTAGGCCACGTAGCACAGCACTTCGCCGCCCACGCCATTGGCGCGAGCCTTGCGATCGGTCATCACGCCGCGCGAGGTCGACACGATGGCAACGCCCAGGCCGTTCATGACCTGAGGGATGCTGGTGCGGCCCTTGTAAATGCGCAGACCGGGGCGCGAAACGCGCTCGATGCGCTCGATGACCGGACGGCCAGCGTAATACTTCAGGGTGAGTTCCAGCTCAGGCTTGGCGGAAGTGCCCTTGACGTCGAAGCTCTCGATGTAGCCCTCGTCCTTCAGCACGGCGGCAATAGCAGCCTTCAGCTTCGAGGAGGGCATGGTCACCGTGGGCTTGTCCACTTGCTGCGCATTGCGAATGCGGGTCAGCATATCGGCGATGGGATCGCTCATGCTCATGTTCTATTCTCCTACCAGCTGGCCTTGGTCATGCCGGGGATTTCACCCTTCATGGCCATTTCACGCAGTTTGTTGCGGCCCAGACCGAACTTGCGGAAGACACCGCGTTGACGGCCGGTGATGGCGCAACGGGTTTCTTGACGGGTCGGGTTCGAGTTACGGGGAAGCTGCTGCAGCTTCAGGCGAGCTTCATAGCGCTCTTCGTCCGACTTGGATTGGTCGTCGATGATCGCCTTCAGAGCCGCGCGCTTGGCAGCGAACTTTTCCGCCAGCTTGATACGCTTGTTGTTGCGATTGATCAGTGAGAGTTTGGCCACGTCATCGCCCCTTAGTTACGAAACGGGAAGCTGAAGGCGGTCAGGAGCGCCTTGGCTTCTTCGTCGGTCTTGGCGGAGGTGGTAACGCTGATGTTCAGCCCACGCAGCGCGTCGATCTTGTCGTATTCGATTTCGGGGAAAATGATCTGCTCTTTCACCCCGATGTTGTAGTTACCACGGCCGTCGAACGCACGACCCGAGATACCACGGAAGTCACGCACGCGCGGCAGCGCGATGTTGACCAGGCGGTCCAGGAATTCGTACATGCGTTGACCACGCAGGGTAACCATGCAACCGATCGGATAATCTTCACGGATCTTGAAGCCGGCGATTGCCTTGCGCGTCTTCGTGATCACGACCTTCTGGCCGGCGATCTTGGTCAGGTCGGACGAGGCGTGCTCGATGACCTTCTTGTCGGCGACGGCTTCCGAGACACCCATGTTCAGGGTGATCTTCGTGATACGCGGCACTTGCATCGCGCTCTTGTAACCGAACTTCTCGGTCAGATCGGCGACGATCTTTTCACGGTACAAATCTTGCAAACGAGACATGTCGATCGCTCCTTAAGCCTTGGCGCCAACGACATCGCCGCTGGAGCGATAGACGCGGACCTTGCGACCGTCGACTTCTTTGATACCCACGCGATCGGCCTTGCCGCTGGCGGGATTGAAGATTGCCACGTTCGAAATGTGGATCGGCAGGGTCTTTTCGACGATGCCACCGGGGTTGTTCTGCATCGGGTTCGGGCGCACGTGCTTCTTCACGACGTTGATGCCTTCGACCAGGACATGGTCGGCATCAATGCGGGCCAGCACCGTGCCGCGACGCTTCTTGTCGCGACCGGTCAGAACGACGACTTCGTCGCCTTTGCGAATCTTGTTCATCGCGGGTTCCTTACAGCACTTCCGGGGCCAGCGACACGATCTTCATGAAGCGCTCGGTACGCAGTTCACGCGTGACCGGGCCGAAGATGCGGGTGCCGATGGGCTCCAGCTTTGCATTGAGCAGCACGGCGGCATTGCCACCGAAACGAATCAGCGAGCCGTCCTTGCGGCGCACGCCCTTGGCGGTGCGAACCACCACGGCGTTGTAGATTTCGCCTTTCTTGACACGGCCGCGAGGCGCCGCATCCTTGACGCTCACCTTGATGACGTCACCGATAGCGGCATAACGGCGCTTGGAGCCGCCGAGCACCTTGATGCACATGACAGAGCGCGCACCAGTGTTATCGGCCACGTCCAGCGTGGTCTGCATTTGGATCATGTTTTTTCCTGTGCCAACTTAATCAGAGATTCTGTCGTGCCCGAGACCGCAACCTTGGGTTGCCATCGCGGGCTTCCAGTCTTTCTAATCAGTTTTGGTCCCGTCAGGCGCGCCATGCGCCCTGGGCTGAATTCCTGCTTGCCTACGTTCTTTCCCACTTAACCGCTACAGCCTGGCCGAATCACCGCGACGCCTTGCACGCCACTGCGACCCCTGCCTTGCCGCGCTGCACACCCTGCTTTGCTTCTGCGTTGCTTATTGCTTGCTATCGCACCAGCCGGGATGCCCGCATGGACTCGATGGGAAAGTCGACCATTCTATCCCTGTTCGGCAAGCCACGCAAGCGGTGGCCGCCGAAAAGTGCAGGAAGGCCACACTTGGGGCCATCAGGCAGGCAACAAGCGCGGGCCACGGGGGTCCTGGAAGTCTTCGTCCTCGTGGCGGCGCGCCTGGGCGCCCGGCAGCGCAACCGGCACGGCGCCGCGCGTCACGCGGAAGACGCCCGCCACGCCGGCCAACTGGCCTGCCTGGTCCTGCAGCGCCATGGTGGCGGCCGAGGCCTCCTCGACCAGCGCCGCGTTCTGCTGGGTGGTCTGTTCCATTTGCGCCACGGCGGCATTCACCTGCTCGATGCCATGGGTCTGCTCTTCGCTGGCCGCGCTGATCTCGCCCACCAGGTCGCTGACCTGGCGCACGCCCTGGACGATGTCCTTGATGGCGCCGCCGGTGCGCTCGACCAGGCGGTTGCCTTCTTCCACCGTGCCCACCGAGTTATCGATCAGCGCCTTGATTTCCTTGGCCGCCGCGGCGCTGCGCTGCGCCAGGTTGCGCACTTCGCTGGCCACGACCGCGAAGCCACGGCCCTGCTCGCCGGCCCTGGCGGCTTCCACCGCGGCATTCAGGGCCAGGATGTTGGTCTGGAAGGCGATGCTGTCGATCACGCCGATGATGTCGACGATCTTCTTGGACGAGGCATCGATGGCGCCCATGGTCTGGACCACCTCGGACACCAGCTGGCCGCCTTCCTGGGCCTGGCTGGCGGTGGCGCGGGCCAGCTGGTTCGCCTGGCGCGCGTTGTCGGCGTTCTGGCGCACGGTCGAGGTCAGTTCCTCGATGGACGCGGCGGTCTGCTGCAGGGCGCTGGCCTGCTCTTCGGTGCGCGAGGAGAGGTCGGCGTTGCCCGCGGCGATCTGCGACGAGGCGCCGGCAATGGTTTCGGAACCCGAGCGCAGTTCGCCCACGATGCTGCGCAGGCGGGCGGTCATGTCGGACAGGGCCTGCAGCAATTGGGCGGCCTCGTCGCGGCCGGTGACGCGCACGTCGTGCGTCAGGTCGCCAGCGGCGACACGCTGCGCGGCCAGGACCGAGTGGCCGATGGGGTGCACGATGCTGCGCGTGAAGCGCCAGCCCAGCAGGACGCCGATGAACACGATGGCGATGCCGATGCCGGACAGCACGACATAGCCACGCGTGGCGGACGCATCGATCTCGGCGGCGCTGCGGTCGATCGTGGCGCGCTGCTCATCCAGCAGGGACTGCAGGCTGCCCAGGTACAGCTTCGAGGCAGGCAGGTAATCGTTCTGGAAAATACGGTTAGCCTCTTCGACCCGGCCCGCCGACTTCTCGGCCGAAATCGCATCGCGCGCCTTTACGTAGGCGATCCGGTTGCGGCCCAGCTGGTCGAAGAGCGTCTTTTCCTCGGGCGTGGCCAGCAGCGTTTCCAGTTCCTTCTGCTGGGCGGTCGACTGGCGGGTGCCTTCGGCATTGTCTTCGGCGAACAGCGCCGCCAGCGACGTGTCGGTGCTGTGTGCAATGGCGGTTGCGCGGCGTACGCCCGTGTGGACGGTGCGATACCAGTCGGAGATCAGGCGCTCCTTGTGCAGCGGGCTGGCCATCATGTTGCGGGTTTCCTCCGCCACGTGCTGCAGCTGGAGAAGACTGCTGGCCAGCATCACCAGGGAGAACAGAATCAGCAGGCCGAAGCCCGCCGCCAGGCGCACACCGATCTTGTATTGGTTCAGGTTCATTTGGACTCGCGAAGTGTTGCCCGCGGCGCATGCGCGCGGTGGGGGATGGGACGCCAATCTACCCACGCCCAGATTGGCGAGTCAGGCAATAACCCAGGGGAAAGCCAGCCTGTTCGGCGCTTCGAACAGGCTCGAGGGATTACCCTATGAAAACGTCTTCAGATTGCCGTAAGCAAGCGCTTACACGCGCCTCGTTCAGCGGTTTGATCCGGCGCAAGCAATGACGGCAAAACGTTGCGCACAGGCTGCATCCTCATTGGGGACGGATGAGCCGCCTCCCCATCCTGGCGTCAGCGGCGCCCTCTCAAACGGGCCAGTTCACTGCTCAATTCGGCGACCAGCGCCTGCGCGCGCGCGAGGGCGTCCTCGCTCTCTCCCGCAGGCTTATCCAGCACGCCAGGCAAAGGCAGGGTGTCCTGCAGGCGCGGCTGGACGCTTTCGCGGCCTTCGCTCACATCGACGTCGAAGACCAGGCATTCGGCGCGATGCCAGGTGGTGAACCACTCCAGCGGACGACCGTACTGGTCCATGCCCTGCCCCTCCAGCATCAGCAGGGGACTGCCGGGCGGCGTATCGAGCAATTCGGCCCGGATGGCATCCGCCCCCACGGCACGGATCTGGTTGCGGCCGGCTCCCGGGCGCAGGTCATAGCGCTGGGTCAGCACCCGGTGCAAGGAGGCGTCTTCCAGGTGTTCCGCGGCCAGGCCTGGCAGGGCCCGCGCAGGCAGCCAGGTGCGCACGTAAGCCAGCGGCGAGCCGCCCACGTGGCGCAGGCGCGCCAGCGCCAGCAGCGGCTGCGCGCCGAAGAACTCGGCCACCGCGGCAGGCGGCTCGGCCTGTTCCAGCGAAAGGATGCGGGTTTGCAGCGTGACGCCCGACTGGGCGAACTGCTCATAGAGGCCGGTGGAGCGCTGCACCAGGCGATGGTGCTCACGCACGGGCGCCACGGTGGCGGCCCGCCCGGGCTCGCGCTGGATCAGGCCTTCGGCCACCAACGCCGACAAGGCCTGGCGCACGACGCTGCGCGCCACGCCGAAACGTTCACACAAGGCTGCCTCGCTGGGCAGCGCGGCGCCTGCCGGCGAGCGGCGCGCGCGTATGTCTTCGCGCAGCCGCTGCGCGACCTGGGCATGCAGGGGCGCGCCGCCCTGGCGGTCGAGTTCGTGTTCTGGACCGGGTGCTGCGTCGGCGGGCGCCATGTGGGAATCAACCTCCAGTTTGTGCCCGCGCAGTTTCCCATACATGCGTCCAACCCGGGGCCAGATGCGCGGCGCGCTCGGCGGCCAGGATCAGGCTGTCTTCACGGGCGATGCCCTTGCCGGCGATATCGAAGGCGGTGCCGTGGTCCACCGACACGCGCACGACCGGCAGGCCGACGGTGATGTTCACGCCGTCGTCGCCATACACCGACTTGAAAGGCGCGTGGCCCTGGTCGTGATAACAGGCGATGACGAACTTCCACTTGCCGCGCACGGCTTGCGGGAAGAGCGCGTCGGCGGGGATGGGACCGGCGGCCAGGATGCCTTCGGCATTGGCTTCGGCCACGGCGGGCGTCAGGATGTCGGCGTCTTCGGAACCGAAGATGCCATTCTCGCCCGCGTGCGGGTTCAGGCCTGCCACGGCCACGGGCTCGTCGGCGCGGCCCAGGGCCTTGGCGAACGAACCGGCCAGGCGCAGCACGGCGCGCATGCGGGCCGGGTTCACGTCCTCGATGGCCTGGCGCAGCGACACGTGGGTCGTCGCGTGGAAGATGTACAGATCACCGGCCGACAGCACCAGCGAGAAGGTCTTCACGTCGAACTCGTGCGCCAGCAGTTCGGTGTGGCCGGGCCACTTGTGGCCGGCGGCATGCATGGCGGCCTTGTTCAGCGGCGCGGTGACGATGCCGTCGACCTCGCCCGCGCGCGCCAGGGCGCAGGCCGTCGTCACGAAACGCACCGAGCCGTCGCCGGCGTCGGCGTTGATCTCGCCAAGCTTCACGTGGGCCAGCGAAGGACCGGCCTGCAACACCTCGATGGTGCCGGGCGTGTTGGTGGCGTCAGCCGGCTTGTCGACACGGCGCACGATGGCGGGGTCGCCGCCCAGGCCCGACACGGCGGCCTTCATCACGTCCACGTCGCCGATCACGACCAGGCGCGCCTTCTGGCGCAGCGCGTCGTGGCCCATCAGCATCTTTGCCGTGATCTCCGGGCCGATGCCCGCCACGTCGCCGAGGGTGACGGCGAGCAGCGGAAGGTTGGCGGAAGCTTGCGTCATCGTTTGAATCTCCTGTCGCGGATGGCGCGCACCGCGCGCACCAGTACATCTTCGGTGCCAAAGCCACCGGCCTTGGTCACCACGGGCAGGCCGGCGGCCGGGCCGCCGGTCATCGTGCCGAGGGGCACGCCACCCATCACTTCATCAACCAGTGCAATACCGTTGGCCGCCAGCGCCATCAGTGTCTGGCGTGCACCGTCGCCCCCAGTGGCCACCACGCCCGCGGCGCCAGTCTCGGTCACGAGGCGGGCAGCCAGGGCGCCCAGGCGTTCCGCCACGGTGTCCGAATCCAGGTCGTCGCGGCGGCCTTCCGGCGCCAGCAGCAACAGGGTCTGTGCATCGCTGTCCGACTTGGCCAGCCCTTCGACCAGGGGCGCAGCCCAGGCTTCCCATTGCGCGGCGTCAGCCAGTTGCGCCAGCGTCGGCAGCCACACCGTGGCGCCGTCGGCGCGCAGCGCCTCGGCCTGCGCGCGGGCGGCGCTGTGCTGCGAGGTGACGACCACGATCACGGGCGAACGCTGGTCGGCGCCTGCCCAGACGCGGGCCAGCGGCACGGCCAGGCCGCCGGCGCCCACGGGCATCACGCGCTCGCCAAGCTCGGCAATCGCACGGGCCAGCAATTCCAGGTCCTCGTCGTTGCGGGCATCCACCACCACCACGTCGCCGGCCTTCGCAATGCGCGCGGCCAGCGACTGGGCGGACTCGCCCGGCTCGGCGGCCACGTGTCCGCAGCCCAGCAGGGTCGGGATATGGCTTTCGGTGACGGGCGTCACGGGATCGGTGGCCGCCGAGGTTTCCGTCACGGGCTTGCCGTTGACGGTCAGCACGCCGGCCTCGACGGTGCGGCCCGTGGCCGGGAAGGCCGGGCAGATCACCGCGATGGCGTCTTCGCGCCAGGCCACGCGCGCGGCCTCGATTTCCGCCCTGAAGGCGCCGCGCAGGGTGGAGTCGACCTTCTTGTACAGGCGCTGGGCGCCGGCCGCGCGCAAGCGCGCGACGTTGTCCTGCACCACGCGCGCCGCTTGCGCATCGGACATGGCGCGGCTTTGCGTGGTAACGGCCAGCACTTCGGCGTCCGGCGCGCCGGCGGCCAGCGCCTCTTCCGCGCCTTCCACCGACAGGCGGGTCGACCAGCCTGCGCGCACGAATTGCACGGCGGTATCGCCGGCGCCGGTCAGGTCATCGGCGACGATGGCAATAACGGTGCTCAAAGCTTGGGCTCCGGCACCGCAACGCCCACCTCCGCGGCAGCCGTGTCATCCACGGGCTTCAACTCTCCGGCACGCTTCAGGAAGTACGACGCCAACATGGGTGCCAGAATGGAACTGATCAGCACGCAAGCCGCCACCTGGGCAGTCGCGGTACCCACGTATTGCTGGAAGTTGGGATCCGCGGCCGCCACCACGGCAGGCGTGGCGATGGCGTTGCCCGCGGTCGTGCCTGCGGCAAAACCCAGACCGCTCTTGCCGCCACGGCGCAGGATGACGCGATAGCCCAGGTAGACCAGGCCGCCCGTGATCGGGCTGATGATCAGGCCCAGGATCAGGCCGGTCACGCCACCGCCCACCACGGCGGTCAGGTTGATGCCGGTGCCCAGCGCAAAGGCGAAGAAGGGAATGACGATGTTCGGCACGGGCTTGAGCACGTCGCGCCACTTGGGATCCAGGTTGCCCACCAGCACGCCGAGCAGGAAAGGCACAAGCGCGGCCACCAGCGCGATCAGCGGAATGTCGGCCAGGCCCGAGGCGCCCAGGAACAGCAGGCTGAAGAAGGGACCGTCGTTCACCGCGCTCGCGACATACGCGCCGCGGTCTCGCGCATCGCCATACTGTCCGGTGTAGGCCAGCCACAGACCGCCATTGCTGTTGTCAAAAGCCGCAAGCATGGCCAGGATCGATACGCCCATCACGCCGTCCAGGCCGACATAGGCGCCGAGGATGATGATCAGCGTCGCAGGCACGAGGGTCTTCATCAACAGGATCGTTCCAGCCGTCGCCAGGATCGGACCACCGGTACGCGCGTTGACATGCGTGCCCGTCGCGAAGATCAGCAGCGCGATCAGCGGCAAGGCGCTGTTCTTGAACAGCGCAGTGGTGAAGCCGCCAATCGCCAGCGCGTCAGGCGCGAACGTGCCCAGCAGCGAGCCCAGGATCAGGGGCACGAGCATCAGGCCGCCGGGAATTTTCTGCATGGTGCCAAAGAATGGCGAGCGGGTGGTTTCGGTCGTCACGATCGGAGTCTCCAGGACGGTTTTTTGACGTGTGCGGTAGGGCCGCAGGGTTCTGTGTTCAAGATTCGGCGCGGCATAGTGTACCGCTGTACGTACGGCCTGTACGTACAGGACAAGCAAATCTTGCAGATTTACGACAAGATCCCGGGTTTTCCCCTAGGCCCCTTCTCGGCCCGTTCCGCCAGGAGGAACCGGTACGCGCGCCCTCCGGGTGTCCGGACGAAAAAAAACGGCAGGGTTTCCCCTGCCGTTCTTTTTACTGCCTGTCGTCTCGCGTCTTAGATGATGCGAGCGGCTTCCAGCAGACGCACCACGCTCCACGCCTTCGAGCGGGAGATGGGACGGCCTTCAGCGATTTCGACGGTGTCGCCTTCGTTGTACTGGTTCGATTCGTCGTGCGCCTTGTACTTGCTCGAGCGCATGATGATCTTGCCGTAGATGGGGTGCTTCGTGCGGCGTTCGACGAGAACGACGACGGTCTTGTCCATCTTGTTGCTGACGACCTTGCCGACCAGCGTACGTTGACGCTTGGCGACGGGGGTGGTTTGGGTTTCGCTCATATCAGTTTCCCGACTTTTCAGTCAGCAGGGTGCGGACGCGCGCGATGTCGCGGCGGACCTTGCCGAGCTGGCTGTTGTTGGCAAGCTGCTGGGTGGCTTTCTGCATGCGCAGACCGAATTGGGCCCGCAGCAGGCTTTCCAGTTCTTTACCGAGCTCTTCGGCACTCTTGGTGCGCAGTTCGCTAGCTTTCATATCGTTTCTCCTCAAGCACCGATATGACGCGACACGAACGTGGTCGAGATCGGCAGCTTGGCGGCAGCCAGGCGGAACGCCTCGCGTGCCAGCTCTTCACTGACGCCTTCCATTTCGTACAGCACCTTGCCGGGCTGGATTTCAGCGACCCAGTACTCCGGATTGCCCTTACCGTTACCCATCCGCACTTCAGCAGGCTTCTGCGAAATGGGCTTGTCCGGGAAGATGCGGATCCAGATGCGGCCGCCACGCTTGATGTGACGGTTGATGGCACGACGCGCCGACTCGATCTGGCGAGCGGTCAGGCGGCCACGGCCGGTGGCCTTCAGACCGAACTCACCGAACGACACGTTGGTACCGCGCGTGGCCAGGCCGGTGTTGCGGCCTTTCTGCTCTTTACGATATTTCCTGCGTGCTGGTTGCAGCATGCTTATTCTCCTTCGGCCGCCGGGGCGGCGTCAGCCTTGCGCGGACCACGGCCGCGACCTGCACCGGGACCACCGGGGCCGCGACGGGCGCCATCCGGGCGGTCACCGCGAGGCGCGCGACGCGGACGACGCTCTTCTTCGCGGGGAGCAGCGGTTTCCGGGGGCAGCTCGCCATTGGCCAGCATGTCGCCCTTGTAAACCCAGACCTTGATACCGATCACGCCGTAGGTGGTGTGCGCTTCCGACGTGCCGTAATCGATGTTGGCGCGCAGGGTGTGCAGCGGCACACGACCTTCGCGATACCACTCGGTACGGGCGATTTCGATGCCGTTCAGACGGCCCGAGCTCATGATCTTGATGCCTTGGGCACCCAGACGCATCGCGTTCTGCATGGCGCGCTTCATGGCGCGGCGGAACATGATGCGCTTTTCGAGCTGCTGCGAAATCGAATCGGCGATCAGCTGAGCGTCGGTTTCCGGCTTGCGGACTTCCTCGATGTTGACGTGCACGGGCACGCCCATCAGACGCTGCAGGTCGCTCTTGAGGCTTTCGATGTCCTCGCCGCGCTTGCCGATCACCACGCCCGGACGTGCCGAGTAAATGGTGATGCGGGCGTTCTTGGCGGGACGCTCGATGATGACGCGACCAACCGAAGCGCTCTTCAGCTTCTTCTTCAGGTATTCGCGGACGCGGATGTCCTGGGCGAGCATGCCGCCGAAGGCCTTGTCGTCGGCGTACCAGCGCGAACCCCAGTTACGGGAAACCGCGAGACGGAACCCAATCGGGTGAATTTTCTGACCCATCGTGACTCCTTAGACGCCGACTTTGACCACGATGTGGCAAGTCTGCTTCTCGATACGGTTGCCGCGGCCCTTGGCGCGCGCGGAAAAACGCTTGAGCGACTCGGCCTTGTCCACGTAGATGGTCGTGACCTTCAGCTCGTCGATATCGGCGCCGTCGTTGTGCTCTGCGTTGGCGATGGCGGACTCGACAGCCTTCTTCAGGATGACGGCAGCCTTCTTGGGCGAGAACGTAAGGATGTTCAGCGCCTGCGCGACCGACTTGCCGCGGATCAGGTCCGCGACCAGACGGGTCTTCTGCGCGGAGATGTGCACTCCACGGATCTTGGCAGTGGTTTCCATCGCTTACCTCTTCGCCTTTTTGTCCGCGGCGTGACCCTTGAACGTACGGGTCAGCGCGAACTCGCCGAGCTTGTGACCGACCATGTTCTCGTTGATGTAAACGGGAACGTGTTGACGGCCGTTGTGAACCGCGATCGTCAGGCCGATGAATTCCGGCAGGATCGTGGAACGACGCGACCAGGTCTTGATCGGCTTCTTGTCTTTGACCGCTACCGCCTTGTCCACCTTGTTGATCAGGTGAGCGTCGACGAAGGGTCCCTTCTTGATCGAACGTGACATGATGTTCGCCCCTTACTTGCGCTTGCGCCGTTGGACGATCATATTGTTCGTCCGCTTGTTGCGACGGGTCTTGTAACCCTTCGACGGAGTACCCCACGGGCTGACCGGCTCGCGAGCTTCACCGGTGCGGCCTTCACCACCACCGTGCGGGTGATCCACCGGGTTCATGGCCACGCCACGAACCGTCGGACGCACACCGCGCCAACGCATTGCACCGGCCTTGCCGATCTGGCGCAGGCTGTGTTCTTCATTGCCGACTTCACCGATGGTGGCGCGGCACTCGATGTGCACGCGGCGCACTTCACCCGAGCGCAGACGGACCTGAGCGTAGATGCCTTCGCGAGCCAGCAGGACGGCGGAAGCGCCGGCCGAACGGGCCATCTGAGCACCCTTGCCGGGGATCATCTCGATGCAGTGGATGGTGCTACCGACCGGGATGTTGCGGATCGGCAGGGTGTTACCCGAGCGGATCGGCGCTTCGATACCCGACATCAGCGTGGCGCCGACTTCGAGGCCACGGGGAGCGATGATGTAGCGGCGCTCGCCGTCGGCGTAGCACAGCAGCGCGATGTGGGCGGTGCGGTTGGGGTCGTATTCCAGACGTTCGACCTTGGCCGGGATGCCGTCCTTGTCGCGACGGAAGTCGACGACACGGTAGTGCTGCTTGTGACCGCCGCCACGATGGCGAACAGTGATGTGACCGTTGTTGTTACGGCCCGAACCACGCGTCTTCTTTTCGAGCAGCGCGGCGTGAGGTGCACCCTTGTGCAGATTGGGCGCAACGACCTTGACCATGCCACGACGGCCGGCCGAGGTGGGCTTGACTTTGACCAGTGCCATTTACTTCACCTCCGCGAAGTCGATTTCCTGGCCTTCGACGAGCGAGACGTATGCCTTGCGCTCGTTGCGGCGACGACCGGTGAAACGGCCGAAGCGCTTGGCCTTGCCCTTGCGGTTCAGGACCTGGACGGACTCGACTTGCACCTTGAAGAGCAATTCGACAGCAGCCTTGATTTCCGGCTTGGTGGCATCGGCCACGACACGGAAGGCAATCTGCTGGTGCTTGTCGGCGACGAAGGTGGCCTTTTCGGTCACGATCGGAGCCAGAATGACTTGGAGCAGACGATCAGCGCTCATCCCAGCATCTCCTCGAATTGGGCGATAGCCGGCTTGGTGATCAGCACCTTCTTGTAGTGGATCAGCGACAGCGGATCGGCGTAACGCGGTTCAACCACGGCGACGTGCGCCAGGTTGCGGGTGGCCAGGTAGACGTTTTCGTCCACGGCATCGGTAATGATCAGCACCGAATCCAGACCCAGCGTCTTCAGCTTTTCAGCGGCAACCTTGGTCTTGGGCGATTCCAGCGAGAACGAATCAACGACCGAGATGCGGCCTTCGCGGGCCAGCTGCGACAGGATCGAACGCAGGCCTGCGCGGTACATCTTCTTGTTGACCTTCTGGCTGAAGTTCTCTTCAGGCGAGTTCGGGAACGTGCGACCACCCCCACGCCACAGCGGCGACGAGGTCATACCGGCGCGAGCGCGGCCGGTACCCTTCTGGCGCCAGGGCTTCTTGGTGGAGTGCTTGACTTCGGCACGGTCCTTCTGAGCGCGGTTGCCGCTGCGGGCGTTGGCTTGATAAGCCACCACGATCTGGTGAACCAGGGCTTCGTTGAAGTCACGGCCGAACACGGTGTCGGGCGCGCTGAAAGTCGCGTCGGACTGACCTTGGTCGTTCAGGAGCTTGAGATCCATGTGCTTACGCTCCCTTCTTGGCCGGCGCCTTGATGGCGGGGCGCACGATGATGTCGGAGCCAGCATGGCCGGGGACGGCGCCCTTGACCAGCAGCAGGCCGCGTTCGACGTCCACGCGGACGACGTCCAGGTTCTGCACGGTACGCGTGACGTCACCGAGGTGACCCGCCATGCGCTTGCCGGGGAAGATGCGGCCGGGATCTTGCGCCTGACCGATCGAGCCGGGCACGCGGTGCGAACGGGAGTTACCGTGCGACGCGCGCTGCGAACCGAAGTGGTGACGCTTGATGGTGCCAGCGAAGCCCTTACCGATGGTGGTGCCCGTCACGTCGACCTGTTGGCCGGCTTCGAACACGCTTTCCACGGCAACCACGGCACCGGGCGTGAACTCGGCGGCGCGGGTGGGATCGAGGCGGAATTCCTTGAGGATGCTGCCGGCTTCAACGCCAGCCTTGGCGTAGTGACCGGTTTGCGGCTTGGCGACGCGCGAAGCGCGGCGGGTACCGTAAGCCAGCTGGACGGCGGCATAGCCGTCGGTCTCGAGAGACTTGACTTGGGCGACGCGGTTGTTGGACACGTCCAGCACGGTCACGGGGATGGATTCACCATCTTCCGTGAAAATGCGGGTCATGCCGACCTTGCGGCCCACCAGCCCGAGCCGGAATGCGGCAGGCGTGGGTGTCGGATTCGACATCGTTTTCTCCATTCCCGACTGCGATTGGTCGGGGCTAAAAGGCCCGGCACATGGCCGGGCATCGTGATTGGCGCCTGGCTTGAATCCCTGCCCCGGTTTCCCGAGTCCTGGATTCCGGCCCGCCGCGCCGTGCCGCCTTCAAATCGAAGGCAAAAACGCGCCGGACCACCAGACGACAACAAATAAGGTACTCGCCAAAAATGGCAAGTTTTCCAATATACCACGCTGCTCTCAAATTGAGCAACTGAAGGCATCGGGTAGCAGCGTAAACGCAACGACCGAGACTCAGCCGTTCGAATAAGCCCGCTGGCGCCACGACCGCGGCGCAAAGCCATACTGCTGGCGAAACGCCTTGGCGAAATGACTTTGGCTGGAAAACCCCGCATCACTGGCGGCTCGCGTCACCGATGCGCCGCCGTCCAGCCTGGCCGCGGCATAGGCCAGCCGTACACTGTGCAAGTGGCCGTGCACCGAGAGCCCGAAGCGCGCCTGAAACCCGCGCTGGAGTGCGCGTTCGGAGACACCCACGGCCCGGGCGAGCGCCTCGGCGGTCCACGGCAACGCGCACGCCTCAGCGATCTTCGCCACCGCCTCGGCCACGCCTGCCTGCACTGCGGCATCCCTCGGGCAGGCAGGCGGGTGCGCGCCGAGCACATCCAGGCACAGCACCAAGGCTTCCTGGATTCGTGTCGCCTGCCAGGCCTGGCGCAGCTCGGGATCCCGCAAAACGTCGCTTCGCGACAGCGCCTGCGAAACCTCGCGCAGCGATGGTCCTGCCGGCAGGCAGGCTGCCGCCGCCTCTGTCCTTTCCCCCTGCCCAAACACAGTGTGCAGCTTGTGAGCGAGGTCGCTCCTTCCCCAGCGCGTCAGGGCGTCCGGCGCAAGGCGGATGTCCACCATCCGCAGCGGGCTGCCGGCAGGCAAGCACCACAACCCATCCGCAGGCTCGAAGTACTGGAAGAGATAGGCTTGCCCCGCGTGCACCCGACGGGGTGGCAAGGCACCCAGCCGCACCTCGAAGGCGCCCTGCAGGCAAATCTGCAGTCCCAGGAGTGCCGTGCCGGGAGAGGGAATGTAGAGATCCTGTGCCGGCGTGCCGTCGATCCGGACCAGGCTGACATCCGGGGCGACGCGCTCCACCCCGACCAGTACCGCCTCCCAATGGACGGTGGACGGCACTGTCGGGAGGGTCGCTCGCCACCACTCGTGCGCCTGACGGGGGGCATCGTAACGACGCGGCAAGAGGGAGGCGTGCGACATGGGCGACGAGACTGCGGAGAAATCGCGCAAGAGTGAGGAAAAACCGCCAGACGGCAAGCAGACGTTCTGGAATGATACCCGCCAATGCAAATCATTCTCGTTATTTTATCCTGGAGCCCTTCGACATGAATCGTCGTTGCCTACGACCCTCCCGTCGCTTTGCCCCTTTGGCTGCCTGCCTGGGCGTGCTGGCAGCCTCTTCCGCATTCGCGCAATCCCAGGCCCCCGCGCAATTGGCGCCAGTGCTGGTACGAGGCGGCATCGACCAATCGCCCGAACTGGGGGACACCTATGCCGCCACGCGATCGCGCAGCGCCAGCAAGACCGATACCGCGCTGAGCTCCACGACGCAAGCCGTGAACGTGGTGACACGCACGGAAATGGAACGGCAGGGCTCGACGTCCGTGGCGCAGGCGTTACGCTATACGCCCGGCGTGACCGCGCAGTACGGCGATACCGACGCACGCCATGATTGGCTGACGGTGCGTGGCTTCACGCCCGGCCGCTACCTGGACGGGCTGCTGCTGCCCTTCGGTGCGCGCGGCTACTCCCAGCCTCGGCTCGATACCTATGCGCTCGAGCGCATCGAGGTCCTGAAGGGCCCATCCTCCGGCCTGTACGGACAGACCTCGCCCGGCGGCACGGTCGCCATGACCAGCAAGCGCCCCACTGCCGAGCCTTTGCGGGAAATCGTGGTACAGGGAGGCAGCTTTGATCGCTATCGCGGCAGCTTCGACCTGGGTGGTCCGGCTGATGCCGAAGGCCGCCTGCTCTATCGTCTGACTGGTTTGATCCAGGAAAGCAATTCCTCCTTCGATACGCTCACCGACGACAAGCGATTCTTCGCGCCCAGCCTGACGTGGCGGTTCTCGGCCGATACCAGCCTGAATCTTTCAGCCCAGTTCCAGGAAACCCATTCCCGCGGCGGTGGCGGCGCACCGGCCTTGCCAGTGAACGGCGTGCTGTGGCGATCGTCCGCAGGCGACATCCCGCGCGAGCGATATGTCGGCGATCCGGATTTCGACCGCTTCCACAACGAACAGCTGCTGCTGGGCTACACACTGGACCACCGCATCAACGACCGCGCCAGCTTCCGGCAGACCGCGCGCTACAGCGAGGTGGACACGCACACACAGCGCGTCCAGATCGGCCTCATGGCAACGGAAAAGGATGCGGTGCGCTATGCCTGGCGTTTCCCTGAGCGCTCGCGTGTCTTGCAGATCGACAATCAGTTGGATCTGCGCCTGCGCACCGGCCCCGTGTCGCACGCCTTGCTGCTTGGCCTGGATTACCTCCAGGAAGACTCTCGCTTCGAAGAGTCGGCACTGACGCTATTCATGCCACCCAGCTATCCTCTGTTCGACCTGCAGGACCCGCGCTATGACATCGGCCCCATCGCATCGCCGGCCGCCGCCATGAAAATCCGGCAGCGGCGGGACCAGTTGGGTGTCTACGCTCAGAACCTGATGTCCTACGAACGCTGGCAATTGACGCTGGCGGGCCGCTACGACCGTACCGACGCGACGACCCGCACCTGGCGGGCGGCCAGCAGCACCTGGAGCAGGGTCGACACCGACCCTGGCCGCCTGACTGGCCGTGTCGGACTGGCTTATCAATTCGACAGCGGCATCACACCATACGCCAGCTATGCCACCTCCTTCCAACCTGTGATGGGCACGGACCGCAATGGCGGCACGTTCTCGCCTACCACCGGCAAACAGTTGGAGCTGGGCGTGAAGTACGTCTCGCCCGACCAACGCCTGGTCGCGACTGCCGCGGCATTCCAGTTGGACCAGAAGAACGTCAGTGCGCCCGATCCGTTGAATACCAGTTTCAGCGTCCAGACTGGCAAGGTGCGGATTCGAGGCGTGGAGCTGGAAGCCAAGGCCAATTTCGACGCAGGCTGGGCGGTGACGGCGGGTTACGCCTATACCCAGAGCGAAATCCAGCGCACCAACGCGGGCAATACGAACGGGCAGGCCGGCAACGCGCTGGCGTTCGTCCCCCGCCATCAGGCAAGCCTGTGGCTGGACAAGACCTTGCAGGAAGGGCCGTTGGCCGGTCTCGGCGCCGGCTTCGGCCTCAGCTATCGCGGCAGCACCTATGGCGACAACGCGAACCGCTATGCCATTCCCGCGGTGACGCTGGCTGACGCGGCCTTGCGACTCGACCTGGCACGACTCAACCCGACTTGGCGAGGCGCCGATCTGGCGCTGAACGTCAACAACGTGTTCGACAAGAAATACGTGACGACCTGCTTGGGTCCCGTGGCCTGCTACTGGGGCGCCGAGCGCACAGTGATGGCCACCGCGCGCTATCGCTGGTAATGCCGCAAGGGCGCAGGGCCGGCCGGATCGACGGCCGTCGCTGCGCAACGCCAACTGGCTTGAAAGCAGAAAGGCCACGCTCCCGAGGGAACGTGGCCTTTCTGTCATGGCGGACGCCGAAGCATCCACCATGGTCATGCCGTATTACTGCAGCGCGATTTCGACGTCCACGCCAGCCGGCAGGTCCAGACGCATCAGGGCGTCGACGGTCTTGTCGGTGGGATCAACGATGTCCATCAGACGCTGGTGCGTACGGATTTCGAACTGGTCGCGCGAGGTCTTGTTCACGTGCGGCGAACGCAGCACGTCGTAGCGACGGATGCGCGTGGGCAGGGGAACGGGACCGCGGACGACAGCGCCGGTACGCTTGGCGGTTTCGACGATTTCGGCTGCCGATTGATCGATCAGCTTGTAGTCGAAAGCCTTCAGGCGAATGCGGATCTTCTGGTTTTTCATGACGTATTCCTAAAGAACGAAGCTGCGAGGCGGGCCGGAGACATTCCGGTCCGCAGGCGGAATGCCGGGCCGGGGCCCAGGCATCCGCCGCGAGGGGTATTACTTGAGGATCTTGGCGACGACGCCGGCGCCGACGGTACGACCGCCTTCACGGATGGCGAAGCGCAGGCCTTCTTCCATGGCGATGGGGGCCAGGAGCTTGACGACCATCGAGACGTTGTCGCCCGGCAGGACCATTTCCTTGTCGGCCGGCAGCTCGATCGTGCCCGTCACGTCCGTCGTGCGGAAGTAGAACTGGGGACGATAGCCGTTGAAGAACGGGGTATGGCGGCCGCCTTCTTCCTTCGACAGGATGTACACCTCGGCGGTGAAGTCCGTGTGCGGGTTGATCGAACCCGGCTTGGACAGCACCTGGCCACGCTCGACGTCTTCACGCTTGGTGCCGCGCAGCAGAATGCCCACGTTGTCGCCCGCCTGACCTTGGTCCAGCAGCTTGCGGAACATTTCCACGCCCGTGCAGGTCGTCTTGACCGTCGGCTTGATGCCCACGATTTCGATTTCTTCACCAACCTTCACCACGCCGCGCTCGATACGGCCCGTCACCACCGTGCCACGACCCGAGATCGAGAACACGTCTTCCACCGGCATCAGGAACGTACCGTCGATCGCGCGCTCGGGCGTCGGGATGTACGTGTCCAGCGCTTCGGCCAGCTTCAGGATGGCCTGCTCGCCCAGTTCGCCCTTGTCGCCTTCCAGCGCCAGCTTGGCCGAACCCTTCACGATCGGGGTGTCGTCACCCGGGAAGTCGTACTTCGACAGAAGTTCGCGGACTTCCATTTCCACCAGCTCGAGCAGCTCGGCGTCGTCGACCATGTCCGCCTTGTTCAGGAAGACGATGATGTACGGCACGCCAACCTGGCGCGACAGCAGGATGTGCTCGCGCGTCTGCGGCATGGGGCCGTCCGCGGCCGACACCACCAGGATCGCGCCGTCCATCTGCGCCGCACCCGTGATCATGTTCTTCACATAGTCAGCGTGGCCCGGGCAGTCAACGTGCGCGTAGTGACGCGTTTCCGTTTCGTACTCGACGTGTGCCGTGTTGATCGTGATACCACGGGCCTTCTCTTCCGGCGCCGCGTCGATCTGGTCGTAGCCTCGGGCTTCGCCACCGAACTTCGTCGACAGAACCGTCGTGATCGCAGCCGTCAACGTCGTTTTGCCGTGGTCAACGTGACCAATCGTACCCACGTTCACGTGCGGCTTGGTACGTTCAAACTTGCCTTTTGCCATGATCTATCCCTATCTCTAGCAAGGAAATTGTTTAACTGTTTTCACAAGGTCGAGCCGGCAGCCTTGGGCCGCCGGCCCGGATTTCTTACTTGGAACGGGCGCTGATGATTTCGTCAGCGACGTTCTTCGGAGCTTCGGCGTAGTGCTTGAACTCCATGGTGTAGGTCGCACGGCCTTGCGTCAGCGAACGCAGGTTCGTGGCGTAACCGAACATCTCGGCCAGCGGGACTTCGGCCTTGATGACCTTGCCGCCGCCAACCATGTCGTCCATGCCCTGGACCATGCCGCGACGCGAGGACAGATCGCCCATCACGGTACCAGCGTAGTCTTCCGGCGTTTCCACTTCGACGGCCATCATCGGCTCGAGCAGAACCGGGCTGGCACGACGCAGACCTTCCTTGAAGCCCATCGAGCCGGCCATCTTGAACGCGTTTTCGTTCGAGTCCACATCGTGGTACGAACCGAAGAACAGCGTGACCTTGACGTCGACGATGGGGTAACCCGCCAGCACGCCGGCCGGCAGGGTTTCCTGGATGCCCTTGTCCACCGCGGGGATGAACTCGCGCGGCACCACGCCGCCCTTGATGGCGTCCACGAACTCGTAGCCCTTGCCGGGTTCCGACGGTTCGACCTTCAGGACCACGTGGCCGTACTGGCCGCGACCGCCCGACTGCTTGACGAACTTGCCTTCGACTTCTTCGCAGACCTTGCGGATGGTTTCGCGGTAGGCCACCTGGGGCTTGCCGACGTTCGCTTCCACGTTGAATTCACGCTTCATGCGATCGACGATGATTTCCAGGTGCAGCTCGCCCATGCCCGAAATGATGGTCTGGCCCGATTCCTCGTCGGTCCGCACGCGGAACGAGGGATCTTCAGCGGCCAGGCGCGACAGGGCCAGGCCCATCTTTTCCTGGTCGGCCTTGGTCTTGGGCTCGACAGCCTGCGAAATCACGGGCTCGGGGAACACCATGCGCTCGAGCATGATGTGGTTGTCGACGTCGCACAGCGTTTCGCCGGTGGTCACATCCTTCAGGCCCACGACGGCGGCGATGTCGCCAGCCAGAACTTCCTTGATTTCCTCGCGGTTGTTCGCGTGCATCTGCAGGATGCGGCCGATACGTTCCTTCTTGCCCTTGATGGGGTTGTAGACGGTATCGCCCGACTTCAGGACGCCCGAGTACACACGCACGAAGGTCAGCTGGCCCACGAACGGGTCGGTCATCAGCTTGAAGGCCAGCGCCGAGAACTTCTCGTTGTCGTCAGCCTTGCGGGTGATGGCCTCGCCTTCGTCGGTCTCGCCGTCGACCGGGGGAATGTCCACGGGCGAGGGCAGGTAGTCGATCACGGCGTCGAGCATGCGCTGCACGCCCTTGTTCTTGAACGCGGTGCCGCACAGCATCGGCTGGATTTCGCCAGCGATGGTGCGGGTGCGCAGCGCGACGTTGATCTCTTCCTCGGTCAGCGAGTTGCCTTCCAGGTACTTGTTCATCAACTCTTCGGACGACTCGGCAGCGGCTTCCACCAGCTTTTCGCGCCATTCGTCAGCCTGGTCCTTCAGTTCGGCCGGGATGTCGGCGTAGTCGAACTTGGTGCCCTGGCTGGCCTCGTCCCAGATGATGGCCTTCATCTTGACCAGGTCGATCACGCCCTTGAAGTTGTCCTCGGCGCCGATGGGGATCACCACCGGGACGGGGTTGGCCTTCAGGCGCAGGCGCAGCTGGTCGTAGACCTTGAAGAAGTTGGCGCCGGTACGGTCCATCTTGTTCACGAAGGCCAGACGGGGCACGCCGTACTTGTTGGCTTGGCGCCACACCGTTTCCGACTGGGGCTGAACGCCACCCACCGCGCAGTAGACCATGCAGGCACCGTCCAGCACGCGCATGGAACGCTCCACCTCGATGGTGAAGTCCACGTGGCCCGGGGTGTCGATGATGTTGATGCGGTGTTCAGGATAGTTACCACCCATGCCGCGCCAGAACGCCGTGGTGGCGGCCGACGTGATGGTGATCCCACGCTCCTGCTCCTGCTCCATCCAGTCCATGGTGGCTGCGCCATCATGCACTTCGCCAATCTTGTGATTGACGCCCGTGTAGAACAGGATGCGCTCGGTCGTGGTGGTCTTCCCTGCATCGATGTGCGCAGAGATACCGATGTTGCGATAACGCTCGATCGGGGTTTTGCGGGCCATTTGGGTGTCCTTAAATTACCTGCTTACCAGCGGAAATGGCTGAAGGCCTTGTTGGCCTCGGCCATCTTGTGCGTATCTTCACGCTTCTTCATTGCAGCACCACGGTTTTCCGAGGCGTCGATGATTTCACCGGCCAGACGGAGATCCATGGATTTTTCGCCGCGCTTCTTGGCGGCTTCACGCAGCCAGCGCATGGCCAGCGCCAGGCGGCGCACGGGGCGCACTTCGACCGGCACCTGGTAGTTCGCGCCACCGACACGGCGGCTCTTCACTTCGACCAGCGGCTTGATGTTGTTGATGGCCAGGCTGAAGATCTCGATCGGCTCCTTGCCGGTCTTGGTCTGAATCTGGTCGAGCGCACCGTAGACAATACGCTCGGCCACTGCCTTCTTGCCGGACAGCATGACAACGTTCATGAACTTGGCGAGTTCGACGCTACCGAATTTGGGATCGGGCAGAATCTCGCGTTTGGGAACTTCGCGACGACGGGGCATGTTTGCTTCCTAGTGTCTGTTCAGTTGAACCGTGCACTGTTGCACGGCCACGATCGCCTAATCAGGCGACCACTTAGTGCCAGCGGGGAATCCGGAGATGCTTCACTGGCTGCACGACGCTGACCGGACATCCGGCACAGCGGTAAATCTGGACTGCTCGAAGACCTGGCTCAGGCCTGGGTTCAAGCCTTCTTCGGGCGCTTCGCGCCGTACTTGGAACGCGCCTGCTTGCGGTCTTTCACGCCTTGCAGGTCCAGCGAGCCACGCACGATGTGGTAGCGAACACCGGGAAGATCCTTCACGCGGCCGCCGCGCACGAGCACGACCGAGTGCTCCTGCAGGTTGTGGCCTTCGCCGCCGATGTAGGAGATGACCTCGAAACCGTTGGTCAGGCGCACCTTGGCGACCTTACGCAGAGCGGAGTTAGGCTTCTTGGGGGTAGTGGTGTACACGCGGGTGCACACGCCACGGCGCTGAGGGCAGTTTTCGAGCGCGGGGCTCTTGCTCTTGGCCTGGCTGACTTCGCGCGGCTTGCGCACGAGTTGGCTGATAGTAGGCATGACCTGTTGTTTATCCCTGTTGTCGACACGCCCACGTCGCGCATGTGTCTACGTCGCGACGTGTTTGTGACAAAGTTCCGTTCCTGGGCGGCTCACGCAAGACCGCAGCTTGGAACGGCCTACCGGGAGGTCTGCCGAAAAGAGCGGTTCCTGCAAAATGGCTTGGCGTAGGCCGGAATCCGAAAGCGTTGCGCTTGCAGTGCCAGCCATGCCCTTGGCGAAATTCCGGCAAGGCACGCCCAGGCCCCTTGCAAAATTTCGCTAAGCTCGCCAGTGTACCGGACGTTTTCGGGCCTGGTCAATATGCTTATGGCCTTGCCGCCCGGGCGGGCAACAGGGGATGAACCAGGCCGCCATCCGACAACCAGGAGAAGAAACCCCGTGGCATACCCCCTACCCAGGCGTAGAATCCCTTTTTTCGCCTGTCTGCGGCCTGTTGCGCCCTGCCTTCCATGACCGCCCTGCCCCCTGCGACCGCCCCGTCGGCCGAACTGGCTGCCGCCGTCCAGAAATCGGCGCTGCTGGGCCGCCCCGGCTTCCTGATACGCCGCCTGCACCAGATCCACGGCGCCCTTTTCCTGGAGGAAACCGCCGAATTCGGCATCACGCCCGTCCAGTACAGCGTCCTGACCGCGCTGGCCGAGCATGGCGAAATGGACCAGATCAGCATCGCGCTGGAGGTCGGCCTGGAACGCACCACCGTGGCCGAGGTCATCCAGCGCCTGGAGGGCCGGGGCCTGGTGCGCCGGCGGCAAAGCCCCAAGGACGGCCGGGTCCGGCTGGTGAAGCTGGCGCGCTCGGGCCAGCAGATGGTGGAAGGCATGGCCGAAGCCGTGCAGCGGGCGCATGATCGGACCATCGCGCCGCTGCCGCCGCAGGACCGTGACCAGTTGATGCTGCTGCTGATCCGTTTGTTGGAAGCCAACAACGATGTCGGCACCGTGCCCTTCCGCCTGCCCTGACACCGCGACATGCCGACCCCGCCCTCCCACGGCTTCGACAGCACCCAGGGCTACTGGCAGGCGCTGCTTGCGGCCGATGCGCTGGACATGCCGCTGGACGGCCCCTATCAGCGCGGCTACCCGGCCCGGCTGCCCGATGGCCGCTACCTGGTGCTGCCGCTGCGCGGCGTGCCGCGGGATCCCGACCGTTGCGTCGCCTCGCTGATCGCCAACCATGCCTCTTTTTCCGTCATCGACGCCCTGTGCGGCTTCATGGCCGACGCGGCCCGGCCGCTGGCGGCGGACTGCGTGGTGGGGCTGCCCACGCTGGGGCTGGCCTTCGCGCCCCAGGTGGCGCGCACCCTGGGCTTCTCGCGCTACGTCCCCTTCGGGTATTCACGCAAGTATTGGTACCGGGACGACCTGGCCGTGCCCGTCAGTTCGCTGACGTCGCCGGGCGCGAGCAAGATGCTGTACGTGGACCCGAACCTGGCCGGCAGCCTGCGGGGCGCCCGCGTGCTGGTGGTCGACGACGCCGTCAGCACAGGCCAGACGATGCAGGCGGCGCTGGCGCTGCTGGCGCGCTGCGGCGCCGAAGTCGCCGGCATTGCGGTGGCCATGCGCCAGGGCACGCGCTGGCGCGAGGTGCTGGTGGACCCCGCCGGCCAGCCCCTGCCCGTGGTGGCGGCCTTCGATTCGCCACGGCTGCGGCGCGTGGCGGATGGCTGGCTGCCTGAATAAAGAGGGGCGAACGCGGACGCCGCCTGGGTTCAGGGCTGGCCGGCAGCCGCCCGGGACAGGCTCCGTGCCACCGCGTCAAAGGCGGCCACCGCCTGGTCGATCGACGCGTCATCGATATGGCGATGCGTGACGCAACGCAGGCGCTGTGCGCCCCAGGGCCGCACGCGCAGTCCGGCCCCCTCCAGCGCCGCCACCCAGAACGCGCTATCGCGCCCCGTTGCCCGGACATCCACCTGAACGATATTGGTCTGGGGTTCGCTGGCCAGCAAAGGGCCGCCCAGCGCATTCAATGCAGCGCTCAGGTTGCGCGCGCGCGCATGATCCTCGGCCAGGCGCGCGCGCATGGCGTCGATCGCCACCAGACCCGCGGCCGCCACCACGCCCGCCTGCCGCTGCGTGCCGCCCACCATGCGGCGCAGTACCCGCGCGCGCGCGACGAGCGCGCGCGTGCCGGCAAGCACCGCGCCCACGGGCGCGCTCAGCCCCTTGGACAGGCACAGCGAAACCGTATCGGCATGCCGCGCGATCTCGGAGGGAGGCACGTCGAGCGCCACGGCTGCGTTGCATAGCCGGGCGCCATCCAGGTGGACCGCCGCGCCGTACTGGCGGGCCAGGTCGGACACGCTACGCATGTGATCGAGCGGCAGCACCGTCCCGCCCGCATTGTTGTGCGAGGTTTCCATCGCAACAAGGGCGCTGCGAAGCTTGTGGCCGCCGCCGGCCAGGGTCTCCTGCAGCACGCCAGTGTCCATCGCGCCGCCCTGCCCCGGCACGCCCAGATAGAACACACCCGTCAGCGTGGCCGCGCCGCGCTCGGACGTATACATATGCGCGCTCGACTCAAGCACCAGTTGCTCATGACGAGGCGCCTGCGCCAGCACCGCCAGCAGATTGGCCATGGTGCAACTGGGGACGAACAGGCTCGCCTCCTTGCCCAGCATGGACGCCGCGCCTGCCTCCAGGGCGCCCACGGTGGGGTCGCCCTCCAGGCCGTCGTCGCCCAACTCCGCGGTAAGCATGCGCGCCAGCATCTCGGGCGTGGGGCGCGTCACGGTGTCGCTGCGAAGATCCACCGCGAGGCGGCTGGCGTGGTCGGCGGAAGGAATATCCATCATTCGGGCTCAGTGCTGAAGAATCTTGGAAAGGAACTGGCGGGTACGTTCGGTGCGCGCCGACAGGTCGCCGAAGAAGGACTCCTTGAGGCAGTCCTCCACGATGCGCCCGCCATCCATGAAGAGCACCCGGTCAGCGACCCGTCGTGCGAAGCCCATTTCATGGGTCACGACCATCATCGTCATGCCTTCCTGCGCCAGGTCCGTCATGACGTCCAGGACCTCGTTGACCATCTCGGGATCCAGCGCGGAAGTCGGCTCGTCGAACAGCATCACCACCGGATCCATGGCCAATGCGCGGGCGATCGCGACACGTTGCTGCTGTCCGCCGGACAAGGCGCCCGGATGCTTGTCCTGGTGGGCGGCCAGGCCCACGCGCTCGAGCAGCGCTCGGCCGCGCGTGTGTGCCTCCTCGGGTTTGCGGCGCAAGGCCTGCACCTGGGCCAGGCAAAGGTTCTCCATGACGGTCAGGTGCGGGAACAGTTCGAAATGCTGGAAGACCATGCCTGCAATGGCGCGCAGCCGGGGCAGGTTGGTGCCTGGCGCGCCCACCGGGATCCCGTTCACCCGGATCTCGCCTTTCTGGAAGGGCTCCAGCGCATTGACCGTCTTGATCAGGGTCGACTTGCCCGAGCCAGAAGGCCCGCACACGACGACGACCTCGCCCTTGGCGACGCGGGTCGTGCAATCGTCCAGCACCTGAAACTCGCCGTACCACTTGCTGACGTGATCGATTTCTATCATGAGGAATCCTGTTACGGCGCGCGGGTCAGCGCGCCATGCGGGTGCGGCGCTCCAGGTGCTTGACCAGGCGCGACGCAATGAAGCAGATGACGAAGTAGACGGCGGCAACGAAGAGGTACATCTCGGCCAGGCGGCCGTCCCGTTGCCCCACCTTGGCGGCCGCCCCCAGGAAGTCGGTCAGGGACAGCACGTAGACCAGCGAGGTGTCCTGGAACAGGATGATCATGCGCGTGAGCAAGGCGGGCGTCATGTTGCGCAAGGCTTGCGGCAACACGACGAAGCGCAGGTTCTGCCAGGGCCCCAGGCCAAGCGCCATGCCCGCACTCAACTGGCCGCGCGGAATGGACTGGATGCCGGCGCGCAGGATCTCGCAGAAGTACGCCGCCTCGAACAGGGAGAACGTGATGATGGCCGAGTTGACCGCGCCCACCTGGACGGGCCGCGGCGCGCCGAGCACCCACGCGCCGATGTAGGGCACCAGGAAGTAGAACCAGAAGATCACCAGCAGCAGCGGAATCGAGCGCATGGTGTTGACGTAGGCCCCGGCGGGAACGGACAGCCAGGCGAACGGCGACAGCCGCATGACCGCCAGCACCGCGCCGAACAGCAGCCCGAAGGCGCCCGACACCAGCGTCAGCATGATCGAGAACTGCAGGCCGGTGCCCAGCAGGTAGGGAGCCGAATCCAGGATGACGGAAAAATCGAGGTTGCCCATCATGCGTCCTTCAACGGCTCTTGTCCGCGCCAATCAGGCCCGGCACCGCCCAACGCCGCTCCAGCGCGCGCATGCCGCGCGCCACCAGGCCATTGAGCAACAGGTAGATCAGCGTGGCGGCGGTGAAGGCCTCCAAGATGTGGAAGCTGAACTCCTGCATGGCGCGGGCCTGTCCGGTCAGTTCCAGCAGGCCGATGGTCAGCGCCACCGACGAATACTTGATCGTGCCCATGAACTCGGACGTCAGCGGCGGGATCACGATGCGGAAGGCTTCCGGCAGGATCACGTGCCGATACAGCTGCCGCTGTGTCAGCCCCAGCGCGATGCCGGCCTGGAACTGGCCGCGCGGCAGGGACTGTATGCCCGCGCGCAATTGCTCGGCGATCCGCGCCGAGCCGTAGCAGCCCAGGCACAGCAGCGCCGGCAGGAACTGGCCCCAGGGTTGCGGCATCTGCTTCAAGGCCAGCCCCCAGGCACGCGGCAGCAGTTCGGGCAGGACGAAGTACCAGAGGAACATCTGCACCAGCAGCGGGATGTTTCGGAACAGCTCGACGTACGCGGCCCCGATCAAGTTCGCCGGCCGCGATGGCACCGTGCGCATCACGCCCAGCATGGCGCCAAGCAGCAGGGAGAAGACGATCGCGCCGCTGGCCAGGGCCAGCGTCCAACCCGTGCCGATGAGGAGGGTCTGCCAATAGGCATGGACGCCATTGGGCGAGAGGTCCAGGAAGACGGACCAGTTCCAGTCGTAGTTCATGATGCGCGCCACGCACGCCGGGACGCGCGGCCCATGCCAGCACGCCCCGGCCGATCAGGGATCAGAGATAGTCGGCCGGCTCGCCCGAGTCGGAGGGATTGGCCAGCGCGCGCTTGAGCACGTCGCTCATCGGATAGCGCAGGTTGATCTGCTTGGGCGGAATGGGCGAAGTGAAGTATTTGTCGTAGATGCGCGCCACCGTGCCATTGCGGATCAGCTCGCGCACGGCGTCATCCACCGCCTTCTTGAAGGCGGGATCGTCCTTGGGTTGGACGATCCCATACGGCGCCACTTCGAGGCCCTTGGTGCCCACCACGAAATCATCCGGCCGGCGCGCCGATGCCACCGCGCCATACGCCAGGCCATCGTCATTGACGGATGCCGAGGCGCGGCCGCTTTCCACCATCAGGAAGGCCTCGGCCGTGTCCTTGGCGGGCAGGACGGTGATGCCGTACTTGTGCGCCGCGTTCAATTGCGAAATCAGCTTGAAGGTCTGGCCGCCGGCCTGGGCAGTCACGGTCTTGCCACGGAAGGAATTCAGGTCATTGACGTCGACCCCGCCATCCTTGCGCGCCACCAGCACCACCTGCGCGACGAAGGTCGTCGGCGCGAACGAGACGAACTTGTGGCGGTCGGTCTTGTTGGTGGTGTTGCCGCACTCGAGGTCGATCGTGCCATTGCCGATCAGCGGCAGGCGCGTGGCGGACGTCGTGGGGTTGTAGCGCACGGTCAGGGCGGGCAGGTTCAGGGTGCGCTTGAGTTCGTTCGCCACCTGCTCGCAGATCTCGACGCTGTAGCCGATGGGCTTCTGCTGGCCGTCCAGATAGGCGAACGGCACCGACGTTTCCGGATGGCCCAGGGTGATCACGCCGGTCTGGCGCAGTTTGTCGATACGGCTGCCGCCGTCGGCCCACGCAGGCGCGCAGGCCAGCGACGCGACGGTGAGGATCGCTGCTATGGCTTTCATGACGTTTTCCCTTGTAGCCGCTGTCGCGGCATGTTCTATATCGTCCGGCTGGTGCCGGTCCGCTTGCAGCTTCTGCCTGCTGCTGGCCAAAGTATGGGGGATGGCCTATCGTTGACGCCAATACCAATCACGTATCCATTCATACATTTCTGATATGCAGAAGACCCGCCTGGCGCTGCGCCACATCGAGGCATTCCGTGCGGTGATGCTGGGCGGCTCCATGACCGAGGCCGCCAGGCGGCTGCACACCTCGCAGCCGCAGGTCAGCCGGCTCATCTCGCAGCTGGAAACGATCACCCAGTTCGCGCTGTTCGACCGCAAAGGCAGCAAGCTGTCGCCCACCGTCGACGGCCTGCGTTTCTTCGAGGAAGTGGAGAAGACCTTCATCGGCCTGGCGGGACTGGAGTCCGCCGCCGCGGGCATCCGCTCCTTCGGCGCGGGGCGCCTGAGCGTGGCGGCCATGCCCCGGCTGGCGGGAGGGCTGCTGGCGCGCATCGTGGCGCGCTTCAAGGCGCAGTATCCCGAAGTGACGGTGTCGATCCATTCCGGCTCCGACACCGCCGTGAACCACTGGATCGCCTCGGGTTTCTGCGACACCGGCCTGGCGATGCTCTATGGCGAGTCGCCCCACATCCAGGTCGAGCCGGTGATCACCACGCAGTGTGTCGCGGTGCTGCCGCCTGGCCATCCTCTGGCGCGCCACCGGCGCCTGAAGCCCGCGGACTTCGCGGGCTTGCCGTTCATCTCGTTTCCGCCGGGCGCCCCCATGCGCGAACACGTGGACCAGATCTTCACGGCGGCCGGCGTGGAGCGCGGCGTGACCGCCGCCGAGGCCAGCCTCGGCGCATCGATCTGCGCGCTGGTGGCGCAGGGCCTGGGCGTCAGCCTCATCAACCCCCTGGCGGCACGCGAGGAAAGCCAAGGCTCGGGCCTTGAGATCCGCCCCTTCGCGCCCTCGGTTCCGCTGTCCATTGCGTTGCTGTTCCCGCCGTACCACACGCGGTCACGGCTCGTGACCGTCTTCAGCCAGCTGGCGCGCGACGTGATACGGCAGGAGCTCGACTGGCTCAGGCCCAGGCGGTAGCCCCGCGGGCCGCCAGGCCGTCAGAACGGGAACGCCCGCTTTCCCATCTGGATGGTCACCCACTTCACCTCCGTCATTTCCTCGATGGAGGCCATGCCGCCCTCGCGGCCGAAACCGCTCTCCTTGACGCCGCCGAAAGCGATGTGCGGCTCGTCCGAGATCGTCGCGTCATTGATGTGCACCATGCCCGATTCGGCGCGCAGGGCGAAATCCATGGCCTTCTGCATGTCGTTGGTCACGATGGCCGAGGACAGGCCCGCCGAGGTGTTGTTCGCCAGGGCGAGGGCCTCCTCGTAGTCCTCGGCGCGCAGGATCGACGTGACGGGACCGAACGACTCTTCCTGGTAGATCGGCATGTCGGGGGTCACGTCCGCCACCACCGTGGGCTGGAAGTACGGGCCGTCGTGCGTGCCGCCGCAAAGGATGCGCGCGCCTTGCGCCACCGACTCGGCAAGCTGGCGGGCGATGAAGTCGCACTGCGACGGGCGGATCAGCGGCCCTACGATCGTGGCGGGATCGCGCGGATCGCCCACCTTGATCCCATGCGCCTTGCGCACGAATTTCTCGCAGAAGGCGTCATACAAGGGCGCCTCGACGATGAGGCGCGAGCTGGCCATGCAGACCTGCCCCTGGTGATAGAAGATGCCGAACGCGGCGGCGTCCACCGCGTAGTCCAGGTCTGCATCCCTGAGCACGACCAGGGGGCTCTTGCCACCCATTTCCAGCGTGACGCGCTTCATGTGCCTGCCCGCCTCCGCGGCCAGCAGGCGCCCGACCCGGCTCGACCCGGTGAAGGTCAGGAGCCGCACCCTGGGATCGGAGACGAGCTTCTGGCCCACGATCTCGGCGGACCCCGGCACGACGTTGAGCACGCCCGGCGGCAGGCCCGCCGCCTCGAACACCTCGGCGATCTTCAGGCCGGACAGCGGCGCCAGTTCCGAGGGCTTGAGGACGAAGGTGTTGCCCGCCGCCAGCGCGAAGGCGACCTTCTTCATGGCCAGCAGGAAGGGCGAGTTGAACGGCGCGATCCCGGCCACCACGCCCAGGGGTTGGCGCAGGGTCATGGAAAGCTGGCCCGGCTGGCTGGTCGGGAAGGTATCGCCGTGCGGGCGGCGCACGCAGCCGGCGGCCACGCGCAGGCATTCGATGGCATACCCCACTTCCCATGGCGCCTTCAGCATGACCGAGCCGGTTTCCTCGATGATCAGGTCGCGGATGGCATCGGCCTGCTGCGCGATGATCTCCGCGGCGCCCAGCAGCAGCGCCTCGCGCTCGGGCGCGGGCATCGCCGCCCAGGCAACGCGCGCGCGGTGCGCGCTGGCAAGCGCGTCCTCGACATCCTGCGCACTGGCCTGCGCGATCCGCGCGAAGGCCTGCCCCGTGGCGGGATTGATATCGTCGGCGGCCGCGGCATCTCCGCCGGGACGCCATTGGCCGTCGATGAACATCGGCTGGACGGCGAGGCTGGCCGCCAGGTGGGTATCGATACGATTCATGCTGTGCTCCTGTGGGTCAGTCTGGAACGGCCGGGCTGGCGGGCAATACGGATTTGGGCAGCATCACGTGGACGCCCTTGTTGACGTCGACCATCTGCGTGACGCGCAGGTCCGCCGCGATGCTGCACAAGCTATAGGCGTCCACGGGAAGCAGGCCCCATCCCTCCACCAGCCAGGCAATCATGTTGCGCAGGGCCTGGCGGGCGGCGTCGTCGAGGTCCTCGTCCATGCCCATGGAGATGAGATGGGTCGGGCTTTCGGCGCGGGGAAAATCGAGCGACAGGTCCTTGCGCACGGTCAGCCGGAACACGCCGGACAGGCTGGTCTCGATGGCCGTCAGGCAGACCTCGCCATCGCCTTGCGCGGCATGGCCGTCACCCGCGGAAAAGAGCGCGCCGGGATTGAAGACCGGGAAATACACGGTCGTGCCCTGCACCAGGGCCTTGTTGTCCATGTTGCCGCCATGCTCGCGCGGGATGGTCGACGTGATGCGGCCATAGTGCGGCGGCGGAGCGACGCCGAAATTGCCGAAGAACGGCGCCAGCGGCACCCGCGAGCCCCATGGCAGCGTGGCCACGCCGGCCTGGCAGTCCAGGTCGATGTGCAGGCGGCGCGCCACCGGGAAATCAGCGGGCAGCGTTCCGTGCAGCGGCAGGATCAGATTCCAGCCCCAGTCCTGCCGCAGCGAGATCTCCAGGATGTCCACCTGCAGCACGTCGCCCGGCGCCGCCCCTTCCACCCATACCGGACCGGTCAGCAGATGCGGGCCGGGACCGCGTGGCGTGCCCGCCAGGACGTCGCGATGCTCGGGCAGCAGGCGCGACGCGTCGTGCAGGTCATCCGGTTCACCCGACAGGGAATCGAGCGCCACGGTGTCGCCCGAGGCCACCCTCAGGACGGGCTGGCTGGCCGCGTCCCAATATCCCCATTGCACGGTGTCCGGACGCGCGGGCAATCGATGATGTGTCATGCCGTGTGCCTCATCCCTTCACCGCGCCCATGGTCAGGCCGCGCACGATGTGCTTCTGCAGCAGGAACACCGCGATCAGGACCGGCACCAGCGAGATCATTCCCACGATCGCCATCTGCCCCCACCGCACGCCCTGGGTGGTGATCAGCATGGGGAAGGCGACGGGCAGGGTCTTGACTTCCTGTCCGCCCAGCATGAAGGCGAAGAGGAATTCGTTCCAGGCGAAGATGAAGCACAGCATCCCCGTCGCCACGATGCCCGAGCGCAGCAGGGGCAGCACCACCCGCAGGAACACCGCGTAACGGGAGTAGCCCTCGACCATCGCCACCTCCTCCAGCTCGACGGGCAGGTCGCGGCAGAAGCTGCGCAGCACCCAGATGTAGAAGGACAGGTTGAAGGTCAGGTAGGCCAGCGTCAGCCCCAGATAGGTGTCGATCAGCCCGACCTGGGAAAAGATGAGATAGAAGGGGATGACGAGGCAGATCGGCGGCGCCATGCGCGTGGCGAGCACGAAAAGGAAGAGGTCGTCGCGAAAGCGGATCTCGAAGCGCGCGAAGGCATAGGCGGCCGGCGTGCCGATGAGCACCACCAGCAAGGTGCTGAACGAGGCCAGCACGAAGGACGTGCCGAGAAAACCCAGGAACCCGCTGTCGTAGACATAGCGGAAATGCGCCAGCGTCGGCGTGAAGAGCCAGGCCGTGGGACGCGCGAACATGGCCGAGTCCGGCCGGAACATGAACGTGGCCAGCCACAGGACGGGAAACAGCGCGATGAGCGCGATCACCGCCGTCAGGCCGGTCCATAGCCAGGCGTGCGGCGGGGAGGCGGAACGAGACATGGAAAGGTATCCTCAGAACGCGTTGAGCTTCTTGCGGGCGACGTGATAGAACACGTTGCACAGCAGGAAGAAGCTGATCCAGACCAGCACGGCGAATGCCGCCGACTCGCCCAGCCGCCATTGCTCGAAGCTCATCTTGTAGGCCAGCATGCTGGGCGACTCGGTCGCGATCCCCGGCCCGCCGGCGGTCAGGATGAAGATGGAATCGAAGACCTTGAAGGCGTCGATGAAGCGCAGCATGCCGATCACCGCCAGCAGCGGCGCCATGAGCGGAAGGGTGAGGCGCAGGAACATCTGCATGGGCGTGGCGCCATCGACGGCGGCCGCGCGATAGGGGCTGACCGGCAGGGCCTGCAGCCCCGCGAAGAACGCCAGGATCATGAACGGGGTCCACTGCCACACGTCGACCAGCGCGAGGGCAAGCAGGGCGTAGTCGGTGGACGAGAACACCGAGGTCCCGGCCAGCCAGCCGAAGCGCTCCAGCACGTTGTACGACAGCAGGCCCCAGGACCCCGCGAACATCACCTTCCACAACAGGCCGACCAGGATCGGCGCCATCATGGTCGGGATGAACAGCAGGGGCAGGAGCACGCTGCGCCCCCACACCCGCTTGTTCAGGATGAGCGCGCCCGCCAGTCCCAGGCCGAACTCCAGCGGCACCGCGATGAGCACGAACTTCGCGGCGACCGCCAGGCTGTTCCAGAACCGCGCATCGTTGAACAGGCGCAGGTAGTTGTCGAACCCCGCGAATGCGCCGATCTGCCCGAAATTGATCTTGTGCAGGCTCAGGAAGACCGCAAAGCAGAAAGGCACCAGGCTCACCACCACCAGCACGAGCAATGCCGGCGCGATGAGCGCATAGGGAAACCAGGGGCTGTGCACGCGATTCATTGCGGGGCTCCGGACGGGATCAGAGGGTGCACTCGGTGCAGATGGACAGCAGCTTCTTCTGCCCCTGCGCCACGGCCTGCTCCGGCGTGAGCTTGCCGATGCCGACCTGCTGCACGATCGGGCTGAGTGCCGAGTCGATCTCGAAGAAGGCAGGCAGCTTGGGCTTGGCCACGGCCACTTCCAGCGACTGCTTCATGGCGCCGTACAAGGACTGGCGCTCGGGCTGCTGCATGACCGGCAGCGCGAAGGAGGACTGCCTGATCGGCACGCCGCCCGCGCCGGCCTCCAGCAACTGGGCCTGGGTCTGGGCATCGACCAGCCACTGCATGAAGAGGAAGGTGGCCTGCTTGTTCTTGCTGTAGCGGCTCATGGCCATCAACGATGGCTCCGCGCCCGCGCTGTGCGTGGCCTTGGCTTGCGGGTTGCCGGGGATGCCGCCATAGACGAACTTGCCCGCGTAGGCGCCGCCATTGGGCCGGTCCACGCCCAGGACGAAATCGCTCCATGCGATCGACTGCGCGGCAATGCCGTTGCCCATCACGGTGGGCACGTCCACCAGCGAATATTCGGCCTGTCCTGGCGGGGCGAATTTCCACAGTTCGGCCCAGAAGCGCAGCGCATCGATGTTGGCCTGGGAGTCGAAGGCCGGCCGTCCCTGCGCATCGAACAGGCCGCCGCCCCAGTTGCGCAGGAACACCTCCCACACCGTGGTGAACGTGGTGCCGCCCGGAATGCCCTCGAGCACGATGCCGTAGAAATCGCTCTTCAAGGTTTCGCCGGCCAGGGTGTCGCCTGCCTTGCGCGTGAAGAACTCGGCGATGTCGCGCAGCTGCTGCATCGTCGCGGCCGGCGCCAGCGGATAGCCATACCTGGCCTGGAAGGCCTCGCGCTCGGCGGGGTGCTCCAGCAGGTCCTTGCGGCCCCAGTAGATCTGGTTGTAGTTCCAGGTCAGGAAGCCGTAGCGCTTGCCGCCGTGCGCCACCAGGCTCTCATGGGCCGGATTGATGAGATCGTCCAGGCGCAGGTCGGGATTGGCGAGCGCCGCGTCCGAGGCATAGGCGTCTATCGGTTCCAGGGTGTTGCCGGCCAGCAGCGGCCCCAGCTGCAAGCCATGCAGCATGATGGCGTCGTAATGGCCCCGGCGCGAGAACAGATCGGCCTGGCCCTTGTTGATCACGTCGCCATGGCTGAGCAGCTCGTACTCGACCTTGATGCCCGTTTCCTCGGTGAATCGCGGCACCAGCTTGCGCATGGTCTCCTGCAGGGGCGTGATCTCGTCCAGCACGCGGATGCTGGCGCCGGCATAGGGCTGCGCCGCCTCCTTGTAGGACCAGGCCTGCGCGGGCAAGGCCCACGCGGCCAGCGCGCAGGCGGACAGGAACGAACCAATTGCGGGTAGTGCTTTGGCTGCCAGGCGGGCAGCGTGGGGCTTGCTCATCTTTCGATCCTCGCGGTAAGTGACTCCGGACTGACGCGTACTGTCTCCCCTGCTCCGCTGGGCGCGGCGACTCTTACTGGTCTGGCAGAATGCTTCCCGTGTCCCCATCGAAGATCAGGACCCCGGATTCAGGCATGCGGATACCCACGGGCGCACCCAGCGGCGCGGCATAGCCCGGCGCGACCTTGGCACGCAACAAGGCGCCCGCCAGGCTTGCGGTCACCAGCGTGTACTTGCCGAAAGGCTCCACGGCATAGATCTCGCCAGGCAACACGTCGGCCTCGGCCGAGGCCGGCGCGCACAATTGCGTATGCATGGGCGGAAAACCAAGGACGTAGCGCTCGCCGGGAAGGGCCGCCAGCCGCGCGCGCAACGCCGGGCTCGCGCGCACGGCATCGCCCGCGTGGCGGATCTCCCGGCTGCCATCGGAAGACGTCAAGGTGATGTCCAGCAGGTTCATCGCCGGATCGCCGACCAGCCTTGCCACGCTGGTGTCGGCGGGACGCAGGTAGATGTCTCGCGGCGTGCCGATCTGGCGCACGCGCCCCCCGACCAGCATGACCACCCGGTCGGCCACCGCCATCGCTTCCACCGCATCCGGCGTGAACCACAGCGTGCCCTGCGCCAGGGCGCCCTGGCGGGCACGGATATCGCCACGCAGGGTGTGACGCAGCTTCGCGTCCAGGTGGCCGATGGGCTCGTCCAGGATGAACAGGTCCGGCGTCTGCACAAGCGTCCGGCACAAGGCCACCCGCTGCTTCTGTCCCCCGGACAGCTCCGCGGGGCGGCGCCCTGCAAGGTGCGACATCTGGGTCAGGGCCAGCACGTTCTCGACGCGCTCGGCAATGGAGGCGGGATCGATGCGGCCGGCATGCATGGGCGAACGCAGGGGCGACGCGATGTTGTCGAACACGTTCAGGGTGGGATACAGCGCGAAGGACTCGAACATGTGCGCCACGGCGCGCTGCTGGGGCGGCAGACCCTGGATGGCCCGGCTGCCCAGGCGGATCTCCCCCCTGTCGGCGGACTCCAGCCCGCTCAGCAGGCGACCCAGCGTCGACTTGCCCGCGCCGGAAGGCCCGGAAACCGCGACGATCTCGCCGGGCGCGACCGTCAGGGCCAGGCCGTCCAGCGCCTGCGTGGCGCCGAAGCGCTTGGACAGGCCATCCACCGCCAGGGTCATGGGCACCGGTTCCGAGGTACGCATCAGGCGGTCTCCGCAAGCACGTTGGCGCTGGTCTGCGCGTTGAAGAAGTGCAGATGTGCCGGGTCCAGGCGCAGCCAGAGCTGTTCACCGGGCATCAGATCCGTGGGCCCGGGCACTTCGGCGACCACCTTGCCCAAGGGCGTATCGGCGACAAGGACATCCCGGTCGCCGCAAGGCTCGCGGCGTGCCAGCCGCGCGCCCAGCACCGGCGCCTCGCCGCCCTGTTGCCCCAGGGAAACATGTTCGGGCCGCACGCCCACCACGATGGGCGGGCCCTCCAGATAGGCGGCCAGGGCCGCCCGCAACGAGGCCGGCACGGGCAGCCGCAGACGGCCGTGGAACACCACGAAGAGATCGTCCTGCTCGCGCAGCACCCGCGCGCTCAGCACGTTCATGGGAGGCTCGCCGATGAAGCCCGCGACGAACAGGTTCGCGGGTTCGTCATAGACCTTGGCGGGCGTATCCACCTGCTGCAGCACGCCCTTGTCCATCACCGCGATCCGGTCGGCCATGGAGATGGCTTCGTTCTGGTCGTGCGTGACCAGCACCGACGTCAGGCGGGAGGTTGTCTGCAGGCGCTTGATCTCGGTACGCAACTGCACCTTCTGGTCGGCATCCAGGTGGCTCAATGGCTCGTCGAACATGACCAGCGACGGCTCTCGCACCAGCGCCCGGCCGATCGACACACGCTGCTGCGCACCGCCCGACAGCTTGCGCACCGAGGCGTCCCGCAAGCCGTGCAGGTCCAGCAGGTCCAGCACGCGGTCCACCTGCGCCGACACCTCGCTGCGCAGCATGGAACGGATGCGCAAGGGAAAGGCGATGTTCTCGTAGACGCTCAGGTGCGGATAGAGCGCATAGTCCTCGAACACCATCGCGACATTGCGCTCCGCCGTGTCACGGCGCGACACGTCGATGCCTTCGAAATAGATGGCGCCACGGCTGACGGGCTCGATGCCCGCGATCATCTTGAGCGTGGACGACTTGCCGCAGCCGGAGGGTCCCAGCAGGGCCAGCATTTCTCCGCGCGGACACAACAGGTTCAAGTCCGGGATGGCGTCGGTGACCCCATCGTAGGACTTGCCAACGCCCTCCAGCCTGACCTCTACCATGCCCGTTCCTCCTGGGTTGTCCCGACCGGAGCCGCCGCGCCAGCGCGCAGCAGGTCGGCCGCGCGCTCGCCGATCATGACGCAGGGCGCCATGGTGTTGCCGGTCGTGATCGACGGCATCACCGAGCCGTCGGCGATGCGCAAGCCCTGCACGCCATGGACTCGCAACGCGCCGTCCACCACGGACATCTCGTCACGTCCCATCCTGGCCGTGCAGGTCTGGTGAAAATAGGTGCCCGCGGCATTGCGCAGGAACTGTTCCAGCGCCGCGCCCTTGAGCGGACCCGGCATCAGCTCGCGGCCCGCGAATTCGCGCAAGGCCTGGGAATTGCCGATGTCGCGGCACAGTTCGACCGCGTGCAGCAGCGCACGGACGTCGCGGTCGTCCGACAGGAAGTTCGCGTGGATCGCCAGCGGCGCATCGGGCGCGCTGCCGGTCAAGGACACATGCCCGCGGCTGTGCGGACGCACCAGCCCCGGCGCCAGGGTCCAGGCGCGCGCGGGATCGTCGGGCAGCGCATACTGTCCGCGCGTCACTTCGCTGCCGAAGGCGCACTCTTCCAGCACGGGCTGCAGGTCGGGCGTCTCCAGCCCGCTGTCGCTGCGGCAGAAGAAGGTGAACTCCGCCGAGTTGTTGCGCGGCGGTTCGGGCCGCCGGTATTCCCAGACACACCCGGCCACCAGGATATGGTCCTGGAAATTCTGCCCCACGCCGGGCAGCGCGATACGCTGCGCGATACCGTGGCGCGCCAGCTCGGCCTGCGGACCGATGCCGGACAGCATCAGGATGCGCGGGGTGTTCAGCGCGCCCGCGCTCAACACGACCTCGCTGCTGGCGGCAACCGTCAAGCGTTTGCCCGCCACGCTGAACACGACACCGGTTGCACGGGTCCCTGCGAAGGTCAACCGGTGCACCAGCGCATCGGTGACCACGTCCAGGTTGGCGCGCGCCAGGGCGGGCCGCAGATAGGCGCTGGCGGACGACACACGCACCGCGCCGGGCATGACCGCCACGTTCGGAATGCCGCAGGCGCCGCTGCCCTCCATGGCTTCGGCATTCAGGTCATCGACCGCCGGCACGCCGGCCACTGACGCTGTCGCCGCCTTCAACGCGACCGCCAGCGGCACGGGATCCTCGGGCAAACCGACATGCACGGGCCCGCCGGTGCCGCGCAGGCGCGGATGGGCGGGCCCCGTCCAATGCTCGATGCGCCGGTACAAGGCCACCACGGCGTCGTAGGACCAGCCGGCGTCGCCAGTCTGCTCGGCCCAGCTGTCGAAATCGTTCTTGTGCCCGCGCGCCCAGATGAGGCCATTGATGCTGGAGCCGCCGCCCAGCACGCGCCCCATCGGCAGCGGCGGCTGGCGGCCGTTCAGCGCGGAGGACGGCTGGGCGCGGAATTGCCAGTCGCGCTCGCTGCCGATATTGCGCATCCAGACACGCGCGTCGCGGACCTCGGCGACCTGTTCGTGGCCGCCGGCCTCCAGCAGCAGCACCCGCAACGCCGGATCCTCGGACAGCCTCGCGGCCACGACGCAGCCGGCGGTGCCGGCGCCGCAGACGATGTAGTCATAGGACGCCGCGACGGCATCGGCCGAGATGATCATGCACGCCCCTTCCCGGCCTGCGCCAGCGCCTGGGCGGCCTGCGCGAACAACGCCGCATCCAGGGACACGATGCCCCGGCCAAGCAGGCCCGCGCGCCCATCGGCGGCCACCATCGCGATGGCGGCCAGGGGCGCCACCCCCGCCCGCGCGTCGGCCCCCAGGCGAAGGTCCAGGTCCGCGAAGGCGGGATGCCTGGTGCTTGAAAGCCGCGCCGGCCGCTCGCGCCAATCGCCGGGCAGAAAGGCCTGCAGCGCATCCCGCAGCTGCGGTGCGCACGACAGGGCCTGCGCGCCGAAACCCGCGGCATCGATGACGCCGCTATCGCCGACCATCGGGCCGGCCGGCGCCGTGACCGAGAGGTCCAGGCGCGGTCCGGCGGGCGGCGGCGCGGGCTGGGTGAACCATCGCGCCGGCTCACCGGCAAGGCGGATGCCCACCTCCCGGCCATTGCCCGCCATCGCCACGACGAGCGTACTGTCCGGATCCCGCCCCTGCGCGGCGGCGGTGTCGAGCATCAGGTGCGTGGCCGCCATCCACAGGGTCAGGAAGAACAGCGGCGTGCCGCCCAGCATGGCCAGGATGTCCACGTCGCCCTGCTGCTCGCCCAGCCCCGGCCCCAGGCGTGCCAGCAGGGCCTGTTGCGCGGCGCTGGTGCTGGCATGCAGGTCGTCACCGCCCTGGATGCCAGCATGCGCCAACGCCAGCAGCCCCACGGGCTGCCGCGATACCAGCGCATGCAGGCGCGGCGCCAGCACCGTGTCGCGCCAGCGCAGGCGCGCCAGGATGGCTGGGTCCCGCGAGCCGAAGCGGATCTGCGGCCCCGCCCCGCTGCCCAGCAGGGACCACGCCACGCCGTTGCCATCCGCATCGGCCACCTCCACCAGCGCCGTGCCCGGTCCGGCCACGGCGGCCAGCGGCAACACCGTGCCGTGCTGCTGCGCGGGCACCAGGCGAACACGACCTGTCGTGATCAGGGACTCGGCCTCTTCCTCGCTGCTGGCCCACCCCTCGTGCAGGCAGGCCAGGACAGCGGACGACAGCACGGGCGCCGCGGGCCTCGCGGGATCCTCATAGGGCGGCCCGGCATGCAACAGCACACCTTCCGGCAGGCCCAGCGCTTCCCGCGCGGTGCGCACCGCACGCCACACGGGACGCACCGCGCACAGCCGGGCCAGCGCCCCGGCATTGCCCGGCAGGCGGGACTCGGCTTCGGGTGGCAGGGTCCGCATGCTCAGATCCCCATATAGGCTTGCCGCACGCGCGGGTCGGCCGACAGCACTTCCGTCTCGCCGGCGATGCCCACGCGGCCGGTTTCGATGACGTAGGCGTGGCGCGCCAGCTCGAAGGCCGTGACCACGTCCTGCTCGACCAGCAGGATGGTCAGGCCCGTGCGGTTGATCTCGCGCAGCGCGTCGCCCAGCTTCTCGACGGCGCGCGGCGCCAGGCCCAGCGACAGCTCGTCCACCATCAGCAGCTGCGGCCGCGACATGATGCCGCGGCCGATGGCGCACATCTGCTGCTCGCCGCCCGACAGCGTGGTGGCATCCTGCTGCTGGCGCTCCTTCAGGATCGGGAACATCGCGTACACCGCTTCCAGGTCGCGCTCGATGTCGGCGCGCGCGTCGCGCCGCAGATAGGCCCCCACCAGCAGGTTGTCCCGGATCGACATGCCGCGGAACAGGCGCCGCCCTTCCGGCACGTGCGCCAGGCCCGCGCCCAGCATGGCATCGGGCGCGCTGTGCGTCATGTCCTTGCCGCAGAAGGTGATGCGGCCTGCCTTGGCAGCGACCATGCCCGAGATGGTGCGCAGCAGTGTCGACTTCCCCGCGCCGTTGGAACCGACGATGCAGGTGATCTCGCCCGCGGGCACTTCCAGGTCCACGCCCCACAGCACCTGGACGTCGCCATAGCCCGACTGCAGGCCCTCGATCTTCAATATCGGCGTGTTAGCCATGCGTGCCTCCATTGGCCGACGCTTGCGCCTGCTGGCGCGCCGCGAACTTGCTGCCCAGGTAGGCTTCCACCACCCGCGGGTCCGAAATCACGGCCTGCGGTTCGCCTTCGCTGATGAGTTCGCCGTGATGCAGCACCAGCACCCGCTGGCTCAGCGACAGCACGACCTTCATCAGGTGCTCGATCAGCAGGATGGTGATGCCGCGCGCGGCAATGGCGCGCATGAGCGCCAGCGCCTTCTCGATCTCGGAGGTGTTCAGGCCCGCATTCACCTCGTCCAGCAGCAGCACGCGCGGATTCATGGCCAGGCTCTTGGCCAGCTCCAGGCGCTTGCGCGACGGCAGCGTCAGCGACGACGCCGGACGATGCGCCTGCTCGCCCAGGCCCACGAATTCCAGGTGCGCCATGGCCTCGCGTTCGGCCTGGGCGCGGCTGGCCGCGCCCGCGGCAAAGAGCGAGCCGGCGGTGACGTTCTCCAGCACGGTCATGTGCGGGAACGGCTGCACGATCTGGAACGTGCGCGCCAGGCCGCTGCGCGCGGCTTCGAAGGGCCGCTGGCGCGTGACGTCGCGGCCGCGGAACACCACGCTGCCTTCGCTGGCGGTCAGCACGCCGGTGATGAGATTCACCAGCGTGGTCTTGCCCGCGCCGTTGGGGCCGATGAGCCCGACGATCTCGCCTTCGCGCAACGTGAACGACACGTTCTTCGTCGCCTGCAGGCCGCCGAAACGCTTGGACAGGTTCTTCACTTCAAGCAGCGTCGTCATGCCCGCACCGCCTTGCTGGAAGCCTCGGCCGCGGGCTTGCGCGCGCGTCCGAGCACACGCCGGTAGTCGATCTTCAGCAGACCGCCCGGAAGGAAGAAGATGAGCAGCACGATGATGACGCCCAGGATGGCCTGGTGGTAATCCAGGAAGCGTGCCCAGATGGTTTCCTCCATCAGCACGAACGCCGCGGAGCCCACGATCGGCCCATAGACCGTGCCGACGCCGCCCAGCATGGTCATGACCGGCACCTTCAGCGTCAGCAGGATGCCGAAGGCGTCGGTGGGCGCGATGTACGACACCCACGAGGCATAGATGGCGCCTACCGTGCCGCAATAGATCGCCGACAAGGTATAGGCAGCGGTCTTGTAGCGGTTCACGGCAATGCCCACCATGTCGGCCGCGTCCTCGTTCTGGCTGATGCAGCGCAGGCCGAAGCCCAGCCGCGAACGGTCCACCAGCAGGGTCGTCACCCAGGCGCACAGCATCACCGCCAGCATCGCGTACAGGAACACGCGCGCGGCGAAATCGGGGCCGCCCGGCATGATCGCGATGTTCAGGCCATCGCCGCCGCCCGTGACATCCGACCACAGCGAGGTCACCAGCCGCAGCACCTCGACCATGGAGATCGAGCCGATGGCGAAATAGTGCCCCTTCATGCGCAGGATGGCGGCGCCGGCCAGCGCCGCGAACGCGCTGACGAACAGCGTGGCGCCCACCCAGGCCAGCACCATCGGCACGCCCGCGTTCTGCAGCAGGCCGCCGGCATAGCTGCCCAGGCCGACGAAGGCAGCGGTGGAGAACGAGGGATAGCCCGCGTAGCCGCCGATGAAGTTCCACGACATGGCCAGCGCCGCGTACATGCAGACGAAGGTGGCCAGCCGCACCATGTAGTTGTCGACCAGGAAGGGCGAAGCCGCAAGCAGCAGCACCCACGCGATGAAAAGACCGTGCGCCACGCGCTTGCCGCGTGCGCCGGTCGTTGCTTGCAGGGCGTTCATTCGTACCCCTTCTTGCCGATGAGTCCGGTGGGCCGGGTGATCAGCAGCACCAGCATGATGAGAAAACCGAACAGCACCGCGTACTGCGCGCCCAGGAAATTGCCGACCACGCTTTCGACGAGCCCCAGCGCCAGGCCGCCGACCAGCGCGCCGGGCACCGTGCCCAGGCCGCCGATCACGCAGATGACGAAGGCCTTGCCCAGCAGCAGGCCCGTGATGTTGGTGGTGATGGGAAACACCACCGACATCAGCGCGCCGCAGGCGCCGGCCATCAGCGCCGCCAGGCCGAAGGTGATGGCATAGACATGCCCTACCCGGATGCCCATCAGGGATGCCGCGTCGCGGTCCATGCGCACGGCCACGATGGCGCGGCCGATGCGGGAACTGCGCATCACGTAATACAGCAGCCCCGTCAGCGCCAGCGCCAGGCCCATTGCCAGCAGGCGGTCAACCGGCAGGATCACGCCCGCCAGGTCGATGCGCCCCAGGTCCAGCGACACACGCCGCGGCGTGGCCTCGAAGCCCAGGTTCATGAAGTTGTAGAGGATCATGTCCAGGCCGAAGGTCAGCGTCAGCGTGGTCAGCACCGGCCGCGTGATCACGCGGTTGATGGCGAAGTACTGCAGCAGGTAGCCGACCAGGAAGAGCAGCGCGCAGACCGCGGGCAGCGTGATGAACGGGTTGATCTGGAAGTGGAACCATGCAAAGAACGTGAGGTAGCCGCCCAGCACGATGAACGAGCCGTGCAGCATGTTGATCACGTTCAGCACGCCCCACACCAGCGAAAACCCGACGGCGATGCAGGCATACAGCGCACCCAGCATCAGGCCGTTGGCGATGATTTGAGCGAATAGGGTCATGTCGATTCAACAGTGAGGAACCCGGCCCTGTCAGGGCATGGGAATGGCGTCAGCCTGCTTGACCGCCTCGGGGAACAACACGACCACCTTGCTGTTCTGCACCTGGATGATGGGCAGGTCGCGGCCGGCGTTCATGCCGTTGGCGCCGAACTTGATCGGGCCGTAGAAGGTCTCGATGTCCAGCGTGGCCAGCGCGTCGCGCACCTTGGCCTTGTCGGTCGTGCCGGCCTTCTCGATGGCCTTCTGCAAGGCGATCAGCGCGGCAGCGGCCGACGCGTGCACGTAGTCGGGGTCGTGCTTCTGGCGCGAGACGAACTCGTCATAGAACGCCTTGGTCGAGCCGAACACGTCGTCCGCCGTGTACTCGGTGGAGTGGTGCCACCAGGTCGTGCTGCTCACGCCGTCGGCCAGCTTGCCCAGGCCGTCGATGAACTCCTGGTAGGCCGGGCCGGTGACCATCGTGACGACAGGCGCGGTCACGCCCAGGTCGGCCATCTGCTTGCGCGCCAGGATCAGGTCCTTGGTATAGCCGGTGATGTAGATCCACTGTGCGCCCGAGGCCTTGATCTTCGACAGCGAGGCCGAATGATCCAGCGCGCCCACCGGATAGAACTCGTTGTGCACGATCGTCAGGCCGGCCTTCTCGGCCGAGTCGCGCATGGCGGTGGCCATGGAGCGCGGGAAGACATCTTCGCGGCCCAGGATCGCGATCTTCTTCACATCGGGCATCTGTGCGCCGAAGGTCTTGATCATGGCGTCGACCAGGCCGCCGTTGGGCGCGAGCGTGCCGAAGAGGAATTTGTAGCCCTGGTTGAAGACCGACTCGGACGAGGCCACCGAGGCCATCACCGGCACGCCGTAGCGCTCCGCCACGCCCGCCACGACCTTGGTGTGGCCCGAGCCGAAAGGCGCCGTCATGAAGTCCACGCGGTCCTGGGTGATGAGGCGCTCCGCCATCTGCTGCGCGCGCTTTTCGTCCGACTGGTAGTCATAGCTCACCAGTTCCACCTTCACCTTCTTGTCACCCACCTGGATACCGCCCGCGTCGTTCACGCGCTTGGCCCACATGTCGTAGGCGACCTGCTGCTTCTTGCCCTCGTCGGCCAGGCCGCCGGTCAGCGCCAGCGGTGCGCCGATCTTGATGACGGACTGAGCCTGGGCCCCTGCTGCCAGGGCCAGCGCGAGCAGCGCCGGGACAAACGTCTTGAGCTTCATGAACTTCCCCTTGTTATGTCGACTGGTTGCGGTGCTTCGCCGCATTGGTACGTCTTGCTGCTTGGAAAAATCAGGTGCGCGAGGACTTGCCGCCCAGGCCGAAAAGCTTGCGTACGCGGGCCCACAACGACGACCAGAACAGGTTGCCGAGGTCCAGCGGCGCGGCGGGCTTGACCGGGGGTGCGCTGGCAGAGACTGGCGCAGGGGCGACCGTGGCGGCAGGCTCGGACGCCACCATCCCCGGTAGCTCGGGCTGCCGGCCTGCCGGTGCCGCGTCGGGCTGAAGTACGGATCCGGGCGCGGCAGCTGCGTCCTGGGGCGCCACGGGCGTCCCGGCCTGGGCCGCCAGGCGCTGCTTCAGGTTTTCGGCGAAGGCCTGCGTGAGCCGTTGCGCCACCTCGCGCATGATCCCGCCACGCGAGAACTGCGCCAGCGAGCCCGTGATGGCGTAATCCACCCGCACATCCACGCGGGTGCCCGCCACGCCGTTTTCATCAACGGCCGGATTGAGCGCGAACGCGGCCTCGCCCTTGACGCGCGAGCCGCTCTTGCGGTCAGACCCGCCCCCCGTGATGCGTCCGCTGCGCGAAGCATCGTCCAGCGTCATCTCGCCGTCACCCGCGAAGGCCGCCACGATGGGCCCCAGCTTCACGGTCATGCCCAGCTTGAGCTGTCCGCCTTCGGGCGGCGCGGCAAGCGACGCCCCCGGCAGGCAGGCGACGATGCCTTCGATATCCTGGAATGACGCCCACACCTGCTCGGGCGGATAGGGCACGGTGAATGACTGCTCGATGTCCATGTTCGGAGTTCCGGAGAAGAAGAGGGTTCGGTGAGCGTGCGGGACTCAGGCCGCTGCCTGGCTGGCCGTGGCCAGGCGCGCATCCAGCACGCGGCGGATGGCGCGCACGATGCCCACGTAGCCCGTGCAGCGGCAGAGGTTGCCGGACAGTTCCAGGCGCACGCGCGCGTCATCGGCACCGGGCAGGCGCGTGACGATGTCGCGCGCGGTCGCCAGCATGCCGGGCGTACAGAAACCGCACTGCAGGGCGTGCTCGGCGCGGAAGGCATCGCGCAGTTGCACCATCACGGCGTCGTCGTCATAGCCCTCGATGCTGCGCACGTCCGCCCCCTGGCACGACACCGCCCGCAACAGGCACGACCGCGTCGGGGCGCCATCCACGGTCAGCGTGCAGGCACCGCACACGCCTTGTTCGCAACCCAGGTTGGTGCCTGTCAGCCCTTGCTGGTCGCGCAGGAAATCCGCCAGCGAGGTGCGTGGTTCGACGCCGGCCTGCACGGCGCGGCCGTTGACGGTCAGGGTCAGGGGAATCATGAAGCGTCTCCGGAGCGGGCGCCGGGACCGGCGTCCAATGCCTGTGCGGCGCGCGACAGGGCAACGGCGTGCACGCGGTATTCATAGCTGCCCGCTTCCAGCCCTGCGGCCAGCAGCTCTGCGCGCCCCATGGGCCCCAGGCCGCTCGCGCGCAACTCATCCAGCAGCAGGCGCGCCTGCGCGATGACGTGGGGCGGACCGTCCAGCGCGCCGATCACGCCGCGGCAGACACCGCGCTCGGGATCGTCGATGAAGGCCGCGATGGCCTCGGCGAATTCGCCGGGCTTGCGGTTGAACTTGTAATAGCTCCAGCGTGCCGACGCCGACAGGCGCGGTATGCGCACCGCGCGCAGGATCTCGTCCTCCGCCAGCACGGTGGTGAAGGTGCCTTGCATCCAGTCCACGCATGCCACCTCGCGGTCGCCTTGCGGACCCGCCACGCAGCAACAGGCATCGAGCAGCGGCATGACGTTGATCCAGTCGGCCGCGCCATCGGCATGCGCCAGGCTGCCGCCCAGCGTGCCGCGCGTGCGCACCGCGCGATAGGCGATGCCGCGCGCCACGTAAGGCATCAGGCCGCGCGTGGCATCGGGCGCGATGCCGTCCTCGATCTGCGCGTGCGTCACGCCCGCGCCCAGCTGCACGCTGTCGGCGTGCTCGACGCAATCCGCCTGCCCCGCCACCGCGCGCAGGTCCACCAGCAGCTCGGGCTGCGCCAGGCGCATGTTCATCATCGGTCCCAGCGATTGGCCGCCCGCCACGGGCTTGCCCATGCCTTCGCTACGCGCCAGCAGGGCGATCGCCTCCCCGGGCTCGCCGGGACGGGCATAGTCGAAGCGTGCTGCCTTCATGCTGCCTGCCTTTGGCCGGACTCGGCCTGGTCTGGAGATCGTTCTTCGGCGCGCGCCAGCGCGGCCAGCACCACGCGCGGGCTGACGGGCAATTCGTCCACGCGCGCGCCCAGGGGGCGCAGCGCGTCGTTCACGGCATTCGCGATGGCAGCGGGCGGCCCGATGGCGCCGCTTTCGCCGATGCCCTTCTGGCCGAACTCGGTATAGGGCGCGGGCGTTTCCATGTGATCGATGCGCACGTCGGGCACCTCGGTGGCGCCGGGCAGCATGTAGTCGGCCAGCGTGGAAGCCAGCGGCTGGCCTTCTTCGCTGTAGCGCATCTCTTCGTACAGCGCGGTGCCCACGCCCTGCGCCACGCCGCCGAACACCTGGCCATCCACCACCATCGGATTGATCAGCACGCCGCCGTCCTCGACCACCACGTAGTCCAGGATCTCGACCTGGCCCAGCATGACGTCCACGGCCAGCGCCACGGCATGGCAGGCATAGCTGAAGGTGCCGGTGTCGCGGCGCGCCTGGTAGGTGGTGTTCACTTCCAGGCCTTGCGGGTCCACGTCCGCCGGCAGCAACTGGGGCTTCAGGTACCAGGTGCGCGCCACCTCTTCCAGGCTCACGCTGCCGCCCTCGCCCACCACCGCGCCAGACTCCCAGCGCACTGCGTCGACGGAGGTCTTCAGCAGATGCGCGCCGATCTTCAGCACCCGCTCGCGCAGTTGCTTGCAGGCCTGCCCCACCGCGCCCCCGGCCATGACCGCGGCGCGCGAGCCCCAGGTGCCGGTGGAATACGGCGTGGTGCCCGTGTCGCCCAGCACCAGGCGCACGCGGGACAGGTCCGTGCCCAACACGTCACAGGCGATCTGCGCCAGCGTGGTCTCCATGCTCTGGCCGTGCGAATGCACGCCGGCGCGGATCTCCACCACGCCATCCGGCGTCAGGCGCACGCCCGCCGGCTCGCGGCCCGGCACCATGGGAATGCCCCAGCCGTGGTACACGGACGTGCCGTGCGCGCCCTGCTCGCAGAAGATCGAGACGCCCAGGCCGATGCGCCGTCCGTCGGCCTCGCCCGCACGCTGGCGCGCGCGCCAGGCGGGCAGGTCCAGGGCTGCCACCGCGCGCCTGACGGCCTCGGGATAGTCGCCGCTGTCGAAATGCTTGTTGGTGACGTTGTCGTAGGGCATTTCCTGCGGCAGCACGAGATTGCGCAGGCGCGCCTCGAAGGGCTCGATGCCTGCCTGCACGGCGATGTCGTCCATGACGCTTTCCATCGCATAGCAGACACCCGTGCGCGCCACGCCGCGATACGGCAGGATGGGCGGCTTGTTGGTCGCCACCGACCAGGTGTGGCAGCGGTAGTGCGGCATCTTGTAGGGACCGGGCAGGATGCTGCCGACCTGCGCGGCCTCCAGGCAGGCCGAGAAGGGATAGGACGAATACGCGCCCGAATCCACGTGCGCCTCGCACTCCAGGCCCAGCAGCTTGCCGTGCTCATCGGCGTAGGCCGTGATGTCGTAGTCGTGTTCACGGCAGTTGGCGTTGGCGGTCAACTGCTCTCGGCGGTCCTCGATCCAGCGCACCGGATGTCCCAGCCGCAAGGCCAGCCAGGCCACGCAGACCTCCTCGGGCAGCAGGATGCCCTTGTAGCCAAAGCCGCCGCCCACGTCCGGCGAGATGACGCGCACGCGCCCCTCGTCCAGGCCCAGGCAGCCCGCCAGACCCGTGCGGTTGATATGCGGCATCTGGGCGGAGGTCACCAGCACCAGCTGGTCGGCGCGGCGGTCCCAATAGGCCACGCAGCCCCGCCCTTCCATGGGCGCCATGCTCTGGCGCGCGGTGCGCAGCTTGCGATGCACCCTGATGGGCGCGTTGCGGCGCAGCGCCTCGAACACGGGCACCTGGTCGGCACCCACATGCGTTTCCAGGAACACGTTGTCGCCCCAGTGTTCATGCACCTGCGCCGAGCCCGGCTCGCGCGCGGCCAGCATGTCCACCACCGCGGGCAGTTCGTCGAAATCCACGTAGACCTGCGCCGCGATGTCTTCCGCCTCGGCGCGCGTGGGTGCCAGGCACATGGCGATCATCTCGCCCACCTGCCGCACCTTGTCATGGGCCAGGACGGGCTGCTCGGACGACTTGAAACCCGGCAGGCCCGAGTTGGCGACGATGGGCCGCACGCCGTCCAGGTCCGCGGCAACGAACACACAGGCCTCGCGCCCCGCCGGTTTCTCGATGCCGGTGATGCGGCCATGCGCCACGGGGCTGCGCACGAAGGCGACGTCCTGCATGCCAGGCAGGCGCAGGTTGGGCACGTAGTCGCCGCGGCCGCGCATGAAGCGGTCGTCTTCCTTGCGCGGCACGCGCGCGCCGATGCCTTGCGGATGCGCGGGCTGACGGGTCTGGGCCATGATGCGTATCGCCGGCAACTATGCGGCCTGGGCCACGGGAAGAATGGCCGCGCGCGCGTCGAAGCGCTTGCCAGCGCGCAGGCAGAAAGCCGGGCTGAGCATGCGGTCGGTCACGACCTGCGTGCCCTCGTTGTCACGCATGACGAAGCGCCCCCGCACGTCATCCAGCACGCTGACGTCCGCCACGGCGCCCGCACGCAGCGTGCCCAGTTCGTTCTCCATGCGCAGCAAGGCTGCCGCGTTCACCGTCACCATGCGCACCACGTGGTCCAGCGGCAGGCCCAGCGCCATCATCGCGCTCATGGCGGACACCAGCGAGAAGCGCGTCTTGCCACGGAAGAGATGTTCCTCTTCATCCGGATGCGAGTCGGGCGTGCCTGCCGGCGCGGGCACGGTCGTGTTGTAGCCGTGCATGTCCGCACCCAGCGTGTCGGGGATGAAACCTGCCTCGATCACTTTCCGGGCCGACTCGAAGCTGAAGTGGGAACCGTGGCCCACGTCCATCTTCAACCCGCGCGCCATCGCTTCGCGCACGATGGGATGGACCTGGCCATTGACCTCGACGAAGCCGCCGGGATGACGGCTGAACGGATGGGCCAGTACGTCGCCCGGCCGCAGCAGGTCCATGACCTGCGGCAGGATGGTGTCGGGATCGACGTCCAGGCCGCCCCCATCCGGCGTGGGCCAGAGCTGGCCGAAATGCACGTAGACGGGCAGGTCCGCCTCACGGCCGATCTGTGCGGCCAGCTTCATCACGTCCAGGCCCCAACGGGCGAATCCGCCCAGTTCGGCATGGGCCTTGATGCCCTTGACCAGGTCGAGGTTGGCACGCGCGGACTTCACCGTGGCGGCCACGTCCAGACAGCTCGGCCGGTAGAGCTCGGGGTAGTAGTGCCCCTCCAGGCCCCCCACCAGGTACGCCGACAGGAAAGCCAGCAGGCGCGTCTCGCTTTTCTCCGCGACGTAATGGCGGAACGCCGGCAGCGTGATACAGCTCGGGCCACCCTGATCCACCAGCGTGGTCACGCCCGAGTACACCCCGCACATGTCCGGATCCAGCCCGAAGCGGCCCGTGACGTAGCGGAAGACGTGCGCGTGCGTGTCGATGAGACCGGGCAGCACCAGCTTGCCGCGGCAATCGATCGTCTCGGCCAGGCCGCCCGGCTCGACGTCGATGCCCAGGATCGCGCCGTCGCGCACGAGCAGGTCACCCACCTTGTCGGTGCCGCTGGCCGGGTCGATGATCCGGCCGCCCTTCAACACTATCGTCGCCATCGTTGTCCTCGTACGGCAAAGGTTGTTCTTGATGCTCATCAAGCAACAACCGTGCCAGGATCAACGCCCGCGCAATTTAAGTGGTATGCCTCTTAATTTTTAAGAATCCCTTGCCCTGCCACATGCTCCGCCTTGCGGCACGTGCACAAGAAAAGGGAAAGCCCGCACTTTTCCGGCGCATTTAGGAGGTATGCCACTTATTTCAGGGACGGAGTCTTCGCATGGAACGAGACGCCCCGCCCGGAAACGCCGGACGGGGCCTGGTCCTTCCCTGCCGGATGCGCCTACCAGGCGTAGTTGGCGGTCAGCATCGCCGTGCGCGGCTGGCCGTAGTAGCACGCGAAGGCATAGCAGGAACTCAGGTAGCGCTTGTCGAAGACGTTCATCAGGTTCAGCGTGAACTTCCAGTTTTGCACCTGGTATCCCAGCATCGCGTCGTACACCGTATAGCCATCGGTCTTGACCAGATTTGGGCCGTCGTGGGTGCCGGCCACATAGCGCACGCCACCGCCTGCAAGCAGTCCCGGTACCCAGGCGTCGGGCAGGCGGTAGTCCACCCACAGTGAAGCCATTCGCGCCGGCGTGTCGGGCTGGCGCCGCCCCACCTCGCCCGGCACGTTGCTCTCGGTGATCTCGCTGTGGTTGAACGTGAGCGCACCGCGCAGGCGCAGACTGCGCGTGAGGTGGGTGGCGGCCTCCAGTTCGACGCCCTTGGAGGTGACCTCGCCGGTCTGGACCCGGCCGTTGGGGAAGGCCACCTGGTCGGGGTGCAAGGTGGGCAGGTTCTGCTGGGTCAGGTGATAGGCGGCCAGCGTAACCAGCGTTTCACTGCCCGGGGGCTGCCACTTGATGCCAGCCTCGACCTGCTCGCCCTTGGTGGGCCTGAAGGGAGTTCCGTCATACGTCACGCCGCCCACGGGCTCGAACGAGGTGGCATAGCTGACGTAAGGCGCAATGCCGCGAGGGGCCAGATACGTCAGGCCCACGCGGCCCGTGAAGGCGTTGTCGCGCTGTTTCTGGCGCAGTCCACTCACGCGGCTCAGCGCACGGTTCTCCGCCCAGTCCTGCCTGCCGCTCAGCGTGACCACCCAACGGTCCAGGAACTTGCTTTGCTGCTGGGCATATACCCCCAACTGCTCGAAACGCACCTTGTCGCTGTTGCGCAAGGCCATGACGGACGGCACGCCAGGCACGCCGGATACCGGTGAGAAGAGGTCTGTCGCAGGCGCACTCCCACGATAGTTGAAGGTATCGGAGTGACTGCGGCCGTAATCGAAACCCAGCAAGGTCGTGTGCTCGCCGCCGAGGCCTTGCCAGCGGGTGCTGAGGTTCGTGTCCGCGCCCAACTGGCTCGTGTCGTCGAGCCGGCGCACGGACTGGCGCGCCACCACGCGGTTGCCCGGCAGGTCGCCGCCCCCGGCAGCGTGGAACAGATAGCCATAACGCAGCGCAGACTCGCCATAGCGGACGGATTGGCGCAGTTTCACCGACTCGTTGAAGGCATGATCCAGTACGTAGCCGATGCTCTTGCTGGTGGAGTTCCAGTAATCATGGCGCGGGTCACCCAGGTTCGTATCGCGGGACGGCTCGCCGAGCGGATTGGGCCGTACCGTGCCGCTGTAAGGCAGGCCCATGTAGTAGGTGCCCTTGCTCTTCTGGTAGCTCGCCAACACCGTCAGGCTGGTGGCGGCCGAGGGCTGCCAGGTCAGGGACGGCGCGAGGAAACTGCGGTCGTCGCGGCCGTTGTCCACGAAGGTGCCGCTTTCGCGCAACAGCCCCGTCAACCGATAGCTCAACGTGCCCGTGTCGTTCAGCGCGCCGGTGTGATCCGTGGCGACCTGGCGCCGGTCGTTCGTGCCGCCCGTGACTTCGATCTCGTGGCGGGCTTCAGTGCTCGGCCGTTTGGACACCAGGTTGACGACCCCGCTGGGGCCCGATTGGCCATAGAGCATGGACGCGGGCCCGCGCAGCACCTCCACCCGCTCCAGGCCATAGACCTCCACTGGCGCATCCAGCACGTTGTAGTGCAGCCGCATGCCGTCGAGCAGCAACCCGCCGTTGCTCACAACGAAGCCGCGCATGGTGAAGGTGTCATAGGCGTTACCGTCACCATTCGAATAGGCTGCAGCGCCCATGCCCGCGGTATAGCGCAGGCCATTGGCGACGTTCAGCGTGCCCTGGGTCTCCAGGGCGTCGCGCCCGACCACGGACACAGACTGGGGGGTCTCCAGAATAGGCGTATCGGTCTTGGTGCCGACGGCGCTGCGCGTGGCGACGAAACCTTGCACCGGCCCCGTCGCGCTTTCCTGGAAGGCCGTGCCGGTGACCGTGACCGGCGCCAGCTCGGACACCGCGCCGGCCTCCCGCAGGACGTAGCGGCCCGGCGAGCTGGATTCGGCCCGCAGGCCCGTGCCCGCCAGGATGGCCGACAGCCCGCCCGACACGCTATGACGGCCTCGAACGCCAGGGCTCTGCTTGCCGGCAGCCAGTTCGCTGGCACCCACCAGGAAGACCCCCGCCTCAGAGGCGTAACGGGTCAACACGGCGCTCAGCGGGCCGGCCGGAATGTCGTAGACGCGGGTATCCGCCAAGGCCTGCGGCATGGCGGAAGGCGCCGGATTCTGCGCGGCGGACGGGGCAGGCCCCCCGGCAAGCATGATACCCAGCACGACCGATGCCTGAAAAAAACGGGTACTGCCGGGATGCCGCGCGAGTGTGAGCACATACTTGGCTTTTTGCGAGGGACGTCGTGTCGCGGGCTGGCGAGGATAGGCACTGCGGGGCATGGCTGCGGCTTCCCTGGTTCTGGGTTGTATGGGGGAGCGCTTCCCGTCCGTGCGCGGGCCGAACCTGGCCGCGGCATGGGGTGAAGGCGCCTACCTCATGAACAGCCGAGCCCGGAAAAAGCGGAACCGCCGATCCCCTGCCCCGGTCAAGATCCGGCCGGCTCGATCGTCACCCACCACGGCAACGTGCGCTGGATCCGCAAGGGCAAGGCCTTGGCGAGCATATCCAGCACCTCGTCCGTGTCCTGCAGCGGGAAACTGCCGAACACGCGCAAGTCCGCCACCTCGGGCGCCACCCCAAGATGGCCGCGGCGGTATCGGCCCAGCTGCGCCACCACCTCTGCCAGCGAGATATCCTGCGCGATCAGCACCTGGCGTCGCCAGGCTTCGCGCGCCGCGTCCGCGGGCAGGGTCTCGCCCAGGCTGTGGGCGCCATAGCGCAGTTGCCGGCCCGCCTCGATCTGCACGCTGTCACCCGCCCGATTGCGCACGCGCACCGCGCCTTCGTACACGGCCAGCAGCGTTTCGTCCCCATCCAGCCAGACCGTGTAGCGCGTGCCCAATGCCTGCATGCTGCCGTGCGGCGTCTCGGCCACGAAGGGCCTGCGCGCCTCGGGCGCGGTCTCGATCAGCATTTCCCCCGCCACCAGCTGCAGCAGGCGCTGCCTTGCGTCATAGACCTGGTTGAACGCGCTGCCGGTATTCAGCCACACGCGCGTGCCATCGCTCAGCAGGATCTCGCGCGTTTCGCCGATGCCCGTGCGATGGTCGGCCCAGTTGGCCAGCAGCAGGCGGCGCGGCCGGCCGTCCTGCCAGGCCGTCCAGCCCAGCGCACAACTCGCCGCAACGGCCGCCAGGCCACCCAGCGCCCGGCGGCGTTGGCGTGTGCGCGCGTCCACTTCCCACAAGCCTTGCGCCGCGCCGCGCGGGTCCGGCGCGGCCTGCAGGCCATGGAACGCCTGGCTGATGTCCTCGACGTGCCGCCAGGCCTGCGCATGCTCGGCGGCCTCGTCCAGCCAGGCACGCCAGCGCAAGCGGTCGGCATCGGTGGCATCGCCAGACTGCAGCAAGGCATACCACTCCGCGGCCTGTGCCAGCACGCGATGGCTGGGCCCGGCGCCATCGGTTTGAGCGCGCACGGCGGACATCGTCATGCGCCTCAGTCCCGCCCGTCCATCAGGGCCTGGGCCGTCTGCCTGGCGCGCAAGGTCAGGCAGCCCAACATGGCCTGTGCAATGTATTTGCGCACCATCCGGGTGGATACGCCCAGTTCGGCCGCGATCTCCGCATGCGTCATCTGGCAGCCTTCCGCCAACAGGAAGGCCTGGGCGGCCCTGGAAGGGAGTTCGAGCAGCATGGCGCCGATTTCCTGCAGGGCTTCCAGCACCATGGCCTGCCGCTCGGCAGACGGCGCATATTCCTCGGGCCGCTCGGCAAGCGCCTGCAGCCACGCCCGCTCGATCTCACGGCGATGCCATTGGTTGATGCACAGGTGTTGCGCCACCACGCGCAGGTATGCGCGCGCCTCGCCCGGGCTGTGAAAGCCACGCGGCGCCGGCTTCACGATCAGGCGCAGGAACACGTCGTGCGCGATATCCGCGGCGTCGGCCGCATTGCCCAGGCGGCGCGACAGCCAGCCACGCAACCAGCCGTGGTGATCGGAATACAGGGTGTGGATGGGTGACGCGGGGCTGTTGGCGGCCGGCACGGCGCCTCTCCTTCTACGCGTTCTGGGACAGCTGCGACGCGGCCATATGAATGAAAACCGTTCTCATTGTATGGGGCTGGCCCGATGCAAGGCAACCGTTGCGTGCGCGGCCAGACGGGCTTTGTCCTGTCGTGCCGTAGCGGTATAAACAGCATGAGGAACCCCGCCCGGACCTGTCGGGTTCGCATCACGCGCCGCGCATGGGTCAGGAAGATGAAAGGGCATTCGTGTTCCGATTCCTGCCTGGGGCAGTGCGCACCCGCCTGGCCCCGTACGACGTAGATATCGGGAGTGCTTGCAATGATCGCGATCGTCACCGGCGGCCTGACCGCCCTGCTGGGCCTCGTCATCCTCCTGCTCGGCGTGAAGCTGGCCGGGCTGGGAGGCAGCAGTTTCTACATCCTCATGGGCCTGGGCCTGCTGGCTTCCGGCATCCTGCTGGCGCTGCGGCGCCGTCTCGGGGTGGCCATCTATGCGGGACTCCTCTGGGTCACCGTCGCGTGGTCACTCTACGAGGTGGGGCTGGACAAGTGGCAGCTCATTCCCCGCGGGGCGCTGCTTGCCGCCCTGGGCCTCTGGATTGCCCTGCCCTGGGTCAGCCGACACCTCGGCGCCGGCGCCCCCAATCCCGCCTGGCGCGGCAGCCGGGGCGCATTGTCGACGACGGTCGCGCTCCTGGCGCTCTCCACGGTCGCCCTCTCCTTCCACGACCCCTTCCCTTCCGCCGGCCAGTTGCCGGTGGCCGCCTCCGCGAGCCCGGCGCCTGCCGACGGCGGCCCGCCCGCCCCGGCGGATGACTGGGTGGCCTACGGCGGCAACAACCTGGGGCAACGCTATTCGGCGCTCAAGGATATCGATGCCGCCAATGTCGGCAAGCTGAAGCTGGCCTGGCAGTACCGTACGGGCGATTTGCGCGGGCCCGACGATGCCAAGGAATTCACGTTCGAAGCCACCCCGCTCAAGGTCAACGGCATGCTCTATCTGTGCACGCCGCACAATCGCATCGTGGCGCTGGACCCGGCCACCGGCAAGGAGCGCTGGCGGTTCGATCCGGTCGTGGCGCCCGACCTGCAGGTGCAACACCAGACCTGCCGCGGCGTCTCCTACCATGATGCGCAGGCCGGACAGCCCACGCCCGCGCAGGCGCCCGCGGGAGAATGCACACGCCGCATCCTGGCCACCACCACCGACGCGCGCCTCTTCGCGCTTGATGCGGACACCGGCAAGCCTTGCGCCGATTTCGGTGACAAGGGCTTCGTGGATCTGCGCACCGGCATGCCGAACCTGCACGCGCGGTCGGTCTACATGCAGACCTCGCCACCGACCGTCACGCGCGAGCTGGCCATCGTCGGCGGGTCGATCACGGACAACGGCTATGCGCAGAACCCCTCTGGCGTCATCCGAGCCTACGACGTGCGTTCAGGCAAGATCGTCTGGAAGTTCGACGCGGGCAAGCCCGATGACACGCAGCCGCTGGCCGACGGCCAGACCTACGAGGCGAACTCGCCGCTGAGCTGGACGATCTTCGCGGCCGATGAAGCCCGGGGCCTTGTCTACGTGCCGCTGGGGAACAAGTCGCCGGACCAGATCGGCGTCAACCGCAGCCCCGAGGATGATCGCTTTACCGATGCGCTCGTCGCCCTGGACCTGGGGACTGGCGCACTGCGCTGGTCCTTCCAGACGAGCTATCACGACCTCTGGGACCGCGACAATCCCTCGCAACCGTCTTTGCTCGACCTGGACGTCAAGGGCGAAAGCGTGCCCGCGCTGGTGTTGCCGACCAAGGGCGGCAACCTGTTCGTGCTGAACCGCGAGACGGGCAAGCCCATTGTCCCGGTGCATGAGGTGAAGGTGCGGACCGACACCACGACACCCAACGAGCGCGTCTCACCCGTGCAACCCGTGTCGGCATTGAATTTCACCCCGCCGCCGCTGCGCGAGCAGGATATGTGGGGCACGACGCCCATCGACCAGCTGCTGTGCCGCATCACCTACAAGCAGTACCGCTATGACGGCAACCCCTGGACGCCGCCCACCTCCGACGGTTCGCTGGTCTATCCCGGCAACATCGGCGTCTTCAACTGGGGCAGCGTGACGGTGGACCCCGTGAATCAGTTGCTCATCGCCATGCCTGTCCGCCTGGCCTACCTGTACCACCAGGTCGAGCGCCCGGACTACCAGCAGTCCCCCGATACCCGGATGATCAGCAAGGACGGCACGCCGATCTTCAACGAGAACTTCGGGGGCAAGTACGCGATCAGCATCCAGAACTTCCGTTCCGGCTTGGGCCTTCCCTGCCAGGCCCCGCCCTGGGGCACGCGTGTGGGCGTGGATCTGCGCACTGGCGAAACAGCGTGGGTCCAACGTAACGGGACGGTGCGCGACCAGGCCACGACCTTCCTGCCCTTCCGCTTTCCCATCCCCTTCCCGATGGGCATCATCAGCCACGGGGGATCGCTGGTGACGGCCGGCGGCGTGTATTTCGCCGGCGCGACGCTGGACAACTACCTGCGCGCCTACGATGTCCGGACGGGAGAGGAAATCTGGAAGACCCGCCTGCCAGCGGGTGGACAGGCCACCCCGATGACCTATCGCGGCGAGGACGGCAAGCAGTATGTCGTCATTGCCGCTGGCGGGCACGGCGCGATCGGCACCACGCCAGGCGATTACGTCATGGCCTACACGCTGGGAGACTGAGCAGGCCGCGCCGCGCTTGCCTGCGCGCAGGCGCCGGAAAGAAAAAACCCCGCAAGCTGCCCAAGGGCGATCTTGCGGGGTTCATGCCAGGCCACCGTGAAGGCTGGCCTGGTGAAAGGACAGTGACGCTTACTCGGCGTCGCTGCCGCCTTCGTTCGACACCGGTGCATCCGGTTCGGCCGCGTCGTCCTCGCCACCCACGGCCACCGGCGTGTCCTCGAAGGGGTTGGCTTGGGCGCGGGCGGCTTCGCGTTCGGCGACTTCCAGCGCTTCCTTGTCCTTGCGGGCACCGTGGTAGGACATACCGGTACCTGCCGGGATCAGACGGCCGACGATGACGTTTTCCTTCAGGCCACGCAGGTCGTCGCGCTTGCCCATGATGGCGGCTTCGGTCAGCACGCGGGTCGTTTCCTGGAACGAGGCCGCCGAGATGAACGAGTCCGTCGACAGCGAGGCCTTCGTGATACCCAACAGGACGTTGTCGTAGGTGGCGCCGATCTTCTGTTCGGCATCCACGCGATCGTTCTCGTTGAGCAGTTCCGAACGCTCGACCTGTTCGCCAGGAATGAAGCCGGTATCGCCAGCGTCGACGATGTTCACACGGCGCAGCATCTGACGCACGATCACTTCGATGTGCTTGTCGTTGATCTTCACGCCCTGCAGACGGTAGACGTCCTGCACTTCGTCGACGATGTAGGTCGCCAGCTTCTCGATGCCTTGCAGGCGCAGGATGTCGTGGGGATCGGCCGGGCCGTCCACGATCATTTCGCCCTTGTTCACGACTTGGCCGTCGTGCACCAGCACCTGCTTTTCCTTCGGGATCAGGAACTCGTGGTTCACGCCGTCCAGGTCGGTGATGACCAGACGCTGCTTGCCCTTGGTGTCCTTGCCGAACGAGACCGTGCCGGTGACTTCGGCCAGCATGCCGGCATCCTTCGGCGAACGGGCTTCGAACAGCTCGGCCACGCGCGGCAGACCGCCGGTGATGTCGCGGGTCTTCTGCGATTCCTGCGGAATACGCGCCAGCACTTCACCCACGGTGACCTGCTGCAGGTCGCGCACGGTAATCAGCGCGCCCACCGGGAACGAGATGTTCACCGAGTGATCGGTGCCGGCGATCTTCACTTCCTCGCCAGCCTCGTTCAGCAGCTTGATCTGCGGACGCATGGCGATCTTGCCGCCGCGCGTCTTGGGCGTGATGACGACCAGCGTCGACAGGCCCGTGACTTCGTCCACCTGCTTGGCAACGGTCGCGCCTTCCTCGATGTTCTCGAAGCGCACCGAACCGGCGTACTCCGACACGATCGGACGGGTCAGCGGGTCCCACGTGGCCAGGCGGGCGCCGGCCTTGACGGTTTCGCCGTCGCCGACCAGCACCGTGGCGCCGTAGGGCACCTTGTGGCGCTCGCGCTCGCGGCCGTTGTCGTCGCTGATGACGATTTCGCCCGAACGCGAGATGGCGATGCGTTCGCCCTTGGCGTTGGTGACGTAGCGCATCGTGCTGGCGAAGGCAACGGTACCGTTGGACTTCGTTTCCACGGCGCTGGCCATGGCGGCGCGCGACGCGGCGCCGCCGATGTGGAACGTACGCATCGTCAGCTGCGTGCCGGGTTCACCGATCGACTGGGCGGCGATGACACCGACGGCTTCGCCGACGTTGACCATGTAGCCGCGACCCAGGTCACGGCCATAGCAGTGGGCGCACAGGCCACGACGCGTCTCGCAGGTCAGCGGCGTGCGGACCTTCACTTCGTCGATGCCCAGGCGGTCGATCACGTCGACCGCGTCTTCGTCCATCAGCGCGCCAGCCGCGAACACCGTTTCCTGCGTGTCCGGGTTGACGATGTCGTTGGCCGACACACGACCCAGGATGCGGTCGCGCAGCGCTTCGATGACTTCACCGCCTTCGACCAGCGCCTTCATGACGTAGCCGCGGGTGGTGCCGCAATCGCTTTCGGTGATGACCAGGTCCTGCGTCACGTCCACCAGACGACGCGTCAGGTAGCCCGAGTTCGCGGTCTTCAGTGCCGTATCAGCCAGACCCTTACGCGCACCGTGGGTCGAGATGAAGTACTGCAGCACGTTCAGGCCTTCACGGAAGTTCGCCGTGATGGGCGTTTCAATGATCGAGCCGTCAGGCTTGGCCATCAGGCCGCGCATGCCGGCCAGCTGGCGGATCTGGGCGGCCGAACCGCGGGCGCCCGAGTCGGCCATCATGTAGATCGAGTTGAACGATTCCTGGCGGACGTTCTCGCCGTGGCGGTTCACGACCGGCTCGGTGGCCAGCTGCTCCATCATGGCCTTGCCGACGCGATCGCCAGCCTTGCCCCAGATGTCCACGACGTTGTTGTAGCGCTCTTGCGAGGTGACCAGGCCCGACGAGTACTGTTTGTCGATTTCCTTCACTTCGCGGCCGGCTTCGGCCAGGATGTCTTCCTTGCCCGTCGGGATCAGCATGTCGCTCATCGCGATCGAGATGCCGCCGCGCGTGGCCAGGCGGAAGCCCGACTGCATCAGCTTGTCGGCGAAGATCACCGTGTCGCGCAGGCCGCAACGGCGGAACGACTGGTTGATGAGGCGCGAGATTTCCTTCTTCTTCAGCGCCTTGTTCAGCACCGAGAACGGCAGGCCGCGCGGCAGGATTTCCGACAGGATGGCGCGGCCGACCGTGGTTTCCACACGGTTGATGACCGGCTGCCATTCGCCCTGCTCGTCGCGCACGTATTCCTTCAGGCGCACGGTGATGCGGGTCTGCAGTTCGACTTCGCGGTTGTCGTAGGCGCGCAGCACTTCCGACACGTCCGTCATGAACATGCCTTCGCCCTTGCCGTTCACACGCTCACGGGTGGCGTAGTACAGGCCCAGCACGATGTCCTGCGACGGCACGATCGACGGTTCGCCGTTGGCCGGGAACAGCACGTTGTTGGAGGCCAGCATCAGCGTGCGGGCTTCCATCTGCGCTTCCAGCGACAGCGGCACGTGGACGGCCATCTGGTCGCCGTCGAAGTCGGCGTTGAACGCCGCGCAGACCAGCGGGTGCAGCTGGATGGCCTTGCCTTCGATCAGCACGGGCTCGAACGCCTGGATGCCCAGGCGGTGCAGCGTGGGCGCGCGGTTGAGCATGACCGGATGTTCGCGGATCACGTCTTCCAGGATGTCCCACACCACCGGTTCCTGGCTTTCCACCAGCTTCTTGGCAGCCTTGATGGTCGTGGCCAGGCCCATCATCTCCAGACGATTGAAGATGAACGGCTTGAACAGTTCCAGGGCCATCAGCTTGGGCAGGCCGCACTGGTGCAGCTTGAGCTGCGGACCCACCACGATGACCGAACGGCCCGAGTAGTCGACGCGCTTGCCCAGCAGGTTCTGGCGGAAACGACCGCTCTTGCCCTTGATCATGTCGGCCAGCGACTTCAGCTGGCGCTTGTTGGCGCCCGTCATGGCCTTGCCGCGACGGCCGTTGTCCAGCAGCGAGTCCACCGATTCCTGCAGCATGCGCTTTTCGTTGCGCAGGATGATCTCGGGGGCCTTCAGCTCGAGCAGGCGCTTCAGGCGGTTGTTGCGGTTGATGACGCGGCGGTACAGGTCGTTCAGGTCGGAGGTCGCGAAGCGGCCGCCGTCCAGCGGCACCAGCGGACGCAGGTCCGGCGGCAGCACGGGCAGCACGTCCATGACCATCCAGTCGGGCTTGATGCCCGACTTCTGGAAGCCTTCCAGCACCTTCAGGCGCTTCGAGATCTTCTTGATCTTGGCGTCCGACGAGGTGGCCTTCAGTTCGCCACGCAGCGTTTCCACTTCACGGTCGATGTCGATCGTGCGCAGCAGTTCGCGCACGGCTTCGGCGCCCATCAGGGCACGGAAGTCATCGCCGTATTCCTCGGTCTTCGCCAGGTAGTCGTCGTCGGACATGATCTGGCCGCGCTTGAGCGGCGTCATGCCCGGTTCGATCACGCACCATGCTTCGAAGTACAGGACGCGCTCGATGTCGCGCAGCGTCATGTCCAGCACCATGCCCAGGCGCGACGGCAGGCTCTTCAGGAACCAGATGTGCGCGACGGGGCTGGCCAGCTCGATGTGGCCCATGCGTTCGCGGCGAACCTTGGCGACGGTCACTTCGACGCCGCACTTCTCGCAGATGACGCCGCGGTGCTTCAGGCGCTTGTACTTGCCGCACAAGCACTCGTAGTCCTTGATCGGGCCAAAGATCTTGGCGCAGAACAGGCCGTCACGCTCGGGCTTGAAGGTGCGGTAGTTGATGGTTTCGGGCTTGCGCACCTCGCCATACGACCACGAACGGATTTTCTCGGGCGAGGCCAGGCCGACCTTGATGGCGTCGAACTGGTCGTCCTGGGTAACTTGCTTGAAGAGGTCGAGTAGCGCTTTCATTAGTTACGCTCCAGATCCATGTCGAGGGCGAGGGAACGGATTTCCTTGACCAGCACGTTGAACGACTCGGGCATGCCGGCGTCGATCGTGTGGTCGCCCTTGACGATATTTTCGTAAACCTTGGTGCGGCCGTTGATGTCGTCGGACTTGACCGTGAGCATCTCTTGCAGCGTGTACGAGGCGCCGTAGGCTTCGAGGGCCCACACTTCCATTTCCCCGAAACGCTGACCGCCGAACTGCGCCTTGCCGCCCAGCGGCTGCTGGGTGACGAGCGAGTACGGGCCGGTGGAGCGCGCGTGCATCTTGTCGTCGACCAAGTGGTGCAGCTTCAGCATGTGCATGTAGCCCACGGTGACCGGACGCTCGAATTTCTCGCCGGTACGGCCGTCGAACAGCCAGGCCTGGGCGCGCGTGTCGGTCAGTTGCAGACGCTCGGCCACCTCATCGGGGTAGGCCAGCTCCAGCATCTTGCCGATTTCCTCTTCGGTCGCGCCGTCGAACACGGGGGTCGCGAAGGGCACGCCGCGCTTCAGGTTGCTCGCCATTTCCAGAACTTCGGTGTCCGAGAGTTCTTCGATGCGGGCACCGGTGCCGGTCGAGTTGTAGACCTTGTCCAGGTAGGTGCGGATCTTCTTCACCTCGACCTTCTGCTCGTCGCGCAGCAGGTCGGCGATGCGGTAGCCCACGCCCTTGGCGGCCCAGCCCAGGTGGACCTCCAGCACCTGGCCGACGTTCATCCGCGAAGGCACGCCCAGCGGGTTCAGCACGATGTCGGCGGGGGTACCGTCGGCCATGTGCGGCATGTCTTCCACCGGCACGATGCGCGACACCACACCCTTGTTGCCGTGACGGCCGGCCATCTTGTCGCCAGGCTGCAGACGACGCTTCACGGCCAGGTAGACCTTGATCATCTTCAGCACGCCCGGGGGCAGCTCGTCGCCTTGCGTCAGCTTCTTGCGCTTCTCTTCGAAGGCCAGGTCGAACTGGTGGCGCTTCTGCTCGAGCGACTCCTTGGCCTGCTCCAGCACCACGGCGTGGGCTTCGTCGGCCAGGCGGATGTCGAACCACTGCCAGCGGTCCAGATCCACCAGGTATTCCTTGGTGATCGTGGCGCCCTTGGCCAGCTTGCGCGGACCGCCGTTGACGGCCTTGCCGACCAGCGTCTTCTCGATACGGTCGAAGGTGTCGTTCTCGACGATGCGCAGCTGGTCGTTCAGGTCCTGGCGATAGCGGCGCAGTTCGTCGTCGATGATCGACTGGGCGCGCTTGTCGCGCACGATGCCTTCACGCGTGAAGACCTGGACGTCGATGACCGTGCCGACCATGCCCGAGGGCACGCGCAGCGAGGTGTCCTTCACGTCCGACGCCTTCTCGCCGAAGATCGCGCGCAGCAGCTTCTCTTCCGGCGTCAGCTGGGTCTCGCCCTTGGGCGTGACCTTGCCGACCAGCACGTCGTCGGCGCGCACTTCGGCGCCGATGTGCACGATGCCCGACTCATCCAGGCGGTTGAGCTGGGTTTCCGGCAGGTTGCTGATGTCGCGGGTGATTTCTTCCGGTCCGAGCTTCGTGTCACGCGCGACGACCGTCAGTTCCTCGATGTGGATCGAGGTGTAGCGGTCTTCGGCCACGACGTTTTCGGAGATCAGGATCGAGTCTTCGAAGTTGTAGCCGTTCCAGGGCATGAACGCGATCAGCATGTTCTGGCCCAGCGCGAGCTCGCCCAGGTCGGTCGAGGCGCCGTCAGCCAGCACGTCACCCTTGGCGACGCGGTCGCCGCGTTGCACGATGGGGCGCTGGTTGATGTTCGTGTTCTGGTTGGAACGCGTGTACTTGATCAGGTTGTAGATGTCCACGCCCACTTCGCCGGCGACGTTTTCCTCGTCGTTGACGCGGATCACGACGCGCTCGGCGTCGACGTGGTCAACCACGCCGCCACGCAGCGCCTGCACGGTGGTGCCCGAGTCGACCGCGACGGTGCGCTCGATGCCGGTGCCCACGACGGGCTTTTCCGGACGCAGGCAAGGCACGGCCTGGCGTTGCATGTTCGAGCCCATCAGCGCGCGGTTCGCGTCGTCGTGCTCGAGGAACGGGATCAGCGAGGCAGCCACGGACACGATCTGCGACGGCGCCACGTCCATGTAGTGCACGTTCGCGCCCGAGGTCAGCATCGTTTCGCCCGCTTCGCGGCAAGCCACGAGGTCGTCGGCGAAACGGCCTTCTTCGTCCAGCGTCGCGTTCGCCTGGGCGATCACGTAGCGGCTTTCCTCGATGGCCGACAGATATTCGATCTGGTCGCTGACGCGGCCGTCGATGATCTTGCGGTACGGGGTTTCCAGGAAGCCATACTCGTTCAGGCGCGCATACAGCGCCATCGAGTTGATCAGGCCGATGTTCGGGCCTTCCGGCGTTTCGATCGGGCAGACGCGGCCGTAGTGGGTCGGGTGCACGTCTCGGACTTCGAAGCCGGCGCGCTCGCGCGTCAGACCGCCCGGGCCCAGGGCCGAGACGCGGCGCTTGTGCGTGATTTCCGATAGCGGGTTGGTCTGGTCCATGAACTGCGACAGCTGGCTCGAACCGAAGAACTCCTTGATGGCCGCGGAAATCGGCTTGGAGTTGATCAGGTCGTGCGGCATCAGGTTCTCGGTCTCGGCCTGGCTCAGACGCTCCTTGACGGCGCGTTCGACACGCACGAGGCCGGCGCGGAACTGGTTCTCGGCCAGTTCGCCCACACAGCGGACGCGACGGTTGCCCAGGTGATCGATGTCATCGATCTGGCCACGGCCGTTACGCAGCTCGACCAGCACCTTGATGGTCTCGACGATGTCTTCGTTGGTCAGCGTCAGCGGACCGGTGATGTCGTCGCCGCGACCCAGGCGGCTGTTGACCTTCATGCGGCCGACGCGCGACAGGTCGTATGCGTCTTCGCTGTAGAAGAGGCGCTGGAACAGCGCTTCGACGGCTTCCTCGGTGGGCGGCTCGCCGGGGCGCATCATGCGGTAGATGGCCACGCGGGCAGCCATCTGGTCGACGGTTTCGTCGGTGCGCAGGGTTTGCGAGATGTAGGGACCGCGATCCAGGTCGTTCGTATACAGCGTCTGGATTTCACGCACGCCGGCTTCGCGCAGCGTGGCGAGCAGGGTCTCGGTGATTTCGTCGTTGGCGTTGGCCACGACTTCACCGGTGTCGGCGTCGACGATGTTCTTGGCCAGCACGCGGCCGACCAGGAAGTCTTCGGGCACGGAGATGCGCGAGATCTCGGCGGCCGACATTTCGCGCAGGTGCTTGGCGTTGACGCGCTTGTCCTTCTCGACGATGACCTTGCCGTCACGGCCGGTCACGTCGAAACGGGCCACTTCGCCCTTCCAGCGGTCGGACACGAATTCCATCATCGCGCCTTCGGCCTTCAGCTCGAAGCTGTCGAACTCGAAGAAGTGCGCCAGGATGGCTTCGTTGGTCATGCCGATGGACTTCAGCAGGATCGTCACGGGCATCTTGCGGCGACGGTCGACGCGGAAGAACAGGATGTCCTTCGGGTCGAACTCGAAGTCCAGCCACGAACCGCGGTAGGGAATCACGCGGGCCGAGAACAGCAGCTTGCCCGAGCTGTGGGTCTTGCCGCGGTCGTGTTCGAAGAACACGCCAGGCGAACGGTGCAGCTGCGAGACGATGACACGCTCGGTGCCATTGATGACGAACGAGCCGGTGCCGGTCATGAGCGGAATTTCGCCCATGTACACTTCCTGCTCTTTGACTTCCTTCACCGTGGGCTTGCTGACCTCGCGGTCGAGCAGGACCAGACGCACTTTGGCGCGCAGCGGCGACGCATAGGTCAGGCCGCGCTGTTGGCATTCCTTCACGTCGAATACCGGTTCGCCCAGCACGAAGCTGACGAACTCGAGACGGGCCATCTGGTTATGGCTGACGATCGGGAAAATGGAAGAGAACGCGGCCTGTAGGCCTTCGTCCTTGCGTGCCGAAGGCGACGCATCCGCCTGCAGGAAAGTTAGGTAGGATTGCAGTTGGGTTGCCAGCAGAAACGGGACGTTCTGGACGTCTTCACGCTTGGCAAAGCTTTTGCGGATGCGCTTTTTTTCGGTGAACGAGTAAGGCATGAGCACTCCGACTCGAGGTTACATGGGCCGTCAACCACGGCCCTGGGGTACGACTCCAGGAAACGCTTCTCGCGCCTGAAACCCATCCGTCAAGAGGGGTTTCCTGGAAACGCAAAAGCCCGGGGAGGGCAAAAAGCACCTTCCCCGGGCAAACTGAAGCAGGTCTTACTTGAGTTCGACCTTGGCGCCAGCTTCTTCCAGCTTCTTCTTGGCGGCTTCGGCGTCAGCCTTGGCGATGCCTTCCTTGACGGGCTTGGGAGCGCCGTCAACCAGGTCCTTGGCTTCCTTCAGGCCCAGGCCCGTCAGTTCACGCACGGCCTTGATGACGCTGACCTTGTTGGCGCCGGCTTCGAGCAGCACGACGTTGAATTCGGTCTGCTCTTCAGCAGCGGCGGCAGCGCCACCAGCAGCGGGAGCGGCGACAGCCACGGCGGCGGCGGCAGCCGACACACCGAACTTTTCTTCCAGATCCTTGATCAGTTCCGACAGTTCGAGAACGGTCAGGCCAGCGATGGCGTCGAGGATTTCAGCTTTGCTAAGTGCCATTTTCTAAAACTCCAAATATTGAAAGGTATGCCAGGTATGGGGGGTCGCCCGTCGGCGAAATTCCGTGGGTCGAAGCGGATCAGGCTTCGGCCTTCTGGTCGCGCACAGCGGCGAGGCCGCGCACGAACTTGGTCGGAACTTCGTTGAGCGTACGTGCGAATTGCGCGATCGGGGCTTGCATGGTGCCCAGCAGTTTCGAGAGCAGCTCTTCGCGCGACGGCAGGTTGGCCAGGGCCTTCACACCATCGACGGTCAGCAGGCTGTTGGGCAGTGCGCCCGCCTTGATGACCAGCTTGTCATTGCTCTTTGCGAAATCAGCCAGCACCTTGGCCGCCTTGACCGGATCGTCGCTGATGCCATAGATCAGCGGACCGGTCAGCTGTGCCGACAGCTGCTCGAAGGCAGTGCCGTTCACAGCGCGACGGGCCAGCGTGTTCTTCAGAACACGCAGGTACACACCCGACTCACGCGCAGTCTTGCGCAGTACGGTGACAGAGGCGACGTCCAGACCACGGTATTCAGCGATAACGATCGACTTGGCCTTGGCAACTTCTGCCGAGACTTCCTCGATGACTACCGCTTTCTCTTGGCGATTGAGACTCACGGTTTGAACACTCCATCAAAAAACGCGCGGAACATCGTTGTTCCTTGCGTCAACCGAATGCGGCGAACCTGGTCGAGATCTTCAATAAAGAAATCTTCCGTGGGACGCCGTCTGCGCTGGATCCGTGATCTGCACCACGGTATTAAGCCCTTGCCTGTTCGTGCTTCCCGCCCGACGGTTCCGAAAAACCGTTAGGACGGACTGCACGGGCTGGCTTGGGCTCCAGCGGTCTTTGACAGCAGCATCCGGAGAAGTCCGGATGCAGCCCAAAGTCTTGTAAAGCTTGACGGCCCGAAGGGCCCGCCTGGACTTAGGCGGCGGGGGCCGTCAGCGAAGCGATTTCCACGCGCGCGCCGCCACCCATGGTGGAGGAAACGGCCAGCTTGCGCAGGTAAACACCCTTGGCAGCAGCGGGACGAGCCTTGTTCAGCGCGTCAACCAGGGCAGCCAGGTTGCTTTGCAGTTGCTCGACGCCGAACGACGCGCGGCCGATGGTGGCGTGAATGATGCCTGCCTTGTCGGTGCGGTACTGAACCTGACCGGCCTTGGCGTTCTTGACGGCGGTGGCGACGTCGGGAGTGACGGTGCCGACCTTCGGGTTCGGCATCAGGCCACGGGGACCCAGAACCTGGCCCAGGGCACCGACCACGCGCATCGTGTCGGGCGAAGCGATCACGACGTCGAAGTCCATCTGGCCAGCCTTGATGCGTTCAGCCAGGTCTTCCAGGCCGACGATGTCGGCGCCGGCGGCCTTGGCGGCCTCGGCCTTGTCGCCTTGGGCAAACACGGCAACGCGCACGCTCTTGCCGGTACCGGCGGGCAGCACGACGGAGCCACGGACCAGTTGGTCCGACTTCTTGGGATCGATACCCAGCTGCACGGCCACGTCGACGGACTCATCGAACTTGGCGGTGGCGGTTTCCTTGATCAGCGACAGGGCTTCGGAAACGGGGTAGGTCTTGTTGCGATCGATTTTCGCGCGCAGGGCGGCGGTACGCTTGGACAGTTTGGCCATGATCAGATCCCCTCGACGGTGATGCCCATGCTGCGGGCGCTGCCAGCAATGGTACGGACGGCGGCGTCCAGGTCAGCCGCGGTCAGGTCCGGGGACTTGGTCTTCGCGATTTCCTCGGCTTGCGCGCGGGTCAGCGTGCCAACCTTGTCGGTGTGCGGCTTGGGCGAACCCTTTTGCACGCCGGCAGCCTTCTTGATGAGGACCGTCGCAGGCGGGGTCTTCATGATGAAGGTGAAGCTCTTGTCGGCGAAAGCGGTGATCACCACCGGAATCGGCAGACCGGGCTCCAGGCCCTGGGTCTTGGCGTTGAACGCCTTGCAGAATTCCATGATGTTCAGGCCGCGCTGACCGAGCGCCGGACCGATGGGGGGGGACGGATTGGCCTTACCAGCCGGCACTTGCAGCTTGATAAAGCCGACGATCTTCTTCGCCATGCTTTGCTCCTTGCGGGTTCAAACGTGCGACGCCGAAACGGCGCACTCCCCGGGGTTGAGAATCAGGTCTTTTCGACCTGGCTGAAATCGAGTTCGACAGGGGTGGCGCGACCGAAGATGGTCACGGACACACGCACCTTGCTCTTTTCGTAGTTCACATCTTCGACGTTGCCGTTGAAGTCTGCGAAAGGACCTTCCTTGACGCGCACCATTTCGCCCACTTCGAACAGCACCTTGGGGCGGGGCTTCTCGACACCTTCCTCGATCTGGGAAAGGATCTTCTCCACTTCCTTCTCGGAAATGGGGGTGGGACGATTGCTCGACCCGCCCAGGAAGCCGGTGACGCGGTTCGTGTTCTTCACCAGATGCCAGGTTTCATCCGTGAGCTCGAGCTCGACCAGGATGTAGCCCGGGAAAATCCGGCGTTCGGTGATCGACTTCTGACCGCCCTTGACCTCGACGACTTCTTCGGAGGGCACAAGGATGCGGCCGAATTCATTTTGCAGGCCCGCGCGCTCGACGCGCTCGATGAGCGCCTTGTGAACGCTCTTCTCCATGCCGGAGTAGACCTGCACGACATACCAACGCTTGCTCATGCGGCGTCCTTTATTTCCAGCCCAGCAGCACGCCGTACAGCAGCCACTCGATGCCCTTGTCCAACAGCCACAGGAACAGGCCCATGACGGCAACGAACGCGAACACGATGCCTGTCATCTGCACGGTTTCCTTGCGGGTAGGCCAGGAGACGCGCTTGACTTCGTGATAGGATTCCTGCGCAAAGCTCAGGGTGCGGCGACCAGGTTCGCTGAACCAGGCGATCAGGGCGGCGAGGACCAGGCTGCCGACGAAAACGCCGATGCGCAGGACCATCGGTTCGGCGCTCAGCACGGAAAAACCGACAATGCCGCCAATAATGACGAGCACGGCCAAGCCCAGCTTGAGCCGGTCGGTGGTGCTGGTCACTGTTTCTACGCTGGTGTTCGTCATCTTTTGACGCGGCCACGCCGAAAGGGCGCTGACCGCAATATCGCGGTGGCAGGGGCAGTAGGAATCGAACCTACAACCTTCGGTTTTGGAGACCGACGCTCTGCCAATTGAGCTATGCCCCTAGAACCTTTCGGTACTACCTTGACGCCAACGGCGATTCGCGGGCATCAAGTCTTGCAATCTGTCGTATCGACAAAAGGAGTTCCCTCTCGGCAACCCCTCATGGTACTACGTTCTGACGAATCATGCCGCGCGGGGCGCGGCATGATTCACCAGGGTATTACTTGAGGATCTTGGCGACGACGCCGGCGCCGACGGTACGACCGCCTTCACGGATGGCGAAGCGCAGGCCTTCTTCCATGGCGATGGGGGCCAGGAGCTTGACGACCATCGAGACGTTGTCGCCCGGCAGGACCATTTCCTTGTCGGCCGGCAGCTCGATCGTGCCCGTCACGTCCGTCGTGCGGAAGTAGAACTGGGGACGATAGCCGTTGAAGAACGGCGTGTGGCGACCGCCTTCTTCCTTCGACAGGATGTACACCTCGGCGGTGAAGTCCGTGTGCGGGTTGATCGAACCCGGCTTGGACAGCACCTGGCCACGCTCGACGTCTTCACGCTTGGTGCCGCGCAGCAGAATGCCCACGTTGTCGCCCGCCTGACCTTGGTCCAGCAGCTTGCGGAACATTTCCACGCCCGTGCAGGTCGTCTTGACCGTCGGCTTGATGCCCACGATTTCGATTTCTTCACCGACCTTCACCACGCCGCGCTCGATACGGCCCGTCACCACCGTGCCACGACCCGAGATCGAGAACACGTCTTCCACCGGCATCAGGAACGTACCGTCGATCGCGCGCTCGGGCGTCGGGATGTACGTGTCCAGCGCTTCGGCCAGCTTCAGGATGGCCTGCTCGCCCAGTTCGCCCTTGTCGCCTTCCAGCGCCAGCTTGGCCGAACCCTTCACGATCGGGGTGTCGTCACCCGGGAAGTCGTACTTCGACAGAAGTTCGCGGACTTCCATTTCCACCAGCTCGAGCAGCTCGGCGTCGTCGACCATGTCCGCCTTGTTCAGGAAGACGATGATGTACGGCACGCCAACCTGGCGCGACAGCAGGATGTGCTCGCGCGTCTGCGGCATGGGGCCGTCCGCGGCCGACACCACCAGGATCGCGCCGTCCATCTGCGCCGCACCCGTGATCATGTTCTTCACATAGTCAGCGTGGCCCGGGCAGTCAACGTGCGCGTAGTGACGCGTTTCCGTTTCGTACTCGACGTGTGCCGTGTTGATCGTGATACCACGGGCCTTCTCTTCCGGCGCCGCGTCGATCTGGTCGTAGCCTCGGGCTTCGCCACCGAACTTCGTCGACAGAACCGTCGTGATCGCAGCCGTCAACGTCGTTTTGCCGTGGTCAACGTGACCAATCGTACCCACGTTCACGTGCGGCTTGGTACGTTCAAACTTGCCTTTTGCCATGACGGACTCCTGACTGGGATGGAAGCCCCGGAGGTGGATAGGACCGGAGACTGGAACAGATGATTGTGGTGCCCATGACGCGGATCGAACGCGTGACCTCTCCCTTACCAAGGGAGTGCTCTACCACTGAGCCACATGGGCATGTCCGTCAGCGCGCTACCTGCACGCGCCACCGGCGCTAAAGCTTGGAGCGGGTGAAGGGAATCGAACCCTCGTCGTAAGCTTGGAAGGCTTCTGCTCTACCATTGAGCTACACCCGCGGGATTCCCAACACTCGTACTGCTTTCTTGCGTTACTGCATTGCCTTGCACTTACGGCAGCATTGACTGCTGCGGCCACTTGCCTGCCTGGACGTCCGGCGGGTGTCCGGACTGCTGGCAGAGGGCGGGTCTTTTGGTGGAGAGAGTTGGATTCGAACCAACGTAGGCGCAAGGCCAACAGATTTACAGTCTGCCCCCTTTAACCACTCGGGCATCTCTCCGCAAGAGAACGAAGGATTATGGGTATTTTTTCGGGCCGTGTCAAATCGTTTTGCGGGACGGATCACGAATTCCGCAAAAAAATTCGCTGCGCCGTATCGAAAAGGCCTTGCTGACCGCTTAGTAGCGGTCAAAACAGGCTTGCAGGCCCTGCCCTGACACGCCGCGCGACAGGGCCAGCGCCAGCAGCACGCGCGCCTTCTGGGGATTGAGGGTGCCCGAGGCGATGAAACCTGCCGCGTCGTCGTCGACTTCCTGGTTGCGCACGACGGCGCCGGACCCCGTCCGGCTGGCCCGCACCACCGCCACTCCGCGCCGGGCCGCGTCAGCCAGCACGGAAAGCACCGCGTCGGTGGTGTTGCCGCTGCCAACGCCGGCCAGCACCAGCCCCTTCATGCCGGTATCCAGCAGGGCCTGCGCGGTGGCGGCATCGAGGTCGGCGTGGGAATAAAGGATGCCCACGCGCGGCAGGGCCTGGCCGCGCCAGGGCGCGAATTCGCTGCGCGCGGTGTGCACGCCGCGCGTATCGTGCGACCAATGCACGTTGACGCCCTGCACGCGCGCGCTCACGCCGTGGCCGGGCGCATACCAGGCATCCACGCCACTGGCGGCGCTTTTCTGAATATCGCGCGCGGCATAGACGCGCCCGTTCATGACGGCCAGCACGCCGCGGCCGCGCGCATCGGCCTCGACCGCGACCGTCACGGCATCGCGCAGATTGCCGGGACCGTCGGCATCCGGCGCATCGGGCGGCCGCATGGCGCCGGTCAGGATGACCGGGACGTCGGTACGCAGCACGAGGTTGAGGAAATAAGCCGTTTCCTCGAGCGTATCGGTACCGTGCGTCACGACCACGGCATCCACGTCTTTGGCGTCGCACAGGGCTTGTATGCGCGTGGCGAGGGCATCCCACACGGCCAGCGTCATGTTCTGGCTGCCCACGCTGGCGACCTGCTCGCTTTGCAGCGCGGCCAGCGCGCCCAGTGCGGGCACCGCGGCCAGCAATGCCTCGACAGGCAGCGCGCCCGCCGCATAGGCAAGGCCCTCCGCCTGGCCGCCGGCGATGGTGCCGCCGGTGGCCAGCAAGGCGACGCGGGCGCGTTCAGGCATCGAGCACGCCGCCCAGGCCCTGCTTTTCCAGCAGGGACGACAGGTGTTCCCAGCCGTGGAAGTCGATGACGATCTGGCCGCGCTCTTTCGCGCCCACCTTCAGCGCGACGCGCGTGCCCAGGTGATCGGACAGCGCATCTTCCAGGCGCGTCACGTCGCGGCTGGGCGCCGCGGTCTTGCGCGCGGCGGGGCTGCCGGTCTCGGCTTCGCGCACGGCGCGCGCCACGAGCTTCTCGGCTTCACGCACCGACAGGCGGCGCGCGATGATCTGGTTGGCCAACAGGATCTGCGTGGCGGCATCCACGGCCAGCAGCGCACGCGCGTGGCCCATGTCGATGTCGCCAGCCAGCAGCATGGTCTGCACGGGTTCCGCCAGGTTCAGCAGGCGCAGCAGGTTGCTGGTGGCGGAACGCGAACGGCCGATCGATTGCGCGGCCTGTTCGTGCGTGAGGCCGAACTCGTCGAGCAGGCGGCGCACGCCATGGGCTTCTTCCAGCGGGTTGAGGTCTTCGCGCTGGATGTTCTCGATGAGCGCCATGACCGCGGCGTTCTCGTCGGGCACTTCGCGCACCAGCACCGGCACTTCCTTCAGGCCCGCCAGCTTGGCGGCGCGGAAGCGGCGTTCGCCGGCGATGATCTCGTACTTGCCCTGGTCGTCGCCGTCGAGCGGACGCACGAGGATGGGCTGCATGACGCCCTGTGCGCGGATCGACTCGGCCAGTTCGGCCAGCGCGCCTTCATCCATGCGGGTGCGCGGCTGGTACTTGCCCGCGCGCATTTTCGTGACGGGCAGCACCGCGGGCGGCAGGCTGGGCGCGTCTTCCTTGCCCAGCGTGGCCAGCGGCGGGCCTTCCGAGCCGAGCAGCGCATCCAGGCCGCGTCCCAGTCCCTTGGGTTTTCTGCTTGCCATGTTCTGGTTCCTTGGTCTTGGTGTAAGTGTTGCGGAGGCCTTGCCGGCCATGTCAGTCCAGCGTCTTCACGCGCTGGATCATTTCCGCGCCGAAGGACAGGTAGGCCTGCGCCCCGCGCGAATTGCGGTCGTAGACGACCCCGGGCATGCCGTGGCTGGGCGCTTCGGCCAGACGGACATTGCGCGGCACGATGGTGCTGAACACCTTGTCGCCGAAGTGCGATTCGAGTTGGGCCGAGACCTGCTGCTGCAGCGTCATGCGCGGGTCGAACATGACACGCAGCAGGCCGATGATGCGCAGGTCCGGATTGAGGTTGCGATGCACGCGCTTGATGGTGTTGACCAGGTCGGACAGGCCTTCCAGCGCGAAGTATTCGCACTGCATCGGGATGATGACGCCATGCGCGGCCGCAAGGCCGTTCAGCGTGAGCAGCGACAACGTGGGCGGGCAATCGATGAGGACGAAGTCGTAGTCTTCGCCCACGGTTGCCAGCGCCTGGCGCAACTGCTGTTCGCGGTCTTCCATCTGCACGAGATCGATCTCGGCGCCAGCGAGCTCACGGTTCGCGGGCAGGACGTCATAGCCGCCCGATTCAGCCGTCACGCGCGCCTCGCGCACCGTCGCCTCGCCGATCAGCACCTGGTAAAGGTTGTGCTTGAGCGCGCTCTTGTCGATGCCGCTGCCCATGGTCGCGTTGCCTTGCGGGTCCAGGTCCACCAGCAGGACGCGCTGCTGGTGCGCGGCAAGACCCGCGGCCAGGTTGATGGCCGTGGTGGTCTTGCCGACGCCGCCCTTCTGATTGGCGATGCAGAACACGCGGGCGGTCTTGGAACGATGGGCGGTCATGGGTTTCCTTTGCGGCGCATCCACACGATGCAGCGTTGTGCTTGCAATTCCGGTACGGTCAGCGGCTCGACGCGGGTGATGTCCCACGCGTTGTCTTCCTGCAGCGCCTGCGCTTCGTCGTCGGGTTCGCGACCCTTCATGCCGACGAGCCAGCCGTCTTCGGCGACATGCCGGCCCGCCAGTCTAGAGAAATCCGCCAGCGATGCAAACGCGCGCGAGACCACGGCATCGCATTGGGCGGGCTCGATCTGCTCGACACGCGAATGCGTGGCCTTCAGGTTCGGCAGCTTGAGCACGCCGGCCATCTGGCGGACGAAGGCGGTTTTCTTTTCGACGGCGTCCACGCAAGTGACCTGCCAGTCCGGCCGCGCGATCGCCAGCACGACGCCCGGCAAGCCGCCGCCCGAGCCCACGTCCATGATGCGCGCGCCTGCCTGGGCGTCGCCGCGCGCGTCCAGGACCCGCGCGAGCGGCCCCACCAGCGACAGGCTGTCGAAGACGTGCTGGATCAGCATCTGCTCGGGATCCCGCAGCGCAGTGAGGTTGTAGGTGCGATTCCAGTGCTGCATCTGGCCCACATAGGCCAGCAGCGCGGCCTGCTGGACCGTATCCAGGGTCAGGCCCAGGACCTGCACTGCACGCGCCAGGCGAGGCGCGTGGTCGGTACTAGCGGTGACGGGCGGCATTCAGGCAGCCCGCCGATTGCGCGAGCCGTACTGCAGGCGCTTCAAGTGGATGAGCAGCAATGAAATGGCGGCGGGCGTGACGCCCGAGACCCGGGCGGCCTGGCCGACGGTTTCGGGGCGCGCGGCCTTGAGCTTCTGGCGCACCTCGAAGGACAGGCTGGTCACCGCGTCGTAATCGATGTCTTCGGGGATGCGCTGGGCCTCGTGGTGGGCATGCTTGCGCACCTCGTCCTGCTGCCGGGCGATGTAGCCCGCGTACTTGATCTGGATCTCGACCTGCTCGGCCACTTCGCCCTCTGGCAGGCCAGGACCGGCCAGTAGCTCGCCCAGGCCATTGGGCGCTTCCATCAGGCGGCGATAAGACACGTTGGGGCGTGAGAGCAAATCTGATAGCGAGTACTCACGTTCAATGGCTTTGCCGAGCAAGGCTTCGGCCGCATCCGACGAAAAGTTGCGCGGATGCACCCAGCTGCTTTTCAAGCGCTGCACTTCCGCGGCGACGGCGTCGCGCTTGCGATTGAAAGCCTCCCAGCGGGCATCGTCCACGATACCCAGGTTGCGGCCAATTTCGGTCAGGCGCAGATCGGCATTGTCTTCGCGCAGACTCAGCCGGTATTCCGCACGCGACGTGAACATCCGATAAGGTTCGGTGACGCCCCGCGTGACCAGGTCATCGACGAGCACACCCAGGTAGGACTCTTCGCGGCGCGGCACCCAGGGTTCACGCCCCTGGGCTTGCAGCGCGGCGTTCACGCCAGCCAGCAGGCCTTGTGCCGCGGCTTCTTCGTAGCCCGTCGTGCCGTTGATCTGACCCGCAAAGAAAAGCCCCTGGATGGCTCGCGTCTCCAGGCTGCTCTTCAATCCACGCGGATCGAAGTAGTCGTATTCGATGGCATAGCCAGGACGCAGGATGTGTGCGTTTTCCAAACCGGGCAAGGACCGTATCAGATCCAGCTGCACGTCGAACGGCAGGCTGGTGGAGACGCCGTTGGGATAGACCTCATGCGTATCCAGGCCTTCAGGCTCCAGGAAGACCTGATGCGAGTTCTTGTCGGCAAAACGATGGACCTTGTCCTCGATGGACGGGCAATAGCGCGGCCCCACGCCTTCGATCACGCCGCTATACATCGGCGAGCGATCCAGGCCACCACGGATGATGTCGTGGGTCCGGGCATTGGTGTGGGTGATCCAGCAAGGCACCTGGCGAGGGTGCATCGCCGCATTGCCCATGAAGGAGAACACCGGCACCGGATCCAGGTCACCGGGTTGTTCTTCCAGCACGCTGTAGTTGATGCTGCGGCCATCGATGCGCGGCGGCGTCCCGGTCTTCAGGCGCCCTTGCGGTAGCTTCAGCTCCTTGAGGCGTTGTCCCAATGAGGTCGCGGGCGGATCGCCTGCCCGGCCGCCGGAGTAATTCTGCAGTCCCACGTGGATCAGGCCGTTCAGGAAGGTGCCTGCAGTCAGCACCACCGTCTTCGCGCGAAACTTCAAACCAATCTGGGTAACGGCCCCCACCACACGGTCGCCTTCCACCATCAAATCATCGACGCCTTGTTGGAAGAGCCAGAGATTTTCTTGATTTTCCAGGCGGCCGCGGATGGCTTTGCGATAAAGCACCCGATCTGCTTGGGCACGGGTGGCACGCACCGCGGGGCCCTTGGAACCATTCAGGATGCGGAACTGGATACCTGCCTCATCTGTGGCAATGGCCATCGCACCGCCCAGGGCATCGATTTCACGGACCAGGTGGCCTTTACCAATACCCCCGATCGACGGGTTGCAGGACATCTGTCCCAACGTCTCAATATTGTGGGTCAGCAACAGGGTGGCGCTACCGGCACGTGCGGCAGCCAGCGCAGCTTCGGCGCCGGCGTGACCGCCGCCGACCACGATGACGTCGAATTCGCGGGGGAAATCCATGATGGGAATGGGTAAGGCAAAGATCAAACCGGGATTATAGTGCCGGGGCTCTTTTGGTTCCACGTGGAACATCAAGCGCGTTGGGGAAGGGAGACGGGCTCACTCGATGAATGCACTGAGGTAATTGTCGTGTCCAGCACCTGGGGATATATCCGAGCGGGAGATCCATGTTCCACGTGGAACATTGGCGTTCTGTTTCACGTGGAACAATGAGAGTTCGTGTTCCACGTGAAACAACCAACGTTGCGCGGGAGCTCAAAGCAAAATGCATGTTCCACGTGGAACACCCGATAGCGATCAATCCTGGAGCGTTGATCTCAAGGTCCGTCGGAGGTAATCCACCAATGACGATACCTTCGCCAGCGGGAATCTGTCCCGACGATACAGAGCATGTATAGGCCGAGACGCGGGCAGGTAATCCTCAAGCAGGGGAATCAACCTTCCGGAGGCGATATCCTCTTCCACCAACATCTCCGGTTGAAGCAGGATGCCGCCGCCTGCTAGCGAAACCTGTCTCAATGCCGGGCCATCATTGCTCAGAAAGATCGCGTCGGGCCAGGGCTGCGGCGCTTCCCCGATCAACAGGTTCCACGTGGAACGCCTATTCCAAACGAGGTTTCCAAGACACCGATGGCTGACCAAGTGCTCGACGTGTTCCGGCGTGCCGTGCACGGCAAGATACTCAGGAGACGCACACAACGCCATGCGATAGTCCCCAAGACGTATCGCGACCAGATCGAGGTCCGGATCCAGTGCGCCAACGCGAAGCAGCAGATCGAATCCTTCCTCAACAGGATTTACATGGCTGTTGCTCAGCTCCAGCACAAGCCGGACATTGGGATGCTCTTGCTGAAAACCCGCCAGCGCCGGTGCGATCAAGCATTGGCCCAGCGTGGTGGCGCAGGAGATGCGCAGCGTTGCCTGTCCTTGTGCCTGAAGATCCGTCACGGATGCCTCCGCCCATGACAATTGCTCCAATACTCGCCGGCCTTCCTCGTAGAAACGCCGACCCGCATCGGTGAGGCTCTGCTGACGGGTTGTTCGCCGTATCAATTGCACGCCCAGGTGGGTTTCCAGTTGCGCCAACACCTTGCCCACCATCGCTGGCGTCACGTCCAGCCGCTCCGCGGCACGGGTCAAGCTGCCGTTATCTACCACGGCAACGAAGACTTCTATGGCCTTGATCCTGTCCATGCCCGCCTCATTCCCAACCCGATGTTGAAAGTCCTGCAAATTATCCGCCATTGATCAGCTCGGATGCGCTCCCCACACTGTGGCGTGTCAGCCAACAGATAAGGAGCATATTCATGAAGGTACTCGTCGTCGGCGCCAGCGGACTGATCGGGAAGGCGGTAGTCCAAGACCTGGAAAGGGATCACGAGGTGATCCAGGCCAGTCATCGCCGAAGCACGTTGTCCGTCGACATCAAGGATGCGCACAGCGTGCAAGCGCTGTTCGAATCGGTAGGGAAGGTGGATGCGATCATCGCCACCACGGGAAACGTCCACTTCGGCGCGCTGCAAACCCTGCGCGCGGAAGACTTCGCACAAGGCCTGCTGGACAAGCTGCTGGGCCAGGTGCGGTTGACGCTGATCGGCCAGCATTATCTGAACGAAGGAGGTTCGATTACGCTGACCACCGGCATCCTCTCGGATGAGCCTATCCGGGACGGCACCAACGCCGCAGCGGTCAACGCCGGTCTGGAGGGATTTGTGCGCGCAGCGGCGCTGGCGTTGTCAGGCCGGCGTATCAACGTCGTCAGTCCTACCGTCCTGACGGAGGCCTTGGAACACTATGCCAACAGTTTTCCCGGTTTCGACAGCGTGCCAGCGTGGAAAGTGGCTGCGGCTTATCGCCGAAGCGTCGAGGGAATACAGACTGGCAGGGTCTATCGCGTCGGCTGGGTGCGCGACGCGCGATGAGCAATGCCGCCGCAAGCCATTGATTTATATAGATAATTTATAAGTTTCAACGACTTCACGTGACAACGCCCCGGCCTGAAAGGCGCGGGGCGTTGTCGGGCCAGTACAGGCTGGCCTGACGGGAAAAACGGGATTTCCCGACTTACAGAGGACGGATGTCCTCAGCTTGAGGGCCCTTGGGGCCATCCTTCACTTCGAATTCGACGGCCTGGCCTTCGTTCAGGCTGCGGTAGCCACGGCCCTGGATGGCCGAGAAGTGCGCGAAGACGTCAGTGCCGCCCGCGTCGGGGGTAATGAAACCGAAACCCTTCTCGGCGTTGAACCACTTAACTTTGCCCGTTTGAGCCATGATCGGAAACGTCCATATAGAAAACAGGGAGTGCATTGAACCAAGGTCGCTGAATTCCTACTGGACATCTGCTTCCGGATACCGCGAAGGGCAAGGGGTAAAGCGAGAGGGCCGACAGAGGGGTCTTGCGCACAGCTTGATTACAACCGCGAAATGCAGCATACCGACGGCCGGCAAAATATTCATATCGGCGTTTTCCCGAATGTCGTATTTGTGCGTGCCAAACCGCGCCAATTAAGGCTTTTCCGCGGACTTTTTGCGCGAAACCAAACGATACAAAGGCCCCGTCACCAGCACCACGAAAACCATCCGCGTGACGTGAAACGCGGTGACGACCGGCACGCCCAATTGCAGCACCTTTGCGGTGATCGCCATCTCGGCGATGCCACCGGGTGTCGTGCCCAGGATCAGCGTCGGTAGCGGGACGTCCGTGAAGAGGACGAGCAGGCACGCGAACCCCGCTGCCAGCAGCAAGGAAAGCACGGTATAGAGCGCCGCCGTCAGGACCAGGCTTGGCGCGCCGCGGAAGAAGCCCGGCCGATAGCGGTCGCCCAAGGACCAGCCGATGAGCAGTTGCCCGCCTGCCGTCACCACGGCGGGAAGCGCCGACAGCGACACGTCCTGCGTGGTGAGCCCCATGGCCACGGCCAGCGGCCCAAGTATCCAGGGCGCAGGCAGCTTGCGCCAGGCGAACAGGAATGCGCTGGCGCACGTCAATGCGACCAGCAGGAACAATCCCGGCGGGTCCACCCGTGCAGTGCCCGGCAAGGAGGGATCCAGGCCCGCCACGCCCCAGGCCTGGAACAGGAAGGGCACGATCATAACCACGAGCAGAATGCGCACGCTGTGTGCCGTGGCGACGCGTTCGAGGTTCGCGCCATGGCGCTCGGCCAGGGTCGTCATCTCGCTGGCGCCGCCTATCGCACAGGAGAACCAGGCGGTCTGGAAATCCACCTTGGCGAAGCGCTGCATCAGGATGGCGCCCAGGCCGCACAGCAGCACCGGAAACACCATGCCCGCCACGATGGCCGGCGCATGGTCCACGACATGTCCCACGACCTGTGGCGTGAAATACAGGCCCAGGGACGTCCCGATGACCCATTGGCCCGCGTTGCGCAGCGGGGCAGGGCAGACCGTCTGCATGCCGCGGATGCGCGTGGCCGCGGTCGCCAGCAAGGGGCCCAGCATCCACGGCAACGGCAGGTCCAGGTGCACGGCGAGCAGCGCGCCGGCCAACGCAATCAGGAATCCGGCAAAAAGGCGCAAGGGCATCATGGACGGCTGGGGCGGCATTCGCGCGTAAAGTGCGTATTATCCTTCGCACGCTGGCATTTGCCTTCCACGCCAACCCCTTAACTCCGCCCGCTGCCTTTCCTGCGGCACGCAAGCACACAATGATCGAATCCAAGCTCCCCGACGTCGGCACCACCATCTTCACGGTCATGAGCAAGCTGGCCGCCGACACCGGCGCCATCAACCTGGGCCAGGGCTTTCCTGACTTCAACGCCGACCCCGCACTGCTGGACCTGGTCAGCCAGGCCATGGCGCAAGGCCATAACCAGTATCCCTACATGCCCGGCATCGCGCCGCTGCGCGCGGCGATCTCGGACAAGGTGGCCTCCCTTTATGGACGGCGCTACGACGCGGATAGCGAGATCACGGTGACCAGCGGCGCCACCGAAGCCCTGATGGCGACGGTGCTGTGCGCGGTCCAGGCTGGCGACGAAGTGGTCGTGATCGAACCCTGCTACGACTCCTACCTGCCTTCCATCCGCCTGGCGGGCGGCGTGGCCGTGCCGGTGCCGCTGCGCGCGCCGACGCAAGCCGATCCGTACTACCGCGTCGACTGGCAGAAGGTGCGCGATGCGATCACGCCGCGCACGCGCCTGCTGATGCTGAACTTCCCGCACAACCCCACCGGCGCGGTGCTGACGCAGGCCGACCTGGACACGCTGGAAGACATCGTGCGCGACACGCGCGTGCTGCTCTCGTCGGACGAAGTCTATGAACACATCGTGTTCGATGGCCAGCCGCACGTCAGCCTGGCAAGCCGCCCTGCGCTGGCCGAGCGCGCCTTCGTGATCTCGTCTTTCGGCAAGACGTATCACACCACCGGCTGGAAGATAGGCTATTGCTGCGCCCCCAAGGCCCTGTCGGCCGAGCTGCGCAAGGTGCACCAGTTCATGGTCTTCACGGTGGCCTCGCCGATGCAGCATGCGCTGGCCACCTATATGCAGGATGCCTCGCATGCCGCGAACCTGCCCGCGTTCTACCAGGCCAAGCGCGACCGCCTGGCGCGCGGACTTGCCGCCACGAAATTCAAGGCATTGCCATGCCCTGGCACCTTCTTCATGCTGGCCGACTATGGCGCGATCTCGGACCTGCCCGAGGCCGAATTCTCGCGCTGGCTGACGCTGGAACACGGCGTGGCCGTCATTCCCGTGTCGGCGTTCTATCGCCAGCCTGCCGCCCCCGCTTCCAACCACCAGATCGTGCGCTTCTGCTTCGCCAAGCAGGACGCGACCCTGGACGAGGCCATCCGGCGCCTGCAGTCGGTCTGAACGCCTGCCGGGCCCATCCATCCGGTGTCCGGCGGGCCAAGGAAGAAGGGCGCGGCTGTTGGCCACGCCCTTCTTCTTTTCCGCCTACCCCGACAGGCGAAAGCAGATCACTCGTCCTGCTCGCCCGCCTTCGTCCCGCGGCGCTTGCGGATCAGGCGACGATACGCAATGGGCAGGATCACCACGGCCAACGCCGCGATCCACAAGCCCTTGGCCACGCCGCTGTGGAACAGGATGCCGATTTCGCCGTTCGTGATGGACAAGGCACGGCGCAGGTTCTGCTCCATCATCGTGCCCAGCACCACGCCCAGGATCATCGGCGCCATCGGCACATTCAGCTTGCGCAGGAAGTAGCCCAGCGCGCCGATGATGACGACCAGCACCAGGTCGAACGTCGTCGCGTTGATGGCATACACACCGATGAAGCTGATGGCCAGCACGCCCGGCACTAGCAGCCAGGATGGGATGGACAGCATCGAGGCGAACACGCGCACCATCGGCACGTTCATGACGAACAGCATGACGTTGGCGACGAAGAGCGACGCGATCAGGCCCCACACCAGCTGCGGTTGCGCATCGAACAGCACCGGACCCGGCGTGATGTTGTAGAGCGTCAGGGCGCCCATCATCACGGCGGTGGTGCCCGAGCCCGGCACGCCCAGCGTCAGCATGGGAATGAACGATCCGGTTGCCGCGCTGTTGTTGGCGGCTTCGGGCGCCGCCAGGCCACGCATGTCACCCTTGCCGAACTTCGCTTCGGGGTCCTTGCCTTCGATGTAGCGCTTTTCGTTGGCATAGGCCACGGCCGACGCCACGCTGGCGCCTGCACCCGGCAACACGCCGAGGAAAAACCCGAGGAAACCGCCACGCAAGGTGCTGCCGTTGGTGAACTTCAATTCCTTGAAGTTGAAGAGCTTGCGGCCGCTGACCGGCACCTCGATGGAATGGCCAGACAGCACCTTCTCCAGCATCTGCAGCATCTCGCCTACGGCGAAGAGGCCGATCACCACCACCACGAAATCGATGCCGTCAGCCAGGTGCGGAATGTCGAAGGCATAGCGGTAGACACCCGAGTTCGCATCCACGCCCACCGTCGAAATGGCAAGACCGATCATCGCCGCCAACACGCCCTTGACGGGTTGATCCCCCAGCAGGCTGGTCAGCGCGCAAAAGGCAAAGACCATCAGCACGAAGTACTCGGCGGGACCGAAAGCCAGGGCCCAGTTGGCCAGCAACGGCGCCAACAGGATGATGCCCAGCGTCGCGATCAGCGAGCCGATGAACGACGACCAGGCTGAGAGCGACAGCGCCACGCTGGCAAGGCCCTGGCGCGCCAGGGGATAGCCATCGAGCGTGGTCATGACCGCCGCTGCCTCGCCGGGCACGTTGATCAGGATGGACGTGATGCGCCCGCCATATTCGGCGCCCACGTACACCGCGGCAAGCAGGATCAGCGCGGTTTCAGGCGGCAGGTTCATCGCGAAGGCGATGGGGATCAGCATGGCCACGCCATTGATGGGACCCAGGCCCGGCAGCACGCCGACGATGGTGCCGAAGAACGAACCGAGAGCCGCCACCAGCAGGTTCATGGGCGTGAAGGCCACGCCGAAACCCAGGGCGAGTTGGTCGAGAATGCCGCTCATAGCAGTCCTCCCAGGAGGCCGGTGGGCAGCACCACATCCAGCGCACGGTCAAAGAGAAAGAAGAAGCCCACGGACATGACCACGCCACCGATCGCGCTCTTGAGCCAGGTGCCGCCGAAGAGACGGCCGACCAGGATGGTCATGGCAGCGGTGGCTATCACGAAACCCAGCCACTGGAAAAGGAAGGCATAGCCGGCCACCAGTCCCACCATGATGCCGATGCGCGCGTTGGCCCCGGGCGGGTTGGGTTCGGCGGGATTGCCGCCCTTGATGATCAGGCGCACGCCACAGAGCGCGATGATCAATGCGACGAGCAAGGGGAAGGCCTTCGGCCCCACGGGCTCGTAGGCGAAGGGCGCTTCCAGGTCGTAGCCATGCCACGTGAGGAAGGCCGCGAGCACCAGCGCGGCAATCCCTAGAGTCCTGTCGTTCAGTGCCATGGCACCCTCTCAGTCTGGACGATGTTGATGGAAAGACACCCGCTGAGGCCATGCAGGGACGCAGGACGGCCGCAAGGCCAGGGGCCGCGCGGCGACTGTGATCTGCGATGACGTCGGCGTGAAGAAAAAACCCGCCTGCGCCGGGGAGACATCGGAACAGGCGGGGGAGTGCGGCGGCGGCGCCCCGCGTCTTACTTCTTGATCAGGCCGAAGGACTCCGCCTGCTGTGCGTAGGCCTTGACGCGTTCCTTCACGTAGGCGTCCAGCTCCTGGCCCACCATGTTCATGGGGAACAGGCCCTGTTGCTGTTGCAGCTTCTCGAAGCCGGGCGAGGCCATGGCTTTCTGGAAGGCTTCGACCCACCACTGGTAGTCCGCGTCCGAGACCTTGGGGCCGACGTAGTAGCCGCGGATGATGGGCCAGTTGATGTCGTAGCCCTGTTCGGCGGCGGTGGGGATATCGGCCAGCTTGCCCGGCAGGCGCTTGTCGTTGTAGACGGCCAGCACGCGGATGGGTGCGCCGCCTTCCAGCATGGTCATGGCCTCGGCGGCATCGCCCATGTAGGCCTGGATGTGGCCGCCACGCAAGGCGGTGATGGCTTCGCCACCCCCTTCGAACGCCACGAAACGCATCTTCTTGTAGTCGACGCCAGCCGCCTTGGCGGTCAGCGCGGCCTTCATCCAGTCCTGGCTGCCGACCGAACCGCCAGCGCCCAGCACGATCTTGGTGGGATCCTGCTTGAAGGCCTCCATCAGGCTCTTCAGGTCCTTGTGCGGCGAGTCATTGCGCACGACCGCCACGCCGTAATCGGTGCCGACCGCGGCCAGCCAGCGCACGTCGTCCACGCCGTACTTGCCGAACTTGCCCTGCGCGAGATTCAGCAGCGAGCCGCCCGAGAACGCGACGATGGAGCCGGCTTCCGCGGGGCGCTGGGCCACGATGTTGTTGTAGGCCACCGCGCCGATGCCGCCGGGCATGTACACGATGCGCAGCGGGCTTTTCAGCGCGCCGGATTCCTTCAGGGCGGACTGCGCCAGACGGCAGGTCAGGTCGAAGCCGCCGCCAGGCTGGGCGGGCGCAATGCACTCGGGACGTTGCGGCTCGGCGTGCGCGGGCACGGCAGCCACGCCCAGGGCCAGCAGGCTGGCAGCCACGGCCGCGCGGGCCTTCGGGAAGGAAATGGGGGTCATGTCAGTCTCCATGTTCTTATGCACCGGCGATCGTGCGCCGCCGCGCTGGAATCATGCCGGGTGACGGCATGCTGGCGACAAGGTACGAAACCGCGCCTTTCCGCTACCTTTCAATTCGCGGATTATTTGCGCAAATCCAGGGATAACCCCTAGCTGCGTGACAGCGTCACGAGGCCACGCGCCGGAAGACCCAGCTGACGTGCAAGCCCGGACCCGGTTGCGCGGCCTGCAAGGCAAGACGGGCGCGATGCAGGTCGGAGATCGTGCGCACGATCGCGAGCCCCAGACCCGCGCCAGGCTTGCCTTTGCCGGCCTGGCCGCGGCGAAAGCGCACCCCTGCGCGCGCGATGTCCTCCTCGCTCATGCCCGGCCCGGTGTCGATGACACCGACCTCCACCAGGTGCGTGCTGGCCGACAGGGTGATGCTGACAGTCCCCTCGATGGGGCTATAGCGGATGGCGTTGTCCACCAGGTTCATGAGCGCTTCGCGCAACAGCCATTCCACGCCATAGATCCGCATGCTGTCCGGCCCGTCATCCAGGCCATAGTCCAGCCGCTTGGCGCGTGCCGCGGGCAAGAGGGTACGCAGCACGCCGTGCGCAAGTTCACGCAGGTCCACGGTCTCGAAATCGAGGGCATGGCGCGCAACGCCGGCGTCCCGGGCACGCGCCAGCGCGAGCATCTGGTTGGTCATGCGCTCGGCGCGATCGAGCCCTTCCTGCATGGCATGCAGCGCAGCCCGCAACTCGTCGGGATCCGATTCGCGCATGGCATAACCCAGCTGGGTCCGCAGGATGGACAAGGGGGTGCGCAACTGGTGCGAGGCATCGTCCAGGAATTGCCGCTGTGCCTGTGTCTGCGCCTCGTGGCGCGCCATGTGCTGGTTCAGCGCGTCGACCAGGGGCAGGACTTCGTCCGGCAATTCGTCGGACTCGATCGGCCGAAGATCATCGGGATCACGCCGCTGCAGCCCGTCGCGCAGGCGTCCCAGGGGTCGCAAGGAAATGATGACGCCCGCCACCAGAACCAGGACGCTGATGATCATGCCGACCACGTCGCGCTCGATGGACCGCCGCAGCATGGCATTGATGAAGACCCGCCGGGTTTCCAGGCTTTCCGCCACCTGCACGACCAGGCGGCCATGTCCGCTGGCCAGCGGCGGATCCACGTCGCGCAACAGGATGGCGACGCGTACCGGTTCTTCCTGGAAGACCGCTTCATAGAACATGGGCGTGCCCGGGGAGGGCAGGACATCTGGCAAGGGCAATGCCGGACTGCCGATCTCGGCGAGACCGTCTTCGGTGGCCACCCGGTAATGCACCCGGCCGTTGGCGGTCAGCTCGAAGAACTCCAGCATCAGATAGGGCTGTTCCATCGACAGGCCGCCTGACGCGGTGGAGATATTCAGGTCGATGGCCCGCAAGGCACCCGCCAGGGAGCGGTCATAGGCGGCATCGACCTGCTCCTTCAGCATGCGATTGGACAGCCACAGCGCGCCGATCATGACGAGCACCAGGACAGGGACCATCCACGACAGCAGCGTGACCTTCAGGCTGCGCGGCGACAGCGGCCTACGCATCGGCGGCGGGCAGGGCGGAGGGCGTGACTTCCCCGGCCACGGTTTCCAGGTAATAGCCCATGCCGCGCAGCGTCACGATCTGCACGCCGGCGCCTGCCAATTTCTTGCGCAATCGGTGGACCAGCACTTCGATGGCTTCGTGGTTGACGTCGCTGTCCTGGGAAAACACCCGTTCCAGGATCTGCTGCTTGTTCACCGGTTCTCCCGTGCGTTGGATGAACACGCGCAGCACGGCATGTTCGCGGGGAGACAGGGCGAAGGGTTGTCCATGCAAGGTAAAGCGCTGGGAGGCCGTATCGAGCACCAGGGCGCCGCAAGCAAGCCGGGGGTGCTCCCTCCCCCTGCTGCGCCGGATTAAAGCCGTCAGGCGGGCTTCCAGCTCTTCTACGCGGAAAGGTTTGGGGAGGAAGTCATCCGCGCCTTCATGAAGCGTATCGACCCGATCCGCCAGCGAATCGCGGGCGGTCAGGACGAGAACGGGGGTCCGGTCGTCCCGCGCGCGCAAGCGCGCCAGCAAGGTGCGTCCATCCAGGGTGGGCAGGCCCAGGTCCAGCACGATGGCGTCGAATTCCTCCATGGCGAGCCGTTTGTCTGCCAGGAGTCCATCGTCGGCCCATTCCACGACGAAGCCTGCCTGACGGGCCAGGGCGCGCGAGACCCAACGGGCCAATTCGGGTTCGTCTTCGACTAGGAGTATTCGCATGGATCTGGATGGGAAGGAGAGACGGGGTGGTCTTTACTTAATATCTTTTATATACAACTAATGGTAGATAAGATGCCCTGTGGATAACTCGAACTACCTGGAAAATTTTTTCAAAAACAAGAAGTTGGCACGTTTTTTCGGTGTGAAGAAACCGTGTTTTGAACGGGGGATGAAGTTGAACAAAGTTTGAGGGACACCTGCCATCCCCGGGTTGTCCAGAAAGCCCGCACAGCTTCTGCACATATCGGCTCCATAGAGGTTATCCACAGGCGCTGAGGAGCGATGGCAGTTTGATCCGATCAAATTATGCGCAGACAGGGTTGGAACAGGGGAGTAGGCCGTCAGGCCAAAGACTCAGGTCCGGACGGACTTTTTTCTTTTCCCTTGTTCCTTGTTCATTTCTTTATATATACAACTGATGGTAATGGATAAGGGATGTGCATAAGTGGCACAAGCCTGAATAGGTTTTTGAAATCAATGGTTTGAAAAGGATTTTCGCTGTTGATCACCCCTGTGTGCCGCTGTACGCGAAAGTGGATAGTCTGGAAGCGGCGCTGGACGGCCCTGTGTTGTCCCCAAACGATCCACAGCTTGTCCACACCCCCGCTCCATGGAGGATATCCACAGGGCGGTCGGGCCCGATGGGGAAAACCGCCTTGCCCACGCGTTTGCTGCCCCGGGTGGCGGCAGGCAGAATGGCCAGCAACGGCTGTTTTTGGAACAAGCGCCAATCGGTGCTGAAGGATGAGATGGCGATGGCGGCTCTCGATACCCTGGAAACGTTGTGGCGCCTTGCCGGCTTGCCGGCCGAGGGGCTCGCGCCGGTGCAACTGCCCGGGCGGGACCCCGTCTTCCCCTCGTCCTTTCCCGTGGGCCTGGCGGCCCAGGTCACGACGGCTGCCGCAGCCCTGGCAGCCTGCGAATTGGCGCATCTGCGCGGCACGCCCCGGCAGCAGGTGACCGTGCAGGCCCGGCAGGCTGCAATCGAGTGCACGGGCTGGTTCCTGCTGGACGGCAAGGAGCCGGAGTACTGGGATCCCATCACCGGCCTGTACGAGACCGCGGACGGGCATGTGCGTATCCATGCGAATTTCGCGCATCATCGCGACGGTGCCTTGCGCTTGCTGGGACTGGATGTGGCCCATGCCAGCCGCGACACTGTCCAGCAGGCCTTGCGTGGCTGGCGCGCCATCGACTTCGAGACTGCCGCGGCGGCGCGGGGATTGGTCGTGACGGCATTGCGCAGCTTTGCGCAATGGGATGGCAGTCCCCAGGGACGGGCGGTGGCGGCCCAGCCTGTCATGACGTTCACGCGACTGGACGATGCGCCGCCTCTTGCCCTGCCGGCACTGGATGCAGCGGCGCGTCCCCTGTCCGGGGTGCGTGTGCTGGATCTGACGCGCATCCTGGCCGGCCCGATGGGCGGACGGGCGCTGGCCTCGCACGGCGCCGATGTCATGCTGGTGAATTCCCCGACGCTGCCGAACATCGGCGCCATCGTCGACACCAGCCGTGGCAAGCGATCCGCCCTGGTCGACCTGGACACGGCGGCGGGGCGCGATGCCTTGTGGTCGCTGGTGGATGGCGCCCATGTGTTCTCACAGGGCTACCGGCCCGGCAGCCTGGCAGCCAAGGGCTTTTCCCCCCGGGCCCTGGCCGCGCGCCGTCCGGGCCTGGTGATGGTGTCCTTGAGCGCATACGGCACGAAAGGCCCGTGGGCCGGCCGGCGCGGATTCGATTCCCTGCTGCAGACCGCCATGGGCTTCAACCATGCCGAGGGCGAGGCGGCTGGTGATGGCAAGCCGCGCGCCATGCCCATGCAGATCCTGGATCAGGCGACGGGGTTCCTGATGGCGTTCGGCGCGGCGGCGGCCTTGTGGCGCCAGCAATCCGAAGGCGGCAGCTGGCTGGTGGAGGTGTCCCTGGCCCAGACCGCGCAGTGGCTGCGAGGCCTGGGCAGGGTGGACGATGGCCTGGCGTGCCCGCGCCCGGATGTGAATGCTTGCTTGCAGGATTACCCCTGCGGCTATGGCGCGTTGCGGGCGCTGCCGCCCGCGGCCGAGCTGGCCCGGACGCCTGCGGGCTATGTTCGCGCATCGGTGCCGCCGGGGACCGATGCGCCAAGCTGGTAGCGTCGGCCGGGAAATGCTGGAGATTCCATTTCCGTGACGCTCGGGTGTCATGGCGGCGTCATTCAGTATCGACATACTGCGCACCTTTCCGAAAAGGCAGAACTCAAGTTCTGAAAGATGCGCTTAGTCATGAAAATATCCCTTTCCCTGGCCACGTTGCCGCGGACCCTCCTGTCGGTTCTGCTGGCGAGCAGCCTGTTGGCCGCTTGCGGGAGCAGCGACGACGACGCCCCGCCCGCCGAGACCCCCCCGCCGGTGACCGACCCCGGCACGCCGCCCACGCCAGAGCCGGAGCCCCCGGTGGTGACGGGCGCCTGGAGCAAGGGTGACCTGCACGTCCACACCTACCAGTCCGACGACGCCCAGGTGAGCCTGGAGCACGTGCTGGACCAGGCCTTCGACCGCTACAAGCTGGATTGGGCGGCAATCTCGAACCACCTGCGCCTGTCTCGCCGCGATCACACGGGGGCTGACCTGCCCGCGTCGATCCCGTTCTCGCAAGGAATGGCCGACTACGAAGTGCCGTTCATCCGCCAGATGCAGGAAGCGGGCCGTTACGCCGGCAAGACCATTTTCACTTCCTTCGAATGGGACATGCCCACGCATGACCACGTGAACGTCGGCATCGGCGTGAACGATCCCATGTCGCCCGCGGCGCTGCAGGCAGTGGCGGAATTCGAGTACCTGTTCACGAACCGTGACCCCAATCTGTTCGACCCCGCGCTGGTGTCGCGCCTGTCCGGGGAAACGCGAGCCTATGCGACGCACGAGGATTCCCTGGCTGCGCTGCGGTGGCTGCGCGACAAGCATCCGGGCGACAGCTACATGCTGCTGAACCACCCCTCGCGCTACATGGGCAAGTACACGGCGGGCCAGATCCGTGACATGCACGACCTGGCGCCCGAGGTGTTCTTCACCATCGAAGGCATGGTCGGCAACCAGATGGAGCCGGACCGCGGCGGCTATGCCGAGGCCTACATCCCCGCCAATCTCGGGTCGCGCACGTATGGCGGCACGGACTACCTCGTCGCGAAGCTGGGCGGCACGTGGGACGCGCTGCTGGGCGAGGGCCGCCGCATCTGGACGGTGGCCGATTCGGACTATCACTTCCGCACCGCGCAGGGCCAGTTCAGCAGCGGCTATGCGCCCGGCGAGTACAGCAAGACCTACGTCTGGAAGGACGGCGATGACATGGCCGCGGTGATGGCAGGCTTGCGCAGCGGCCGCGTCTATGGCGTGTTCGGCGACCTGATCGATCACCTGGATTTCTCGGCGCAGGGCGCGGCGGGCACGGTGCACATGGGGGGCGAGCTGGTGGCCGCCAAGGACGAGGAAGTGGAAGTGACCATCCGCTTCCGCAGCCCGGAAACCAACAACTATGAGTATCCCTTCGACAGCGGCAATCCCACCTACACGAAGCCCACGGTCAACCACGTGGATCTCATCGTGGGCGACGTGACGGGCAAGGCGCAAGCCGGAACTCCCGCGTACGACGCGGACACGAATCCTTCCACCAAGGTGCTGGCGCGCTTCACGAAGGACGACTGGACCGTGGACGAAGCGGGCTACAACGTCATCACCTATCGCGTGACCGCGACGCACAGCCAGTACCTGCGCCTGCGCGGCACGAACCTGGGCATCGACGTGGCCAACGAGACCGCCGATGGCGAGCCGCTGCCCGACGAGAAGATCGACTTCGCCGACAACGCGAATCGCTTCAATGCGATCAACGCGCGCAACTACAACGACCTGTGGTTCTATTCGAACCCGGTGTTCGTGACGGTCGCAGACTGAGCCTGGAGCGCAGGCAGGGGTCTCGCGTACTATCGACGGCAAGCCATGCCACGGACATGGCCAACCCGGATGGAGACCGAGACCCCATGTTCGCCGAGTTCCTGTTGTATGCGGTGCTGATCGGCATCGGCGCCACTGCCTTGTTCGACCTCTGGTCGTGGCTGCTGAAGGTCGCCGTGGGCATACCCCTGCCGAACTGGGCGATGACGGGCCGCTGGTTCGCGCATCTGCCGCGCGGATGTGTCATGCACCGCGAGGGCATCGGCAAGTCTCCCCGCGTGGAAGGCGAACTTGCCATCGGCTGGCTCATGCATTACGTCACGGGCATCGTGTTCGCGGCGGCGCTGTTGCTGGTCTGGGGCGTGGCATGGGCGCGCCTGCCCACGCTGGGCCCGGCATTGGCGGTGGGCTGGATCACGATCGCTTGCGGCTGGTTCATCCTGCAGCCGGCATTGGGCCTGGGCGTGGCGGCCTCGCGCACGCCGAACCCCGCCAAGGCACGCGTGCTGAACATCCTGGGCCACACCGTGTTCGGCCTGGGCCTGTATGAAACCGCGCTGCTGGTGGACGTTCTGCGCGTTGGCGCCTGATGCCCTGGTTCAGCCTGCGGGCAGCGTTGCCCGCAGCCGGGCCGCGTAATCCTGCAGGACATCCGCAGGCGGCTCCTTGCGCGGCCACGACAGGGCGATGCCGTCGTCCGCATGGCGCGGCACCACGTGCAAGTGGAAATGCATGACCGTCTGGTCGCCTTCGCGGCCGTTGGCCTGCAGGATCGTCAAGCCTGGCGGCGCGAAGGCGTCGCGCACGGCAAGCGCCACGCGTTGCGCCATCTTCAGCGCCGCCCCTGCTTCCGCGGGCGTGACGTCGTAAAGGTTCTCCGCGTGCCGGCGCGTGGCCACCAGCACGTGGCCCGGATTGACCTGGCCCAGGTCCATGAAGGCGATGGTGAGCGCATCCTCGGCGACGCGCGCGGCAGGAATCTCACCCGCCACCAGGCGGCAGAAAATGCAATGGCCGGGCGGCGAGGGGTCGACGAACTTGGGCATGTGTCAGTCTCCGCTTGGAATTCTTGTTGTGCTTGCATTGTGCCTCTGGAATTCTGAACGCGCACCTTGGGGCGGGTGCCTGGTGCGGACGCGTGATGAAGCCGCAAGACGCGGGTGTTAAAATGCCGCGCTTGTCGCATGGGGCGTGCCTGACGCCGGCATGGGACGAGCCGCCCGTCCGCAATGCGTGCTCGACCCGCATCCGCCGGCCCGTTATTCCCATTTTCAGCCCGCACCCTTCACCAGCATGACGACGCCTGCCACGCCCGATACCCTCGCCCAATCCTTCTTCCAGCTCTCGCTCGACACGGGCGTGCTCAAGTTCGGCGAATTCAAGACCAAGGCCGGGCGCCTGTCTCCGTATTTCTTCAATGCCGGCCTGTTCAACGACGGCGCCACGCTGGGCCGCCTGGCCGAGTTCTATGCGCGCCGCCTGATCGACAGCGGCCTGCAGTTCGACATGCTGTTCGGGCCCGCCTACAAGGGCATCGCACTGGCCGCCGCCGTCTCCATCGAGCTGGCACGCCTGGGCCACAACAAACCGTATGCCTACAACCGCAAGGAAGCCAAGGATCATGGCGAGGGTGGCACGCTGGTGGGCGCTCCCGTGGCAGGACGCGTGCTGATCATCGATGACGTGATCTCGGCCGGCACCTCGGTGCGCGAATCCATCGCCCTGATCCGTGCCGCGGGCGCCACGCCTTGCGGCGTGGTGATCGCGCTGGACCGCCAGGAGCGGGCGCACGAAAACGGCGTGGACACGCCGCACTCGGCCGTGCAGTTCGTGCGCGACACGCTGGGCCTGAGCGTGGTGTCCATCGCCACGCTGTCGGACCTGCTGGACTACCTGCGCGCCCAAGGCGGCGCCGGCATCGGAGAGCACTATGCCAAGGTCTCCGCGTATCGCGAACGTTATGGCGTGCAAGCGGCCTGACGCCCGGCATCGATCCTGCAAGTAAAAACGGGACGCCACTGGCGTCCCGTTTTGCTTGCCGGTTGCCCGGCCTTCCCACATCAGGCGCGGATCAGACCGCCATGACCGAAACGGTCTTGATGTTGAGGTAGGCCTCGACCGCTTCCGGACCGCCTTCCGAACCGTAGCCCGAATCCTTCACGCCGCCGAAAGGCAGCTCGGGCGTGGGGGCGGCGGGCTGGTTCACCCACAGCATGCCCACTTCGATGCGGCGGCTGAGCAGGTGCACGTTCTTGATGGAGTTGGTGTAGGCGTAGCCGGCCAGGCCGAAAGGCAGGCGGTTGGCTTCGGCGATGGCGTCTTCCAGTTTGTCGAAGCCACGGATGGCGGCGACCGGACCGAAAGGCTCTTCGTTGAAGATCGACGCCTCCAGCGGCACGTCGGACAGCACCGTGGGGGCGAAGAAGTTGCCGTCGCGCTGGACGGCCTCGCCGCCGGTGGCAAGCTTGGCGCCCTTCTTCTGCGCGTCCTGCACCAGCTTCGTGATGGCTTCCACGCGGCGCGTGTTGGCCAGCGGGCCCAGCGTGGTGCCGTCCTGCAGGCCATCGCCCAGCTTCAGGCCTTGGGCGTGCGCGACCAGCGCCTGCGTGAAGGCTTCGCGCACGCTGTTGTGGACCAGGAAGCGCGTGGGCGAGATGCAGACCTGGCCGGCGTTGCGGAACTTCGCGCCGCCGGTGGCCTTGGCGGCCAGCGCCAGGTCGGCGTCCTCGGCCACGATGACGGGGGCGTGGCCGCCCAGCTCCATCGTCACGCGCTTCATGTGCTTGCCGGCCAGCGAGGCCAATTGCTTGCCCACGGGCGTCGAGCCGGTGAAGGTGATCTTGCGGATCACGGGGTGCGGAATGAGGTAGCTGGAGATCTCGGCGGGATCGCCGAACACCAGGCCCACGACGCCCGCGGGCACCCCCGCGTCCACGAAGGCGCGGATCAGCGCGGCAGGCGAGGCAGGGGTTTCTTCGGGCGCCTTCACCAGGAACGAGCAGCCCGCGGCCAGTGCCGCGCCCAGCTTGCGCACGACCTGGTTGATGGGAAAGTTCCAGGGGGTGAACGCGGCGACTGGGCCCACGGGCTCCTTCAGCACCAGTTGCTGCGCGTCGAGGTTGCGCGAGGGCACGATGCGGCCATAGACGCGGCGGCCCTCGTCGGCGAACCATTCGATGATGTCGGCGGCGGCCAGCGTTTCCATGCGGGCTTCGGTAAGCGGCTTGCCTTGTTCCTGCGTGAGCAGCGGCGCGATCTCGTCGGCGCGTTCGCGCACCAGCGCGGCGGCGCGGCGCATGGTGGCGGCGCGTTCGTGCGCGGGGATGTCGCGCCAGGCCTCGAAACCCTTTTGCGCGGCGGCCAGCGCGCGATCCAGGTCGGCGGTGCTGGCGTGGGCGACCTTGCCGATGGCGCGGCCCGTGGCCGGGTTGATCACGTCCAGGGTCTTGCCGCTGGCGGCATCGACCCATTCTCCACCGATGAGCAACTGCGTGTCGGGGTAGGAAACAGTCATGTAGCGATCCTTGGGTTGAACGGAAAAGGGAAAGGACGAAGCGGCGACGCCACGTGCACCCCATGACTGTACTCCCTGGGCGGGGGGCGGGCCATGACGGCGGCCCCGGCGGCAAAAGGGACCCCCACGCCGCGCCTTCGGCTTGCTGCCCCCCGAGGGGGCCGTCTTTTGTCTTGGGACGGCCCGGCGGCAAAAGGGACGGGTCACCGCCCCGGCGGCGGCAGGGGTAAGCTATGCCCGCAAGCCGTCATTGGAGGAGCAGCACGTTGGCACAACAAGAACAACCCCTTTACCTTGAAGACCTGCAGGTCGGACAGGTGTTCCGCAGCGGTGAACATGCGCTGGATGCCGAGCAGATCCGCGTGTTCGCCAGCCAGTACGATCCGCAGCCTTTCCACACCGACGAAGCGGCCGCGCGCGACACCTTCTTCCAGGGCCTGGCCGCCAGCGGCTGGCACACGGCGGCCATCACCATGCGCCTGGTGGTGCAAAGCGTGAAGCTGGCCGGCGGCCTGATCGGCGCGGGCACCGAGGTCACGTGGCCACGCGCCACGCGTCCGGGCGACGTGCTGCACGTGGAAAGCACCATCCTGTCGGTCGTGCCGTCGCGGTCGCGGCCGGACCGCGGCATCGTCACGGTGCAGAGCGACACCTTCAACCAGCATGGCGAACTGTGCCAGCGCTCCACCGCGCGCATGCTGGCGTTCCGGCGGCAGCCGGAGCTGGGCTGAGGCGCACCGCGGCGGGACGCGTGTCCCGCCGCGGTGGGGCTCACTTGCGCGACGCGATGACCAGCTCGGACACGGTGCGCGGCGCCTGCGCATAGTGCTTGAACGCCATCGTGTACGTCGCGCGTCCCTGTGTCAGCGAACGCAGCGACGTGGCATAGCCGAACATCTCGGCCAGCGGCACCTCGGCCCGGATGGCCTTGCCGCCGCCCGGCGCGTCGTCCATGCCCTGCACGATGCCGCGGCGCGAGGACAGGTCGCCCATCACGTTGCCGGTGAAGTCCTCGGGCGTTTCCACCTCGACCTGCATCACGGGCTCGAGCAGCACGGGGTCCGCGCGGCGCATCGCTTCCTTGAAGGCCAGCGATCCGGCCATGCGGAACGCGTTCTCGTTCGAGTCCACGTCATGGTAGGAGCCGAAGGTGAGCGTCACTTTCACGTCCACCACCGGATAGCCCGCCAGCACGCCGCTGCCCAGCGTGTCCTGGATGCCCTTGTCGACCGCCGGGATGAACTCGCGCGGCACCACGCCGCCCTTGATGGCGTCGACGAAGGCATAGCCCGCGCCCGCCGCTTGCGGTTCCAGCCTGATGACCACGTGGCCGTATTGGCCGCGTCCGCCCGACTGCTTGACGAACTTGCCCTCGACGTCTTCCGCCGGGCGTCTCACGGTTTCGCGATAGGCCACCTGCGGCTTGCCCACATTGGCCTGCACGTTGAACTCCCGCTTCATGCGGTCCACCAGGATCTCCAGGTGCAGCTCGCCCATGCCCGAGATGATGGTCTGGCCCGATTCCTCGTCGGTGTGCACGCGGAAGGAAGGATCCTCCTGCGCAAGACGATTCAAGGCCAGGCCCATCTTCTCCTGGTCGGCCTGGGTGCGCGGCTCCACCGCCTGCGAGATCACAGGCTCGGGAAAGCGCATGCGCTCGAGCACGATGGGATGCGCGGGATCGCTCAAGGTCTCGCCGGTGGTGATGTCCTTCAGGCCCACCACGGCCGCGATGTCGCCCGCGCGCACCTCGTCGATCTCCTGGCGCGTGTTGGCGTGCATCTGCAGCAGCCGGCCGATGCGCTCCTTGCGCCCCTTGAGCGGGTTGTAGACGGTGTCGCCCGACTTCAGGATGCCTGAATACACGCGCACGAAGGCCAGCTGGCCGACGAAGGGGTCGGTCATGATCTTGAAGGCAAGCGCGGAGAAGGGCGCGTCGTCCTGGGCGGCGCGCGCGACCTCGTTGTCGCGTTCATCGTGGCCTCGCACGGCGGGCACGTCGGCCGGCGAGGGCAGATAGTCGATCACCGCATCCAGCATGGCCTGCACGCCCTTGTTCTTGAAGGCCGAGCCGCTCAGCATGGGCACGATCTGGCCCGCGATGGTGCGCTGGCGCAGGCCGCGCTTGATCTCGGCCTCCGCCAGCGGCGTACCGGACAGGTATTTCTCCAGCAGCGCATCGTCGGCTTCCGCGGCCTTTTCCACCAGGCGTTCGTGCCAGGCCTGCGCGGTCTCGCGCAGGTCGGCCGGGATGTCCGCATAGGAGAAACGCACACCCTGGCTGGCTTCGTCCCAGATGATGGCTTTCATCTTGACGAGGTCGACCACGCCCTGGAAGCCGGCCTCGGCGCCCACGGGGATCTGGATGGGCACGGCGTCGCCCTTCAGCCGCTCGCCGATCTGGCGCTGCACGCGGAAGAAGTCCGCGCCCACGCGGTCCATCTTGTTGACGAAGGCAATGCGCGGCACGCCGTATTTGTTGGCCTGGCGCCAGACGGTCTCGGATTGCGGCTGCACGCCGCCCACGGCGTCATACACCATGACGGCGCCGTCGAGCACGCGCATGGAGCGTTCCACCTCGACGGTGAAGTCCACGTGACCCGGGGTGTCGATGATGTTGATGCGGTGTTCAGGATAGTCGCCCGCCATGCCGCGCCAGAAGGCGGTGGTGGCCGCCGACGTGATGGTGATGCCGCGCTCCTGTTCCTGGGCCATCCAGTCCATGGTGGCCGCGCCTTCATGCACCTCGCCCAGCTTGTGGTTGACACCGGTGTAGAACAGGATCCGCTCGGTCGTGGTGGTCTTGCCCGCATCGATGTGAGCGGAAATGCCGATGTTGCGGGTGCGTTCCAGTGGTGTCTTGCGGGTCATGATCGGCCTCCGTGAAGCCTGTTGAGTAAGGCTCCTATTTTAGACACTATTGTCTATAACTGGATAGGGGCAGGATGATCCGTTGCGCGGCGGGGACAAACCGGAAGGAAAGGTCAGGCGGCGCCGACCGCGCGCAGCGCGAGTTCGGCCATGCCGCGCAGCTGCGCGGGCGTGGCGCCGGTGCGGGCGGCCAGGCTGATGCCGTGCTGCGATGTGCGCAGGAACTGGGCGGCCAGCGGCAGGTCGGTGTCGCCCTGCAGCTGGCCTTGGTCGCGCGCGCGCGACAGCGATGCCTGCATGGCTTTCTGCAGGCGCATTCCGTGGTGGCGCAGGATGGCCGAGACGTCGGCGTCTTCGTCGCCGAAGGCGCTGGCCGTGGCAACGCTCATGCAGCCCAGCTTGCGGCGGTCGGGCGCGTGGGCGGCAACGGCCTGCAGGAGCTCGCGCAGGCCCTGCAGGGGGGCGGGGGCGTCACTGAGCAAGGCGATCTGCGCGTCGGTGCGTTCGGCCGCGTAGCGTTCCAGGGCGGCCAGGAAGACTTCGCGCTTGCCGCCGAAGGCGTTGTAGAAACTCTGCCGGCTCAGGCCCATGGCCTGGCAGAGGTCCTCCGTGGAGGTGGCTTCGAAGCCCTTGTCCCAGAACAAGTGCTTGGCGGCATCCAGCACGGTGTCGGCGTCGAATTGGCGGGGTCTGGCCATGGGTGGGCGGTGTTATGGATGAAAGTATCTATAACGGGACTGTAGCGCAAGGCGCGCCAACCGTGGGCGCGCACCGACCGGATGTGGATATTGCGCTGCGCCAGCGCCGGGGCGTAGCCCTGGACCAGCGTCTGCATGGGCGACCCGCTGTCGCGCGTCCAGCCGCCATCCAGGTTGAGGATGGTGCCGCCGTCGGGCCCCAGGCGGCGGGCGCTCTCCTGGACGACCAGCAGCGTGCCGGTGATCTGTGCGGCGCCCCGTGGGTCGGCGGCGTCGCGCACGCAGGGGCCGGCGTGGTGGACGATGAGTTCGGGCGTGCCGAAGGCAGCTTCCGCCACGTCGAACAGCGCCTGCACCTGATCGGCCTGGCACAGGTCGGCAGGCACGGAAATGGCCAGGCCGCCCGCGCGCCGGATGGCGGCCACCGTGCGCGCCACGCGGGGATGGCCGGGCGCATCGCTCAAGACGACAGCCGCGCCCTGGGCGGCCAGCGCCCTGGCGGCGCTGGCACCCGCCTTGTGGGAGGCGCCGGTCACCAGCACGCTGCGGGGGAGCATTCTCTGCATGTCGGTCTCCGGATCGAGGAATGGCGCCAGTGTGTCGCGCGCGCGCCTCGCAGCGTTATCCTGATCCTCCGCGTTTCATGCACGATCCTGCAATCCTCTGGCAGGGCCCTGTTCCGCCCTCGGGGGATCAGGCAGGATGGCAGCCATCCAAGCGTCTGCCCTTACGGGAGTTTTCTTTCATGCAGCCAGCGGATTATTACCGCGAGATCAACGGGATCATTGCCCGATACGCCAGCGAAGACGGCGACGGCGGCACGGCGATCCCGCGCCTTTTCGTCAGCAGCCGCAGCCGGCCTTCGCAAGCCTTGCACACGAAGCAGCAGCCCTGCTTCGTGCTGGTGACCCAAGGTGCCAAGCGGCTGATGCTGGGCGAGACGGTGATCGAATATGGCGTGGGAGATTTCCTGGTGGTGTCGCTGGACCTGCCGGTGGTGTCCTGCATCACGTTGGCGTCACCGGAGAAGCCTTTGCTGGGCCTGGGCCTGGCAATCGAGGGGCCGTGCCTGCAGGAAGTGCTGGCCCGCATGGAAGCGCCCTCCCTGCCCGCCGCGGATACGCCGCTGGGCATCCAGTTGAATCAGGCGCCCACGGAATTGCTGGACGCCACCTTGCGGCTGTTGCGGCTGCTGGACCGCCAGGCGGATATTCCCGCCATGGCGCCGCTGATCGAGCAGGAGATCCTGTACCGGCTGCTGAGCGGACCTTGCGGCGCGACCTTGCTGCGCATTGCCGCCACCGACAGCCCCAGCAACAAGATCGCGCGCGCCATCGCCTGGCTGCGCGAGCACTATACCGATGCCCTGCGCATCGAAGCGCTGGCCGCGCACGTGGGCATGAGCGTGTCGTCGCTGCATCATCATTTCAGCGCGGTGACGGCCATGACGCCGATGCAATACCAGAAGCGCCTGCGGCTGCACGAGGCGCGCCGCCTGATGCTCATCGAGCGGCTGGACGTGGGCAGTGCCGGATACCGTGTCGGCTACCAGAGCCCTTCGCAGTTCAGCCGCGAGTACAGCCGCCTGTACGGCATGCCGCCCATGCGCGACGTGGACCGGGCGCGCGAACAGATGACGGGCGCCGTGGCGGTGCAGGACTGAGATCGCCCGCCGTGGCGCCGGTATGCTTGGGCCTGGAATCACGCAGGAAACCAAGATGGCCGACTCCCTGAAAGACCTTGCCCTTGCCCTGGACCAGTTCGCGCGCGAGCGCGACTGGAAGCCTTTCCATTCACCGAAGAACCTGGCCGCCGCGCTGACGGTGGAGGCGGGCGAGTTGCTGGAGCATTTCCAGTGGATGACGGAGGCCGAGAGCCGGCATGTGTCCGCCGAACAGCGCAAGGAGGTGGGCGCCGAGATCGCCGACGTGCTGCTGTACCTGGTGCAGCTGTCCAGCGAACTGGGCATCGACCCGGTGCAGGCGGCGCAGGAGAAGCTGCGCGTGAACGCGGGGCGGTTTCCGGTGGCGGCCGGGAAGACGCTGCTGGGGGGCCGTTAGGGCGAGCAAGCCCGTTACCCGCGACGGTGCGCGTCACTCCTGCGCTTGCGTGCCGGGGTGTGCCAGCAGCGTGGCGACGAAGTTGGCCAGCGCGGGGTTGGCGTTGCCGCGCAGGGTCGCCATGACGAGGCTGGCCGGACGCGGCGCCAGTTCGTCGACGGGGATGAACTTGAGCGTGTCTGCATGCAGGCGCGCCAGCGACCACGGCACGATGGCGCGGCCCACGCCCGCTTCCACCAGCGTCAGGATGGTGGGCAGGCGGCTCTCCTGCACGATGCGCGGCGCCAGGCCGGCCTGCTGGAAGAGGTCGTCCAGCAACTGCCGGAAATAGGGCGAGTGGTCGGCCTCGTAGCCGATGAGCGGCGATTGCGCGACCTGCGCCAGGCTGATCCTTGCGCCGCCCACCAGGTCGTCATGGCAGGCAACGAGCCCCAGCGCTTCGCGATGCACGCACTGCGTGTCGATGTCGGCGTGCGCGGCGAAGGGTCGCATGACGGCTGCGTCCAGTTCGCGTGCGCGCAGCGCCGCCGGCATGTGGACGGAATTCATCTCGTGCAGCGACAGCGCGATCTGCGGATGTTGGCGCCGGTAGGCCTGCAGCGCCTGCACCACGGGCGAATAGCCCGCGCTGGGTGCGAGCCCGACGCGCAGGCTGCCGTGCAGGCCCTGCGCGGATTGCCGGGTGAGCTGCAGCATTTCCTGCATGTCTGCGCAAAGCCGGCTGGCGCGATGGAACATCACGGCGCCGGCGGGGGTCAGCGACACAGAGCGCGTGGTGCGCTCGAAGAGCGGCGTGCCCACCAGTTTTTCCAGGCGCTTGATCTGCTGGCTGAGCGGCGGCTGGCTGATGCACAGCCGTTGCGCGGCACGGCCGAAATGCAGCTCCTGCGCGACCACGCAGAAGGTCACGAGCAGCTTGCCGTCCAGGCGCATTAATTCTGAAACGCTCATAATCCTGGCGAAATTCAGTATTGGACTGCTAACAGTCCGATTTTTACCATGCGGGGAATCGTTCACAGGAACCCGCATGCCGCAGCCCCCCGCCTCTTCCCGCCCTGACCGCCTGTCGCGTATCGCCGAGCGCGAGCCGCAACTGCGGGCCTGGGCGCACCTGGCCGAGACGGACTGGCCGCAGGCCTGGCCTGCACGCGTGGCCGGTACCGTCTCGGGCCTGCCTTTCGGCGTGAAGGACGTGATCGACGTGGCCGGCATGCCCACGCGTTGCGGCGCCCAGGCATCCGATGCCGGCCCCCGCGCCTTCGATGCCGCCTGCGTGTCGGCCTTGCGGGCGGCGGGCGCGGTGCCGGTGGGCAAGACGGTGACGGCCGAATACGCCTTCCGCACGCCCGGCCCGACCTGCAACCCGCACGCACCGGCGCACACGCCGGGCGGGTCATCCAGCGGTTCCGCCGCGGCGGTGGCGGCGGGCATGGTGCCTTTCGCGCTCAGCACCCAGACGGGCGGCTCCATCGTGCGGCCCGCCGCGTATTGCGGCGTGGTCGGCTTCAAGCCCACTTTCGGCCTGGTCTCGCGCGCGGGACTTGCGTCGACCTGCGATTCGCTGGACGTGATCGGCTGGCATGCGGACTCGGTGGCAACGGCCACGCAGGTGGGCAAGGTGCTGCTGCCGGCCGTTGCCGATGGCGCTGCGCCCTTGCCGGCGCTGCCGGGCCTGCGCGTGGCGGTGGTGGATTGGAGTCCCGCTGCAACCTTGAGTGCAGACGGCGCGGCCACGCTGGCGCGCGCGGCCGACCGCCTGCGCGCCCTGGGCGCCCGCTGCGAGACACGCGTGCCGCAGGCTGCGCTGCGAGAACTGATGGCCGCGCACGACGTGCTGATGCATTACGAATTCGCCCGCAACCTGGCGCCAGTGGCCAGGCGCGCCCCCGACGGTGTCAGCGCCGTGCTGCGCGAGGCCGTCACGCACGGCCTGGCCATCGATGGCGCGCAGTACCGCGCCGCGCTGGCCGTGCAGCGCCGCCTGCGCACGGCCTGGTCCGCGCTTGCCGGCGATGCCGACCTGGTGCTGACGCCCAGCGTGCCGGGCGCGGCGCCCGCGGGCATCGCGCATACCGGCTCGCCCGCCTTCGCCAAACCCTGGTCGGTGCTGGGCTGGCCCTGCCTGCATCTGCCATTGGGCAAGGACGCCACGGGCCTGCCCCTGGGCGTCCAACTGGTGGCGGATTGGGAAAACGACTTCACACTGCTCGCCTGGGGCGAGCGCCTTCATCACGTCCTGTTCAACGAGGAAAAATAATCATGGGGAAAACGCTCACCTTCGCCAGGCCGGCACGCTGGCTGGCCGCCACGGCCGCGGCCATGCTGCTGGGCGCCACGGGCACCGCCGCCGCGCAGGCGGACTTCCCGACGCGGCCCATCACGCTGGTCACGCCCACCGCCGCCGGCGGCGGCGTGGACGTGGTGGCGCGCGCGCTGGCCGAGGCCCTGAGCCCGGTGCTGGGCCAGCCGCTGGTGGTCAGCAACAAGCCCGGCGCGGGCGGCGTCATCGGCACGCAAAGCGCCATGCGCGAGAAGGCCGACGGCTACACGCTGCTGGTCACGGCCAACAGCAACCAGCTCATCGTGCCCTGGCTGTACAAGAACCCGGGCTTCGATCCCATCAAGGATTTCGAACCGGTGGCGGCGGTGGGCAGCGTGCCTTTCGTGCTGACGGTGAATCCGTCCTTTCCCGCCAAGGACCTGGCGCAGTTCCTTGCGCTGATGAAGGAGAAACCGGGTCAGTTCCAGTACGCCTCGGCCGGCAACGGCACGCTGAACCACCTGCTGCCGGAGATGCTGGCGCAGCAGTCTGGCGGCTCGCTGGAGCACGTGCCGTATCGTGGCGTGGCGCCTGCCATGACCGACGTGCTGGGCAACCAGGTGCCCATCCTGTTCGGCACGCTGCCCTCGCTGCTGGAGAACATCCGCGCGGGCAAGCTGCGCGCCCTGGGTATCGCCAGCGCGCAGCGCAATGCGGTGCTGCCTGACGTCCCTGCGATCGGCGAACAGGTGAAGGGCTTCGAGAGCGACATGTGGGTGGCGGTGTATGCGCCCAAGGGCACGCCCGCCGCGGTGATCACGCGCCTGTCGGATGCGATCGCCCAGGCCATGAAGCACCCGCGCCTGCGCGAGAGCTTCGACAAGATGGGCATGCAGGTGCTGGAGGAAGGCCCGAAGGAACTGGCCGTGCGCCAGGAGGCCGAGCTTCAGGTGTGGAAGGAAGTGGTGGCGAAATCGGGCGCGACGGTGGATTGATGCCAGGCGTGCGGCACGCAGGCCGCGCCTGGATCACTTCCCGATGCAGAAACTCGAAAAAATCCGTCCCAGCATGTCATCGCTGGAGAACTGCCCGGTGATTTCGCCCAGCGCCTCGTGCGCCAGCCGCAATTCCTCCGCGAACAGGTCCAGCACCCGGTCGTCCTGCGCCGCGTGCTGCTCGGCCACCGTCAGGTGCTCGCGCGCCAGTTCCAGCGCGCGCACATGACGCGCGCGCGCCAGCCACGGTGATTCGCCGCCGGGCGTCCAGCCCGCCAGGCCGAGCAGCGTCGTGCGCAGGGCATCCAGGCCCTGGCCGTTGCGCGCCGAGACCGCCAGCGTGTCCTGCGGCAGGTCTTGCGGCCATTCGGCCAGCAGGTCCGCCTTGTTCAACACGGCCAGCACCGGCGTGCGCGGATGGCGTCTTGCAGCAATCTCCGCATCCAGCGCCACGTCGGGCTCGCGCGCATCGCGCAGGTGCAGGATGACGTCGGCCTTTTCAATCTCGGCCCAGCTGCGCGAGATGCCCAGCCTTTCCACGGTGTCGGCGGTCTCGCGCAGGCCCGCCGTGTCGACGATGTGCAGCGGCACGCCGTCCAGGTGGATCTGCTGCACGACCTTGTCGCGCGTGGTGCCGGCGATGTCGGTGACGATGGCGACGTCTTCGCCCGCCAGGGCATTCAGCAGGCTGGACTTGCCGACGTTCGGGCGCCCGGCCAGCACGACGTGCAGGCCCTCGCGCAGGATGGCGCCCTGGCGCGTCTGGGCCAGCAGCGTGTCCAGCGTGGCGGTGATGCCGGCCAGCGTGCCGCGTGCCTGGTACTTCTCCAGGAAGTCGATTTCCTCTTCGGGGAAATCCAGCGTGGCTTCCACCAGCAGGCGCAGCTGGATGATGCGCTCGGCCAGCGCGTTGATCTCGCCCGAGAACTTGCCCGACAGCGACGCGATGGCGCCGCGCGCGGCGGCTTCCGACGAGGCCTCGATGAGGTCGGCCACTGCCTCGGCCTGGGCCAGGTCCAGGCGTTCGTTCAGGAAGGCGCGGCGCGTGAATTCGCCGGGTTCCGCCAGGCGCAGGCCCTGTTCGCGGCCGGCTTCCAGGCAGCGCGCCAGCAGCCGGCGCAGCACGGCGGGTCCGCCATGGCCTTGCAGTTCCAGCACGTCCTCGCCGGTGTAGGAACGCGGCGCGTCGAAGAAGAGCGCGATGCCTTCGTCGATGGCGGCGCCTTGTGCGTCGTTGAAGGGCAGGAAGTGCGCGTGGCGCGGCGTGGGGGCGCGGCCCAACAGCGTGCGCGCCAGGGCGCGGAGGTCCTGGCCGGAAATGCGCACGACGCCGATGCCGCCGCGTCCGGGGGCGGTGGCGATGGCGGCGATGGGGTCGAGGTCGGAGGCGGCCATGCAGGAAAAAGAGGGGGCGGAAACAGCCGTAAATATAACTGCGCACCCGGTGGACAAGGTCTTGTTATGTGGCGGCGTTATGTCCAAACGCCCAGATAGTCTTTTACGCGGGCGGGGCGGGTTCTGAATAATGAAGCAGACCCAACACCCAGGGTGGACGCGCCGTCGGCGCAGACCGCCCGTAGCAGTGCCTGTCCCTTCCGGAGCCCGCCATGTCCCTTGCCACCGCTTTCGATGCACCCTTGTCGCCGCGCGCCGCGCCGCCGCAGTCTTTCGAGGTCCGTCCGCTGGAAGGCGGACTGGGCGCCGAGATCATCGGCCTGGACCTGGGCCAGGCGCTGAACGACGCCGACTTCGCGCGCATCCATCGCGCGCACCTGGATCACCACGTGGTGGTGTTCCGCGGGCAGGACATCACGCCTGCCGACCACATTGCCTTCAGCCGCCGCTTCGGCAAGCTGATGATCCACGTGCTGCACCAGTTCCACCTGGCCGGCCACCCGGAAATCCTGATCGTGTCCAACGTGGTCGAGGACGGCAAGCCCATCGGGCTGGGCGATGCGGGCAAGTATTGGCATTCGGACATTTCCTACAAGGAGCTGCCCGCGCTGGGGTCCCTGCTGCACGCGCAGGAGCTGCCGGCGGAAGGCGGCGATACCTTGTTCGCGGACATGCACCGAGCCTGGGACGACCTGCCCGCGCGGCTGCGCCAGGCGGTGGAGGGCCGCCGCGCGGTGCATACCTATCTGGCCAAGTATGGACAGATGCAGAAGGACGCCACGTGGCGTCCGACGCTCAGCGCGCAGCAGCTGGCGCAGGTGCAGGAAGTGAGCCATCCGATCGTGCGCACGCATCCGGAGACGGGCCGCAAGGCGCTTTTCGTGAGCGAGCATTTCACGACGCATATCGAAGGCATTCCCGCCGACGAAAGCCGCGCGTTGCTGGACGAAATCTTCGCGCACAGCGTGCAGCCGCAATACGTCTACCGCCATCGCTGGCAGCCGCATGACCTGGTGTTCTGGGACAACCGTTCGCTGATGCACCTGGCAGGCGGCACGCCGGATCATCTGCGCCGCAAGCTGTACCGCACGACGATCGAGGGCGACGCGCCGTTCTGAAGCCATCCTTCCCCCAGCGAAAACACCTTCGAAAAAGACCCGGCCCGCCGCCCCTGACGCCTGAGCGCAAACGAGCATCCCGATGAAGATTCCCGCATTCCTTTCCCGCCTGTCCACCCGCGTGGGCGCCGCCGTGGTGGCCGCCTCGCTCGGCGTCGCCGCCGCGCCTGCCGCGCACGCCGAAGGCCAGCTGCGCATCGCCGAGCAATTCGGCATCGTGTACCTGCTGCTGAACGTGGCGCGCGACCAGCAACTGATCGAGAAGCACGGCAAGACCGCCGGCGTGGACATCGCCGTGGAGTGGCGCAAGCTGTCGGGCGGCTCGGCGGTGAACGATGCGCTGCTGTCGGGGTCCATCGATATCGCCGGCGCGGGCGTCGGCCCGCTGCTGACGATCTGGGACCGCACGCATGGCCGCCAGAACGTGAAGGGCGTGGCCTCGCTGGGCAACTTCCCCTATTACCTGGTCTCGAACAACCCGAACGTGAAGACGATCGCCGACTTCACCGACAAGGACCGCATCGCGGTGCCGGCGGTGGGCGTGTCGGTGCAGTCGCGCGTGCTGCAATTGGCCTCTGCCAAGCTGTGGGGCAAGGAGCAGTACAACAAGCTCGATGCGATCTCGCTGGCGGTGCCGCACCCGGATGCGGCGGCGGCCATCATTTCCGGCGGCACCGAGATCACGGGACACTTCGGCAATCCGCCCTTCCAGGAGCAGGAGCTGGCGGGCAATCCCAATGCGCGCATCGTGCTGAATTCCTACGAGGTGCTGGGCGGACCCAGCTCGGCCACCGTGCTCTTCGCGACGGAGAAGTTCCGCAAGGAGAACCCCAAGACCTACAAGGCCTTCCAGGACGCGCTGGCCGAAGCCGCCGCCTTCATCACGGCCAAGCCGGAAGAGGCCGCCGATATCTACCTGCGCGTGACGGGTGCGAAGATCGACCGCGACTTCCTCATCAAGATCATCAAGAACCCCGAGATCCAGTTCAAGGTCGCGCCGCAGAATACCTATGCGCTTGCGGAATTCATGCACGAGGTGGGCGCCATCAAGAACAAGCCGGCATCCTGGCGCGACTACTTCTTCGACGACGCGCTGACCGCGCAAGGGAGCTGAACGATGACGCGAGACGCCACGCGCGAACTGAGCGCTGTTGTCCCGTCGCTGCCGGACCCCCTGTTGCGGGTGCGCGGCGCCACGCTGGAATACCGCAGCCGCGAGCGCGTGGTGCGCGCCACGCATCGCGTGAGCTTCGACGTGCTGCCTTCGGACCGCTACATCCTGTTGGGGCCGTCGGGTTGCGGCAAGTCGTCGCTGCTGAAGGCGGTGGCGGGTTTCGTGCCGGTGCGCGAAGGCAGCATCGAACTGGATGGCAAGCCCGTGCGCGAGCCGGGCCCGGACCGCATCGTCGTCTTCCAGGAGTTCGACCAGTTGCCGCCGTGGAAGACCGTGCTGCAGAACGTGGCGTTTCCGCTGCAGGTGGCGCGCAAGCTGTCGCGCAAGGAAGCCGAGGCGCGTGCGCGCCATTATCTGGACAAGGTGGGATTGTCGGCCTTCGTGCAAGCCTATCCGCACACGCTGTCGGGCGGCATGAAGCAGCGTGTGGCGATTGCGCGCGCGCTGGCCATGCAGCCGCGCATCCTGCTGATGGACGAACCCTTCGCGGCGCTGGATGCGCTGACGCGCCGGCGCATGCAGGAAGAGCTGCTGGCCTTGTGGGAAGACGCGCCGTTCACGCTGCTGTTCGTGACCCACTCCATCGACGAGGCGCTGGTGGTGGGCAATCGCGTGCTGCTGCTGTCGCCGCATCCTGGACGGGTGCGCGCCGAGCTGGACGCGCATGCCTTCGGCCTGCACAGTGCGGGATCGCCCGCGTTCCAGGCGGCGTCGCGCCGCATCCACGACCTGCTCTTCGACGAGCCGGCGGTGCCGCATGCCGCGCAGGCGCAGGTGCTGGCCCGCGCAGCGGCCTGACAGGGCCTGAAGGAATAGACGAACACCATGGCGACTTCACCCGACATCGGCGCGCTGCGTCCTGAATACCTGGTCGAGCTCGAACCGCTGACCGACATCGAACCGGACCGGCGCGTGTCGCTGGGCGCGCGGCTGTGGTCGCAAGGCTGGCTGCGCAAGAGCCTCATCCTGATCGTGCTGGCGGTGCTGTGGGAAGCGCTGGCGCGCTACCAGGACAACGACCTGCTGCTGCCCGGCTTCCTGCAGACCGCGCAGGCATTTTTCGACGGCCTGGCCAGCGGCGAGCTGGTCCAGCGCGCGGGCTTGTCGCTGGGCGTGCTGGTGCAAGGCTACCTGGCCGGCATCACGCTCGCCTTCATCCTGACGTCGCTGGCGGTGTCCACGCAGCCGGGACGCGACCTGCTGGCCACGCTCACGGCCATGTTCAATCCCTTGCCTGCCATTGCGCTGCTGCCCCTGGCCCTGCTGTGGTTCGGCCTGGGCGAGGGCAGCCTGATCTTCGTGCTGGTGCACTCGGTGGTCTGGGCCGTGGCGCTCAGCATGTACACGGGTTTCCTGTCGGTGGCGGAAACCCTGCGCATGGCGGGGCGCAACTATGGCCTGCGCGGCCTGCGCTATGTGCTGCACATCCTGGTGCCGGCGGCGTTGCCCTCGATCCTGTCCGGCCTGAAGATCGGCTGGGCCTTCGCGTGGCGCACGCTGATCGCCGCCGAGCTGGTGTTCGGCGCGACCAGCGGCAAGGGCGGGCTGGGCTGGTACATCTTCCAGAATCGCAACGAGCTCTACACCGACCGCGTGTTCGCGGGCCTGGTGGCCGTGATCCTGATCGGCCTGGTCGTGGAGAACCTGGTGTTCGAGACCCTGGAGCGCGTGACGGTGCGCCGCTGGGGCATGCAGCGTTGATGCGTGCGCGGTGATCGCTGCCATCCCGTCAGGGCATCGTCGCGCACAGCGCGCGCAGGATCTGGGCGAGCTGCTCTTCCGCGGGTTGCGGCGTGTCGCGCCGGCGGCGGATCAGCGTGACGGGCGGCAGCATCCAGCCGAGGTCCCAGTCGACCAGGCCGATGTCGCCGCGCCGCGCCATGTCCCGCGCCACGCTCTCGGGCAGGATGGACAGCAGCGTGGCGTCGTCGCGCAGCATGCCGGCGATGATGTCGAGGCTGTAGGTCTCGACGATGGGCACGGGCGCGGCAACCTGTGCCTGCGCGAACAGCTCCGCCACGATCATGCCGGTGGGCGTGGCGGGTGAGGGCAGAATCCAGTTCATGCGCGACAGCTCGCCCCAATCGGGCAGGCGCTGCGCCAGCCTGCGCGCGAGGCGAGGGTGCGCGATCAGCGTGGGTTTCTGCGTGAAGAGCGGTTCGTGCTGATATTCCGGCCCCAGCGCGGCCGCCGACGCGCGGCCGATCAGGCAGTCGATGTCGTGATTGGCCAGGGCGCGGCCCAGCTGGTCGCTGGTGGCCCGCGTGAGCGTGCTGGCCACGCCATGTTCGCGGTGCAGCGTGGCCAGCGCCTGCGCCAGGAAGTCGCCCGACACGTAGGGCACCGCGCCGATGTGCAGATGGCCGCGCAGCCCCGCGCGCGACGCCTCCATTTCCCTTTGCCAGTTTTCCAGGTCCCGCAGCATCTGATGCGCGCGCACGATGGCCTGCCGGCCCAGGTCGGTGGGCGTGAGGCGTGCGCCGCCACGCACGAACAAGGGCGCCCCGAAGATCGTTTCCAGCTCGGCCAGCGTCTTGGTGGCCGCCGGTTGGCTGACGCCCGCGCGCGCCGCGGCACGCGTCAAGGTGCCGAGCTCCGCCAGGTCGGTCAGCAACAGCAGGTGGCGGTGCTTCAGGCGCGAGAGCAGGGGAGCGGCAGGCATGGGAACGATCCGGGAACAGGGGGAGAGCCATGACAGACATGGCATAACCATTTGGTTATGCCGCCATGCGCACAAAGTGTAATCCCGTTATTCCGTCTTCCTATACTGATTTCCTGCGCGGCCCGCGCCATGGGCCGGCAGGCCGAACTTTCACGGTACCGCCACATGTCCGATTCCTTCACTACCCGTCCCGAGATCCGGGGCACCTTCGGCGTCGTGTCCTCGACGCACTGGCTGGCCTCGCAAGTGGCCATGAGCGTGCTCGAGCGCGGCGGCAATGCCTTCGATGCCGCCGTGGCCGGCGGCTTCGCGCTGCAGGTCGTGGAGCCGCACCTGAACGGGCCGGGCGGGGAAGTGCCCATCATCTTCTGGAGCGAGCGCGAGCAGCGCACGCGCGTGCTGTGCGGACAGGGTCCGGCGCCCAAGCTGGCCGAGCCGGCGTACTTCCGTGCGATGGGGCTGGAGCAGGTGCCGGGCATCGGCCTGCTGCCCGCCTGCGTGCCTGGCGCCTTCGGCGCGTGGCTGACGCTGCTGCGCGACCATGGCACCTGGGAGCTGGCCGACGTGCTGGCGCCCGCCATGTCCTATGCGCGCCAGGGTTTCCCGCTGGTGCCGCGCATCGTGTCGGCGATCATCGCGGTGCAGGCGCTGTTCCGCGAGGAATGGACGAGCTCGGCCGACGTGTGGCTGCCCGGGGGCGAGGTGCCCGATGCCAATGCGCTGTTCCGCCTGCCGGCGCTGGCGCGGACCTATGCGCGCGTGATCGAGCGGGCCGAGGCTGCCGGCACGACGCGGGAAGGCCGCATCGATGCGGCATTGGACGCGTGGTACGACGGTTTCGTGGCCGAGGCGGTGGACCGCTATTACCGCGAGACGGCCGTGCGCGACACCACGGGGGAACGCAACACGGGCCTGCTGCGGCGAGAGGACATGGCCGGCTGGCGGCCTGCCTACGAAGACCCCGCCACGCTGGACTTCGGCCGCTATACCGTGGCGAAGTGCGGGCCGTGGTCGCAGGGACCGGTATTCCTGCAGCAGCTGAGCCTGCTCAAGCACCTGGACATCGGCGCGCACGCGCCGGACAGCTTCGGTTTCGTGCACCGCCTGGCCGAGGCCACCAAGCTGGCCTTCGCGGATCGCCTGGCCTGGTATGGCGACCCCGAGCGCCACGACGTGCCCTTGGCGCAGTTGCTGTCGAACGACTATGCGCGCGAGCGCGCACGCGGCGTGGGCGCCACGGCCGCCACGGCCTTGCAGCCGGGTTCCCCGGATGGCCGGCCTCCGGTGCTGCCGGACACCGGCGTGTCGGCGCGCACGCTGACCACCGCCGACACGCGCTATGGCGTGGGCGAGCCCACCTTCGCGCAATTGCCGCCGGTGGCGCAATGGCTGCCGCGCGAGATTTTCGTGGGCGATACCTGCCACATCGACGTGATCGACGCGCAGGGCAACATGGTCGCGGCCACGCCGTCCGGCGGCTGGCTGTCTTCCAGCCCCGCCATTCCCGAACTCGGTTTTTCCATTACCACGCGCCTGCAGATGAGCTGGCTGGACGAGGGCCTGCCCGGCGGGCTGCAAGCCGGCAAGCGGCCCAGCACCACGCTGTCGCCGGGCCTGGCCCTGCGCGACGGCAAGCCCTACATGGTGTTCGGCACGCCGGGCGGCGACCAGCAGGACCAGTGGACCGTCGCGTTCTTCCTGCGCCACGCGGTGCATGGCATGGACCTGCAGTCGGCCATCGAGGCGCCGTCGTGGCACGTCGATCATGGTCCCGCCTCGTTCTGGCCGCGCACCACCGTGCTCAATCGCCTGACGGTGGAATCGCGCATGCCCGAGGCCACGCTGGCCGCGCTGCGCGAAGCCGGGCATGAGGTCAAGGTGGGCGGCCCGTGGTCGGAAGGCCGCATCAGTGTGTGCACCCGCGAGCCTGACGGACAAGGCGGCCTGCTGCTGCGCGCGGGCGCCAATCCGCGCGGCATGCAGGGCTACGCCGTGGGGCGCTAGTTTTCTTGCCGCCACGCCCTGGCATGCAGGCGTGGCGGCGTTGTCCTGCCTATCCGGCACCATCGACCGGAGGCATTCATTCAAGGGGTAATGTCATGTCCACTCTCTTCAAGCGCATGATCCTCGCGCCAGTGCTGGCGCTTGCCAGCCTGGCCGGCGCAGCGGCCCACGCGGCCTATCCGGAAAAGCCCGTCACGCTCATCGTGCCGTGGGCGGCGGGCGGTTCCACCGACATCCTGGCGCGGCTGCTGTCCGAGCACCTGACACAGTCGATGGGCCAGCCCTTCATCGTGGAGAACCGCTCCGGCGCGTCGGGCAACATCGGCTCGAACTTCGTGGCGCGCGCCAAGCCCGACGGCTACACGCTGCTGGTGGGCTCGATGAGCACCCACACCATGAACCAGGCGCTCTTCTCCACCATGCCTTTCGATGGCGTGGAAGACTTCACGCCCATCGCGGAATTGGCGCTGGTCACCAACACCATGGTGGTGAGCAGCTCGGTGCCCGCCAACACCTTGGCCGAGTTCGTGGACTACGCGCGCGCCAACGCCGACAAGATCGCCTATGCCTCGGCCGGCACGGGTTCGACCAACCACCTGAGCGCGGCGATGTTCGAGAAGGCGCTCGGCATCCAGATGACGCACATTCCCTATCGCGGCGGCGCGCCCGCCGTGCTGGATACGGCTGCCGACCGCACGCAGCTGTTCTTCAGCGCGGGCACGCAGACGCTGCCGCACGTGAAGGGCGGCAAGCTGAAGCTGCTGGCCGTGACCGAGGCGCAGCGTTCGCCCCTGCTGCCCGACGTGCCGACCGTGGCCGAGAGCGTGCCGGGCTACGAGATGGCCGTGTGGTACGGCGCTTTCGGTCCGAAGGGGATGGATCCGGCGCTGGTGCAGCGCCTGAACAAGGAGATCAACGCGGTACTGGCGCGTCCCGACGTCGTCGCCAAGATGGAAGGCATGGCGGTGGAAGTGCGCCAGGGCACGCCAGAGGCCTTCGACACGCTGCTGCGCGCGGACGCCGCGAAGTACGGCAAGCTGGTGAAGGAACTGGGCATCCAGGTCGAATAGGATGAGCATGACGAGTCTTGCCGCCGCGGATCCGGCGTTCCTGGATGACGTGACGCCGCTGTCAGCGGCCTGCGCGCACGGCGATGCGCCAGCGCTGTTCGCCGAGCTGGACCGGCGCATGCACAGGTCCCTGGGCCACCTGTTGTGCACGGTCAACCAGCTGGACGCCGGCGCGCTGCGCCTGCACCGGCTCTACAGCTCCAACCCCGAGGCCTACCCGCCTGGGGGCAGCAAGGCCAAGGCCGGCACGGACTGGGGCCGGCACGTGCTGCTGGAGCAGCGCGTGTTCGTGGGCGAGGGCGAAGCCGCCATCGCGCAGTCGTTCGACGACCATGCCGCCATCGTTGCGCTGGGTTTGCGCTCGGTCATCAACGTGCCGGTCGTGCTGGCCGGCGATTGCCTGGGCACGGTCAACTTCCTGATGGCCGATGCGCGGGTGACGGACGCCAAGATCGAGGCGGCGCGCTGGGCCGCCTTGCTTGCGCTGCCGGGCTTCGTGCTCGCGGCGCGCGCGCGCGTGCATTGATCGGGCGGGGGGCGTCGCGGCGCGGAAAGTTGTATCCTCGCGCTACCGACGCCCCCAGCAGCCCATCCGCGCAAGGCCTGCCTTGCCGCGCTGGGGATGACTCCTTCCAGATTCTCCATCCATGTCCGCCCCCGATCTCTCCCGCATCACCACCATCGAAGACCTGCGCGTGGTTGCCAAGCGCCGCGTGCCGCGCATGTTCTATGACTATGCCGATTCCGGCGCCTGGACCGAAGGCACCTATCGCGCCAACGAGGAAGACTTCCAGAAGATCAAGCTGCGCCAGCGCGTGGCGGTCAACATGGAGGGCCGCAGCCTGCGCACCACGCTGGTGGGCCAGGACGCCGCCATGCCGCTGGCGATCGCGCCGACCGGCCTGACCGGCATGCAGCACGCCGACGGCGAGATCCTGGCCGCGCGCGCCTGCGCGGAGTTCGGCGTGCCCTTCACGCTGTCGACGATGAGCATCTGCTCGATCGAGGACGTGGCCGCGGGCACGGGTGGGCATCCTTTCTGGTTCCAGTTGTACGTGATGCGCGACCGCGGCTTCATCGAGGCGCTGATCGACCGCGCCAAGGCGGCGGGCTGCTCGGCGCTGGTGCTGACGCTGGACCTGCAGATCATGGGCCAGCGCCACAAGGACATCAAGAACGGCCTGTCCACGCCGCCCAAGCCCACGCTGGCCAATCTCATCAACCTGGCGACCAAGCCGCGCTGGTGCCTGGGCATGCTGGGCACGAAGCGCCGCACCTTCGGCAACATCGTGGGACACGCCAAGGGCGTGTCGGACATGTCCTCGCTGTCGATGTGGACGGCGGAACAGTTCGACCCCTGCCTGAGCTGGGCCGACGTGGAATGGATCAAGAAGCGCTGGGGCGGCAAGCTGATCCTGAAAGGCATCCTCGACGTCGAGGATGCGCGCATGGCTGCCGACACGGGCGCGGATGCCCTGGTGGTCAGCAACCACGGCGGGCGCCAGCTGGACGGCGCGGTGTCGTCCATCAGCCTGGTGCCGGCGATTGCCGATGCCGTGGGCTCGCGCATCGAGGTGCTCATGGACGGCGGCGTGCGTTCGGGCCAGGACGTGCTGAAGGCCGTGGCCCTGGGCGCGCGTGGCGCGATGATCGGACGCAGCTTCCTGTACGGCCTGGGCGCCTTCGGCCAGCCGGGTGTCAAGCGCGCGCTGGAAATCCTGTACAAGGAAATGGACGTGACCATGGCCCTGTGCGGCCGCACGCAGGTGGACAAGGTCGATCAGGGCATCCTCGTGCCGGGCACCTACCCCGCCTGAGCGATGTCTTGCCGCGCGCGCGTGCGCGGCAAAACCGCAAGATCGGCATACGCGCCGCGCGTAGCCTGACGGGACTGGACCGCCTCATGAGGCTTGCATGAAAACCGAGACCCGCCTGCGCCATGCCGATCGCCTTCTGCCCGTCCTCGACTGGCTGATGGCGCATCCGGACGACGAGCCGGATCTGTACCACCTGGCCGAGCTGGCCTGCCTGTCGCCCTTCCATTTCCACCGCGTGTATCGCGCCATGACGGGCGAGACCGTGACCGCCACGGCGCAGCGCATGCGCCTGCATCGTGCGGCGGGTGAGCTGGAGACAGGCGGGCGCAGCCTGGCGCAGGTGGCGCGGCGCGCGGGGTATCAATCCGCCGCCGCGTTCGGACGGGCTTTCACGCAAGCCTATGGGCTGGCGCCAGGACGTTACCGCGCGCAGCGCGCGCGGCTTCCCCATCCCCAGGAGCCCATCATGCACACCGTTACCCTGGAAGACTTCTCCGGCCTGACCCTGGCCACGCTGCCGCATCGGGGCAGCTACGAAGCCATCGGCGCCGCGTTCGACCGCCTGTACATGCTGGCCGGCGCCCGTGGCCTGGCCGACACCGAGACGGTGGGCTACGGCGTGTACTACGACGATCCGGCGCAGACCGCCGTGGACGCACTGCGTTCCAGCGCAGGCATTCCCGTGGCGGCCGACGCCGACCTGGATGCGGTGTTCGAGCGCGTGGCGCTGCCTGCCGGGCGCTGTGCGGTGCTGGAACACGTGGGGCCCTACAGCGAACTGGAGGCGGCCTATGCCTGGCTCTTCGGGCCGTGGCTGGCGCAGAGCGGGCATGAGCCGGCTGACGTGCCGGTGTTCGAGGCCTACCTGAACGACCCCAAGACCACGCCGCCGGCGGCATTGCTGACGCGCATCTACCTGCCGCTGGCGTAAGAAGCCATGCCGTGGCCGGGCCTGGGGCCTCAACCCAGCGGCAGCGGCGTCTCCTTCAGCCGCCGCAGCACGAAGGACGACTTGCTGTGCCGGATGCCCGGGATCCGGTACAACTGCTCGCGCAGCAGGCGTTCATAATCGCGCGTGTCGCGCACGGCGATGCGGATGTAGTAGTCGTAGTCGCCCGAGACCAGGAAGGCCTCCAGCACCTCGGGGATGGAGGCCAGTGCGCGGCCGAACTCATAGAGCGTTTCCTCGCTGTGGCTTTCCAGCGTGACGTGCACGATCACGGTATCCATGTAGCCCAGGCTGGCGGGGTCGATCTCCACGGTGTAGCCCCGGATGACGCCCGCCGCCTCCATGCGCTTGATGCGATTCCAGCAGGGCGTGGACGACAGGCCCACCTCCGCGCCGATGTCGTTCAGGCTGGCGCGCGCATTGCGTTGCAGCACGCCCAGAATGGCCAGGTCGAACTTGTCCAGGTTCATTTTCTTCTGATTTGATGATTTGAAGAATAATTTACCGCTATTCCGGCTGAGGAGCAGAAAATAGGAGAAATATTCCCTGCGATCCGGCCTATCCTGTTTTCATGAACGATCGCCTACACCCCGATGCCCTGGCCGCCCTGGCGGATTCCCACCGCGATGCGTCCGCCCCCGTGCGCGCCGCCGCGCCGCGCAATGGCGCGCAGATCCTGCTGGATACGCTGATTGCCCATGGCGTGGACACCGTGTTCGGCTATCCCGGCGGGGCCGTCCTGCCCCTGTATGACGCGCTGCATACCGAGCCGCGCCTGCGCCATGTGCTGGTGCGCCACGAGCAGGCGGCCGTCCATGCGGCGGAGGGCTATGCGCGGTCCACGGGCCGCACGGGCGTGGTGTTCGTGACGTCCGGCCCGGGCATGGCCAACACGACCTCGGGCCTGCTGGATGCGCTGTGCGACTCCATCCCCGTGCTGTGCGTCAGTGGCCAGGTGGCCACCACCGCCATCGGCACGGATGCCTTCCAGGAGTGCGACGCGCTGGGGATCTCGCGTTCCATCACCAAGTGGAACACGCAGGTGCAATCCGCCGAGGACGTGGCCGACGTGGTGAGCCGGGCGTTCGAACTGACCCGCCAGGGCCGTCCCGGTCCGGTGCTGGTCGACCTGCCCAAGGACGTGCAACTGGCGGTGCCGGCGCGCGGCAGCCTGCGGGGCGCGGTGGAGGATCACGACGACGTGGCTGCCACGCGCGCGGCGATCAATGCGCGCGCGCGCGCCGAGCGCCTGGCGCGCCGGGCCGCGCCCAAGGTGCCGACGGCAGCCGTGCGGCGCGCGGTGTCGCTGATCCGCCAGGCCCGCCGGCCGGTGTTCTATGGCGGTGGCGGCCTGGTCAATGCCGGCCCAGAGGCCTGCGAGGCGTTCGCCGCGCTGGTGCGCGACGTGGGGGCGCCGTGCACGTTGACCCTGATGGGCCTGGGCGCCTATCCGGCCTCCGATCCGCAATTCGTCGGCATGCTGGGCATGCACGGCACGCTGGAAGCCAACCTTGCCATGCACGAGGCCGACCTGGTGGTGTGCGTGGGCGCGCGCTTCGACGACCGCATCACGGGCAAGCTGTCGTCCTTCTGTCCGCATGCGCACAAGATCCACCTGGACATCGACCCGACTTCCATCAACAAGGTGGTGCGGGTGGACGTGGCGATGGTGGGGGACTGCCTGCCGCTGGTGTCCGCCTTGCGCGATGAGCTCGCCAGCCACGGCGCCTTGCCGCTGGCACGCCTGAACCCCTGGTGGGCGCGCATTGCCCGCTGGCGCGCGCGAGACTGCCTGGGGTTCCAGCCCGAGGCAGAGCGCATCCTGCCGCAGCACCTGATGCAGGCGTTGAATGGCGCGCTGGCCGGGCGCGACGCCATCGTCTCCACCGACGTGGGCCAGCACCAGATGTGGGCCGCGCAATACCTGCGCTTCGACCGTCCCAACCGCTGGTTGACCTCGGGCGGCGCGGGCACGATGGGTTATGGCCTGCCCGCGGCGCTGGGCGCGCAGATCGCGCATCCGGACCGCACCGTGGTGTGCGTGAGCGGCGATGCGTCGGTGCTGATGAACATCCAGGAACTCTCCACCGCGCGCCAGCACGGCACGCCGGTGAAGGTCGTGCTGTGCAACAACGGCTACATGGGCATGGTGCGGCAGTGGCAGGAACTCATCCACGGCGGGCGGCTGAGCCACAGCTACAACGAATCCCTGCCCGACTTCGTCGCGCTGGCGCGCGCCTTCGGCTGGGGCGCGGGTCGCGTCGAGCATCCGGACCAGCTAGCCGCCGCGCTGGCGGAATGCCTGGCCTGGGACGGTCCGTATTTCCTGGACGTGGTGGTGGCGGCGCAGGAGAACTGCTTCCCCATGATCCCTGCCGGCGCGGGCCATGACCGCATCATGCTGGCGCGCGACGTCTGGTACGAAGAAGAGGGCGCGCAAGGCTAGGCCGCTAGCCGAACAACCTGGCGATGCCGCCCCGCAGGTGGTGCGCCATGGCGCGCCGCGAGGCATCCGGATCGCGCGCGGCAATGGCGGCCTCGATGGCTTCGTGCTCGCGGCACACATCGGCATGCCGGCGCTCGCGGTTCTCGGGACTGGAGAGGCCCCTGACCAGGTTGATGCTGAAACGGGTCTGCGTATCCAGCGCGGCCATCGTCATGGCGAAGTAGCGGTTCGCGCTGGCATCGGTGATGGCGGCGTGGAACGCGATGTCTTCCTCGATGCCGCTGTCGCCACGGCGCAAGGCTTCCTCGAACAGGCGCCGCTGGCGCCGGATGCGCGCCAGGTCCTTGGCGGTGTGCTGGCGCGCCGCGTGCGCGGCGATCTCGCCTTCCAGGCTGCATCGGAATTCCAGGAAATCGCGGATATCGGGGATGCTGGTGAGCGCGCCGAACGTCACCGCGGGCGGGCCGCTGCGCGGGTCGCACACGAAATTGCCCGAGCCCTTGCGGGTCTGGATACGGCCTTCCATGCGCAGCCGCGCCAAGGCCTGGCGCAGCACGGGCCGCGACACGCCGAAACGTTCGGCCAGCGCGATCTCGCCGGGCAGCCGCGACTGCGGCGTGAAGCCCGGTGTGTCCAGCAGCGCCAGCAGCGCGTCGTAGACGGTATCGCTCAGCAGGCGATCACCTTGGGTCAGGGGCATGGCAGGCTCCGGGCGCGAAGGGCGGAATTGGCCTTCGCCAGCAAGGCTGTATTACAGCATGGGGATTATTTTTCCATCCATCCGTACAAATATTGACACCCCTGGGGGGCCGCCGGAAGATGCCTCGCAACGGCGCATCCGCGCCGACGCCACCGCCACGGAGTGCTCCCCATGCCCGCCATCACCTGCCTGCGCACCTTGCGCCTGCCCGAACGACCCGGCCTCGTCTGGGTCGAGCTGGAAACCGAGGACGGGCGCGTCGGCCTGGGCGAGACCTTCCGCGGCGCCGCAGCCGTGGAAACGGTGCTGCACGAGGAGATCGCGCCGTGGTTGCTGGGGCGCGATGCCACCCACATCGAGGCGGTCTCGCGCCACCTGCTGAATCCGTACGTCGGCTTCAACGGCTCGGGCGCGGAAATCCGCGCTGCCAGCGCCATCGACATCGCCCTGTGGGACCTGGCGGGACAGCGCCAGGGGGTGCCGCTGTACGTGGCGCTGGGCGGCGGCGCGCGGGTCACCGTGCCTGTCTACAACACCTGCGCGGGGTATGCCTACAACTCGGGCGGCGTGCGGCGCGACATCGGCGCGAAGGACGCCAGCGCCGGTCCCTATGACGACCAGGTCGCCTTCATGCGCGATGCCGGCGCGCTGGCCGAGAGCCTGGTGGCGGAAGGCTACCGCGCCATGAAGATCTGGCCTTTCGATACCTATGCGGCGGCCTCGGGCGGGCAGACGATCGGCCTGGCGGACCTGAAGACAGGCCTGGCGCCGTTTGCGCGCGTGCGCCAGGCGGTGGGCGACCGCATCGAGGTGATGTGCGAACTGCACAGCCTGTGGGGCACGCATGCGGCCCAGCGGATCTGCCAGGCCCTGGAGGACTACGGCGTCTTCTGGGTCGAGGATCCGATCAGCAAGATGGACGACGCCCGCGCCTTGCGCGACCTGCGCGCCCGCACGCGCGTGCCGGTGTGCGGCAGCGAGACGCTGGCGGGCGTGCGTGCCTTCCGCGACCTGCTGGCGGAAGATGCGCTGGACGTGGTGATGCTGGACCTTGCCTGGTGCGGCGGCATCACGGAAGGGCGCAAGATCGCGGCGCTGGCGCAGGCCTATGCCAAGCCCCTGGCGCCGCACGACTGCACCGGCCCCGTCACGCTGATGGCCGGCCTGCACATGGCCTTGCACGCCTCCACCGCCATCTACCAGGAGGTGGTGCGCGCGTCGCTGGCCACCTGGTACCAGGACCTCGTCACGCACCTGCCCGTGCTGCGCGATGGACACGCGCTGGCGCCCGAGGCACCTGGCCTGGGCACGGCATTGCATCCGTCCCTGCGCGCCCAACCCAGCCTCGTCACGCGTGAATCACGCGTCCAGGCCTGAACCCGTCACGGAAACCACCATGCTGATTCATATCGTGGGGCTGCATGCCCCCAACGCGCCCCGCCTGCAGGCTTTGCTGGGAGAGGCCTATCGCGTGCAGGGCATGCCGTCCTTTCCCGCCACGGGCGAGGCGGCGGACGTGGTCGTCACCAATGCGGTGGACGCGGCGCAGGCCGCAAGCCTGCGCTGCCGCCTGCTGCAGGTGCCGGGCGCGGGTACCGAGCAGATCGCGGCCGATGCCTTGCCGCCCGGCTGCACGGTCGCGAACGTGCACGGCCACGAAGTGCCCATCGCGGAGTTCACGATCCACGCCATCCTCGAGCACGTGCTGGCGCTGTGGAAGCTGCCGCCGCTGCTGGATGAAACCGCCTGGCCCGCCGTCTATGCCGCGCGTCCCATCCACGGCGAGGCCGCGGGCCGCACGGTGACGCTGGTGGGCCATGGCCACATCGGCCGCGAGGTGGCGCGCCGCGCGCGGGCGCTGGACATGCGCGTGGTGGCGGTGACGCGGCGGGGCCAGCTGGGGCCCGCCGATGGCGTGGACCAGAGCGTGCCCGTCAGCCGCCTGGCCGAGGTGCTGCCGCGCAGCGACATCCTGGTGCTGTGCTGCCCGCTGGACGAGAACACGCGCGGGCTCATCGACGCTGCCGCGCTGGCGCGGCTGCCCCGCGATGCGCTGCTGGTCAATGTCGCTCGCGCAGAGGTCGTGGACGAGGCCGCCTTGTACGAGGCGCTGCGTTCGGGCCGGCTGGGCCGCGCGGTGCTGGACGTCTGGTACCGCTACCCCAAGCCTGGCCAGGCCTCGGTGGCGCCCGCGCACCACCCGCTGCATGCGCTGCCCAATGTGCGCGCCACGCCGCACATCTCGGCCATGACGCCAGGCCTGCTGGCGCGGCGATATGCGTTCATCGCCGAGAACATCAAGCGGCTCGCCGCCGGGCTGGAACCCTTGAACGTGGTGGTGCCGCCGCGCTGACGCCATCGCCATCCCGCGCTTCATTCCGATCACATCAAAGCGATAACAGCAAGGAGACAACGTGATGAAGACCTTGATTGCCGGCGCCTGCCGGCTGACGAGCCTGGCCGCGCTGGGCGCGGCGCTGGCCCTGCCCCTGGGCGCCGCGCAGGCCGCGCCGGACTACCCGGCCAAGCCCGTGCGCATCGTGGTGCCCAATCCGGCGGGCGGGGCGTCCGACGTGGTGGCGCGCCTCATCGCGCAGAAGCTGGGCGACGAGTGGGGACAGCCCGTGGTGGTGGAAAACCGCGCGGGGGCCAACGGCAACATCGGCGCGATGGTGGTGGCCAAGGCCGAGCCCGACGGCCACACCCTGCTGCTGATGGATCAGGGCAGCCTGGCGATCTCGCCCAGCCTGTACACGCTGCAGTACAGCCCCACGAGGGACCTGGCGCCGGTCTCCATCGTGGCCTACTCGCCGCACATCCTGGTGGTGCGCAAGGACCTGCCGGTCAGCAACGTGGAGGCGCTGGTGGCCTATGCCAAGGCAAATCCGGGCAAGCTGAACCTGGGCGTCACGCCGGGCGCCATCACGCACCTGGCGGGCGTGCTGCTGGCGCAGCGCAAGGCGTTCACCTGGAACTACGTGGGCTACAAGGGCGGCTCGCAGGTGCTGTCCGACCTGGCGGGCGGACAGATCGACGCCGCCATCAACAGCTTCCTGGCGACCTATCCGCTGGTGAAAAGCGGCAACATCAAGCTGGTGGGCGTGGCCAGCCCGGAGCGGTACGCGCCGATACCCGACACGCCGACGCTGGCCGAAAGTGTGCCGGGTTTCGTGACGGGTTCCTGGCAGGGCCTGCTGGCGCCTGCCGGCACGCCGCCGGACATCGTGGCGAAGATCCACGCCGACATCGCCCGCATCGTGGCCCGGCCCGATGTGCGGGCGCGGCTGGCGGAGCTGGGCTCCGAGCCGGTGGAGAAGACGCCCGCCGAGTTCGCGGACTGGCTGCGCGAGCAGACCGATTACTGGGCGAAGGTCGTGCGCGACAACACCATCAAGCTGGAGTGACCCGGCCGGCGGACGCGGGCTGCCGGACGCATCCCGCGCGGCGCGGCATCAGGCGTCGCGGTCCACGGCGAAATTCGACCATGCCTGGCGCACGGGCATGATCTCCAGGCGGTTGATGTTCAGGTGCGCGGGCAGCGCTGCCACGTAGTGGATCTGCTCGGCGATGTCCTCCGCCGACATGGCCGTGGTGCCGGCATAGACCTTGTCGGCGGCCGCCTGGTCGCCCTTGTTGCGCACCAGCGAGAACTCGGTCTCGGCCATGCCCGGGGCGATGTCGGTGACGCGCACGCCGGTCTTGATGAGGTCGCAGCGCAGGTTGTACGAGAACTGCTGCACGAAGGCCTTCGAGGCGCCATAGACGTGGCCGCCCGGATAGGGCCACTGGCCGGCCACCGAGCCGATGTTGACGATGCTGGCGCCCGGACCGGCCTTCAGCAGCAGCGGCAGCAGGGCGTGGGTCACGTTGACCAGGCCGGTGATGTTGGTGTCGATCATGGTGTGCCAGTCATCCAGCGCCACCGATTGCGAGGGCTGCGGCGCCAGCGCCAGGCCGGCATTGTTGATGAGCGACTTCACCGGGCGGAAATCTTCAGGCAGGGCATCGACCACGGCCTGCACGGCGGCGGCATCGCGCACGTCCAGCGTGGCGATGTGCACGGGCACCTTGGGCGAGAGCTCGGCCTTGAGCTCTTCCAGGCGGTCCGTGCGGCGGCCCGTCAGCACCAGCGACCAGCCGGCCTGCGCGAAGCGGCGCGCGGTGGCGCGTCCGAAGCCCGAGGTGGCGCCGGTGATGAAAACGACTTGCTTCATGGATGGGGTCCTTGCGTTAGGGGATGGCGGATCGCGGGCCGTGCTGCCGCGGGCCCGGCGGGTTCAGTCGCGGCGCTCCAGGAACCGCTGCACGCGTTCCGTGCTGGGGCGCGTGAAGAAGGTTTCCGGATCGCCTTGCTCGATGATCTTGCCCCGCTCCAGGAACACGACCTGACTGGAGACGGCGCGGGCGAAATCCATTTCGTGCGTGACGACGATCATCGTATACCCATCGGCCGACAGATCGCGCATGACGTTGAGCACCTCGCCCACGCGTTCGGGGTCCAGGGCGGAGGTCGGCTCGTCGAACAGCAGCACCTCGGGCTCGATGGCAAGCACGCGCGCGATGGCCACGCGCTGCTTCTGGCCGCCCGACAGCGTGTGCGGATACTGGTTCGCCTTGTCGGCCAGGCCCACCTTCTGCAGCAGCGCCTGCGCCTTCTCGCGCGCCTGGGCGCGGGGCATGCCCTGCACGTGGATCGGGACCTCCGTGACGTTCTGCAGCACGGTGAAGTGCGGCCACAGGTTGAAGCCCTGGAACACCATGCCGGTGCGCGCGCGCGCGGCGGCGAGCTGGCGCGCGTTCATGGGCTTGCCCGCTTCGCTCAGGCCCATGCGCTGGCCGGCCACGCGGACCTCGCCGCGGTCGGGCTGCTCCAGCCAGTTCACGCAACGCAGCAGCGTGGATTTGCCGGAGCCGGATGAACCCAGCACGCTGACCACGTCGCCGCGCTTCACGGTGAGGTTGATGTCGCGCAGCACCTCGTAGCCGTCGAAGCTCTTGGAGATGTTGCGCAGGCTGACCGCGGGCGTTTCAGTCATGCTCGATTCCTCGCTGGATGCCGGGGCGGCGCGCCGCGCGCACGGCCGCTTCGATGGCAAGGCCGATGGCCCAGTACAGGCCGATGGCGACCACGAAGGCCTCCACCGGGATGAAGTAGCGCGACTGCACGGCATTGGCGGCCGCGGTCAGTTCGGCCACGGTGATGATGCTGAGGAAGGAGGTGTCCTTCAGGCACATGATGAACTGGTTGCCCAGGACGCCGCGCGAGCGCATGACGAGTTGCGGCAGCACGATGCGCAGGAAGGCGGGACCGCGCCGGTAGCCGTGCGCGATGGCGGCTTCCAGCGGGCCGGGCGGCAGCACCAGGCGCGCGCCGCGCAGGATCTCCGCGATGTAGGCGCCGTGATAGACGGACAGGCCCACCAGCCCGGCCTGCCACGCCGTGAGCCGCAGCCCGAAGGTGGGCAGGCCGTAATACAGCAGGTAGGCGAAGATCAGGAAGGGCAGCATGCGCATGCCGTTGATGAAGGCCACCAGCAGCCGCCGCGCCGGGTTGGCGGGGCCTTCCAGGCCGTAGACCAGGAAGCAGCCCAGCAGGCTGGCTGCGATGCCCGACAGCAGGAAGAGCACGATGGTCGTGGTGAAGCCCGCCACGAACGTGTCGCGGGCTTCCCAGACGATGGACCAGGTTTCCATGCGCGCTCCTTGCCTTACATCGCCAGGCGCTGGGCGCGCCGTTCGGCAATGGATTGCAGCTTCAGCAACAGGGCGATCAGCAGCATGTAGATGGCCGCCGCGGCCAGGATGGGCGGCAGGGGCTCATACGTGACCGCGGCGATGCGGTTGGTGACGCGGCTGAGGTCCACCAGGCCGATGATGGCGATGGCGGGACTGCCCTTCACCAGGAAGGACATCTCGTTGACGAGGCCGGGCAGGCTGCTGATGGCCATCTGCGGCAGCATGATGCGCCGCAGGATCTGGCCGGGCCGCATGCCGCAGGCCAGCGCCGCTTCGCGCTGCTCGCGCGAGAAGGCACGGAAGGCGGCGCGCCACACTTCGGCGTTGAAGGCCGAGGTGTTGATCGTCAATGCCGCCACCGCGATCCACTCGCGTGCCGGCGTCCAGCCCAGCGACGGCGCGGCCAGGAACAGGAAGAGCACCAGGGTAACCAGCGGCGTGGCACGCGACAGGCTGATCCAGGTGGCGAGCAGCGTATCCACTACCGGTATCCGGGCCAGGCGCAGCAGCGCCATGCCCAGTCCGATCACCACGCCCAGGGCGATGGACAGGCCCGAGATCCAGGCCGTCACCCATGCGCCGTCAAGCAGCATCCGCCACGCTTGCGCATCCATGAGCCGCCGTCCTTCAGGGCTTCAGGCCTGCCAGCGTGTGGAACTGCTCGACCGTCGTGATGGGCTCGGCGGGCAGATTGGGGAAGGCGTCGCCGAACCACTTCTTCTGCAGTTCGGCCAGGCGGCCGCTGTCGCGCACGTGCTTCATGAAGCCTGCCATGTAGGCCAGCAGCGCGGGATTGTTCTTGGGAATGGGCCAGGCCGCGAAGCCGTCGCCGGATACCGCCACGCCTTTCTCGAAAACCTTGGGACGCGCCTTGACCAGGTCGTTGACCGAGACGATGCCGTTGATGACGTAGTCCAGCCGGCCGTTGGCCAGGTCGGCATAGGCTTCGGGATAGGACTGGTACTGCACGACCTCGCCCAGCTTGCCGCCGCTGGCGGCCAGCATCTTCTCCAGTTCGGGCAGGCGCGCCAGGATGGCGCTGCCGGCCTGCACGCCCACCGACTTGCCGCTGAGCGTGGCGACCTCGCCCAGGCGCTTGTCGCCCGCGCGCTTCACGTAGAAGTGCTGCGCCGAGGCAAAGGGCGGCGCGAAGTCGAAGACGCGCAGGCGTTCGTCGGTGATCAGCGCGCCGGTGTAGGCCAGGTCGTACTTGCCGCCGGACACGGCGGCCAGCAGGCCCGTCCACGGCAGGATCTCCTGGCGCACGTCGACCTTGGCATAGGCCTTCAGGTCCTGCAGCAGGTCGGCGTGGAAGCCCGAGGGCTTGCCGTCGGCGATGAAGTTGAAGGGTGCGTAGTCGTCCTCGGTGGCGACGGTCATGTGGCCGCGCTTCTCGATGTCAGCCAGATCGGCCTGGGCGGGCAAGACCGCGGCCAGGCCCAGCGTGATGGCCAGCGCGGCGCGGACGGCGGCATGCCGGATGTCGGTGATGGTGCGCATGGTGCTTCCCCTGTCTGATGTTGGTGTCGCGCGCCAGCTCGGGCGGCGTGCCCTGGTTGCTGCCAGGGTCCGGGCCATCTTAGGGTCGGCGTTTGGCGGGCCGATAGGGACAGTTGGCGCCAGTGCGCTGGCCAGCTGCGGGCTGGCCTGGTTCTTGCTTGATGTCTGTCGTGCATTGCGGATCGGACGAAGGGCGGACCCATGATCGAGCACTACTTCCATCTCGACTTCAGGCATGAGCGCGGCCTGCAGGAGCAGTTGCGCGAGTCGTTGGTGCACGCCATCCTGCATGGCATCTTCCCGCCCGACGAGCCTTTGCCGTCGTGCCGCCAGCTGTCGCAGCAACTGGCCGTCTCACGCAATACGGTGGCATTGGTCTATGAAAGCCTGCTGGACAAGGGCTATCTGCAGAGCCGGCCCCGCAGCGGCTATTACCTGCACCCGGATTACCGGCGCGGCGCGGCGCCCGAGCCAGCGCGCGAGGCGGCGATGCCCCGACCTGGGGCGCACGCGGGCGGCCATGAACCAAGCTGGAGCAAGCGCCTGCAACGCCAGCCCAGCCTGCGCCAGGGCGTCCTGCGGCCCAGCAACTGGCGCCAGTATGACTATCCTTTCGTCTATGGCCAGGCCGACCCGGGCACCTTTCCCCTGCAGGCCTGGCGCCGCGCCTCGCGCGAACTGCTGCGCGCCGGGCGCGACACCACGTGGCTGGGCGACGCCATGGACCAGGACGATCCGGAACTGATCGAGCAGCTGCGCACGCGCGTGCTGCCCAAGCGCGGCATCCGCGCGGCGCCGGGCGAAATCCTGGTGACGCTGGGCTCACAGAACGCCCTGTCCCTGTTGGCCATGCTGCTCATGGGACCGGGCGTGCGCGTGGGCATCGAAAGCCCGGGCTTTCGCGATGCCTGGAACATCTTCGGCATGCAGGAGGCGGACGTCTCCTTGCATGGCGTGGACGAAGAGGGCATCGTCATCGACGAGCGCCTGGCCCGCTGCGACTACGTCTATGCGATGCCCAGCCACCAGGTCCCCACCGGCGTGACGATGAGCGCCGCCCGGCGCACGCGGTTGTGGAGCCAGGTGCACCGCCATGACCAGGTGCTGATCGAGGATGACTACGATGCCGACCTCGACCTGTCCAACCATCCGCCGCCGGCCCTGAAGGCCGATGATGCGCATGGCCGGGTGATCTACCTGAGCAGCCTGTCCAAGTGCCTGGCGCCCGGCCTGCGGCTGGGCTACCTGGTGGCTGACGAGGAATTGGTGCGTGAACTGCGCGCGCTGCGCCGGTTGATGTACCGCCACCCGCCCTTGAACAACCAGCGCATGCTGGCGATCTTCCTGGCCCAGGGCGACTACGATGCGCACCTGCGGCGCTTCCGCGACGCGCAGGCGCGCAAGCGCGACGTGCTGGGGCGGGCCATCGACCGCCACCTGGGCGCCTGCGGCTATGCCGACGGCGCCGGCGCGGCGGCGTTCTGGCTGAATGCGCCGGCGGGCGTCAACACGCAGAAGCTGGCCTGGGCGGCTTCGCGCCGCAGCGTGATGATCGAGCCGGGCTTCCGGCATTTCTTTGAAGACGCGCCGCAGGACCAGCATTTCCGGCTGGGCTTCCAGGCGATCGCCGAGGACCGGATCGAACCGGGCGTGTCGCTGCTGGCGGAGGTGATGGAAAGGATATGAGGCCGCGCAAGCGCGGCCTCGTGGCGCACGATGGCTGAGGATGCGGGCGTTACGCGCCCGTCGCGCTGCCGAACACCGCCGTGAACGCATCGTCCAGGCGCGACAGCGCATCGTCCACCTGTTGCGCCGTGACGAGGCAGGGCGGCGCCACGTGGACGCGGTTCTCGACGAAGAAGGCGAGCAGGCCGCGCGCCAGGCACTCGGCCTTGATGGCAGCCGCGTGGGTCGCCGAGATGGGCGCGCGCGTATCGGCGTTGGCGACCAGCTCCAGCGCCCAGAAGAGGCCCATGCCGCGCACCTCGCCGATGGCCGCGTGGCGCGCGCCCAGGGCCCGCAGGCCGGGGCCCAGCACGTCCCGGCCGATGCGCTGCGCGTTGCCGACCATGTCCTCTTCCTGCATGGCGTCCAGCGTGGCGACGATGGCGGCCATGGCCAGCGGATGGCCCGAGTAGGTCAGGCCGCCGGGGAAGACGCGCTCGGCGAAATAGGCGCAGATGCGCTCGGGCACGATGACGCCGCCCGCCGGCACGTAGCCCGAGTTCACGCCCTTGGCGAAGGTGATGAGATCGGGCGTCACGTCGAAATGCTCGAACGCGAACCAGGCGCCGGTGCGCCCGAAACCCACCATGACCTCGTCCATGATCAGCAGCGCGCCGAACTCGTCGGCCAGCGCGCGCACGCCCTTCAGGTAGTCGCGCGGCGGCACCAGCACGCCGGCCGTGCCCGGCACGGACTCCAGCAGGATGGCGGCGATGGCCCCGCCGCCTTCGCATTCGATGACCCGGCGCAGGTGGCGCAGGGCGCGCTCGCACTCCTCGTCCTCGTCGCGTGCGTGGAATTCGCTGCGGTACAGATAGGGATTGAAGAAATGCACGTGGCCGCGCGCGTATTCGTTCGGCACGCGGCGCGGGTCGCCGGTGGCGACGATGGCCGCGCCGGTGTTGCCGTGGTACGAGCGGTAGGCGGACAGCACCTTGTCGCGGCCGGTGACCTGGCGGGCCATGCGGATGGCGTTCTCGTTGGCGTCGGCGCCGCCGTTGGTGAAGAAGACCTTCTCGAAGCCGCGCGGCGCGCGGGCCAGGATGCGCTGCGCCGCTTCGCCGCGTGCCAGGTTGGCGGCCGCCGGGGCGATGGTGCAGAGCTGCGCGGCCTGCTCCTGGATGGCGCGCACCACCCTGGGATGCTGGTGGCCCACGTTGGTGTTGATCAGCTGGCTGCTGAAGTCCAGGTATTCACGGCCTTCGTAGTCCCACAGCAGGCAGCCCGCGCCGCTGGCGAAGGCGAGCGGATCGAGCTTGGCCTGGGCCGACCAGGAGTGGAAGACGTGGCGCTTGTCCAGCTCGCGCACGTGCTGGTTCGTGATGCCGTCGAATTGCTTCATGGTGCCTCTGTCCGTTATTGCGCCGGCGGCCTGCCGGGATAGCGGCCACTATAGACAGGGGGCGGGCACGCGCCATAGAGCCAGTTGACCGCCGCGCGCGGGCCAGGCGCGTGGTGTCCTGTCCCGTGCGCGGCGTCAGCCTGGCGGTCAGTCGTCCCAGGCCGGCGTGTCCGGCGCGGGGGCGCCGGCGGTCTTGGCGGCGGCTTTCTTCACCGCCTTCTTGGCCGCTGTCTTGGTGGCGGTCTTGCTTGCGGTCTTGGTGGCCTTCTTCGCCGCCGCTTTCTTGGCCGGCGCTTTCTTCGCGGCGGCCTTCCTGGCGGGGGCCTTCTTGGCCGGTGCCGCTTCGCCCGCCGCCGTCTTGGCCGCGGTCTTCGTGGCCGTCTTGCGGCCGGGCTTTTCCGGACGCGGCTCGAACTCGAAGCCGATCTTGCCGTCCTTCTGGCGCGTCAGGAAGGCCTTGAACTTGCGGTTGGTGCGGCTGGAGACGAAGCCGTCGAGCAGGTCGGTCTTGCCGTCCGGGCCCAGCAGCTTTTCCATCTGTGCCTGCGAGATCTCCTGCTGCAGGATGACCTTGCCGGAACGGAAGTCGCAGTTGCGTTGCGGGCCGACGGATTTCTCGCAGATGAAGCTCATGCCGTGCTCGAACACCCGGCTGCCGCACTTGGGGCAGGGCCCCAGCGGTGTGAGTTGCGAGAAGTCGACCGGCTCGTTGTTCTCTTCGTCGTTCTGGCCGAAGTCGAAGGCGAGTTTCTGCTCGCCGTCCAGCTTCAGGATGGCGGCGAAGGGGCGGCCCATCTTGCTGATGAAGCCCTGCAGCGGACCGATCTCGCGCTTGGCCAGCAGCTCCTCGACCTCGGGCAGTTCGAAGGTGCGGCCGCCCGGGTGCTTGCCGATGGAGAAGTCGCACTGCGTGCAGGCGAAGCGGCGGTAGTTTTCCTTCACCACGCCGCCGCACTTGGGGCAGGGCGTGGTCAGGGTCGCGTAGTCGCCCGGCACGGTGTCGCGGTCGTATTCCTTGGCGCGCTTCACGATGACCTGCGTCATCTGCGCGATCTCGCGCATGAACGCGGCACGGTCCAGCTGGCGCTGTTCGATCTGCTTGAGCTTGTGCTCCCACTCGCCCGTCAGTTCGGGCGAGGTGAGTTCGGCCACGTCCAGGCCGGACAGCAGCGTCATCAGCTGGCGGGCCTTGGCCGAGGGGATCAGCTCGCGGCCTTCGCGGCGCAGGTAGCCTTCGTTCAGCAGGCCTTCGATGATGGCCGCGCGCGTGGCAGGCGTGCCCAGGCCGCGCTCGGACATGGCCTCGCGCAGCTCTTCGTCTTCCACCAGCTTGCCCGCGCCTTCCATGGCGGACAGCAGCGTGGCTTCGGAATAGCGCGCTGGCGGCTTGGTCTGCAGCGGCACGGACTCGACGTCCTCCGTGCGCACGGTCTCGCCTTCGGCCACCGGGACCAGGTTGGCATCGTCGCCCTGGGCTTCGCGGCCATAGATGGCGAGCCAGCCCGGCGACACCAGCACCTTGCCTTCGGTCTTGAAGTGATGGCCGTTGACCAGCGTGTCGCGCGTGGTGACGCGGAACTCGGCGGGCGGGAAGAAGACGGCCAGGAAGCGCTTGACCACCAGGTCATAGAGCTTGGCCTCGGCCTCGCTCAGCTCGCGCGGCACCTGCAGCGTCGGGATGATGGCAAAGTGATCCGAGACCTTCTTGTTGTCGAAGATGCGGCGGTTGGGCTTGACCCAGCCTTGCTGCACTACCCGGGCCGCATGCGTGCGCAGGCCCGAGACGGCGGACGATTCACCCTGGGCCAGCGCCTGCATGGTTTCCTGCACGGTGCTGAGGTAGTCCTCGGGCAGGTAGCGCGAGTCGGTACGCGGATAGGTCAGCGCCTTGTGGCGTTCGTACAACGACTGGGCCAGCGACAGGGTGGTCTTGGCGGAGAAGCCGAAACGCCCGTTGGCCTCGCGCTGCAGCGAGGTCAGGTCGAAGAGCCCGGGCGACATCTGCGTCGAAGGCTTGGATTCCTCGGTGACGGTGCCCGGCTGTTCGCGACAGGCGGCCACCACGCTCTGGGCGGCGGCCTGCGACCAGAGGCGCGAATCGCGCTTCTCGGGATCGCGTTCGTCCTTCTTGAAGTCGGGGTCGTACCAGCGGCCTTCATAGAGGCCGCCCGCCGCCACGAAGCTGGCGCGCACTTCCCAGTAGTCGCGCGACACGAAGCGGCGGATGCGTTCCTCGCGCTCGGCCACGATGGCCAGCGTGGGCGTCTGCACGCGGCCCACCGGCGTCTTGAAGAAGCCGCCGTCCTTGCTGTTGAAGGCGGTCATGGCGCGCGTGCCGTTGATGCCCACCAGCCAGTCCGCCTCGGCGCGCGAGCGCGCGGCGGCTTCCAGCGGTTGCAGGGCTTCGTCGTCACGCAGGTTCTGGAAGGCGTCGCGGATGGCCTGCTGCGTCATGGACTGCAGCCATAGGCGCTGGACGGGCTTCTTGGTGCCGGCGTATTGCGCGATATAGCGGAAGATCAGTTCGCCTTCACGTCCCGCGTCGCAGGCGTTGATGAGGCTGTCGACATCCTTGCGCTTGATGAGCCGCACCAGCAGCTTCAGCCTTTCGGCCGAGCGCTTGTCCGCCGGCCCGAGTTCGAACTCGGGCGGGATGACCGGCAGGTGGGTGAAGCTCCACTTGCCCTTGACCGGGTCGTTCGGCGCGACCAGCCCGAGCAGGTGCCCGATGCTGGAGGCCAGCACGTAGCGGTCGCTCTCGAAGTAGTCTCCCTCGCGCGCGAAGCCGCCCAGGGCACGGGAGATGTCCAGTGCGACGGAGGGCTTCTCGGCAATAATCAGCGTTTTAGTCATGCGGTTCCTGTGGCGACTGAGATCGCCGCGTCAGCGCGGATATTAAGTGCGGAGTTTCGGGGCTTGCAAGTCAAGGGGCCGGATCGACGCATCCGCCGCCGCTTCCAGCAGCCACGTCTTGAAGGTCTGCAGGGTGGGCAGCTCGGCCCGATCGGGCGGGTAAAGCAGGTAATAGCGCTTCACGGGCGGCGTGAAGCCGGCGATGCCTGGAATGACAAGGCTGCCCGCCCGAAGTTCTTCCTGGACAAACATATTGGCGACCAGCCCCAGGCCCATCCCGCCCACCACGGCCTGGATGAGGTGGGCCGTGTACTCGAAGCGCGAGCCCATGGTGACCTGCCGCGGGTCCAGGCCGTTGGCCAGCAGGCATTCGCGCCAGCCGGGGACGTGCCCGGTGATCTGCAACAAGGGGTGCCGGATCAGGTCGGCGGGTTTTTCCACGGGCAGCCTGCGCAGCAGCGCCGGGCTGGCGATGACCACGGCCGGGGCGTCCAGCAGGTGGTGCGAGACCCATTGTGGCCAATGGCCATCCCCGATTGCAATATAGGCGTCCATGCCGGACAGCGCGGCGTCGATCTCGCCGATGCGTGAATGCACGTTGACCAGCACGTCCGGGTGCCGGGCGTGGAACGCCCCCAGGCGCGGCATCAGCCACTTCGAGCCGAAGATGGGCACGACGGCCAGCTGCAGCGCGCCGGCGCGGGCCCGGGCCTCGTAGACCTCCATGCTGGCGCTGCGGATGCGCGCCAGGGCGCCGGCGATCTCGCGGGCATAGCGCAGCCCCTCGGGCGTCAGCGTCACGCGCCTGCCGGCACGCTCGAACAGGTCGGCCTGCAGCGAGGATTCCAGCTCCTGGATGTGGCGGCTGACCGCGCTCTGCGTCAGGTGCAGTTCGCGGGCGGCGGCCGTGAAATTGCCATGGCGCGCCGCGGCCTCGAAGGCCAGCAGCTGGGGCATGGACGGGGTGAGCTTGCGCAGGAACATTCGTAAAACTCATCAGCGTGATGAGATTTTCCCGGTTTGTCCGGGGGCGGCAACTTTCTACCATAACAGCACAGGCCGCCATTCCACCATGGAAACTCTCCGAAAGGCAGTGTGCGGTCCAGCCTGACCCCCAATTTCCTCGCCGAGGTCTTCATGAGTTTTTCCGCACAGATCGTCACGCCGTCTCGTACGCCCTCCGTCCGCGAACAGGTCAGCCCGGAGGAATGGCAGGCCCGCGTCGACCTGGCGGCGCTCTATCGCCTGGTTGCGCTGTTCAACTGGGACGACCTGATCTTCACCCATGTCACCGCCAAGGTGCCGGGCACCGAACACTTCCTGATCAACCCCTACGGCATGACCTTCGACGAGATCACCGCCTCGAGCCTGGTGAAGATCGACCTGCAGGGCAACAAGGTGATGGCGTCGGACTACGACATCAACCCTGCCGGCTTCACCATCCACAGCTGTATCCATGCCGCGCGCGCCGACGCCATGTGCGTGCTGCATACGCACTCCATCAACGGCGCGGCGGTGGCGGCCCAGCGCGACGGCCTGCTGCCGATCTCGCAGTTCGCCTACATCGTGCTGGGCCAGCTGTCGTACCACGGCTACGAAGGCTTCGCGCTGAATCCGGAAGAGCAGCCGCGCCTGGTGCGCGACCTGGGCGAGAACAATTACATGATCCTGCGCAACCATGGCCTCCTGACCGTGGGTGCCAGCATGGCCGACGCCTTCCAGGCCATGCACCGGCTGGAGGCCGCCTGCATGGTGCAGGTGCGCGCGCAGTCGGGCGGCGCCGAGTTGCTGGAGATTCCCCAGGAGATCCTGGACGGCGCCCGCCGCGAATCGAAGGCGGACCGTGCCGCCAAGGCTGCCTTGGCCTGGCCCGCGCTGCTGCGCCGGCTGGACCGCCGCAATCCGGGCTACGACGCCTGATCGCCGGGGCGCGGATGCGCGCTGTTGCCATGCGTGACCCCTGGGGGACGCATCGCGGTCCATAATCGGGACTTTCGACCCAGGCCGGCAATCGTCCGGCCTGCCTGGAGCCCCGCCGCATGACCGATACCGCCTCGCCCGCCGACCCCTCTGACGTCTTCCCGGGCGTGGCGGACTGGCGCCGCCCCGTGGCCCGGCTCGCGCTCGGCCTGGCCGTGGCGCTGCTGGGCAGCGCCCTGGTGTGCGCGGTGGCGGCCAACTGGCCCGCCATGCCCGTGTGGGCGCGTCTCGCCGGCGCCCAGGCCATTGTCGTGCTGTGCGGGCTGATTGCCCTGGCGCTGGGCCGCCGCGACGGCGCGGGCCAGCCCCGGCCCGCCCTGGTCGCCGCGCTGGTGCTGGGCGGCATCGCGCTGGGCGCCTTGCTGGCGCTCATCGGGCAAACCTACCAGACCGGCGCCGACACCTGGCAGCTCTTTGCCTGGTGGGCGGTGCTGCTGGTGCCCTGGGGCCTGGCAGGCGGGGCGGCGCCGTGGATGCTGTGCCTGCTGGTGGGCAATGTCGCGCTGATGTTCGGGCTGGCCGAACTGACGCCGCTCGCGTGGATGACCGTTTTCGACACGCCCCTGGGGGGCATGGTGGCGGGGGCCTGCAACCTGATCGCGCTGGCCATCTGGGAAATCATGCTGATGCGCGGCGCCACGCGCGCCAAATGGGGCGTGCGCGTGCTGGCGGCGCTCACCCTGGCCTCGCTGGGCTTCAGCGTGATGATCAGCCCCATGAAGCTCGATTTGCTGCACGTCGTCTTCGTGTGGCTGCTGATCAGCCTGTCATTCTGGTTCTACCGTGTCCGCAACGACCGGGTGGTGCTGGCGATGGTGGCCGCCGCCTTCATGACGGTGTCGCTGCGCTGGGCGGGCGACTGGCTGTTCGACGGCATCGACGGCTTGATCGCCCTGCCCGTCATGGCGGGACTGATCCTGACCGAAGCGTGGCTGGTGGCGCGGTTGCTGCAGGCCGGGCACGGCAAGACGCCGGCCCGGACGGACGCGGCCCAGCCGCCCGCGGTCGCGGCGGATGGCAGTCCACCCTGGTATGTGCAGGTGCTGCTGGCGGGCGCGGCGTGGCTGGCAGCCTTGATGCTGCTGGTCACGACGGCATTCCTGCGCGGGATCGACGAACCTTCGGACCTGCTGTGGCCTGGCATCGTGCTGGCCTTGGCGGGCGCGGGGGTGCTGCGGCTGAAGCGCTTGCCGGTCTTCCCGCGCCAGATGGCGATCGCCCTCAGTTTGACAGGCCTGGGCATGGCCGCCGTGGCGGTGCTGGAGGACGCGGCGTCCGATGCGCGGGTGTGGGCGGTGTGCTTCGGCTTCGCCGCGATCCTCTATGCGCTGGCCGCGGAGCGGGTCCTGCGCCTGCTCACGGGCATCGGGATGGGCGTCGCGGTCATCGGGGGCTCGCTGGCCGTGCACCAGCAGTCGGACCTCCTGCTGCGGATCCTGTTTTCGCCCGCGGGGGATGTCTTCCAGACCTCGCTGATGCCGACCGCGATCCTGGCCTGGGGCGCGGCGCTGGCGTTCCTTGCCGCAGCCACGGGGCCGGCTGCCAGGCAGCGCTGGACGCCATTGGCCTGGGCCTGGGCCCTGGTGGCGCAGGCGGGTGTCTGGTTGGCCGGCGGCGTGCCGCTGACGGGCTGGCCCGCGCTGTGGTCGCTGTATACGCCGGCAGCCCTGGCACTGGCCGCGACGGTGTTGCTGCCCGTGTTCTGCATGGCCTGGGCCAGTGCGCCCGGGCTGCCGGGCCATGCGCCTGGCGCATCGCGCGCCGGGCCCGGTTGGCGCCTGGGCGCCTGCGTGGGCGTGCTGGGCTTGTCGCTGCTGTGGATGCCGTCGCCGGGCGTGGCGTTCGCGCTGGCGTGGTTGCTGCTGGGCCAGGCGTTGCGGCGACCCTTGCTGACGGGGCTGGGCGTGCTGGGCGGCCTGGGGTACCTGTTGCGCTATTACTACCAGCTGCAGGTGCCCTTGCTGGACAAGAGCCTGTGGCTGGCGCTGGCCGGCGGGCTGGCATGGGTTCTCTACGTCGCGGCAGCCTGGGGGGCGCGCGCGGCCCGGCGTCGCGCCGAGCCGGACGCGCCCGCCAGGCAGGCGGCCGCGCCGCGAGGCCCGGCCTGGCGCCTGGCCGTCATCACCCTGGGCCTGGCCGCCGCGCTGGGCGTGGCCAACACCAGTGTCTGGCGCAACGAGCGCATCCTGGCGCAAGGCCAGGTGCTGCGCCTGGCCCTGGCGCCGGTGGACCCGCGCAGCCTGATGCAGGGCGACTACATGGCCTTGAACTTCGAGGTGGCCGATCAGCTGCGGCAACTGCGTCCGCCCGGCGCGCCGGCGGACGCGCCGGTGGTCGAGGTGCCGGCCGACGGCTACCTGGTGCTGCGGCACGACGAGCAGGGCGTGGCGCGCCTGCAGCGCGTGCAGGGCGAGCCACGGCCGCGCGCGCAGGACGAGATCGCGCTGCGTTACCGCAAGCGCGCGGGGCAGGTGCACATCGTGACCAATGCCTATTTCTTCGCCGAAGGCCAGGCGGAACGCTACGAGGCCGCGCGCTTCGGTGAGTTCCGCGTCAACGACGGCGGCACCGGCCTCTTGTTGCGGCTGCTGGATGCCGAGGGCCAGCCGCTGTAAGCGGATCGAAGCCTGGCGGGCGATTCCCTTGCGGCTGTCGCCCGCGATCCTTCACTGGGCCTGAGCCGTCGCGGCAGCCTCGTCGTCCTGCCCTGCGTCGTCGTGACCGCCGGTCACCGAGGCGGGCGGATGCCCCGTCTTGCGGCTCATCAGCAGCGCATGCAGCATCTCGGTCGACAGGCCGTGCAGTACCAGGCGGTGGCCGGCGCGCAGTGTCGACAGCGGAATCAGCGGGTGATGGTTGTTGACCAGGATGAGATGCTCGGGCGCGCCCAGCAATTGCGCCGCATAGATGCCGATGGTCTCGTCCAGCTGCAGCGAATTGGCTGCGCGCCAGAAATCGTTGTCGGTCAGCAGCAGCTGGTACACCGGCGTGAACACCTCGATGGCGCTCTGGATGTCGATGACGTTCAGGCGCCCGCGCGGCATGTCCTGCAGTCGCAGCGGCGGCTCGCGCAGCATGCCGTAATCCACTTCGTCGGGCGGGCCCATCTCCAGGCCCTGCGCCTGCAGGGCCTGGTTCAGGCGGATGACGAAGTTGAAGAGATTGACGTCATGCTTGACGAAGAGATCGTCCTTCAGGTCCGCGATGCACATCGGTTCCAGCGGCGTGGTCTCGATGGGGGCGGGCGAGTTGCGGCCGATGAACGACAGGATCTGCGCGCCCAGGTGGAAGTGGCGCAGGATCAGCCAGTTGGCCTCGGGCGAGACGAAGCGCGACAGTCCCCAGGCCAGCAGCCGGTGCAGCACGCGCGAGTGCGACCACTTGCGCGGCAGGAAGGTCTTCACGATCTGGATCACGATGATCAGGACGCGCGCCAGCGGCCGCAGGAACGGCAGCAGGTATTGCCGCGACGCGCTGCTGGAATCCTTCAGCCATGCCCGCTTCACGTGGTCCGGCAGCGGCGTGCTGCGGTCCAGGTACAGCGCCAGCCAGGGGCTGGGGTCTGCCGGATCGTGGCCGCGCCGCAGGAAATCGGGCTCGGGCATGGGGTGTTTCATCGTTCCGCCTCCATGACGTGCTGGAACTGCATGAGATACAGCGCCGCCGTGCGCCGCGCGGTGTCGACGATGCGGGCGGCCGAGCGCGCCGGGTCGCCGACCTCCATCACCAGCTGCACCGCCATCAGCCAGCGCGCCAGATGGTCTTCGTCATTGTGGCCGTGGTACTCCAGGAAGCGGAAGGCCTCCGGCGGCAGCGGCAGGCTGGCGCGCAACAGCGGCAGCAGCTGGGGCACGATGCGCTGCCCGGTGCCCTCGATGATATAGATCGCGCCCAGCAGGCCGATGGGATCCTGCGTGGCGGCCAGGCCGTGCAGATAGGCGTTCAGCGCCTCGCCGCCCGGATTGCGGCGCAGCGCGTCGATGTCCGGCGCCGTGCCGCCCGCGCGCTGGTAGTCCTGGAAAAGGATCTTGAAGTCGTTCTGCTCTTCACCCGCGTGCAGGTCGATGAGCGCGGACAGCTCTGCATACGGGCCGGTCAGCGAGGCCGCGCCTTCGCGCATCCACTTGCTGCCTTCGCGCACCTGCGGAATCCAGTGCGACATCCAGCCGATGTAATCCGAGGTCTCGAAGCGGCGTTCGCGCAGCTTGCGGATCACGGGCGTGCGCCAGACGCGCGAGCGATAGTCGTGCCAGATGGCGGCCAGCTCGGTCAGCAGCGGCCGCAGCGGATCGGGACCGGTGTCGGGATCATGCGGGGGCGCGATGAGCACGTCGTCGCTGTCCATCGCGGCGGGCGGCTTGGCGGCCGGGGCCGCGGCCGGGCGGGACTCGGCATTGGCGCCCGCTGCCTCGTCCGCTTCCGCTTCGAACAGCATGTAGGCGGCCATGAAGCGGCCCGACTCGGGGATATAGCAGAAGATCCGCTCGCCGGGCCGCAGTGTGCGCGTCTGCAGGAACTCGGCCAGCATGACGAAGATGGAGGCCGCGCCCGTGTTGCCGCGCCAGGCCAGGTTGCTGTACCAGCGCTCGCGCGGGATGACGAGGCCTGCCTTTTCCATCAGGTCTTCCACCACCGGGATGAAGCGCGCCGAGGAGTAGTGGCACAGGAAGTGGTCCACGGTCTTCGGGTCCAGCCAGCCGTCGCGCACGAGTTGCGCGTATTCGTGGATGCCGATGTCGAAGAGGTGGGGCAGCAGCCGGATGTCCTGGCGCAGCGACAGCGCGCCGTCGGCTTCGGCATCCGCCCACGAGGGATAGTCCAGGTGTGCGCGCTTGCGGTCCTCGGACAGGCCCAATTGCATGCACACCGGGTAGTCGCCCGAGAACGCGCGCTGGTGGACCCACTTCAATTTCAGGCGGATGCCGGGCTGCGCGGTGGCGCGGCCGGCCGAGCCATCGCCCAGCAGCAGCGCGCCGGCGCCGTCGGACAGCATCCAGCGCAGGAAATGCGCGTCGAAGTCGGCGTCATAGCCGCGATTGGCAAAGCGCGAACGCTTGAAGAGCCGCGAGGGCATTTCGCTGGCCACCGCCAGGGCGCGGCCATGCGCACCCAGTTCGATGCCTTGCGCGGCGGCCTGCACGGCCGACACGCCGGCGGCGCAGATACCGTGCACGGACAGGGTTTCCATGGGCGGTGCCGCCAGTTCGCCCTGGATCATGTTGGCGAAGCCCGGCATCAGCGCGTCGCCGCCGGACGAGCCGCTGGCCAGCATCGACACTTCATCCAGCCGGGCGCCGCCGCGCGCCAGGCAGTCGCGGATGGCGGCGGCCGCCAACTGCGCATTGCCCATGACGGTGTTGCCCTCGGCGTCGATGGCGTAATGGCGCGTGGTGATGCCGTTCTCGGCCAGGATGCGGCGCTTGATGCGGTCCGACATCCGGTTCAGCGGCGCGATGTACGCGTCCATCTGATCGTTGCTGACAGGCTCGCCGGGCAGGTAGTACGCGGCGCTTTCCACATGGACGCGCTCAAAGCGGATGGGCATGGGACGGGTTCTCTGTTGCGGGTGAAGACGGTTCGTTTGCGGGCGCGGGCGCGGCAAGGCTTGCCACGGGCATCAGCGAGACGCTGCGCATGCGCGGCCACACGGCGCCCAGGAGGAAGACGCGGCCCATATAGGGCAGCAGGCCGCGTTCGTTCAGGCGCGGGTCCACGCGCTGGCGCACGCGCGCGTGCAGCTGCGCCAGTTCGGACCAGTGCGCGCGCGAATGCTCGTGGTGCGCGGTGTGCAGGCCGATGTTGAACAGCAGCGGGTTGACCAGCCCTTCGAAGTTGCGGGCGTAGTTCAGCGTGGCCTCGCCTGGCGGATGCCGGCGGCCATCGGCGTGCGCGTGCTGCAGGTAGTTGGTGGCCAGCAGCCAGTGCAGGCCATGCAGTTGCGGCACGATCACGAAGAGCAGCGCCTTCCGCCAGTCCAGCGCCAGCAGCAGCCCCCACGAACCCAGCCAGATGGCGTACTGCAGCAGGCAATAACGCCACGCGCCGGGCCGGTGGCGCCGCAGCCTCTGCAGCCAGCGCCAGAACAGCGGCATCAGCACCCACACGGCCTGGAAGGGATGCAGCAGATAGCCCGCAAGGTGATTGGTATCGCCGCCGAAGCGATAGGTGCGCGCCGCGTCGCGCGGCCCGTGCCGATGGCGGTGATGGTTGGCCACGTGCGCGGGATAGAAGACGAAGGTGGGATGGCCCTGCAGCAGCGTGATCCACAGGTCGGTGGCCCGGTTGGCCCAGCGGCCATGCCACATGCGCAGGTGCGTATGGTTGTGGTGGATGACGCCCACGCCCAAGGTCAGGAACAGCATCAGGCCGTACAGCAGCCAAGAGAAACCGTGTTGCCATTGCCAGGCGGCCAGCGCCGGCAGCGCCAGCAGGTAGGCCACGCTCTGCAGGTCGCGCCAGTGGCGCAGGCCGCGCGGCCTTTTTTGCCGTTCAGCCTGCATGGCCACCGGCCTGGCTTCCCGCATCACGGCGGGCGCGAGCCTGGCTTTGTTGCTGGATCTGCGCTGCCGCCGCGTCCGGCGGCAGCACCGAGCGGAACAGCCTGTCCATGAAGGTGAACTGGAAGCCGTAGTTGCCCTGGTAGCAGGCATGATGCAGGTGGTGCCGGCGGCTGGCGGCGAACCAGTGCATGGGCGAGACGCGCGTGAAGAAGTCGTAGTTCGCGTGGCCGATGCAGTTGAAGAAAAGGCTGAAGATCGGCACGGACAGCAGCGACCAGAAACTGAAGTCGTGCACGACCATCGGCAGCAGGATCACGTTGCCCAGCATCAGCGCCTCGATCGGGTGGAAGCTGTAGGTGGAAAACGGCGTGGTGACCACCGAGCGATGGTGCGGCAGGTGGAAGCGCCGCAGCGGCCGCGTGTGCAGCAGGCGGTGGTTGATGTAGAAGTGCACGTCGTTCCAGATGACCAGTGCCAGGATCTCCAGCGCGACCTGGCCCGGCGTGCGTTCAGCCAGTTGCGCCCAGCCCAGCTGCAGCAGGCCCCACGGAAAGATCATGCCCAGGCCGAAGATCAGGATGGACACGCCCGATTGCTGCAGCTCGCGGCGCAGCTGGCCGGGCTGGAGCGCGCGCGGATCGAGCACGCGGCCGATGCCCAGCGCGGGCAGCACGTGACGCGTCAGCGTCCAGGTGGCCAGGCCGAACACCAGGTAGATGCCGCCGAAGAACAGCAGGCCGTAGGCCATGACTTCGACGGCGGAGAGAGCAGCGAAGGCTTGCGCCATGGTCGAGGCTTTCCGCGAGCGGGGATGGATGAGACGGCCACATCTTAAGCAAACTCGGCGCTCCTGTCCCTGAAAAGTCTGCCCAGGGGCGCGGGGCTTGTCTTCAGGGCGGCGGCAGGCCGTGGCGCGCGGCCCAGGCGGGCGTGGCGGCCTGCCAGAAGGCATCGGGCGTTTCCACGGCCAGCGGTGCCTGTCCCAGCTTCCGCCAGGCCGCGTTCAACGTCTGGACCGGCAGGGAGAGATCCAGCGCCGGTGCGCCGTTCTGCTTGGAAAGCTTCAGTCCGGAAGCTTCGTCGATCACCAGCGGCACGTGCATCACGCGCGGCACGGGCAGGTCCAGCAGGCGCGCCAGCACGCGCTGGCGTGCGGTGGATCCCAGCAGGTCCTCGCCGCGCACGATGTCGGTAACGCCTTGCGCCGCATCGTCCACCACCACGGCAAGCTGGTAGGCCCACAGGCCGTCCGCGCGGCGCAGCACGAAATCGCCCACGGCCTGGGCGACGTCCTGTTCCTGGGGGCCGAGCCAGCGGTCCTCGAACCGTTCGACGCCGTCCGGCACCCGCACGCGCCAGGCGCGCGGCGCGCGGCCGGGCGGCAGGCCGTCGCGGCAGGTGCCGGGATAGGGCCGCTCGCCGTCGGGCAGCGTGCTGAAGCGCAGCCGCGCCGAATCGGCGATCTCGCGCCGGGTGCAGCCGCAGGGATACAGCAGGCCACGTGCCGCCAGCGCATCCATGGCGGCCTGATAGGCATCGTCGCGCCGGGATTGCCACACGATGTCGCCATCCCACCGCAAGCCCAGGGCGCTCAGTTGATCCAGGATGGTCTCGGCCGCGCCCGGCACCATGCGCGGCGTGTCGACGTCTTCCATGCGCAGCAGCCATCGCCCGCCGTGGGCGCGTGCGTCCAGGTAGCTGGCCATGGCCGCCACCAGCGAGCCCGCGTGCAGCGGCCCACTGGGGCTGGGGGCGAAACGGCCGATGTAGCGCATGCGGTCAAGCTTCCGTGGCAAGGCCGGCGTGCCGGCGCCGGAAATGACAAAGGCGCCGCGCGGGGCACGGCGCCTTCGGGGATGGGCGCGGAATCAGTGCAGGCGGCGCGCGCCCTCGTCGTCGAGCAGTTCCTCGAGGACGAGGTTGTCGATTTCGGCTTCCTGGCTCCAGAGCACCATCAGCGCGATGATCTTGAGCTTTTCCAGCGACAGGGGCGATTCGTTCAGCGCCATGGCGCGGTCGAGCACGATCTCGCGCAGGGCGGCGGGCAGCACGCCGGCGGATTCCAGGAAGGCGACGAAGCCGATGGCCTCTGAGCCCATCTGGTTGTATTCGGAGTCTGTGTAGATGCGCGTGCCCGTGCTGGGTGCGTGGGCCAGGTCGACGCAGCGCTCGGTCGTCTCGGCCAGGCCGTAGAGCCATCCGAGGGCATCGTCGATGTCCTCGTGCTCGAAGCCAGCAGCCACCAAGCGCCTCGTCAGGACATCTGCCGTGGGGCAGGCCTGAGGCGTGTAGTAGTTTTCGAACAGGTAAACCAGAATGTCGTACATATTGCAGCGCAGGTTGCCCCGTTACGCCACCGGCCCTTACCGAAACCGACGGCTTCGAACGTGAGTTTACTCTACGCTGATTTACCCCCCCGGGCAACACGGGCGCGGGTTTCGTCGCAGCCGCGCATCACGCGGATTTCCGACCTTCGGAATCCCCCTGGAGACGCCGCCGCACCGGCCCGGGGCAGGCATTGCGCTGCGGTGCAGCATGCAATACATTGGCCCCATGTCCGCAACCTCGAATCGCTAGTTCCGGTGGCTGCTCTACTTCCTGCTGAACGTGCCGTGGCGCTGGGCCAGTACCTGGACCAGCAGCAAGAGCGGCAAGTCGATTTCCTGCGCGAACTCGTGCGGGTGCCTTCTGACAACCCGCCTGGCAACTGCGCCAGCCACGGCCAGCGCCTGCAATCCCTGCTTTCCACGCTCGACCTGCCCGTTGAAGCCTTCAGCGTGCCGGCCGACGAAGTGCGCGCCAACGGCATGATCTCGGCCACCAACCTGGTGGTGCGCCAGGCTTTCGGCGCCGGCGGCCGGGTGGTGGCCCTGAACGCCCACGGCGACGCGGTGCCGCCCGGGCTGGGCTGGCGGCGCGACCCGTATGCCGCGCGCATCGAGGAAGACCCCGAGCACGGTCCGGTCATGTACGGACGCGGCGTCGCGGTGTCGAAATCGGATATCGCCGCCTACACCTGGGCGCTGCTGGCCCTGAAAGAGGCCGAGCGCCAGGGGCTGCGCCTGCGCGGCCGCATCGAACTGCATTTCACCTATGACGAGGAAGCCCGCGGCGAGATCGGGCCCAAGTGGCTGTTGGCCAACGACTTCGTCAAACCCGACCTCGCCATCTGTGCCGGCTTTTCCTATGCCGTCACCACGGCGCACAACGGCTGCCTGCAGATCGAAGTCACGGTACGGGGCAAGCAGGCCCACGCCGCCGTGCCGCGCAGCGGCGCCGACGCGCTCGAGGCGGCCAACCGTATCCTGACCGCGCTGTACGCCTATCGCGACCAGCTCGCCCAGCGCCATTCGGCCTCGCCCGGCATCGACACCCCTTCCTTGACGGTGGGCACGATCCGCGGCGGCATCAACACCAACGTCGTGCCGGATCTGGTCGTTTTCCGCGTGGATCGGCGCATGATTCCGGAGGAAGCGGGCCAGGACGTCGAAGGCGAACTGCGCCGCCTGATCGCCGAGGCCATTGCGCCCTGTGCCGGCACCTCGGCCAGCGTGCGCCGCCTGTTGCTGGCGCAGCCGCTGGCGCCGCTGCCCGGCGTGGAAACGCTGACCGAGCCGTTGCAACGCCATGCCCGGGCCCAGTTCGGCACGGATATCCCGGTCCAGGGCTTGCCCCTGTTCACCGACGCGCGCCACTATGCCGCGCGGGGCATTCCCACCGTTCTCTACGGTGCCGGCCCCCGCACCATCCTCGAGGCGAGGGGGCACAACAGCGACGAAAACCTGCGCCTGAACGACCTCTACCGGGCCACCAAGGTGCTGGCCTTGTCGCTGGCGGACATGCTGGGCGAAGATTCCTCGCAAATGTGAGGGGAGATGCCGGCGTGCTGCGGCATACTATGCGTTTTCCAGATCACCCTCACGGGTCACCCCTACTCGCCGGAAGCGCCATGTCGCAGCTATTTCACGTCCAGTCCCTGATGGAAATCACGCAACGCCCCGACATCGTGTTCGTGCGAGGCCATGGCAGCTGGCTGGTGGACGAGGCGGGCAAGCGTTACCTGGATTTCGTGCAAGGCTGGGCGGTCAACTGCCTGGGCCACAGCCCGGCGCCGGTGGCCCAGGCGGTGGCGGACCAGGCTTCCACGCTGGTCAATCCCTCGCCTGCCTTCTATAACGTGCCGTCCATCGAGCTCGCCCTGCGCCTGACCGGCGCATCGTGCTTCGACCAGGTCTTCTTCGCCAACAGCGGCGCGGAAGCCAATGAGGGCGCGATCAAGCTGGCACGCAAGTACGGCCAGAAGTACCGTAACGGCGCCTACAGGATCATCACGTTCAACCATGGTTTCCACGGCCGCACGCTGGCCACCATGTCGGCGTCGGGCAAGCCGGGCTGGGATACGCTGTTCGCGCCGCAGGTCGATGGCTTCCCCAAGGCCGAGCTGAACGACCTGGATTCGGTGCGCGCGCTCATCGACGACCAGACCGTGGCGGTCATGCTCGAGCCCGTGCAGGGCGAGGCCGGCGTCATTCCCGCCTCGGTTGAATTCATGCAGGGCCTGCGCGCGCTGACGGCCGAGCGGGGCCTGCTGCTCATCGTCGACGAGGTGCAGACCGGCATGGGCCGCACCGGCACGATGTTCGCCTATCAGCACTACGGCATCGAGCCCGACATCATGACGCTTGGCAAGGGCATCGGCGGCGGCGTGCCGCTGGCCGCCCTGCTGGCGCGCGAGGAAGTCTGCGTCTTCAACCACGGCGACCAGGGCGGCACCTACAACGGCAACCCGCTCATGACGGCCGCTGGCGTGGCCGTCTTCGATGCGCTGGCCTCGCATGGCTTCCTGGCGTCGGTGCGCGAGCGCGCCGACCAGCTGCGCGATGGTCTGCTGGCGCTGTCGGAAAAGTGGGACATGGAAGGCGAGCGTGGCCTGGGCCTGCTGCGCGCGCTGAAGCTCAAGCGCGACGAAGGCCCCGCCATCGTCGAGCGCGCCCGCGCGCTGGCGCCGGAAGGCCTGCTGCTGAACGCGCCGCGTCCCAACCTGCTGCGCTTCATGCCCGCGCTGAACGTCAGCGCCGATGAAGTCGTCCTGATGCTGGACATGTTGGACGACGTCGTCGCCGGCCTGCGCCGTTAAGCAGGGAGCGATGCGCAAAAAAAGGCGGCCAGTTGAACTGACCCCCAGAAGTTGGACAGTTTAAAAGGTCAGGCGGCCAAGGCCTGAGTTCGGTATTGCACCGGGCTCAGGCCTTTTAGTTTGAGCCGGATACGCTGGTGGTTGTAGTAGTGGATGAACTGGCCGATGGCTTTCTGTAGCTGGTCGATGCTGTCGTAGCGGTTCAGGTAGAAGCACTCGGTCTTGAGCGTGGCGAACCAGCTCTCCATGGCGGCGTTGTCCAGGCAGTTGCCCTTGCGCGACATGCTTTGCGTGAGGCCACGATCGGCCAGCATGCGCCGGTAGCTGGGCTGCTGGTACTGCCAGCCCTGGTCCGAGTGCAGCAGCGGTTGGTCGCCCGGCGACAGGCGGCGCATCGCCTTCTTGAGCATGTTGCCCACCAGCCCGAACAACGGACGCTCGCTGGTCTCGTAGGCCACGATCTCACCGTTGTACAGGTCCATCACCGGCGACAGATACAGCTTCTGGCCGCGCACGTTGAACTCCGTCACGTCGGTGACCCACTTCTGGTTCGGACGGTCGGCCTCGAACTGGCGTGCCAGCACGTTCGGCGCCACGCGGCCCACCTCACCCCGGTACGAGCGATACTTCTTCGGGCGCACCAAGGACTTCAGACCCAGCACCCGCATCAGCTTCTGCACCGTCTTGTGGTTCACGCACTGGCCAGCCTGGCGTAGCGCGGCAGTGATGCGTCGGTAGCCGTAGCGGCCCTTGTGGCGCGCATAGACGGCACTGATCTTGGCCTTGAGCCCCGCAGACTTGTCTGCCACGCCCCGCGCCTTCAAGTGGTAGTAGAACGTGCTGCGCGAGAGCCCTGCGACTGCCAGCAGCACACCTACGCGATGCTCTTGCCTCAACCCAGCGATCAACTGCGCTTTTTCTGCGCTGCCGCCCTCTTTTGCTGGATCAAGGCATCGAGCTTTTTTAGGTAGGCGTTCTCCGCTCGGAGGTACTCGTTTTCCTTGAGCACCTCCTCAAGGGTTTTCTGCTCTGGGGCTGTGGGCCCTGACGGTTTTACTGACTGATCTGACATGGCTCTGCATCCGCGCCGACGGCGCTCAAGGGCTTCATTTCCACCCTCATGATACTGACGCTCCCACCTACCAATGTGGCTCGCCGAGCGAATATCAAATGCTGCCGCAGTCTGCGTCAGAGACCACCCCTCACGCCACATCCGATTGAGCACCTGCAGCTTGAATGCCGCGTCGTAGCTCGCGCCCTTGCGACGCAGGCCGCACACCCCGTGCTCTCGATAGCTACTTACCCACCGCCTGACTGTGGCGTGACCAAGACCGTGCCTGGCGCCCACCGTCTTCGATCCCCCCGATCCTGACAGATACTCCTTCACTACCTTGAGCTTGAAACGCTCGTCGTACTTCGCCATGCAAAAACCCCCTAAGATTGGATTTCGTCCAACTTTCGGGGGTCAGTTCAAGTTCACACGACTGGGCCGCCTTTTTTCAGGGTGCCTGCTCATGCCGTCACGGCGGCATCTCCATTCAGCCTGGTGCCGCCGCTGCCTGGATGGTCTCCAGCGCCAGCAAGGGGGCGCCTTCCGACACCTGGTCACCCGCCGTGTAGAAGACCTCGCTGACTACGCCCGCCTCGGGCGCGGTGATGGTGTGCTCCATCTTCATGGCTTCCATTACCACCAGGGCCTGGCCGGGCTTGACCGCGTCGCCGGCCTTTATCGCCACCGAGATGATCTTGCCCGGCATCGGCGCGGCCAAGCCGCCGCCATGGTCCTGGTCATCGTCGCCCGCATGCGCGAGGGGATCGTGCAGCTGGAGCGTGGCGCGCCGGTCGGGCCCATGCAAATGCAGGGTGTCGCCGGTCCACACCGCCTGGGCAGCCAAGGTCTGCGCGCCCAGCCTGACCCGCAGCGCCAGGCTGCCGTCCGCCTGGTGCTCGGCTTGCCAGGAATAGGCCTGCGCGGCGTGGGTGTCGCCGGTGTCCAATGTGTCTGTGCCGGCCCCGAGCGCATGCCGGGTAAGCACCGCGCGCGTCTCGGTGTCATCGACGCGGAACGCCAGCGTGCGCGGTCTTGCGCCGCCGATGCGCCAGCCATCGCGCGCGCGCCACGGATCGTCCTGCGTGGCGGCATCCGCCGTTTCCCTGGCGAGCACGGCAGCGGTGGCCAGCGCCAGGGTCGCGGCATCGGGCGGGGCCGGGGGCGGCAACAGCGTCGCGCGGCGGCGTTCGATGAGACCGGTGTCCAGGTCGGCGGCGGCGAAGGCCTCGTCGGCCATCAGGCGTGCCAGGAAGGCGGCATTGGTCTGCACGCCGATGGCCTGCGTCTGCGCCAGCGCGGCCAGCATGCGGCGGCGCGCCTGGTCGCGCGTGTCGCCGCGCACGATGAGCTTGGCGATCATCGGGTCGTAATAGGGCGAGATCGTGTCGCCTGCGCGCACGCCGCCGTCGACGCGCACGTCGGCGTTCACGAAGGCCGCGTGCGGCGGCAGCGTCAGGTGGCTGAGCGTGCCGATGGAGGGCAGGAAGCCCTTCTCGGGGTTCTCGGCATACAGCCGCGCCTCGATGGCATGGCCTTGTATCCACAGCTGCTTTTGCACGAGCGGCAGCGGCTCGCCCGCCGCCACGCGCAGCTGCCACTCCACCAGGTCCAGGCCGGTGATCATCTCGGTGACGGGATGCTCCACCTGCAGCCGCGTGTTCATCTCCATGAAGTAGAAGCGGCCGTCAGGCTCGGCAATGAATTCCACCGTGCCCGCGCCGACGTAGCCCACGGCGCGCGCCGCCGCGATCGCGGCCTCGCCCATGGCCGCGCGCCGCTCCGGCGTCATGCCGGGCGCCGGCGCCTCCTCGATGACCTTCTGGTGGCGGCGCTGCACCGAGCAGTCGCGCTCGAAGAGATGGACGCACTCGCCGTGCGTGTCGGCGAACACCTGGATCTCGATGTGCCGCGGCTTCTGCAGATAGCGTTCGATCAGCACGCGGTCGTCGCCGAAACTGGCGCCAGCCTCGCGCTGGCACGAGGCCAGGGCCGCGGCGAAGTCCGCGCTGGATTCGACCACGCGCATGCCCTTGCCGCCGCCGCCCGCGCTGGCCTTGATGAGGACGGGATAGCCGATGGCGTCGGCCTGCTGGCGCAGGAAGTCCGCGTCCTGCCTGTCGCCGTGGTAGCCGGGCACCAGCGGCACGCCGGCCTTCTCCATCAGCGCCTTGGCGGCGGACTTGCTGCCCATCGCGGCAATGGCGTCGATGGGCGGGCCCACGAAGACAATGCCGGCGGCCTGGCAGGCCTGCGCGAAGGCTTCGTTCTCGGACAGGAAGCCGTAGCCGGGGTGGATGGCCTGCGCGCCGGTGGCCTGCGCGGCCGCCAGGATGGCGTCGGCGCGCAGGTAGCTGGCGCGCGGCTCGGCTTCGCCGATGCGCACGGCCGTGTCGCAGGCGGCGACATGGCGGGCGTCGGCATCGGCATCGGAGTACACCGCCACGGTGCGGATGCCCAGGCGGCGGGCGGTGGCGGCGACGCGGCAGGCGATCTCGCCGCGATTGGCAATGAGCAGGGTGTCGAACACAGCGGAGCTCCTGGTGGGGCGGGCGGTGATGGCGTGTCGGCCTACATCCGGAACACGCCGAAGCGTGTGTCGTCGACGGGGGTGTTGCGGGCGACGGCCAGCGCCAGCCCCAGCACGCGGCGCGTGTCGGCCGGCGCGATGATGCCGTCGTCCCACAGCCGTCCGGTGGCGTAATAGGGATGGCCCTCGCGCTCGTATTGCTCGCGGATCGGGCGCTTGAAGGCGTCCTCGTCGTTGGCGCTCCAGTGGCCGCCGCGCGCCTCCAGCGCATCGCGGCGCACGGTGGCCAGCACGCTGGCGGCCTGCTCGCCGCCCATCACCGAGATGCGGGCGTTGGGCCACATGAAGAGCAGGCGCGGCGAATAGGCGCGCCCGCACATGCCGTAGTTGCCCGCGCCGAACGAGCCGCCGATGATGACCGTGAACTTCGGGACCGCGGCCGTGGCCACGGCGGTGACCATCTTGGCGCCGTGGCGCGCGATGCCTTCGTTCTCGGCCTTGCGGCCCACCATGAAGCCCGTGATGTTCTGCAGGAACACCAGCGGAATCTTGCGCTGCGCGCACAGCTCGATGAAGTGCGCGCCTTTCTGCGCGGACTCGGAGAACAGCACGCCGTTGTTGGCCACGATGCCCACGGGCATGCCGTGGATGTGCGCGAAGCCCGTGACCAGCGTGGTGCCGTAGCGCGCCTTGAACTCGTCGAAGTCCGAGCCGTCCACGATACGCGCGATGACCTCGCGTACGTCATAGGGCTTGCGCGTGTCCACGGGAATGATGCCGCCCAGTTCCGACGGGTCGTAGCGCGGCGCGCGCACGGGCGTCAGCGGGGGCTGTTGGGGCGGCTGCAGGTTCAGGCGCGCCACCGCATCGCGCGCCAGGCGCAGCGCATGCAGGTCGTTCGCGGCCAGGTGGTCGGCCACGCCGGACAGGCGCGTGTGCACGTCGCCGCCGCCCAGGTCTTCCACGCTGACGACCTCGCCCGTGGCGGCCTTCACCAGCGGGGGGCCGCCCAGGAAGATCGTGCCCTGGTTGCGCACGATGATGGACTCGTCGCTCATGGCGGGCACATAGGCGCCGCCCGCGGTGCACGAGCCCATGACCACGGCGATCTGCGCGATGCCGGCCGCCGACATGTTGGCCTGGTTGTAGAAAATGCGGCCGAAGTGATCGCGGTCGGGGAACACCTCGTCCTGGCGTGGCAGGTTGGCGCCGCCCGAATCCACCAGGTACAGGCAGGGCAGGCGGTTCTCGGCAGCGATCTCCTGCGCGCGCAGGTGCTTCTTGACCGTGGCGGGGTAATAGGTGCCGCCTTTGACCGTGGCGTCGTTGCACACGATCATGCATTGCGTGCCGGCCACGCGGCCGATGCCGGTGATGAGCCCCGCGCCCGGCGCCTCGCCGTCGTACAGGCCGTGCGCCGCCATCGGCGACAGTTCCAGGAACGGACTGTCGGGGTCGATGAGCGCCTCGACGCGCTCGCGCGGCAACAGCTTGCCCCGCGCCACGTGCTTGGCGCGCGCTTCTTCGCTGCCGCCCTGCGCGGTGCGCGCCAACTGCGCGCGCAGCGCGTCCACCTGCGCCTGCATGGCTTGCGCATTGGCCGCGAAATCAGGCGCGCGCGGATTGATGCGGGATTCGATTGCGGGCATGTGTCTCTTCCACCAGAGGATAGTCCCACCCCCGAGGCGCTTCGCGCCTCCCCCTCAAGGGGGCGAGGCTGGCGGACCGGCAAAGCCGGCTCCGCTGCCTCCCGGGGTAACAGCCCGACAGCCGTAGCGCTGGTTTCTTGATGCTCGCTCCTTGCCTGCGAGCCGAACCAGCGTCTCGGCGTGGCCTCGTCTCTTCTTTACAGCATTTCTATTGCCATCGCGACGGCTTCGCCGCCGCCGATGCACAGCGTGGCCACGCCGCGCTTGCCGCCGGTCTTGCGCAGGCCGCCCACCAGCGTGGTCAGCAGGCGCGCGCCCGAGGCGCCGATGGGGTGGCCGAGCGCGGTGGCGCCGCCGTGGATGTTCACCTTGTCGTGCGGCAGCTTGAAGTCCGTCATGGCGGCCATGGCCACCACGGCGAAGGCTTCGTTGATCTCATAGAGATCGACGTCCTCGGGCTGCCAGCCGGTCTTGGCGAACAGGGTCTTCAGCGCGCCCACGGGGGCGGTGGTGAACCATGCAGGCTCTTGCGAATGCTGGCTGTGCGCGACGATGCGCGCGATGGGCGTCACACCCAGCTTCTGCGCGGTGGACGCGCGCATCAGCACGGCGGCGGCGGCGCCGTCGGAGATCGACGACGAGGTGGCGGCCGTGACGGTGCCGTCCTTCTTGAAGGCGGGTTTCAGCGTGGGGATCTTCTCGGGCATCGCCTTCAGCGGCGCTTCGTCGGTATCGACGACCGTGTCGCCCTTGCGGCCGGCCACGGTGACCGGCGCGATTTCCCACTTGAAGTCGCCGGCCTCGATGGCGGCGCGCGCGCGGCGCAGCGATTCCAGCGTGAATTCGTCCTGCTGCTCGCGCGTGAAGCTGTACTTGGCGGCGCAATCCTCGGCGAAAACGCCCATGGCCTTGCCGCGGTCGTAGGCGTCTTCCAGGCCGTCCAGCGCCATGTGGTCATAGACGGTGGAGTGGCCGTAGCGATAGCCCTGGCGGCCGCGCAGCAGCAGGTAGGGGGCGTTGCTCATGCTTTCCTGGCCGCCCGTGACGACGACGTCGGCGCTGCCGGCGGCCAGCAGGTCGTGGCCGAACATCGCGGCCTTCAGGCCCGAGCCGCAGACCTTGTGGATGGTGGTGCACGCCACGCCCAGCGGCAGGCCCGCGCCCAGGGCGGCCTGGCGGGCCGGCGCCTGGCCTTGGCCGGCCTGCAGGACGTTGCCCATGATGACTTCGTTGACTTGGTTGGGCTGGATGCCGGCGCGTTCGACGGCGGCCTTGATGACGACCGAGCCCAGCTCGTGGGCGGCCAGGCCGGACAGGCTGCCCAGCATGCCGCCCATGGGCGTGCGGGCGACGGAAACGATGACGACGGGATCAGACATGTTGCGCTCCAGGTTGATCGGTTTGCAGCGCGCCGGTGGGTGCCGTCGGTGACGGTCCTGGCAGGCGCCTGTGGGTATCGTAAGGGAAAACATCGGCCACCCCGCCGCGCGCGACACGGTCGCGGCAGGCTTGCCACCATGCGGGGTCGAGCAGCGCCGCATGGTGCGCCATGAACACCGTGCGCACCCGCGGCTGGCCCAGCAGGAACTGGCCGAACTCCTCGGGGAACACGTCGTTCTCTCCCACTGGATACCACGGTTCGGATGACATTTCCGCCTCGTCGTCCGGCGCGGGGGGAATGGCGCGGAAGTTGATCTCGGTCATGCGCTGGATTTCGTCGTAGTCATAGAAGACCACCCGCCCCAGGCGCGTGACGCCGAAATTCTTGTAGAGCATGTCGCCGGGAAAGAGGCCGGCGGCGGCGATGTCGCGGATGGCCTGGCCATAGTCGCGCACGGCGGCGTCGCGCAGGGCGCCCGGCGCCTGCTGCAGGTACAGGTTCAAGGGCGTCATGCGCCGCTCGATGTAGACGTGGCGCAGCACGATGCTGTCGCCGTCTGCCTCGATCAGGCTGGGCGCGGTGCCGCGCAGCTCCTCCAGCAGGCCTGGCGCGAAGCGCGCGCGCGGCAGCGCCACCTGCGAGTACTCCCAGGTGTCGGCCATGCGGCCCGCGCGGTCGTGCAGCTTCACCATCTGGTACTTGCGCCGCACCGTCGCGGGGTCCATGTGGCGCTTGGCGCTGCGGTCGCGGATCAGCTTGAAGACATAGGGATACGAGGGCAGCGTGAAGACGCACATCACCATGCCCCGGATGCCGGGGGCGATGTCGAAGCGGTCGTGCGAGTGCGCCAGGTGTTCCAGGAAGTCACGGTAGAACAGCGTCTTGCCCTGCTTCTGCAGGCCGATCATGGTGTAGAGCTCGGCCTGGGGCTTGCGCGGCAGCAGCGTCGACAGGAAGCGCACGGTGATGGACGGGGTTTCCATGTCCACCAGGAAATAGGCACGGGTGAAGCTGAAGAGACGGCTCAGGTCGTCCTCGGTGAAGAGCAGCGCGTCGGGCTGGATACGGCCTGCCGGGTCGCGCAGCAACGCGATGGAGAACGGATGCAGCTTGCCGTGGTTGATGAGCCGTCCGACGACATAGGCGCCCTTGTTGCGGAAGAAGAGCGTGCCCAGCACGTGCACCTGGCAGTCGGCCGCCAGGCGCGGACCCACGCCACGCGGCAACTGTTCCTGCAGGGCCGACAGCGCCGCGCGCGCCAGCCTGCCCGCGTCGCGTGGCAGGTCGGCGAAGGGGGCGGCCAGGCCGAAGTCGGCCAGCATGCGCACGAGGCTGCGGCGCAGGCCTTCGCTGGCCGGGTAGTACACGCGGTAGGCGGGCAGCGCGCTGTCCAGGTAATCGGTGGCGGCGTGCGGGCGCACGAACAGGAAGTCGTTGTGGAAGTAGTCGCGGTGCAGCACCCGGCAAGACACCGAATTGAAGAAGGTCTCGGCGCACTCGGGCTGGCGGTGGCCGATCAGCTGCGCGGCATAGGCCTGCTTCACCGCCTGCCAGTAGGCGGCTTCCGCGCCGTCCATGCGCAGCGGCGCCTCGTGCGTTGCCGTGCGTGTCTCGTCGTGGCGCGCCGGTGCGCGGCGCAAGGTCTGCCCCACCTTCGCCGCGCATTCGCGCACGCGCATGTCGTAGTACTCGATGCGCTCGCGCGACAGCTGCTGCATGCCCTGCCACTCGCCCGACTCGAACAGCGACTTGGCGCGCTGCGCGCTGTAGCGGAACAGCGCGTAGTGGCGGTCGAAGCCGGCCAGGATCTGCGCGGCGACCTCGCCCGGCCCGGCTGCCGCGGGCGGCACGGGTTCGATGCGCAGCAGGTCGCCATTCTTGCTCATGGCGGGGCTCAGGCGGTCTCGTTGAAGAGTTCGCGGCCGATCAGCATGCGGCGGATCTCGCTGGTGCCCGCGCCGATCTCGTAGAGCTTGGCGTCGCGCCACAGGCGGCCCACCGGATACTCGTTGATGTAGCCGTTGCCGCCCAGGATCTGGATGCCTTCGCCGGCCATCCAGGTGGCTTTCTCCGCGCAATACAGGATGACGGCGGCGCAGTCCTTGCGCACGCGCCGGGCGTGCTCGGCGCCCAGGGCGTCCAGGTTCTTGCCCACCGCATAGCAGAAGGCGCGGCTGGCTTGCAGCGTGGTGTACAGATCGGCCACCTTGCCCTGGATGAGCTGGAATTCGCCGATGGCCTGGCCGAACTGCTTGCGCTCGTGGATGTAGGGCACCACGATGTCCATGACGCCCTGCATGATGCCCAGCGGGCCGCCTGCCAGCACGGCGCGTTCATAGTCCAGGCCGCTCATCAGCACGCGCGCGCCGCCGTTGAGCTCGCCCAGGATGTTCTCTTCCGGCACCTCGCAGTCCTGGAAGACGAGCTCACCGGTGTGGCTGCCGCGCATGCCCAGCTTGTCGAGCTTCTGGGCCACCGAGAAGCCCTTGTAGCCCTTCTCGACGATGAAGGCGGTGATGCCGCGCTGGTGCGCCTCGGGGTCGGTCTTGGCGTAGACGACCAGCGTGTCGGCGTCCGGGCCGTTGGTGATCCACATCTTCGTGCCGTTCAGCACATAGCGGTCGCCGTGTTTCCTGGCCTGCAGGCGCATGCTGACGACATCCGAGCCCGCGCCGGGTTCGCTCATGGCCAGCGCGCCCACGTGTTCGCCCGAGATCAGCTTGGGCAGGTACCTGCGCTTCTGCGCGTCGGTGCCGTTGCGGTGGATCTGGTTCACGCACAGGTTCGAGTGCGCGCCGTAGGACAGGCCCACCGAGGCGCTGGCGCGCGAGATTTCCTCCATGGCCACCATGTGGGCCACGTAGCCCATGTCGGCGCCGCCGTACTCCTCCTTCACCGTCACGCCCAGCAGGCCCAGGTCGCCGAATTTTCGCCACAGATCGGCGGGGAACTGGTCGTCGGCATCGATCCGCGCGGCGCGCGGCGCGATCTCCGCATCCGCGAAATCGCGCAGGGAGGCGCGCAGCATCTCGACGTCTTCGCCCAGGTTGAAGTCCAGGCCGGGTAGATCCATGGTTGTCTCCATCGCGTGTGATCAGTGGGGCGGGCGCGGCCTGTCTCGGTGCGTCCCGGGTCAGCGTCCATCCAGGAGCGCCAGGCACTGGCGCTCCTGTTCGGCGATCTCGGCCAGCGTCTCGTCGATGTCCTCGCGCTGCCGGGACAGCGATTCCCGGTGGCGGTTGAGCACGGACAGGTAGCTGCGCAATTGCGGTTCGGTGGTGCCGGGCCCGTCGTACATGTCGATGAGCGCGCGGATGTCGGACAGTTGCAGGCCCAGCCGCTTGCCGCGCAGCGCCAGCTTCAGGCGGGCGCGGTCGCGGGCGGCATAGACGCGCTGGCGGCCTTCACGGGCCGGGCTCACGATGCCCTGGTCCTCGTAGAACCGGATCGTGCGCGGCGTGATGGAGAATTCCTGCGCCAGGTCGGAAATGGTCCAGCGGGAGGTCGGCATAAGCGGGGCAGGCTGGGCACCCGGAGCGGGGCGCGGGTGCCGATTGGCAGTTTACGTAAACGTAAATTAGAATGCCTGGAACCCTGTCGTCAAGCTCGGAGCGCAACGCATGAACCCTGATGAGCAGAAGCTGGTCTACCCGTGGAATGACTTGCAGCCCGAGCCTGGCCGGGCGCTGGAGGCCGCGGAGGGCGTGTACTGGGTGCGCATGCCGCTGCCTTTCGTGCTGGATCACGTCAACGTCTGGCTGATCCGCGATGAATACGAAGGCCGGCAGGGCTGGGCCATCGTGGATTGCGGCATCGCCCGCGAGGAAATCCGCGCGCTCTGGGAAGACGTCTTCACCCACTGCCTGCACGGCCTGCCGGTGCTGCGCGTCATCGTGACGCACATGCACCCCGACCACGTGGGCCTGGCCCAGTGGCTGTGCGCCAAGTGGAAGGTGCCGCTCTTCATGAGCATGACCGACTACGTGCTGGCGCGGCTCTGGTCGCAGGAAGGCCCGCAGGGCGAAGGCACCGGCGGCGACACCGCGGTGGCCCACTTCGGCCGCCACGGCCTGGTCGACCCCGAGGCACAGGCGCAGATCCGCGAGCGCTCGGGCTATTACCGCGGGCTGGTGCCCGGCATGCCCAGCACCTTCCATCGCCTGGTGCACGGCGACTGGCTGCGCATCGGCCGCCATGACTGGCGGCTCATCGTGGGCTACGGCCATGCGCCCGAACACATCTCGCTCTACAGCCCGGCGCTGCAGACGCTGATCTCGGGCGACATGGTCCTGCCGCGCATCTCCACCAATGTCAGCGTCTTCGACAGCGAACCCGACGCCGATCCGCTGCGCCTGTACCTGAGTTCGCTGGCGGGCTACGACGACGTGCCCGAGGACACGCTGGTGCTGCCCTCGCACGGCCGTCCCTTCAAGGGCCTGCACGAACGCATCGCGCAGCAGCGGCATCACCACGCCGAGCGCCTGCAGGAGGTGATGGAGGCCTGCGATGCCCAGCCGTGCTCGGCTGCCGACATCGTGCCCGTGCTGTTCAAGCGCAAGCTGGACCTGCACCAGCTCACCTTCGCCATGGGCGAGGCGCTGGCGCATCTGCAGGCCCTGTTCCACGAGGGCCGCCTGGTGCGCGACACCGGCAGCGATGGCATCGTGCGCTACCGCGTGCGTCCGCCCGCCCAGCTGCCGGACGAGAGCGAGGCAGAGGCGGTGCAAGGCTGAGGCGCACGCCGGCAGGTCGATATATCCGAAGCCCGGCACCCGGGCGCTTTCGCGCCGGCGCGCGCCCGGTTATCGTCGGGGCTCCCGCCTTGATGAAGACAGACCGACAGCGTGAAGCGACCCGATACCCTCAGCCTCCAGACCCGCCTGCAACATACCGGCAGCGATCCCTTCGACCCCGAGACCGGCACGGCCGCCGTGGGCCTGCCGCCCAAGCGCAGCAGCACCGTGCGCTTCGCCGACCTGGCGGCCCTGGACCGCGCCTATCAGCGCCGCCGCGCGGGTGAACGCGCCATCACCTATGGCCGCTCGGGCATGGACACGCACCGCGCCCTGGAAGACGTGTTCACGCAGCTCGAAGGCGGCGCGCACACCGTACTGGCGCCATCGGGACTGGCGGCCATCACGCTGGCCTTCCTGGGCCTGATGGGCGCGGGCGACCACGCCCTGGTGGCCGACAACGTCTATGGCCCGCTGCGCCACCTGGATGACACGCTGCTCAAGAAACTGGGCATGACGCTGGAATACTTCGACCCGACCCGGCCCGACGACCTGGCCGCGAAGCTGCGTCCCGACACGAAGCTGGTCTATGCCGAGTCGCCCGGCTCGCTGCTGCTGCAGATGACCGACATCCCGGCGCTGGCCCAGGTGGCGAAAGCGAAGGGCGTGCCGCTGGTCGTCGACAACACCTGGGGCTCGGGCTATATCTACCAGCCGCTGGCGCTGGGCGCGGACGTGTCGGTGGTGGCGGGCACGAAATACGTGGCCGGGCACTCCGACCTGATGCTGGGCGCGGTCGTGTCGCGCGACCTGGCGATGGGCCAGCGCCTGGGCGCCATGCAGTACGCGCTGGGCTACGCGCTGGGCGCGGACGATGCCTGGCTGGCCCTGCGCGGCGTGCGCACCCTGCCCGTGCGCATGGCCGAGCACGCCCGCAGCGCGTTGCGCGTGTGCGAGTTCCTGGCCAGCCGTCCGGAGACGGCCAGCATCTATCACCCCGCCTGGCCGCAGGACGCGGGCCATGCGTTGTGGCAGCGCGATTGCACGGGCTCCAACGGCATGCTCAGCGTGTCGCTGAAACTGGACCGTGCCGCGGGCCGCCGCTTCGTCGATGCCCTGCGGCTCTTCGGCATCGGCTTCTCGTGGGGCGGCTATGAAAGCCTGGTGCAGTGGGTCGAGCCCGACGGCCTGGCGCCGCACGCCTATGCACAGGCCGCGCGCGGCCTGACGGTCGTGCGCCTGCACGTGGGCCTGGAAGCCGTGGATGACCTGGTTGCCGACCTGGCGCAGGCGCTGGACCAGGCCGCTGGCTGAGCGGCAAGGCGTGGCAAGGCATGCGCCTTGCCGCCAAAGAAAAATCCCCGCACGCAGCGGGGATTTTTCGTGGGGCAGGCCTGGCTTATTGGCCAGCCAGGCGCTTCACCAGCCCGTCTGCGACGGTGATGGTTTCGCGGTAGCCGCCGGCCTGCGAGGGCGACGTGACGTAGCGGCCGCCCACGGCGATGGAAGGCGTGCCTTCGATGCGGTAGTTGCGGGTCAGCTGGTCGGCGCGCTGGGCCTTCGACGAGACGCCGAAGGAGTCGTAGGCGCTTTCGAACTTGGCGCGATCCAGGCCCTGGTCGGCGGCCCAGTCGACGATGTTCTGCTTGGTGACCAGGCGCTTGCGATCCTTGTGGATGGCGGCGAAGACCTTGGGGTGCAGGTCCAGGCGGCCCAGCGCTTCCAGCGTGTAATACAGCTGCTGCTGCGGCTTCATGCCGGCGTTGAAGGCCACCGGCACGCGGGTCAGCACGGCGTTGGCGGGCAACTGCTTCGACCAGGTTTCGACCATGGGCTCGAGCACGTTGCAATGCGGGCACGAGTACGCGAAGAACTCCAGGACTTCGGTCTTGTCGCCGGCATCCGTCGACTGCGGCGGATTGAGCTCGATGAAGTTGGAGGTTTGCGCGAGCGACACGGGCGCGAAGGCAGCGGCGGCGACGAACGAGGCGGCCGCCAGCAGGCGGGAGAACAGGGTTTGCATGATGCGTGCGATTCCTGGAATGAAAACCGGTGAAAGCGGATCTGACCCGCGAGGGCCGGACAAGTTCATTTTTGCGGGGGGCTTATTGGCGCAACGTTCATTGGCGCACCACCGCGGATTCGATCTTTTCCTCGCCCAGGCGTGCCCGGGTGCGGTTCATGTCGTCCAGGCGGGCGTAGGGACCCACGCGCACCCGGTTGACCTGCAGGCCGTTGACCTCGGCGCGCTGCACCTGGACCGGCAGGCCCAGCAGCAGGATGCGCGCGCGCAGCGATTCGGCATCTTCCAGCACGCGATACGAGCCCACCTGCAGGAAGTACACGCTGTCGCCCGAGGCGGCTTGCGCGGGGGCGGGCTTGGCAGGCGGCCGCGCCGCGGGGGGCGTGGCTTGCGGGGTGCTGGGCAGGGTGGCGATCAGTGCACCCAGGTCGTCGGGACGCGAGCCGGACGGAGGCGTGGCGGTGCCGGCGCCGGGCAGCGGCGCGATGGCCGTGTCGGTCGGGCCGGTGCTGGGCGTGCCCGCGGCGCTGTCGCGGCCATACAGGCCCCGGTTGGGATCAGGGGCGTTGCGCGGGTCGGGCAGCGTGCTCTGGGCAGATTCGCGGGTGGCGCGGTCCACGAAAGGCATGGGCGCCTTGGTCACGTAGAACGCGACGCCTGCCGCGAGGATCAGGCCCACCAGCAGGCCGGCCAGCACACCGTACAGCGTGCTGCCGCCGCTCTGTTTGCGCGAGGAACGTCGGGTCGTCTTGGCCATGGGAATCGATGTTACATCCTCTCGGGGGCTTGCACGCCCAGCAGCGCCAGGCCGTTGGCCAGCACCTGGCGGGTGGCGTCGGCCAGGCGCAGGCGCGCCAGCTTCAGGGCTTCGTCGTCCACGCGCACGCGCTCGGCGTTGTACCAGGCGTGGAAGTCGGAGGCGCAGTCACGCAGCCAGAATGCCACCAGGTGCGGGGACAGTTCCTGCGCGGCGGTGTTCACCAGGGCAGGGAACTCGGCCAGGCGCTGCAGCAGCGCGAACTCGGTGGGGGCGACCAGCGGCGCGATGTCGGCCTGGGCCACCGCCTGGGCGTCGGCCTCGGCGCCGGCGATCACCGAGCAGATGCGGGCATGCGCGTACTGGATGTAGTAGACGGGGTTCTCTTCGCTCTTCGACAGCGCCAGGTCGATGTCGAACACGAACTCCGTGTCGGCGCGGCGCTGGATCAGGAAGAAGCGCGTCGCGTCGCGGCCCACCCACTCGACCAGGTCGCGCAGCGTGACGTAGCTGCCGGCGCGCTTGGAGATCTTCACTTCCTCGCCGCCGCGCATGACCTTGACCATCTTGTGCAGCACGTAGCTGGGATAGTCCTTGGGGATGCCCAGGTCCAGCGCCTGCAGGCCGGCGCGCACGCGCGCCACGGTGCCGTGGTGGTCGCTGCCCTGGATGTTGATGGCGTGGTGGAAGCCGCGCTCCCACTTGGCGACGTGATAGGCCACGTCCGGCACGAAGTAGGTGTAGCCGCCCTCGGACTTGCGCATCACGCGGTCCTTGTCGTCGCCGGTGCCGAGTTCCGTGGTGCGCAGCCACAGCGCGCCCTCGTTCTCGTAGGTGTGGCCGCTGGCGACGAGGCTCTGCACGGCGCGCTCGACGCGGCCGGAGGTGTAGAGCGAGCTTTCCAGGTAATAGTTGTCGAACTTCAGGCCGAAGGCCTGCAGGTCCAGGTCCTGCTCGCGGCGCAGGTAGGCGACCGCGAAGCGCCGGATGTCGTCCAGGCTGTCGATGTCGCCGCTGGCCGTGACCGGCTCGGCGTCGGAGGCCTGCACGGTCTTGCCGGCGCGGAAGTCATTGGCGATGTCGACGATGTAGTCGCCGCGGTAGCCGTCGGCGGGCCACTCGGGCGCCTCGGGCGTCAGGCCGCGGGCGCGCGCCTGCACGCTGATGGCCAGGTTCTCGATCTGGTTGCCGGCGTCGTTGTAGTAGAACTCGCGCGTCACGTCGAAGCCGCTGGCGTCGAACAGGCGGCACAGCGCGTCGCCCAGCGCGGCCTGCCGCGCGTGGCCCACGTGCAGCGGACCGGTGGGGTTGGCCGACACGAACTCGACCAGGACCTTGGCGTCGCGCCGGGCGGCGCGGCCGTATTGCGCGCCCTGGGCCGACACGACGGGCAGCACGGCCTGGCGGGCGGCCGGCGTGAGGCGGAAATTGATGAAGCCGGGGCCGGCCAGTTCGGCGCTGGCGATCAGCGCGGCGGCCTGCGGGTCGGCCTGCAGGGCATCGACCAGCGCCTGGGCCAGTTCGCGCGGATTGCGGCGGGCGGGCTTGGCCAGTTGCATGGCGACGTTGGTGGCGAGGTCGCCATGCGCGGCCACCTTGGGGCGCTCGAGCAGGACGTTGGCCTGCGCGTCGGGCAGGAGGGCGGCCACGGCGGCCTGGATGCGGGAGATGAGGAGTTCTTGTTGCTCGAGGAGCATGGAGCGGGATTCGAAAAATTGACCAGTGGGGGGCCGGCGCCTGGCGCCGTGGCCGAGTCAGGGCCGTGGGCGCGGCCGGGAGGGCGCCGGCGGGGCCTGACGCATGCCTGAAGGCCGGCGGCGCGCCAGGCGGGCATCCCACGATGATAGCCTGATTCGATGTCCTGCCGCCCAGTGCGCGGGCCGGGCGCCGGTTGGCAGGGCGGACGGCTTGCGGTAGTGTGGATGCTCGCCACGCCAGTTGGCGCGCAACATGCCTGAACTCGGGATTTCCTCATGCTTATCACCTTCCAATCCAAGGCCGCCGGCGATGTCCTCATGCTGGAGGAACACGCGCTGCCGCTCTTGCAGGCCGCCGGCAAGGCGCCTGGTGTCTCGCCCGAGCGCGGCGTCTTCACCGTGGCCCAGCTGCCCGCCGCCATCGCGGGCCTGGAAAAGGCGATCGCGGCCGCGCCGCCCCTGGCGGACGAGGACGACGACGACGATGACGACAAGCCGCCCGTCCATCCCATCGCCCTGCCGGTCGCGCTGGGCCAGCGCGCCTTTCCCCTGCTGGACCTGCTCAGGAAGTCGCAGGCTTCGGGGGTGGACGTGATGTGGGAAGGCAGTTCGGCCTGGTAACGCCCTCTACCAACCATAAGGTGCCGGCACACGACCGGCATCGGACAGGAGCACACATGCGTAGTCAGATCACTGTCATCTTCGATCCCCGCCGCAGCCTGGACCTGACGGTGCAGACTGTGCCGGGCGACGATTCCGCCGCGCAGGCGCGGCAGTGGCTGGACGACACCTGGGAGCAGCTCGGCTGTGAGCCGCTGCGTCCCAGCGGCAAGGTGCTGCTGCTGGACAAGGTGCTGGGAATCGCCGACGCCTACGGCCACGAGCGCCTGGTGGCGGAACCCGAGATCGCGCGCGTGTTCGCCGAGAACGTGGCACGGGCGCTGGAGCGTCCGCGCATCACGGTGGACCTGCCCGGCCTGATGGTGGGTTACTGACCGCCACGCGCGGCGTTCAGCGTATGCCCGCCCGCATGAACGACTGCACGAACTGGCGCTGGAACAGCAGGAACGCCACCAGCAACGGCGCCGCGCTGATGAGCGTGGCCGCCGTGATGATCGACCAGTCGATGCCCTGATCGGTCGACGAAAACACCTGCAGGCCCACGGTGAGCGGACGCGACTCCACCGAGTTCGTGATGATGAGCGGCCACAGGAAGTTGTTCCAGTGGTGGCTGACCGACACCAGGCCATAGGCCACGTACATGGGCTTGGCCAGCGGCACGTACACCTTCATCAACACCTGCAGCGCGCTGGCGCCTTCCATGCGCGCGGCCTCTTCCAGCTCGCGTGGCACGGTCTTGAAGGTCTGGCGCAGCAGGAAGATGCCGAAGGCCGACGCGAAATAGGGCAGTCCCACGGCGAACACCGTGTCGCGGATGCCCAGCGCGCTCATGCTGCGGTAGTTCTCGACGATGAGCACGTCGGGCATCACCATGAGCTGCAGCAGCACCAGCATGAACAGCAGGTCGCGTCCGGGGAAGGTGAAGCGCGCGAAGGCGTAGGCCGCCAGCGTCGCCAGCACGAACTGCGCGACCAGCACCATCGTGACCAGCGTGAAGGTGTTGACGAAGTATTGGGCGAACGGCGCCGACGCCCAGGCCTGTGCGAAATTCGCCAGCGTGAGCGGCGCGAACAGATCGAAGCGCGTCGCGTAGGCGGGCGGGTGGAACGCCGCCCAGGCGGCGTAGGCCAGCGGCGCGATCCACAAGAGGCCCAGCAGCCAGGCGGCCAGCGTATCCAGTGCGCGGTTCATTGGTAATGGGTGCGGCGGTCGAGCCAGTTGAACTTGATCCAGGCGGTGGCCGCCAGCACGGCAAGCAGCACCACGGTCAGCGTGGCGGCATAGGCCGTGTCCCAGAAGGCGAAGCCGACCTGGTAGATATAGAAGAGCAGCAGCGTGCTGGCGTTGTCGGGGCCGCCGCGGGTCATCACTACGACGTGGTCGACCAGGCGGAAGGCGTTGATGAGCGCGTTGATCAGCACGAAGAGCGTGGTGGGCATGAGCAGCGGCCACAGCACGCGGCGGAAATACTGGCCGCGCGAGGCGCCTTCCAGCATGGCGGCTTCGCGCAACGTGGGCGGAATGCCCTGCAGCGCGGCCAGGTAGAAGATCATGAAGAAGCCGGCTTCCTTCCAGATCGTCACGAGCATCAGCGCGGGCAGCGCGGTCTCGCGCGAGCCCAGCCAGTTGACGCTGGGCAGGCCGAAGAGCCCCGTGACCTGGGCGATGAGGCCGTACTGCGGGGTATAGAAGAAGAGCCAGATGTTCGCCACGGCCACCATGGGCAGCACGGTGGGGGTGAAGTAGGCCATGCGCAGCAGCCCGCGGCCGCTGAGCTTGCCGTTGACCCAGAGGGCCATGGCCAGCGCCAGGCCCACCGAGGTGGGAATGGTGCCCAGCGCGAACCACAGATTGTTCCAGAGCGACTGCCAGAACACCGGGTCGTCGGCCATCAGGGCGTAGTTCTCCAGCCCCACGAAGCGCGCCGGGCGGCTGCCCTTCGGGGTGCTGAAGAAGCTGTGCCACAACGTGGCCAGCGCCGGATAGTGCGTGAACGCCGCCAGCAGCGCGACCGCCGGCAACACCAGCAGCCAGCCGGTGATGGCGTGCTGCCGGGCCAGGGAAAGCCGGGCGGTGCTTGCGTGCATGGCGGCAGGGGTCAAGGGCAGGCTCAGCGGTAGGCGCGCAGGATGCGGTCGGCTTCGCGCTGTGCGTCGGCCATGGCCTGGGCGGGGGTCTTCGCGCCTGTCAGCGCAGCCTGCAGGTTGTCGTTCAGCAGCTTGGTCACGCGCTGGTTCTCATGCGTCGAGAACTCGGCCACGCTCACGGCGAGCTGGTCGCGCGCCACCACGGCGGCCGGCACGTCCTTGGCGTAGGTCTTCATCCGCTCGGTTTCCCAGGCGGCCGGCGTCACGGCGACGTAGCCGGTGGCGATGCTCCATTCGGCGGCGCGCTCGGGGGTCGTGGCCCACTTGGCGAAACGCACGGCGGCGGCCTGCTGCTCGGGCGTGGCGTTCTTGAAGACATAGAAGTTGCCGCCGCCGGTGGGGCTGCCGCCGCGCTTGCTGGCCGGCATCGGCGCCACGCCGAACGGGAACTTGGCGTTGCTGCGGATGTTGGTCAGGTTGCCGGTGGTCGTCCAGACGATGGCGGCCTTCCTTTCCAGGAAGTCCTTGGGCGTGGTGCCCCAGTCGATCGTGCCTTCGGGCATGACCTTGTGCTTGGCGGCCAGGTCGCGCCAGTACTGCACGGCCTCGACGACGCCCGGCTTGTCGAGGTAGACCTCGTTGCCGGCTTCGTTCATCAGGATCTCGCCGTGGGGCGTGGTGAGCGCCTGGAAGAGCCAATAGGCGAACGCGCCGCCCGACGGGATCTCGATGCCCCACTGCGTGACCTGGCCGTTGGCGTCGCGCTTGGTCAGCTTCTTGGCGGCCTCGACCAGTTCGGTCCAGGTGGCGGGCGCCTTGTCGGGATCCAGCCCGGCTTCGCGGAACAGGTCCTTGTTGTAGTACATCACGATGGTCGAACGCTGGAACGGCACGCCCCAGGTGTGGCCACCGCTGCGGCTGTTCTGCATGAAGGCGTCATAGAAGCCGCCCAGCCACTTCTGGTCGTCGGCGCTCTTGGCCACCGCGTCGATGGGGACGATGGCTTCCTCGTCGATCAGCGTGAACATGTCGGTCGACAGCAGCACGGCCAGTTGCGGCGGCTTGCCGCCCTTGTGGGCGGTCAGCGCCTTGGCGATCGAGTCCTGGTAGGAGCCGGCGTACACGGGCTTGACCACGACGTCCGGGTTCTCCTTGTGGAACGCGGCGGCCATGTCGTCGATGACCTTGGTGATCGGGCCGCCGACGGCCACGGGGTAGTAGAACTCGACTTCGACCGGGGCTTTCTGGGCCAGCGCGGGGCAGGCAGCCAACACACCGGCGAGGCCGATGCCGAGGGACTTCAGGATGGTGCGTCGCATGGACGGCTCCTAGGGTTCGAGGAGAGGGCTCGGGGAAGAGGGCAGGGCGCGTCCGGACGCGCCGAAGAAATGCTGGTGGGCGGCATCCCATTCCAGGTGGACGATCTCGCCGGCACGGCAGGGCGACGCGCCGGGCACGCGCACGGCGGCGATGCCGGCCGCACCCAGGTCGCAGGCCACGATGGAGTCCGCGCCGAAGTATTCGACGCTGGCGACGCGTGCACGCCAGCGGCCCGTGATGTCCAGGCGCATGTGCTCGGGGCGCACGCCCAGCTTTTGGGCGCCGGCGCCGGCGCCGCGCAACGCCGGGCCGTGGCTGCCGGCCAGCACGGGCACGCCGTGCAGCGTTTCGAGCGTCAGCACGTTCATGGGCGGCGTGCCGATGAAGCGCGCGGCGAACTCGCTGGCGGGCCGGGCATAAAGCGCGTCGGGGGTGTCGTGCTGTTCGATGCGTCCGCCGTTCAGCAGCACGACCTTGTCGGCCATGCTCATGGCCTCGGTCTGGTCGTGCGTGACGTAGACCATCGTGATGCCCAGCTGGCGTTGCAGCGCGCGGATCTCGCGGCGCATGTCGTGGCGCAGCTGTGCATCCAGGTTGGACAGCGGCTCGTCCATCAGGCAGACGGGGGCTTCGGAGATGACCGCGCGGCCCAGCGCGACGCGCTGCTGCTGGCCGCCCGAGAGTTGCGAAGGCTTGCGGTCGAGCAGGGCGTCCAGGCCCAGCAGCTGCGCCACGCGTTGCAGGCGGGCGGCGTGGTCGCGGGCGGGTTCGCGGCGGACCTTCAGGCCGAAGAGGATGTTCTCGCGCACGGACAGGTGCGGGAACAGCGCATAGGACTGGAACACCATCGAGATGCGGCGTTGCGACGGCGGCAGCTGCGTCACGTCGCGCCCGCCGATCACCACGGTGCCGGCGGTGGGCGTGTCGAGTCCCGCGATCATGCGCAGGGTGGTCGACTTGCCGCAGCCCGACGGGCCCAGCAGGACCGTGAACGTGCCTGCCTCGACGACGATGTCGATGCCGCTGATGGCGAGGTGGTCGCCATAGCGCTTTTCCAGGCTGTCGAGGACGATGGAGGACATGATGGGAAGGAGTGGGACGCTTCTGCGGCGTCTCGAATGAAAACCTTTACATCATCGCGGCGGAAAATGACGGCCGTATTGCAGGCCGCCTTCGTTTCGCTGTCGATGGATGCGTCGTCTACTCGTCGATCAACGCGCCTTCCTCATGGAAGGGATAGGGGCCGGGAAATTCGCCCAGGACGGCCGAATGCGTGGTCAGCGCGCCGCCTTGCCAGGTGTGCAGCTGGTAGCCCGGCGGTTCCATCACGAAGGCCGACGGGCCGGCCGGCCGCAGGTCCAGCGCGATCTGGTGCGCGGTGCCGGGGCAGCACGAGGCCACGGTGCCGCCGAAGCGCGCATAGATCGTGCGGTGCAGGTGGCCGCAGATGATGCGTTCGATGTTCGGGTGACGGCCGACCAGCGCCGCCAGTTCCGGTGCGCCGGACAGCAAACCGATGGCGTCCATGTGCGCGATGCCGGTCTTGAACGGCGGGTGGTGCATGGCGATCAGCGTCGGGCGGCCCGGCTCGCGCGCCAGCTCGGTCTCCAGCCACTGCAGGCGCTCGGCGCACAGCGCGCCGTGGCCTTTGAACGGCACCACCGTATCCAGCGCGAGGATGCGCACGGGATACTGCTCCACGGCGTACTGGACGAACGGGCCGTCCGTGCGCAGGTAGGCATGCTCGGGGAAGGCGTCGGCCAGCGCCTGGCGGTCATCGTGGTTGCCGGGCAGCAGGAAGAAAGGCAGCTGCAGCGGCGCCAGCAGGTGGCGCAGGTGGGCATATTCCGCGGGGCGCCCGAAGTCGGTCAGGTCGCCGGTGATCACCACGCAGTCCGGACGCGGATCGAGGCGGTTCAGCGCGTCGACGACAGGCGGAAGATAGGCGTCGGTCTCCACCACGCGATAGGCCTTCTGGCCGGGCAGGCGGATGTGCAGGTCGCTGATTTGGGCAATGAGCATGTCGGGTTCTGCTTCAGGGGTGGAAATGGGCCAGGCGCACGCTGACGCGTTCGCCGGGTTGATGCGTGTTGTCGTGGGGGGCGGTGATGCTCAGGTGCTGGCCGTCTTCCAGCCGCACTTCCAGCCTGACGGACTCGCCCAGGAAATAGCGGTCGCGCACGCGGCCAGTGAGCGCGCCGGGTTCGGGCGCGTGCAGGCTGGCCTGGTGCGGCCGGAAGCGCAGCGTGGCGTCGCCCGCCACCAGCAGGCCGTCATGCGCCGCGCCCTGCAAGGTGCAGAGGCTGCCGATGAACTGCGCCACGAACGGGGTCCGCGGGGCGTGATAGATCGTCTCGGCGTCGCCGATCTGTTCCAGGCGGCCCGCGGACATCACGGCGATGCGGTTGCCCAGCATCATGGCTTCCTCCTGGTCGTGCGTGACGATGATCGTGGTGATGCCCAATTGGCGCAGCATCTGCGCCAACTCCACGCGCAGGTGCTCGCGCAGCTGCGCGTCCAGGGCGGTCAGCGGCTCGTCCAGCAGCAGCACGCGCGGACGGATGGCCAGCGCGCGCGCCAGGGCCACGCGTTGGCGCTGGCCGCCGGACAGCTGGTCGATGCGCCGGGCCGCGTGCGCGTCCAGCTGCACCAGCGCCAGCATCTCGCGTGCCCGCGCGTCACGCCCGGCGCGCGGCATGCCGCGCACCTTCAGGCCGTAGGCCACGTTGTCCAGCACGTTCATGTTGGGGAACAGGGCATAGTTCTGGAACACCACGCCCACGCCGCGCGCCTCTGCCGGCAAGGCGCTCACGTCCTGGCCGTCGAAGCGGATGGCGCTGCCGGCGTCGGCGCGCTCCAGGCCGGCGATCAGGCGCAGCAGCGTGGTCTTGCCGCAGCCGGAGGGACCCAGCAGCGCCAGGATCTCGCCGCCTTCGACCGTGAGGTCCAGCGGATGCAGGGCCCGGCTGCCGTCGGGCCAGGTCTTGGCGCATTGCGCCAGGTCGATGCGAACAGCGCTCATGAGTGTGTCGTCGTGTTGGGGGGGACCGCCGCATGGGCGCGGCGCGTACCCCGGTTTGCCAGCCATTGCAGGCCCACCAGCAGGGGCAGCAGCATCAGCAGGAAGACCAGCGTGTAGGCCGAGGCGATCTCGAGCCGCATGGAGGCGTAGCTGTCGGCCAGGCCGACAGGCAAGGTCTTGGTGAGCGGCGTGTGCAGCAACCAGGTCAGGTTGAACTCGCCGATGGAAAGCGTGAGCACCGTCAGCGCGCCGGTCAGGATGCCGGGCGCGGCATTGGGCACGATGATGGTCAGGAAGCGGCGCAGGCGCGAGGCGCCCAGCGTGGCGGCCGCTTCGTCCAGGCCGAGCAGGCCCTGCTGCGACATGGCGGCACGGGTGGCGCGCACCATGAAGGGCAGGGTGAACAGCACGTGGCCGATGACGATGAACCACAGGCTGCCGCGCAGGCCGGACACCGTGCCCCATGAGATGATGAGGGCCAGCGCCGATGCCAGCCCCGGCACCGCCACGGGCAGGCTCATCAGCTCTTCCAGCGCGCGCGCCGCGCGGCCCTGGAAGACCGTCAGCGCCCACGCCAGCGGCACGCCCAGCGCCACGCAGACCGCGAGCGTCAGGAACGCCACGGTGAAGGTGCGGCCGATGGTGTCGGCATACAGCGACCAGACCTCGGTCACCCAGCGCAGCGTGAGCCCGCTGGACAGCCCGACGAAGTAGTTCTTCGTGAGGCCCGCCAGCACCGACAGCACGACGGGGCCGATGAGGAAAGCCGCGACGGCCAGCGTCACGGTCGCGCCCAGCCGGGCGTCCCAGCGGTCGCCGCGCGCGGCGAGCGGGGTGTGAGAAGAAACCTTAGCCACCGGCGCCTCCGCGTGTGCCCGCCAGGCTGTGCGCGGCATACAGCACGGCCCAGGTGGCAAGGCCCAGCAGCACCGACAGCGCCGCGGCGACCGGAATGTTCGCGTAGTTGGTGAACTCGTTGTAGATGGTGAGCGGCAGCACGTTGATCTGCGTGGCGAGGGTGAAGGCGGTGCCGAAGGCGCCCATGCTGGTCGCGAAGCTCATGGCGCCCGCGCCGATCAGGGCAGGTTTGAGCGCGGGCAGTTCGATGTCCACCAGGCGGCGCCAGGCGCCTGCGCCCAGCGTGCGGCCCGCGTCGAGCAGGCTGGGATCCATCTGCTGCGCGGCGGCCGACACCATGCCGATGGCGCGTGGCAAGGAGAAGTACAGATAGCCCACGAAGAGTCCGGCCATGCCGTAGGCGAAGGCGCGCGGCTCGCCGGTCAACCATTCCGTGAGCGAGGACAGCACCCCCTGGCGGCCGGCCAGCAGGATCACCAGGAATCCCACGACCACGCCGGGAAAGGCGAGCGGAAAGGTCAGCAGCGCCACCAGCGTGGCGCGGCCGGGAAAGCGGGGGTGGCGCGCCAGGAAACGCCCCACCGGCAAGGCCAGCAGCAGCGTGGCGAGCGTGGCGGCCAGCGACAGCGCCACGGTGTTGCCCAGGCTGCGCCAGTACAGCGGCTGCGTCAGGACCTGCCAATATGCGGCGCCGAACGCATCGCCTTCGCGGCCCGCCGCGCCCACCCATGCCAGGTTCAGCATGGGCAGGGCCCAGAAGGCCGTGAAGAGCGCCGCCGCGGGCGCACCGAAGAAGAGCCAGCCGCGGCGGCGCATGGTCAGTTCACTTCCTTGTTGTAGCGGTCCGAGAAGCCACGCTGGGCATCGGCCATGTGGCCATAGTCCACCGTGCCGGCGCGGGCATAGTCGCTGTCGGGCAGGAACTTCTTCTGCGCTTCGGCAGACATGGCGCCGGCGCGCACGGGGCGCAGGAAGGCGTTGGCCCAGATGGCCTGGCCTTCGTCGGACAGCACGAAGTCCAGCACCTTGCGGCCGTTGTCGGCGCGCGGCGCGCCTTGCACCAGGCTCATCACGTAGGGCACGGCGATGGTGCCTTCGGCGGGAATGACGAATTCGACGTTGGCGCCGTCCTTGTACTTGGCGCGGTAGGCGTTGAAGTCGTAGTCCACCAGGATCGGGATTTCGCCCGACAGCACGCGGGCGTAGGCGGTCTGCTTCGGCACGATGGGCTGGTTGGCCTTCATGTCGCGGAACCACTTGATGGCAGGATCGAAGTTGTCCAGCGAGCCGCCGAGCGCGCGGTTCAGCGCGACGGCGCCGACGTAGCCGACGAAGGCCGAGGCGGGGTCCAGATAGCCGACCAGGCCGCGGTACTCGGGCTTTTGCAGGTCGGCCCACGACTTGGGCACGGGCTTGCCGCGCAGGGCGTCGACGTTGACCATGAAGCCCAGCGTGCCGGAGTGGATGGCGAACCACTTGCCGTCGGCGTCCTTCAGGCCGGCGGGAATGTCGTCCCAGTGCGCGGGCTTGTAGCCGGTCACCAGGCCATCCTTGTCGGCCTGGATGCCGAAGGTCACGCCGTAGTACACGACGTCGGCCACGGGATTGGCCTTTTCGGCTGCCAACGAGGCCAGCGATTGCCCGGAGTTCTTGTTGTCGCCGGGCACGGCGATGCCGGTCTTCTCCTTGATGACACGCAGTTGCGTGCCCCAGTCGGCCCATTCTGGCGGGCAGTTGTAGCAGATGGCGGTCTGGGCCTGCGCCTGGGCAGCGGCGCCGGCGCACAGGCCGAGCGCCAGCAGGGCGGCGCGCAGCAGGCGGGTGGGACGGGAGGTCATGGTGAGGTCTTCCTGGTTCGGGAGGGGCGGGGAGAATCCTGGGTGTTGGCGCCGGCGGCGACCGTGCCGCCGGTGATCACGCCGTGCAGCAGCCGGTCCGAGCGCGGGGTGACGCCCTGGATCTGGCCAAGCAGGTTGGCGCTGGCCGCGCGGCCGATCTCGCGGCTGGGCTGGCGCACGGTGGTCAGCGGCGGGGTCATCAGCGCGCCGAAATCCATGCCGTCGAAGCCGCAGACGGAGATGTCCTGCGGCACGCGCAGGCCCAGCGTGAGCAGCGCGGCAATGACCGAGGCGGCCAGCAGGTCGTTCGAGCAGAACAGCGCGGTGGGCGCCGGGCCGTCGCGCAGCAGGGCCTGCAGTTGCGCGGCGTCGGCGCCGGTGTGGGCGGGCATGGCCCAGTGGGCCACTTCTTCCATGCCGAGCTTGCGCGCCTGGGCGCGCGCGCCGTGCAGGCGGCGGCGGGCGCGGTCGGAGGCCGTCAGCGGACCGGTCAGGAAGGCGATGCGGCGATGGCCGCATTCCGCCAGGTGCCGCACCATGTCCGCGGCGGCGCGGCGGTTGTCCACCGAGGCGTAGGGATGACGGCTGGATTCGTTGTAGACCAGCACATAGGGCATGCGGGCCTTGTGCAGCGTATCGGGCAGCGCGCTGCGCGCGGCGTCCGCCACGGTCAGGATCAGGCCTTCCACCTGATGGTCGATGAGCGCCTGTACCGCTTCCGCTTCACGGTCGGGGTCGTAGCCGGCGACGGTCAGCATCACGCTGTAGCCGGATTCCCGCGCACATTGCTCCGCGCCTTCGAAGCACTCGGCGAAAACGGGGTTCGACAGGGTGGGCAGCACCAGTCCGATGGTGCGCGTGCTGCCCGAGCGCAGGCTGCGGCCCACCCGGTTGGGGCGGAAACCGTGGCGCTGCGCGATGTCGCTGATGTGCGCGAGCGTATCGGCCTTGAGCAGGGCGGGCTGGTTGAAGGCGCGCGAGACGGTGGCGATGGACACGCCGGCTTCTTCTGCAATCTGGACGATGGACAAGCGTGTCGGGCTGCGGTGGGGCATCGTGTCGTCTCGGTTGAAAACGTTTTCATTTTCCCTTGGCGATATGACGTGCGTATTGCAACCATGACGGACCCGCCACGCGACCATTCAGCGCCCCGTCAAAGGCAGCCGCGTAGTATCGTGTCTCCAAACATTACGGCTTCTCTACCCATGCGAAACCACCCCGCCGAGCGTGTCCTGTGCGGACCGCCTCCCGCCCCCGCGCGGGCAGGCCACTCCGTGGCGCAGATCGATACGCCGGCGCTGCTGGTGGACCTCGACGCGCTCCAGCGCAACATGGATGCGGTCCATGGCCGCATCCTGGCTGCCGGCCTGCGCATCCGCGCACACGGCAAGGCGCACAAGTGCCCGCCCATCGCGCTGTTGCAGATCGCGGGCGGCGCCCATGGCATCTGCTGCCAGAAGCTGGGGGAAGCCGAGGTCTTCGCCTCATGGGGCATTCATGACGTCCTGGTGACGAATCAGCTGGTCGGCGAGGCCAAGGCCGAGCGCGCCGCGCGCCTGGCGGGCCGGGTGCGCCTGGCCGTGTGCGCCGATGACCCGGCGCAGGTCGAGGCGCTGGCCGCGGCAGCCGCCAGGCATGGCACCTGCATCGAGGTGCTGGTGGAACTGGAAGTGGGGCAGGGACGCTGCGGCGTGGCCGGTCCCGACGCCGCGGTGTCGCTGGCCCGTCTCATTGCGGGCCACGGGCCTGCGCTGCGATTTGGCGGCCTGCACGCCTATCGCGGGTCGGCCCAGCACCTGCGCGAGCCTGCCGCCCGCCAGAAGGCCGTGGAAGAGGCGTGCGCCCGCGTGCGCGAGGCCGTGGCGGCGCTGACGGCCGCGGGCCTGCCCTGCGACACCATCACGGGCGGGGGCACGGGCAGCTACGCGTACGAGCTGGCCTCGGGTCTGTATACCGAGGTGCAGCCCGGCTCCTATGTCCTGATGGACGTCGACTACGCCGCCAACCAGCCCGAACCGGGCGCGGCGACGCTGGCGCATGCCCTGCAGGGCCTGTGCACGGTCATCAGCGCCCAGGAGGGCCGGGCGGTGCTCGATGGCGGCCTGAAGGCGTTTGCCGTCGATTCCGGCCTGCCGCGCGTGCTGGCGCCGGGATGGAAGGTGGCCAGCGTGTCGGACGAGCACACCGTCCTGGTCCCGGATCCGGCCGCGCCGGAAACGCCGCAGCCGCTGGCGGTGGGCCAGCGGCTGCGGGTCTTGCCGGGTCATTGCGATCCCACCGTCAACCTGCACGACTGGCTGGTGGCGATCCGCGGCGAACAGGTCGAGGCGGTCTGGCCGGTGGCGGCGCGCGGCGCATTGTTCTGACGCGCCGGCGGGCCGTCCGGCCCGTCACCCCGTCGTGCTGACGGGGTCAGGACGACCGGCTCACGCCGACTGCGCGGCCTCGGCCGGCATGGCGTCGACGCCGGCCTTCACATGGCGGTTGACCGCGCTCAGCACGGCCTGGAACGAGGCGGTGACGATGTCGCGGTGGATGCCCACGCCAAAACCCGTGGCCGAATCGCCCAGGCGCAACTCCACATAGGAGGCCGCGCGCGTGTCGGTGCCGGTGCCGATGGCGTGCTCGTGGTAATCCATGATGCGCACGGGCAGGCCCAGCGCATTCACGAACGCCGAGATCGCGCCGTCGCCTTCACCGCGCACCGTGCGCACCTGGCCGTCGTGCTCCAGGTCCACCTCGATGCTGAAGGTATGGCCTTCGGCGGCAGAGGGGTCGCCCACGATGCGGTGGCGCACCAGCTTCCACGGCGCGTGCTGTTTCAGGTACTCGTCCTGGAAGATGTCGTGCACGCTGGCGGCGGTGACTTCGCGGCCGGTCTCGTCGGTCACGCGCTGGATGGCGCGGCTGAACTCGATCTGCAGGCGGCGCGGCAACACCAGGCCGTGCTCCTGCTCGAGCAGGTACGACACCCCGCCCTTGCCCGACTGGCTGTTCACGCGGATGACGGCGTCATAGCTGCGGCCCAGGTCGGCCGGGTCGATGGGGAGGTACGGCACTTCCCACAGCGCATCGGCTTGCTGCTGCGACAGACCCTTCTTGATGGCGTCCTGGTGCGAACCCGAGAAGGCCGTGAAGACGAGGTCGCCCGCATAGGGGTGGCGCGGATGCACGGGCAACTGGTTGCAATACTCCGCGCAGCGGCGCACTTCGTCGATGTCCGAGAAGTCCAGGCCAGGATGCACGCCTTGCGTGTAGAGGTTCAAGGCCAGGGTCACCAGGTCGACGTTGCCGGTGCGCTCGCCGCTGCCGAAGAGGCAGCCTTCGATGCGGTCGGCGCCGGCCATCACGGCGAACTCGGCGGCGGCCACGGCGGTGCCGCGGTCATTATGCGGGTGCACGCTCAGCACGATGCTGTCGCGGCGCGCCAGGTTGCGGTGCATCCACTCGATCTGGTCCGCGTACAGGTTCGGGGTGGTGGCCTCGATCGTGGCGGGCAGGTTCAGGATGAGCTTCTTTTCCGGCGTGGCGTCCCATTCCTCGGCCACGGCATTGGATACGTCCAGCGCGAAATCGGGCTCGGTGGTGCTGAACACCTCGGGCGAGTATTGGTAGCCCCAGCGGGTCTGCGGATACTTGGCCATGTGCTGCTTGACCAGGCGCGTGCCGGTGACCGCGATGTTGCGGATCTCGTCGCGGCTCATGTTGAAGACGATCTTGCGGAAGGCGGGCGCGCAGGCGTTGTACAGGTGGATGATGGCCTGCCTGGCGCCGGCGGCGGCCTCGACCGTGCGGGAGATCAGGTCTTCGCGCGCCTGCGTCAGCACGATGATGGTGACGTCCTCGGGGATGCGGTTTTCGTCGATCAGGCGGCGCACGAAATCGAAGTCGGTCTGCGAGGCCGAGGGGAAACCCACCTCGATTTCCTTGAAGCCGATCTTCAGCAGCTGGTCGAAGAAGCGCAGCTTGCGCTCGACGCTCATCGGTTCGATCAAGGATTGGTTGCCGTCGCGCAGGTCCGTGCTCATCCAGATCGGCGGCGTCGTGATCCGGCGGCTGGGCCAGGTGCGCTCGGAGAAGTCGCGATCAAACGGAACGAAGGGTTTGTACTTCTGGATGGGGTTGGCAAGCATCATGCACCTCTGTGAACAGTGGGGCGGCCGGGTCGGTTGGGGTCACGGCCGTCCGTATGATTTCGCGCCGCCAGTGTAGGCGGCGTGCCCTGGCTTGGGCCAGGCGAGAATTCTGGACAGGAAAAAACCGTGTGGCGACAGGCTGCCGAACTGCCACGGAGCGCTAGGCTCGGCAACCGATCGCTAGTGCTAGCGCTAGGGCCAGGGAGGAGGACGCGACAAGGCCGACGGCCAGGCTGGAGCGCCCGGCAGCGGTGTTCAGAGAGGAGGTCTGAAGATCGGCCATAAGGCGATAGTCGAACACATTTGCGCCGCGCTGGCAAATTGCCATGTGCGCGGCGCTCCCTTTTTTCAGCGTTTCGGGCCGATGTCGCCCAGGCGGGGTTCGGTGCGCTGCGTCGTGGCGCGAGGCGCTTCGGGCTGTACGCGCGGCTCGGCGCGCAGCGTGGGTTCGGCGGGCGTGGTCCCGATGACGGGCTCGGCCTTCGCTGGCGAAGACGCGGGGGTGGGCGCCGGTGCCGGTTCCGCCTTGGGCGCGGGCGCGGCGGGACGGGGGGCAAAGACATCCTGACTGCGCGAGCGCGGCGCCAGGTCGCCCAGGGGCGGCTCGGCCGGCGCAGCGGGGGCGCCTGCCTTGCGCACGGCGGGGGCAGGCGCGGAGACCCCGGGTGCGGCAGGGGCCGTTTCCAGGGGCGGCAGGCGCAATGCCTCGGCCTGTTCGCGTGCCAGGTAGATCTTGCTGGCGCGGCCATGACGCATTTCGTCGCGCGCCAGTAGCAGGTCGCCCACGGTGATGGGGTCCTCACGGTCTCGCCAGGCCCAGCCCAGCACCATCCGGCCGTCGTCCGACAGGCCGTGGGCCAAGTCGCGCAGGGTGGGCAGGTCGACGGGCTGGGCGCGGCCAGCGGCAATGCTGCGTTCGTACCAGCCGCGCACCCCGAAGAAGACGGCCAGCGTGAACAGCACCACGACGACCCACCACAAATAAGGATTGATGCGGATCAGCAGGTCGACGGTCTGCTGGCCCAGCGGCGCCAGCGCCGTATAACGCATGCCGGCGCCGAAACCCAGGATGCGGGAGCAGATGAACAGCCACACAAGCGCCGCGATGACGATTACTATGGCGCGCCGGATGAGACGCGGCGTCGCCAAGCCCAGCAAGGTGCGGCTGAGGAGTCGGGCGTCTTCTTGGGAGCGATCTGCAGAGTTCATGCAAAATATTGTCTCATGACGCGCCATTCCTTAGAACTGCGACACAGTCAGCACCTCACGCTGACACCGCAACTGCAGCAATCCATCCGGATGCTGCAGCTGTCGGCGCTCGAGCTCGAAATGGAGATCGCGCAGGCGCTCACTGAAAACCCCATGCTCGAGCGCGAAGGCGAGCCGGGCGGCGATTCCGAAGGCGATGCCCCCGCCGAGGGCGACGCGGGTGACAGCGGCGCGGATTACGAGTCCGCCACGGTATCGCTGGAAGACGGCATGCGCGGCAGCGGTTCCAGCCAGAACGATGACGACGACCGCGCCTTTCCCGAGGCGGTGCGCGCCGAGACGCTGCGCGAGCACCTGCTCGGCCAGCTGTCGCTGACCCGCGTCAGCGACCGTGATGCGGCGCTGGTCGAGCTGCTCATCGACGAACTGGACGAGAACGGCTTCCTGGCCTCTTCGCTGGAAGAGATCCTGGGCTGGCTGCCCGCCGAACTGGAGTGCGACGAAGATGAGTTGCACGCCGCGCTCACGCTGCTGCGCTCCTTCGATCCCTCGGGGGTGGGGGCCTTCGACGTGGCCGACTGCCTGGTGCTGCAATTGCGCCACCCCGACCCGGAGCGCTTCCCCGAGGCTGCCGATCCGCAGGTGCTGGCGCTGGCCCGCAAGCTCTGTGCCGAGCATCTTCAGCTGCTGGCCGGTGGCAGCGCGGCCAAGCTGCGCGAGGCGCTGCACTGTGGCGACGAGGCCCTGCGCGCGGCCCATTCGCTCATCCTGCGCCTGGATCCGCGTCCGGGCCGCGCGTGGACCGTGCCCGCGGCCGATTACGCCGTGCCCGACGTCATCGTGCACAAGACGCGCAAAGGTTGGCAGGCCGTGCTGAACACCGCCGTCATGCCGCGCCTGCGCATCAACTCGGTCTATGCCCAGGTCCTGGCCAGCAACCGCAGCGGCGATCATTCCGCCTTGCAATCGCAGTTGCAGCAGGCGCGCTGGATGGTGCGCAACGTCGAACAGCGCTTCGACACCATCCTGCGGGTGTCGCAGGCCATCGTCGACCGCCAGTCCGAATTCTTCTCGCACGGCGCCGGCGCCATGCAGCCGCTGATCCTGAAGGACATCGCGGGCGAGCTCGGCTTGCACGAGTCCACGATCTCGCGCGCGACCACCCAGAAGTTCATGCTGACACCCTTCGGCACCATGGAGCTCAAGCGCTTCTTCGGCGCGGGGGTGGCCACGGAAGCGGGCGGCTCGGCGTCCGCCACCGCCGTGCAGGCGCAGATCCGCCAGATGGTGGCGGAAGAGTCCGCGGGCAAGCCGCTGTCGGACAACCAGATCATGCAGATGCTGGCCGATCGCGGCATCGTCATCGCACGCCGAACGGTCGCCAAATACCGTGAAGCGCTGCGCATCGCCCCGGCATCCGTGCGCAAGGCACAGGCCTCGCTGCGCACCTGATTTCCGCCTGATCCGCGCTTTCAGCGCGTCCCCCTTTTGACTGGAATCCAGCACTGCGGCGTGCCCGCCACGGCCGTTGCGCACGCGCTTGCTTTTCGTCTAGATATTTTCGATAATTATTCTCATGTACGTTTGTGTCTGCAACGCAGTGACCGAAAGCCAGGTCCACGCCAGCGTGGCCGCTGGGGCATCGTCGCTTGCTGATCTCCAGTTCGACCTTGGCGTGGCCACCTGCTGTGGCTGCTGCGCCGACACGGCCAGCGAATACCTGCCTGGCGGCACCGCCTGCGCCAACCGGGGCCACTGCGAGATGCAGCCGCCGGTCACCGCTGTCGCCCAGCCCGGCACCTTGGCCGCCAACGGCTACCCCGTCGTCAAGATCGCCCGCGCGGCCTGATTCCAGCCAGGCCTGTTGATTGTTGCGGCATCGCAACAATCCCATTTTCCGCTGTTCTCCCTCGTATTTCCCTCCGCAACGCCCGAGTTTTCGGCGTTTTCTTGCGCATTCCGCTTGATTTTCCGGCTTCAGGCCAGCTTATGGCCCGCATGAAACCGTGTGGGCGGTGTCGCTGCGTGGCGCAAACGTTCTTATTTTCATTCGCTCGACGGTTCCTGATTGCGCTAGCACGCCCTTTCACGACTTTCGCGCCAAGGGTAGTCAGTGCTTCGGAGCCGGTGTTAGTCTGCGTCCGTTGTCCGGCATCGGCGCCGTTGCGCCGGCCGCCAGGACAGGCCCTCCCGGCCTCGCACCCAGAAATCAGGAGTCCGTCATGAAAGGCGATAAAACCGTCATCCAGTACCTCAACAAGCAGCTCACCAACGAGCTGACGGCCATCAACCAGTATTTCCTGCATGCCCGCATGCTGAACCACTGGGGATTCAAGCGCCTGGGCAAGCATGAGTACGAGGAGTCCATCGGCGAAATGAAGCACGCCGACCGCCTGATCGAGCGCATTTTCATGCTGGACGGCCTGCCCAACCTGCAGGACCTGCACAAGCTGATGATCGGCGAAAACGTGCCCGAGCTGCTCTCCTGTGACCTGAAGCTGGAAACCGCTGCCCAGCAGACCGTCAAGGATGGCATCGCCCACTGTGAGTCGGTGCGTGACTACGTGTCGCGCGACCTGCTGCAGGACATCCTGGACGACACCGAAGAGCACATCGATTACCTCGAGACCCAGCTCGGCCTGGTCGAGCAGGTCGGCCTGCAGAACTACCTGCAAAGCCAGATGGAAACCGAGAGCGAGTAAGCGCGCGCCGCCAAGCGCTTGCGCGAACGAGAAAACGGCCCCGGAAGGGGCCGTTTTTCATGGGGGTGACGGGGCAGCGCCGCCCGGTGCCGCAATGCGCTCAGAACGAGCGGCGCGGGCAGCCGTCGACCTTGCCCCAGGCGTTGTTGGGGGCGCAGTACTTGTTGCGGGCGTTCCAGGCACAGGTGGGGCGTTCAAAGAAGCCCGTGTTGGCGCACTGGTCCATGGCCCGGCGGAATTCGCCTTCCCAGCCTGCGGCCGTGGCGGCCTGCTGGGGATTGTCCGGCGCAGCCTGGTTGGCCTGCGAGACGACGAAAGGCTGCGCGGGCTGCTGGCCGGACATCAGCGGCGCATGGCTGCCTTCGCCAGGGCGTGCGACGTCGATGGTGACGACATCCTGCGGGCCGGCGGGCAAGCCCCTGGAGGCCGAGGCCAGCTCACGCACTTCATTGGCGTTCAGGCGATTGCGCGAGATCAGGACGTCGGGATTGGTGGTGGTGTCGAACAGCGACACCGTGGGCACTTCCCACTTGGTGTCGGCGGGCTGGTCCGGCACGCCCAGGGTGCCATCCACGCGCGGCTGGGGCGGTTGGGCGGTATAGGGCTTGCCGTTGGCGTCCAGCACCACGCGGTCGGGATCGTTGTCGTCCTCGCCGGGGGCCGGCGCGGCGACGGGCGCGCGCGCGACCAGGTACTCGCCCAGCTGCATGCCGCCCAGGGCGGCGCCGCCTGCGGCCAGCAAGAGGATGAGGATCAGGAGACGCCAGGACATGAATCTATCTTCGTTGCGTGGATTACCGTGCTGCGGCGTGAGTGCCGATGCCAGCGCGCCGGCACTCAGGCCTTCTCGCCGAAGACGTGGCCGCCGTGCTCGCGCATGGCGTGGAAACGCACGTCGGGATAGAGGTCTTCGGCCACGCGCAATTGGGCCGAGGAAGTGGCCAGGAAGGCGGGTGCCTCCACCACATCATAGGCGATATGGGCAGCGTTCGCATCCATGAACTTGCGCAGCGCCTTGGGGTCGTCGGCGGTCAGCCAGCGCGCCATCGTATAGCGCGAGGGCAGCAGGCGCGCGTCGGCGTTGTACTCGGTTTTCAGCCGGTGGGCCACCACTTCGAACTGCAGTTGGCCGACGGCGCCCAACAACAGCTGGCCGCCGTGGGCAACCGGCTTGAACACCTGGATCGCGCCTTCCTCGCCCAACTGGGTGAGGCCGGTGCGCAACTGCTTGGTGCGCAGCGGGTCCTTCACTTCCACTTGCTGGAACAGTTCCGGGGCGAAGAAGGGCAGGCCGGTGAAGCGCAGGGCCTCGCCTTCGGTCAGCACGTCGCCCAGTTGCAGCACGCCGTGGTTGGGGATGCCGATGATGTCGCCGGCATAGGCCTCGTCCAGCAGGTCGCGGCGCTGCGACAGGAAGGACACCACGTTGTTCGGACGGATTTCCTTGCCGGTGCGGCTGACCTTCAGGCGCATGCCGCGTTCGAAGCGGCCGCCGGCCACGCGCACGAAGGCCACCCGGTCGCGGTGGGCGGGATCCATGTTGGCCTGGACCTTGAAGACGACGCCGGAGAAGCGCGGCTCTTCCGGGCGCACTTCGCGCTCCAGCGCGGCGCGCGGGCCGGGCGCGGGCGCCAGGTCCACCAGCGCGTCCAGCACTTCCTGCACGCCGAAGTTGTTGATGGCCGAGCCGAAGAACACCGGGGTCTGGCGGCCGGCCAGGAACGCTTGCGCGTCGAAGGCGGGCGCGGCAGCCTGGATCAGCTCGATCTCGTCGGAGGCCTTCTTGAAGTCGTCGCCATAACGCTCGGCGATGACGGGGTTGGCCAGTCCTTCGATGATGTCGCTGTCATCGTTGCGGCGTTCCTGGCCTGCGCGGAAGACGCGCATGCGGTCGCGCCGGATGTCGAAGACGCCGCCGAAGTTGCGGCCCATGCCCACCGGCCACGAAAAGGGGACGGCATCCATGCCCAGGTGGCCTTCGATCTCGGAGAGCAGCTCCAGCGGCTCGCGCACTTCGCGGTCCAGCTTGTTGATGAAGGTGATGATGGGCGTGTTGCGTGCGCGGCACACCTGCAACAGGCGGATGGTCTGCGGCTCCACGCCGTTGGCGGCGTCGATGACCATGAGGGCCGCATCCACCGCCGTCAGCACGCGGTAGGTGTCTTCGGAGAAGTCCTGGTGGCCCGGGGTGTCGAGCAGGTTGATCACGCAGTCGCGGTATTCCATCTGCATGACCGAGGAGGCCACGGAGATGCCGCGCTGCTTTTCGATCTCCATCCAGTCGGACGAGGCGTGACGGGAGGCCTTGCGCGCCTTGACGCTGCCCGCGATCTGGATGGCGCCTGCGAACAGCAGGAGCTTCTCGGTCAGGGTGGTCTTGCCCGCGTCGGGGTGGGAGATGATGGCGAACGTGCGTCGCCGGGCGACTTCGTGGGGGATGCTCATTGTGCGGGGATTTTAACCCCGACGGCCGGCCCTGCCGGGCCGGCCGCCTGGCCCCCGCTTTTACAGGCTTCAGTCCGTGCCGTAGCGCGGGGAGTAGGGCCCGTACAGGATGCCGTTGGTCTGGGGGGACGCGGCCAGCAGGCGGTTGTTGGCGTAAGTCGCGATCATCAGGGTGCGCTCGTCGCTGGCCGAGTTGATGATCTGGTTCACCACCGCGCTGATCAGCATGCCGATCAGGCCGCCGCCCTGGTTCTGCTGCTCGGCGGTCGAGGCGCGGGCCTTGCCTTCCCACAGCAGCGCGCCGCTGCGCAGGTCCACCAGCTTGGCCTTGAGCGCCACGTCGATGTCCGCCTGGACGATCTTGTAGGACGCGCCGTATTCGGTGACCTCCATGTACAGCGCGGCATCGGCGCCGAAGATCTCGCGCAGCTTGGCGGGCGGCGCTTCGTGCATCTCGGCCGGGTGCGCCAGGCCGTTCTGCTTGAAGGTCTCGTCGACCAGCGTGACGGGCAGGACGTAGTAGCCCGATTCCGCCAGCGGCAGGGTGCTGCGCGACAGGACGCCGTAGCTGGCCGCGACTTCCGGCGAGCTGTTGAGCGGCGGCAGCACGAGGATGGAGCGCGGGCGGCTTTCCCGGAAGGCCGAGTAGTCATAGGGCGTGGGCTTGGCGCAGCCGGCCACGACCAGGACCACGGACAGGGCGCCGAGCAGGCGCGCGAAGGAACGCCGGATCATTGCGCTTTCTCCTTGGGTTGCTTCATCAGGACGTCCATGAAGACGGCCGATTCCGGGAACAGGGTTTTCTCGGTCTGGAATTGCGGGAGCACCGCGTCGTCGCGGCCCACCTGGGCGTACAGCATGCCGAGGTGCGCGTGGAAACCGGGCGGCAGCGTCATGTCGGCCGCGCGGGCTTCCTCGATCTGCTTTTCCATGGCGCCGATCTGGGCGACGGGGTCGCCGTCCGTGCCCTTGAAATGGGCATAGACCTGGTCCTGGTAGCCGCCCCAGTGGTAGAGCGGCTTGGGCGCCTGGGCGCAGGCGGCGAGCAAGGTGACGGCAGCAATGGCGCCGACCCGCGCCAGGCGGCGCGGCAGGGAGAGTACGGGCATCGTCATCCCCTTCATTGCTGGCCCGGACGCCAGGCGCCCGATTCCACGCCGGCCACCAGCTTGTCCACGGCTTCGCGGATGGCCAGGTCCAGCACCTTGCCGTTGAGCGTCGAGTCATAGCCCGCGGTGCCGCCGAAGCCCACGATCTCGCGGTTCGACAGGCTGTACTCGCCCGCGCCGGCGGCCGAGTAGACGACTTCCGAGGTCTGGACGTTGACGATGTTCAGCGCGACCTTGGCATAGGCGACCTGCGACTTGCCACGTCCCAGGATGCCGAAGAGCTGGCGGTCGCCCACGTCCTTGCGGCCGAATTCGGTCACGTCGCCCGTCACGACGTAGTTGGCGCCCTTCAAGGCCTGCTGGGTCTTGGCGATGGCGGCTTCCTGCTGGATTTCCTGCATGTTGGCGCGATCCAGCACGGTGAAGCGGCCGGTCTGCTGCAGGTGGGTGATCAGGATGGTCTTGGCCTGGCCGCCAAGGCGATCCACGCCGTCCGAGAACATGCCGCGCAGGTAGCTGGAGCGGTTGTCGAACTTGCCCACCGACAGGGCGCTCTTGGGGCCTTGGTAGGGGGCGCTTTGCGCGGAGGTGGCCGCCGAGGTGGTCGCCACGGCAACGCTGCGGGATTGTTCAGTGGCGCACCCGGCAAGGGTGACGGCGCCAGCCAGCACGAGCAGGCTCAGGAAATTGGGACGGGTTTGCATAGTCGCGTGAAAAAAGCCGAAAAAGCGCCAAAGGCGGGAAACTTACGTAACTTAACGCGACAAAAGTTTACATGTGTTTTGAAGTTTGAGACGAATGGATACCGTCGCACCCCCTGAAGGCTGCGACCAAAGTCGTATCGAAGCCGGGAGGGCGGGGGCTCAGGCCGAACGGCGGAACGTGGCGAGGAAGGCGCCGGCGGCGACGAACATCGCGCCGAAACCGCGGTTCATCCAGCGGATGTGGACCGGGTTGCGCAAGAGGCGCAGCACCTTGGCCGCCAGCACGGTGTAGATCGCCATGGCGACCAGGTCGGTGAAGGCCAGCGTGCCGGCGATGATGAGGTATTGCGGCGTGACGGGGTTGGCGGGATTGATGAACTGCGGCACCACGGCCAGCAGGAACACCGTGCCCTTGGGATTGCTGATGTTGATCAGGAAGCCCCGCAGCACCAGCTCGCGGATGGAGGCGGTCAGCGGGCCGCCGGGCTGCACGTCGGTGACGGGCGCGGCATTGGCGCGGAATTGCTTCACGCCCAGGTAGATCAGGTACGCCACGCCCAGCCACTTGACCACGGCGAAGGCCAGTTCGGAGGTGGCCAGCAGCGCGCCCAGGCCGATGCCCACGATGGCCACCTGCGCCATGATGCCCAGGATCAGGCCCAGGGTGTTCCAGTAGCCGCGCGCGAAGCCATAGCGCAGTCCGCAGGACATGGCCGAGATGGCGCCCGCGCCGGGCGAGAACGAGATGGCCCAGGAAGCGGCAAAGAAAGCGAGCCAGGTGGTGAGCGTCATGATGGGCCTTGGAAGCGAAGATCCCCGCCGGGGCGGGGATCGGGGGGCGGCATCCATTGTGCCGCCGCGCCGTCGCCAAGGCAAAACGCCCCGGCCGGCCAATCCGCCGCGAGGGCGGACAGGGTTATTTCGACAGCAGCGCGGGACGGCGGGCCGGCGCGCCGGCAGGGCGCGGGGTGCCCTGGCCGCTGCCGTGGCGACGGTCGCCCGAGGCCGCGCCAGCGCCGCTGCCGCGGCTCGCGCCCGACCCTGCCGGGCCGCGCGCGTTGGCGTAACCGCCACCGGGGCGGCCTTGGCCCTGGCCCTGGCGGGCACCGCCGCCGGCGCCCGCGGGCTTGCCCGGGCCGCTACGTTGGCCGTTGCGCTGGCCGCCGCGGCCACCGCCACCGCCTCGGCTGAAGCGGGTGTCGGTTTCACGCTCGGCATCGCGCGCGTCTTCGGCGATCTGGGCGGCGGAGCGCACGGGCGGCACCCAGCCTTCGACGGCGATGCGCTCGATGGGCTTGCGGATCAGGTTCTCGATGGCGCGCAGCAGCTTGATTTCGCTGGGGTCGACCAGCGACACGGCCGAGCCCGTGGCGCCGGCGCGGCCGGTACGGCCGATACGGTGCACGTAATCCTCGGGCACGTTGGGCAGCTCGAAGTTCACCACTTGCGGCAGCTGGTCGATGTCGATGCCGCGCGCGGCGATGTCGGTGGCGACCAGCACGGCGACCTTGCCCTGCTTGAAGCCGTCCAGCGCACGCGTGCGCGCGGCCTGGCTCTTGTTGCCGTGGATGGCGGCGGCCGAGAGGCCGTCCTTCACCAGTTTTTCAGCCAGGCGGTTGGCGCCGTGCTTGGTGCGCGTGAAGACCAGCACCTGGTGCCAGCCGCTTTCGCGGATGATGTGGCTGACGAGGTCGCGCTTGTGGACCTGGTCCACCAGGTGCACGCTTTGCTGCACGCGCTCCGAGGCGGTGTTGCGCGGCGTGACCGAGACTTCGCCGGGGTTGTTCAGGACGCCGCGCGCCAGCGTGCGGATCTCTTCCGAGAACGTGGCCGAGAACAGCAGGTTCTGGCGTTGCTTGGGCAGCACGGCCAGCACCTTGCGGATGTCGCGGATGAAGCCCATGTCCAGCATGCGGTCGGCCTCGTCCAGCACCAGGATCTCCACGCCCGACAGGTCGATGGTGCGCTGGCCCATGTGGTCCAGCAGGCGGCCGGGCGTGGCCACCAGGATGTCCAGGGGCTTCTTCAACGCGGTGATCTGCGGGTTGATGTTCACGCCGCCGAACATGACCATCGAGCGGATGGGGGTGTGCTTGCCGTAGGTCTTCACCGACTCTTCCACCTGGGCGGTCAATTCGCGGGTGGGAGTCAGGATCAGCACGCGCGGGCGGCCGGCGCGTTGGCCGGTGAGCGGGCGCGACAGCAGCAGGTGCAGGATGGGCAGGGTGAAGCCTGCCGTCTTGCCGGTGCCGGTCTGGGCGGCGGCCAGCAGGTCGCCGCCTTCCAGGACCTGCGGAATGGCCTGGGCCTGGATGGGGGTGGGCGACGTGTAGCCGGCTTCATTGATGGCGCGCAACAGCGGCTCGGCCAGCGCGAGGTCGGCGAAGGTAATCTGGGTAGACAAGAAATGCTCCAGCCATCGGCCTGTCGCTCGGGAAGAGAGACTCCAATCCAGGTCGATGCAAGGGGAGTGGGGGGAAAACCGGGAGGCTTGGCAGGAAGGCCAGGCTGGGCGCCGCGCGCCAAGGCGTCAGGCGGCTTTCGGTTGACGTTCGTGCCGATTGGCTGGGCACGAAGTAACGCCATTGTACCCGAGCGGGTGTTGCTTTTTGATGGCAGTGGCCCCGAGGTGTGTTGCAGGTGTCACTGGCGGTTAACAGCGAGGGAGACAAATGCCGCCGCGGGACGAGGCGGTTTCCCGGTTCAGCGCCTTTCGGCTTCCCGCTCGGCGGACACGCGATGCTTGGCCGCATCGCGCTCTTCGAGCAGCGCCTGCGCCAGCAGCGCGATGGCTCGCTCGCGCCCGGCACCCGGCTGGTAGTCGTCGCCGCAGGCCGACCAGTGCGGCTGGCCGCGCGCATCGCGCAGGGGCGAGGGCAATGGGCCGCGGCGCAGCGAGTCCGCGCCCGTGGCCGCGTCCAGCTTCACCGGGGCACGGGCGGCATGGCCGCGCCGTTCCAGGGCATCGGCCAGCAGGCATTGCCGCACCGCCAGCAGGCGCAGCACGTCGTCTCCCACGCTGATGGCCTGCCAGCCGCGCAGGCGGCTGAGGATGCGCTTGCCCCAACGCTCGCCGCCCTGCCACAGGCCGCCTGCCGCGGCGCCGGCCAGCGTGCCCGCGCCCAGGCTCAGGCCGCCGGTCATCACGTCCACCGCGGCACCTGCCATGGCGCCCGCTGCCGCGCCCTTGCCGAGTTGGATGCCCATGTCCCGCAGGGCCTGCGGGTTGAAGAGATCCATGCCCCAGCGATTGCCCGTCAGCGGCAGCTCGTTGGCCGCGTAGTCGCTGGCGCGGAAGTTGTAGAGCGACAGCAGCGCGGTCACGCAGGCCTGTTCGCGTTGGCGCACGCGCGTCTGCAGCGCCTGCACGGCCGCCTGGGCGGCCTCCTCGGTGCCTTCGCAGGTGACCTTCAGCGCCGCCGCGTCGATCAGCAGTTCCGACACGGCGCGCAAGGCAGCGCGCCGGCGTTCCTTGCGTTGCGTGTCCAGGTCGTGGACCAGCCGTTCCAGCGCCGCGTGGCGATCCTGGTCCAGCAGCATGCCCAGGCGCGCATACAACTGCTGCTCGCCATCCAGCGCGGGGGCCACGGTGTCGAACTCCACCAGGGCATGCAGGCCCAGCCGCGCCAGCGCGGCGCGCCATTCCGGCGTGCGGCGGTTGTCGCTGTTCACGAAATTCAGCACGGGCAGGATGGGCCGGCCGCAATCGGCCAGCAGCGCCAGTTCGTCGCGATGCTTGCCCAGCACCGGATCGCGGGCGTCGATCACGTACAGCGCCGCGTCGCAGTCCAGCAGCTTGGCCAGGACGCGGGCTTCCTGTTCATAGCGGCCGCGCGCTTCGGGCGTGTCGAGGAAACGCGTGATGCGGCCCGGGCCGTCCAGCCGGCCGGAGGCGGGGCGTGGCAACTGTTCCAGGTAATCGCGCAGCCCCATGCCGTCTTCCAGGCCAGGGGTGTCATAGAGCGCCAGCGTGGGTTCGCCCTGCACCATCAGGCGCGCGCCTTCCACGTGGCGGGTCGTACCCGGCTCGTCGGCCACCACGCCGAAGCCCGGGTTGCGCGTCAGCGTGCGCAGCAGCGATGTCTTGCCGGTGTTGGTGTGGCCCACCACCGCCAGTTTCAGCAGGGACGTGGCGTGGTCACTCATGGCTGTCTCCCTTCAGCAGCCAGTTCAGCGCGGCGTGGCCATCCCGTGTCACGTCATCGTCGGGCAGGCCGGCTTCCTGCAACTGTTTCTTCCAGCCTTGCACGCGGGCGTCCTCGGCGCGATCGCTGGCGCGCAGCCAGACGCGCGTGCGCGGCGCGAGGCCCGACAGCGACACCACCAGCCGCAGGGTGCCGCGATCCGGCGTCTGGCGCGCATCGCACACCAGCAGCAGCCGCGTCGGCGGATTGCGGGTCAGGCGCTCCAGCAGGGCGTGGCGTTGCTCGCGCGTGTCGATGATGCCGGCGTCCACCATGCCCGGCGGCAGTTGCGGCCACGGCAGGTCGGGGGGCAGCTCGATGCCGACGAGCGTCGGGCCGTTGCAGGCGTCCTCGGGTTGCGTGGGGCGGGGCGCATGGCGGGGCAGCGTGGGCTCGCCCGCGGCGGCGTCCACGCCCAGGGACTCGGTGGGGGGCTGCAGGCGGTCGCGCAGGCCCGCCAGGCCGGGCAGCGCCGGATCCAGCGACAGGCGGGCGCGCACGCGCAGCACCTGGACCAGGCAGAGCAACAGCGCCAGCGCGCGCGGGGCAACGCCATAGGCCAGCAGCGCGCCCACCAGCCAACCCGACCACTGCGCCTGCACCGCGGCGGGCACGGCCTGCATGCCGTCGCTGGCCAGGATGGCCTGCGCGTCGGGCACCGGGAAACCCAGCCTGGCCGGCAGCCAGCCCAGCGCTTCGGTCAGCGACACGAAGGTCTCGGGCGACAGGATGGTCGTTTCCCAGGCGAAGGTATAGCGGCGCGCGGACAGCGCCGCCAGCAGCGTGCCCAGCATCGCCGACAGGCCCAGCAGCCACGCGCCGTGCGTGATGGCGCCCAGCCACCAGCGCAGCCCGCCGTGGCGCGCCAGCAGCGTCATGAAGGCCTGTGGCGCCAGCGCCGCATCCGGGCCGCGCGCAAGCTTCCTGGACGCCCACAGCCACGCCTGGCCCAGCCAGGCGCCGTCGCTGCGCAGCAGCAGGCCGATGGGCCACAGCAGGAAGGTCAGGACATGCAGGCCCAGCAGGGCGCCCAGCGCCCAGATCACGTTCACGGGCCGCTCGCCGCCGCCCAGCGCGCCCATGGCCGCCGCCGCGCCGCCCAGCAGGGTCAGCGCCAGCAGGACGAGCAGCGCCAGCAGGCTGCCTCGCCGCCAGTCGGCCACCGTGCGCGCCAGGCCGCTGTCTTCGGCCAGGATGTCGGCGCGCGCCAGCATGCGGTCGCGCAGCGAGCCGCCCTGCGCCCGCGCCTGCCGGACGGCATCGCCGTCCTCCAGCGGTCCCCAATGCGCTTCGCGCAGCCGCAGGGTTTCGGCCAGCCAATAGCGGGTCAGGGTGGGGCGATGATTGCTCAAGACGGCACAGGTCTCAGGAATGGGATGCACGCCGTCGTGTATCGGGCCGGCGCGAAAGACGGCAATTTTAGACGCGCCCGCGCCCCTGGTCCCGTGGGGTCACATGTGGGTACATTCCTGGATGGGGAAAACCGGGCAAGCAGCCCCGCCCGGACACACATAACAGGAACCAGAAAATGGAAATCAACAACCCGGCCGTGCTGGAAGAAGTGCGGCAGCAATTCATGCGTTACGAAGCCGCGTTGACCGGCAACGACGTGGCTGTGCTGGACGAACTGTTCTGGAATGCGGCACAGACGGTGCGCTACGGCGCGACCGAGCAGCTATACGGCTATGCGGAGATCCAGGCGTTCCGCGCCGCGCGGCCATCGAAGGGGCTGGATCGCAGCATCGTGAAGACGCAGATCACGACGTTTGGCCGCGACATGGCGACGGCGCACCTGGAGTTTCGAAGGGAAGGCGTGGAGAAGGTGGGGCGGCAGACGCAGACCTGGGTCAGGATGCCCGAGGGGTGGCGGGTGGTGTCGGCGCATGTGAGCAGCATGGGGTGAGGCATGCACGCGGCGCGTTGATCGTAGGGGAGTGGGGCTGGTGCCGGTGAAAGGAATCGGACTGTTGCAGGTAAGCCGCGTAAGTGCTGGCTTTGCGGCTCCCGGCAACGTCAGATACCGACAAAACTACCGTCAGGCAGCGGGCGCTGCGGCCCTATGCCGCAAGTCGCTCGATCACCGGCCTGTCATTCTGGCTTGCTTGCCACAGGTCGTATTGACCCTGTATCCGCAGCCAATAGCCGGGTGTGGTGCCCAGCGCATCGGATAGACGCAGATCCGTGTCGGCGGTAATACCCGCCTTGGCGTGCAAGATCCTGGAGACCAACACACGGGACAGGCCGATATGCGCAGCAAAGGCGGTGATGCTGGTGCCCAGGTCGGCCAGCCAGCCTGCGAGGATTTCGCCCGGATGGGCGGGATTGTGCATGTGCATGGTGCCCTCCTAGTGATAGTCCAGATAATCCAGTAGCTCTACGTCTTGTCCATGCCAGCGGAAGATGAGGCGCCAATTGCCGTTGACCGTCAGTGACGCAAAGCCCTTTTGCTTGCCGGTCAGCATGTGATAACGCCAGCTTGGGCGGGCCAAGTCGGCAGGGGCACTAGCGGCATTCAGCGCGGTCAGTAGTTCCCGCAGCTTGTCGGCATGATGGGGTTGGATGCCCGCCACGCTACCTGTGTCGAAGAATCGTCTCAGGCCTCGGTGCTGGAATGACAAGATCATGCTTCATTGTAAACACTTTGTTTACGTGACGGCAATGCTGAAATGCCAAATTGGCGACATACCGTCAAAACACCGTCAGGTGTCGGCATCTGGCAATAGACTTCTCGGGACTGCTATGGACAATAAAAACCCGCAGCGCTAGCACTGGTGCGGGTTTGGTGTGCGGTCCTGGACTTCAATGGACACTACAGTGGTGCCGGTGAAAGGAATCGAACCCTCGACCTTCGCATTACAAGTGCGCTGCTCTACCAACTGAGCTACACCGGCAAAGCCGCCCTGGGGAAGGGCGGCGGGGGTGGGGCCGGGAAGCCGGCCGCCACGGATATTACTTGACGATCGTGAGACGCGGGCGCTTGGGCTCGTCGTCGGGGCCTGACGGGTCGTCGTCGGTGTCCGGCGCGGCCGGATCGGCCGGGACGGACTGCACCGCCGACGTGTCGCCAGCCTGATCGGGGGCCAGGCCTTCGGGCAGTTCGTCGTCCGCGGGCGGTTCGACTTCGAAGCCCATGCCGGCGCCGGTTTCGCGCGCATAAATGGCGGAAACGGCGTAGATCGGCACCGATACGTGCTCGGTGACGCCGCCGAAGCGGGCCTGGAACTCGATGAACTCGTTGCCCAGCGTCAGCTGGTTGGTGGCCAGCGTGCCGATGTTCAACGTGATCTGGCCGTCCTGCACGTGCGCCAGCGGCACCCGGGTGCGGGCATCGGTCTTGACCACGACATAAGGCGTGTAGCCGTTGTCCGTGCACCACTCATGCAGGGCACGGATCAGGTACGGCTTGGTCGACGTTTCGCCCATCCTCAACGCCGCATGACTTTTTCGGACGGGGTCAGCGCTTCGATGTAGGCCGGGCGCGAGAAGATGCGCTCGGCGTACTTCTGGATGGGCGCCGCGTTCTTCGGCAGTTCGATGCCGTAGTGGTCCAGGCGCCACAGCAGCGGGGCCACGGCGACGTCCAGCATCGAGAACTCTTCGCCCAGCATGAACTTGCTCTTGATGAGCATGGGGGCGAGCTGGGCCAGGCGGTCGCGGATCGCGGCGCGGGCGGCGGCCAGCTTCTTCTCGTCGGGGCGGTTGGAACGGTCTTCCAGCACCGAGACGTGCGAGAAGAGTTCCTTCTCGAAGTTGTACAGGAACAGGCGCGTGCGGGCGCGCATGACGGGGTCGGCCGGCATGAGCTGCGGGTGCGGGAAGCGCTCGTCGATGTACTCGTTGATGATGTTCGACTCGTACAGGACGAGATCGCGCTCGACCAGGATGGGGACCTGGCCGTACGGGTTCATCACCGAGATGTCCTCGGGCTTGTTGTAGAGGTCTATGTCACGGATTTCGAAGTCCATGCCTTTTTCGAACAACACGAACCGGCAGCGTTGCGAGAACGGGCACGTGGTTCCGGAATAGAGCACCATCATGGCGGGGATTCCATCCTTGATATCAAAGCGAAAGGCCAGTGCCGGCGGGTGTCGCAGGCACTGGCCCCGGACGCCGGACCGAGGGGTCCGACGCGGCGTAGACAGTTATTTTACGTGTTTCCAGTAGGAAGCATTCAAACGCCATGCAACCACGAAGAAAACGCCCAGGAAAAGCAGCACCCAGACGCCCAGCTGCTGGCGCTGGCGCTTGACCGGCTCGGCCATCCAGGCCATGAAGTTGGTCAGGTCCGCGACGTCCTGGTCGAACTGGCGCGCGGCAGCCGGATCCAGGGCCTTGAAGCGGTTCTCGACCGAGCCATGGCCGGTGTAGTTGGCCAGCGGTTCCTTCTCGACGCTGACGAAGCCCTGGGCGTCGTAGGTGGTCTTCACGCGCTCCCAGCCTTCGGCGCCGTCCTTGGCCACCTTGTGGACTTCGGTGCGGGTGAGTTCGCGCGGGCCTTGCTGCGCCCACATGACGTGCGGCATGCCGACGCTGGGGAACACGAGGTTGTCCCAGCCCGAGGCCTTGCTGGCGTCGCGGTAGAAGGTGCGCAGGTAGGTGTAGAGGTAGTCGGCGCCCGAGGGGCCGGCGTTGATCGACTTGGCGCGCGCGATGACCGAGAGGTCGGGCGGCGTCGTGCCGAACCACTTCTTGGCGTCCTGCGGCGTCATGGCGATGTGCATCAGGTCGCCGATCTTCTCGCCGGTGAACAGCAGGTTGTCGCGGATCTGGTCGTCCGTGAGCCCGATGTCGGCCAGCTTGTTGTAGCGCATGGAGTTCGCGCTATGACAGTTCAGACAGTAGTTGACGAAGAGCTTCGCGCCGTTCTGCAGCGAGGCCATGTCATTGATGTTCTTGGGCGCGCGCTCCAGCGGGAAGTCCCCGCCGGCCGCCAGGGCGGCCGTGCAGGAGAGCGTCAGTGCGAAGGCACCCAGCAGCTTCTTGATCATGCTCATTCCGTTGATTCCTGTGGCCGGCTCAGTGGGCATGGAAGGTGACGCGGTCGGGGACCGGCTTGAAGGTCCCGAGGCGGCTCCACACGGGCATCAGCAGGAAGAAGCCCAGGTAGATCACGGTGCCGACCTGCGACATCAGGTTGAACACGTCGGTGGGCGCCTGCGTACCGAGGTAGCCCAGGATCACGAAGTTGATGAGGAAGATGGCGTACAGCCACTTGTGCCAGCCCGGACGGTAGCGGATCGACTTGACCGGGCTGTGGTCCAGCCAGGGCAGGAAGAACAGGATCACGACCGCGCCGCCCATGGCCACGACGCCCCAGAACTTGGCGTCGATGGCACGCAGCAGGACGGCCACGCCGATCAGCACGACCGGCACGGCGATGCGCAGGACGCCCTTCAGGCCGCCCTTCAGGTAGAGCCCGATGGCGCCCAGCACGCAGAAGCCGGCCAGCACCCAGGTGAACTCGTCGGTGGTGGCGCGCAGCATCGAGTAGAACGGCGTGAAGTACCAGACCGGCGCGATGTGCGGCGGGGTCTTCAGCGGGTCTGCCGGCAGGAAGTTGTTGTACTCCAGGAAGTAGCCGCCCATTTCCGGCGCGAAGAACACGATGGCCGCGAAGACGATGAGGAAGCCCGCCACGCCCACGATGTCGTGCACCGTGTAGAAGGGGTGGAAGGGAATGCCGTCGAGCGGACGGCCATGGCGGTCCTTGTACTTCTTGATTTCCACGCCGTCGGGGTTGTTCGAGCCGACCTCGTGCAGCGCCACCAGGTGCGCCGCGACCAGGCCCACCAGCACCAGCGGGATGGCAATGACGTGGAAGGAGAAGAAGCGGTTGAGCGTGGCATCGGACACGACGTAGTCGCCGCGGATCCAGATGGACAGCTCGGGGCCGATGTAGGGGATGGCGGAGAACAGGTTCACGATCACCTGCGCGCCCCAGTAGGACATCTGGCCCCAGGGCAGCAGGTAGCCGAAGAAGGCCTCGGCCATCAGGCACAGGAAGATGGCCACGCCGAAGATCCACACCAGCTCGCGCGGCTTGCGGTAGGAGCCGTAGAAGAGGCCCCGCAGCATGTGGAGATAGACCACGACGAAGAACATCGAGGCGCCGGTCGAGTGCATGTAGCGCACCAGCCAGCCCCACGGGACCTCGCGCATGATGTATTCGACGGATTCGAACGCGCGGGCGGCGTCCGGCTTGTAGTGCATGACCAGGAAGATGCCGGTCACGATCTGCAGCACCAGGACCAGCAGGGCCAGGGAGCCGAAGAAATACCAGAAATTGAAGTTCTTGGGCGCGTAGTACTCGGAAAGATGGGCTTTCCACAGCGTGCTTGCCGGGAAGCGCCGGTCTACCCAGCCCAAGAGACCTGTCGTCTCGACGATTTTGTCGCCAGCCATGTGATGGCTCCTTCTACGTTCTGTAGTCGCGTGATGTGATTGACGGATTCAGCAAGGCGAGGCCGCGAGCCTCAGGCCTTGTTGTCCTCGTCAACCCCGACGATGATCCGGGTGTCGCTCAGGTACTGATAGGGCGGCACCTCGAGGTTGTCGGGCGCGGGTTTGTTCTTGTAGACGCGGCCTGCCATGTCGAAGGTCGAGCCGTGGCAGGGGCAGATGAAACCGCCGGCCCAGTCGGAGGGCAGGCTGGGCTGCGCGCCCATCGCGAAGCGCGGCGTGGGCGAACAGCCCAGGTGCGTGCAGATGCCGACCGTGACGAGCACGTCGGGCTTGCGCGAGCGGTATTCGTTCTTGGCGTACTCGGGGGTGTAGCCGGGGCGTTCCGACGCTGGGTCGGCCATCTGGCTGTCCAGGCCCTTCAGGGCCGCGAGCTGTTCGTCGGTGCGGCGGATGATCCAGACGGGTTTGCCCCGCCATTCGACCGTGCGCATCTGGCCGGGAGCCAGGTCGCCGATATCCACTTCGACGGGCGCGCCCGCAGCCTTGGCGCGCTCGGACGGCGCGAAGGTGCTGACGAACGGTAGGGCGGTTGCCGCGCCTGCGACACCGCCGACCGCACAGGTCGCGCCTATCCAGAATCGCCGCGAGGGATCCGGGGGCAAATTGGGTGCCACCGCGCCATCGTCGTCGACAACAATCGTATCCTGACTCATCTTCCCATCCTGTGTTGTGCCCGGCGGTAGAACACCACCTCCGTGCCGCTCCCGGACTGGCTGTCGCCCCGAGGGGGCGACGGATGGCCAGAGAGCAGCCCGTCGGCGCAAAGACCGTCCGCTTGCGGCGGAGTGACCGGACCTTGCCTGGAATAATGCCGCGGGATACAGCCGCGTCGCTTGCGCATCATCAAGACACGCGCGAATTTCTACTGGTTTTTACCTAGTGCTGTTTTTCTACTGATACTAGCCAGGATTTGTGAGCAGCGGTGTCTCCCGCGCTTTTGTCTCCTAGTAACCCCTTATTATAGCGCCAGCCCACTGTCGGGCGGCAATTGTTGGGGGCCAGAATGAGTAAAGCAGGCGGTATTCTCAAGGAGTTTCGCGATTTCGCAACCAAGGGCAATGTCATCGACCTCGCGGTCGGTGTGATCATCGGCGCGGCTTTCGGCAAGATCGTCGACTCGCTGGTGAAAGACGTGGTCATGCCCTTGGTGAACTTCGTCCTCGGCGGTTCCGTGGACTTCAGCAACAAGTTCCTGGTGCTGCGCGCGCCCGAGGGCTATACCGGTCCGCAGACCTACGCCGAACTGACCCAGGCGGGCGCCATCGTGTTCGCGTGGGGCAACTTCATCACCATCCTGATCAACTTCATCCTGCTGGCCTTCGTGATCTTCTGGATGGTCAAGGCCGTGAACGCCGCGCGCCGCAAGCAGGAAGCCGAGCCGGCAGCGCCCGCCGCGCCTACGCCTCCTCCCGAGGACGTGGCGCTGCTGCGCGAGATTCGCGACCTGCTGAAGCGTTGATCCGGTACCCTGGGGGCAAGGCGCGCCAGCCTGGCTGGCGGCCCGCCTCAGACGGGGTTGTCGATGTCGATGAAGTCCACGCGGATGCCGAAACGCGCCGCGATGGCTTCGCCCAGTGCCTGCACGCCATAGCGCTCGGTGGCGTGATGGCCGGCGCCAATGAAGGCGGTGCCGGTCTCGCGGGCCAGGTGCGTGTTGGGTTCCGAGGCTTCGCCGGTCAGGTAGACGGTGGCGCCGGCATCCAGCGCGGCCTGCATGAAGCCTTGCGCGCCGCCCGTGCACCAGGCGATGCGGTCCAGGGGCTGGCGGGCATCGCCCACCACCAGCGGCTTGCGGCCCAGGCGGGCCTGCACCTGTTCGGCGAATTCGCCAAGCGTGCGCAGGCCGGGCGCGGTGCCGGTCCAGATGAGGTTGTCGGGTCCGCAGTTGCGGGGCGCGCCGGTGTCGGTCCGTTCCGGCTCCAGGCCCAGCACGCGTGCCAGCTGCGCGTTGTTGCCCCAGTCGGGGTGGGCATCCAGCGGCAGGTGATACGCGTAGAGGTTCAGCGCGTGGGCGAGTGCAAGCGCCAGCCGCGTGCGGCGCGTGCCGCGCACCCGCGGGTCTTCGTTCTTCCAGAACCAGCCGTGGTGCACGAGCACGGCGTCGGCGCCGCGCGCGATGGCTTCGCGCAGCAGCGCCTCGCTGGCGGTGACGCCAGCGATAATGTGCTTCACGACGGGCTTGCCTTCGACCTGCTGGCCATTGGGACAGTAGTCCTTGAAACGCGCGACTTGCAGGACATCGTCCAGCCATGCAGAGAGTTCGCGAGTGCTTACCTGATTCATTTTCTTGCCGCCTTTCCGAAACATGCGTCGATACTGGCTGATCTTCGCCCAGACCGTCACGGTGAGTCTGGCCATTCTATTCGTGGTGACGACCCTGCGCCCGGACTGGCTGCGGCTGAACGGCAATGGGGGGGCCGCGCCCGCGCCGGCGGCTGCGCCCAATGGCGTGCCCGCGGCGAGCGGCCTGGTGCCCGGCGTGTCGTTTTCGCAGGCCGTGGCGCGTGCCGCGCCGTCGGTGGTGAACGTCTTCACCAGCAAGACCGTGTCCGTGCCGCTGGTGCCGCTGCCCGACGACGATCCGGTGCTGCGCGACCTGCTGGGCAAGGTGCCGGGCCTGAGCCGGCGCGAGGAAAGCACCAGCCTGGGCTCGGGCGTGATCGTCAGCGCATCGGGCTATGTGCTGACCAACTATCACGTGGTGAAGGCCGCCGAGTCGGTCGAGGTGGCGCTGGCCGATGGCAGGCAGACCGCCGCCAAGGTGGTGGGCGCCGACCCTGAAACGGACCTGGCCGTGCTGAAGATCGCGCTGTCCGACCTGCCCGTGATGACGCTGGGCGACGCGACGCAGCTGCAGGTGGGCGACGTGGCGCTGGCCATCGGCAATCCTTTCGGCGTGGGCCAGACGACCACCATGGGCATCGTCTCGGCGCTGGGCCGCAACCGGCTGGGCATCAATCCGTATGAGAACTTCATCCAGACCGACGCCGCGATCAATCCCGGCAACTCCGGCGGCGCGCTGATCGACCACCAGGGCCGGCTGATCGGCATCAACACGGCGATCTATTCGCAGTCGGGTGGGTCGGTGGGCATCGGCTTTGCCATTCCGGCACAGGCCGCGCTGCGGGTGATGGAGCAGATCGTCGAGCACGGCGCGGTGGTGCGCGGCTGGCTGGGCGTCGAACCCCAGGACATCACCGCCGATCTGGCCCGAGCTTTCGGGCTGGCGCGGCCCGGAGGGGTCATCATCGCCGGCGTGCTGCGCGAGGGACCTGCCGGCAAGGCGGGCCTGCGTACCGGTGACATCGTGGAGGCCATCGGTGAGCAGCCGGTGCGCGACACCACGTCGTTGCTGGCGCTGATCGCGGCCTTGCCGCCGAAGTCGGAGGTCATCGTGCATGTCCGCCGCGGCGGGAAGGCCCTGGAAGTGCCCGTGGTCGTGGGCATGCGGCCGGGCAAGCCTGGCGGCTAGCGTGCTGTCCCGCAAGCTGGGCAACTCACGGGGCAGCACGCTAGTCGCGCGGCCGGCGGCGCAGCTTGCGCGCCAGGTCCAGCAGGTAGGCCTGGTCAGGCGCCTGCATGTGGTGATAGGCCTCCAGCAGGTCGGCCATGTCGTCGTCGGGCGTATAGAACCAGGGCACCGGCAACTGCAGGATGGGGGCCAGCCTGCGCATCAGCGAGAAATCCGGTGTGTGCTTGCCCCGTTCGTACTGGTTCATGCGTGCACTGGCCGAGGCCGCGTCGATGCCGGCCAGCTGGCCAAGTTTTTCCTGCGAGACACCGAGCCGTTGCCGGGCCTCTTTCAAGCGATGGGAAAGCACGGGCGCGATTCCTGAAACCTTGATCTTGCCGGGAATTCTGGCGGGCACGGCCTGGCAGGGAAGGTGAGAGGAGCGTTGCACGCCGCGTGCAGTTTGACGCTTTTCGGGCCTGCGGGCCTTGTGCCGGGCGCTTGTGTTTCCCGCAATGCCTTGCCGGGCAAGGCATTGCGGCCAGCAGGAGTAAACATCAGCCAGACATCAGGAAGCGCGAGCGCGCACGCCGGACGTGGTGCTGCGCCCTCGCGAAGATCGCCAGGACGCAGCAGGGGGAAAAGGGAAGGCACCCGGCCCCGGGGGGCTGGGGGATCAGGTGCGCTCGGTCAGCGCGCTGTCGTCGCTGCTGGCGGGTGCCGGTTTCTTGATCATGCGGGCAATGAGCAGGCCGACCTCGAACAGCAGGCACAGCGGCACGGCCAGCATGAACTGGCTGACGACGTCGGGGGGGGTGACGACCGCCGCGATGATGAAGGCGCCGACGATGACGTAGCCACGCGCGGCCCGCAGTTGCGCGACCGTGACGACCCCCGTGATGACCAGCACGATCACCACGATGGGGACTTCGAACGTGATGCCGAAGGCCAGGAACATCGTCATGACGAAGTTCAGGTAGGCCTCGATGTCCGGCGCCGGCGTGATGGACTGCGGCGCGAAGGTGGCGATGAAGTGGAAGACCGTCTTGAAGACGAAGAAATAGCAGAACGCCATGCCCAGCAGGAACAGCGCCGAGCTGGAGATGATGAGCGGCATGGCCAGGCGCTTTTCATGCCGGTAGAGGCCGGGCGCCACGAAGGCCCAGGCCTGGTACAGCACCACGGGCAGCGATAGCACGAAGGCGGCCAGCATGGTGACCTTGACGGGCACCATGAAGGGCGTGATGACGCCCGTGGCGATCATGCGCGTGCCGTCGGGCAGCGAGGCCAGCATGGGCTGGGCCAGCAGGTCATAGATGGCCGAAGGCCCCGGATACATGAACAGCACCACGAAGACGCCCAGGACGGCGCCAGCGGCCTTGAGCACGCGCGAACGCAGCTCGACCAGGTGCGAGATGAACGTGTCCTGAGGGAGATCTTCCTGGCTCACGTGGGGCTGCCGTTAGGGGTCTGGGGGGTGGCGCGCGCTTGCCGGGCGGAATCGGCCTCGGCCCACTCCGCGGCGCTTGCGGGTTCGGGGCTGGGCGGCAGCGGGGTGACCGGCGCAGGCGCCATGGGCTGTGCCTGGGCGGTGGCCGGGGCCCGGACGGGCTCGGGGAGTTCGCTGGCGCCGCCTGCCACGGAAGACGGCGGCGTGTCGGTGTCTTCGGGCGTGCCGGGCGGCGTGGTGAGCGGCGGCACGTCTTCGGGCGCCTGGATGGCCTGCGGGTCGGCTTGCGTGTCCGACGTGCCTTCCATGTCTTTCCTGAGGGCGTCGCCGGTTTCCGAGAAGGAGCGGGACAGGTCGTCGAGCGGCGCGCGCAGCGAGGCGCTGGTGTCGCGCAGCGAGCTTTGCACGCTGCTGGCGGCGTCCTGCATCTGGTCCTTGAACTTGCGCAGCTCGTCGAGTTCGATCTCGCGGCGGATGTCGGTCTTGACGTCGCTGACGTAGCGCTGGGCGCGGCCCAGCAGGTGGCCGACGGTGCGGGCGACCTTGGGCAGGCGTTCCGGGCCGATCACGATCAGCGCGATCACGCCGATGACCAGCATTTCGGTGAAGCTGACGTCAAACATTGAGATCGGTGCGCAGGCAAGAAGAAATGGCGCGCGGCATGCCGCCGCGCGGCGTCAGGGTAAGGCCTGGGCGAGCCAGCGGCGTGGTGCCGGCGCGCATCAGGACTGCGACGAGGCCGACTTTTCCTTGGCCTGGACGTCAATGGCTTCGCCATTGGCGACGCGTTGCGCGGCCTGTTGTTCGGGGGTGTCGCTGCTGTTGGCTTCCTTCATGCCGTCCTTGAAGCCCTTGACGGCGCCGCCCAGGTCGGAGCCGACGTTGCGCAGCTTCTTGGTGCCGAACACCAGCGCAATGATGAGGAGGACGATCAACCAATGCCAGATGCTAAAGCTGCCCATGAGCGTTCTCCGAGAATTAGGCAATCGACGCCATGCGGCCCTGCCAGGGACGCGCGCCGCCGAGAATGTGGAAATGCAGGTGCGGAACTTCCTGGCCGCCGTCCGCGCCGGCGTTGGCCACCAGGCGGAAACCGCCTTCGGGTCCGGGGCGGCAGCCGTTTTCCTCGGCCAGCCGGGAGGCCAGAATCATCATTCTACCCAACCAACCCGCATCTTTTTGTGTCACCTCGGCCATGGAGACGATGTGGTGGCGCGGAATCAACAACAGGTGCACGGGGGCGGCGGGGCTGATGTCGTGGAAGGCGAGGAATTCCTCGTCTTCATGGACCTTGCGGGCGGGGATGTCCCCCTTGGCGATCTTGCAGAAGATACAGGTGTCGCTCACGTCGATGCTCGCTGGATATCGGTGGGTCAGGTCGCGCGGCGGGCCTTTTCCTCGAGGCCGGACAGGCCCTCGCGGCGCGCCAACTCGGCCAGCACGTCCTCGGGACGCAGGCCGAAATGGGTCAGGGCCACCATGCAATGAAACCACAAGTCCGCGGTTTCGGCGACCACGCGGTCAGGCGCCGCATCCTTGGCGGCCATGACGAGTTCGGTGGCTTCCTCGCCGATCTTCTTCAGGAAGGCGTCGGGACCCTTGGCCAGCAGCTTGGCGACGTAGGAGCCTTGCGGGTCGCCGCCGTTGGCGGGCAGGCGCGTGGCCAGCGTGTCGGCCAGGCGCGCGAGGATATCGGAGGAATCTGCCATGACGGTGCCGGGCGCGCGGGGGGCGCCCATCATTTATAGATGAGTTCGGGGTCTTTCAGGACCGGGTCGGTGATCTGCCAGGCCGATTGCGCGCCTTCGCCCTGCAGCTGGCGATAGAAGCAGCTGGGCCGGCCCGTGTGGCAGGCGATGCCGCCATGCTGGGTGATCTTCAGCAGCACGACGTCGCCGTCGCAGTCCAGGCGCAACTCGTGCACCGTTTGCGTGTGGCCGGATTCCTCGCCCTTGCGCCAGAGACGCGAGCGCGAGCGCGACCAGTAGACGGCGCGCTGGGTGGCGGCCGTTTCGGCGAGCGCCTCGGCGTTCATCCAGGCCACCATCATGATCTGGCCGCTTTCGGCGTCCTGGGCGATGGCGGGGACGAGGCCGTCCTTGTCGAAGGCCACGTCGGCCATCCAGTCGGGGTGTTGGGTCATGTGAGTTCCGTAGGGCCGCGCAGGCGGGGGCCGCTCAATCCAGGCGCACGGGGATGCCCTGGCCGGCCATGAAGCGCTTGGCTTCGCCGACCGTGTGCTGGCCGTAGTGGAAGATGCTGGCCGCCAGCACTGCATTGGCCTGGCCCAGCGTAACGCCATCGGCCAGGTGCTGCAAGCCGCCGACGCCGCCCGATGCGATGACGGGGACGGGGACGGCCTCGGCCACGCGGCGCGTGAGTTCGAGGTCGAAGCCCGACTTGGTGCCGTCGCGGTCCATGCTGGTCAGCAGGATTTCGCCCGCGCCATAGGCGGCCATGCGGCGCGCCCACTCGATGGCGTCCAGGCCGGTGGCCCGGCGTCCGCCATGGGTGAAGACTTCCCAGCGGGCGGCTTCGCCGTCGGCGCTGACGCGGCGCGCGTCGATGGCGACCACGATGCACTGCGAGCCGTGGTAGGCCGCGGCGTCGAGCACCAGTTCAGGCCGCGCGATGGCGGCGCTGTTGATGGAGATCTTGTCGGCGCCCGCATTGAGCAGGCGCTGCACATCGGATACCTGGCGCACGCCGCCGCCCACGGTGAGCGGGATGAAGACCTGCGACGCCACTTCCTCGATGATGGGGAGGATGAGGTCGCGGCCGTCGCTGGTGGCGGTGATGTCGAGGAAGGTGAGTTCGTCGGCGCCCTGGTCGTCGTAGCGCTTGGCGATTTCCACCGGGTCGCCGGCGTCCATCAGGTTGACGAAGTTCACGCCCTTGACGACGCGCCCGGCGGTCACGTCCAGGCAGGGGATGATGCGCCGGGTCAGGCCGTTCATCACGCGCCTAACTCGTCGGCACGGGTCTGCGCGGCTTCGAAATCGAGCGTGCCTTCATAGATGCTGCGGCCCAGGATGGCGCCTTCGACGCCTTCGCTTTCCACTTCGCACAGCGCGTCGATGTCCTTCAGGTCGGCGATGCCGCCCGAGGCGATGACGGGGATGCGGACGTGCTGGGCCAGGCGCACGGTGGCTTCGATGTTCACGCCCGAGAGCATGCCGTCGCGGCCGATGTCGGTGTAGATGATGGCCTCGCAGCCGTAGTCCTCGAACTTGCGCGCCATGTCGAGCACGTCGTGGCCGGTGAGCTTGCTCCAGCCGTCGGTGGCGACCTTGCCGTCGCGCGCGTCCAGGCCCACGATGATGCTGCCGGGGAAGGCGCCGCAGGCGTCGTGCAGGAAGCCGGGGTTCTTCACGGCGGCGGTGCCGATGATGACGTAGGCGATGCCGAAGTCGAGGTAGCGCTCGATGGTGTCCAGGTCGCGGATGCCGCCACCGATCTGCACCGGGATCTCGGCGCCCACGGCGTCGACGATGCTGCGGATGACCGCTTCGTTCTTGGGCTTGCCCGCGACGGCGCCGTTCAGGTCGACCAGGTGCAGGCGGCGCGCGCCGCGCTCGAGCCAATGGGTGGCCATGGCGGCGGGATCTTCTGAGAACACCGTGGCGTCGTCGAGATCGCCTTGGCGCAAGCGCACGCAGCGCCCGTCTTTGAGGTCAATGGCGGGGATCAGCAGCATGGTCGTGTCAGGTCTTTTGGTATGGCGTGGGTGGAAAACAGGGCCGGGGCACGCGTGCGGCGTGCTTACGGTTGCCAGTCTACAAAATTGCGGTACAGGCGCAAGCCGTGGGCCGCGCTCTTCTCCGGGTGGAACTGCACCGCGAAAATGTTAGCGTCGGCCACCGCTGACGTAAAGGCAAGCCCATAGCGGGTTTCACCTACTGTCAGCGCGGCGTCGCGCGGCACGACGTAGTAACTGTGCACGAAATAGAAATGGGTGTCGTCGGGAATGCCCGCCCAGAGCGCATGCGCGCGGGTCTGGCGCACCGGGTTCCAGCCCATGTGGGGCACCTTGAGCAGGTCGCCGTGCGGGGGCGCGGCGACGGCGGCCGAGGCGTCGGCGGGCGCCAGCGCCTGGGCGAAGCCGGGGCCGGCGAAGCGGCGCACTTCGCCCGGGAAAAGGGCGAGGCAGGGCGTGTCGCCTTCCTCGCTGCGCTCGAACATCATCTGCTCGCCCACGCACACGCCCAGCAGCGGCTTGTTGCGGGCCGCGCGCAGCACCGCGTCGCGCAGGCCGGAGGCGTCCAGCGTGCGCATGCAGTCGGGCATGGCGCCCTGGCCGGGGAAGACCACGCGGTCCGCCGCGTCGATCTGGGCCGCGGTATTGCAGATGCGGATGTCGGCATCGGGCGCGGCATGGCGCAGCGCACGGGCCACGGAGTGGAAGTTGCCCATGCCGTAGTCGACGATGGCGATGGTGGTCACGTCAGGCGCTCGCGTGTGGAAGTGAGGGACAGGGCGGGGCTCAGAGCACGCCCTTGGTGGAGGGGATCACGCCTTCGCTGCGCGCGTCGCGTTCCAGCGCCATGCGCAGCGCGCGGCCACAGGCCTTGAAGACGGTCTCGCACTGGTGGTGGGCGTTCTCGCCGCGCAGGTTGTCGACGTGCAGCGTGATGAGGGCGTGGTTGACCAGGCCCTGGAAGAATTCGCGGGCGAGGTCCACGTCGAAGTTGCCGATGCGGGCGCGGGTGTAGGGCACGTGGTACTGCAGGCCGGGACGGCCCGAGAAGTCGACCACGACGCGCGAGAGGGCTTCGTCCAGCGGCACGTAGGCGTGGCCGTAGCGGCGGATGCCGGCCTTGTCGCCCACCGCGCGCGCGATGGCCATGCCCAGCGTGATGCCGACGTCTTCCACGGTGTGGTGGTCGTCGATGTGCAGGTCGCCCTCGGCCTTGATGTCCAGGTCGATGAGACCGTGGCGCGCGATCTGGTCGAGCATGTGGTCGAGGAACGGGACGCCGGTGTCGATGGTCTGGCGGCCGGTGCCGTCCAGGTTCACGGCCACGCGGATGCGGGTCTCGTTGGTGTTGCGGCTGATCTCTGCGGTACGCATGTCGGGACTCGGGTCAGGCACTGAGGATGTCAGTCAGGGCCGCCAGGAGGGCGGCGTTTTCGTCGGGCGCGCCGATCGACACGCGCAGGCAGTCGGTCAGCAGCGGATGGAAGCGGGATACGTTGCGCACCAGGATGCGGCGCCCGGCCAGCGCGGCCTGCACGGCATCGGCGCCACGGTCGGTGCGCAGCAGCAGGAAGTTGCCGGACGACGGGAACACGGTGACGCCGGGCAGCGCCGCCAGCGCGCGCGCCAGGGGCTCGCGGTCGGCGCGCAGGCGCGCGGCCATGTCGTCCAGCACATCCTTGTGCGCGAGCAGCACATCCAGCGCCGCCTGCGTATGCACGCCGATATTGTAAGGGGGACGGACCTTGTCCAGTTCGGCGGTCCAGGCGGGGTGGCTGGCGAGGTAGCCGAAGCGCAGGCCCGCCAGGCCGATCTTGGACACGGTGCGCAGCACCACCAGGTTGGGATGCGCCAGCACTTCCGGCATCCAGGTGTGGCCCGCGAAGGGCTGGTAGGCCTCGTCCACCACGACCAGGCCGGGGGCGGCGGCCAGCACCGCGCGCACCGCGTCGTCCGACCACAGGCCGCCGGTCGGGTTGTTGGGCAGCGCCAGGAACACCAGCCTGGGCTGCTCGCGCGCGATCGCGTCCAGCAGCGCGGGCAGGTCGAGTTCGAGGGCCGGCGTGAGCGGCACGCCCACGAAGCGCGCGTGATCGAAGCGCGCGGCCATGTCGAAATAGACGAACGAGGGCCAGGGCGACAGGACGACGTCGCCGGGCGCGCAGCAGGCCTGAACCAGCAGGTGGATGAGTTCGTCGGAGCCGTTGCCGAACACCAGGCCCGCGGCCTCGGGGACGTCGAAGGCCTGGCGCACGCGGGCCCGCAAGGCGGCGTTGTCGCCCGGGTAGCGCGTCAGGTCGCTGTGGGCGATGGCGGCGGCCACGGCGTCCCGCAGCGCGGGCGGCAGCGGATAGGGGCACTCCATCGCGTCGAGCTTGATGCAGCCTTCGGCATGTGCCACGGGATAGGCCTGCAAGCCGCGGATGTCGGCGCGCACGGTGGCCGCGACGCGGTCGGCGACGCGGACGTCGTGTTGCGAGGAAGCAGGGCCGTCAGCCCCCGGTGCGCCGGGGGGCGTCTGGCCCCCGGTGCGTGCAGGGCTCATTTGTCGAGGCGGTATTCGGCGCTGGCCGCATGGGCCTGCAGGCCTTCGCCATGGGCGAGGTCGGCTGCGATGCGGCCCAGCGTCTGTGCGCCGGCATGCGAAACCTGGATGAGGCTCGAGCGCTTCTGGAAGTCGTAGACGCCCAGGGGCGAGGAGAAGCGCGCCGTGCGCGAGGTCGGCAGCACGTGATTGGGGCCGGCACAGTAGTCGCCCAGCGACTCGGAGCTGTAGCGGCCCAGGAAGATGGCGCCCGCGTGGCGGATGCGCGCGGCGACCGTCACGGCGTCTTCGGTGGAGATCTCCAGGTGCTCGGGCGCGATGTGGTTGGCGATCTCGCAGGCTTCGTCGATGCTGGCCACCAGGATGAGCGCGCCACGGTCTGCCAGGCTCTTGCGGATGATGTCCGCGCGCGGCATGGTGGGCAGCAGGCGCGCGATGGCGGCTTCCACTTCGTCGAGGTAGGCCGCGTCGGGGCACAGCAGGATGGCCTGCGCCAGCTCGTCGTGCTCGGCCTGCGAGAAGAGATCCATGGCGATCCAGTCGGCGGGCGTCTTGCCGTCGCAGATGATCAGGATCTCGCTGGGGCCGGCGATCATGTCGATGCCGACCGTGCCGAAGACGCGGCGCTTGGCGGCGGCGACGTAAGCGTTGCCGGGGCCGACGATCTTGTCGACGGCGGGCAGGGTGGCGGTGCCGTAGGCCAGCGCGCCCACGGCCTGGGCGCCGCCCACGGCAAACGCGCGGTCCACGCCGGCGATGGCCGCGGCGGCCAGCACGATGGGATTGCGCACGCCGTCGGGCGTCGGGGTGACCATGATGACTTCCGGCACGCCCGCGACCTTGGCGGGGATGGCGTTCATCAGCACGGACGAGGGATAGGCGGCCTTGCCGCCGGGCACGTAGAGGCCCACGCGGTCCAGCGGGGTGATCTGCTGGCCCAGCACGGTGCCGTCGGCCTCGGTATAGCTCCAGCTTTCCGCGCGCTGGTGCACGTGATAGCTGCGCACGCGGTCGGCGGCGGCTTCCAGGGCATTGCGCTGGTGGGCCGGCAGCGCGGCCAGCGCGGCTTCCCAGTCGGCGCGCGGGATTTCCAGCGCATCGATCGAGGTGGCCTGCACGCGGTCATAGCGCTGGGTGTATTCGAGCAGCGCGGCGTCGCCGCGCTGGCGGACGTCGGCCAGGATGCCGGCCGCGGCGCGGTCGATGGATTCGTCCTGCGAGGCGTCGAAGGCGAGCAGGCGCGTGAGCGCGTCGCGAAAGCCCGCGTCGCGGGCGTCGAGTCGTTGGATGAGGGCAGCCATGGGGATATCGTAGCGGAAACGGGTCAGGGCGCGGGCGCCGCCGAGGCGCGCTCGAAGGCGTCCAGCAGCGGCTGCAGCGCGGCGCCGCGCGTCTTCAGCGAGGCCCGGTTGACGACCAGGCGCGAGGAGATCGGCATGATGTCCTCGACAGCGACCAGGTTGTTGGCGCGCAGCGTGCCGCCGGTGGACACCAGGTCGACGATGGCGTCGGCCAGCCCGACCAGCGGGGCGAGCTCCATCGAGCCGTAGAGCTTGATCAGGTCGACGTACATGCCCTTGGCGGCGAAATGCTCGCGCGCAGCCTGGGTGTATTTGGTGGCCACGCGCAGGCGCGCGCCCTGGTAGACCGCGGCGGTGTAGTCGAAGTCGGCGCGCACGGCCACGCACAGCTTGCAGCGGGCGATGTTCAGGTCGATGGGCTGGTAGAGGCCGCCCGGATCCTGGGCCTGGTGCTCGTTCAGCACGTCCTTGCCGGCGATGCCGAGGTCGGCGGCGCCGTATTGTACGTAGGTGGGGACGTCCGACGCGCGCACGATGATGAGGCGCAGGTTGGGATCGCTGGTGCCGATGATGAGCTTGCGCGACTTCTCGGGGTTCTCGCTGACCTCGATGCCGGCGGCGGCCAGCAGCGGCAGCGTTTCCTCGAAGATGCGGCCCTTGGAGAGCGCGAGCGTCAGCGGACGAGAGGCGGTTTGGATGTCAGTCATGCGTGTTCCCGTGCCGGCGCTTCAGGCCGCGTCCTTGCCGGAGAGGCGTTCGATCCTGGCGCCCAGCGCGCCCAGCTTCACTTCCATGCGTTCGTAGCCGCGGTCCAGGTGATAGATGCGGTCGATGATGGTTTCGCCCTCGGCGGCCAGGCCGGCGATGACCAGGCTGGCCGAGGCGCGCAGGTCGGTGGCCATGACGCGCGCGCCCGAGAGTCGCGGCACGCCGCGCACGACCGCCGTGTGGCCGTCGATGTCGATGTCGGCGCCCAGGCGGCAGAGTTCCTGCACGTGCATGAAGCGATTCTCGAAGATCGTTTCCACGATCATCGCGGTGCCGTCGGCCAGCGTGTTCAGCGCCATGATCTGCGCCTGCATGTCGGTGGCGAAGCCGGGGTATTCCAGCGTGCGCACGTCGACCGGGCTGGGGCGGCGGTCCATGCTGGCGCGGATGGTGTCCGTGCCGCATTCCAGCGTGATGCCGGTGGCGCGCAGCTTGTCCAGCGTGGCGCCCATGGCCTGCGGCGCCACGCCGCGCAGCAGGATGTCGCCGCCGGCCGCGCCCACGGCGCACAGGAAGCTGCCGGCTTCGATGCGGTCGGGCGTGACGCTGTGGCTGGCGCCGTGCAGGCGCTCGACGCCTTCGATCACGATGCGGTCGGTGCCGTGGCCTTCGATGCGTGCGCCCATCTTGATGAGCAGCTCGGCCAGGTCGACGACCTCGGGTTCACGCGCGGCGTTCTCCAGCACGGTGCGGCCTTCGGCCAGCACCGCCGCCATCAGCAGGTTCTCGGTGCCGGTGACGGTGATCATGTCGGTGCGCACCGTCGCGCCCTTCAGGCGCTTGGCGCGCGCGACGACGAAGCCGTGTTCGATGTGGATCTCGGCGCCCAGCGCGGCCAGGCCCTTGATGTGCTGGTCCACCGGACGCTGGCCGATGGCGCAGCCGCCGGGCAGGCTCACGCGGGCCTCGCCGAAGCGGGCGAGCAGCGGGCCCAGCACCAGGATGGAGGCGCGCATGGTCTTGACCAGGTCGTAGGGCGCTTCCAGGTTGTCGACCTTGTCGGCCCGCAGCGAGACGCGGCCGTCGTCGCCGCGCGTCGCGGCCACGCCCAGGCGGCCCAGCAGGCGCAGCGTGGTCGAGATGTCGTTCAGGGCCGGCACGTTCTCCAGCGTCACTTCATCGGCGGTGAGCAGGCCTGCGCAGAGGATGGGCAGCGCCGCGTTCTTGGCGCCGGAAATGGTGACTTCGCCCTGCAGGCGATTGCCACCGGTGATGCGCAGCTTGTCCATCAGCGTCCTGCCTCGGTCTTGCCGCCCTTGGCGGCGTATTCGTCGGGGGTGTGGTTCTTCATCGACAGCGCGTGGATCTCGGCGTTGGAACCGTCCATGCGCGCGCCCAGCGCGGCGTAGACCAGGCGTTGGCGCGCAACCAGCGATTGGCCTTCGAAGGCGGCGCTGACGATGGTCGCGTAGAAATGCGCGCCGTCGCCCTGGACGTCGATGTGGGTACAGGGCAGGTTGTCCGCAATGTATTGCCGGACTTGCTCGGGGGTAGGCAGCATGGCGTTCTAGCTTCGGAGTTTGTAGCCGCTGGCCAGCAGGCGCAGGGCGAAGACGGCCAGCACGGCGAAGACCCCGGCGACGACGGCCAGGCTGTGCCAGGGCGAGACGTCCGAGATCGAGAAGAAGCCGTAGCGGAAACCGTCGATGGTGTAGAAGATCGGATTCCAGTGCGACACGTGCTGCCAGAACGGCGGCAGCGTGTGGATGGAGTAGAACACGCCGGACAGGAAGGTGGCCGGCATGATGAGGAAGTTCTGGAAGGCGGCGAGCTGGTCGAATTTTTCGGACCAGAGGCCGGCGATGAGCCCCATGATGCCCATGATGCCGCAGGCCAGCGTGGCGAAGGCCAGGATCCACAGCGGGTGCTGCAGGGGCAGGGGAACGAAGAACAGCGCCACCAGCCAGACGCACAGCCCCACCGCCAGTCCGCGCACGATGGCGGCCAGCACGTAGGCGCTGAAGATCTCGCGGTGCGAGAGCGGGGGCAGCAGCATGAACACCAGGTTGCCCGTGATGCGGCTCTGGATGAGCGACGACGACGGGTTGGCGAAGGCGTTCTGCAGCATGCTCATCATCATGAGGCCGGGGATCAGGAACGCCGTGTAGCGGATCTCGCCGTAGACCTGCACGCGGTCCTGCAGGACCTGCGCGAAGACGACGAGATAGAGCAGGGCCGTGACGACGGGGGCGGCGATGGTCTGGAAGCTGACCTTCCAGAAGCGCAGCAATTCCTTGCGCAGCAGCGTGGGGAAGCCGGAGCCGTATTGAGGTGCGGGTGCCATCAGCGCGCGATCCCCGTCAGTTCGGTGCCGTCCTGGTGCATGATGCGCACGAAGGCGTCCTCCAGGTCCGCGCCGCCCACGCTGGCCAGCAGCGCCTGGGTGGTGTCCAGCGCGACGATGCGTCCGCGCTTGAGCATGGCGATGCGGCCGCACAGGGCCTCGGCTTCTTCGAGGTAGTGCGTGGTCAGCATGATGGTGTGGCCTTCCCGGTTCAGGCGCGAGATGAACTCCCACAGCGTGCGGCGCAGGTCCACGTCCACGCCGGCGGTGGGCTCGTCCAGCACGATGACGGGCGGGCGGTGCACCAGCGCCTGGGCCACCAGCACGCGGCGCTTCATGCCGCCGGACAGCGCGCGCATGTTGTTGTCCGCCTTGTCGGACAGGCCGAGGTTGGCCAGGATCTCGTCGATCCAGTCATCGTTGTTGCGCAGGCCGAAATAGCCCGACTGGATGCGCAGGGTCTCGCGCACCGTGAAAAAGGGGTCGTAGACCAGTTCCTGGGGCACCACGCCCAGCGCGCGCCGCGCGTTGCGGTAGTCGCTGACCACGTCGTGGCCACAGACACTGGCGGTGCCGCCGCTGGCGCGCGCCAGGCCCGCCAGGATGGAAATGAGGGTGGTCTTGCCCGCGCCGTTGGGGCCCAGCAGGCCGAAGAATTCGCCGGGCTGGATGTCCAGGCTGACGTCGTCGAGGGCCTGGAAGCCCTGGTCGGGGGCGGCCTTGAACCGCCCGAAGAGTCCGGGGGCCCGGGTCGGGTAGATCTTGGAGACGTGGTCGAGACGGACGGCGGACATGAGGACAGGGCGCGCAGGCCCCGGAAAAGCGCGGATCGCCGATTATATAGGGGTGATCCCGTAACTCCCGGCATACCCCTGCCGGGGAGGGACTTTCAGGGCGACCGGCAGCGGTCTTCGCAAGAACCTCAGGGAGCCGGGGCACCGCGGAGCCGGCTTCGCCGGTCCGCCAGTGCCGCCCCCCTGGGGGGGGAGGCGCGTCAGCGCCTCGGGGGGGGCCCTACTGCCTCGAGTTCAGCGCCTTGATCAGGCCGTCGATGCCGCTGCGGTTGATTTCCTGGGCGAACTGGTTGCGATAGTTCTCGATCAGCCAGATGCCTTCGACGTTCAGGTCATAGATCAGCCAGCCCTTGGGCGTCTTTTCCAGTCGGTAGTCCACGCCCACCGGCTGGGCGTTGGCCTGCGGGATGATCTGCGAGCGCACGACCACGTCGTCGGCGTTGGGGTCGCCGCGGAAGGGCAGCAGGCGCACCGAGGTGCCCTGGTCGACCTTGGTGAGCGCGCCGCTGTAGGTGCGGATCAGGGTGCCGCGGAAGGCCTGCGACAGCGCGGCCTGCTGTTCGGGCGTGGCCTGGCGCCAGTTGCGCCCGGCGGCCAGGCGCGTGGTGCGCTCGAAGTTCACATAGGGCAGCAGTTGCTGGTCCACGACCTGGTTGATGCGGGCGAGGTTGCCCGAGCGCAGCGTGGTGTCCTTCTTGAGCACGGCCAGCAACTGGTCGGCGACCTGTTGCACGAACTCGTTGGGCGCGGCCTGCTGGTTGACCGCTTGCGCGCGCGCGGGCGTGGCGGCCACGCCCAGGGCGAGCAGGCCGGTGAGGGCCAGGCGGGAGGCGAAACCGAAGACGTTCATGTTGCGGATAGCTTGCATAAAGAAGACTCCTTTCAGTTCTGGCCGGCGGGCGTGGCGGGGACGTCGTCCTCGTCATCCGAGTAATCCGGCAGGTTGTCGCTGTCGGCGCCGCCGGTGCGTTGCAGCACCTGGGCGTTGCGGCGCTGGAGGTAGGCGTCGCGGATGAAACTGTACGGATCGATCGCGGTGCGGTCGACGGTGTCCGTGACCTCCAGCAGCGAGGCGCGGCGGTCGACGACCTCCAGCCCCCACAGCGAATTGCGCAGACGCACGTTTTCGATGCTGCCGACCGCCGCAACGTTCCCGTAGAAGCCGCCGACCGTGCCGACGCCGTCACGCACGGTGCTCGCGCCCAGGAACGGCAGCACCAGGTACGGCCCCTGGCCGATGCCCCAGACGCCCAGCGTCACGCCCAGGTCGTTGGGGATCTTGCGCGCGCCGTTGGCCGTGGCGACGTCGAAGCAGCCGCCCACGCCCATGGTGGTGTTGAAGAGGAAACGGCCCAGGGTGTTGAAGAAGTCGTGGCCGCGCGCCTGCAGGAAGCTGTTGGCGGCCGACCAGACGTCGCCCAGGTTCGAGAACATGTTGTGCACGCAGTTCTGGATGGGATCGGGGACGATGTAGTCGTAACCCTGCGCCACCGGACGCAGCAGCGCGCGGTCGAAGGTGTCGTTGAACTGGTAGATGCCGCGGTTCATCCCTTCCCAGGGGTCGCGCGGGTCAGGCTGCGAGGACGTGGCGCAGCCGGCCAGCAGGGCGGCCGCGGAGAGCGCGCAGGCCAGGCGGGTAAGGGAGGTTGCGGTCTTCATGGAGAAACGATCCTTGTTCGAATTGGTCTGGTCGCGAGATGAATCATTGGAATCATTGCTGCGGCGCGGGAGCCGGCGCGGGCGGGGGCGGCGCATCGGCGGCCGGCGGATTGGCGGGCGCTGCCTCGTCGCCGCCCTGGCGTTCGGCGGTGTTGTAGAGGAACTGGCTGATCAGGTTCTCCAGCACCACGGCGCTCTGGGTATAACGGATTTTTTCACCATCGGCAAAGAACTTGTCATCCCCGCCGGCTTCCAGGCCGATGTATTGCTCGCCCAGGAGGCCCGAGGTGAGGATCTTGGCCGAGGAGTCCGTCGGGAAGTCATAGCCCTGTTCCAGCTCCATCGTGACGACGGCCTGGTACATCTGGTCGTCGAAGCCGATGTGCTTGATCCGGCCGACCACCACGCCGGCGCTCTTGACCGCGGCGCGGGGCTTCAGGCCGCCGATGTTGTCGAAGTTGGCGGTCAGCGTGTAGGTGGGGGCGAACGAGAAGGAGCTCAGGTTGCCGGCCCGCAGGGCCAGGAATACCACCGCTGCCGCGCCCAGCAGCACGAAGAGGCCTACCCAGAAATCGGTTTTGTCGCGCGTCATGGTTATCCGTTCCGTATGTATGTGCGTTGAATGCGTGTTGGCGTACGATGTCAGGCGTTGATCATCCGTTGCCGAAAATCAGTTGCCGAACATCAGGGCGGTCAGCAGGAAGTCCAGGCCCAGCACCGCGAGCGAGCCGGCGACCACCGTGCGGGTGGTGGCGCGTGCCACGCCTTCGGGCGTGGGGCGCGCGTGCCACCCTTCATAGAGGGCGATCAGCGTGACCGCCACCCCGAACACCACGCTCTTGATGACGCCGTTGGCCACGTCGTTCCAGACGTCGACGCCGCCCTGCATCTGCGACCAGAAGGCGCCTGCGTCCACCCCGATCATCAGCACGCCCACGACCCAGCCGCCCATGATGCCGACCATCGAGAAGATGGCCGCCAGCACGGGCATGGCGATGATGCCGCCCCAGAGCCGCGGCACCAGCACGCGGCGCAGCGGGTCCACGGCCATGACTTCCATGGCGGAGAGCTGCTCGCCCGCCTTCATGAGGCCGATCTCGGCGGTCAGGGACGTGCCGGCGCGGCCGGCGAAGAGCAGTGCCGTCACCACCGGCCCCAGCTCGCGCACGAGCGACAGCGCCACCAGCAGGCCCAGCGATTCCTCGGCGCCGTAGCGATTGAGCGTGTAGTAGCCCTGCAGGCCCAGCACGAAGCCGACGAACATGCCGGATACGGCGATGATCAGCAGCGAATAGTTGCCGATGAAGTGGATTTGCTGCGAGACCAGGCGCGGGCGCGAGACGGCGATGCCGCTGCGGCCCAGCAACTGGAAGAAGAAGCGGGTGAAGGCGCCGATGCCGGCGATGCGTGCCAGCACGCCGGCGCCCAGCGCGGAAATGGGACGTGTCAGGCTCATGCTTGGGTTTCCTTGTCGGCCACGCCGTGCCTGCGCCGCCAGGCCGCGAAGGCGGGCGTCTCCGGATAGTGGAAGGCCACGGGGCCGTCGGCGGCGCCGTCCAGGAACTGGCGCACGTAGGGATCCTGCGACCGCGACAGGTCGGCGGGCGTGCCGGACGCCTTCAGTTCACCCTGGCCGACCAGGTACACATGGTCGGCGATGGCGAAGGATTCCTGGATGTCGTGGGTGATCAGCACCGAGGCGCAGCCCAGGCGGTCCGACAGGTGGCGGATGAGCCTGGCGGTGATGCCCAGGGAAATGGGGTCGAGGCCGGCGAAAGGCTCGTCATAGAGGATGAGCTCGGGCTCCAGCACCACGGCGCGCGCCAGGGCGACACGGCGGGCCATGCCGCCGGAGATCTCCGAGACGCGCAGGTGGGCGGCGGCGCGCAGCCCCACGGCATCCAGCTTGTCCAGCACACGGGCGATGAGCTCGGCTTCCGGCAGCGACTTGTGCTCGCGCAGCGGGAAGGCGACGTTCTCGAAGACGTCGAGGTCGGTGAAGAGGGCGCCCTGCTGGAACAGCACGCCCATGCGCTGGCGCAGCGCCTGCAGGCCGGACAGCGATTGCGCGGCGACGTCCTCGCCGAAGACGCGGACCGCGCCGTTGCGGGGCTTCAGCTGGCCGGTGGCGGCGCGCAGCAGCGTGGTCTTGCCCGAGCCAGAACTGCCCATGATGGCCACCACCTGACCCGGCGCGACGCGCAGGTCGATGCCGGACAGCACGGTGAAGTCGCCATAGCCCAGGGACACATCGCGCAGGTCCAGGGCGGCAACGGTGGAGGCGGCGGAAGTCGGCGTGGGCATGGCTTGGGCGTGGGTCAGGTCGGTGTCCGGTGGAATGGCTGGGTGTCGGGAGGAAAGATCCCGCTCAGGAAGGCGGGGCGCGCTTCAGCTTCAAGTCCTGCAGACGCAGGCCTTGCCGGTCCTTGGCGGACAGGATGGGCGATTGACCCGGTAAAAGGGGCCATTGTATCCCCACGGATGGGTCGTCCCAGGCGAGCGTCCGCTCGGCGTCGGGTCGGTACGGCGACGTGACGTCATAAAGGGTGTCGCTGTCGTCCTCCAGAGCCAGGAAGCCGTGCGCATGGCCTTGCGGCACCCAGAGTTGGCGGCGGTTGGCGGCAGATAGCGTCACGGTCGTCCAGCGGCCGAAGTGGGGAGACTCGGGACGAATGTCCACGACGACGTCCTGGACTGCCCCGGCGACGACGCGCACGAGCTTGTCCTGGCTCGAGGGCCGTGCCTGCCAATGCAGGCCGCGCAGCACGCCACGGGTAGAGCGCGAGTGGTTCTGCTGGACGAAGACCGGCGCCGGGCCCAGGGCGGCGGGCCAGCGTTCGGCATTGAAAACCTCGAAGAAGAAACCGCGTTCGTCGGCGTAGGCGACGGGTTCGAGGATCTTCACGTCAGGCAGGTCGGTATCGATGACGTTCATGACGTTGCCAGCGCCTCGTTGACCAGCGCGGGCAGGGCAGTCCGCCACTCGGGTACGGACCATCCCAGGCGGCTTGCCGCCTGGCTGCTGTCCAGCGCGGATTGGGCCGGGCGGGGGGCGCCGGCCAGCGTGTGCGAGGCGATCGGGCGGACGGCCACGCGTGCCCAGTCCGTACCCGCCTGCGTGGCAGCCTGGTCCAGGATGGCCTGCGCCCAGCCGTGCCGGGAGACCTGGCCCGCCGCGCCCACGTGCAGCAGGGCGGACGTGAAATGATCGCGATCGGCGGCGTACTGCGCCACCAGGGCGCCCGTCGCCTGGGCGACCCAGGCCGCCGGCGTGGGGGCGCCGACCTGGTCGTCCACGACGGCCATGGGGTGGCCTGCCTGCGCGCGCGCCAGGATGGCCGTCATGAAGTTGCGGGCTTGCGCGCTATAGAGCCAGCCGGTGCGCAGCACCAGCCAGTTGCCGCCGCGTGCCTGCACGGCGGCTTCGCCCGCCCGCTTGCCCCGGCCATAGGCCGATAGCGGGGCGGTGGGGTCGTCTTCCCGGTAGGGGCGGGCCAGCGCGCCGTCGAAGACGTAATCGGTGGAGTAATGGATGAGCAGCGCGCCGGCCTGGCGCGTGGCATCGGCCAGCGCGGCGGGGGCCTCGGCGTTGACCGCGTGCGCGGCGGCTTCCTGCTGTTCCGCCCCGTCGACGTCGGTCCAGGCCGCGGCGTTGACCACGACATCCGGCCGCGACGCGATCACCGCCTGCCGCAAGGCCGCGGTATCGGTCAGGTCCAGTTCCTGGCGGGCGGGTGCGTGGACGGTGCCGGCGGCTTCCAGAACGGGGCGCAATGCGCGGCCCAACTGCCCGGTCCCGCCCAGCAGCAGGATGCGCAGGGGCATGGCGATCACGTTGAAAGGGGGAAGGGCATGATAGCCGGGCGCGGCCGATCTACCCGGGCGGTAATGTAGCGAAATGCGACACGGCCCCCGCGGGAGTACCGGGGGCCGTGCGCGAGTTCTATAGAAAGAGAACTTCCGTCGCTGCCAGGCGGTCCAGCCAGGGCGCAGTGGAGCCGGCTCCGCCGGTCCACCAGCGCCGCCCCCCTGGGGGGGAGGCGCGTCAGCGCCTCGGGGGGGGGGGGGTATTACCGCGGCAGTTCGGTCGAGCCCATCAGGAACGCGTCGACCGAGCGGGCGCACTGGCGGCCTTCGCGGATCGCCCAGACGATCAGCGATTGCCCGCGGCGCATGTCGCCAGCGGCGAACACCTTGTCGACGTTGGTGCGGTAGTCGTCGGTGTTGGCGCGCACGTTGCCGCGGCCGTCACGGTCCACGCCGAAGGCGTCCAGCACGGTCGAGACGGGCGAGACGAAGCCCATGGCCAGCAGCACCAGGTCGGCCGGCAGCTCGAATTGCGAGCCTTCGACTTCCTGCATCTTCATCTGGCCGGTGGCCTCGTCCTTGACCCACTCGACGCGGGCGGCCACGAGCTTCGTGACCTTGCCGTTCTCGCCTTCGAAGGACTTGCTGGTGATGGCCCAGTCGCGGTCGCAGCCTTCCACGTGCGAGGAGGAGGTGCGCAGCTTGGCCGGCCAGTAGGGCCAGGTCAGGGCCTTGTTCTCTTCCTCGGGCGGGCGCGGCATCAGTTCGATCTGGGTGACCGACTTGGCGCCGTGGCGGTTGCTGGTGCCCACGCAGTCGGAGCCGGTGTCGCCGCCGCCGATGACGATGACGTGCTTGTCCTTGGCCAGGGTCTGGCTGGACAGGCGGTCGCCGGCCACGGCCTTGTTCTGCTGGCGCAGGAAGTCCATGGCGAAATAGACGCCGTCCAGTTCGCGGCCGGGCACCGGCAGGTCGCGCGGGGTTTCCGCGCCGCCGGCCATGACCACGGCATCGAACTCGGCCTGCAGCGCCTGGGGCGTCTTGACGGTCAGGCCGTCGACGCCCGCGTCACCGGGCTGGCCGATGTAGGTGGAGGGGCAGAACTCCACGCCTTCGGCCTCCATCTGCGCCACGCGGCGGTCGATCTGGGTCTTTTCCAGCTTGAAGTCGGGGATGCCGTAGCGCAGCAGGCCGCCGATGCGGTCGCTTTTCTCGAACACGGTGACCTGGTGGCCGGCGCGCGCCAGTTGCTGGGCGCAGGCCAGGCCCGAGGGGCCCGAGCCCACCACGGCGACCTTCTTGCCGGTCTTGCGCGCGGGCGGTTGCGGCACGACCCAGCCCTCGTCCCAGCCGCGGTCGATGATCGCGTGCTCGATGGACTTGATGCCGACGGCGTCGTCGTTGATGTTGAGGGTACAGGCGGCCTCGCAGGGCGCCGGGCAGATGCGGCCGGTGAACTCGGGGAAGTTGTTCGTCGAGTGCAGGACGGCCAGCGCCTGGCGCCACTGGTTGCGATAAACCAGGTCGTTCCAGTCGGGGATGATGTTGTTGACCGGGCAGCCTGTGTTGCAGAACGGGATGCCGCAGTCCATGCAGCGCGCGCCTTGCTGCCTGGCCTGGTCTTCGTTCAGGTGCAGCACGAACTCGCGCCAATGCTTCAGGCGCTTGACGGGGGCTTCATAGCCCTCGTCCAGGCGTTCGTATTCCAAAAAACCGGTGACTTTACCCATGATGTTTCCTCAGGCGACCAACTGTTCGGGGTTGGCGGCGCGATACATTTCTACCAACGCACGGCGGTATTCGGTCGGCATGACCTTCACGAACTTGGCGCGGGCGGTTTCCCAGTTGCCCAGGATCTCGCGCGCCTGATAGCTGCCCGTGTAGCGGAAGTGGTTCTCGACCAGGCGGCGCAGGATGGCTTCATCCGGCTCGCGCTCGCCGCCACGGGTGGCGCTGTGCCAGGTCTCGATGGCCCCGGCCGACTGCTGCACGTCCAGCGCCTGGATCGACTCCAGTTCGACCATGGACAGGTTGCAGTTGTCGGCCAGCTCGCCCTTGGGATCCCAGACGTAGGCCACGCCGCCGGACATGCCCGCGGCGAAGTTGCGGCCGGTGCGGCCCAGGACGACGACGGTGCCGCCGGTCATGTATTCGCAGCCGTGGTCGCCCGTGCCTTCGACGACCGCGATGGCGCCGGAGTTGCGCACCGCGAAGCGTTCGCCCGCCACGCCGTTGATGTAGGCCTCGCCTGCCAGCGCGCCGTACAGCACGGTGTTGCCGGCGATGATGTGCTCGGGGCCGAAGCCACGGAAGTCGTTGGGCGAGCGCACGATGATGCGGCCGCCCGACAGGCCCTTGCCGACGTAGTCATTGCCTTCGCCCACCAGGTCCATCGTGATGCCGTGGGCCAGGAAGGCGCCGAAGCTCTGGCCCGCCGTGCCGTTGCACTGGATGTGGATGGTGTCGTCGGGCAGGCCGTCGTGGCCGTAGCGCGCGGCCACCGCGCCCGAGAGCATGGCGCCGATGGTGCGGTTGCGGTTGCGCACGGGGGTGATGAACGAGACCTTCTCGCCACGCTCCAGCGCGGGCTTGCTGCGCTCGATCAACTGGTGATCCAGCGCGCCGTCCAGGCCGTGGTCCTGCGCTTCGAACTGGCGGTAGCCGGCGTCGGACTCGATCTGGTGGAAGACGCGGCTGAAGTCCAGGCCCTGGGCCTTCCAGTGTTCGATGCCGGCGCGCATGTCCAGCAGGTCGGCGCGGCCGATCAGGTCATCGAACTTGCGGATGCCCAGCTGGGCCATGATTTCGCGCACTTCCTCGGCGATGAAGAAGAAGAAGTTCACGACGTGTTCGGGCTTGCCCTGGAACTTGGCGCGCAGCACCGGGTCCTGGGTGGCCACGCCCACGGGGCAGGTGTTCAGGTGGCACTTGCGCATCATGATGCAGCCTTCGACGACCAGCGGCGCGGTCGCGAAGCCGAACTCGTCGGCGCCCAGCAGCGCGCCGATCACGACGTCGCGGCCGGTCTTCATCTGGCCGTCGGCCTGCACGCGGATGCGGCTGCGCAGGCGGTTCAGCACCAGCGTCTGCTGCGTTTCGGCCAGGCCCAGTTCCCAGGGCGAACCCACCTGCTTGATGGACGACACGGGCGAGGCGCCGGTGCCGCCGTCATGGCCGGCGATCACGACGTGGTCGGCCTTGGCCTTGGCCACGCCGGTGGCGATGGTGCCCACGCCCGAGGCCGAGACCAGCTTCACCGAGATCGAGGACCGCGGATTGACGTTCTTCAGGTCGTGGATGAGCTGGGCCAGGTCTTCGATCGAGTAGATGTCGTGGTGGGGAGGGGGCGAGATGAGGCCCACGCCCGGCACCGAGTAACGCAGCTTGGCGATGTATTCCGAGACCTTGTGGCCGGGCAGCTGGCCGCCTTCGCCGGGCTTGGCGCCCTGGGCCATCTTGATCTGGATCTGGTCGGCGCTGGCCAGGTATTCGGCGGTGACGCCGAAACGGCCCGAGGCCACCTGCTTGATCTTGGAGCGCAGCGAGTCGCCGGCCTGCAGGGGCACGTCGGCCACGATGCGGTCGGCGCCCAGCACCGAGGCCAGCGTGTCGCCTTCCTTGATGCCGGCATCGCCGTCACGCATCTCGGCGCGGTAGCGCAGTTCGTCCTCGCCGCCTTCGCCGGTGTTCGACTTGCCGCCGATGCGGTTCATGGCCGCGGCCAGCACCGAGTGGGCTTCGGTCGAGATCGAGCCGAGCGACATGGCGCCGGTGGCGAAGCGCTTGACGATCTCCTTGGCCGGCTCGACGTCGTCCAGCGAGATGGCGCGCGTGGGCTCGACCTTGAATTCGAAGAGGCCGCGCAGGGTCAGGTGGCGGCGGCTCTGGTCGTTGATGAGCTGCGCGTATTCCTTGTAGGTGCGGTAGTTGTTGGCGCGCGAGGCGTGCTGCAGCTTGGCGATGGAGTCGGGCGTCCACATGTGGTCTTCGCCACGCACGCGGAAGGCATATTCGCCGCCCGCGTCCAGGGCGTTGGCCAGCACGGGATCGTTGCCGAAGGCGGCGCGGTGCAGGCGCAGCGCCTCTTCGGCCACTTCGAAGATGCCGATGCCTTCGATGGCGCTGGGCGTGCCGGCGAAGTACTGGTCGACCAGCGACGAGCGCAGGCCGACGGCTTCGAAGATCTGCGCGCCGCAATAGGACATGTAGGTCGAGATGCCCATCTTGGACATGACCTTGTTCAGGCCCTTGCCGACTGCCTTGATGTAGTTCTTGACGGCCTTTTCAGGCGACTCGGACATCTCGGCCAGCGCTTCCAGCGCCAGGTAGGGGTGGACGGCTTCGGCGCCGTATCCCGCCAGCAGCGCGAAGTGGTGCACCTCGCGCACGGAGCCCGTCTCGACCACGAGGCCGGTGGCGGTGCGCAGGCCGGCGCGGATCAGGTGCTGGTGGATGGCCGAGGTGGCCAGCAGCGCGGGGATGGCCACGCGCTCGCCGTCCACGCGGCGGTCCGACAGGATCAGCACGTTGTAGCCGCTCTGCACGGCGTCGACGGCGCGGGCGCACAGGGCCGCCACGCGGGCTTCGATGCCCTCGCGGCCCCAGGCCACCGGATAGGTGATGTCCAGCTCGAAGCTGCGGAACTTGTTGTGCGTGACCTGCGAGATGTCGCGCAGGATCGCCATGGCGTTGAGATCCAGCACCGGCTGCGAGACTTCCAGACGCAGCGGCGGGTTCACGTTGTTGATGTCGAGCAGGTTGGGCTTGGGGCCGATGAACGACACCAGCGACATCACCATCTGTTCACGGATGGGGTCGATGGGCGGGTTCGTGACCTGCGCGAACAGCTGGCGGAAATAGTTGTAGAAGGTCTTGGCGCGGCTCGACAGCACGGCCATGGGCGCGTCGTTGCCCATGGAGCCGATGGCTTCCTCGCCGGTGGCGGCCATGGGTTCCAGGATGAACTTGTAGTCCTCCTGGGTCCAGCCGAAGGCCTGCTGGCGGTCCAGCAGCGAGACGGCGGTGGTCGGCTCGGCGGTGTGGCGGGGCGCGGTCAGCGACTCCAGCTTCACGCGCAGGCGGTCGATCCACTGGCGGTAGGGGCGCGAGTTGGCCAGTTGCGACTTGATCTCGGCGTCGTCGATGATGCGGCCCTGTTCCAGGTCGATCAGGAACATCTTGCCGGGCTGCAGGCGCCACTTCTTGACGATGCGGTGCTCGGGCACGGGCAGCGTGCCAGCCTCCGAGGCCAGGATGACCATGTCGTCGTCGGTGACCACGTAGCGGGCGGGGCGCAGGCCGTTGCGGTCCAGCGTGGCGCCGATCTGGCGGCCATCGGTGAACGCGACGGCGGCGGGGCCGTCCCAGGGTTCCATCATGGCCGCGTGGTACTCGTAGAACGCGCGGCGGCTCTGGTCCATGCGCTCATGCTGTTCCCAGGCTTCCGGGATCATCATCATCATGGCGTGGGCCAGGGAATAGCCCGACATCGTCAGGAGTTCCAGGCAGTTGTCGAACGTGGCGGTGTCCGACTGGCCTTCATAGACGATGGGGTAGAGCTTCTTCAGGTCGTCGCCCAGCACGGCCGACTGCATCATGCCTTCACGGGCGCGCAGCCAGTTGAAGTTGCCCTTGACCGTGTTGATTTCGCCGTTGTGGGCGATCAGGCGGTAGGGGTGGGCAAGCGGCCAGGCCGGGAAGGTGTTGGTCGAGAAGCGCTGGTGCACCAGCGCCAGGGCGGACACCGTGCGGGTGTCGGCCAGGTCGCGGTAGTAGCGGCCGACCTGGTCGGCCAGCAGCAGGCCCTTGTAGACCACGGTGCGCACCGACGCCGAGGGCACGAAGTATTCCTTGCCGTGCGCCAGGCGCATGTTCTGGATGGCGTGGCTGGCGGTCTTGCGGATGACGTAGAGCTTGCGTTCCAGCGCGTCCGGCACCATCACGTCGGCGCCGCGGCCCACGAAGAGTTGGCGGATGACGGGTTCGCGGTCGCGCACGGTGGGCGACATGGGCATGTCGACGTCCACGGGCACGTCGCGCCAGCCCAGCACGGTCTGGCCCTCGGCCCGCACGGCGCGCTCGAGTTCCTGTTCGCAGGCCAGGCGCGAGGCGGTTTCCTTGGGCATGAACAGCATGACCACGCCGTATTCGCCCGGGGGCGGCAGCGTCACGCCCTGGGCGGCCATTTCCTCGCGGTAGAGCGCGTCCGGGATCTGGATCAGGATGCCGGCGCCGTCGCCCATCAGCTTGTCCGCCCCCACGGCGCCCCGGTGATCCAGGTTCTCGAGGATCTTCAGGCCCTGCTGGACGATCGCGTGGCTCTTTCGGCCCTTGATATGGGCGACGAAGCCCACGCCGCAAGCGTCGTGCTCGTTGTTGGGGTGGTACAGGCCCTGGGCAGGCGGCAACCCGATGCGCGACGCATCGATGGGTTGCGCGGCAGGACGACAGGATTCGGCGGCGGGGATGATCGGTGTGGACATGGTGCGCTCCGCGTTGGCTGCAAACGGAATGCTGCAGTGCAGGGAATGGGAAGATACTGCGCAAGTTTGCGGCGTGCAACGGCAATAAATGGGGTCGTTCCCCATTTATTTGATGAGAATTTATCTCAGTAAAATAATAGGGACATAACAAAGACCCGAATGACACCAAGGTGATGCGTTGAAATGCCCGAAATGCACTGCTTTGGTGCGAAAAGATTCATCAGCAATACGTCCCTTATTTCTGCAGTGCATTTGTAACGTCGGTGCGGATGACCGTCAGCGGTCAGCGGCGTCGTGACAGCGCAACGCGAGGGCATGCTGGCTGGCGCAAATGACAAGGCGCCCCGCAGGGCGCCTTGATCCTCGGGTGAGGGAGGCTTTCAGGCCTCGGTCGGTGGCAGCGGCTGCTTGCGCGGCCTTCCGCGCTGGCCGGGAGAGACCCGGCGGCTGGCGGTGTGGGTGAGCTTTTCCAGGAAAGCCGGGCTGCCCAGCGCCCATTGGCCCGACAGCGTCGCGCGGATGCGCTCGGACTGTTCGCGGGACAGGCCTTCGTGCAGGCGGCGGCGATAGTTCGCCTGCCGATCGAACGGGGTGTTGCCGCAGGACCAGTAGTCGGCGTGGTCGACCAGCCAGCTGGGCGGCGACCCCAGCAAGCCGGTGTGCGAGGCGGCCGAGGACCAGGGCCAGGCCTCGATGTCCGGCGAGCCCGATTGGCCGGGCAGCGACTCCAGCCAGACCAGCGCCGGCAGCACCCATTGGCCGGGTTCGAGCAGCGCGGAGCGGTAGCGGCCAGCGAAGATGCGGCCGCCGCGTTGGCGCGAAGCCAGGTTGCGGCCCAGCGTTTGCATGAGACGAGGCAGGCCTTCCTCGTCGACGGGCGTGGCCAGCAGGACCACGCGGTCGATGGAAAGCACCCAGCCGTGGACCGACACGCGATGGCGCGTGGCGGCCGCGCCCAGCCAGGCGGTCAGGTCATTCAGAAGCGCGGCCGGTGCCGGCTGGTCAGGCTGCGCCAGCGGTTCGGCAAAACTGGCCTGGACCAGTTGCGGCAGGCCCGGCGCGTACAGACGAGGAAGTCTGGCCATGGGGACGGAGAAGAGCGAGCGGATGGAAACAAGGCTGCCTGTCGGCAAAGGTTAACATCGACCCGGGGAATGCGTAATACGTAGTGTCTCCAGTGTTGAACTTCCGCGAATCACCCCCGGGGCCCTGCATGCTCGAGATCCAGAACGAACACCGCTGCTTCGGCGGCACCCAGCGCTATTACCGCCACGCTTCGCGCGAAATCGGCCTGCCGATGCGGTTTTCGGTCTACCTGCCGCCCCAGGCCGAGCAGGGGCCGGTGCCGGTGCTGTTCTACCTTGCGGGCCTGACCTGCACCGAGGAAACGTTCATGATCAAGGCGGGCGCCCAGCGCGTGGCGTCCGAACTGGGCCTGATGCTGGTGGCGCCGGACACCAGCCCCCGCGGCGCGGGCGTGGCCGGCGAGGACGACAGCTGGGATTTCGGCACGGGCGCGGGGTTCTACCTGGACGCCACGCAGCCCGAGTGGAACACGCACTACCGCATGGAAAGCTACGTGGCGCGTGAACTGCCCGCCCTGGTGGCCAAGGCCTTGCCGGCCGACCTGGCGCGCGCGGGCGTGTTCGGCCACTCGATGGGCGGCCATGGCGCCCTGGTGCTGGCGCTGCGCCATCCCGACGTCTTCCGCTCCGTGTCGGCCTTTGCGCCCATCGCCGCGCCCACCCGCTGCCCGTGGGGTGAGAAGGCGTTCTCGGGCTACCTGGGCAATGACCGCGCAGCCTGGGCCGCGCATGACGCCTCGGCGTTGATGGCCGCGCGTCGCGCGCCCTTCCCGGGCGGCATCCTGGTGGACCAGGGCCTGAAGGACAACTTCCTGGCCGAGCAACTGTATCCCGAGGTCTTCGAGGAGGCCTGCCGCCAGGCCGGCCAGCCGCTGACGCTGCGCCGCCACGAGGGCTACGACCACGGCTATTACTTCATCTCCACCTTCGTGGAAGACCACCTGCGTTTCCACGCCGCGCAATTGACGGCCTGAGCGCCGGCGGACAACCCGTAACGCGAACAGGGAAAAGACATGGTGGCGCCGTTTCTGTGGATTGCCCTCCTGGCCGTGGTCCTTGCGGTGCCGGGCCTGATCATGCTGCTGTCCTCGGGCAGGCGCCGTGCCGCGCACGAACGCCGTCCCCGCCTGCGGCCGGTACGCAGGCTGATCGGCCTGCTGATGGTGCTGCTGGCGGCAGCATTGGGCCTGCTGGCGGTGTCGGTGGTGCAGTATGCGCGGCTGCTGTCCGACGCGCCTGTCGGCACCATTTCCTTCGTGCGCAACCAGCCTCAGCAGTTCATCGCCACGCTGGACCTGCCGAACGTTGGGCAGCGCACCTTCCCGCTGAATGGCGACGCCTGGCAACTGGATGCCCGCGTCGTGCGCTGGCGCCTGCCGGCCTTGCTGGCGGGCATGCCGCCGCTCTACAAGGTGGAGCGCCTGTCCGGGCGTTATGAAGACATCGACCAGGAGCGCAGCGCCCCGCGCAGCGTGCATGACCTGCGCGCGTTCCCGACCCCGGATGTCGGCGCGCTGAAGCGCCGCTTCCCTGCCTGGCTGCCGTTCGTCGACGTGCAGGTGGGCAGCGCGGCCTACCTGCCCATGCTGGACGGCGGCACCTTCCGCCTGTTCATGGATCCGCGCGGCGCGTTGTTCGCGCGGCCGGCGGATCCGAAGACGGAGGCGCTGCTGCGCGACGCGGGCTGGTAGGCGGCCAGCCCCGCGCGGCGCTCATTGCGCCACGATGTGCTGGTCCTGGGCCAGCTTCTTGAAGCGGGCGAATTCACTGGACAGCAGCTGGGCCAGCTCGGCCGGCGTGCCGGGCGTGGCCTGCGCGCCCTCGCGCAGGAACGACTCGCGGATCTGCGGTGTCGTCATCACCGCGTTGATGGCCGCGTTCAGCTTCTCGACGACCGGCGCAGGGGTGCCTGCCGGCCCAAGGATTGCCCACCACGATTGGTATTCATAGCCTGGCACCGCGCTTGCCACGGTCGGCAGGTCGGGCGCGATGGGACTGGGTGCCAGGCTGGTGACGCCGATCGCCTTGATCTTGCCGGTGCGCACGGTGGGCAGCGCGGCGGGCGCGCTGGTGATGTAGACCTGGGTGCGATTGCCGATCATGTCGTTCACCGCCGGGCCGCCGCCCCGGTAGGGCACGTGCGTGATGTCCAGGCCGCCTGCCTGCGACTTCAGCAGCTCCATGCTGAACTGGTTCAGGCTGCCCGGGCCCGCCGAGGCGTAGTTGTACCTGCCTGGATTCTTGCGTATCAGCGCGACCAGTTCCGACGGGTTCCGCACCGGGAAGTCGTTGTTCACCGTCACGATGAGCGGCGCCTTGGCCAGCAGCGCCACGGGCGTGAAGTCCTTGAAGATGTCGAAAGGTGTGCTGGCCTGCGTGACGGCATTGGTGACGAAGGTCGAGGACACCAGCATCAGCGTGTGCCCGTCCGGCTGCGCGCGCGAGACGAGCGCGGCGCCCATGGTGCCGCCCGCGCCGGGCCGGTTCTCGATCACGATGGGCTGGCCGAGCGCGTCGCCCAGGTCCTTGGACATGTGCCTGGCAAAGAGGTCGTTCGAGCCGCCGGGCGGGAAGGGCACCACCAGGGTGATGGGTCCCTGGGGATAGGCCTGGGCAGCGGCAGGCGCCGCCATGGCGAAGAGGGCGAGGGGAAGTGCGGCGGTTCGCGCCGCGCGGGCAAGGAAGTGGGCTGGCATGCGTGTCTCCTGATCGTGCCGGCAGGCCGCGATCCGCGGTGCGCACGTGTTCTTGTCATTGTGTTGCCGGGCGCCGCCTGGCGGGCCGTGGCGCCCGGCGGGAATCAGATGGCGCCGGGCTGCGTGGCCAGCACGGATACGCGTTCGCGCACCTTGTACTCCTCGATGAGGCCGGGCTTGGGGTTCAGGCCCAGGCCAGGTTCCTGCGGCACGGCCAGGTAGCCGTTCTCCGGCTGGGGCACATGCGCGAAGACCGCGTTGTAGGCCATCCATTTGTGGAAGTGGTATTCCACCAGCCCGCCATTGGCGAGCCCGGCTTGCAGCGCGATGTTGTGCGGGCCGCTGCCGTTGCCGTGTCCGAGCGGGCGGTTGAAGGCCTGGGCCAGCATGCCGATGCGCAGGCCCGCGGTGTAGCCGCCGTCGTTCGTCACGTTGGGCTGCAGGATGTCGACGGCATCGTTCACCAGCAGGTCCCGCGCCGAATACTTGTGGTTCTCGGCGGCGGCGATGGGAATCGCGGTGTGGGCACGCAGTTCGCGCAACTGGCCGGGCTCGTTGTCGATGATGGGCTCTTCCAGGAAGCTGATGTTCAGCTCCTCGGTCAACTTGCACAGCCGGATGGCCTGGCCCACCGTCATGCGCGCGTTGCCGTCCATGGCAAGCTTCACGTCGGGGCCCACGGCCTCGCGCATGGCCCGCATGCGGATGTAGTCGTCGTCCGGATCGGGCACGGCCTGCCGGCCCACGGTGTTCTTCAGGAAGACATTGCCCAGTTCGGCCAGGTGCCTGGCCTCGGCGGCGAGTTCCTCCGGCGTATAGGCGGTTTCCCCGCCATAGGCGGCGCCGTGGGTGATGTAGACCGGCACCTTGTCGCGGGCGCCGCCCAGCAGCTGGTGCACGGGCACGCCCAGCGCCTTGCCGCGCAGGTCCCACAGGGCGATGTCCACCAGCGCCAGGGCGGACAGATAGGCGCGGCCCATGAAGCGGATGACCGAGTGGCGGTGGAAGCGCGCGGTCAGGCGCTCGATGTTGCGGGCGTCCTCGCCGGTGAGCAGCGGCGCGGCGTGGCGGTTGATGAAGTCGACGATGACGGGATGGGTATAGCCGCCCATGCTGTAGCCGATGTGCCCGTCGCTGGTTTCGATTTCGACGACGAGGGCATGCTCGACATCGGGTTTCTTGCGGAAGGGGGGCGGCTGGATGGGGATGTTGGCCAGGTGATGGGCTTCGATGCGGACGATTTTCATGCGGGATGTCGCGGCGGCGCGATGCGGGTTGAACATGAACGTCAGCTTGGCCGAAGGCATCTCCCCTGTTAAGTTCAAAGATCTTGGCGATTGATGCGTTTGCTTAATCAATCGGCGGCTGCTTGCGAAGCAGGCACGCGTTTCCCTATGGCTCGGAGAATTCCCGCACGCGTTGCGCCAGCCGTTGCGCCGTGGGCGACAGGGGCTTGCCGCGCGACGTGACCAGCGAGATGTCGCGCACCAGCTTGGCCCCGTCGATGCGCAGCGCCCGGGTGGAGGGCGCGTGCAGCGAGCGCAGGATGGAGCGCGGCACGACGGCCGCGCCCAGGCCTGCCTCGGCCATGGCAACCAGCGTCTGCGCCTGCATGCAGTCGTATTTGCCGTTCAGGCGCACGCCGGCGCGGCGCAAGGCTTCCTCCAGCTGGCCACGCGTCACGGAGCTGGTGTCCTGCATCAGCACCGGCATGGCGCCCAGTTCGGCCAGCGTGATGTGGTTGCGGTTGCCGGGCGCCAGCGAGCGATGCACCAGCGCGATGAAGGGGTCCGAGAACATGACCTCGAACGCGATGTCCTCGCCCACGCCCGCCACCCGCGGACCGATGCCGAAATCGACCTCGCCCGCGCGCACCGCCTGGAACAAATCATGCGAATGCAGCTCGCGCAGATGCACCTGCACGTCGGGATAGTCCGTCTCGAAGACGGCCAGCACGCGTGGCAGCAGCGAGGCTGCCGCACTGGGCGAGCAGGCCAGTGAGACGTTGCCGCGCCGGATGTCGGTCGATTCGCGGATGCGCCGCAGGCCCAGCTGCACTTCGTCCATGGCGCGGCGGGTGCCCTTGTAGAGTTCCGCGCCTTCGTCGGTGAGCCGCACCGTGCGCGTGGTGCGGTACAGCAGCTTCAGGCCCAGCTGTTCTTCCAGCTGCTTGATCTGGATGCTCACCGCCGATTGCGAGCGCCGCGTGCGCTCGGCCGCCTCGCGGAAACTCGAGGTCTCCGCCACCAGCATGAAAGTCTGCAACAGGCGCAGGTTGATATGGGTGACGGGGGGTGGGGGGGCGATCGGCGTCATGCTGTCAGGGCACCGGGGTCAGCGCTGGCTTGCCCGCCAGCACCGCCTGCAGGTTGGCCGTTGCCAGCTCGGCCATGGCCAGCCGCGTTTCTTCGGTGGCGCTGCCGATGTGCGGGGCCAGCACCACCTGCTCCAGGGCCAGCAGGGCCGCGTTCGCGGTGGGTTCGGTCTGGAACACGTCGAGCGCCGCGGCGCCCAGGGTGCCGGCCTGCAGGGCCTGGACCAGCGCCGCCTCGTCGACGACGGAGCCGCGCGACACGTTGACCAGCGCGCCGCGCGGTCCCAGCGCGGCCAGCACCTCGGCGTCGATGATCCCGGCGGTGCGGGCCCCGCCGGGGCAGCACACGATGAGGATGTCGCAGTCGCGCGCCATCGCGGCCAGGTTCGGGTAATAGGACAGGGCCAGACCCTGGTCGGTGGGGCCGTGATAAGCCAGCGACACCTGGAAGGGCGCCAAGCGGTCCGCGATGGCGCGCCCGATGCGGCCCAGCCCCACGATGCCCACGCGCTTGCCCGCCAGGCTCGCGCCCAGCGGGAAGGCGCCCTCTCTGTGCCAGCGGTCCGAGCGCACGAAGGCGTCGGCGGCGGGCAGCCGGCGCAGCAGGGCCAGCAGCAGGCCCACGGCCAGTTCCGCCACGGCGGTGTCGAGCACGCCAGGCGTGTGGGTGACCTGGACGCCGCGCGCACGCGCGTGGTCGACGGCGATGCCGTCGTAGCCCACGCCGCAGGTGGCGATGACGCGCAAGGCGGGCAGGCGGTCGATCAGTGCAGGGTCGACCCGCTGGTTCGAGCGGGTGACCAGGCCCTGGAAAGCGGCCCATTGCGCGTCGCTGGCCTCTTCGGGCGGAACCAGGGTGAAGTGTTGCGACAGCAGGGCGTGGGCCACGGGCGGGAAGGCGCCGATGCGCAGCAGCGCGGGCAGGCTCATGTTGCAGGGTCTCCGGAAAAAAACCCACGCCGCGCTTTCGGCTGGCTGCCCCCCGAAGGGGCGCTTTTGCCTTGGGACGGCACGGAAGTTGAAGGGGCACATTGGCGCGGGCCGTGAATGTGCGTCATAGTGTGCATCCCCGGCGCGGCGCGCCGGGCAGGGGAAAAAGAAGCGCGATTCCAGGGCGACAGGAGAGGCCCCGGCACATGGACATCCGATATCTGCAGAGCTTCGTCACCGTGGTCGAGCGCGGCTCGTTCGCGCAGGCCGCCCGCCAGCTGGACCTGACGTCCACCGCCGTGGCCGCGCGCGTGAAGGCGCTGGAGCAGAGCCTGGGCCTGACATTGGTGCGGCGCGCGGGCCGGTCGGTGCGCGCCACCGAGGCCGGGCTGCGCATCCTGGACCGCGCGCGTGCGCTCTTGCGCGATGCGCGCGACCTGGCCGCCGCGGCCGAGGTCGACGCGCCCTTCGGCGAACTGAAGCTGGGCGTGTTCGTCTCGGCCATGACGAGCGTGCTGCCGCCGGTGTTGAAGCGCCTCTACGACAGCCATCCGCGCCTGTCCGTCTTCGTGCTGCCCGGCTCGTCGGTGGACCTGTGCCGGCGCGTGGGCGAAGGCGAACTGGATGCGGCCGTGGTGGTCGAGCCGCAGTTCTCCATCGGCAAGACCTGCCGCTGGGATGCCGTCATGGAAGAGCCGCTGGTGGTGGTGGCGCCCGCCACCATGCAGGCGGGCGATCCGCACGAGCTGCTGCGCACGGAGCCTTTCATCCGCTACGACCGCTCGGTGGTGGGCGGGCAATTGGCCGACCGCTATCTGCGCGACCATGGCATCGTGCCGCGCCAGCGCATGGAGATCGACAGCCTGCTGGGCGTGGCCGCGCTGGTGGACCAGGGCCTGGGCGTGGCGCTGCTGCCGGACTGGTCCTCGATGTGGTCCACCAAGTATGCGCTGGCGCGCATTCCCTTGCCGGGGCGCGCGCCCGTGCGCCGCGTGGGGCTGGCCTGGCAGGCGCAAGGGCCACGTGCCGCGCTGGCCGAGGCCTTCCTGCGCGAATGCCGCGCCGTCTTCCCTGGCCGCGCGGGCGCGGCCTGAGCCCGCCACGGCCTACTTCTTCGGCGGGAGCGGCGTGGCGCCGCCCTTGCCCGTGCTGCGCAGGAAGTCGAAGTCGACCCCCTTGTCGGCCTGCGTGACCGTGGTCAGGAAGAGCTTGCGGTAGCCGCGGTCGTCGCCCGGGCGTTCGCCGGGCGCCTGCCATGCCGCCTTGCGCGCGGCCAGGTCGGCCTCGTCGACCAGCAGCGTCAGGCTGCGCTCGCGCACGCTCAGGCGGATGCGGTCGCCCGTCTTCACCAGCCCCAGCGGCCCGCCGATGGCGGATTCCGGCGTCACGTGCAGCACGATGGTGCCCGAGGCCGTGCCGCTCATGCGGCCGTCCGAGATCCGCACCATGTCCTTCACGCCGGCGCGCGCCAGCTTCATCGGGATGGGCATGTAGCCGGCTTCGGGCATGCCGGGCGCGCCGGTCGGGCCGATGTTCTTCAGCACCATGATGTCATCGGCGTTCACGTCCAGGTCGGGCGCGTCGACGCGGGCGGCCAGGTCTTCCAGGTTCTCGAACACCACTGCGCGGCCCTCGTGCTCCATGAGCGTGGGCGAGGCGGCCGACTGCTTGATGATCGCGCCGCCCGGGGCCAGGTTGCCGCGCAGCACGGCGATGCCGCCCTGGGCGTAGATGGGATTGTCGAAGGCGCGGATGACGTCCTGCTTGAAGGGCGGTCGGTCGGCATCCATTTCTTCGCCCAGCGTGCGGCCGGTGACGGTCAGCGCGTCCAGGTGCAGCAGCGGGCGCAGCTCGCGCAGCAGCGTGCGCATGCCGCCCGCCTTGTGGAAGTCTTCCATGTAGTGCTGGCCCGACGGCTTCAGGTCCACCAGCACCGGCGTCTCGCGGCCGATGCGGTCGAAGGCCGCCATGTCCACCTCGATGCCCAGGCGTCCCGCCACGGCGGTCAGATGGACGATGCCGTTGGTGGAGCCGCCGATGGCCAGCAGCACGCGCAGCGCGTTCTCGAAGGCCTTGGGCGTGAGGATCCTGTTCGGGGTGAGCTGCTGCGCGATCATGCGCACCGCCTGCGTGCCGGTCTGTTCGGCGATGCGCATGCGGTCGGCCGTCACCGCGGGAGGCGAGGCGCCGCCCGGCAGCATCATGCCCAGGGCTTCCGCGATACAGGCCATCGTGCTGGCCGTGCCCATCACCGAGCAGGTGCCCACGCTGGCCACCAACTGGTTGTTCACGTCGGCGATTTCCTGGTCGTCGATCTCGTCGGCGCGATACTTGCCCCAGAAGCGGCGGCAGTCGGTACAGGCGCCCACGCGTTCGCCGCGGTGCCCGCCCGTCAGCATCGAACCCGTCACCAGCTGGATGGCCGGGATGCCGGCCGAGGCCGCGCCCATCAGCTGGGCCGGCACGGTCTTGTCGCACCCGCCGATCAGCACCACCGCGTCCATGGGCTGGGCACGGATCATCTCCTCCGTGTCCATCGACATCAGGTTGCGCAGGTACATGCTGGTGGGCGCCGCGAAGCTCTCATGCACCGAGATGGTGGGGAAGTCCACCGGCAATCCGCCCGCCAGCATCACGCCGCGCTTGACCGCCTCGATCAGCTGCGGCGCATTGCCGTGGCAGGGGTTATAGGCGCTGCCCGTGTTGGCAATGCCCACCACCGGCCGCGACAACGCGTCATCGGTCAGCCCTGCGCCCTTGATGAAGGCCTTGCGCAGGAACAGGGAAAAGCCGGTATCGCCATAACTGGTCAAGCCGCGGCGCATGCCGGAGGGGGCATCGGTTTTCTTGCTGTCGGAGGAGGACATGGGGTTCTTCCAGAAAAAAGACTATCTACGATTCAAAGCGATCTAACAAAAGAAGGAGCAGGGGTGCAGTGGAGCCGGCTCCGCCGGTCCACCAGCACCGCCCCCCTGGGGGGGAGGCGCGTCAGCGCCTCGGGGGGGGGAAACCTACTCCACCGTAATTTTTGCGTCCTCGATCACCTTGGCCCACATGTCGACTTCCTTCTGCAGGCGCTGGCGGGCGGCGTCGGCCGAGGCAGGCTCCACCGCATAGGCGCCCTGTTGCAGCATCTGCGCCTTGAAGTCTTCCTTCACCAGCACTTTCTGCAGCGCCGCGTTCAATTGCTCGACGATGGGCTTGGGCGTTTTGGCGGGGGCCAGCACGCCGAACATCGAGGCGACCTCGAAGCCGGGCAGGCCGGCTTCCGCGGCGGTCGGGGTGTCAGGCAGCATCGAGATGCGTTCGGGCATGGTCACCGCCAGCGCGCGCAACTGCCCGCTCTTGATGAAGCCCAGCGAGGCGGGCACGGTCTCGACCATCGTCAGCACCTGGCCGCCGACGAGGTCGGTCATGGCGGGGCCGCTGCCGCGGTAGGGCACGTGCAGCATGTCGACGCCGGCCTGGCGCTTGAAGAGTTCGGCGGCCATGCGCTGGGGCGCGCCCGCGCCCGACGAGGCATAGGTCAGCTTGCCAGGGTTCTTCTTGGCGTAGTCGATCAGCTCGGTCAGGTTGTTGGCCGGCACCTTGGCCGGGTTCACCACGAACACCAGCGGCACGGCGGCAATGGTCGCCACCGGCGCCAGGTCGTCCATCAGCTTGTAGGAGATGCGATTCTTCTCCAGCGTGGCCATGATGGAGTGCGAGGTGATCGCGCCCATCAGCAGGGTGTAGCCGTCGGGCGTGGCGCGGGCCACCGAGTCGGCGCCCAGGTTGCCGCCGGCGCCGCCCTTGTTCTCGACGATGACCTGCTGCTTGAGCTCCTCGGACAGGTGGTTGGCGATGACGCGGCCGACCACGTCGGTGGCGCCGCCGGGCGGGTAGGGCACGACCAGGCGGATGGGTTTGTCGGGATAGGCGGCGTGGGCGGCCAGCGGGGCCATCAGGGTACCCAGCGCCATCAGGGCCAGGGCGGCCAGCGGCCGGCGGTTGGAACAGAAGGACATGTCGGTGTCTCCGAGTATTGTTGTCGCGGGCAGTCTTCAAGCGCACCCGTCTGCCGCATTGTCTGGGTTCCCCAGGCGGCGGGGGCGTCAATTCCCTGCGTTCAAAACAAAATTTTGTTTCGGTTTGGACAGAACAAACCAAGGGATTGCCCCAATATGTCCCTATTAAATCGGGAACTTCCCCAGTGCAACATCCTCTAATTAGCACTCGGTAGTTGAGAGTGCTAACATGCCTTGGTCGTCGCAATCCGACCGATACAGGAGCGACCCTGCTATGCAAACCGCCAATCATTCCCTGGCTACGGCAAGCCCCTCGCTGGCCGTGGCCATCGCCAACCCGGGCGCACTGGGCACGCTGGATGCGTACATCTCCACCGTGAACCGCCTGCCCCTGCTGACCCCCGAGCAGGAAACGTCCCTCGCGCGCAAGCTGCGCGACACGGATTCGCTGGACGCCGCCCGTGAGCTGGTGGTGTCGCACCTGCGACTGGTGGTCTCCGTCTCGCGCCAGTACCTGGGCTATGGCCTGCCGCACGCCGACCTGATCCAGGAAGGCAACGTCGGCCTCATGAAGGCCGTGAAACGTTTCGACCCCGAGCGCGGCGTGCGCCTGGTCTCCTTCGCCGTGCACTGGATCAAGGCCGAGATCCACGAGTTCATCATCCGCAACTGGCGCCTGGTGAAGGTCGCCACGACCAAGGCGCAGCGCAAGCTGTTCTTCAACCTGCGCAGCATGCGTCCGGACGGCCAGACCCTGGATCCGGCCCAGATCGACGCCATCGCGCGCGAGCTGGACGTGCGTCCCCAGGATGTCAGCGAGATGGAAGTGCGCCTGACCGGCCGCGACATGTCGCTGGAGAACCAGGACGACGATGACGACACCTACGCGCCCATCGCCTACCTGTCCGACGAAGGCCGCCAGGAACCCACGCAAGTGATGGAGCGCGCGGCGCAGTCGGCCCTGCAGGGCCGCGGCCTGGCTGGCGCCCTGGATGTGCTGGACGAGCGGTCGCGCCGCATCGTGCAGGCCCGCTGGCTGCAGGACGAAGGCGGCGCCACGCTGCACGAACTGGCCCAGGAGTTCGGCGTGTCCGCCGAGCGCATCCGCCAGATCGAAGCCGCCGCCATGAAGAAGATGCGCGCGGCGTTGTCGGCCTGAACGTTTGGATGCGGAACACCCCAAGCCAGGGCCAGCCCCGGACTTGGGGTGTTTTGTTTCTGGGGGGGGGCAGGGAAATCAGGGTGGTCGTATCGGCCTCTGACAAGGGAGCCTGAGTGGTTTTGGGCGTGGCTGCTTGCTAAACTTTTCCGGCCACCACAGCAAACGTCCTCTTCATGTACACCGGTACCGGCATCTATTCCCTGGGCGAGGCAGGCCGCTTGATTGGCGTGTCTTCCGCCCAATTGAGTCGCTGGCTCTTCGGTTACAAATGCCAGAAGAGACGTGATGGCAGGGCTGTCGCTGGATATTCCGCGCCGCTGTGGGCGCCGCAGGTCACGGAAGGCGAAGCGTCCAAGACCATCGGTTTTCAGGATCTGCTCGAAGCGCGCTTCGTACATGCCTTCGTCAGCCATGGCGTGCCCTTGCTGGTCGTCCGCCGCTGCCTGGTTTCGGCCCAGCAACTCTATGGCGTCCCGTATCCCTTCACCACGCTGCGCTTCAAGACGGATGGGAAAAGCATCTTCGGCGAGGCTGTCCGCCAAAGTGTCGATGAGGACCCCCTGATCGACTTGCGTAGTCGTCAAGTCGTCTTCCGGGAAATCATCGTTCCCTCGCTCTATGCCGGCATCGAATACCAAGGCGAGCACGCCTCCAAGTGGTACCCCGTGCCGAAACGGGACCACATCGTCCTTGATCCGGCGCGTCATTTCGGCAGCCCGATCAACGAAGACACCGGCGTACCCACGGAAGCGCTCCATGCCTCATATCTGGCGGAAGGGGGAGACGAGCGTGCCGCGGCGTTGACCGCAGCCACCTACGACATCCCCTTGCGCTGGGTGAAGGCGGCTATTCGTTACGAAAGCCAGCTCGCGAAGGCCTCCCATTGAACTTCCTCCTCGACGAGAACCTGCCGCCAAACTGGTCGTCGGTCCTGGTGGAGGCTAGCCGGAGACAGTTTCCGGATGCGATGCTCGGAGAGGTTGGCCACATTCGGGACAGGTTCGGCGTGTCCGCTCAAGACACTGTGTGGCTGGACGCACTGGGTGCGGAAAAGAACTGGGCCGTTCTCTCCGGAGACGCTTTTCGAAAGCGCCAGGGCGCGGAGCGCCGCCTGATCCGCAAGCACGGCATTACGGTGTTCGTGTTGCAGCCCTCGTGGTCGAGCAGGCGTTACTGGGACAAGCTGTCCCAACTGGTCTTGTGGTGGCCCAAGATCGTGGCACAAGCCAATGCAGTCGAGGCATCGACCTTCGAGGTGCCTTGGCGATCCAGCGGCCGGTTTCGGCAGATCTAGTGTCCGTCCTGGGGCGGTCCCGGCGCATTCATGCCTGGAAACAAACCGAGCATCTTTTTTTCCAGTACGGACCGGAACCAAACCCGGCGCCTGCCGCCTAATCCACACAGACCGCGCGCCGGACCAGGTGCAACGCCCCCGGCAGTGGTCTTGACACCCATCTCGGCTTCTCCTCTTTCCCCTCCCCAATGAGATGGGTGTTTACGGGGCACCTGGACCCCCAGGTGCCCCGTTTTTTATGCGTGCCGCCCGCGCCATCGCGCGATCTTCCTGCGGGGGTGGGCTATTCTTGCAGCAGTCGTTTTGGGTGCGCGCGCATGGAAGTCGGTTTTCTCGTTTTCGGCCTGGCTGGCTTGTTGGCCCTGGTCTGCTTCATGCCGCCCCTGGCCGGCCGGCTCAAGCTGCCCTATTCGGTGCTGCTGGCCATCGTGGGATGCGCGCTGGGCTACGTCGTCCACGTGCACGACTGGGCGCCCCGGGTCGTCGCCGATTTCCTCGATACGCTCGATCTCTTCGAGATCTCCTCCGAAACCTTCCTCATGGTGTTCCTGCCGGTGCTGCTCTTCGAGACGGCGCTGGCCATGAACGTGCGCCGCCTGCTGGACGACCTCGGCCCCATCCTGATGATGGCGATCGTCGCGGTGGTGGTGTGCACCGTCGTCGTCGGTTTCACGCTGTCCACCATTTCCCAGTACGGCCTGGTGGTCTGCCTGCTGCTGGGGGCCATCGTCGCCACCACGGACCCGGTGGCGGTGGTGGGCATCTTCCGCGAGGTGGGGGCGCCCAAGCGGCTGACGACGCTGGTGGAGGGCGAGAGCCTGTTCAACGACGCCGCGTCCATCGCGCTGTATTCGGTGCTGCTGGCCGTGCTGGCGGGCGAGGGCACGCTGTCCACGGGCGCCATCGCCAAGGACTTCCTGGTGACTTTCCTGGGCGGCGGCGTGGCGGGCTTCGTCATGGGGCGGCTGGCCTGCGGCCTGTTCGCCTGGCTGCGCGGCTGGCCCACGGCCGAGATCACGCTGACGCTGACCCTGGCGTATCTCAGTTTCTTCATTTCCGAGCACTACCTGGGCGTGTCGGGGGTGGTGGCCACCGTCATCGCCGGGCTGGTGGTGGGGTCCAGCGGCCGCACGCGCATGTCGCCCACGACCTTCGAGCAGTTGTCCAGCTTCTGGGAGCAGTTCGGCTTCTGGGCCAATTCCCTCATCTTCCTGTTCGCGGCCATGCTGGTGCCGCGCCTGATGGCCGACGCCGACCTGGCCGAGATTCTCCTGGTGGTGGTGGTCTTCGGCGCGACGCTGGCGGCCCGGGCCATCGTGGTCTTCGGCTTGCTGCCGCTCCTGCAGATGCTGCGCATCGGCCAGCGGGTGGGCTACCGCTATAAGTCGGTGATGCTGTGGGGCGGCTTGCGCGGCGCCGTATCGTTGGCGCTGGCGCTGGCGGTGACCGAGCAGCATGCCGTGCCCGCGGGCGACCGGCAGTTCGTCGCGGTGGTCGTCACCGGTTTCGTGCTGGCCACGCTCTTCATCAACGGCACGACGCTGCGGCCGCTGATCGGCCTGCTGGGCCTGAACAAGCTGTCGCCCATGGAGAACACCCTGCGCAACCAGGCGCTGGTCGTGGCGCTGGAAGACCTGCAGGAGCACACCGAGCAACTTGCGAAGACCGAGCACATCGGCGCCGAGGCGCAGGCCCGGATCCGGGCGGTGTTCGACGCGAGCCTGGCCGGCGTGCACGACACGCAGGTGGCGCAACTGCCCGAGGACAGGAAGGTGGCCGTGGGCCTGGCCATGCTGGCGGCGCGCGAAGCGGAAATGTTCTTCGACATCCTCAAGGCGCAGTTGGTGGACTGGCGCATGGCCGAGGGCCTGCTGGCCCGGGCCGAGCGCCTGGGCGAGTCGGTGCGCGCCAACGGCCTGGATGGTTTCGAGGCGGCGCTGGTGCGTGACTTGCGCTATTCGCGCGGCTTCCGCCTGGCGCTGGAAATCTATGATCGTTTCGGCGTCCAGCGCTGGCTGGCCCAGTCGCTGGCGCAGCGCTTCTCCAACCTGATGAGCAAGCGCTCGGTGGGGCAGCGCCTGCTGGGCTTCGCGCGCACGCAGGTCCAGCCCTTGCTGGGCAAGGAGGCCACCGACCGCATCGTCGCCCTGCACGAGCAGCGGCTGGTGCTGATCGAGAACGCCTTGCAGGCCATGACCCTGCAATATCCGTCGTACGCAGAGTGGCTGCAGGAGGCGTACCTGGGCCGTGTGGCGCGCGAGCTGGAACGCATGCGCTACCGCGAGATGCTGGAGCAGTTCCTCATCAGCGGCGAGGTCTACGCCGACCTGATGGAGCAGTTGAAGGCGCGCTGGCGCCACATCGACAAGCATCCCCCGCTGGACATGGGCCTGGGCGCCGATGAGCTGATCAAGGCCGTGCCGCTGTTCGAGGGACTGAGCGACGAGGCGCGGCAGGCGATCGCGCGCCTGCTCAAGCCACGGCTGGTGCTGCCGGAACGGCCGGTGATCCTGCGCAACCGCCACGGCGAAATGATGTGCTTCGTGGCCTCCGGCGCGGTCAAGGTCGCGTTGCCGGACGGCACCTTCATCGAGCTGGGCAGCGGCGAGTTCTTCGGCGAGCTGGCATTGCTGTCGGGCGAGGGGGTGGCGCTGTCGGTCACCTCGCTGGGCTACAGCCGCCTGCTGATGCTGCCGGCGCGCGATTTCCACGCACTGCTCGAGCGCGATCCGTCGTTGCGTGAGCGTATCGAGGTGGTGGCGCGCCAGCGCCTGCGCGCGCTGGAGGTCTGGCGCAAGACGCAGGAGCAGGCGAAGGAAGATGCCAGGGCGTCAGCGGACCCGGAGGCTGCCGCTTAGCCGGCCTCAGCCGGCCGTGCGCAAGGCGTGGCCGGTGTCGTACCACCGCGCGCGCCGCGCCGGGCCCTCCACGCGGGCAATCAATTCCAGCGCGGCCTGCCGGCCCGCCAGGTCGCGCCGCGTGGCGACCGATGCCAGCGGCGGCGTCAGCCAGCGCGTGGCGGGCAGGTCGTGGGTGCCTATCAGCAGCAAGCGGTCCGGCACCGCGATGCCGGCTTGCCGGCAGTGCGCCAACGCGCCCCAGGCCAGCAGGTCGTGGGTGCAATACACCGCGTCGCAATCCGGCCTGGCGGCCAGCAGTTCGGCCAGCAGGGCCTGACCCAGCGCAGGGCAGGGCGCCGCGGGGTGGATGGCCTGAGGCACATCCTGGTCTTTCGTGGCGGCGGTCCACGCCGCGATGGCGCCAGCGAGACGGCCTTGCGCGCCTGCCTCGCCCAGCGCGGCCAGCACACCGATGCGGCGCCGGCCGCTGGCGTGCAAGTGCGCAACCGCGGTTTCTCCCACGGCCTGCGGCGGCGCCCCCGCGCCAGGGCGGGGGGGCTTGGCATCGGCGCCCGCCCCGCAGGCTTCCGTCCAGGGCAGGTCCAGCTTGCCGAGCAGCGCGAGCAGGTCCGCGTCGGGCGCCAGGCCCGCCAGGGCCACCGCTTCGGGCGCATGCGGCAGGAAGGCCCGCAAGGCCAGCGCCCGCGCGTCGGTTGCGGGATGGGCGGGGTCGACCCGGGCAATGGCCATCAGGTAGCCCGCCTCGTGCAGGGCGGCGCCCAGGCCGTCCAGCAAGGGCTCGCAGGCGGGGTCGCCCGCGGGCGCCAGCGTCACCACCAGGCGTGAGCGCGCCGAGGCCAGCGCGCGCGCCGCGCGGCTGGGGATGTAGTCAAGCTGGGCACAGGCCTGCGCCACCCGTTCGCGCAGCGCGGCATCCACTTTTTCCGGGGTGTTCAGCGCGCGCGACACGGTCATCGCGCTGACACGCGCCAGCCGGGCGACGTCGGCCAGGGTGACGCGGGCCGGGCGCTTCATTCAGGGCAGGCCTCCGCCTGCGCGATACAGCATGTCTTCCAGGATCACCGCCGCGGCCTCGTCGGTGAATTCGCCAGCATCCAGCATCGCCAGCGCGGTCGCCACAGGGACGTGGCGGATCTCCATGACCTCGCCGTCGCGGTTTTCAGGACGCGCATCCGCCGCCAGCACACAGGTGCTGACGAGGATGTCCTCCACCTGCATGCCTTCGCCCGCCAACTGGCGCTGGAAGCGCAGGATCGTGCGCAGGGGCGAGCGGCAGACCAGGTCGGGTGGGTCCAGGCCGGCCTCCTCGCCGCATTCGCGCAGCAGGGAGTCCTCCAGGGTTTCGCAACTGCCGGACAGGCCGCCCACCAGCGTGTCCCACAGGCCGGGGTCGGTGCTCTTGGTGAGCGCGCGGCGGGCGATCCACAGCGCGTTGTCCGGCGTCCAGGCGTTCAGGTGCACGGCGAAGGTGAGCAGGCCCAGGGGGCGGGTGGCGGCGCGTTCGATGGCGCCCAGCCGGTGGCCGTCGGCCGCGGCCACGTCCAGCAGCTCGCCGCGCCAGCCGCGCAGGCAGCCCGCGTCACGCAGGGTGTCGGCCACGCGGGCCAGCAGGGCGTTACGCGCGGCGCCTGCGGGCAGGTCGTCGCCGATGCGCAGCCCCGTGCCGTCCTCGCGTACGCCATCCAGTCCGGCCAGCGCGGCGCGGGCCGCGGGCGCGGCCATGCCGCAGCGGCGTGCGCCGATCCAGACCGGCATCGAGCCTTCGTGGGCGGGTTGGTGGACCTCGGCGGCGAGGCGCGCGTAGCGGGCTCGCAGGTCGGGCAAGGGCAGGGGAAGAATCAGCGCAGCGGGCATGGCGGCGATTGTATGCCTCGCGCCAGGACTATGCTCGCTAACCCCGATTGCCTGCACAGATAGTCTCTGCATGGCCCGAACGCTTTGTGTTGCGTCAAGGGGGTTCGCTATAATCCGGCGGTTTCGTTGTGATTTGCGCAGGCAAGCCCGGGCATCGCCTGAAGTCCGCCGCTTGCCGTCCTAATAATTAATCGCGCACAAGACGAGCGTTTCCGACAGCCTTTTTATGCTGCATGCTGGCGGAAGCGGACGGTTGGAGGCGCCGTTGTTCGAGGTCAGCATGAAGAAGTTGAGAGGGTTCCTGGGGAGCTGTGCCATGCTGGTTGGCAGCGTGGCGAGCGCCCAGGTGCAAGACATGCCTGGCGGTCCCCGAGTCAATCAGCTGAATCTGCAGGCAGGTGTCACGCAGATCTCGCAGGATATTGCGTGGCTGCACTGGATGATGTTGATCATCTGTCTGGTGATCTTCGTCGGCGTCTTCGGGGTGATGTTCTACTCCATCTGGGCGCATCGCAAGTCGCGCGGCGCCAAGCCGGCGACCTTCCACGAGCACGTGGGCGTCGAAATCGCCTGGACCGTCATACCCTTCATCATCGTCATCGCGATGGCCCTGCCGGCGACCCGCACCGTGGTCGCCATGAAGGACACCTCCAGCCCTGACCTCACCATCAAGATCACGGGCTACCAGTGGAAGTGGGGCTACGAATACATGGACGGCGAGGCCTCCGGCGTGCGCTTCCTGTCCAACCTCTCCACGCCGCCGGCGCAGATCGCCAACCTGGAACCCAAGGGCGAGTTCTACCTCATGGAGGTCGACAACCCCATGGTGGTGCCGGTGGGCAAGAAGGTGCGCCTGGTGCTGACCTCGGCCGACGTGATCCACTCGTGGATGATTCCCGCCTTCGGCGTGAAGCAGGACGCCATTCCCGGCTTCCTGCGCGACAGCTGGTTCCGCGCCGAGAAGGAAGGCGAGTTCCGTGGCCAGTGCGCGGAGCTCTGCGGCAAGGACCACGCCTTCATGCCCATCGTGGTGAAGGTGCTGTCCGAAGAGGCCTACGCCGAGTGGGCCGCGGGCGAGCAGAAGAAGCTGGCCGAACTGGCCGACGATCCCAACAAGGAATGGACCAAGGACGAGCTCATCGAGCGCGGCCAGAAGGTCTATGCCGCCAACTGCGTGGCCTGTCACCAGGCCAATGGACGCGGCCTGCCGGGCAGCTTCCCGCCGCTGGATGGCGACCCCGTGGTGCTGGGCCCCAAGGCCGCGCAGATTGGCGTGGTGGTCAAGGGCAAGCCCGGCACCGCCATGCAGGCCTTCGGCCCGCAGCTCAATGATGTCGAAATCGCGGCAGCCATCACCTATACCCGCAATGCCTGGGGCAACGCAGGCAAGGGCGAGGACCAGGTGGTACTGCCCGCGGACGTGGCCGCCGCGCGCTGAGCGCGCGAGGCCCCGCAAGAAAAGAATCCGTTCAGAGATCTAAGACACTTCGCCGGTCCGCGCCACAGGCGCAGGACCGCCGCCAAGCAGGAAGGAGTCCATCATGAGCAGCGTCACCGCAGGTCACGCTCCGGCTGTTCCGGGTCAGGGCCACGGCCACGATCACGGCGATCATCACGATCACGCCCACCATCAACCCCACGGCTGGCGCCGGTGGTTGTTCGCGACGAACCACAAGGACATCGGCACGATGTACCTGTTGTTCTCGTTCATCATGCTGCTGGAAGGCGGCACGCTGGCGCTGCTGCTGCGCACCGAGCTCTTCGAGCCGGGCCTGCAGTTCTTCCGCCCCGAGCTCTTCAACCAGTTCACCACCATGCACGGCCTCATCATGGTGTTCGGCGCCATCATGCCGGCCTTCGTGGGTTTCGCGAACTGGATGATCCCGCTGCAGATCGGCGCGTCGGACATGGCCTTCGCGCGCATGAACAACTTCAGCTTCTGGCTGCTGCCGGTGGCGGGCCTGATGCTGACGGCATCGTTCTTCGTGCCCGGCGGCGCCACCGCCGCGGGCTGGACGCTGTATGCGCCGCTGTCGATCCAGATGGGCCCGGGCATGGACCTGGCCATCTTCGCGATGCACATCATGGGCGCCTCGTCGATCATGGGCGCGATCAACATCGTCGTCACCATCCTGAACATGCGCGCGCCCGGCATGACGCTGATGAAGATGCCGCTGTTCTGCTGGACCTGGCTCATCACCGCCTACCTGCTGATCGCCGTGCTGCCGGTGCTGGCCGCCGCCATCACCATGGTGCTGACCGACCGCCATTTCGGCACGGGCTTTTTCAACGCGGCCGCCGGCGGCGACCCGGTGCTGTACCAGCACGTGTTCTGGTTCTTCGGCCACCCCGAGGTCTACATCATGATCCTGCCGGCCTTCGGGATCGTCTCGGCCATCGTGCCGGCCTTCGCCCGCAAGCGCCTCTTCGGCTATGCGTCGATGGTGTATGCCACGGCCTCCATCGCCATCCTGTCGTTCATCGTGTGGGCGCACCACATGTTCACGACCGGCATGCCGGTGACCGGCCAGCTGTACTTCATGTACGCCACCATGCTCATCTCCATTCCCACCGGGGTGAAGGTGTTCAACTGGGTGGCCACCATGTGGCGCGGCTCCATGACCTTCGAGACGCCCATGCTGTTCTCGGTGGGCTTCATCTTCGTGTTCACGCTGGGCGGCTTCACCGGCCTCATCCTGTCGGTGGCGCCCATCGACATCCAGGTGCACGACACCTATTACGTGGTGGCGCACTTCCACTACGTGCTGGTGGCGGGCTCGCTCTTCGCGCTGTTCGCCGGCACCTATTACTGGCTGCCCAAGTGGACGGGCCGCATGTATGACGAGCGCCTGGGCAAGATCCACTTCTGGTCGACGATGCTCTCGTTCAACGTCACCTTCTTCCCCATGCACTTCCTGGGCCTGGCCGGCATGCCGCGCCGTTACGCCGACTACGCGGCGCAGTTCACCGACTTCCACCAGATCGCCACCCTCGGCGCGTTCTGGTTCGGCCTGTCGCAGCTGCTGTTCCTGTACGTCGTGCTGAAGTGCTATGCCGGCCGTGGCGAGCCCGCCCCGGCCAAACCCTGGGAAGGCGCGGAAGGCCTGGAGTGGACGGTGCCGTCGCCCGCGCCCTTCCATACCTTCGAGACGCCCCCCGAAGTCAAGTGATCCCCCGGATGACTCAACCCCCTACGCAGAGCCTGACCATGAAGACGCCCGAACAACGCCGCCGCAACCGCAAGACCGGCCTGTTCCTGCTGCTCTTCGTGGTGGCCGTGTTCGGCTGGGTCATCTACAAGCAGTACATGATCGTGAATCCGTGACGGACGAGCCATGAGCGACGACCTTCGTGACGCCTCGCAGCGCAAGCTGAACTTCCTTCAGACCCTGAAGGCGGTGTTGTGGGCGCTGTTCGGCGTGCGCAAGGGCGCGGGCTATGACCAGGACGTGGCCCGGCTCAATCCGGTGCACGTGATCATCGCGGGCCTGCTGGCCGCGGCGATCTTCGTCACGGTGCTGATTTTCATCGTACGCTGGGCGGCAGGCGGCGCGGCATAGCGCCGCCGCCAGGACCCGGGCGTGGAACCCTACAACAACATCATCCAGTCAGTCCGAACACCAGGGAGAACACCATGAGTGCCAGTCACTCGGTCAACGAAGCCCCTTATTACTATGTGCCGGGTGAATCGGCGCACCCGGTGCGCACGGCGCTGGCGCTCCTGGTCATGGGCCTGGGCGCGGCGGCCTGGATCAACGGTGTCACGATGGGCAAGTGGGCCGTCATGGTCGGCTTCGCCGGCCTGATCGCGTCGCTGTGGGTCTGGTTCGCCGACGCCATCCGCGAATCGGAAGGCGGGCTGAACAGCCGCCGCGTCGACGTGTCCTACCGCTGGGGCATGAGCTGGTTCATCTTCTCCGAGGTCATGTTCTTCGCGGGCTTCTTCGGCGCGCTCTGGTACGTGCGCACGGTGACCACGCCCTGGCTCGGCGACCTGGACCACAAGCTCTTCCTGTGGCCCGACTTCGCGGCGGCCTGGCCCAATCTCGGGCCCGCGGGCATCATCGAACCCTTCCAGACCGTGGGCCCGTTCTGGCTGCCCACCATCAACACCGCGCTGCTGCTCACGTCGGGCATCACGCTGACCATCTCGCACCATGCGCTGCGCGCCAATCATCGCAGCCAGACCATCTTCTGGCTGGCCGCCACGGTGCTGCTGGGCTTCATCTTCGTGGGCGTCCAGACCTATGAATACGTGCACGCCTACCAGGACCTGAACCTGAAGTTCAACTCGGGCGCCTATGGCTCGCTGTTCTACATGCTGACGGGCTTCCACGGCTTCCACGTGCTCATGGGCGCGACGATGCTGCTGGTGATCCTGGGGCGCCTGATCAAGGGGCACTTCCGCCCGGACCATCACTTCGGATTCGAAGGCGCCGCCTGGTATTGGCACTTCGTGGACGTGGTCTGGCTGGGCCTGTACCTGTTCATCTACTGGTTCTGACGCCTGGCCTGCCGCTAGCGCAGGCCGGTGCTCTGGATCCAGCCCATCCAGTGGGCGAAGAGCACGAACAGGAAGAGCAGCACGGACAGGCCGATGCGTACGGTCAGCGCGTTGACGGTGCGGTTGCTGCGGCCCTTGTCCCGCATCAGGTAGACCAGGGCCGACGCGAGGCTGCCCAGGATGCCGATGAAAGCCAGGATGACGACGATGCGCATTGATCAGTCTCCGGTGTAGCGGAAATTATTGCAGAGATGGCAGCAAATTCCTCGCGCCGCGTGATTGCGGCGTTGATTCTCCTGGCGCTGGTGGTGGCGGCCACGGTGTCGCTGGGCCGCTGGCAACTGCGCCGCGCCGACGAGCGCCGCGCGGTGGCCGCGGCCATCGAGGCCGGGCGCGTGCAACCGCCGCTGGCCTTGTCGGCCGGCATGGCCGCCGAGCAACTGCAGCCCTGGCGTCCGGCGCGCGCAACCGGCGCCTGGCGCCATGACCTGACCGTGCTGCTGGACAACCGCAACCAGGATGGCCGTCCCGGTTTCTGGGTGGCCACGCCGCTGATGCTGGATGCCGAGCGCGGCGACGCCGTGCTGGTGTTGCGTGGCTGGCTGGCCCGTCCGCTGGGCGACACGGCGATGCCCGCGCTGCCCGCGCCCACGGGCCGACTGGCGGTGGAAGGGGAGCTTGCCACCCATGTGCCGCGTCTGTTCGAGCTCGACCGCGAGGCGGGCCGCCTGCCCGCGGGCTGGCCGCAAGGCGGGAACGCCGCGCCGCCGCGCGTGCAGAACCTGGCCTTGCCCGACCTGGCCGCCGCCACGGGCCTGCACCTGGTACCCGCCGTGCTGATGCAGACGGGCGGCGACGGCGATGGGCTGCTGCGCGAGTGGCCGCAGCCGTCCATCGACGCCGACAAGAATACGGGCTATGCCCTCCAGTGGTTCGGTTTCGCGGCGATCGCAGGCATCGCCTGGCTTGTCGTGGCCGCGGGCGCGTGGCGCCGCGGCTTGCGCTGAGCCTCATTCACCCCAGCAGGACATCAGTCATGACCCAACAGGAGTCCGCCGTGCCCGCAACAGCATCCGCCCCGAAGCCCGCGCTGCCGCGGCGCAGCCTGTTGCCGCTCTATCTGGTGCTGCTGGTCAGCATTGCGCCCGTGCTGGGCGCGGTGATGGTCTATTTCAATCCGCAATGGTGGCCGTCGGAATCCACCAACTATGGCCAACTGGTGCAGCCGCAGCGGCCGATGCCCGCCCCGTCCGAACTGACCCTGACCACGCTGGACGGCAAGCCCTTCGACCTGAACAGCCTGAAAGGCGAATGGCTGCTGATGACGGTGGACGGCGCCCAGTGCGAGGAAGCGTGCGCGCGCAAGCTCTTCATCCTGCGCAATTCGCACGCCAGCCAGGGCAAGAACGTCGAGCGCGTGACGCGCATCTGGTTCATCACCGACGACCAGCCCGTTCCTGACAAAGTGCTGGATGCCTACCGAGGGACTATCATGTTGCGCGCCCGGCCGGAACAATTGGCCGAATACCTGTCCAAGGACACTCCCCAGGCCGATGCCGGCCTGGCCGCGCCGATGTGGATTGCCGATCCGCACGGCAACCTCATCCTGCAATACCCCGCCGAGGCCGATCCGCTGCGTTTCCGCAAGGACCTGAGCAAGCTGATCTACAACTCGCGCATCGGCTGACCCGCCACGATTCATGCACTCTCTTCACGACCGTTATCGCAAGCTGGTGTTCTTCACCTGGTTTCTCACGCTGGACCTCATCATGTTCGGCGCCTTCGTGCGCCTGACCGATTCGGGCCTGGGCTGTCCGGACTGGCCCGGCTGCTACGGCAAGGTCACGCCCCTGGGGGCCGTGGGCGACATCCGCGAGGCGGTCGAGGCCATGCCGTATGGCCCCGTCACGATGTCCAAGGCCTGGATCGAGATGATCCACCGCTACGTCGGCTCGCTGCTGGGCATGCTGATCATCGCCATCACCTGGATGGCCTGGCGCTACCGCCGCGAACTGGGCCACACGCCGCGCCTGGCGGTGGTGACGCTGATCGCCGTCTGCGTGCAGGGCGCTTTCGGCGCCTGGACCGTGACGCACAAGCTGATGCCGGCCGTGGTGACCGCCCACCTGCTGGGCGGCATGGGCCTGCTGGCGCTGATGACCTGGCTGGCCGCGCGCGTGCGGCATCATCCGCCGGTGGCCGCCGCGGCCCGGCGCTGGACGCCCTGGGCGGCCGGGGGGCTCGCCTTGCTCTTCGTGCAGATCGCGCTGGGCGGGTGGGTAAGCACTAACTACGCTGCGCTGGCCTGCATGGACTTTCCCACCTGCCACGGCAGCTGGGTGCCGCCCATGGATTTCGCCGGGGGATATTCCCTGATCCGCGGCCTGGGCGAATTGCCCTCGGGCGACATGATCTCCCAGGACGCGCTGACCGCCATCCATTGGGTGCATCGCAATTTCGCCTTCCTGGTGTTCGCCTATCTGGGGGCGCTGGCCTGGCGCCTGCGGGCCGAGCCTGGCCTGGCAGGGCCCGCGCGCCTGATCCTGGCGCTGCTGCTGGCCCAGCTGCTGACCGGCCTGACGACCATCTTCTTCCAGTGGCCCCTGCTGATCGCCGTGCTGCACAACGGTGGCGCGGCGGGACTGGTGCTGGCGGGTGTAACGTTGTTGTCGCGCTGCGCGCGTGCCGGCTTGGCGCCGCCGCCCGCCCCGGGGCAAGCACGACCCGGCCAGATTTCCTAAAATACCGCCCCATGAACACCCTAGCCGCCTCGCAAACCGGGCTCCTGCGCCAATACCTCGTGCTGACCAAGCCGAGGGTGACGCAGCTTGCCGTCTTCTGCGCGGTGATCGGCATGTTCCTGGCGGTGCCGGGCCTGCCCGACCCCGCCACCGTCGCCCTGGCCACCCTGGGCATCTGGCTGCTGGCCGCCGCGGCCTTCGCCATCAATTGCCTCATCGAACAGGAAGTCGACGCCCGCATGCTGCGCACCGCGCGCCGGGCGACCGCGCGCGGCACCATCACCGCGCCGCAGGTGCTGGGCCTGTCCGGCCTGCTGGGCGGGGCCGGCATGATGGTGCTGTATCACGGCGTGAATCCGCTCACGATGTGGCTGACCTTCGCCACCTTCGTCGGCTACGCCATCATCTATACCGTCATCCTGAAGCCGCGCACGCCGCAGAACATCGTCATCGGCGGGCTGTCTGGCGCGATGCCGCCCGCGCTGGGCTGGGCTGCCGTGGCCAACGCCGTGCCGGCCGAGGCCTGGGTGCTGGTGCTGATCATCTTCATCTGGACGCCGCCGCATTTCTGGGCGCTGGCGCTGTACCGCAACCACGACTATGCCAACGCGGGCCTGCCCATGCTGCCCGTCACCCATGGCGAGAAGTTCACGCGCCTGCACATCCTGCTCTATAGCGTGGCGCTGCTGGCCACCACGCTGCTTCCCTACATCATCCGCATGAGCGGCCTGCTCTACCTGGCCGCCGCGCTGGCGCTGGGCGGGCGCTTCCTCTACATGGCATGGCGCCTGTACCAGGAATACAGCGACGCGCTGGCGCGCCAGCTGTTCCGCTACTCCATCCTGTACCTGGCGCTCCTCTTCGGCGCGCTGCTCCTCGATCACTGGCTGCAGCTGCTGTAATGGCCGCCGCAGCTTTGGCAGCCTTCATGTCCTCTCCGCATCCCTCCCGCCGCGCCGTGCTGCGCGCGGCGCTGGCGCTGGGCGCCGCGGCGGTCCTGTCGGCCTGCGGCCAGGATCGTCCCGCTTTCCAGGGCAGCGACATCACCGGCACGAACCTGGGCAAGGACCTGTCGCTGGTCGGCACCGACGGAAAGACGAAGACCCTGGCCGATTATTCCGGCAAGGTCGTCGTCGCTTTCTTCGGCTTCACGCAATGCCCCGATGTCTGCCCCACGGCGCTGGCGCAACTCGCCCAGGTCATGCAGACGCTGGGCGCGGATGCCGACCGGGTGCAGGTGCTGCTGATCACGGTGGACCCCGAGCGCGATACGCCCGCCATCATGCGCGAATACGTCAAGGCATTCGACCCGCGCTTCGAAGGGCTGACCGGCACGCTGGCGCAGGTCCGGCAGACGGCGGGCTCGTTCAAGGCCTATTTCGCGAAGTCGCCGCGTCCCGATGGCGACTATTCCATGGACCACACGGCGGCTTTCTATCTGTTCGACGCCAAGGGCCAGACGCGCGTGCTGCTGAACAACAGCGCCAGCAACGATGTGCTGGTGCACGACATCCGCGCCCTGCTCTGAGGCGTGATGCGCCGGGCCGGTGTCAGGCCGGCGGTTGTCCCGACTGAACCGATAGCCAGGCGGCGTAGGCGTCGCGCGCGTCGGGCGCCAGCGCGTCCAGGCTCAGGTCGTGCGCGCGTGCGACGATCATGCCGGCGTAGGGCACGGCCAACGCTGCCGCCTGCGGGCAGAGCTTGAGGTCTTCGCCCGTCGAGGGCGAGCGGGCGCGCCAGTAATTGATGGCGGCCTCGAGTTCGGGCAGGGAGATCGTGGACATGCCGCCATTTTCCCAGATTGGCGGCCTGGCGGCAGGCCCGGACTTGTGACGGTTTGATCGCTTGCAAACCGTCACCCACGCAATATTCCGATACCGAAAGCGGGTGCTATACCAGCAGCGACGCAACAAAGGAGGTATCGCCATGAGCTCGATCCAACCCTATCACCCCCCGGGCGGTTCGCCCGTCTCTCGCCTGCATCCGCTGGTGGCCGCGGCCGCCGTCGCCGTCATCGCCCTGTGCGTGGTCGGCATCGCCGGCTTCGCCGGCTGGCTGCCCCGCTCCCAAGCCCAGGAAGGCGCTTCCGGCGTCGCCGACGCCCAGATGCTGGCCCAGGCGCCCGCTGCGCCTGAAGCCAAGCCCGCCAAGCCGGCGCAGCCCGCCAAACCGGCAGCCAAGCCAGCCGCGACCGCGGCGGCTGATTGCGCCCGCTGCGGCACCGTGGAAAGCGTGCGCCAGATCCAGGTGCCCGTCGATAACCAGGGCAACGCCATCGTCGGCACCTTGGCGGGCGGCGTCGTGGGCGGCGTGGTCGGCAACCAGTTCGGCGGCGGCAATGGCAAGACGGCGCTGACCGTGCTGGGCGCCGTCGGGGGCGCTTTGGCCGGCCGTGAAATCGAGCGTAATATCCAAGGGCAACGAACCGTGACACGCCACGAGATGAAGGTGCGCATGAGCGACGGCGAACTTCGCACCTTCAATAGCCAGGAGCCGTTCAACCTGGCCTCGGGCGACCACGTTCGCATCAACGACAACGGCAGGGTCGTGCTGCGCTGAGCGCGGCACCGGTCCCGCTCCAGCCCGCCAGAGACAAGGCATGACGCAGACTCCCAAGAACCCCTTCGTGCTGCCCGGCGTGGGGCAGTCTCCCGAACTCGCCGGCAACCCCATCATGGCCAGCATGGAAATGATGCGGCAAGCGTGGTCCAGCCTGGCTGGCGCGGGCGGCCTGGCGCAAAGCATGCCCATCACGCCGCCGCTCAGCCTGGAAGACCTCGAGCGCCGCATCAGCGACCTGCGCACCGTGGAAAACTGGCTGCAACTGAACCTCTCGCTCCTGGGCAGCACCATCCAGGGGCTGGAGGTGCAGCGCGCCACGATCTCCACGCTGCGTGCGTTCGCCGACGGCATGTCCGCCAGCGCGCCGGGCGGAGCGGGCGAAGGCTCCCCGCTGGACGTGCTGCTGGGTATCCGGCGCCCGGCCGAGGGCAGGTCGCCCAGGCAGGCGGCCAAGCCGGCCGCGTCCCAGGCCGCTGCTGCGCCAGCGGCCCCGGCCCCGGCTGACAAGGCGCCCGAGGCCGCCGCGGCGGCAGTGCCGGGCACGGAAGGTCTTGCCGCAGCTGCCGCCGAGGCGACGCCCGCCGCGGCGAATGCCTGGTGGAACCTGCTGCAGCAGCAGTTCGACACGCTGGCCCAGGCGACGGCCGCCAGCATGCCGGGCATGGGAGCGGGCGCTGCGAAGCCCGCCGCGAAAGCCTCGGCCCAGCCCGCCGCGAAGCCGGGCGCCAAGCCGGCCAGCGCCACGGCGCCTGCCGCCAAGTCTTCCGCCGCGCCGCGCAAGCGCGCCACGAAGTCCTCCTCCAAGCCGGCCGCCAAGTCCGCGGCCAAGCGCGCGCCCCGCAAGACGGTGGCGGGCGGCTGATTCTTCTCCTCATCTACGCGCGGTGCGATTGGTCGCGCCGCGCATTCTTTTTTGTTGGAATCCCTATGCTGAATATCGTCATCCTCGCCGCTGGTCTGGGCAAGCGCATGCAATCCAATCTGCCCAAGGTGCTGCATGCGCTGGCTGGCAAGCCCATGCTGGCGCACGCGCTGGACAGCGCCCGTGCGCTGTCGCCGGCGCGCATCGTCGTCGTCGTGGGCCACGGCGCCGACCGGGTCAAGGAAGCGTTCGCCGACCAGCCCGATGTGCAGTTCGCGCTGCAGCAACCCCAACACGGCACCGGCCACGCCGTGCAGCAGGCCGTGCCGCTGCTGGTCGAAGGCGATGCCGACGACGCCACGCTGGTGCTGTATGGCGACGTGCCGCTGGTGCAGCCCGACACGCTGCAGCGCCTGCTGGCCGCGCGCGGCCAGGGCCTGGCCGTGCTGACCGAGCAGCTCGCGGACCCCACCGGCTACGGCCGCATCGTGCGCGACGCGCAAGGCCGTGTCCTGCGCATCGTCGAGCACAAGGACGCCAGCGAGTCCGAGCGCGCCATCGGCGAGGTCAACACCGGCATCGTCGCCGCGCCCACCGCCAAGCTGAAGGACTGGCTCTCGCGCATCGACAACAACAATGCCCAGGGCGAGTACTACCTGACCGACATCATCGGCCTGGCCGTGGGCGACGGCGATACCGTCAGCACCGCCCAGCCGGCCGCCGGCTGGGAAACGCTGGGCGTGAACAGCCGCGTGCAGCAGGCTGCGCTGGAGCGCACCTGGCAGCTCGAACAGGCGCGCCGGCAGCTGGAGGCCGGCGTCACGCTGGCCGACCCCGCCCGTTTCGACGTGCGCGGCACGCTGCGTTGCGGCCGTGACGTGTTCATCGACGTGGGCTGCGTATTCGAAGGCACGGTGGAGCTGGCCGATGGCGTGCACGTCGGCCCGCACAGCGTGCTGCGCGACGTGACCATCGGCGCGGGCACGCGCATCGAGGCTTACAGCCATCTGCAGCAGGCCGAGGTAGGCGGCGACGCGCGCATCGGTCCGTATGCCCGCCTGCGTCCGGGCGCCAAGCTGGGCGCGCGCAGCCATGTCGGCAACTTCGTCGAGATCAAGAACACCGTGCTGGGCGAAGACAGCAAGGCCAATCACCTGGCCTATGTGGGCGATGCCGAGGTGGGCGCGCGCGTGAACATCGGCGCGGGCACGATCACCTGCAATTACGACGGCGTGAACAAGCACCGCACCATCATCGAGGATGACGCCTTCATCGGTTCCGACACGCAACTGGTGGCGCCCGTCACCGTGCGCCGAGGCGCCACGATCGGCGCGGGCACCACGCTGACGCGCGAAGCGCCGGCCGACCGCCTGACGCTGTCGCGCGCCAAGCAGGCCACCATCGAGGGTTGGACGCGGCCCGTGAAGAAGTCTTGAGCCCGGCGGATCCCGACGCGTCTTCCCCTGCCGGGGCGGCGGCCGATGGCCTGCCCACGCCCCGGCGCCATTGGGCCGCGCTGACGCTGCTGACCGCGATGTCGCTGGCGGTGCTGGACGCCACCATCGCCAACGTCGCGCTGCCCACCATCGCGGCCGACCTGGACACGACGCCGGCGTCCGCGGTCTGGATCGTCAACGCCTACAACCTCACGGTTGTCATGCTGTTGCTGCCGCTCTCGGCGGTGGCGGAGCGCGTGGGCTTCCGGCGCATGTTCTGTATCGGGCTCACCGTGTTCCTGCTGGGTTCCCTGGCCAGCGCGCTGTCGGGGTCGCTGGCATCGCTGGTGCTGGCGCGGGTCTTCCAGGCCACGGGTTCGGCCAGCCTCATGTGCCTCTTCGGCGGACTGGTGCGCAACATCTATCCCCTGCGCATGATGGGCCGGGGCATCAGCTGGAACGCCATGACGGTCGGCATCATGACCGTGCTGGGGCCGACCATCGGCGCGGGCATCCTGTCGCTGGCCTCGTGGCAGTGGATCTTCGCCATCAATCTTCCCATCGGCTTGCTGGCCTTCCTGGGCGTGCGCATGCTGCCTGACGTGCCGGGCACCCGCAAGCCTTTCGACCTGCCCAGCGCGGTGCTTTGCATGATCATGCTGGCCTGCTTCATCCTGGGTATCGATCACCTGGCCTCCCACACGGTCCGCTCGCTGGGCCTGCTTGCCGTGGCGGCCGCGCTGGCCGTCTGGCTGGTGCGCCGTGCGCTGGCGCAGCCCGAGCCGCTGGTGCCGGTGGACCTGCTGCGCATTCCGTCGCTGGCCTACGCGGTCGCCGCCTCGGCGTTGTCCTTCGCGGCGCAGATGTCGGCGTTCGTGGCGTTTCCCTTCTACTTCCAGCAGGAGCGCGGCCTGGATGCGCTGACGACTGGCCTGCTGCTGTCGGCCTGGCCGCTGGGCGCGGCCCTCATGGCCCCGCCCGCGGGACGCCTGTCGGACCGCTATTCCGCCGCGATGCTGGCCGGCATCGGCGCGGGCACCATGGCGGTGGGGCTGGCCGTGCTGTCGGCCTTGCCGCTGGACGTGCCTCTGTCGTGGACGGCGGCGGCCATGTTCCTGGCCGGCGTGGGCTTCGGCTTCTTCCAGACGCCGAACAACCGCGCCATGCTGACCTCGGCGCCCCGCCACCGCAGCGGGGCGGCGGGTGGCCTGCAGGCCACCACCCGGGTCTTCGGCCAGAGTTTCGGCACTGCGCTGGTGGCCATCGCCTTCGGCCTGGCGGCCTTGCGCGGGCCCACGCTGGCGCTGGCCTTCAGCAGCGCCTGTGCCGTGCTGGCCGTGGCCGTCAACGGCGTCAGGCTGAAGAGGCTACGGCCATAGAAGGGGCCCCCACGCCGCGCCTTCGGCTTGCTGCCCCCGGGGGGGGCGTCTTTTGTCTGGGGGCGGCCCGGCGACAAAAGGGGCCCCCACGCTGCGCCTGCGGCTTGCTGCCCCCCGGGGGGACGCCTTTTGTCTTGGGCCGGCCCGCGCCGTCGCCCGGCAGCCACGCCTGGCCTTCTATAATTCCCCCCGGCGTCGCGACTGGCGGCGCCACGGATTCCTGTAGGGACGCGATTCATGAAGATCACCGTGATAGGCACGGGGTATGTGGGGCTGGTCACCGGCGCCTGCCTGGCCGACATGGGCAACAACGTCATGTGCCTGGACGTGGACGAGGCCAAGGTGGCCATGCTGCGCGAAGGCCGCATCCCCATCTATGAGCCGGGCCTGGAAGAGCTGGTGCAGCGCAACGTCGAGGCCAGCCGCCTGCAGTTCACCAACGACATCGAAGCCAGCGTGGCCTTCGGCGACGTGCAGTTCATCGCCGTGGGCACGCCGCCCGGCGAGGACGGATCGGCCGACCTGCAATACGTGCTGGCCGCCGCCCGCAACATCGGCCGCCACATGGCGAACCGCAAGGTCATCGTCGACAAGTCCACCGTGCCCGTGGGCACCGCCGACAATGTGCGCGCGGCAGTGGCCGAGGTGCTGGCCGAGCGCGGCGTCGAGCTGCCTTTCGGCGTGGTCTCCAATCCCGAATTCCTGAAGGAAGGCTCGGCGGTCAAGGACTTCATGGGCCCCGAGCGCATCATCGTCGGCGCCGACAGCGATGAAGACGTCGCCGTGATGCGCCGCATCTACGGCCCCTTCCAGCGCACCCACGACCGCCTGATGGTCATGGACCTGCGCTCGGCGGAACTCACCAAGTACGCCGCCAACGCCATGCTGGCCACGCGCATCTCGTTCATGAACGAGATGGCGGGCCTGGCCGAAGCGCTGGGCGCGGACATCGAACACGTGCGCCGCGGCATCGGCGCCGACTCGCGCATCGGCTACCACTTCCTGTATCCCGGCGCGGGCTACGGCGGTTCGTGCTTCCCCAAGGACGTGCAGGCGCTGATCCGCACCGCCGACGAGTTCGGCCTGCCGATGCGCGTGGTGCATGCGGTGGAAGCCACCAACGTCGAGCAGAAGCGCGCACTGGCGCGCAAGGCCATCGCGCGCTTCGGCGAGGACCTGTCGGGCCGGACCTTCGCGCTGTGGGGCTTGGCCTTCAAGCCCAACACCGACGACATGCGCGAGGCGCCCAGTCTTGAGGTCATCGATGAGCTGACCCGTCGCGGCGCGCGTGTCTGCGCCCATGACCCGGTCGCCATGCACGAGGCCGGCAAGCTGCTGGCCGGCAATGATCGTGTCACGCTGGCCGACGACATGTATGCCGCGCTGGAGGGAGCAGATGCCCTCATCATCGTGACGGAATGGAAGGTCTTCCGCGCCCCTGACTTTGAGCGCGTCAAGCGCGCGCTGAAGACGCCGGTTATCTTCGATGGACGTAACCTGTATGATCCCGCCGATCTGCGCGATTTGGGCTTTGACTATGAGGGAATCGGTCGTCGCTGAAATTTTCGATTGAAATCAGCCATTCCACCCCATACCTCATGAATTTTCTCTTTCGTTTCCTTGCTTTCCCCCAAAGTGAACACGATCTGTCGGACACGGCGCCGGGAAGGTTTTGGTTGTGGGTTTTCCTGCTTCTTTTCTCCTGTATCAGTTTCGTCGGGCTGGTGCTGGTCAAAGCTGAATCCTGGGCCTGGACTGCACTGAGCCTGCTGGGCTTGCTTGTCTTGCTGGGAAGGCGCGGGCAAGGGCTAGGGGTGTCCAAGTCGCTGCGCGCCTGGGTCATCGTTTGCTTGCTATGGTGTGTCGCGGCATTGAGCTCTTGGGCCGCGAATGGTTTTCTCGTGTCGCAGGGCCGCGAGCTGGATACGCCTTACCTGAAGTTCCTCCTGGTGCCGTTCATCGTCTTCGGGCTTGCGCCGTTCTGGCAAGGCAACGCACAGCGCATCGCGAACAAGCTTTGGGTTTGCTACATCGTCGGTGCGATCCTGTGCTTTGCGACGGCGTATGCCCAGGTCCATGGCTGGCTGGATGCGTGGCTAGTGGGTGAGGGCATTGGCCGTGCAGGTGGCGCCGTCAATCCCATCTACTTCGGCAATATTTCATTGTTGCTCGGCCTCCTTGGCCTGCTGAGTGGGTTGAAGCTTGCGCGGCGCCACGGCGCCTTGGGTTGGGGCCTCCTGGGATGGTTCGCACTGCTGTGCGGCCTGCTGGCCAGCCTCTTGTCGATGTCGCGAGGGGGGTGGGTCGCGCTGCCCTTCCTGCTGCTCATCGTCGTGGCATCGGCGTGGGCCCGGCGGCAGAAGGGGCGTTTGATCGGGATCGTGGGGGTATTCCTCGCGGGCATCCTGGTGGCGCAGGCACTCATGCCTGGCGATGTGCTGCGACATCGTGTCGGCCTGGCCTATACCGCCCTGTTGTCTTTTGATCCGAACGCCAGCCAGGACTCCGTGGGATATCGCCTGCGCATGTGGAAGCATGCGCTGGACGTCACTGTCGAGCATCCGCTGTTCGGCGCGGGGCCCGGCAGCTATGTGTTCGAGGCCGAGGGAGTCGATTCGCCACGATTCCGGCATGCGCACAGCGATTATTTCAATGCCGCCGCCAATCTTGGCCTGTTGGGCCTGCTGGCGTTGTTGTTCTCATACGCTTATCCGGCCTGGCGGTTTTTCCGGCTGTCCCGCAGCGTCGAGCCGTGGCGTGCCGAGATAGCGCTCGGAGGCCTGCTTGTGGTGACAGGCTATGCGATTTTCTCGCTGACGGATGTCATGTTCTATCGCTCCATCGGCACGGTGTTTTATCTTGGGACGGTCACCTTGCTGCTGGCGCTTGCCGAGCCGGGCCAGGAAGCCACAAGAACGGAACGCATCGGCCCATGAGCGGCCTGGGCGGACTTTCCTCGTGCCGTGTCCTTCTGGTCTGCCAGGACAATCTGGGCGACCTGGTCTTTGCGTCCGCCATCGCGAATGCGCTGCGCGCTGGCGCTACCGTGGATGTGCTGGCACGGCCAGATACCGCCACGGTGGCGCGATTCATGCCAGGTACGAATCAGGTGCACGCCGTGCCGGCTGTCCTGGCCATCAACCCGCTTGTGCGCCGGGGGCGCCTGCGCGCGTTTCTCGCTGCCCGTCGAGTATTGAAGGCCACGGGCTACGACGTGGCGATTCTCGTCGGCAAGAACTGGCGCCTGGGCTGGCTGGCGAAGCTGGCCGGGATTCCGGTGCGTGTTGGCTATGCCTATCCAAAGCTCAAGAGATTCCTGACGCATGTGGCGCCGCTGCCCAGCCGGCAACAGCCGGTGGTGCCTGCCTTGATGACGCTGCTCGATGCACTGGGCGAGACAGAAAGATCGGCGCATTACGTGCTCGATCCAGCCAAAGTCCAGGCCGCTCGTGAGCAGGCAGCCATCGATGTCGCGCAGTTGCATGGCAAGACGCGACCCTGGGTGGGCTTGCACGCCTTCGCAGGCAGCCCCACGCGCTGCCTGCCCTTGGAGGTGTGGCGTTCGTTCGCGCAGGTCTTGTCAGACGCTGGCAAGCAGGTGGTGTGGTTTGGCGTATCCAAAGAGTTGCAGCGCCTGCGTGATCTGAATGCGCCTGGCTTGTATGGCGATGTCTTGGGCGACGGTTCATTGGACAGCACGATCGGACTGCTGGCGCATTGCGAGGCCTATGCGGGCCATGATTCCGGCGTGCTGCATATCGCGTCTGCTTGCGGCTTGCGCACATTGGGTGTCTTCGCGCCGGGGGAGCCGGCGCGAACCTTCGCCCAAGGGCCCGGAGGCGGCGAAACCTTGCACCGGGTCTCTCCGGCGGAGATCGATCTGCAGACGTTGGTCCGCGCGTTCTCTGATTGTTTTCCGGCGCTGACGCTGGCGGATCAGCCTTTTCCCGTGTCGCCCCCGACTACGCCACCCCTATGAAAATCCTTCAACTCAACTTCGAGAAAGGCTGGCGCGGCGGTGAGCGCCAGACGCTCTATTGCATGCTGGCCTTCCGGGCGGCGGGCCACGAGGTCGAGCTGCTGGCGCGCGAAGGCGGGCCCATGGCCGAACGCGCGCGCGCCGAGGGCTTCACCGTCCACACCGCGCGCAACGTGCCTGGCCAGCTGGCTTACCTTGCCACGCGCGGCCGGCGCCACGACGTGATCCACGCGCAGACCGCCAATACGGTGACCTGGGCCGTGCTGACCAAGCGCCTGCATGGCGCGCTGGTGGTGTTCTCGCGCCGCACGTCCTTCGTGGTGAAGCCGGGCGAGGAATGGAAGACAGGCGCCAAGTGGCGCCGTGTCGATGTGATGGCCACGGTCAGCGACATGGCGGCCGCCGAGCCGCGCCGCCTGGGCCTGTCGCCCGTGGTGATCCGCAGCGCGGTCGAGCCGCGCGCCATCGACCAGGCCAACGTCGATGCGCTGGTGCAGGAATACCAGTTGCAGGGCAAGAAGGTGCTGGCGACCTCTGCGGCGCTCATCCAGGACAAGGATCCGCTGACGCTCATCCGCGCCGTGGCGCGCCTGGCGAAGACGCGAGACGATTTCGTGTTCCTGCATTTTGGCGGCGGCGGTCATCGCGAGCAGGCGGCGCGCGACCTGGTCGATGAACTCGGCTTGGCAGGCACCTATCAGCTGTGCGGCTTCCGGCGTGGCGTCGAGGACTTCTACAGCATCATGGACGTCTTCGTCATGAGTTCGGAAGAAGAGGCGCTGGGCAGCAGCGTGCTGGATGCCTTCCTGTTGCGCGTGCCGGTCGTGTCGACGGCGGCGGGCGGCTTGGCGGAATCCCTGGCCGACGGTCGTGGCGTGCTGTGCCCCGTGGGTGACGATGCGGCCCTGGCCGATGGCATGGCGCGCCTGCTGGACGATGCGGCGCTGCGTGCCGAGGTCACCGAAAAGGCCCATGCCTATGTCCGCAGCGAGCACGACGTCACGGAAATGGGCCGGCGCTATCTGGAACAGATGACGCAGGGCCTGGCGCGGCGCGGGCGCTGAGGCGCCCGCTTCGGGCGGACTCAGTACCGGTGGCGCAGCCCCACCGCATACTGCGTCTCGCGCCAGCCGGCGTCGTGCCAGGCGCCGATCATGTGCCCCAGCACCGCATACACATTCGTGCGCCTGGACAGATCATGGGCATAGCCCACTGACAGCACCTGCTGGTTGTGCGTGGCATCCTGCCGCGCCAGCGCGCCGCCGTCCCGCGGCAGGCTGGCCTGCCATGAAGCCAGCACCGATCCCGCGCCCACCCGCCACGCACCGCCCAGCATCACGCCGTGCACGGTGGAACCCGGGTAGTACACGGATTGGCCGGGCCATTGGATGGCGGGCACGGTCGAGCCGTGGCGCATGAGCGACCACGCGCCATACAGCGTCAGGTCATCGATCTTGCCGCGTGCCGCCAACGACACCGCATAGGGCTTGGCGCTGCCGTCCGCGGCCTGCATGCCCAGGTCATGCGGCGAGCCCGGTCCCCAGTCCGCGCGCTCCACCGTCAGCGTCACCGCGTGCGCGGCGCCTTCGTGCACCAGCGCCGCGCTCATCACCTTGCTGCGCGTGGCACTGCCCGCGCGCGGTTCATTCTGGTCGAAGCTGTAGTCCACGCCCGCGCGCCAGCCGCCGGCGGACGGCGTCCAGTAGGCCAGCGTGTTGTCGTTGCGATTGGCGTTGAAGGGTTGCAGCGAGGTCTGCGCGCCCGTGACCAGGTAGGAGGCCAGGAAAGGATCGAAGTCGGCCAGCACGGCGGACGACACCGAGGTCTGGCGGCCCAGGCGCAGATCACCCAGGGGGCTGTCGATGCCCAGCCACGCGGCGCGCCCGAAAAGCCGGCTGCCTTGCGCGGAGCGGCCCGTGTTGGCGACCACGCCGCTTTCCAGCTGGAAGCGGGCGCGCCAGCCGCCGCCCAGGTCTTCGTGGCCGCGCAGGCCCCAGCGCGAGCCCGACTGCACGCCGGATTGCAGGGCCAGCGACGAGCCCTCCTCATCGCGGTGCGTGCCCGTCATGCTGAGATCCAGCACGCCATAGAGGGTGACGGCGCCGGTGCTGGGCGCCGCGGTCTGCGCGGCGGCGGGCGCGGACAGCGCAGCCAGCGCCACCACGGCGCAACATTGCCTGATCCGCATCACAGATACTTCAGCCACGCGATGTCGCGGCGGCGCGCCTTCAGGCGCCCGAAGGCGCGCACCGGCAGGTACAGCGCCACGGCCAGCAGCACCGTGATCAGCCACACGGCAGCCATGCTGTCCACGCCGAAGTATTTGCCCTGGTTCAGGCCCCACACGGCCACGCACACCAGGTACAGCCCCTTCAGCACATACAGGTGCAGAAGATAGAAGAACATCGGCGCCGCGCCATACACGCACAGGGCGCGCACCCAGCGGGCCTCGCCCGCGCGTTCGATGCATGCCAGCAACAACAGGCCCAGGCCCAGCGTCAGCAGCAGGAAGAAAAGCGAGGGCGGATACTTCGTGATGTTCACGACATCCATGATGGTGCGCAGCAGGGTGTCCTGCGGCTGCCAGGTCTGTGCCTGGCCATAGGCGTTGAAAGCGCGCAGGAGCGTGAAGGCCGCCAGGGCCGACAGGCCGGCGGTCCACAGCCAGCGCGCACGCAGGGCAGGCGCGGTCGCCTTGCCGAACCAGGGGCCGGCCGCGTAGCCCAGCGCGATCACGCCGATCCACGGCAGCACCGGATACGAGGTGCGCAGGCGCAGCGATTCGCTCACTGCCAGCCAGCCGCGGTCATGCAGGATGGCCCAGGGCACATGCATGGCGTGCCCCGCCGCGAAGTGCACGCCGTCCAGCGCGTTGTGGCCCGCCACCAGCGCCACGCCGACCATCACCAGCGCCGTGCGGGGCAGCCACACCAGCGCGGCCAGTGCCAGCATCGACAGGCCGATGGCCCAGATCACCTGCAGGTAGACCACGGTGGGCGGGAACTGGCCTGTCCACGCGAAGTTCACCACGATGACTTCCAGCGCCACCAGGAACAGGCCGCGCTTGGCAAGAAAGGCCGCCACCTCGCGTGTGCTGCCCGCCTTCTGGCCGTAAAGCCAGGCCGACAGGCCGGTCAGGAAGACGAACACCGGCGCGCACAGATGGGCCAGCAGGCGCGAGAAGAACAGCACGGGTTCGGTCGCGGCCGCGTCCATCGGGTCGCCGACCTGGTGATGCAGGAAGACGGTCTCGCGCACGTGGTCCAGCAGCATGATCACGATGACCAGGCCGCGCAGGGCGTCGATGGCGAGAAGGCGGGAAGAGGGGGGGGCAGCGGGGGAAGACATGGAAAACGGGGGAGGCAGGACAAGGGAACGAGGCAGGATTGTAATGAAATAACGTTTCATTGCAATGGCGTGGCGCCCGCCTGTCCGTGTGACGTGCCCGGATGTCAGTCCACCGCGATACGGGTATCGAACTTGGCGCGATGCACCGAGAAGAAGGTGCGCACGTTGCGCACATTGGCCTGGGCGGTGAAGGCCCGGTGCACCAGTGCGTGATAGGCCGGCATGTCGCGCACCTGCGCCACCAGCAGGAAGTCGGGGCCGGGCGACACGCGGTAGCACTGCAGCACGGCAGCTTCCTTGCACATCTGCCGTTCGAAGGCGTCCAGGCTTTCGGCGGCCTGGTTGTCCAGCGTGACCTCCACGATGGCGGTCAGGGTGCTGCCCAGCTTGCGCGGATCCAGGATGGCCACCTGGCGTTCGATGACGCCCAGCTCGGTCAGCCGGCGCACCCGCCGCAGGCAGGTGGGCGGCGATGCATGCACCCGCGCGGCCAGGTCCTGGTTGGTCAGCGCGCTGTCTTCCTGCAGTTGCGCCAGGATGCGGCGGTCCAGATCATCCAGTTCCGGCAGCTCGGACGGGCTTTCTTGCATGAAAATTCCATGTAAATCATAAATATGGAATTTAATTTAATCACAATAATGTAAGAAAATAAACGGCCAAAAATCAAGGAATTAAGACATCAAATTTCTTCTCGCCTGACGCACAATGCCCCATCGTTTTCTTGATCGGAGGCATTCTCCATGTGCGGCATCGTAGGCGCCGTCGCCCAGCGCGACATCACCCCCATCCTCGTCGAAGGCCTGAAGCGCCTGGAATACCGTGGCTATGACTCCTGCGGCGTGGCGGTCTACCTGGACGGCAAGCTGCGCCGCACGCGCAGCACGCAGCGCGTGTCGGAACTGGCCTCGCAGATCGAGCAGGACAAGCTGAACGGCTTCACCGGCATCGCCCACACCCGCTGGGCCACGCACGGCGCGCCGCTCACGCACAACGCCCACCCCCACTTCTCGGCACAGGGCAAGGACGAGCCGCGCATCGCGCTGGTCCACAACGGCATCATCGAGAACCACGACGAATTGCGCGCCGAGCTGCAAGCCGTTGGCTATGTGTTCGAAAGCCAGACCGACACCGAAGTCATCGCCCACCTGGTCAACCACCTGTACCAGGGCGACCTGTTCGAAGCCGTGCAGCAAGCCGTGCGCCGCCTGCATGGCGCCTATGCCATCGCCGTCTTCTGCCGCGACGAACCGCATCGCGTGGTCGGCGCCCGCCAGGGCTCGCCGCTGGTCGTGGGCATCGGCAAGCACGAGAACTTCCTGGCCTCGGACGCGCTGGCCCTGGCCGGCACCACCGACCAGATCATCTACCTGGAAGACGGCGACGTGGCCGACCTGCAGCTGGACCGCGTCTGGATCGTCGATGCCGACGGCCGCGAAGTGTCGCGCAAGCAGAACACCGTGCAGGTCCACACCGGCGCCGCCGACCTGGGCCCGTATCGCCACTTCATGCAGAAGGAAATCTTCGAGCAGCCGCGCGCCGTGGGCGACACGCTGCAGGACATCGAGCACATCACGCCCGAGCTCTTCGGCGATGGCGCCGACAAGATCTTCAAGGAAGTCGACTCGCTGCTGATCCTGGCTTGTGGCACCAGCTACTACGCCGGCCTGACCGCCAAGTACTGGATCGAATCGCTGGCCCAGATCCCCGTCAACGTCGAGATCGCCAGCGAATACCGCTATCGCGACAGCGTGCCCAACCCGCGCAGCCTGGTCGTCACCATCTCGCAGTCTGGCGAAACCGCCGACACGCTGGCCGCGCTGAAGCACGCTCGCGACCAGGGCATGCAGCACACGCTGACCATCTGCAACGTGTCCACCAGCGCCATGGTGCGCGAGTGCGCGCTGAACTTCATCACGCGCGCCGGTGTGGAAATCGGCGTGGCCTCCACCAAGGCCTTCACCACGCAGCTTACGGGGCTGTTCCTGCTGACGCTGGTGCTGGCCAAGGCACGCGGCCGCCTGTCCGCCGAGGACGAGGCCGCGCACCTGAAGGCGCTGCGCCACCTGCCCGCGGCCATCGGTTCGGTGGTGGCCCTGGAACCGCAGATCATCGCCTGGGCCGAGCGCTTCGCCAACAAGGAGAACGCCCTGTTCCTGGGCCGTGGCATGCACTATCCCATCGCCCTGGAGGGCGCGCTGAAGCTGAAGGAAATCAGCTACATCCACGCCGAGGCCTATCCGGCCGGCGAACTGAAGCACGGCCCGCTGGCGCTGGTCACGGACGAAATGCCCGTGGTCACCATCGCGCCGAACGACGCGCTGCTGGAGAAGCTGAAGTCCAACATCCAGGAAGTGCGCGCGCGCGGCGGCGAAATGTATGTGTTCGCCGACGCCGACAGCAAGATCGCCAGCGCCGAAGGGCTGCACGTGATCCGCATGCCCGAGCATTACGGCATGCTGTCTCCGATCCTGCACACGGTGCCGCTGCAGCTGCTGTCGTATCACACGGCTTGCGCGCGCGGGACGGACGTGGACAAGCCGCGGAATCTGGCGAAGAGCGTGACGGTGGAGTGAGGCGGTAGCCAGGGGCGCGCGGCTGAGGGTAAGGAATAAAGTCGGTTTAGACGGAATAAAGTCTGTCTAAACCGATTCCTTCTAATCTTGCCGCTAACTCATACGGTTTGTCGTGTAAGAGGGTTCAGTCAGTGGATCTCGATTTCCTCATGCTGTAGAACACCTCAACGAGAAAATTCCACTTCTGGATCCAACGCTTTAGCGGGGGGGATTACCCAGCGCCATTGCCAATGCCCATTTAATGAGTCACAGTACCCCTGTCAGCGGCCGTCCCGAAAAGTGCCGCAAGGCATTGTCGATGAACATACGCACGCTGTTGTCCAGCGCTTCTTGCGACCATCCGCCCACGTGCGGTGTCACCAGCAGATTCGGGCAGTTTTCAAAGGCTGCCGGAAAGGCTGGTTCGCCTTCATAGACATCGAGGCCGGCGCCGGCGATTTCGCTTGCGTGCAGGCAAGCCACGAGGGCTACCGTATCGACCACGCTGCCACGGCCGACATTGATCACATAACCTTTGCTTCCCAATGCACGCAAGGCGTCGCCGCCTATCAGGTGGTGCGTGGCCATGCCACCGGGCAAGGCTACTATCAAGACCTCGGCCCACGCCGCCAAAGCCATGACGCTGGAGAAATGAGTGGCTGGAACATCCGGCTTGGGATTTCGCGAGAAGTATCCCACTGGCATGTCGAAGGCTGCCGCGCGTCGGGCGATGCATTGCCCGATCGCCCCCATGCCGCACAGGCCTAGCCGGCGGCCCGATACGATGGGCAGCGGCTGCAGTTGTGAGCGCCAGCCGCCCTGGCGTGCGAAGGCGTCGAGCATGGGAATGCCGCGCACCAGCGAGAACATCAAGGCAAAGGCGTGATCGGACACCGTAATCGCGTTGCTGCTCGCACCATTGGTGACGGTGATGCCCCGCTGGCGGGCCGCCGCGACGTCCACCTTCTCGTAGCCTGTGCCTTGCACGCAGACCAGCGTCAGATTAGGCAAGGCTGTGATCTCGTCCGCGTGCAGGCCCTCCGAGCCATTGGTGAGAACGCAACGGAATCGTGCGCCATGTTGTTCGATGGTGCGTTGCCTGAAGTCGGGTTCCACCGCCACCGTAATGTCGAAATGCTCGCGCATCCAGGCCAGGTGCGCGTCGCTGTTGCGGGTGATCGCCAGTACGGCGGGTTTGCTGGCAGTCGTCATGGCCCGTTCTCCTAGTCGCTGTAGACTTCAGCGGCAGGCCGCGCGCAGGCGGCCCGTCATGGTCAGCGCAACGAAGCGCAAAAGGCAGCGATACGTTCGCAGGCCTTCTTCAGGGCCTTGGTCTCGGTGGCGAAGGAAATGCGGAAGTAGCCGGGCTGACCGAAGGCCGTGCCTGGCACGACGGCCACGCCGGTCTGCGTCAGCAAGGCCTGGGCAAAGTCCTGGTCCGAGGCCAGCGCCCGTCCATCTTCGGTGTGTTTGCCCAGGGCGTCTTCGCACGAGATGAAGTAATAGAAAGCACCTTCGGGCATCGCGTACCGCAAGCCGCGTGCCGGCTGCAGTACTCGCGCCACCAGTTGCCGTCGCTGCGCATAGGCCTGCCGAAACCGCAGCACGTCGTCGAATGGACCGTCCAGCGCCGCAGCGGCCGCCCATTGCGCTACCGAATTGGGCGCTGAGGTAAGCTGGCTTTGTACCTTCTGCATGGCCTTGAGCAGCGCCTTGTCGCCAGCCGCGTAGCCGATGCGCCAGCCTGTCATGGCGTAGGCCTTCGAGACGCCATTGACCAGCAACGTGCGCGCCTTCAGCTCGGGGGCCGCCTGAGGCAGCGTCGCGAACTTCACCGAGTCGTAGACCAGGTGTTCGTAGATGTCGTCGCTCATTACGTGTACATGCGGGTGGCGCGCCAGAACCTGCGCCAGGCCCTGCAGTTCTGCCAGGCTGTACACTGCGCCCGAGGGATTGCATGGCGAGTTCAGCATCAGCCATTTCGTCTTCGCCGTGATGTGATGCTCGAGTACTGCCGGCGTCAGTTTCAGCGTGCCTGCCTCGGGTTGTGCATACACCGGTACCCCGCCCAAAAGGCCGACCAACTCGGGATACGTGACCCAATAGGGCACGGGAATGATGACTTCGTCGCCCGGGTTGATGGTGGCAATAAGGGCGTTGGAGATGACCTGCTTGGCGCCGTTGGACGCCATCACCTCGTCCATGCCGTAGTGCAGACCGTTCTCGCGCGAGAGCTTGGTCACGATGGCCTGACGCAACGCCTCGATGCCGCTGGCAGGCGTGTATTTGGTCTGGCCGCGCGCGGCGGCGTCTCGGGCCGCCAACTGGATGTGCTCGGGCGTGTGGAAGTCGGGCTCGCCGGTGCTCAGCGAGATCACGTCGCGGCCGGCGGCTTTCAGCTCGCGGGCGGTCTGCGCCACGCGCATGGTAGCCGACGGGTTCATGCGCATGACCGCGCTGGAGAGTATTGTGGGCATCGCTGGTCCTTACTTGGCGTTGCCGGCAGCGCTGGCGCCGGCGGGCATGAAAACACAGCCCGAGGCACGCACGGCGGCCTCGACCCACGACCGGTCGTCCTTGCCGGCTCGGATACGATCCCAGCTGCCTTGCTCGGCGCCATGCTTCTTGCGGGCCGCCGGCAACAGGTCGGTGGCATCGGCAGCGGCAATGGCCAGAACGCCATCGTCGTCCCCCACGATCAGGTCGCCGGGGTTCACGGTCATCTGGCCCAGGATCACCGGCACGTTGATTTCGCCCGGCCCCGCTTTGTAGGGGCCGCGATGCGTGACGCCGGCGGCGAAAACGGGCATGTTCGACTGGCGTATGGCGGCTACGTCGCGGATGGCGCCATCGATGACGAAACCGGCCACTGACTTGCGTTCGGCGTAGGCAAGGATGAATTCACCGATGATCGAGTTGGTCAGGTCGCCACCGGCCTCCACTACGATGACGTCTCCAGGCTGCGCCATTTCGATGGCCTGATGCACCATCAGGTTGTCACCGGGGCGCACGCGCACGGTCAGTGCCTGGCCGCACAGGTAGGCGCCATTGTGATACGGGCGTAGCCGGCTTCCGCCGCCTGACAGGCGTTGCATCGAGTCGCTGATGTTGGCCACGGGCAGACCGCGGTACTGCTCGACCAGGTCGCCCAGGCTTGGCCAGTTGCGGGGAAAGACACGGTTTCCTATTGACATGTTTGCTCCTTGGGTAAGGCCTGCCGGCAACGTGTGCGTGGGTTGCGCAGGGCAAGCGCTTGGGTTCTTGAAGGGGATTCAGTCGCTCAGCAGGGCCTGCAGATCGCACGCCTGCCAGTCGGGCGAACCGAATCCGCCTCCGCCGGGGGTGCGCACCACCAGCACGTCGCCTTTTTTCAATTCGTGGCTCTTGCGCAGGTCGATCTGTTCGCCGTTGAGCAGGGCCTGGCCATGTTGGCCTTCGCCACCACCAAACACGCCGGGGGCGCCATGGCGCACACGGTCGCCCACCATGTTCAGCGTGTACGTGCCCGCCTCGGTAATCAGGAATTCCATGTCGATACCGTCTCCTCCGCGGTGCCAGCCCTTGCCGCCCGAGCCGGTGCGCAGGCGGCGGTAGTTCACGCGTACCGGTCCCAGGCGTTCGAGAACTTCCAGCGGTGCGCCCGAGATGTTGCTGGGCCAACTGACGGCAGCCAGGCCGTGACGGGCATGCGAGCCGCCCATGCCGCCATTGAAGAAGCCCTTGATCATGACGTTTTCTCCTGCTGCGGTGCGCCCCTTGATTAGCATGGCCCATATGGGCGAGCCGGCGCTGGCCTGGATCTTGCCGGGTAGGGCAGGGGCCAGTGCCTGGAACACCAGCGAGGGCAGGTAGTGGCCGACGGTGGCGCGGTTGCCGCCGGACAGTGGGAAGTTGTGGTTCAGGATGCTGCCCTCGGGCGCCAGCACATCCAGTGAACGGAAGGAACCTTCGTTGTTGGGGCTGTCCGGATCGAGCAGGCACTTCAGGGCATACACGGTGAAGGCATGCGTGTAGCAATAGGCCACGTTCAGCGCGGCGCGGATCTCGTCGGTCGTGCCGTCGTAGTCCACCGTAATGCGCTCGTCCTCGACGATGACCTTGGCATTGAGCTTGAGTGGCGTACCCAGGCCATCCATGAGCTGGCTGGCTGGGTAGCTGCCATTGGGGATGGCACGGATGCTGTTGCGCGTGGCGTTGTCGGTGCGCGCGAACGATTCACGGGCGAAGTCGTCCAGGTGCGCCAGGTTCCACTCCTGCATCACGGTCTTGACGCGTCGCTCCATCACCGTCAGCGCCGAAATCTGGCCGAAGAGGTCGCCCACCACCTGGTCCGGGGCGCGCACGTTCTTGGCCAGCAGTTGCACGATGGCCTCGTTGACTACGCCGCGCGACTTGAGCTTCATGATGGGGATCTGGAAACCTTCCTGGAAGATGTCGGGGATGGCGTAGGCATTGGAGTTGCCGCCGATGTCCACGGCGTGCGCGGTGCTGGCCGCGAAGGCCACCAGCTTGCCGTCGTGGAAGATGGGCGCAGCCACGTTGATGTCCGACAGGTGGCCGGTACCCAGCCAGGCGTCGTTGGTCACGTAGACATCGCCTTCATGGATGTTGTCCAGGCCGAAATGCGTAATGAAATGCCGCACCGTGCGTGGCAGGCTGCCGATGAAGACCGGGATGCTTTTGGTGCCTTGCGCCAAGGCGTTGCCATGCTTGTCGGTCAACACCACCGAGAAGTCGTCGGACTCGCGCACCACGGTCGAGAACGAGGTGCGCACCAGGGCGGCGGCGGCTTCGTCGACGATGGCGATCAGGCGACGCCAGAAAATCTCCAGGCTGACGCTGTCGAAATGCTTGTTGTGCGAGCTGGCGCCGGCAATGCTGACGATGGCCGTGCCACCCTTGCCCATGACCAAGCGGTCGCCGTTGGCCAGCACCAGGGTAGACCCGGGCTGTTCGACCACGGCGGGGCCGTCCACCGACTCACCTTCGGCAATGGCATGCCAGCGGTAGACGCCAGCCATGGTGGCCTGGTCCTGGCCGGGAATGAGGATTTCCCGTTCTCCTACACGTGCCTGCAAGCCGATGTCCGGTCCGGATACCGGAAAGCTCAGCTCGGTGTCCGGGTCCACCAGGGTGAGCGACGCCGTCACGCGCAGCATGGTCAACTCCACTTCGCCCCACGCCAGCGCCTGGCCAAACACCGCGCTGTACTGGGCCTCGAAGGCGGCGCGGATGGATTGCACCGGGTCCACACTGGCCAGTGCTTCGGTCAGCGTGACTGACAGTTCAAAGCCTTGGCCGGCGTAGCGCATTTCGGCCAAATAGGCGATGTCGGCGGCGGGGTGGCCGGGCAGCATGTCTGCCACTTGCGCAGCACCTTCCCGCGAGAGCGCATCGAAGGCGTCTTGAATAGTCGGTAGGGTATGGTCAGACAGCTTCGCGCCCAGGAAGCGCGCGCAGTCTACGCGTACTGGCGCCAGCACCAGGCCGATGGCCGACGCCACGCCGGCGGCGGCGGGGCAGATCAGGGTCGATATCTTCAGCTTGCGGGCGACGCCACCACCATGGATCGGGCCGCCGCCGCCCGTGACTAGCAAGGCCAGACGCGACGGATCCTGGCCGCGTTCCGCCGCATGCACTCGGGCAGCCGCGGCCATGCTTTCATTTGCCAAGTCGTGCACGCCGCCGGCTGCGGCGTGCAGCGGAACATCCAAGTCCTGGCTCAGGCGCCCGAATACGGCGTCCGAGCGATTGCGGTCCAGGTTGATGGTGCCGTTGGCGAAGTAACCTGGGTTCAGGTAGCCCAGCAACAGGTTGGCGTCGCTGACCGTGGGGTGCACGCCGCCACGGCCATAGGCAGCCGGGCCGGGTTCCGAGCCGGCGCTGGTCGGGCCCACTTTCAGCAGGCCCAGCTTGTCCACGCGGGCAATGCCGCCCCCGCCGGCGCCGATCTCGATCAGGTCGATCGTGGGGATGCGGATGGGCAGGCCGCTGTCGGGCACAAAGCGTTTTTCACGCGCGGCTTCGAACACGTGCGACACCAGCGGTTCGCCGTTCTCCACGGCACACAGCTTGGCGGTGGTGCCACCCAGGTCCAAAGCCACGAAGTTTTCCGAGCCGCTGCGCTTGGCGAAATAGGCGGCGGCCAGGGTGCCTGCCGCCGGTCCTGACTCCAACAATTGGATAGGCGATCGCGAGGCTTCTTGCACGGTCGTAAGGCCGCCGTTGGAACGCATGACAAACAGCGGACAAGCCAGGCCCATGGCACGCAGCTCTCCGGCCAGCACCTGCAGGTAGCCGATGGCCAGTGGTTGGATGTAGGCATTGGCCATCACCGTGCAGAAGCGGTCGTATTCGCGAGCTTCGTTGGCGATCTCGTGCGAGATGGACAGCGGCACGCCGGGAAACCGTTGCTCGATGACGCGTCGCGCGGCGATTTCATGGGCAGGGTTGATATAGGCATTGATCAGGCCCACAGCCAGGCTTTCGCAGCCATCGGCCAATGCGCGTTCGGCCGTCGCCACCAGCACCGCTTCGTCCAGCGGGATCACCACGGCGCCTGCGGCGTCGATGCGTTCGGGCACTTCGTACGAGGCTTCCAGGCTGCACAAGGGGGCCACCATCTCGATCTGCAGGTCGTAGATGTCGTACTTGCGTTCTCGGCCGATAGCCACGACGTCGCGGAAGCCTTCGGTGGTGATGAAGCCTACCTTGGCGCCGCGGCGCTCGATCAGGGCATTGGTGAACAGTGTCGTGGCGTGGACGACACGGCCTACCTGGTCAAGCCGGAAGCTTTCCCGCTCGAACAGCTTGGCGATGCCGCGCACGACACCCTGGGCAGGCGCCTGGGGCGTGGTCAGTTCCTTGAATGACCAGACACGGTTGGATGTTTCGTCCAAGGCCACTATGTCGGTGAACGTTCCGCCGATGTCCACGCCTAGGGACAAACGCATTTGAGCTTGCTTCATTGAATGGTCCTGGTGCCTGGCTGGCGTCGGTAGTTGATCCAGCCCCAATTATCGTGCAAGTTTTCTGTCATGGCAATTTATTTTAGATAAATATATTGCATGATCGGCATGCGTATGTTTCACTGGATTCAGGGCGGCTTGGGAAGTCTCTTGGCTATTTCCCCGGCTGTTCAACGTGCCTGCATGCTGTGCGGTTTGCCGCACAAAGTGATGTATTTCTCTCAACTAAATACTATGACTGACGTATTTATGTCATTCAAGAAAAAGGGGAATTTCATGAGTCGTATCACCACCTGGAGCCGTGCCCTGCTGCTGGCAACCGGCCTTTCCTTGACCTTCCAGAGCACGGCTGCCGCTCCAGATAGTTTTCCGGCAAGCCCTATCCAATTGTTCGTGCCGTTCAGCGCGGGCGGCTCCATCGACGTTACGGCGCGTGCGCTCGGCCGCGCATTGGAGAAGACGCTGCCGGGGGCTTCGGTGGTCGTGGTGAACCGGCCCGGCGGCGGCGGGTCGATCGCGCTGGGGCAGGTGGCCCGCGCCAAGCCCGACGGCTATACCTTAGGCGTCTTCATGCCGCCCAATGCCGTCATCACACCCAACATGCAATCGGTCAACTATGACGCCAAGACGGACTTCTCGCTGATTGCCAACTATGCGTTGACCACGCTCTATGTGGCCGTACCCGCCGATTCGCCCTACAAGACGCTGCAGGATCTCTTGGGCGACATGCAAGCCGAGCCGGGCAAGGTGATGTTCGGCATCACCACTTTGGGGTCGGGCACGCACCTGGCCACCGCGCGCATGCTGCAGGAAAAAGGCTTGAGCACCGAATTCGTCACTTATGGGGGGGGCGCACAGGTCATTACGGCGCTGCTCGGCGACCAGATCAAGGTAGCGACCCTGGCGGGCGAAGCCTTGCCCTATGTGCTTTCGGGAAAGGTCCGTTTCTTGGCCTCGTTCTCGGCCAAGAAGATCGAGGCGATCAAGGATGTGCCCTCGATCCGGGATGCCGGCTTCGATTGGGATGCCGATGTATGGACGGGCCTGGCTGCACCCAAGGGACTGGACGAACAGGTGCGCAAGAAGCTCGAGCTCGCCGTCGAGCAGGCCACCAAGGATCCGGAGTTCATCCGGGCCATGGAAAGCATGGCGATGATTCCGCAGTATTTGAGTGGCGCCGCATTGCAGACCCAGTTCGAGGAAAGCCACGAGACCTTGCCGCCATTGATCAAAGCTGCCGGCCTGGTGCAGAAGTAAACTAGCCAGGGCTGGCGCCGGGCGCAAAGTCCGTGCGCCCGGACCCCGAAGTCAGGGGGGCGTTCTGGTATTCTTCGCCGGATCGCAGCATTTTCGGGCCCACGGTCCGCCTTGTTCCCCGCTTCCGCCATGCTCTCCTCCCAGCTCAACGATCGCATACGCAAGAACCTTGAGAACATGAGCGAAGGCGCACGTGCGGTTGCGCAGTTCGTGCTGGAAAAACCCGAAGACGTGGCTATGCTGCCTGCTGCTCGCGTGGCCGAGCGCTTGGGCATCAGCGAATCAACTGTATCCCGATTTGCCGTGTTGCTGGGCTATGCCGGATATCCTGCCTTCAGGCGAGATCTACAGAGTGATATACGGCGACACTTGGAGCCGTTGCAACGGTTGAAATTTACGGCGCCTGACCGTGAGCGTTCGGGTAGGCCCTACTCTCAGCTATTTCATCAAGACATTGAAGATATCCTGCGTACAGAGCGAGGAATTCCGCCTGCAAGCATGGATCAAGCAGTTGATATAGTCTCCAATGCGCGCACGATCTACATCATCGGGCTTCGCACTTCACTTTGCCTTGCTCACTCCCTGTACTTTCAGTTGCAACAGATGTTGGGTAATGTGGTGTTGCTTGATGCGCTTGGGGGGGAAACGCTCGAACCCCTTCGGAATATTGGCCTGCAGGATGTACTGATAGGCATCAGCTTCCCGCGGCATGCTCGCTTGACGGTAGCAGCGATGCAATACGCGCATGAGGCTCACGCTAAGCTCATAGCGATCACGGATGGACCAATGTCGCCCACGGCGAACTTGGCAGATGTGCTCTTTTCAGTGCATACGTCCGTACTCAGCACAGCAACTTCGCTAACTAGCGGGCTTTCTTTGATAAATGCGATTTGTTCAGAAGTGCTGATAAAGAATCGCAAACGCGCCGCAAAGAACTTGGCTGAAGTGGAACGAATGTTTCGCTACAGCCAAATACACTACCATTCTTCATGAATAGCGAACCGCCCCGGATTTTTGCGGAGGCTTCTACTCTTGACAGAACCGCTGCTCCGCGCAGAGGCTGCTGACGTGGGTCAAGCGCCACGAGGTCGGCAGTGGCCAGCGCGAAGGCGTCACTACCAGTTGGTGAGAGCGCATCAAAGGAGTTGGAGCGGGAGAACCGAGAACTGCGCCGCGCCAAGGACATCCTGCGCATGGCCAGCGCTTTTTTCGCGCAGGCGGTTCGCCAGGTCGCCGTGCTCGACGTTGATTCCAGCAGGCCGCCGCGCAGCCCGGTGCGCAGTTCCGGATAGCCGGTGTAGCCGACTGCCTGGGCGAAACGTACCACGGCCGCATCGCTCTGGCCCACCGCGTCGGCAAGCTGCCGGGCGGTCATGAAGGCGGCCGGCTCGTTGTGGTCGAGGATGTAGCGCGCCAGGTCCTGCTGAGCATGGGTCAGGCTGTCGATCCGGCGGGCAAGCGTCATGGCGGCAATTTCCCGATGGCTGTGCTCTAGTAATTGCTACAGTTGTTTTATTCAATGGGGCGGATGCGACAGGCTTGCGCAAGAGGTGGCGCGATTCCCACGCAGGGGCCGCCATGCCACGCAACGGGAAAGAGTAGAATCGCCGCCGCGACGCGCGGCCCCGCTGTCGGCGTTTGCCTCCCCAGGGAGGTTCCACCCGCCGACGCCCCGTCATTGATGGATCGATTCCCCCATGTTTCGGCAACTGCTGGCCACCGGGCTGGCGCCCCTGTTCAGCCTGTTCATCGTCTGCGTCGGCAATGGCTTCGCGGCCTCATTGACCACGTTGCGGCTGGACGCCGCCGGCGTCTCCGCCACGGCCGTGGGCCTGGTCTCTTCCTCGTATTTCATCGGCCTGACGCTGGGCGCGATCTTCAACGATCGGCTCATCGTGCGCATCGGCCACATTCGTGCCTATAGCTGCTTCGCCGCCCTGATCGCCGTCAGCGTGTTGGTGCAGAGCCTGTTCGTGGATGTCTGGGGCTGGCTCTTCCTGCGCCTGGTCTACGGCTGGGCCATCGTGGGCGTGTTCCTGGTGGTGGAAAGCTGGCTGCTGCTGGCCGCCGACGCGAAGATGCGCGGCCGCCTGCTGGCCTTCTACATGATCGCCCTGTACGGCTCGAGCATGATCGGGCAGGCGCAATTGGGCGCGCTGGATGCGTGGGGCGTCGAGGCGCCGTTCATCCTGGCGGGCATCCTGGCCATCTGGTCGCTGTTGCCCATCGTGCTGCTGCCGCGCCACTCGCCGCACGTCGAACGGGTCGAGCCGCTGCCCCCGCTCAGGCTGCTGCGCATGAGTCCGACGGGCGTCGTCAGCTGCTTTGTGTCGGGCCTGGCGATTGCCGCCGTCTATACCTTGCTGCCGCTCTACCTGCAGCGCATCGGCCTGACGGTGGGCGAGATCGGGGCGATGATGGCGGCGACCATTTTCGGGGCGATGGTGCTGCAGTATCCGGTGGGACGCTGGTCGGACAAACGCGGCCGCCTGTCGGTGCTGATCGTCCTGGGCGCCTTGTGCACGGCCCTGTCGGTGGCGGTGCTGGCGCTGCCGCCGACGCCCGTCCTGTTGATGGGGCTGCTGTTCCTGACGGGCGGCGGCATTTTCGCGGTGTATCCGGTGGCGGTGAGCCACGCGGTGGATCGCGCGCAGGCCGAGTCGCTGGTGCCGATGATCCAGGGGCTGCTGCTGATCAACTCGATCGGCTCGGCGCTGAGCCCCATCGCCATTTCCGGCATGATGGCCAGGATGGGACCGAATGGCCTGTTCTGGGCCTTCGCGGGCATGCACCTGGCCTTGCTGGTCTTCCTGGTCTGGCGCCGCAAGGAGCGCCCGGAACCCGTGCCTGTGGCGCCGTTCGCGGCCGCCGCGCAGATGTCGCCCACCGGCGTGGAGATGCGCGTGACGGAAGAACTGGTGCAGGGCGCGCTGGACCGCGAGGCGGTCGAGGAGACGGGCCGGCCGCAGGCCTGATCGCGTGCCGGGGCGCAGGCAGGTGCCGAGCCGCGCTGGATTGCGATATCGTGGCGTGTCGGCCCGGCGCGTCACAGGCGGCGGGCGCCACGCCAACATTCTCGGGGAGCACAACATCCATGGGTTCCGTCCACAGCCTGTTCCGTTTTCCGGTGAAAGGCCTGTCCGGCGAATCGCTGGACCGTGTCGATCTCATCGCCGGCAAGGGCATTCCCGCCGATCGCCGCTACGCCATCACCAATGGGTCGTGGACCTTCGACGCCGCCACGTTCACGCCGCGCCCCAAGACCGATTACCTGGTGCTGCTCAAGCACGAGGCGCTGGCTGCCCTGTCCACGCGCTACCTGGACGATAGCGAGACGCTGGTGGTGAAGGATCCGCAAGGCACCGTCACGCATTACCGGCTGTCCGACCCGGCGGACCGGGCGAAGTGCGCGCAGCGCATCGCCGATCATCTCGCGGACGCCGAGCTTGATGGACCGCCGGCCATCGTGTCGGCCGAAGGCATCCGATATACCGACGTCAGCGTGAATTCCGAGGCCCTGATGAACGCGGTGTCGTTCATCAACCTGGCCTCGGTGCGGGATCTGTCGCGGGCGATGGGCGTGGCGGTGAACCCGCTGCGCTTCCGGTCGAACATCTACTTCGACAACGGCGAGCCGTGGAGCGAGATGGACTGGATGGACAAGGACGTGCAGGTGGGCGACACGACCTTGCGCATCGTGCGACAGACCAAGCGCTGCCCGGCCGTCAACGTGGATCCGGTCACCGCCGAGCGCGACCTGGCCATCCCCGCCGCGCTATCCAGGCATTTCGGGCACGTGCTGTGCGGGGTCTACGGTGAAGTGCGCAAGGGCGGCGAGGTGCGCGTCGAGGACCGCGTCACGCTGCAGGGCTGATCGACGGATCGGAGACAAGACGGCGGGACAGGCCTCCATGGCCCGTCCCGCCGTCTTCGCATGGGCGTCGCGCAGGTCACTTGCCCTGCGAGGCGGCCTGCACGGCCGAATAGCTGGCCATCAGGTTGCGGTAGTCGGGGATGTGGTTGGCGAACAGCGTGCCCAGGCCTTCGATGTCGTTGCGCCAGTCGCGGTGCAGTTCGCAGGCCACGCCGAACCAGCTCATCAGCTGGGCGCCGGCTTGGGACATGCGGTCCCAGGCGGCATCGCGGGTGACTTCGTTGAAGGTGCCCGAGGCATCGGTCACGACGAACACTTCAAACCCTTCTTCCAGTGCCGACAGGGCGGGGAAGGCGACGCAGACTTCGGTGACGACGCCGGCGATGATCAGCTGCTTCCTGCCGGTGGCCTTCACGGCCTTGACGAAGTCTTCGTTGTCCCAGGCATTGATCTGGCCGGGGCGGGCGATGTAGGGGGCGTCGGGGAACTGGTCCTTCAGTTCCTGCACCAGCGGGCCGTTGGGGCCTTGCTCGAAGCTGGTGGTGAGGATGGTGGGCAGGTTGAAGTACCTGGCCAGGTCGCCCAGGGCCAGGACGTTGTTCTTGAACTGGTCGGGCTGGAAGTCACGCACCAGGGACAGCAGGCCTGCCTGGTGATCCACGAGCAGGACGGCGGCGTTGTTCTTGTCGAGCTTGGCGTAGGGCTGGGTCATGGCGTTCTCTCTTCAGGTGGGTGCTGCGTAGTGGGTGAGCACCGGGGTGGGGGGAGTCCTGCAGCACCGCGTCGTTGCGTGCTGTCCATGAGCAGAACTTTAAAGAAGGGAACGATGGCCCGGTAGATAGCGATTTTTTGGTACAGCGTCCTATCATAGGAACGATGGCCTTGCGCCAAGCCGTGCCAAGCGAGGGCCAAGGGGGAGCGGGAATGCTTGCGCGGGCATGACCGCGCAAGCAGGAGCAACCGCCGGCCGGGCTCAGCCGCGGCCCACGAACGGCATCTTGGTGGCCATGACCGTGTGGAACAGCACGTTGGCCTCCAGCGGCAGGCTGTCCATGTACAGCACCGACTGGCCGACGACAGCCACGTCCATCAGCGGCTCGACCGCCACCTCGCCATTGGCCTGGGGCACGCCCTTGCCCATGCGCGCGGCAAGATCCGTCAGCGCGTTGCCGATGTCGATCTGTCCGACCGCGATGTCATGGGCGCGGCCGTCCAGCGAGGCGGTCTTGGTCAGGCCCATGACCGCGTGCTTGGTGGCGGTGTAGGCGATGGAGTTCGGCCGCGGCGCGTGGGCCGAGATCGAGCCGTTGTTGATGATGCGGCCGCCGCGCGGCGACTGGTCGCGCATGACGCGGAAGGCCTGCTGGATGCAATAGAACATGCCGTTCAGGTTGGTGTTCACGACGTCCTGCCATTGCTCCGGCGTCCAGTCGATGAAGGAGCCCGGCGGATTGCCGCGGCCGGCGTTGTTGAAAAGCAGGTCGACGCGGCCGAATTCTTCAACCGCCGTGTCGAACAGGCGGCGCACCGCGGCCGGGTCCGTCACGTCCGTCGGCACGCACAGCACGCGGTCGCCCGCGCCGTGCGTCGCCTGCGCCGCATCGCGCGTCTCTTCCAGGTTCGCTGCCCGCCTGCCGGCCAGCACCACGCGATAGCCTCCTCCCAGCAATGCCAGCGCAACCGCGCGGCCGATGCCGGAGCCGGCACCCGTGACCACGGCGACTTTTCCACCACTCATCGTTGACTCCTTGTTGTTGTGTGAACGGCAATCCGCGCTGCCCCTGTCTCCAGGCAGGCGCGCCTGCAGAGCATACCTCCCGGGCGGGGCCGAGGGGGAGGTTCGGCAGCGCCGCGCCGATCAGTGCCCGGACAGGTCGCCGGCCTGGGCTTTGTCGTGCGTGCCGTAGCAGTCGACCACGTTGCGCTGGCGGCGTCCATGCCAGCCACCTCGACCTGTGACGTCCCAGAAGTGCGCACGGCTCACGTCGATGCGCACGCGCTTGCCATGGCTTTGCGCGGTGTCGAAGGCCGGCCCCTTCGTCGGGCGGGCGATGAGGATCGATGCGCCAAGGCGTGCTGGGAAAGTGGTGACAACGTCCTACCGATAGGTTGGCACGGCAACCCAGCGCGAGGCGCCGTGCCCCCCTTGCGGCGGCGCGAGTGGACGGATCCCCCCCTCGCGCTTGGAGAGTCCTCGACACACAGGGAAACAGGATCGCCGTGCCCTTGGCCGTTAGCGTTCAGCTTATAGACAGCTTCGGCACAGCGACAGACAAGGGGACGCGCATGAAGAATGAACTGAAGTATCGGCCCAGCGACCAGCCCACGGGCGGATGGGGATCGGTGAGGTCCCTGGTCAAGCATTCGACGCGCCAGCGGGCGTATGCCAGCATCCCCGCCCTGCTGCGCGAACACAACAAGCCCAAGGGATACATGTGCACCAGCTGTGCCTGGGCCAAGCCGGGCGAGCCGCACACAGCGGAGTTCTGCGAGAACGGCGCCAAGGCAACCTTCTGGGACCTGACGCCCAAGCGCACCACGCCGGATTTCTTCGCGCGCCACACGGTGACCGAACTGCTGGCGTGGCAGGACTTCGACCTGGAGAATGAGGGGCGTCTCACGCATCCGATGCGCTACGACCCGGCCAGCGACAAGTACATTGCAGTGGGCTGGGACGAAGCGTTCGCCGATATCGGCGCCAGGCTCAAGGGCTACGACCCCAAGCGTGTGGTGTTCTATGCCTCGGGGCGCGCGTCGCTGGAAACCTCGTTCATGTACCAGCTGCTGGCGCGGCTGTACGGCAACAACAACCTGCCCGACAGCTCGAACATGTGCCACGAGACCACCTCGGTCGGCCTGGCGCAAAGCCTGGGCACGCCGGTGGGCACGGTGCTGCTGGAAGATTTCGAGCAGACCGATTGCATCCTGTCCTTCGGCCAGAACGTGGGCACCAACTCGCCGCGCCTGTTGCATTCGCTGCAGTTGGCCCGTGAGCGCGACGTGCCCATCGTGGTGTTCAATCCGCTGCGCGAGCGCGGCTGGGAGACCTTCGTCAATCCCCAGCACCCGGGCCAGATGCTGAGCAACTCTCCCACCCAGATCGCGACGCAGTATCACCAGGTGCGCGCCGGCGGCGATATCGCGGCCATGATGGGCATGGCCAAGACCCTGCTGGCCATGGACGACGCCGCACGTGAAACCGGCGGGGCGCGCGTGCTCGACGAAGGCTTCATTGCCCATCACACCACCGGCTTCGCGGAATTCGAAGCCCTGGTGCGCAGGACCGCATGGCCGGAGATCGAGCGCGAGTCAGGGCTGCCGCGCGCCGCGCTGGAGGCCGCGGGCGATACCTTCGCGCGGGCCCGCTCGGTGATCGCCATCTATGGCATGGGGCTCACCCAGCATCGCCTGGGCCTGGACAACGTGCAGACGCTGGTGAACCTGCTGCTGATGGGCGGCCACATCGGCCGGCCAGGCTCGGGCATCTGTCCCGTGCGCGGCCATTCCAACGTGCAGGGTCAGCGCACGGTGGGGATCGCGGAGAAGACCGCGCTCGTGCCGCTGGACGCCATGGGCGAGCGCTATGGATTCACGCCGCCGCGCGAGGATGGACTGAATACGGTGGAGGCCTGCGAGGAAGTGGTGGCCGGGCGCATCCAGGCGTTCATCAGCCTGGGCGGCAACTTCATCCGGGCCATCCCGGATACCACCGTCATGGAGGCGTCATGGCGCAGCATGGACCTGTCGGTGCAGATCGCCACCAAGCTCAATCGCAGCCATCTCATCACCGCGGGCACGACCTATCTGCTGCCGACGCTGGTGCGGTCGGAAATCGATGAGCAGGCCACGGGGCCGCAGATCGTGACCATGGAAGATTCCACGACCTGCATCCATGCCTCGCGCGGCAAGCACGCGCCCGCCAGCGCGAACCTGCTGTCCGAGCCGCGCATCGTGGCGGAATTGGCCAAGGCCGCGCTGCCGCCCAATCCCAAGGTGCCCTGGGGCGCATGGGCGGACGACTATGCGCGGGTGCGGGATGAGATCGCGTCCCTCTTTCCCAGGGACTTCCACGACTTCAACGCGCGCCTTGACGTGCCGGGCGGCTTTCCGCGCGACGTGGCGGCGCGCCGGCGCGAGTGGGAAACCGACAGTGGCAAGGCGCACTTCCTGTTGCCGCAGGCGCTGTCGTCCAGCTTCGACGATGGTCGGGACCCGAACGTTCTGCGCCTGGTCACGCTGCGCTCGAACGACCAGTTCAACACCACGGTGTATGGCTACGACGACCGGCTGCGCGGCATCCACGATTCACGGATGATCATCATGATGAATCGCCAGGACCGCGAGCGCCTGGGCATTCCCGAGCACGGCGACGCGCGGCTGACGACGGCGGTGGACGACGGGGTGTTGCGCACCCTGGGCGGCTTGCGGGTCATCGACTATGACCTGCCGGCCGGCACCTGCGCGGCCTACTACCCCGAGTGCAACGGCCTCATCCCGCTGTGGCAGTACGCCGAGCAGAGCAAGACCCCCGCGGCGAAGTCGGTGCCGGTACGCGCCGGCCCGGATCGCGCCCCAGGGAGCGGCGGATGAGCCAGGACACCTCCTTGCCGTCACCGCCCGCCTTGCTCGAAGAGGTGTTCGACGGGCTGGCAGGCAAGGCCGCGTTGCCGCCGCGCGTGCTCGTCATGCTGGGCATGTTGGCGGGCGCCTATATCGGCCTGGGGGGCCTTTTCTCGACCGTCGCCCTGGCGGGTGCGGAGGCGTTGCCCCACGGGCTGGGCCAGGTGCTGGCGGGGGCCGTTTTCTCCCTGGGGCTCGCCCTGGTGATCCTTGCGGGCGCCGAACTCTTCACTGGCAACATGTTGTTCGCCGGGCCCGTGGCGGCGGGACGGATTCGACTGGGGCAGGCGGCCCGCGCGCTGGGCATCGTCTATGCGGCCAATCTGCTGGGTTCGGTGGCCCTGGCGGCGATGGCGATGGGAGCCGGCCTGCATGAGGCGGGCGAAGGCTCGGTCGGGCGCGCGGCGCTGGCGTTGGGCGGGAACAAGGTCGGCAACGGCTTCTTGGCCACTTTCGCCAGCGGCGTGCTGGCCAACATGCTGGTGTGCCTGGCCGTCTGGCTGGCTGCCGCGGGCCGCACCGTCACGCAGAAGATAGCCGGCCTGATGCTGCCCGTCGCGGCGTTTGTCGCGGCCGGGCTGGAGCACTCCGTCGCCAATATGTACCTGCTGCCCTACGCGTGGATGGTGCAGGCCGCGAGCGGCGACGCGGGGCCGATGAGCCTGCCCGCGATCCTGGGCAACCTGGGGCCGGCAACGGCGGGCAACATGGTGGGTGGCGCGCTGGTGGCGCTCGTCTACTGGGCGGCCTACGGGCGGCAGGCGGGGTAGGGCCGTCCAGGGCCCACTTCCCCGGAGCTGGCCGCGGCCGATCAGTGGCTCGCGCCGGAGGACAGCGGCAGGCCCGCGACGTCGAGCCGCGCGCGCAGGATCTGCCCATGCGTGGCGTTGGTCACATACAGGTCGCGGCCATCGGCGCCGCCAAACGCCAGGTTGGTCGTGGAGCATCCCTCGGGTCCGCGCAGGACCTGCACCGGCTCTGCCCGGTGATTCAACACCCACACGTAGCCCAGTCCGGGATTGGCGACCAGCAGGCGGCCCTGCTGGTCCACCGCCAGGCCATCGGGACCGCTCGCGCCATGGGACGTGAAGAACTGGCTGACCTTGGCGACGCTGCCGTCCGGCAGCAGCGGCACGCGCCAGACGCAGTTGCCGCGCGTCACTGCCAGGTACAGCACGCGTTCATCCGGAGACAAGGCCACGCCGTTGGGACTGGGGACGTTGGCCAGCAACAGGTCCAGTTGCCCGCTCGGCCTCAGTCGGTAAAGGCGTCCGGAAGGGTCATGCAGGCCGCTTTGCCCCTGGTCGGTGAAGTAGAGGTTGCCCGCGGTGTCGAACACCAGGTCGTTCACGCCCTTGAAGCGTTCGCTGTTGCGGCGTGCCAGGAATGCAGCGACCTTGCCGGAGGCGATGTCCAGCTGCATCAGTCCGTTCTTGTAGTCGGTGATGAGCAGGGTGCCGCTGTCCAGGAATTTCATGCCATTGGGTTCGCCGTCGTACTCGGCGACCAGCGTCCATTCGCCTGCGGGATCGATGCGGAAGATGCGGCCCCAGGGAATGTCCGTGACGTACAGGTTGCCCGCGCGGTCGAAGACAGGGCCTTCCAGGAAGGAGTCCGTGAGGGCGCCGCCACGATTGGCGTCGGCCCAGTCGCTGCGGGCGTGCCGGCGGAAAGCCTCGGGCAGGGACGTGAACAGTGCGAGATCGCTGACGAGGGGAGCGTTGAGCAGGAACATGCGGGAAACCGTGTTGACAAACCGGACGGGAATGCCGCCATGGCGCCATGGCGGCGGGGCATCGTTCAATCCAGGCTGATCCTGCCTGCCTCGATGACCTCTGCCCACTTGGCGCTTTCCTTCCGCAGGAAGGCTGAGAAGTCGGCGGGGGTGGAGCCTGCCGGCTGCGCCCCCAGGTCCGACAGGCGCTGCTTGACCTCCGCCTCATCCAGCACCTGCACCAGCACGGCGTGCAGCTTGGCGCTCACGGCCTCGGGCGTGCCCTTGGGCAGGAACAGGCCGTTCCATTCATAGGCTTCGTAGCCCGGCACGCCCGATTCCGCCACGGTGGGAACGTCGGGCAGGCGCCCGGACCGTTGCGCAGAGGACACCGCCAGCGCGCGCAGCTTGCCGGTGGAGACCAGCGGATAGGCCGCGGCCACGGTGCTGAACATGAAGTCCACCTGGCCGCCCATCACGTCGACGATGGCAGGGCCACCGCTCTTGTAGGGGATGTGGACCATGTCCAGGCCCAGCTGCTGGCGGAACAGTTCGGCAGCCAGGCGTTGCACGGTGCCGCTGCCGCCGGAGGCGAAATTGATCGTGCCGGGCTTGGTCTTGGCCGCTTCCACCAGCGACGTCACGTCCTTGAAGGGCGAGTCGGGCTTGACGATCAGCGTGTTGGGCTGCAGCAGCACGAGCGACAGCGGTTGCAGGGCGTCCGCGGCGAAGGGCATCTTGGCGAACAGTTGCGGGTTGATGGAGTAGGGCGTGGCGTCGTACAGGACGGTGTAGCCATCGGCCGGCGCGCGCGCCACGAAATTGGCGCCGATGGTGCCGCTGGCGCCAGGCTTGTTCTCGACGACGATGCTCGTGCCCAGTTTGTCGGCCATGCGATTGGCGAGCAGGCGGGCGACGGTGTCGGAGGCGCCGCCAGGCGCGTAGGGCACGACGATGGTGATGGCCCGTTCCGGGAATGCAGCGTGGGCGGCTGTACCCACCAGGGAAAGGGCGGCAAGGCACATCGCCGCGATGGCGTTGCGAGGGGTCATGGGGTTGTCTCCGGTTATTGGAATGATGACTGCGGTGGCGCTGTGTCAGAGGGGCTGGGCGTGGCCTTTGCGAGACAGCACGTCCAGGACGTTGCGCACGGCGGTGACGCCCATGTTCACATAGGCGTCGCTCGTGACGCCGCCGATGTGCGGGCTGAGGATGAAACCCGGCTGGTGCTGGAAGGGATGGCCTGCCGTCATGGGTTCGACGGCGAAGCTGTCCAGGCCCGCGGCGCGCACCTGTCCGCTGCGCACCGCCGCCAGCAGCGCGGCTTCGTCGATGAGGCCGCCGCGGGCCGTGTTGACCACGATGACGCCGGGTTTGCAGCGTGCCAGCGTGGCGGCGTTGATGAGGCCGCGGTTGTCGTCGGTCAGCGGGCAGTGCAGCGAGATGGCGTCGGCGTCCCGCCAGAGCGTGTCCAGGTCCACGGCGCGCACATGGGCGGGCAGGTCGCGTGTGTAGGGGTCGTGGCCGATCACCTGCACATCCAGCGCGTGGGCCATCTTGGCAAAGCGCAGGCCGATGGCGCCCAGGCCGATGAGCCCGACGGTGCGGCCCTGCAGCTCCAGGCTCTTGTGCGTGGCCTTGTCCCAGTGGCCGTCATGCATGCGGCCATCCAGCCGCGGCACTGACTTGGCGCAGGCCAGCAGCAGCGCCAGTGCCTGTTCGGCCACGGCGGCCGCATTCACGCCGACGGCGGCCACCACCGCGACCCCATGCGCCTGGGCGGCTGCCTTGTCGATGGTGTCGGTGCCGCTGCCGTGCTTGGATATCACCTTCAGCGACGGCGCGGCCTCGATGGCGGCGCGCGACACGCCGCTGTAGCGGACGATGATGGCGACAGGGTCGTGCTGCCTGCAGAGGCCGACGATGTCGGCCTCTGCCGGTGTCTTGCCGGCGTACACCACGTCGTAGCCGTCCAGCAGCGCCACGGCCTGGAGCGCCAGGTCGGCAGCCGTGACGAGGATGGTGCCGCGTGTCACAGCGACTCTCCTTCCTTCAGGACGCCGGCCGCCCGCAGGGCCGCGGGCAGCCATGTCGACGCGGTGTCGCCGCGCGCGATGGCTTCCAGGCGGGCGGCCTCGTCGGCCACTTTCTTCTGCGCCAGCGCCATCATGGCGGGCGCCTTGGCGCGTTCCACGACGACCACGCCGTCCGCGTCACCGACGATGAGGTCGCCCGGTTGCACGGCGACACCGCCCACGGAGACGGGGTGGTTGATGCGGCCCGGCACGAACTTGGTGGGACCGGCGGGGTTGAAGCCTGCGCTGAAGACCGGGAAGCCCAGGTCCAGGATTTCCAGCTTGTCGCGGATGGCGCCGTCGATGACGACCCCGCCCAGGCCGAGCTTCTTGCAGGCGCTCAGCATCAGCGTGCCCATCAGCGCCGCGGTCTGGTCGCCCTTGCCGTCGACGATGATGATGTCGCCCGGCTTGGCCATGGCGATGGCGGCGTGGATCATCAGGTTGTCGCCAGGGCGGACCTCGACGGTGAAGGCCGGGCCGGCCAGCGCCATGCGTTCATGCACGGGCGCCACGCGGGCGTGCAGCGTGCCGCGGCGGCCGGCGACGTCGGCCAGGATGGCAGCCTGGAATCCGGCTGCCTGCTTGACGACTTCGGGGCTGACGCGGTCGAAGTCACGGATGATGTCGGGAAGTTGGTTCATGATGGGTCTGCGAGGGAAGAATGAAGTGGGTGCATCAGTCGGCGCGCGCGCCCGATTCCTGCACGATGCGTTCCCAGCGCGTCCTTTCCTTGCGGATCAGCTCACTGAATGCCTGCGGCGAACTGGTCAGCACGGCGGCGCCCTGGGTCTGGTAATGCTGTTGCGTGGCGGGATCCTTCACCGCCTTGGCGAAGGCCGCGTTCAGGGCCTGCACCACGTCTGGCGGCAGTCCCGCGGGGCCGGCCAGGCCGAACCAGGTGACGGCCTCGAAGCCCGGCACGCCGGACTCGGCGAAGGTGGGGACGTCGGGCAGGTCGGCGGTACGCGCGCGCGAGGTCACGGCCAGCGCGCGCATCTTGCCGTTGCGGATGTGGCCGATCAGCGTCGGCACCGAGGACATGTACATCTGGATCGCGCCGCCGATCAGGTCGTTCGCGCCTTGCGATGCGCCCTTGTAGGGGATGTGCGTCAACTGGATGCCGGCGGCCTTCTGGAACTGTTCGGTGGCCAGGTGCGAGACCGTGCCGTTGCCGGAACTGGCGTAGTTCAGGACGCCGGGTTGGCGCCTGGCGTCGGCCACCATGTCGGCCAGCGTCCTGTAGGGGGAGTTGGCCGCCACGGCCAGCACCAGCGGCGCATCGGCGATGAGGCCGATGGGCGTCAGGTCCTTCTGCGGGTCATAGGGGAGGTTGGGGTAGAGGCTGGGGTTGATCGACAGGTTGCTGGTCTGGCCCAGCACCAGCGTATAGCCATCGGCCGGGGCCTTGGCCACCATGTCGACGCCCAGGTTGCCGCCCGCGCCGGGACGGTTCTCGGTGACGATGCGCCAGCCGGTATCGCTGGCCACCTTGTTGGCGGCCGCGCGCGCCAGCGCATCGGTGCCGCCGCCGGGTGGGAAGGGCACGATGAGGCGGATGGGTTTTTCGGGATACGCGGCCTGGGTAGCCAGGGGCAGGGCGGAGCAGGCCAGGGCCAGGCCCACGAGCGCGACGCGCAAGGTCTTCATTGCAGTCTCCGATCTTGTTTTGGTGTGACTGCATTCTCAGCGTATGTTCCGCTCTGTACAATAGCGTTTCGCACAGCAGAACATGTTCCATGCCATGAACGATATTGCGCAAGACGATCCCGCCGCCGACGCGGGCGAGGGCGTCACTGCCGTCCGCCGCGCCATGCGCATCCTCCAGGCCTTCGGGGTGCAGGACGCCCACCTGTCGCTGGCTGAGCTCAGCCGGCGCACGGGCTATCACCGTTCCACCGTGTTGCGCCTGGCGCGCACGCTGGCCATGGACGACTATCTGGCCCAGCGCGCCGACGGCACCTGGCGGCTGGCGCGCGCCGCGGGCTGGCTGGGCGCGTGTTACCAGGCCACCTTCAACGTGCATGACGTGGTCGAGCCGCTGCTGCGCGAGCTCAGCCTGGCGACCGGGGAAAGCGCGACCTTCTATGTGCGCGAAGGGAACCAGCGCATCTGCGTGGTGCGGGTGGAGGGCCCGAAGGCCATCCGCCATCACGTGCGGCTGGGGGCCGGGCTACCGTTGGACCGCGGCAGTCCGGGGCGGGTCATTCTGGCGTTCTCGGGCGAGCCAGGGGAGCCGTACGAATCCATTCGGCGCGCGGGCTACATGATGTCGCTCGGGGAGCGGGATGCCGAGGTGTCGAGCATCTCCGCGCCTGTCTATGGCATGAACTGGGCGCTGTTCGGCGCCATCTGCATTTCGGGCCCGATCTCGCGTCTGAGCGAGGCGGTGCTGACGCAGCACAGGGAAGTGGTGCTGTCGGTGGCGGGGAAGTTGTCGCGGGCGATGATGGGTGGGCGGCAGGGCGGGGCATCTGCCCGGCCGATGTCGCCGTAGCGCCCGGACCGCCGCTTCATTTCCCCTGGAACCGCGGCTTGCGCTTCTCCGCGAACGCCGCCTTGCCTTCCTGGTAATCCTCGCTGGCATAGCACGCAGCGATCATCGCGTGCGCCGCATCCATGTCACGCGCGGCCGGGTCGCGCTCCAGTTCCAGGAAGACGCGCTTCAATGCGCGCAGCGTCAGCGGCGCATTGGCGGCGATGCCTTGCGCGTACTCACGCACCCGCGCTTCCAGTGCTTGCGGCTCGACCACTTCGTGCACCAGTCCCACCCGCAAGGCGTCCTGCGCGTCATAGCGCCTGCCGGTGAAGTACAGGTCGCGCGCCTGCGCGCTGCCGATGAGGCGGTTCAGGCGGATCTGGCCTTGGTAGCCATAGCCCAGCCCCAGCTTCACCGCCGGGATGGCGAACACGGCATCGCTGGCGCAGATGCGGATGTCGCAGCTGGCGGCGTAGTCCATGCCGCCGCCGATGCAGTAGCCGCGCACCATGGCGATGGTGGGCTTGCCGCAGTGGTAGACCGAGTCATAGGAGCCTTGCGACAGCGCCTGGTATTTCTCGTTCTGCGCGGCGTCGGTGCGCACGGCGTCGAAGGTGGAGATGTTCGAGCCCGCGATGAAGGACCGTTCGCCCGCGCCTTTCAGCACGACCACGCGCACGTCCGGGTCTGCGTCGAAGCCGGCGATGATGCCGGGCACGGCCGCCGACATGTCCAGCGAGACGGCGTTGTGTTTCTCGACATGGTTGAAGATGACCCAGCCGATGGCGCCGTCCTTCTGTGCGACGACGCTTCCCTGTTGCTCGGACATGGTGCTGCTCCTTGGTGCGTGGCGGATCAGTCCGCCGATGAGGGAGGGGAGGGCGCGGCGGCCGTGCAGGCCGCGCGCAAGGACTCTGGCATGGCATGCGGCCGGCCCGTGCCGGCGTCCAGCCAGACCCAGGTGATGCGCGCACGGGCATGCAGCGCGGGCGCGAGGTCGGCCGCGTCGGCCGGGACATGCAGCGAGAACAGCAGCTGCAGGCTGCTGTTGCCCGCATGCGCGCAGGCAATCGACACGATGACCGTCGCGGGATAGTGCAGGGGCGCCAGGTATTCGCAGGCCAGGTTCGCCACCACCGGCGTGAGCCCGGGGGCGGACGCGGCCAGCGACAGGGCCTGCGCCCATTGCATGCGCGCTTCTTCCACGTAGCGCAGGAACACCGTGTTGTTGACGTGGCCGTCGGCATCCAGGTCGCCCCAGCGTACCGGGATGCGCGCCTGGAAGACCGGCGCGGGCGCCGGCTTGCCGTCGTCGATGATCGTCAGCATGCGTTCACGTCCTGAGGCCTGAACCGTGACGCCTCACAGCACGCCCTGTTCCCGCAGGGCCGCGATCTGCCCGGCCGAGTAGTTCAGCTCGCGCAGGATCTCCTCTGTGTCCTCGCCCCGGTCGGGTGCCGCGCTGCGCACCTGGCTGGGCGTGCGGCTCATCATGAAGGGCTGGCCCACGACCTCCACCGGGCCGATGCGCTTGTGCTTCACCGGCGTGGCGATGCCCAGGTGCTGCACCTGCGCGTCGGCGAAGACCTCGTTCATGCGGTTGATGGGACCCGCCGCCACGTGGCATTCCTCCATGCGCACCATCCAGTCGGCGGTGCTGCGCTGCCGGGTGAGCGCGCTCAGCTCGGCATTCAAGGCGACACGGTTGTCGGAACGGCCCTGCTCGGTGCTGTAGGGCTCGCGCTCCATCAGCTCGGGCACCTCCAGCGCCGTGCACAGCCGCCGGAACATGGCCTGCTCGCCCGCGGCGATGTTGATGTAGCCGTCTGCGGTGGGATAGACCCCGGTGGGGATCGAGGTGGGGTGGTTGTTGCCTGGCTGCCCGGGGATCTCCTTCAGGAACAGCCAGCGCGCGGCCTGGAAGTCGCACATGGCGATCATGGCCTGCAGCAGCGATACCTGCACCCACTGGCCCTGGCCGGACTCCTCGCGTTCCAGCAAGGCGGTCATGATGGCCATGGCGCAATACAACCCCGCGCCCGTGTCTGCCACGGCGATGCCGGTGCGCATGGGACCATGGGAAGGATCGCCCGTGATGGACATGAGCCCGCCCATGCCTTGCACGATGTGGTCGAAGCCCGGCCGCTTGGCATAGGGGCCGTCCTGGCCGAAGCCCGAGATGCTGGCGTAGACGATGCGCGGGTTCACCGCCTTCAGCGTTTCATAGTCGATGCCCAGGCGGAACTTCACGTCGGGACGGAAGTTCTCGGCCACCACGTCTGCCTGCTTCACCAGTTCCAGGAAGATCTCGCGGCCCTTGGGGTCCTTCAGGTTGAGCGTCAGCGAGCGCTTGTTGCGGTGCAGGTTCTGGAAGTCCGGCCCGTCGCGCAGGCCGCCCCAGCCATCGCTGACCTCCATGTGGTCGGGGCTTTCGATCTTGATGACGTCGGCGCCCCAGTCGGCGAACTGGCGGATGCAGGTGGGGCCGGCGCGCACGCGCGTCAGGTCCAGCACGCGGAAGCGCTTGAGCGGACCTTCGCGTTGGGCCGTGGCCGGGAACGCGGCTTCAGTTTGCATGTTCACGTTCAGCCTCGCGGGAAGAAAGGTTGGCGCGGCCGTCCTGTTGCGGCTGCAGGTCGACCAGCAGGTTGCCGCGTGCGTCCACGGTGGCGCGCGCCAGGTCGGGGATGATCAGCGTGGAGGAGGCTTCCTGCACGATGGCCGGGCCGGCGATGGCCTGGCCGGCCTGCAGGGCGCTGCGCTCGTAGACCGGCACGTCGGCATAGGCCTGCCGGTCGCCCAGGTACATGCGGCGCTGGCCCGTCAGGGCCTGCGTGGCCGCCACGGAACCTGTCTGCACGTCCAGCGAGCCGCTGCCGGCCTGGGCCGAGACGGCCACGCGGATGTTGATGACTTCGATCTCGCCGCTGGGCGGCAGCTGGCCGAAGGTCTTGGCGTAGTTCGCTAGGAAGGCCTCGCGGATGCCGTCGTAGCTGCCGCGACCATAGGGGCCGGCGGGCAGGTCGGTGATCACCTCGAAGCCCTGGCCCACGAAGCGCAGGTCGGCGGCGCGTTGCACCTGGGCCTTCGCGCCCTGGCCGGGCAGCGTCGATTCGATGACCTGGCGCGCATCGTTCTCGATGTCCGCGTAGGCCTGCTCCAGTTCTTTCCAGTCCACGGTTTCCAGCTTCCAGCCGACGCTGACCATGCGGTCGATGCGCGCGGGCGCCATCAAGAGGCCCAGCGCCGAGGCCACGCCCGCGCCCGGCGGGCAGACGACCTGGCGGATGCCCAGGCGCCGCGCGACTTCGCAGCCGTGCAGGGGGCCGCCGCCGCCGGTCAGCAGCAAGGCGAAACGGCCGGCGTGGTGGCCGCGCTCGGCCACGTGCACGCGCGCCGCCGCGGCCATGTTCTCGTTGACGATGGAGTGGATGCCCCAGGCGAACTCGGGCACGTCCATGCCCGAGCGCTCGGCCAGCGGGCGCATGGCGTCCTCGGCCTTGGAAACGTCGATGGTCATCGTGCCGCCCGCGAAGGAAGCTGGGTCCAGGAAGCCCAGCACCAGGTTGGCGTCGGTGACGGTGGGCTGCGCGCCGCCGCGGCCATAGCAGGCGGGGCCTGGGTTGGAGCTGGCGCTTTCCGGGCCGACCTTCAGGAGACCCAGCGCGTCCAGGTGCGCGATGCTGCCGCCGCCCGCGCCGATCTCGATGAGCTCGATGGTGGAGATCGAGATCGGCAGGCCGCTGCCTTCGGTCAGGCGCTTCTCGCGGCTGGCCTCGAAGTGATGGGCGATGAGCGGCACGCCGCCATCGACGATGGCGAGCTTGGCGGTGGTGCCGCCCATGTCGAAGGCCAGGATGTCATCGACCTGCGCGCTGTGGCCGAAGAAGGCGCCGGCCAGCGCGCCCGCGGCGGGGCCGGATTCCAGCAGCTGGATGGGCACGCGCTTGGCCTCGGCCACGTGGGTCAGGCCGCCGTTGGACAGCATCATGAAGAGCGGCGCGCCGATGCCCAGCTTGGCGATCTCGGCGCACATGCGGTCCAGGTAGCCGTCGACCAGCGGCTTCACATAGGCGTTGGCGACGGTGGTGGAGGTGCGTTCGAACTCGCGGATCTGCGGCGACACGTCCGAGGAGATCGACACGAAGAGGCCGGGGTGCGCCTTCTGGATGGCCTCGCGCGCGGCGCGTTCGTGCGCCGGATTCACATAGGCATGCAGGAAGACGATGGCGACCGACGAGACGCCGGCCTCGGCCAGGCGACCGGCCTGCTCCACCGCTTGCTGGACGTCCAGCGCTTGCAGCACCGTGCCGTCCGGTCCCATCCGCTCGGTGACTTCCAGGCGGTGGCGGCGCGGCACCAGCACGCGCGGCAGTTCGATGTGGAGATCGAAGAGTTCGTACTTGTGCTCGCGCGCCATTTCCAGCGTGTCGCGGAAACCGGCAGTGGTGATGAGGCCGGTGGTGGCGCCCTTGCGTTCGATCAGCGCGTTGGTGAAGAGCGTGGTGGCGTGGATGACGCGGTCGACCTCGGCGTAGGCCATCTTCTCGCGTTCGAAGAGCGTGCGCACGCCGCGCACCGCGCCTTCATAGGGAGCGTGCGGCGTGGTCAGTTCCTTGTGCGAGACGGATTTCCCGCTGATGTCGTCGTAGACCACGATGTCGGTGAACGTGCCGCCGATATCGATGCCCAGGGAGTATTTGCCTGCTGTCATGATGATTCCCCAATCAGTGTTGCGCGGCGCGCGTGACGTAGCCGTCGGCGAGGTCGGCCGTCGCGGCGTCCTTGTTGCGGTCCTTGGCCGGGCCGTAGCCGCCGCCGCCCGGCGTGAGCAGTTCCACCACTTCGCCGGGGTTCAGCACGTGCTGAACCTTCGGATTGACCGGCTTGCCGTTCAGGATGACCGCGCCCGGCGCGCCGGCCTCGCCGCCTGCCAGCCCCTGCGCCGCGGCCTCGGGGCGCGTGCGTTCGGCCATGAAGCTGACGACGATGGGCGTCTTGTTGCGGTTCTCCAGCGCGATCGCCTGCCCGGTGCCGCCGCGATGCAGGCCCGCGCCGCCGGCGTCGTCGCGCAGCTTGCGGTGGCGCACGTGCAGCGGCGACATCTTCTCGATCATCTCCACCGGGGTCGACGAGATGTTGCTGGGCCAGGACAGCACGTTGGCGCCGTCCTGCTTCTGCGAGGCGCCGTAGCCGCCATTCATGAAGAAGAGGTTGGTGAAGGGCCTGCCCGTCTCGCGCACGCCCGACAGGTTCACGCACCAGAGCGGCGAGCCCACCTGCGCGATGGCGCGCTCGGGCATGGCCTGCGACAGCGCGCCGATCACCATCATCGGCACGAAGTGGCCGATCAGCGCGCGCGCGCCGCCCGCCGCGGGCGGGGTGGAGTTCAGGATGCTGCCCAGCGGCGCCTTCACGTGGATGGGCGCCATCACGCCTTCGTTGTTGGGCACGTTGGGCAGCAGCACGGCCCGCAGGCCGTAGCAGGTGTAGGCGATGGTGTAGGCCAGGCAGACGTTGATCGAGCGCGGCACCTGGCCGTCGGTGCCGGCGTAATCCACCTCGATCTCGTCGCCCTTCACGGTCAGCGTGATGGCCAGCTTCACCGGCTGGTCCAGGCCGTCGCTGACGGCGTGGTGGCGGTACTCGCCATCGGGCAGCGCGCGGATCGCATCGCGCATGGCCTTCTCCGAGCGCGCGTGGATCTCGGCGGCCAGGCCGTCCAGCGTGTCCAGCCTGCGCTCCTCCAGCAGCGCCAGCATGCGCGACTCGATCATGCGCAGCGCGGTGAACTGGGCATAAAGGTCGCCCATGACCTGATCGGGCTCGCGCACGTTCTTGCGCAGGATCATTTCGAAGGTGGGGTCGATCTCGCCACGGCGCATGACCTTCATGACCGGGATCTGCAGGCCTTCCTCGTAGACCTCGCGCGCATCGGCCGAGCGGATGCGTCCGCCGATGTCGGGGGCGTGCGCCACCGACCCGGCCCAGGCCACGACCTTGCCGTCCAGGAACACGGGCTTGGCCACCGAGATGTCCGGCAGGTGGCCGGTGCCCATCCAGATGTCGTTGGTGATCAGCACGTCGCCGGGTTCCAGCGTTTCCAGCGGATAGGCGTCCAGGAAGTGGCGGATGGTGCGCGGCATGGTGTTCATGAACGACGGGATGCTGTTGGTGGCTTGCGCCACCGAACGTCCGTCGGCCGTGGTCAGCACGCAGGCGAAGTCATTCGACTCGCGCACGATGGTGGAGAACGAGGTGCGCACCATGGCGGCGGCGGCCTCGTCCACGATGGAGATCATGCGTGTCCACAGGAGCTCCAGCGTGATGGGATCGAACGTCTGGCTCATCATTTCCCCTTGAAGGCATTGCCGCCCAGGCGCGGCAATGTTTTTTTGTTGGTACCGATTCACTGTAGCGATTTAGACTATGTCTTCCCAATGTTTATTTCGCTGCCGGGCATGCCGAACAGACATACCCCTGTGACAGCCCCTGTGACAGCCAATCCCCCAGCCAAGAACGCCCGCCATGAGTGAAACGCCGCTGTCCGCGCACACCCTGAAGATCCACGAGCTGGAGGCCTTCCGCGCGGTGATGCTGCGCGGCACGGCTACCGAGGCCGCCGTGCTGCTGCACACCTCGCAGCCGGTGGTCAGCAAATTGATCGCGCGTTTCCAGCGCCACATCGGCATCAAGCTGTTCGAGCTGCGCAAGAGCCGGCTGGTGCCCACGCCCGAGGCCCGGGTGTTGTTCCACACCATCGAGCGCACCTATGCGGGCCTGGAGCACGTGGCCCACACCATTGCCGAGTTGCGTGGCGGGCACAGCGGGCGGCTGGTGGTGGGCAGCCTGCCGTCCTTCGGCATGGGGCCGCTGGCCGACATCGCGGCACGCTTCCTGAAAGACGAGCCGGGCATCCGCATCTCGGTGGAAACCGTGAACTCCAGCCTCATCCGCCACAGCGTGGTGTCGGGCAAGGCGGACCTGGGCGTGGCGTTGAAGTCCATCGATACGGCAGGCGTGAATGCAGAGCCGCTGGTGGAGGTGAACACGGTGTGCGTGATGGACCGGACGCATGCCCTGGCGGGCAAGCGCTCCATCAATGTGCGTGACCTCGAGGGCGTGCCGATGATCCTGCCGTCGCGCGACAGCGCGTCGCACACGGCCATTGCGCAGATGTTCGCCGACGAAGGCATCACGCCGCATCTATCGGCCGAAACGAGCTACGCCATGACGATGTGCCTGCTGGCGATGCAGGGCGCGGGTGCCGCGCTGGTGAGTCCCTTCGCGGCCATGCACCTGCGCCGCTCCGGGCTGGTCATCAAGCGCTTCGAACCCAGCCTGCCGATCGAGCTGATGCTGCTGACGGCGCTGGATTCCTCGCCGTCGCGCATCTCGTCGATGTTCATCGAGCGGCTGAAAGCCGCGATGCCCGCGCTGCGCCAGCAGTGGGGCTAGGCCCAGCCTTGATCCTGCCTCATTGGGCCACGAGGTTGGCCTGGCTGATCATGGTGCCGAACTTCTGCGTCTCCTCGCCGATGAAGGCGCGCGTGGCGGCAGCGTCCCGGTTGCCCGGCACGGGCGTCACGCCCATCTCGGCCAGCCGGGGCTGCAGGGCCGGGTCCAGCATGACCGCGCGGATGTCGTTGTTCAGCTTGCTGACGATGGCGTCGGGTGTGCCGGCGGGCGCCGAGATCGTGAACCATGCCGTGAAGGCATACCCGGGCAGGCCGTCCTGCGCGATGGTCGGCACGTTCGGCAGGCTCGGCGCGCGTTCGGCGCTGGTGACCGCAACGGCGCGGAGCTGGCCGGCCTGGATGAGCGGCAGCGCGGTGGGCAGGTTCTCGAACATCAGCTGCAGCCGGCCCGCCACCAGGTCGGTGAGCGCGGGGCCGCTGCCCTTGTAGGGAATGTGCGAGATGGCCGCGTGCGACTGGAAGCGGAACAGCTCGCCCGCCATGTGCGTGGAACTGCCGAAGCCTGCCGACCCGAAGAACAGCGATTCCGGCTTGGCCTTGCTTTCCGCGATGATTGCGGCGGTGTTGGCCAGGGACACGTTCTTGGGCACCACCAGCACATTGGGCGTCTCGGCCAGGATCACGACCGGCTTGAGATCATTGGTGGGGTTGTATTTCAGGTCCTTGTAGATATGGAACGTCGAGTGGATGCCGATGGTGCCGAAGAGCAGCGTGTAGCCGTCCGGGTCCGAACGCGCGACGTTCTCCGCGCCGATGTTGCCGCCCACGCCGGGACGGTTCTCCACGATGACGCTCTGGCCGTATTTCTCGTTGAGTTTCTGCGCCAGCAGCCGGCCCAGGACGTCGGCCGTGCCGCCGGGCGCCAGCGGCACGACCAGCTTGATCGGCTTGGAAGGATAGGTGTCGGCCAGGGCTGGCGCGGCCAGGCAAAAGGTGGCCGCGAATAGCGCGCACAATAGTTTCTTCATGATTTTTTCCGCCTTGATGTGGTGTTGTTCGAGCATGCCTCTCCCTACCGAACAGGGTCGGAATCCCCCTTGAAGCAGTGGCGTGCCGCGCGCCGCGTTGCAGCCCTTGGCCAGCCGCTTCCGTGGTCCTGGCTGCATCGTCCCGGACTCTCGTTCGCGTTCAAATTATGTGAACAACGGCGGCGTGGGCATAATTCTTTTTCGAACCTACCCTATGCGGAATGAACATACATGCGGCTTGGCGAGGCGCGCGCATGCGCCACGCGGGCGCGTGGCGCACCGTGTCGCGGCATGCGGCGCACCGTGATGGGGACGCGGCGCGGCCGGCCTTATGATGGGCGCCGTGCCATTTCCAACGTGCAGGAGCCTGGATGTCCGCCACCCCGAAGCGATCGACGCGCCGTGCGCCCGCGGGCGAGAACGCCGCGCCGTCCGACGCGCCGCCTGCCCGCCGTCCGCGCCGAGGCTCGGGCCGCGTGACCCTGGCCGACGTCGCGCGCGTGGCCGGCATGTCGATGCACACGGTCTCGCGCGTGCTCAACACGCCGGACAACGTGCCCGAGCGCACGGTGCGCATCATCCGCGACGCCATTGCGCAGACGGGCTATGTGCCGGATCTGATCGCCGGCAGCCTGGCCAGCGGCCGCAGCCGCCTGGTGGCGGTGGTCGTGCCCACGCTGGGCAGCCCGGTGTTCCTGGAGGCCCTGCAGGCGCTCAGCCATCACCTGAGCGGCCGGGGCTACCAGATGATGCTGGCCGAGAGCGGCTATGACGCCGACAAGGAAGCGGGCGCCCTGCAAGCCATCCTTGGCCGACGCCCCGATGGCATCGTGCTGATGCGCACGGTGTTGACCGAGGCCGCGCGCGTGCAGCTGCGCGCGGCGCGCATCCCGGTGGTGGAGGCCTGGGACTGGATCGCCGACCCGGTGGACATGCTCATCGGTTTCTCGCATGAGGCCGCGGGCGCCTGCGTGGCGCGTTTCCTGGCCGAAACGGGCCGGCGCCGTCCGGCCATCGTGGCGGGCGACGATCCCCGCGCGGGCCGGCGCCTGCGCAGCTTCATCGCGGCGGGGCGGGAGTGCGGGCTCATCGCTGCGCAGGCGCCCGAGCCGCCCATCGCGCTGCTGCGTGCGCCCGCCACCATGGGGGGCGGCCGGCGTGGCCTGGCCGACCTGCTCGCGCGCGACCCGGCCGTGGATGCCGTCGTCTGCAGCACCGACATGATCGCCATGGGCGTGCTGCTGGAGGCGGCCGCGCGCGGCCGCAGCGTGCCGCGGGACCTGGCCGTGGTCGGTTTCGGCGACCAGGCCTATGCCATGTCGACCACGCCGCCGCTCACCACGGTGCGCATCGACGGCTCGGCCATCGGCGCCCGTGCGGCGCAATGCATCGTGGACCGGCTGGAAGGCAGGCTGGTCGACGCGCCCATCGTGGACGTGGGTTTCACCCTGATGCGGCGGGAAAGCGCCTGAGGCATTCCGCCCCGGTTTTCCTTTCCCGGCCGCCGACTACGCGTAAGCCCCTATGGCAGAGACGGTCCTCGCGCCGTAATATTAGCGCTAATAATTCACTAGGCCCGGCTGCCGCCGGGCGCAGGAGACCGCATGCTGGACCAGGCCAAAGGCGTCTATATCGTCGCGCAGACGCCCTTCAAGGAGAACGGCGAGATCGACCTCGACAGCGTGGACACGCTGACGGATTTCTATTTCCAGCACGGGGCCAGCGGCCTGACGGTGCTGGGCGTGGCCGGCGAGGCCAACAAGCTGACCCAGGCGGAGTCGGTGGCCGTGGCGGCGCGCTACGTGAAGCGTGCGCAGGGCCGGCCGGTAGTGGTCGGCGTGAGCCACAGCAGCGTGGCGCAACTGGCCGAATTGACGGCACTGGTGATGGACCAGGGCGCCCAGGGCGTGATGATCGCGCCGCCCGGCGGCCTGCGCACCGAGCAGGAGGTGCTGGGCTACTTCGACGCGGTTTTCAAGCGCATCGGCAACGTGCCTGTCGTGCTGCAGGATTTTCCCTTCTCCACCGGCACCTGGATGTCGGTGCCGATCATGGGCGAACTGATTGCGCGCCACGCACAGATCCAGGTCATCAAGGAAGAAGACCTGCCCAGCCTCACCAAGATCACCAGGCTGCGTGCCCTGCCCGGGCGCCGCGTGGCGATCCTGACTGGCAACAACGCCATGTTCCTGCCGCTGGAGCTGGGGCGCGGGATCGACGGGCCGATGGCGGGTTTCTCGCATCCCGAGATGCTGTCGCAGGTCTACGCCCTTTACACCGCGGGGAAGGTGGGCGAGGCGCACGACGTGTTCGACCGCTATCTGCCTTTGCTCAGCTACGAGAACCAGAGCCAATGGGGGGTGGCGGTGCGCAAGGAGGTGCTGCGGCGGCGTGGCGCGATCCGGCACGCCGGCATGCGCACGCCCGGCCCCAGGCTGGATGCCACGGATCACGCGGAAATCGACCGCCTGCTGCAACGCCTGGCGCGCGACCTCAAGGACGCGGGCTGACGTAGTCGTACCCGGCAGTACCCGCGCACAGCCCGCCCGCAAGAGGCGCGCGTGCGCAGACGTCGCAATCGTTGCGTGGCAAGGGCCGCGCAACGACACACAACACATCAAGGAGACAAGCGATGTTCCAGCCTTACACGCAACGCCTTCTGGCCGCCTGCCTGGGTGCGGCCACCCTCGCCACCGTGCCGCTGGCCGCGCAGGCCGCCGACAAGTGGCCTACCAAGCCGCTGCGGCTCATCATCCCCTTCGCGGCGGGCGGCAACACCGACGTGGTCGCGCGTCTCATCGCCCCGCACATCGAGAAGGCCGTGGGCCAGACGGTGGTCGTGGAGAACCGCCCGGGCGCGGCCGGCAACATTGCCGCCGAGTTCGTGGCCAAGGCAGATGCCGATGGCTATACCTTCCTGATGGGCACGGTGGGCACGCAGGCCATCAACTACAGCATCTACAAGGACATCCGCTTCAAGGCTGCCGATTTCGCGCCGGTGACGCTGGTGGCGTCGGTGCCCAACGTTCTGGTGGTGACGCCGTCGATGCCGGTCAAGAGCGTGAAGGAACTGATCGAATACGGCCGCAAGAATCCAGGCAAGCTCAGCTTCGCGTCCAGCGGCGCCGGCAGCTCCATCCACCTGTCGGGCGAAATGTTCAAGAGCCGCGAGAAGATCGACATGGTGCATGTGCCCTACAAGGGCAGCGCGCTGGCGGTCACCGACCTGATCGGCGGCCAGGTCAACCTGATGTTCGACAACCTGCCGACCTCCCTGCCGCATATCCAGACAGGCAAGCTGCGCGCCCTCGCGGTGACCAGCGCCCAGCGCAGCACCAACCTGCCCGACGTCCCCACCATGGCGGAAGCCGGCGTGCCCAACTTCGAGGCGGGTTCGTGGTTCGGCGTCCTGGCGCCCAGGAAGACCTCGCCCGACATCATCGCGCGCATCGACGACGCCATCCAGAAGGCCATGGCGCAGCCCGAGATGCAGAAGCGCGTGGTCGAGCTGGGCGCGGTGCCGATGGTGAAGGGCCCCAAGGACTTCGACGCCTTCATCGGCACCGAGATCGAGAAGTGGAAGGCCGTGGTGAAGGACGCCAACATCGAGCCGAACTGAGCGCTGGCTGGCATCAGCGCCCGCAAGATATCGACAGGAGCAGAAGTGTCATGGCACACGCGTTGAGCGAGTCCCTGCGCGCCGCCTTCCAGGGGCGCGTGATCGAAGACCGGGACGCGCTCGCGCCCCACCTGACCGACTATCGCAAGCGCTGGACGGGCCGCAGCATCGCGCTCGTCCAGCCCGAGCGGACCGAGGACGTCGCGGCGCTGGTGCGCTGGTGCGGCGAGCACGGCGTGTCGCTGTTTCCCCAGGGCGGCAACACCGGGCTGGTGGGCGGCAGCGTGCCGGACGACAGCGGCCACAGCATCATCCTGTCGCTGGCGCGCATGAACGCCATCGTCGATGTCGATCCCTACAACAACACCTTGACGGCGCAAGGCGGCGCGGTGCTGGCTTCCGTGCAGGAAGCCGCCGCGCGCGCGGGCCGCCTGTTCCCGCTGAGCCTGGGGGCCGAAGGCAGCTGCACGCTGGCGGGCAACCTGTCGACCAACGCGGGCGGCATCCAGGTGCTGCGCTACGGCAATGCGCGCGATCTCTGCCTGGGGCTGGAGGTGGTGCTGCCCGACGGCCAGGTGTGGAACGGCTTGCGCGGCCTGCGCAAGGACAACACCGGTTATGACCTGAAGCAGCTCTTCATCGGCGCGGAGGGCACGCTGGGCATCATCACCGCGGCCACCGTCAAGCTGTTTCCGCGTCCCGCCGCGCAGATGACGGCGTTCGCCGCCGTGCCCGACGCGCACAGCGCGGTGAAGCTGCTGGCGCTGGCGCAGTCCTGCCTGTCCGCCAGTCTGACCGCCTTTGAACTGATCAGCGGTCCGGCAGTGGCGCTCGTGCTGCACCACATGCCGGGTGCGCGCAGTCCCGTCGAAACCCAGGCCCCGTACTACGTGCTGCTCGAGTCCAGCGACGCGGAAAACGAGGCGCACGCGACGGCGCGCTTCGAGGCCCTGATGGCCGCGGCATTCGAGGACGGCATCGTCACCGACGCGGCCATTGCGTCGTCGCTGGCGCAGTCGGCCGCCTTCTGGAAGATCCGCCATCACCTGCCCGAGGCGCAGACCGCGGACGGCGAGAACGTGAAGCACGACATCTCGCTGCCCATTTCCCGCATCGGCGAGTTCATCGATGCCGCGGGCGCCGCGGTGCAGCGCGTGCTGCCGGGGGCGCGCATCTTCGTCTTCGGTCACGTGGGCGACGGCAACCTGCACTACAACGTGTCGGCTCCTGCAGGGTCGGATGCCGAGGCGTACCGCGCCATGCGGGCGTCGGAGAAGACGATTTCGCAGGCCATCTATGACGTGGTGGCCGGCATGAACGGGTCCATCTCCGCCGAGCACGGCGTGGGCCAGCTGCGCGTGAGCACCGTTGCGGGCTACAAGCAGCCGGTGGAAATGGCGATGATGGCGCGCATCAAGCAGCTGTTCGATCCGAAGGGGATATTCAATCCTGGGCGGGTGGTGGCGCGCCAGTAGCGTCCTGCGCCGCGCCTCGCGGCATAGCCGCCATCGTTACGCGTGGTCGCAATCTTGCCAGCGGCATGTCAGGCTGCCGGGGCTAGAATTTTTCGCTCCCCACCCGACAACGAGAACAGCATGAGACAAACCCTGCATCGCCTGGGGCGCAACGCCGCACCCGTCCTGCTCCTGAGCGTGGCCGTTGCCGCGCAGGCCGCGGATGCACCGCCCCGTGACGAGTTCTTCTGGCTGGGGGAAATCAACAAGGCCACCGCGGTCATCAATACGGATCAGGGCCTGCTCGACAAGGCCATGGCGCCGCGCCTGGCCGCCGGCCTGCAGAAGGTGCTGGACGCGGGCAACGCTGCCGGCGCCAAGCGCCCGAATACGGTCATCACCTTCGAGCCGCTGCTGATCAAGGCCGCGGGCGAGGACATCACCCTGCTGCATGCCGGCCGCTCCAGCCAGGACATGCATGCGACCTTCCGCGCGGCCATGCTGCGCGACAAGCTGCTGGCGCTCAGCACGCAACTGAACCAGACCGCTGGCACCCTGGTCGAGCTGGCGAGCCAGCACGTGGACACCATCGTGCCCAACTACACCAACGGCGTGGCCGCCCAGCCCAACAGCTACGGCCATTACCTGCTGGGCCATGCCGCCGGCCTGCAGCGCGATGCCGAACGCATCCGCGAGGCCTATGCCCGGATAGACCGGTCCCCGATGGGCACGACCGTGCTCAATGGCACGGGCTGGCCGCTGGACCGCCAGCGCATGGCCGACTACCTGGGCTTTGGCGCCTTGGTGGAGAACGCCTATGACGCCTCGCAGATCGCCGCCATGGACCAGCCGGTGGAGGTGGCATCCATCGTGACCGCCATCGCCCTGCATGCCGGCAATTTCGTCGAGGACGTGCTGACGCAGTATGCCCAGCCGCGCCCATGGATCCTGCTGGAGGAAGGCGGCGGCAATACCTATGTGTCGAGCGCGATGCCGCAGAAACGCAATCCGGGTTTGCTCAACAACACGCGCAGCGAGGCGTCCACGGCGTTGACGCTGGCCATGGGGCCGGTCCTGCAGACCCACAACATCACGCCCGGCATGCCCGATCCCAAGGACGTGACGCAGAACGCTGCAATGGTGGACGCCGCCATCGCCGTGCTGAAGCGCTGGGACCGCGTGCTGAAGGCGCTGGTGATCAACCGGGATCGCGCGCTGGAGGAACTCAACAGCGACTGGACCGCCTCGCAGGAACTGGCGGACGTGCTGATGCGGGATCACGGCCTGCCCTTCCGGGTGGGCCACCATTTCGCGTCCGAGGTGGTCACCCATGCGCGCGAGCACGGCATCCGCCCGCCCGACTTCCCCTACGCCGAGGCGCGGCGCATCTACGGCGAGGCGGTGAAGGGCACGAAATACCAGGCCGACCTGCCCATGGACGAGGCGGCGTTCCGCGCCGCGCTGGATCCGCGCGCCATCGTGGCGGCGCGGGCGACCGCCGGCGGGCCGCAAGCGGCAGAGATGGCGCGCATGCTTGAGCTGGCCCGCAAGCGCCTGGCTGCGGACGCCGGCTGGGCCAGCGCGCGTCGCGACCACATCGACGATGCCTTGGCGCGGCTGGACAGGGATTTCGCCCGGCTGCTGCCGCCCTGAGGCGCCACGGCGGCCGGCCGGCGGGCCGCCTGGAAAGAAAGGGATATCGCGGCAGGCGCGGGTGAGGGTGCCGCGCCTGCCGGTCGTTCCTACTCCGTGAACGATTTCGTGCTGTAGAGATCGTCAGCCACCCGGTTCAGGACGGGCAGGCCCGTGCCTGGATCCCTGGGCTGCTTGTCGATGTAGGCCTGGAAGACGTCGGCGTCGAGCGCACCGATGTCCTCGCGGCGGTCGGTGGGAACGTTGCCGAGTGTCGTGTAGCCGTCACCGCCGCCCGCCAGGAAACTCAGCAGGAACAGGCGGTACGTGCGGGTTTCGTCCAGGGGCAACCAGGTGTTGGTGGCCTGGTCCAGGACTTCCAGGTTGCTGGCGCGGTTGCCCTTGGCTTGCGTGCGGTCGGCATCCCAACGCAGGCCGCCCGCATACGGGTAGGGCCCGGTAGTCCCACCGGTGCGGAAGACGGCGTCCATGCCGTCCTCGATCATTGCCTTGACCTCGACGCCGGTGACTTCCATGCGCCACAGCACATTGCCGAACGGCAGCACCTCGATGACCTGGGCAGCGGTGATGCGGCCGGGGTTCAGGGGCTGGCGCACGCCACCGCCATTCTGGAGCGCAATGTCGGCACCACCGTAGCTGTCGTTGGCCATGTCCAGGTAGGCCTGCGCCACCAGTTGCTGGATATCGCCACCGCGCTGGGCGACCTTGCCTTCCGCGTTGCAGGCGGCGCTGGAGTTGCTGGTGTCTCCACCGGTGCCCGGCACCCGGCGGCGGCACAGTTCCTGCGTCACCAGCGCCACTTCGCTCTGGCTGTAGACCTCGACCTTGTCCTTGAAGGGTTGCAGCACGGCCTCGGCGCCGGCGTCCGGTGCCTGCTGGCGCAGGTATCCGGCGGCCGCCAGGTCCGCTTGGAACGCCACGAGATCCTCGGGGGATGGCGCGGCGCCTCCCACGGTCACGGTCTCGCCCAGAAGGACGTGAGGCGTGCCTTCGCAGGCGGTCACGTCGCCGTTGGCGTCGAAGCTGACCTTCAACTCGCCCAGCACCTTCGTGTATTCCCAGGCCTGCACCAGGCAGACCTGCTTGCCGTCCTTGTCGGTGAGACGGGTGGGATAGGGGCCTTCCGGGGAGCCCACGTCATAGGTCTCCAGCGTGTCCGGGCCGAGGAGCGAGTGCGAATCGCCGCCCACCACGACGTCCACGCCGCTCAGCCTGGCGATGACGTCCTTGTCGTAGTGGTAGCCGATGTGGCTGAGGACGATGACCTTGTCGATGCCATCGGCGCGCAGGGCGTCGATCTGCGCCTGGGCTGCTTCCGTTTCGTCCGAGAACGTCGTGGTGGCATCCGGGCTGGAGGATTGCTTGGTTTTGGTGGCGATGGTCAGGCCGACGATGCCGATGCGCTGGCCGTCGCGCTCGATGATCGTCGATGGATTGACCAGACCGGTGCCGTGCAGCGGGGAGCTTTCTCCGAATTGCACGTTCGCACTGAGTACCGGGGTCTTGCAGGTGTCGGCGTGGAGGAAGTCGATGAAGCCTTTGAGGCCGGCGTCGCCCTTGTCGAATTCGTGGTTGCCCACGGCCATCGCATCGAAGCAGACGGTGTTCATCAGCGCGGCATCGGCCTGTCCGGCCTCGCCGGCACGATTGAAGTACAGCGTGCCGGTCAGGGCGTCACCCGCGTGCAACGTGATCACGTTCGATGATTCGGCGGCCAGCGCGTCGATGGCTGCCTTCACGCGGGGCATGCCCGCCGAGGCGATTTCCACCTCGGTGGGCGTGCCCGTGCTGTCCTTCAGCATGAGGGTCCTGTCGGAACTGTCCAACGCGGAGTGCTGGTCGTTGATGTGGAGGATCGTCAGCTCCAGCGGACGGGGTTCCGCGGGCGTCTCGGTGACGGGGGGCGTTTCATCGTCGTCGTTGCTGCTGCCGCAGCCCGCCATCAGCGCCATTGCGCTCAGCATCGCGGCGGCGATCGCGTTCCGTTTCCAGTCCTTCATTTGCCTCTATCCATCGGTGGTGATCGAGGCCCGCATTCTGTTTGCCGTGTGTGACGGCGGCGTGAATCCAGAATGAAAAAACAATCATCGGAAATGAAAATGAAATCCCCCGGCTTGACATGGTTTTGACACGCCGCCGGTATAGTGCGGACTGCTTTCCGTTTCTTTGCTTGTCGCAGCATCATGAACCCTATCGACGCTTTTTCCTGGCTCACCAGCGAGCACGGCCTCATGGCCCTGCTGGCGCAGAACTGGGTGCTGGGCACCTTCATCATCTGCGCGGTCGTCTTCGTGGAGACAGGGCTGGTGATCATGCCCTTCCTGCCGGGCGATTCGCTGCTTTTCGCCGCCGGCGCCTTCCTGGGGCTGGCGGGCGTGTCGCCCTGGCTGCCCTTGCTGGCCGTGACGGTGGCGGCCATCGCGGGCGATGCGCTGAACTACAGCATCGGCAACTCGCCGCTCAGCCAGCGCATCCTGGCGCGCAAGCTCGTGAAGCCCGCGCACATGGAAAAGGCCGCTGGCTACTTCGCGCGCTTCGGCGCGCAGACCATCATCGTGGCGCGCTTCATTCCCATCGTGCGTACCGTGGCGCCGTTCTGCGCAGGCCTGGCCAGGATGCCCCGCCGCACGTTCTTCGCCTACAACGTGGTGGGGGCGGCGCTGTGGGTGGGCGTGATGCTGCTGGCCGGCCACTTCCTGGGCGCGATTCCGTGGGTGAAGCAGAACCTGCACTGGGTGTCGCTCATCATCATCGTGCTGTCGGTGGGGCCGCTGGCCATTCACGCGCTGGCGCGCTGGCGCAACCGGCAGGGCGCCTGACGCGCACCGGCCTTCCGGCCCGCCTCGGGCCTGTCTCAGCAGGTGCGCGGATAGGAGCCCAGGACGCGCGTGCCGGGGCAATGCGTCAGCACGTCCGCCAGCGCGGCATCCCCGCGGTGGCCGGCCACGTCGATGACGTACCTGTGTGTGTCCAGCGAGCGGCGGCTGGGGCGTTCATAGACCGTCAGGATGCGTATGCCGCCCTTCACCAGGGTGGCCAGGGCCGTGGACAGGCCTTCGTCGTCCGTCTCGACGCACAGCGTGCTCTTGTCGTGGCCCGTCGGCGCTGGCGTTTCGCGCCCCAGCACCCACCAGCGCGTGACGTTGTGCGGCCCCTGCTCGATGCCGTCGGCCAGGGAGACCAGGCCATATACCGCTGCGCCCACGCGCGGCCCCATGGACGCCATCGCCAGCGAGCCGCTGCGCGCAACCTCCTGCGCCGCGGCGCCGTTGGTGGCGGTGTGGACACGGCCGGCGTGCGGCAGCACCCGGTCCATCCAGGCCTTGACCTCGGCATGGGCGATGGGGTGGGCGAGGACGTTGCGGATGTCATCCAGCGTGGCGCCCCGGTTGGCGAGCAGGCTGTAGTCCAGTTGCCGGGCGTATTCGGCCACGATGCAGGGCGCGGACAGGGCCAGGATGGGATCCAGGTAGGGCGTCACGCCGACGGTGGAGGTGATGACCGGCACGCAGATCTTGTCGGCCTGCCCGCTGGCGTAGGCGGCAAAGAGCGCCTCCTTGTCCAGCGGCGTGATGGCCGTGTAGCGGCCGAAGAGGTCCAGGCAGGCCTGGTGTGACCAGGTGCCCGCGGGCCCCAGATAGGCGATCTTGGCGGGGGTGTCGGGACGGGACATGTTGTTGGTATTGGGGGTCTCGGCTCGGGGCGGACACGATGACCGCCACGTCGGGCGCAAGCATATCGCCCGGCGACGCATTCCAAGCGCTGGAAAACCGCGAGAACGTGCGCTAAATTCGGAGGCTGGAACAGCTAGTTACAGCTGTGACTGGCTTTTTTCCTTGGGCTGGTCACACTTCGATACCTGGCTGCCTGTTCCAATCGCCTTGGGAAAGAGGGCGATGTTTCGTGGCGCACGACAAACAAAGTTCCAACGGCACCTCCCGCGGCGCGTGCAGCGATGGCGGCAAGGCAGGAGGTGGGCGTTGTGCGTTTCGCCCGCGTGTCGCCGGGAATCGAGTACGGCGCAGCACAGGGAGAGTCAGACAGGAGGCTTTCGATGAAATGCCCCTCACCTTTGCCGAACGAATCCGAGAGGCTGCATGCGCTTTCGGAGTATGGGCTGGATCCGCAGCATTCGCTGCCCAGCCTGGACCCGGTCGTACGTATCGCATCGCGCATGTTCAACATGCCGGTGTCGGCCATCAACATGATCGGCAGCGACCATGTGTTCTTCGCCGCCAGCGTCGGCGTCGGCGTGGGCGTGACGGACATGCGGCGCGACGTGTCCTTCTGCGCCCACGCGATCACCCAGGGCGATGTCATGGTCGTGCCCGATGCGCGGCTGGATGACCGTTTTCACGACAATCCGCTGGTGTCCGGGGAAGCGAACATCCGGTTCTATGCCGGGGTGCCCCTGCATTCGCCCGAAGGCCATCCGCTGGGCGCACTGTGCATCATCGACACCGAGCCGCATGGTGACTTCGGCGAGGAAGACAAGGACCGCTTGCGCGAGCTGGCCCGCATGGCGGGGGATCGGCTGGAGTTGCGCCGGGTCGAGGTCTGCGCCGAGCATGCCCGCGAGGAGGCCCAGGCGCGTGCCCAGCAGGAGCGCGCCAATGCGGCGCTTGCCGCCGCTGCCGCGCAACAGGCCGATTCCGACATGGCGCGCAAGCGCGAGAACGACGACCTGCGCAAGCTCTCCAGCTTCGATCCGTTGACGGGCCTGGCCAACCGCGGCATCTTCTATCGGCGCGTGGAGGAGGTGCTGTCGCACCCCTCGTCAGCGGCCATCCTCATGGTGGACCTGGACGGTTTCAAGGACATCAACGACACGATGGGCCACGCGGTGGGCGACGTGATCCTGCGCGAACTGGCCGCCCGGCTGGCGCGCACCGTGGGGCTTTGCGACACGGTCGCGCGCCTGGGCGGGGACGAGTTCGCCATCCTGCAGCCCAACGTCATGGACCTCAAGCAGGCGACCGAGTTGGCGCAGGCGGTACTGGCGCGCGTTGCCGAACCGATTTCCGTGCAGGGGCAGGAGTTGCGGCTGACCGCCAGCTGCGGCGTGGCACTGGCGCCGCTGCATGCCCACGAGGCGCTCGAGCTGGTGGGCAATGCCGACCTGGCGCTGGTGAAGGCGAAGGCCGTCGGCCGGGGCCGGATCTTCGTCTTCGTGCCCAACCTGAGGCTGGAGGCCGTGGCCCGGCGCCTGTATGGCATGGAGTTGCACCGGGCGGTCGCCAATGGTGAATTCCTGCTTTTCTACCAGCCGCAGATCAAGCTGGCGAGCGGTGAACTGACGGGCGCCGAAGCCTTGCTGCGCTGGCGGCATCCGCAATTGGGCTTGCTGGCGCCGGGGGTTTTCCTGCCTTCGCTGGAGGGCGGGCCCCTGGCGGCCACCGTGGGGTCATGGGTGCTGGACGAGGCCTGCAGCCAGGCCGCCTTCTGGCGGCGCAGCGGCGCCCATGATTTCCGCATCGGGGTGAATCTTTTCGGCGTGCAGTTCCGCGTGGGCGACCTGGCGACCGAGGTCATGGAGACGCTGGCGCGCCACGGTCTGCCGCCAGAGGCGCTGGAACTGGAGATCACCGAGAACATCGTCCTGAACAATGACGATACGGCGCTCGAGATTCTGCGGCGCCTGCGCGCGCATGGCGTGGGCATCTCCTTCGATGACTTCGGCACGGGCTATGCGTCGCTGAGCCTGCTGAAGACGCACCCGCTCACGCGCATCAAGATCGACCGCTCCTTCGTCAGCGGGATCCTGGAGTCGAAACGCGATGCCACGGTGATCCGGGCGATCCTGGACGTGGCGCACAGCTTCGACCTGTGCACCATCGCCGAGGGCATCGAGACCGATGCGCAACGCGAGCGCTTGCTGGCCGAGCATTGCGAGGAGGGGCAGGGCTATCTGTTCGGCAGGCCATTGCCGGCACAGCAGTTTGCGCAGACTTTCGGTCTCGAGGCGGCCTTGCGGATATCGGCCTGAGCCAGGCGCAGGGCTGGCTGGGCGGCTGACGTTGATGTAATAATAAGAACTATTTTCAAATACGGCGCTGCACGCCGATCTTCGCAACGCCATGCCTCCCTCCGTTGAATCCAGTCGGCAGCAGGTCCTGCACGGGCTCTACGCCGAGAATCATTCCTGGCTGGTCTCGCTGTTGCTGCGCCGCATGCGGCATCAGGGCGACGCGCAGGACATCGCATCCGAGACCTTCTGCCAAGTGGTGGCGTCGCGCGAGGACCCCAGCCTCATCCGCGAGCCGCGCGCGTATCTCACGCGCATCGCCAAGCGCTTGGTCTATCACCTGTATCGCGATCGCGAGATCGAGCGGGCCTATCTGCAGTGGCTGGAGACCGCGTCGCCCGATCACGCCCCGTCGGCCGAGGCGCGCGCGATGGCCATCCAGGCGATCGCCCAGCTGGACCGCCTGCTGGACGGCTTGCCGCGCGACGTGCGCCGGGCCTTCCTCTATAGCCAGTTCGACGAGATGGGCTATGACGAGATCGCCGCCAGGCTGGGCGTTTCGACCCGCACCGTGGCGCGCCACATCAAGCAGGCGCTGCTGCACTGCGTGGCCGTGGCCCAGGCATGAGCGGCGTGGCAAGACGCGCGGCGACGCACGACAAGGAGGACGCCCAGGCCGCGACCGAGGCCGCGGTCGACTGGATGGTGAGGCTGCGTTCGGGCGCCGCCACGGCCGAGGATCGCCTTGCCTTCGACGCCTGGCGCGCGCAGCCGGATCACGAGGCGGCCTGGCAGCGCGTGCAGGCCGCCCTGCAGCCCGCCTGTCTGGCCGCGGGCAACGGCGCCGCCTGGCCGGCACGCGAGGTGGCGCGCGACATCCTGCTGCGCCCGCGACGGCGGGTCGTGCTGAAGTCGCTGGTGGCGATGGGCACGGGCGCGGCCCTGGGCGGCGTCGTGGCGAACCGCTACCTGCCGCTGTCCGAGCTGGGCGCCGATCTGCGTACCGGCACGGCCGAGCGCCGCCATTACGCCTTGCAGGACGGCAGCGACCTGGCCTTGAACGCCCGCTCGGCCGCCGACGTCGCCTATACCGCTGAACGGCGCGAGGTCCGCCTGCGAGCGGGCGAACTCGTGGCCAGCGTGGTGGCGGACGCGGTGCGCCCCTTCGTCGTCTTGACGCGGGAAGGCGGCGTGCTGGCCCTGGGCACGCGCTTCCTGGTGCGCCAGGAAGCCGAGCGCACGCGCGTCGCGGCCTTGTCGCACGACGTCGAGATCCGTACGCGGCATGGCGCCAGGCGGGTCCTGCGCGAAGGGGAAGGAGCGGTCTTCGATGCCGCGCGCATCGACGGCTTCGACGCCGCGGGCATCACCGGCGCCGAATGGCTGGAAGGCCATCTGCTGGTGAACCAGCGGCCGCTGGCCGAGGTGGTGGCCGAATTGCAGCGTTATCGCCGTGGCGTGCTGCGCGTGGCGCCCGATGCGGGACGCCTGCTGGTTCAAGGCGGCTTTCCCCTGGATGACGTGGCGGCCTCCCTGGCGGGCCTGGCCGACACCCTGCCCATCCGGGTGCGCGACTATGGCGGCTGGCTGACGCTGATCGAACGCCGGGTGTAGGCCACTCGACCTCGATCGGCAGTTTGGTGAATATTTGTAAATTCGTGTCTGGTTCCGGCTCCTCGACGACACAAGCCTTGCAGAGTCGATAATCGGAGAGCCTCCATGCCCTGCCCCACCGGGTCCCGTCCGCGCGCGCCAGCCCTTGCGGTCGCTGCCCTGCCCGTCGCGCTGGCGTTGGCCGCCAGCACGCTGGCCACGCCCGTCCTGGCCCAGTCCATCCCGCCCGGCCAGTCGGATGCCTTGCACGTCTATGCCTTGCCTGCCGGTCCGCTGGCCGACACGCTCAATCGCATTTCCTTGAGCAGCGGGCGGGTCATCTCGGTCGATCCCGCGCTGGTGGCCGGCCGACAGGCCGGCGCGGTGCAGGGAATGTTCGACGCGGAAGAGGCGGTGCGCCGCGCGTTGGCGGGCACGGACCTGGAAAGCGTCACCACGCCCAGCCGCGCGATCACCGTCAGGCCGGCGCCCGCGCCGGTGCGCGGCGCCTCGCAACTGGCGCCGGTGATGGTGGCGGCCACGCTGGTCGATCCAACCGTCACGGAAGGCACGCGTTCCTATACCGCGCGCGCGGTCTCCATGGGCAAGAGCACGCACTCCTTGCGCGAGACGCCGCAATCCATCACGGTGCTGACCCGCCAGCGCATGGACGACCAGAACGTCACGACGCTGGGCCAGGCCATGGACTACGTCACCGGCGTGAAGGCAAGCCCGACGGGCACGGGCATCGTGAACATCGAGTCGCGCGGCTTCCTCATCAACGAATACCTGGTCGACGGCCTGCCGTTCAAGGGCGGGCAGGGCATGTGGGGCAACGCCCTGATGGACCTGGGTATCTATGACCGCGTGGAAGTCTGGCGCGGTCCCACGGGCCTGCTGGAAGGCGCGGCCGAGCCCAGCGGCACGATCAACCTGGTGCGCAAGCGCGCGCTGGCCGAGCCCGGCTTCAAGGGCGCGGTGTCGGTGGGCACCTGGGACCGCTATCGCGCCGAGATCGACGGCACGGGCGCGCTGACCGAGGATGGCCGCCTGCGCGCGCGTGGCGTGGTGATCGAGGATCGCGCGGGCAGCCACCTGCACCGGGTCTATTCGGATCGCCGCACGGTCTATGGCACGCTGGAGTACGACTTCACGCCGTCGACCACGCTGTCGGTGGGCGGCACCTGGCAGGAGGGCGGCTCGCTGGTGTTCGTGGGCCTGCCGCAGTACGCGGACGGCCGCAACATCGACGTGCCGCGCTCCACCTACCTCGGGTCGAAGGATGCCAACAAGGATGACAACGCGCTCAGCTACTTCGCCGAGCTGGAGCATCGCCTGGCCGATGGCGGCAAGTTCCGCCTGAATGCCAGCCATTCGGTGCGCAGGACCTGGCTGAACCGCTACATGACGCACAGCTACATCGACCCCGTCACGAACGACGTCACGATCCGTGCCGCGCGCCAGCGCTCGCGCCAGGAGAACAAGGGCGTGGACGCCTTCCTGACGTTGCCGGTGGACGCCTGGGGCCTGCGCCACGAGATCACGGCGGGCGCGAACTACCAGGAATACCAGGGCGGGCAGGTGCAGGCGCCGTTCGTGTCGTTCCGCCAGAACATCGACCGGCCCGACCTGGGCGTGGCCCCCACGCTGTTCGAGCCGGGCGAGTTGCCGCGCACCCAGGTGACGCAGTACGGCGTGTATGCCCAGGCCCGGGTGAAGCCCGTCGAACCCGTGACCGTGCTGCTGGGCGGACGCTATGCCTGGTGGGACACCCGCGACCCGGATGCGCCGGACAGCGACCAGCGCATCAAGGCCGAGTTCGTGCCCTATGCGGGCCTGGTCGTGGACCTCGACGCGCATCATTCGGCCTATGCCAGCTACAGCCGCATCTTCAGCCCGCAGACCGAGCAGTCGGCGGGCGGCGGCTTCCTTGCGCCGCGCGTGGGGCGGCAGGTGGAGCTTGGCATCAAGGGCGAATACCTGGACCAGCGGCTGAACACGCACCTGGCGGTGTTCCGCATCGACGACGTGAACCGCGCCATCGCGGACCCGGACAACGAGGACTTCTCGCTGGCTGCGGGCAAGGTACGCAGCCAGGGCGTCGAGGCCGAGGTGTCGGGACGCCTGACCCCGCAGTGGGAAATGAGCGCCGGCTATGCCTATACCTCGACCAGGTATCGCGAGGGCGCCGACAACGAAGTGGGCCTGCCGTACAACTCGGCCTATCCACGCCACAACTTCTCGTTGTGGACGAAATATCGCTTTGCCGATGGCGTGCTCGACCGGGTGTCGGTGGGCGGCGGCCTGCGCTGGCTCAGCGAGCAGTACGTGCAACGCGGCGGCGCGCGCTGGACGCAGCCGGCCTACACCCTGGTGGACCTGCAGCTGGGCTATGCCTTGCGTCCCGACATGGACCTGACGTTGACGGTCACCAACCTGTTCGACAAGCGCTACTTCAAGAAGATATCGGGCCATGAGTTCCGCCAGACCTACTACGGCGAACCGCGCGGCGCGATGCTGACCTTGCGCGGCGCGTTCTGATGGCGGTTGCCGTGGCCGAGGGCGCCCGCGCCGGGATCGCGCGGGCGCATGCCGCCGCGCAGCGCGCGCGGTGGCTGCGCCTGGCGCTGATTGCGCTGGGACTGGCGTTCAGCGTGGCGATGGACGTCTCGCTGGGGGCGGCGGCGTTCGCGCCGGGCGAGATCCTGGCGGCGATCCTGTCGCCGGGCAGTGTCGAGGCCGAGACGGCGGTCATCGTGTGGTCGCTGCGCTTGCCCTACGCGCTGATGGCCGTGCTGGTGGGCGCCGCGCTGTCGCTGGCGGGCGCCGAGATGCAGACCATCCTGGACAACGCGCTGGCCGACCCCTTCACGCTGGGCGTGTCCTCGGCCGCCTCGCTGGGCGCGGCCCTGGTCATCGTGCTGGGCCTGCAGATTCCCGGCGTGCCCGCGGGCTGGAGCCTGGCGGCCAGCGCCTTTCTCTTCGCCTTCGGCTCGGTGCTGCTGCTGCAGGCCGTCACGCGTGGCGGGCGCGGCGGCCGGCAGACGATGGTGCTGTTCGGCATCGCCATGGTGTTCTCCTTCAACGCGCTGGTGGCGCTGCTGCAGTACATCGCCAACCCCGAGGACCTGCAGCAACTGGTGTTCTGGAGCATGGGCAGCCTGGCGTTGTCCAACTGGCCCAAGCTGCAGGCGCTGGGCCTGGTGCTGCTGCTGGTGCTGCCTTTCACGCTGCGGTCGGCCTGGCGCCTGAATGTGCTGCGCATGGGCGAGGACCGCGCGCGTACCCTGGGCGTGGACGTGGGCCGCCTGCGGCTGGGGGCCTTGCTGCGGGTCAGCCTGCTGGCGGCCACGGCGGTGGCCTTCGTCGGGGCCATCGGCTTCGTGGGGCTGGTCGGGCCGCACGTGGCACGCATGCTGGTGGGCGAGGATCACCGCCATTTCCTGCCGGCCAGCGCCCTGGTCGGTGCCCTGTTGATGTCGCTGGCGTCCATTGCCAGCAAGACGCTGGTGCCCGGCGTGCTGCTGCCCGTGGGCATCGTCACCGCGCTGGTGGGCGTGCCGGTGTTCCTGGGGTTGATCCTGCGCCGGGAGCGCCGATCATGAGCGCGATGCCGAGCCACGCCTTGCAGGACGTGGCGGCGCCTGGCGGCCTGCGCGTGCGCGGGTTGCGGGCAGGCTACCGCCGCAAGCCGGTGATCGATGGGCTCGATCTCCCCGACCTGCGGCCGGGCAGCGTGGTGGCTTTGCTGGGGCCGAACGGCGCGGGCAAGAGCACCTTGCTGAAGACGCTGGCAGGCATCGTGCCGTGCACGGGCGAGATCTCGCTGGATGGCTTGCCGCTGGCCGCGATGCCGCCCGCCGAGCGCGCGGCGCGCGTGGGCTACATGCCGCAGCGGCTGCCGGACGATCTGGACATGACGGTGCTGGACAGCCTGTTGAGCATCTTGCGGCTGCGTACGGGCCGTGCGCCGATCACGAGTGACGCCGCGATGGCGCGGGCCATGGATACGCTGGATCACCTGGGCATCGCGGCGTTGGCGATGTCGCCGCTGCACGGGCTGTCGGGGGGCCAGCGGCAGATGGCAAGCCTGGCACAGGCCCTGGCGCCGGACCCTGGCGTGTTGCTGCTGGACGAACCCACCAGTGCGCTGGACCTGCGCCATCAGGTAACGGTCATGCGCACCCTGCGCGCCCTGGCTGGCGAGGGCAGGCTGGTGATCGTCGTGCTGCACGACCTGAGCCTGGCCGCGCGCTGGGCCGACGAGGTCGTCGTGCTGAAGGCAGGCGTGCTTTGCGCGGCCGGCACGCCCCTGTCGGCGCTGACCCCCGAGACGCTGGCGCGGGCGTATGGCGTGCGCGCCCGTGTGGAGACCTGCGCGCGGGGTTACCTGAGCGTGCATGCGGACGAGGCCATCGATGCCGATCCCTCGCATTGAGTGGCGAGCGCCGTTGCTGGCGGCCATGTTGGGGTGGTCGGCCCTGTCCGGCGCGTTTGCGCAGACGCCCGACGCTGGCGCCTATCCCGTCACCGTGACCGATGTCGCGGGACGCGACGTCCACCTGGCGCGCGAGCCCCGCCGCATCTTCCTGCAGAACGGCGGCCACCTGCTTGCGCTGGCGCTGTTGAATCGCGAAGACCCTTTCGCGGGGCTGGTCGCCTGGGAAAACAATCTGGGGAATTCCGACCCGACCATCTGGAACCTGATGCGCCAGCGCTGGCCGCAAGGTGGGCAGGTGCCTGAGCTGCATTTCGACGCGAGCGGCAACGCCGACCTGGAGCGGCTGGTGCGCATGAAGCCCGACCTGCTGGTGCTGGAGTTGCGCGCGCGGCCGGCCGTGGAGCGCGGGCCGGCCCAGGCGGTGCTGGCGGCGCTGAACATTCCAATCCTTTATGTGGACGCGTCCATCGACCCGCTGGGCAACACGCCGCGCACGATCCGGGCCCTGGGGCAGGCGGTGGGCCAGCAGGCCCGCGCCGAGGAGTACCTGGCGTTCCACGCGGCCCGCTGGCAGGCGCTGCAGGCGGGCATCACGCAGCCCCGCGAGGCGGGCATGGCCGCGCCGCGCGTCTTCATCGAGAGCCGGGCCGGGCGGCTGGGCCTGGACCAGTGCTGCTATTCGCAGGGGCGCACGTCCTGGGGCCAGATGGTCGATGCCGCGGGGGGCAGCAATTACGCCACGCCGCTGCTGCGCGGGTCCACGGGCGACATCGCGCTGGAACGCCTCATCCGTGACCGGCCCGATCACTACGTGATGACGGGCACGGCGCGCGTGCGGCGCGGCGCGCGCGTCATCCCTTTCGGTTATGGCGCGACCCGCGAGGCGGCCGCTGCGGTCATGGCCGACCTGATGGCGCGGCCGGCCTTCAGGCTGGTCGCGCGCACGCCGGCGGATTGCGCCCAGGGGTTGTATCACCAGTTCTACACCAGCGCCTACAACATCGCCGCGCTGGAGTACCTGGGGCGGATGATGTATCCGGCCACGCTGGGGCACCTGGATCCGGCGGGAACCTACCGGGAGATCATTCGGCGCTACACGCAGATTCCGGATGCCCCTTTCCTGTTCCACCTGAGCCGGGGTTTCGGCGATGGACGCGATTGCGAAAAGGACGCGGCAGGCTGAACGTTCGCGCCTGGATTGCTCAGCGCTGGACGGGCGGGCGGTCCAGGTCCACGGTGCCGCGATAGGCGATCAGGCGCCGCGTGCCGGGCCAGTTGGCGCGGATGTCGAAGGCATAGCGGCCATCGGCCTCGCGCTCGCTGGTCTCGATGCGCGGGGTCAGGAAGCCGGGCAGGGGGATGCCCAGGAGACTGGCGCGCCCCGCGCGCATGCGCAGGCCGGTGGCGTCCGCCTCGACCTCATAGCGCAGGCGCAGCGGACCGAAGGACTCCACCAGGTGATTGTCGCGCAGGACCAGGGTGGTGACGGTGTGGCGCGCCAGCATGTGGCGTGTCCAGATTTCCCTGTCGGGCGTGGCGTCCAGCTCGAAGCGCAGCGGACGGGCCATGCTGGTGGGCGGGAAACCCATGGCGCGCATGAGCAGGCGGCCGATGGCGGATTCCGCGCCGTCGACCACGATATGGCCGCCCAGGGTGTGCTGGCCTTGCAGGGAGTGGAAGCGACGGACGGCGGCGGGCAGGAGGGCGTAGCGGGGGCCCAGGAGCTGTTCGTAGAGGGACGCGCGTGGAGTCATGGCTGCTTTCAGTTGCGGCTGAAATATTAAACGTCCTTGTCAGCCCGTGGCACATTTCGCGGCCATGAAATTGTTTTCACTGGCCATTCGCCGGGCGCCGCGATGCTGCGGGAGCCAACGTTTTTTCCTATGCGCGCATAGGCAAGCCGTATTTGTCGGGGGCGGGCGGCGTTCCTAAGATGCTCGCAAGCCCGGGCGGTACCGGGCACACCCGGCCAGGCCGGAGTGACACAAGGCGGCTCAAACCGCCAAGCAAGGGGAATGCCATGTCCACACGCCACATCCTGGGCGCGCTGTGCGCCGCCATCTCGTTGCTTGCCACGCCCGCGCAGGCGCAGCAAGCCTTTCCCAGCCATCCCGTCCGCCTGATCGTGCCGCAGTCCGCGGGCTCGGGCGGCGACGTGGTCGCCCGTCTCATCAGCGACAAGCTGGGCGCCTCGCTGGGCCAGCCCGTGGTGGTGGAAAACCGTCCGGGCGCCAATGGCGTGATCGCGGCATCCTTCGTGGCCAAGTCGGCGCCCGACGGCTATACCCTGATGCTGGCCGGCGTCTCGCAGATCAGCTTCAATCCGCACCTGTACCAGAACCTGCCCTACGACGCCGAGAAGGATTTCTCGTATGTCGCGCCGGTGATCGACACGCCTTTCATCGTGGTGGCCAGCAAGGCAAGCGGCATCACGTCGATGCAGGCGCTCATCGAGCGCGCCCGTGCCAAGCCCAATACGCTGACCTATGGCAGCGCGGGCGCCGGCAATTCGACGCACCTTTCCACCGAGATGGTCGCCGACGCCGCGGGCATCAAACTCATGCACGTGCCCTACAAGGGGTCCGGCCCTGCCTTGAACGCCGTCCTGGCCGGCCAGATCGATCTCATGACCAGCGTGCTGGGCGCGGCCCTGCCGCAGGTGACGGCGGGCAACGTCGTGCCCCTGGCCGTGCTGGGCGAGCAGCGCATCGCGGAGGTGCCTGACGTGCCGACGCTGAAGGAGCTGGGCCTGAAGGCGCCCACCATGCCCGGCTGGTTTGCCATCGTCGGCCCCGCCGGCCTGGACCCCCAGGTCGTGGCGCGGCTGAACGCCGCGACGCAGGCCGCCGTGAACGACGCCGGCATCCAGGCGCGCCTGAAGGCCCTGTACTTCCTGCCCTTTGCCGGCACCGCCGACGAGATCCGCAAGCGCGCGGGCGAAGATTCCGCCTTCTGGGGCGAGTTCGTGCGCCGCGTGGGCGTGCAGGTGGAGTAAGGCGCCAGGCGCGCCCGGGCCGTGTTCAACCGTCCAGGCGCGTCACGCCCTGCCAGCGTCCATCGTCGATCATGTCCCTGATCAGCGCCCGGGCCAGTTCGCGCACCGCCTTGCAGGCCAGGCTCTGCTGGGCCGAGGCGGACAGGCACAGCGATGCCCGCCGCGTGAACACGTGGTCCGAAATGGGAATGCCCACGAGGTCCTGTCCCTTGGCGTCCGGGTCGCCCAGCGCCGAGGCAGGCAGGATGGTCCAGCCGCGGCCGGCCCGCACCAGTGCCAGCAGCACCGACACCGCGCTGGTCTCGGCGATCAGGTTGAACGCCAGGCCGGCGTCGCTGAAGGCGCGCTCGGACAGGACGCGGATCGAGTTCGGGAAGCTGGGCAGCACCAGCGGCAGCGCCGCGACGCCCGCCAGGCTGACGGCGCGCGCGCCGTCGGGCAGCGGCAGGCCCACCAGCAGCAGCTGTTCGTCCAGGACCGGCGTGGCTTGCATATGGTCGGGACGCTGCCCCACGTCCATGGCCAGCGCCAGGTCCAGCCGCTGCCGCACGACCGATTCCGCCAGGTCGGCGTTGCTGCCTTCGATCAGCTCCAGCATGACTTCCGGGTATGCCTGCCGGACCGCGTCGAAGAGTGGCACGGCGACCACGCGCGAGGCGCTGGTGGACAGTCCGAAGCTCACGTGGCCCGACGGCGTGTCGCGGCCATGTTCGACCGCCGCCCTTGCCGCATCCACCTGGCGCAGGACCTGCTTCGCGTGGCTGTACAGCAGCCTGCCGGTCTCGGTGGGGCGCACGCCGGCCGGGCCGCGCACCAGCAGTTGCGCGTTGAATTCGTTCTCCAGCTTGGCCACGTGCTGGCTGAGCGAGGGCTGGGCCACGTGCAGCGATTCGGCGGCCGCGGTGATGCTCTCCAGTTCCACGATCCGGGTGAAGTATTTCAGCTGGCGTAAATCCATGGGTCGTTCCGATAGGGCAGCCTGGCGTGCCCGGCATGGAGCGGCCAGCGCGGGGACATGCTCGCCCCCGCGCCTAAGTCTAGCAAGGCTTGCGCCGTGTGCGTGGCGCAATCGTTTTGGCATATGCCTCGACGCCTTCTTTCGTCTTTCCGGCGTATCGCATCGGCTTCCGATGCGTGCGCGCCCTTTCCTGTCTTCCCTTCCTGGATGTGCTCATGTCTTCCGATAACCCGACCGCCTGGCGCGTCACGCCGCAACAGTACGAAGCCTCGCGTCCCGCCACCCATCGCGTGCCGGCGCCGGCATCGCGCTACCTGGCGATGCGCGATGGCTGCCGCCTGGCCATCGATGTCTACGTGCCGGTGCCGCTGGCGGACCAGGCAGCGCCTGCCGCGTTTCCCACCATCACGCTGTTCACGCCGTACTACCGCCGTTTCAGGATGGCGCCCGGCGCGACTGGCGAGTGCGCGCCCAACACCGCCAAGTTGCGCGACTACCTGGTGCCGCGTGGCTATGCCGTCGTGGTGATCGACGTGCGTGGCACGGGGGCGAGCTTCGGCACGCGCGACAGCTTCCGCTCGCCGCGCGAGCGTGACGACAGCAAGGAGGTGGTGGACTGGATCGTGGCGCAGCCCTGGTCCGATGGCGTGGTGGGCGCCACCGGCATTTCCTATCTGGGCGCGGCCTCGGATTTCCTGGCAAGCACCGGCCACCCGGCGGTGCGGGCCATCGCGCCTTTGTTCTCGGTGTGGGACACCTATGCCGACAACTACTTTCCTGGCGGCCTGCAGCTCAAGGCGCTGACGCAGAGCTACGACGACCTGATGGTGGCGCTGGACCATGACCAGCGCCAGATGCTGTCGCGCTTCGTGTATTACGCGAATCCCGGTTTCGCGGGCCCCCAGCCCGTGGACGAGGACCCGGACGGCGCGCTGCTGGCCCAGGCCGTGCACGAGCACCTGGGCAACTTCCGCCAGACGGAGTTCATGCCGGAGTTCCGCTTCCGCGAAGATCCGCTGCCCTATGACGAGACCTTCAGCTCCGCCTCCTTCAGCCCCTACAGCCTGGCCGCCTCCATCCCCAAGGACGTGGCCGTGCTGTCGGTATCGGGGTGGATGGATGGCGGCGGCTACATGAACGGCGCCATCTCGCGCTACCTGACCCTGTCGGAAAACCGCCGGCACCTGATGCTGGGGCCGTGGGACCATGGCGCGCGCATCGACATCTCGCCGTGGCGCAAGCAGGAGATGGCCGAGGCGCCCTGGCTGGGTGAAGTGCTGCGCTTTTTCGACCACTATCTGCTGGGTCGCGACACGGGCCTGGACCGGGAGGCGCCGATCCACTATTACGCCCTGCATTCGGAACAGTGGCGCGCCGCCAGCCAGTGGCCGCCCCTGCCGCAAGCGCAGGACACGCCGCTTTACCTGTCCGCCGGCGCGGCGCTGGCGGGCCAGGCCGATGCGGCCGCCACGCAGGCCGACTACCAGGTGGACTTCACGCTGGGCACGGGGCAGGGCACGCGCTATGAGCGCATCGCCGCCATCAACAGCACGTCCTATTACCCCGACTGGCAGGGCCGCACCGACCGCATGCTGAGCTTCACGTCCGCGCCGCTGGCGCAGGCGATGGAACTGGCAGGCCATGCCGTGCTGGAACTGTTCGTCGCCAGCAGCGAACGCGACGGCGCGCTGTTCGCCTACCTGACCGAGATCGAGGCGGATGGCACCGAGCGGTATGTCAGCGAAGGCTTGTTGCGTCTCCTGCACCGCAAGGAGTCGCCGTGTCCGGACAGCTACCGCACGACCTGGCCCTTCCATTCCTGCCGCAAGGACGACGCCGCGCCGCTGGTGCCGGGGCGGCAGGAATTCGTGCGCCTGGCGTTCATTCCCACGGCGTGGCGTTTCTCCGCCGGCAGCCGGGTGCGCCTGTCGATCGCGGGGGCCGACAAGGACCACTGCGGGCAAGTGCCGCATGGCCGGCCGCCGCGCCTGAGCGTGGGGATGGGCGAAGGCCAGGCCTCGCGGGTGCTGCTGCCCTGGAAAACCGCCTGACGCTGGCCTGGCGGCGCCGCGGCGGGCAAGGGCTTGCCGCGGCGTTATGATCGCTGCCTTGAAAAGCGGCGGTGCGAAGGAGCGGCGGTGGGCGGTGAGGGCGGCCTCTCGCTGGCAGGGCGTGGGCATGGTCACGGCGGGATCCCTGCTGTGCTGGGCGGCCACGCGCGAACGCGGGCGATAATTCCGCTTTGCCCATGGCGACCGACATCATGACCGACACCGACGCGCTGCCTGACCTGCAGGCGCTGGCCAAGCGCCTTTTCGACCTGGAGATCAAGGCCGGGCTGGCCGACGACATGCTGGACCAGCTCAACCAGACGATCTTCCGCCAGCAACGCCAGATCGAGCTGCTGGGCAAGGAACTGTTCGAGTTGCGGCGGCAGGGGCAGGAAGGCCCCGGTACGCCGCGCAACCTGCGCGACGAACTGCCTCCGCATTACTAGGCCCACCCCCGAGGCGCTGGCGCGCGCGCCCCTTCAAGGGGGCGATGCTGGCGGACCGGCGGAGCCGGCTCCGCTGCGTCCCGGCTCGTTGCGGCTTTCCTCTCGGACTTCGAACGCCAGGAACAGCGTGACCTGGGATGCATTGAAGTTGTCGTCGGACACCATCACCAGCGTGGCGTTGCCGTTGGGCAGGCGCGGGCCCCAGGCCATGCCTTCCAGGTTGTCCAGGCGCGTGTCCAGCGTCGTCAGGTCCAGCACCAGTTGCTTCGTCACCGGCGTGAAGGCGCCGGGCCGCAACCGTTCCTGGCCACGCACGTCGCTGCCCGTGGACAGGTCCGCCAGGTAAAGCCGGAGGAAGTTGCGCATGGGGCCGTCTGCCGGTTGCACCGCCGCGCGTTCCAGCACCAGCAGCCGGGTGGCATCCAGGGCCAGGATCTCCGACACGCCGTTGTCCGCGTGGCGTCCGTGCGCGGGACGCGCCGGAATCGGGTCCACCGGATACGCCACCTGGGCCAGCATCCCGCCTTCTCGGTCGATGCGCGTGAACCGCGCCCAGCCGCCTTCATCGGGCGTGGGCGCCGGCCCGTCCTGCGCCAGCGGCCCCTCCATGCCCACCCACAGCGATTGCCCGTCCGGCGTGAAGGTCAGCCCCTCGAAGGCCAGGTTGCGGCGTGGCCCCTGGATGCGCAGGCGGTGGACACCGAAGCCCGGCAGCGTGGGCAGTTGCGCCTGCAGCTGGCCGGCGGGACTCATGCGGACGATGCCGGGCGGCAGGCCCAGCGCCCGGTCGCCTTCGCCAGCCAGCCAGAAGCCGGGCGCCAACGGGTCCCATCGCACCGCTTCCCAGTCCGGCACGTCGCCACCCGCCCACAAGTAGCGCCACGGGTCGGGATAGGGCGTGCCGTCCGCCTGCCGCAGCACGCGCATGCCGGTGAAGGTCACGCCGTGCAGGCCATCGGCGTCCAGGTCCAGCGTGGCGGTGTAGACCCGTGCCGGGGCGTGCTGGGAGCGGTCATCGCTGACCAGCAGCCATTTCCGCGTGGCCGGGTCGTAGTCCAGGCCGGACAGGCCGCCCACGCGCGTGCCGTCGACCATCAGGCCGGCGGGCAGCGTGGCGCTGCCCAGCAGGCGCAGGCCGGGCAGCGCGGGCGTCGGGGAGGGCGCTTGCGCGAGCACGGCCTGTGGCGCCACGGCCAGCCAGCAGGCAATGAAAGCAGTTCGACAGAATTTCCGGAAATAGAGTGGTGACACGATATATGAGTCGCGCGAGCGGAATCTGATAAATCCCATGTGTTCAATGCAGGTTATCCCGGGTGTCTAAGGGTAAATGTATCGCTATACGATCCTTTCACTTTGCTTTCTCCGTGTCTGGAGTCGATCGTGGAATTGTTAGACAACCTCATGCTGGGCTTCTCGGTGGCCTTCACGCCCGAGAACCTGCTTTATGCCCTGCTGGGCTGCATCCTGGGCACGCTGGTGGGGGTGCTGCCTGGCCTGGGTCCAGTGCCCACCATCGCCATGCTGCTGCCCATCACCTATGTGCTGCCACCCATCGCCGGCCTGATTATGCTGGCTGGCATCTATTACGGCACGCAGTATGGCGGCTCGACCACGGCCATCCTGGTGAACCTGCCGGGTGAGACCGCTGCCGTGGTGACCGTGCTGGATGGGCACCAGATGGCGCGCAATGGCCGCGCCGGTGCGGCGCTGGCGCTGGCGGCGATCGGCTCGTTCTTCGCTGGCAGCTTCGCCACCCTGCTGATCGCGGCGTTCGCGCCGCCGCTGGCGGAGATCGCGTTCAAGTTCGGTCCCGCCGAATATTTCTCTTTGATGGCGTTGGGCTTGATCGGTGCCGTGGTGCTGGCGTCGGGCTCGCTGCTGAAAGCCATCGGGATGATCCTCATCGGCCTGCTGCTGGGCATGGTCGGCACGGACGTGAACTCGGGCGTGGCGCGCTACGACTTCGGCATCCCGGAACTGCAGGACGGTATCGACTTCGCCATCGTCGCCATGGGCGTGTTCGGCCTGGCCGAGATCATGTCCAACCTCGAGCAGAAAGAGAACCGCGTCGACATCACCGACAAGGTTGGCTCGCTGTATCCGAACCGGCAGGAAATGAAGGAGGCGGCGCCCGCCATGCTGCGCGGCACGGCGCTGGGCTGCATGCTGGGCCTGCTGCCGGGCGGCGGCGCGACGCTGTCGTCGTTCTCTTCCTACACGCTGGAAAAGAAGATATCGAAGGAGCCGGAGCGTTTCGGCAAGGGCCATCCCGCCGGCCTGGCGGGGCCGGAGTCGGCCAACAACGCGGGCGCGCAGACCTCCTTCATTCCGCTGCTCACCCTGGGCATACCGGGGAACGCCGTGATGGCGTTGATGGTGGGGGCCATGACCATCCACAACATCCAGCCCGGCCCGCAGGTCATGACGAGCCATCCGGAACTGTTCTGGGGCCTGGTGGCGTCGATGTGGATCGGCAACCTGATGCTGGTGGTGCTGAACCTGCCGCTGGTGGGCCTGTGGGTGAAGCTGCTGAAGGTGCCCTACCGCATCCTGTTTCCGGCCATCCTGGTGTTCTGCACGGTTGGCGTCTATTCCCTGAACTACAACGTCTTCGACATCTACATCACTGCCGTCTTCGCGATGGTGGGCTATGTGTGGGCGAAGCTGAAGTGCGAAGGCGCGCCGCTGCTGTTGGGTCTGGTGCTGGGTCCCATGATGGAAGAGAACTTCCGCCGGGCGCTGCTGCTCTCGCGCGGGGAATTCATGACCTTCATCGAGCGTCCGCTGTCGGCGTCGCTACTGGGCGCGGCGCTGATACTGGTCGTGTTGGTGGCCCTGCCGTCGGTGAAGCGCAAGCGCCAGGAGGCGTTCGTCGAAGAGGAGTAGGTGCCGCGGCCGGTGTCGGGCTTGCGCCGCGCGATGCGAGCTCAGGCCCGTTTCACGAAGTGCTTCAGCAGGGTGCTGAGCAGCGGGCCGGTGGCGCTGAGTTCGTCCAGGTGCGCGCCTGACAGCAGCCGCAACTTGGCTTCGGTCAGTTCGGTGACGCGGATGTTGATGCGGCGCCGGTCGCGCGGATCGTGCTCGCGGCTGACCAGGCCCATGCGCTCCAGGCGGCCGACCAGTTCGCCCGCGCTGTGATGGCGCAGCAGCATGCGGTCGGCGATTTCGCCGACCGTCAGCACGTCGTCGGGAGAGCCCTTGATGGCCAGCAGCACCTGGTGCTGCTGCGGCGTGAGGCCATTGGCGGCGGCGGCCGCTTCGCTGAAGGCGAGGAACTTGCGTAATTCGTAGCGCAGCTTGGACAGCGCAATGAAGTCCGCCTTGCCGGGAACGCGCTGCGGCACGGCGGGCACGACGGGACTGTGTTCGGTGTCTGGCATCGCGGACATGGTCTGTACCCTGAGGACGTTCCATTGTACGGCTGCATGCCGCCATGGGCCGCGTGCTTGGTCGGCCCGTCCGCCGGTGCTACGCTGCGGGCCATGACAGACGCCTCGCGTACCCAGACCCTTGCCGCGCGCCGCGCCGAACTGCGCCGCATGAAGATCGGCGCCGCGGCGCTGCTGGCGCTCATGGTCGCGGGGCTCATCCTTGCGCATGCCATGGGCGGGCAGGGCGGCTGGGCCTGGCTGCGCGCCTTCTGCGAAGCGGCCACCGTGGGCGCCTTGGCGGACTGGTTCGCCGTGGTGGCGTTGTTTCGCCACCCGCTGGGCATACCGGTGCCGCACACCGCCATCATTCCCTCAAACAAGGATCGCCTGGCCGACAAGCTGGGCGTCTTCGTGCGTGACCACTTCCTGGAGCCCGGCATCTTGATGGCGCGCATCCAGGCCTTCGACCCAGCCGCACGCCTGGGGCAATGGCTGGCCGTGCCCGACAACACGCGCCGCCTGGCGCAGGGGGCGCGCCAGGCGGCACTGCAGTCGCTGGAATTGCTGGACGAGGTTGCCGTGCGCCGCGCCATCCACGGTTTCGTCATGGGCCGCCTGCACCGGTGGAACGCGGCCGCCACCGCGGGAGACGTGCTTGGCCTGCTGACGCGCGACGGCCGTCACCAGGAACTGCTGGACGCCGCGCTGGAGCGCATGGCGCAATACCTGGGCAAGGAGGAAATCCGCCAGCGCGTGTCGGCCCTGCTGGTCAAGCACGCCAGCCGTGAATGGCCGCGCCTGGTGGGCGCGGTGGAGCTGGTGTCGTCGGTGGATGACATCGCCGATCGGCTGGCCGACCGGATGTCGCGCGCGCTGCTGGAAGAGCTGCGCGACGTGCTGTCGGCGCCCGAGCATCCGCTGCGCCAGGAATACGAAGCCTGGTTCGCGGACTATGTCACGCGCCTGCGCGACGATCCCGACCTCGCACACCAGGCCGAGGCCATCAAGCAGCGCCTGATGGATCATCCCGACGTGCAGGAATACGTGCGCGGTCTGTGGGACGACATCCAAGACGCCTTGCGCCGCGACCTGATGCGCGAAGATTCGGTGCTGGCGCGCCACCTGGACGACGTATTGCTGGCGCTGGGCCGCAAGGTAAGCGAGGACGCGTCCCTGCGTGACGCGATCAACGCGCATGTGATGGCCAACGCCGAGACGCTGACGGAAGACCTGCGCGAGGAGGCCTCGGCGCACATCGCGCGCACGGTCAAGGCCTGGGACGAACGCAAGCTGGTCGACGAACTGGAGCTCAGCGTGGGCCGCGACCTGCAGTACATCCGCTACAACGGCACGCTGGTGGGCGGCCTGATCGGCCTGGCCCTGCACGCCCTGGTGCTTGCCGCATCGGCGTGACACGCCTTGCTTTCGCCGGAAGATAAAAATGCCGTCAAACAACGCCGTTCGTTTCTGAAGAACGCCACGCTGGGCGCCGCTGCAGGCGGCGCGCCTCACCACTGCGTGGCATGCCACGCAAATGCTGCACGACGGTGCGGATTCCGCCCCGCCAACGTGCATGCCAGCCGTGTCGCCCGTGCCATGAAGCGGGGTGCACCACTTATCTTGACCTGCCGCAAACCCGCGCCGATAAAGGCCTGGCGGGGATGCCGCGTATCAGCGCAGGGAAGACCTGGAAATACCTGGCACGCAACTTGCATGGTTGAAGCATGAACGGCTGCCGCCGTGTCCGCTGGGGCAAGATTTCATGCGCCTCTTGAATCACTCAAGGGATCACTGCGATGCATCACCTCATGGGTTTTTCCGCCGCCAGCGCGCGGCGTCTGTGGCGCGCCGTCGTGGGCGGGGCGCTGGCCTGTCTGGCGGCCACCGCCAGCCTTCCCAGCCTGGCGGAAAAGCCGTTGCGCATCGGGGCGCCCCTGGCACTGAGCGGCGGGCTGGCCGAGGAAGGCAAGAAGCAGCAGGTGGCCTACCAGCTTTGGCTCGAACGCATCCAGGCCCAGGGGGGCATCATGATCGGCGGCGCGAAAGTGCCGGTCGAGCTGGTGACCTATGACTACCAGTCCGACGAAAAGCGTGCGCAGCAATTGGCCGAGCGCCTGATCACCCAGGACCGCGTCGATTTCATGACCGCGCCCTTCGGGTCCGGCCATGCCAAGGTGGTCGCCGGCGTCGCCGAGCGCTATGGCGTGCCGGTGATCGCGGTCGCCTCCAGCGAGCCCGTGCACAACCAGGGCTACAAGCATCTGTTCGGCACCCTGGCGCCCTCCGTGGGGCTGATCGACACGATGATCGAGTATTTCACGGCGCAGCGGCCGGGGACCGGCACGATCGCCGTGCTGGGGCGCGACGACGTCTTTCCCAAGGTGATGGCGACCACGATGTCCAGGCAGGCGGCGAAGGCCGGCTTGAAGGTCGTGTACGACACGCTCTATCCCGTGGGCACGATGGACTTCAGCGCGGCGCTTACCGCGATCAAGGCGGCCAGGCCGGACTGGATATACGTCACCGGCTACACCAGCGATCTCATCCTGGCGCGCAAGCAGATGGCCGACCTGGGCGTGGATGCGCCCATCCTCACCATGGTGACGGGTCCCGCCTATCCCGAGTTCGTCGATGGCCTGGGCCCGCTGGCCGAGAACGTGACCAGCGCGACGTGGTGGCACGCGTCGCAGACCTATTCCTCGGATGACGTGTTTGGCGGAACGCAGGCCTTTGCGCAGGCCGTGCGCGACCGCACCGGCAAGGATCCGGACTACGTCCATGCCTCGTCGGCCGCGGCGCTGGTGGTGCTGCAGAAGGCGGTGGAGGCCGCGGGCACGCGGGACCGTGCCAAGGTACGCGATGCGCTGGCGGGGCTGGACGTCATGACTTTCTATGGTCCGGTGAAATTCCGCGAGGACGGCATGAACATGAATCGCGAACTGCCCATCATCCAGATCCATGACGGCAATCCCGTCGTGCTGTTCCCCGTCCCCGCGCAGGCCTCCGCGTTGCGGCTGAGCGCGAAGTGAATCAACGGAAAGAACGACCGGAGACTTGCCATGCCCAAGCACCTGAGCCCCGCGCAGATCGATGATTTCCGCCAGCACGGCTACGCCTATCCCTTCGATGCCTTCGACGCACAGGAGGCCGCGCGGCTGCGCGCCCGCATCGAGTCCTACGAGCAGCAGAGCGGCTACGACGCCAACCAGACGCTGAAGATCAAGGGGCACCTGGCCTTGCCCGACCTGGTGGCGTTGGGCCGCCATCCTCGCATCCTCGACGCGGTCGAGGACCTGATCGGCCCCAACATCCTGCTTTTCGGCGCCTCCATCTTCGCCAAGGACGGCGGCGATCCGCGCTACGTCTCCTGGCACCAGGACTCGGCCTATTTCGGCCTGGATCCGCACGACGAAATCACGGCATGGGTCGGCCTGACGGACTCGACGGAGGAGAACGGCTGCCTGCGCGTGCTGCCCGGCTCGCATCGGGGGCCGGACTTCAAGCATGAGGAAACCTACGCGCCGGACAACATGCTGGCCAAGGGACAGTCGCTGATCGGCATCGATGAAAGCCGGGCCGTGTCGATGCCGCTGCGCGCGGGACAGTTTTCGCTGCACCACGAGCGCACGGCGCACAGCTCGTTGCCCAACCGGAGCACGGGCCGGCGGATGGGGTTCGCGTTCTTCTACGTGCCCACCCATGCGCGCCTGCTCAAACGGCGTGGCCGCGCCACGCTGGTGCGGGGTGTGGACGAGTACGGCCATTGGGATGCCGACGACCTGCCCACCATGGACCTCGATCCGTTGTCGATGCAGCAGCTCCGTTCCGCCTGGGGCAGCTACAAGGATGGCAAGGTATTGCAGGCCGCGGACATGTCGGCGCAGGCCTGAGGGCGTCGGGGAGCGGAGCGGGCGGGTGCTACGATCCCGCCAGTTCCCCTATCCTGCGCGCCCATGGCGCGCGTGTCTGCCATGTCCCTGGTCCTGCGCGGCATGTGCGCCGCGGACATCCCCGACGTGCTCGATGTCCAGGCCGCCGCCTACCCCGCCATCCTCAACGAAGAGGCGGGCTTCTTCCTGAATCGCCTGGCCTTGTCTCCGGCGACCTGCTGGGTGGCGAGGGATGCCGCCAGCGACGCGATGCAGGGCTACCTGGTCGCGTATCCGTGGTCGGGCGGGTTGCCGCCCGAACTCGGCCAGGCCTTGCCCTCACTGCCGGCAGGCGCCGACCATTGGTTCCTGCATGATTGCGCCGTGCATCCCCGCGCGCAGGGGCGCGGCGTGGGCAAGGCACTGTACGAAGCCGGCAGGCGCCAGGCCTGGGAAGCTGGTTTGCGACATGGCTGCCTGGTGGCACTGGCCGAGGCCGTTCCCTACTGGCTGCGGCTGGGGTACGCGACGCCGGTCGGGGTGATGCCGGGGCTGGCGGAAAAGTTGCGCCAGTATGGCGAGGGCGCCTGCTACCTGGCGCGTGCGATGGATTCAGTGGTGGACCGTGGCGCCGCGGGGCAGGGCGGCTGATGCCGCCTTCGAGCCAGCCGGCGGTGCGTCACTCAGTCCGAGATACGCCAGGATCTTGGGGAAGTGCTGGTTGATCTTTCGGCGCGCGGTCCAGCGTTCAAGAAACTTGAACTTGCAGCGTAGCCGGTAGCGGAAATCGTAGCGGCGTCCGCCCAGGCCATCCACGATGACCAGGTAAGGGCGCCCCGCACAGGTATGTGCGACGACGACATTGCACAGATTCACGTCGTTCCAGATGACACCGTTCTTGTGCAGCCAGTGCAGCATTTCGGTGATCAAGCCAAGTGCTTCCAGCTGGGAGATGGCGCCCGAGTGGAGCATGCGCTCGAGCGTCTGCGCGGCCTGGCCATCGCGGCCCCGGATCAGTTCCACCACGATCCCGTGGCCCTTCGAGGTGGCTACCGGTTGATGGATCTTGGGCAGGTGCTGCGACGTGAGCTTGCGGGTGTTGAGGTGCTGGAGGTAATGCAGCTCGAGCGCATTCTCGAGGAGGTCGGCAGATTGCCCGGCGCGGCTCACCTTGATGCACAGGGATGGGTCCAGCGGGTGTTGCCAGCATTCCCGCTGATTGCCGGTGCCGATCAGGGTGGCCAGGCTCAATGCCTCGGGTGGGTCTGTCGATGTGGCGCGGCCAGTCGAATCCATCTGCGTCTCCGCCCGTCCTCGTCGCACAAGGCAAGGATTCCCGGCATTTATTTCATGATGATGAAACAAATATTATCAGCGCTTCTTGCCTTGGAGGGCCCAGGTGGCGCGTGGAAGCCCCCTGGAATGCTTGAGTCACCTCAAGCCCAAGGGGATTCGTTGTTTTGACGCAAATTCGACGTTTGTGTCAACGTGGCGGACAGGGCCTCCGCTGCACGGAGGCTGGCGTCGGCCTAGTTGCTGTCCAGCGTGTCGCAGAGCTCGCGCGCCGCGTCCTTCACCAGTTGCACGTGGCTCGGGTTCAGGCGATGCGTGGGCATGGTCAGTGTGACGGCGCCCACCAGCTCCGTGCCGTTCTTGAAGACCGGCGCCGAGATGCCCGACAGGTCGGGCGTGCGGTCGCCGTTCAGCAGGATGACGCCGTCGCGGCGGATCTGCTCATAGACCTCGCCGATGCCGCCGCTGTAGGCGCTCAGCACGCGGCCACCCGCGCCACGCCCCATGGGCAGCACGTCGCCGGCCTTCAGGTGGTCGCGCAGCGGCTGCGGGGAATCGACCCGATACAGGCAGATGCGCTGGTCGCCCTGGCGCACGTGGAAGGCCGCGCTTTCACCGGTCTGCGCCACCAGGCGTTGCAGCAGCGGCGTGACCAGCGGTTCCAGTGAAAAGGACGCCGCGTAAAGGGCATGCAAGCGTGCCACTTCCGGGCCGATAGCATAGCGACCGGTTTCCGTCTGACGGATCAGTCGGCCATGGACCAGCGAGGCAAGCAGCCGCGACACCGCGCTCTTGTAGAGCCGCGTGCGGTTGGCCAATTCGGTCAGGCTCAGCGACTCGTCGCCATTGCGAAAGGCGGCAAGCACCGTGAGGGCTTTGTCGACGGCGGCAACGCCGCCGGGGGCGAGGTTCTCGTCGGCGACGGACTTCTGCGCGGATTTCCTGGGCATGAATGACTCGCGTACCAAAAAGACAGCAGGGAAAAGACCGCGGCGCGATTGACAGCGCGGACGGTCAAGCGAATAATCTATTTTAAGGATAGAACTTGATTCTATCAAATAGAATTTATAAGTAGCGTTCCTTAGGATATGTATCCTATAGAACGGAATCTTATAGAACAGAATCGCGGACTGCAAGGTCTACGATGAATAAATCCGGAGACGCGGTCCAAACGCACAACGCTTCGTGCGCTGGGACGTCCCCGACAGAAACAGGAATGTCCCGTGGCAACAAAAGTATTGGTGAGCGAGGTCGGACCCCGCGACGGCCTGCAAAGCGTCAAGCGCACGATGAGCCTGGCGCACAAGACGCAGTGGATCTCGGCGCTGCATGCGGCGGGCCTGCAGGAAATCGAGGTCGGCTCCTTCGTCTCTCCCAAGCTGTTGCCGCAAATGGCCGACACCGCGCAGGTGGTGGCCCATGCCAAGACCCTGCCCGGCCTGCACGTGGCCGTGCTCGTGCCCAACCTGAAGGGCGCGCAGGCCGCGTTCGAGGCTGGCGTGCACAAGATCACGCTGCCGATCTCGGTGACGGAAGTGCATTCGCTGGCGAACATCCGCCGCACGCACGAACAGGTCTTCGAGGAAGTGCGCCAGGTCGTGGCGCTGCGCAACGCGCAGTACCCCGGCATTGCCATCGAGGCCGGCATGTCGGTGGCCTTCGGCTGCACGCTGGCCGGCGCCGTGGCCGATGACGAAACGATGCGCATCGGGCATCTGATGGCCGAGCTGGGCGTGGACGAGGTCGGCCTGTCCGACACCACGGGCTACGGCAACCCGGCCCAGGTGGGCCGCATGTTCCGTCGCCTGCAGGCCGAGCTGGGCGAGAAGGCGGGCGGCGCGCACTTCCACAACACGCGTGGCCAGGGCATGGCCAACGTGGTCGCCGCGCTGGATGCTGGCGTCACCACCTTCGACGCCAGCCAGGGCGGCCTGGGCGGCTGTCCCTACGCGCCGGGCGCCACCGGCAACATCGTCACCGAAGACCTGGTGTATCTGCTGGAAGCCATGGGCCTGGACACCGGCATCGACGTCGAGAAGCTGCTGGCCGCGCGCGCCGTGCTGGCCGAAGGCCTGCCTGGCGAGCCGCTGTACGGCCACGTCCCTGACGCCGGCCTGCCCAAGGGCTTCGTCTATGCCGATGGCCGCGTGCCGCCCGAGACGCCCGCGCGCGTCGGTTGCGGAGCGCAGGCCTGATCATGAGCGAACAGAAGAACCCCTTGCCGCTCGCCGGCATCCGCGTCGTCGAATTCACGCACATGGTCATGGGCCCGAGCTGCGGCATGCTGCTCGCGGACCTGGGCGCCGAAGTCATCAAGGTCGAACCCGTCAACGGCGACAACACGCGCCGCCTGCCCGGTTCGGGCTCGGGCTTCTATGCCATGTTCAACCGCAACAAGAAGAGCCTGGCGGTGGACGTGAAGCAGCCCGCTGGCCGCGAAGCCGTGCTGCGCCTGCTTGCCACGGCCGATGTGTTCAGCGAGAACTTCAAGCCCGGCACCATGGAAAAGCTGGGCCTGGGCTATGAGGCGCTGTCCAAGCTCAATCCCCGCCTGATCTATGTCTCGCACAAGGGCTTCCTGAAGGGGCCCTACGACCAGCGCACCGCGCTGGACGAGGTCGTGCAGATGATGGGCGGCATGGCCTACATGACCGGTCCCGAAGGCCGTCCGCTGCGGGCCGGGGCGTCGGTCAACGACATCATGGGCGGCATCTTCGGCGCCATCGGCGCCATGGCCGCGCTGCGCACCCGCGACACGACGGGCCGCGGCCAGCAGGTCGAAAGCTCGCTCTTCGAGAACAACGTGTTCCTGATGGGCACGCACATGATGCAGTACGCCGTGACCGGCAAGCCCGCCAAGCCCATGCCCAGCCGCGTGGCGGCCTGGGCGGTCTACGACGTGTTCGAGGCGCGCGACGGCGGGCAGATTTTCCTCGGCGTGGTGTCGGATACGCAATGGCGCCTGTTCTGCGACGCCTTCGGCCTGGCCGCGCTGAAGGCGTCGCCGCGCCTGGCGACCAACCCGCAACGCGTGGCCGAGCGCGAGTGGCTGATGCCGCAACTGCGCGCCGTGATGGCAACCTATTCCGCGGACGAGATCTCGACGCGCTTCGAAGCGCACGGACTGCCCTTCGCGCCGATCACGCAGCCGCATGAACTGTTCGAGGACGAGCACCTGCGCGAAAGCGGCGGCCTGGCACCTGTGCATATCGCGCCCGATGCCAGCGGCGCGCAGGCGGACCTGGATACCCGCACGCCGCTCCTGCCGCTGATGCTGGATGGCGAGCGGCTGGGCGTGCGCAGCAATCCGCCTTCCATCGGCGAGCATACCGCTGCGTTGCTGCGGGAACTGGGTTACAGCGCCGACGAGATCAAGGCGCTGGAATCCCAGCAGATCATCCACGACGGCGAAGGCTGATCGCGGGCGGTGCCAAAGGAAAGGACGCGGCCGGATTTCCGGACGCGCCCCGGTTCCTTGCATCCCGCGCCCGCGACAGTCGCGAACTTTTCACTTTTTGGTGCGAAATAACCCCTTTGTTCAAACGTTTCAATCGGTGATACAACCGATACCTTTTATAACGCTTTCATGCGTGGCAGCATGTTGCGACTTGACGGGTCAAAAGCCCGCCAGGTCTGGACTGTTCCCATGCTTTGCTTATCCACCTGGAGACTTAGTGTGAAATTCCCCCTCGTCGCAGCGGCCATGCTGGCCTTCGCGTTCAACGCCCAGGCCGCAGAATCGGCTGATACCTATCCGTCCAAGCCCGTGCGCATCGTCGTGCCGTATTCGGCAGGCGGCACCACCGACTACGCTGCCCGCATCGTCGCGCAAAAGCTGACGGAACAAAATGGCCAGACCTTCTTCGTCGAGAACAAGGCCGGCGCGTCGGGCACCATCGGCACCCTGGACGTGGTCCGGTCGGCCGCCGACGGCTACAACATCCTGACCAACGACACGACCTACGCCATGCTGCCGGCGCTGTTCGACAAGCTGGCCTGGGACCACAAGAACGACCTGGTGCCGGTCAGCATGCTGATCCAGTCGCCCGTCACGCTGGTCGTGCCGCAAGCGTCGAAATTCCAGACGATGCAGGACCTGATCGACTACGCCAAGCAGAACCCCGGCCTGCTGAACTTCGGCTCGGGCGGCCAAGGCAGCTCCACCCACCTGTCGTCGGAAGTCTTCCGTGACCAGGCCCAGATCAACGTCGCCCACATCCCCTACCGTGGCGCCGGCGCCGCCATGACCGACCTGATGGCCGGCCAGATCGACTTCCTGATCACCGCCACGCCCACCGCCATCGGCCCCATCAAGGGCAATCGCGTGCGCGCGCTGGCCGTCAGCGGCAATGAGCGGCTGAAGGCCCTGCCGAACGTGCCGACCTTCAAGGAAGCCGGCCTGGCCGACTACCAGGTCATCAACTGGTTCGGTTTCGCCGTGCCGCGCAACACGCCCGCGCCCGTCGTCGAGAAGCTGTCGACGCTGGTGCTGAAGGCCCTGGACGACGACAAGCTGCGTGCCCAGCTGGAAGAGCAGGGCGCCAAGCCCGGCACGCTGAAGCCCGCCGAGTTCCAGAAGCTGGTCAGCGAGGAAATCACGCTGTGGACCGACGTCGCCAAGAAGGCTGGCGTCAAACCCGAGTAATCGGCGCGGGCAAGGCAATACGCGTGAACGCGTGCCTGTCGTAGACTGACACGCGCGCCCCACAGGCGCGGCCATCGGCCGCGCCTGTTTTCTTTCCAGGAGAAAAAGAAGATGTGGAACCTTTCCTTCACCCCGCCCGAACGCATCCAGGCCGAGGTGCTGACCGCGATGCCCGATGCGCTGCGCCTGCCCCGGCCGTCAGCCTGGGCGGATGCCAACAAGGCGGGCGAACCCATCGACAGTTTCCTGGAAGGCCCGGTCTTCGACCGCGCGGGCAACCTCTATGTGACCGACATTCCGCACGGCCGCATCCTGCGTATCGATGCGCAAGGCGCCTGGCACGTGGTGGCCGAGTACGACGGCTGGCCCAATGGCCTGGCCATCCATCGCGATGGCAGCATCTGGATTGCCGACTACCGCCGCGGCCTGCTGCGCCTGTCGCCCGAGGGCGGCCAACCCGAAGCCGTGCTGGGCCATCGCAACAGCGAGTCCTTCAAGGGCATCAACGACCTGATCTTCGATGCACAGGGCCGCTGCTGGTTTACCGACCAGGGCCAGACCGGCATGCACGACCCCAGCGGACGCGTCTACCGCTACGATCCCGCCGATGGCCGCCTGGACGTGCTGCTGTCCAATGCGCCCAGCCCCAACGGCCTGGCGCTGGACGCGCATGGCAAGGCCTTCTTCCTGGCTGTCACGCGCGGCAACGCCGTGTGGCGCGGCCCGGTGCAGCGTGACGGCTCGCTCAGCAAGGTGGGCGTGCTGCGCACGTTCTTCGGCACCAGCGGCCCCGATGGCATGGCGGTGGGCGCGAACAACGAACTGGTGGTTGCGCACGCCAGCCTGGGCGGCGCCTTCGTGCTGAACGCCATGGGCGAGGTCACCCATTTCGTGCAAAGCCCTTGCGGCAAGACCATCACCAACGTGGCTTTCCGGCCGGGCACGCGTCAGCTGGTGCTGACCGATTCCTCGACCGGCACGGTGCTGACCGCCGCGCTGCCCTGCGAGGGCGCGGCGCTGTACTCGCACGCCTGACGGCGCGCGTCGCGCTGGTCCAGGCGACCGCTCCAGGCCGTCAGGGCCAGGGCGCCCAGCACCACCACGCCGCCGATCCAGGGCGTGTGCATGAGGCCCAGGTGTTCCACGATGAGGCCGCCGCCCCAGGCGCCCAGCGCGATGCCAAGGTTGAAGGCCGCGATGTTCAGGCCCGAGGCCACGTCCACCGCCTGCGGCGCGTGGCGCTCAGCCTGGCGCACCACATAGACCTGCAGGCCGGGCACGTTGCCGAAGGCGACGGCGCCCCAGGCCAGCACGGTGGCCAGCGCCAGCCACGGACTGTGCGCGGTCCAGGTCAGCACGAACAGCACGATGGCCAGCAGCAGGAAGATGCGCGTGAGCGCCGGGATCGGTCCCTGTCGATCGGCCAGGCGGCCGCCCCACAGGTTGCCCACGGCGACCGACACCCCATAGACCAGCATCACCAGGCTGACCGCGCCGGGCGCGAAACCGGTGACGTCCTGCAGGATCGGCGCGAGGAAAGTGAAGGCGATGAACGAGCCGCCGTAGCCCACGGCCGTCATGGCGTAGACCAGCAGCAGCCGGCCCTGGCCCAGCACCTTGGCCTGCTGCAGCAGGGTGGCCGTGGTGCCGCGCGGGATGTTGCGCGGCACGAACAGCAGGCTGCCGATGAAGGCGACCACCCCCAGCAGCGACACCGCCAGGAAGGTCTCGCGCCAGCCGTAGTGCTGACCGATGAAAGTGCCCAGCGGCACGCCGGTCACCAGCGCGACGGTCAGGCCGGTGAACATGATGGCGATGGCGCCGGCGGCCTTCTCCTTGGGCACCAGGCTGGTGGCCAGGGTCGAGCCGATGGAGAAGAACACGCCGTGCGCCAGGCCCGTGAGGATGCGCGCGGCCACCAGCGGGCCATAGCCCGGCGCCTGCCAGGCCAGCAGGTTGCCCAGCGTGAAGAGCACCATGAGCGCGAGCAGCAGCGTCTTGCGCGGCAGCCTGCCGGTCAGCGCCGTGAGCACGGGCGCGCCGATGGCCACGCCCAGGGCATAGAGACTGACCAGCAGGCCAGCCGAGGGCAACGACACGCCGAGATCGGCGGCGATGGTCGGGATGAGTCCGACGATCACGAACTCGGTGGTACCGATGGCGAAGGCGCTGATCGTGAGCGCCAGGAGGGCAATGCGCATGGCGGGAATCCGGTTGCGGGGAAAGTGCCCGGCAGTATCGCGCCGCCCATCCTTTCAAAAAACGGGGTTCCAGGCAGAATATTTTTGACTAATATTCAAGAATGAAAACGACCCTCGATGAGCTTTCCGTCTTTGCCGCCGTGGTGGACACAGGCTCCATCACCGCCGCGGCCGAGCAGTTGTCCCAGACCGCTTCCGGCGTCAGCCGGGCGCTGGCGCGCCTGGAGGAAAAGCTGGGCACCACCTTGCTGCGCCGGACCACGCGGCGGCTGGCACTGACGGAGGAAGGCGCGCTGTTCCTGGCGCGGGCCCGCCAGATCCTGGACGCGGTCGAAGACGCCGAGAACCAGATGGCCGTGCGCCGCAGCCGCCCCGCCGGGCGGTTGCGCGTGAACGCGGCCACGCCGTTCATGGTGCATGCGCTGGTGCCGCTGGTGGATGGCTTTCGCCGGCGGTTTCCGGAGATCGACCTGTCGCTGCACAGCGACGAGGGCAACATCGACCTGCTGGAACGGCGCACCGACGTGGCGATCCGCATCGGCATCCTGCGCGACTCCACGCTGCACGCGCGCCCGCTGGGCCACAGCCGCCTGCGGGTGCTGGCCAGTCCGGCCTACCTGGCCGAGCGCGGCAAGCCGCGCAACGTGGCTGACCTGGCACGGCACAGCCTGCTGGGTTTCTCGCAGCCGGAACACTTGAACCATTGGCCGCTGCGCCATGCGCAGGACGAGCGCTACGTCATCACGCCGGCCTTGCAGGCCAGCAACGGCGAGATCCTGCGCGAGCTTGCCTTGGCAGGGCAGGGCATCGTCTGCCTGGCGGACTTCATGACCCACGCCGATCGCGCGCGCGGGGATCTGGTGCAGGTGCTGGCGCGCGTCACGGTGGACGTGCGCCAGCCCATCCAGGCGGTGTACTACCGCAACACCGCGCTGGGCGCGCGGATTTCGTGCTTCCTGGATTATGTGCAGGAGGGATTGCGGGGGCGGTTGGAGTGAGGCGGTGCTTTATGAGGTGGCGTGCGCCAGGGGCCGGATTTCCAATCGAAGTCCCATTGCCTTCAGTATCGCAGTCAGGCTGCTGAGCGCAGGGTTGCCCTGCGGAGAAAGTGTGCGGTAGAGCTGGGTGGGATTCAAGGCCGCCCGCCGGGCAACTTCCTGCACACCGCCGAACGCTTGCGCGAATTGGCGCAGGACGGCCAGGAGTTCTCCCTGGTCGCCATCCGCCAGGATGGCATTGAGCGCGGCAAGCGCCAGTTCGGGGTCGTCGCGGTACAGCTCGGCCATGGCATCGTCATGCGGGCGGGTTTTCATCGTCTTTCCTTTGCTGCCAGTCGTTCCAGTACGCCACGGCACGGGCGATGTCGTTGGTCTGATTGCGCTTGTCGCCAGCGCAAAGCAGAAGCACCCGTTGTGGGCCAGCCGTGGCGTAGTACACGCGGTAGCCTGGTCCCATGTCGATGCGCAATTCCCAGACACCCTCTCGGCAATAGCGATGGTCGCCGAAGTTGCCTTGCCCTAGGCGAGCGATACGCCGGATGACGGCGATTCGCGCCTGCTGATCACGGGCGTACTTCAGCCGTGAGAGATACGGGTCGTGGTGGTCGGCGGTTAGGTAATGCGCAATTCGATATCGGGCCATTTTCGTTAATAAGCGAAATTTCGTCAACGCGCGAAACACCATGGAGAGGGGGTGCGCGGGATGGCCAGGATTGTCGCGGGGAGGCTTGCTCTGTGCCTCCCCCTGCGCGCGTTTTCTCCATGAGGAGAGACTCGAACGGAAAAGAAAAACCGCCCCGGCGCCTTATGGCGGCCGGGGCGGTCTTGCCCTGCTTCAGTACGCCTGGCGGCGCGGCGATCAGAAGGCGACGGACATCGTGGCCTTGTAGACGCGGCCCGTGCCGGCCGTGATCTGGCCGAACTGGGGCGCTACGGTGGCCCAGTACTTCTTGTCGAAGACGTTGTCCACGCCCAGGCGCCACGTCACTTCCTTGCCTTGCAGCTTGGTGGTGTAGCGCGCGCCCAGGTCGACGCGGGTCCACGCCGGGATCTCGGCGCTGTTGTTGATGTCGATGTACTGCGCGCCGCGGCGCGAGACATGGCCTTGCAGGGTCAAGCCCTGCAGCGCGGGCAGGTCGTATTCGGCGCCCAGGACTGCCTGGTACTTGGGCACGCCTCGGGCATAGTTGCCGTCCTGCAGGCCGCCGTTGGTGTTGCGCAGCTTGGCTTGCATGAGCGTGATGCCGCCGATCAGGCGCAGGCCCGTCATGGGTTCGCCGTACACATTCAGTTCGACACCGCGATTACGTTGACGGCCGGCGTCGCTGAAGATATTCGTGTTGATGTCCTGATAGAAATCAGGCCGTTGGATCTGGAACACGGCGAAACTGGCGCCGTAGTCGCCGAAGTCGGCCTTCACGCCGGCTTCGATCTGCTTGGTGCGTGCTGGCTTGAACAATTCGCCGGGGTTGGCGGCGTTGTTCGGGGCGACTTCACCGCGTGCCAGGCCCTGGATGTAGTTCGCGTACACCGACAGGTTGTCCGTGGCGCGGAAGACGATACCGCCCATCGGAGAGATGACCGAGTCGTCGTACGCCGAGCCGAAGGCGCCGTACGTGCGCTGGTCGATCGACTGGTGGCGTGCGCCGATCGTCACGAGCAAGCGTTCATCCATGAAGGACAGGGTGTCCGACAGCGTGACACTGCGCAGGATGGTGCGCTCGGAGCGGGGCGGGTCATTCAAATCGCCGACCGAAGGGCCTTCGGCAGGGCGTTCGAATTGCACGGGGTCGTGGATGTTCTGGGGGCTGGCCGGCGTGCCGAAGGCCGGGCTGGCGTAAGCCGTGCGACCGATCTGCTTGAGCGCCGAGACGTTCAGGTTGACGCGATGACCGACCGATCCCGTGTTGAAACGGCCGCGCAGGCCGGTTTCGCCGGTGACCGAGTCGCGGCGATAGGGCGAATTCAGGTAGCCCTGGGTGCCGATACCGTCTCCGCCGACCGTCGGCGTGGCGTAGAGGCCTTCTTCTTCATCGGTGCTGGTGCCGATGGCCGCATAGGCCATCCAGTTGTTGTTGATGTCGAATTCAGCGCGGCCCACCAGGAAGCGGCTTTCCAGGTCGGAGTAGGCCCACGATTGCCCGTAGTTCACGTCCGTTTCCGGTGCGCTCGGCACGTCGGTGCTGCTCAGGCGGATGGCCGAGCGCGGATGGTCGTAGCGGACCCTTTGTGCGCCGGCATCCACCGACACGCGCAGGCGCTCTCCACGGAAGTCGAGACCGACCGAACCCATGCTGATGCGCTCGTCGGCGTCCTTGACCGAGGTTTCACCATCGCGGTGTGCGGCATTGACGCGCACGCCGAACTGGTTGTCTGCCCCCCAGCGGCGGCCGATGTCCACGCCGCCGCCGAATTGGCCGCGGCTGGTGTAGTCGACGTCGACGCGGGAGATGGGGTCATCCGTGGCGCGCTTGGGCTGGATGTTGATCAGGCCGCCCAGGCCCGAACCGCCGGGGGCGGCGCCGTTCAGGAAGCCGCTCGCGCCCTTGAAGACCTCGACGCGCTCGACCATCTGGGTGGGCAGCACCTGGCGCGGCAGGATGCCGTACAGGCCGTTGAAGGACAGGTCGTCGTTGTTCAGCGCGAAGCCGCGGATCACGAAGGTCTGCGCCTGGTTGCCGAAGCCGTTGCCTACTTGCACGGACGAGTCGTTCTTCAAGACGTCGCCCAGCGTGCGAGCTTGCTGATCCTGGACCAGTTTCGAGGTATAGCTGCTGATCGTGAAGGGCGCTTCCATGATGTCCAGGTTGCCCAGGATCCCCATCTGGCCACCCGTGGCGACCTGGCCGCCGCCGTAGGTCGTCGGCGTGGGGGCCGAGATCGGGGCTTCGGCCCGGACCGTCACGCTCTGCAGCGTCTGCACGTCGGGCGAAGGCGTGGGCGCGGAGACGGTCTGCGCCTGCACTGCCAGGGGGAGCAGGGCGGGGCTGACGAACGCCGTCGCCAAGGCGGCGCGCAGGGCGCGGGCCAGGAGCGTGGGGCGGACGGTGGGGAAACGAGAAGGCATGTGGCGGAATCCTGTCAGGACGCTTTAAGGAAAATGTGAATCGTTCTTATTATTCTTGACGATTCTTGACTCTTGCAAGGCGGATAGCCCTCAACCCCCAGCCTCTTGCAACAAAGTAAGCAACTGTGTCGCATGCACGCCACACCGAGTGGGTGCGTAACGTTGCGGCACAATTTAAATCCGGGTGATATTGAAAGCGAAATTGGGCTGGGTAGTATCGGAAGGATGATGGACCGTTACCGGAGACGCCCCATGAATGACATCGCCTTCTCGCCCAGCTATACGGCTTTTTCGGGGGACCAGTGCCTGGCTACTGGCGCGCCTTCGCATGTGGCCGGCGCGGCGCGCGCGGCGCTGGATGCGCAACCTGGGCGCAGCCTGCTGGTATTCGACGACGCCACCGGCAGGCAGGTGGATCTGGACTTGCGGGGCTCGCCCGACGAAGTGGCCGCGCGCCTGCGCGTGGCGGATGCCAGCCCGGAGGCAGAGGTGGCCCCGGCAGCGCCCGTTCCCCGAGGCCCGGGCCGGCCAAGACTGGGCGTGGTGGCGCGCGAGGTGACGCTGCTGCCCCGGCATTGGGAATGGCTCTCCGCCCAGCCCGGCGGGGCGTCGGTGACGCTGCGCAAGCTGGTCGATGCCGCCAAGCGCGAGAACGCGTGGCATGACCGGGTGCGCAGCGCCCAGGCAGCGTGCGACGCCTTCATGCAGACGATGGCGGGCAACCGCCCTGGCTACGAGGAAGCGTCGCGGGCGTTATATTCCGGCGATGCCGCCGCGTTTCGTGAACATATCAGCGGCTGGCCGGTCGATATACGCGCGCATGCCGCGCGGCTGGCCCTGACGGCCTTCGAGATCGAAGAGCCGGCCCTGGCCTGAGGGCCGTTTTCCCTGGGGGACCAGCGCGGACGGCTGGTGGCGACGCGGCACTTTCCTGGTGGTTCGACCGCCTTGCTTCACCCGAGATCCGCATGACCCCTGAACGGTCCGCCCCGCAGGCCCGCCCTGTCTTCGTCTTTCATTCCTCCTGGCGGCTGCGTCCCGGCGCGCTGGCCGTGGCCCTGCTGGCCGGTGGCCTGAGCGCCGCCCACGCGCAGGCCGCGCAGCCTTCCCCCGAGCCGAACACGCTGGACACCATCGTGGTGTCCGGCAGCTACGGCGCAATCTCCAGCTTCATGGCGCCGTATTCGGTCGACAGTGTCGACGCGAGCCAGATAGCGACCGGCCAATTGCGGATCAACGCGTCCGAAGCGTTGGCGCGCGTCCCGGGCCTGGTGGTGCAGAACCGCCAGAACTACGCCCAGGACCTGCAGATCTCCTCGCGCGGTTTTGGCGCGCAGACGCCCTTCGGCGTGCGTGGGTTGAAGCTCATCACCGACGGCATTCCCGCCAGCACGCCCGACGGACAAGGCCAGGCGGCCACCTTCAACCTGGACACCGCCGAGCGCATCGAAGTGCTGCGCGGCCCGATGGCGACCTTGTACGGCAGCAATGCCGGTGGCGTGATCCAGGTGTTCTCGCGCGATGGCCAGGGACGTCCCAGCATCACCGCGGAAACGCTGTCGGGCAGCGACGGCCTGTGGAAGCGCCGGCTGGGCTCGGAAGGCGAGATCGACGGCGTGGGCTATGTGCTGGATGCGTCGCGCATGAGCAGCGATGGCTATCGCGAGCACAGCGCGGTGCGGCGCGACCAGGGCTTCGGCAAGCTGACGATCCGGCCCGATGACCGCAGCACCTTGCGCGTGGTGTTCAGCAGCCTGGATCAGCGGAACACGGATGATCCGCTGGGGCTGACCTGGCAGATGGCGCGGGACAATCCGCGTGGGGTGGCGTCGCAGGCGCTGGACTTCAATACACGCAAGAGCATTCGGCACAGACAGGGTGGTATCGCCTACGAGCGGCGGATCGGCGATGGAACGCTGTCATTGAATGCTTACGGCGGTGCGCGGAGAGTGACACAGTATCTGTCGATACCGAGTGATGTTCAGCAACGGCCACACCCGAGCACCGGCTTGCAGACGCATGCCGGCGGGGTTGTGGACTTCAACCGCCGCTTCGAGGGTGGCGGAGCGCAGTGGCAACAGCCTTTTGGGTTTGGCGGAGGGACGCTGACGCTGACGGGCGGTTTGGCATATGACCGTAGCGAGGACGACCGTCAGGGTTACGAGAATTTCATCGTTGAGGGCGGCGTCGAGCACCTGGGGGTGCGTGGACGTCTTCGCCGTGACGAAATCAACACCGTCACATCGGTTGACCCCTACGCCCATGCGAGTTGGGAAGTGGGCCGTTGGACGCTTCAGGCCGGGTTGCGTCGCAATGAGGTGAAGATCGAGGTGGACGATCACTATCTGTCCAACGGAGATGACACGGGCTCAAGGCGCTACACGCGTTATGCCCCAGCCTTGGGGGCCTCTTATGCTGTAACGCCTGCCTTGCATGTCTATGTGAATGCGGGCAAAGGAACGGAAACGCCGTCCTTGGGTGAGCTGGCTTATTCGGCAGGTGGCGGCGGTTTCAACAGCGCGTTGGGCCCCTCGCGCAGCGAACAGATAGAGGCTGGCATCAAGGCGTTGATCGGCGAGGATACGCGTGTGGATGTGGCCGTCTTCCAGATTCGTACGAAAGATGAGTTGGTGGTTGCCGAGGCGCAAGGCGGCCGAAATAGCTACAGGAATGCCGGCAACACCCTGCGCCGCGGCGCCGAACTCTCGCTGGATTCGCGTCTGAGCCCCCAGTGGCGTGCTGCTGCGGCGTTCACGTATCTGGACGCGACCTACGACAGTAGCTTCACGAACGGAACCAACCTTATCGCGCGCGGCAACCGCCTGCCAGGTGTGCCGGAAATGAACGCCTACGCCGAGATTGCCTGGACACCTCGTCCGTGGGTGACCACCGGCTTGGAGGCCGTATATCGCGGTAAGGTCTACGTCGAGGACACTAACACCCGAGCCCCCGCGCCTGCCTACACCGTCCTGAACTGGCGCACCCAGTTCGAGCAGACGCACGGCCCGTGGACCTTCCGCCAACTGTTCCGCCTGGACAACCTGCTGGACAAGCAATACATCGGCTCGGTCATCGTGGGGGATGGCAATCGCCGCTATTACGAGCCGGCGCCGGGTATCGCCTGGTATGCGGGCGCCAGCGTGCAATACACGTTCTGACGTGTGTACACCGGGCGGCCCGTTCAGGGCCGCCTCCTGTTTGCCTCAGCTTTCCGCCGCGACCTTCAGCTTGATCGCCTTCTGGCGGCGTTCCATTTCCTGGCGCAGCTCGCGGCGCAGCTCGGCGGCCTGGAAGCGTTCGCGCTCTTCGTCGTCCGAAGGCTGCAGCGGCGGCACGGGCACCGGGTTGCGGTCGTCGTCCACCGCCACCATCGTGAAATAACAGCTGTTGGCGTGGCGCACCAGCTTCTGGCGGATGTCCTCGGCCACGACCTTGATGCCGACCTCCAGCGAGGTGCGGCCGGTGTAGTTCACCGAGGCGTAGAACGTCACCAGCTCGCCCACGTGGATGGGCTGGCGGAAGATCACCTGGTCGACCGACAGGGTCACGACGTAGCGGCCGGCATAGCGGCTGGCACAGGCGTAGGCCACCTGGTCGAGGTACTTCAGGATGGTGCCCCCGTGGACGTTCCCGGCGAAGTTCGCCATGTCGGGCGTCATCAGGATGGTCATCGAAAGCTGGTGGTTGGAATCGTTCTTCATGGGCGGCGGCCGCAAAGAGGGTGGCGGGATGGCGCGATTGTACGGACTGGCGTGCCTGCGCAGTGCGGGGAGCAAGGGGCGGTTCCTGCTGTTGCGCGGGCCCCGCATCCGGGAAATCGAGGATGGCGAGGCGCGCTGGCAGAACTCATAGTCTCATCAGACCAGTTGTGGAGTGCCGCCGATGCCCGACGTCATCAACCGCCGCAAGCTCTACCAGGAAGTGGCCGATCGCCTGCTGGCCCGCATCCAGGCGGGCGAGTTCGCGCACGACGCGCGCCTGCCCTCCGAGCGCACGCTGATGGAGGCGTACGGCGTGGGACGCCCGGCCGTGCGCGAGGCGCTCTTCGCGCTGGAGAAGATGGGCATCGTCGAGATCCTGCATGGCGAGCGCACGCGGGTGACGCGGCCTTCGCCGGCTTCGGTCATCCAGCACATGGCCGCGCTGGGGGACCACATGCTGGCAGGCTCGGAAGCCAACCTGGCCTACCTGAAGGATGCGCGCCAGTTCTTCGAGGTCGGCATGGTGCGCCGCGCGGCCGAGCGCGCCACCGAGCCCCAGTTGGCGGCGCTGCGCGACAACCTCCGTCTGCAGGCCGCGGCGGCGGATGACGGCCAGCGCTTCCTGCAGGCGGACAAGGCCTTTCACCAGCAGTTGGCCGACATCTCCGGCAATCCGATCTTCACGGCCGTCAGCGTGGCCATGTACGAGTGGCTGGCGCGCTATCACGTGGCGCTGGTGCAGACGCCGGGCGCCGAGCAGCAGACCCTGGCCGAGCACCAGGCCATCTACGACAGCGTGGCGGCGGGCGACCCCGACGGCGCCGCGCGCGCCATGACCGATCACCTGACGCGGGCCAACCGCTTGTATCAGCAGTCGACCCAGGCGTGCGTGCCGGCGGGACGCGCCGTCCGCAAGCGAGCCTGACAGGGGCGGTCCGGCGGCAAAAGCGATCCTTTCATCCTGTTGCGAGCCAGCACGGGCGCGGCATCAACCAACTGGTCTGATGACATGACGAAATCCGGCAGCATCCTCTCCAGCGGCAAGGCCCCCAATACGCGGCTGCGTGCCCGCTATTGGCTGGAAACCCCGGCAGACCCGCGCAAGGTGGCCGAGACCATCGCCGGCGAGCAGTCCACCGGCACCTTCGTGCGGCTGGCGCCGGAGGTCGAGGCGCGGGCCGCGCGTTGCGATGCCGTCGTGGAGTCGGTGCAGGAAGTGGAGGGCGCCCCGCACGCCAGCCTGCCCACGGCCCGCCGCGCGGGCGATGTGCCGGTGCGGCGGGCGCTCATCGAGCTGTCCTGGAGCGAGGAGAACTTCGGCTGTTCCCTGCCCAACCTGATGGCGACGGTGGCGGGCAATCTGTTCGAGCTGCGCGACGTGACGGGGCTGCGCCTGCTGACGCTGAATCTGCCTGACGGCTATGCGGCGCGCTATCCGGGGCCGCAGTTTGGCGTGACGGGCACGCGGCGGCTGGCGGGCGTGCGCGCGGGTCCGCTGGTGGGCACGATCATCAAGCCCAGCGTGGGGCTGTCGCCCGAGCAGACGGCGGCGATGGTGGCGACGCTGTGCGAAGGCGGCATCGACTTCATCAAGGACGACGAGTTGCAGGCCGACGGGCCGCACTGTCCGTTCGAGGCGCGGGTGCATGCCGTGATGCGCGTGGTCAACGACCATGCCGCGCGCACGGGCAAGAAGCCGATGGTGGCCTTCAACATCACCGACGACCTGGACGCCATGCGGCGCCACCACGATACGGTGCTGGCGCATGAAGGCACGTGCGTGATGGTCAGCGTGAACAGCATCGGGCTGGCTGGGCTGGCCTACCTGCGGCGCCATTGCGCGCTGCCCATCCACGCGCATCGCAATGGCTGGGGTTACCTCAGCCGCCATCCGGCCCTGGGTTTCGACTATGCCGCCTGGCAGGTGTTGTGGCGGCTGGCGGGCGCTGACCACATGCATGTGAACGGCTTGCGCAACAAGTTCTCGGAGCCCGATGAATCGGTGATCGCATCGGCCAGGGCGCTGGCCGAGCCGCTGTTCTCGGAGGGGCTGCCGGGCTACGCGGCCATGCCCGTGTTTTCTTCGGGGCAGTGGGCGGGGCAGGCCGCGGACACCTATCGTGCCCTGGGCAGCGACGATCTCATCTACACCTGCGGCGGCGGCATCGTGGCGCATCCGGGCGGCATTGCCGCGGGGGTGGAGAGCGTGCGCGCGGCCTGGCAGGCGGCAGCGCGCGGACAAGCCGTGCAGGAGGCTGCCGTCGGCAACGCGGCGCTGCGCCAGGCGCTTGATTTCTTCGGCAAGTGAGGGGCGACGTGTCCCAGTCGTCCTTCTCGATGCCTTCCGATGCCGAGGCGCCCGCCCTGGCATTCCTGGGCGATGACTTCACGGGCTCCACCGATGCCATGCAGGCCCTGGCCGTGCAGGGCGCGCCGACCCTGCTGTTCCTGCGTACGCCGGACGCACGGGCGCTGGCGGCGGCGCGGGGGCGCTATGCGGCGATCGGCCTGGCCGGCGTGAGCCGCAGCCAGGGGCCGGCCTGGATGGACGCGCATCTGCCAGCGGCGTACGCGGCACTGGCCGCCTCAGGCGCGCCGCTCGTGCACTACAAGGTCTGTTCCACCTTCGACTCCTCGCCCGCCTTGGGCAGCATCGGCCGGGCCATCGAACTGGGCCGGGCGGCGTTTCCCTCGCCCGTGCCGCGCGCGACGCCGGTCATCGTGGGCGCGCCTGCCTTGCGCCGCTACACCGCTTTCGGTCATCTGTACGCGTCTGGCGGCGAGCGCGTCTGGCGCATCGACCGCCATCCCACCATGGCCGCGCATCCCGTCACCCCGATGGCGGAAGCCGACCTGCTGCGGCACCTGGCCGCGCAGACGACCTTGCGTGGCGGCCTCTTCGATTTCACCGAGGCGACGCGGCCGGACGCCAGGGCGCGCCATGCCCGAGCGATGGCGGACCACGAGATCCTGCTGATGGACGTGCTGGACGAGGCGACGCTGGCCTCGGCAGGCCGCCTGCTGTGGCAGGCGGCCTGCGCGCAGCCCGGGCATCCCCTGTTCTGCGTGGGCTCGTCGGGCGTGGAGTACGGCTTGATCGCCGCCTGGCGCGAGACCGGCGGACTGGCCCGGCCCGGCGCGCCACCGCCCGGCCGGGCGTCGCGGGTGCAGGCCATCGCGGCGGTGTCGGGCAGTTGCTCGCCGGTCACCGCCGCGCAGATCACGCAGGCGGGGCAGGATGGCTTCGCCTGCCTGCGCGTGGCGCCGGAGACCCTGCTGGACGACGTGGCCGCCAGCGGTGCCGCGCTGGGCGCGCGCATGCTGGCCGCCTTGTCAGGCGGGCGCAGCGTGCTGGCCTATACGGCGCAGGGACCGGATGATCCGGCGATCACGCAGTTCCGCTCCGTGCTGCGCGCGCGCGGCCTGGACGAGGCCGATGCCCTGGCCCGCGTGGGCCAGGCGTTGGGCATCGCCCTGCGCGCCGCCGCGCAGGGGGCGGGCCTGCAGCGGGTGGCGGTGGCCGGCGGCGACACCTCGGGACAGGTGATGCAGGCCATGGGCATCTCGGCCCTGCGCCTGCATGCGGCCTTCGCGCCGGGCGTGCCGCTGTGCGAGGCCTGCGAACCGAGGGACGGCGCGCCAGGCCTGCAGGTGGCGCTGAAGGGGGGGCAGATGGGCGGAGAAGGATTCTTCGGCGACGTGCGGGCGGGCATGCCGCGCGTGGCGGGGTGAAGCACAACACACACAAGGACGAGGAGACAAGCATGCAACACATCGCCATCGTGGGCGCGGGCGGCAAGATGGGCTATCGCGTATCCGCCAACCTGAAGGGCGCGCCGTACCAGGTAAGCCATATCGAAGTCAGCGAGGCGGGCCGCCAGCGGCTGCGCGAGCTGGACATCACGTGCGTCGAGGCCGAGGCGGCATTGCGGCAGGCCGACGTGGTGATCCTGGCCATTCCCGACAACCTGATCGGCCGCATCACCGCGCAGCAGGAGAGTCTTTACAAGCCGGGCGCCATCCTGATCGCGCTGGATGCCGCGGCGCCGTTCGCGGGCGAATTGCCGGAACGCGAAGACCTGACGATCTTCGTGGCGCATCCGTGCCACCCGCCGCTCTTCAATGACGAGGTGACGCCCGAGGCCAAGCAGGACTACTTCGGCGGCGTGGCCGCCAAGCAGCACATCGTGTGCTCGCTGATGCGCGGGCCCGACGCGCACTATGCGCTGGCCGAGGACGTGGCGCGGCGCATGTACGCGCCGGTGATGCGCGCGCACCGCGTCACGGTGGAGCACATGGCGATCCTGGAGCCGGTGCTGTCCGAGACCATCGGCGCGACCTGCATCGCCATCATGCGCGAGGCGACGCAGGAGGCCGTGCGGCGCGGCGTGCCGGAGCAGGCCGCGCACGATTTCATCCTGGGGCACATGACGGTGCTGACCGCGATGCAGTTCGGGCTGATGGGGCCTCACGCGCGCATGTCGGACGCGGCCATCAAGGCGGTGGAGATCGCCAAGCGCGAGCTGTTCGCGCCGGACTGGAAGAAGGTCTTCGAGCCCAAGGCGGTGGCCGAGAGCATCCGGCAGATCACCACGCCTTGATCCGCCTGCCGGGTGCCGCATTGTGCGAGCCGTCATGCCAGGCGCACAATGACGGGCCCGGCAACGTCCACGGAGACAACACGCATGGCCGCCAACGAGACCCTCCTGCGGGAAGCCATCTGCCGTTATGGCCGCTCGCTCTTCGAGCGGGGCCTGACGCCCGGCTCATCGGGCAACATCAGCTATCGCCTGGAAGATGGCGGCTGGCTCGTCACCCCCACCAATGCCTCGCTGGGTTTCCTGGACCCGGCGCGGCTGTCGCGCCTGGACGCGCAGGGGCGCCTGCTGTCGGGTGATGCGCCGACCAAGGAGATTCCGCTGCACACGGCCTTGTACGACACGCGCGATGGCGCGCGCGCCGTGGTGCACCTGCATTCCACGCATTCGGTGGCGATTTCCATGTTGCCGGGCATCGACCCGCGCGACGTGCTGCCGCCGCTCACGCCCTATTACCTGATGCGCGTGGGCCGCACGGCATTGCTGCCGTACTACCGTCCCGGCGATCCCGCCGTGGCGGAAGCCATCCGGGGTCTGGCGGGCAAGTACGCGTCGGTGCTGCTGTCCAACCATGGCCCGGTGGTGGCTGGCGCGGACCTGGAGGCGGCGGTCTTCGCCACCGAGGAGCTGGAGGAAACCGCCAAGCTCTTCCTGTTGCTGCGCGGCATGAACCCGCGTGGGCTGGATGCCGCGCAGGTGCGTGACCTGGTGTCGGTCTTCAAGCTGGATGACGCGGTAGGCCAGTTGCCTGCGCACGGCAGTTGCGAGGCAGGGCATGCGGGTTGCGCGGGGCATGGCCCAGCGGTCAAGGACTGAGGCCCATCTTGCCGAACCATGCCAGCCCCGCGTCGGTGTCGCCGCGCGGCTTGTATTCGCAGCCCACCCAGCCCGCGTAGCCCAGCGCGTCCAGCTGTTCGAAGAGGATCTCGTAGCGCAGCTCGCCTTCATCCGGCTCGGCCCGGCTGGGCACGGCGGCGATCTGCACGTGCCCGATGCGCGGCAGGTGCCGCGCCAGCCTGGTCAGCACGTCGCCCTCGGTCACGCCCACGTGATAGGCGTCGAACATCAGGCGCACGTTGTCCTTGCCGACGTAGTCGATGATCGTGTCGGCCTCGGCCACGCGGGAGTAGAAATAGCCGGGCTTGTCGCGCGGGTTGATGGGTTCCAGCAGCAGCGTCAGGCCGTGCTCGGCGGCCTTGTCGGCCGCCAGCCCCAGGTTGCGCACGAATGTGTCGGTGGCGAGCGGGCGCGAGCCCGGGGGCACGATGCCCGCCATGGCGTGGATGGACTGGCCGCCTGCTGCCACGCTCCAGGCGATGGCCTGGTCGACGGCGGCCTGGAAATCGGCTTCGCGCCCGGGCAGCGCGCCCAGCCCGAACTCGCCGCGTCCGCCGTCTCCCACCACCGTGTTCACGCCCAGCAGGGTCAGGCCAAGCTGCTCGCAGCGGGCGCGCACTTCGTCCGCCGGTGTGTCATAAGGCCAATGCAATTCGATGGCCTTGAAGCCTGCCCGGGCCGCGGCCTCGATGCGTGCCGGCAGCGGCAGGTCGGGCCAGAGGAAACCGAGGTTGGCGGAGAAGCGGGGCATGGCAGGGCTCCAGCAGAATCAGGGGTGGGGGGCGGCGTGCGACATCTGCCGCAGGGCCTTGCGATAGAAATCCGGCGTGCCGAAGTTGCCGCTTTTCAAGGCCAGCCGGATGCCTTGCGGCCCGGCCAGGGCGGGGCAGGCGGACAGCACGGGCACGCCCGGGTCGATCTCGGGGCCGATGGCGAGCTGGCGCAGCGACAGCGCGCCCACCACCGCACCCGAGGTTTCGCCGCCGCCGACGGCCAGGCGCGTGACGCCGGCCTGGATCAGCTGCGCCGCGAGTTCGCCGAAGAAGGCTTCCACGGCCTGTGCCGCGCGGTCGCGGCCATGGGCGGCCTGGGCGCGGGCGACGCTGTCGGGGTCGGCGCTGGAATAGATCAGCGGGGCGTCGGCCAGGTGCTTGCGCGCGAAGGCCAGCGCCGTTTCCACGGTCAGTGTGCCGGAAAGCAGCGCATCGGGCGAGACCGCCAGCGAGGGATGGTCCTGGCGATAGTCGTCCACCTGCCGCAGCGACATGCTCGAGCAGGAGCCGGACAGCACTGCGGCGGGCCCCAGCAATGGCTCGAAGGCGAGCCGTTCGCCGGACAGCAGGCCTTGCGCGCGGAAGTTCTCGGGCAGTCCCAGCGCAATGCCCGAGCCGCCGGTGATCAGCGCGTGGCCGCGCGCGGCATGTCCGATGGCGCGCAGGTCGTCGTCGGTGATGGCGTCGACCACCACGAGCCTGCGGCCGGCCGCCACCTCGTCGCGCCACGCCTCGCCGATCGCGGCACTGCCGCGCCGAACGGCGTCGTGGCGCACCAGGCCGGCTTCACCCTCGATCTGGCGGCCCAGCCAGCGGCGGATGTCCGGGTCGGTCATGGGCGTGAGCGGATGCCGTTGCATGCCGGATTCCGACAGCAGCCTGTCGCCCACGAACAGGTGGCCCATGTAGAGCGTGCGGCCCGTGGCGGGAAAGACCGGGCAGACGAAGGCGCCGGGCGCGTTCAGCGCGTCCAGCAGCGCCAGGGCCACCGGGCCGATGTTGCCTGCCGGGGTGGAATCGAAGGTGGAGCAATACTTGAACAGGAACTGGCGGCAGCCCTGGGCACGCAGCCAGCGCAAGGCGGCCAGCGACTGGGCCACGGCTTCGTCGGCAGGAATGGAGCGCGTCTTCAACGCGACCACGCCAGCCTCGCAGGTGTCGGGCGAGGCGTCGGGCGGCACGCCCACGAACTGCGTCGTGGCCATGCCGGCACGCGCCAGCGTGTTGGCCAGATCGCTGGCCCCGGTGAAATCATCGGCGATGCAGCCCAGCAGCATGGCGGTGTCTCCTTCGGTGTCGGGCGGGGTCAGGCCGCGGGGGCCTGCGTGCGCACATAGTCGGCCACCAGTTCGGCGCCGGTGCCGGGCGGGGCAAAGCCCAGCGCCTGGGCGCGGCTGGTGTCGATGCGCGCGGGCCAGGTGTCGACGATGGCCTTGATGCGCGTGTCGGGCTGCCAGTCGATGCGGTCGGCCACGGCATCGCCCGCCAGCTCGCGCAGCGTGTCCACCATTTCGCCCGCCGTGACCGTCAGGCCGGGCAGGTTGATGCTGCGTGCCTTGCCCAGTTTGCCGCCCGGCAGCAGGAACGCGTGCACCAGCGCTTCCACCGCGCGGTCGGTGGCCGCCAGCCACAAGGGCGTGCCGGGGTCCACGGGACAGATGGCGCGCTCGCCCGCCATGGGCTCGCGGATGATGCCGCTGGCGAAGCTGGATGCCGCGCCATTGGGCAGGCCGGGGCGCACCGACACGGTGGGAATGCGCACGCTGCGGCCGTCGATGTAGCCCTTGCGCGTGTAGTCGGCCACCAGCAGTTCGCCGATGAGTTTCTGGATGCCGTAGGAGGACTGCGGGTCGGGGCGGGTGTCGTCGTCGACCACCTCCGGCAGGTCGCCGCCGTACACGGCCAGCGAGCTGGAGAACAGGAAGGGAATGGGACGGCCCAGGCCGCGCGCCGCCTCCAGCAGCGTGCGGGTGCCGTCCAGGTTCACGCGCATGCCCAGGTCGAAGTCGGCTTCGGCCGTGCCGCTGACCACGCCGGCCAGGTGGGCGATGCCAACGAGGTCGGGCGTCATCAGGTCACGCAATTGCGCGGCATCGGCGATGTCGGCCTGGATGTCGCGCACCCGCGTGTCCTGCAGGGCGCCTGGACCCTGGTCCAGCGCCAGGATCTCGGTGACGGGCCCGGCGCCGCCACGCCCATCCGGGATGTCCCGGCGCGCCAGCAAGGCCTCGATGAAACGCTGTCCAAGAAAACCGCTGCTGCCGGTCACGAGCACTTTCATGGGTGGGTCTCCTGTTTCCTTCTGCTTGGGGTGGGGCGCGCAGGGGAACGGGGCGCGTCGCCCGCCGCTGCGCTGGCGTGTTCCTGCATGGCCGCGCGGATACGCGTGTCGGTGTTGCGCATATGGGTGCTGGCCGCGCGCCGTGCCGCGACGGCGTCGCCATCCTGGATGGACTGCGCAAGCGCGGTGTGCTCGGCGATGACCTTCTGCGCCTTGCGCGGGTATTGCGCCTCGTGGCCCCGCGTCAGGTGCATGGTGTCCGTCAGCAGGTGGCCCAGGAAGCGCAGCATGGAGGGGAAAAGCGGGTTGCCGCTGGCCTGTGCGATGGCCATGTGGAAGGCGATGTCTTCCTTCACGCCGTCGCGGCCCTGGCGGGTGGCCTGGGCGATGGCTTCCAGCGCGCGCCAGATGGCGGCGGCCTCGGCGCGGCTGCGGCGTTGCGCGGCCAGCGCGGCCATCTCGGCCTCGACGCTGCGGCGCAGCTCCAGCACATAGATGGCGTGGTCCGCCGAACCGCGCATGTCCAGGTCGATGCGGAAGGGCACGTTGGGATTGGCCCCCAGCACGACCGTGCCGCTGCCCTGGCGCGTGCCGACCAGGCCGTCGACGCGCAGCCGCGAGATGGCTTCTCGCACGACGGTGCGGCTCACTCCGTGGCGTTGCGTCAGCACGGCCTCGGTGGGCAGGTTGGAGTGCACGGGGTACTGGCCATCGTGGATGGCTTGCCGCAATGCGGCGGTGACCTGGTCGGCCAGGGTGCCTTGGTCGGACGGAGCAGGGCGCGCGGTGTCCAGGCTCATGCGTTTTCCTTGGTAGCGGTGCGGCGCGCGCCTGCCGGCACGGCGGGACCCTAGGGTTATTCCGGTTACGTGCGGCCGGGCGCGTCTGGCACCATGCGCAAATTGTATGACGAATTTGTATAACAAGTCACGGTGCACACGCCGGACGCGAGGAGACGAAGTGGGTACGAAGCACAGGATCGCCGTGATCGCCGGCGACGGCATCGGCACGGAAGTCATGCCGGAAGGACTGCGCGCGCTGGATGCCGTGGCCACGCGTTTCGGCATCGGTTTCCAGTTCGACGAATTCGACTGGAATTCGCAGCGCTACGCCCGCGAAGGCGCGATGGTGCCGCCCGACTGGGAAGACCAGATCGGCAGGCACGAGGCCATTTTCTTCGGCGCGATGGGCTGGCCCGAAATCGTGCCGGACCATATTGCGCTGTGGGGCTCGCTGCTCATGTTCCGCCGCCGCTTCGACCAGTACATCAACCTGCGTCCCGTGAAGCTGATGCCCGGCGTGCGTTCGCCGCTGGCGGACCGCAAGCCTGGCGACATCGATTTCCTGATCGTGCGCGAGAACACCGAAGGGGAGTATTCCAACAGCGGCGGCAGGCTCTTCGAAGGCACCGACCGCGAGGTGGTCATCCAGGAAAGCGTCTTCACCCGGCACGGTGCGCACCGCGTCCTGAAGTACGCCTTCGAGCTGGCGCAGAAACGCGGCAAGCACCTGACGGCGGCCACCAAGTCCAACGGCATCTCCATCTCCATGCCCTGGTGGGACGAGCGCGTGGCCGATATCGCCACGCAGTATCCGGACGTGCGCTGGGACAAGTACCACATCGACATCCTGACGGCGCACTTCGTGCAGCACCCCGACTGGTTCGACGTGGTGGTGGCGTCCAACCTGTTCGGCGACATCCTGTCGGACCTGGGGCCCGCGTGCACGGGCACCATCGGCATCGCGCCGTCGGCCAACCTGAATCCCGAGCGAGCCTTTCCGTCCCTGTTCGAGCCGGTGCACGGCTCGGCGCCGGACATCGCGGGCAAGGGCATCGCCAACCCCATCGGCCAGATCTGGAGCGCCTCGCTCATGCTGGACTTCCTGGGGCACGCCGAGGCGGCGAAGACGGTGTTGTCCGCCATCGAGACCGTGCTGGCCGACGGACCGCGCACGCGTGACCTGGGCGGCAAGGCCAGCACGGTCGAGGTCGGCCGCGCGGTGGCGGCGGTCATCGCCTCGGGCGCCTGAATCCCCCGGCGGCCACGGGCCGCCACCCACGCATCGCAACGGAGCGGACATGGAAGGCATGGTGTACATCGGCGGCAAGTGGCAGCATCCCCAGTCGGGCAAGACGATCCCGGTGATCGACCCCGGCACGGGCGAGGAGATCGGCGTGATCGCCGACGGGCAGGCGGGCGATATCGACCTGGCCGTGCAGGCCGCGCGCGCCGCGCTGGCCGGCCCCTGGGGGGCTGCGACCGCGACCGAGCGGGGCAGGATCCTGTCGCGGCTGGCCGAGCTCATCACCGACCATGCCGACGAACTGTCGGGGCTGGAGTCGCGCGACTGCGGCAAGGTCATGACGACCGCGCGCAACGACATCAAGCTGCTGGCGCGCTATTTCGAGTTCTATGGCGGCGCCGCCGACAAGATCCATGGCGACGTCATCCCCTACCAGCGCGGCTATGGCGTGAACCTGGTGCGCCAGCCCTTCGGCGTGGTCGGCCACATCATCCCGTGGAACTATCCGGCGCAAATCCTGGGCCGCTCGGTGGGCGCGGCGCTGGCCATGGGCAATGTCTCGGTCATCAAGCCGGCCGAGGACGCCAGCCTGACGATCCTGCGCGTGGCGGAACTGGCCACGCAGGCCGGCCTGCCCGATGGCGTCTTCAACGTGGTGCCGGGCTACGGCCAGACCGCCGGCGCGGCGCTCATCTCGCACCCGCGCGTGAACTTCGTGTCGTTCACGGGCTCGCCCCAGGTGGGCACGCTGGTGCAGCAGGAAACCGCGCGCAACCATGTGAAGTGCGTGCTGGAGCTGGGCGGCAAGTCGCCGCAGGTCGTGTTCGCCGACGCGGACCTGGACCGCGCGATTCCCGCCATCGTCAACGGCATCATCCAGAACGCCGGCCAGACCTGCTCGGCGGGGTCGCGGCTGCTGGTGCAGCGGGACATCTATGCCGACGTGGTGGCCCGCGTGGCCGGGCGCTTCCGCGCGCTGCGCACCGGCGTGCAGGCCGACGACCTGGATTGCGGCCCGCTCATCAATGCGTGCCAGCTGGGCCGTGTGCGCCGCTTCATCGAGAACGCGCAGGGCGCGGGCGCGCGCATCGCCGCGCAGGGCGAGCTGGACAAGGGCCTGCCCGAGGGCGGCTTCTATGTCGCGCCGACCTTCTTCGCGGACGTACCGCGGGACCACATGCTGGCCAGGGAAGAAGTGTTCGGTCCGGTGCTGGCCGCGCTGCCCTTCGAGGACGAGGCCGACGCCATCGCGCTGGCCAATGGCACCGACTATGGCCTGGTGGCAGGCGTCTGGACCGAGAACGGCGGCCGCCAGCAGCGCGTGGCGCACGGCATCGACAGCGGCCAGGTCTACATCAATTGCTATGGCGCCGGCGGCGGGGTGGAACTGCCCTTCGGTGGATTCGGCAAGAGCGGCCACGGGCGCGAGAAGGGCCTGCTGGCATTGGAAGAAATGAGCATCACCAAGACCATCGTTCACCACTACGCGTGAGCGCGCCGGGCCGCCCCAAGCGGGCACACCTGAGTGCGCAGCACGAAGATAGTCCATTGAGACATCACCAGACAGGAGAAGAGGCATGGCAGCACTGAAGGGAAAAATCGCGATCGTGACCGGCGCGGGCGGCGGTTTCGGCGAAGGCATCGCACGGGCCTATGTGCGCGAAGGCGCCAAGGTGGTGCTGGCCGACATCAAGCCCGAGACCGTGGAGAAGCTGGCGCGCGAACTGGGCGCCGACACCAACTTCGTCGGCTGCGACGTGAGCAAGGGCGCCGACGTCGAGAAAATGATCCAGCACACCCTCGATACCTTCGGCGTGCCCGACATCCTGGTGAACAACGCGGGCACCACCCACCGCAGCCAACCCATGCTGGACGTGGACGAGGCCACCTTCGACCTGGTCTATGCGGTGAACGTGAAGTCCATCTATCTGACCGCCAAGTCGCTGATCCCGCACCTGCGCAAGCGCGGCAAGGGCGGCTGCATCATCAACGTCAGCTCGACCGCGGGCGTGAAGCCGCGCCCCGGCCTCACCTGGTACAACGGCACCAAGGGCGCGGTGAACACGCTGACCCGCTCGATGGCCATCGAACTGGGACCGGAGGCCATCCGCGTCAACGCCATCCTGCCCGTCATGGGCGCCACCGGCCTCATCGAGCATTTCATGGGCATGAGCGACACGCCCGAGAACCGCGCCAAGATCACCGCCAACATCCCGCTGGGCAGGCTGTCCACGCCCGAGGACATCGCGGGCGCGGCGGTCTACCTGGCATCGGACGCTGCCAGCCTGCTCACCGGCGTGGAACTGCCGGTGGATGGAGGACGCACCGCCTAGCAACACCCCAGCAGCACCTCGCGCGCGCGGCTCAGGCGCCATGACAACAACGGAGACGAATCATGCATAAGAAACCCGCAGGACTCTGGCTGGTGGCTTTGTCGGCGCTGTTTGCCGCCCAGGTCTCGGCCCAGGACAAGCCCAAGCAGATGCGCATGAGCACCACCGTGGCGGAGAACTCCCACTACGGCGACCTGGTGCATAAATTCGCCGATGAGGTGAAGCGCCTGACCAACGGCCGCTACCAGATCCAGGGCTTCCACGCGGGCGCCCTGGGCGGCGAACGCGAGGCCATCGAGGCCGTGCAGCTGGGCACGCAGGAGCTCACGCTGTCGTCCACCGGACCGGTGCCCAACTTCGTGCCCGAGGCGCGCATCCTGGACGTGCCCTTCCTGTTCCGCGATTACGACCACGCGCGCAAGGTGCTGGACGGCCCCATCGGCCAGAAGATGCTGTCGCAGTTCGAGCCCAAGGGCATGAAGGCGCTGGGCTGGTGTGACAACGGCTTCCGTCACATGACCAACAGCCGTCGCGCGGTGAATGCGCCGGCCGACCTGAAGGGCCTGAAGATGCGCACCATGGAGAATCCGGTGCACATCCAGGCCTACAAGGCCTTCGGCATCATTCCCACGCCCATGTCCTTCACCGAGGTCTTCACGGCCTTGCAGCAGGGCACGGTGGACGGGCAGGAAAACCCGCTGTCCATCATCCAGTCCAACAAGCTCGACCAGGTGCAGAAATACATGAGCCTGACCGGCCACGTGTTTTCGCCCTGCGTGGTGCTGATGAGCATGGACGCGTGGAAGGGCCTGTCGGCGGAAGACCAGAATGCCTTCCAGGAGGCGGCCAAGGCCGGCATCGCCGCCAACCGCGCGCGCGTGGACAAGGACGAAAGGGAGGCCGTCGCCGCCTTGCAGAAGAACGGCATGCAGATCGTCACTGACGTGGACAAGACGGCCTACCAGGCTGCGCTGGCGGACGTCTACAAGCAGTTCGCCAAGCAGTTCGGCCAGGACAAGCTGGACGAGATCCGCAACGTCCAGTAAGTCCTCCGGCCGTGCCTGGACTGGGCGCGGCCGGCCTCATGCTCCGGACGGCGGGTGCCGGCCGGGGCCGCCTCCTTGCAAGGTGTCGACCATGAAACGGCAATTCCTGGCAGTGGAAAACGTCGTCACGCAGACGGCGTTGGTGCTGGCCTGCCTGATGCTGGCCCTGGCCGCGGGCCTGGGCTTCTACCAGGTGATCGCCCGCTTCGTGCTGGAGCAGACCACCGAGTGGACCGAAGTGCTCATCCGCTTCTCGCTCATCTGGATGGTCTTCCTGGGCATCCCGAAGGCCTATCGCGTGGGCGCCATGATCAGCGTGGACGTGCTGCGCCGCTGGACGCCGCGCGGGGTGGGGCGCGGCCTGGATGCCGTGGTGGCGCTGGCTGGCATCGCGCTGTCGCTGGTGTTCATCGTGGTGGGCTGGGACTACGCCCGTCGAGGCAGCGTGCAGACCATCGCCGGGCTGGAAAGCATCTCCATGTTCTGGGCCTACCTGGCCGTGCCCGTGGGCGGCGTCGTGTCGCTGTTCGGCATCGTCGGCCAGTGGCTGGACCCCATCAATCGCGAGCTCGAAAACGCGCAATAGCGCCGCGGCAAGGCCACGGCCTGGAGGAGGCAGGACATGTCTACAGCGATGCTGATCAGCATGGTGCTGTGTTTCGCGCTGACGATTCCGGTGGCGGTGTCCATCGGGCTGTCGGCGATCCTCGGCATCCACGTCGTGGACGCCAACATGCTGTTGTCCGTGAAGGAAATCTTCGGCGCGATCAACAAGTTTCCCCTGGCGGCCATTCCCTTCTTCATCCTGGCGGGCAATCTCATGGAGACGGGCGGCATCTCGCGTCGTCTCGTGGAGTTCGCCAAGTCCATCGTGGGCGGCGTGCAGGGCGGCCTGCCGATGACCTGTGTATTGACCTGCATGATCTTCGCGGCGGTGTCGGGCTCGTCGGTGGCCACCACTTTCGCGGTGGGCGCCATCCTGATTCCCGCGCTGATCAAGCATGGCTATCCCACGCCGTACGCGGCCTCGCTGCAGGCGACCAGCGCCGAGCTGGGCGTGATCATGCCGCCGTCCATTCCCATGATCCTTTACGGCGTGTCGGCGGAAGTGTCGATTGGCGAGCTGTTCATCGCAGGCATCGGCCCGGCCATCTTCGTCTGCCTGGCATTGATGGGCTTCGTGTGGGTGACCTGCAAGATCCGTGGCTGGGGCAAGAACGACGGCGAAGGCCGCCTGTCGCTCTGGCGCTCGTCACGCCTTGCGTTCTGGGCCTTGATGATGCCCGTCATCATCCTGGGCGGCATCTACGGGGGCATCTTCACGCCCACCGAGGCCTCCGCCGTGGCGGTGGTCTATGCGCTCTTCGTGGGCACCTGCGTCTACCGCGAGATCGGCCTGAAGGACCTGTTTCCCGTCCTGAAGAAGTCGGCGGTCTCGTCGGCGGTGATCATGTTCATCATTGCCAACGCCGGGCTCTTTGCCTTCCTGATCACCCGCGCGGGCGTGCCGAACGACATCGGCAACTACCTGAAGGAAACGCTGACCTCGCCGATATGGTTCCTGCTGGGCGTGAACGTGGCGTTGTTCCTGATCGGCATGTTCATCGAGACCTCGGCGGCCATCATCGTGCTGGCGCCGATCCTGGCGCCGGTGGCGATGTTCTTCGGCATCGACCCCGTGCACTTCGGGCTCATCATGGTGGTGAACCTGGCGCTGGGCATGATCACGCCGCCATTCGGGGTGAACCTGTTCGCGGCCTGCGCGGTGGCGCGAATATCGCTGGACCGGATCATCGGCAGCCTGTTGCCCTTCGTGGCGGTGATCCTGGTGTGCCTGGTCTTCATCACGACGATCCCGGCGATCAGCCTGACGTTGCGGGATTTGGTCTATCGGTAAAAAGGGCCGCCGCGCCGCGTGGGGCGGCGCGGCGATGCGATGTCAGGCGTAGCTGCGCGCGCCGAACAGCGCCGAGCCGATGCGCACCTCGGTCGAGCCTTCGGCGATGGCCAGTTCGAAGTCGCCGCTCATGCCCATGGACAGGCGGTCCAGCGTGATGCCGGCGGGGGCATCCTGCCGCAGCTGGTCGCGCAACGTGCGCAGGCTGGCAAAGCATGTGCGCACGGCAGCCTCGTCATCCGAGTTGACGGCCAACGTCATCAGCCCGCGCACGCGCAGGGTGTCCAGTCTGGCCAGTTCGCGCAGCAGCGCGGGCGCGTCGGCGGGCGCCAGGCCCGACTTGGTTTCCTCGTCGGACGTCTTCACCTGCAACAGCACATCCAGCGCGCGGCCTTCCTGCTGCAGGCGGCGGTCCAGCGCTTGCGCCAGTTCCAGCCGGTCCAGCGATTGCACCTCGGCGGCCAGGCGCGCCACGTCGCGTGCCTTGTTGGTCTGCAGGTGGCCGATCACCACCCAATCGATGCCGCAATCGGCCAGCGGTTCGGCCTTGTCGCGGATCTCCTGCACCTTGTTTTCGCCGAAGCGCTTCAGGCCCAGGCGGGTGGCTTCGCGGATGAGGTCCGGGCCGAAGGTCTTGCTGACGGGGAGCAGGGCGACGTCGGCCGGGTTGCGGCCGTGGCGCACGCAGGCGGCGTCGATGCGGGCACGCAGGGTGGCGAGGCGGGTGGCGAAGGTGTCGGGGGGGAGGGTCGGCGCGTCATCGGCCATGGAAGAAACACTCGGTTCGGCATGCGATGGGGCCGAGGATAGCGGATTCTTCGGGAAAGAAAAATTCCCGGGCACCGCAAGGGTATGCGGTACCCGGGAATGCCATGCGTTGATGTCGGGTGCGCGGCGTTGACCTGCCTCACGGATCAAAGGCGGTGGGATTGCCGCGCGATGCCTGCGCCAACCTTATTTCGGCTCCGCCAGATCCACCGAAATGCCGGTGGGGGTGAAAACCGACAGGACGTTCCAGTTGTCCACCGTCACCTTGGAGAAGTCGCCTTCCATCCTGCCCGCGCTGATGATCCTGAGCGTCGTGCCGGCGATGGGTTGATAGCCAGGGGCGAACTTCACGTGCAGGGTGCCGCCTTCGATTTTTGCGGTGTTCTTCACTTGCACGCCGACCTGGTCGTCCGCACCGATCACGACTTCAAGGTGGGCGCCGGCGCTTTGCGTGTAGTTGTTGCCGACCTCCAGCGGTGCACCGGCACTGACGATCAGGGTGCCGCCGTTCACCTGCACGCTGCCGCTGCCCAACGCGGAGGCCGAGGCGGCTTCCAGCGCACCGCCATTGATCAGCGTGCCGCCGCTGTAGGCGTTGCGCCCGCCGAGCTTCAGCGTGCCATCCCCGTTGAAGACCAGCTTGCCTTCACCGGAAATGTCGTTACGCCAGATGTCGTAGGTGGCGAAAGTGCCGAGCGACGAATCCATGTCGATGGTGACCAGGCCGTTGAACTGTCCATAGCCGTCGCCTGCGGCGAACATGTTCAGGCGGCCCCAGCCTTCCTCATCCGTCATGACGGGGTAGCCCGAGGGGAAGGCCGTCGTCTTGAGCACGACGCGGCGTTGCTCGGAAGTCAGGTAGGGGTAACGGGTTTCTATCAGGACCTCGGCGCCCTTGGGTACGACTGCGGCAAGATCCGTGGGGTGGATGATCTGGTCCGTCATGCCATAGTTCATGCCTTCCAGGAACGCAGCCTTGTTCTTGCCGTGGTCCGCGAAGCGATCGTAGTCCTGGCCAGCCGGATCCGTGTTCTGACCGGCATGCAGATAATCGTAGAACTCACGCCACGTGGTGGTGCCGGCACGGGCCTGCATGACCGTCAGGGCCTGTTCGCGTGCTTCGCGCTTGGCTTGGGCGGTGATGTCGGGGTTGCGCAGTTCCTGTTTCAGGTCGGGATTCTCCGAGCTGTAGAGGTTGGCGGCCGCGATGGCGAGTCCCGACATGCGTCCGCCGATCGAGGCCAGCGGAGAGTGCGCGCCACCCCAGACGCGGGATTGCCCATGGATCATCGCGCGGGCATAGAACTCCTGGAAGCGTTCCGGCATGGCGTAGGCCATGCTGGCCGCCCGGCGCCAGGCGCCCACGGTGTGGCCGCTGACGAAGTCGGAGGAACCGACGCTGGGACCGGTGTAGTTGACGCCCGGGGCCATCTTGACGTTGTTGTCCCAGAGGTAGGGGCGCGCATACTTGTAGAAGCGCTTTGCTTCGTCATTGTCGGGCTGGTCGAGGCCGTCATCGATCAGGACGACGACCTTGCCGAGCTGGCTGTTCACCGAGCCGCTCATCGTGCCCGTGGCCGTGACGCTTCGGTCGGGATTGAATGCGTAAGACCCTGTGATGCCGGAAGCATCCCGCCAGGCCTGGGCCATGTGCCCCATGCCTTCGGTCATCAGGTAGGCGCCGTGCACGGGTTGGTCGATCGATGCCGTTTCTTCCTGCTCCAGGCTGCGGTTGTTCGTCGCCTGCACGGAGAACCTGATGTTTGCGTCATGTACCGCTTGGTTGACGACCGTCCCGCCCGAGTTCGCATTGCCGTCCCACGTACCGGCAGGCACGGCGGGACATGCTTCGCCCGTGACCGGATCGGTTCCGGCTGCGCGGGCCCCACGGCCGGCATCGGCAAGGAGGGTGGCCGGCGTCCAGATGTCCAGGAAACCGTCAGCCAGGCGAATCCCGGCATTCGAGTCCACCGTGACATGGCAAACATTGTTCTGCGTATTGCTGTAGGAGGCATCGACATACGCCGTGACGGCGTCGTTGACAGGCGCGCTGTCGACGAAATCAGGATCAGCCGGCTCGGTCGGGGTGTCGGGATGGGTCGGGGTGACGGGCTCGTCGGGGACTGCCGGGCTGCCCGAATCGCCGCCGCCGCAACCGGCCAGACTGATCGCGCAGGCCAGGAAAACGGCGTAAGCGAGTTTATTTCTTTGGAATTCCATCTAATCCAACCTAAGTACCACGAATTGAAAGGTTGGATAATTTAGATTTTAAGTATTTCAGGGGAATGAAATAGATCGATATTTTTTGAGAAATACGCCATTTCTCCAGTCCCTTCATTCCCCATGCCTATCGATGCCGCCTTGCCAAGGCGTGCATGGGGTTCGCGGCAGGCCTGGCCGTTCTAGGCCGCCCGCAGCCGCCACAGCGACGTTACTTCCGCCGCCCGCGCCGCATGCAGCGGGTCGCTCGCGTCGGCGGCGCGCGGGTGTTCGGGCCTGGCGTCCAGCCGGCCGGCCACGGTCAGCCCTGCCGCCGCGATCCAGTCCAGCAGCGCTTCCCGGCTGCGCAGCCCCAGGTGCTCGGCCAGGTCTGACAGGATCAGCCAGCCTTCGCCGCCAGGCGCCAGATGCGCGGCCAGGCCGTCCAGGAAGCCGCGCAGCATGCGGCTGTCCTGATCGTAGACGGCCATTTCCAGTTGCGAGGACGGCCGGGCAGGCAGCCACGGCGGGTTGCACACCACGAGCGGTGCCCGCTCGGGCGGGAACAGATCCGCCTCCCGCACGGTGACGCGTTGGGCCAGCCCCAGGGCCGCCAGGTTGTCGCGTGCGCAGGCCAGCGCGCGGGGATTCAGGTCGGTGGCGATGACGCGGGCCACGCCGCGCCGGGCCAGCAGCGCGGCCAGCACGCCGGTGCCCGTGCCCACGTCGACGGCCAGTGTCTCGGCGCCAGCGGGCAGCGGCGCCTGTGCCACGAGCCGCAGGTATTCGCCGCGCACGGGCGAGAACACGCCATAGTGCGGATGGATGCGCGCGCCGCCCAGCGCGGGCAGCTCGACGCCTTTCAGGCGCCATTGCTGCGCGCCCACCAGGCCTTGCAGTTCGCGCAGCGAGGCGACGCTGGGGCCGTCCGCGGGGCCATAGGCAGCCAGACAGGCGTCGCGCAGGTCGGGCGCGCGCCGCAGCGCGCAGCCGTAGCCTGCGTCCAGCTCGATGAGCAGCATGCCCAGCGTGCGGGCGCGCTGCGCCTGCGCCTGGCGGTGCTGGTTGAAGGCCTCTCGCGGGTCGCTGGCGGGCAAGGCCTGCTTGGCGCGTCGTTTGTCGATGCGCCGCGCCAGGGCTTGCAGCAGTTGCCGCGCATTGTGGAAGTCGCCGCGCCACAGGAGACCGGTGCCTTCGCTGGCCAGCCGATAGGCGGCGTCGGCCGTCATCGTGTCGTCGGCCAGCACGACGCGGCGCGGCGGCGCGGCGCCATTCTCGGCGCGCCAGCGAGCGCTGGCCGGCAGTTGGTTCTCGGTCCAGTGCAGCAGGGGAGGGGAAGTGTCAGGCACGGTAGGCAAGGCAGGGCACGGCGCCAATGCACCGCGCGTCAGGAAACTCAGTGTTTGTGCGCGCCGTGGCCCGCATGGCCGGCATCCTTGCCGGCGTCGTTGCCAGCGGGGGTGCCAGTATAGGTGGCCGGCTTCACCTCGAAGTTCACCGGCACTTCGCCCGCGCACTCGAAGCGCAGCGTGGCGGCCACCGTCGCGCCTTGCTTGAAGGGCTCGGCCAGCTTCAGGAACATGATGTGATAGCCGCCCGGGCTCATCGTGACGGTGGCGCCGGGTGCCAGGTCCACGGCCTCGACCGGCCGCATGCTGGCCACGCCTTTCTCGTTCACGACGGTATGCAGCTCCACGCGTCCGGCGGCAGCGGAGGAAATACCCAGCAGCCGGTCGGGCGCCTGTCCGGTGTTGGTCACGGCCAGGTAGCCGGCGCCGTTCTTCTGGCCGGGCGCCGAGGCCCGCACCCAGGGGGCGTCGATGGCGATGTCGGCGGCCAGGGCGGACGTGGACAAGGCAAGGCCGAGCAGGCCGGCTGCAATGCTGCGCAAGATCATGGAGGGTCTCCTCGTCGGGCCGACGGCGGTGCCGGTCGGCGGATCGCAGCAAGTGTACCCGCCGCCCGCGGCCCGGCCTTGAACCTGGATCAAGGCCCGTAGCGCTTCAGGCCGTCCAGGTCCAGGACGCGCACCGCGCCGTATTCCACCTTCAGCAGCCCGGCCGCCTCCAGCGTGCGCAAGGCCTGGTTGGCGCGCTGGCGTGACACGCGGCCCAGGTAGCCGAGTTCTTCCTGCGTGATGGCCAGCCGCATGCCCATGCCCGGGTAGAGCAGCGGGTTGAAAAGCTCGGCCAGGCAGCGGGCCACGCGCGCATCCGGATTCAGCAGGCGGTCGTGCTCGGCCTTGCCGATGAACTGCGCGACGCGTTCATTCAACTGGTCGAGCAGGTAACGATTGAAGGCGATGCTGGAATCGAGCAGCCATTCGAAGGTGGGCGCAGGCAGGCGGGCGATGACGGAGTCGCGCAGGGCCACCACGTCATAGCGGCGGCGCTCGCGTTTCAGCAGGGAGCCTTCGCCGATCCAGCCGCCGGCGGGCACGCCGGTCAGCGAGGCCAGCTTGCCCTCGGCATTGCCCACGGAAATCTTCACCAACCCGGCGATGACGCCGATCCAGACCTGCGCCAGCTCGCCCTTGCGTTCGATGATGGCGCCGGCCGGCACCTCCTGCGTCGTGACGTCGCGCTCCACGCGCGCGAGCTGTTCCGGCGTGAGCACGCGGGTCCAGGCAGCGGCGAGTTGAAGCGAGTCGGCAATCGGCATCGGGATATACCCTGAATGCCCCGGGAATGTCGTGATTCTGACAGTTGGGGCGGCAGCTAGCTTATACCTTATGCCCAACAATCACGGATACCGGTATTTCCCGTCCAGCGCGGGGAACCAGGTGATCCGGAGGAGACGAACGTGTCGCGACCCGAATCCACCGCCGCCACGCTTGCCGACACCTTCCCGGCGCTGCTGCTCGCGCATGCCCGGGAGCGCGGCGACCGTCCGGCCTTGCGCGAGAAGGACCTGGGCATCTGGCAGACCTACACCTGGTCGCAGGTTGCCCGCGAAGTCGAACGCATGGCGCTGGGGCTGGCCACGCTGGGCGTCGAACCTGGCCAGCACGTGGCCGTGGTCGGCGAGAACCGGCCGCGTCTCTACATGGCCATGATGGCGGCCCAGGCCCTGGGCGCCATCCCCGTGCCGCTCTACCAGGACGCCGTCGCCCAGGAAATGGGTTTCGTGCTGCAGGATGCCGACGTGGGCGTCGCCGTGGTCGAGGACCAGGAGCAGGTCGACAAGCTGCTGGAGGCGCGCGCCCAATGCCCGCAACTGCGCAGCATCATCTATGACGACCCGCGCGGCCTGCGCCACTACGACGACCCGGCGCTGCTGTCCTGCGATGCGCTGGCCGAGCGCGGCGATGCGCATGGCGCGGCGCATCCGGACGCGTATGCATCGGCCATCGCGCGGGTGCAGCCGCAGGACCCCGCGGCCATGTTCTATACCTCCGGCACCACCGGCAAGCCCAAGGGCGTGGTGCTGACCCACCATGCGCTGATCGACCGGGCGCGTGCCGTGGAACGCATGGAGTCGCTGACGGACCGCGAGGACGTGCTGGCCTACCTGCCGCCAGCGTGGATCGGGCAGAACATGTTTTCGTACACGCAGTTGCTGGTGACCGGTTTCACCGTGAACCATCCCGAGTCGCCCGAGACCGTCGCCATCGACATGCGCGACATCGGTCCCACCTATTACTTCGCGCCGCCGCGCGTGCTGGAAGGCCTGCTCACGCAGGTGCTGATCCGCATGGAAGATGCCGGCTGGGTGAAGCGCCAGCTCTTCAGGCGCTGCATGGCGCTGGCGCGCCGGGTGGGCACGCGCATCCTGGACGGCGAGGACGTGGGCGCGCTGGACCGCCTGATGTACGGCTTGGGCAACGTGCTGATCTACGGTCCCTTGCGCAATGCGCTGGGCATGAGCCGCGTGCGTATCGCCTATACGGCGGGCGAGGCCATCGGGCCGGACCTCTTCGTGTTCTATCGCTCGCTGGGCATCAACCTGAAGCAGCTGTACGGCTCCACCGAGACCTCCGTGTTCGTGTGCGTGCAGGCCGACGGCCAGGTGCGCGCCGATACGGTGGGCCCGCCCGTGGCGGGCGTGGAGATCCAGGTGAGCGAGGCCGGTGAAGTGCTGGTCAAGAGCCCCGGCCTCTTCAAGGAATACCACCGCAACCCGCAGGCCACCCGGGAAACGATGACCGAGGACGGCTGGTTCCGCACCGGCGACGCGGGGTTCCTGGACGAGGACGGGCAACTGAAGATCATCGACCGCGCCAAGGACGTCGGCAAGCTGGCCGATGGCAGCCTGTTCGCGCCCAAGTACATCGAGAACAAGCTGAAGTTCTTCCCCTACATCAAGGAGGCCGTGGCCTTCGGCGCCGACCGCGAGATCGCCTGCGCCTTCGTGAACATCGACCTGGAAGCGGTGGGCAACTGGGCCGAGCGGCGTGGCCTGCCCTATGCCGGCTATGCCGACCTGGCGGGCAAGAAGGAGGTCATCGACCTGATCGCCGAGTGCGTGGACCAGGTGAACGCCGACCTGGCCGGCGATGCCAAGCTGGGCAGTTCGCAGCTGCGCCGCTTCCTGGTGCTGCACAAGGAGCTGGACCCGGACGACGACGAGCTGACCCGCACCCGCAAGGTACGGCGCGGCTTCATCGCGCAGAAGTACGCGGTGCTGATCGATGCGCTGTTCGCGGGGCAGGCGTCGCAGTACATCGAGACCGAGGTCAAGTTCGAGGATGGCCGCAGCGGCAAGATCGCCGCGACGCTGACCATCCGCGAGGCAACCGTGCATCCGGTGCGCGCGGCGGAGGCAATCGCATGATGGACAAGCAAAGCGGGCGCGCAAGCCGGGTCGGCGACGTCGTCCTGGACATGAAGAACATCTCGCTGGCTTTCGGCGGGGTCAAGGCGCTGACCGACATTTCCTTCGACGTGCGCGAGCACGAGATCCGCGCCATCATCGGCCCGAACGGCGCGGGCAAGAGCTCGATGCTGAACGTGGTCAACGGCGTCTATACGCCGCAGCAGGGCAACATCGTCTTCGACGGCAAGACCTTCTCGCGCATGAGCCCGCGCCGCGCGGCCGAGATGGGGATCGCGCGCACCTTCCAGAACCTCGCGCTCTTCAAGGGCATGAGCGTGCTGGACAACATCATGAGCGGACGCAACCTGCGCATGAAGTGCGGCCTGCTGTCGCAGGCCCTGCGGCTGGGGCCGGCCGAGCGCGAGGAAACCCGCCACCGCGAATTCGTCGAGAACATCATCGACTTCCTGGAGATCCAGGCCTGGCGCAAGACGCCCGTGGGACGGCTGCCCTACGGCCTGCAGAAGCGCGTGGACCTGGGGCGGGCGCTGGCGATGGAGCCGCGCATGCTGCTGCTGGACGAGCCCATGGCTGGCATGAACATCGAGGAGAAGCAGGACATGAGCCGCTACATCCTGGACGTCAACGACGAGTTCGGCACGACCATCGTGCTGATCGAGCACGACATGGGCGTGGTCATGGACATCTCGGATCGGGTGGTGGTGCTGGACTACGGCCGCAAGATCGGCGACGGCACGCCCGACGCGGTGCGGGCCAACCCGGACGTGATCCGCGCCTATCTCGGCGTGGATGCCCAGGCCAACGCGACCGCTGCCCAGGCCTAGGAGACGCGTCATGGGATTCTTCCTGGAAACGTTGTTCGGCGGCCTCATGAGCGGCATGCTGTACGCGCTGATCGGCCTGGGCTTCGTGCTGATCTTCAAGGCTTCCGGCGTCTTCAACTTCGCGCAGGGCGCGATGGTGCTGGTGGCCGCGCTGTCCATGGCCCGCTTCTCGGTCTGGATCCCGCAATGGCTGGGCTTCGAAAACAAGCTGCTGGCCAATGTGCTGGCCTTCGGCGTCAGCGCCGCGCTGATGTTCGTCTTCGCGTGGGCGGTCGAGCGTTTCGTGCTGCGCCACCTGGTCAACCAGGAGGCCACGACCCTGCTCATGGCGACGCTGGGCATCAGCTACTTCCTGGACGGCCTGGGCCAGATCGCCTTCGGCAGTTCGGTCTACAGCATCGACGTGGGCATGCCCAAGGATCCGCTCTTCGTGCTGGAGTCGGTATTCGAAGGGGGCTTGTTGATCAGCCTGGAAGACCTGACGGCGGCGTTGGTGGCGGCGGCCCTGGTGGCGATGCTGGCGGTCTTCTTCCAGTACACGGGCACCGGGCGCGCGCTGCGCGCGGTGGCCGACGACCACCAGGCGGCGCAGTCCGTCGGCATCGCGCTGAACCGCATCTGGGTGATCGTGTGGCTGGTGGCGGGCATCGTGGCCCTGGTGGCCGGGATCATCTGGGGCTCGAAGTTCGGCGTGCAGTTCACCCTGGCCACGGCCACGTTGCGGGCCTTGCCGGTGGTGATCCTGGGCGGGCTCACCTCGGTGCCGGGCGCCATCATCGGCGGCCTCATCATCGGCGTCGGCGAGAAGCTGTCGGAGGTCTACCTGGGCCCGATGGTGGGCGGCGGCATCGAGATCTGGTTCGCCTACGTGCTGGCCCTGGTGTTCCTGCTGTTCCGCCCGCAAGGCCTCTTCGGTGAAAAGATCATCGACCGGGTCTAAGGCCTGCTGAAAAAAAGGACCAGACATGTTCTATCGCGAGAACGGCCAGTTCAAGACCAGCTACCGGGCCGACCAGCAGATCCTGCCCATCCGGCAGGACCGCATTTTCATGGCGCTGCTGCTGGCGGTGGCCTTCGTGGCGGTGCCGATGCTGGCGTCGGATTACCTGCTGCGCGCCGTGCTGATTCCCTTCCTGATCCTGGCGCTGGCGGCCGTGGGGCTGAACATCCTGGTGGGGTATTGCGGGCAGATCTCGCTGGGCACCGGCGCCTTCATGGCCGTGGGCGCGTATGCGGCCTGGAACCTGGGCGTGCGCGTGCCCGAGGTGCCGCTGCTGCTGCAGTTCCTGTTCGGCGGCTTGTGCGCGACGGCGGTGGGCGTGCTGTTCGGCATTCCCAGCCTGCGCATCCGGGGGCTCTACCTGGCCGTGGCGACGCTGGCGGCGCAGTTCTTCGTCGACTGGGCCTTCCTGCGCATTCCCTATTTCACCAATTACTCGCCCTCGGGCAACGTGTCGGTGCCGCGCCTGGAGATGTTCGGCATGCCCATCGCCTCGTCGCTGGACCGGTACTACCTCGTGCTGGGCATGGTGGTGGTGTTCACGCTGCTGGCCAAGAACCTGGTGCGCGGCGCCATCGGCCGCGAGTGGATGGCCATCCGCGACATGGACGTGGCCGCCGCCGTCATCGGCATCCGGCCGGTCTACGCCAAGCTCACGGCCTTCGCGGTCAGCTCCTTCATCGTCGGCGTGGCGGGCGCCCTGTGGGGCTTCCTGCACCTGGGTTCGTGGGAACCGCTGGCCTTCGACCTGAACCGCTCGTTCCAGTTGCTGTTCATGGTGATCATCGGTGGGCTGGGGTCGCTGCTGGGCAGCTTCTTCGGCGCGGCCTTCATCGTGCTGGTGCCGATCTTCCTGGCCAATGTGCCGGGCTGGTTCGGCCTGCCCTTGTCGGTGGATACCGCCGCGCACATCGAGCACATGGTGTTCGGCGCGCTGATCGTGTTCTTCCTGATTGCCGAGCCGCATGGGCTGGCCAGGCTGTGGAGCATCGGAAAAGAGAAGCTCCGCATCTGGCCGTTCCCGCATTGATGGGGCCCACCCCCGAGGCGCTTTGCGCCTCCCCCTCAAGGGGGCGGCGCCAGCGGACTGGCAAAGCCAGCTCCGCGACGCCCTGGATGCATTGTGCATTGCGACGCGAGTCGCTGTTTTGAAGCAACCCGGCCATGAGACCGGGCCCGCTAATAGCGGTGCGAAGGCACCCCCGAGGAGGAGTTGGAGATGAAGCAGAAACTGGTACGTGTCGCGGCCACGCTCGCCGCAACCGGCGCGCTGGGCGCCGTGTCGCTGCCGGCCTTCTCGGCCGAGCAGTTCATCCCGCTGCTGGCGTATCGCACGGGGTCCTTCGCGCCGCTGGGCATTCCCTGGGCCGACGGCAAGATGGATTACCTGAAGCTGGTGAACGCCCGCGATGGCGGCGTCAACGGCGTGAAGATCGTCTATGAGGAGTGCGAGACGGCCTATGCCACCGACCGCGGCGTGGAGTGCTATGAGCGCCTGAAGGGCCGCTCGGGCGGCGCCTCGGGTTTCGACACGCAGTCCACCGGCATCACCTTCGCCGTGACCGACAAGGCGCCGGGCGACAAGGTGCCGGTGGTCACGCCGGGCTACGGCCTGTCGCAGTCGGCCGACGGCAGCGTCTTCGAATGGAACTTCCCGCTGGGTGGCACCTACTGGACCGCCGCCGACGTGATGCTGCAGGACATCGCCAAGAAGGAAGGCGGCATGGACAAGCTCAAGGGCAAGAAGATCGCCCTGGTCTACCACGATTCGCCCTACGGCAAGGAGCCCATTCCGCTGCTGCAGGCGCGCGCCAGGAAGCACGGCTTCGAGGTCCTGCTCTATCCGGTCACCGCGCCCGGCGTCGAGCAGAAGTCCACGTGGCTGCAGATCCGCCAGTCGCGTCCGGCCTACGTGCTGCTCTGGAGCGCCGGCATCATGACGCCCACGGCCATCCGCGAGGCGCAGGCCAGCGGCTATCCGCGTGAAAAGATGTACGCCATCTGGTGGGCGGGCTCGGAAGGCGACGTGAAGGACCTGGGCGCCGTGGCCAAGGGCTACAACGCCATCACGCTGCAGAACAGCGCCGAGCGGGGCAAGGTCCACGACGACCTGAAGACGCATGTGTACGACAAGGGCCAGGGCACCGACCGCGGCGGCAACACGGTCGGCACCATCGCCCACACCCGCGGCATGATCATCTCGATGCTGCAGGTCGAGGCCATCCGCGCCGCGCAGGAAAAGTACGGCAAGGGCAAGCACATGACACCCGAGCAGGTGCGTTGGGGCTACGAGAACCTGAACCTGACCCAGGAACGCCTGGACCAGCTGGGCTTCGGCGGCATCATGCGGCCCATCCAGACCTCGTGCGCCAACCACGTGGGCGGCGACTGGGCCCGCATCGTGCAGTGGGACGGCGCCAAGTTCACCATCGCGTCGGACTGGTACGAGGGCGACAAGAGCATCATCGATCCGATGGTGAAGGAACTGGCCGCCCGCTATGCCAAGGAGAAGGGCGTCACGCCGCGCACGTGCTGATCCCGTGCGCGTCCGGCCGCGAGGCCGGGCGCGCCGGCAGCGCCGCCGGCCACATCCCGCCACGCAAGGAACCGCAACATGAGCGAGACCGCAAGCCCATCGGCCGAGAGTGCCGCGCCCGACATCCTGCTGGACGTCAACGGCATCGAGGTCATCTACAACCACGTGATCCTGGTGCTCAAGGGCGTGTCGCTGCGCGTGCCGCAAGGCCGCATCGTGGCCCTGCTGGGCGCCAACGGCGCGGGCAAGACCACGACGCTGCGTGCGGTATCGAACCTGCTGAAGGGCGAGCGGGGCGAGGTCACCAAGGGCCAGATCCAGTATCGCGGCGAACGCATCGAGCAACTGACCCCCGCCGCCCTGGTCAAGCGCGGCGTGGTGCAGGTGATGGAAGGGCGGCACTGCTTCGCCCACCTGACCATCGAGGAAAACCTGCTGACCGGCGCCTATACGCGCAAGCTGGATCGCGGCGGCGTTCAGGAAGCGCTGGAACGCGTGTATCAGTATTTCCCGCGCCTGAAGCAGCGCCGCGGCAGCCAGGCGGGCTACACCTCGGGTGGCGAACAGCAGATGTGCGCCATCGGCCGCGCGTTGATGGCGGACCCCAACATGATCCTGCTGGACGAGCCTTCGATGGGCCTGGCGCCGCAGATCGTGGAGGAAATCTTCGAGATCGTGCGCGACCTGAACCAGCGCGAGCGCGTGAGCTTCCTGCTGGCCGAGCAGAACACCAACATCGCGCTGCGCTACGCGGATTACGGCTACATCCTGGAGAACGGCCGCGTCATGATGGACGGCGAGGCCAGCGTGCTGGCCAGCAACGAGGACGTCAAGGAGTTCTACCTTGGCATCTCCAGCGGCGAAAGGAAGAGCTTTCGCGACACCAAGTTCTACCGCCGGCGCAAGCGCTGGCTGGCCTAGCCTTACCGACGCAGCATTTCAGTCCACCGATCACGGAATGCCCGGCGCGGCCGAGGCATGAACGCAAGGCAGCAGGGGCAGGATCATGTCCGAGTACTTCGATGCATTGGAAACCCGCGATCCCGAGCGGCGCGAACGCGACCTGATGGCGGCCCTGCCGGGCGCGGTGGCGCGCGCCGTCTCCAGCGCGCCGGCGGTGGCCAGGCAATTGCAGGGGGTCGACCCGTGGGCCGTGCGCGGCCGCGAGGCGCTGGCCCAGCTGCCCGTGCTGCGCAAGCACGAATTGCTGGAAGCCCAGCAGTCGGCCCGTGCACCGGGGGCGGGCGCGGCGCCCACGCTGCAACGCGTCTTCGGCGGTTTCTCGACCATCGGCTGGGGCCAGTCGCTGCGGGTGTTCGCCTCGCCCGGCCCCATCTATGAGCCCGAAAGCGCCAGGCCGGACTACTGGCGTTTCGCGCGTGCCCTGTATGCCGCGGGCTTCCGGGCGGGCGAACTGGCCTACAACTGCTTTTCGTATCACTTCACGCCTGCCGGCTCCATGATGGAGACGGCGGCGCACGCCGTGGGCTGCACGGTCTTCCCGGGCGGCACGGGCCAGACCGAGCAGCAGGTGCGCGCCATGCATGACCTGGCGCCCAGCGGCTATACGGGCACCCCCAGCTTCCTGAAGATCATCCTGGAGAAAGCCGATGAAATGGGCGTGCCGCTGCTGTCGGTGCGCCGCGCGCTGGTGTCGGGCGAAGCGTTCCCGCCTTCCTTGCGCGACTGGCTGCGCGCGCGTGGCATCGACGGCTACCAGGCCTATGGCAGCGCGGACCTCGGCATGATCGCCTTCGAGACGCCCGCGCGCGAGGGCCTGGTGCTGGGCGAGGACATCCTGGTCGAGATCGTGCGGCCGGGCACCGGCATTCCCGTGCCCGACGGCGAGGTGGGCGAGGTGGTCGTCACCACGCTCAATCCCGATTACCCGCTGGTGCGCTTCGGCACCGGCGACCTTTCCGCCGTGTTGCCTGGACGTTCCCCTTGCGGACGCACGAACACGCGCATCAAGGGCTGGATGGGCCGCGCCGACCAGACCACCAAGGTGCGCGGGCTGTTCGTGCACCCGCCGCAGGTGGCCGACATCGTGTCGCGCCACCCCGAGATCCGCAGGGCCCGGCTGGTGGTGAGCGGCGCCGCGGGCAGCGACGTGTTGCACTTGCGGGTCGAGGCGGATGCCTGGCCGCCCGGCCTGGCGGAGAAGATCGCGGGCTCGGTGCGGGACGTCACCAAGCTGCGCGCCGAGGTCGAGCATGTGCGGCAGGGCGACCTGCCGAATGATGGCAAGGTGATCGAGGACGCGCGGTCCTACGAATGACATGCCGGCAATGGGAAAAGGCGCCGGGCCCGCGCCCGGCGCCTTCCAGAAACGAGCGGGCCGCCCCGAGAGGCGGCCCAACCCTTCCAGCATCACGATCATCCACCGCGACACTTCCCTTCGCGAAAGTCGGAAGCCACTGTAGCCAGGCCGGAGATTCCTTGCTATGTCGGCAACCGCGGTGGATGAACCGCCAGCTTAGAACCGGTGACGCAGACCCACCGCCACCGACGTGCTCTTCACGTCTTCGCGGAAGTAGAAGTTGTCGGCGTACGACGCGTAGGCGTACACGTTCGTGCGCTTGGACAGGTCGTGCGTGAAGCCGATGCTGTAGACGTTGGTGGTTTCGTCCTGGCCGTTCAGCTTGTCGTTCTTGGGGTCGGCGGCTTGCCACGACGCGAAGACCTTGTTGGCGCCCAGCGGAACGGTGGCGGCAACCAGGTACGAGTTGGCGCGGAAGCCCTTGGCGGCGGTGTAGCTGCCGGCATAGCGGGCGCCCGAGGGGCCGACGCCGATGTCGGTGTTCTTCATCCAGCCGTCACGCACCTGGCCATAGGCCAGGCCGATCTTGACCACTTCGAAGTCATAGGTGCCGCCCAGCATGAACGACTGGATTTCGTCTTCATCACGCGAATTCTGGTTCGACAGGTTCACGCTGTCGTAGGCGGCGGCCAGGTACACGGGGCCGGCCGAGTAACGCAGGCCCAGGGTCGTGGCGCGGTTGTTCAGGTCGGTGGCGAAGCCGGTGTTGGTCTTGCCGCTGTCGGCGTTGAACGAGTAGCCCACGCCAGCCTGGAAGCCGCCGAACTTCGGGGTTTCGTAGGTGACCAGATTGTCGTAGCGCACGCTGGCGGCGCCCGAGAAGGTCGAGCCGATCGAGGCCGAACCGAAGTTGGTGCCGAAGGGGCTGACGGCTTCGCCGACCCACGACGTCTGGAAGTTCTTGTTCAGGCCGGCCTGGATCTTGCCCCACGAATCGCTTTGCAGGCCCAGCGTGGCCTGGCGGCCGAACAGGCGGCCGCTTTGGCCTTGCTTGCCGGTCGAGGCGTTGTAGCCGTTCTCCAGCGTGAAGATGGCCTTCAGGCCACCGCCCAGGTCTTCCGCGCCCTTCAGGCCGAAGCGCGAGCTGCCGTGGCCCCCGTCGATCATGCCGACGCGGCTTTGTTCGAAGCCGTTGGGGCCTTCGACCTTCTCGTAGCCGATACCCAGGTCAACCACGCCGTACAGGGTCACGGTGGTTTGGGCTTGGGCGGCGGAAACCAGGCCGGCGGCCAGGGTGGCGGCGAGGGCGCAAAGCTTGAACTTCATGAGTCTTCTTCTCCGAAATGAAAAGCGCCTGTGTGGCGCATGGGTGTCGGGCGCGTGCCGGTGAGGGCGGCGGCGCGCCTGGCAGTTCTGGTGCCTTCGCAGTATGGGAGGGGGAGACGGGACGATTAATATGCGCAATGGCAAGCTCTTTGCCGCCCGTGGCGCAATGCATGCAGGCACTGTCATGAAAGGCGTGGGCCAGCGTGTGCGGAAAAACGCGGGATCTTGGGTAAACCCTTGCGGCGCAAGGCATTGCGAAGTGCAAGCACACGTTTCAAAAATGTTGCGCTTTCCTGGTGCAGCGCGGGTGCGCCGCGCTGCGTGAGGACGAAAAAAAGCGCCCGCAGGCGCCGTCTTGAGCCAGACGTTGTCACGCCGCAACAGCATCCCGCTTGCAATGCAGCATCTCCTGGATGCGCGCCTGCAGGAAATCCAGGAAGACGCGCGTGCGCGCGGGCGGACGGCGGCTGGCGAACATGGCGTACAGGGGAATGGAGGCCAACTGCCAGGCCGGCAGCACGGGCACCATGTGATCCGGCTGCCGGGACCCGACACAGGGCAGGGCCACGATGCCCGCGCCCGTGATGGCGAGCCGGCGCAACAACTCCGGGTTGTTGGAGCCGAAGCGGCCCGTCACCGGGATCCGCACCCGTTCGCCATCCCGCTCCAGCGTCCAGGCGCTCAGCTCACCGCACACGTCCGAGCCCAGGCATTCGTGCCGGATCAGATCGCCGGGCGAGGCGGGCACGCCATGTTCGCGCAGGTAATGCGGCGAGGCATACAACTGGTGCGGGATGTCCGCGAGGCGCCGGGCGATCAGGTCGGAGTCGGCCTGTTCGCCCCAGCGCAAGGCCACGTCGAACTGCCGCGCGGGATGCGGATTCGGTTCGTGGCTGTAGTCATAGCGGTATTCCAGTTCCGGCCAGTGTTCGGCGAACTCACGCGCCAGCTGGCTGAAGTCCAGGGCTTCCAGCGGTTCGGGCAACAGCACGCGCAGCGTGCCGCGCGGGCGCACGCCCAGCTCGTGCAGGACCGAGTGCGCGTCGCGCACTTCCTCGACGAGTTGCCGGCAGCGTTCGAAGTACAGGCGGCCGGCATCGGTCAGGGTGATCTGGCGCGTGGTGCGCACCAGCAGGGACACGCCCAGCGTGGCTTCGAGCTTGCGCAGGCGGCGCGAAACCGTGCTGGCGGGAACGCCGGTGGTGTCGGCCGCGCGCGAGATGTTGCCGCGCCTGGCCACCTCCACGAACAAGGCGATGTCGTTGAGATCGGGTTGCGAGGGTGCGCCGGCAGGGCTCACGGCGTCTGGAAAGGAAGCAGGTGCAGCGTACGTCATGGTGAGGCTTGCGGTTCTGCGTGCCGGGAACAGGCGCCTCCGCCCTGAGGCGGGCAGGCCAGCATCCAATGGAACCGCGTGCCGAACTGTAAGGACTTTTTGCGGACAGTTTTATGACACCTGGTTGTAATGGGGGGGTAATTCTTGCCGTTCTGCTTCTGTTCGTCGGCGATTTGCCGACTTTCCGCAGGCAACGCGTTTGTCTGCGCCCCGGCTCGCCGGTTACGCTGCCGGCCAGGCAGGGGCAGAGGCCTCGTCCACGCAACACGCAAGGCAGGAGCACATCATGAAGGCTTGGAAGGCAGTGGCGGGCGCATTGGCGCTCATGGCGGCGCAAGGCGCGCATGCGGCGACGACGCTGGAGACGGTCAAGCAGCGCGGCGTCGTGCAATGCGGCACCACCACGGGGTTCGCCGGCTTCTCGGCGCCCGACGCGCAAGGCAACTGGAAGGGCCTGGACGTGGACCTGTGCCGTGCGGTGGCGGCTGCGGTGTTCGGCGACGCGGGCAAGATGAAGATCGTGCCCCTCAATGCCCAGCAGCGCTTCACGGCCCTGCAGTCCGGCGAGATCGACCTGCTGGCGCGCAACACCACGGTCACGCAGCAGCGCGACACGGCGCTGGGCATCATCCACGCGGGCATCAATTTCTATGACGGCCAGGGCTTCCTGGTGCCGCGCGCGCTGGGCGTGAAAAGCGCCAGGGAGATCGACGGCGCGACGATCTGCCTGCAGACGGGCACTTCCAACGAGAACACGCTGGCGGACTGGGCGCGCGCGCACCAGGTGAAATACAAACCGGTGGTCATCGAGTCCTTCAACGAAGTGGTCAATGCCTTCGCGGCCGGCCGCTGCGACGTGTTCAGCACCGATGCCTCGGGCCTGGCGTCCATCCGCATTTCGAAACTGCAGAACCCGGACGACTACGTGGTGCTGCCCGAGATCATCTCCAAGGAGCCCCTGGGACCCTTCGTGCGCCAGGGCGACGACACCTGGCTGAACGTGGTGAAGTGGTCGCTGTTCGCCATGATCGAGGCCGAGGAATACGGCGTCACGTCGAAGAACGTGGGCCAGATGCTGGAGAGCGCCAATCCGAACGTGCGGCGCCTGCTGGGCGTGACGCCCGGCGCGGGCAAGAACATGGGCCTGTCCGAGACCTGGGCGCGCAGCATCATCGAGCAGGTGGGCAACTACGGTGAAAGCTTCGACCGTAACGTCGGGCTGGGCAGCCCGCTGAAGATCGAGCGGGGGCTCAACAGGCAATGGACCGATGGCGGGCTGATGTACGCGTTGCCGGTGCGGTAAGGGAGTTGGGCGGCGAGGAGATGCGTGCAGGCAAAAGCCGCTTGGGCTACCTCGCTTTCCTGATGGTTTGGCAGCGTCAGCCTGGGCTTAATCTGCCGATTGGTACATATCTGCGTAGGTGTCTATCAGATCCTGATCGACCAGGCGCAGTTCGATCTGATTGGCTCGCTCGATGTGGCGCGCATTGTCCAGGGAAAATATCTCATCCAGGGTGCTGATGATGATCGTGCCTTTTTGTTTTTTTCCTGCCGAGGGTGTCGGGATAAGTGCTTGGGCCTCGGGGAGTTGCTGGGCGGTGATGACGCGGGGCAAGTAAAGCATCCAGCCTGCGCCGGGTTTGTCTTCGAAGACTTGATGCTGGTCGTAATACCGTGGCGCGACAGATATGTATTGCGCGGGAAACAGCGATATCAACGAGATGAGGATGTCCTTGACGGAGTCTGCTTTCCCAAAGCGATCGTCACGGCGTTTGTGGTAAGAGATCTTAATGGTGCAGGGCGCGCCAACACTGTTGACGTGCATCGCGAGGACTACCCCATCTTGCGGTTTTTCTGCGCCATTCCAAATCGACACGAAGGTGAACGATTTGTCTGCATGGAATTTGTGCTGCAGAACCGCGAGCAAAGCTGTCGACGCCTCATCACCCTCGAAGGCCGGGTATAGAAAAGCCTCTTCGCGAGAGTTTCCTTGCGCGAACCAGTGCGTCAAGCCTTCTGACTTGTCTGCGAGCAACTTGGCAATGATATGCAGGCGTCGGAGCATTTCATTGAAATCGTCCGAGCGAAGCGTGGAGTCTTTGAATTGGCAGGTGATCAGCATTCGATTGGCCTAGGGGACGAAGATCGACTCGATACTCAAGGCTGTCAAGGCAGGGCGCATGAGCCCCCACGCTTTGGGTGTCTGGAAGTACCAACGTAATCTCGCCGGTGCAGAACCACGCACTACCATTGCCTGCCTGCCAGCTTCTATTTCCATATCATCAAAACCAAAGAACCATTCTTTCACTTCGCCGTCCCTGTCGACGAATTGATCGTAATTTCCCTTCGCCTCCTGTAATAGGCACTCGCCCGATACAAATCCATCGAACCTCACACCCATCCAGACCCATTCGTCGCTCCAGCGACAACTCACCGTGTCGAACGGAAAGCCGGTGATCCTGGCCTGGTAAGTGTAGGCGTTCCAATTCACACCGTGAGGCTGTCTGACCATCAGGCCCATGTCCGGTGGACATTTTTTACAGGCTTCCGCTGTACGCGAGAGCTCACGGTCTGTCGCCATGGCCCCGGACTTGGCCTCGCTGTCCTCTCTAGGCGTGTCGCCCGGCAGGGCCGCCACGCCCCCCACGGCCGCGCCAGTAGCAGCGCCCACGGCGAGCCGACCGGCCGCCGCGATCAGCGCTTCCGTTATCCACGTCGCGATGGGGATTGCCAATGGTGCAGGCATGATGCATTACTCCTTGTTGCTGCCTTGCGCTGCCCGGCGTGTCTGCCATCGCATCACTTGCATGTAGTCGTGGAAACGCTGCTCCGCCGGCCTGCCTGGCTTGGCTATCCAGCGGCGGAATCCAGGCTGAGTGTAGAAACCGGGTGCCAGTGCTTCGGTCTTGAGAAATTCAACCAGGTCTGCGTCGATATCGATGCCCATGTCGCGCGCTGCCGCCAGCCTTTCGGTCAATCCCGCCTGGGGCAAGCCTGGGTACGCCCGCAGCAGGTCTTGCTGTACACCCAGTACGAAGTTATGGGCGTCGATCTTGGATAGGCCTGCGAGTTGCTGCGGAGTGAGATCAATCGGCATGGGTGGGGTAGATGCGAGTCAGTCGTCCTTGGCACTGGGACAGCCACTGGCGCACCGGGCCGAAAAATTCGGCACGCTGGGTGATCGACAACACGGCGAGAATTTGCTCGCTGATTCGCGCGTCGTAATAGCGCAGCAGCGCGGTAGCGCCTGATGGCAACCGGACATCCAGGCGCGCGCGCAAAGCATCTGCCAAGTCTGCGAAAGAATGGGTGCTGATGAGCCAGATGCATCCGTCACCGCTGCATCCCAGGCGCTTCAAGGTAGCTCTATCAGGGCCGGCGGGATCGGTCGCGTCCAGCAACCATGGACCGGCATGGGCAAGCGCGTGATCGGGGGTGTGGTCGAACAAGGCGATGCAGGAACTGGATCTTGATAGCGGGGCCGCAGGATTCGCGTGGGCATGCAATACGCCATCAGCCAGACCGTAAAGCCGCAAGGGATGGCTCACTTGTTGTTGGGTGGCGGCTAGATAGTCCTCGATATCCCCGGGCATCGGGCTTAGCCTCGCGTCACGAGTGTGGCTGCGTTGCGCGCGGCAGTTTCCAGGCATTCTTGGCAAAGCGTGCCACTTTGGGGCGTGATGCTATTTCGGGGGCCGGTAGTGCCCGCGGCTTCATCTATGCAAGCGACCGTTTGGGATGCGATCAGCACTGCCCCGCAGGCCGTGCGCATTCCTTCGACGGCGGTCTCCTTATCCATGAAGGTATGCCGGCGTCCTGCATCGGGCAGGATCGGGAATGCCCCCTTGCACTTCTGGCATACCACCAGGTGGCCGACCAGAGCAATCTCGCGTCCGAAAAGTATGCCCATGGCATGCCCTTCGATCACAGTGCCGCCGTGGGAGGTGGAATCTCCTTTTCGGATAATTGCGCGTCCAGCCATGTTGCATGCCTCTCATGTCTGCCACGAACATACCTTGGCGTTCTGACTTGTGGAAATTCCTTGAGGGGTGAAGAAAGAGTGACAGGTGCGCCGACTGGCAAGCTAAGACGAATGAAAAGGCCTGGCGCCGGTTGCGGTACCGGATCCAGGCCCCTAGCGCTTCAGAGACTTGCCTACCTCGAAAGATAGCCCCACATTTTTCCGAGCATGTGGCTTAGTTCGCCGTGATCTTCCCGGTCTCGATCACCTTGCCCCAGCGCGCATATTCCTCGGCCTGGAACCGGGTGAATTCCTCGGGCGTGTTGCCGACGATCTCGAAGCCCAGCTCCAGCAGCTTGGGCTTCACCGAGGCGTCGTTCAGGCTTTCCACGATGGCGGTGCGCAGCTTGTCGCGCACGTCGGTCGGAAAGCCCTTGGGCGCGGCGAAGGCCTGCCACGAGGTCACCGTCACGCCCTTCAGGCCCAGCTCTTCCATGGTCGGCACGTCGGGCAGCAGCGGCGAGCGCTTGGCGCTGGTGACGGCCAGCGCGCGCAGCTTGCCCGACTGCACGTGCGTCAGACACGTGTTGATGTTGCTGAAGCTGGCGTTCACCTGGCCGCCGATCAGGTCCATGATGGCCGGGGCGCCGCCCTTGTAGGGCACGTGCGTGGCTTCGGTCTTGGTTTCCTGCCAGAAGAGTTCGGCCGTCAGGTGGTCCGAGGTGCCGTTGCCCGCCGAGGCAAAGGTCATCTTGCCCGGGTTGGCCTTCAGGTAGGCCAGCACGTCGTTGACGGACTTGTACGGCGAGTTGGCCGGCACCACCAGGACATTGGGCGCCTGCACGGCGACGGTGATGTAGTCGAAGTCCTTGCGCGGGTCGTAGCCCGGGTCCTTGACCAGGTGCGGGCCGATCACGAAGGGGCCCAGCGAGGAGACGAAGAGGGTGTAGCCATCGGGAGCGGCGCGCTTGGCCACCGTGGCGCCCAGGGTGCCGCCGGCGCCGGGCCGGTTCTCGGTCACGAAGGTGCCGCCGAATTTTTCCTGCAGCTTGGCGCCCACGGCGCGGGCGATGAAATCCGTCGAGCCGCCTGGCGGGAAGGGCACGAGCATCGTCACCGGTTTCGCGGGCCAGGTCTGGGCCTGTGCCGTGGCGGCGACGGCCAGGCCGAGCGCCAGCGTGGTCAGCAGTTTCTTCATGGATGTCTCCTCAAGGGTGTCGGCGTCTTCGCGCCGGTGGTGCTGCTTGGCGCCCCGCGCGACGCGCGGGGCGGATTGCAATCAGGCTCGCTTGCCCACTTCCACCTTCTCCCGGGTCCAGGCGCGGGCCTGTTCGCTGAGCGACAGGCCCAGGCCGGGCCGCGTGGGCACGAGCATGCGCCCGTCCCGGATCTCGAGCCGCTCGTTGAAGAGCGGCTCGAGCCAGTCGAAGTGCTCGACCCACGGTTCCGTAGGATATGCCGCGGCCAGGTGGACGTGAAGCTCCATCGCGAAGTGCGGGGCCAGCATCGCGCCGGCCTGTTCCGCCTGCGCGGCGATCTTCAGGAAAGGGGTGATGCCGCCCACGCGGGGCGCGTCGGGCATCAGGTAGTCGGCCGCCCGATGGCGGATCAGCTCGCCGTGTTCGGCGGCGCTGGTCAGCATCTCGCCGGTGGCGATGGGGGTGTCGAACTGCGTGGCGAGCGCCGCGTGGCCCTCGTGGTCGTAGGCGTCCAGCGGCTCCTCGATCCAGATGAGGTTGTATTGCTCGAAGATGCGGCACATGCGCTGGGCGGTGGGACGGTCCCATTGCTGGTTGGCGTCGACCATGATCGGCACCTCGTCGCCCAGGTGCTTGCGCACGGCTTCGACGCGGCGGATGTCCAGCTGGCGGTCGGGCTGGCCGACCTTCAGCTTGATGCCGCCGATGCCGCGCGCGCGCGAGGCGCTGGCGTTCACCAGCAGTTGCTCCAGCGGCGTGTGCAGGAAGCCGCCCGAGGTGTTGTAGCAGGCCACCGAGTCGCGATAGGCGCCCAGCAGCTTGGCCAGCGGCAGGCCCGCGCGGCGCGCCTTCAGGTCATACAGCGCCACGTCGAAGGCGCCGATCGCCTGCGTCGACAGGCCGCTGCGGCCCACCGAGGCGCCCGCCCAGCACAGCTTGGTCCACAGGCGGCCGATGTCGCTGGGATCCTCGCCGATGAGCGCGGGGGCGATCTCCTGGGCATGCGCGAACTGGCCGGGGCCGCCGGCCCGCTTGGAATAGCTCAGGCCGATCCCCTCGTCGCCGTTCTCGGTCTGCACCTCGACGAAGAGCATGGCGACCTCGGTCATGGGTTTCTGCCTGCCGGTCAGGACCTTGGCGTCGCTGATGGGAGTGGCCAGGGGCAGATAGCAGGAGGAGATGCGCAGCCAGGCAATGCGGTCGGCGGAAGTAGCGGTCATGAGGATTCCGGGGTGTTTCGTCTAGCATCGTGAAGCAGGACAGCACGATGGATAACGTTGTCATTTCTGGGAAAATAAAAAGCGCCGATGGCGGGCGCGTGTTGCCGCGGCAGGGGCAGGACGGGTGTCCCACTCGTACGCGGGGCGCTTGACCCTGCGTGTCGGTACGAATGATGGTAACGTTATCCAACATGCCCGGCAACGGCGAAACGTCTCAGGAAAACCCGTAGCGGCCCATGAAAGCCAAGTCCATCACCCTGCATGACGTCGCCCGTGAAGCCGGTGTGTCGCTCATCACCGCCTCGCGCGCGCTCAGCAATCCCGAGCGCGTGTCCGCCGCGACGATCGCGCGCGTCCAGGCGGCCGTGGCGGCCACGGGCTACATCCCCAACCTGCTGGCAGGCGGGTTGAAGTCGCGGCGCAGCCGCACGGTGGCGGCCCTGGTGCCGATCATCTCGGTGCCGCAGTTCCTGCCCACCATCCAGGCCCTGACCGCCGACCTCGATCGCGAGGGCTACCAGCTCATCCTCGGCCAGACGGGCTATGACCACGCCCGCGAGGAAGCCCTGCTGGCCGCGATGGCGGGGCGGCGCGTGGATGGCATCGTCGTGGCGGGGCTGCTGAACGACACGGTGGCGGCACGTCGCCTGCGCGACATCGGCATCCCGGTCGTCGAGACCTGGGACCTCAGCGCCCAGCCGCTGGACATGGTGGTGGGCTTCTCGCATCACAAGGTGGGGGCCGCCGTGGGAGACTACTTCCAGGCCAAGGGATGGCCGCGCGTCGGCCTGGCCACGGGCGACGACCAGCGCGCGGCCATTCGCCGCGCGGGTTTCCTGTCGGTGATCGGCCACGACGTGCCCACCGTCACCGTGCCCGCGCCCAGCAACGTGGCGTCCGGGCGCCGCGCCTGCGCGGCACTGCTGGCGCAGGATCCTTCGCTGCGCGCCATCTTCTGCAGCGCCGATGCCCTGGCCGAAGGCGTGATGACGGAGGCGCGCGTGCGCGGCCTGCGCGTGCCGGAAGACCTGGCGGTTTGCGGTTTTGGCGGCGCGGATTTCTCGGCGCACCTGGCGCCTGCGCTGACCACCGTCCACGTGGACGGCGCCCTGATCGGCACCGAAGCCGCCCGCGTGCTGATGGCCCGCCTGCGCGGCGAAACCGTGGATGCGCCGGTCGTGGACGTGGGATTCCGCATCGTCGAGCGGGCGTCGACGGCGGGCTGAGCCTCAGCGCAGCAACGGGTGGGCGCGCAGTTGCGTCACCGCCATGTCCACGAACGCCTTCACCTTGGCCGATGCGCGGCGGCCCTCCGGATACAGCACGTGGATGGGCAGGGCAGGCTCCTCGAACCCGGCCAGCACGATCTGCAACTGGCCGGCCTGCAGGGCGGGGCCGATCTGGTAATGCAGCACGCGCGTCAGCCCGGCACCCGCCAGCGCCGTGGCGATGGCGACGTCGTTGGTGTTGCATTGCAGCCAGGGATCGGTGGTGATCCGCTGATTGCCCGCGAAGCGCCACTCCGATGAGGCCCATGCGCCGGTCGGGGCGATCAGGCGGTGGTCCTTCAGGTCCGCCGGCGTGGCGGGCGTGCCGTGGCGCGAGAAATACGCGGGTGCGCCACAGACGACGCGCCGCACGCTGCCCACCTGTATCGCGGTGAAGCCCGAGTCGGGCAGGTGGCCGATGCGCACCGCGACGTCGATGTCTTCCTCCAGCAGGTTCACCGGGCGGTCCAGGAACAGCGTCCTGCCGCGCATCGCCGGGTAAGCGGCAAGATAGTCGTGCAGGATGGGCAGCACGACCATCTGTCCGAAGAGGATGGGCGCGGTCAGGGTCAGGGTGCCGGAAGGCGTGGCGTGCAGGCCGCCCGCCGCGGCCTCGGCTTCGTCGATGTCGGCCAGGATGCGCCGGCAATCCTCGACATAGCGGCTGCCCGCGTCGGTCAGCTTGACCGAACGCGTGGTGCGCACGAAAAGCCGCGCGCGCAGCTGGTCTTCCAGCGCGGACACCGCGCGGGTGATCGCGGCGGGGCTCAGGTGCAGCTGGCGGGCAGCTTGCGCGAAGCTGCCGCTGTCAGCGACTTTGACGGCAATGCGCATTGCCTGCCAGCGATCCATGCGTGTTCCCGGTCTGATTGGCCGTTGCTGGCCGGTATGTGCCGGGATCATGGCATGAATTGCGCGCGCAGGCAGGGGCGAGGCGTCAGAAGCCGAAGTGGCTCAGGCCGGGATGGTCGTCAGGGCGGCGGCCCAGCGGCCAGCGGAACTTGCGCTCCGCCTCGGTGATGGGGTGCTCGTTGATGCTGCTGTGACGCACGCGCATCAGGCCGTCCTCGGCGAATTCCCAGTTCTCGTTGCCATAGGCCCGGAACCAGTGGCCGCTGTCGTCGTGGTACTCGTAGGCGTAGCGCACCGCGATGCGGTTGCCGCCGAAGGCCCACAGTTCCTTGATGAGGCGGTAGTCCAGCTCGCGGTTCCACTTGCGCGTCAGGAAGGCCTCGACCTCGTCGCGTCCTTGCGGGAACTCGGCCCGGTTACGCCAGCGGGTGTCCAGGGTGTAGGCCAGCGCGACCTTGGCGGGGTCACGGCTGTTCCAGCCGTCTTCGGCCAGGCGGACTTTCTCGATGGCGCTCTGTTCGGTGAAGGGGGGCAGCGGGGGGCGGGACATGGCAGGCTCCTGCAAGGGTCTGGGATAGGGGCGGTTGCTACGTGGCATCAGAGTGCCAACTGGAGGCGCGGGGCATCGCCTTCAGTGTGCGCGGGGACCGCGCAGCAGATCAAGACTTCGTCTTCGGCCACCGCCGCCGAGGGCGGCACCGGATACGCCACGGCGCCTGCCAGCAGCCTGGTCTTGCAGGTGCCGCAGGAACCTTCGCGGCAACTGAATTCGGGCGCCAGGCCGCGTGCTTCGGCCAGGTCCAGCAGGCTGCCCGATGCCGGCTCCCAGCGCGCTTCCTTCAGGGAAGCCGTGAAGATGACCGGCACCGATTGCGTGGCGGGCACGGCCTTGGGGGTGTCGCTGTGCGAGGCTGCCGAGGCGGTCCGGGTCAGCGCCGCGGGCCCGAAGGCCTCGGCATGGATCCGGTCGTCGGCGACGTTGACGTGGCGCAGCCCGTCGTAGAGCGATTGCGAGAAACCGGGGGGCCCGCACAGGTAGAAGTCGTAGTCGTTGAACGCCAGGTGCTGGCTGAGCAGCGCCATGTCGATGCGGCCCGTTGCGTCATAGTCCTGCCCGGCCTGGGCACCGTCAGTCCGGCTCACGACGCGGATGACGCGAACGGCCCCGCGGCCCGCCCGCACCAGCGCATCCAGTTCCTGCTGGAAGGGACGGTCGTGCGCGTCGCGCGTTGCATAGAACAGCGTGGTGGGGCGGATGGCCTGCTTGCGCAGGCCCTCGTAGACCACGTGTCCCAGCATCGCGAGCAGGGGCGTGATGCCGATGCCGCCGGCCAGCAGCACTGCGGGCCGGCTCGCCGCGACGTCCAGCGTGAAGGCGCCGCCGGGCGCGCGCGCTTCGATGATGTCACCCACGCGTACCGTGTCGTGCAGGTGGGCGGACACCGCGCCGGCGCGCCGCACGCTGATGCGGTATTCGCCGTCGGAAGGGGGGCGGGACAGCGTGTAGGTCCGGATGACGGGCTTGTCGGCGCCGCGCAGCGCGATACGGATGGGCAGGTGTTGCCCTGCCGCGTGGGGCAGCAGGCCGGCGCCGTCGGCGGGCCGCAGGTGGAAGGAGCGCACCGTGGCGCTTTCCTCGACGATGCGGGTGACCGAGTACGGGCGCCAGCGCGTGGCGAGTTCCGCCGCGCGCAGCCGTTGGGCGGCCTGCGCCCAGTCGCCGGTCATCAGCGAGGCGGGCGACCAGGCCTCGTCCTGCATGGCCCAGCGCAGCGCCAGTGCGCCGCCGCGCCGCACGACGCGGCGAGGGCGGAAGGTCCAGAGGCGCTCCGCGCCCTGGAAGGCCGCGATCTCGGGCGAGTCCAGCAGCACCTCGGCATCGCCCGTCATCTGCAGCAGGTCGCCGTTGCGGAAATCGATGAACGTGAGGCCGGCCTTGCCGTTCAGCAGGATGTTGCCCAGCGTGTTGAAGAACAGGTTGCCATTGAAGTCGGGGATGACCAGCGTGCCGTCTGCCTCCACGCGCACGAAGCCCGCCTTGCCGCCACGATGCGAGACATCCACCTGCTGCCTGTCTTCGCGGTCGGCATAGGACGCGACGAAGAATGCGTCGGCGGCCTCGATCATGGCACGTGCGCCGTCGTCCAGCGCCGTGCCGGTGTCGATGCTGCCCGCATGCGCCTGGCCTGGCTCGCGCGACCAGGTGAAGTCGCGCAACTGGATATAGCGCGGACAGTTGCCGAAGCTCTGGTCGACCTCGAACAGCAGGGCGCCGGGGCCGGCCGCGCGCAGCGTGCCGTTCACGCGGTTGCGCCGGCGCGTGTGCAGTTCGATGCCCAGCAGCCCGATGGCGTCGCCGTCGCGCATGCCCGCGCCTGCCGGATCCGAGGGGGCCGGCCGCGCGTCGATGCGCAGTGACGTGGGCGACGGTGATTGCGTGAAGCCCGGCTGGCCTTCCAGCACCGTGGCCCAGGCATCACCCTGGCCATCGACGCTGCCCGCGAGCAGGAAAGGCAGTTGGGCGTAGAACGCGCGGTGCTGGTCGGGCATGTGGTCGCGCACGACCCGCTTGCCCACGCCGTCCATCTTTTCCGCCACGCCCACGTGCCGTTGCAGGGCGAGCTCGCCTTCGTGCCAGGTCGGCAGCCGGGTCCGGTTCGGGGCATCGCGCATGGCGTGTCTCCTGTCCGCGTGCGTCGTCTGGCGGTGGCCCGTCAGGCCGCGGCGCGCAGGCCGGCGGGCGTCTGGGCGAAGGGGACGAAGCCGGGCAGGGCCTCGATCCGGCGCAGGTGGGCCAGCACGGCGGGATAGCCGGCGGTGTCCACATTGCCTTCGGGCGCGTTGGCGAGATAGCTGTAGAGGGCGACGTCGGCGATGGTGGGGTGCTCGCCGACCAGCCATTGGCGCGCGGCCAGGTGCTTGTCCAGGTGGGCCAGCAAGGCGTGCGCCCGGGCGATCACTTCCTCGGGACGGAACGTGGCGCCGAAGACGGTGACCAGGCGGGCGGCGCAGGCGCCATAGGCGAGTTCGCCAGCCGCCACGGACAGCCAGCGCTGCACGGCGGCGGCCTGGACGGCGTCCTGGGGCAGCCAGTCGGTCCGGCCATGCTTGGTGGCCAGGTAGACGAGGATGGCGTTGGAGTCGGACACGATCGTGCCGTCGTCGTCCAGCACGGGGATCTGGCCGAAGGGGTTGAGCGCCAGAAACGCGGGCTGCTTGTGCGCGCCGGCCTTGACGTCGACCTCGACGAGCTCATGGGGCAGGCCGAGCAGCGACAGGAACAGATGCGCGCGGTGCGCGTGGCCGGACAGCGGGTGGTGGTAGAGCTTCATGATGGGCTTCCTGGTCTGGGGGAAAGGCGGGTGCCCGTCCTGGAAGCCAGTGTGCTGCCATCAGGTCATGAAGAGAATGGCCGGTGAAAACACTTCAGTATTGCGCAGGAAGAAATAATCGCTGCGCGGGATCCCCGCGCTGCTATGCCGCCCGCTTGGCTGCGAGGGCGTTGCCCGCACGGCTGGCGCTCTTGCGGTCCAGGTGGGCCGAGATCCATTGGCCCGTGTCCACGACCGCGTCCAGGTCCACGCCGGTGTCGATGTCCAGGCCGCGCAGCAGGTACAGCACGTCCTCGGTCGCCACGTTGCCGGTCGCGCCGCGCGCATAGGGACAGCCGCCCAGGCCCGCCACCGAGCTGTGCACGATGGTGATGCCGGTTTCCAGGGCGGCCACGATATTGGCCACGGCCTGGCCATAGGTGTCGTGGAAGTGCGCGGCGATCCGGGCGGGGTCCACGCTTTGCGTCACGGCATCCATCACCGCGCGGACCTTGGCGGGCGTGGCCACGCCGATGGTGTCCGCCACGTCGATCTCGTCGCAGCCCAGCGCCAGGAAGCGCCGGGCGACATCCACGGCCGCGCTGGCGGGCACCTCGCCTTGATAAGGGCAGCCCAACGCGCAACTGATGCTGCCGCGCAAGCGGATGCCCGCCTCGCGCGCGGCCTGCGCCACCGGCTCGAAGCGGGCGATCGACTCGGCGATGGAGCAGTTGATGTTCTTTTGCGCGAACGCCTCGCTGGCCGCGCTGAAGATGACGACCTCGTCCACCCCCGCCGCCCGCGCCGCCTCGAAGCCCTTCAGGTTGGGCGTCAGCGCGGAGTAAAGCGTGCCGGGACGGCGCGTGATGCGCGCCATGACCTCCGCGCCATCGGCCATCTGCGGCACCCACCTGGGCGACACGAAGGACGCGGCCTCGACATTCTGGAAGCCCGCGGCCGCCAGCCGGTCCACCAGCTCGACCTTGATGGCCGTATCGATGAAGGCCTTCTCGTTCTGCAGGCCGTCGCGCGGGGCGACCTCGACGATCTTGACGCGGTGGGGCAAGGGCATGCTTGGCTCCGGTGTTGTTGTTCTGGGTGGGCGGCCTGATACGCGAGGCGGCCAGTCTTGCAGGTGATTCTAGTCTCGTGGGGGGCGGCACGCGAGGCGGCACAGGCGGGACTCAACACCGCTGAAACCTTCCCCCTGGCAGCCGCAACACCGCGCCCTCCAGCTCCAGCGCCAGCAGATCCGCGTGCAGCGACGCCGCCGATCTGCTGGTGCGCAAGGCCAGCGTGTCGGGATGCACGGGCTCGTAGCCCATGGCTGTCAGCAGCGGATGGACCGCGGCGGAAAGCGGAGCGGGCTCGGGCGTCCCGTCGGGGGCGTGCGCCGCCCATCGGGTGCGTCCGCCCTTCGGCGGTCCCAGCTCCTCCGTGATGTCCTGCGCCACTTCCACCAGCTTCGCGCCCTGGCGGATCAGGGCGTGGCAGCCGCGCGACAGGGGCGAATGGATGGAGCCGGGCAGGGCGAAGACCTCGCGTCCCCCTTCGGCGGCCAGGCGCGCGGTGCCCAGCGAGCCTGACTGCCTGGCCGCCTCGACGACCAGGACGCCGCGCGCCAGCCCCGCCACCAAGCGGTTGCGGCGTGGAAAGTGGTGCGGCAGCGGTTCGGTGCCGAGCGGCAGCTCGGTGAGCAGCACGCCCTGCGCCGCGATGGCATTGGCCAGCTTGCGATGCGCGGCGGGATAGCACAGATCGATTCCTGTTCCCAGCACGGCCACGGTGCTGCCGCCATCGGCGCCGGCCTCCAGCGCGCCCGTGTGCGCCGCCGCGTCGATGCCGCGTGCCAGGCCGCTGACGATGCACCAGCCCGCCCCGGCCAGGTGTCGGGCAAAGGCTTGCGCGTTCGCCAGGCCCGCGGGCGTGGCGTTGCGTGCACCGACGATCGCCATGCCGTCGCTCTGTAGCCGCGCCAGCTCGCCTCGCGCGTACAGGACGAGAGGCGGGTCGGGCAGCGTGCGCAGCATGGCGGGATAGGCGACATCGTCCAGCGTCAGCAGATGGTGCGAGGCGCTTGCGGCCTGCCATGCCAGTCCCCGTTCGATGCCGTCGCGCATCGGCGCGGGCGGGTCCGCTTTCAGCTGGTCCGCCAATGCCGGGCTGGTCAGGCGGGCAAGCGCCGCGTGCGTGGCCTCCTGGATGGCGCCGGGCGACCCGAAGGCCCGCAGCAGGCCCAGCGCGGTGACAGGCCCGACGCCGGGTTCCAGCGACAGGCGCAGCCAGTGGGAGGGATCGGAGGGGGCGGCGGCGGGAGAGGCATCCATCCTGCCAGTGTGTCGGCCATGGCGCACACCTGTGGCGTCAGCGGGACAAGCCCGTCACACCGGAAAACCCCGCATGGGCGTATTAGTGCAAATCTATTAGAACTCCCTGGGCTATTGAACTAACATGAGGGCTTCCCTTCCCTCACAGGTCCGCAGTGCCATGGCTTTGCTTCCCATCCTTCACTATCCCGATCCGCGCCTGCACAAGAAGGCCAAGCCGGTGCAAGTGGTGGACGACCGCATTCGCCAACTGGTGCGCGACATGGCCGAGACCATGTACGACGCGCCCGGCATCGGCCTGGCCGCCACCCAGGTGGACGTGCACGAACGCGTGGTGGTCATCGATCTGTCCGAGGACCGCAGCGGCCTGATCGTGCTGATCAATCCCGAGATCCTGGGCAGCAGCGAAGAACGCAAGACCTACGAGGAAGGCTGTCTGTCGGTGCCCGGCGTCTACGACGAAGTCGAGCGTCCCTCCGCCGTGCGCGTGCGTGCACTGAACGAGCGTGGCGAGCCTTATGAATTCGACGCCGATGGCCTGCTGGCCGTCTGCGTGCAGCACGAAATCGATCACCTCGACGGCAAGGTCTTCGTGCAATACCTCTCGCAGCTCAAGCAGACGCGCATCAAGACCCGCGCGCGCAAGTCCGAGCGCGAATCCGCCCGCGCCTGATTCCTCCTGCCTGCAGGCCCGCCGCCAGCCGGCGGGTATGCTGTCATTGCGCTTCGCGCATCCCCTTGCGGCTCGCGCCGTCTTCTTCCTGGCTTTTCCTCCATGCGCCTCGTCTTTGCCGGTACGCCTGAATTCGCCCGCGTGGCGCTCGATGCGCTGCGCGCCGCGGGCCACGAGATCGTGCTCGTCCTGACCCAACCCGACCGGCCTGCGGGCCGGGGGTTGAAGCTCACGCCCAGCCCGGTCAAGCAGGCCGCCGTGGCGGCTGGCATTCCGGTGCTGCAGCCGCGCAGCCTGCGCCTGGATGGCAAGTATCCGGACGAGGCCGCGCAGGCCCAGGCCGCCTTGCACGACGCCGCGCCCGAGGCAATGGTGGTGGCGGCTTACGGCCTCATCCTGCCGCAATGGACGCTGGACCTGCCGCGGCGCGGCTGCCTGAACATCCATGCAAGCCTCCTGCCCCGCTGGCGGGGCGCCGCGCCCATCCAGCGCGCCATCGAGGCAGGCGACGCGCAGACCGGCGTGACCATCATGCAGATGGATGCGGGCCTGGACACTGGTGACATGCTGCTCGAGCGCGCCGTGAACATCGGCGCCGACCAGACCGCGGCCGCCTTGCACGATGCGCTTGCGCAGGTGGGCGGCGAGGCCATCGTCGAGGCGCTGCTCGGCCTGTCGGAAAACCGCCTGCACGCCCGGCCCCAGCCCGAGGCGGGCGTGACCTATGCGGCCAAGCTGGAGAAGGCCGAGGCGGCGCTGGACCTCACGCAGTCCGCCGAGCTGCTGGCGCGCCGGGTGCGCGCCTTCAACCCGGTGCCGGGCGCCAGCGTGCGCCTGCCGGGCCTGGACGAGCCCGTGAAGGTGTGGCGCGCGCAAGTGGCCTCGATGACCGCCGACGCCGCGCCGGGCAGCGTCATCCGCGCGGATGCCCAGGGCATCGACATCGCCACGGGGGCGGGCGTGCTGCGCCTGCTGGAACTGCAGAAGGCCGGCGGCAAGCGCCAGCCGGTGGACGTGTTCGTGCGGGGTTGGCAGGGCAATTGAGCCCCAAGGGCCTGGCTCAATCCGCCAGGATGAGCCGGGCCAGGTCCGCCGGCGTCTCGAACAGCAGGTCCGGCTGGCGTGCGCGCAGCACGTCGGGCAGGTTGTAGCCCCAGGTCACGGCGCCCGCCGCCACCCGCGCCTCGCGGGCGGCATCGATGTCCCGCAGTTCATCGCCCACCAGCAGCGCCTGTGCCGCGGGCACGCCTTGCCGGCGCAGCAGGCGGCGCATCTTGCCGGCCTTGCCGAACACGTCGCTGCCGCAGGCATCCTCGCTGAAGCAGGCCCACATGCGCGGCCCCAGGACCTCGCGCACGTTCTCGCTGCTGTTGGAACTGAGCAGCGCCAGGCGCACCCCGGCCGCGTGCAGCGTGGCCAGCGCGTCCTCGATGCCGGGAAAGAGCGCGAGGCCCGGGCGCGACGCCGCCATCCTGCGGCGCAGGAAGGCAACCACCGCCGGCACTTTCCACAGCGGCAGCCCCAGCTTGCGGAACACCTCCCGCGCGTCGTGCAGGCGCAGCGCGGCGCGCTCCTCGCGGTCGGGCGTGCGCAGTCCGTAACGCGCGCAGACCTCCTCGATCATGCCGTCGAACCAGTCCATGGTGTCGGCCAGCGTGCCGTCGAAGTCGAAGGCCACTAGCGCATAGCGCGGCGTGCCGGCGGGAAGCGTCATGCTCAGGTTTCGCCGCGGCCGATCCACTTCGTGACCACGGGGGCCTCGTAGGTCTCCAGGCGGTCCAGCAGCGTGCCCGGCTCGTTCGCCACGATCAGCATGTCGCGGTGGGGCTGCTTCACGAACTGCTCCGCCACCATGTGGTCGAGGAAGGCCGACAGCAGGTCGTAGTAGCCGCCGGCGTTGTACAGCGCGCAGGGCTTGTCGTGATGACCGAGCTGCGCCCAGGTCCAGATCTCGAAGAGTTCTTCCATGGTGCCCGCGCCACCGGGCAGGGCGACGAAGCCGTCCGAGAGGTCGGCCATCATGCGCTTGCGTTCGTGCATGGACTGGGTCACGTGGAATTCCGACAGGCCGTTGTGCGCCAGTTCCTTCTTGACCAGCGATTCGGGAATGATCCCGGTGACGTGACCGCCTTCGGCCAGCACGGCGTCGGCCACCGCGCCCATGATGCCCACGCTGGCGCCACCATAGACCAGGGCGATGCCGCGGCGGGCCATTTCACGGCCGAGTTCGCGCGCCGCCTCGAGGTAGACGGGCTGGCGGCCCGGATTGGAGCCGCAATAGATGCAGAGAGACTTACGTTTCATACCTGATGTGTCTTGTGAGGAAATGATTCGTTCCCGGCGCGGTGCCCAGGGAAAAGGGCAACTATAAGCAATCGCCCAGCGCGGCGCAGGCGGCGTGGGGTGGGGCGCCTTTTTGCCTTGGGGCGGCCCCAAGGCAAAAGCGACACCTTCCGTCACAAGCCCTATCCATCGAGACACAAGCCCGGCGAGGGCCGTCGATACACTGGACCCAGCTGATTCCGACACGGCGCGGACCCGCCCAGCGGGCCGCGCCTCTCATGGGAGACCACCACTATGAAATCGCATCTCGCCGAAAAAGTGCCCCACACCGGTTTTCACCTGGACGTGGAAGCCATCCGCAAGAAGGCCCGCAAGGATATCGAGTCGGGCGCCGTCACGGAAGGCTACCGCGCCGACCGCGAAACCATCATCGACATGCTCAATGGCGCCCTGGCCACCGAACTGGTCTGTACGCTGCGCTACAAGCGCCACTACTTCATGGCTACGGGCCTGAATGCCGAGCCGGTCGCCGCCGAGTTCGCCGAGCACGCCGCCCAGGAGCAGGAGCATGCCGACCAGCTCGCCGAGCGGATCGTGCAATTGGGCGGCGAGCCGAACTTTTCGCCCGACGGCCTCTCCAAGCGTAGCCACGCGGAATATGCGACGGGCGACACGCTGCAGGACATGATCAAGGAAGATCTGATCGCCGAGCGCATCGCCATCGACAGTTACCGCCAGATGGTGGACTATATTGGCGATACGGATCCGACCACCCGGCGTATGCTGGAGCAGATCCTTGCCGTCGAGGAAGAGCACGCCGACGACCTGTCGGACTTCCTGACGCGCAATTGAACCCGGAAGGTGGCGTGAGAGCCCGCGCATTGCGCGGGGCCGCTTTCCAACGCGGGCAGTAGGGGCCCAAGCGCCCATCGGCCGCGCCCGCCGGCCTTGCCAGTCGGGGCGTCCCGCTATCAGCGGGACGCCCCGGTTTTTGCTTGTGGCCCACCGCCTGTCCACCATGCTGCCTCGTTCGCCATGCCGCCTGCCGTACCGCCTTCGCGCCCTTCGACCGTTCACGTCCGCCGCTGGGCCGCAGGCCTGTTACTGGCGTGCCTGCTGCCCTGGGCAGGAGGGTGCAGCTTGCCGCCGCTGAAACCCCGTCCCGCCTCCCAGGCGCTGGCGGTGGAGGCCTCCCGCGACACTCCCTTGGGCCAGGGCGCGATGACCTACAAGGGCGACCGCGAGGGCAAGAGCGGCATCCACGCCCTGGACGACGCCCACGACGCCTTCGCCGCGCGCATCCTGCTGGCGCGCGCGGCCACGCACACGCTGGACGTCCAGTACTACATCTGGCGCGACGACATGACCGGCACATTGCTGCTGGAAGCCCTGCACGAGGCCGCCGACCGCGGCGTGCGGGTGCGCCTGCTGCTGGACGACAACGGCACCAATGGCCTGGACCGTGTGCTGGCTGCCCTGCATGCCCACCCGAACATCGAGGTGCGGCTCTTCAATCCCTTCGTTCTGCGTTGGCCCAAGATGCTGGGCTTCGTGACCGACTTCAGCCGCCTGAACCGGCGCATGCACAACAAGTCCTTCACCGCCGACAACCAGGCCACCATCATCGGCGGCCGCAACGTGGGCGACGAGTATTTCGGCGCGGGCGAGGACGTGCTGTTCGCCGACCTGGACGTGCTGGCCATCGGCCCGGTGGTGCGCGAGGTCTCGGAAGACTTCGACCGCTATTGGGCCAGTGAATCCGCCTATCCCGTGGATCAGCTGATCAAGGCTGCGCCGGAAAGCGACCTGCAGGACCTGGCCGCGCGCGCGTCGGTGCTGGAGCGCGACCCGGCCGCCGCGGCCTACATGAAGGCGCTGGAGGAACTGCCCTTCATCCAGCAACTGGTGCAAGGCGAGCTGGCGGTGCAGTGGGCCGTCACGCACATGGTCAGCGACGATCCGGACAAGGTGCTGGGCGTCAAGGGCGAGGACGGCAACCTGCCGGAACAGCTGCGCCGTGCCATCGGCGATCCCGAGCAGGGGTTCGACCTCGTGTCGCCGTACTTCGTGCCGACGAAATCCGGCGTGGCGGCCTTCGCGGCGCTGGTGGAACAGGGCGTGCGCATACGCGTGCTGACCAACGCGCTGGAAGCGACCGACGTGCCGGTGGTGCACTCGGGCTACGCCAAGCGCCGCAAGGCGCTGTTGCGCGCCGGGGTCGAGCTGTATGAAATGCGCGCCTCGGATGAGGGCGAGGCGGTGGAGATCCGCGGCAAGGGACGTTTCGGCAGTTCGGGCTCCAGCCTGCATGCCAAGACCTTCGCGGTCGATGGCAAGCGGCTTTTCGTCGGGTCGTTCAACTTCGACCCGCGTTCGTTCAACCTGAATACCGAGCTGGGCTTCCTGATCGACAGCCCGGAGATGGCACGGGCGGTGTCGGGCGTGTTCGACACGGATATCCCGCAGGCGGCCTATTCCTTGCGGCTGGAAGACGACGACACGCTGGTCTGGCTGGAGCAGCGCGACGGCCAGACGTTGCGGCACACGACCGAGCCGGGCACCACGGCGCTGAAACGCCTGGGCGTGGACATCCTGTCGCTGCTGCCGCTGGAGCCGATGCTCTAGGGCCTAGCAGAATGCGTCGTAGGGCGCCTGTGTCAACGCCACGGGAATGTCCGCGGCGGACACGTCCGAGACCAGCGTGAAATCCTGGAATTCGAAGCCCGGACCCACGGAGCAGCCCGCCAGCGCGTAGGCGCCGGTGGGGCGGGCGGCCTGCCAGGCGCCGGCAGGCACCACGCGCACCGGCGCCGTGTCGGCATCTGCGCGGCCCACGCGCCAGGTCTCGATGTGCGAGGCGCCAGGCAGCAGCACCAACAGTTCGATGGGCTCGCCCTCGTAGTGGTGCCAGGCCTCGTCGGCCGCCACGCGGTGCCAGCGGCTGACGGCGCCGCGCGGCAGCAGGAAATAGATCGAGGTCAGCGCGCAGCGGGACGCGCCGTCGGGCTCGCGCCGCACGCCCAGCGCCGAGCGGAAGACCTCGCGGTACAGCCCGCCCTCGGGATGCGGCTGCAGTTGCAGCAGGCGCACCAGTTCCTCTGCGCGCGCGTCCATCGTCAAACCGTGTCGCCCCAGAGGTCGTACTCGTCGGCCTCGGTCACGCGCACCCGCACGATGTCGCCAGGCGACAGTTCGCGGTCGCTGGCCACGTAGACACAGCCGTCGATCTCGGGCGCGTCGGCGCTGGAGCGGCCTACCGCGCCGTCCTCGTCCACCTTGTCGATCAGCACGTCGATCTCGGTGTCGACCTTGCGTTGCAGGCGGGCGGCCGAGATGCCCTGCTGATGCGCCATGAAGCGCTCCCAGCGTTCCTGCTTCACTTCCTCGGGCACGGCGCCGGCCAGCGCATTGGCCGGCGCGCCGTCCACGGCCGAATACTGGAAACAGCCCACGCGGTCGAGCTGGGCTTCGGTCAGCCAGTCCAGCAGGTACTGGAAGTCGGCCTCGGTCTCGCCGGGGAAGCCGACGATGAAGGTCGAGCGCAGGGTCAAGTCCGGACAGGTCTCGCGCCAGCGGTGGATGCGGGCCAGCGTGCGGTCCTCGAAGGCGGGGCGCTTCATGGCCTTCAGCACCGCGGGGCTGGCGTGCTGGAAGGGGATGTCCAGGTAGGGCAGGATCTTGCCCTCGGCCATCAACGGGATGGCCTCGTCCACGTGCGGATAGGGATAGACGTAGTGCAGGCGCACCCAGATGCCCAGTTCGGACAGCGCCTCGCACAGTTCGGTCATGCGCGTGCGCACCGGACGGCCGTTCCAGAAGCCCGTGCGGAATTTCACGTCCACGCCGTAGGCGCTGGTGTCCTGCGAGATCACCAGCAGTTCCTTCACGCCGGCGTCGGCCAGGCGCCTGGCCTCGTCCAGGACATCGCCGATGGGACGGCTGACCAGGTCGCCGCGCATGGACGGGATGATGCAGAAGCTGCAGCGGTGGTTGCAGCCTTCGGAAATCTTCAGGTAGGCGTAATGGCGCGGCGTCAGCTTGATGCCTTGCGGCGGCACCAGGTCCACATAGGGGTTGTGGATGACGGGCGCGGGCGCCGCGTCGTGCACCGCGCGCACCACCTGCTCGTACTGTTGCGGGCCGGTCACGGCCAGCACGCTGGGGTGCACCGAGCGGATGGCCGATTCCTCGACGCCCATGCAGCCCGTGACGATCACGCGGCCGTTCTCGGCGATGGCCTCGCCGATGGCGTCCAGCGACTCGGCCTTGGCGCTGTCGATGAAGCCACAGGTGTTGACGACGACGACATCGGCGTTGTCGTAGGAGGAGACGACCTCGTAGCCTTCGGTGCGCAGTTGGGTGAGGATGCGCTCGGAGTCGACGAGGGCTTTCGGACAGCCCAGGCTGACGAAACCGACTTTGGGGGTAGACATGGGGAAACCTTGGCGGGGCGAGGCCCGGCGATCGAGAAGGGCGAAATTTTACCGCTCCTTGGTCCCCTGGCCTCATCAGCGACCCCAATTTCGTCTCTCATCGGATCGGATTGTGGTGTGCGGGGCACAGCGATCGGGGAAATGTGGGGAGGTGCCGGCAGGAAAGCGTCGGGCCACCTGCAGGGATGGAGGCGGCCCGATAGGGGAAGCGCCGGGCTGGGCCCGGCATGCCGTAACGACTTACAGATTCGGTTCCGGCGTGATCTTCGAACCCTGGATCGACACGCCACCGGCCAGGCCGGCGTTGTTCAGCACGAAGCCGACCACAGGCTGGCGCGCCGTGTTCGAATCGATGTGGCCGTTGGCGCCGATCTTGGCGACCACGACGTTGGCGTCGGCACCGATGGTCCAGCCCTTGCTGTTGCGGAATTTCTGCAGGGCTTCATCGGTCATGAACAGCAGGATGGTGGCTTGCGACTGGGCGCCGGCCTGGAAGCCCAGCGAACCCGAGGCGACGCTGTAGTACGAGTCGTTCCTGCCGCCGACGCGCAGCACGCCGTTGCCGTATTCGCCGCCCACGATGAAGCTAGCGCCCAGCACTTGCGGGAAGATCAGCACGCCCTTGGCGTCGCGCACCAGTTGCTTGGATTCCGGCGCGGCGGTGTACAGGCGCGAGAGCGCGCCGTCGGCGGCCGAGTTGATTTCCGCGCGTTGCTCGGTGGGCGTCGAGCGGGCTTCGTGGTTGTTGACCGTGCAACCGGCCATGGCCAGACCGGCCAGGGCGAGGGTGGCGGCAGCCGCGGTGCGGCGGTTCAGGATGTGGGTGATTTTCGTCATGTTGGCTCTCCGTGAAATGTGGTGTCCCGGTGACTACTATCCGCCTTAAAACTGTCAGCGAAGTGAGCAAAGCCTGACAGTGCGCCAGCAATTGCAACAGTTCTCGAGGCGCTTCAGCGCTTGGCCGGCGCCTTGCGGCCCCGCTGCTTCATGTCTTCCACCATCTGGGTGCAGGCGTTGTCTTCCCCCACGCTGGGCGCGATCAGTGCCAGCAGGCCCGCCGCGGGCGTGAGCAGGGCGCCCAGGGCCACCATGCCGGCGCCGCGCGCCAACAACGGACCGGTATGCACGCCCGCCTTGGGATTGGCGAAAGTGCCCTGCACATACAGCGGCGAGCGTAGTGAAAAGATACGGAAACCTTTGCTGTGCGGGGTGATGTCCAGGTCCAGCGTCTCGTCGCGCAGGTTGATGGGGCCTTCCACTTCGACCAGGGCGTTCTCGGTGTCGAAGAGGAAGATGCGCGGGTGCATCACGCCTTTCTCGATGCGCATGTCGGCGGCCGCGCAATTGATCTTCACGGTGTCGTCGCCGAACATCGTGGTGATCAGGTAGTTGGCCACGTTCAGGCCGGCAATCTCGGTCAGCCCGCGGCTGATGGCGCCGTCGTTGATCAGGATGCTGAGACTGCCATTGGCCGTTCCCAGCAGCGCCGCCACCGAGTTGCCGGTGCCATCGATGGCGGCCTTGCCGTTGATCTCGCCCAGGCTGGTGCGCATGGGTTCGAAGCCCGGGAAGAGCTGCTTCAAGGCCAGGCTGCGGGCCTGCAGGTCGATGCGGCCGCGCAGCGGGGTGTCGCCGCCGTCCAGGCGGATGGCCGCGTCCAGCGAGCCGCCCGCCACGCCGAAGCGCAGGGGCATGAGCCGCAACGTGCCGTCTTCCAGGATCAGCCGGGCGTTCAGGTCGGTCAGCGGCAGGCGTTCGCTGTGGACGATGCGCTTGCCCGTCAGCGACACGTCGGCATCCATGGCGCGCCAGCGGTCGGTGCGGAACTCTGCATACGGCAATACCTTGCCGGCGGGCTGCCCGCTCTTGTCGTCCTTGGCCTGCGCGGCTTTCTCCTTGCTGTCGGCCTTGTCCGCGCCGTCGGCCGGCAGGCCGATGAGCGGCCCCAGGTCGGCCAGTTGCAGCAGATCCGATCGCAGCTTGCCGGTCAGCTTGGGACGAGGCTGGGTGGCGGCGTAGCGGATGTCGCCGTGCAGGTCGCTGTCGCCGACCTTGCCGTTGAAGCCGGAGTAATCGAAGACGGCGCCCGCCGGGTTGTGCAGGTCGGCGCGCAGCCGGCCATCGGTGGAGTAGGGCGGCGTATCGGGCAGGGTGACGCCGGTCAGGGCATAGAGGTCGGCCATGCTGTTGCCCGACAGGGCCAGGCGCAGGTCCAGCGCGCCCAGCTTCATGGGGTCGGTCAAGGTGCCGGCCAGGCGCACGCGGGTGGCGCCCGCGCGCAGGTCGGCCTGCAGGGGGAAGGGCGTGGCGGCGTCCTGCAGGGCCAGCAGGCCACCCACCTTGCCTTCGCCGGATACCTTCTGCGCCTTGTAGCTGCCGGTCATCTTCCAGCCGAAGGCGTAGTCGCCCGGGGTGGGGGCGTCCGTCGCGTCCTCCGCGCCAGCCGCTGCCTTGTCGCCGGCCTCGGCCCGCGGCTTCCCGTCACCGCCCGTTACGTCCTCGGCGGGCTTATTGCCGAAAGCCGTGAGCTGCGAGAAGGGAATGGGTTCGCCCAGCGGGTCCACCGCCAGCGACAGCTTGGCCTGCACGACCGCGTCATCCAGGTCGACCTTCGCGGTGTCGAAGCCTATCGTGCCGATGTCCAGGTCCCACGGCGTGGCCTTGGCCTCGTCGCCTTCCTTGGCAGGCAGGGAGAAATTCCAGTTGGCGCGGCCATCGGCCAGGCGCTGCAGCGAGGCAGTGGGGCCGGTCAGCTGGATTTGCGGGATGACGACGCGCCGGGCAATCAGCGGCAAGGGCGACAGGCGGGCCTCGACGGCGGCCAGGCTGGCCATCTGCGGCGTCTCGGCCCAGTCGGGATTGCCCAGGGTGATGTCGCGCGCCGTGACGTTCGGCCAGGGCACCCAGCCGCGCCAGCCGGTCACGCCGGGCTCGCGGCGCCATTGCACCGTCAGGTCGCCGTTGATGGCGAAGGGGCGATTCAGCTCCGTCGACACCTTGTCGTTGATCATGGGCCGGGCGCGGTTCCAGTCGAAGGTGGCGATGAAAACCACCGCGATCACCACCAGCACGACGAGAGTGGCCGCAAGGCCGATGAGGATTTTGATGCCGCGTGACATTGGGCCGCGTGCCATGGCGGGTCTCCTGTTGCATAGCCAAGCCGTCCGGGCAGACTACGCGTCTTGGCGGGCCTTTGCCTGACTGGATGTAACTACAATGCGCTCCATGCAGACATCCGTCCAGGCTCCGCCGCTTTCCGTTCTTCTCCTGTCCACCGCCCGCAACCTGCAGGCCGTGCTGTCCGGCCGGTCGTTGACCGATGCGCTGGCGGCCGTGCCTGCGGTGCAGCGGCCCGCGGTGCAGGCGCTGTCCTTCCAGGTCATGCGCGGCCTGGGCCGCGCCCGCGCCCTGCGCGAGGCGCTGGTGCCGCGCCCGCCCACGCAGCCGCTGCTGGATGCGCTGCTGCTGGTTTCCCTGGCCCTGCTGGATGCCTCGACGGCGCCCGAGGCCGACACGGAGACGGGCGCCCGCCGCCGGGCTGTCTCGCGCTACGCGCCGCATACGCTGGTGGACCAGGCCGTGCGCGCGGTTTCCAGCCAGCATCGCCTGCAAGGCGCCAAGGGGCTGGTCAACGCGGTGTTGCGCCGCTACCTGCGCGAGCGCGACGCCCTGGTGGCGGCACTGCCCGACACGGGCGAGGCACGCTGGAACTACCCCGATTGGTGGATTGCCCGCCTGGCCGAGGCCTACCCCGATACCTGGCAGGCCCTGCTTGCCGGCGCGGACACGCCGCCCGCGCTGACCTTGCGGGTCAATCCGCGCCGGGCCAGCCGCGAGGAGGTGGCCCGCGCGCTGGACGAGGCGGGCGTGGCGGCGGTGCCGGTGCACGCCCACGGCCTGGTGCTGGAAACGCCCAGGCCGGTGGCGCAATTGCCGGGCTATGCCGAGGGCTGGTGGTCGGTGCAGGATGCCGGCGCCCAGGTGGCGGCACCCCTGCTGGACGCACAGGACGGCTGGCGGGTGCTGGACGCCTGCGCCGCGCCTGGCGGCAAGACCGCGCACCTGCTGGAGGGCGCCAGGGTGGAGCTGCTGGCGCTGGACGCCGATGCCGACAGGCTGGCCCGCGTGGGGGAAAACCTGGCGCGCCTGGGGCTGTCGGGGCCGGACGTGACGCTGGTGGCCGCCGATGCCGCCGACCTGGATGCCTGGTGGGACGGCCGTCCTTTCGACGCCGTGCTGGCCGACGTGCCCTGCACGGCCTCCGGCATCGTGCGCCGGCACCCCGACATCCGCTGGTTGCGCCGCCCCGATGACCTGCCGCGCACGGCTGCCCTGCAGGCGTGCATCGCCGATGCGCTGTGGCGCACGGTGAAGCCGGGCGGCAGGCTGCTGTACGTGACGTGCTCGATCTTCCCGGAAGAGGGCGAGTCGCAGGCGCAGGCCTTTGCCGGCCGCCATGGCGACGCCGAGCGCCTGCCTGCGCCCGGCCAGATCCTGCCATCGGGAGCGGCGGCGCCGCTGTCGGATCAACACGACGGCTTTTTCTATGCCTTGTTTGCCAAGCGTGCCTGAATCGCCAAGAATACCGGCATGATGCGCTGCAACGATTCCCGTTCGCTTCCCCTGACTGCATGATCTCCCGCCGGATCCTCGTCTGCCTGCTCGCGCTGGCCGCCTGGCTGTCGGCCGCGCCTGCCTGGGCGGCCGATCCGTCGGTCACGCGCATCGACCCGGCGATCCACGATGGCCTGCTGCGCATCGACGCGGACGTGGATTTCGAACTGAACCCGCAGCTGCGCGATGCCGCCGAGCGCGGCTTGCCGCTCTATTTCACGGCGGACGTCGTCATTTCACGGGACCGCTGGTACTGGTTCGACGAGCAGGTGGCCGAGGCCAGCATCACCTGGCGCGTCGTGTACAACGCCCTCACGCGCCAGTGGCGGGTGGGCGCGGATGAGCTGTCGCTGCCGGTGTCCACGCTGGACGAGGCGATGGAGGTGGTGCGCAAGGTGCGCCATTGGTCCGTCGTGCCGCTGGACCGGTTGCGCTCCGATACCGAATACCGTGGTCAGTTCCGGCTGCGGCTGGATACCTCCCAACTGGCCCGGCCCTTCCAGGTGAATGCCTTGAACAGCAGTTCGTGGTCGTTGACGACCCCCTGGGCGCCCTTCAGCTTCTCGGTGCGCGGGGCCAGCGAGCCATGACGAAAGTATTGCGCTTTGCGCTGATCATCGGCGCAATCAGCGGATTGGCCCTCCTGGGCTTGTTGGCCTGGTCCACCGGCAACGCCTCGCGCTTCGCCCGTTATTACGACCTGCTGGTCATCCTGAACGGCGTGTTGGCCCTGGCCATGGGCGTCTGGGTGGTGGCGCTCACCGTGCGGCTGGTGCGGCAGTTGCGGCGCAGGCAGTTCGGCGCGCGGCTGACCGCCCGCTTCGCGCTGGCGTTCGCCCTGATCGGGGTGCTGCCCGGGGCGCTCATCTACACCCTGTCGGTGCAGTTCCTGTCGCGCTCCATCGAGTCCTGGTTCAACGTGCGGGTGGACAACTCGCTGGAAGCCGGCCTGAACCTGGGGCGCGCGGCGCTCGACTCCCTGCTGGCCGACCTGGATGCCAAGGGCCGCGCCTTCGCGCAGCAGCTGGCCAACACGCCCGACAGTGCCCTGCCACTGGCGCTCACGCGCCTGCGCGAGGCCAACGGCATCAGCGAGGCGATGGTCTTCACCAACGGCCGCATGGTGTCGTTCTCCACCGGCAACTTCGGCCGGCTGCTGCCCGAACTGCCGCCCGCCACGGTCCTGAACCAGCTGCGCATCTCGCGCGGCTACCTGGCGGCCGAGGCCGACGATCCGGGCGCCTCCGCGTCGGAAGAGGGCCTGCACCTGCGCGTGGTCGTGCCCATCAACACCCCGGAGCGCTACGACTCCCTGAACCTGGGCGGCGCGACCGCCGAGCCGCGCTGGCTGCAGCTCATCCAGCCCGTGCCCGAGCAGATCGCCCACAACGCCAACCGGGTCCAGCAAGGGTTCCGGGACTACCAGGAACTCTCGCTGTCGCGCCTGGGCATCCGCAAGCTCTATGGCCTGACGCTGACGCTGGCGCTGGTGCTGGCCACCTTCGGCGCCATCGCGGTGGCGCTCTACCTGTCCAAGCGCCTGGTGCGCCCGCTGCTGACCCTGGCGGCCGGCACCCAGGCGGTCAGCGTGGGGGACTACCGGCCCCTGCCCGAGCCGCCCGCGCGCGACGAGGTGGGCCAACTGACCCGTTCGTTCAACGCCATGACGCGCCAGCTCGACGAAGCCCGCCGCATGGTCGAGAGCAACCGCCAGCAGCTCGAACGCTCGAACGTCTACCTGGAAAGCGTGCTGGCCAATCTGTCATCCGGCGTGCTGACCTTCGACGAGGCTTTCCGTGTCACCACGATCAACCGTGGGGCGCAGACCATCCTGCACTCCGACCTGCGCGCCGTCATCGGCCGGCCGCTGGAAACCATCGATGGGCTGCTGGCCTTCGCGCAGATGGTGCGCCAGGCCTTCTCGGCCCACGACGCGGTGGGCTCCGAGCGGGCGCACTGGCAGCAGCAGGTCGAGGTCGCGATGCCGCACCTGGCGCCCGCGGGCGTCGGCTCGCCGCCTTCCGTGACGCTGCTGGCGCGCGGCACCCACCTGCAGGTCGACGGACGCGGCACGGGCTACCTGCTGGTGTTCGACGACATCACCGAAGTCATCTCGGCCAACCGCACCGTTGCCTGGGGCGAGGTGGCGCGGCGCCTGGCGCACGAAATCAAGAACCCGCTCACGCCCATCCAGCTGTCCGCCGAGCGCCTGGCGCACAAGCTTGCCGGCAGGCTGGAGGCCGCCGATGCGCAGATGGTCACGCGCGCCACGCAGACCATCGTGAACCAGGTCTCGTCGCTGAAGCAGATGGTCGACGATTTCCGCGAATACGCCCGCACGCCACCCGCGGTGCTGCAGCGCATCGACTTCAACGCGCTGGTCGACGAGGTGCTGGCGCTCTATGGCTGGGATCCGATCGCGGGCGAGGCGCGCGATCCCAGCGGCCAGGCCTTGCGGCTGGAAGTCGATCTGGCCGAGAATCTGCCTGAGATCGAAGGCGATGCCACGCAATTGCGCCAGATCATTCATAATCTGCTTGCCAATGCGCGCGACGCCATTGCCGAGCAGGAGGGCCAGGGCATCGTGCGTGTCAGCACCAGGCTGGCCCAGGCAGGACAGGTGGACGGCAAGGAACACTGCGCCGTGCGCTTCACGGTGTCGGACACCGGGCGCGGTTTCGCGCCGCAGGTGCTGCAGCGGGCTTTCGAGCCCTACGTAACGACCAAGTCTCACGGCACCGGCCTGGGACTGGCTATCGTCAGGAAGATCGTCGAAGAGCACGGCGGTCGCATCGACCTGGCAAACCGGAAGGAGGGGGGCGCGCGCGTCACCATACTCCTGACGCGCTTGGCAGGCCACTCGGACAAGGTGGACGCCCCTGTCTCGGAACAGGGATAATGCGGCGGACATAACAGGTGATCACTTATGGCCCGTATTCTGGTAGTTGACGACGAAATCGGCATTCGCGAATTGCTGTCCGAGATCCTGTATGACGAAGGTCATACGGTCGAGTTGGCAGAGAACGCCCAACAGGCACGTGAAGCGCGCCAGCGCACGCGTCCGGATCTCGTCCTGCTCGACATCTGGATGCCCGACACGGACGGCGTGAGCCTGCTCAAGGAGTGGGCGTCGCAAAGCCTGCTGGACATGCCTGTCATCATGATGAGCGGCCATGCCACCATCGACACGGCGGTCGAGGCCACGCGCATCGGCGCCATCGACTTCCTGGAAAAACCCATCACGCTGCAGCGCCTCCTGAAGACGGTGGCCGCTGGCCTGGCGCGCGTGCGCCTGCCGCAAGGCACCGCCGTGGCCGCCGCGCCGGCTCCCGCGCCCGTGGCGGCCGCCACCGCCCAATTGACCGTGCCGCACCACCAGCAGGCACCCGCGGCATCGGCCGCCGCCTATTCCCCGGGCCTGGCCGCCACGCCGGCTGCCGCCGTGGCGCCGGCGCAGGCCGATGCCGCCGAGCCCCCGGCCGCGGCCAACCAGGTCAGCGGCGTATCGCTGGACCTGCCGTTGCGCGAGGCGCGCGACGCCTTCGAACGCATCTATTTCGAATACCACCTGGGCCGCGAGAATCACAGCATGACCCGCGTGTCCGAGAAAACCGGCCTGGAGCGCACGCACTTGTACCGCAAGCTCAAGCAGCTGGGCATCGAGTCTTCACGCAAGCGCAGCCTCTGACGCATTCATGAAGATCCTCATCGTGGGCGCTGGGCGCGTCGGCACCAGCGTGGCCGAGAACCTGGTGTCCGAGCAGAACGACATCACCGTCATCGATCAGCGCCCCGACAGGTTGGCTTATCTCCACGAACGCTTCGACCTGCGCACGGTGCAGGGTGACGGCTGCCAGCCTTCCATCCTGAAGCAGGCGGGCGCCGACGACGCCGACATGCTGATCGCCTGTGTCGAGCAGGACAGCGCCAACCTGGTGGTCTGCAAGCTGGCGCGCCAGATCTTCAACGTGCCGCGGCGCATCGCCCGCATCCGTTCCCCCGAAATCCCCGAGATGCCGGAGCTGCTGGGCGAGGACGGCTTCTGCATCGATTCGCTCATCAGCCCCGAGCGCAGCGTCACCACCTATCTGCACAGCCTCATCGAGTTCCCGGAAGCGCTGCAGGTGGTCGAGTTCGCGGAGGGGCGTGTCAGCGTCGTCACCGTGAAGGTCGGCCCCAAGAGCCCGTTGGCGGGCCAATCGGTGCGTCACATGGACGCCGTCTTTCCCGACGTGAACGCGCGGCTGGTGGACGTGCAGCGCAACGGCCAGCCGGTCACGCAGGGCGCCGGCGGCATCATTACCCCGGGCGACGAAGTGCTGCTGGTGGGCGACACGCGCCACGCGCGGCGCGCGGTGCGCCAGCTGCACGAGGCGGAAAAGAGCGTGCGGCGCGTCATGATCGCGGGCGGCGGCAACATCGGCATGCGCCTGGCCGGCGACCTGGCCGACGAGGGCTACAGCGTGCGCATCATCGAGCGCGACCAGTCACGCTGCGAATACCTGGCAGCCCAGCTGCCTTCCAACGTGCTGGTGCTGCACGGCAACGGCACCGACGAGGCCCTGCTGGAACGCGAGAACATCGACGAGATGGACACGTGGCTGGCGCTGACCAGCGACGACGAGGACAACATCATGTCCTCGCTGCTGGCCAAGCGGCTGGGCGCGCGCAAGGTCATCGCGCTGATCAACCGCCAGGCTTATGGCGAGCTGATGCAGGGCAGCCATATCGACATCGCCGTGTCGCCCTCGCAGGCCACCATGAGCGAGCTGCTGCGCCACGTGCGGCGCGGCGACGTGGTGGCCGTGCACCGGCTGCGCCAGGGCAAGGCCGAGGCGCTGGAGGCCGTGGCGCACGGCGACCGTTCGAATTCCAAGGTGGTGGGCCGGCGCGTGTCGGACATCCGCCTGCCGCGCGGCGCGGCCATCGTCACGCTGGTGCGCGGCGAGGAGATCATCATGGCCGAGAACGACACCCTCATCGAGTCCGGCGACCACGTCATCGTCTTCGTGCCCACGCGTTCGCAGATGGCCAAGGTCGAGAAGCTCTTCCAGGTCTCGGCCTCGTTCTTCTGACGCGCCGCCCACGCTCCCCATGCGCCGTCTCGCCGCCATCCTGCACACGCTGGGCTTCGTCATGGCCCTGTTCGCCACCACCATGATTTTCCCCCTGGTGGTGGCGGCCTGGAATGGCGACGCGGCGCTCGATGCCTTCGTCGACGGCTTCCTGATCTCGCTGGGCCTGGGCCTTGCCTGCTGGCTGGGCACGCGGCGCTTCCGCACCGAGCTGCGTCCGCGCGACGGCTTCCTGCTGGCCTCGCTGGTGTGGACCGTGCTGCCCGCGCTGGCCACCATTCCGCTGCAGATCTATTTCGCTCGCGCGGGCACGCCGCTGTCCTTCACGGACGCCTATTTCGAGGCCATGTCGGGATTGACCACCACCGGTGGCACGATCCTGACCGGGCTGGAGTTCCTGCCACCCTCCATCAACCTGTGGCGCACGACGCTGGTCTGGGTGGGTGGCATGGGCATCCTGGTGCTGGCCGTGGCGGTGCTGCCGCTGCTGGGCGTGGGCGGGCACCAGGTGTTCCGGGCCGAGACGCCCGGCCCCATGAAGGACGACCGCCTGACGCCGCGCATCGCCAGCACGGCCAAGGCGCTGTACGGCGTGTATTTCGGCCTGTCGATCATCTGCCTGCTGGCCTATCGCGCCGTCGGGCTGTCCTGGTTCGAGGCCTGGTGCCACATGTCGTCCACGATGGGGCTGGGCGGGTTCTCCACCTATGACGAAGGCTTCGTGCACTACGACTCGGTCGGCGTGGAGGCCGTGGCGGTCGTGTTCATGACGATCGCGGGCATCAACTTCGCCACGCACTTCAACGCCTTGCGCCAGCACAGCCTGAAGGCCTATTGGCGTTGCCCGGAAGCCGTGCCCTACCTGGTGGTGATGTTCGGCGCGGGCCTGCTGATCTCGGCCTACCTGTACTGGCGCGGCGTCTATGGCGATCCGCTGGAGGCCTTGCGCTATGGCATCTTCAACACCGTGTCGGTCGCCACCAGCACGGGCTTCGCCAATGTGGACTACGCCCAATGGCCGCTCTTCGCGCCGCTGCTGATGCTGGTGCTGGCCATGTTCTGCACCTCGGCGGGCTCCACGGGCGGGGGCATCAAGATGATCCGCGCCATCATCCTGGTCAAGCAGGCGCGCCAGGAGATGGTGAGCATGCTGCATCCCCACGCCATCACGCCGGTGCGGGTGGGCGAGCGCGTGGTGCCGCCGCGCGTGCTGGTTTCGGTGCTGGCGTTCATGCTGGTCTATGGCCTGTCCATCGCGGTCATGACGGCGCTGATGCTGCTGTCGGGACTGGAGCCGCTGACGGCCTTTTCCGCGGTGATCGCCAGCATCAACAACACCGGGCCTGGCCTGGGCAGCGTGGGCCCCATGGGCAATTTCGCCGGCCTGACCGACTTCCAGACCTGGGTCTGCACCTTCGCCATGCTGATCGGCCGGCTCGAACTTTTCACCGTGCTGATCCTCTTCACGCCGGGCTTCTGGCGCAAGTGAACCGAGTGGCCGCCGCTCGTGGTTTTCCCTTATTTGGGGTAAACCCGAATGCCTGGAAAGCCTTGCTGTAAAAGCCTTTACAGCGTGTGCGTCGCCCCAGGGCGCGTTTTCCTTGAAAAGTCAGTGACCGCTTTCGTTATGCGCACGGGGCGTTTACGTCATCGTGCGCCAATGCTGCGATAAATGTCACGAATTTCAATCTTTCTGCCATGAATCGGCCTATACACTTGCGCGGCAACCCCCCCTCATTCAGGGGATCCGCGTGTGAGTGCCTGACCGCGGGTCCGCCGCCCTTAGGAGACCGGCATGGAACACATTCCCTTTGTTTCCTCGGCCCCGAACACGCTAGGCATCGAACTTGAACTGCAGCTGATCGACCCCCGCAGCTTCGACCTGGCAGTCGCATCCGAAGAACTGATCGCGCAACTCTCCGACCATCCCATGGCTGACCGGGTCAAGCCCGAGATCACCCGCTCGATGATCGAACTGAATTCGTCCGTGCATACCCATCCCGCCGGCCTGCTGGTCGAGATGCGTGAAATGCGCGATGCCCTGTGCAATGCCGCCGAAGTGGTCGGCGTGCGCGTGGCGGGCGGCGGCGCCCATCCCTTCATGCGCTGGCAGGATCGCGCCATTTCCGATACGCCACGCTTCCAGTACCTGGCCGAGATGTATGGCTACCTGGCGCGCCAGTTCACGGTGTTCGGCCAGCACATCCACGTGGGCGTGCAGTCGGGCGACCACGCCATCGCGCTCACGCGCCGGCTCACGCCCTATGTGCCGCACTTCATCGCCATGTCTTCCTCCTCGCCTTACTGCGAGGGCGTCGACACGCTCTTCTCGTGCTCGCGCCTGCACTCGGTCAACAGCTTCCCGCTGTCCGGCTTCATGCCGGCCGAGATCGACGACTGGTATCGCTTCGAGGCCCACCTGGCCAAGCTGCATTCCTTCGGCCTGGCCGAGAGCATCAAGGATCTTTATTGGGATATCCGCCCCAAGCCGGAGTTCGGCACGGTCGAGCTGCGCATCTGCGATACGCCGCTGACTGTCGAGAAGGCCTGCCAGCTGGCGGCCTTCGCGCAGGCCCTGTCGGTCTGGGTCATGCGCAATCCCGGCCCGGCCGATGGCGCGTGGATGGCCTATGCCAGCAACCACTTCCAGGCCTGCCGTTTCGGCCTGCATGGCAACTACGTCACGCCGGATGGTCAGCGCATGCGCCTGGCCGATCACCTGCGCGACACCTTCGAGCAATTGATGCCGGTGGCCGACGAACTGGGTACGCTCGACATGTTGTCCGGGTTGCGCGAGGACGTGCGCAAGAACGGCAGCGACGCGCGCTGGATGCGGGCGCAGTTCAATCGCCTGCGCGATCTTCCCGCGATGGTCGACGCCATGACCCATGCCTTCGACGGTGGCCGCGAGAAGGCCGTGCAGCAGACCACGCCGGAGCAGGCCGCCACGCGGCGCCGTATCCGCGCCACGTCCGAGCCCATGATGGCCGTGCAGACCCTTGCCACGCCGGATGTCCCTCCCGGCACCCTGCACTGATCCTGCATCACCCATGAGCCCGCGGCAGCATCGCAAGCTCACCTTCTTCGCCCGACAGGGCCGTGGCCGCCAGGCTGCGGCCCTGTGTGCTTGCGCCGCCCAAAAAGGCGCAGGCGCGGACTGTCCGGCCTGGGGGCGGCTGCCCCTACCCTGAACCCTTTTTCCGCGCGGCGGCGCCACGGCGATACACCGTGGCGCCGCCGCGTTTTGTCGTTTGATCGTCGTTTCCCCGTACACACGCTATAGAGGTTGAATCATGGCAGCACCCCTAGAAGAAAGTCGCTCGGCACGTTTCGCCATGCGTTGCGCCGCCTGGGCGGAACGCTGGTTCCCCGACTCCTGGGTCTTCGCCACCGTCGGCGTCCTCATCGTGACGCTGGCTGCGCTGGCCATCGGCGCCACCCCCGCTTCCACCGCCAAGGCCTTCGGCGACGGCTTCTGGAGCCTGATCCCCTTCACCATGCAGATGGCGTTCGTGGTGATCGGCGGTTATGTCGTGGCCACCTCAGGTCCGGCTTCCAGGCTGATCCACCGGTTGGCGATGCTGCCGAAGAACGGCCGCTCGGCCGTGGCCTGGGTCGCCATCATTTCCATGGTCGCGTCCTTGCTGAACTGGGGCCTGAGCCTGGTGTTCGGCGGGCTGCTCGTGCGTGCCATGGCGCGCCGCGAAGACCTGAAGATGGACTATCGCGCCGCCGGCGCCGCCGCCTATCTGGGCCTGGGCGCCGTGTGGGCGCTGGGCCTGTCCTCGTCGGCCGCGCAACTGCAGGCGAACCCTGGCAGCCTGCCGCCCTCGATCCTGGCGATCACGGGCGTCATTCCCTTCACGGAAACCATCTTCCTGTGGCAATCGGGCGCGATGCTGCTGGCGATCATGGTGGTCTCGCTCATCATTGCCTACGTGACCGCGCCCAGCGCTGCCAGCGCGCGCGACGCCAAGGCCTGCGGCGTGGATCCGGTGCTGGAGGCGCCCAAGGTCAGCAAGCCCACGCGTCCCGGCGAGTGGCTGGAGCACAGCCCCTTCCTGATCCTGGTGCTGGTGGCGCTGGCCGCCGGCTGGCTGATCCAGGAGTTCATGGCCAAGCCCGCCATCCAGGCGATCTCGGGCCTGAACACCTACAACCTGCTCTTCATCATGGCGGGTGCACTGCTGCACTGGCGCCCGCGCAGCTTCCTGGATGCGGTGGCGCGCGCGGTGCCCACCACCACGGGCGTGCTGATCCAGTTCCCGTTGTACGGCTCCATCGCGGCCATCATGACGCAGGTCGACGGCAGCGGCGGCGAGACGATCGCGCACTACATCTCCGAGTTCTTCATGCGCATCGCGTCGCACGACACCTATGCCGTGCTGATGGGCGTGTACTCGGCCGTGCTGGGCTTTTTCATCCCGTCGGGCGGCGGCAAGTGGATCATCGAGGCGCCGTACGTCATGCAGGTCGCCAACCAGCTGGAATACCACCTGGGCTGGGCGGTGCAGATCTATAACGCCGCCGAGGCGCTGCCCAACCTGATCAATCCGTTCTACATGCTGCCCCTGTTGGGCGTGCTGGGCCTGAAGGCGCGCGACCTGATCGGCTTCACCTTCGTGCAGTTGCTGGTGCACATCCCGCTGGTGCTGATCCTGCTGTGGGCGCTGGGCCAGACGCTGGCCTATATCCCGCCGATGCAGCCCTAGTTGCCGAATGCGCGGCAAGCCCGGCCTGTCGGCCGGGCCCTCAGTCGCGCGCCTTGCGTCCGATCGCGCTGACCGACAGCATCGTCTCGTTGGGCGCGCTGCGCCGCGTCGCGGCCCGCCACGCGTGGCCGTAAGACACTTCCATCGACAGCGCGATGAGCCCGTCGGCGTTGCGCTGCGCGTCGAGCGCATCCAGCAGCCGCTGGCGCCATGTCCGCGAGGCCAGGCCCGCGCGCCGCGCCGCGGCAGGGTTGCCGCCCAGCGCTCGCACGTCGGCCAGCAGCTTCACCGGGTCGCGATAGGTCAGCGTGATCGTTTCCTGGTCCATCACCGGGTCGGCGAAGCCGCTTTCCACCAGCAGGTCGCCGAAATCATGCATGTCGACGAAGGCGGGCGTGGCCGTGGCCAGCTTCGCGTCGGCCAGCGCCTGGCGCAGTTCCTTCAGCGTGCCCGGGCCCAGCCACGAGAACATCGCCAGGCCGTCCACGCGCAGCACGCGCCGCCATTCGGCCAGCACGGCATGCGGTTCGGGGTGCCAGTGCAGCGCCAGGTTGGACCACACGAGGTCCAGGCTCTCGGCGGGCAGTTCGGTCCTGGCCAGGTCCGCCTGCACGAACTGCACGGACGGCTGGCGCTTGCCCAGCTGCTTCAGCCAGCCCAGCGGGCCGCTGGCGGTGTGCTTGCGCCGGGCGATGTCCAGCAGCGGTGCACAGTGGTCCTGGCCGGTATAGCCCGCCTGCGGATAGCGCGCGCGCAGCGTGGGCAGGTTCGCGCCCGTGCCGCAGCCGGCGTCCAGCAGCGCCTGCGGCGCCAGCCGGATGTAGCCCAGCCGTTCGTCCATGCGCGTGGCGATCTCGTCGTAGAAGAAGCGCGCCTCGGCCAGCTCGCCACGGCGGGTGAACTGGCGCCGGACGTCGTCGGTGCGCAAGGGAAGGGGGGCGGGGGAGGACATATTGCTCTGGCCTGCGGCGCCACGCGCCGCGTAAACATGCTGGGATGCGTCTCGTGGACACTTCCAAAGAGGCAAACATTATGGACCATCCCCCGGCAGCGGCCCTGAATACCCCTAGCCCGGGTTCGCGCCGGCTGGCCGATGCGTGGCACCGGATCGTGGCGCGGCTGTCGACCGACTGCCCCTTGTGCGGCGGCGCCGCGCGCGGCGCCCGCCTGTGCCGGGGCTGCGCCGACGACCTGCGCCTGGCGTGGCAGGCGGCCACGCCCCGGCGTTGCCTGCGCTGCGCCATGCCGGCGATGGATACGGCCGGGCGCGGGTGTGGCTGCCCCTTGCGCCACGCGGCGTTCGTGCAGGCGGTGGCGGCGTTCGACTACCGCCCGCCCGCCGACCTGCTGGTGCTGGACCTGAAGAACCGCCTGCGCCTGTCGCGGTTGCGGGCCGTGGCGGCCCTGATGAGCCAGGCCGCGCGCGAGGCGGGCCTGTGCCAGGACGCCTCACGCGTGCTGGTGCCCGTGCCCGCCAGCCGGGCGTCGCTGCAGCGGCGGGGCTTCAATCCCGCGGCGGAACTGGCGCGTGCGGTGTCCGCCGAACTGGGGTGGTCCTGCCGGGGCGAGTGGCTGGCGCGGGTGCGCGATGGCCGCAAGCAAAGCCGCCTGGGCCGTGAGGCCAGGCGGCTTGCGGTGCTGGGCGCCTACGCCTGTCCGGTACGCATCGATGGCGCGCGCGTGGTGCTGGTCGACGACGTGATGACCACCGGCAGCACGGCGGATTCGGCGGCCCGTGCGTTGGTGCGTGCCGGTGCCGCCGAGGTGGTGGTGCTGGTGGCCGCCCGGGCGTGGAGCGAGATGCCGGTTGACGGGGCCGGCGCGGCCGCCGGCGTCATCCCACCCGAGGGGGCCGTTTTTTGGCTTGGGGCGGGCCGGTGATAAAAAATCGCTGCTCGTACAATGCCGCGATCATGTTCCACGTCATCCTCGTCCATCCCGAAATCCCGCCCAACACGGGCAACGTCATCCGCCTGTGCGCCAACACGGGGGCGCAATTGCACCTGGTGCGGCCGCTGGGCTTCGAACTGGATGATGCGCGCTTGCGGCGCGCCGGCCTGGATTATCACGAGTGGCAGCCCATGCAGGTGCACGACAGCCTGGAGGCGGCCCTGGCCGCCGCGGGCGCGCCGCCCGAGCGCTGCTTCGCCCTGACCACGCGGGCCACGCGCCTGCTGCCGGACGTGGCGTTCCAGCCGGGCGATGTGTTCGTGTTCGGTTGCGAGACGGCCGGCCTGTCCGATGCGGACCATGAGCGCTTCGCCCCCGGACAGCGCGTGCGACTGCCGATGCGCGCGGGGCAGCGCAGCCTGAATCTGTCGAATGCGGTGGCGGTGGCGGTCTTCGAGGCCTGGCGCCAGCACGGCTACGCGCACGGCGGCTGAGCGCCGCCACGCTGCGCGGCGCGCTCAGTCCAGCGAGAGGCCCAGGCGCGTGATCACGGCGTCCCAGCGCGCCTTTTCATCCCGGATCCGGTGCGACAGCGCTTCGGGCGTGGAAGACCTGGCGGTGAAGAACTGCTGCGCGAATTGCTCGCGCACTTGCGGGCGCTCCAGGATGCGCGCCAGTTCGCGGTTCAAGCGCTCGATGACGGGCGTGGGCGTGCCCGCCGGCGCCAGCATGGCATTCCAGGAAATCGATTCGAAGTCCTTGTAGCCCGCCTCGGACATGGGCGGCACGCCAGGCAGCGCCGGGTCCGCCTGCAGGCTGGTCACGGCCAGGGCGCGGGCGCGGCCGTCGCGCACTTGCGGCATGGCGATGGCAGGCACCATGAAGCCCGCCTGCACGTCACCCGCCAGGATGGCCGTGATGACCTGCGGGAAGCCGGAGTAGGGCACCTGCAGCAGGTCGATGCCGGCGTCATGCTTGAACATTTCCATGGCCAGGTGGGCCGAGCTGCCCGGGCCGACCGAGCCATAGTTCATGGCGCCCGGGCGGCGGCGCGCCAGGTCCACCAGTTCCTCGACCGACTTGATGTTCAGGTTCTTGGCCACCACCAGCACGTTCGGGCTGGTGCCGATGAGCGAGATGGGCGCGAGATCCGCGCCGGGGTCGTAGCCCAGCGTGCGCGGATACAGCGTGGGCGCGGTCACCAGCGGGCCGTTGATCGTGTAGAGCAGGGTATGGCCGTCGGGCTTGGCATGTGCCACGCTGCGCGTGCCGATGTTGCCGCCCGCCCCGGGCTTGTTTTCCACGATGACGGGCTGGGCCAGCGCGTCGGACAGCGGCCCGGCAATGGCGCGCGCCAGCGTGTCGGGCGAGGAGCCCGCCGGATACGGCACGATGATGCGCACCGGCTTCTCGGGCCAGTCGGCCTGGGCAGGCGCACCGGCCAGCAGCGCGCAGGCAGCGGTCAGGGCCGCACCGAACTGGCGCAGTCGGGCGGTGAAGACATTGCCAGGCACCATCGCGGGTCTCCGGGTGTTGTTATGCGTTATTCGAAGCCGGCCTCGCGGCCCAGCAGCAATTGCACGGCGTCGCGCGGCGCCAGGTTCTCGAACAGCACGCGGCTGACGGCCTCGGTGATGGGCATGTCGACGCCCAGCGCGCGGGCGCGCTGCAGCGTGGCGCGCGCGCAGCGCACGCCTTCGGCGGTCATGCCGCCCGCCAGGATGTCGGCCAGCGGCCGGCCACGGCCGATTTCGAGCCCCGCGCGGCGGTTGCGCGACAGGTCGCCGGTGGTGGTCAGCACCAGGTCGCCCAGGCCGGTCAGGCCGGCGAAGGTCTCGGCTTGCGCGCCCAGCGCCACGCCCAGCCGGGTCATCTCGGCCAGGCCGCGCGTGACCAGCGCGGCGCGCGCGTTGGCGCCCATGTCCAGGCCGTCGGCAATGCCGCAGGCGATGGCGATGACGTTCTTCACCGCGCCGCCCACCTCCACGCCCACCACGTCCTGGCTGGCATAGACGCGGACGTTGCCGCCATGCAGGCCGGCCATGGCCAGCTCGCGCACGTCGGCGCTGGGGCTGGCGATGGTCAGCGCCACGGGCAGCCCCTGCGCGACCTCGCGCGCGAAGGACGGGCCGGACAGCACGCCTGTGCCCAGCGCGGGCACGGCGGCCAGCGCCTGCGCCACCACTTCGTGCGGCAGGCGGCCGGTGTCGGCCTCGAAACCCTTGCAGGTCCAGGCGACGGCGGCGTGGCCCAGGCCATGCGCGGGCAGGCCCAGCGCCAGGCCCGCACAGGCGGCCTGCAGGCCGGCCACCGGCACGCCAAGGATGATCAATGCCTGGTCGCCGTCGCGCAGGTGCGCATAGACGGCGTCCATGCTGTCGGTGCAGCCCAGCGTTGCGGGCAGGCGCACGCCAGGGAGATATCGGATGTTTTCGTGGGCGCTTGAAATGGCCGCGGCCTGGGCCGCGTCGCGGGCCCACAGCAGGGTGGGATGCAGTCTTGCGGCGGCGGCGGCCAGGGCGGTGCCCCAGGCCCCCGCGCCCAGCACGGCCACGCGCAGGCGGCCTTGCTGGGGCTGGATGGCGGCGGGGGCAGGCATCGCGCGCTTACTGGCGCGTGGCGCCCGGCGGCAGGATGATGCCGCTGTCGGCGCCGTTGGTCGCCTGGCCTTGCTGCTGGGCTTGCAGCTCGGCGATGCGCTGTTCGTACAGGGCCTGGAAGTTGACTTCGGCCAGGTGCAGCGCGGGCAGCGAGGTGCGGGTGATGACGTCGGCGACGTTGGCGCGCAGGTAGGGATACAGCATGGTCGGGCAGACGATGCCGACCAGCGGATCCAGCTGCTCGGCGGGGATGTTCGCCAGTTCGAAGATGCCGGCCTGCGTGGCCTCGACCAGGTACAGCACCTTGTCTTCGATGCGGGTCGTCACGGTGACGGTGACGGTCGATTCGAAGATGGTCTCGGCCAGGCGCTGGCCGCCGACGTTGATGCTGATCTCGACCTTGGGGCCTTCCTGTTCCAGGAAGACGTGCGGCGCGTTGGGCATCTCCAGGGAGAGGTCTTTCAGGTAGACGCGCTGCAGGTTGAAGGCGGGTTCCTGGCCGGCTTGGGCGGCTTGGTCTTGCTCGGACATGAGGCTTCCTGGGTAGAGAGGAGGTAAAGGGGGTGGCGGGCAAGCCGCCGGATCGTGGACGTCAGGGCAGGTGTCAGTCTGCCAGCAGCGGTTCCAGCCCGCCGGCGCGATCCAGCGCCGCCAGGTCGTCGAAACCGCCGACGTGCGTGTCGCCGATATAGATTTGCGGCACTGTGCGCCGGCCAGTGCGCTCCATCATGACCTGCCGTTGTGACGGGTCGGTGTCGATGCGGATCTTCTCGATCTCTGCCACGCCGCGCTGCTTGAGCAGCATTTCGGCGCGCACGCAGTACGGGCACACGGCCGTGCTGTACATGATGACTTTTTTCATGGATGACTCCTTGCTGCGGCCAGCCCTGGGCTTGACCCAGGCCGGCCTCGGATCGGGCTCAGGCTGCCTGGCTCAGGCCGCCTTCTTGCCGGTGGTGGGCAGGCCGGCCTTGATCCAGGCCTGCTGGCCGCCTTCCAGCGCGACGACCTCGGTGTGGCCCTGGGCCTTGAGCTTGGCGACGGCCTTGCCGGAGTCGCGGCCCAGTTCGCAGACCACGATCAGCGGCTTGTTCTTGGGCAGCGAGGCGGCCTTCTGTTCGATTTCATCCAGCGGCACGCTGCGGGCCTGGGCGATGTGGCTGGCCTGGAAACGCTCGGCGGGGCGCACGTCGATCAGCACGGCCTGCTTCTGGTTGATGAGGCGGATGGCCGCGTCGGTGTCCACTGCCGCGCCGGCGCGGCCACGGTTGATCGCGGGCCAGGCGAGCATCAGGCCCGAGAGGATGGCGACGCCGAGGATGAGAAGGTTGTTTTGCTGGAGAAGGAAATCCACGTTGCTGTCCTGCGCGCCAAGGCACGCGTGTCAAAGAGGGCGGTCAAAAGGGCTTCGTGCCGCGAGGCCCGGCGCACCACGCGCGCATGGCCCGCGGGGGGAAGCGACGGAGCCCGGATTGTCGCCGCAAAGGCGCGCCTTTGCTGCAAAACCCCGGACCGAAACCGCAAGATTATAAAATGAGCGGATTCTTCAACTTTAACCTGCATTCGCCATGTACAAACTTGTCCTGATGCGCCACGGTGAGAGCCAGTGGAACCTCGAGAACCGCTTCACCGGCTGGACCGACGTCGACCTGACCGAAACCGGCCGTGAGCAGGCCCGCCAGGCGGGCGAACTGCTCAAGCGCGAGGGCTATGCGTTCGACCTGGCCTACACCTCGGTGCTGAAGCGCGCCATCCGCACCCTGTGGATCGCGCTGGATGCCATGGATGCCATGTACACCCCGGTGCACAACAGCTGGCGCCTGAACGAGCGCCACTACGGCGCCTTGCAGGGCCTGAACAAGGCCGAGACCGCCGCCCAGTACGGCGACGAGCAGGTGCTGATCTGGCGCCGCGCCTACGCCATCGCCCCGAACCCGCTGGAACTGGACGATCCGCGCCATCCGCGTTTCGACGGCCGCTACGCCCGCCTGACGCCCGAGCAACTGCCGGCCACCGAATGCCTGCAGGACACCGTGTCGCGCGTGCTGCCGCTGTGGAACGAGTCCATCGCCCCGGCCATCCGCGCCGGCCGCCGCGTGCTGATCGCCGCCCACGGCAACAGCCTGCGCGCGTTGATCAAGCACCTGGACAACGTGTCCGAGGAAGACATCGTCAACCTGAACATCCCGACCGGCCAGCCGCTGGTGTACGAGCTGGACGCCGACCTGCGTCCGATCAAGCACTACTACCTGGGCAACGCCGACGAGATCGCCGCCGCCATGGCGGCCGTCGCCGCCCAGGGCAAGGCCAGGCAAGGCTGATCATGACGAAAGCGCGCGCGGCGGCTAGCGCGGCGGCCGGCTTCACGTTGGCCCTGCTGGCCGTGGCAACCCCGCCTGGCCTGGCCCAGGAGGGGGTCTCCGCGGACATGGCTGCGCGCCAGTCCGAGGCGGAAACACGCCAGGCCGAACTGCGCGATCGCATCGACGCCCTGCAGAAGGACATCGATGCACGCGAGTCGGCCCGCAAGGAAGCGGCCGACGCGCTGCGCGAATCCGAAACGGCGATCTCCCGCATCAACCGCCGCCTGGATGAGCTGGCCACCCAGCGCAAGCAGGCCGGCGGCGAGCTGGAGCGCCTGGAAGACGCGATCGTCGCGCAGAACAAGGAACTGGGCGTGCGCCGCGAAGAGCTCGCCGCCCAGCTGCGCACCCAGTACGCCAGCGGCCTGTCGCCCTGGACGGCCATGCTGTCGGGCGACGACCCCCAGGAAATCGGCCGCAACCTGGGCTACCTGGATTACGTCTCGCGCGCCCGCGCCGACGCGCTGGCGCGCCTGCAGCGTGAATTGCAGCGCCTGTCCGACCTGCAGCAGGCCGCCGACGCCCGCCGCGCCGAGATCCAGAAGGTCGAGACCGACACCGGCGCCCAGAGGGATGCCCTGGTGGCCCAGCAGCGCACCCGTGCCACCCTGCTGGCCAAGCTGGACGGCCAGTTGTCGGCCCAGCGTTCCGAGGCCAACCGGCTGGACCGGGACAACCAGCGCCTGTCGCGGGTCATCGGCGACCTGGAAAAGCAGATCGAGGCCGCCCGCAAGGCCGCCGAGGCAGCGCGCAAGGCTGAAGCCGCCCGGCGCGCCGAAGCGGCCCGCAAGGCGGCTGCCGCCGCCGAAGCCGCCAGGAAAGCCGAGGCCGAGCGCCGCGCCCAGGCCGAACGCGACGCCAGGCGCGAGGCCGCTGCCCGCGCCGAGGCTGCCCGCCGGGCCGACGAAGCCACCCGGGCCCGCATGGCCGCCGAGGACGCCGCCCGTGCCCGCGAGGCCGCCCAGGCCGCCGCCCGGGCAAAAGCCATGGAACCCTCGGCCGAAGAGCGTGTCTCAGCCGTCAAGGAACCGATACGCGGGTCCGCCCAGGCCACCTTGCCGCCCGCCGGCGGCTTCAAGGGCCTGAAATCGGGCCTGACACCGCCCGTGCCCGGGCAGGTCATGGCGCGCTTCGGTTCCAGCCGTCCGGAAGGGGGCGTCTGGCGCGGGGTGCTGCTGAAGGCCGCCGAGGGCGCGCCGGTCAAGGCCGTGGCGGCCGGCACCGTGGTCTATGCCGATTGGCTGCGCGGTTTCGGCAATCTGCTGATCGTCGACCATGGAGAGCAATACCTGACCGTCTATGCCTACAACCAGAGCCTGTTGCGCCGGGTGGGCGACGTCGTCCGTGCCGGTGAAGCGGTTGCCGCCGCGGGTTCCACGGGCGGGCAGGTGGATTCGGGCCTATACTTTGAAGTTCGGCACCGGGGGGCGCCCGTCGACCCTTATCAGTTCATATCGCGGTAAGCCCGCGTGCCGATGCGCCGGGCCGGTTTGTCGGCCGGCTGGCGCGCAGTCCCAACACCGACACGGGAACGTGCATGAGCACTCGTAAATATCGCAGTTTCGGACTGGTCGGCCTCGGTGTCGTGACCGGCGTCATGATCAGCCTGGGCATCACCGCCGTGGCCCAACGCGGCACGCCGCTGCCGCTCGAAGAGTTGCGGCAGTTCACCAGCGTCTTCGCGGCCATCAAGAACAACTACGTCGAACCCGTCTCCGACAAGGCGCTGATCGACGGTGCCATCACCGGCATGCTGTCCGACCTGGACCCCCACTCGGCCTACCTGGACGCGGAAGCCTTCCGCGACATGCAGACGGCCACGCAGGGCGAGTTCGGCGGCCTGGGCATCGAGGTCGGCACCGAAGACGGCTTCGTCAAGGTCATCTCCCCCATCGAGGACACCCCGGCGGCGCGCGCCGGCATCCTGGCGGGCGACCTCATCGTGCGCATCGACAACACGTCCACCAAGGGCATGTCGCTGACCGACGCCGTCAAGCTCATGCGCGGCGCGCCCAAGACCCCCATCGTCCTGACGGTCATGCGCGAGGGCCAGGCCCAGCCGCTCACCATCAAGATCATGCGCGACGTCATCAAGGTGCGCAGCGTGCGCAGCAAGATGCTCGACGACAACATCGGCTACGTCCGCATCGCCCAGTTCCAGGAAAAGACGGGCTCGGATCTCATCCGCCACCTGAACGACCTGGGCGCCAAGGGCGCGCCGCGCGCGCTGGTGCTGGACCTGCGCAACGACCCGGGCGGCCTGCTGACCAGCGCCATCGGCGTCTCGTCGGCCTTCCTGCCGCCTGATGTGCTGGTGGTCTCGACCGACGGCCGCGTGCCGGATTCGCGCCACAAGTACATGGCCAATCCCATCGACTTCGCCCGCAACGAGCGCAACTACCTGACGGACCTGCCGGCCTGGGCCAAGACCGTGCCCATGGTCGTCCTGGTCAACGTCGGCTCGGCCTCTGCCTCGGAAATCGTGGCCGGCGCCCTGCAGGACCACGGCCGTGCCAAGGTCGTGGGCAACCGCACCTTCGGCAAGGGCTCGGTCCAGGTCATCCTGCCGCTGTCGGCCGACACCGCCATCAAGCTGACGACCTCGCGCTACTACACGCCCAAGGGCCGCTCCATCCAGGCCACCGGCATCGAGCCCGACATCGTCGTGGCCGACACCGCCGAAGGCGATCTCTTCCGCCTGCCGCGTGAAGCCGACCTGCAGCGTCACCTGTCGAACCAGCAGAACCCCGAGGGCGAAATCCGCTCGACGGGCGACGGCCCCCCGTCCGACCTGAAGATGTTCGAATTCGGCGGCGCCGATGACTTCCAGCTGAAGCAGGCCATCAACGTGCTGGATGGCAAGCCGGTGGAAAAGGCGAAGGAGCGTCCGAAGCAGGCCGCGGCTGACCAGAAGGCGAGCGGCAAGACCGAGACCGAGCGCCTGAAGATCACCCCCGGTGGCGTTCAGCCCGAGCCCCCCAGCCCGAGCAAATGAACGAACTGAATGACGCGCAGTTGCTGCGCTATGCGCGGCACATCCTGCTGGACGAGATCGGTATCGAAGGCCAGCAGAAGCTGATCAATGCGCGGGCCCTGGTGGTGGGGGCGGGCGGCCTGGGTTCGCCCGCCGCCGTCTACCTTGCCTCGGCCGGCGTCGGCGAAATCGTGCTGGCCGACCACGACGCGGTCGAGCTCAGCAACCTGCAGCGCCAGATCCTGCACACCACCGCGCGCATCGGCAAGAACAAGGCCGAGTCCGGCAAGCAGATGCTGGAAGCCATCAACCCCGAGATCCAGGTCCGCGCGCAAGTGCTGCGCCTGGAAGATTCCCTGATGGAGCTCGAGGTGGCGGCCGCCGACGTGGTGCTGGACTGCACCGACAACTTCGAGACGCGCCATGCGCTGAACGAAGCCTGCGTGCTGTTCTCCAAGCCGCTGGTGTCCGGCGCGGCCATCCGCTTCGGCGGCCAGGTCACCGTGTTCGACCAGCGCAAGCCCGGCTCGGCCTGCTATCACTGCCTGTTCCCCGACACCGACACGCCGGAAGAAATGAACTGCGCCACCTCGGGCGTCTTCGCGCCGGTCGTGGGCATCATTGGCGCCATGCAGGCAGCCGAAGCGCTCAAGCTCATCATGGGCCTGGGCGAAAGCCTGGACGGCCGCATGCAGTGGCTGGACGCGCTCACCATGCAATGGCGCAGCGCCCGTGTCCAACGCGACCCTGAATGCCGGGTGTGCGGCGTGAGACCGCACGCGGGCAAGGTCGATGACGGCGCGGCCGTCGATCTCTGAATGCCATCACGCCGGCCACCAGGGCCGGCATCGTGCCTGGATCTGGCCGTCTAGTCGCCGCCCGGCATGAACGCCTTCATCTCTTCCGCAATCTGCTCGGGTGTCAGATCCCGCATGTGCGTCGCAATCGACCAGCGGTGCCCGAAAGGGTCCTCCACCACGCCATAGCGGTCGCCCCAGAACATGTCCGCGGGCGGCATTACGGCCGTCGCGCCCGCCGCCACCGCTTGCGCGAACGCGGCGTCCGTGTCTTCCACGTACAGGTGCAGCGTCACCGGCGTGCCCTTCAGCCCCTTGGGACTGGGTGAGCCGCATTCGGCCATGGCGTCGTGCAACATGACGGCCGAGTCGCGGATGCGGACCATGGCGTGCATGATGCGACCGCCGGGGCCGGGCAGCAGCGCGGCCTGCGTGGCGCCGAAGGCCTGTTTATAGAAGCGGATGGCGGCGCGGGAGTCATCGACGGCCAGGTGCGGGGTCACCGCGTGCATGTCGTCGGGAATGCGTTTCACGGGCTGGTTCATGGCGGGCTCAAGAAAATGGGTGATTCAGACGTGCACGATGCTGCGGAAGCCGCCGCAGGCCATGCGGCGGAAGTCGAACATGCCCTTGGCTTCCTCGCAGTTCAGTCGCGGGTCGGCCATGACGGCGGCATTGATGCGGTCCCGGTCTTCCTTGCTGGGGTACAGGATCCAGGCGAAGACGACCAGCTCGCCGTCCTTGGCGCCGGCGGACTGGCGAAACGAGGTCATGTCGGGCACGTCCAGGTCGTCGCCGACGCACTCGCGGTAGTCCAGCGCGCCGTGCGCCTTCCAGATGGCGCCCGCCTTGCTCGACATGCGGGCATAGGCCTCGATGTGTTCCGCGGGCACGGGCACCAGAAATCCGTCGATGTATTGGCTCATGATGGTTCCTCCTAGTGGGGGCTGTTGCAGGGATACTGTAGTGGCCGCCTCGTTCCCGCCGGATGGCGGATTGCGACAATCTGGCGGGTGGATTGCGACAGCTTTGGAGTAAGCTCGCCGGCATGAAGAACGTCGCCTTTCTCGTTCCCGAGTGTGCTGACATCGCCATGCTGGAGAACGCCCGTTACGGTTTCCAGGTGGCCAATCGCTACCTGCAGGCGCGCGGCGATCCCCCGCGGTTCTCCCTGCGCCTCATCGCCGCCACCGCCCAGGTGCGGCTCGATGGAGGACGGATCCAGGTGCTGGCCGACGGCGTCCTGTCCGATACCGGCGCGGTGGATCTCTGCGTGGTGCCGCCGCTGCAGGGGCCGGTGGCCGATGCCGTGCGCGCCAATGGTCCGCTCATCGAATGGCTGGTCCGTCATCACCAGGCCGGCGGCGAAGTGGCCAGCCTGTGCCTGGGCGCGGCGCTGCCCGCTGCGGGCGGCCTGCTGGACGGGCAGCGTGCCGTGGTGCACTGGGCCGCCCGCCAGGACTACGCGCGCGCCTTTCCCACCGTGCAATGGGTCAGCGACCGCGTGGTGCTGGCAGGCAAGGGCATCTACACCAGCGGCGGCGCGTTCTCGGCCGCGCACCTGGTGCTGTATCTGATTGAAAAATACGCCGACCGCGTAACGGCCATCTGGTGCGCCAAGTATTTCCAGCTGGACTGGAGCCGCCAAAGCCAGCTGCCCTATGCCGTCTTCTCGGGCGACAAGACCCATGCCGACGAAGTGGTGCGCGGCGTGCAGGATCACATCGAGGGCCGCTACGCCGACCGCATCACCGTGGACGACCTGGCCGATCGCTTCCTGCTGGGACGCCGCACATTGGAGCGGCGCTTTCGCCAGGCCACCGGCAGCAGCGTGCTGGAATACTTGCAGCGCATCCGCGTGGAGGCCGCCAAGCGCCGGCTGGAAACCTCGCGCGAGACGGTGGCCGAGGTCATGTACGAAGTGGGCTACAGCGACGCCAAGGCCTTCCGCGACGTCTTCGTGAAGTTCAGCGGGCTGTCGCCGGTGCTGTACCGCGAGCGCTATGCCAAGGCGGCGGCCGGGCAGTTAACATGACGCCGATGCGTTCCTACTCTTTGCGCGCCGTCGCGCCCTGGCTGGCCTGTGCGTTGGCTGCACTCTCTCTTTCCGTCCATGCCGCCGAGGTGCCGCGCGCCGGTCCCCCGGCCGTGCCGCCCGATGACGCCACGGGCGACATCATCTCGGCCTATCGCGCCGCCATGGCGCGCTATGTGGGCGAACAGCCGGGTTACGAGATGCCCGCCTATCGGGCCGAGCTGGACGACGCGCTGGCCAGGCAGGACATGTGGCGGATCACCGACCTGACCAAGCAGCACGTCGTCGACCTGCCCTCGCTGTCGGCGCAGGCGAACTGGGAGCGGTTGGTGGTCTATACCGGCGCGCCGGCCTCGATGGCCTACGTCTATGCGGACAGTCTCTGGACGATGGGCCAGACGCTGGAGAACAGTGCGCGCGACACGCCCGCGCAGGCCGAGGCCCTGGCGGCGCAGGCCGACCAAGTGCGGCAGACCGCCGTGGCGCACGCGCTGTATGCCGTGGCCGTGGCCGAAGTGGAAAGCCGCCGTTGCCGCGACGCCGAAGCCCTGGTCTTCTGGGAAGACAACGTGCGGCGCGGGCAGTCTGCCTTGTGGGCCTATGCGCGCAGCCTGCCCGAGAACGTCCAGCAGGCATTGCTGCGCTATGCCCACGACCTCGATATCCGCGTCGCGCCCATGCGGGGCCCGGACGCCTTGCTGTGCGGCAAGGGCCGCCTGCCCTCGGCGGGCGAGGATGTCTTCTTGCCGCAGGCGCAGGCCGACCGGGCCCGGGCGCAAACCCGCAAGCGGCTGTCGACCTTGCTGGCGCCCTGGGTCAGGCCGAAGTGATCAGGCCCAGGGCTCGATCGAGCCCTGGCGCGCGAGGCATGCGGCTTAGCCGCGGCGCAGCGCTTCCACCTGGATCTGCAGCTTCACTTCGGGCTTGAAGCCCATCTTCAGGCCGAAATCCAGGCCGTAATCGCCCCGGTTGAACTCCAGCGAGGCATCGGCGCCGCAGACCTCGGTGCCCTTCTTCATCGGGTGGTCCATGCAGACGAAGTCGTCGATGTCCAGCGTCACCTGGCGCGTCACGCCGCGCAGCGTGAACTCGCCCGTGGCCTTTTCGGGACGGTCGCCGTCGAACTCCGTGAACTTGCCCTTGAACGTGGCCGTGGGGAATTGCTTGGCATCGAAGATGTCCGGGGCCACGGCGTGCTGGTTCATTTCGTCGTGGCCGAAGTCCACCGAATCGATCTTCACGGTGACGTCCACCGTGCCCGTGCGCGCGGCGCGATCCAGCACGATGGTGCCGCTGGTTTCGTTGAACTTGCCGCGCCATTTGGACAGTCCGCCCATGTGGTCAGCCTCGAAGCTGGGGTAGGTGTGGGACGGATCGATGTCGTAGGTGACCGGGGCGGCCAGGGTGGCGGTGCTGGCGGCCAGGCCGGCGGCCAGGACGAACGACTTCACTGTCTTCATTGGGCTTCTCCATGATGTGGCGGGACGCGCCTTGCGCGGGTTGGCGGCAAGGCACCGGGAAATGGACCGTCGCGCGTCCATTCAGTTCGCCTTCAGCTTACCGTTGCGCCCTGGCTTTTCACTTCTTCAAGGTGTGAATACTTGATGCAGACCATCAGGGATGCCTGCTGGCTTTGGGGCACGCGCGGTTTTGCTTGTTTCAGACTGGCAATGCTGGCGTGCGCCGGGAATAATGCGACTCCGCGCCATTGAAGTCTCAACTTTTGGAATGTTGATATAGTCCGGGCTCCCTCTTATCTCCCGTTGAGCCCGATGCAGCGCAGACCCGTCATACGAATTGGAGACCGCACCACACATGGCGGGGTCGTGATCTCAGGCGACCAGACGATCAACGTCTTCGGGCAGCCGGCAGCGCGAAAAGGGGATATGGTCACGTGCCCGCAGTGCAAGGGCACTTTTCCCATCGTGGAGGGCGCGATGGCCTGTGGGAGTGACAGGCTACTGGCCTTGGAGGGCATGCGCACGGCTTGCGGCGCAGTGCTGATCGCCAGCCAGCAATTCTGGACCGAATTGTGTGCCGTAGGCAGCGGCAGCGGGTCTGATAGCGCATCGACGTCCGCGACCCCGGAGGAAGAACCCAATAAACGTCTGGTGCCCGGCAAGGCGCAGGTGTCCTTCTATATCCAGGATATGCGCCGTCCCATCGGCATCGGCAGGTTGGCGCACGAACTGCTGGCGGATCGCAAGCCCGAGCATGTCCGCCGCTTCATCAAGCTCAACAGCCATCTTGGCCGATACGCGCAGTTCGGCAGCATCGTCATGGTGTCCAGCGACTATGACCAGGAGATCTATGCGGCGGAGTCGCGCAAGCTGATGCGGGAGGTGCAGGAGGTGGAGTCGTTGCGGGCGAAGTTGTCTGCGACGAACGTGCAGACCTTAGTCGATAATTGGGACTTGCTCGCTTATGCTGTGGTGCAAGAAGGCGACAGCGTTGTGGGAAGTGCAGCGCTTTTCTTCAAGCAACAGCGATTGGAAATAACCAGAGTTCTGAGCCAATTGGAGTCAAGTGCGCAGGATTCACTGAAACGCTCGGGTAGCCTGAACGATGCGCAGTTTCGAGCGGAGCGAGCGAAGCTGTTGGCGCAACTGGACATCAAATTCAACCGTATGTTGATGGCGCGAGCAGGAGTTCCCGACCAGGTCAAGCTGTCAGCTGCACTGAATCTCTCCAGCAAATCAGTCACTAATATTTGGCGTAAAGGGGGCTCACCGATCTATATCTCCAGACAACGCCAGATCGTGGAGTGGTTCGGCAAATATGAACGAGTAGGTACCAACTTGGGATTGGCTTTCGTGAGCACGAAGGCTGGGGTGGAGATTTATGACGTCTGTAGCGATGATGCCAGTACGCGAAAAGAGTGCGTCGTGACGGCAGGGGCTGAGGTCTCGGGCGTGGCTGGTGGTTTACTGGGAGGAGCGGCTGGTGCAGCCGGTGGGATAGCGATCTGCGCGTATCTCGCTCCCGCAGGGGGCGTGCCTGCATTAGTGTGCGCTGCCGGGGTGGTAGGGGCTGCGCTTTTGGGCGGCGAGTTGGGATCCAATGCAGGAAAATACGGGGGAGGCAATATCACCCGGTCAGGATACGAAATCATCGAAGGGTTGGCACACTAATGCAAGAGATAAGTGCAGCCATTGCGCTGCTGTTTTCCTTCGTTTTCTTGGTCTGGGTCGTGGTGGGCATCCATTTCTATCGTCGTAAGCTGGATGGAATGCTTGAGCTCGTACGTCAGCCGAAAGATTCGGCGCGAAGCAAGGGGGAATTCTCGCTTCATGAGCTACTCAGAATATGCACGATGACGACGATCTGGTTGGCGTTCCCAAATGCTAAAGGCCCAGTTGGGCGGAAGAACGCGGCCATGTTTTCCCATCTGGATGCTTCTCGGTTCCCCGGCGACATCAAGAAGCCGCTTTTAACCGTCTATGGAGCATGGGCCATTGGCGTGGTGCTGTTGACTGCTAATTACGTACTGATGCTATTGGATGGTTGAGCGCATGGGGGCGATTCATCATGCTAGCTTTATATCAAAGCACTTACCCTCTCCATTTGCATCATTGCAGTATTAGTTTGTTTTTCCGCGGCGGGTGAGCCAATTTTTCTCAAGCATCCAAGTGCCATTTTTATTTTGGTTCGGGCTTGACCATATTGTTGGTGCTGCCGCTTGGTAGCGCGCTCAGTGCTGCTTTGTCGTGAGAAGAGACCAGAATCCGACGCTCGGTGGCAAGCGGCTCGCAGGTCAGCGCTTGAAAAAGCACTGACCTAAGCACCCCAGCACAAACTGGTCGCTTACGGCTCAACCCGCGGCAAATCCCCCGCAATCAACGCCAACCCTTCCCGCAGCATCCGGTCATAGCGCGCCCGCTCTGCCGCGGCCGTCTCGGCATTCCACGTATAAAACCCCTGGCCGGACTTCATTCCATACTGCCCGGCCTTCACGCGCTCCGACAGCACCGTGGCGGGCTTGTCAGTATTCGACAGCGAGGGATACATCGTGGCGGCAGCTGCCGTATGCACTTCCAGGCCCGCGTGGTCGCGCTGCATGACCGGACCTGCCGCCAGGAAACGGAAACCAAAACCAAACCGCACCGCCGCGTCGATGTCCTCGGCGCTGGCGATGTCCTGCTCCAGCAGGCTGAAGGCCTCACGCGCCAGGGCGTGTTGCAGGCGGTTGGCCAGGAAGCCCGGAATGTCGCGCTTGACCAGCACCGGCACGCTGCCGCAACGGCGCATGAAGGTCTTCAGTGCCTCAGCGGCTGCCGGGTCGGTGTTTTCACCGCGCACCACTTCCACCAGCGGCACCAGGTGCGCGGGCATGAAGAAGTGCAGGCCCACCATGCGGCCTTGCGTCTCCAGGCCTTCGCCGATCTGGCTGATCGGGAAGCTCGAGCTGTTGCTGGCCAGCACCGTGTCGGGCGTGCTGCGTTTCACCAGGTCGGCAAACAGGCCCTGCTTGGCCGACAGCGATTCCGGAATGCATTCGATCACCAGGCGCACGCGGGTCCAGTCCACGTCATCCAGCGACACCGCCACGCTCAGGTGCTTCACCAATTCCGCTTCGCCCCGGTCGGCCAGCGCCGCGCGCACCTTCTCCACGATGGCGGGGTGGCGTGACGCATTGGTCTCGATCACGGTCACGGGCGATTGCGCGCGGGCCAATACCACGGCGACGTCGGCACCCATCGTGCCGCCACCCACCACCACGGAGGGGGTCTGGGACGGCGCGGACAGATAGGCGGGGGATGCTGCGGACATGAGGGCTTGCTCCTGTTTATCGATGTTATGAACGCCGTCGCAAGACAGCGAGACTGCACAGGGCCAGCGGTCCGTCCTTGTCCGAACGCGCGCGCTAACCCTCTTGAAGATGGCGGTTCGCCGCCAGATAGCCGTCGCGCGACGGCGTGATGTGTTCGCGGCACAGCGCCACCAGCACCTCGCGCTGGCCCTGGCGCAGGGCCTCGATCATCTGCCAGTGCTCGTGCCGGGCCCGGCTGCGATAGTCGGCCGACACCAGCGTGCTGAAGCGGATGGAGTGGGTCTGGCGCGCATATTCCTGGATGGCCTTCTGCAGCACCAGGTTCTCGCACAGGCCGAACAGCGTCTGGTGGAACGCCAGGTTGGTGCGGAACACCGCGCGTGGGTCTTCCGCGGCCACGGCCGCGTCGTGCTGGCGTTGCACGTCGATCAGGCGCTGCAGGTCTTCCGGCGCGGGCGGGCAGGGCACCTGGCGCGCGGCCTCGGTTTCCAGCAGCTCGCGCACGGCGTACAGCTCCATCACCTCGCGTACCGTGAAGGACCGCACTTCGGCCCCCACGTTCTTGCGCCGCTCGGCCAGGCCCAGCCGCGTCAGCTCGGCCAGCACGTCGCGCACCGCGTGACGCTTCAGGCCGAAACGCTGCATCAGCTCGTCTTCCGTCAGCCGCTCGCGCGGATGCAGGCGGTTGAGCACGATGTCCTCTTCCAGGGCCGCCACCGCGCTGGCGACGTCATGGACGGGCGCAGGCGCGTGCGCCCCGGGAGGGAGCGGCACGGCGATGTCGGGGCTGGCGAGGTCGGGCATGGAAAAGGAGAGGGGTCAGCGCGATTCCGGGATTTTCCCGTTATTCTCCTCCGACCGCAAAAAGTCGAAGTCCACGCCCTTGTCGGCCTGCGTCACGGTCTGCAGGAACAGCTTGCGATAACCGCGCCCGGCCTCCGGACGCACCACCGGCTTCTCGGCGCGGCGGCGGGCCAGTTCGGCCTCGTCCACCAGCAGGCTGATCTCGCGCTTGGCCACGCTCAGGCGGATGCGGTCGCCGTTCTGCACATAGGCCAGCGTGCCGCCCACGGCGGCTTCGGGCGTCACGTGCAGCACGATGGTGCCAGCCGCCGTGCCGCTCATGCGGCCGTCGGAAATGCGCACCATGTCCTTCACGCCCTGGCGGGCCAGCTTCTTCGGGATCGGCAGGTAGCCGGCTTCCGGCATGCCCGGCGCGCCCGTCGGGCCGATGTTCTTCAGCACCAGCACGTCGTCGGCGTTCACGTCCAGGTCCGGATCGTCGATGCGATTCGCCATGTCCTCGGCGTTCTCGAACACCACGGCGCGGCCTTCATGCTCCATCAGCGCGGGGGCGGCCGCCGACTGCTTGATGATCGCGCCACCGGGGGCCAGGTTGCCTTCCAGCACGGCGATGCCGCCTTGCGGATAGATCGGGTCGGCCACGGTGCGGATCACGTGCTGCGTGAAGGGCGGACGGGCGTCGTCCAGCTCTTCGCCCAGCGTGCGGCCTGTCACGGTCAGCGCTTCCAAACGCAGCAGCGGACGCAGCTCGCGCAGCAGCGCGGGCACGCCGCCCGCCTTGTGCAGGTCTTCCATATAGTGCTGGCCCGAGGGCTTCAGGTCCACCAGCACCGGGGTTTCGCGGCTCATCTTGTCGAGCTGCTTCATGTCGATGTCGAAGCCCAGGCGGCCGGCCACGGCGGTCATGTGCACCACGCCGTTGGTCGAGCCACCGATGGCCAGCAGCACGCGCAGTGCGTTCTCGAAGGCCGCGGGCGTCATGATCTTGTCGGGCGTCAGGCGATTGCGCGCCATCGTCACGGCGGTCACGCCGGTCTGCTCGGCATAGCGCATGCGGTCGGCGGTCACGGCGGGAGGCGCGGCGCTGCCCGGCAGCATCATGCCCAGCGCCTCGGTCATGCAGGCCATCGTGCTGGCCGTGCCCATCACCGAGCAGGTGCCCACGCTGGCCACCAGCTGGTTGTTCACGTCGGCGATTTCCTCGCCATCGATTTCATCGGCACGGTACTTGCCCCAGAAACGGCGGCAATCCGTACAGGCCCCCACGCGCTCGCCGCGATGGCCGCCCGTCAGCATCGACCCCGTCACCAGCTGGATGGCGGGCACGCCGGCCGACGCCGCGCCCATCAACTGCGCCGGCACCGTCTTGTCGCAACCGCCGATCAGCACCACGGCATCCATCGGCTGGGCACGGATCATCTCTTCCGTGTCCATCGACATCAGGTTGCGCAGGTACATGCTGGTCGGCTGCGAGAAGCTCTCGTGCACCGAGATCGTGGGGAAGGGCATGGGCAGCCCGCCGCTCATCAGCACGCCGCGCTTCACCGCTTCCACCAGTTGGGGGGCGTTGCCATGACAGGGGTTATAGGCGCTGCCCGTGTCGATGATGCCCACCACCGGACGCGCCAGCGCGTCGTCGGTATAGCCCGCGCCCTTGATGAAGGCCTTGCGCAGGAACAGCGAGAAGCCGGCGTCGCCGTAGTTCGTCAGGCCCTTGCGCAGGCCGGATTTCGATTGGTCGTCGTCGCGATTGGAATTGTCTTGGCTCATGGCGATGCGTCATCTCGCCCAGGAAAAAATCCGGGCACAAAGGATGGAATAAAAGGGGGAAAGGGCCGTTTAGATTATCGATAATGTCGTTGACAATCATATCACCCATTCCTATGATGGCCGCAAGTGCCGGGCAAACCGGCCTGTAAATAAGACGCCGCGACACGTGGCGTTAGATAACCAGGAGGCTGTACCCATGAGGTTTTCCCTGAATTCCTGTCGTGCGCGCATGCTTGGCGCGGTCATGGTCGCTGGCGCCGCGTTCGCCGCTGCCGCACCCGTCGTTCAAGCGGCGTATCCCGACAAGCCCATCCGCCTGATCGTTCCCTACCCGCCCGGCGGCGCCACCGACGTGATCGGCCGCGTCGTCGGCCAGGCGCTGGGTGAATCGCTGGGCCAGACGGTCGTCGTGGAAAACCGCGCGGGTGCCGCCGGCAACATCGGCGCCGCCGCCGTCGCCTCGTCCGCCCCTGACGGCTACACCCTGCTGATGGGCGCGCTGACCAGCCACTCCATCAATTCGGTGCTGTACGCCAAGCAGGTGTCCTACGACCTGGAAAAGAGCTTCACCCCCGTGTCGCTGCTGGGCCGCGTGCCACTGGTCTTCGTGGTGAATCCCAGCGTCAAGGCCAACAACCTGAAGGAACTGATTGATCTGGCGAAGTCAAAGCCGGGCGAACTGACCTATGCGAACTCGGGCAATGGCTCGCCGCAGCATCTGTCGGGTGAACTGTTCAAGGTGACGGCGGGCGTGGACCTGCTGCAGGTTCCGTATCGCGGGAGCGGCCCCGCCATGACCGACCTGATCGGCGGCCAGGTGCTGACCATGATCGAAACCGTGCCGGCCGCGCAGCCGCATATTCAGGGCGGCAAGCTGCGTGCGCTGGCGGTGACGACGGCGCAACGTGTGTCGACGCTGCCGGATGTGCCGACCGCTGCCGAGGCGGGTTTGCCTAACTTCGAAGTGAATTCGATGTTTGGGATTCTGGCGCCGGCTGGCACGCCTGCTGATGTGGTGGAGAAGGTCAATGCCGCGCTGAAGGAAATCCTGGCCCGCCCGGCCGTGAAGGATGCGCTGTTGAAGCAGGGCGCGATTGCTGAATATGCGTCGGCTGCGGATACGGGCAAGGAGATCGCCAAGGAAGTGGGTAAATGGCGGGACGTGATTCAGAAGGCGAATATCAAGCCTGAGTGATGTAGAAAGCTGGTGATGGGGTTGGGAGGGTGATGGTGGCCCTTTGAACCCGACTCATACGGCGGGGGAGCGCCCCGGTTCTGGACGAGAGTCTGGAGCCGGGGCGTTTTTTTAAATTCGTTTGCCAAGGACGTGTTAATTGTTTGGCACTTGATTGAATTATGTATAAGTGATTGGTCTCGAATAGTGATAAAAAGCGAGATTGCACCAACAATGAAAATGTTCAAAAAATGATTGATCTGGGGCAGGCGAGTTTTTATATCGATGTGCCTAGCTTGGCGGGCGAAGAGTTTGAGTCGTACTCGACTCGTCTATTCGATCAGTGGGATGGCCATTTGGCTGAAGCGTTGGCACTACCTGATTACTCTCTGTCTCTTGTCGTAGATGAGGGGTCTATAAAAGGCAAGGGTCGCATAGCTACGCTAGCGACGGTGCTTTATTTCGGGATAGGCCAATACGGGTCTTTTGTCTCGGGCATTGAGACTATCTGGTCTCAAGTGAGTGCTGCAGGGACATTCCTTGGGAAGGCGGCAGCGGCTCCTTTTGGTGCCGAAAAAGTAAAGCCTAAGATAACAAAGCAAGGGGGTGATTTAGGAAAGCTGAGAAAACTGTTCGATCAAGTGCAAAGTGGGCGGCTATCGGTGGATCAAGCGATGCAGCAAGCGGAGAGGATGCTGGGGAATCGAGTAGATGTTGATTTTTTAAACGGTTTGGACGCATCTTTGCGTTCGGCACCCAGCTACCATCAGCAAACGCCAATATTTCCGCCGCACGAGTTTTCGGACCCCTTATTATCTGTGAGTGAGGGGCTTCGACCCTCTCCCTCTCGTCAACCTTCTCGACGGCAGCCGTCTTTGGCACTTAGGGTGGAGGTCTGGAGAGAATCCAAGGGATCAAGGCGGAACGTGAGAATGCAGCAAATCTAAAGGCACTAACGCCAATTCGGACGCTGTGCCTTCTGGATTCCTGATCTCTCTTGGATAAATTGTTTACAGGATCGTGCCCGCATCATCTCCGCAGCCTAGCGCTCTTAGCCGTGAGTTTGTTGGGGTCATTCAGGACTCTGCAGGCCACAAAGCGCTATAGTCCCGCCCCGTAGTGGCCCAACCCCTCGTGCCACGACATAGCGGCTCCCCCGAGCCGCACTGACAGCCATGCACGGGAAGCCCGCTTCCCCCGCATCTGATCAGCCAAACGCCGAGCCCCCTCGGCCAGCTGATGCGCTCTGGAACCACACCAATGTCTACCCCCGCTCCCCGCCCCTCCGTGCTTGCCACGGCATGGCGCCTCGTCCTTGCCTTCCTGATCCTGGCAACCGGCGCCTTCTTCACCTACTACGGCTTCCAGCTGGTCACCCTAAGCGGCAGCCCCTACTTCCTCATCGCAGGCATCCTCCTGCTGCTCTCGGGCATCCAGATCGCCCGCCGCAAAACCAGCGGCGCCTGGCTCTATGCACTCACCTTCGCAGGCACGCTGATCTGGGCCGTGGCCGACGCCGGCCTGGACTTCTGGCCGCTGGTGTCGCGCCTGATGGTGCTGGCCGGCCTGGGCATCCTGGTGTCGCTGTCCTATCCGCTGCTGCGCACTGACAAGCAGCAGGACAGCACCCCCACGAAGCGCAGTGCATCCAAGGTCGTCGCCGCCGTCCTGGCCGTCGCCTGCGTTGCCACCGTCGCCGGCATGTTCATGCCGCACGCGCCCGTGTCGAAGGGCGAGCAACTGGCCCTGAAGCCCGTCGACCCCGCCAAGGAACAAAAGAACTGGTCCCACTACGGCAACACCGAAGGCGGCACGCGTTTCGCCGCGTTGGACCAGATCACCCGCGACAACGTGAAGGACCTGGAAGTCGCCTGGACCTATCGCACCGGCGACACGCCCGTCAGCCCTGGCGGTGGCGGGGCGGAAGACCAGCAGACCCCCCTGCAGATCGGCAATCGTGTGTTCCTGTGCACGCCGCACAACAACGTGATCGCGCTGGACGCAACCACGGGCAAGGAACTCTGGAAGACGGAGATCAATGCCAAGCAGAAGAAGTGGATGCGCTGCCGTGGCCTGGCCTATTTCGACGTGGCCGAGCCGCTGGCGCAGCCCAACACGGAAGGCGCGTCGCTGGTGCTGCCGGTGAGCGTGCCTGCCGGCGCCATCTGCCAGCGCCGCATCCTGATGAACAGCGTGGCCCCCGAGCTGATCGCGCTGGATGCCGACACGGGCGCGTTCTGCCCCGACTTCGGCGTGAATGGCCGCGTGGACCTGCGCGCCGGCATGGGCAAGGGCGCGGACAAGGGCGAGTACTACCCGACCTCGGCGCCGACGCTGGCGGGCACGACGATCGTGATCGGCGGGCGCGTGGCCGACAACGTCAGCACCGACATGCCTGGCGGCGTGGTGCGCGGCTTCGACGTGATCACCGGCGCGCAGCGCTGGGCCTTCGATCCGGGCAAGCCGCAAGACCAGGCCGCGCCAGCCGACGGCCAGACCTATACGCGCTCGACGCCGAACGTGTGGGCGCCGATGTCCTATGACTCGACGTCCAACACGGTGTTCATGCCGGTGGGCAGCGCGGCGGTGGACCTGTGGGGCGTGAAGCACACGGCGCTGGACCGCAAGTACGGCGCGTCGATGCTGGCGGTGGACGCGACGACCGGCAAGGAGAAGTGGGTGTACCAAACGGTGCACGACGACCTGTGGGACTTCGACGTGCCCATGCAGCCGACCTTCGCGGACTTCCCGAATGGCCAGGGCGGCACGACGCCGGCGCTGATCTTCGGCACCAAGGCTGGTCAGATCTTCGTGCTGGACCGCCTGACCGGCAAGCCGCTGACCCAGGTGGAAGAGCGTCCGGTGCCCGCGGGCAACATCCAGGGCGAGACCTATTCGCCGACGCAGCCCTTCTCGGTGGGCATGCCCTCCATCGGCGCGGACGACCTGACAGAGTCGGACATGTGGGGCGCGACGCCCTTCGACCAGCTGCTGTGCCGCATCCACTTCAAGTCGAAGCGCTATACGGGTCTCTTCACGCCGCCGGGCACGGATGCGTCGCTGAACCTGCCGGGTTCGCTGGGCGGCATGAACTGGGGCGGTCTGTCGATCGATCCGGTCAATGGCCTGCTGTTCGTGAACGACATGCGCGTGGGCCTGGAAGTGCAACTGGTGGAAGTGTCGCCCAACGTGCAGGCCAGGAAGAGCGACGGCAACGAAGCCGCCGCCATCAGCGGCCCGGTCGCGCTGTCGGGCACGCCCTATGCCATCAACGCCAAGGTGCGCTTCATGTCGCAGCTGGAGATCCCGTGCCAGAAGCCGCCTTTCGGCACGCTGAGCGCCATCGACCTGAAGACGCAGCAGATGCTGTGGCAGGTGCCGGTGGGCACGGTGAAGGACACGGGTCCGTTCGGCGTGAAGATGGGCCTGCCGATTCCGATCGGCATGCCGACCATCGGGGGCACGATGGCCACGCAAGGCGGCCTGGTGTTCATCGCCGCCACGCAGGATTACTACCTGCGCGCGTACGACAGCGGCACGGGCAAGGAAGTGTGGAAGGGCCGCCTGCCGGTGGGCAGCCAGGCCACGCCGATCAGCTACAAGTCGACGGAAGATGGCCGGCAGTACATCGTGATCTCGGCCGGTGGGGCGCGCAATTCGCCTGACCGTGGGGACTACGTGATCGCCTACGCCCTGCCGAAGCAGTAAGCCGCAAGGTATCCACCATGGCGCAAACGCCGGCAACGTGCCACACGTGCCGGCGTTTGTTTTTCATGGCGCCTCGTCAGCTCACGTCCTGCGGATTCCCCAGCTGCTTGTTCAGCAGCACGGCGCGCGACACCAGCGACTCGATGACCGCGGGCGAGGGCAGTTGCCCCTCATGGATCTCGATCGTCGCCATCTCGTAGTTCCCCACGGGTCTCAGCGTGGGCGCGACTTCCTGCAGGCGCTTGCCGCGCCAGAACGCGAAGAGCACGCGCTTGCCCTCGGCGCGGATCAGCAGCACCGGCCCGTCGGACAGGTAGACCAGGTGCCCCCACATGAGGGTCTCGGTGACGGCGGCGGCCGCCTGGACGTGTTCGCGCAGATACTCCACATAGTGACGGACCCATCCCTGTTGCAGTTCAACGTAGTCGTCCGGTGTCTTGGGCGGCTTCGGGCGCATGGGTCTCCTTCATGAGAGAGGCCTGAGCGACGGTGCAGGTCAGGCCCGGGGTCGGAAATGGGGGCTTGCTTACTGCAGGGACGGCGTTTTGGTGTCCACGCCATCGCGCAGCAAGGCGGTATCGCGCGGCCAGTCGGGCGGCGGGCCATAGCGGCCCAGCTCGCGCTCCAGGTCCACGCCGTACGGCGTCAGGCGAGGCTTCCAGGTTTGCAGGTTGCGTTGCAGCGCGGCGGCGTCGGGCAAGGGGCCGTTGGCGGCCAGGATGACGCGGTTGCCGCTGCGCAGGTTGTAGGTGGGGCCGAAGACCTCGGCATAGGTGGCGGACTCGCGCTCGAACAGCGTGCTGCCGGTGAAGGTGTTGGCGGCCAGCACGCCGCCCGGGGCCAGCAGCGTTTTCACCTCCGCCAGGAACTCGCGCGTGGTCAGGTGCGAAGGGATGTAGTCGACGTCGAACGCGTCCAGCAGCACCAGGTCATAGCGCGTGCCTGCCCGCACGGCGTCCTGCACGAACTGGCGGCCATCCGCCTCGTGCACGCGCACGCGGTCGGAGGGTTGGAAGTGGAAGAACGTGCGGGCGATCTTGACGACGGCCGGGTCGATCTCCACGACGTCGATGCGCGCCTTGGGCAGCAGCTCGGCATAGGCGCGCGGCAGCGTGCCGCCACCCAGGCCGATGACGAGAATGCGCTCGGGCTGGGGCTGCGTGAGCAGCGCCGACATCATCATCCGGGTGTAGTCGAAGACCATGCGGCGCGGCGCCTTCACGTCCTGGCAGGTCTGGCGGCCCGCGCCCAGGAAGGTGCCGAAAGCCATGCAGCGTTCGCCCGCCAGCTCATAGACGATGATGGGCGAGAACGGCGATTGCTCGGTGTGCAGGATGGTGTGCTGGGCCTGCGCGGGGGCGGCGGCAAGCAGCCCCCACGCGAGCAGGATGCCGCCCAGGCGGGACAGCACCTTGTGGTCAAGCAAAGGGCCCAGCCAGCCCCTCACGCCGGGTCCGTCCGGTGCGCGGGCAGCGGCACCGACAGGTCATGGGCCAGCGTGCTCAGGCCCTGCCAGATGGCGGCGTCGAAGGTCAGGTGCGTGGCGTGCTTCGCGCGGTTGCCGGCCTCGTATTCGCCGGGGTATTGCACGCGGTCAACGCCCGGTTGCGGCGGCGTGTCCAGCAGGTAGTCGATGAAGGCGCCCACTTCGTGCGTGCGCCAGTCGGACTGGAAGTCGACCTGCGGGTCCAGGATCAGCGCGAAGAGGTTGTTGGTGGCGGCGCCGCGGCGCGGGCGTTCGGGCTGGATGGTGCCGCCGCCGGACAGCACGCCCGCCAGCAGTTCGGCGACCAGGCCCAGGGCATAGCCCTTGTGGCCGCCGAAAGGCAGCAGCGCGCCGGGCGGGTCGGTGAAGAGCGCGCCGGGGTTGGTGGTGGCCCGGCCTTCTGCATCGATGAGCGCGCCCGCGGGCGCCTCCGACCCTTGCGCCGCCAGCACGCGCGCCTTGTTGACGGCGATGGTGCTGGTGGCCATGTCCACGATGAGCGGCGGCCGGCCATCGGGCAGGGGGCCGGCGAAGCACAGCGGGTTGGTGGTCATGCGCGCCTGCGCGCCGCCGAAGGGGGCGACGGTGGGATTGCGGTCGATGACGTTGGTGAAGGCCAGCAGCACGAAGCCGGCGTGCGCGCACATCTCGCCGTAGTGGCCCATGCGGCCCAGGTGGTGGCTGTTGCGCAGCGTCAGGATGCATTGGCCGCGCTCGCGGGTGCGCGCGATGCCTTGCTTGAAGACGTCGCGGCCCACGTGCTGGCCGTAGCCGTGATGGCCCTCGAAGGCCAGCAGCGTGCCGCGGTCGTTCACCCGCTCGGCGCGCCCTTGCGGATCGAGCAGGCCCGCGTCCAGCGCCTTGCGATAGCTGCCCAGGATGGACAGTCCGTGGCTGGTGTAGCCCACCCGGTCTGCCTCGACCAGGTGTTCGGCCACGTCCTGGGCGATGTCCTCGGGGGCGCCCTGGGCGCGCACGAGCGCTGCGCCGAAGCTGCGCGCCTCCTCCAGGGTCACCGTCACGGCGTTGCTGCTCACATCCATCCCAGCCACTTCCAGTAGGTCGCGCCGAACAGCAGCAGGAGCAGGTAGCCGACGATTGTCAGGATGACCCCGACCTTCGCGAACTGTTTCGCGGTGAAGGTTTCGGTGCCCATGCACACCATGTTCTGCGGCGCGTTGATGGGCAGCATGAAGCCGAAGCTGACGGCAAAGCCCAGCATCATGGTCAGGCCCAGGCGGTTGAAGTCGCCGGGCAGGGTCTGCAGCACGGCGATCAGGATGGGCAGCATGGCCGAGGTCAGCGCGGTGGCGCTGGCAAAGCCCAGGTGGATGAGGATGAGGAAGGCGCTGAGGATGGCCAGCACGCCCAGCGGGCCGACGGCGTCCAGGCCGGTGTGCAGCACGACCTGCGCGCCCAGCCATTGGCCGGCCTTGGTGGTGAGCAGCGCGGTGCCCAGGCTGATGCCGACGCCGAAGACGATGATGGTGCCCCACGGGATGCGGGCCTGCACGTCCTTCCAGGTCATGACACCCACGCGCGGCAGCATCAGCACGACCAGGCCGGCATAGGTGGTGGAGGTGGTGTCGAAGCTGTGCAGCTTGCCCTCGGTGGACCAGAGCGCCAGCAGGCCGATGGCCACGGCCATCAGGCGCTTTTGCGGGCCGGGCATGGGGCCCAGGTCGGCCAGCGACTTCTGCACGGCTTCCTTGCCGCCGGCCAGGTTGTCGCTTTCGGGCGGCAGCATCTTCAGCACGACCACCAGCATGACGATGGACATGATGACGGCCCACGGGGCGCCGGCCACCAGCCAGTCGGACCAGGTGACGCGCGCGCCCAGCATCTTTTCCATGAAGCCGACGGTGAGCAGGTTCTGCGCGGCGGCCGTCTGGATGCCGACGTTCCAGATGCTGGTGCCCTGGGCCACGACGATCATGAGGCCGGCGGCGATGTTCGAGCGCTTGTTGACGCCGAAGGCGGCGACGACACCCATCATGATGGGCACGACGCAGGCGCTGCGCGCGGTGGCGCTGGGCACGACCAGGCTCAGCACGATGGTGACGGCGACCGCGCCGATCAGCACGCGCTGGGTGCTGGTGCCGACGCGGTTGAGCGTGACCAGCGCGATGCGCTTGTCCAGGCCCGTGTGGGTCATGGCCGCGGCGATGAAGAGGGCGCCCGCCACCAGCGCCAGCGCGCTGTTGGAGAAGCCGGCCAGCGCCATGCTGATGGCGCGCGAGGTGCCGTAGTCGACGCTGGGGTTGTCGATCATGGGGGCGGTGCCCACCAGGAAGGCCATGAGCGCCGTGATCATGATGGCGCTGGCCTCGTAGGAGACCGCTTCGGTGATCCAGATGACGACGGCGAAGGCCAGGATGGCCAGCATGTAGTGGCCCGCCGTCGGCAGGTCTGCCGGCAGCGGCAGCAACAGCACGACGATGAGCGCGACGACGCCGGCGACGAGGCCAGGCGGAATGCGTGTGCGGGCCGCGGGGGCTGGTGCGGCGGGCGAGGGACTGCTGGAGGCGTTCATGCCTGGTGCTCCTGTGAGAGCCCCTGTGGTCGGGCCGGACGGCCGTCGGGACAGGTGCTCGGGGTAAGGCGCGCTGGCGCCTTCAGCAAGTCGGGCGCCAGCAATGATGCCCCCAATTATCACAATTTCTTGCGTATCTCCCTATCTACCATATGGGTATTTCCTTGATGCATCGCAAGCGCACGCAAGATACCCGCGCGCGCGGCGGGCCTTTTTCGATTATTTAGGCCAGCAGCAGCCGCAATTGGGTGTCGAGATGGGCCGTGGGCGCAATGCGCCAGCCGCTTTGGGCGTAGCGCAGCCAGCGGCCCAGCACGAAGTGGGTAAGGAGGCTGGCATGGGCGTTGAGGTCGGCGTCGGCGGGCAGGGCGCCTTCGGTCACCGCCGTGCGCAGCGACTGGCGGAAAGAGGCTTCCACGCGATCGTTGAACTGGTTGATGCGTTCCTGCAGCCGGTCGTCCTCGGTGACCAGCGCGTCGCCGGTCAGCACGCGGGTCATGCCGCGATTGCGTTCGGCGAAGGCGAGCAGCATGCTGGCGATGCCGCGCGCCTGGGCCAGGCCGCGCGGCTCGGAGACGGTGATCTGGTTGACCAGCGTGAAGACGCTGGTCTCGATGAATTCGATGAGCCCTTCGAACATCTGCGCCTTGCTGGCGAAGTGGCGATAGAGGGCGGCTTCCGAGACCTGCATGCGCGCGGCAAGCGCCGCGGTGGTGATCCGCGCGGCGCGCGGTTGCTCGAGCATCTCGGCCAGCGTTTGCAGGATGCGGTTTCTACGTTCGCCGGGTTTGCTGGCCATGGCCTGTTGCGGTTCCGATGTCGTGCACGCCCCGCATGGTGCGCGGCGTAGCCTGCCTAGCGGCGCCGCAGGGGGCGGCGTCTGCACAGCAGGTGCTCGACCGAGTTTACCCGCAAGTCCACGTAATCTGCGCGGCCCCGGTGGCCCCGTGCGAAGGGCGTCCCGGGATGGAACACGTGCACCGTGTGCAGGCCTGCCTGGCGCGCGCCACGCAGGTTTTCCAGGGTGTCCTCGACCAGGATCGCGCGCGAGGCGGGAATGCCCTCGCGTGCCAGCACATGGCGCATCAGCGCGGGCGAGGGTTTCGGACGGAAGGTGCCGTGGATGCGCATCTGCTCGATGGCCCAGATGCTGTCGAAGAAGCGCAGCAGCTTCAGGTGCTTCAGCACGGACAGCGCATAGTGGCGCGGCGCATTGGTGAGCAGCACCTTGCGTCCGGGCAGGCGCGACAGGCGATAGGCCAGCGACTTGGGGGCGCGCACGAGTTCGGGCACGTCGAAATCGTGGCTGCGGGCCAGGAAATCGTCGACGTTGACGCCGTGATGGCGGTTCAGGCCGATGACCGTGGCGCCGTAGCGTTTCCAGTAGCGCGTGCGCAGCACGTTGGCCTGGTCTTCGTCCACGTCCAGCGTCTCCATGACCGCGCGGGTCATGCCGATGTTGATGTGGGTGAAGATGGCGTGCGAGCTGTTGTGCAGGGTGTTGTCCAGGTCGAACAACCACACCGGGCCCGGCGTGGCGCCGGGCCCCGGCCCCACGCCCCGCGTGCGCAGGAGCCGCGGGGTGGGGCCGTGCAGGCGGCGAGGTCCCCGCATTACTGCGAGCGGATCATCGTGCCCACGCCCTGGTCGGTCAGGATTTCCAGCAGCAGGCAGTGCGGCACGCGGCCGTCGACGACGTGCACCGAGTTCACGCCGTTCTTGGCGGCGTCCAGCGCGGACGAGATCTTGGGCAGCATGCCGCCCGAGATCGTGCCGTCGGCGAAGAGCTCGTCGATGGTCTGCGTGGTCAGGCCCGTCAGCAGGTTGCCATTCTTGTCGAGCACGCCCGGGGTGTTGGTCATCATGATGAGCTTTTCCGCGCCCAGCACTTCCGCCATCTTGCCGGCCACCACGTCGGCGTTGATGTTGTAGGCGGTGCCGTCGCTGCCGTAGCCGATGGGCGAGATGACGGGGATGAACTGGTCATCCTGCAGCGCCTTCACCACGGCCGGCTCGATGCGCACCACGTCGCCCACGAAACCGATGTCCAGGCGCTCGCCCGGATGTTCCTTGTCGTCCATGTACTTTTTTTCGGCGAGGATCAGGCCGCCATCCTTGCCGGTGAGGCCCACGGCCTTGCCGCCGACCTCGTTGATCATCATGACGATGTCCTGCTGCACCTGGCCGCCCAGCACCCACTCCACCACTTCCATGGTCTCGGCGTCGGTGATGCGCATGCCCTGCACGAACGTGCCTTTCTTGCCCAGGCGCGACAGCGCCGTATCGATCTGCGGACCGCCGCCGTGGACGACCACGGGGTTCAGGCCCACCAGCTTCAGCAGCACGACGTCGTGCGCGAAGCTGCGCTGCAGGCGCTCTTCGGTCATGGCGTTGCCACCGTACTTGACCACCACGGTCTTGCCATGGAAGCGGCGGATATAGGGCAGGGCTTCCGACAACACGCCTGCCTTGATGGCGGGCGAGAGCAGGCTGAGCGGGTCGGGTTCGAGCGCGTCGGAGGAAGTCATGGCGGCGGGCAACCTTAGAGTCTGATGACAGGAAAACGGAACGGTGACGGATAACCGGCCTGCCAACCTTGGCCTGGGCCGGTGGAACCCACGGGCGGAAAAGCGCGGCCCGCTGGAAAGGGCGGGCCGTTGGGTCTTGCGGGCATTGTACCGGCATGCAAGGGGCTCGCCGATCCGGGGGGCCATCCGGCCTTATAACCCCGGATCGTGTGTCCATAAGGACGAGATATCAGGCTTGCCCGCGTGCTTGCGGTAACCTGCGCGGCAAGCATAGGAGTTCCGTCTTACGTGATACGCATCGAGAATCTGAGCAAGTCCTTCCCGGCCCGTGGGGGCGATGGCGGACCCGAGGGCGCTTTCGAGGCGCTGCGCGACATCGACCTGGAAATCGGCCAGGGCGAGGTCTTCGGCATCATCGGCCGCTCGGGGGCGGGCAAGAGCACGCTGATCCGCATGCTGAACCTGCTGGAGCGGCCTTCCTCCGGCTCGGTCTGGATCGATGGGGTGGACATCACGCGCCTGGACATGCCGGCGCTGCGCACGTTGCGCCAGCGCATCGGCATGGTGTTCCAGCATTTCAACCTGCTCGATTCGCGCACCGTGCTGGACAACGTCTGCTTTCCGCTGCGGCTGGCCGGCCTGCCCCGCGCGGAGCGGGTGGCGCGGGCGAAAGAGGTCCTGGAACTGGTCGGGCTGTCGGCGCATGTTGCCGCCTATCCGCGCCAGCTCTCGGGTGGCCAGCGCCAGCGGGTGGGAATCGCGCGGGCGCTGGCCAACCGTCCCACCTTGCTGCTGTGCGACGAGGCCACGTCCGCGCTGGATCCGGAAACCACGCAGTCCATCCTGAGGCTGCTGGCCGACATCAACCAGCGCTTGGGCCTGACCATCGTGCTGATCACCCATGGCATGGACGTGATCCGCAGCGTCTGCGATCGCGTCGCCGTGCTGGACGCCGGCCGCGTCGTCGAGTCCGGCGAGGTGCTGGATGTCTTCCTGCACCCCCGGCACGCGGTGACGCAGCGCCTGTTGGCCGAAAGCGGGGTGCAGGCCGAAGGTTGGCAGGCGCTGGCCGATGCGGCGCCGGGACGGATCCTCCGCCTGAGCCTGCGGGGCGATGACACCGCCCGTCCCCTGCTCTCGCGCCTGTCACGCGAACTGGACGTCGACCTGAGCATCCTGCAAGGGACGGTGAGCCGCATCAAGGAAGCGCATTACGGACAGCTGGTGCTGGCCGTGGACGCCGACGAGGCGACCGTGGCGCGGCTGCTGGCGAGGCTGGCCGAGGCGCGGATCGACCATGAGGTGCTGCGATGATGGACTGGGCCTCCCTGGACTGGCCGTTGATCGGCGAGGCGGCTGCCGACACGCTGTTGATGACGGGTTTCTCGCTGGGCTTCACGGTGCTGATCGGTTTGCCGCTGGGCGTGGTGCTGTTCCTGACGGGGCCGCGCCAGATGCTGGCCAACCGTGCCGTCTACGGCGTGCTCTCCTTCATCGTGAACGTCCTGCGCTCCGTGCCCTTCCTGATCCTGCTGATCGTGATGATTCCGCTCACGCGCGTACTGGCGGGAACGTCGCTGGGGGTCCAGGGCGCGATTCCGCCGCTGGTGGCCAGCGCGGCGCCGTTCTTCGCCCGGCTGGTGGAGAACGTGCTGCGTGAACTGGACCCCGGCGTGACCGAAGCCTGCCATGCCATGGGCGCGGATTCGCGCCAGACGGTGCTGTGGGCCTTGCTGCCCGAGGCCACGACCGGGCTCATTGCCGCGACCGTGGTGACCGCGATCACGCTCGTGGGCTATTCGGCCATGTCGGGCGTGATCGGCGGCGGCGGCCTGGGCGACCTGGCGGTGCGTTTCGGCTATCAGCGCTACCAGACCGACGTGATGATCGTGACCGTCGCTGCGCTGGTGGTCATGGTGCAGGGGGTGCAGGTGCTGGGCGACTGGCTGGTGCAGCGCCTGAACCGGAAATAAGGCCTTCCCGATCCCTGTCCGTTCAATCGTGCTGTTTCATCGTTCCTGGAGGAAGTCATCATGTTCAAGACCGTCAGTTCCCTGATCGCCACTTCCGTGCTGGCGCTGGCCGCCAGTGGCGTGCAGGCGGAAAAGCTCTCGATCGCGGCCACGCCCGTGCCCCATGCCGAGCTGCTGGAGTTCGTGAAACCGCGCCTGGCCAAGGAGGGTGTCGAGCTCGACATCAAGGTCTTCACCGACTACGTGCAGCCCAATCTGCAGGTCTTCGAGAAGAACCTGGACGCCAACTTCTTCCAGCACAAGCCCTATCTGGACACGTTCAACAAGGACCGCGGGACGAACCTGGTGCCGGTGGGCGCGGTGCACGTCGAGCCTTTCGGCGCCTATTCGAAGAAGGTCAAGGCCGTGGCCGATCTGAAGGATGGCGCCACCATCGCGATTCCCAACGATCCGTCCAACGCGGGCCGCTCGCTGGTGCTGCTGCAGAAGCAGGGGCTGCTCAAGCTGAAGGACCCGTCCAATATCCTGGCGACGGCGCGCGACGTGGCGGAGAACCCGCGCAAGTTCCGCTTCCGCGAACTGGAGGCGGCCACGCTGCCGCGCGTGCTGGCGGACGTGGACCTGGCGCTGATCAACACCAACTATGCCCTGGAAGCCGGCCTGTCGCCCACCCAGGACGCCCTCTTCATCGAAGACAAGGACTCGCCCTATGCGAACCTGCTGGTCACGCGTCCCGACAACAAGGATGCCCCGGCCGTGAAGAAGCTGATCCAGGCTCTGCAGTCGGCCGAGACCAAGGCCTTCATCGAGGAGAAGTACAAGGGCGCGGTGGTGCCGGCGTTCTGAGGGACGCAGTCAGGTAAGAGACGGGTAAAAAAATAGCCGCCCTCTGCTGGCGGCTATTTTTTCGTGTGCCGCCTGGCGGCTTCAGCCGGCCAGCGCCTTTTCCAGCGTGGCGTGGAAATCGGCCTTGTCGTATTCGCCCAGGTAGCGCTTGACGATGCGGCCCTGCTTGTCGATCAGGAAGGCGGTGGGCGTGAGCCGCACGTCGCCGAAGCCCTTGGCGATCTCGCCCTTCGTGTCGTGCACGACCTTGAACGGCAGGTTGCGCGTCTCGACGTAGTTCAGGACGTAGTTGGCCGGGTCGTAGTTCATGGCCACGGCGATGGTCTCGAAGCCGCGATCGTGGAAGCGCGTGTAGTTCTCGATGGTGTCGGGCATCTGCTTGATGCAGGTGACGCAGCTGGTGGCCCAGAATTTCACCAGCACCACCTTGCCGCGCAGGCTTTCCATGGAAAGCTGCTCGCCCTTGATCGTGGTGAAGGCCAGTTCCGGCGCCTTGGGCGCGGGGTTCCAGATGAACCAGGCGCCAATGCCGCCGGCGATGACGAGGACGAGGCCGATCAGGAGTTTTTTCATTGGATGGGCATGACTTCAACGCCCGAGGACGGCAGCGTTTGCGGCGCGGCTTCCTGGGCAGGCTCGCTGCCATGGGTGATGGGGGCGGCCTGGCTCTTCTGGCTGCCGGGGTTCTCCTGCGATTCGGCCAGCGCGCGTTCTTCCTCGGGCGTCATGACGTCTAGCAGGCGCACGACCTGCTTCACGCCGCTGACGTTGGCGGCGGCGGCGGACGCGTAATCGCCTTCCAGGCGGGTGACCTTGCCTTGCAGGTAGACCACGCCGCGCTCGACCGTGACGGTGAGCGTGCGCGAGGGCACGCCCTTGGTGTTGATGAGGGCGGTGCGCACCTTGGTGCCCAGCCAGGTGTCGTTGGTGCGGGCTTCCGCGCTGGACACCGGGCCGATGTTCAGCTGGTTGTAGACGTGGGTGACGTTCTCGACCTTGCCGGCGATTTCGGAGGCCTGCTGCTTGACCGTTTCATTGGGGGCTTCGCCGGTCAGCAGGACCTTGGTCTGGTAGGCCGAGGCATTGATGCGCGCGGTGTCGCCGAAATGGCGGCGCATGTTGCTTTCGACCTTGAAGCCGATGTTCTGGTCTTCCAGCTGCACGCCAGCCGTGCGGCGGTCGGTGGCGACCAGGGCCGTGCCGCCGGCAGCGGCGCCCACGACCAGCGGGGCGCAGGCCGACAGCAGGCTGGTGCCGGCGGCGAGTGCCGCGGCGATCAGCAGGGGGCGGGCGGCGCGACGGGCGGTCAGGGTCATGCGGGGTCTCCGAGCAGCAAGGCGTCAATGCCGTCGCACAGCGCGTGCAACAGCAGGATGTGGACCTCCTGGATGCGCATGGTGCGGTCATGCGGCACGCACAGGTGGACGTCGTCGGGGGTGAGCAGGTCGTTGAACTGGCCGCCACCCTTGCCCGTGAGCGCGATGACGCGCATGTCGCGTTCATGGGCTGCTTCGATGGACAGTGCCACGTTGACGGAGTTCCCGCTGGTGGAAATGGCCACCAGCACGTCGCCGGGTTGGCCCAGCGCCAGGACCTGGCGTTCGAAGACGTGTTCGTAGCCGTAGTCGTTGCCGACCGCGGTCAGGATGGAGGTGTCGGTGTTCAGCGCGATGCCGGCCAGCGGCAGGCGTTCGCGCTCGAAGCGGCCGACCAGCTCGGCGATGAAGTGCTGGGCGTCGGCGGCCGAGCCGCCATTGCCGCAGGCCAGGATCTTGCCGTTGTTGGCCAGGGCGGCGAACAACAGGTCCACGCCCAGGGCGAGCGGGCCGCTCAGGGCCTGGCTGCTTTCCTGGAAGGTGGAGATGGCGTCATTGAAATGCGCCGTCATACGAGAGGTCATGTCCATGGGCGCGATTATCTCACGGCGGCTGTCTCGTGGCGCGGGCGGGAAAGGCGGTCCTGCGCGTGGTCAAGCGGGGGCGTCCGGGGTGTCGAAGGCGCCGCGCAGCCAGGTCAGCGACCCGTCTTCCGCGGCCACGACGTCGTAGCGGCAGGCGGGTTGCCGGCCGTTCCAGCCGGCGCGGGCAAGACGGGGCAGGAAATGCGCCGCGGCCCGGGCCACGCGGGCCTGCTTGGCGGCGTCCACGCTGGCCGCCGCGCCGCCGTGGCGAGCCGCCGCTCGGTAGCGCACCTCGACGAAGACGAGCACGTCGCCGTCGCGCATGACGAGGTCGATCTCGCCCGCCTTGCAGCGCAGGTTGCGCGCCAGGGGCGCGAGGCCGGCGCGGCACAGCAGGGCCAGCGCCGCGTCTTCCGTGGCCTGGCCGCGGCGCTGGGCGGCCGTGACGGGGCTGGCCGGCGTCTGCGCCGCCTCCGATGCCCGACCGTCGGCAGCGCGTGGCCGGGCCGCGCGCTGGCGGCTGCGTTGCGCCTTTTTCTGGGCGTTGCGCACGGTCTGCCAGGCCGAGGCGGGCAGGGCGGGAAGCGGCGTGTCGGTGGGGGCAGGCATGGCAGCGCGGGGCGAAAGAGGGTGGCGGCTACACTGGCAGACCCTCCAGCGCCTGAGAAGTCCCCCATGAACGAAAACGTCCAGTCCCCCCACGATGCCTGGCGCCGCGTGGCCGAGCGCGTCGACGGCCAGCATTGGCCCGAAGGGGCCCTGTACGTGGTGGCCACGCCCATCGGCAACCTGGGCGACCTGGGCCTGCGGGCCTGGCAGGCGCTGGTGCGCGCCGACGTCATCGCCGCCGAGGACACCCGCGCCAGCCGCGTGCTGATGGACGCGTGGGGCGTGGGCACGCCGCTCATGGCCGCGCACCGTCACAACGAGGCGGCCGCCGCGCAGGACGTGGTGGCGCGCCTGGCGCGCGGCGAGCGCGTGGCGCTGGTGTCGGACGCAGGCGCGCCCGCGGTCAGCGACCCGGGCGCCCGCATCGTGCGTGCTGCCCGCGAGGCTGGCCACAAGGTGGTGCCCGTGCCGGGCCCCAGCGCCGTCATCGCCGCCCTGATGGGCAGCGGCGTCACGTCCGACGAGAATCCCGCCTTTGCCTTCGCGGGGTTCGCACCCGCCAAGCAGGCGGCACGCCAGCGCTGGCTGCGCCTGTGGTGCGCGCTGCCCGCGCCGGTGGTGATCTACGAGTCGCCCCACCGCCTTTCGGCCACGCTGTCGGATTTGCTGGAGGTGGCCGGCCCCGAGCGGCAGCTGACGCTGGCGCGCGAGCTGACCAAGCGTTTCGAGGAAATCGCGACGGTGACGCTGGCCGAGGCGGCGGCCTGGCTGGCGGCCGATGCGCACCGCGGCCAGGGCGAGTTCGTGCTGATCGTGCACGAGGCGCCCGCCGCGCCCGAGCGCGGCGACGAGGCCATTGCGCCGGAAACCCTGGCGCTGCTGGATGCCTTGCTGGAAACGGTGTCGGTGCGCGACGCCGCGCGCGTGGCCGCGAAGGTGAGCGGCCTGCCGCGCGACCAGCTGTACGCGGCCGCGCTGGCGCGCAAACCGGGCTGAGCCCGGCCGCGACGCAGCAAGGTCAGGGCACGATCGCCAGGCTGGGAATCACGCCCGTGCGGTTGGCCACGTCCTGGGCCGCGCGCTCGGCGCTCATGCGGTCGGCGTACGGCCCGATGCGTACGCGATAGAACGACCCCGATTGATGCACATTGATGGCAGGCGTCTCGCCCGGCGAGAACGCCGTGCCGACGCGCCCGGCCAGGGCGTGCGCATTGCCGGCTTCGCCGAAGGCGCCCAGTTGCAGGAAGACGCCGCGCGCGCCGGTGTCGGGCGCGCCGATGGCCGCTTGCGTGGGGGCCGACGAAGCCGGGATGGCGGCGACAGGCGGGGGTAGCGGTTGCGCCTGTGGTGCGGGGGCGGGCTCGTAGGCCACTGCCTGCGCGCCCGGATTGGCGGCGGCGCGGCCTGCCTGGATCTCGCGGATCTCGTCGGGCAGGATGCGCTCGACGATGACCTCGCCGCTGCCCGGGCCGATGATGCCCAGCTTGTGGGCCGCGACATACGACAGGTCGATGATGCGCCCGTCATGGAAGGGGCCGCGGTCGTTCACGCGCAGCACCACGGTCTTGTTGGTGCCCACGCGCGTGACGCGCACATAGCTGGGTATCGGCAGGGTGGTGTGCGCGGCCGTCATAGCGTACATGTCGTACTTCTCGCCATTGGAGGTGCTGTTGCCGTGGAACTTGCGGCCATACCACGATGCCCGGCCGCGCGCCTTGTAGGGACGGTCGGTGGTGTCCGGCACATAGCGTTTGCCGAAGATGACGTAGGGGCGCATCGTGCCGGCGGACAGCGGTTCGATGCGCGGCACGGCATCCGGGATGGCGTCCAGGTTGCTGGGCGGGCTGTCGTGAGGGCCGTCGTCCTTGTAATACCCGCCGCCGCCCGACTTCTTGGGCGAGGCGCCGCAGGCGGCAAGGACGAGGACGGTGGCGACGATCAGCGCGGTGCGCAGCACGCGCCAGCCGCGCGCACCGCCGTGGCTGGAGGCAGGCATCATGGTGTTCATGCGGGGTCGTTTGCCGGTTGTGCGCGGTGACGCACGAGCAGGGGCTGGTGGTCGGCGAAGCGCCGCGAGAGTTCCTCGACGATGTAGACGGAACGGTGCTGGCCGCCTGTACAGCCGACGGCCACCGTCAGGTAGCTGCGCGTGTCCTGCATGTAGCGCGGTAGCCAGCGGCGGATGAAGCCCTCGATGTCCTCGATCATCTGCTCGACCTCGTCGAAGCCGCGCAGCCACGCTGCCACGGGTTCGTCCTTGCCGGTCAGCGGACGCAGCTGGCTGTCGTAATGCGGGTTCGGCAGGCAGCGCACGTCGAAGACGAGGTCGGAGTCGCGCGGCACGCCGCGCTTGTAGGCGAAGGACTGGAAGGTCAGCACCAGCGGCTGGCGGTCGGCATGCACCAGGTCGCGCACCCAGGCGCGCAGGTGGCCAGGCGTGAGCTCGGAGGTGTCGATGACGTGTTCCTGCTCGCGCAGCGGCGCCAGCAGCTCGCGTTCGTGCGCGATGCATTCCTTCAACGAGGGCGTGCCGCCCGTCGCGGTGCGCAGGCGGTCGGCCAGCGGGTGGCGCCGGCGCGATTCCGAATAGCGCTGCACCAGCGTGTCTGTGTTGGCATCCAGGAAGATGACGCGCAGTTCGGTGCCCATGGCGCGCTGCGCGGTGATGACGTCGGGCAGCTCGGCCAGTTCGCCCGGCGAGCGGACATCGATGGCGACAGCCACGCGCTTGAGGCTTTCGTCTTCCTTGGCGTTGCCCAGGAACTCGTGCAGGAAGCGCACGGGCAGGTTGTCGATGCAGGTGTAGCCGGAGTCTTCCAGCAGGCGCAGCGCAACGGACTTGCCGGAGCCCGAGATGCCGGTGATCAGGACGACGTGCAGCGCCGGGGACTCTTCGATGGGCGCCGTCATTTGCTGTTCTGCATGATCGCGATGGTCTGGCGTTCCATGAATTCGCCCAGCGTGTCGATGCCACGCAGCTTCAGGATGGTGTTGCGCACGGCGGCCTCGACCAGCACGGCCAGGTTGCGCCCGGCGGCCACCTGCAGCATGACGCGGCGGATGGGCAGGCCCAGCATGTCCTGCGTCATGTCCTGCAGCGGCAGGCGTTCGAACTTGTCCTGCGCGGTGGCGCGGATGAGGTGCACGATGAGCTTCAGGCGCATCTTGCGGCGCACCGAGGTCTCGCCGAAGATGGTGCGGATGTCGAGCAGTCCCAGGCCGCGCACTTCCAGCAGGTTCTGCAGCAACGGCGGGCAGTGCCCTTCGATGACGCTGGGCGCGGTGCGCGACAGCTCCACGGCATCGTCGGCGACGAGCCCGTGGCCGCGCGAAATCAGTTCCAGCGCCAGCTCGCTCTTGCCCAGGCCCGATTCGCCGGTGATCAGCACGCCCACGCCCAGCACGTCCATGAAGACGCCGTGCACGGTGGTGGTGGGCGCCAGGCGCTTGCCCAGGTAGACGCGCAGCAGGTCGATGACCTGCGCGGCGCTGATCGGCGTCGACAGCAGCGGGACGTTGTGCTTTTCGCAGTTCTCGATGAGGTCGTCCGGGGCGGACAGGCCGTCGGCCAGCAGGATGCCCGGGACGTTGCCCACCAGCAGTTCGTCGATCTGTTGTGATCGGCGCCGTGCATCCATGCGGGTGTAGTAGGCCATTTCGCCCTCGCCCACGACCTGGATGCGCGAGGGGTGGATGAGGTTCAGGTGGCCGATGAGGTCGGCGGCCGAGGTTCCGTCGTCCGGGATGCCGTTGTCCGCGGCAGCGTGGCCGGCGATCCAGGTGAAGGGAATTTTGTCGGCGTTGTCGTCTACAAGATCCTGGACTGTCAGCATGTCACGCTCTGTAGAGGTCAGGGCTGGCCGGTGGTGAGCAGCCGGTGCACGATGGCAGGGTCTGTCTCGGTATTCAGGCGTTCACGCAAGGGCTTGTTCGACAGCAGTTGCGCGAGTTCGGCCAGGATGTCCAGGTGTTGCTGGGTGGCCGTTTCCGGCACGAGCAGGATCATCAGCAGGCTGACGGGCTGGCCATCGGGCGCATCGAAGGGCACGGGCTGTGCCAGACGATAGAACGCCGCCAGCGCTTCGGTCAGGCCCTTGACCCGGCCGTGCGGCACCGCGACGCCCTGTCCCAGGGCCGTCGAGCCCAGCCGCTCTCGAGAGAACAGGCTGTCGAACACCGTGGTGCGCGCCAGGCCGTGCTGGTTTTCGAAGAGCAGGCCGGCTTGTTCGAACGCCCGCTTTTTGCTTGTGACCGGCAGGTCAAGGACGACATTTCCGGCCGGCAGGATACGCGACAAGTGGTTCATGCGAAGCATTATAGGTTTCGAATGTCGCAATGCACAAAACGCCCCGGCGCCGCATGCTGGGCGGGCGTCTTCGGACGATGCGCGCCAGTCCCCGCGAGAAGCCTGGCGGCGTGGCATTGCCGCAATCAGTGTGCGTGGCCGAAGCCTCGCCGTGAGGGACAAGCATAGACCGGTACGGCCGGGGGCAGCAAGCCGCCAGGAGCGAGTGTGTCGGAATGGGGGGATGGACTGCTGGAAACCAAGAAAATCTTGGCTGGCCTGGGCCCCGCGAAAGCTCGAGGGACGCCAGGCGAGGGCGCGTCAGCTCAGGGACACGCCGCGTGCACGTTGACGGGCGCTATGCCGCCATTTGCCGCTTTGCGGGCTCATGCGAGTGGTTCTGGAGTCGATCCTTGTGCTGGATGACCTTGCGGTCGACCTTGTCGGCCAGGGCGTCGATGGCCGCGTAAAGGTTTTCCTCGACGGCTTCGCAATGAATGTCCTTGCCGCGGACACGCATCGTGATTTCGGCTCTGTGCCTCAGGGGCTCGACCGAGAGTATGACCTGCGTGTCGATGACGTTGTCGAAGTGACGCAGCACGCGCGCCAGCTTGGTGAGGACATATTCCCGGATGGCGGGGGTGACGTCGAGATGGTGACCACTGATGCTCAGGTTCATATGGAACTCTCCTATCGTGACTAAAACAAGGCGCGTGGGTACGCGGGTTTGGACTTGTAGGCCATCCTCCTGAAACGAGTTCGTCGTGAATTCAGTGTATAGACAAACCCCGCCGAAACCAAGGGTCTGGGCGGGGTCGTTACACGTCGTTTTACGTGGGTTCTTGCGTGTAAGCAAGAACGGGTCTGGCACCGGTTTTTTACATCCGGAAGTGCTCGCCCAGATAGACGCGCCGGACGGCGGGATCGCCGACGATCTCGTCGGGATGGCCATCGGTCAGCACCTTGCCTTCGCTGATGATGTAGGCGCGGTCGCAGATGCCCAGCGTTTCGCGCACGTTGTGGTCGGTGATGAGCACGCCGATGTTGCGGCTCTTCAGGAAGCGCACGATGCGCTGGATTTCGATGACCGCGATGGGGTCCACGCCGGCGAAGGGCTCGTCCAGCAGGATGAAGCGCGGCTGCGTGGCCAGCGCGCGGGCGATTTCGACGCGGCGGCGTTCGCCGCCCGACAGCGAGATGGCCATGTTGCGGCGGATGTGGCCGATCTGGAGTTCTTCCAGCAACGATTCGAGCAGTTCCTCGGTCTTGGCCGCCGAGAGTGCCTTGCCGTTGGCGTCGACCTGCAGTTCCAGCACGGCGCGGATGTTCTGTTCGACCGTCAGGCGGCGGAACACCGAGGCGTCCTGCGGCAGGTAGGACAGGCCCAGCCGTGCCCGCTTGTGGATGGGCATGGCGGTGACCGGCACGCCGTCGATCTCGATGCGGCCGGCGTCGGCGGGCACGAGGCCCACGATCATGTAGAAGCTGGTGGTCTTGCCCGCGCCATTGGGGCCGAGCAGCCCCACGACCTCGCCGCTGTCCACGGCGATGGAGACGTCCTGGACCACGGTGCGGCTGTTGTAGGTCTTGCGCAGGCCGACGGCGCGCAGCCGGCCGGCTTGGCTGGACAGGCCGCTGGCGACGGCGGCCGAGGCGCCGGGCAGGTCGGCGTCGGTGGCGTTGGCGTTGGCGGTGGCTTTTGCGTCTGCGCTCATGCTTGCGGCCCCCTCAGTTCGACGCCGCGGGCTTGGCCGGGGCGACGTCCTTGCATGCCGCGGCCGCCGCGTCGGACTTGGCGCGCGACTGCGCGACCGAGCGCACGCGTCCGCCGGGCGCGGCCGAGTCGCCGCCGCCGAAGGCTTCGTAGGTGTCGGTCTTCTGGTTGTAGCGGATGCGCTGGCCACGCACGTTGTCGAAGGGCTTGCCACACACGAGGCGCGTGACGACCGCCTGGCCGATGATGTCCAGCGTTTCGTTCTTGCCGTCGTATTCGGCGCGCAGGCCCGTGGCTTCCATGACTTCGGCCGTGCCGGCGCGGACCTGGCGGATGAAGACCTCCTTGCCCTTGTTCGCCGTGGCGGTGCCGAACTGGAAGCCGTCGGCATCCTCGCGCATCGCCAGCGTGTCCGATTTCAGGGTCAGGTCGCCGCGGGTCATGATGACGTTGCCCGTGAAGGTGCTGGTGCGCTTCACGTCGTCATAGTGCAGGGTGTCCGACAGGATCAGGGTGTCGGGGTCCTCGGCGGGCGGCTGCTGGGCGGCGTGCACGGGCAGCGCCAGCGTCAGTGCGGCCAGCAGGGCGGGGAGGAAGGAGCGCGAGGCGGTCATCATCTTTTTATCGTGAGGGAGTATCGGTCCGCGTGTTGCGCGAACGGGTTTCGGCGCCGGAGATCTGCACGTCGGTGGCGGAGTGGACCTCGAGTTGGCGGGTTTTGTTGTTGTAGCGCATGCCGGTGCCATTCATGCGCGAGCGGCCCTGGTCGACCTGCGCGGGCTTGTCGGTGTAGGCCAGGTCCTGGTCGATCAGCATGATGATCTCCTCGCTGCGCACGTCCATCGCGGCGCGTTGGCCGTCGGGCATGCGGTGCAGGTGGGCATCCTGGCGCATGATGATGCGGTTGGCGTCCTGGTCCATGACGGCCACGCGCGCCGTGCCGATGGTGACGGGCGTGCCGGCGCGCTGGCCCACGGCGCGCGGATTGGTGATCTCGTAGGAGTCGTCGTCGGGATAGTGCTGCATCAAATCGCCTTCCAGGCGGTTGATGGGGGCGCCGGTCTCGTCGGCGCGCAGCATGACGAACTTCTCTGCCCAGGAGTCGGGCTCGTGGGTGACGCGGCGGGGCGGGTCGATGGGGATCGACCGTTGCGCGTAGTCGGCCGCCCACCACGTGCCCAATACCAGGGCAAGCAGCAGGCCCAGCGCGACGAGGGAGGAAAAGCGTTCTTTCATGGCTTACTGGATGGCTCCGGGGCCAAGCAGGCCGGGCTGGAAATAGGTGCCCAGCCGGCCTTGCGCGGCCAGGATGAGGTCGCAGCATTCGCGCGCGGCGCCTTCGCCGCCGGGGCGGCTGGCGACCCAGTGCGCGGCCTGGGCGACGTACGCCGGCGCGCCCGGCACGCTGGCGGCGAAACGCGCGCGCTGCATGGCGGGCAGGTCGATGAGGTCATCGCCCATGTAGCCGGTCTGGTCCAATAGGACATTATGGCGCTGCGCCAGTTCCGTCAGGGCGGTGCCTTTGTCGCGCACGCCTTGCAGGACATGCGAGATGCCCAGTTCGGCGGCCCGGCGGTCGACGATGGGGCCCTGGCGGCCCGTCATGAGCGCCACGATGACGCCGCTTTCGCCCAGCAGGCGCAGGCCATGGCCGTCCAGCACGTTGAAGCGCTTGAGCGCCTCGCCGTTCTCGCCATACCAGAGGCTGCCGTCGGTCAGGACGCCGTCCACGTCGAACACCATGAGACGCACGGCCGAGACGCGTTCGCGCACGACGGGGGTCACGCGGGACAGGACCAGGGATTCGGCGGGGTGGGGAATGCTCATCGTCATCGTCAAACCACTTTGGCGGCCATCAGGTCGTGCATGTGCAGCGCCCCGATCAGTTCGCCTTGCTTGCCCACTACCAGCATCTGGCTCAGGCGTTGTTCATCCATTTGCGCGGCGGCGTCGACGGCGAGCGCCTCGGCGGCAATGGTGCGGGGGTTGCGGCTCATGCCTTCGGCGGCCAGCAGGCCGCGCAGGTCGCCGCGGCGTTCGATCAGGCGGCGCAGGTCGCCGTCGGTGAAGATGCCGGCGGGGCGGTTCGCGTCATCGACGATGACGGTCATGCCCATGCCCTTGGCCGACATTTCCTCCAGCGCCTGGAAGAGCGTTGCCGACAATGGCACGCGCGGCACCGCGCCACCCTGGCGCATGACGTCGCGCACGTGGGTCAGCAGCCGGCGGCCCAGCGCCCCGCCGGGGTGCGAGCGGGCGAAGTCCTCGGGGCCGAAGCCGCGGGCTTCCAGACAGGCCACCGCCAGCGCGTCGCCCAGGGCGAGCGCCGCGGTCGTGCTGGCGGTGGGGGCCAGGTTGAGCGGGCAGGCTTCCTGGTCGACGGCGCCATTCAGGTGGATGTCGGCCAGTTGCGCCAGTTCGGACTGCGGGTTGCCGGTGATGGCGATGACCTTGGCGCCCAGGCGGCGCACCGCGGGCAGCACGGTCAGGAGTTCCTGGCTGGCGCCGGAGTGCGACAGCGCGATGAGGACGTCCTGGGCGGTCAGCATGCCCAGGTCGCCGTGCACGGCCTCGGCGGCGTGCAGGAAAAAGGCCGGCGTGCCGGTGGAGGCCAGCGTGGCGGCGATCTTGCGGCCGATGTGGCCGGTCTTGCCCAGGCCGCTGACGACCACGCGGCCCCGGCAGGCGAGCAGCAGCCGGACCGCCTCGGCGAAGGCGTCGTCCAGGCGCGCGGCCAGCGTCTCGATGGCCTGCGCCTCCGTCAGGAGGGTGCGGCGCGCGCTGGCCAGGGCGTCGCCCGGCTGGAAGATAGGGGTGTCGGTCATCGCAGGAGTTTAATTCAGAGGGGCGTCAGGGTGCAGGGAAACCCCGTGGCGTCCGCCGGGATGGCGCGTTTGCGGGCGGGCGCGGCGCTGTGGCAAGCTTCGTTTCCTGCCCGCCCGGCGTTCCTGGGCGTCCCTATTTTTGGAATTCGATCGTCATGGCCGACCTGCCCACGCCCGTCCTCGGTACCCCCTTGAGCCCCTCGGCCACCCGCGTCATGTTGCTGGGCGCCGGCGAACTGGGCAAGGAAGTGGTGATCGCCCTGCAGCGCCTGGGCGCCGAGGTGATTGCCGTGGACCGGTATGACAACGCGCCCGGCCAGCAGGTGGCCCATCGCTCGCATACGGTGCCCATGACCGACGCCGCTGCGCTGCGCCGCGTGATCGAAACCGAGCGTCCCGACGTGGTGGTGCCCGAGATCGAGGCCATTGCCACCGACCTGCTGGTGGAGCTGGAGGCAGCCGGCGTCACCCGCGTGACACCGACGGCCCGCGCCGCGCGCCTGACCATGAACCGCGAGGGCATCCGCCGCCTGGCGGCCGAGACCCTGGGCCTGCCGACCTCGCCCTATCGCTTCGTCGACACCGAGGCCGAACTGCGCGCCGCCATCGACGGCGGCATCGGCTATCCCTGCGTCATCAAGCCGGTGATGTCCTCGTCGGGCAAGGGCCAGTCGGTGCTGCGCAGCGAGGCCGACGTGGCGGCCGCCTGGCGCTACTGCCAGGAAGGCGGGCGCGTGGGCGCCGGACGCGCCATCGTCGAGGGTTTCATCAACTTCGACTACGAGATCACCCTGCTGACCGTACGTTATCGCGGCGCCGACGGCACGGTGCAGACCGGGTTCTGCGCGCCCATCGGCCACAAGCAGGTCGACGGCGATTACGTGGAGAGCTGGCAGCCGCACCCCATGGCGCCCAAGGCCCTGGCCCGCGCCGAGGAAATCGCGCTGGCCGTCACGGGCGACCTGGGCGGCCTGGGCATCTTCGGCGTGGAACTGTTCGTGTCGGGCGAGGAGGTCTGGTTCTCGGAGGTCAGCCCGCGTCCGCACGACACCGGCATGGTCACGCTGATCACCCAGGCCCAGAACGAATTCGAGCTGCATGCCCGCGCGCTGCTGGGCCTGCCGGTGGACACGCGCCTGCGCCAGCCGGGCGCAAGCGCCGTGATCTATGGCGGGGTGGATGCCCAGGGCGTCAGCTTCCATGGCGTGGCCGATGCGCTGGCCGAGCCGGGCACGGACATCCGCCTGTTCGGCAAGCCGGCGTCCTTCACCAGGCGCCGCATGGGCGTGGGCCTGGCCGTGGCGGACGACGTGGAGGCTGCACGCGAGAAGGCGCGCCGCGTCAGCGCCGCCGTGACGGTCAAGGCGCCTTGAGCCGCGTGCCGTGAGCGGGGCGTCCTGGGCGGGGCGCGACGCCGGCCGCCCGAGGCCGCAAGGTTTGCTTGGAAAACCGCCAGGACCCCCCTGGCGGTTTTTTTTCGTCCCGAGCCGGCCTTGGCGCGGTTTCTGACATGTCGTTGAAGCAAGCCCCGGGCCAACTGTGGCCTGGCCGGCACGGTTTGCGGCTGGCCGTGCGCGTTACGTTTGCTTTTAATCACATGAAGTTCGATAATTTCAGCAAGTAGTGAAATCAACGTAACAAAAAACGTAACACGCGCGACAACGCAGGCCAGCCCCATGCAACTCCCCCCCCAGTCCCAACGTTTCGTCCTGCATTTCGGAGAAATGGGCAGCCGCTGGGGCGTGAATCGCACCGTCGGCCAGATCTACGCGCTGCTGTTCCTGTCCGAGAAGCCGCTGAATGCCGATGACATCGCCGAGACCCTGGGGTTCTCGCGCTCGAACGTCAGCATGGGCCTGAAGGAACTGCAGTCCTGGCGGCTGGTGAAGATGGTCCACCAGGTGGGCGATCGGCGTGACTACTTCGATTCGCCCAGCGACGTCTGGGAAATCTTCCGGGTGCTGGTCGAGGAAAAGCGCAAGCGCGAGATCGAACCCACCCTGACGCTGCTGCGCGACACGCTGCTGGAGCCGCCGGCCGACGCGGCCGAGCGCCACGCGCAAGCCCGCATGAAAGACATGCTCGAGCTGATCGAGCTTTCCACCGCCTGGTTCGACGAGATCCAGCGCCTGCCGCCCGAGACCCTGGAGCGCCTGATGCGCCTGGGGTCCAAGGTGCAGAAGGTGCTGAGCATCGCCGGAAAACTCAGCGGTGGCGGCAAACGCTGATTCCCCCTTTCCTTCCCTGAAGCACGACCCAAGGCAGCACCCTCATGAATCCGGATACCCCCTCTGCGTCACCACAGGCCGCGGCGCCTGTTCGTCGCGGCCCCTGTCGGGCCGATCTCCCTTCCTGCAAGGTTGGCCATCATGATTGATTTCAACGTCGTCGACCTGTCGCGGCTGCAGTTCGCCCTGACGGTCATGTACCACTTCATCTTCGTTCCCCTCACGCTCGGGCTGTCCTTCCTGATCGCCATCATGGAAAGCGTGTACGTCATGACCGGACGCACCATCTGGCGCCGCATGACGATGTTCTGGGGCACGCTCTTCGGCATCAACTTCGCGCTGGGCGTGGCCACGGGCGTGGTCATGGAGTTCCAGTTCGGCATGAACTGGTCGTACTACAGCCACTACGTGGGCGACATCTTCGGCGCGCCGCTGGCCATCGAGGGGCTGATGGCCTTCTTCCTGGAAGCGACCTTCATCGGCCTGTTCTTCTTCGGCTGGAACCGCATGTCCAAGGTCAGCCACCTGATCGTGACCTGGCTGGTGGCGCTGGGCACCAACCTGTCGGCGCTGTGGATCCTGATCGCCAACGGCTGGATGCAGAACCCCACGGGCTCGGTGTTCAACCCCGAAACCATGCGCATGGAAATGACGGACTTCGCGGCCGTCGTGTTCAATCCGGTGGCACAGGCCAAGTTCGTGCATACCGTCAGCGCGGGCTACGTGACGGGCGCCATGTTCGTCATGTCGATCAGCGCCTGGTACATCCTGCGCGGCCGTCACCTGGACCTGGCCAAGCGCTCGATGGCCGTGGCCGCCAGCTTCGGCCTCGCCGCCTCGCTGTCGGTGGTGGTGCTGGGCGACGAAAGCGGCTACCTGACCACCGAGCACCAGCGCATGAAGATCGCCGCGATGGAAGCCATGTGGCACACCGAGCCCGCGCCGGCCAGCTTCAACCTGTTCGCCATTCCCGACCAGGCCGGACGCGAGAACCATTTCGCCGTCGAGATTCCCTATGTGATGGGCCTGATCGGCACGCGTTCGGTGACCACGCCCATGCTCGGCATCAATGACCTGGTGAAGCTGGCCGAGCAACGGGTGCGCAATGGCGTGGTGGCCTATGGCGCCTTGCAGCAGGTGCGCGCCGACCCGAAGAACGCCGAAGCCCGCGCGCTGTTCGACCGCACCTGGCCCGACCTGGGCTACGGCTTGCTGCTGAAGCGCTATCGCGAGGACATCGCCCTGGCCACGGACGCCGAAGTCGCCAAGGCGGCCTGGGACACCGTGCCCACGGTGGCGCCGCTCTTCTGGACCTTCCGCATCATGGTGGCGCTGGGCATCTACTTCATCGCCTTCTTCGCCGCGGCCTTCTGGCTGGCGTCGCGCGGCAGGCTGGCCACCAGCCCGCGCTTCCTGAAGATCGCGCTGTGGAGCCTGCCGCTGCCCTGGATCGCCATCGAATGCGGCTGGTTCGTGGCGGAATATGGCCGCCAGCCCTGGGTGATCGAAGGCGTGCTGCCGACCTTCTATGCGGCATCGGGCCTGTCGCTGACGGACCTGGTCATCAGCCTGTCGGTCTACCTGGCGCTCTACACCGTGCTCTTCATCGTGGGCATGAAGGTGATGCTGCATGCGGTGCGCAGCGGCCCCAAGGACGAGTCCAAGCCGCGGGCCCCTGCGCCCAGCGATCCCGTGGGCGCCGCCGCCCTCGCCAACGCCCCCGCCGCCGCGCGCTGATACGGAGTTCAATATGGAACAGTTCATCATTCCCCTGGACTACGGCACGCTGCGCGTGGTGTGGTGGGCGCTGATGGGGGCGCTCCTCATCGGCTTCGCCGTCATGGACGGCTTCGACCTCGGCGTGGCCGCGTTGCTGCCCGTGGTGGCCAGGACCGACGCCGAACGGCGCGTGGTCATCAACGTGGTGGGTCCCGTCTGGGAAGGCAACCAGGTCTGGCTGATCACGGCGGGCGGCGCGATCTTCGCGGCGTGGCCGCTGCTTTACGCCGCCTCGTTCTCCGGCTTGTACCTGGCGATGCTGCTGTTGCTGGTGGCGCTCATCATCCGGCCGGCGGGTTTCAAGTACCGCAGCAAGTTCGAAGGCACGCGTTGGCGCGCCCGCTGGGACATGCTGCTGTGCGCCTCGGGCGTGATCGCCAGCCTGGTGTTCGGCGTGGCCATGGGCAACATCCTGCAGGGCGTGCCCTTCGGCGCCGACCCGGCCACCTTGCGGCCGGTGTACGAAGGCTCGTTCTTCGCGCTCTTCAATCCCTTCGCCCTGCTGGCCGGCGTGCTGAGCGTGGCGATGCTGGTCACGCACGGCGCCGTGCTGCTGGCCTGGCGCACCGAAGGTCCGGTGGCGGCGCGTGCCCGGCAATGGGCGCGTGGCGGCGCGGTGCTGACGGCCTTGCTGTTCGCCCTGGGCGGCGTGTGGATCGCGTCGGGCATCGACGGCTATTCCATCACCAGCGCCATCGTGACGGACGGCGCGTCGAACCCGGCGGCCAAGACCGTGGCGGTCAGCGCGGGCGCCTGGATGCAGAACTATGAACGCTGGCCTCTGGCCTGGGCCGCGCCGGCACTGGGCGTGGGCATGGCCCTGCTGACGGCCCTGCTGGTGTCCGTGCGTCGCAACGTCCTGGCCTTCGTGGCGTCGGCGCTGGCCATCAGCGGCATCATCCTGACCGTCGGCCTGTCGATGTTCCCGTTCATCATGCCCTCGACCCTGGACCCGCGCGCCAGCCTGACGGTGTGGGACGCCTCGTCCAGCCACCTGACGCTGTGGATCATGCTGCTGGTGACGCTGATCTTCCTGCCTATCGTCACTGCCTACACCAGCTGGGTGTACCGCGTGATGCGCGGCAAGGTGACCGAGCACACCGTCGGCGACACGCCGAATTCCTATTGAGACCAAGGAGCCAAACGCCATGTGGTACTTCTCCTGGATACTGGGCCTGGGCCTGGCCTGCGCGTTCGCCATCCTGAACGCGATGTGGTTCGAACTGCGCGAAGGGCATGAGCACGAGCCGTTGCGCCGCACGCAGGACCCCTTGCGCGGCGGGGCCGATCCCGAGCGCGAGACCGACGATCCCCTGGACTCGCCCGCGGTCCAGCCGTGAGCCTGACGCCGGCCGCCCAGCCCGTGCCGGCAGACGAGCCGGCGGCGCCGCTCGCCGCCGCGGCCTCGTCACCCGGACGGGCGCACGCGCGCTGGCTGGCCGGGCTGGCGCGTGCCGCGCGCCGGCCCTTGATGGCGGCGGTGGCCGCACCCTTGCTGGCCGGCGCGCTGTTGCTGGCGCAGACCTGGTTCCTGGCCCAGGTGCTGCACCAGGCCATTGCGGAAGGCGCGCCGGTGGGCACGCTGTACGGCGGCATCGCCGTGGTGGCCACGTTGATGGGCGCGCGCGTCCTGCTGACCTGGCTGGGCGAGCGTGCCGGGCAGCGCGCCGCGGAGTCCATCAAGCTGTCGTTGCGGCAGGCCCTGTTTGCGCAACTGCTGGCGCGCGGTCCGCAATGGACGCGCGGCCAGCGTTCCGGCGAGCTGGCCAGCATGCTGGCCGAACAGGTCGAGGCATTGGACGGTTTCTTTTCCCGCTATCTGCCCGCCATGGTCGCGGCGGCGTTCCTGCCGCTGGCCTTCGCGCTGGCGCTGATGCCGGTGGACTGGGTGGCGGGCCTCATTCTGTTGCTGACCGCGCCGCTCATCCCCGTCTTCATGGCGCTGGTGGGCTGGGGCGCGGAAGCCGCCAACCGCCGCCACCTGCAGGCGTTCGCACGCCTGTCCGGCTTCTTCGCCGACCGGGTACGCGGCCTGGCCACGCTGAAGCTGTTCGGCCGCGCACAGGCCGAGGCGCAGGCGGTGCGTGATGCGACCGAGGTGGTGCGCGCCAAGACGATGGCGGTGTTGCGCATCGCCTTCCTGTCCTCGGCCGTGCTGGAATTCTTTGCCGCGCTGGGCGTGGCCGGCGTGGCGCTGTACGTGGGGCTGAGCTACCTGGGCTTCGTCGACCTGCGCGTGTCGCCGCTCAGCTTGCAGGCCGGTCTCTTCTGTTTGCTGATGGCGCCGGAGGTCTATGCGCCCTTGCGGCAGTTCGCCGCGCACTATCACGACCGCGCCACCGCAAGGGCGGCGACCGCGCAATTGGCGGCGACCTTCGAAACCCTGCCCGAGCCCGCCGCCTTGGCCGCGGGGCAGGGACAGGAAACCCTGCGTGCGCCGGCGGCGCAGCCGGCGTCGGACGCTGCTGCCTTGCAGGTGTCGGGCTTGGTCCTGCGCGCGCCGGGGCGGCCGCTGCCAGTCATCGATGCCGCGGGTTTCTCCCTGGCGCCGGGCGAACACGTCGCGCTGGCCGGCGCCAGCGGCATCGGCAAGTCCACCTTGCTCGAGGCCCTGGCGGGACTGCGCGACGGTGAGGGCACGATCCGGCTCGATGGCCGGCCGCTGGCCGACTGGCCGCGCGCGGACTTGCGCCAGCGTGTCGCGCTCATCAGCCAGCGTCCTTATCTGCAGGCCGGGTCGATTGCCGGGAACCTGCGCCTGGCCGCGCCGCAAGCCGATGCCGAGGCGCTGCATCGGGCGGCCGAGCGCGCGGGCGTGCTGCGCTTCGCGCAGGACCTGCCGCAAGGGCTGGACACCGAGCTGGGGCCGCGCGGCTATGGCCTGTCGGGCGGACAGGCGCAGCGCGTGGCGCTGGCGCGGCTCTTCCTGCGCGACCCGGGGCTGGTGCTGCTGGACGAGCCGACCGCGCACCTGGACGGCGGGACGCGCGACGCGGTGCTGCGCGAGATCCTGGCCTTCTGCGAGGGCCGCACGCTGTTGCTGGTCACGCACGATGAGGCCGTGCTGGATGCGTTCCCGCGCGTGTTGCGGATCCAGGCGGGCGGGAGGGTGGCATGAGCCCGCCGGGCCGTCCCAAGGGCGAATACCGGAGTGCGAAGCGCGAAGGTAGTCCAGTGAGCACGCCCGTTCACGCGCGCACCGCTGCGTTGCCCGCCCAGGCGGCGGCCGGCGCGTCAATGCCCGCGCGCCGCCACTGGGCGCGAGACCTGTGGCGCTTGCTGGCGCCCCTGTACCGCCAGCGCGCCGGGGCCTTGGCCGCGGCTTTCGCGCTGGCCGGCGTGACACTGGCCGCGGGCGTGGGGCTGCTGGGGGTCTCGGGCTGGTTCCTGACGGGCGCGGCACTGACGACCGCGGGCATGGCGTTCAACCTGTTCGCGCCTTCGGCATTGGTGCGCGGCCTGTCCTTCCTGCGGATCGCCGCGCGCTACGGCGAACGCGTGACCGGCCATGGCGCCACGCTGCGCCTGCTGGCGGACCTGCGCACGGTGGTGTTCGGCAAGCTGTTGCCGCTGGACCTGGCGCAACTGTCGCGCTATCGCGATGGCGACCTGGTGGCGCGCCTGACAGGCGACGTCGATGCGCTGGATTCGGTGTTCCTGCTGGTGCTGGTGCCCATCGCCTGCGCCTTGCTGGGCGGCGCGGCGCTGGGCGTGGTGTTGGGCCTCTGGCTGCCCGCCGCCGCTTGGACGCTGGCGGTGTCGGTGGGCGCCAGCGCCCTGCTGGTGCCGTGGTGGCTGGCGCAGGCCAGCCGTGCGCCGGGCGCGGCTGCGCAGCAGGCGGCGGCCGAGCTGCGCAGCCAGGCCCTGCAGGCCGTGGAAGGCCACGCCGATTTGCTGGCCCTGGATGCGGAGGGCGCTGCGCGCCGCGAGTTTGCGCAGGCCTGTACCGCCTTGTCGCGGGCGCGCCAGCGCCAGGCCAACCTGGGCACCGCGGGCCAGGCGGCCTTGCAGGCCGTGGCGGGCGCCTGTGTGCTGGCGGTGCTGGTCTGGGGCCTGCCTGCCCTGCGTAATGGCACGCTGCCCGGTCCCGTGCTGGTGGGGCTGCTGCTGGCGGTGCTGGGATTCTTCGAGGTGGTGGGGCCGTTGATGCGTGGCGCGTCGCGGCTGGGCGGCGCGGCGTCGGCGGGCGCGCGGGTGGCTGAGCTGGCTGCCCTGTCGCCCGCGGTGCGCGATCCCGGCACGCCTGCGCCGCCGCCGGCCGACGTGACCTTGCGCGTGGAGGCGGTGGATTATGCCTATGCGCCGGGCGGGCGCGCCGTGCTGCGCGACGTGTCGCTGAGCGTGGCGCCGGGCGAGCGCATCGCGCTGGTCGGCGAAAGCGGGGCGGGCAAGTCGACGCTGCTGAGCCTGCTGCTGCGCCTGGCCGATCCGACCGCCGGCCGGGTCACGCTGGGCGGCGTGGACCTGCGCGCCCTGCGCCAGCAAGACCTCCATGCGCGCGTGACGCTGCTGTCGCAGGACGCGCCGGTGTTCCTGGGCACGGTGCGCACCAATCTGCTGATCGGCGCGCCCGAGGCGGGCGAGGCCGCCTTGTGGGAGGCGCTGGATGCGGCGGGGCTGGGCGCGTTCGTGCGCGGCCTGCCGGAAGGGCTGGACACCTGGACGGGCGAAACGGGACGTACCTTGTCGGCCGGCCAGGCGCGGCGCCTGTGCCTGGCGCGGGCGTTGCTGAGCCCGGCCCGGGTCCTGGTGCTGGACGAGCCCACCCAGGGCCTGGATGCCGAGACCGAGAGGGCGTTTCTTGCGGATCTGCCACGCGCGGCGCGGGGCAGGTCGGTGGTGCTGTCCACGCACGCCAGCCTGCCGCCGGGCGTCATGCACCGCGTGCTGCGCGTTGAAAGCGGGCGCTTGCTTCCGGTGGCCGGCCCGGTGTGAGGGCGTCTGTCCGCAACGCGGACTTCGCTGGCTTCGCCGCCGGGCGGGCGGTTATAGTGGCGTCCCCGGGCCGCTGCCCCTCTTCACCCTGGACGCCCTTCCATGCAGAACGATCTCCACGATCTGGTCCGGCGCGCCATCCGCAGCGTGCCTGATTGGCCGAAGCCCGGCGTCACCTTCCGCGACATCACCCCGGTCCTGCAGGACCCGCGCGCCTTCCGCGTGCTGATCGATCTCTTCGTCTATCGCTACATGCGCCAGCGCCTGGATCTGGTGGCGGGCATCGACGCGCGCGGTTTCATCGTGGGCAGCGTGCTGGCCTATGAGCTGAACCTGGGCTTCGTGCCCGTGCGCAAGCAGGGCAAGCTGCCGTCCCGCACGGTGTCCGAGTCGTATGTGCTGGAGTACGGCAATGCGACGGTGGAAATGCACGCTGACGCCGTGCGTACCGGCCAGCGCGTCCTGCTGGTGGACGACCTGATCGCCACCGGCGGCACGATGCTGGCGGGCATCAAGCTGCTGCAGCGCCTGGGCGCCAATGTGGTCGAGGCGGCCGCGGTCATCGACCTGCCCGAACTGGGCGGCTCGCGCGCCATTGCCGCGACGGGCACGCCGCTCTACACCGTCTGCCAGTTCGGCGGCGAGACCGAGGACGCCCCGGCGGCCTGAGCCCCGGCTCAGCCCAGGTCGGCAGGCACGTCCACGTCGCGCACCACGCCCGGCCCGCCCGCCACCCACGTGATGTCCGCCTGCTGGCGCAGCCAGGGCCCCGCGCCTTGCGCGTCGTCCAGCGCCAGCAAGGCGTTGCGGCAGTCCGCTGAAAACCCCACGGGATGACCGGGCACGCCCTCGTGGCGCGGGCGTGCGATGCGCGCGCCGGCTGCCAGGGCCTGCACCACGGCGCCGATATCGCCGGCAGCCAGGAAAGGCATGTCGGCCAGCGCCACGACCCAGCCGCTTGCTGCTGGCGTGGCGGCGATGCCGTGTTTCAGGGTGGCGCCCATGCCGCGTGCGGCGTCGGGGCAGGGAACAGCCTGCCAGGCCAGGCCTGCCAGCGCGTTGGCGATTTCCGCCTGGCGCGCGCCGCACACCACGACCACGGCATCGACCCAGGGCAGGAGCGCCTCGCAGGCCGCGCGCACGACGGCGCGCCCATCCGGCAGCGGCTGCACCAGCTTGTAGCGTTTGCCGCTGGGGTCGAAACGCTGGCCCGCGCCCCCCGCCAGCACGAGGCCGACGCGCCCCGCGACGGCCAGGGGCGCTGTGGTAATCTGGCCCGCACCCTGCGGGGTGAGCACGCTCGCGGCCCCTGATGGCCAGGCCGGTCGCAAGACCGCTTGCACGTCCCCCGGCCGCGCGCCACCTTCCTTCATTCCTTTGCTGTTGTCCATGTTCACCGACTATCTGAAACGCATCCTGACGTCGAAAGTCTACGACGTCGCCGTCGAAACGCCCCTGGAACACGCCCCTTTGCTGTCCGAGCGAATTTCGAACGCGGTGATGCTGAAGCGGGAGGACACGCAGCCGGTGTTCAGTTTCAAGCTGCGCGGCGCCTACAACAAGATGGCGCACCTGCCGCCGGCGGCGCTGGCGCGCGGCGTGATCGCGGCTTCGGCGGGCAACCATGCCCAGGGCGTGGCCATGTCGGCCAGCCGCCTGGGCTGTCGCGCCGTGATCGTCATGCCGGTCACCACGCCGCAGGTCAAGATCGATGCCGTGCGCGGCTGGGGCGGCGAGGTCGTGCTGGCCGGCGACAGCTTTTCCGATGCCTATGCGCACGCGCTGGAACTGGAGAAGAAAGAAAAGCTCACCTTCGTGCATCCCTTCGACGACCCTGACGTGATCGCGGGGCAGGGCACCGTGGGCATGGAAATCCTGCGCCAGCACGCCGATCCCATCGACGCCATTTTCGTGGCCATCGGCGGCGGCGGCCTGATTTCCGGCGTGGGCGCGTATGTGAAGGCGCTGCGCCCCGACATCAAGATCATCGGCGTGCAGACGGTCGACTCCGACGCCATGGTGCGCAGCGTGCGCGCCGGCCGCCGCGTGACGCTGTCCGACGTGGGCCTGTTCTCGGACGGCACGGCCGTCAAGCAGGTGGGCGCCGAGACCTTCCGCCTGGTGCGCCAGGTCGTGGACGATTTCGTGGTGGTCGACACCGACGCCATCTGCGCGGCCATCAAGGACGTCTTCCAGGAAACGCGCAGCGTGCTGGAGCCTGCGGGCGCCCTGGCGCTTGCCGGCGCCAAGCAGTACGCGGCCCAGAACAAGTGGAAGAACAAGTCGCTGGTGGCCATCACCTGCGGCGCCAACATGAATTTCGACCGCCTGCGCTTCGTCGCCGAGCGCGCCGAGGTGGGCGAGGCGCGCGAAGCCATCTTCGCCGTGACCATGCCCGAGGAACGCGGCAGCTTCCGCCGCTTCTGCAAGCTGGTGGGCGAGCGCAACGTCACCGAGTTCAACTACCGTATTTCGGATGCCGACAAGGCGCACGTCTTCGTGGGCGTGCAGGTGGCCTCGCCTGCCGAGCCCACGCGCATGGCGGCGAACTTCCGCAAGCATGGCTTCGACACGCTGGACCTGACCCACGACGAAATGGCCAAGACCCACCTGCGCCACATGGTGGGCGGACGCTCGGGCCTGGCCAGCGATGAACTGCTGTACCGCTTCGAGTTCCCCGAGCGTCCGGGCGCGCTGATGCGCTTCCTGGAGGCCATGCCGCAAGAGTGGAACATCAGCCTGTTCCATTACCGCAACCAGGGCGCCGACTATGGCCGCATCCTGGTCGGCATCCAGGTGCCGCCCTCGGACAAGAAGCGCTACAAGGGCTTCCTGGAAGAGCTGGGTTATCCGTACTGGAACGAAACCGAGAACCCGGCGTATCGCCTGTTCCTCTAGGGTCTTTTCCTGGCGGATGCGTCAGCGGTTTTCGCGCAGCCAGGTTTCCACATCGGTCACCGGAATGTCGTGCCGGGCATTGAAGGATTGGTCTTTCGGCCAGGCGACGCCGTCCGGACGGGCGAACGCCAGCCGGTACTTGCGCAGGGTGTCGTCCGGGTGCGCCGCTGCGTCGGCCCGCAATTGCGGCAGGCGCCAGCAGTGCCGTCGCACGGGCTTGCCCAGCACGCTTTCGACGGTGTCGGCCAGTTCACGGTACGAGAACGTGTCGCCGGCGACGAAGACCACCTGGTCGTCGAAGTCGGGACGCGACGTGGCGATGCGGGCGGTCAGGTGCCCGATGTCCTGCGGCGTGGTCGCCGTGAGCCGGTAGTCCCAATCTCCCAGTGCGTGCACGGTGTTCCCGGCAAGATCCACCAGCCCGAATGCTGGCAGGAAGACGAAGCTGGTGAAGATGCCTGTCGAAATGATCGTCCAGCGGACCTGATCCTGTCCGCGCAGCATGTCCCGGACATCGAGCTGCTCGTCCCAGACGTCCTGGCCGCTGCCGCGTCCGATGCGGTCGTAGTCCACGCCGAACTGCCACGGGATGTAATGGGCGATGCCGGCCTTCAGCACGGCATCGGTGATCTTGCGTTGGGTGCCGGGCCCGCCGACGAACCCCGTGCAGCAGATGACCTGGTCGAATCGCGAGAAGACGTGCGCCAGCGCCGTCACGGTGGCCGTGGCCAGGTCTGCTTCGACGGCCTCGGCGCCTGTTTCACGCGGATCGGTCCTGCTGCCAGGCCGCAGCAGCACGCTGATGGGGCCTGCCTGGCCCTGGTTGCGCAGCAGCGCGAGTTCGCGCAGGACGCAGGCGCCCAGTTCGCCCGCGCCAAGCACGAGCGTCGATGGCTTCGATGAAAGTATGGCTGACATGCTCGACTCCTGTGGAGTCGGGAATAATAGTGACGCGATTCCCCGAAGAGAAGAAGGCACACCCGTGATACCGCAAGCCACCCCCGAGTTCGATGCCCTCATGAGGCAGTCGCAGCAAGCCTGCGATGCCCTGAGCGACGATGACGATGGCCTCAAGCGGGAGATCCTGTCGCATGCCGGCAATCGCTGGTCGCTGGGGGTGGTGCATGCCTTGGGCGTGGGGGGCACGCTGCGTCACGCGGAAATCGCGCGCAGGCTCGAGGGTGTCACGCAGCGCATGCTGACCCGCACCCTGCGCCAGCTCGAGCGCGACGGCCTGATATCCAGGCACGATTTTCGGGAGGTGCCGCCGCGTGTGGAATATCGCCTCACCGAGCTGGGGCGGGGGCTGTTGACCGGCATGCTTCCGCTTTGGCAGTGGGTCATCGCGCACGCAGAGGGCTTGCGCAGCGCACGCCGGCGCTACGACGCGGAGCAAGGCTGAGCGGGTCGGTAAGGCCGATGCTCAACCGGCGCCGCGCAACTGCGCCAGCGCGGCCTGCGCCGCCTGCTCGCCCAAGGTCTCGCTGACACCGCCGGCCTGCGTGCCGCCCTCGCGCGCGGGCGTGCTGCTTTCGCCTTCCAGCGCGCGGATGTGCAGGTTCAGCATGGCCAGGAAGGCCGTGGTGGCGGGAGACAGCGGGCGGCGCGGGTGCGTCACGCACACGACCTGGCGCGACAGCCGCGGCGACACGACGTTGTGGCAGCGCAGGTGGCCGCGCTCCAGCCGGCGGCGCACGGCCACGCGCGGCAGCAGCGTGGCGAACTGCGTGCGCTCCACCAGTTTCACGATGCTGACGATGGAGTCCGTCTCGCAGGTGGGCGCCAGGTCCACGTCCTCGGCCTGCGCGAAACTTTCCAGAATGCCACGCAGGCCGTGATGGCGCGTGGGCAATGCGAGCTCCAGCGTGGGCACCATGCGGAATGGCACGTTGGCGGGCAGCGCCTGGTGGTGGTTGACGCTGGTCAGCAGCACCAGGTCCTCGTCGGCGATGTGCTCCACGTTCAGGGCCAGGGGGCGGCGCGGCTTGTTGATGATGGCCGCCTCGATCTGGCCGCCCGCCACCCAGTCGGCCAGCATGGTGCTGTAGCCGTCGGTCAGCGTCACGTTGACCTTGGGATGGCGCATCGAGAACTCGATCAGCATGTCCGACAGCACGCCCTGCGCGATGGACGCGATCATGCCGACATTGACGTGGCCGCCCAGCTCGCCGTCGGTGCGCATGACCTGTTCGCGCGCGTGGGCGAAGTCGCGCAGCACGGGCAGGAAGAGGCGGTACATCTGCCTGCCCGCCGCCGTGGGTTGCATGCCCTGGGTGCTGCGGTCGAACAGGCGCTGGCCGACCTCCTCTTCGAGCTTGGCGATCTGCATGCTGAGCGCGGGCTGCACGATGTTCAGGCGCTTGGCCGCGCGCGTGACCGTGCCTTCCTCGAAAAGACAGACGAAATACTGGATCTGGCGGAATTCCATGCCGGGGCTCCGGAGGGCAGGAGGAGATGCCGGGATTTATATCATCATTAGTGATGGGTTCGATCATTAATGATTAATTGACTTGATGTATGTGCCCTCACACACTGTGCCGCAGCACGGTGCCTGGTGTGCTGTCCCACAGATACGCCGACACGAAACGCGCCGGTTGAACCCATGGCGTCGTTGCGAATCCTCGCGATACCTACGGGTATCGCTGCGGTTCGCGCCTAGCCCTGGCCCCAACCGGCACGTTTCGTCATGCCGACGTATCTGTGGGACAGCACACTGGCGCCCGATGCCATGCCTATAAAAACGGAGACAAGCATGAATGCAGCCAAGACGCTCACCCGCCTCTTGCTGGCCGCCGCCCTGGGCGCCGCCAGCCTGGGGGCGCACGCCGTAACGGACGCCGCCGCGTCCTATCCCGACAAGCTCGTGAAGATCATCGTGCCCTACACCCCCGGGGGCTTCAACGACACGCTGGGCCGCATCTTCGCCCGCAAACTGCAGGAGGCCTGGGGCCAGCCCGTGGTGGTCGAGAACAAGGCCGGGGCCGGCACCATCGTCGGCACGGAGATGGCGGCGCGCGCCGCGCCCGACGGCTATACCCTGCTGATCCAGGGCTTCCCGTTCATCGTCAATTCCTTCCTGTACGACAAGCTGCCCTACGACACCCGCAAGGATCTGGTGCCGGTGGTGGGCGGCGCGCAGGCCCGCAACCTGCTGGTGGTGCGCCAGGCGTCGCCGATCACGTCGTTGCAGGACCTGGTGGCGCGCGCCAAGGCGGCGCCCGGCAAGCTGAACTACGCCTCGTCCGGCAACGGCACGTCCAACCACGTGACCATGGAGTACTTCAAGGTCGCCACGGGCACCGACCTCACACAGATTCCGTACAAGGGCAGCGCGCCCATGGTCACGGACCTGCTGGGTGGCCAGGTGGATGTGATGTTCGACAACGTGCCCCACGTGCTGCCGCACGTGAAGGCCGGCAAGATGCGCGCGCTGGCCATCACCAGCCCCAAGCGCTCGCCGCTGGCGCCCGATGTGCCGACCGTGGCCGAGCAGGGCTATGCGGACTTCGAGGTGTCGGTGCCTTATGGCCTCTTCGCGCCGGCCGGCACGCCGCCCGCGATCATCGCCAAGATCAACGCCGAGCTGAACAAGGCCATGCAGTCCGAGGATGTGCGCAAGATCTACGCCGACCAGGGCGTGGAGCCGCTGGGCGGGTCGCCGGAAGACTTCAAGGTGTTCGTGGAAGGCGAAATGGCCAAGTGGTCGAAGGTGATCAGGCAGGCCAACATTCGCGCGCAGTAAGGCGCGCGGTCAGGGCGTCCGGGGCGTGCCCCCCGGGCGCTCAGGGCTGGAACAGGTCGCCGGCCAGGGAAGTGGGCCGTCCGGCGATCTGGTCGGCCAGCAGGCGGGCGCTGCCCGCCGCCAGCGTGAAGCCCAGCATGCCGTGGCCGGTGTTCAGCCACAGGTTGTCATAGCGGGTGGGGCCGATGAGCGGCTTGCCGTTCGGGCGTGCCGGACGCAGGCCGGCCCAGGCGCTGGGCGCGCCCGCGGCGTTCAGGCGCGGGAAGCGCTGCGCCACCGCCTGCTCCATGCGGGTGATGCGCCCGGCGTCGATCTCGGTGGTGACGTGGCCGATGTCCACCATGCCGGCCACGCGCAGCCGGTCACCCAGTCGCGCATAGACCACCTTGCTGGCGATGTCGCTCACGCTCATGGTGGGCGCGCGGCTGTCCGGCGTCAGCGCATAGGTGAGGCTGTAGCCCTTCAGCGGATAGATGCCGAGGTCCATGCCCAGCCGTCGCGCCAGGGCCTGCGAGCCGACGCCGCCGGCCAGCACGTAGCCGTCGGCGGCCAGTTCGCCGCGCGAGGTGCGCAGCGCCACCACGCGCAGACCACTGGTGCGCCAGCCTTGCACCGTGGTCTCGAACATCAACTGGCTGCGCGAGGACTGGCGCAGGCCTTCTTCCATGTGGCGGCACAGGGCGTGGGCATCGCCCGCGTCCTCGGTTTCCGTATGGACCCCGCCGGCGATGCCGCCGGCCATGTCGGCCAGCGCGGGTTCGCGCGCCACGCAGTCGGCGGTGCTCAGGATCTGTTGCGGGCAGCCCAGCGAAGCCAGGAACTCGGTGCGGCGGCGTGCCGCGTCCAGCGATTTCGTGTCGCCGTAGACCTGCAGCTTGCCGCTGGCCGTAAAGTCGAAGGCGGGCGACTCGCGCTCGACCAGCTGGCGCAGCGCGTGGCGGCTGGCCATGCCCAGTGCCAGCAGGTCGCGCGTGGTCTCCTGGTGGAGACCACGCCGACAGGCGAGCAGGAAGGACAGGATCCAGCGCCATTGCGCCGGGTCTGCGCGCGGCCGCCAGCGCAGCGGCGAGTCCTCGCGCAAGAGCCAGCGCGGCAACTGGGGCAGCACCGCGGGTTCGGCCAGGGGCGCGACGAAGCTGTAGCTGAGCTGGCCGCCATTCGCGCGGCTGGCCTGCGTGCCCGCGTGCGGGGCGGCGTCGATGAGGGTGACGTAGTGGCCGTCCTGCATCAGGGCGTAGGCGGTGCTCGTGCCGATGATGCCGGCGCCGATGACGACGATATGCATGGATGTGTTCTTGACTGCCTGCTTGCTGCGGATCAGGCCGATCCTATCGACGCCATCAACGTGCTGTCAAACCGGCCTCATGGCGGGGGCGCTGCGACAGTCCTTCATGGGTGATGTTTCAGGGTCATCATTTGAACTGATTGTTTTAATCATTAAAGATTAATTTACATGATTGCTGCCCTTACCTAGACTCGCCCCACAAGACCACAGCATTGTCCGCAAGACGGGCGAGCAGGAGACAGGCAGCATGACGCAGTCCGCCGCAGCACCGACCCAGGCATCCTCCTTCGGGGCCGCCGCATTGAAGATCCGTGACGTCCAGGCCAGCGCGGTGTCGTTTCCCGTCGCGGCCGGCGACAGCGTGACGCTGGGCGTGGGTCGGGCGGTCAAGCGCGATGCCGTGATCGTGAAGGTCACGACGGAGTGCGGGCTGACGGGCTATGGCGAGTCGCACCACTGCCGCGCCCACACCACCGTGGCGCATTTCATCAACACCGCCCTGCGCGACGCCGTGCTGGGCCGCGACGCGGGCGACACCACCGGCATCTGGGACCTGGTCTATCGCCGCCAGCTGGTGGGCATGGGCCTGGGCACCGGCTGCGTGGTCGCCATGAGCGGCCTGGACATGGCGCTGTGGGACATCCGCGGCAAGGCGGCGGGCCAGCCGCTGTATCGCCTGCTGGGCGGCTCGGGCCGTGCCGTGCCCGCCTATGCCGGCGGCGTCGCATTGGGCTGGCAGCCGCCGGCCGAACTGGTTGAAGAGGCCGGCAAGCACGTGGCCGCGGGCTATCGCGCGGTGAAGCTGCGCCTGGGCGACACCTGGCGGCGCGACATCACGCGCGCCGAGGCCGTGCGCGAGACGCTGGGCGAGGACGTCACGATCCTGGCCGACGCCAACGGCGCCTACACGCTGGAGGATGCGCGCCAGGTCATTCCCGCGCTGGACCGCCTGCGGGTGGGTTGGCTGGAGGAACCGTTTCCCGCCCATGACTACCGCCACTACGAACTGGCCCGGGCCTTCGGCAACGTGCCCTTCGCCGCGGGCGAGAACCACTACACGCGCTTCGAGTTCACGCGCCTGGTGGAAGGCCGCGTGGCCGCCATCCTGCAACCCGACCTGTCCAAGACGGGCGGCATCACCGAGACCCTGCGCATCGCGGGCCTGGCGTCGTCGTACCGCCTGCCCATCCACCTGCATACCTCGATGACGGGCCTGAACATGGCCGCGTCCGTGCAGGTGCTGTCGGCGCTGGACAACGGCGGCTATTTCGAGGCCGACGTGTCGCGCCGCAACCGCTTCCGCGACGAGTTGGTGTCCGAGCCGTTCCGTGTGGACGCGCAAGGCATGGTGCGGCCGCTGGAAGCCCCCGGCATCGGCGTCGAGGTCGACGAGGCATTCATCAAGGCCCACCCCGCCATCGAGGGGCCGGCCTACGTGTGACGGCGTGGCGGACCCGGCGACAGAACCGGGCCGACGCGACCCCAGAAAGGCCTGGCAGGAAGGTCGGGTCATCCAATAAGACAAGGGAGACAGCATGAACAAGGTAGCGCGCGCAGCAGCGGTTCTGGCGATCGGAGTGCTTGGCCTGGCGGCCGGCGCCTCGGCGCAGGGCACGTATCCGGACAAGCCGATCCGGATCGTGGTGCCGTATCCGGCGGGGGGCTTCAACGACACGCTGGGCCGCGTGGTGGGCGCCAAGCTTGCCGAGGCCTGGGGCCAGCCGGCCATCGTCGACAACAAGCCGGGCGCCGGCACGCAGATCGGCACGTCGTTCGCTGCCAAGGCGCCGGCCGATGGCTACACCGTGCTGGTGGTGCAGTTCCCCTTCGCGGCCAACCCCTGGCTCTACAGGCAATTGCCCTATGACACGGCGAAGGACTTCGCGCCCGTGGTGCTGGCAGGCCGCTCGCCCATGCTGCTGGTGGTGAATGCCAAGTCGCGGTACCAGAGCACGGCCGACGTGCTGGCCGCGGCCAAGGCCAGGCCGGGCGCCATCAACTACGGCTCGTCGGGCAGCGGCTCGTCCAACCACCTGGCGATGGAGCTGTTCGAAAGCATGGCGGGCGTCGAGATGACGCAGGTGCCCTACAAGGGCAGCACGCCGCTGCTGACCGACCTGGCCGGCGGCCAGGTGGAAGTGGCGTTCGACGCCTTCCCCCACGCGCTGCCCTTCATCCAGTCGGGCAAGGTGCGGCCGCTGGCCATCGCCAGCGCCGATCGCTCGCCGCTGATGCCCGAACTGCCCACCCTCGGCCAGGCCGGCGTGCCGGGCTACGAGGTGTCGTCGTGGCACGGCTTCGTGGTGCCGGCAGGCACGCCCGCGCCCATCGTGGAGAAACTCAACACGCAGATCAACGCCATCCTGAAACAGCCCGAGGTGCGCAAGGTCTTTGCCGAGCAGGGCGTGGTGCCCGATGGCGGCACGGCCGCCGAGTTCGGCGCCTTCATCGGACAGCAGATGGACATGTGGAAGAAGGTCGTGAGCGAGTCGGGCATTCCGCCGCAGTAAGCCTCGCCGACAACACAGCAACAGGAATCGCAGCACATGAGCATCGAAGCCCTCAACCTGATCGGCGGCACCTGGCAGCCGGCGCGCTCGGGCAAGACCGCCACCAGCACCGACCCGTCGGACGGCAGCGTGCTGGGGCGCTTTCCCGACAGCGGGGACGCGGACGCGCGGGCGGCCATCGCCGCCGCGCGCGAGGCGTTCGAGCGGCCCGACTGGGCGCAGAACCCGCGCCTGCGCCAGCAGGTGCTGCTGCGCTGGGCCGACAGGCTGGAGGCGCGGACCGAGGCGCTGGCGGAACTGCTGACGCGCGAGAACGGCAAGGTGTTGGCGCAGTCGCGCGGCGAGATGGCGGGCGCGATCTCCGAGATCCGCTATTACGCCGGCCTGGCGCGCCACATTCCCGGCCACGCCATGGAAGTCGAGCCGGGTGTGTTCTCGACCCTGCTGAAGGAGCCGGCCGGCGTCGCGGGCCTCATCATCCCGTGGAACGCGCCGATCGTGCTGTTGATCCGCTCGCTGGCGCCGGCGTTGGCCGCGGGCTGCACGACGGTGGTGAAGCCCGCGCCGCAGACGGCGCTGGTCAGTTGGGACGTGCTGCGCGAACTCGATGCCGCCACGGGCCTGCCCAAGGGCGTGCTGAACCTGCTGAGCGAAACCGGCCACGCGGTCGCGCAGCGCCTGGTCGAATCGCCCGAGGTCGAGGTCATCAGCTTCACGGGGTCTAACGGCACGGGCCAGCGCATCATGGCCGCCGCCGCGCCCACCATGAAGAAGCTGTCGCTGGAGCTGGGCGGCAAGTCCAGCTGCCTGGTCTTCGAGGATGCCGATGTGGCCAAGGTGGCGCCGGCGCTGGCGGCCGCCGCCACCATCATTTCCGGGCAACAGTGCACCGCCGCGCGCCGCGTGCTGGTGCATGCCTCGCGCTACGACGAGATGAAGCAGGCGTTGGCGCAGGCGCTGGGGGCGCTGCGCGTGGGACCAGGCCTGGCCCAGGGCGTGCAGATCGGGCCGCTGATCGACGCCGCCGCGCGGGATCACGTGGAGGCGCGCATCGCCGCCACGCTGGATGCCGCCGACGAAGTGATCGTGCGCGGCGGCCGCCCGCAGGATGCGCCGAAGCAGGGTTGCTACCTGCTGCCCACGCTGGTGGCGCACCGCGACACCAGCGCCTTCTTCGTGCAGGAAGAGATCTTCGGTCCCCTGCTGGTGCTGGAGAAGTTCGAGGACGAGCGCGAGGCCGTGACGCGCGCCAACCACAGCGAGTTCGGCCTGTCCGCCAGCGTGTGGACGAACGACGGCGCGCGCGGCTGGCGCGTGGCGCGCGCGCTGCGCAACGGCACGGTCTGGCTGAACGACCACAACAAGCTCTTCGCCGAGGCGGAGACCGGCGGCTACCGCCGCAGCGGCATCGGCCGCCTGCACGGGTTCGACGCCCTGATCGACTTCGTCGAGATCAAGCACATCTACCAGAACGCCGGCGTGGTCTGAGCCGGCAGGCAGCACAAGCATGAGTCATTCCTCTTCGTCTTCGGACGCGTCAGACAACCGGCCTCACCTGGGACGGCCGATGGCGCGGCTGGAGAATCGGGCCATCCTGACCGGCCGCGGCCAGTATGGCGACGACGTGGCCGTGCCCGCGGGCACGCTGCACGCTGCCGTGGTGCGCGCCCCCCACGCGCATGCCCGCATCACGGGCATCGACGCCAGCGCGGCGCTGGCCGTGCCGGGCGTGCGGGCCGTGCTGCTGCCCGAGGACGTGGCCGCCTGGTCCAAGCCTTTCGTGGTGGGCGTGAAGCAGCCCATGGAGCAATGGGCGCTGGCGCAGGAAAAGGTGCGCTACGTGGGCGAGCCCGTGGTCGTGGTGATCGCCGAATCGCGCTACCAGGCGGAAGACGGCGCCGACCGCGTCACCGTCAGCTACGAGCAGTTGCCGCCTGCCGTGGACGTGGTGGAGGCCGCCGAGGACGACGCGCCGGTGCTGCACGAGAAGGTCGGCACCAACGTGGTCAGCGACCGCAGCTTCCGCTACGGCGACCCGGAGAAGGCGTTCGCCGAGGCGGACCACGTGATCGCGCTGGACGTGCGTTATCCGCGCAATTCCTGCACCCCGATCGAGGGCGCGGTGGTGGTGGCGCAGTACCTCTCGGCACAGGATGGCTACGAGGCCAGCTCCAATTTCATGGGGCCCTTCACGCTGCACACGGTGATGGCGCTGGCGCTGAAGATTTCCGGCAACCAGCTGCGCCACAAGACCTTCAAGGATTCGGGCGGCAGCTTCGGCGTGAAGCAGTCGGTGTTCCCCTATGTGGTGCTGATGTGCCTGGCCGCGCGCAAGGCGCAGGCGCCGGTGAAGTGGGTGGAAGACCGCCTGGAGCACCTGACGGCCGCGACGTCGGCCACGGGCCGCGCCAGCCGCATCGAGGCCGCCGTGCGCGCAGACGGCCGCATCACGGCGCTGTCCTACGACCAGCTGGACGACGTGGGCGGCTATCTGCGGGCGCCCGAGCCTGCCACCTTCTATCGCATGCATGGCTGCCTGACGGGCGCCTACGACATTCCCAACCTGCGCGTGCGCAACCGCGTGGTGCTGACCAACAAGACGCCTGCCGGACTGGTGCGCGGCTTCGGCGGACCACAGGTGTATTTCGCGCTGGAGCGCGTGATGCAGCGCATCTCGGTGGAACTGGGCATCGAGCCGCTGGCGCTGTACCGGCGCAACTTCATTCCCAGCGATGCCTTCCCTTATCAGGCGGCGGCCGGCGCCCTGATCGACTCGGGTGATTACACGGGGGCGCTGGATCGCGTGCGCGCCGAGGGCGGGCTGGACGACCTGCTGGCGCGCCGCGACGCCGCGCGCGCCGAAGGCCGGCTGTATGGCATCGGCTATGCCGCCATCGTCGAGCCCTCGGTGTCCAACATGGGCTACATCACCACGGCCATGCCCGCCGAGGCGCGCGCCAAGGCGGGCCCGAAGAACGGCGCCATCGCCGCCGCCACCGTGGGCATCGATCCGCTGGGCGGCCTGAACGTCGTGGTGGCCTCGTCGCCCGCGGGGCAGGGGCATCGCACGGTTTGCGCCCAGGTGGTGGCCGACGTGTTCGGCGTGCAGCCCGAGCAGGTGGCGGTGAATGTGGAATTCGACACGGCCAAGGATGCCTGGTCGGTCGCGGCCGGCAACTATTCCAGCCGTTTCGCGGGCGCCGTGGCGGGCACGCTGCACCTGGCCTGCCTGAAGCTGCGCGACAAGCTGTCGCGCATCGCGGCCCACCAGTTCGGCGTGGCGCCCGAGGACGTGCGCTTTGCCAACGGCAAGATCTTTCCCGAGCAGGCGCCCGAGCGCGGCGTGGCCTTCACCCGCCTGGCCGCCTCGCCGCACTGGGCGCCCGGCCTGTTGCCGGAAGGCATGGACCCGGGCCTGCGCGAGACGGCGTTCTGGACGCCGCCGCAACTGACCGCGCCCGATGAGCAGGACCGGGTCAATACCTCGGCTGCCTATGGCTTCGCGTTCGACGTGTGCGCGGTGGAGATCGATCGCGATACCGGCCGCGTGCGCATCGACCGCTACATCACGACCCACGACGCGGGCCGCATCCTGAACCCGGCGCTGGTGGATGGCCAGATCCGCGGCGCGTTCGCCCAGGGCCTGGGCGCGGCGCTGATGGAAGAGTTCCGTTACGGCGCGGACGGCAGCTTCCAGTCGGGCACCTATGCCGACTACCTGCTGCCCACCACCTGCGAAGTGCCCGAGCCGGTGATCCTGCACCAGGAGACGCCATCGCCTTTCACGCCGCTGGGCGCCAAGGGGGTGGGCGAGGGCAACAACATGAGCACGCCGCCCTGTATCGCCAACGCCGTGGCCGATGCGCTGGGCGTGCGCGATATCACCTTGCCGCTGACGGCCACGCGGGTGATGGACCTGCTGGGCATGGAAGACCCGCCCTCCAGCAAACCGCAGGAGGAGGCCAGCGCCGAACCGGCGGGCAAGGGCGGCAAGGCGCTGGCTGCGCGCGGCGAAGTGCTGTTGCCGGCCTCGCCCGAGGCGGTGTTCGCGGTCCTGCTGGACCCCAAGGCACTGGCCAATGTCATCCCGGGCTGCAACGCCTTGCAGGCCGTGGGCGAGAACCGCTATCGCGCCGACGTCACGGTGGGCGTGGGCATGATCAAGGCGCGCTACGCGGCGGAGGTCTCGCTGTCCGAGCTCGACCCCCCCAACAGCCTGCGTCTGTCCGGCTCGGGCCTGTCGTCGGTGGGGTCGGCCAAGGGCAGCGGCAAGGTCACGCTGACCGCCGCCGAAGGCGGCACGCTGCTGGGCTATGACTACCAGGCCGAGGTGTCGGGCAAGGTGGCCGCGGTGGGCGGACGCATGCTGGAAGGCGCGGCCAAGATCGTGCTGCGCCAGCTGTTCGAGCAACTGGGCCGGCAGGCGGGAGGCGGCTCGGCCGCGTCTGCGTCCGGCCCATGGTGGCGGCGCCTGCTGCGCCGCCTGGGAGTGGGGCGATGAAGCCGCAGGCCGTCGACTACATACGCGCCGACACGGCGAAGGAAGCCATCGACCTGCTGGCCAAGCTGGGCCAGGACGCACGCATCCTGGCGGGCGGCCAGTCGCTGATGGCGGTGCTGAACATGCGCCTGGCGCAGCCCACGGCGCTCATCGACATCTCGCGTTGCCAGGAACTGGACTACGCGCGCATCGCCGATGGCCACCTGTGCGTGGGCGCGGCAGCCACCCAGGCCAGCGTCGAATGGCGGCCGGAACTGGCGCGCGAAGTGCCGCTGCTGGCGCAGATATTTCCCCATATCTCGCACTTCCAGATCCGCAATCGCGGCACGGTCTGCGGCTCCGTTGCGCATGCCGACCCGAGCGCGGAGCTGCCGCTGGCCCTGGTGGCGCTGGGCGGCCAAGTGGTGCTGCGCGGCCCGAAGAAGCGCCGCGTGCTGGCGGCCGACGATTTCTTCCAGGGCATGTTGATGACGGCGCGTGCGCCCGATGAACTGGTCGAAGAGGTGCGTTTCCCGCTGGGCAGGGAAGGAGAGCGCGTGGCCTTCACCGAATTCGCCACGCGCCACGGTGACTTCGCTGTGGCCTCGGTGGCCGCCGTGCGGCGCGGCGACGCGCTGCGGCTGGCGGTGGGCGGCGTCGCGGACCGGCCACGCGCGGCCACGCTGCCGCTGCAGGCCGGCGCCGAACAGGACACGGCCCTGAACGATTTCGCCTGGTCGCTGGGCGCCCAGGATGACCACCACGCCAGCGCGCGCTTTCGCCGCCACCTGGTGCGCCGGCTGGGCGCGCAGATGATCGCGCGGGTCACGGACGCGCGCGCCGCCGAGGAGACGACATGAAGACCTATGCCCAGGACGGCAGCCACGTCATCCGGCTCACGCTCAATGGCCAGCCGCGCAGCGGCGCGTGCGAGTCACGCACGCTGCTCTCGGATTTCCTGCGCGACACGCTGGGCGCCACCGGCACGCACGTCGGCTGCGAGCACGGCGTGTGCGGCGCCTGCACGGTGCAGATCGACGGCGTGGCAGGCCGCGCCTGTCTGACGCTGGCCGTGCAGGTGGACGAGCGCAGCGTCGACACGGTCGAGGGACTGTGCGGCCTGGAGGACGATTTCTCGGACCTGCAGGAAGCCTTTCATCGCAACCACGCCCTGCAGTGCGGCTTCTGCACGGCCGGCATCCTGATGTCCTGCGCGGATTACCTGCGCCGGCGCCCGGACCCGACCGAACAGGAGGTGCGCGACATGCTGTCGGGCCATCTTTGCCGGTGCACCGGCTACACCAACATCGTCCGCGCCGTCCTGGAGACGGCAGCGGCGCGCCGGGCGGCCACCGCCCCGGCGACCACGGGGGAGTGAGACACATGCTGGACCTTGGACGGACCTTCCTGCAAAGCGTGGAGCGCAGCCCGCAAGCGCTTGCCATCGTCGACGGCGACCTGCGCCGGACCTATGCGCAATGGCGCGACGAAATCGCCGGGCTGGTCGCGGGCCTGCAGGGCATGGGCCTGGCGCGTGGCGACCACGTGCTGGCGGTGCTGCAGAACCGCTATGAAATGGCCACGCTGCATTGGGCCTGCCAGTTCGCCGGCCTGATCATGACGCCGCTGAACTGGCGCGCCAAGCCCGAGGAGGTGGACTACTGCGCGGCCGATGCGCAGGTTCGCGTGGTGTTCTTCGAGGCGGTCAACGAAGAGGCCGTGCGTGCCAGCAAGGCCGTGCAGACCGTGCCTTGCGTGGCCGTGGGCGCGCTGGCCGGCGCGCCCATCGGCGGCGCACCCACCTTCGCGCAATTGCTGGCCACGCCTGCCGGCGCCCTGCAGCCGCAGGCCAGCGCCGATGACTATTCCTTGATGCTCTACACCTCGGGCACCACCGGCAAGCCCAAGGGCGTGCCGCGCCGCCATCGCCACGAGCGCGCCGCCGCGCTGGGCCACGTGGCGCAGAATCTCTACCGCCGCGGCGAGCGCACGCTGGGCGTGATGCCGCTGTATCACACGATGGGCGTGCGCTCGCTGCTGGCGATGGCGCTGGTCGACGGCCTCTTCGTGTGCATGCCGAAGTTCGACGCGGCGCAGACCCTGGCCATCATCGAGGCAGAGGGCATCACCTGCCTGTATCTCGTGCCGACGCTGTATCACGACATGCTGTCCTGCCAGGAACGCCAGGGCGGCGACCTGTCCTCGGTGACCAAGCTGGGATTCGCCGGCGCGCCGATGCACGACGCGCTGCTGCAACGCCTGAACACCGCGGTCGGGCCCGAGCTCTTCGTCAATCACTACGGCTCGTCCGAGGTCTATACCTTCTCCATCGACCAGGACGCCATGAGGAAGCCCGGCAGCGCCGGCCGTGCGGGCATCAACACGCGCCTGCGCGTCATCAGGCTCGATGCGCAGACGCCCGACGAGGTGGCGGCGGTCAACGAGGAAGGCCAGATCGTGGCCGACCTGTCGGGAGACGAGGCCTTCGAACACTACTGGAACCGGGCCGATGCCGACGCCAAGTCCTTGCGCCAGGGCTGGTATTGCACGGGCGACACGGGCTACTTCGACGAAGACGGGGATCTCTTCGTGACGGGCCGGGTGGACGACATGATCATCAGCGGCGGCGAGAACATCTCGCCGGTGGACATCGAGTCGGTGGTGTCGCTGCATCCGGGCGTGGACGAGGTGGCGGTGGCCGGCCTGCGCGACGAACGCTGGGGCCAGCGCGTGGTGGCCTTCGTCAAGCGCAAGGATGCCGAGGCCGACGCCGCGGCGGAAGCCGCCGCGCTGGACGCGCACTGCCGCCAGTCGGACCTGCCGAACTTCAAGCGTCCGCGTGAATATGTGTTTGTGACCGAGATTCCCAAATCGCCCGTGGGCAAGGTCTTGCGCAGGAAGCTGGTGGCGGGTGAATACGAAGCCGAGGGCGGGCAGGGCGCCGCGCCCGCCGCGCCGGCGAAATCCTAGGGCGCGCGGGCGCCATCGACCAAATCTGCGTGCGAGCACGGCTCGCGCGCGCAGCGGGAGCACAGAGCAATGAGGAACGAACAGGCACTGCCGGTCCACACCGACTTCCGGCGCTGGCTGGCCCATCTGCAGGACACGGGCAGGCTGGCGGTGGCGCGCGAGGGCGTGGCGTTGACCCATGAGCTGGCGGCCATCGCCAAGCACATGGACGGCCGGAAGGCCGTCTACTTCCCCAAGCCCGAGGGCGCCACGGTGCCGGTGGTGTCCGGTTTCATGTCCCGGCGCGGCTGGATCGCCGAGGCCATGGGCGTGCCGCAATCCGGCTTGCTGGATGCCTTCCGCCGCGCGGCCGAGGCGCCGATGGCCTGGCGCGAGGTCCAGGATCCGCCTTGCCAGCAGGTGGTGCATCGCGAGCCGGACGTGCGCGGCATCCTGCCCGTGCCCACGCACAGCGAACATGACAACGGTCCCTACATCACGGCGGGCCTGGTGATCGCGCGCAATCCGGTGACGGGCGTGCAGAACGTGTCGATCAACCGCATCCAGGTACATGCCCGCGACCGCATGGCCATCCTGCTGCTGCCGCGCCACCTGTGGGCTTTCTACAAGGAAGCCGAGGCGCGCAACGAGGCGCTGGCCGTGGCGGTGGTGATCGGCGTGGACCCGATGACGATGCTGGCCTCGCAGGCCATCACGCCCATCGACCATGACGAACTGGAGATCGCCGGCGCCCTGCACGGCGCGCCGCTGCCCGTGACCAAGTGCCTGACCAACGAGGTGCGGGTGCCCGCCCATGCCGAGATCGTCATCGAAGGCCGCCTGCTGCCGCGCGTGCGCGAGGAAGAGGGCCCCTTCGGCGAGTTTCCGAAGTACTACAGCGCCCGCGAGGCGCGCGAGGTCATCCAGGTCGACGCCATCACGCATCGCCGCGACCCGATCTATCACACCATCATCCCGGCCGAGATGGAGCACCTGCTGCTGGGCTCGATCCCGCGCGAGGCGACGCTGCTGGCCATCCTGCAGCGCAGCCACCAGGACGTGCGCGACGTGCACCTGTCGATCGGCGGGGTGGGCCGCTATCACCTGTACGTGAAGATGCACAAGCGCCACGAGGGCCAGCCCAAGAACGTCATCCTGGCGGCTTTCGGCGCGCACTACGACATCAAGCAGGTGATCGTGGTGGACGAGGACGTGGACGTGCACGATCCGCAGCAGGTCGAGTGGGCGGTGGCCACGCGCTTCCAGGCCGATCGCGACCTGGTGGTGATCGCGGGCGCGCAGGGCTCGGCGCTGGACCCGTCGACCACGCTCACGCGTCCGGCCAGGGACGGCGTGCAACCGCCGCACGAACAGGGCATCAGCGCCAAGATGGGCCTGGATGCCACGCGTCCGGTGGCGTACCACGAGCATGTCTTCACCAAGGTCCGCGTGCCGGGCGAAGACACCGTGGACCCGGCGCGTGACCTGGACAGCGGCGCACGCGCCGACTTCCACCTGTCCTGAGCATCGCCATGCAGCCGCCCGTTACCTCGACTCCCGCCGCGCCGCCGCGCCGCCTGATCGTCGCCATCACCGGCGCCAGCGGCGCGGTCTATGGCGTGCGCCTGCTGCAGGTGCTGCGCCAGCTGCCTGGCTGGGAAACGCACCTGGTGATGTCTGCCTCGGGCGGCCTGACCGCCTCGCAGGAGCTGTCCCTGACACGCGGCGAGATCGAATCCTTCGCCGATGTGGTGCACAACGCCAAGGACATCGGCGCCGCGATCTCCAGCGGTTCGTTCCGCACGGAAGGCATGGTGATCGCGCCGTGCTCGATGAAGACGCTGGCGGGCGTGGCGCTGGGCATGGCCGACAACCTGGTGACGCGCGCCGCCGACGTGGCGCTGAAGGAGCGCCGCCGCGTGGTGCTGCTGGCGCGCGAGACGCCGCTGAACCTGGCTCACCTGCGCAACATGACCACGGCCACCGAAATGGGCGCCATCGTCTTTCCGCCCGTGCCGGCCTTCTATGCGATGCCGGCCTCGCTGGACGACATGATCGACCACACCGTGGGCCGCGTGCTGGATCTCTTCGATGTGCCGCACCAGGGGCTGGTGCGGCGCTGGGAGGGATTGCGCAAGCCTGGCGAGACGTCGGCAGCCCAAGACACCTGACCCGACAACCCGACGACCCTTTCCAACCTGATTCCGATTTCTCCGCCGCGCGCGACGGACCCCTGACCTGGAGCACACCATGACCGCACTGACCCATTCCGCCCAGCGTCTGCTGGACAAGCTCGACGGCTTCCGCGTCGAGATCGACGCCGGCCGCAAGCGCGCCGACATCGTGCTGGCGCGCCCGCCCTTCAACATCATCTCGATGTTCCAGCGCGACCAGCTGCGCCTGGTGTTCGAAGCCCTGGACGAGCACGACGACGTGCGCGTCATCGTGCTGCGCGCCGAAGGCGAGCACTTTTCCAGCGGCGGCGATATCAAGGGTTTCCTGGAAGCCACGCCCGAGCACGTGTCCAGGCTGGCCTGGAACATCGCCGCGCCCGCGCGCTGCAGCAAGCCCGTCGTGGTGGCCAACCGCGGCTATTGCTTCGGCGTGGGCTTCGAGATTTCGCTGGCCTGCGACTTCCGCCTGGTCACCGAGACCACACAATACGCGCTGCCCGAGCAGAAGCTGGGCCAGATCCCCGGTTCGGGCGGTTCCGCGCGCCTGCAGAAGATGGTGGGCATCACCCGCACCAAGGACGTCGTGATGCGCTCGCGCCGCATTCCCGGCCAACAGGCCTATGACTGGGGCCTGGCCACCGAGATCGTGCCCGATGCCGAGCTGGAGGCCGCCACCGACCGCCTGGTGGAAGAGCTGGTCGTGTTCTCGCCCCTCGCGCAGCGCACGGCCAAGAAGCTGCTGAACGACACCGAGGACGCCTCGCTGTCGGCCTCCATCGAGCTGGAAGGCCATTGCTACAGCCGCCTGCGCCAGTCGCACGATTTCAAGGAAGGCGTCGAAGCCTTCCACGGCAAGCGCAAGCCGACCTTCACGGGCAACTGAGCGGCCATCGATGGCAGGAGGGAAGGCCGCGTGCGCCCGCGCGGCCTTCCGACACCACCGGGCACCAATAAGAAGATCGAGGAGTAGACACCATGGCCAGCAGCAGTTCGCAAGCCAACCCAGCCACCCCCGCGCCTGACGAGGCGCCGCAGATCAGCCCCCGCCAGCGGCGCAACGCGATTGCCGCGTCGGTGCTGGGCTGGTCACTGGACCTGTTCGACCTGTTCATCCTGCTGTACGTGGCCCCGGTGGTCAGCGTGCTGTTCTTCCCGTCTTCGCAGCCCACGCTGTCGCTGGCCGCGGTGTACGCGTCCTCGGCCGTGGCGCTCATCATCCGTCCGTTGGGGTCGGCCGTGTTCGGCCACTATGCCGACCTGTATGGCCGCAAGGGCGCCATGACGGTGGCGCTGGTGGGCACGGGCGTGTCCACGGCCGCCTTCGGCCTGCTGCCGACGATCCACCAGGCCGGCATCATCGCCCCCGTCCTGTTCCTGATCCTGCGCCTGGTGCAGGGCATGTTCATTGGCGGCGTGGTCGCGGCCACGCACACCATCGGCACCGAATCGGTCGCCCCGCGCTGGCGCGGCACCATGTCGGGCTTCGTGGGGGGCGGCGCGGCGCTGGGCGCGCTGCTGGCGGCGCTGGTGTTCTGGATCGTGTCGTCCATTTTCCCCGGGGATGCGTTCGCCGTGTGGGGCTGGCGCTGCATGTTCTTCTCGGGCCTGCTGAGCGCGGTGCTGGGGCTCTTCATCTTCGGCAACCTGGAAGAGTCGCCGTATTTCAAGCAGGCGCAGGCCGCCCGCGCGCAGAAGCGCGCGAACGCGCCGCGCGTGTCCCCCGTGAAGACGCTATTCGGCGGCGAGTACCGCAAGGTGCTGATGTTCAACCTGCTGATCACCTTCGGCGGCGGCGCGGCCTATTACCTGACCTCGGGCTACATGCCCTCGTTCCTGCGGCTGGTGAACGGCCTGCCCAACAGCGAGGCGTCGCGCATCCTGATCTGGGCCAGCGTCTGCGCCTTCTTCGCCTCGCTGTTCGTGGGTTTCATCAGCGACTTCATCGGCCGCAAGCTGGCCTTCCTGGCGCTGGGCGTGCCCGCGCTGATCCTGCTGCCGATCCTGTTCAACGGCATGGGCCAGGCCACCGATGCCGCCACCATCCTGCCTTATGCCTTGGGCATCGCCTTCCTCGGCAATGCGGCCTATGCGCCGATCCTGATCTTCCTGAACGAGCGCTTCCCCACGGCCTTGCGCGCCACGGGAACCGGCCTGTCGTGGAACATCGGCTTCGCCATCGGCGGCCTCACGCCCACCTTCGTCTCGCTGGCGGCCAACACCATGGCCGACGTGCCGCGCATCCTGGGCTACTTCTCGATCGGGGCCTTCGCGGTCTACATCCTGGGCGCGCTGGTCATCCGCGAAACGCGCGGCAATTTCCGCTAGGTCGGCGGCATGCAGGATTTCTACGATGTCGTGATCGTGGGCGGTGGCTCGGCCGGCTGCGTGCTGGCCAACCGCCTGAGCGCCGACCCGGCGCGCCGCGTGCTGCTGGTCGAGGCCGGCCAGGACATGCCGCCGGGCAAGGAGCCCGCGGCCATCCTGGACAGCTATCCCATGGGGCTCTTCCACGGCGATACCTACATCTGGCCCGGCCTGAAGGCGCGCATCACCACAGGGCCGGATGGCAAGCCGACCCAGCGCGCCTATGAGCAGGGCCGCATCCTGGGCGGTGGCTCCAGCATCAACGTGCAGGCCGCCAACCGGGGCCTGCCGCGCGACTACGACGAGTGGGCCGAACTGGGCGCGACGGGCTGGGACTGGGCCAGCGTGCTGCCGTACTTCCGCAAGCTCGAGCGCGACCTGGATTGCGGCGGTCCCCTGCATGGCAAGGACGGACCCTTGCCCATCCGCCGCATCCCCGCGCACGCGTTCCCGCCTTTCGGCAAGGCGGTGCGGCAGGCCTTCTCGGCCAGCGGCCTGCCGCTGCGCGAAGACCAGAACGGCGACTTCGAGGACGGCCTCTTCCCGCCCGCGTTCTCCAACGAGAACGACCGGCGCGTGTCCACCGCTCAGGCTTACCTGGATGCGGCCACGCGCGCGCGGCCCAACCTGGCGATCTGGGCCGACACGACCGTGCAGGGCCTGACGCTGCAAGGCCGCGAGATCACCGGCCTGACGTTGCGGCGTGGCGGCGCGTCGCAAGCGGTGCGTGCCGGGCGCGTGGTGCTGACCGCGGGCGCCCTGCAATCGCCGGCCCTGTTGCTGCGGGCCGGCATCGGCCCGGGCGATGCGTTGGCCAAGCTGGGCATCCGGGTGGTCCTGGACCTGCCGGGGGTGGGCCGCAACCTGCGCGACCATCCCGCGCTGACGCTGGCGCAGTTCCTGCCGCGCGCCTTGCGCCTGCCGATGTCCTACCGCCGCGCCAGTTTCCTGGCCATGCGCTATTCCTCGGGACTGCCCGGGGGGTGCGCCTCGGACATGTACGTGACCGCGTCCGCGCGCGCCGGCTGGCATGCGCTGGGCGCGCGGCTGGCGCTTTATTTCATGTGGTGCAACCGGCCGCGTTCGCAAGGCGCCGTCAGGCTGGTCTCGCCAGACGCCGACACGCATCCCGACGTGGACCTCGGCCTGCTGTCGGACGACAGCGACCTGGCGCGCATGATGCAGTGCGTGCGCCGCGTGGCCCAGCTGGCCGTGGCGCCCGCGCTCAACCCCAATCCGGACGATCTCTTCCCGGCTGCGTTCACGCCGCGGATCAAGCGGCTGAGCGCCTATTCGCCCGGCAACGCGCGCCTGAACCGGATCCTGGGCGCCATGCTGGACGTGCCCGCGCCGCTACGCCGCATGATCCTGCGCCACGGCATGACGGGCGGCGTGTCGCTGGCGGACATCCTGGCCGACGACACCCAGCTGGAAGCCTTCGTGCGCCGCAGCGTCTTCGGTGTCTGGCACGCCAGCGGCACCTGCCGGATGGGCGCGCTGGATGATCCGATGGCGGTGGTGGACGCCGGTGGCAAGGTCATCGGCATGCGCAATCTCCATGTCGCCGACGCCTCGGTCATGCCGCGGCTGCCGACGGCCAATACCAACATTCCGGTCATCATGATCGCGGAGAAAATCAGCGATGCGCTGCGTGCGGAACACTAAGGCCCTGGCGCCACGCGGGAGCGTGCCATGAGCGCCGCCAACCAGGCCCTGTCCATAGCGGACCTTGCCGTCATTGCCCGCCGCCGCCTGCCGCCCGGTGTCTATGGCTACGTCAGCGGCGGCAGCGAAGACCAGTCCTCGCTGCGGGCCAACCGCGACGCCTTCGATGGCTGGCGCTTCCAGACGCACCCCCTGGTCGACGTGTCCCGGCGAGAACTGGGCGTCACCCTGTTCGGCACGCGCTATGCCGCCCCGCTGGGCATCAGCCCCATGGGCGTCACCGCCATCTGCGGTTTCGATGGCGACGTGGCGATGGCGCGCGCCGCGCGCGAGGCGAACCTGCCCTTCGTGCTGAGCGCGGCCTCGACCACGCCGCTCGAACGCGTGGCCGAGGCGTATCCGGGCATGTGGTACCAGGCCTATGTGCCTGCGCGCACCGAGGTCATCGGTCCGCTGCTGGACCGCGTCGCGGGTGCGGGCATCGGCGTGCTGGTGGTGACGGCCGACGTGCCCATTGCCTCGGCGCGCGAGAACGAACTGCGCAACGGCTTCAGCCTGCCGCTGCGGCTGAGCACGAAACTGGTGTGGGGCGGTCTCACGCATCCGCGCTGGATGGCCGAGACCTTCGCGCGCACCTTGCTGCGCCAGGGCGTGCCGCATTTCGAGAACTTCACCGCCCAGCGCGGCGGCCCGATCATTGCCGCCGCGCGCGGCGACCACCGCGCCGGCCGCGCCGCGCTCAGCTGGAAGGAAATCGCCTGGATCCGCGAGCGCTGGGCCGGCAAGCTGGTGGTCAAGGGCGTGCTGCGCGCCGCCGACGCGCAACTGGCGCAGTCCATCGGCGTGGATGGCATCTTCATTTCCAACCATGGCGGCCGCCAGCTGGATGGCGCGGTGGCCTCGCTCGATGCCTTGCCCGCCATCGCCGCCGCGGCGCCCGGCCTCACGCTGCTGCTGGACGGCGGCGTGCGGCGCGGCACCGATATCATCAAGGCCGTCTCGCTGGGCGCGCACGCGGCCTTCGTGGGCCGCCCCGCCATGTATGGCCTGGCGGCAGGCGGGCAGGCGGGCGTGGCCCATGCGCTGGCCTTGCTGCGGCGCGAACTGGACGTGGACCTGGCGCTGCTGGGCTGCCCCGACGTGGCGCGCCTGGGCCCTGCCTATCTGTGCCGCGCGCATCGACCCGTGCCCATGCAGGCGCAGGGCACCGACATCCTCACGCAAGCAACCCGGGAAGCCTCATGAGCGACACCCTTACTCGCGATTCCACCCAAGCCGGCCCTCGCAACGGTGGCCGCATCCTCATCGACGCGCTGCGCGCCCATGGCGCCGACCGCGCCTTCTGCGTGCCGGGCGAGAGCTTCCTGGCCGCCATCGACGCCTTCCACGACGTGCGCGATGACCTGGAACTGATCGTCTGCCGCCAGGAAGGCGGGGCGGCGCACATGGCCGAGGCGCATGGCAAGCTGACCGGCAGGCCCGGCATCTGCTTCGTGACGCGCGGGCCGGGCGCCACCAACGCCAGCATCGGCATCCACACGGCGCGCCAGGATTCCACGCCGCTCATCGTCTTCGTGGGCCAGGTGGCGCGCGAGGCGCTGGGCCGCGAGGCCTGGCAGGAAATCGACTACCGCCACATGTTCGGCCACATCGCCAAGTGGGTCGACCAGATCGACACCGCCGCGCGGATTCCCGAGTACATCAACCGTGCCTTCCACATCGCCACGTCGGGCCGGCCAGGCCCGGTGGTGCTGGCCTTGCCCGAGGACATGCTGGAGGAGATGGCCGAGGTGGCGGACTGCCCGCCTTACCGCCGTGCCCAGGCCAGCCCCGGCCAGGCCGAGATGGCCGAGCTGGCCGAGCGCCTGGCCCTTGCGGAACGCCCGCTGGTGATCCTGGGCGGCGGCGGCTGGTCGCGCGCGGCCAGCGAGCAGGTGGGCGCGTTCGCCGCGCGCTTCGGCCTGCCGGTGGCCTGCGCCTTCCGCCGCCAGGACCTGCTGGACAACCATCACGACCATTACGTCGGCGAGGCCGGCCTGGGCATGGATCCGCGCATCGCGCGCCGCATCCAGGACGCCGACCTGATCCTGGCCATCGGCCCGCGCCTGGGCGAGACCACCACCCATGGCTATACGCTGCTGGACGTGCCGCGCCCGAGGCAGGCGCTGATCCACGTGCACGCCGACCCGGAGGAACTGGGCCGGGTGTATCACGCCGACCTGGGCATCAATGCGGGCATGGACGCCTTTGCGGCCGCCGCCGCTGCCCTGCCTGCGCCCCGGGAGGTGCCCGCCGCGCGCCGCGACTGGACGCGCCAGGCCCGCGCCGACTACCTGGACAACCTCCAGCCCGCGCCCATGCCCGGACCGGTGGACCTGGGCCAGATCATGGTCTTCCTGCGTGAGCGCCTGCCCGCGGACACCTTCATCAGCAACGGCGCGGGCAACTACACGCTGTGGGTGCAGCGCTTCTACCAGTATCGCGGCGTGCGCACGCAACTGGCCCCCACCAGCGGCACCATGGGCTACGGCCTGCCCGCCGCCATCGCCGCCAAGCTGGCCCACCCCGAGCGCCAGGCCGTGTGCTTCGCCGGCGACGGCTGCTTCCTGATGAACGGCCAGGAGCTGGCCACCGCCGTGCAGTACGGCCTGGACGTGCTGGTCATCGTGGTGAACAACGGCATGTACGGCAGCATCCGCATGCACCAGGAACGCCACTATCCGGGCCGCGTCTGCGGCACCGACCTGTCCAACCCGGATTTCGCCGACCTGGCCCGCGCCTATGGCGCGCATGGCGAAGTGGTCGAACGCACCGAGGATTTCGCCGCGGCATTCGCGCGTGCGCAGGCCTCGGGCAAGGCGGCGGTGATCGAGCTGCGCGTCAGCCAGGATGCCCTGTCGCCGCGCCTGACGATTTCCGCCTTGCGGGAGAAGGCCGGCCTGTAGCGGGCGCGAGCAGGCGGCAACCTTGCCTTACAGGCCGTGACAGGCGACAGAAAGCCCCCGGGGATACACTGGCGCCCTCATGGAAGCCTTCCTCCTTTCCTCCGTCGATTGGCTGCTTGCCACGCTGGCCCTGCCCAGCGTGGGGCTCTCGGCCATCTTCCTCGTCAGCTTCATTTCCGCCACGCTGCTGCCGCTGGGTTCCGAGCCGGCGGTCTTCGGCTACATCCAGCTCTCGCCGCACATGTTCTGGCCCGCCGTGCTGATCGCCACCCTGGGCAACACCCTGGGCGGCGCCACCAGCTACTGGATGGGCCTGGGCGCGCACAAGGCCTACGAGGCCTGGAAGGAAAAGCACGACGCCCACGAGGCCGAGAAGGCCAGGGTGGCGGCCAGGGAAGAGGGCGTCGCCACCGGCGTGGCCGACCCGACGGTTGAACAGGCCAATGCCGCGGCGCTGGCCGCCGCGCAACCGCCAGCCGCCCCCAAAGGCGCGCCCGGCGGCCGCTGGAACGAGCGTGCCCGCGCCTGGATGACCCGCATGGGCCCGCCTGCGCTGCTGCTGTCCTGGCTGCCCGTGGTGGGCGACCCGCTGTGCGCCGCGGCCGGCTGGCTGCGCCTGTCGTTCTGGCCCTGCGTCCTCTACATGGCCATCGGCAAGTTCGGCCGCTACCTCACCATGACGGCCTTCCTGCTCTGGGCCGTCAAGGAAATCTAGCAGCGTCCTGTCACAAACCCGCGCCGCCGCGCGCTTGCCGCTGTCATCCCCGCTGTATATCGTTGTCGGACTCCAGGCTACCGACAAGACTCCAACAATGGCCCTGCGTGCCCAGCACATCCCCGGCGTCGAGCGTCCGCCCCTGTGGCGCCGCCGCTGGTTCCTCGAGACCGTCACCAGCGTGCCGCCCGTGGTGGCGGCGGGTTTCACCGCCGTCAACCTGTGGGGCAACCCCTTGCGCATGCCGCTGGGCTACCTGGCGGCCGGCATGGTGGCGTGGCTGGCCTGCGCCGGGCTGCTGCGCGTGGCGCTGGCGCGGCGCCAGGACGCCAGGGAAGGCCCGGATGTGACGCACGAAGGGCTGTACGCCGCCACCGCCGCGCTGCATGCCGCGGTGCTTCACCAGGTGGGGCAGGCCCGCGGCGAGCTCCCCGACCTGCGTGCCACCTTCCACCGGATCGTGCCGCCGCTGGACCGGCCCACCCAGATCGAACAGATCATTCCCTATGTTGGCGCCACGGGCGGCCTGGGCCGGCGCTTCTCGTTGAACACGGGCATCACCGGCCAGGCAGTGCGCAAGCGCGAGCCCTACGTCATGTCCAGCGAGGCCGAGTCCGAGTCCGACCACCGGGCGGAACTGGTGTCGGATTGGGGCTACACCGAGGCCCAGGTGGCCCAGATCACGCCCGGCCGCTATTCCGCGGCCGCCGTGCCCGTGCTGGACAAAAGTGGACAGCACGTGCTGGGCGTGATTTACTTGGATTCAAGCGCCAAGGGCATTTTCGACCCGGCGGAGGCCACGGACCTCCTCCTTTCAGTCAGCGATGCCATCGGCGAATTCGTCACCCGCAGATACTAGGGTGACGGACAGACCTTGGGAATTGATATGGAAAAGCCAATCAAGCATGCCCCGGTCACGCCCCTCATCGAGCGCGTGGAGGTCGTCTCGCGCCCTGACGCCAAGATCATCGTCAAACGGCTGCGCCTGACCGAGGCCGGCCGCCAAGCCCTCACCACAGGCAGCGCCGGCATCGAAGCCGGCGCATCGCTGCAAGGTTGGCGATCCGGAAAGCTCCGTTCCCTGCAGGCGGCCTAGCCTTTCCTGCGGCGCTTTCCGCGCCGCGCGCGACCAAGACGACAGCCGCCCCTTCCGCCGGGCGGCTTTTTGTTTGTCGGGGTTTCCCCGGGCCGCCTCTCCGTCGATGCCGTAAAATGGCTCTTTAAGGGCTTATTACCTCAGCCATGAACGCCCCCCTCGCCACCCATCTCCTGACCGCCGCCCTCACGCCCACCGAGCAATCGCGTCTGCGTGAAATTCCCTACAACTACACCTCGTTCTCGGACCGCGAGATCGTCAACCGCCTGCTGGGCGAAGACGCCTGGCAGTTGCTGGATGACCTGCGCGGCGAGCGCCGCACGGGCCGCTCCGCGCGCATGCTCTACGAGGTGCTGGGCGACATCTGGGTGGTGCGCCGCAATCCCTACCTGCAGGACGACCTGCTGGACAATCCCAAGCGCCGCAAGCTGCTGATCGAGGCGCTGGAGCACCGCCTGCGCGAGATCGACCGCCGCCGCGCCACCGACGACCTGGATCGCGACGACAAGGTCGCCGCCCTGCTGGTGCGTGCCCGCGCGGCCATCGCGGCCTTCGAGGAAGGCTTCGAGGAAACGCAGCGCCTGCGCAAGCAGGTGGTCAAGGTGCTGGGCCGCAGCACGGCGCGCGACAACATCAAGTTCGACGGCCTGTCGCGCGTCTCGCACGTGACCGACGCCACCGACTGGCGCGTGGAATATCCCTTCGTGGTGCTCACGCCCGACCACGAGAACGAAATGGCGGCGTTGGTGCGCGGCTGCGTCGAGCTCGGCATGACCATCGTGCCGCGCGGCGGCGGCACCGGCTATACCGGCGGCGCCATCCCGCTGTCGTGGAAGTCGGTCGTCATCAACACCGAGAAGCTCGACAAGCTGGGCGAGGTCGAGTCCTGTACGCTGCCCGGCCTCGACAGCCCCGTCGCCACGGTGCTGTCGGGCGCGGGCGTGGTCACCAAGCGTGTCGCCGAAGCCGCCGAGCGCGCCGGCCACGTCTTCGCGGTGGACCCGACCTCGGCGGAAGCGTCCTGCGTGGGCGGCAACGTCGCCATGAACGCCGGCGGCAAGAAGGCCGTGCTGTGGGGCACCGCGCTGGACAACCTGGCCTCCTGGCGCATGGTCGACCCGGATGGCAACTGGCTGGACACGGTGCGCCTGGACCACAACATGGGCAAGATCCATGACGTGGACGTGGCGCGCTTCGAGCTGACCTGGTCCGACGGCGCCTACAAGCCCGGCGAGCGCGTGCTGCGCACCCGCATCCTGGAAATCGAAGGCCGCCGCTTCCGCAAGGAAGGCCTGGGCAAGGACGTCACCGACAAGTTCCTGGCCGGCCTGCCCGGCGTGCAGAAGGAAGGCTGCGACGGCCTCATCACCTCGGCGCGCTGGGTGCTGCACCGCATGCCGCGCCACACGCGCACGGTCTGCATGGAGTTCTTCGGGCAGGCGCGCCACGCCATCCCGTCCATCGTCGAGATCAAGGACTTCCTGGACGCCGAGGGCCGCAAGGGCGGCGCCATCCTGGCGGGCCTGGAGCACCTGGACGAACGCTACCTGCGCGCGGTGGGCTATGCCACCAAGAGCAAGCGCGGCGAGCTGCCCAAGATGGTCCTGATCGGCGACATCGTCGGCGATGACGACAACGCGGTGGCCGCGGCCGCCAGCGAAGTCGTGCGCCTGGCCAACACGCGCCACGGCGAAGGCTTCGTCGCGGTCAGCCCCGAAGCCCGCAAGAAGTTCTGGCTCGACCGTTCGCGCACCGCCGCCATCGCGCGCCACACCAACGCCTTCAAGATCAACGAGGACGTGGTGATTCCCCTGAAGCGCATGGGGGAATACACCGACGCCATCGAGCGCATCAACATCGAGCTGTCCACGCGCAACAAGCTGCGCCTGCTGGACGCGCTGGATACCTACCTGCAGGGTCCGCTGGCCGTTGCCAAGCCGCACCACGACGACGAACACGCCGAGTCGCGCGCCGAGCTGCTGGCCGAGCAGACGCAGCGCGCCCAGGCCCTGATCGCCGAGGCCCGCCAACGCTGGCAGTGGCTGCTCGACAATCTGGACCTGCCGCTGGCCGACGCGCTGCCGGCGCTGCCTGACGTGGGCCTGGCCGCCATCATCCCCGAGCTGGGCGCGCGCCATGCCGCGCAGCCTGGCGCACGGGTTTTCGACGTGGTGCAGGACCGCACGGTGCGCGTCTCGTGGAAGACCGAGGTGCGCGCGGGCCTGGAGCACATCTTCGGCGGCGCCGATTGCGCCCCGGTGCTGGCGGAAGCCCAGGCCATCCATGATCGCGTGCTCAAGAGCCGCGTCTTCGTCGCGCTGCACATGCACGCCGGCGACGGCAACGTGCACACCAACATCCCGGTCAACTCCGACGACTACGGCATGCTGCAGGAGGCCAACCAGACGGTCGTGCGCATCATGCAGATCGCGCGCGAGCTCGACGGCGTGATCTCGGGCGAGCACGGCATCGGCCTTACCAAGTATGAATTCCTGACCGAAGCCGAACTCGCGCCCTTCCAGCAGTACAAGCGCGAAGTCGACCCGCAAGGCCGCTTCAACGCGGGCAAGCTGTTGCCTGGCGCCGACCTGCGCCATGCCTGGACGCCCAGCTTCAACCTGCTGGGCCACGAATCGCTGATCATGCAGCAGAGCGACATCGGCTCGATCTCGCATGCCATCAAGGACTGCCTGCGCTGCGGCAAGTGCAAGCCCGTCTGCGCGACGCACGTGCCGCGCGCCAACCTGCTGTATTCGCCGCGCAACAAGATCCTGGCGACTTCGCTGCTGATCGAAGCCTTCCTGTACGAAGAGCAGACGCGCCGCGGCATCAGCCTGAAGCACTGGGAAGAGTTCGAGGACGTGGCCGACCACTGCACGGTCTGCCACAAGTGCTACAACCCCTGTCCGGTCGACATCGACTTCGGCGACGTGTCGATGCAGATGCGCGCGCTGTTGCGGCGCATGGGTCGCAAGTCCTTCAACGCGGGCACCACCGCGGCGATGTTCTTCCTGAACGCCAAGGACCCGGCCACCATCAACGCCACCCGCAAGGCGATGGTGGGCGTGGGCTACAAGGTCCAGCGCCTGGCGCACGACGTCATGGCCTCGGTGGCGCGCAAGCAGGTCGACGCGCCCCCCGCCACCGTGGGCCGCGCGCCCATGCGCGAGCAGGTCGTGCACTTCGTCAACAAGAAGATGCCGGGCGGCCTGCCCAAGAAGACGGCGCGCAAGCTGCTGGACATCGAGGATTCGGCCTATGTGCCCATCATCCGCGACCCCAAGCTGACCACGGCCGACACCGAGGCGGTGTTCTACTTCCCGGGTTGCGGCTCCGAGCGCCTGTTCTCGCAGGTGGGCCTGGCCACGCAGGCCATGCTGTGGCACGCGGGCGTGCAGACCGTGCTGCCGCCGGGCTACCTGTGCTGCGGCTATCCGCAGCGCGGCAACGGCATGACAGACAAGGCCGAGAAGATCATCACCGACAACCGGGTGCTCTTCCATCGCATGGCCAACACGCTGAACTACCTCGACATCAAGACGGTGGTGGTCAGCTGCGGCACCTGCTACGACCAGCTCGCGGGCTACGAATTCGAGAAGATCTTCCCGGGCTGCCGCCTGATCGACATCCACGAATACCTGCTGGAGAAGGGCATCAGGCTGGACGATGCCAAGGGCGTGCGCTACATGTACCACGACCCCTGCCACACGCCCATGAAGCTGCAGGATCCGATGAAGACGGTGAAGTCGCTGGTGGGCGAGGGCGCCATCAAGACCGACCGCTGCTGTGGCGAGTCGGGCACGCTGGCGGTCACGCGGCCGGACATCTCCACGCAGATCCGCTTCCGCAAGCAGGAAGAGATGCTGAAGAACACCGACACGCTGCGCCAGGATGGCTACGACGGCGAGGTGAAGGTGCTGACCTCCTGTCCGTCCTGCCTGCAGGGCCTGTCGCGCTACCAGGGCGACGTGGGCACCGAGGCCGACTACATCGTCGTCGAAATGGCGCGCCACATCCTGGGCGCCGACTGGATGGAGAAGTACGTCGACCGCGCGAATGCTGGCGGGATCGAGCGGGTGCTGGTGTAGGCTGACGGCCTGTTGGCAAGAAAGAAGCCGGGCGCCGCGGTGAGCGGGCCCGGCTTTTTCATGTGCGGCGCTGCTGGCGGATCCGCCGCCGGCAGAGGCCGCGCAGCAGCAGGACTGCGCACACGGACACGGCGAGCGACATGAGCGCCCCTTCCGGTGGTGCCGGCGTCAGTAGTGATATCGGCATTGGATGACGATCAGTTGTTCGTCTTCCACGCAGTAGACCAGCCGGTGCTCCTCGTCGATGCGCCGTGACCAGAAGCCCTGCAGGTCGCCTTTCAAGGGCTCGGGCTTGCCGATGCCTTCGAAAGGCGTGCGCAAGGTGTGGTCGATGAGCTGGTTGATGCGTTTTCTTTTCTTCGGGTCGTCTTGCCAGGAGAGGTAGTCTTCCCAGCCATGCTTGTCGAAACAGACGCCCTTGGGCGGTGGAGTCATGCTTGCTCGTCAGGATGGATGAGATTCCGTGCCTGGTAAGCCTTGTCGCGGACGTTCGCCACCGACACGCGCAGCCGTGCCGCGTTTGCCGGGGAGCGCAGGAGGTGGAGCGTTTCCATGATGCCGTCGTAGTGCGCCTTCGACATGACGACGGCATCGGGCCCGTCCCTGCGCGTGATGACGGTGACGTCCGCGTCATCGCTGACCTGATCCAGGACGGCTTTCAGGCCGTTGCGGGCATCGGTGTAGTTGACGATTTTCATGGCTTTTGGGGCGGGGGGCCAGCTCGCACGAAGACGGAAATGACATGTACAGATAATTGTACATGTCGGCCGGGAATGAACAAGGCCGGGGCAGGATGATTCCGCCCCGGCCTTGGCGTCGCTCATGATTTGCCTACAGCATCGCCTTCGGCAGCCACACCGCCAGCCACGGCGCGAACCACAGCAGGGCCACAGCCAGGAGCAGCAGGAAGAAGAATGGCATCGTCGCCCTTGCGATGGTGAACATGTCCCTGCCCGTCAGCGATTGCAGCACGAACAGGTTGAAGCCCACGGGCGGCGTGATCTGCGCCATCTCGACCACCAGGATCACGAAAATCCCGAACCAGATCAGGTCGATGCCGGCGGCGGTGACGGTCGGCAGCAACACCGCCGAGGTCAGCACGATCATCGAGACGCCGTCCAGGAAGCAGCCCAGGACGATGAAGATGATCGTCAGCATGATGATCAGGCCGCCGGGGCTGAGGCCCATGTTGGAAATGCCTTGCGCGATGGCAGCGGGCAGTCCGATGAAGGCCGTGGCCGTGGTGAGGAAACCCGCCGAGGCGATGATGAAGCCGATCATGCAGGAAATGCGGGTGGCCGCCATGGCGCTTTCCCAGAAGACCTTCCACGTCATGCTGCCCGAAACCACGGACAGGATCAGCGAGCCCAGCACGCCCAGGGCGGCGGCCTCGGTGGGCGTGGCGATGCCGGTGTAGATCGAGCCGATGATGGCGGCGATGAGCAGCACCGTCGGGATCAGCAGGCGGGATTCCCAGAGCTTCTCCTTCAGGGTGGTGCGCGCTTCGGCTGCCGGAACCTTCGAGGGGTTGCGCATCGCCCAGATGGCGATGAAGCCCGAGAACAGCAGGATGAGCAGCAGCCCCGGCAGCACGCCCGCGATGAACAGCCGCGCGATCGAGACCTCGGCGGTGATGCCGTAGACGATCATCATGATGGAGGGCGGGATCATCAGGCCGAGCGTGCCGGAGCCCGCCAGCGAGCCGATCACCATCCGCTCGTCATAGCCGCGTCGTGTCAGTTCGGGCACGGTCATGCGGCCGATGGTGGCCGCCGTGGCGGCCGACGAGCCGCAGATGGCCGCGAAGATGCCGCAGCCCACCACATTGCAGTGAAGCAGGCGGCCCGGCAGGCGGTTCAGCCAGGGCACCAGGCCCTTGAACATGTCCTCGGAGACGCGGCTGCGCGTCAGGATCTCGCCCATCCAGATGAACATGGGCAGTGCCGTCAGCGACCAGGCGCTGGCCGCGCCCCAGGTCGTATTGGCCATGAGCGGGCCGGGCAGCGTGTCGGTGAAGACGGTCAGCGTGGCCCAGCCCAGGGCGAAGAGGGCAATGCCGATCCAGACGCCGCCCAGCAGCAGCGCGAAAAGCAGGCCGAGCACGAATACGGTTTCGATGACCATGATGCGCGCTCCTCAGATCTGCTCGGTCATGGAGACCGGCTTGGCGACAAGATAGGAAGGATCCTTGCCGCGCAGCGCGCAGAGGAGGTCGTCGGTCAGTGCGATGAACATGATCAGCGCACCCACGGCCATGCCGATCTGGGGGATCCACAGGGGCACCGGCACCATGCCTTGCGTGACCTCGCCGAACTGGTGTGATTCGATCATGCCCGTGATGGCGTACCAGGCGAAGATGCCCATGAATACCGTGGCCACCAGCAGGCACAGCATTTCGGCGATCTTGCGGTACGAGGGAGCCAGGCGCTCGATGAGCAACGAGACACGGATGTGCTCGTTCTTGCGCAGCGTGGAGGCCAGCGCGAGGAAGGTGGACGCGGCCATGCACCAGCCCGCGAACTCGTCCATGGAATAGAGTTCCAGGCCAAGTATGCGTCCGGCGATCGTCGCAAGGGTCAGGACGGCGATGGCGATGAGGAACAGGCAGGCGAGCACGCCCGCCGACTTGTAGAGGGTATTGAGAGCTTGCCGCATGACGGCCCCCTTGAATCGTTGTTAGGGTCGGCGGCGGCCACGGGCCGTCCCGCTGCGCGCCGCCGTGGGCCCGCTGCGCTCGGCCAGGCCGGCCGGCGCCGGGCCAGTGGTCAGCGCTTGAGGACGGGTTCCAGCGCCGCGCGCTCTTCGGGGGTGAGCTTGGCCAGCCAGTCCTTTGCCATCTCGCCGCCGACGCGGGTGAAATCGGTCATCAGCGCGGGCGGCACGTCCAGCACCGTCAGCTTGTTTTCCTTGAGCTTGCCGATGTTGGTGGCGTTCTCCTCGGCGCTCATTTCCCAGCCGCGGGCCTCCGCGCGGGCGGCCGCTTCGGTGACCGCCTTCCTGGTGGGCTCGTCGAGCTTGTTCCAGGCGGCCTTGTTCACGAACACGATGTTCTGCGGGAACATGGTGGGAACGCTGTAGAAGTGGCTCAGGTAGTCCCAGGCCTGCGTGTCCACGCCGGTGGTGGACGAGGTCATCATGGCGTCGACCAGACCCGTCAGGAAGGCCTGCGGGATGTCGGCGGCCTGCACCACGGTGGGCACGGCGCCCAGGCGCTTGGCGAAGTCGGCCGTGCTGGGGCTGGGGGCGCGGAACTTCAGGCCCTTGAAGTCGCCGATGGCATTGAGCTCACGCTTGGCATAGATGCCTTGCGCGGGCCAGGCCACCGAATACAGCACGTGCAGGTTCTGGCGGTCCAGGCGCGCCGTGACCAGCGGACGCGCGGCGGCCCACAGCTTCTGCGCGTCGGCGTGGCCGGCGCTCATGAAGGGGATGCTGTCGAAGGAGTACAGCGGCGTTTCGTTGGCCATGGTGCCCAGGAAGATTTCCCCTGCCTGCACCTGGCCGGTCTGCACCGCGCGCTTGATCTCGGGCATCTTGATGAGCGCGCCGCCCGAGTGCAGCGTGATCTTCAGCTTGCCGCCGGTGGACGTGTCCACGTCCTCGATGAACTGCTTGAGGTTGCGCGTGTGGAAGTTGGTTTCCGGATACGCGGTGGGCAGCGTCCAGGTGCTTTGCGCCAGCGCGGGGCCGGCGGCCAGCAGGCCGGTCAGTGCAACGGTGTGCAGCAGTTTCATGGCAGTTCCCCTTGTAGAACTTTCACGCCGGTCTGTTTCGCGGCGTGGTGTTACGCGGCGCGCGTGGTCCGCGCGTCCGTCGAATATGTGCGCGCCAGGATCAAGCCTGGCGCTGCATGGTCCTGATCGCGATGCCCGCGTCCGCCAGCGCGGCACGGATGCCGCGCGCGAACGTGACGGCGCCGGGCTGGTCGCCGTGGATGCACAGCGTGTCGGCGCGAACCGTCACGTCCTGGCCGTCGGCGCTGCGCACCTTGCCTTCCTGCACCATGCGCAGCACCTGCGCGATGGAGGCCTCCAGGGTCTCGATCATGGCGCCGGGCTGGCCGCGCGGCGTCAGCGTGCCGTCCGCCTGGTAGCTGCGGTCGGCGAAGACTTCGCTGGCGGTGATCAGGCCCACGTCTTCGGCCGCGCGCACCAGCGCGCTGCCGGCCAGGCCATAGAAGACAAGGCCCGCGTCCACGTCTCGCACGGCGCGGGCAATGGCCTCGGCCAGCGGGGCGGACTTGGCCGCCATGTTGTAGAGCGCCCCGTGGGCCTTCACGTGATGCAGCCGCGCGCCTTGCGAGGCGGCCACGCCAGCCAGCGCACCCACCTGGTACACGGTGATGTCGTAGGCTTCCTGGGGCGTGATGGGAATGTTGCGCCGGCCGAAACCGGGCAGGTCGTTCAGGCCGGGGTGCGCGCCCAGCGCGACACCCTGTGCCAGTGCGGCCGCGACGGTCTTGCGCGCGATGGCGGGGTCGCCGCCGTGGAAACCGCAGGCGATGTTGGCCGAGGTCACGTGCGGCAGCACGTTCAGGTCGTCGCCCATGACCCAGGGCCCATAGCTCTCGCCCATGTCACAGTTCAGATCGATGCTGCGCGCCGTCATGCGGTCTCCTTCAGGTGCCTGCGTTGCAGATCGCGCAGCCCCGCCAGCTGCCCATGCAGGCGAGCGTAAGCCTGCTCCCGGCGTGCGTCCAGCGCCTGGGCCTCTGCCAGCGTCACCGCCGCGAAGCGGACCGTGTCGCCGGGGCCCAGTTGCCCGAGCAGCGGCAGGTCGACCTGGATGACCTGCGCGATCTTCGGGTAGCCGCCGGTGGTCTGGCGGTCGGCCATCAGCACGATGGGATCACCGCCCGAGGGCACCTGCACGGTGCCGAAACTGATGGCTTCCGAGAGTTGCTGCGTGGGCTTCGTCATGGTCAGCGACGGCCCCTTCAGGCGGTAGCCCATGCGTTCGGATTGCGGGCTGATGCGGAAGGGCTGTTCCAGCAGGGCCGCGCGGCTGTCGGGCGTGAAGGCTTCCCACTGGCTGCCTTCGGTCACGCGCACGGTGTCGCGCGCCGATGCGCGCACCGCCGCGGGCAGCGTGATGCGCAATTCCCACAGCGCGGCGTCCAGCGCGGCCAGTTCGGCATCCTTCAGTCGGATGGGCTGGTTCAGGCGCAGGGTGTCGCCCTTGGCCAGCGCGCGTCCCTGGAAGCCGCCGAAGCCGCTGCGCAGATAGGTGCTGTCGCTGCCCATCATGCGATCCAGCGCGCAGCCGCCGCGTATCGCCAGGTAGGCGCGCGTGCCCGACACCCGGCCGCCGAAGGCGAGCAGGTCACCGGACTGGGCCAGCACGGGGCGGTGCGGCGGCAGGGGCTTGCCATTGAGCGTGGCGCCCAGGTCCGCGCCCGCCAGCGCAATACAGGCGGCGGATTCAAAACAGAGCAGCGGCCCGGTCAGCGTGATTTCCAGCGTGGCGCAGTCGGCCTCGTTGCCGGCCAGCAGGTTCGCCAGCCGGTGCGCGGCCGCGTCCATGGCGCCGGCCACGGGGATGCCCAGGTGCTGGCTGCCGTGGCGGCCCAGATCCTGGAAGGTGGACAGCATGCCGGGTTTCAGCACCTTGATCATGCTGGTTTTCCGGTAGTGGGCGCAGCGGGCTGACGGGCTTGCAGTTCCGCGCGCATGGCGCGAAAGCGCGCCTCGCTGATGGGCACGAAGCGCACGCGGTCGCCCGGCGAAAGCAGCGCGGGCGGATCCCGTTGCGCGTCGAACATGACCAGCGGCGTTGCGCCCAGGATGTGCCAGCCGCCGGGCAGGCGGTTGGGATAGATGACGGTCTGCCGGTTGGCGATGGCGATGGAGCCCGCGGGCACTTCGGTTCGCGGTTCGTCGCGGCGCGGCAGGTTCAGTTCGTGCAGGCCGAGATAGGCGTGCCCCGGCGCAAAGCCCAGCATGTAGACCATGCAGGGCTCGCTGCTGTGCAGGGCGATGATTTCGTCGGGGGTGCGGCCACAGGCGCGGGCCACGTCCTCGAGGTCGGGCCCGTGTTCGCCGCCGTAGCAGACGGGAATCTCGACGTCGCGTCCGGCTTCGTCGGCGGCATCGAGGCCCGCTTCGATCAGCGCGCGCACCTGGGCCGACAGCGTGTCCCAGGTGGGGCCGGATCCGTCAGGCAGCGGCGCGTAGTGCACCGCCACCGCCACGAAGGACGGCACGACATCCGTGACGCCAGGCAGCGCGGCCTCGCGCAGTTTCTGCGCGAGGGCCAGGCACAGGCGCCCCGTTTCCGGGGCGATGGCATCGCCGAAATTGACGATCAGGCAGCGGTCGCCCTGGGGGCGCAAGCGCCACCCGGGCGCCGCGGCGCTGTCGGAGCTGCCTTGGGTCGACGGGGCAGCGCTCATGCGCGCAGCCATGCCTTACTTGGCGAACAGCGAATCGAGGTTCTTGAACGACTTGAGTTCGATGGCATTGCTCGACGGATCCAGGAAGAACATCGTGGCCTGCTCACCCACTTCACCCTTGAAGCGGATGTACGGCTCGATGATGAACTTCGTACCGGCATCGGTCAATTTCTTGGCCAGGGCTTCCCACTGTTCCAGGTTCAGCACGGCGCCGAAGTGGCGCACGGGGACGTTCTTGGAGTCCACGGCGCTGGTGGTGACCGGGGTGCACTCTTCGGGCGCCAGGTGGGCGACGATCTGGTGGCCATAGAAGTTGAAGTCGATCCACTCCGACGAGCTACGGCCTTCCGGACAGCCCAGCAGGTCGCCGTAGAAGGCACGGGCTTCGGCCAGGTCGCGCACGGGGAACGCGAGGTGGAAGGGGGGCATGGCGGCTTGGGTGCTCATGGAACTGAAAACTCCGAAAATACGAGGGCTTGAATGAAGGATTCCGGGTGGGCGGCGGGCTTGGGAACCGGCGTGCCGCATCCAGCGAAAGGCAAGTTTAGACCTTGTTTTTTCGATATAAAAACGATATTTTTTGATTCTTAGCAAGAATATTATTGATCAATCACGCCGGCACGCCTGGCCTTGTGCTCGCCCTGGTTCCGTCCCGACCCCGCTGCCATGATTCGTGAGTTCCGTACCTTCTCCGCCGTGGCCCGGCACGGTTCCTTTGCCGGCGCGGGCGATGCGCTCGGCCTGACGCAGTCGGCGGTCAGCGCCCAGATCAAGCGGCTGGAGTCCTTCCTGGGCATGGAACTCTTCGACCGCAGCGCCCGCGCCGCGGTCCTGAATCCCGCCGGACAGGACATGCTGGCCCAGGCCGAGCAGGTGCTGGCGCAGGTCGACCGCATGGTCAGCCACACCGGCCTGAGCAGCGTCAGCGGCACCTTGCGCCTGGGGTCGATCGCATCCGTGCAACAGGGCCTGCTGGTGCATGCCCTGCGGCGCTTCCGCGAGACCTTGCCCGAGGTCCGGGTGCGCGTGGTGCCGGGCGTGTCGCTGAGCCTGTTGTCCCAGGCCGACGCCGGCGAGGTGGACCTTGCGCTGATGATCAAGCCGCCGTTCGCGCTGCCGCCCGACCTGGTCTGGCGCGGGCTGTTGCGCGAACCCATCGTCCTGGCGGCGCCCGAACGCATGTCCCTGCGGCCCTGGCGCGAGATGGCGGCATCCGAGCCCTTCGTGCGCTACGACAAGGCGTCTTTCGGCGGCAGGCTGGCCGACACGGTATTGCGTCGGCACCGCATCGTCACGCAGGACGTGGTGGAGCTGGACGAGATCGAGGCCATCGCCAACATGGTGAGGGTGGGGCTGGGCGTGGCGCTGCTGCCCTGTTCGGCCTGGATGGATACGCGAGGCCTGCAGCTGGTGAGCCTGGGTGAAGACGCGGTGGACCGCGAGATCGGCATCGTGGCGCGGCGCGACGAACGGCTGGAGCGGCCCGCTCTGGAGATAGCGCGTTGCCTGCAGGCGGTCGCGGCGTCGGCTGTGGCACCGCGTGCGGTGCAGGTCGGAGAGGCCTGACGCGGGCGGTGCCGCGGCGCTCGCTCAGTCGGGCAGGAGGGTCGGATGATGTGTCTGAAGCCAACTGCGAATATGGAGATGCAGCAACTGAGCGTTATTCAGGCAGCTTTGCACGGCGGCCGTCGAGACGAGATCGCCTGAGTAGTCTGCCAGGTTGCGCTGCTTGCGTAGCGCGTCCAGCGGCCACACTTTTTCTGGAGGCCAGCCCACTTTCAGGGTAAGTGACTGGATGGCTGTTTGATGATGCCCTGGTTTGCTGGTCAAGGGCCGCTAGCCGTTGGCCAGCAGGCCCACCATGGCGAGTTGCATGATTGCCTTGTAGGCAGCGTCGAACTGGTTTTCCTCGCTCAAGCTGGCGATCCGGGCGTCGGCGATGTTCCGATTCGCCGCTGCCAACAACTGCGTAATTTGCAGAGCATTGGGAGGTGCCTTTTCAAGGCTCACCCCCAACAAGTTCTGCAAGCTCATCATTGCCTCCTATCAGGAAGAGCTTTGGTTTGCCCAGGACGTCGCGAAAGAAGGGCTCGTCCACCCGCGCCGCGAACTGCTCGCAGCTGAAGACTTGCGGATTGATTTCCCGGCTTAGCGACGGCTGCAGGGGCCAAAGGTGTCGTACGGCGTCGTCAAATCCCAGGCTGCCGATCAGCATCACATCGATGTCGCTGGTCGCGCTTTCGCGTCCTTGTGCGACCGAACCGAAGATGAACGCCACCGCGATCTGTTTTTCCAAGGGCGTCAGCGCTGTCGTCAGCACATCCGCCACGCCTGAAGTCTTGCGCAAAATGCTGGCTAATTCCAGGAAGATAGGGCAGTTTTTGTCCGCTCGATACAACTGCTGGTTGCCGCGTTTCTCTCGTTGCAGGAGGCCAACAGCCACCAGCCTGTTGAGTTCGCGCGTCACGGTCCCGGCAGATAAGCCCGTGCGTCGCGCGATCTCGCGACCATGCAATTGTGCTTCCGGATGCAGTAACAGCAGTCCCAGGATGCGGCGCCGATATTCCGGCAGCAAGGTGGCGGCGAGAGAATGATTCATATATGAGATCGATTGTTGCCTTTTTTGAATCGATTGGCAAGGTTGATGCCTTGCTTTTTACGGGTTGGTGAGGCCGCGCGCAGGGGAGGCTGGTTGCGCCGCGTGCGCTGGAACCACTCAATAGAAAAAGGCCGCGGACACCAGCCGCGGCCTTCTGCGGGAGACTGCCCAGGCAGCCTAGACCAGATCGCAGCGCACCGTGATCGGGTGCGCGCGCAGCGCCGCCATGACGATGTCGCTGACCTCGCCGTCCACGTCGGTGATCACGTAGCCGATCTCGCCCTGCGTCTGCAGGCGCTGGCTGACGATGTTCAGCCCATGTTCGGCCAGCAGGTTGTCCAGCGAACCCAGCGCGCCCGGCAGGTTGCGGTGCACGTGCAGCAGGCGGCGGTTGCCGCCGGCGTCCTGGTAGGGCAGCTCGGGGAAGTTCACCGCGCCCTTGGTGGTGCCGCTCTGGAAGAAGCGCACCAGTTTCTCGGCGACTTCACGGCCGATGTTCTCTTGCGATTCCTGCGTGCTGCCGCCGATGTGCGGCGTCAGGATCACGTTGAGCAGGCCGCGCAGCGGGCTGTCCAGGGGCTCGTCCACGCTCTTGGGCTCGGTCGGGAAGACGTCCAGCGCCGCGCCGCCGATCTGGCCCGACTGCACGGCTGCGTGCAGCGCCGCGATGTCCACCACCGTGCCGCGCGAGGCGTTGATGAGGATGGCGCCGCGCTTGGTGGCAGCCAGGGCCTGGGCGTTGATGATGTTCTCGGTGGCCTTGCCGCCCGGCACGTGCAGCGTGACGACGTCGGATTGGGCCAGCAGGTCCTGCAGCGAGCCGGCGGGCCGCGCATTGCCCAGCGGCAGCTTGGCTTCCACGTCGTGGTAGATCACGCGCATGCCCAGGCTTTCGGCCAGGGTGCTGAGCTGCGAGCCGATGTTGCCGTAGCCCACGATGCCCAGCGTCTTGCCGCGCGCCTCGAAGGCGCCCGCGGCCGACTTGTCCCAATGGCCCAGGTGCACGCGGTTGTTCTTCTCGGGCACGCGGCGCAGCAGCAGGATGGCTTCGGCCAGCACCAGCTCCGCCACCGAACGGGTGTTGGAGAAGGGGGCGTTGAAGACCGGCACGCCGCGCAGCATGGCGCTGTTGACGTCGACCTGGTTGGTGCCGATGCAGAAGCAGCCCACCGCGCGCAGGGCGGGCAGGCGGCCGATCAGGTCGGCGTCCAGATGGGTGCGGGAGCGGATGCCCACCAGCTCGGCGCCGCGCAAGGCGTCGAAGATTTCCGCGGACGGCAGCGCCGACGAATACGTGGCGATGTCGGTCAGGCCGGCGGCGGTGAAGACTTCGCGGGCGCTGGGGTGGATGTTCTCGAACAGGACGATCTGGGCCATGCGGGGCTTCCAATGCAAATGAGAATCACAGCCTGCCATTGTCGCGCAAAACGCCCCCGCAGTCAGGGTCATCCCTGACCCGGGAAGGGTTTCCCCTCGGGGTGGGCCTTACCGGGTCACCCGCTCCGCGGGGAAGCGCAGGCTGAAGGTGCTGCCCTTGCCGACGACGCTGGCGATTTCCAGCTCGGCGTCGTGGCGCATGGCGATGTGCTTGGTGATGGCAAGGCCCAGGCCCGTGCCGCCGATGGCGCGCGAGCGGCCCCGGTCGACGCGGTAGAAGCGCTCGGTGAGGCGGGGCAAGTGGTGGGCGGCGATGCCGATGCCGGTGTCCGCCACCGAGTAGCGGGCGCCGCCGTCGGGCGTGCCCTGCCAGGTGACGGTGATGGCGGTGCGTTCCGGCGAGTAGCGCACGGCGTTGACCAGCAAATTGGACAGCGCCGAGATGAGCTCGGTTTCGGAACCCAGCACGTCCAGCGTGTCGTCGACCTGCCAGACGAAGTCGTGGCGTCCGCCCGACAGCGCTTCCGCCTGCTTGCGGGCTTTCTCCAGCAGTTCGGCCATGCCCACTTCGTGCGGCTCGGCGCTGGGCGAGGACTCCAGCGTGGACAGGGTCAGCAGGTCGGCCACGATGGCCTGCATGCGCTGGGCCTGCTCGTGCATCATCTCGATGTATTGCTCGCGCTGGTCGGCGGACATGGAGTCCACCGGCATGTCGTGCAGCGTTTCCAGGAAGCCGGTCAGCACGGTCAGCGGCGTGCGCAGCTCGTGCGACACGTTGGCCACGAAGTCGCGGCGCGTGGTTTCCAGCTTCTCGATCTGCGTGACGTCGCGGGTGATCAGCAGGCGCTGGTCGCGGGCGTAGCGGGTCAGGTGCATCATCAGCAGGCGGTCGTGGCCGTCCTGCTTGATGCGTACCAGGATGGGCTCGGGCCACTCGTCCTGGTTGGCGTAGGCGATGAATTCGGGCGAGCGCAGCAGGTTCAGCAGATTGCTGCCACGGTCGCTCTGCAGGCGCAGGCCCAGATGGCGCGAGGCCATGCGGTTGCACCAGTCGATGTGGAACCCGGCGTCCAGGGTCACGGCGCCGTCGGGCAGGGCCTGGGCGGCCGCCAGCATGCCTTGCAGCGCATCACGGCTTTCGGTGAGCTCGCGCGTCAGGGTACGGCGGTGGCGATAGACGGTGGCGACCAGGGTGTCCAGCGCGCCCGCGGCGGTGGGCGGCGGGGTATCGGGGTGCAGGGCCCAGCGGGAGACGCGGGCCAGTGCCCAGCTGCGCCAGACCGTGAGCGCGGCCAGCGCGACCGACAGGGCGATCCAGCCGGCGGCGCTGCCCACGAAGACATGCACCAGTCCGGCGACGAAGAAACAGAACAGCAGTGCGGCGAGTGTACGAAGCCAGATCATGGCCTGCATTGTCGCATTCGGTGCGTGAGCAGGCATGCGGAATCAGCGCGCAGGCACGTGTCCGGTGAAGCGGTAGCCGCTGCCGCGCACGGTTTCCACGTGGCCGTCGTGCGAGCTGGGTTCCAGGGCCTTGCGCAGGCGGCGGATGTGCACGTCCACGGTGCGCTCTTCGACGAACACGTGATCGCCCCAGACCTGGTCCAGCAGCTGGGTGCGCGAGAAGACGCGCTCGGGGTGCGTCATGAAGAAGTGCAGCAGGCGGAATTCCGTGGGGCCGATGGGCAGCGCCTTGCCGTGGCCGGTCAGGCGGTGCGTGACGGGGTCCAGCTTCAGGCCGCAGACGTCGATGACGTCGTCGGTGAGCTGCGGCGCGCGGCGGCGCAGCACGGCCTTGATGCGGGCCATCAGTTCCTTGGGCGAGAAGGGCTTGGTGATGTAGTCGTCGGCGCCGGCTTCCAGGCCGTCGACCTTGTCATGTTCGGCGCTCTTGGCGGTCAGCATGATGATGGGCACGGCGCGGGTGCGCTCGTCGCCGCGCAGGCTGCGCGCCAGCGACAGGCCCGAGGCGCCCGGCAGCATCCAGTCCAGCAGCACCAGGTCTGGCAGTTCGGCACGGATCAGGGTGTTGGCCTGCTCGGCGTCGGTGGCCCGGAGGACCTTGTGTCCCGCGAAGGACAGGTTGACCGCAATCAGCTCCTGGATTGCGGGTTCGTCTTCGACAACGAGAATGGTGCTGGACATTGCGGACTGACCTGATAAAGCGCTTCTATGGCGCGGACGTTGCCATAGTATGGCCGTAATGTTGCAGGTATGTGACGCTTTCGGCCGCAGGACCGTCGAGGTGGCACGGTTCCGACACCCTTTCATTTTCACAGGGAAACTTGCCTTGGGGCGGGATCGGCTACGATTGCGGCATGAGCCTGTCACAAGCCCCCCAATCCTCCTCGACCCCCGCCGGATCGGACTCGTCCACGCACTTCGGTTACCAGACGGTGCCCGAGGGCGAGAAGGCCGCCCGGGTGGCTGGCGTCTTCCATTCCGTGGCAGCCCGCTACGACGTCATGAACGACCTCATGTCGGCCGGCATGCACCGGGTCTGGAAGGCCTTCACCGTCAACCGCGCGGCCATCCGGCCCGGCATGAAGGTGCTGGACATCGCCGGGGGCACCGGCGACCTGGCCCGGGCCTTCGCCAAGCGCGCCGGCCCCACCGGGGAAGTGTGGCTCACCGACATCAACGAATCCATGCTGCGCGTGGGCCGCGACCGCCTCACCGACGGCGGCATGCTGCTGCCCGTCACGGTCTGCGACGCCGAGCACCTGCCGTTCCCGGACCAGACCTTCGATCGCGTCTCGGTGGCCTTCGGCCTGCGCAACATGACGCACAAGGACCGCGCGCTGGCCGAGATGCGCCGCGTGCTGAAGCCGGGCGGCAAGCTGCTGGTGCTGGAGTTCTCGCGCATCGCCAAGCCGCTGGCGCCCGCCTACGACTGGTATTCCTTCAACGTGCTGCCCTGGCTGGGCCGCAAGGTGGCCAACGACGAGGCCAGCTACCGTTACCTGGCCGAGTCCATCCGCATGCATCCCGACCAGGACACGCTGGCGACCATGATGGGCGCCGCAGGCCTGAGCCGGGTGCAGTATTTCAACCTGACCGCGGGCCTGGTGGCCTTGCACGAAGGCGTGCGCCTGGACTGAACCACGCACGGGGTACGACGAAAGGGCTGCCCGGGGCAGCCCTTTTTCTTGCGTGCAACCGCTAGCTCAGCGGATCAGGAAACCTGCGCCAACGGGGTCGTTGCGGTCGATGATCCAGCGGGCGGTGCCCAGGATGCTGGCGGTGCCCTTCACGGTCGGGCGCACGGCGCGCTTGCCGCCCAGGTCCACTTCACCCAGCAAGCAGCCTTCGAAGGTGCCGCTGCCCAGCAGGCCTTCGCTCAGGATGGGCTGGTTCATGCCCAGCTTCCCGCGTGCCTCGAACATCGCCATCATCGCGCTGGTGCCGGTGCCGCCGGGCGAGCGGTCGAGCTGGCCGGCACTGAAGACGTGCACGTTCTTGTAGAAGGCGCCTTCGATGGTGGCGGGGTGCCAGAAGGTGATGAAGTTCAGGTCGGTCACGTGGGCCTGCGTGGGATGCTGCAGGCGGATCTTGGCGTTCAGCTGGTCGCGCACGGCCAGGCCCAGGCGCGACAGTTCCGTGCCGTTGTCGGGCGAGATGCGCAGCGCGCAGTCCGTCAGGTCGACGATGCCGAAATAGTTGCCGCCCCAGGCGATGTCGGCCTTCAGTTCGCCATAGCCCGGCACGGTCACGGGAATGTCCTGTTCGGCCACGTAGGCTGGCACGTTCTCGAAGCGGGTCCACAGCACGGTGTCGCCTTCCGAGGCCACTTCGGACACGACCAGGCCGGCCGTGGTTTCGAAGCGGATGCGCGTGATGCCGTTCTCGCCGCGGCGCACCAGGCCATTGGCCACCATGGCCATGCTGACCGCGATGGTGCCGTGGCCGCACATGTGCGAATACTCGGTGCCGTCGATGTAGATCAGGCCGGCGTCGTAGTCGGGGCTGGAGGGCGGGGTCAGGAACACGCCGAACATGTCCTTGTGGCCGCGCGGCTCGCGCATCAGCGCTTCACGCAGCCAGTCGTAGTTTTCCTTCAGGAAGCGGCGCTTCTCCAGGATGGACGAGCCGGCGGGGTAGGGAATGCCGCTGTGGATGATGCAGAGCGGTTCACCTTCGGTGTGGGTATAGATGACGTCGAACGCGTCTTGCTTGCGCATGACTGGGTACTCCTGGCAGATGAGGGGGAAGAAGGAAAGGTCGGGCTGCGGCAGGCGCCGCGTGGGGTCAATCGGGTTCGGAAAGCATGTCCAGGCCGACGGTCAGGTCGAGGATCACGATGGCCACGACCGCCGCGAGGATCGTGGCCGCGGAGACGGCGGCGATGGTCGGGTCGATCGTGTACTGGACGTAGTTGAAGAGCTTGACGGGGATGGTGTTGAGCTGCGCCGTCGTGTTGAAGATGGACAGCTCGACGTTGATCCACGAGGAGATGAAGGCGAAGATGCCGCCGGTGACGACGCCGGGCCGGATCTGCGGCAGCACCACCAGGAAGAAGGTCTGCACGGGTCCCGCGCCCAGGTCGGCCGAGGCTTCTTCCAGGCTGCGCTGTTCGGGCGAGAGCAGCGCCAGCACCGAGCGCAGCACGAAGGGCGTGATGATCACGGTGTGGCCGATGAGCAGGGCCAGGAAGCTGCGGGTCAGCCCGATGTGCGCGCCGAACTGCAGCAGCGCCGCGCCCAGCACGATGTGCGGCAGCACCAGCGGCGACATCAGGATGGCCGACAGCGTGGCCTTGCCCGGGAAGTCGTAGCGGGCCACCGCCAGCGCGGCGGGGATGGCCAGCACGATGGCCGCCGCGGTGGCTGCCAGCGCCAGCACGGTGCTGGTGGTGAAGGCCGCCACGTAGCTCGGGTCGTCCAGCAGCTTTTCATACCAGGCCAGCGTGATGCCTTGCGGCGGGAAGGCCAGGTAGCTGGTGGTGGTGAGCGAGGCGCCCAGGATCACCACCAGGGGCAGCACCAGGTAGGCCAGCGCGGCCCACGCGATCAGACGGATGAGGGTTCGGGTCAACATGGATCAGCTCCCGCGCACGGCGCCGATACGCCCGGCCAGCGCGACCAGCACCAGCGTGAGCGCCAGCAGCACCACGCTCAGGGCGCCGCCGTAGTGGAAATCGAAGACCGAGCTGTATTGCTGGAAGATCAGCATCGACAGCACGGACAGCCGGCCGCCCGAGAGCAGGGCGGGGGTGACGTAGGCGCTGACCGACAGCGTGAAGACCATGATGGCGCCCGCGACCAGCCCGGGCAGCGTCAAGGGGAAGGTCACGTGCCAGAAGGTGGCTGCCGGGCCCGCGCCGAGGTCGGCCGAGGCCTGTTCCACGCTGCGGTCCACGCGGGCCAGGGCGTTGCCGACCGCCAGCACCACGAAGGGCAGCAGGATATAGACCATGCCGATCAGGATGCCGGTCTCGGTGCCGAGAAAGCGCACCGGGCGGTCGGCCAGGCCCAGGCCTGTCAGCGTGTCGTTGACCAGCCCGTTGCGGCCCAGCAGCACCATCCAGCCGAAAGACCGCACGATGTTGCTGGTGAAGAGCGGCACCACCAGCATGATCACGCAGGCCCGCCGCCAGGCCTGCCAGCGCACCACGCGCACCAGGTACCACGCCAGCGGATAGCCCACCAGCAGGCAGAACACGGTGGTGAGCGCGCCGATGCGGAAGGTCACCGCGATGACGTCCCAGTGATAGCGGTCGCCCAGGATGCGCAGGTAATGCGCCGCCGTCAGGCCGCCGCCGTCGCTGGTGATGCTTGCCAATGCGACCACTGCCAGCGGCGCCAGGAAGAAGGCCGTGAAGAACGCGGTGGGGGCGCCCAGCAGCAGCGCGAGGACTTGGGCGCGGCGGCTCATGATGCGTCCGCGATCAGGTGCAGCCGGTCGGGCGCGAAGCCCACCGTCACGGCGTCGCCGTCGCGCAGCGCCACGTCCGGCATGCCCATCTGGCGCACGGCGAGCTCGCCAGCCTCGGTGCGGACATAGAGCGTCGTGTGGCTGCCCACGCTGACCTGCTCGCGCAGCGTGCCGGTCAAGCTGACCAGGCCTGCGGGCACGGGCACGCCAGCAGGCAGCAGGCACAGGTGCTCGGGCCGCAGCATCGCCGTCAGCGTGCCCGCGGGCAGGGGCTGCGCGCAGGGCACGGGCACTTCCTGCGAGCCCAGCGCCAGCATCCCCGTGCCGGCGGCACGGCAGGCCAGCAGGTTGGCCTCGCCGATGAAGTCGGCCACGAAGCGGGTGTGGGGACGCAGGTAGATGTCTTCGCCCTTGCCCACCTGCTCGATGCGTCCGCCGTTCATGACGACGATGCGGTCGGCCATGACCATCGCTTCTTCCTGGTCGTGCGTGACGAAGATGAAGGCGATGCCCAGCTTCTCCTGAAGGTGCTTGAGCTCGAGCTGCATGCGCTTGCGCAGCTTCAGGTCCAGCGCCGAGAGCGGCTCGTCGAGCAGCAGCAGCTTGGGCCGGTTCACGATGGCGCGCGCCAGCGCCACGCGCTGCTGCTGGCCGCCGGACATCTGGCGAGGATGACGCTCGCCCATGTCGCGCAGGCCGACCATGTCCAGGGCTTCGAGCGCCCGCTCATGCGCCTCGCGGCGCGAAGCGCCCTGGCGCCGCGGCCCGTAGGCCACGTTCTGCGCCACGGTCATGTGCGGGAACAGCGCGTAGTTCTGGAACACCGTGTTCAGCGGCCGCCGGTGCGCGGGCAGCGCGCCGACATCCTGGCCGTCGATCGCGATGCGGCCGGCGTCCGGCGACAGGAAGCCGGCAATGGCGCGCAGCAGCGTCGTCTTGCCGCAGCCGCTGGGGCCGAGCAGGGCGATGAATTCGCCTTGCTCGACGTCCAGGCGGATGTCGTCGAGCGCGACGTGCTTGCCGAACGTGCGTCGCACGCCGTCGATGGAAAGAAGGTGAGGCATCGTCAGTCTCTGCTGGCGTCAGCGCTTGTGGGCGACTTCGCGGTTCCAGGCTTCGGTCACCTCGGCGCGGCGCGCGTTGATGACGTTCCAGTCGAAGAAGCGCAGCGACGCCACCGAGCCTTTCTCGCCCCAGGGCAGTTTCTTGCTGACCTCCGGGGGAAGGTTCACGCCCTGCACCGCCGGGCCCAGGTACAGGCGCGTGGCCAGGCATTCCGCCGCCTGCGGGGTCATTGCCGTATCGATGAAGCGCTCGGCCGCCTCGCGGTTCGGGCCGTTCTTCACCAGGTGCAGGCGCGCGTCGGTGGCCCAGACGCCTTCCTTCGGCACGGTGAAGCCGATGGGCATGCCCTTGTCGATCAGGTCCCAGGCGCCCACGTTGAAGTGCGCGCCGATGATCGCTTCGCCGCTCTGGAAGGCATTGGAGGCCGCGCCCGAGCTGTCGAAGAAGAGCGCCGCGTCCAGGGCGGACAGCTTCTTGTAGACCGGGGAGAAGTCGTTCGGGCCGGTGAGCAGCATCTGGCTCAGGAAGAAGATGAAGGGCACGCCGGAAGAGTTGGCGGGCGAGGGCACCGTCACGGCGCCGGCGTACTCGGGCTTCCACAGGTCCTGCCAAGAGGCGGGGGCGGCGGGCACTTCCTTGGTGTTGTAGGTCAGCCCCAGCGAATAGAACCCCGAGCCCACGGCATAGGCCTGGCCATCCTTGCGGTAGACGGCCCGGTCGATGAGGTTGCCCAGGTTCTTCAGCCGTGCCGGGTCCAGCGTCTCCAGCACGCCGGCCTGCTCGGCCAGTTCGCTGATGCCGCCGTCCAGCCAGGCCACGTCCAGCGTGGGCGAGGCTTTCTGTTGCTGCAGCTTGGCCAGGGTGGTGGTCGAGGTGCCGATGTCCGGCACGACCGCGATGCCCGTGGCTTTGGTGAACGGCTGGGCGACGCAGGCATTGAACGCCTCGCCCCAATTGCCGCCGTACCAGGCGACGGTGATTTTGTCGGTCTTCTGGGCCTGCACCGTCGAGACGGCGAACAAACCCGTAAGGCATAGCAAGGCCAGCCGCGAAACGCGGTGTGCACGGTGAGTCATGGTTTCCCCTTGAAGTGTTTGTATAGGGAGCCCCCACGCCGCGCCTTCGGCTTGCCGCCCCCGGAGGGGGGCGGCTTCGCCTTGGGGCGGCCCGACGGCTCGCTGGAACCTGAACGAACATCGCTGCGCGCAAGGAGATATTGCGCCTGCATGACCGTCGCCAGCTTGAATGTGCCGGTCAAAAAGTTGAATAATTCCGACATGAATGGCCTCCCTGCACCCGAGCCTTCCGTCCTGCCCGTTCGCGACGGCGACGCCGTCGATGCGTCGGTCACCTCGCGGCTGCGCATCGGCTTCGTGCTGCTGCACCAGTTCACGCTGGCGGCCTTTTCGGGTCTCATCGACGTGTTGCGCCTGGCGGGCGACCCGGGCGGACGCAGCCGCCAGATCGCGACCTCGTGGGAGATCATGAGCGTGAACGGGCAGCCGCGCCGCTCCAGCGCGGGCTTGCAGGTGTCCGACATCACCGGCCTGCAGGACCCTGCCCAGTTCGACTACATCGCGGTCTGCGGCGGCAACGATTACCTGAACGACAAACTGCCCCAGCCGCTGGCCGACTGGCTGGCGCTGGCTGCCAGCCGGCGCGTGCGCATGCTGGGCATCTGCACGGGCACCTTCGTGCTGGCGCAGGCGGGGCTGGTGGGGTCGCGCACCGTCTGCATCCACTGGAACGTGCTGGACGATTTCCGCGCCCGCCATCCGCAGCCGCACGCGGTGGTGGACCGCCTGTTCGTCGATGAAGGCGACCTGATCACCTGCGCCGGCTCCACTGCCGCCATCGACCTGGGGCTTTATCTGGTGGCGCGCCATTGCGGGCGCGACAAGGCGCAGCAGGCGGTGCGGCACATGATGCTGCAGGGCATCCGCCCGGCCCGGCTGCCGCAGGCGCATTTCTACAGCGACCTGGACGGCATCGAGGACCTGCGGGTGCGCCAGGCCATGCACTACATCGAGCAGCGGCTCGACAGCCCGCCTTCGCTGGATGCCATCGCCCGCTACGTGGGCATCGGCAGCCGCCAGCTGGAGCGGGCCTTCCAGGCCTCGCTGGGCGAGTCGCCAATGGCCTGCTACCGGCGCCTGCGCCTGGAGTATGGCCGCTGGCTGCTGCAGGGGGGCCAGCGCAGCATCACCCAGGTGGCGCTGGATTGCGGCTATGCCGACGGCGCGCATTTCTCGCGCGAATTCAGCGGCCGCTATGGCATGTCGCCGCGGCGCTACCTGCAGGAGCTGGCGCGCGTAGCGGGCGAGCCCTGAGCGGGCGTCTCGCGTACCATGTCGGTCCCCTGGCCCCGGGCCGGACATTCCGGTTTTGACTAACGTTCAGCTTCGAGTAAGATTTGAGTTGACAGGCTGCGCAAGCGCGGTCCTCAGTAATCTGACTCTCACACACCAATCAGGTTGGCGACTGCCCGCGGGGCGGGTCCGTCACCGAGGAGTACAAGACATGTCCACCAAGCGTCTTTCCCGCTACTGTGCCGCTGCCTTGCTTGCTTTCGCCGGTACGGCGATGCTGGCAACGACCTTCGACGCCGAAGCCCGCCGCATGGGCGGCGGTGGTAACGCCGGCCGCCAGTCCACCAACGTCATGCAGCAGCGCGCCGCCACGCCGCCCGCCGCCGCGCCCACGGCCGGCGCCCAGCGTTCGGCCACCGCGCCTGCCGCCGCCACCGGCGCTGCCGCCGGCGCCGCTTCGCGCAGCACCGCGTCGCGCTGGTTCGGCCCCATTGCCGGCATCGCCGCTGGCCTGGGTATCGCCGCGCTGCTGTCGCACCTGGGCCTGGGCGCCGCGTTCGCCGAGTTCCTGGCCAGCGCCCTGCTGATCGCCCTGGTTGTCTTCGCCGTGCTGTTCCTGATCCGCCGCCTGCGCGGTGGCGCCGCGCGCCCCGCCATGCAGGGCGCCGGCCAGGGCGGCGCCTTCGGTGGCAACAATGGCGGCCGCGACGGCCAGTCGCAACCGGCATGGCGCGAGTCGCTGCAGCCCGCCGCCGCGGCGCCTGCCGCTGCTGCCGCCGCCCCGGTGGCTGCGGCCTCGGCGCCCACGGCAGGCCAGGACCCCACCTGGTTTCTGCCGGGCGCCGACTTCGACACGCCCCAGTTCCTGAAGAAGTCCAAGGAACACTTCATCGAGATCCAGAAGGTCTGGGACAGCGGCGACACCTCGCGCCTGCAGGAATACCTGACCGATGACCTGATCGCCGAACTGAGCCCGCAGCTTGCCCAGCGCGACGGCACCAGCCAGACGGAAGTCGTGCTGCTGAATGCCGAGCTGCTCGGCGTGGAAAAGGTCTCGGAAGGCCACCTGGCCAGCGTGCGCTACTCGGGCATGCTGCGCGAGGAAGCCGGCGCCGAAGCCTTCCGCTTCGAAGAGGTCTGGAACCTGTACAAGCCCGACAACGGCGGTTGGCTGTTGGCCGGCATCCAGCAGATCCCGGTCGAATACGCCAGCTGAGTGGGGCCCACCCCCGAGGCGCTTCGCGCCTCCCCCCTCAAAGGGGGCGGTGCTGGCGGACCGGCAAAGCCGGCTCCGCGGCACCCCTGGTAGGCCGGGACTTTGTCCCGGCCTTTGGTTTTTGTGGCGGTGTCTTTTTTCTGGCGCAGCGGCGTGGTTGGTGCGAGCCTGGCCGGCCCGGGTTGTTCCCCGGGGCACGTTACACTGCGGTGTCGTCGTCTTCGCTTGGCTGGCGTCCTTGATCCGGCCTGCATTTTCTCTTCATGTTGCCTGCCTTCCTGCCTCCTCCGGCGCGGCTTGCCGCCCGTGCGATCAATGCCGTGCTGGCCCGCGAGCCCTGGGCGCGCGACCGGCTGGCGCGCCATGCGGGCAAGACCGTGCGCTTCACGCTGGGCGGCTTTGCGCTGGCGCTGAGCGTGGAGGCGGCGGGCACGGTGGTGCCGGCTGCCGCCGATGCCAGCATCGACGTGACGCTGGGCGTGGTGCCCGAGCGCGTCACGCTGGCGCGCCTGTTGCCGGGCGCGGGCGGCGATGCCATTGCCGACATGACACATATTTCGGGCGACGCCGCCTTGGCCCAGGTGGTAGGTGACCTGGCGCGCCAGTTGCGGCCAGATCCGGAAGACGAACTGGCCCGCTGGATCGGCGACGCGCCAGCCGTGCGCGTGGTGGCGGGCTGCAAGGCCATGTTCTCCAGTGCGCGGGTCGCGGGCGAACGCCTGACGGGCAACGTCGCCGAATACCTGAGCGAGGAAAACCGCATGCTGGTGGGCCAGCCCGAGTGGCAGACGTGGCGCCGCGACCTGGCCGACACCCAGGCCGCGCTGGATGCCGGCGCTGCCCGCCTGGCCGCGCTGCAGGCCCGCGTGGCCCGATTGACCGCGGCGCGGGGTTGAGGCGGCCATGCTGACGTTCCTGCGCCTGGTCCGCATCATCTTCGTCTGCCTGCGCCATGGGCTGGACGACCTCGTCCTGACCGGCCTGAACCACCCCCTGGCTTCGGGCCTGCTGCGCGTCATCCGTCTGGGTACCCGGCCGAGCCGCCCGCGTGGCGAGCGCCTGCGCCTGGCGCTGGAGTCGCTGGGCCCCATCTTCGTGAAGTTCGGCCAGGTGCTGTCCACCCGGCGCGACCTGATCGCGCCCGACCTTGCCGATGAACTGGCGCGCCTGCAGGATCGCGTGCCGCCGTTCCCCTCGGCCGAGGCCGCCGCCTGCATCGAGGCCGCGCTGGGCGCGCCGCCCGCGCAGCTGTTTGCGCAGTTCGAAACCGATCCGGTGGCCTCCGCGTCCATCGCCCAGGTGCATTTCGCCGTGCTGCACGATGGCCGCCGTGTGGCGGTCAAGGTGCTGCGCCCGGGCATGCGCGCGGTCATCGACAAGGACCTGCAGCTGCTGCGCGTGCTGGCGGGCCTCATCGAGCGGCTGCTGCCCGATGGCCGCCGCCTGCGGCCCCGCGACGTCGTGGCCGAGTTCGACAAGTATCTGCACGACGAGCTGGACCTGGTGCGCGAGGCCGCCAATTGCAGCCAGCTGCGCCGCAATTTCTCGCCCGACACGCCGCGTGGCCAGCTGTTGATGGTGCCCGAGGTGATCTGGGAGTTCACGACCTCCACGGTGTTCACCATGGAGCGCATGTACGGCATCCCGGTCAGCCAGATCGCGCGCCTGCGCGAAGCCGGCGTGGACATTCCGACGCTGGCCCGCACGGGCGTGGAGATCTTCTTCTCGCAGGTGTTCAGCGACGGCTTCTTCCACGCCGACATGCACCCAGGCAATATCTACGTATCGGACCGGCCCGAGACGCTCGGCCGCTACATCGCGCTCGACTTCGGCATCGTGGGCTCGCTGTCGGAGTTCGACAAGAACTACCTGGCGCAGAATTTCCTGGCCTTCTTCCAGCGCGACTATCGCCGCGTGGCGCAATTGCACATCGAGTCGGGCTGGGTGCCCCCCGATACCCGCGAGGAAGAGCTGGAAGGCGCGGTGCGGGCGGTGTGCGAGCCCTATTTCGACCGGCCGCTGGCCGAGATCTCGCTGGGTCAGGTGCTGCTGCGCCTCTTCCAGACCTCGCGCCGTTTCAATGTGGAAATCCAGCCGCAACTGGTGCTGCTGCAGAAGACGCTGCTGAACGTCGAAGGCATGGGCCGCGAGCTGGACCCGGCACTGGACCTGTGGAAGACCGCCAAGCCGTATCTGGAACAATGGATGCACGAACGCGTGGGCCTGCCCGGCCTGCGCCGCAAGCTGCGGAAGGAAGCCGGCCAGTGGGCGCAATTGCTGCCCGAACTGCCGCGCCTGATGCATGCCCAACTGGATCGCCCAGACCTGACGCCGGCCGTGCTGGCCGAGCTGGCCCAACTGCGCCGCGCGCGCGAGCAGGGCAACCGGCTGCTGGCTGCCGTGGCAGGGCTGGGGGCACTTGCGATCACCATCGCCCTCTGGGCGTTGTCGCAATAAGGGAACGACCTAATTGAGAATGCGAATTTTTGCCCTCTGTGAAACAAAACATTCAAAATATGGTCATATGATCGTCGTGCGGCAGCGTTAATTCTTAGACATCCAGGCCTGCCGCCGCGCTCGTCGCGCGTGAAACCTTCGCAGGCACTCCCAAACTGACCGTTAGACCCACTGGTACGACGTCAAGACAAGGACCCTGGCCACCTGCCCACCACGCGCAGCTCATCAGCGGGAACCTCTAGAGATATAAAGGCACGTCTCATGCTTTATCCTGAACTCTTCAAATCCATGGAATCGGTGCGTTGGAACATGGCCGCCGACATTCCGTGGGACGACTTCGATCGCAGCAAGCTCACCGACGAGCAGGCGAACACGATCAAGATGAACGCCATCACCGAGTGGGCCGCGCTGCCCGCCACCGAAATGTTCCTGCGCGACAATCGCGAAGACAGCGATTTCAGCGCGTTCATGTCGGTCTGGTTCTTCGAGGAACAGAAGCACTCGCTGGTGTTGATGGAATACCTGCGCCGCTTCATGCCCGAGCTGCTGCCCACCGAGGAAGAGCTGCACCGCGTGCGCTTCGAATTCGATCCGGCGCCGGCCATGGAAACGCTGATGCTGCACTTCTGCGGCGAAGTGCGCCTGAACCACTGGTACCGCTGCGCCGCCGACTGGCACACCGAGCCGGTCATCAAGGCCATCTACAAGATCATCTCGCAGGACGAGGCCCGTCATGCCGGCGCCTACCTGCGCTACATGAAGCGCGCGCTGGGCGACCAGAACCAGGTCTCGGCCGCGCAGGCCCGCATGGCGTTCAGCAAGATCGGCGTGCTCATGGCCTCGGCCCACCGCACGCCCCAGGCGCTGCACCCCACCAACCTGCACGTCAACAAGGACATGTTCCCCAATGACACCGTGCAGTCCAAGCTGCCGGAACCCGGCTGGCTGGAGCGTTGGCTGGACACCCAGATCCGTTTCGACAAGGATTGGGAAACCAAGGTCAGCGGCCGCATCCTGCACAACCTGTCGCTGTTGATGGGCACCGCCTTCGAAACGGTCCAGGACCTGAACCGCTACCGCAAGGAACTGGTGCGCAACGCCACCAGCTCGGGCATCATCCTTCCCGCCGCCAACTGATGGGCGAACGCGACCTCGCGCCGGCCGGACAGCCGGCGCGTTTCGAAGCCAAGGTCATGACGCCGCAGGACTGCGCCCAGGCGCTGGCCGCGGGCGCCTTTCCGCGCCCCTGGGTCTTCACCAACGGCGTCTTCGACCTGCTGCACCGTGGCCACGTCACGTATCTCGATCGCGCGGCCCAGCTGGGCGCCACGCTGATCGTGGCCGTGAACACCGATGCCTCGGCCCGCCGCCTGGGCAAGGGCCCCGAGCGGCCCCTCAATGCCTGCGAAGACCGCGCGGCACTGTTGGCCAGCCTGGGCTGCACCGACCTGGTCACCTGGTTCGATGAAGACACGCCCGAGCAGCTCATCGACCTGCTGCGTCCGGACGTGATCGTGAAGGGCGGCGACTACGACATGGCCGTCCTGCCCGAAACCGCCCTGGTGGAAAGCTGGGGCGGGCGCGCGGTGGCCATTCCCTTCGAGTTCCAGCGCTCCACCACGGCGCTGGTCGGCAAGATCCGCGGCTGAGCGCGGCTGTTGCCCAGCCCTGCGGCGGGGTTCCCGCCGTGATTCCCTGATGATCCGGTTGCGTGCGCTGCGTGCGCTGCGTGCGCGTTCAGCGCGTCACGCCAGGCGGCGTGGTCGCCTGGCGGGCGGCGCGGGCGCGCTCGGCCATGCGCGAGCCGGCTTCGCCGGTGGCGGGCACCAGCAGTCGGTTCACGGCTTCCAGGTCGCTCTCCGACAGCGTGCCGGTGGCGGCCCGCAGGCGCAGGCTGGCCATGACCGTGTCGTAGCGGGCGCGCGCCAGGTCGCGCAGCGTGGTGTAGAGCTGCTGCTGGGCGTTCAGCACGTCCAGGTTGATGCGCACGCCCATTTCATAGCCGGTGCGGTTGGCCTGCACGGCCGACCGGCTGGACAGTTCGCCGGCCTCCAGCGCGCGGATGCGCGCCAGGCCCGTGGTGACCCCTGAAAAGAACTGCCGTGCGTCGCGCTCTGCCTCGAGGCGCGCGGCCAGGGCGTTCTGGCGGGCCTGTTCGGCCAGTTCGATCTGTTCGGTGACGCGCGAGGAGGTGCCGCCGCCGGTATAGATGGGGATGGAGAGCACCACGCCGACGTTGCTGTCCAGCGGCCGGCCCGACAGGCTGGCGGGCAGGTTGCGGTTCTGCAGGCCGCTGTTGGTGGCGCTGCCCGACGAGGCGCGCAGGTCCAGCCGCGGATAGTGGCCGGAACGGGCGATTTCTATGCCGCGCTGGGCCGCCTGGGTCTGCAGCTGCGTGCGCTGCACGGCCAGGCTGGCGCGGGTGGCCTGCGTGATCCAGTCGTCCTGGCGGGCGGGCACGGGGGCGGGCAGGCGGGTTTCGTAAGGCAGTTCGGCCAGCGCCAGCGGGCGCTCCCCGGTGACCGTGGCCAGCGTGTCGCGCGCCAGGTCCAGGGTGTTGCCCGCTGCCAGTTCCTGCGCGATCAGCAGGTCGTAGCGCGATTGCGCTTCGTGGGTGTCGGTGACGGTGGCATTGCCCAGTTCGAAATTGCGCTTGGCGAAGGCCAGTTGCTCGGCCACGGCGCTTTTCTCGGCCTCGATGGCCGCCAGGGTGTCCTGGGCCGCCAGCACGTCGAAATAGGCCTGTGACAGCCGCAGGATCAGCGCCTGCTGGGCCTGCGCCAGGGCGACCTCGTTGTCGGCCACCAGCAGCCTGGCCTGGTCCATGGCTTCCCAGGCGGCGCGGTCGAAGAGCGGTTGGGTCAGCGCCAGCGCCCAGGTGCCGCGGTTGCCGGAATCGGCGCGCGACAGGTTGCTGGCGCCGCGCACCTCCAGGTATTCCGCGCCGACTTCGGCGGTGACGGTGGGGCGCAGGGCCGCGCGGGCCTGGGGGAGTCTTTCCTGGCCGGCGCGATAGGCGGCGCGCGCGGCGGCATAGACGGGGTCGCGGGCCAGGGCGGCCTGCCAGGACTGGATCAGGTCCTGCGCGGCGGCAGGCAGGCTGCTGCCCACCAGGCCCGCACCGACTAGCGACAGCAGGACCAGCTTCTTGCGCAGCCCGTCCCGCATGGGGTCAGAACTTGAACTTGGAGACGGTGGCGCCGCGCAGGGGCTTGATGACAGTCTCGAACAGGTTCTCGGTCTCGAACGTCGCGGCCGTCGTGCGCGTGATGCGACAAGCGGTCATCTGCATGCCCTGGCCCACCACGGCGACCAGGCGGCCACCGACGCGCAGCTGGTACTTGAAGGCGTCCGGCACGACAGGCACCGAGCCCGTCAGCAGGATGGCGTCGTACTCGGTGGAGCCCCAGCCGTTGCTGGCGTCACCGGTCTCGACCTTGACGTTGGCGATGTGGTTGAGCTGCAGGTTCTGCTGGGCGAAGGCGCTCAGGCGGTTGTCGATTTCCACCGACACGACCGTCTGGGCCAGCTTGCTGAGCAGCGCGGCCTGGTGGCCCGAGCCCGTGCCCACTTCCAGCACGCAGTCGCTGGCCTGCAGGCGCAGTTCCTGCGCGAGCTTGGCTTCGACCTTGGGCGACAGCATGGTCTGGTGCGTGTCGGTGCCGTTGATTTCCAGCGGCAGTTCCACGTCGGAAAAGGCCAGCGCACGCACGGCAGGCGGCACGAACAGTTCGCGGCGCACCTGGCTGAGGGCGTTGAGCACGTTGGAGTCCAGCACGTCCCAGGGGCGGATCTGCTGTTCCACCATGTTGAAGCGGGCTTTTTCGACGTCGGGCAGAGTGGATGCGTTCATGTCTGGCACTTCGGGCACTTGGGGAGGGAGGGGGCGGGAGGGTGTCCGGCCCGCGAAGCGACCGCGGCAGGGCGCGGGGGTCGCAAGCCATTGTAGCGGCTAGTTTCACGTGCCGCAGAAATGTGGCTCGGGCCTCAGCGCCACCAGCCGTGGAAATGGTGCACGGGGCCGTGGCCGCTGCCCACCTGCAGCAGGTCGGCGTGGCGGATGGCCTCCGTCAGGTAGGCCTTGGCGCGCCGGGCCGCCTCGGGCACGTCGCCGGTCTGGGGCAGCAGCGCGGCCAGCGCGGCCGACAGCGTGCAGCCCGTGCCGTGGGTGTTGCGGGTTTCCACGCGCAGGCCCGGCAGTTCGATCATGCGGTCGCCATCGTGCAACAGGTCGACGGTGTCCTGGCCAGGCAGGTGGCCGCCCTTGAGCATCACCCAGCGGTGGCCGGAATATGCCATGCGTTCACGCAGCTTTTCCGCCACGCGGCGCATTTCCTTGACCGTCTCCACCGCGCGTTCGCCGAGCAGGACGCCGGCCTCTGGCAGGTTGGGCGTGAGCAGCGTGGCCTGGGGCAGCAGGGCCTCGCGCAGCGCGCCCACCGCGTCGTTCTCCAGCAGCAGGTCGCCGCTTTTCGCCACCATGACCGGGTCCAGCACCACGTGGGCGGGCCGGTACCTGGCGAGCTTCTCGGCCACGACCTCGGTGACGGGCCGCTGGCCCAGCATGCCGATCTTCACGGCATCGATGCGCACGTCGGCAAACAGCGTGTCGATCTGCGCGCCGACGAAGGCGGGCGGCACCGGCGAGATGTGCGAGACGCCCTGTGTGTTCTGGGCGGTCAGCGCGGCGATGACCGCGCAGCCATAGGCGCCGAGGGCGCTCATGGCCTTGACGTCGGCCAGGATGCCGGCGCCGCCCGAGGGGTCGACGCCGGCGATCGTGAGGGCGTTGGGGATCGGCGCGCCCTGGGCGCGCGCGCGGGAGGCGCTGGCCATGGCGTTCAGTTCGCGCCGCCGGTGATGAGCCCTTCGGTGGGCGAGCTGGGCGCGCCGCTGTAGCGCTTGCGCGGCATGCGGCCGGCCAGGAAGGCGTCGCGGCCGGCCTCGACGGCCTTGCGCATGGCGCCTGCCATGCGCACCGGGTCCTGGGCCGCCGCGATGGCGGTGTTCATCAGCACGGCGTCGCAGCCCAGTTCCATGGCGATGGCGGCGTCCGATGCCGTGCCCACGCCCGCGTCGACGATGACGGGCACGCGGGCCTGGTCGATGATGAGCTTGAGGTTCCAGGGGTTCAGGATGCCCATGCCCGAGCCGATGAGGGACGCGAGCGGCATGACGGCGACGCAGCCGATGTCTTCCAGCATGCGGGCCTGGATGGGATCGTCGGTGCAATACACCATGACCTTGAAGCCATCGTCGACCAGCGTCCTGGCCGCCTTCAGCGTCTCGGGCATGTTGGGGAAGAGCGTGTGCGAGTCGCCCAGCACTTCCAGTTTGACGAGGTCGTGGCCGTCCAGCAGTTCGCGCGCCAGGCGCAGCGTGCGCACCGCGTCATCGGCGCTGTAGCAGCCGGCGGTATTGGGCAGCAGCGTGTAGCGCGAGGGCGGCAGGTAGTCCAGCAGGTTGGGCTCGCCGGGATTCTGGCCGAGGTTCGTGCGGCGGATGGCCACCGTGACGATATTGGCGCCGCTTGCCTCGATCGCGTCGCGGGTCTGGTCGAAATCCTTGTATTTGCCGGTGCCCACCAGCAGGCGCGAGCCGTAGGCGGTGCCCGCGATGGTCAGAGTGTCCGTAGTCGTCATGATGGGGTGCAAGGCGGCGGGGCGCATGACCCGCAGCGAAAGGAAACCCCCATGATAAAGCAGTTGGGCCGGGCGCCGCCCTGTACCCACACTGGCAATCAGTGCAGCTTCGGATCGGGGAACGGCAGTTTGTCCTGCGAGCTGCTGGGCATGGCATCCCAGGCCTGGCCCCGAGGCACGAAGTCCAATTGGGTTTCGTTGGCGGCGGCGCCCAGACGGATGGCCGCGGTGCAGGCAACCTGGCCCGGTTGGCTGGCGGCGACGGCCGGAATGCAGGTGCCCAGCTTCACGCCGTCCAGGTAGTCGGCGTAGTCGGGCAGCATCTCGGCAACCGCGGTGGCGGCTTCTTTTTCGGTGGGCGTCCTGACGTCCTGGGCCTGCGCGGTGAATGCCAGGCTCATGCCGAACACCAGTGTCCAGCCCGCGTGCTGCTTCATCGAAATGTATCCTGTTGGATAAGGCCGCGTCAGGGCGCTGCGCAACGAAAGGCGCCCGGGCCGTCAATCCGTCACGACATCGACATGCTGGAGCCGGACCTGCAGGGCCTGCCGGGCGGAAACAGCATAAAGGCGGGGGCCGTCCGGATGGGTCTCGATGCGTAACCGGATGTCGGTGGCGCCGTCCAGCGCGTCCATGGCCGCCTTGATGTCTTCGAACGCGAGGTGCATGTCCATCACCCACTCCCTGCCCTCCGGATCGTGCCAGACGGCCTGGATGCGCCGCGGCAAGGGGCGTGGCGCAGGCGCGGTCTCCAACGCTTGTGGGACGCGAATGTCGAGGTCGCCGTTGAAGGCCTGGTAAAGCAGTCTGATCGGGCCTTGCCGGCCCAGGCGGGAACCGTCGATTTGCCAGGGATACCGGGTCTCGTAGGCGTCATAGCGCGCCGGATCGGGCCAGCCCTCTTTCTTCAGCCGGGCGAGCAGCGCGGGTGCATAAAGCTCGCGTTCGGCATGGACGGTATGGCGATACGCATCGCGGAAGAAGAACTGGAAATCCTCGCGCGCATCTTCTTGCGTGAGCGTGGTGGCTCGTGCCCGAAAACTGCCCACTTGGACCTGGCTGACCGAGCCGTGCGCCCACAACACCACCTTGCCCGCTGGGCCCAAGCCGACCAGCAGGGAGGTATAGGGCGAGCGCTTGCCGGTACGGGGATTGGGCCGGGCTGCTTCCCAGCGCGCGTTCAGGCTTGCGGTGTCCAGCGGCCATTCGCCGGTGTAGAAGACCTTTTCCTTGACGGCATACCAGGTGATGCGCAAGGTGTGCGGCAGCGCTTGCGGCCTGGCGCCGAGGCTCATGACGCCGCCGGGCTGTCCCCAGCCGCCATGGATGAGTCCCCAGATGGGGCTGAACGGATAGCTGTAGCCGTCCGCGATCAGTGCGCCTTCGTAGACTTCAACCGGATACTCCTGCGGCGCGGAGATCGATCCCAGCCACATGAAGGCCGGGCTCGCGCGTGCGGCGAGGGCGCTGGTGGCGCCCAGCAGTGCCAGGCAGGCGATCAGGGCACGCAGGGAAAGGAGATGCATGGCAGGCACGAGATGGGCGGGGCCTTGCAGTGTATCGCTCGCCTGGGGCGGGGACAGGCGCCGTGCCGGGCCTCTAGCCTTGCGGTCTGCGTGCCGCGTCCAGCAAGGGGCACAGCGTTTCGGCGGCATCGATCATGCGCGGGCCCGGACGCCAGAGCGTATCGGGATCCAGGGCATAGGCATGGCCGGACATCGCAGCCGGCAATCCGCGATCCTGCCAGGCGCGAATCAGCCGGGCGCTGTCGGGGCCGGCGCCCAGCAGCACGGCATCGGGCCGCGCGGCCAGCACGCTTTCCTCGCTGACCTGCGGCGCGGGCAGGGCCAGGTCCGCGAACACATTGACCGCGCCGCAGGCGCGCAGCATGTCGCTCACGATGTGCGCGCCATTCAAGGTATAGAGCGGGCGTTCGCCGATCTGCACGAACACGCGCACGGGCGGCTTGTGCGCATACCGCGCGGCCAGCGTGGCCAGGCGCGTGCGCAGCGCATCCGCCGCGGGCTGCGCCACCGCCTGCGTGCCCAGCAGGCCGCCGAAGCGTTCCAGCGTGCCGGGGATGTCGGCCAGGGTGCCGGGCGCGCTCACGAACAGCGGCGTGCCCAGACGGGCCAGCGCGGTGGCGGCGGGATCCATCCTGCCGGTGCGCCAGCCGATCACGAGATCGGGAGCATGGGCAGCCAGGCTTTCGGGATTGGTCGTCATGCCCAGGCCCACGCGGGGCAGGGCGCGCGCGTCGGGCGGATAGTCGGAAGACGCGACGGTGGCGACCAGGCGGTCGCCGCCGCCGGCGGCATAGACCAGCTCGGTCGCGTGGGGCGTCAGGGTGATGACGCGCCGCGCGGGGGCGGGCAGAGAAATGGAACGGCCATCGTCATCGAGGATGAGGATGGCCGTGGAAGGCGAGTCCGGCGCGGCGGCATGCACCCAGCCGGACAGGGCCAGCGCGGCGGCGAGCGCCGCCGCGACTGGCGCCCGGTTCGATATCAATCGGGACACCGGGGGGGGCATGCTCAGTAGCGCACGGCCAGCGTGGCCATGACGTTGCGCTCGGCTGCCGGGTACAGGTTGTAGCGGCCGGCCTCGCCCACCGAGCCGGCACGCACGCCGTAGGTGGCGTACTTGCGGTCGAACAGGTTGTTCACCGCGAAACTGGCTTCCACGTTCTTGGTGATCTGGTAGCTGGCGCGGCCGTTGACCAGCACGTATGACGGCAGGCGGGCGTGGAACTGGTTGGCCTGGTCGTTGTCCAGGCGGGTCTTGCCGACGTACTGCGCGCCCAGGTTCAGCGCGAGCTCGGAGATCGGACGCCAGGTCACGCTGGCATTGGCCATCCAGGTGGGGACCAGCGGCACGGTCTTGCCGGCCAGGTCGACGCCCGCGAAGGTGCCTTCGCGGAAGCGGGCCTGCAGCCAGGTGGCATTGGCGTTGAACGACAGCGCGTCGCTGAACGCGTGGCTGCCTTCGATCTCGATGCCGCGGCGGCGCGTGGGCGGCAGGTTGGCGTTCGAGCCGAAGCCGCCGCCGTCCAGCGCATTGAAGTGGATCTCGTTGTCGAGGTCCGACTGGAAGAACGACACGCGCGCGCGGGTGGCGCCCGAGCGCCAGTCCACGCCGATTTCCTTGTCCACCGAGGTCTGCGGGATCAGCGGGTCGCGGCCGAACAGCGACATCAGCTCGTCCGCGTTGGCGATGCGGAAGCTGCGGCCGATGCGGGCATAGGCGCTGAAGTCATTGCCGAGCTGCTGGCGCACGCCCGCCTGCCAGGCGCCCAGGCGGTGCGACTGGTCGGATTCGGGGGCGAAACCTTGGCGCACGGTGATACGGTCGTCCGATGCCTGGCGGCGGCCGCCCACGGTCACGGTCGTCGACTCGGTCGCCTGGATCTGCACTTCGCCGAAGATGCCGCGCTGGGTCTGGGACGTGCGCCAGGCCGAGTCGCCGAAGGCGCTGCGCTCTTCGCCGTCCAGGGTGCCGCGCTGCCAGTCCGCGCCCACCACCAGGCTGTGGCCGCCGTTGAAGGGCAGCCGGTAACGCACGCTGGCGGTGCTTTCGTCCAGATCCTGCTCGCGCACCGTGCTGCCGAAGCTCAGGCCATACAGGCGCTTGTCGCGCTGGCCCAGGTCGGCATACAGCGTGCCGGTGCCGATGCGCTGTTCGGCCTGCAGGCCGAAGGCATCGGTGTGCAGGCGCACGTAGTCGTCGGGCGTCGTCGCGCCGCGGCGGTCGTTGTGATATTCGTCCTCGCCCATGGCGTTGGGCACGCCGCGCGCGCCGGGCAATTCCAGCTTCTGGCTGCTGGTGCGCACGTAGCCGCGGATCTGGCCGCCGTCGTGGCGGAAGGCCAGGCTCGCGCCGCCGCTGTCGCGGCGCTCGGCGTTGTTGTCGCGGTAGTTGTCGGTGCGCATGACCTGGCCGTAGGCGTCGAAGGCAACCCGCTCATTGTGCAGGGCCACCGAGGCGTCGGTCTGGTGCAGGTCGTAGCTGCCCACGGTGTGGGACAGCTGTACGCGGTGCTCGGCGTTGAAGCCGGTCTTGGTGATGATGTTGATGACGCCGCCGGTGGCGCCGCCGCCGTACTGCACCGCGCCGCTGCCGCGGATGATCTCGATGCGGTCGATGCTGGCGAGCGGGACCGCGCCCAGCGAAGGCGCGGACAGGTCGTTGTCGTTCTGGCGCACGCCGTCGATCAGCACCAGCGTGTTGCTGGAGCCGGTCATGCCGAAGCCGCGCAGGTCGATGGTCTGGCGGTCGCTGGAACCCGAGCTGTTCAGCAGGTGCACGCCGGTCTGCGTCGACAGCAGCTCCTGCACGTTGCGGGCACTGCTGTTGGCGATGTCCTGGGCGGTGATGATGTCGTAGGCGACCGGCAGCCTGTCGGTGTCCGCGGCCACGCGCGAGGCGGTGACGGTCACGGAGTCCAGCTGGGCCGGCGCGGGGGCGGGTTGGGCGTGGGCCAGCAGCGGCGCCACGAGCAGGGCGGCGCCGGCGTAGGGGCGCAGGGCAGTGCGTTTCATGGAAGGAGTCACCTCGGGTGGACGCGCGTCCCCGCACGTCATTCTCGACATGGAGGGTGGCCGCGCCATGGGCGCAGCCGAGCGTGTGCGGCAGGCGCGGGGCATCCTCCGTGGTGAACCGGCCGGTATCGGGCTCGTCCGCGGCGGCAGCGCGCGGAGTGACCGTTGCGGGGGCAGCACAGGCTGGAGACGTTGCGGCGCGACGACGCGGCGGGCGGCCTCTTCCTGTTTCCCGTTTGAACTTTCCCGATGCGAGGCGCGCCGTCATGAACTGCTGCCGGGCGCGCCGTGCATCGAAAGCACCGGTTCGGGGCGAGACTCTATCACGGCGTCATCATTTTGTTACGATAACTGATTGATTTTCCTGGCCCTGCCGCGCGTGGCGGGCCTTTTCGTCGCACCTGGTCCACACATGCCCTTCCCCTCGCTGCCCTTTCCTCCCGAGTCCTATACCCACGGCGCCGAGTTCGCGCGCCTGCTGGGCGAGGGGCGCCGCATCCTGATCCTGGATGGCGCGATGGGCACGATGATCCAGCGCTACAAGCTGGGCGAGGCCGATTTCCGGGGTGAGCGCTTCACCGATCACCACAAGGACCTGAAGGGCGACAACGAGCTGCTGTCGCTCGTGCGTCCCGACGTCATCAGCGAGATCCACCGCCAGTACCTGGCCGCTGGCGCGGACGTCATCGAGACCAACACCTTCGGCGCCACCTCGATTGCCCAGGGCGACTACGACCTGCCGGAGTTGGCCTACGAACTGAACAAGGTCTCGGCGCAGCTGGCGCGCGAGGCCTGTGACGCCTACAGCACGCCCGAGCGCCCGCGTTTCGTGGCCGGCGCGCTGGGCCCGCAGCCCAAGACGGCGTCGATCTCGCCCGACGTGAACGACCCCGGCGCGCGCAACGTCACCTTCGACGAGTTGCGCGAGGCCTATGTCGAGCAGATGAACGGCCTGCTCGATGGCGGCATCGACATCGTCCTGATCGAGACCATCTTCGACACGCTGAATGCCAAGGCCGCCATCTTCGCCGTGGAGGCGGTCTTCGAGGCGCGCGGCGTGCGCCTGCCCGTGATGATCTCGGGCACCGTCACCGATGCCTCGGGCCGCATCCTGTCGGGCCAGACGGTGGAGGCCTTCTGGAACTCGGTGCGCCACGCCCGTCCGGTCACCATCGGCCTGAACTGCGCGCTGGGCGCGGCGCTGATGCGTCCTTATATCGCCGAGCTGGCCAAGATCGCCGACACCTTCGTCTGCGTGTATCCCAACGCCGGCCTGCCCAACCCCATGGCCGAGACCGGCTTCGATGAAACCCCGGCCGACACCTCGGCGCTGCTGGAGGAGTTCGCGCGCGCCGGGCTGGTCAACATGGCGGGCGGCTGCTGCGGCACCACGCCCGACCACATCCAGGCCATCGACGAGGCGGTGCGCACGCTCACGCCGCGCGTCGTGCCGGAGGTGCCGGTCAAGACCCGCCTGTCGGGCCTGGAGGCGCTGAACATCGACGAGGAGACGCTCTTCGTCAACGTGGGCGAGCGCACCAACGTCACCGGCAGCAAGATGTTCGCCCGCCTCATCCGCGAGGAAAAGTACGACGAGGCCCTGGCCGTGGCCCGCCAGCAGGTCGAGAACGGCGCGCAGATCATCGACGTCAACATGGACGAAGCCATGCTGGATTCGGTGGCCTGCATGGCGCGCTTCATGAACCTGATCGCGTCCGAGCCCGACATCGCCCGCGTGCCGGTCATGATCGACAGTTCCAAGTGGGAGGTCATCGAGGCCGGCCTGAAGTGCGTGCAGGGCAAGCCGGTGGTGAACTCCATCTCCATGAAGGAAGGCATCGAGCCCTTCCTGCATCACGCGCGCCTGTGCCGCCGCTATGGCGCGGCCGTGGTGGTCATGGCGTTCGACGAGGAAGGCCAGGCCGATACGCTGCAGCGCCGCAAGGACATCTGCGGCCGGGCATACCAGCTGCTGGTGGAAGAGGTGGGCTTCCCGCCCGAGGACATCATCTTCGATCCGAACGTGTTCGCGGTCGCCACCGGCATCGACGAGCACAACCACTACGCGGTGGATTTCATCGAAGGCACGCGCTGGATCCGCGACAACCTGCCGCATGCGCGCATCTCGGGCGGCGTCTCCAACGTCAGCTTCTCGTTCCGCGGCAACGAGCCCATGCGCGAGGCTATCCACACGGTCTTCCTGTATTACGCCATCCGCGAAGGCATGACGATGGGCATCGTCAACGCCGGCCAGCTGGGCGTCTATGCCGACCTGGCGCCGCAGCTGCGCGACCTGGTGGAGGACGTGATCCTGGATCGCGAGACGCCTGTGGGCCGCAAGGACAGCGACGACACGCGCACGCCCACCGAGCGGCTGGTGCAGTTCGCCGACACGGTCAAGGGCAGCGGCGCCAAGCGCGAGGAAGACCTGAGCTGGCGCGAGCAGCCGGTGGAAAAGCGCCTGGCCCACGCGATGGTGCACGGCCTGACCGCCTTCATCGTCGAGGACACGGAAGAGATCCGCCAGCAGATCGCCGCGCGCGGCGGCCGGCCCATCGAGGTGATCGAAGGCCCGCTCATGGATGGCATGAACATCGTGGGCGACCTCTTCGGCGAGGGCAAGATGTTCCTGCCGCAGGTGGTGAAGTCGGCCCGCGTCATGAAGCAGGCCGTGGCCCACCTGGTGCCCTTCATCGAGGAAGAGAAGCGCCAGATCGCGGCGGCCGGCGGCGACGTGCGCGCCAAGGGCAAGATCGTGATCGCCACCGTCAAGGGCGACGTGCACGACATCGGCAAGAACATCGTCACGGTCGTCCTGCAGTGCAACAACTTCGAAGTGGTCAACATGGGCGTCATGGTGCCTTGCGCCAAGATCCTGGAGGCCGCCAAGGAAGCGCAGGCGGACATGATCGGCCTGTCGGGCCTGATCACGCCCAGCCTCGAGGAAATGGCCTATGTGGCCAGCGAGATGCAGCGCGACCCGTATTTCGCCGAGCGCAAGACGCCGCTGCTGATCGGCGGCGCCACCACCAGCCGCGTGCACACGGCGGTGAAGATCGCGCCGCACTACGACGGCCCGGTGATCTACGTGCCCGACGCCAGCCGTTCGGTGGGCGTCGCGCAGAACCTGGTGTCGGACAAGGCGCAGGCCTATATCGACGAGCTGAAGCAGGACTACGAGGACGTGCGCCGCCGCCACGCCAACCGCAAGGCCACGCCGCTCATGCCGCTGGCCGAGGCGCGCGCGGCGCGCCCGGACATCGACTGGTCGGCCTATGCGCCGCCGCGGCCCAAGTTCATCGGCCGCCGCACGTTCAAGCACTACGACCTGGCGGAGCTGGCGCGCTACATCGACTGGACGCCTTTCTTCCAGACCTGGAGCCTGTTCGGCCAGTACCCCGCCATCCTGGAGGACAAGGTGGTGGGCGAGCAGGCCCGCAAGGTCTTCGAGGACGGCCAGGCCATGCTCAAGCGCATCATCGACGGCCGCTGGCTGACCGCCAGCGGCGTGGCGGCCTTCCATCCGGCCAACCGCGTCAATGACGAGGACATCGAAGTCTATGCCGACGAGACGCGCGAGAAGGTGCTCTTCACCTGGCGCAACCTGCGCCAGCAGGGCGTCAAGCGCGAAGGCGTCGAGAACAAATGCCTGGCCGACTACATCGCGCCGCGCGACAGCGGCCTGGTCGACTACATCGGCATGTTCGCGGTCACCGCGGGCCTGGGCGTGGAGAAGAAGGAAAAGGAATTCGAGGCCGCCGGCGACGACTATTCGGCCATCATGCTGAAGTCGCTGGCCGACCGCTTGGCGGAAGCCTTCGCCGAGTGCCTGCACGCGCGGGTGCGGCGCGACCTGTGGGGCTACGTGCCCGGCGAGGACCTGGACAACGAGGCGCTGATTGCCGAGAAGTACCAGGGCATCCGGCCCGCGCCCGGCTATCCTGCCTGCCCCGAGCATCGCGTGATGCGCAGTGTGTTCGACACGCTGGCGCCCGAGGAAATCGGCATGCAGCTCACCGAGAGCTACGCCATGTTCCCGGCGGCGGCGGTGTCGGGCTTCTATTTCAGCCATCCCAAATCGCAGTACTTCAACGTGGGCACCATCGGCGAAGACCAGCTTGCCGACTACGCGCGCCGCAGCGGCGAGCCCGAGGCGGCGCTGAAGCGCGTGCTGGCCTCTAGCCTGGGCTGATGCCTTCCACGCGGTCCCTGCCGCGTGACTTGGCGTCGTAGAGCCGGGCATCGGCCTCGGCGAGCAGGGCCTCGAGCGCGACGGGAGCGGTACCGTCCGTCGTGGACAGGCCCACGCTGGCCGTCACGGTCAACTGGCGCCCGTCCCTCAGCCGTATGGGCTGCTTGACCGCGGCGCGGATGCGTTCGGCGATGCCAATCGCGTCCCGTGCCGGGCAGTCGGGCAGGCAGACCGCGAACTCCTCGCCCCCCACTCTGCCCAGCACGTCGTCTCTGCGCAGGCATTGCGCCACGCGCTGCGAGAACGTGACGAGGACGGCGTCGCCGCCCGCATGGCCGACGGTGTCGTTCACGCTCTTGAAGTGGTCGAGGTCGATCATCAGCGCCGCGGCGGGTCCGTGGCGGCTGGAAAGCAGCGCCTGGGCCCGCGCCTGGAAGGCGCCTCGGTTGGCCACGCCGGTCAGCGTGTCGTGGGCGGCCAGGTGTTGCAGCCGGGCCATGAGCCTGTTGCGGTTCTGCATGGCGATTGCCAGCATGATGGGGGCGAGCGCCACGAGCGAAATGCCCAGCCTGGCCGATATCAGGTCGCTTGTCGCCTGGGAGGCTGCCACGTCGAAGACGGGCATGGCGGCGACGAGTGACAAGGTGCCGAAGCCGAACAGCGAGGTCAGGACCGCCGTGGGAAAGACGGGATAGGCCAGCGCGCACCACAGCAGCGCGGGCACCGGGAAGGCCAGCGTACCCGGGCCCCCTATCAGCAGTGCCGCCAGGCAGGAAAGCGCCAGCGCAAGCACGGGGAGGTAATCCGTCCAGCGCGTGCGAGCGAGTTGCGCGCGCACGCGCGGCCACGCCGCGAGGGTGGGCGCGCTCAATAGCGCGGGCAGGATGGCGATGAAATTGACGATCTCCGTGACGCACCAGAATACCCAGCCGGAAATCACGCTGCGTCCGAACAGGATCGGGTTGGCCAGGCCGCCGATCACGCCCGCGGCGGCGCCGCCCGCGACAGCCACGAGCGTGAGATGGAGCAGCGAGGCGGGATGCCGCAGCCGTCGCAGGCCGGGTGGCAGCCGGGTGTAGACCGCATAGGCGAGGCCGACGCCCGCCAGGTTCGCGGCGTTCAGGATGACATTCGTCAGCAATGGCGTGCCGATGATCAGGTCCGCCGCCATATAGGCCGCGCCCGCGGCCAGCCAGCCGGACGGACGCGCGGTGCCAGGCACGCGGATCATCAGCCCCAGCAGCAGGGCATTGGCCGGCCAGAAAAAGGCCAGGAATCCCACCGGCCGCGTCAGCAGCCCCGCCAGGCAGGCGGCCAACACCACCGCCCCCGCCAGCAATGCCGGCGCCCATGGCAAGCGCAGCAGCCCGCGGACGGCCAGTCTCTGTTGGAGGTGAGCGGAGGCGATGGCGGACTCCTTGATCTCGCCTGGCCGTCTGGCTCACTGGGGTGGCTGCGACGCGGGCCGGGCATTGCGTGTTGGCATTCTAGAGGCGCCGCCGCCTGTCCGGGGGGAGTGCTCGCAGGTTTGCTGCCATGTGTTGCCATTCCCTGGCGCGGGTGTAACAGCCATGCTGCGCGGGTTACGGCGCGTCAGTGCTGGCTTCGGAATGCTGGATTTTCCGGTAGGAATCCAACAATTGTGACCTTTGCTTGCAGCGTTGCTTGCATTTGGCTTTCATCCGCGCTTCTAGAATCGGTGCACAAGGCGGGAGTGCGCGACATGTCCCCCGCCGTTCAAGGCTGGAGGGGAACATGGCCACCACGGATCACGCGACGACGACGCAAGACAACACCCCGCTCAAGCGGGTCATGGGACCCAAGCTGCTGCTGCTGTTCATCATCGGCGACATCCTGGGCACCGGCATCTATGCCCTGACCGGACAGGTGGCGGCGGAAGTGGGTGGGGCGGCCTGGGCGCCGTTCCTCGTGGCCTTCGGCGTGGCCCTGCTCACCGCCTTCTCCTATCTGGAACTGGTCACCAAGTATCCCAAGGCCGCGGGCGCCGCCCTGTACGTGCACAAGGCCTTCGGCGTGCACTTCCTGACCTTCATCGTGTGCTTCACCGTCATGTGCTCGGGGCTGACGTCCTCGGCCACGGCCTCGAACGCCTTCGCCGCCAACATGTTCGCGGCCTTCGGCATCGAGGCGGACGGCAACATGGTGATGCTGGGCGCGGTCGGCTTCATGCTGCTCATCATGGTCATCAACTTCCGCGGCGTCTCGGAAAGCGTGAAGTTCAACGTGGTGCTGACGCTGGTCGAGCTGACCGGCCTGCTGCTGGTCATCGGCCTGGGCTTCTATGCGATGGCGGGCGGCCAGGCGGACTTCTCGCGCGTCGTGGCCTTCGACACGCCCGAGGACAAGAGCGTGTTCCTGGCGATCACCTCCGCCACGGCGCTGGCCTTTTTCGCGATGGTGGGCTTCGAGGACTCGGTCAACATGGCCGAGGAAACCCACGCGCCCCACAAGATCTTCCCGAAAGTCATGTTGACGGGCCTGGGCATCACCGCCGTCATCTACGTGCTGGTGTCCATCTGCGCCGTGGCGCTGATTCCCGTGGGCGAACTCGCCGGCAGCGACACGCCGCTGGTGCTGGTGGTCGAGCGCGCCGCGCCCGGCCTGCCCATGGACACCATCATGCCCATCATCTCGATGTTCGCGGTGGCCAACTCCGCGCTCATCAACATGCTGATGGCCAGCCGCCTGCTGTACGGCATGTCGCGCCAGGGCGTGCTGCCGCGCTTCCTGGCTGCCGTGCACCAGCGTACCCGCACGCCCTGGGCCGCCATCGTCTTCACCACCGTGCTGGGCGTGGCGCTGATCGTGCTGGTCGCCAACGTCGAATCGCAGGCCATCAAGGCGCTGGGCGGCACCACCGCGCTGCTACTGCTGGGCGTGTTCGCCTTCGTGAACGTGGCCGTGCTGGTGCTGCGCCGCCACAAGGTAGAGCACCAGCACTTCCGCACCAACACCGTGGTGGCGGTGCTGGGCGCGGCGGCGTGCCTGTTCCTGGTGACGCCCATCACGGGCCGCGACGTCATCCAGTACCAGGTGGCGGGCTGGCTGCTGGCGCTGGGCGTGGTGATGTGGGGCATCACCGTGATCGCCAACAAGCAGATCGGCAGGCTGGACCCCGAGCAACTGGACGATGATGACGGGGTGCCGGCCAGGGAATAAAGAAAGAGGCAGGTGGAGATGACACGGCGGCTGCGGGCCGCCGTTTCTTTGAAGAGGCTATCGGATGACCGACATCGCCACGAACATCGCCAGCAGATAGACGCCCAGCCCGATCTTCAAGGCATACACCACGTTCGAAATCTTCCTCAGCCGTGCATAGTCGGGAAACGCCGCGGCGATCGCGGCCGGCGGTTCGGGATGCCGGTACAGGTACTTCACGAACCCGTGCCGCCATTGCAGCAGGTCGAAAAGAAAATACAGGTCCGAGATCGCGCCGGTTTCCTTCAGCAGTTCGGGATCATGGCGGAAGTGGTCCAGCAGCGCCGACAGCGCCGATTGCGCGTAGAGCGCGGAGATCATGAAGATTACCCCCAGCGCGATGGCGATGTAGCCGGCGATCTCCATCGGGGTCAGGCTCGTGCCGCCTGCGCTTCAGCGCAGGATGCCGATCTCGACGCTGGCCTCGCCCTTGTCGGCGGACACCCACACCGTGCCGTCCTGCACGTTGATGTTCAGGGTCATGGTGCGCCCGGCCAGGGCGGCCAGCGTCTGCGTGGCCTCGGGCGCCAGGATGAAGACCTTCAGGTTGCGCGCGCGCGAGACCTTGTTCTTGATGCCGTTCCACCAGATGTCGGCGCTGCGCCCATAGGCATACACCACGACTTCGTCGGCGCGGCCGCTTGCCTTCATGAGCCGGCGGTCGTCGGGCAGGCCCGTCTCGATCCACTGCTGGATGGCGCCGGTCAGGTCCAGGCGCCAAAGATCGGGTTCGTCGGCCTCGCTCAGGCCGCGCGTGAAGGCCAGCGTGTCCTCGGCATCGGCATGCAGCGCGAACGCCATCAGGCGCACCATCAGGCGCTCTTCGGTCTCGGAAGGGTGGCGGGCGACGGTCACGGCGTGGCTGCCGTAGTAGCCGCGGTCGTTGTCGGCGACGTTGATGTCCGCCTTGTAGATGGTTGCGCGCAGGGCCATGAAGCGTATCGGAAGGGCGTCGGGAAAGGGCGCAGTGTACTGCGCCGCGATGCCCGCCCCGTGGGCGGCTAGGCTGACGCGCCGCGCTGGGCGGCTTCCAGGCGGCGGATCAGCGCCTGGTTCTGCGTGCGGACAGGGCGGCTCCAGCGCGTGATGGTCTGGCGCGCCTCGGCATACAGCCTTTCGGCCAGGTCGGCGCGGCCGGCCTCGGCGGCCCAGATGGCGTATTCGGCCAGGCTCTCGAAGGTGCCGAAGCGGGCATGGGTGGCTTCGTACTCGGCCTGGGCCCGGGCTTCCTGGCCGTCGGCGGCATAGGCGCGGGCCAGCAGCAGGCTGACGGTCTCGGCGCGGAAATCGGGTTGGGCCTGGCGGATGGCTTCGGCATGGGCCACGGCCTGGGCGCTGCGGCCGCAAGCCAGGAAGGCGCGGGCGGCGCCCAGGCGGATCTCCATGTCGGTGGCGAAGGGCCCCTTCAGGCAGTCCTCGTAGTGCTGCGCGGCGGTCTGCGCATCGCCGGCTGCCAGCAGCGCGGCGGCCAGCTGCATCTGGTTCTGCGCGGTGGGCGCGTAGTCATAGGCGGACTGCGCTTCGCGCAGGTCGCGGGTGGGGTCGAGCGCGCGGCCGGCAGCCGCCACGGCGCGGCGGGCGCCGCGCTCGAGCCGCGAACTGGGCAGGTAGATGGTCAGGAAATAGACCAGGCTGCCCAGCAAGGGAAAGGAGAACAGGATGAAGAGCCAGTAGGTCTGCTGGCCGCTGCGCACGGCGTGAACGGCGAAGAACAGGGCGATGAGGACATGCACCCCCAATCCGAGTATCGGCATGGCTGGATCCTGTGGGTCTTCCTGGGAAAAGAAAGCCGCGAGATTATTCCATATACAGATGGCGCGGTCTGGCGGACAATTCTTTGACGTTTCAAATAAGAATGGGAGACAAGTATGTCAGTCAAGCGTTTCATTGCCCCTCTCTTCGCCGCTGGCGCCCTGGCCGTGGCCATGCCCGCCTGCGCGCAGGCGCAGTATCCCGATCGGCCCATCCGCCTGGTCGTGCCCTGGGCGCCTGGCGGCGCCACGGACGTCATCGCCCGCATCGTGGGCAAGCGCCTGGGCGAGCAGCTGGGCCAGCCCATCGTGGTCGAGAACAAGGGCGGCGCGGGCGGCAACATCGGCACGGCCGCGTTCGTGCGCGAGAAGGCCGACGGCTATGCGCTGCTGATGACGACCAGTTCCACCAACGCCATCAACACCCATCTGTACAGCCAGACCGGCTACGACGCGGCCAAGGATTTCGCCCACGTGGCCTTCGTCGGTTCCATTCCGAACGTGCTCGAGGTGCCGGCCAAGTCGCCCTTCAAGACCGCCCGCGAGCTGCTGGACTACGCGCGCGCGAACCCCGGCAAGCTGGACTACGGCACGGCGGGGGTGGGCTCGTCGCAGCACCTGGCCGCGGCGCAACTGGTGCACAGCGCGGGGATCGAGATCACGCACATTCCCTACAAGGGCAGCGGCCTGGCCGTGGCGGACCTGCTGGGCGAGAAGATCGACTTCATGCTGGACACCGGCTCGCTGAGCCAGGTGAAGGGCGGCGCCTTGCGCGCGCTGGCCGTGGCCTCGGGCGAGCGCCTGAGCGTGCTGCCTGACGTGCCGACGTTCGACGAGGTGGGGCTGAAGGGCATGCACGCGGCGGCGTGGTACGGCCTGGCGGCCCGCGCCGGCACGCCGCCCGAGATCGTCGCGCGGCTGAACAAGGAAGTGAATGCGATCCTGCAGGAACCCGCCATCCGCAAGCAGCTGGAGGAGATGGGCGTGCAGGTGGGGCCGCTGCGTGACCCGGCCGCGCTCGATGCCTTCGTGCTGAAGGAAATCGAGCGCTTCAAAGCCCTGGTGGAAATGTCTGGCGCCAGATTAGACTAACCCCCCGAAGCGCTTGCGCGCCTCCCCCCTTAGGGGGGCGACACCAGCGGACTGGCAAAGCCAGCTCCGCGGTGTCCCGGATGAAGGCCGGCGCTGGCGCGCGGCCCTTTTCCAGCGAGGCCCTGTGCCTACTGCTGGTGGTAGATGGCCGCGCCCTTCTTCACGAACTCCACCGATTTTTCCTGCATGCCCTTGGCCAGCGCGTCATTGGCGCTCAGGCCCTGCTGCTGGGCATACTCGCGCACGTCCTGCGTGATCTTCATGCTGCAGAAGTGCGGGCCGCACATCGAGCAGAAGTGGGCGACCTTCATCGAGTCCTTGGGCAGGGTCTCGTCGTGGAATTCCTTGGCCGTGTCAGGATCCAGGCCAAGGTTGAACTGGTCTTCCCAGCGGAACTCGAAGCGCGCCTTGGACAGCGCGTTGTCGCGGATGGCCGCGCCCGGATGGCCCTTGGCAAGGTCGGCGGCATGGGCCGCGATCTTGTAGGTGATGATGCCGTCCTTCACGTCCTTCTTGTTGGGCAGGCCCAGGTGTTCCTTGGGCGTCACGTAGCAGAGCATGGCGGTGCCGTACCAGCCGATGAGCGCGGCGCCGATGCCCGAGGTGATGTGGTCGTAGCCCGGCGCGATGTCGGTGGTCAGGGGCCCCAGCGTGTAGAACGGCGCCTCGTGGCAGTGTTCCAGCTGCAGGTCCATGTTCTCCTTGATCATCTGCATGGGCACGTGGCCCGGGCCTTCGATCATGACCTGCACGTCGTGCTTCCATGCCACCTGGGTCAGTTCGCCCAGCGTCTTCAGTTCGGCGAACTGCGCCTCGTCATTGGCGTCCCAGGCCGAGCCCGGGCGCAGGCCATCGCCCAGCGAGAAGCTGACGTCGTAGGCCTTCATGATTTCACAGATCTCCTCGAAGCGTTCATAGAGGAAGCTCTCCTTGTGGTGCGCCAGGCACCACTTGGCCATGATCGAGCCGCCGCGCGAAACGATGCCCGTCATGCGGTCGGCGGTCATGGGAATGAAGGGCAGGCGCACACCGGCGTGGATGGTGAAGTAGTCCACGCCCTGTTCGGCCTGCTCGATCAGCGTGTCGCGGAAGATCTCCCAGGTCAGCTCCTCGGCCTTGCCGTCGACCTTTTCCAGCGCCTGGTAGATGGGCACGGTGCCGATGGGCACGGGCGAGTTGCGGATGATCCACTCGCGCGTTTCGTGGATGTGCTTGCCGGTGGACAGGTCCATGACCGTGTCGCCGCCCCAGCGGATGGCCCAGGTCATCTTCTCGACTTCCTCGCCGATGCCCGAGCTGACGGCGGAGTTGCCGATGTTGGCGTTGATCTTCACCAGGAAGTTGCGGCCGATGATCATCGGCTCGATTTCGGGGTGGTTGATGTTGGCGGGAATGATGGCGCGGCCGCGCGCGATCTCGTCACGCACGAATTCCGGGGTGATCTCGCCGGGGATGGCCGCGCCGAAGGACTGGCCGGGGTGCTGGCGCAGCAGGCGGCGGGCCAGCTTCTCGCCATCGGGGCCGCTGGCGCGCAGGGTCTCGATGTATTGCTCGCGGCGCAGGCTTTCGCGGATGGCCACGTATTCCATCTCGGGGGTGACGATGCCGCGGCGGGCATAGTGCATCTGCGAGACGTTGGCGCCGGCCTTGGCGCGGCGCGGCGGGCGCTGCAGGTCGAAGCGCATGGCGGTCAGCTTCGGGTCGAGCAGGCGTTCCTTGCCGTAGTCGCTGGTCGGGCCGGCGAGCAGTTCGGTGTCGCCGCGCTCGTCGATCCAGGCCTGGCGCAGGGCGGGCAGGCCGCGGCGGATGTCGATCTGCACCGAGGGGTCGGTATAGGGACCGCTGGTGTCGTAGACGGTCAGGGGCGGGTTCGATTCGCCGCCGAACATCGTGGGCGTGTCGTCCTGCGAGATTTCCCGGAACGGCACGCGCAGGTCGGGGCGGGAGCCTTGCTGGTAGATCTTGCGCGATTGCGGCAGCGGCGCGACGGCGGCCGAGTCGACTTCGGCCGTGGCGGCCAGGAACTTGGGATTGGCGTTCATGTGTAGCTCCAAACGAAAGCGTTGGTTGGAGCCGATAGGGACGGAATCCGGACGCGCACGGGCGAATGCGTGCGCGCAACCGGACTATCGCTCCCAGCATCGGCATTATCCGTACTGGTACGAAGGGACTCTCTCAACCCCCTTGCGCGCCGCGGGCGCGGCGCGGGAGTACCCCTGCGTGAACGCGAAGTATAGGGCGCGCGGCCCCGGCCCGTCGAACGCTGCCGGTGCTGCGTTGCAGCACGCGGGCTTGTCCCGCGCATCGGGCGGGCTTACATTCAGACGCAACCCCGCACGGCCGCATACCCGATAGGCAGGCCGCGCCCCGCTACACTTTTCCGTCTGGGGCCTGTGGGCCCGACGACATTGTTTCCATTCAGAAGAGAAGAGGCCGAGCATGATGCACACCCACAAGCGTTACCTGGCACCGGTCGCGGCCGCGCTGGTTTTGGTGCTGGCGGGTTGCCAGACCGCTTCCGACAAATCCGCCGGTGCCGCGGGCGCGCCTGCCACGCCGGGCCAGGCCCAACCGGCACCAGCCGCCAAGCCTGGCTCGCCCGCCACGCCGGCGGCGCAGGCGGCCGCCTCGGCAGCCCAGGTGGGCTTCTATATTGCCCAGACCAAGCAGGAAGCCGGCCTGCTGGAAGTGCCCTTGCAGGATGGCAAGCTGTACGTCCAGCGCACGCCGGTCCTGACTCGCGGCGATCTCGTCGAGGCTGCCGCCATGGTCGACCAGCAGGGCCAGAACTTCGTGGGCCTGCGCTTCAACGACGCTGGTGCGCGCAAGCTGAGCGAGATCAGCAGCAAGAACGTGGGCAATATGCTGGCGCTGGTGATCAACCGCGAGCTGGTCGCCGCGCCGCGCATTTCCGAGCCGCTGGATCGTGGCGTGCTGGCCTTCGGCACGCCCAACGCGCAAGCCGCCGCGGAAATCGCCGCGGCCATCCGTGGCGACGATCCCGCCGCCGAGCCCGCGCCCAGCGGCGCCACCCAGCCGGGCGCCGCGCCCGCGCCGACGGTGCCCGCGCAGTCGGGTAGCTGAACGCGCTGGTTGCGCTGCGCAAACAGGACGGCCTCTCCCGCAAGGGAGAGGCCGTTTGTCATGCGGGCCACGTCGCTGGCAGGGCGTTTCAGGCCGCGGCGGGGCGGTTGGTGACGAATGCCTCTTCCAGGCCTTGCGGCATGACCTGATACCAGCGTGTCGCATCCTCGAAGGCCCGGGCAATGCGAAGCACCTGAGGCTCGTGCCAGGGCCGGCCGACGAACTGCACGGAGATAGGCAGGCCTTCGTGCGAGAAGCCCGCGGGAACCGCCACGGAGCACAGATCCAGCAGGTTCACGAAGCGGCCGAAACGTGACAGCGTGGTCATGGACTCATCGACCTCCGCCACGGAGATGGCGGTGATGGCGTTGGTGGGCATGACGCAGACGTCCACCGGTTCCATGGCCGCGAGCATGGCCAGTCTTGCCTGTTCCCTGAGACGCAGCAGGCCGATGTATTGCGCGGCAGGGATGTCGCGCCCTGCCAGGATGCGGCGTTTCACGTGAGGATCGAACACGAGATCCTGCTCAAACAGGTCGCCCAGGTGGGCGAACCCCTCTGCGCTCATCAGCGCTCCCGCGATGCGCATGGATTCCGACAGGCTTTGCGGCAGGGCGCGCTCGACCAGGCACATTCCAAGGCGGGCCAGCGTTTCGAGCACGCCGTCGTAGGCGGCCAGCACGGCGGGTTCGATGTCCTGCCGTTCCGATTCGGGAAGGATCCAGACGCGCGTGCCGGAGACGTCGCCGTCCAGCTGGCCGCTGACCGAGCGCACTGGGCTGTGGACGCTGGCGGCGTCCTGCGGATCGGGGCCCGCGATGACATCCAGCAACAGCGCCACGTCGCGTACCCGGTGCGCGATGGGACCGACCGTGTCGTGCGTCGGGCAAAGCTGGATCAGGCCGTGGCGGCTGACCAGCCCGCCGGTCGTCTTCAATCCAACCAGTCCGCATAGCCCCGCGGGGATGCGCACCGATCCGCCCGTGTCGGTGCCAAGCGCGCCGCATGCCATGCCGGCCGCCACCGCGACCGAGGAGCCGCTGCTGGAGCCGCCGGGAATGCGGTGCGTCTCGAGGTCCCAGGGGTTCCACGGCGTGCCCATGACGGCATTCGTGCCCCAGCCGCCGAAAGCGAACTCCACGGTCTGGGTCTTGCCCAGTACGACGGCGCCGGCCGCGCGCAGGCGATCGACCACGGTGGCCGTGAGCGCGGATCGGCGCGGCGGGCGTGCGAGCGAACCTGCGCCGATCGGCTTGCCGGCGATGTCGAACAGGTCCTTGATGGCGACGGTGACCCCATGCAGCGGACCCAGGCGGATGCCGGCCTCCTGCATGGCGTCGAGCGAGGCAGCCACCGCCAGCGCTTCGTCGCGATAGACGTCGACATACGCATGCAGCTTGCGGTCCATTGCGTCGATGCGCGCCAGTTGCTGCGTGACCAGCGCGGTGCTGGTGAGTTTTCCGGCTGCGATGGCCGCGGCGGCGTCCGAGAGCGAGGGGATCCGGTTTTCTGCTTGCGGATTCATGGGGTTCCCAGTGAGCGACGGCCACGCGAGAGCCGTTTGGAAAGTTGGCGCGACAGGACGGAAAGCGGGAAGGCGATAACGAAGTAGCACAGTCCGACGAGCACGAATATCTGCAGCGGCAGGAAGTATTCGCTGGACATGGCACGTGCCGCGAGCATCAGTTCGGGCGTGGCGATGAGCGCGCACAACGAGCTGTCCTTCAGCAAGGTCACGTAGCAGTTCACCATCGGTGGCAGGATGACCCGCAGCATCTGGGGCAGGATGATGTATGCGAAGACCTGTCTTGGCGTGAGGCCGGCGGCCAATGCGGCTTCTCGTTGGCCGCGGTGCACGGAATCCAGCCCGCCGCGCAGGATCTCCGCCACGTAGGCGCCGCCCTGGATGCCCAGGCCGATCACGCTGGCCCAGAAGCCGGACAGCGTGAGGCCGAAGGCTGGCAGCCCGAAGTAGAGCGCGAGCAGCAGCGCGAGCAGCGGGACGGCTCGCAGGAATTCCACGATGGCCGCCGCGACGAGCCGTAGCGGCTTGCAGGGCGAGCGCGACAGCATCGCCAGCAGACTGCCCGTGACCAGGGCCAGGCCGAAACCCAGGGCGGACAGGGCCAGGGTGACGCGTCCCGCCTCCAGCAGGCGGGGAAACCACTCGGACCAGTATTCTCCGTAGCTTGCAAGAAATTCCATCATTGGCCGACTCCCAGGCGGCGTTCCAGGCGTCCCAGCAGCCAGCTGACTGGCAGGACGATCATCGCGTAGAGCACGATCGCGCTGGCATAGATCAACGGAGTCTGGAAGGTCGAGGTCACCAGGTTGCGGGCCCAGAACATGATTTCCGGGGCGGCGATGGCCGAGGCGATGGAGGTGTCCTTGATCAGCTGGGCCACATAGTTCGTGACCGCGGGCAGCGTGAGCTTGAGCATCTGCGGCAGCAGGATGTGCCGCAAGGTCTGCATGGGGGTGAGTCCCACTGCAAGGGCGGCTTCGCGCTGGCCGATGTGCAGGGCGCGCATGCCAGCGGAAAACACCTCGCACAGCACCGCCGCGCCCACCAGCCCCAGGCCGAGCACGGCGGCGGTGATGGGCGAGAAGCGGATGCCGACAGAGGCGAGGCCGAAATACAGGATGAAGAGATGCGCAAGCGCGGGCACGTTGCGCATCCACTCGATGAAGGCGGCGATGACCAGGCGCAGCGCGCGCAAGGGAACGAAGACGTCGAGCAGCGCCAGTGCCAGGCCCAGCACGAAGGCCAGCAGCGCGGCGCCCAGCGCGATCTGCGCCGCGATCCACGCGCCGTCGAGCAGGGTGGCGAAGATGGTGGGGAGATGTTGCATCATCAGGCAGCAATGCCTCCGTCCGCGTGGACCTGGCCCAGGAAGGCGCGGGTGCGTTCCTGGGCTGGGCGGTTGATGACGTCCTGGGCAGGCCCTTCCTCGACGATCAGGCCGCCCTCCATGAAAATGACGCGGTCCGCGACGTCGCGCGCGAAGCGGATCTCATGCGTGACCAGGATCATCGAGCGGCCTTCGTCGGCAAGCTCCTTGATGACCCCCAGCACCTCGCCCACCAGTTCCGGGTCCAGCGCGGAAGTGGGTTCGTCGAAGAGGATCAGTTTCGGGCGCTGGGCCAAGGCACGGGCGATGGCCACGCGCTGCTGCTGGCCGCCCGACAGTTTTTCCGGGTATTGGTCGGCCTTGTGCAGCATGTGCACCTTGCCGAGCATCTGTTCGGCAAGCTCGTAGGCCTGGCTGCGCGTCAGGCCGCCGGCCTTGATGGATGCGAGGGCCACGTTGTCGCGCACTGTCAGATGCGGCCACAGATAGAAGAGCTGGAAGACCATGCCGATTTCGCGCCGTTGCGGCGCGAGTTCCTTGTCGCTCATCACGCGCTCGCGTGCGCCGTTGCGGACGCGGCCGATGAGCTCATCTTCCAGCCAAATGTCGCCGCCGTTGGGCTGCTCCAGGAAATTGATGCAGCGCAGGCAGGTCGACTTGCCCGACCCGCTGGGGCCGATCAAGGCCAAGGTTTCCCCGCGCTTGAGAGTGAAGGAAATGTCCTTGAGCACCTCGGTGTCGCCGTACTGCTTTCGGAGCCGCTGCACTCGGAGCAAGTCGTTACCAACCATACCTACCTCGCTACGTTTTTTTCATCAATAATCAACGCGGTCCAATATATGGATCAACGCGCAGGCCTCATAGCAGGGGGTTGACGACGGATAGAACAGAAGCGACATTGCGGGAAACCCCCTAGGGCCGGTGCTTGCCTAGAGACCCTTCCGGAACCTGAGCATGTTGAATGATTCCGACATGGCCGGCACGGCGGACCGGCCGGCCACCCTGACGTCCCGCCAGTTGGTGGACCAGCTGGACCGTTCCGCGCTGCCTGCGCGGCGGGCGCTCCACGCCGTCGATGGCGTGGAGCTGCGCATCGGCATCCTGCTGTGGCCGGGGTTTCCGCTGCTGTCCCTGGCGGGCCTGTGCGACGGACTGCGCCATGCCGCGGATGTCGGCGACCAGAGCCGCCAGAACCGTTGTTCTTGGGCGGTCCTGGGCGTGCCCGGTGAGGGCGTGCCCGCCAGCTGTGGCGTGCGCGTCCCGGTGGACCAGCCGTTCGACGACGTGACCGAGTTCGACTACCTTGCCGTCATCGGCGGCTTGCTGGGGCGTGACGCCGATGTCGACCGGCGTTATGTGTCCTATCTGCGGCAAGCGGATGCGCGCGGCGTGCCGCTCATCGGCATCTGCACGGGCAGCTTCGTGCTGGCCGAGCTGGGATTGCTGGAGGGGCACACGCCCTGCATCCATCCTTTCCACGTCGAGGACTGGAAAGCCCGCCACCCGGTCGTGCCCTACGAGACGCGCGCCCATTACGCCTTCAGCCCGGGGCGTATCACCTGTCCGGGCGGCATTTCCATCGTCGAGCTGGTGGCCGAGCTGGTGCATCTGCATTGCGGCGCGGACCGGGCGGCCAAGGTCGTGCACCAGATGACGGTGGATGCCGACCACAGCGCCACCCACGTCGCGCGCCGGCACGCGCTGGGCTACGAGCCCAGCGATCACAAGACGCTGCGCCAGGCCATCGTGCTGATGGAGAAGAACATCGCCACGCCGCTGGAAATCGCGGTGATCGCCAGGCTGGTGAAGACCAGCAGCCGCCAGTTGGAGCGGGTCTTCCTGAACGAGACAGGGGCCAGCCCCTCGGAATACTACCGCCGCACCCGGCTGCGTTTCGCGCGCTGGCTGCTGGTAAGCAGCGACCTGCCGGTCTCGGCGATCGCGCATGAAGCGGGTTTCTCCGATGCGTCGCATTTCATCCGCCATTTCCAGCAGTTGTATGGCCTGCCGCCCGGCAGGCTGCGCAAGGCCTTGAGTAGCGAGGCGGCGCGCGCCTGAGTCAGGCGCGCGCCAGGCGCGTGGCGGTGGGCCCGCGTCTTCGCAAGTGGACGCAGTGTTTCGCCTGGGCGAACGCCCGGGGGCTGTGGAGCGGGAAGAATGGGTTGGCAAGGCCTGCGTCCGTTCGCGGACCGGCCTTTCCTCTTCTTCCCTTTCCAGGACCGCTCTCATGCCCACGCCCAATATCTCGTCTTCCAGCACGCCCGACCTGCATGCCGTTGCGCCGCAGCCTGCGGAGCGGAACACTGCAGGCAGCGTGCACTCCGCTCCAACGCCGCGTCGTTCCAACGCCTCCTTGCCTGTCGGGCGGCCGCCTTCGCCCACCCGGCCCGCATCAAGCGCCAGCTCGCACGCGCGCAGCGCATCGTCCAGCACCGAACCTCCGGCCGACGAACGCGAGGTCGCGGGCATCCATAGCAATCTGTCCAGCATTTTCAAACCCTTGGACGCCTCCCTGGAAAAGGCCGACATCGAGCCCGAGCAGGTCGAGGACGCGGCGCGCAAGATCGAAGCGGCCACGACGGCCAGTCTGGCTGACGTGCTGGATATCGCGGCCCGGACGCCGCTGCCCGAAGGGGGCGAAGAGGCGATCTCGGAATTCATCGAAGGCTCGTCTCGCGGTTCCACGCCAGTGCGCAGCCCATCCCGCGAGTCGGTGCGCGAGGAACATGCGCCGGAGCCTGGTCCACAGACGCCTGCCGCGCACGGTTCCGGCAGCGTGTCGGGGAAGCGGAAGTCCCGCACGCCGCCCCGCTCGGTGCATTCCGCGGAGATCCAGGTGCATGAAGCGCCGCGGAGCGATAGCCCGCCTCCCGCGCTGCGCCTGTCGGGCGAAGGCGTGGCACGCGCGATCTCGGGCGAAGCGCCGCCCATGCACGCGCCCCTGGCGATCCGCGCGCCGCGTGCCGCCTCGAGCGACTCCCTGTCGATCCGCGCGGTGCCGGGTCAGCAAGAAGGCATGCACATCGTGGCGGCGGTCATCCAGGATGCCGCCGAGTCCCCCGATTTTCCGCCGGCCCACGGCGACACCGAGGCAGTCGGCCGTTTCAAGCGTGCGGCCTCGCTGCTGACCGCCGTGCTGCGCAAGGTAGGGGCCAACGAGGAGTTCACGCACTCGGCGTCCAAGGTCGGCGCATCCGTCGCCAACGTGGCCGTGCGCAATGCCGCCGGGGTGCTGTTGCCCACGATCCTGCGCCAGTTCATCGGCCATGGCGTGCAGGCAGCCTTCGAGGCGACCAATGCCAGCAGCAATGTGCGAACCATGGTCGGCGTGGGGATGCCCGCCGCCGCGGTCGCGTCGCAGGCGCTGGGCTGGATGCGTGACCGCTCGCACGGCACCCAGACGTCGACCAGCGTGCGCTCACGGGCGATCATGGGCCTGGGCACGCTGGCCGTGGGCGTCGCGGGCGCCATGACGGGGGGGACGTCCACCGCTGCCGCCAATATGGTGGCCTTCACGGCCTACACGGCGTGGCGCGACCTGTTCTCCAACTGCCTGCTGCGCTTCGTGAACCCGGCGATGGCGGAGCACACCACCCAGGGCTACGCGATGGACGCGAAGCACTTCGCCATCATTTCGGTGCTCTACGGCATCGACCAGGCGCTGGTGAACCGGGGCATGACCGAGTTCGCCTCGCCGTCGGGGCCGGCGGCCGCCCTGGCGGGCACGGCGGCCGGCACGGTGATCGCCAACGCGGTGACCCGCGGCGTCATCAACTGGGTGGGGGAATGCGCGGAAGACCTGATGTTCCAGAGCATTCCCGCGGTCCGCTCCTGGCTCAACCAGAACGCGGAGCAGGGCAGGGAGTCCCATCCCTTGCAACTGGGCTTGACCGTCGAGGCGGAATCGGCGCACTTGAAGAACGCGGCGATGGGGCCGTGGGCGGTGCGCACCGGCATCCTGTCCATGACGCTGGGCATGGTGGCGATGGCCGAACGTTCGGATGTGCTGGCGAACAACCCGGAATTGTCGAAGGCGGTGGCCGACATCATCATCGGCGCGACCAATTGCGTGCTGTACGAGCCGTTCGCCAACGCCGGCTCGGCGCAGCCCGGGCCGCGAACGGAGGATGACGAAAGCTTGGCCCTGACGGTGCCCGAGGTCGACATTCCCTTGTCGCAGCGGGACCCGCAGACGATACCTTCCACGCATCAGGCGTGAGGCACGCCGGCGATAGCCGGCCAGGCAGTCGGGAAGGGTGGCGCTTGTCGGGCGCCACCCTTTTTTTGCCTTGGGACGGCCCGCCGAAAAAAAACCTCTCCCCGAAGGGAGAGGCCAAGGTGTGGCGTGGGCGGTATCAGGCCTGGTCGGTATAGGTCTTGCGGACGCGGGAGGTGATCTTGGTCTGCAACTCCGACGCGTTGGTGCCTTCGCTGTCCCCGAAGTGATCAGGCGTGATGCCCTGGCCGCTCGCCTCGTGCGGACCGATCACGGTGACGCGTGCACCTTCGTGGTGGAACGCCTTCGGAACCGCGCTCAAGTCGATGGTCGACATGTCCATCGACGTGGCGCCCACGAACGGGGCGCGGTAGCGGCCCTCCACCAGCACGAAGGCCTCCGGTTGCCCGGCGTCGGCGGGTGCGTTGCCGTGGGCGCGGCGAGGCAGGCCGTCCGCATATCCCAGGGGGATGGTCGCCACGGGCATGTCCTGGTGGGCCGTGAACCTGAGGCCGTAGCCCGTGCCTTCCCCCGCCTTCAGCTGGTGTATTTTCGACAGGCTGGTCACCAGCGTGATCGTGGGAAGCAGCGGGTTCGTATCCGCTTCGAACGGCGCCTGGCCATGGAAGGTCCCGCCCATGCGGACCATGTCCTTGTGGAAGGCAGGTTCCAGGAAGACGGTGGACGATGCGCCGATGGAGTGCTTGGCTTGCGGGAAATGCTGGCAAAGCGTCTCGAAACGTGCGAGCTGGGCCTGGCTGGTTTCTCCCGCCTGCCGCGTGGCGTCGTTGCCTTCGCCGGGACGCGGCGCAGCCTCACCTGCCTTCGCCAGGTGAGTCATGATGTGGGTGACTTCCAGGCCCGCATACCTTTCCTGCTCCAGGCTGCCGGCGGCGTCCGGGCCCGCCGTGCCGCTCAACTGGGCGATCATCGTTTCGGCTTCGGCCTCGGTCATGCCCGCGCGGTTCATGCCGGTGTCGAACTGGAGGATGCAAGGCAGCTTGCCGGTCGGCGAGTTCGCCGCGTGGTCGCTCCAGCGCTTGGCTTGCGCAGGTGAGTTCAGGACGGGAGAGATGTCGTATTCGACCAGCACGCGCGGTTCCACATGAGCCAGCAGGCCGTCCAGGACGTGGATCTTCACCGTGTCGGCCAGCGGATGGTCTTCGTCGCGCAGCTCGCTGCGCAACTTGATGGCTTCCGTGGTGCGCGCCACGAAGAACGTGCGGCATCCCTCCTGCATGAGCGCCTTGGCGACCGTCGTGGCGCCCAGGCCATAGGCGTCGGCCTTGATGACGGCAGCGGCTTCCACGTGCGCGCCCAGCTTGTCGGCGCCTTTACGGTAGTTCTTCCGGATATTGCCGAGATTGACTTCCAGCGTGGCGGCGAAGGATGCCTCGATGCGAGGCTCGTTCAGCGCGGTCATGATCTTCGCGTAGATGGGACTGTCCTTTGCCCAGAACTTCGCGCGTGCCAGATTGGCGCGGGCAAAGACAGGAGGCTTGGACGTACCCGCGCTTTCGGCGACCGGCAGCGGCTTGCCCAGGGGGCGGTTGGGCTGCGCTCCCTTGGCCGCGCGTCCTTTCAGCAGGCCGAGATGCTGGCTGCTGCTGGGTGCGCTGGCAACGACGGGAGGCGGGGGCGGCGGTGCCGCGGACGAGGATGCGATGGCAGGCTGAGGGGTGGACGAACTGCCCACGGAGGGGGATGGGACCATGAGAAACCTCGGAGAAGACAGGGGTGGTAGGAATGGACGGTCGTTGTCGCGGCGTGTCCGGACAGGCCTTGCAACGTCCCGGAACCATCCTCCCACCTTGCGCGGCCTGCGCACGCTGCAGACCCGAAAGCGCGCTAGCCCGCGCGAAGACAGCGGCGCGCCGCCATCAACGCGGCGGCCGCGCCGCGCTTTCGATGCCGCTGGCCAGGCTCTTGACGATGTCGATGACCGCGCCCAGCAGGGCCTGGTAGATCTGCATCTTGGCGAACGTGACCTGGTGGTGCCGCATCTTTTCCGATTCGGTCATGTTGCTGGTGTCGACGTTCTCGCTGGCTTCCAGGGAAGACAGCTGGTTCAGCAACTGCTCGATGGATGGCGGGCGGGTGTCGTGGCGGCCCATGCCGGGGCGCGCGCCCGTGTCCGCGTCCGGCATGTGCGGCGGGCGCGACGAGTACGGCCGAGGCGGGGTCCCCGGCTCGGGTGGGGCGGGCGCGGCGTGGGTGCCGTCGTCCACCCTTGCATCTGTCCTGTTGCGGGGGCGTGCCGGCATCGAGTTCGAGCGGCGCGGTGGCGGCGGGACGAAGGAAGTTTCCGTCCTGGCGTCAGGCACGGGCGCGTGCCCGTGCATGCTGGGTGACGGCGCCCGGTCGGCGCCCAGCCGCTGGGGCCGCCCGCCTTCCCGATCCTCGATTTCCTCCATGGTCGGGAAGCGTCGCGAGAAGGACGCCGTATCGGCGTCGTGTTCCAGGCGGGGCGGCGGTTCGAAGGGGGGCACGGGTTGCCAGTGGGGCGGCAGTTCCAGGCGGGGCGGCGGTTCCATCGAGGGCAGCCGGGCGCGCATGCGGGTCGGCGAGGGCGCGCGCGAGGACCGGGCCGTGGGAAGGGGCGAGGCAGGATCGGGATCGCGCCCCCCGTTGCGATCGGGCCGGGGTGAATGTTGATCGTGACGGGCCTGGCGCAAGGCCTCCAATCCGTCCAGCCCCGTCGGCGAAGGCGGGCGCGTCGAGGGCCGGCCGCGCGCAGGGACCTCGACGGGGCCTGCCGGCGTGGCTGGCGCGCGTTCGCCGAAGTCTGGTTGGCGAATATCGAGCGCGGAGGGGGAGAGCGGACGGGAGGAGGGCACGTGGCGGTTTCCGTGGCGATGTTCCCATGATGGAGAAGTCCCGCGCGCACCTGTCGCGAATTGCGAAGCCAATGCGCCGCATGCGAAGCCGCGTCCGATCCCGCCGCGCCAGCCGCCATCCCCGGGCATACAGTACGCACACGTCGATCACGGCGACTCGGGCTTCGTGCCCTGGCCCCGCCGATGCCCGCCCTTCCGCAGCCCCGATCTTTCCCGCAGGATGACATGAACATCGTGAAACGGCTCATTTTCCTTGCCCTGCTCGTCTGCAGCCTGGGCGCCCACGCGGCGCCCGTGCGCTGGGTCAGCAACCGCGTCGACTACACCACCAACGGCCAGGACGTGAAGGAAGTCCTGCGCGACCTGGCGGCCAGCCAGGGCATCACGGCGCGCATCTCCAAGGATGTCAGCGGCACCGTGCGCGGCGAATTCCACATGCCGCCCCAGCGTTTCCTGGAGACGCTGGCCTCGACTTTCGGCTTCGTCTGGTACTACGACGGCAGCATCCTGCATGTCGTGCCGCCCGATGACGTCAAGAGCACGCTGGTGCGCTTGAATCACGCCACCATGCGTGACCTGCGCGACGTGCTGACTTCGACGGGCGTGCTGGATACCCGGTTCCGGATCACCTACGACAGCCGGCAGAAGACCGTCATCGTCACCGGCCCGCAGGCCTACGTGAGCCTCGTGCAATCGGTGGCGGAGCGGCTGGACGAAGAGGCGCGGCACCGCAGCGGCACGGTCATCCGCGTGTACCCGCTCAAGCATGCCTGGGCCATGGACCGAACCGTCGCGCTGGGCGGCTCCTCGGTCTTCCTGCCCGGGGTGGCCAAGGTCCTGAGCGGCATGTTCCACCCCGACGAGGGCGGCGGCAAGACCATTCCCCGGGGCGACGCGATGGGAGACATCAGCAATCTGCGGCCCATGAACAATGCCGTGGGCATGCCCGGCAACGGTCCCTTGCCTGGCCTGGCCGGCAACATGCCGAACTCGGTGCTGGGCGGCCTGGCGGGCACGCCGTCGCCGGCGCTGGAGAACATCGCGGGCGCGCGCGGCACCGCGCCGCCTTTGCCTGGCGGCAGCCAGGACCTGCCCGTGATCCGTCCGGACCAGCGCACCAATTCCGTGCTGGTGCGCGACACGCCGGACCGCATGTATCAGTACGCCGAGCTGATCGAGCGTCTGGACGTCAAGCCCAGGCTGATCGAGATCGAAGCCCATATCATCGACATCGAGGAAGGCGCGCTGCGGCAGCTGGGCGTGGACTGGCGCATCCATAGCAGCCGCTTCGACTTCCAGACGGGAACGGGCGGCGCGCAGAATGCCTTCGATGGCCGGGTGGCGCCCAATTTCGGCACGGTCATCCTGCCCGGCGGCGGCGCCGTGGCGGCCGCGCCCGTCGGGGCGTCGATCTCGGCCGTCGTGGGTGACGCGGGCCGCTACATCATGACGCGGATCTCGGCGCTGCAGCAGGACAATCGCGCCAGCATCCAGGCCAGCCCGAAAGTGACCACCCTGGACAACCTCGAGGCGCGGATGGACAACAACCAGCAGTTCTTCGTGCGCGTGGCCGGATTCGCGGCCAGCAACCTGTTCACCGTGACGACCGGCGTGTCCCTGAATGTCCTGCCGATGGTGGTGCAGGACACCGAGCGGGTGCAGGTCAAGATGGATGTGGTCATCCAGGATGGCAGGATCACCGGCCAGTCGGTGGACAACATCCCGGTGATCACCTCGACCAACATCACCACCTCGGCCTTCATCAACGAGGGGCAGTCCTTGCTGATCGCGGGCTACAAGGTGAACCAGACCGAAGAGGGGGAGACGGGCGTACCTTTCCTGTCCCATATTCCGCTCATCGGCGCCTTGTTCCGCCACAAGACCAATACCAGCGCGCAGCGCGAACGGCTGTTCCTGCTTACGCCACGGGTCATCAACCTCTGACGCGGGCGATGCCGGCCAGGCCGCGGACGGCCCGGCCGGCATCGCCCCCGGTGTCATTCCTCGGCTTTCTGGCGCAAGGCGGTGACGTAATCCGTGATGTCCCGGCACTGCGCCTTGTCGATGATCTCGGCGCGCTCGAACTCGATGGCCGATTCCAGGATGGCGTCAGTCCGGTCGAGCACGTCGCCCAGTTCGACTTGCGACACGCCTTTCTCGACCAGCCGGGTCAACACTTCCAGGCGTTCGGCGAGATGGCTGGCATGCCCATTGGTCGAGCCCAGGAGCTGGACCAGCGCGGGTTCCAGCGCATCGAGCCGAGCCTGCGCCGTGGCAGCCGGGCGGCTGGAGGCAAGGATGGCGGAGGGGGGGGGGGCAAGGGGCAGCCTGCCGGGCACGGCGGGCAGCGAGACGCGCCTCTCGGTATTGGGCTCGGCCTGCTGCGCCTTGGGCGCGGGCTTGGCCTTCAGCGGGGCAAGCGCGCCGTCGGCGGGGACGGGGCGATCTGCCCCGGGCCGGCTGGCAAGGGCATCGGGCCGGCCGGCGGGGTCTTCCTGTCCCGCGGCTTGGGCCGTGTTCGGGCTAGTGATGCGGCTGCGCATCGCAAAGACTCAATTTCAAGATGTCCCCCACCATTGCCTGCCAGAAATCAGGCTTTTAACCATTTATAGTCGCCACTTACGATTCCCGCAAACATTTCGTCGCTGGCTTCGATGATGTTCTTGCGCCAGTATCGGCCGTGCTCGGCATAGTGTTCCATCGTCTCGACCAGCACTTCGCCGCTGAGCTCGTGTGTCAGGCCCAGACGCAGGATCAGCACCGTTCCACCGGTGTCCGAATCGAGTCCCAACTGTGCCTGGTCCTGGGCGTAGATCAGCAGATTGGCTTCCAGCATCAAGCGGAACAGCGCCAGCGTGCGGCCGGCGGTGACGGTGCCGTAGTGGAAATTGACATACATCGCGGCCGGGTCCGCTTCGAAATACTCGAAGCGGACCTCGAAGCCCTCGATGTCGAGCGCACGCGTCTTGAGCAGCGGGTCGGGAGAGGGAAGGTCGACGCACTCGGCCAGGTCGCGCAGCACCGCCTCGAACTGGCCAATGTCCACCTGCCTTCCCCGTCCCGCCGCTGGACGCGGATCAGGTCTTCTGCGCTGAACGCTCGGCGTCGGACGCGCCAGTCTTGGCGATATCCAGAACGGCCTGCGTCAGGGACATGGTGACCTGCATTTCCGCCATCGCGGTCATGGCGGGAATCATCGCGCTCATGATGCCGCCGGCTGCGCCGGTCGCGGCGCCTGCTGCTGCTGCCATAGTTAGACCTCACTGAAAAGGAAGGGTGAAGGGAAAAGGCCTCTGGCGATTGACCAGAGGAGGATGCTCGGCGACGCCGAGGCGCCGCCGGGACATGCTGGCCGGGCGGTCTAGGACTGGGCCAGGTCGGCGAGACGGCTCGCTCCCCGGCGGGACGCCTGGAGGCCGCGGTACACCGTGCGCAAGGCCTGTCGGCGTGCGGCGTCGTCGGTGGCGCGCAGGGCGTCGTCGACTTTCTCGGCGCTGGCGGCAAGGGCCTGGTCGATGGCGGCGATCTGGCTGGCCAGGCCGGGCGCGTCGTAGTGGGCGCTGGCCTGCATGGCGCGGGAGGCAGACTGGATATCGTCGAACATGGCGGATGACCTCTATCAGGATGGGCGCGTGGAAGGTGGGCGCTGGCCGGCTCAGGGCGCGCCCGACATGCTGGGCAGGCCGACGTAGCGGCCGTCCTCGGGAAAGGGCGGACGGGGCGGAACATAGGTGGCGCGGGCCTTGCGGCGGGTGGGCTTGGCGGCCGCCGGGGCGGCGGCAGGCCTGGCCTCGGCTTGCCGCGGCGGGGCGGCGGCTTGGGCCGCCGTGGCGGCCGCGACCGCTGGGGGAATGTCCGCGTCCGGCGACAGGACGTGGATGGCCGGCGTTGCGGCGGCGGCGGGCGCCGCAGGCGGCGGACTGGCGGGCGTGCCGAGCGACGGGCTGGCGGGCGCGTCGGGCTGCCCGGCGGTCTCCGCCGGCGAGGTGGCGGAGAACACGTGGCGGGTGCCGTCAGGCGTACGCGCCACGCGCAGGTTGTCGGTGGCGAAGACGTTCACATAGGCCAGTGCGGGAGCCCTGTCGGGTTTTTGCGTGATGTCGGTGGTGATGCGGACCTCGGGGTTGCCCAGCTCGCCGCGCGCGCGGGTCAGGGCGTCCTCGAAGGCAGGCAGCGAGGCCACCTTGCCGGCAAGATGGAAGCGGCCCTCGCCGGTGTAGCTGACCTTGATATCGTGCTGGGCCAGCATCTGGCGCAGCGCCTGCGCGTCGCCGCCAGCATCCCGGTAGCGCCGTTCCGCCTCCGTCGCGCCCAGCGTGCGCAGCACGTCGCGCACGCGCGCATCGGCGGCGAGGTTAGGCACGTAGCCATGCACCTGGAGCCGGCCCGCCTGCGTGCGCACGTGCAGGTCAGTCCAGCCCTGGTGATCGAATTCGGCTTGCAGCCGCGTGGCCAGCAACTGCCTGGCCTTGGCATCCTGCGCCGGCGGCACGGCAAGGGCGTGGCCGGTTTCGGACATCAGCAACAACGCGCACACCGCCGCCAGCCCGCAAGCCAGCGCGCCCACGCCTACCAGCGCGGGCGTGCGCCAGCGGGATGGCGTGCGCCGCGCACTGGCGGGGCCGGCGCCGTACAGGGCCTGCAGCAAGGTGACGTCCGGCGGCCAGGGTTCGTCATCGGGGCCGATGCAGAAGACGACTTCGCCGTGACGCTGCGCGGCGTAGTCCGGCAGTGGCCGCGCCGGGTCGTCGCCGGCCGGCGGGAGCGCCAGGCTGTCCGCCGCGTCCCCGGCGTCCCCCGCGTCACTGACGGCGTGGGCGAGCACCGGTCCCTCCTGCGGGACGATCAGCATGACGTCCGCTTCCGTCCAGTCCGAGATCAGGATGTCGGACTGGCTGTCGCGGCCCACGCGCACCCGTCCCACGCCCAGGACGACGGAGACGCCTGCGTGGATGCCGGTCAGTACGCGTAATCGTTTCATCGTGCTCCGCCTTGTGGCATCTCGTGCCGCCATCCTAGCGGCGGAAGGGAAAGGGCTGGCTCGCAATGCGAAGCGAGCGATCCGGGAACGAAGGCACCTCAGCGCTCCTTCGGAGGCAGGCGAGCCAGGCGCTGGTTGCGCACGCGCGTGCGCGTCTCCCGCAACTGCGTGGGTGTGCGCGGGCGCAAGCCGCTGATCATGAGCAGCGGCAACAGGGCATATGGCCTGCCGGCTCCGCCATCCGGCGCGGGCGCATGGTCGCGCAGCGCCGGCAGAAAGGCTTGCAGCAAGGCGCCTTGTTTCACCTCCAGCCGTTCGCCGTGGCGAGCCCAGGCTGCCAGCAGGTCTTCCTGGCAGGCCAGCGCCGCGTCGACGCAGGAGCGGGAAGCGCCCGCGCTGTCGATGGCGTGCAGCAAGGCGCGGGCCCAGGCATCGGCCATCATGGGGAGCGCGGTCAGCGCATCGCGATGGTGCGCCCACAGGAACTGCTGCAGGTCGCCAGCCTGCCGCAGGGGCGCGGCGGCGCGCGCACGGCCCACGGCGATCGTGCGGCGGCGACCGGCGCCCGTTGCCGGCTCGGCGCCTGCGCCCTCCCGCCGTTCGTCCGCGTCGTCCTGGTGGCCGGCCTGCTGCCGGGCATTGCGTTCACCGACGGCCAGCGGCGCCCTCCCACCCGTATCGGCGGCGGGCGGCGGGGCGTCGCGCCAAGCCGCCAGGTCTTGCGGGCGGGGTGTTTCCGGTGGCGTGGCGCCAGGTTCCGACGGCGCCGCGGACGGGACGGGCGGCGGCGCTTGCGTGTCGCCGGCCCCAGCGGCTTGCGCGCGCCTGGCCGACAGCCGGGCCAGCAGTTCCCGGCGGCGCGTGCGCCTGTCGTCCGCCACGGTGGCGTGGGGAATGCCATGCTGCGCGTCACGGATGAGCAGGTCGTCGTGCAGGCGCATCGCCTGCCTGCGGCGCGCCAGCAGCCGCAACTGCGTGCGCCGGCCTTGCGTCTGCCGCAGCTGCGCGTGCTCCGGGGCGAAGGAGGCGGCCGCCTGTCCTGCGGCGATGCGACGGCTCACGACGGCACGACCCGCATGAGCAGGTTCTCGGCGAAGCGGAGGATGGCGATGCCGCCCGCCGCGGCGCCGAGCGCGATGGTCACCGTCACCACCAGCAGTTTGATCAGGTGGGCAAGCATGGCTTCCTGCATCGCGGTGATGCCTTGCACGAACGCGACCAGCAGGCCCGTGACGGCCGACACCAGCACGACGGGTAGCGAGACGTAAAGGCAAAGCAGCAGGCCTTCGGTGGTGATGCTGATCAGGTTTTCGACTTCCATGGGCGTTCACCGGTAGGTCATGACCAGGCCATGCATCAGCGTGGACCAGCCGTCCATGAGGACGAAGAGCAGGAGCTTGAACGGTATGGCGACGTTGACGGGCTGGACCTGGTTCAGCCCCATCGCCAGGAGGATGTTGGCGATGACCAGGTCGACCACGAGGAAGGCGATGTACAGTACGAAGCCGATGCGGAAGGCGTCCGTCATCTCGGACAGCGTGAAGGAGGGCGCCAGCACGATCAGGTCGTTCTCGTTCAGCTTGGCGGCCATGTCCTCGGGCCATACGCTGCGGGCGGCATGCAGGAAGAACTGCTTTTCGCGCTGGGGCGTGTGCTTGATGAGGAATTCCCTGAACGGCTCGCGCGCCGCGCCCAGCACGTCGATGGTGAGCTGGGTCGGGTTCGTTTCCCGGCCGTTGTTCTGTTGCAGGACTTCCATCGCCTTGCTGCCGATGGGGGCCATGACGTAGATGGAGACGAGGATGGCGATGCCGTTGAGCACCATGTTCGGCGGCACCTGCTGCACGCCCATGGCATTGCGCAGAAGCCCCAGGACCACCACGATCTTGGCGTAGGAAGTGACCACCATCGCGACGAAGGGAAGCAGGCTGATCGCGATGACGGCCAGCATCAGGCCAGTCAGGTCTCCAAGCTGGGTCATGGGCGCTCCGTCGCGCGGATGCGCACGCCCAGGTGATCGCCTACGCACACCAGTTCACCCGTGGCGACCTGCTGGCCGAAGACGGTCAGCCGGACCCGCGCGTCGCGCACCGTGGCGGGCAGGGTCAGGACCTGGCCCGGCTGCAGGGCCGCCACGTCGGCCGCAGCCAGGGCCATGGCCGCCACCTCGATCTGTAGCGGCAGCTCCACTTCGTCCAGCGGCACGGCGCTGTCGGATGCATCCGGATCGGGCAAGTCCTCGTTCAGTTCCTGGGTCATGCGGGGGGCCTCCTGGAGGGTGAGTTGGGCGCCGTCGACCCGCACCGCGGCTTGCAGAAAGCGCCGGGTGCGCGGCGTGGCCGCGCCGACCCAGCGCAGCGTGGCATTGAACGGGGCGTGCGCGGCGATATCACGCGCAGGCTCGGGATCGATCACGTGCAGCAGGATGTCGCCGGAGCGCAAGGCGCTCAGTGTCCGGATGCGTTGCGCCTGGCGGCCCAGGACGAGCCATGCCGGCAGGCATAGCCGGGAGGTCTCCAGCCCGGTCGGGCCCCGGCAGGCGGCGATACGCTCCGCGACCGCGTCCAGCCAGCCGGCGGGCGGGGTGGGGAACCAGGCCTCCAGCGGCCTGCCCTCGCCCTGTCTCAGCGCCAGCCGCCACAACGTGCAGGCCGGCAGGGCCGGGGCCGTGCCTGACACGGCCAGCACATCGAGGGCAGGCAGGCCCAGGGTGCGCAGGAATGCCAGCAGCGGTGACAACAGTTGCGAGGCGATGGCGCGGCCCAGTGCGGCGTGGGCGTCGGCATCGCCCTGCCGGCGCGGCGTCGCCAGGCTGCTTAGCGCAGGCATCGTCGCGTCATCCAGCCCCAGCCAGCCCGCGTCGTTGGCGTGGCCCAGCAGGACCCAGACGCGAGGCCGGGCGCCCGGGGCAGGGGACGACAATTCCAGGCGCGTGTTCTCCAGCGCCGGCAGCGTGCGCAGCAAGGCCGCCAGGCGCCTGTCATGCGTCAGCTTGAGGAGGCGGGCGTCATCCGGTGCGTGGCGGGGCAGGCTGCCCGCCAGGGGGGACCAGGCGGGCGGCCCGCCAGCAGCAGGCGCCTCGGGGCGTGACGTGTCAGTCGCGTGCGCTACCACACCGTGATCTCCAGGTCGTGCACCATGGCGTGTTGCCGCAACAGGGCAGTGAGGTTGGTTTCGAGCGTGTCCACATGGCGCAACACTAGCGCCCGCGTGTCGGCCTCCCGGGTTTCGAAGCGAAGGGCGAGCCTGAGAAACGAAAGGTCCATCTGCAGGACGCAGCCGGGCAGCAGCACCGGGTCCAGCGTGACGCGCAGCATCCAGTCTCCCCGGCTGGCCACCGCGGGGTCGGCGCAGAACCCCGCCACGTGCCCGGCGATGGCCGAGCAGAGCGCCGTCGCCTGGGCCTGGTCGCACGCCAGGGATTGCACGGGGTCGTTGCCTGCGCTGTGCTGAAGAAACCAGTCCGTGTGCGGCTGGGCGGGCAGGTGCTGCGCCGGCGCGGGCAGCGGCGGCACGACGACGGCCGGCGACGGCGCGGCGAGCGGATCCTCCTGGTCGCCGGGGGGCAGCGGGCCGGGCAGGCGCGCCCGCCGCAGCAGCCGTGCGAAATCGAAGGCCTGGGACGGCCGTGCCGGCCGGCCGCCGGTCTCGTCCGGCGTGTCGGCGGCGCGCGAGGCGGGACGCAGGACGCGCATGGCGATTACATGCCGACGCGGCCCAGCGGCCGCAGTTCCACCAGGCCGCCGAGTTCCTGGTAGGAATAAACCGGCAGCCAGTTCAGCCGCACCTCGATCATGCGCCGCACATACCTGCGGATATCCATGGACGCCACCAGCGCCGCGCCCGCCACGCGTCCGCTCGCGTCCGGCTCCGACAGCGCGACGATGCGCTGCACGATCACGTCGATCTCTTCCGGTGGCAAGGCAAGGAAGTTGCCAGTGGGAGTCTGCTTGATGGATTGCCGGATGTACTGCTCCAGTTCCGCCTCCAGCAGCACCGCGGGCAGGGCGCTGCCGCCCGCGGTGGCGCGCCACGCGATATAGCGCGCCATGTCGCAGCGCACATACTCCGTGAGCATCAGCAGGTCCTTTTCCTTCGGGCCCCAGATGACCAGGCTTTCCATGATGCCGCGCGCATTGCGGATGGACACTTCCTCTTCGAGCAGGCGGCGCAGCACCTCGGCGATGCGTTGCACCGACAGCGATTTCTGGACCTCGGTCACCAGGCCGGGATAGTCCACGTTGAGCTGGTCCAGCACCCATTGCGTTTCCTGGATGCCGACGAAGATGGAGGCCGACTTGCGCAGCACGCCGATGGTCTCGTTGGCGATCACCTCTTCCACGGACCAGGCCTGGGGTACGTCGGCCGCCTCCCTGGCGGACAGCCACCAGGTCTTCTCGAAGCCGCCGGCCGCGCCGCGCGCCTCGCAACGCGCGGCTAGCGTCGCATCGTCCTCGGCCTGTGGCACCAGCAGCTTGCCGGGCGGCAAGGCCACGGTGGCGACGGGCACGTCCTGGAGCAGCACCTGGTAGCCGTGGTCGCTGACGGTATCGCTGTGCCACATGGTGATGCCCGGGAAGGGCAGGCCCAGTGCTTCCTGCAGGGCGACGCGGCGGCGCTCGAATGCGGCGTCCAGGCGTTCGCGCGATAGGCCGCGGGCCAGCGCTGGCGAGAGCTTGACGCCGACGGCGCAGGTGAACTGGGGCGCCTGCGCGCGTATCCGTGCGTCTTCCTGCTTGGCGCCGGCCCGTTGCAACGGGGATCCGCCGGCGGGCGGCTCGCTCCCCGAGGCGCCACTGCGCGCCGCGCGGAAACTGGCCACGCCCAGCAGGCCGCCCAGCAGCAGGAACAGCGGCCAGGGAAAGCCCGGCATCGCGGCGAAGCTGCCTACCAGCACCGCGGCGAACCCCAGCGCGCGAGGGTCTCCCAGGATCTGGCGCACGATGTCCTCGCCCAGCGAGCTGTTGCCCTTCTGCGTGGACTGCGTGTCATCGGACACCCGCGTGATCATGATGCCCGCCGCCACCGAGATGATCAGCGACGGGATCTGCGACACCATGGCGTCGCCGATGGACAGCACCGCGAAATGAGAGGCCGATTGCGACGTGCTCATTCCGTGGTACAGCACGCCCACCGCGATGCCGGCGATGATGGTGACCGCCGTGATGAGCAGCCCGGCGATCGCATCGCCCTTCACGAACTTCATGGCGCCGTCCATGCCGCCATGCAGGGCGCTTTCCAGGGAAAGGTGGGCGCGCTTGCGCCGTGCCTCCTCCGGCGTCAGGATGCCGGCGCGCAGGTCCGCGTCGATGCTCATCTGCTTGCCGGGCAGGCCGTCCAGGGTGAAACGGGCGCCCACCTCCGCCACGCGCTCGGAGCCCTTGGCGATCACGATGAACTGCACGATGGTGATGATGGCGAAGACCACCAGCCCCACGACCAGGTTGCCCCCCACCACGAGGTTGCCGAAGCTCTCGATGATGTCGCCCGCTTCCGCGTGGAGCAGGATGGACTTCGTCGAGGCGATGTTCAGAGACAGGCGATACAGGGTGGTGAAGAGCAGCAGGGTCGGGAAGGCAGTCAGCGATGTCAGTCCGCGCGCGTACATCGTGGTCATCAACAGCGTGATGCTGACGCAGATGTTGATCGACACCAGGATGTCGATCATCGTGGGCGACAGGGGCAGGATCATCAGCATCACGACCGCCGCCAGCAGAATGGCGATGCCGGCTTCGCCGCCGGTGGGGAGCTTGAACGTCTTGATCATCATGGATCGCTGGCCTGCTGCGGGAGGGTGGAGGATTGTTCGAGGTGCGCGGTGGCAAGCACCCAACGCAGCACGGCCGCGACGGCCTCGAACAGCGGTTCGGGTATGTAGGCGCCCGGCCCGGCCTGGTACAGCGCGCGCGCCAGGGGCGGGTTGGCGACGATGGGAACATCCTCGCGCCGCGCGAGTTCGCGCAGCACGGCCGCCTGCTCGTCCATGCCGGTGGCCAGGATCTGAGGGACGGGGCACTCCTGCGGGTGGTATCGCAACGCCACCGCGTAGTGCGTGGGGTTGGTGACGAGCACCGAGGCCTGGCGCATGGCGGCCTTCGGGGAAGGCTCGGGGCCGTCCGCGCTGCTGCGCTGCAGCTTGCGGCGTTCACCCTTGATGATCGGATCGCCCTCGTCGTTCTTGTGTTCGCGCTTGACCTCGTCCTTGGACATGCGCTGGCTGCGCAGGAACACCATGCGCTGCAGGAACCAGTCGATGAGGCCGATCACCAGGTAGACGCCCAGCCAGAACTGCAACAGGCGCATGCAGGCCTGCCAGGCCAGATGCGCAAGCTCCCTGACGGGCTGGTATGCGGCGGCCAGCGCAATGGGCAGCAGCCAGGCCAGCACCAGTCCTCCTATCCAAAGGAAGATCAAGGCCTTGACGATGGACTTGGCCAGGTCCAGCAGCGCCCGCAAGGAAAACAGCCGCTTGAAGCCGGCGACGGGGTTCACGTTCTCCAGCCTCGGCGTGACGGGCTTGAGCGTGGGATGGAATCCGACCTGCAGGGCAAGCGCCAGCAGCGCCGCGCCGGCCGCCGCGGCAACGACCGCAAGGGAGGCGATGAGCGCCGAGCGCAGGATGCGCCACAGCGCGGAGAGCAGTGCGGTGTCGTCGTGGTCGCCGTCCACGAAGGCCAGGCCTTCCGCCAGGATGTCATTGAAATGGCCGGCCAGCCACGAGGTGGCGCTGATCATCAGGACGACCACCGCCAGCAGCGACATGCTGTCGACGATGTCCTGGCTCTTGAGCGCGGCGCCCTGCAATCGCGCGTCGCGCAGTTTCTTCTCTGTCGGGCTTTCGGTTTTCTCTTCGCTCATGGCAGGGCTTCCACCCGCAGGCAGGCGGGTCCCGGCACCATAGCCACGCCGCCGCGACGCGCGTGGCGGAAAAGCGAACCGCCAGCCCGGCCGGCGAAGGCCCAGGCGGCGCTGCGGCCCGCCCGAGGCTGGGCTTCGCTTCCCGGACGATCGCTTCGCATTGCCGTCCATCGGCGCCTGGCGGGCAGGCATACGATGCCAGCACTTCATTGACATCCATGAGAGGGCTCCATGACGCAGACAGCGGAAATCCAGTGCGGCGACGATGCGTTCGCCGGCCTGGTCGCCTTGTTCAACGCGGTGGTATTCAGGAAGTTTCCCGAAGCGACCATCGAACCGGACGACATGGAAGAGATGGTGGATATGCTGCAGACCCTGCGTCCCGGGCTGCGCGAGCTGGCCATGCTGCGTGGCATGGTGGCCGTGACGCGCAGGGACTGGCAGGGCGCCAGCGCGATCTTCACGGACCTGCGCGACCGCGGGCTGTGTTCGCCCAGCAGCGACGCCATGGCCGTGTTCTGCATGGGCCTGCTGGGCGACGCCGACTGGCGTGCCGCCGCCGACGCCTTGCTGGCCGGGCAGCGCGTCACCGACTCCCATCGCCTGCTGGTGCAGGCGCTGGTGGCGCGCCAGGACCTGGAGCGGGCGGCGCGCGAAGCCAGCGTGAAGGGTGTCTATGACGAGCCTGATTCGGTGCGCGAGTTGATCGAGCAGAACCAGCGCAGCCAGGAGGCAGCCTTGACCGATATGGGCGCCGCTGCATCGGCGCCTGCGGCAACCATCGCGCCCGCGGGTGCGTATCTACGGGTTTGAGGGGGACGCCATGCAGATCGATGCCGTGCAGTTGAAAGAGGCGGTGCAGGCGGTGACCAATGTCGATCCTGGCGCCGTCAGCCAGGATGCGGCCCAGCGCTTCGCCGAACTCATGCAGACAGGGCCGCTTGCGCCGCCGCAGGCGGCCGGGGCGCAGCAGACCAATCCGATCGCGGCCATCGCGCACGCGCAGGATGCGGCCATCCATCGCGTGGCGAACGATGCGGTCTGGCTCGGCAACAATCTGTCCAGCCTGGCGCCCGACAAGATGTTCGCGGCCGCGATGCTGGTTCAGGTCGAGACCGCCAGCCTGACCGTGGACATGCAGGCCAAGATGGCCACGATCACCGCGTCCAAGGACGCCTTGTCCACGCTCATGAAAAACCAATGATGACGCCCGCCCTCCTGCGGCGCGCGCGCGCCTGCGTCCTGGCACCCGCGTGCGTGCTGTTGCTGGCTGCGTGTTCGGACCAGACGCTTTACAGCAACCTGAGCGAGCGGGACTCCAACGAAGTGGTGGCGGCGCTGCTTGAGGCCGGCATCCCGGCGCGTAAGGAAAGCCCGGACGGCGGCAAGAGCTGGAGCGCGGTGGTCAAGCGCGACGCCATGGTGCAGGCCATGGAAGTGCTGCGCGTGCGCGGCCTGCCGGAGCGCAGCTACGACAACCTGGGCGAGCTCTTCAAGAAGGACGGTTTCGTGTCCACGCCGGTGCAGGAGCGCGTGCGCTTCATCTACGGCAGCGAACAGCAGCTTTCCGAGACCTTGTCGCGGATCGACGGCGTGATCCTGGCACGCGTGCACATCGTGCTGCCCAATAACGATCCGCTTGCCACGTCGGTGCGGCCGTCCTCGGCGTCGGTCTTCATCAAGTACCGTTCCGACGCCAACCTGGACGCGCTCACGCCCCAGATCAAGAACATGGTGGTGCACAGCGTCGAGGGGCTGTCGTATGACCAGGTCAGCCTGACACTGGTGCAGGCCGACCCGCTGGTCATGCCGGCGCAGGCGCGCGCCAGCGAGCCGGACCGGAATCTGCTGGTGGGCGCGGCGTTGGGACTCTTCCTGCTGGGGGCCTCGGCAATTGCGCTGGCATTGCGGCGCCACGCCGCCGGCTGGCCCGAGGCGCTGGGTGGCCTGTTCGGCCGCTCTCGCCGCGAGGGCAAGGCCGTGGCGGCCAACGCCAACGAGTAAGCCCATGGTCGAACCCATTCCCATTGGCGCGGGCGACCGCCACCGGGTGCAGGCCCGGCAGGTGGCGCGCCGCCTGCTTTCCCACCAGCGCCACAGGCGCCAGGTGGACACGTGGCTGCATGACTCGCGCCAGGACGTAGGCATGCAGGTGCTGCGCGGCGCGTCCGGCGGCGTCACGGCGGAACAGGCGGAACGCTGGTTGTCCGCCGCCGGGTTGCCCATGCCCGCGCTGGATGCATTCCTGCGAGGAGGACAGGCGCTGTACGGCCTGTCCGTCGGCAACATGGTCCGGCTCGCCCGCCTGCGCGCGCTGCATGCCCATGCGGCCGAACTGCGCCATTGGATCGACACGCCGCGCCGCGCGTTGCTGGCGTCGTGGCTGGGTCCGCGGGCAGGCGAGTGGGTGTCGGGCATCCTGGCCCACGCATCGCCTGCCAGTGTCGAGTCCGGCGGCGCGTTGTCGCGCTGTTGCGCCGACTCGCTGGCTTGGCAAGGGTATTGCCTGCTGCTTCGCGACGGCGTGGTGTTCGACCAGGGGCCTTGTGGCCTCATTCCGCTGGCGCTCGATGCGGCCTGCGCCGTGGGCGTGCCGGCGGTGTGCGATTGGGCCGACACGCGCGGCAGCCTGTTGGTGGCGCAACTGGCCGTCAGGCACGAGGAGATGCTGGCATGATGGTCTGGCTGCGCGCGCCCGGCGAAGGGGAACTGGCCATCGGTCTGGCGGACGCGGTCATTCCCGCGCATGCGCAAGGCCGTCTGATGTCGCTCGATGAAGCCTGGGTGGCGACTCACCAGGCCTGCGAGGCGCGGATGGCCGAGGCGCAGGCGCGGGCGAAGGCCTGCCTGGGCGAGGCGGAAATCGCGGCGGCGTCCCTGCTGGCCGATGCGCAGGCCGCCTACGAGACGGCGGCCTTGCGTGGCGCGGAACAGGGACGCGTGGATGCCCTGGCGCAATGGTGGGAAGAGGCCGATGCCGCGCTTGCCTTGCGGCATGCCGCCCAGCTTGCTTCGCGCGACGAGGTGGCGGCGATCGTGGTGGAGGCGGTCAGCCGTATCGTGCGCGTGCATGCCCCCGGCGATCTCTTCGCGCGGGCGGTCCAGACCGTGGAGGGGATCATCGGCGAGCATGCGGCGATCGTGGTGCAGGTGCACCCCGAGGACCAGGCGGCCGCCAGCGAAGCATTCGCGCAGCTGGCCGAGCGCTGGCGGGCCGCGGGCAAGCCCATGTCCGTGACGGTGGAAGCCGATGCGGGCCTGGCCGCCGGCGCCTGCGTCTGCCAGACCGAGGTGGGCACCGTGGACGCCAGCCTGGACGTCCAGTTGCGTGCGCTCGCGGCCGTGTTGCAGCGATCGCTGGACAAGCAGGAAGGATGACCCAGCCGCCGCCTGCCTCCTCGCCCCTGCCCTTGGGCGAACCTCCGCGCCAGGCCTGGACGGAGCTGATCGGATCGATCGGCCGCGCGCTGCATGAACGCCCGCTGACGGCCTGCACCGGCAAGGTGCAGGAGGTGGTGGGCACGCTGATACGTGCCGTTGGGGTGGACGCGCAGATCGGCGAGCTGTGCGAGCTGCGTCGTGCCGATGGCTCGTTGTTGCAGCGGGCCGAGGTGGTGGGATTCGCCCGCGAGTCGGCCTTGCTCTCGCCTTTCGGACCGGTCGATGGCCTGTCCCGCTCGACCCAGGTGCACGCGCTGGGGCGGGCCCTGTCCATCCAGGTCGGTGAAGGCCTCGTGGGCCGCGTGGTCGATAGCCTGGGCGAGCCGCTGGATGGCCGTGGCGCCATTACCGGCCGAGCCTGGCGTTCGGCCTTCGGCGAACCGCCCAATCCCATGGCGCGTCCACTGATGGATACGGCGCTGGAGACGGGTGTGCGCGCCGTCGACGGGCTGCTGACCTTGGGCATCGGCCAGCGTATCGGCATTTTCGCGCCTGCCGGCGCGGGCAAGAGCACCCTGCTTGGCATGCTCGCGCGCGGCGCGCGCTGCGACATCAACGTCATCGCCCTGATCGGCGAACGAGGCCGCGAGGTGCGCGAGTTCATCAGCCAGACCCTGGGCGAGGAAGGCATGGCCAGGTCCGTGGTCGTCTGCGCCACGTCGGACCGCTCCGCCATCGAGCGGGCGAAGGCGGCCCACATCGCCACGGCCATCGCCGAGGACTTCAGGGATCAGGGCAAGCATGTGCTGCTGATGATGGACTCCCTTACCCGCTACGCGCGTGCGCAGCGCGAGATCGGCCTGGCAGCGGGCGAGCCGCCGACCCGCCGCGGCTTTCCGCCTTCGACCTTCGCCGAGCTGCCGCGCCTGCTGGAGCGCACGGGCTTGAATGAAAAGGGGGCGATCACCGCCGTCTATACCGTGCTGGCCGAGGACGAGAGCGGTGACGACCCGGTGGCCGAGGAAGTGCGCGGCCTGCTGGATGGGCACGTCGTGCTGTCGCGCGAGATCGCGGCGCGCAACCATTACCCCGCGATCGACGTGCTGGCAAGCCTGTCGCGCGTCATGCCCCAGGTGGTGGCGCCTTCGCATCAGCGCGCGGCGGGCCGGCTGCGCAGCTTGATGGCCCGGCATCGCGAGGTGGAAACCCTGGTGCAGATTGGCGAGTACCAGGCCGGCAGCGACCCCCTGGCGGACCAGGCCTTGGCGCGACACGGCGCGATCCAGGCATTCCTTGCCCAGCGCACGGACGAGTTCCAGGCCTTCGACGACACGTTCGATGGCCTGGCCCTGCTGGCGGACCTGCCAAGGTGAATGCATGACGAACGACGCGCGCAGGCGGCTGGCGGTCTACCGGATCATGCAGGACAAGGCGCGGCGTGAGCATGACGCCCTGCGCGTGAGCCTGCGCGAGGCGCGGGATCGGGAAGCCGAGCGCGCGCAGGCCCACGACGCCGCGCAGGACGCCCTGACGCATTCGCGCGAGGCGGTGGCCAGTTGCGCGCAGCGGATACAGGCATTGAAGGACCAGCCGGCGTTTTCCGCCGCGCGCATGGTGGTCCTGCTTCGCGAACGCGAGGACCGCGAGGCGCGGCAAGCGGCGGCCGACAAGGAGGTTGCGCGGAGGGCCCGGGCGCGCGACGCCGCGCGCGAGCACGCCGACGAACTGGCCCGGGGCGTCGGACGCTGCCAGGCGCGCATGGACGCCTATGCGCAACGCATCGCCCTGTTGCGCCGCGGCGAGACCCTGCGCGACATGCACAGGCAGGAAGAGCAGGCCGAGGAAAACAGCGCCGCGCGGCGTCGCGCGGGCGGCTTGCAGCGCTAAGGACCGGACGCGCCATGGACATCACCGTGCACGAGATGGGCCGCGAGGCGATCCAGCTGCTCATCATGACCGGACTGTGCAGCATCCGGCTGGCCGTGCTCTTCATCATCTTCCCCCCCACGGCGGGAGACTATCTGCAGGGCCTCGTGCGCAACGGCATCGTGATCGTCTGGAGTTTCTTCATCGCGGTCAGCCAGTCGCCCGACCAGTTGCTGATGCACGGCGCGGTGCTGGTGCTCATTTGCCTGAAAGAGGCGCTCATCGGGCTGGTGCTGGGCTACGCGGCGGGGGCGGTGTTCTGGGTGGCGCAAAGCGTGGGCAGCTATGTGGACGAACTGAACGGCTACAACAATGTCCAGTCATCCAACCCCAGCTACGGCGAACAGACCAGCATCCTGGGGACCCTGCTTGGCCAGTGCGCCATCGTCGTCTTCTGGGGGCTGGGCGGCATGATCGTATTGCTCGGCATCCTGTACGACTCCTATCGCTGGTGGCCGCTGGCGTCGCTGTCGCCGGCGCCAGCGGCCATGCTGGGAGACTTCGTGTTGCGGCAGACGGATTCCATGATGCTGATGCTGGCCAAGATGGCCATGCCATTCATGGTGCTCCTGGTCATCATCGACCTGGCCATCGGCATGGCGGCGCGCGTGGCCGCCAAACTGGAGCTGCAAACGTTGGGGCAGCCCCTGAAAGGCGCTTTTGCGTTGGTCGCGCTGGCGATGCTGGTGGCCACGTTCGTCGATCAGGTGAAAGACCAGATCACCCTGGCGGAATTGCGTGAGCAGATATCCGCTCTCGGTTTGCGCGAGGGGCCGGCGGGCGGTGCCGCCACGCCGCTGCAGGGCAGGGGGGATCGCTGAACCGACCCCGCGCCTTGTATGGAAATGTCACGATGCTGTTACGCCGTAACACTGATCTTCGCAATTGTGAGAGAAGACGTCGGAATGCCCGGTAGTACTTTTTACATTGCGTGGCAATGGCTAGCGGAAAGCGAGGAATAAACGGGGCGTTTTTGAGGTTCTCGTAACGGGTCGGCCCGGCTTCCGGGGCTGGGCGGCTACCAGCCGCCCTGGCTTGCGAGCGGCGCCGCCTGCGATGTGCAGGCGGCGTGGCGGAAGAAATATGTAAGGAGTTGCAGTTATGCACACGCATCTGTATTTCGCCGTGGCGGCACTGACGGCATCCCCCGCCCTGTCTCCCTCCCAGGTCCGCCTGGCGTGGCAGGGCGAGTTCCACGCCCTCGAGCGTCAGCTGGCCGCGCGCATGGACGCGGATGTGCCCGCGGGCCCCGACACGCAGCGGGCTTACGCGGATATGCAGTGGCTGTTCGGCCGCTACGAGGAGGCGGAGCAGCTGCATCGCGATGCGCTCAAGGCGTTGGCCGACGAGCGCGACTACTTCCGCGTGCTGTCATGCCGCAATGCGGCCTGGCAGGCGCTGTTCCTGCAGCGTAACGGCGCGGCGCTGGCCTGCTTTCGCCGTGTCGTGGAAGACGAACGCGCGCAACCCGCCTTGCAACGCGAGGCGTGGCTGGGCTTGGCGCTCGTCATGTTCCAGCTTGGCCAGCTGGAGGCCGCCTGGGACTGCGCCGAGCGCGTCGAGGCCATGGCGGGTGAGGCGGCGGAAGGCGTGTGGCCCGCGCTTGCGGCGGTGCTCCAGCAGGAGCTGCTCGCGCAGGTGCGCTGGCGCGGCGCCGAGGGCCTTGTGGACCACGTGTTCTGGCGCCATCTGGTGACGGAATTGCGGCTGCCGGCCGACCTCGAACCCTCGCTGTCCTCGCCTGTCGACGGCGGCGCGCTTGCCCGCCATGGCGCCTTCCAGCAGCATCTGCGCACCCTGGCGGAGGGCGGCCAGCACGGCCTGGCGGCGTTGCATGACACGGTGCAGTGGGCAGCCGGACTGGGCATGCCCGAGTACGCGCGCTTTCTCAGGCTGGACCTGGCGGTCGCGGCGCTGGCGGGCGGCGCGCCCGATGTCGCGCGCCAGGCGCTGGAGTCGTTCGGGGAACCCGGCGTGAGCATGCCCCGTGGCGGCCATTGGCTGCTGGACTACCTGTTCTGCCAGGCCGAGCTGCCTCGCCGCCAGGGCAGGCGCACTGAGGCGGATGCGCATTACCGGCGTTATTGCCTGCTGGCCATGAAACGCACGCGCGAACAGGCCATGACGATGAACACCCTGGTGCCGCTGCCGGCGGCGAGGCGCGAACAGGTGGCGGCGGCGGACGACATCAGCGCGAGACTCGTGGGGAAGTACCGCAGGGCCTATGCCTATCTGGTCGAGCACCTGGACCAGCCCGACCTGTCCGTCAAGGAGGTCGCGGCGCACATCGGCGTCACGGAGCGTGCCCTGCAACTGGCCATGCGCAGCAGTATCGGCATCAGCCCGACGCAGCTCATCCGGCGGCTGCGGATGGAGCGCATCCACAGCGAACTGCTCAGCGAGGGGTCTTCCAAGAACGTGCTGGCCATCGCCGCCAAATGGGGCGTGCGCCACCGGTCCACGCTGGCCAATGCGTACCGCCGTGAGTTCAACGAGTCTCCCACCGACACCATCATGCGTTCGGCTGCCTGACAGGGGCGGGCGCTTTCGCCGATTCCGCAGGCACCCCCAGCCATAGCCTGTCGTACCCCAGGAAGGTGCCGATCTGCAAGCCGCGCGATGGCCGCGCGAGCGGAGCGAGGCGCGGATAGCGGGAAGTGAGCGCGGCCAGGAGGCCGCCCAGTTGCCGGCGCGCCAGTCCGACGCCCACGCAGCCGTGGGGGCCGGCGCCGAACGTGAGGGTCCGCGCGTGGCGACCGAGGTCCACTTCGTCCGGGTGCTCGAACGCACGGGGGTCGCGGTTGGCTGCCGCCACCATCACCACCACGGGTTCGCCCGCGCGCAGGGGGACGTCTCCCAGGGTGAGGTCATGCGCGGCGTATCGCTGCAAGGCCTGCGCGGCGGGCGCCAGCCTGCCCAGTTCGGCGACGGTGCGGGGAATGCGCGAGGGCTCCTGCGCCATCTGCGTCCACAGGCCGGGGCGCTGGGTGGCCAGCGCCAGCGTATTGCCCAGGCTCAGCATCGAAGTGGTGTAGGCCGCCACGAAAAGCAGGCACAGGTTGCTGGCGCAGCTCGCGTGTTCGGTGCCGTCCGACAGCGCGTGCGTGGCGAGGGCGTGGGGGTCGATGTCCAGGTAGTGCAGCGTCGCCGGGGCTTGCCTGGCCATCAGCGTGGCCAGCGCCTGGATCGCCACGCGGCTGGCTTGCAGCAGCGCCAGCATGGAGGTGGGAGGTAGCGGTGTGCCGCTGATCAGCCTGAGCACCGGCGCCGTCAGGGCAACCAGGCGCGGCGCGTGCTCGGGGGCCAGCCCCATCAGGACGCAAGCCATCCGGGCGGGCAGGTGATGGGCCAGGGACGCGCCTGCGTCGAATGCCGAGGCCGGCAGGGCCGCCACGCAGGTGGCGATGTCCTGGTCCATGAAGGCATGCAGGCGATCCATGCGCTGGGTCTTGAAGAGCGGCGCGAAGTGGCGCCGCAGCGCCGCGTGCGCGTCGCCGTCACGCAGCAGCATGGTGGCCAGGATGGGGGCATAGACCGCGGCCTCCTCGGCGGGCAGTGGCGGCTGGGCGACATAGGCGGGGTCGGACAGCACGGCGCAACCCTGTTCGAAGGACGACACCACCCAGCTGCCATTGGCGTCGCGAAAGAGGGGCCGGTCACGCGTCAGGGCCTTGTAAAGCCGCAGCACGCCATCACGTTCGCGCGCGATCAGGTCGTCCTGGAACAGCGGCGTCAGAATGGCGGCGTCGTCCCGGCGTGGCACGGCCTGGCCGGGCGCAGGTCCCGCAGGCGCGGCCTCGTGTTCGGCAAGCAGCAGGCCGGCGCTCATCGCGCCGCCTGCAGGACGCCCCAGCCGCGCAGCGTGGACACGATGCCCTTGGCATAGCGGTCGCGGTGCACGGGGGTCTGCGAATGATAGGAGCCCACGGCATCCCAGGTGTTGCCGTATCGGTCCATCATGCGGCGCAGGTACCACGCCGCGATGAAGATGCTCTCGCAGGGCTTCATCAGCGTCTCGGCCGAGATGTCGTAGGCACCCAGTTCGCGCAGGTGGATGGAGTTGATCTGCATGATGCCGTAATCGGTCGTGCCATTGTTGTTCCGGTTGATGGCCTTGGGGTTGTGGCGCGACTCCTGCCACGCGATGGCGCGCAGGACCAGCGGATTGACCTGGTGGAACTCCGAGGCGGCGTCAAAGCACTGCTCCAGCTGCGCCTTGCTCCACGCGGCGCCGGGAACCAGGCAGGCCAGTGTCAGGGGCAAGGCGGCGATCCAGGCTTGGCGTGGGAAACGGGGCGTCTTCATGGCGTGACCGGTATCGGGATGATGGAAGCGATGGTAGGGATGGCGGGCCGTGCGCACGCGCACGGGCACGAAGGCATTTGCATGGGGGCGAAATTGCGGCGGGCTCGCCGGCCACACGCGAGGCAGGTTTCGTTTCGCGCAACGCGGGTTCGCCCGCCGGCCCGCGCGTTGCGCGCCGCCTCTTACGATGTGCCCATGTTCCTGCCACCACTGATCATCGAATCCGACAAGGTCGTCGCGCGGCCGCCCACCGAGGCGGACAGCGCGGCGCTCTTTCGCAATCTTTTCGCGGACGAGGACGTGATGCGCTGGCTGGCGTTCCCCCGGCATCGCGACGAGGCGGAAACCCTGGCGGCCATCCAGCGCTACCGCCGGAACTGGCATCTGGGAACGGGCTTCGCCTGGGTGGTGCAGGGCAAGGACAACGGCGACATCAGCGGCGTCATCGAGGTGCAGCCCTACATGCCGCGCGTGGAGATCGGCGTCATCAGCGCCAGCAGTCCGGCGGTGCGTCGCCGCAGCGCCGGACTGCACGTGCTGCGCAAGCTGGTGGACTGGATCGCCGATCACCCCGACGTGCATCGCGTGCACGCCTTCTGCGCGCCGGAAGGGCGGGCAGCCAGCGCCATGGAGCGCCTGGGTTTCCGGCTGGAAGCGCGGCTGGAGAACTGGGAGATCCGCCCCAACGGCGGTGAGGGCCCGCGCGTGGGAGACAGCCTGCTCTATGCGATGACGCGGCGCGAGGGGGCGCCGCGCGCCTAGGTCAGTCCGCCGCGCGCCGGGTGGCGGGCGTCTCCAGGCCGTTCGCGCCCAGCATCCTGTCGATCGCGGCGCGGGCCCGGGCCAGGCGGCTGGTGACGGTGCCGATGGGCAATTGCAGCCGCTGCGCGGCCTCCTTGTAGCCGAAGCCTTCCATGGCGACCAGCCGCAGCACCGCGCGCTGCTGCTCGGGCAGGCGCTCCAGCATCTCCACCGTCTGCCGATACTGCAACTCCGTGTCCGGGCCATGGTCGCATGGCGCAGCCAGTGCGTCGTCCCACGGCGCATGCTCGCCGCCGTGGGTCTGGCGCGCCCGCAACTCGTTCATCCACAGCGAATACATGATGGCGTAGAGCCAGCTGCGCGCGGACGAACCTGGCCGCAACTGATGTCCGCATTCCAGCGCACGCACGCAGGTGCGCTGGACCAGGTCCTCGGCGTCGTGAGGATGGCCTGTCATCCGCAGCGCGAAACGCGACAGGGCGGGGAGCGTCTCCGGCAGCAGGTCATAGATGCTTTCGGCTGTTTCCCAAGGTTCGACGCGGATGTCCTGGGTGCCGGCGCGCATCAGGCCGGCAGCGGCCGGGCTGCCGCCGGCCGTGGCGCCGGCATGCGCGCGTCGACGCGCCAGCGGGGTGGGTTGGCAGGTCTTGCGCATGGCTATCGCCTCCCTTGCGGCGGTGGGAGAAACGATCACGGGCAAGCGGGCAGCGACCAGCTTTCCGGCCGGTCCACCCCGTGCCGGGCGTTGGCGCCCTGGGGCACGTACCACACGTCCTGCTCCAGCCCGTAGGTCTTGCCGATCCCGCGCATGGCGCATTCCTTCCACAGCTTGGCGATCTCCGCGTTCACGGCGCTGGCCAGCGCTTCGCTGTCCTTGTTCATGCCGAAGACCACCTGCCCCATGCCGGTCAGCAAGGGGAACTTCGGATCGTTGTCCTCGAACGCGTTGAACTTGAGCTTCCAGTCCGGATTGCGCGACAGGGCGTACTGCATGACGGGCGGGTCGCCGATGACCGCGTCGATGCGGCCTGCCAGCAGGTCGCGCACGGCGGCGTCCGAGGTGTCGTAGAGCGACAGCGTCAGGCCGTCGAGCTTGCGCAGTTCAGGAATGAACGAGAACCCGGTGATCGTGCCGACCTTCTTGTTCTCCAGGTCCTTCAGGCGGGTCCAGTTGGTCTTCTCGGTCTGCGTGATGCCGTTCTTGAAGTACTGGATGGGGTCGCTCAGCGTCATGATCTTCGCGCGCTGCGCCGTCCACCCCATGGTGCCCGCCATGATGTCCACGCGTCCCGATTGCACCGAGGCGATCGTGCCCGACCACTCCATGAGCGCGGGCTTGATCTTCAGGTTCAGCGCGCGCGCAACGCGTTCCAGCACTTCGCCGTCGTAGCCGGTCATGCGGCCGTCCTGCCATCCGGTGCCCGGCATGTCGCCCGAGAACGCGACGGTGAGCACGCCCGGCTCGACGGTCTTGAGCGGCTGCGCCGTCGCGGGCGTGGTGACGGAGAGGAAGGCGCAAGCCGCGACCGCGCCCGCCAGCAGATAGGTACGCATGATATGACCCCTTGTTTGTTGTTGCGTGGAATGTGCGGCGATCTTATGTGGGCGAGGCGTGGCCGGATAGCAGAAAAGCGCGGAGAAATGGCACCGTTGCGACATCGAGGGAAATCCCTTGTCTCCTTTGCTGGCGCGGCTTTGCGGGGAACGCCAGCATGGTGCGCGATGCCCCGTCGGCGCGCGTGCCGGCATCGCCTGCGACACCAATTCGGTGCGGGCATGTCGACACGGTGACGGCAACGCGGGGTGCGCGGGATTAAGTAGGGCGGCGGGATTTGCGCGTGGACACGGGCGTGCCTTGCTCCGCATGGAGCGAGTCCAGCAGCGCGCGCATGGCCTGGCGCAGGAAGCGCCGGTTCTCGGGATGGAGTTGCAGGTAGCGCTCGTGATCGCGCGCGTCGAACAGCCATTCCGCGGGTTGGGCGGGTTGCTCCGCCGTCAACTCGTCGCGCAGGGTTGGCGTGTTGTGGCGTGGCATGGGATACCCAGCCGCCGTGGCGGTGGCTTCCATGGCCCCCTGGCCGTTCTCCAGCCATGCGGGGCTGACCGCAAGCGCCTGCGCCAGCCGCAGCAGCGCACGGCTGGAATTGCGCAGATCGCTTTCGTAATTGCCGATCGCGCTTTGCGATACCTTGCTCGCCAGCGCCAGTTCGCGCTGGGTCATGCCGCGCAGGTGTCGCGCGTGACGGAGCCGTTCGCCAAAGGTTTTCACGTCCGTGATTGAATCGGAGCTTCCAATCACTTTGGTGTTCGGTAGAATCACGTTCGTGATGATCGGGTGGGCGCGGTGCGCGGCAGACCGGTAATCCAGGTGCGGCGGCGCGCAGGAAGAGGCAAAGAATCTCTTAGTTGACGTCAGCAGTATCGCCTGGGTCTCCATAATCTGCGGGGCTCGCGCCAGGACTCAAGAAAAAATCCCGATCTTTCCTCGACGCTTCCCCCGAGCCCGGCGCATTGCCCGCGTCGGTGCGCCACGCAAGGAAACCGCATGGACCATTTCGTCGCCACGGGCCGTCCCGTGCTTGTGCTGTCCTCCGATGAGGCCTTCCGCCGTGCCGCCGTGCGCGCCATGCGCCGCTGCGGCATGGGCGTCGAGGGATGCCGTTCGGAAGGCGACGCGCATCGGCGTGTCGCGGGTGACAGGGCGCCCCTGCTGGTACTGGCGGGGTCTCCGGCGACGTTGGCCAGCCTGTGCTCGGGCTTGCGGCAACGCAGTCCCCAGGCGGGCATCGTCGCGGTGTCGCACTACGACGGCGCCGACCAGCGCATCGAGGTCATGCGGCAGGGCGCAGACCTGTGCCTGGCAGGGGATCTGCAGGTGGGAGAGCTGGTGGCGGCGTTGCAGGCGCTGGCCCGCCGGGTCAATGGCCGCGGCGTGCCGGATGCGCCCTTGCGGCCAGCCCCGTCAGTCTGGCGGCTGTTGGAGAAAGGATGGGTGCTGCGCGCGCCCGAGGGTGCCAGCCTGGTGCTGACGGGCGCCGAGCGCGCGTTCATGGCCGAGCTGCTGGCGGCGCCCGATGCACGCCTCGACCGGCGCGCCTATCTGGCCGCGCGTGCCGGGGAAACCACGCGCCGCCTGGACATGCTGGTGTGCCGCCTGCGCCGCAAGGCCGCGCGGCAAGGCATCGATTTGCCGCTGCGCACCGTCTCGGGCTGGGGTTACGCGTTCGCGGGGGCGCTCTGAAGCACCACGAGATTGTCGCGGTGCATGAGTTCGGGTTCGGACATGCTGCCCAGCACCGCGGCGATCTGTGAAGAGGGCTTGCGCAGGATGCGGCGCGTGTCGCCCGCGGAATAATTGATGAGGCCGCGGGCGCATTCGCGTCCGGTCTCGTCCACGCAGGCCACCACGTCGCCGCGCGCGAATTCGCCTTCCGCCTGCAGCACGCCGATGGGCAGCAGGCTCTTGCCTTCCTGCAGCAACGCGCGCACGGCGCCGGCGTCCAGCACCACGCGGCCGCGCAGCCGCAGGTGATCGGCCAGCCATTGCTTGCGCGCCGACCACACCGGCATCGTGGCCTGCAATTCCGTGCCGATGCATTCGCCCTGGGCCAGGCGCAGCAGCACGTTGTGCTCGCGGCCCGAGGCCACCACCGTGTGGGCGCCGCTGCGCGCGGCACGCTTGGCCGCCAGGATCTTGGTCAGCATGCCGCCCGTGCCCACCGCGCTGCCGGCGCCGCCCGCCATGGCTTCCAGGCTGGGCTCGCCCGCCTGCGCATGCGCGACGAAGCGCGCATCGGGATTCTTGCGGGGATCGGACTCGTACAGGCCGCGTTGGTCGGTCAGGATGATCAGCGCGTCGGCCTCGATCAGGTTGGTGACCAGCGCGCCCAGCGTGTCGTTGTCGCCCAGGCGGATCTCGTCGGTGACCACCGTGTCGTTCTCGTTCACGATGGGCACCACGCCCAGGCGCAGCAGCGCGAAGAGCGTCGAGCGCGCGTTCAGGTAGCGGGTGCGGTCGGCCAGGTCTTCGTGGGTCAGCAGGATCTGCGCGGTGCGCAGGCCGAACTCGGCGAAGGCGGCCTCGTAGGCCTGGGCCAGGCCCATCTGGCCCACGGCGGCGGCGGCCTGGAGTTCGTGCATGGCCGCCGGACGCTGGTGCCAGCCCAGCCGCGCCATGCCTTCGGCGATGGCGCCGCTGGACACCAGCACGACCTGCTTGCCCTGCTGGCGCAGCGCGGCGATCTGCCGGGCCCAGTGCGACAGCGCGTTGCGGTCCATGCCGCGTCCCTCGTTGGTGACCAGCGAGGAGCCCACCTTGACGACCAGGCGGCCGGCGGGGGCGACAACGGAGACAGCAGGCGTGGCGGCGGACATGACCGGAGGAACGAGTAAGGGGGGAGGCGGCGGGGATGCCGCGATTATGACCTATTGCGCGTCGTCGGGCGGCGTGGCGTTGGCCTGGGTTTGGGTCTGATCGCGGGCAGGGTCGAAGCGCGGGTCTTCCGGCACGTAGGTGCCGGCGGCTTCGTCCTCCGCCTGCTGGTCCTTGCTGCGTTCGGCATCCAGGTAGTCCTGCAGCGCGTAGAGCAGGTCGCGCGTGCCGTCGCCGGTCAGGGCCGAGATCGCGAAGGTGGGGCCCTGCCAGTCCAGCTGCTCGACGAAGCGCGCCTGCAGGCCCGCCGGGTCCTCGCCTGCCATGTCCAGCTTGTTCAGGATCAGCCAGCGCGGCTTGGCGTGGAGGTCGGCGTCATAGCGGCGCAGTTCCTCGACGATGGCGCGGGCGTTCTCCACGGCTTGCGGGATGGGGTCGGCGTCCGGGTCGGGCGAGGCGACATCCACCAGGTGCAGCAGCACGCGGGTGCGCGCCAGGTGCCGCAGGAACTGGTGGCCCAGGCCGGCGCCTTCCGAGGCGCCTTCGATCAGGCCGGGAATGTCGGCGATGACGAAGCTGCGGGCCTCGGAGGTGCGCACCACGCCCAGGTTCGGGTGCAGCGTGGTGAAGGGATAGTCGGCGATCTTGGGGCGCGCGTTCGACACGCGGGCAATGAAGGTGGATTTGCCGGCGTTGGGCATGCCCAGCAGGCCGACGTCGGCCAGCACCTTCAGTTCCAGCCGCAGCTTGCGCTGCTCGCCTTCGCGGCCGGGCGTCCATTGGCGCGGCGCGCGGTTCACGCTGGACTTGAAGTGCAGGTTGCCCATGCCGCCCTGGCCACCGGCGGCCAGCGTCACCTGCTGCGCGTGGTGGTTGAGGTCGAACAGCACCTCGCCGGTCTCGGCGTCGTGCACGATGGTGCCCACGGGCACGCGCAGGGTGATGTCGGGGGCGGCGGCGCCGTACTGGTCCGAGCCGCGGCCGTTCTCGCCATTCTTGGCGCGGTGCAGGCGGGCGTAGCGGAAGTCGATCAGCGTGTTGATGTTGCGGTCGGCCACGGCATAGATGCTGCCGCCGCGTCCGCCATCGCCGCCGTCTGGGCCGCCGCGGGGAATGAATTTTTCGCGGCGAAAGCTCGCCACGCCGTTGCCGCCTTTGCCGGCGATGACTTCGATGGTGGCTTCGTCGACGAATTTCATGATCTGTGTGTCCTAAGCGCGGCCGCGTGGCCGCCAAGTGTGCCGTCCCGGGGGACAAGCAAAAAAGCCCTGCCGCCAGGGCAGGGCTTTTTCAGCCAGGCTTGCGGCCGGCTTGCGTGCGTGGCGCGACTTACTCGGCAGCCAGGACCGACACGGTCTGCTTGCTGAGCTTGCCCTTGACGCCGAACTTCACGTGACCGTCGGTCAGCGCGTACAGGGTGTGGTCCTTGCCCACGCCGACGTTGGTGCCGGGGTGGAAGCGGGTGCCACGCTGGCGCACGATGATGCCGCCAGCCAGGATGGCCTGGCCGCCGTACACCTTGACGCCAAGGCGTTTACTTTCTGAGTCGCGGCCGTTGCGGGTTGAGCCGCCGCCCTTTTTCTGTGCCATGTTTGGCTCCTACGAATTCTTGCCCCAGGAGGCTGAGAAAGGATGCTGGGAAGATACCGGATCTGCTCGGTGCCAGATCAGCCCGTGATCGCGTCGATGCGGATCTCGGTGTAGTTCTGGCGATGGCCTTGACGCTTCTGGTAGTGCTTGCGACGGCGCATCTTGAAGATCTTGACCTTGTCGTGGCGTCCTTGCGCAAGAACCGTGACCTTGACCGCGGCGCCGGAAACGAAGGGCGCGCCGATCTTCAGCGTTTCGCCTTCGCCCACGGACAGAACCTGGTCCAGGGTGATTTCTTGCCCAATGTCTGCCGGTATCTGTTCGATTTTGAGTTTTTCGCCAGCGGCAACGCGATACTGCTTGCCACCGGTTTTTATGACCGCGTACATGAGGGTTCCTTGGAAAATATTCCGGCACAAAAAGCGCCGAACTCGGGATTCTAGCCCGCAAGCCATTGATAGTCAAACGAAAGTCAAGCGGGCGCACCGGGAAATGGGCTTTCCGGCCGGCGCCGATGCGCCTGGGCGCAGGGGAGGGGCCGCCACGCCCGTATAATCGGCTGTTGTTTGCGCGCACCGGGATAGCCCGGCGCCCGCCCGCTTGCCCTTCGCCCAAGGGGCGTTTTTTCGATACCGGATCCGCCTTGAATCTGTCTGACTTGCTTGCCCCCGTTGCCGACGACATGAAGTCCGTCGATGCCGTCATCCGAGCCAGGCTGGATTCCGAGGTGGTGCTGATCCGTACCATCGGTGAATACATCGTCAGCGCCGGCGGCAAGCGCATGCGCCCGGCACTGCTGCTCATGATCGCGCGTGCGCTGGGTTACCAGGGCGCCCACCACCACCTGCTGGCCGCGGTCGTCGAGTTCATCCACACCTCGACCCTGCTGCACGATGACGTGGTCGACGAGTCCGACCTGCGCCGTGGCCGCAGCACCGCCAACGCGGTCTTCGGCAACGCCGCCAGCGTGCTGGTGGGCGACTACCTCTATTCGCGCGCCTTCGAGATGATGGTCGAGGCCAACTCCATGCGCATCATGGAGATCATGTCCGGCGCCACCACGGTCATCGCCGAAGGCGAGGTGCTGCAGCTGCTGAACGTGCGCGACCCCGAGGTCTCCGAGGCGCGCTACCTGCAGGTGGTGCGCTACAAGACCGGCAAGCTCTTCGAGGCCTCGGCCCAGGTGGGCGCCGTGCTGGCGGGCGCCACGCCCGAGCAGGAAGCCGCCGCCGCCGCCTATGGCCGCCACATCGGCACGGCCTTCCAGCTGATCGACGACGTGCTGGACTACAGCGGCGACGCAGGCGCCCTGGGCAAGAACGTGGGCGACGACCTGCGTGAAGGCAAGCCCACGCTGCCGCTCATCCGCGTCATGGAAGTGGGCACGCCCGCGCAACGCGACCTGGTCCGTTCGGCCATTGAAACGGGCGAGGGCGACTTCGAGGCGGTGGCCGCGGCCATCCATGCCACCGATGCGCTGGACCATGCCCGCCGCTGCGCGCTGGCCGAGGCCGGGACAGCCCGGGAGGCCCTGGCTGCGTACCCGATTTCCGATTTCTCGAAATCCCTGCTAGAATTTTGCGCTTTCGCGGTGGATCGTGATCGCTGACCTGTTTCACAGGGTGGGGATCAGGAAGTTCCGCCGCGGGGAAGATAGAAGTAGAAGCATCAAGTACGGGGCGTAGCTCAGCCTGGTAGAGTACTGCGTTCGGGACGCAGGAGTCGGAGGTTCGAATCCTCTCGCCCCGACCAGCTTAGTGATTTGGCTAAGCAGGTCGGACCTTGATGGCAAGATTCAGGACGACATTCCCGATATATCGTCCGCAGGAAGCCGGCACGCGCAAGCGATGCCGGCTTTTTTGTCGCTGGGCCGCCCCAAGACAAAAAGCGGCCCCCTTGGGGGGCAGCAAGCCGAAGGCGCGGCGTGGGGGCTTTTTTGTGTTTGTTTGCCGCGCCATTCGCGCGCGCCACTTTTCTCCCCACGTCTCCATATCCAGGGCGCTCGCGCCGCGGGTGGCGGGCCTGCACGCCGAAAAACTTCATCGCTGCCGCCGCGGCCGCCATCAAGGCCCTCGATCGATCTGCCTGTCTCCATCAATAGAACCGATTGGCGAATGGTGTCATTTAATGTCACTATTTTGCGTGTTTTGTTGCGTATGGTTTCAGTGTTCAGCGCGATGACGCTGGCCGATGCGGCGATTCCCACGCAGCATTCACTGGCCATGCCGGCAGGGAAAACCGGCGCAGGCCGCTCAAGGCGGACAACACATGAACTTGCATCGCATGAAAGTAGCCTCGCGCCTGGCGCTGGGTTTTGGCATCCTGCTGGCCCTCTTGGGCGTGATCGGCGGGCTGGGCTTGTACGGCATGAACGAGATGCGGCGCAGCCTGGTGGACATCACCGAGGTGAACGCAGTACAGAAGCAGTTGGCGGACGACATGTACATGGCGCTGCAGGTGCGTGCGGTCAACGTGCGCAGCGTGGCGCTCTTTACCGCGCCCGACCTGGTCAAGGCCGAGTACGACCGCTTTAACGACGCGGGCAAGCGTTACCAGGACGCATCGGCGCGCCTGGCGCAGATGTATCGCGACGATCCCCATACGACGGCCGAGGAGCATGCGCTGCTGGCGGATATCCAGCGCCTGGCCCAGGAGACCGTTCCCTATGCGAACCAGGTGATGCAACTCATGCTGGATGGCCGGGTGGAAGAGGGGACCGCCGTGCTGGGCAAGGAGCTGCGCGGGCGCCAGCATGCCTGGCTGGCGCAGCTGGAAAAGCTGGCCGACCTGGAAGCGACGCTGTCGACCGACACCGCCGACGCGGCGCAAGTGACGGGGGCGGGCCTGTCCGTCACCATCGGCGTGGCTGCCGGCCTGGCCCTGTTGCTGGGCATCCTGGCGGCCGTGCTGATCACCCGCAGCATCCTGCGCCAGCTGGGCGGCGAGCCCGCCGAGGCGCAACGCGTGGCCGGCGAGATCGCCTCGGGCAATCTGGCCGTGCGCCTGGCCGTGCCTGCGGGCGACGACGCCAGCCTGATGGCGTCGCTGGAGGCGATGCGCCGACGGCTGGGCAGCATCGTCCACGGCATCCGCGAATCGGCGGAATCGATTTCCAGCGCCGCCGAACAGATCGCCCAGGGCAACACCGAGCTGTCGCAGCGCACCGAGGAGCAGGCCGCTTCGCTGGAGGAAACCGCCGCCAGCATGGAAGAGCTGACCTCCACGGTCCGGCAGAACAACGAAAGCGCCCGCCAGGGCAGCGAGCTGGCCGTGACCTCGGCCGCGCAGGTGCGCCAGACCGGCGAGCTGGTGTCGCAGGTGGTGGCCAGCATGAACGCCATCCAGGACAGCTCGGGCAGGATCAACGACATCATCTCGGTGATCGAGAGCATCGCCTTCCAGACCAACATCCTGGCGCTCAATGCGGCGGTGGAGGCCGCGCGTGCAGGCGAGCAGGGCCGCGGCTTCGCGGTCGTGGCCTCGGAGGTGCGTGCGCTGGCGCAACGCAGCGCCACGGCGGCCAAGGAGGTGCGCGAGATCATCGAGCGTTCGTCGGGCATCATCCAGGACGGCACGCGCCTGGCCAGCCGCACCGGCGAGAACATGGGCGACGTGGTCAAGGCCGTGGGCGCGATGGCGGACATCAACGGCGAAATCGCCAATGCCTCTGGCGAGCAGACCCAGGGCATCGAGCAGGTGGGCGTGGCGGTGGCGCAGATGGATTCGGTCACGCAGCAGAATGCCGCGCTGGTCGAGGAGGCGTCGGCCGCGGCGCAGGCCTTGGCGGAACAGTCGCGCTATCTGTTGCGCGCGATCTCGATCTTCAAGGTGGACGGCGAGCCGCTGCGCGTGGCGGTGGAACAGGCCGAGCGCGGCGCGGGCATGCCGCGATTGTTGACGGCTTGATCGCCGCGCCAGGATCGGCCTGGATGGACGGATCCTGGCGTGAAGCGCAACGGCCCCCGAGCCCGGCGTGCCGCCGGGTTTTGAACTGACCCCCAGAAGTTGGACAGTTTAAAAGGTCAGGCGGCCAAGGCCTGAGTTCGGTATTGCACCGGGCTCAGGCCTTTTAGTTTGAGCCGGATACGCTGGTGGTTGTAGTAGTGGATGAACTGGCCGATGGCCTTTTGAAGCTGCTCGATGCTGTCGTAGCGGCGCAGGTAGAAGCACTCGGTCTTGAGCGTGGCGAACCAGCTCTCCATGGCGGCGTTGTCCAGGCAGTTGCCCTTGCGCGACATGCTTTGCGTGAGGCCACGATCGGCCAGCATGCGCCGGTAGCTGGGCTGCTGGTACTGCCAGCCCTGGTCCGAGTGCAGCAGCGGTTGGTCGCCCGGCGACAGGCGGCGCATCGCCTTCTTGAGCATGTTGCCCACCAGCCCGAACAACGGACGCTCGCTGGTCTCGTAGGCCACGATCTCACCGTTGTACAGGTCCATCACCGGCGACAGATACAGCTTCTGGCCGCGCACGTTGAACTCCGTCACGTCGGTGACCCACTTCTGGTTCGGACGGTCGGCCTCGAACTGGCGCGCCAGCACGTTCGGCGCCACGCGGCCTACCTCGCCTCGGTACGAGCGATACCTCTTCGGCCGCACCAAGGACTTCAGTCCCAACGCCCGCATCAGCTTCTGCACCGTCTTGTGGTTCACGCACTGGCCGGCCTGGCGCAGCGCGGCCGTGATGCGTCGGTAGCCGTAGCGGCCCTTGTGGCGCGCATAGACGGCACTGATCCTGGCCTTGAGCCCCGCAGACTTGTCTGCCACGCCCCGCGCCTTCAAGTGGTAGTAGAACGTGCTGCGCGAGAGCCCTGCGACTGCCAGCAGCACACCTACGCGATGCTCTTGCCTCAACCCAGCGATCAACTGCGCTTTTTCTGCGCTGCCGCCCTCTTTTGCTGGATCAAGGCATCGAGCTTTTTTAGGTAGGCGTTCTCCGCTCGGAGGTACTCGTTTTCCTTGAGCACCTCCTCAAGGGTTTTCTGCTCTGGGGCTGTGGGCCCTGACGGTTTTACTGACTGATCTGACATGGCTCTGCATCCGCGCCGACGGCGCTCAAGGGCTTCATTTCCACCCTCATGATACTGACGCTCCCACCTACCAATGTGGCTCGCCGAGCGAATATCAAATGCTGCCGCCGTCTGCGTCAGAGACCACCCCTCACGCCACATCCGATTGAGCACCTGCAGCTTGAATGCCGCGTCGTAGCTCGCGCCCTTGCGACGCAGGCCGCACACCCCGTGCTCTCGATAGCTACTTACCCACCGCCTGACTGTGGCGTGACCAAGACCGTGCCTGGCGCCCACCGTCTTCGATCCCCCCGATCCTGACAGATACTCCTTCACTACCTTGAGCTTGAAACGCTCGTCGTACTTCGCCATGCAAAAACCCCCGAAGATTGGATTTCGTCCAACTTTCGGGGGTCAGTTCATTTGGGGGCCGTTTTTCCTCGCGTGAGCTGACGTCAGCCGACGATGTCATCCAGCAGCCGGCGGTTGGCCGCGCCCGGCAGCACGCGCAGGCTCTTGTCCAGCACGGCCGTGTAGGCTTCCTGCTGCACGGTGTCGACCATGTGCCAATCCGCGCGGACTTCGGCGTGGGTGGCGGTGATCACCATGTAGCCGCGGCGGCTGGTGTCGGAATACTGCAGGCTGCCAGCCCAGTGGCTGCCGACGGCGCCCAAGGTGTTCAGGTTGGACAACTGGCGAACCAGCGCCGACAGCGCCGCGGGCGGATATCCCGCGCCCAGGTATTCCTCGAAGCCCGGCGAGCTGACCGACGAGGTGGCGAACTCGACGCCCACGCGTTCGCCCGCGATGCTGCGCAGGTCGCTGGCCCAGGCGTTGTGCGTGTCGCCGGCCAGCACCACCAGGTTCTTGTCCAGGGTGCGCGCGGTCTGCAGCACGGTTTCGCGTGCGGCCCAGTAGCCGTCCCACGAGTCGAGGTTGTAGGGCAGGCTGGGCAGGTCCAGGATGGCGTTTTCCGGGGCCGTCAGGACTTCACCGTTGCTCCGGCGTTGCAGCAGCGTCGCATAGGCCGCCGGGTCGATCGTGAAGCCGGGCGGGAGGGTCACGTCGCCAAGCTGGCCCGCGCCGGCCAGCAGGCCCAGCAGCACGGGCAGCGGCAGGGTCACGGGGGCCATCAGCACCTGCTGGCCCAGCACCTGCCACGTGGCCGACGAGGCCATCATGCCCTGTTGCAGCCAGCCCAGTTGCTCGGCGCCCAGCAACTGGCGGTTCGTGTCGCCGAGATCCGTGCCCAGCTGGGTCAGGAAGTCCGTCAGGCCCGCTGCGGGATCGGGGTTGCCCAGCAGGGCAGGGAAGTAGCGGGTGTAGTCCAGCTGTTCGTCGCGTGCGACCAGGCGGGTGTCCAGCATGTGCAAGGTCAGCAGGTCGCCGAACTCGAAGCGTCGATAGAGGTGGTCGACCGGCACCTGTTCACGGGTGGGCAGCCATTCGTGATAGGCCTTCACGGCCGCGACCTTGCGCACGTCGAACGCGCCTTCGGTCTCGGGCTGGTGGTTCTCGGCGCCTTCGCGCCAGGTGTTGTTGGCGATTTCGTGATCGTCCCAGATCACGATGAAGGGCAGGGCGGCGTGCACGGCCTGCAGGTCGGCGTCGGTGCGATATTGCGCGTAGCGGCGGCGATAGTCGGTCAGCGAGACGATCTCGTTGGCGGGTTCCGAGACGCGGCCCATGGCGGCGGCGTTGTCCGAGGCATAGCCGTCGCTGGCGTATTCGTAGATGTAGTCGCCCAGGTGGATGGCGGCATGCAGGTCGTCACGGCGCGCGGCTTCGGCGTACACGTGGAAGTAACCCGCGGGGAAGTTCGAACAGGAGAACACGGCCAGCCGCGCCTGGCTGACGGCGCCGGCAGGCAGGGTGCGGGTGCGGCCGATGGTGCTGGTGGTGACGTCGTGCTTGAAGCGGTACCAGTACACGGTGTTGGCGGCCAGGCCCGTGACGTCGATCTTGGCGGTGTAGTCGCGCGAGGCATCGGTGAGCAGCGTGCCGGTCTTCAGGCCGCGCGTGAAGGCGTCGTCCTCGGCCAGCTCCCAGACCAGCTCGACCTCGCGCTCGCGCTCAGGCGTGATGCGGGTCCACAGGATGACGCGATCGGCAAGCGGATCGCCACTGGCCACGCCATGCAGGAAACTGGCGCTGGGCGCGGGATTTTGGGACTCGTCGGGATCGTCGTTGCTGCTGCCGCAGGCGCCCAGACCCAGGGAGGAAGCGACAGTGAGGGTGCCGGCAGCGCCGCGGAGGAAGCGGCGGCGCGAGGGGATGTTCGTCGTCATGGGGTTTGCGATTCGTCGTTGGCTGTGGGAGGGGGACGAACGCAAGTTTGGTGGGGGTTGGTGACAGCCCTGTGAAATCTGGTGTGGGGGGGATCGCTGGGTTGACGGCCGCCGAGGGTGGGCGGCCGACGGCACGACCACCCTCGGCGGCCGTCAACTAGGCAGTCTTAACCCTCATCCCCGGCATCATCCGCATCCAACAGCACCCCCGCCGCGATGATCGTGTTCGCGGCGCTCTGGATGTCGTCCCGCAAGGCTTCCCCGGCCCCCACCGTATCGCCCTTGTCCAGCGCGGCGATCATCCGTTGGTGGTGCGTTACCGCCGTGCGCTCCTTCACTCTCGGCGAGCCCGAGCGCAGGTCGTAGTTCAGGATCGGCCCCACCCGCAGCCACAGGCTCTCGATCATCTTGAAGAGCAGCGGCATCTGCGCCGCGCGGTACATCGCGAAGTGCAGTTCGCGGTTGAACAGGATCAGCTTGGCGGCGTCGGGTTCGGCGGTCCGCATCTCCGCTTCCAGCTTCTCGTTCCAGCCGCGCATCTCCCTGGTCAGCGCCTTGGTGCAGTGCTGTGCCGCGTGGTGCGCCGCCAGCGACTCCACGTGCACGCGGATGTAGGTCATCTCGCGGAATGCGCTCACCGTCATGCGGGGCACGCGGATGCTGCGGTTGGCGGTGACTTCCAGCGCCTGCTCGGCCACCAGTTGATAGACCGCTTCCCGCACAGGCATGACGCTGACGCCCAGCGCCTGGGCGGTGGTGCGCAGCGAGATCTGCTCGCCGGGACGCAGGCGGCCGCTGGTCAGCAGTTCGCGGATCTGCGCGTGGACGTCGGCGCCAAGCGTCTGGCGCTTGGGGACGGGAGTGACGAGTTCGGTGAGGGCCATGGGCGGAATTATATTAGGGTATCCACGGTATTGGTATCTGTGATCACAGATATACACTCGATTCCAGAAAGGCGGCACAGCCTTCGCGCAACACCATCCAAAGGAGACTTTCGTGAAGACAGGCAATCCCCGTTTTTCCGCGTCACGCCGGCAGCTGGTGCTTGGCGCGACGACGGCCGCCGTGCTGGGCGCGGCACCCGCGCTGTTGCGCGCGCAATCCTCGGACGTCTATCGCATCGGCCACCTGACGCCGCGCACCGGCTTCCTCGGTCCGATGGGCGAGTACGCCGTCATGGGCGCGACGCTGGCGGTCGACGAGGTCAACCAGGCGGGCGGCGTGCGTGGCCGCAAGTTCCAGTTGATGAGCGAGGACAGCGTCAATCCGCAGACGGCCTCGGCCAAGGCGCAACGCATGGTCGAGCGCGACGGCGTGCTGGCGCTGGTGGGCGAGATCAGTTCGGCCTCGGGCCTGGCGATCTCGCAAGTGGCCGCGCGCGCCAACAAGCTGTTCCTGCAGACGGGCTGCAATTCCGACGAGCTGCGGGGCAAGAGCTGCAGCCGCACGCTGTTCCACCTGGAAGCCAACAACACCATGTATGTGCGCACGGTGGGCCGTGAACTGCTGCGCCAGAACATGGTGAAGGGCAAGCGCTGGATGGCGTTCACCGCCGACTACGCCTTCGGCCACGACCTCTTCGCGCAGACCAAGAAGTTCATGGACGAGCACGGCGCGGTGTTCGTGTCCAACGACATGATCCCCACCGACGCCACGGAGTTCAGCTCGGTGATCCTGAAGATCCGCCAGCAGAAGCCGGACCTGGTCATGAGCAACCTGGCGGGCAACCAGACCACGAACTTCATGAAGCAGTACAACGAGTTCGGCCTGCCCATTCCGCTGGCGGGCGCGGACCTGAACGCCACCAGCATCTGGGGCGCGGGGGCGGCCGGCTTCAGCGGCGTGTGGCCCATCATCTGGACGCACCAGGTGAAGTCGCCCTCGGGCCAGAAGTTCACTGAAGCCTTCACCAGGCGCTTCGGCCGTCCGCCCGACAACCAGGCCATCGCCGACTACCTGGCGGTGAAGGTGTTGGCCCAGGCCATCAAGGAAACCGACAGCGACGACACGGCCAAGCTCATCGATTACCTGGAGAGCGGCGTGAAGTTCGACGTGCTGCGCCAGCGCGAGGGCTATTTCCGCAAATGGGACCACCAGCTCGTCTTCGAGATGTACACGGTGACGCCCAGCAAGGACAAGTCGGCCGACAAGTGGGACATCTTCCAGACCAGTGCGCCCGTGCCGGGTCCCGAGGAGGACATGGAGCTGCTCCTGCCCACGATGGCGGAGAACGCCTGCAAGTTCGCGTGACGTTTCCCGCGCGCACGGCCCGCGGGGGCCGTGCGCGCAGGGGAAGGCATACCGGTGCAAGTGTCTGGCAAGGAAGCGATGGGCATGGAATTGATCTTCCTCGCCGAGCAGGTGGTCAACGGCCTCCTGCTCGGCTTCTACTACCTGTTGATCGCGCTGGGGCTGTCGATCATCTTCAGCCTGGGCGGCGTGGTGAACCTGGCGCATGGCGCGTTCTTCGCCCTGGGCGCCTATTTCATGGTGACGATCACCGGCTGGGCCGGCTACGGCGTGGGCTTCGTGGCCTCGCCGCTGCTGGTGGCCATCCTGGGCATGATCGTGGAGCGGCTTTTCCTGCGCCGCTTCTACAAGGCCGATCCGGTGCTGAGCCTGCTGTTCACCTTCGGCCTGGCCATGGTGATCGAGCAGTCGCTGCGCATGATCTACGGCGCCTCGCCGCTGCAGTTCTCCATTCCGCCGGCCGCGCGGGGCATGGTCACCGTGGGCGACTTCATGTATCCCAACTACCGGCTGGCCATGCTGGCCGTGGCCCTGGCCGCGCTGGGCGGCACCTGGTGGCTGCTGCGCCGCACCGCCTTCGGCAAAGTGGTGCGTGCCGGGATCAGCGATCCGGACATGGTGCGTGCGCTGGGCATCTCGCTGGCGCCCGTACTGACGGCGGTGTGCGGCATCGGCATCGGCCTGGCGGGCCTGGCGGGCGCCTTGCTCTCGCCCGTGACGGGCGTGCACCCGGCGATGGGGCACGAGATCCTGACCGCCGCCTTCGTGGTGGTGGTGATCGGCGGCCTGGGAAGCTTCTGGGGTGTCGTGGTGGCGGCCGTGCTGGTCGGCGTGCTGCGCGGCCTGACGGCGTACTTCTATCCGCCGGCGTCGGAAGCCTCCCTCTATCTCCTGATGCTGGCCGTCCTGCTGCTGCGTCCCCGCGGCATCATGGGCGAGCGCATGGAACGCCTGGAGTAAGCCATGCAGAACACTGAACTCAAGACCCTGGCGGCGCTGGCCGCGGGCCTCGCGGTGCTGCCCTTCGCGCTGCAGGCGGGCGGGCTGACCTATACCTCGGCTGTCGATTGCGTGCTGCTGGCGATGGTCGGCCTGGGGCTGAACGTCCTGCTGGGCCAGACCGGCCTGGTGTCCTTCGGGCATGGCGCGTGGTACGGCATTGGCGCCTACACGGTCGCCATCCTGCAGGTGCGTTATCTGCCCGACAGCGTGGTGCTGCCCGTGCTGGGCGCGGTGGCGCTGGTGGCGGTGGCGTCGCTCGCCGTGGGCGCGCTGGTGCTGCGCCGGCGCGGCGTGTATTTCTCGCTGCTCACGCTGGCTTTTTCGGCGCTGTGCTTCACGGTGGCGTTTCGCTGGACCTCGCTGACGGGCGGCGAGAACGGCATGGGCGGCATCGAGCGCCACAGCCTGTTCGGCCTGCCGCTGGATCATGGGCCGACCTTCTATGCTGTGGTGGCCGTGATCGGGCTGGTGGTGGCCGCCCTGCTGCTGCGCCTGACGCACTCGCCTTTCGGCAAGGTGCTGCTCGCCATCCGCGAGAACGAGGTGCGCACGCGCTTCGTCGGCTATCCGGTGCGCCGCTACAAGCTCATCGCCTTCGCCATCTCGGCCACGGTCACGGGCATGGCGGGCGGGCTGGCGGTGCTGAACCACCGGATCGCTTCGGCCGAGAGCCTGTCGGTGCCGTTCTCGGGCGAGCTGCTGGCCATCGTGCTGATCGGCGGCATGCGCAGCTTTGCCGGCCCGATCCTGGGCGCGCTGTTCTTCGTGCTGTTCCGCGAGTACCTGTCGATGGTGACGGAGAACTGGCTGCTCTGGTTCGGCCTGGTGTTCATCGCCTTCATCCTGTTCTCGCCCGCGGGCCTGGCCGGTATCTGGAACCGGGTGTGGCGCATGGTCCGCCCGGAGGCCGACCGCGCCGCCGCGATGGGCGCCCGCAGCACGCCGCCCGAGGTGGGCGAGTTTCCGTCCTTCCTGCAACGTGCCGACCGCCAGCCGCTGGTGGCCGAAGGCGTGAGCAAGCGCTTTGGCGGCGTGAAGGCCGTGGCGGACGTGAGCACCACGATCTCGGACCAGGGCGTGCACGCGCTGATCGGCCCCAATGGCGCGGGCAAGACCTCGTTCTTCAATCTGCTGTCGGGCATGTTCGCGCCCGACGAAGGCAAGGTCAGGCTGGGGACGCGCGATCTCACGGCGGGCACGCCGGACGTGATCTGCGGGGCAGGCGTGGCGCGCTCGTTCCAGATCACCAACCTCTTCAAAGGCCTGTCGGTGCGCGACAACCTGCTGCTGTCGGTCATGGCGCGCGACCCGGCGCGCTACGCCATCCTGCGGCGGGCCTCCGACCTGGACAAGGCCCAGCGCGAGACCGACGAGCTGGTGCGTTTCCTGGGGGTGACCGGCATGGAGACGGCCCTGGCCGAGGACCTGTCCTATGGCGGGCAGCGCCTGGTGGACATGGGCCTGGCGCTGGGCTCCGCGCCGCGCCTGCTGTTGCTGGACGAACCGCTGGCCGGCCTGGCGGTGGCCGAGCGCGACCGCATCGGCCGGCTGATCCGGGCGGTGGGCGACCGCATCGGCGTGCTGCTGGTGGAGCATGACGTGGACCGCGTCTTCGCCCTGTCCGACCGCATCACGGTGATGAACCAGGGCGCCGTGCTGATCGAAGGCGATGCCGCGACGGTGCAGCGTGACGCGCGCGTGCACGAAATCTATATCGGCTCCGGCAGCGAGGCGCTTGCCGCGAAGGTGCAGCCCACCGAGGTGTCCACCGAAGTCACCCTGGCGGTGGCGGGCATCGAGGCCTATTACGGCAAGAGCCACATCCTGTCGGGCATCGGCTTCTCGGCGCATCGCGGCGAGATCGTCGCGGTGCTGGGCCGCAATGGCGCGGGCAAGTCGACCTTGCTGAAGAGCCTCATCGGCATGGCGCGGCTGGCGCAGGGCGAGGTGACGGTGGCGGGGCAGACGATCCAGTCGCCGGTGCCCGAGGCCATGGCGCGGCTGGGCCTGGCCCTCGTGCCGCAGGGCCGGCGCCTCTTCCCCGGGCTGACGGTGAAGGACAACCTGATGCTGGGCCGCCTGCGCCGCGGCAGCGAGGATGCCTGGGACGACGAGCGTATCTTCTCGATCTTCCCGCGCCTGCGCGAGCGCTACATGGTGAACGCCGAGCTGCTGTCGGGCGGCGAACAGCAGATGGTGGCGATCGCGCGCGCGCTGTCGGGCCATGTGCGCGTGCTGCTGCTGGACGAACCCTTCGAAGGGCTCTCGCCCGCGATGACGGAGGAAGTCTTCAATGCCATCCTGAAGCTCAAGGGCGAGATCACCATCCTCATCGTGGACCACAACCTGGACCTTACGCTGGCGCTGGCCGACACGGCCCTGGTGCTGGATCGCGGACGGGTGTCGCATCACGGGCCGGCGCTGCCGCTCCTGACCGACCTGGCCTTGCGGCGCGAGAAGCTGTGGGTGTGAACAGGGCGGGCAAGCGCAATTCTTCACGCAAGGAGCAGCATCATGTTTGGTGACAAGACCCTCTCAAGCCGCCGCGTGCTGGTGACGGCGGGCGCCAGCGGCATCGGCCTGGCCATCGCGCGGGCCTTCCGCGGCGCGGGCGCCAAGGTGTTCGTCTGCGACGTGGACGAGGCGGCGCTGGCGGCGGCACGGAAATCCCTGCCGGGGCTGCAGGGCATCAGCGCCGACGTGTCCGACGAGGCCAGCGTGGCCGCGTTGTTCGAGGCTGCGGACGCCTGCCTGGGCGGGCTGGACATCCTGGTCAACAACGCGGGCGTGGCCGGCCCCACGGGCGGGGTCGAGACGCTGTCGCTGGCCGACTGGCGCCGCACGCTGGACGTGAACATCACCGGCCAGTTCCTGTGCGCGAGGCTGGCGGTGCCGCGGCTGCGGCGCGGCGTGAACCCTTCCATCCTCAATCTGTCTTCCGCCGCCGGGCACCTGGGCTTCCCGGGGCGCTCGCCCTATTCGGCCTCCAAGTGGGCGGTGGTGGGCTTCACCAAGTCCCTGGCCATCGAGCTGGGCGCCGATGGCATCCGCGTCAACGCGATCCTGCCCGGCGCCGTGGACGGGCCGCGCATCCGCGCCGTGATCGCGGCCAAGGCCGCGACCACTGGCCTGCCGCTTGAAGCGGTGACGCATGCCTATGAAAGCCAGGCCGCCCTGGGCCGCATGGTGACGGCGGAAGACATCGCGAACATGGCCTTGTTCGCCGTGAGCGACGCGGCCATCAACCTGTCCGGCCAGGAACTGGTGGTGGACGGCCATACGCAGAAACTGAGCTGAGGAGCACGCATGGATACGCAGCAGGACGGCGCCGTTGCCGTGGTGGGAACGGGCCTCATCGGCCAGGGCTGGGCGATCGTGTTCGCCAGGGCCGGCCTGACGGTGCGGCTGTGGGATGGCGACGCCCAGGCCCTGTCGCGCGCCGTGGACCTGATCGCCGCGCAACTGCAGGCGCTGGCGGCGCATGGCCTGGTGCAGGACGTGCCGGCCATCGTGGCGCGCCTGCAGCCTTGCCCGACGCTGGAGGCGGCGCTGGCGGGCGTGGACTATGTCCAGGAAAGCCTGCCCGAGCGCGTCGAGATCAAGCGCGAGATCCACGCGCGCCTGGACGCCGTCGCGCCGCCCGCCGCGATCCTGGCCAGCTCCACGTCCAGCATCCCGGCCTCGGCCTTCACGGAAGACCTGCCGGGGCGGGGACGCTGCGTGATCGCACATCCCGTCAACCCGCCTTACCTGGTGCCGGTCGTGGAGATCTGTGGCGCACCGTGGACCGAGCCAGAGGTGCTGCGGCGCGCCGCGGCGCTGATGGAACGCGTGAAGCAGGCGCCGGTGATCGTGCGCCGCGAACTGGAGGGCTTCGTCCTGAACCGCCTGCAAGGCGCCTTGCTGCGCGAGGCCTTCCGCCTGTACGCGCAGGGCTATGTGGACGCCGAGGGCCTGGACCGCACGATCCGCGACGGCCTGGGCCTGCGCTGGTCCTTCATGGGGCCGTTCGAGACCATCGACCTGAACGCGCCCGAGGGGCTGGCCGATTACTGCGCGCGCTACGGGGGCATGTATGAATCCATCGCCCGCGAGCAGGCCGACAGCGACCCCTGGCCGCCAGCGCTGGTGGCACGCCTGCACGCCGAGCGCCGCGCGGCACTGCCGGCCGCGGAACTGGCCGAGCGGCGCATCTGGCGCGACGAACGATTGATGCGGCTGGCGGCCCTGAAGCAGGGCTTCGCCGCCGACGACGGCAAGACATCCTGATACCCCTCTTTGCGGAGACAGTCATGGCAACGAAGCGAAAAGTCATCATCACCTGCGCCGCCACGGGCGCCATCCACACTCCCAGCATGTCGCCGCACCTGCCGGTGACGGCCGACGAGATCGCCGATGCCGCCATCGGCGCGGCCCAGGCCGGCGCGGCCATCCTGCATCTGCACGCGCGCGATCCCAGGGATGGCCGCCCCACGCAGGATCCGGCCTTCTTCAAGCCTTTCCTGGACAAGATCAAGGCCGCCACCGACGCGGTGGTGAACATCACCACGGGCGGCAGCCCGCACATGACCGTCGAAGAGCGCATGCGCCCGGCCATGACCTACCAGCCCGAGGTCGCCTCGCTGAACATGGGGTCCATGAATTTCGGGCTGTTCCCGATGCTCAAGCGCTTCGACACCTTCGAACACGAGTGGGAGCGCCAGCACCTGGAGAACAGCCGCGACCTGGTCTTCAAGAACACCTACCAGGACATCGAGACGATCCTGAAGCGCGGCACCGACAACGGCACGCGCTTCGAGTTCGAGTGCTACGACATCAGCCACCTGTACAACCTGGCGCACTTCCACGACCGTGGCCTGGTGAAAGGCCCGTTCTTCGTGCAGTCGGTGTTCGGCATCCTGGGCGGCATCGGTCCCAGCCCGGAAGACCTGATGCACATGCGCCGCACCGCCGACCGGCTTTTCGGCGACCAGTACCAATGGTCCATCCTGGGGGCGGGCCGCAACCAGCTGCCGCTGGCCACGATGGGCCTGACCATGGGCTCGCACGTGCGGGTGGGCCTGGAAGATTCCCTGTGGCTGGGGCCGGGCAAGCTGGCCGAATCCAATGCCGCGCAGGTCACGCGCATCCGCACCATCATCGAGGCGCTGGACATGGAGGTGGCCACGCCCGCCGAGGCGCGCCGCATCCTGGACCTGAAGGGCGGAGACAAGGTTGGCTTCTGATCCGGGCTGCGGCACGGGGCCGCTCTTTTCCCTGGCGGGCCAGGTAGCGCTGGTGCTGGGCGCCAGCCGCGGCATCGGCCGCGCCTGCGCGTTCGCGCTGGGACGGCAGGGCGCCCGCGTGCTGGTCAACGGCCGCGATGCAGGCCGGGCGGCCCGCACGGTGCGCGAGCTGGGCGAGGCTGGCATCCGCGCCGAGGCCGTGGTCTTCGACGTGGATGACCTGCAGGGCGCCACCGCCGCCATGGACGCGGCCGAAGCCCGCGTGGGGCCGGTGGACATCCTGTTCGCCAATGCCGGGGTGCAGCATCGCGCGCCGCTGCTGGAATTCGACCTGGCGGATTTCCAGCGCGTGCTGTTCACGAACCTGACCGCGCAATGGGCGCTGGCGCGTCACGCCGCCCGCGGCATGGCGGCGCGCGGGCATGGCCGCATCGTCTTCACCGGGTCCATCACCGCCATCCTGGGCCGTGAGAACGTCACGGCGTATACCGCCGCCAAGGGGGCCTTGCACGCCCTGGTGCGGCAATGGTCGGCGGAGCTGGCCGCGCGTGGCGTCACCGTGAACGCCCTGGCGCCGGGCTACATCCGCACCGACCTGACCCAGGCCTTGCATGGCGATGGCGAGTTCGATGCCTGGCTGCGCCGCCGCACGCCCGCGGGGCGCTGGGGCACGCCGGAAGACCTGGCCAGCGCCATGGTGTTCCTGGCCGCGCGCGAGTCAGGGTTCGTGACGGGGCAGATCCTGGCCGTGGACGGCGGCTTGTCGGCGACCATGTAGCCGCCGGCGGGACGTGGCCGGCGCTCAGTAACCGGGCACGCCCGCGCGGATGCGTTGCGAGAAATCCGGCGCGTCGCCGGCCGCATGCGCGCGGGCATTGATGTGGCCGCGTTCGCGCAGCACATCCAGCGCCACGCCGGGCGCCAGCGCGTCGCGCGCATGGACATAGGCCGGCAGATAGCCCGAGGCCAGCAGCCGCCAGTTCATGGGCAGGCCGTCGACCAGGCGCCGCATCATGCCGTAGACGATGGTGGTGCAGTTCTCGGTCAGCGTGTTGTAGAAGCGCGGTTCGGCCGACAGCCGGTTGGCCTCTTGCACATAGGCCGCGAAGAGCGAGCGCATGACCGGCTGCGGCATCTGCACCTTGTACAGGAACACGCGCTCGTTGCGCACGTTGCTGCGCACCCGCACGATGTCGCGTTCGTCCGCCGCGATGACGCTGGCCTCGAACTGCTTGAAGAAACCGCCCAGCGCCGAGAAGCTTTCGTGGCGCTCCTTGCGGATTTCGACCGAGAACACCACGCGCTCGCCATTCTCGAAGCCGAAGGACACCAGGGTGTGGGCGATGGGCTCGATGGTCCAGTACGACAGGATCATGTCCACGTCGCGCAGCGTGGACAGGTCGTATTGGCGCGTCTCCCAGCGCGGGGTGTAGTCCGTGGCCGTGCGCCAGTCGAAATTGCGCACATCGTGCAGCGTGGCGATGTCGCCGTGGATCTCGCCGGTGGAGGGCCGCGAGACATCGTCCGCCCAGTCGCGCGTGTTCGACGGCTGGATGCCCAGCCACCATGCCGCCAGCAAGGCCAGCAGCAGCACGTGTCCGATGAGCGGCAGCAGGCTGCGCCCCTGCCAGGCCAGCACCAGCAGGGCCAGCATGGCCGCCATCCACAGGCAGGCCATCAGGATGCGCCGGGGCGGCGGGGCCGGGAACTGCACCCACAGCGCCAGCGCGCCCCAGGCTGCCGCCAGCACGGCGAGCAGGGAGGCCAGGACCAGGATCGTGGTCATGGTGCGCGGACGCGTCATGGCTCAGCCCGAATTGCGCAGGCCGGCCGCGATTCCGTTGATGGTCAGGTGGATGGCGCGCTGCATGGGCTTGGGCGTGTCGGCCAGCGCCGTGCCGCGCTTCAGGCCCGCGCGGTGCCGGCGCAGCACTTCCACCTGCAAGGCGTTCAGCGGGTCGATGTAGGCGAAGCGCTCGCGCAGCGAGGCCGCCAGCGCGGGGTTGTCGGCCAGCAGCTCCCGTTGCGTGATCTCCTTGAACACGGCCAGGGTGCGCGCGTGCTCGTCGGCAATGCGGCCGAAGATGCGCTCGCGCAGCGCCTTCTGCGGCACCAGCTCGGCATAGCGCGCCGCAATCGCCAGATCCGTCTTGGCCAGCACCATCTCCATGTTCGACAGCAGCACCCGGAAGAAGGGCCAGGCGCCGGCCATCTCGCGCAGCTGGGCCAGGCGCGCCTTGCGGCTGCCGGGGGCGCCCGGCGCGCCGTCGGCCAGGTAGTCCTGGATGGCCGTGCCCACGCCGTACCAGCCCGTCAGCAGCAGGCGGCATTGCGACCACGAGAAGCCCCAGGGGATGGCGCGCAGGTCCTCGATGCGCTGGCCCCCCTTGCGCGAGGCCGGGCGCGAGCCGATATTCAGGCCCGCGATCTCGTTGATGGGCGTGGCGGCGAAGAAGTACTGCGCGAAGCCGGGGGTGTCGTAGACCAGGGAGCGATAGGCGCGCTGCGCCGCCTCGGACAGGTGCGACACGACGTCGCCATAGCGCGCCATGTAGGCGTCCTCGTCGCTGGCCGCGCGCGAACGCGGCGCCTGGCTGGCTTCCAGCGTGGCCGAGACCAGCAGCTCCAGGTGCCAGCGGCCCACTTCGGCATCCTTGTACTTGCTCTGGATGACCTCGCCCTGCTCGGTCAGGCGGATCTGCCCGGCGACCGTGCCGGGCGGCTGCGCCAGGATGGCATCGAAGCTGGAGCCGCCGCCGCGTCCCACCGTGCCGCCGCGGCCGTGGAAGAGCCGCAGCGCGATGCCGCGTTCGTTGAACACGTCCACCAGCGCGCGTTCGGCCTGGTAAAGCGCCCAGTTCGAGGTCAGGAAGCCGCCGTCCTTGTTGCTGTCCGAATAGCCCAGCATGACTTCCTGCACGCCGCCCTGGGCGCCGCGCACGCGGGCGCGCACCTCGGGCAGGTCCAGGAAGCGGGCCATGATGTCCGGACCGTTCTCCAGGTCGGGAATGGTTTCGAAGAGCGGCACCACCATCAGGCCGCCATCGGGCGCGGGGCTGCCGTCGGCGCCCGGCGCGGGCAGCAGGCCGGTTTCCTTCTGCAGCACCAGCACTTCCAGCAGGTCGCTCAGGGTTTCGGTGTGCGAGACGATGGTCTGGCGCAGGGCGGCCTCGCCGTAGCGGGCGCGGCCCTCGGCGGCGGCGCGCAGCACGGCCATCTCGCGGCGCGTTTCCTCGCTGTATTCGATCCAGGGCGAGGCCAGCGGACGCCCTTGCGCGAGTTCGGCGCGCAGGAGCGCGACGCGTTGGGCTTCGTCCAGGCTGGCGTAGTCCAGCAGCGCGCCCTCGTGCTGGACGCCGGCGCGCTGGAAGAGTTCGGTCAGGGTGCGCTCATGCACATCCGAGCTCTGGCGCAGGTCCAGCGTGGCCAGGTGGAAGCCGAAGACCTCGACGGACTGGCGCAGCGCGTTCAGGCGCAGGCGGGCGACGGGCGCGCCGTGGTGGGCCGCGAGCGACTCGGCCAGCACGGCCAGGTCGGCAGCCAGCTCGGCGGGGGCGGCATAGGCGGGCGCGGGGCGCGTGGGCCGGCGCGCCAGGTCCTGGCCGGTCAACGCCTGCGCCGTGGCGGCGACGCGGTTGTACATGCCCACCAGCGCGCGCCGATAGGGCTCGTCACGGCGGTGCGGCGAATCGTCGCCGCCTGTCTCGCCCAATGCCAGCAGGGCCGGCGATACCTGCGTGAGCCAGCGGGTGGCGGAGAGCTCCTGGCCCAGCGCATGGACTTCCAGCAGGTAATGGTCGAACAGCACGGTGGCCTGGCGCAGCAGGGCGTGCTCCAGCGTCCCGGCATCGACGTTCGGGTTGCCGTCGCGATCGCCGCCGATCCAGCTGCCCATGCGCAGGAAGGGCTGCAGCGGTTCGGGCGCGGCGGCGAAGGGCGAGCGGGGCTCGCCTTCCACCAGCCGCGCCAGATCCGCATACAGCCGCGGGATCACGGGCAGGAAGGTGCTGCGGTAGTAGGACAGCGCGTTCTCGATCTCGTCGGCCACGGTCAGGCGCGACTCGCGCAGCATGCGGGTCTGCCACAAGGTGGTGATGCGGCCCAGCAGCTCCAGGTCGATGTCCTCGCGTTCGGACCCCGTCAGCTCGCCTTCGCGGCGCGCCAGCGCCTGGGCGATCAGGCGGTGCAGGTCCAGCGTGCTCTTGCGTTGCACTTCGGTGGGGTGGGCGGTCAGCACGGGCACCACGCAGGCGTCGGCCAGCAGCTTGCGCAGGCGCGCGCCCGTCACCCCCTGTTCCTTCAGCACCGCCAGGGCGCCGCGCACGCTGCCGCGCGCGGGCGCGGTCTGCGCCAGCGTGTCGGCGCGCTGCTGCTTGTTCTGTTCGTGGTCCTCGGCGATGTTGGCCAGGTGCAGGAAGTAGCTGAAGGCGCGCGCGACGGCGTTCGCGTCTTCGCCGCGCAGCTGGCCCACCTTGTCACGCATGCGGCGCGCGTCGGCCGCGCGGCCTTCGCGCCGGAAGCGCACGGCCGAGCGGCGCAGCGTCTCGATGGTGTCGAAAGCGGGCTTGCCCTCGCATTCCTTGATGACTTCGCCAAGCAGCCGGCCCAGCAGCCGGATGCCGTCGCGCAGGGGTTCATCGGAAGAGGACTGCGGGCGGGGCGTGCGCAAGGCGGGTCTCCAAAGGGCCGGTCAGGCTGATCTTGTCTTGTTTGAACGAGGACGCGGGTTGCTGCGGAAGCGGGATCGCGGGGAAAGTATGGCACTTTTTGGCGGTGGGCCGCCGCGAGACGGAAAGCAGGCCCCTTGGGGGCGGCAAGCCGGCGCCGCGGCAGGGGTTCGACGGGCCTGCCGCCGTAGCGGTACAGTGCGCCTGATCTCATTGCTTCAGGAAGTGCCTCATGTCCGCTCCCTCTCCCGCTGTCCTGTCCGCCGAGCGCCGCGCGCTGGTGCTGTTTTCCGGCGGCCAGGACTCCTCGACCTGCCTGGCCTGGGCCTTGTCGCGCTATGCGCACGTGGAGACGGTGGCTTTCGACTACGGCCAGCGCCATCGCATCGAGCTCGATGCGCGGCTGGAGGTGCTGGCCGGCGTGCGTGCGCAGTTCCCCGAATGGGCTGCCCGCCTGGGCGAGGACCACCTGCTGGACCTGGGCGTGCTGGGCCAGGTGTCGGATACGGCGCTGACCCAGGACCGCGCCATCGAGATGCAGGCCAACGGCCTGCCCAATACCTTCGTGCCTGGCCGCAACCTGCTTTTCCTGACGCTGGCCGCGGCGCTGGGCTACCGCCGTGGCCTGGACGTGCTGGTGGGGGGCATGTGCGAGACGGATTTTTCCGGCTATCCCGACTGCCGCGACGACACCATCAAGGCGCAGCAGGTTGCACTGGGCCTGGGCATGGGCACGCGCGTGCTGATCGAGACGCCGCTGATGTGGCTGGACAAAGCCCAGACCTGGGCGTTGGCCCGCGCGCTGGGCGGCGATGCGCTGGTCGACTTGATCGTCGAGCGCAGCCACACCTGCTACCTGGGCGAGCGCGGCGCGCGCCATGGCTGGGGCTACGGTTGCGGCACGTGTCCGGCCTGCGCGCTGCGCGCGCAGGGATGGCTGAAGTGGCGCCAGGCCTGACCCTGGCCCGGGGCGGCCGCCGGGTCAGCGAGGGGGGCTGACCAGGCAGCCGGAGGCCGTGTTCGCGGCGATTTTCCTGGCGTGCTTGGCGCCCTCGACGCCCAGGATATCGGGCAGCGAGACGTTGTTCTTCGCGGCAATGACTTCGGCCAGGATCGAGATGGCGATTTCGGGGGGCGTCTTGCTGCCGATGTAGATGCCGGCCGGCCCGCGCAGGCGCGCAACCTGGGCCAGCGTCAGGTCGAACGCCAGCAGGCGCTCGCGGCGTGCCTCGTTGTTGCGCCGCGATCCCAGCGCGCCGATGTAGAAAGCCGGGGTGCGCAGCGCTTCCATCAGCGCCAGGTCGTCGAGCTTGGGATCGTGCGTGAGCGTGATGACGGCGCAACGCTCGTCCAGGTTCATGGCCATGACCACGTCATCGGGCATGTCGCGCACGAGCTCGACACCCTGCACGGGCCAGTTGTCTGCGTATTCCTCGCGCGGGTCGCAGACCGTGACGCGGAAATCCAGGCCCAGGGCGGCCTGGCACAGGTATTCCGACAGCTGTCCAGCGCCGATCACCAGCATGCGATAGCGCGGTCCGTGCACCGTGATCAGGTGCTCGCCGTCGAATGCCAGCATGTCCCGGGCGCTGGCGCGGGTGAGCGTGGCGCTGCCGGTTTTCATGTCCAGCGTGCGCTGCACGAGCTCGCCGGCCTGCACGCGCGCCAGCAGGGCGTCGATGCCGCTGGCGGCGGTGAGGGGTTCCATGACGAGCTGGATGGTGCCGCCGCAGGGCAGGCCGAAGCGGTGCGCTTCGTCGGCGCTGACGCCGTAGCGCAACGATTGCGGCAGGCCATCGGTGATGCCCTGGCGGCGCACGCGGTCGATGATGTCGTCCTCGATGCAGCCGCCCGAGACCGAGCCTGTCACGGCGCCGTCCTCGCGCACGACCAGCATGGCGCCTTCGGGCCTGGGCGACGAGCCCCAGGTCTGCACCACCGTGACCAGCAGGGCGCGGCGCCCCTGGGCCAGCCACTGGTTGCTGCGGTGGAGGACTTCGAGGTCGACGCTATCCATGGGGCGCTGCCTGTGTTGCGAGGCCTGGGCGATCAGGAACGGTAGTCGGCGTTGATGCTGACGTACTCGTGCGAGAAGTCGCAGGTGTAGACCGTGTCGGCCACGTGGCCGCGGCCCAGCGCGATGCGCACCAGGATCTCGGCCTGCTTCATGACGCGCTGCCCGTCTTCCTCGCGGTAGTCGGGATTGCGGCCGCCGCCGGTGGCGACCAGCACGTCGTCCAGCCACAGCCGCACGGTGGCGGTGTCGAGGTCGGCGATGCCGGCGTAGCCGACGGCGGCCAGGATGCGGCCCAGGTTGGGGTCCGAGGCGTAGAAGGCGGTCTTGACCAGGGGCGAGTGGGCGACGGCATAGGCCACCTTGAGCGCTTCCTCGGTGTCGGCGGCTTCCTCGACGCGGATGGTCATGAACTTCGTGGCGCCTTCGGCGTCGCGCACGATCTTCTGTGCAAGATCGGTGGCGGCCGCTGCCAGCGCTGCGCGCACGGCGGGAAAGTGGGGGTCCTGGCGGCTTTCGATCGACAGGCCGCTTTTGCCGGTGGCGATGACGATGAACGAATCGTTGGTGGACGTATCGCCGTCGACGGTGATGCGGTTGAAGGACACGTCGGCCAGTTCGCGCGCCAGTTCGGTCAGCAGCGGCTGGGCGATGCCGGCGTCGGTGGCCAGGTAGCCCAGCATGGTGGCCATGTTGGGACGGATCATGCCCGCGCCCTTGCTCACGCCGGTGATGGTGACCGTCTTGCCGTCCAGCGCGTGGCGCGAGGAGTGGATCTTGGGCAGCGTGTCGGTGGTCATGATGCCGTGCGCGGCTTGCACCCAGTTGTCCGGGCCCAGCTTGCCGATGGCGGCGGGCAGGCCGGCCACGATGCGGTCGACCGGAAGCTGCTCGAGGATGACGCCGGTGGAGAAGGGCAGCACCTGGCGGGCGTCGAGCTGCAAGGCCTTGGCCAGCGCGTCGCAGGTGGCGTTGGCCGCGGCCAGGCCTTGCGGACCGGTGCCGGCATTGGCGTTGCCGGTGTTGATGACCAGCGCGCGGATGGGCAGCCCTGCCGACAGGTGGGCTTCGCAGACCTGGACGGGCGCGGCGCGGAAACGGTTGCGGGTGAAGACGCCTGCGACGGTGCTGCCCTCGGCAAGGCGGAATACGGTGAGGTCGCGCCGGTTGGCCTTGCGCACACCGGCTTCGGTGACGCCGATCTCCACGCCCGGAACGGCGAAAACGTCGGAATCGTCAGGAATGTTCAGGTTGACCGCCATGCTGCGTCTCTATGGTTTTGGTGACAGGAAGGAGTGCGTCCTTGATCCCCCATTATGACCAATCCTGGCAGGGCATGCATGTCCGCGGGACGTCATCGTCCACTGCCGGCGATGCCTGTCATGCCGTATCCTGTCGCTTTTCGCGATGTGAGAGCACCATGAATCCACGTTTCGCCAACGTGCGCCGCCAGGTCCCGGTGGCATGCCTGGCCGCCTTGCTGGCCCTGGCCGGATGCAGCTTGCCGCCCCTGTCGGGCGGGAACGGGGCGGGCGTGCCACGCTATGCCGCGACGGCGGAGGTCGCGCAGAAAATCGAGGGCGGGAAAGGCGTGAGCGGCGTGCGCATCCAGCGCTTTGCCACCTCTCAGGCAGCGGGGCTGCTGGTCGTCGAGGCAGCGCTGCAACCCCTGGGCAAGAAGCCCTACGACTTCTATTACCGGTACCGCTGGCTGGACGCCAGCGGCAGCGCTGTGGGAAAGCCGGACACATGGCGTCCGGGTTCGGTGATGGTGTCGGATACGCCCCGGCTGCTGAAAGGCCAGGCGCCCGTGCCCGAGGCCGTGGATTTCCGTCTGGAGCTGGCCAAGGAACGGCCCGAGCCCTGACAGCCGTCCAGGCGCGCCGTCGCGCTACTGATCGGGTGCGACGCGGTTGCGTCGCACGCTCACCTTCAGCAGGCTCAGGCCACGGTACAGCGTCTCGCGGTCCTGGTCGCTCAGGTCGCTGAAGAGACGCTTGATCCACGCTTCGTGCTCTCGCGCCATGACGGCGAAGGCCTTGCGACCTTGCGGCGTCAGGCGCAGGACCGACACGCGGCGGTCGCTGGCGGCGTTGCTGCGGGAGATCAGGCCTTCCTTCTCCAACTGCTGGGTGATGCCCGTGATGTTGCCGTTGGTGACCATCATGCGGCGCGACAATTCCCCCATCTTCAGGCCGTCGGGAACGCGCTCGAGCTGGGCGAGCAGGTCGAAGCGGGGCAGGGTGATGTCGAAGCGTTCCCGCAGCCGGGTGCGCATCTCGGTCTGGACGAGGTTGAAACAGGTCATGATGCGCAGCCAGACGCGCAGGTCATCATGTCCGTCGGGTAGCGGTCGGGTCTCGAGGTCTGGATGATCAGTCATTGTTGCTTTCTGGATAGCGATGAAGTGGCCACTGCCACGCTTGATCGCTGCAAATGTAACCCTGATTGTTCCATTGTGGCGAACTTAATACTGTGTATGCACTCAGTATTTTTCGTCAAGGCGCCGTCATGGGCGGGTGATAAAATCCGCAACCTGCTGCCGCTCGCCGAGAAACGAGTGGCAGTTTTGGCGTCTGGGACCTACTGTTTGCAGGCGTGGCGGCCGTTTCCCGCCATGCGCCCGCCAGATCTTCGCACGTCCTGGCGGCGTGTTTTCCAGGACTTGCGGCATTTCCCTTGCCGGTAAACCGCGCGGCGCGGACTGGCCTTCTACGACCATTTTCCGGAAGTCTGACAACATGGCCCACCTGGGTTTGCGTGGTAAATCGCTGGTGGCGCTGATCCTGGCATGCCTGCTGGCCCTGGTGCCCGCGGGGCTCGCCGGCTGGCTGGCCGTCGACAACGTCAGGGAACATTTTGGCGCGGCCTATGCGCGCAATTTCACGCAGCTGAACCTGCAGCGCATCCTGGGGCCGCTGTCGCGTGAACTGGCGCTGTCGCGCCGCCTGGCGAATTCCGAGTTGACGCACCAGTGGCTGCGCGCCGAAAACGACCCGGCCCGCCGCGCCATGTTCTTTCGCGAAGCCGAAAGCTATCGCCGTGACCTCGCCGACCGCGCCTATTTCCTGGTCAGCGAGTCGTCGGGCAACTATTACTACAACGACGACGAGAAGCCGTTCTCCGACGCCTCGCGCTACACGCTGGAGCGGGCGAACCCGAAGGACAGCTGGTTCTACGTGACCGTCATGGGCGGGTCGGACTACACGCTCAACATCAATACCGACCGCGAACTGGGCTTGACCCGTATCTGGCTCAACGTCCTGATCAAGGATGGCGACACGCCGCTGGGGCTGGCCGGGGCCAGCCTGGACCTGAGCGACTTCCTGTCCGACTTCGTCAATACGGGCGAAGTGGGCGTGACGCCGGTCGTGCTGGATGCCAATGGCGCCATCCAGGCCCATCCCGACAAGACGCGCATCGCGCTGAACTCGGCCATCGGTCCCTCGACCAGCGACAGCCGCCTGTCCGATCTCGTGGATGACAGCGCCGGCAAGGACGCCCTGCATGATGCGATGCTGCGCGCGCGCGCCGAACGCGGATCGGTGCAGGCGCTGAACGTCACCATGGAAGGCCGCCCGCAACTGCTGGCCCTGGCCTTCGTGCCCGAGCTGAACTGGTATGTCCTGACCGCCGTGGACCTGCGCGCGGCCAAGATCCTCGACCGCGACTGGATGCTGCCCACGCTGCTCACCCTCGTCCTGCTGCTGGGTGCGCTGCTGCTTGGCTTCGGCTATCTGGTCGAGCGGCTCGTGCTGTCGCCGCTGCGCCGCCTGCAGCATTCGGCGCGCGCCATTGCCCAGGGGCGCTATGAAGTGTCGCTGCCGAGCCGTGGCAAGGACGAGATCGGCGACCTGACCCGTGCCTTCGGCATGATGGCCGACAAGGTGCGCAGCCATACGGCCGAGCTCGAGTCGAAGGTGCGCGAGCGCACGTCGGCGCTCGAGGCCGCCAACCGCGAGATGGCGGTGGCACAGAAGAAGATTGGCGACTCCATCGACTACGCCAGCCTCATCCAGCAGGCCATCCTGCCGGATCGCCAGCTGACCCAGTCGCTGGGCGTGCGCCACTTCGTGCTGTGGAAGCCGCGTGATGTGGTGGGCGGGGACTTCTATGTGTTCCATGCCGATGGCGCCAACTGCCTGCTGGGCGTGGTGGATTGCGCCGGCCATGGCGTGCCGGGCGCGCTGATGACCATGCTGGCCCGGGCGGCCATCGATGGCGCCATCGCCGAATGCGGCCCGCGCGATCCGGCCGCCATCCTGGCGCGCACCGACCAGACCTTGCGCAGCATGCTGGCCGATGCCCAATTGCCGCGTGCGCTGGCCACGAACCTGGATGCCGGCCTGGTCTACGTCGACCGCGAGGCCAAGGCCTTGCGTTTCGCGGGCGCCAAGATCTCGCTCTATGCCAGCGATGGCGAGCAGGTGCGCGAGTTCAAGGGCGGGCGCCGCGGCCTGTTCGACCGCCGCGAGCCCGAGCTGGACAATATCGCGCTTGACCTGTCGCAAGGCTGGACGTTCTATCTCAGCACCGACGGCTTCCTCGACCAGTCGGGCGGCGACCATGGATTTGGTTTCGGTAACACACGGTTCACGCAAATGCTGAAGGAGTGCGCGAGAATGCCGCTTGCGGAGCAATCCGAGGCATTTGCACAGCGCCTGACGCATTACCAGGGTGAGAACCCCCAGCGCGACGACATTACGATATTGGCTTTCCGATTTGATTGATCGCTTTCCGACAGGATACGACGCACCATGAATGCCCCCGAGCTATACGCGCTGCGCGAGCGGTTCAATAGCGACCGCACGCTGCTCTGCTTCAATGGCCCGATTTCGCGCAGCCTCATTGAAGAAATCGGCAAGGCGCTGAAGAACTACCTGGAGCAGGAACAGGCGCAGCCTCGTGCTGCCACCGACGTGTTCGCGGTCTATATTGAAATGACGCAGAACATCCGCCATTACGCCGTCACGCGAGGCTTTTCCGAGCTGGATTCGGCCGCCACGGTGGTCATCGCCCGCGATGACCTGGGCCGCTACGTGGTGTCGGCAGGCAACAGCGTCGAGCCCGAGGACGGCCAGGCGCTGCTGAAGGCCGTGGAGTCGCTGTCGGGCCTCGACAAGAACGCGCTCAAGGCGCTCTACAAGGAACAACTGCGCAAGCCGCGCGACCAGGAGGCCGCCACCGGCGCCGGCCTGGGTCTCATCGACATCGCGCGCAAGTCCAGCGCACCCCTCAGCGCGACGCTCAGCCACACCATCGGCCAGCGCGCATTCTTCAGTTTGAGCGTGGTCATCTGACCCCGAACTACTTGCCAACGACCATGAACGACCTGAATATTTCCGCCACCCAGTCGACGCCCAGTGTCTCGGCCGATTTCGAGCGGGGCATCCTGCACATGCGGGGCGACTCCTATCCCGAGAACTCCTTCGAGCTGTTCGGTCCCGTGATCCGCTGGGTCGAGGAATACCTGGGCAGCACCGACAAGCCGCTGCGCCTGGAGCTTGAGCTGCTGTACCTGAACACCAGCAGCGTCAAGGCCATGATGGACATCCTCGACCTCGTCGAGGAAGCCTATCGCGCCAAGCGTGACGTGTCGCTGCGCTGGGTCTATGACCAGCAGAACGAGCGCGTCGCCGAACTGGCCGAGGAATTCAAGGAAGATTGTTCCTTTCCGTTCGAGATCACGAGCCGGTAATGAAAACGCACGGAGAGGACCTCGAGGCGCGCATCCAGCGTCTGCTGGCAGACCCCGGTCATGAAGGACATCCGCTGCGTGCGGCGCTGTCCGACCTGTGGGAACAGTCGCAGAGCCAGATGGCACGCATCGAGCGCATCACCTACATCTCGGACGCGTACCAGGCCATGGCGCGCGAACGCGAGATGAGCATCAACGAACGCTTCGAACGCCAGATGAAGCGTATCGGCAAGGTGGCGCGCATCTCCGACCGTTACCAGGAAATGATGCGGGACCTGAACGAGGCGCTGCGCGAGGCCTCGCACCGTGATCCGCTGACCGGGCTCTATAACCGCCGCATGGTGATGGAGCGCCTGCGCGACGAGACCGCGATGGTCGCGGCGGGCGGCGAGAGCTATTGCATCGCCGTGATCGACGTGGACCATTTCAAGAGCGTCAACGATCAGTACGGCCATGAGGTCGGCGACCGCGTCCTGGTCGAGATGGCCCACACGCTGGCCAGCAACATCGAGGGCGATGCGCTGTGCGCGCGGTGGGGCGGCGAGGAGTTCGTGCTGATCCTGCCGCAATCGTCGCTGGATGGCGCACGGCAAGCGGCTGCGCAGGTGCAGGAAGGCCTGCGCCTGGCGCCCCTGACCGTGGCGGGCCACACGCTGAGCCTGACGGTCAGCATCGGCGTGGCGCGCTACCAGCCTGGCGAGAATTTCTCCGCTGCGATTGACCGCGCCGACCGGGCGCTTTACCGTGCCAAGCAGCTGGGCCGCAATCGCATCTACGCCGACGATGGCGTGACGGCCTAGCCGGCGGCGACGCCGCCTGCCGAGCGCCCATGCCTGACTCCTCTTTTTCACCTGCCGCACCCGAGTTGCTGGACCTGCTGGCAGCACACCAGCGCCTGCTGGAAGACGCTTCGGGTGGCGTTGCCACGGTGGCGTTCCTGCAAGGCCTGTGCCGGGAAGTCTTCACGCTTGCGCCCAATGCCGCGGTCGCCGTGGTGCGCCGCGACCCCGCGGGCGGCCTGCTGGCCACGATGGCCGGCGGCCTGCCGCCAGGGTATGCGGACCGCTTGCGCGGCTGCCAGCCCGCCTGCCTGAACGACCTGCATGGCGATCCCGACATCGCGCCGATCACGGCCTGGCTGGCCGAACAGGGCTGGACGCTGGCCGTGGAACGCGCGCTGCGCGGCGATGATGGCGCGCTGTTGGGATTCTTCTGCGCGTATGCGCGTGGCGGCGACCCGAAAGCCCTGCTGCCCGTGCCCGTCATCGACCTGGCCGTGCAGCACGCCCGCCTGGCCCTGGAGCGCGATGCGCTGCAGGCCCGGGTGTGCCAGCTGGGCCTGGTCGACGCCCAGGCAACGGACCGCAACGCCGACCGCCGCGCCTTGCAGGTGGCGCTGGGCCGCGCCTTGTCCACGCAGGGCGAGTTGCTGCTGCGGTATCAACCCCAGCTGCGCCTGGCCGACGGCGAGCTCTATGGCGTCGAGGCGCTGGCGCGCTGGCAGCATCCCCGCCTGGGGGAAATCCTGCCGGACAATTTCGTGCCGCTGGCGGAGGCCTGCGGCCTGATCGACCAGATCGGCACCTGGGCCGTGCGCGAAGCCTGCCAGCAACTGGCCCGCTGGCGCGCGGCGGGCGCGAAAGTGCCATCGGTGTCGGTGAACCTGTCGCCGACGCAGTTCCGCAATCCGGACCTGGCCGAGCAGGTGGCGGCCGTGCTGTCGGCTTGCGGCCTGGCGCCCAGCGACCTGACGCTGGAGCTGACGGAAAGCGTCTACATGGACCCCGACGCCGAATCGGCCCGCATGATCCACGCCGTCCACGCCCTGGGCGTGCGGCTGTCGGTGGACGACTTCGGCACCGGCTATTCCAGCCTGGCGCGCCTGCGCGATCTACCCGTCGACGAACTGAAGCTGGACCGTGGCTTCATCCAGGGGCTGGACCACGACCGGATGGTGCGGGCGTTGACGCGCGCCGTGGTCGGGATCGGCGCCAGCCTGAATCTGGCCGTGGTGGTGGAGGGCGTGGAGACCGAGGCGCAGCGGAAGTTCCTGTCTGAATGTGGGGCGCAGGCTGCCCAGGGGTTTTTGTATGCGGAGCCGTTGGGGGCCGAGGATTTGCCGCGGTGGTTGAGGCAGAGGCGGGGGGCGGGGGTGGTGTTTTAGACCGCTTCGTTGACGGCCGCCGAGTGTGGTCGTGCCGTCGGCCGCCTGCCGCGTGGTGGGGCGCCCACAGCGCCCCGCCCCCCGCAGAAGGCGCCCGCCGTCCCGCCCAGCCGCGGCGGCCGTCAACCCGGCGGTCTCGGAACCCCACCAAGACAAATCAATCCCGGCAAAGACTCAAAGCCGCGCAAACACCCTTTCCGCCGCATCCAGGGTCGCCTCGATGACGGCGTCATCATGCGTGGCCGACACGAACCCGGCTTCGAATGCCGACGGCGCGAAGTGCACGCCTTCGGACAGCATGCCGTGGAAGAAGCGGGTGAAGGCCTGTGTGTCGCAGGCCGACACTTCCGCCAGCGAGGTCGGCACCTTGGCGCCGAAATACAGGCCGAACATGCCGCCCAGTGAATCGGCGCTGAAGGTCACGCCGGCCGCTTGTGCGCGGGCGGACAGGCCCTGCACCAGTTTTTCGGTTTGCGCGCCCAGGCGGTCATGGAAGCCGGGCTCGCCGATCAGGCGCAGCGTGGCCAGGCCCGCGGCCACGGCCACCGGGTTGCCCGACAGCGTGCCGGCCTGGTAGACCCCGCCCACGGGCGCCACGTGCGCCATGATGTCCGCGCGGCCGCCGAAGGCGCCCACCGGCATGCCGCCGCCGATCACCTTGGCCAGCGTCGTCAGGTCGGGCGTCACGCCCGTCAAGCCTTGCACGCCTTGCGGGCCGACGCGAAAGCCCGTCATGACCTCGTCGAAGATCAGCAGGGCGCCGTGCTGCGTGCACTGGTCGCGCAGCGCCTGCAGGAAGCCGGCGGCGGGGCGCACCAGGTTCATGTTGCCGGCCACGGGTTCGACGATCACGCAGGCGATGTCCTGGCCGTGCTGCGCGAAGGCGGCCTCGACGGCGGCCTGGTCGTTGTAGTCCAGCACCAGCGTGTGGGCCACGAATTCGGCCGGCACGCCCGCCGAGGTCGGGTTGCCGAAGGTGAGCAGGCCGGAGCCCGCCTTGACCAGCAGGCTGTCGGCGTGGCCGTGGTAGCAGCCCTCGAACTTCACGATCTTGTTGCGGCCCGTGGCGCCGCGCGCCAGGCGGATGGCGCTCATGGTGGCTTCGGTGCCCGAGCTCACCAGGCGCACCTGTTGCAGCGAGGGCAGGCGCGCGATCAGCGCTTCGGCGATCTCGACTTCGGCTTCGGTGGGGGCGCCGAAGGACAGGCCGTTGACGGCGGCTTCCTGCACCGCGCGGATCACCTCGGGATGGGCGTGGCCCAGGATGGCCGGACCCCACGAGCCCACGTAGTCGATATAGCGCGTGCCTTCCGCATCCCAGATGTAGGGGCCTTGGGCGCGGGCGATGAAGCGCGGCGTGCCGCCGACGGAGCGGAAGGCGCGCACGGGGGAGTTCACGCCGCCGGGAATGCTGCGGGCGGCACGGGTGAAGAGGTCTTCGTTGCGGGACATGGCGGGTTGGGTGTCCTGACGGATGGGCAAGGGTGAGGGATGTGTCATGTCGCGGCCGCTCAGGCCTGCGTGTACAGGGCGGAGCAGGCGCGCGCGGCGGCTTCGACGTCCGGCGCCTCGAACAGCCCGCTGATGAGCGCCAGCGCGTCGGCGCCGGCCTCGGCGACGGCCCCGGCGTTATCGGGCGTGATGCCGCCGATGGCGACGACGGCCGGGCGGGGCGCGGGCAGCGCATCGGTCAGCGTGCGGGCTTCGCCCAGCAGCGACAGCGGCGCGCGCACGGCCTGCGGCTTGGTGGGAGAGGGATGGACCGCGCCGAAGGCGATGTAGTCGGCGCCCGCATCCAGCAGGTCGCGCGCGCGGCCGATGTCGTCATAGCAGGATGCGCCGATGAGCAGGCTGTCGCCCACGCTCTGGCGCACCAGCGCCAGATCGCCGTCTTCTCGGCCCAGGTGCACGCCGTCGGCGCCCAGTTCCTGCGCCAGGCGCCAGTGGTCGTTCAGGATGAAGACCACGCCCAGCTCGCGGCACACGTCGCGCACGGCGATGGCCTGCTGATGCTTGAAGGGGAGCGAGACGGTCTTGCGACGCAATTGCAGCGTGCGCAGGCCGCCGCGGGCGGCGGCGCGGATGGCGGCCAGCAGGCGGTCGGTGTCGTCCCACTCGGGGGTGATGCCATACAGGCCGCGGGGCAGGCGGGTGGCCGGCGTGGCGGGGGAAGGCGGGGCGGCGTGGGGGATATCGGTCATAGGCGGATCATCCTGTTGGCGATGTGGCGGCCCATGCCGGGCCGGAAGGCACTGCCCAGCGCGGCGTCCGCGTAGGCAATGGCGCGTTCTGCGGCCTGGGGCACCGTCAGGCCGTGCGCCAGCCAGACGGCCAGCGCCGCGGCCAGCGCGCCGCCGGTGTCGCCGGTGCGCTCGGGCGGGGCCTGCCAGGGCCACGAGGCCGTCTGCTGGTCGGGGCCGGACAAGAGGCTGTTGCGGTGTCCCGCCTGCAGGGCATGGCCCAGCGTCAGCACCCAGTCGGCCCCGGCGGACAGCAGCGCCAGGTAGGCATCCGAGGCTTCGTTGGTTTCCAGGAAACCCTCGGCGTGCCAGCGCAGGAGCAGGAGGTGGTCGACCACGACCACGTCGGCTTGCGGCAGCAGCAGCTCGAAGGTCGCGCCCAGCACGTCCTCGGCGTCTTCCTGCTCGGCGGCGTCGCCCACGGGCAGGCCCTGGCCGCCCAGGTGCAGCACCAGCGGCAGGTGGCTGTAGTCGGCGGCCACCTGGGCCACGGCGCTGACGGCCTCGGGGGTATAGAGCGTGCCCACCTTGATGGCCTGCACGGCCATGTCCTCGAGCAGGCAGCGGGCCTGGTCGTCGATCTGCTCGGGGGGCAGGGGTACGACGTCTTCGATGCTGGCGCTGTCCTGCACCGTCAGCGCGGTGGGAGAGGCCAGCCCGTGGGCGCCCAGCGCCGCGCAGGTGATGGCATCGGCGGGCAGGCCGTCGGCGCCGGTCGGGTCGACCGGGCCGAAGAGCAGGACGAGGGGGGGAGTCGGAATGGCGGCCACGGCTACGGCATCAGGTTGCGGCGGCGCGCGGGCTGCGGCGAGGAGGCCAGGCGCATGTGCCGGCTTTCCGCGCGGACCCCGGGCAGCGCCGGTTGGGTTTCGGTAAGATTGACCCCATTGTAGGGGAAGGTCGCGTATCGTTCGCCCGGCGTCGTGCCGGCCGGCGCGTCGTCCCGAACGAAACGAGAGAAATCAAGCATGAAAACCTGGATGTGTCTGATCTGTGGCTGGGTCTACGAAGAAGAAGCAGGCCTGCCCGAGGAGGGCATCGCTCCCGGCACCCGCTGGGAAGACGTGCCGCCGAACTGGGTCTGTCCCGAATGCGGCGCGCGCAAGGAAGATTTCGAGCTGATGGAAATCTGATTTCGCGCAAGGGCAGCCAGCAAAGTTTCACTACCCGATGGAGGGGGGCGCCATGACAGCAAGCAAAGAACCCGTCGCCGACAACGGCCCGACGCCGGTTGGCGTTGCCATCGACTTGTCCAACCAGTTCCTGCTCGCCATGCCCGGCATGGTCGAAGGCAGCCTGGCCGGCACGCTCATCTACGTCTGCGAACACACCGAGCGCGGGGCGCTGGGCCTGGTCATCAACCGGCCCACCGACCTGACGCTGGGTTCGCTCTTCGAACGCATCGACATGAAGCTGGAGATCATGCCCGCGCGCGACGCGCCGGTGTTCTTCGGCGGACCGGTGCAGACGGACCGGGGCTTCGTGCTGCATGCGCCGCCGGGCGACTACACCTCCAGCATCCGCCTCGGAGAGCTCGCGCTCACCACCTCGCGCGATGTGCTGCAGGCCGTGGCCGACGGCAACGGCCCGCCCCGCATGCTGGTCACCCTGGGTTATGCGGGCTGGGGCGCGGGCCAGCTCGAAAGCGAGTTGTCGCAGAACGCCTGGCTGAGCATGTCCTCCGACCAGGGCATCATCTTCGACGTGGCGCCGGAAGAGCGCTACCCGGCTGCCCTGAAGCTGCTGGGCATCGATCCGGTCATGCTGTCGGGTGGCGCCGGGCATGCCTGAGCCGGTCCCGGAAAAACCGCTGCCTTCGGTGGGGCAGGGCACGGGCGTCACCGTGCTCGACCTTGCCGCTCCCCCGGGCGCTGGCGCCGACGAGACGCTGCTGGCCTTCGATTTCGGCACGCGCAAGCTGGGCGTGGCCCTGGGCAATACCGTCACGCGCCGTGCGGGCGCCCTGGAAATCATCCTGGCCCCCACCCGCGATGGCCGCTTCGCCCGGATCGCGCAACTGCTGGCCGACTGGCAGCCGCAACGGCTGGTGGTCGGCCTGGCGCTGACCTCGGCGGGCACGGAGCAGCACGCCAGCCTGCAGGGCCGGCGCTTCGCCAACCAGTTGCATGGGCGCTTCGGCCTGCCGGTCGTCCTGGTCGACGAGCGGGGCTCCAGCATGGAGGCACAGGCGCAGTTGGGCACCCACGCGCCCGAGGACGCCGTCGCAGCGGCTATTATTCTGCAAAGATATCTGGATGCGATCCGTTAGTTGCAGTGATCGCGCAACCCTTTCCTGACCATGTCCCATACGCCTCCCGTCTATACCCCCGACGCCCTGCCTGACGCCGAAACCCTCTACGCCAGCCTGCGTGAAGCTGTGCGCCGCGAGCTGGCTGCGCTGCCCGCCGGCGCTGTCCACCTGGTCGGCATCCACTCCGGCGGCGCCTGGCTCGCCGAGCGCCTGCAGGCCGACCTGGGCCTGCCCGGCAAGCCCGGCACCCTGGACATCAGCTTCTATCGCGACGATTTCGACCGCATCGGCCTGCATTCCCAGGTGCAGCCTTCGGACATCCCCTTCGTGGTGGCCGACGCGCACCTGATCGTGGTCGACGACGTGCTCTTCACCGGCCGCACCATCCGCGCCGCCATGAACGAACTGTTCGACTACGGCCGCCCCGCCTCGATCCGGCTGGCGGTCCTGCTCGACCGTGGCGGACGTGAACTGCCTGTTGCTGCCTGCGCCGTGGGCGCGCGGGTGGAGCCGGCTCCGGACGGCAGCCTCGTGCTGACCCGCCAGGAAGACGGCAGCTTTGCCCTCGCCCTCGAAAAGGAAACGGACGATGAATAACCCTCAGCTCAACCGGCATGGCGAGCTGACGCACCTGCTGACCACCGAAGGCCTGCCCCGCGACGTGCTGACGCACATCCTGGACACGGCCGAGACCTTCGTGCCGCTGGCCGAGCGCGACGTCAAGAAGGTGCCGCTCCTGCGCGGCAAGAGCGTATTCAACCTGTTCTTCGAGAACTCGACCCGTACCCGCACCACGTTCGAGATCGCGGCCAAGCGCCTGTCGGCCGACGTGTTCAACCTGAACATCAATGCCTCCTCGGCCGCCAAGGGAGAGTCGCTGCTGGACACCATCGCCAACCTGTCGGCGATGCAGGCGGACCTCTTCGTCGTGCGCCACCAGGCCAGCGGCGCGCCGCACCTGATCGCGCGCCACGTCGCGCCGCACGTGCACGTGGTCAATGCCGGCGACGGCCGCCATGCCCACCCGACGCAGGCGCTGCTGGACATGTACACGATCCGGCACTTCAAGAAAGATTTCTCCAACCTGACCGTAGCCATCGTGGGCGACATCCTGCACTCGCGGGTGGCGCGTTCCGATATCCATGCGCTGACCACGCTGGGCGTGGCGGAAGTCCGCGCCATCGGGCCGCTGACGCTGCTGCCGGGCGGCCTGGAACAGATGGGCGTGCGCGTCTTCACCGACATGAGCGCGGGCCTGAAGGGCGTGGACGTGATCATCATGCTGCGCCTGCAAAGCGAGCGCATGCGCGGCGCGCTGCTGCCGTCCTCGCACGAGTACTTCAAGCACTACGGCCTGACGCGCGAGAAGCTGGCCCTGGCCAAGCCCGACGCCATCGTCATGCACCCCGGCCCCATGAACCGGGGCGTGGAGATCGACTCCGCCGTGGCCGATGGCGAGCAGGCCGTGATCCTGAAGCAGGTCACCTTCGGCATCGCGGTGCGCATGGCTGTCATGAGCATCGTGGCGGGCGCCAGCGCCTGAGCCGGCACTGACTTTCGGTAGAGAACACAGATGAAATTGCACATCAAGGGCGGCCGGCTGATCGATCCGGCCAATGACATCGACCGTGTCTGCGACCTCTACGTGGCCGGGGGCCGCGTGGTGGGCGTGGGCGAGATACCCGCCGGCTTCGAGGCGAGCCGCACGCTGGACGCCGCCGGACTGGCCGTGCTGCCGGGCCTGGTCGACCTGGCCGCACGCCTGCGCGAGCCTGGCTTCGAGTATCGCGCCACGCTGGAGTCCGAAATGCAGGCCGCGCTGGCCGGCGGCGTGACGAGCCTCGTGCAGCCGCCCGACACCGATCCCCCGCTCGACGAGCCGGGCCTGGTCGAAATGCTCAAGCACCGCGCGCGCCAATTGAACCAGGCGCACCTGTATCCGCTGGGCGCCATGACCGTGGGCCTGAAGGGCGAGGTCGTCACCGAGATGGCCGAGCTGACCGAGGCGGGCTGCGTGGCCTTCTCGCAGGCGGACCAGGCCGTGACCGACACCGGCGTGCTGCTGCGCACCATGCAATACGCGCACACCTTCGGCTATGTGCTGTGGCTGCGTCCGCAGGATCCGTGGCTGGCGCGCGGCGGCGTGGCCGCCAGCGGCGCCTATGCCTCGCGCCTGGGCCTGTCGGGCGTGCCGGTGCAGGCTGAAACCATTGCGCTGAACACCTTGTTCGACCTGCAGCGCGTCAGCGGCGCACGCCTGCACCTGTGCCGCATCTCCAGCGCCGCGGGCGTGGACCTGGTGCGCCAGGCCAAGCGCGAAGGCCTGCCCGTGACCTGCGACGTCTCGGCCAACCACGTGCACCTGACCGACGTGGATATCGGCTATTACGACAGCAATTTCCGCGTCGAGCCGCCGCTGCGCGGCCAGCGCGACCGTGACGGCCTGCGCGCCGGGCTGCTGGACGGCACCATCGATGCCATCTGCTCGGACCACACGCCGGTGGACGACGATGGCAAGCTGCTGCCGTTCGCCGAGGCGGAAGCCGGCGCCACGGGCCTGGAGCTGCTGCTGTCGCTGACCATCAAGTGGGCCGAAGACGCAGGCGTGCCGCTCAAGCAGGCGTTGGCGCGCGTCACCAGCGAGCCTGCCGGCATCCTGGCCGCTGGCGCCCCGGCGTTGCCGCCTTGCGGCCGCCTGGGCGTGGGCGCGCCGGCGGATTTCTGCCTGGTCGATCTCGATGCGCGCTGGAAGGTGGGCCGTGACACGCTGCTCAGCCAGAGCCACCACACGCCGTTCCACGGCATGGTGCTGCAGGGGCGCGTGAAGAGCACGGTGGTGGGCGGCCGCGTCGTCTGGGAAGCGGCTGCGTGAGTCTCCTCCGTTATGTCTTGCGGCTGACGATCGCACTGGCGCTGGTCCTGCTGGGCCTCTTGATCATCGCCACGGCATTTCCGTTCATGAGCGTGCGTGCCAAGGCCATCGCCAACCGCAAGTGGTCCCGCACGCTGATGGCGGCTTGCGGCGTCAAGATCCTGGTACGCGGCGAGCCGGTGCTGCAGGCGCCGGTGCTGTGGGTGGCCAACCATGTCTCGTGGCTGGACATCTACGTGCTGAACAGCGTGCGGGCAACCGCCTTCGTCGCCAAGGCCGAGATCCGCAAATGGCCGATCATCGGCTGGCTGGTGGCGGGCGCGGGCACGGTCTTCATCGAGCGTGGCCAGCGCCACGCGGTGCATGCGGTCAGCGAGGCCATGCGCCTGCGTTTCGACCGCGGCGAAGCCGTGGGCCTCTTCCCGGAAGGCACGACTTCGCCGGGCTATGACGTGCGTCCCTTCCATCCCAGTCTCTTCGAGCCGGCCCGCCATCTCGATGTCGCCATCCAGCCGGTCGCGCTGTGCTTCATGCACGAGGGACGGCGCAGCGATTTCGCGGCCTTCGTCGGCGAGGAGAGCCTGATGGGCAATGCGTGGCGCGTGCTGCGCAGCCGCAGCGTCGTGATCGAGGCCGTGTTCCTGCCGCCCCTGGTGCGGCAGAACGACGCAGGCGAGGTCTGTACCCGCGTGGCGCTTGCCACGCGTGCGCACGCCATGGTGCGCGACGAAGTGCGCAGGGGCGTGGACGAGACGATGGACCCCGCGGCGGGCTGAGCCGCGCCGCGCGGGCAGGGACGCTCAGTCCTTGCCCGGATCCTGGAATTGCGAGCACTTCACCTGCACGACGCGGCGGTCCTGCAGGCGCACGGCGGTCAGCTGGCCGCCCCAGACGCAGCCTGAGTCCAGGCAGATCACATCGTCGCGCAGCAGCAGGCCCAGCGTCGACCAGTGGCCGAACACCACGGTTACGTCGCGGGTGGCGCGCTTGGGCACGTCGAACCACGGCATGAGGCCGGGCGGCGGATCGCCCGGCAGGGCCTTGGCGGTGAAGTCCATCAGTCCCTTGGCCGTGCACAGCCGCATGCGGGTGAGCGCGTTGATGATGACGCGCAGGCGCTTGGCGCCCTCGAAGCCGTCCTTCCAGTGCACGGGTTCGTTGCCGTACATCTTCTGCAGGCGTTTCTTCCAGTTGGCCGAGCGCAGGGCGTCCTGCACTTCGCCCGCCAGCGACAGCGTCTTGGCGACATCCCATTTGGCCAGCACGCCCGCATGGACCATCAGATGGTCATGCTGGTAATGCGCCAGGGGCCGGTAACGCAGCCAGTCGATCAGTTCATCGGCGTCGGGCGCGTCCAGGATCTCGTCGATCGTGTCGTTCTTGCCGGGCCGGCGCACGCCGGCGGCGGCGGCCAGCAGGTGCAGGTCGTGGTTGCCCAGGATGGAGACGGAGCGTTCCTCCATGTCGCGGATGCGGCGCAGGGTGGCGAGCGATTGGGGGCCCCGGTTGATCAGGTCGCCCGCGAACCAGTAGCGGGCAGCCGGGTCGGCCGTGAGTTCAGGTTGCTCAAGCAGGGCGTCCAGCGGACCGCAACACCCTTGCACATCGCCGATCATCCAGATGTCGGGACTGCTCATACGCTAGATTTTCTCCAGGGCCATCGGTGCTGGGACAGGTTCGCCAGGGTATGCCGGCTTTCCATGACCCACAGCGACCCCAGCGCCAGCGTCAGCGCGGCGGCGTTGGGCACGAGCGCGGTCACCCAGGGCGGCCAGCGCCCCAGCATGCCGACGTTCAGCGCCAGTTGGTTGAGCATGAAGAAACCGACCCCCAGCAGGATGCCGATGAAAACCTTGGCCCCGACGCCCCCGCGCCGCGTCTGCATGAAGCTGATCGGGGCGGCGATGGTCATCATGACCAGCAGCGTGAAGGGGTAGACGAGCTTGCGCCAGACCGCCACGACCTGGCGGTCCGTCTGGAGGTTGTTGGCGTGGAGATAGTCGATGTAGTCCCACAGGCTGAAGAGCGACATGCGCTCGGGCGTCAGCACGCGGGCCAGCAGGCGTTCGGGTGTCAGGGTGGTGTCGAGGGTGCGGCTTTCCAGGCGACGGCTGGCCAGCAGCGGTTTCTGGGGCGCGGCGGCATCCTTGAAACGGTCCGTCGCATCGCTGGCAATGGTGTTCTCGCCGATGTCTTCCAGGATCAGCTTGCCGTCCTCGAAGCGGCCCGTCTTGGCGGTCGAGAACGCGCGCAAGGTCTGGGCATTCTCGAATTCGTAGAGCGTGACGTCGCCCACGCCGCCGTTGGCCAGCAGGTTCTTCACGTTCAGGATGCGCGAGCCGCCACCGGCCACCGGCTCCTTGAACCAGTAGCCGCTGGCCATGCGGCCGCCGCCGGCTTTGCCGCGCAGCAGCAGGTTGGCTTCGCCCGAGCGCAGTTCCGCCGCGGGCGTGGCGACCTCGGAGAGCAGCAGCGCCAGGACCATCACGGGCAGGGTCACGAGCCACAGCATGCCCATGAGACGCAGGCCGCTGACGCCGGACACGCGCAGGATCACCAGCTCGTTGCGTTGTGCCAGGCCTGCCAGGGCCAGGATGGCGCCGATCAGCAGGCCGATGGGCAGCAGGTCGTAGAGGCGCGTCGGCAGGGCCAGCGCCTGCAGGTAAAGCAGCGAGAGCAACGTGAAGTTGCCGCCCAGGCCGTCCAGCTCATCGACCAGCGCGAAGAACGTGAAGAGGCCGAGCAGGGCCAGCAGCACGACCGTGCAGGAACGATAGATTTCGCGTGCCAGGTAGCGACGGGCTGTACGCATAGGGGTCGGGTTCTGGACCGAAGGTGTAAACCCGGTATTTTGCGACGTTTTCGGATTCTTTGCCGACGCGCAGCGCCCGGGCTGTGGTTTTTCCTGTGCTTTCCCTAGGCGCATAGGTGTTTTGCCAAGTTGGCGAGCATCCGGTCGCAGGCCTCGATCTGCGATATCTCCACATATTCGTCGGCTTTGTGGGCCACTTCGATGCTGCCCGGGCCGCAGACCAGCACGGCGGTCTGCCGCCATTGCCGGCCGAAGAGGCCGCCTTCCGTTCCGAATGCCACCTTGGTGCGGGGCGTGTCCGGCGGCAGGAAGGAGGCCAGCAGCCGCACGCTCGGCGCGTCGTCGGGGACGGACAGGCCGGGATAGGCGTTGACGAGCTGGATATCGGGTGCCTGTGCCGCGGGCAGCGCCTGGGCGTCGCGCATCCGCGCCTGGGTGCGCGCCACGATCCGGGCAAGGATCTCGGCGGGTTCGTCCAGAGCGATGTTACGAATTTCGAAATCCACGTCGCAGTCGGCCGGCACGATGTTCAGGGCGGTGCCGCCCCGGATCGTCCCGGCGTGCACGGTCGAGTAGGGGACGGCGTAGCCTGCCTCGCGCGGCCCGTGGGCCGCCAGGTCCTGTTGCACCTCCCGCAGCGCGGCCACGAGATCGGCCGCCGTGTGGATGGCGTTGACGTAGTGGGGCGCCAGGCCCGAGTGGCCGGCCTGGCCGCGGCAGCGGGCCCGATAGGCAGCCTTGCCCTTGTGGCCCGTCCCGATTTTCATGAGGGTGGGCTCGCCGACCACGCAGAGGGAGGGCTGGGGTTGCAGGTCCTTCAGCGCATGCAGCAGGTGCCGGACGCCCACGCAGCCGATTTCCTCGTCGAAGGACAGCGCGAGTTGCAAGGGGCGCTTGAGCGGCTGCCGCGCCGCAAGGACCATGGCCATGACGGCGCAGGCCACGAAGCCTTTCATGTCCGCGGCGCCCCGGCCATAGACACGCCCCTCGCGCTCGGTCGCCGCGAAGGGCGCCACGGTCCAGGGCTGGCCCTCGACCGGCACCACGTCGGTATGTCCCGACAGCAGGATGCCCGGCAGGCCCTGGGGGCCGACGCTGGCGTACAGGTTGCAGCGCGAGGGATCCTGCGGGTCGGGGACCCGTGTCGAGGGGATGCCGGCCGTGTCCAGGATCGCCTGGACACGGTCCATCAGTGCGGCGTTGGGCGTGAGGGTGACCGAAGGGAAGGCGATCAGTTCGCGCAGCAGCGCGAGGCTGTCGGAAGGGAGGGGAGACGTCATGGCTTGCGCTGGGAAGAGGGGCGCCGGGCCGCTGCGCCGCGCTCAGCGGGGCGGCGGCCCGGCAGGGTTCGAAATGTGGGGGTCGAAGAAGCTGGCCGCGCTCATGCCAGGGATGTACTGGTTCGAGATGTAGGCGCGGCAGCGCTGCATGAAGGCCTGCGCCAGCCGCGAGAGCTTCATCGGCTTGTAGGTGGCCATGCCCAGCAGCATCGGCCGCTGTTCCCCGGCCAGGCGCAGGCGCACCAGGCGCTTGCCGTCCAGCGACTGGGTCGATTTGGGCCGGACGTTGAAGAGCGCATAGCCGAAACCGTTGGCCACCATCGACCGCACGACATCCTCGGAACGCGAGCGGGCGACGATATTGGGTTCCAGCCCCGCCTTGGAGAACAGCGACAGGAAATACTCCCGGCTCATGGGCAGATCCAGCAGCACCATGGGCTGCTGGGCCAGTTCCTCGAGGGTGACGGCGATCTGCTGTGCCAACGGGTGCAGTTCGCTCACGAGCACGTGCGGCGGCATTTGCGCCAGGCTCTCGAAGCCGATTTCCTCGCCCAGCTGCAGGTCGTAGGTCAGCGCGACGTCGATGTCGAGGGTGTGCAGCTTGTTGATGAGCTCCTGCTGGTCGCCTTCCACCATGTGCAGCTCGACTTTCTCGAAGGCGCGGGCAAAGCCGAAGATGACTTCCGGGGCGATCATGGCGGCCAGGGGCTGGAAGCAGCCCACGCGCAGCACGCCCTGGATGCTGTCGTTGGAGTCCGATGCGATGTCGTACAGCCGCGAGGCGCGCTCCAGCAGCCCTTCGCACTCCTGCATCACGTGCATGCCCAGCGGTGTCAGCGCCAGGCCTTTCGACGGGTGGCGCACGAACAGCTGCACGCCGAGCTCCGTCTCGATATGGGCGATGGCGGCCGAGATGGAGGGCGGGGAGATATGGATCTGCGAGGAGGCCGAGGCGATGCTGCCGTGCCTGGCAGTGGCCACGAAATACTCCATCTGGCGCAGCGAGATGCGATTGAGCATTGTCCGATTCAGGGAAGCAAGAGGCGGGCTTCAGTGTATCCACACTCTCCAGGGCGAGGGGGGAGGCGCCTGGCGCGGCCCCCGCGACGCCCGCGTCAGAGGTCGCCAGGCACGCCGAAGCTGGGTGCCGCGCGCGGATCGCGGGCGCGGGTGACGTAGGCCTCGACTTGCGGTTCGTAGACCTTCCACGTCTCATAGAGCGCTTCGACGGGGGCGTGTTCGACCCAGTCCAGGCGCAGGTCGACCAGCGGCCAGTCCAGTTCGTGGCAGACCAGCAGGCCCGCCGAGTGGACAGGCCCCTCTTCGCCGCCGGCGGCCTGGCCGGCAAGCAACGCCCGCATCAGCCGCTCCGCCAGCGGGCCGCTGGCATGCTCGAAGGCAGCCAGCATCGCGCCGGGAACGTCCCGCGACGCCAGCATGTTGCCCGCGCAGGCGGCGTGCGTGCCCGTCGCGCTGGCCAGCGTGCCCAGCGCGCTCGGACCGGTGAAGACGGCGGGCGGATGCGCGGCGTCGATGGCCATCAGCTGGCGGTAGTCGATGAAGGGGCGCGTCTGCAGTTGCGCCAGCGCCTGCTCGGGCGTGCGTCCCTGTGCCATCAGGTCCAGTGCCAACGGTCCCAGCGCGGGGTCGGTGATGTTCTGGCTGACCGCCGCGCCCACCCCGGCGCGCACGCGGATGCAGCGCGCCGCCACGGCGGGCGACGAGGACGAGACTGCCGCGCCGAACTGCCCCGAGTCCGGGCAGCGCGCGAGGATCGAGAACGTCATGGCGTTCAGTCCGGAATGACCGCGGTGGCGTCGATCTCGACCAGCCACTCCGGGCGGGCCAGCGCGGACACCACCAGGCCCGTGGAAACCGGGTGCACGCCCTGCAGCCAGCGGCCCACCACGCGATACACCGCTTCGCGGTAACGCGGATCGATCAGGTAGATGGTGATCTTGCAGATGTCCTTGAGCTCGCCGCCGGCCTCCTTCAGCAGCATGGCGATGTTGGCCATGGCCTGTTCCGCCTGGCCCGCCGCGTCGCCGATGCAGACGCTTTCGGAGGTGTCCAGGTTCTGGCCGATCTGTCCGCGCAGGAACACGGTGCTGCCGCGCGCGACGACGGCCTGGCACAGGTCGTTGTCCAGGCTTTGCTCGGGATAGGTGGCCTTGGTGTTGAAGGGGCGGATGCGCGTGTGTTTCATGGTTGCCTGGAAAGGGTTGGCACGGGCTGGGCGCGGGCGCAGACCTGCGGGAAAAAGCGAGGCTTCCATCGTCGATCCCCGGCGCCGTCGCGCCTATTTGTTTTTTCCGGTGGGCGCTCTCGGAAATTCCGACCCGGCCTGGGCGGCATGGCGGTTCGGGAAATGCGAACCGGCCCTAAGGAAAAGGTGACTTGGTGCGGCAGGCCGCCTCTCCCATCATCTGGACTCCGGTCGGCAGCGCTCGTCGGACGACAACATCACAAGGGGTTTGCAATGATTCGAAAATTTACGGTCGCCAGTCTGCTTTCCTGCGCGCTGCTGACCAGCGTGGCCTCGGCCGAGGAAGCCCTCGTCATCAGCACCTGGGGCGGCAGCTTCCGCGACCTGATCGACGAGAACATCGGCAAGGAGTTCACCCGCCAGACGGGCGTGCCGGTGAAGTACATCACCGGCGGCACGATCGACCGCCTGAACAAGGCCAAGCTGAGCAAGACGCCGGAAAGCGACATCACCTTCACGACCTCGCACATCGGCTGGCTGTACGCGGACGGCAACCTGTTCGAGAAGCTCGACACGGCGAAGCTGCCCAACTACGCCAACCTGGTGGAGCAGGCCAGGATCAGTCCCTTCCACGTCGGCAGCTGGGCCTATGTCTATACCATCGGCTATCGCCCCGACCTGGTGCCCAAAGACATCACCTTCGAGAGCTGGAACGACCTGTGGAACCCCGCGCTCAAGGCCAAGCTGTCGGCGCCGGACTTCGACCCCAGCCACATCATCAACGTGGCCGCGCTGCTCTCGGGCGGCGATGCCAGCACCTGGGAAAAGGGCACGGACAAGCTCCGCGCGCTCAAGCCCAACTTCAAGGCCTTCTACACCAACGACGCCAACAGCCAGCAGCTGATCGCCACCGGCGAGACGCCCGTGCAGGTGCTGTTGTCGATGAACGCCTATTACATGATCGGCCAGGGCGTGCCCATCAAGGTCACGATGCCCAAGGAAGGCGCGGTCCTGGGCGTGGACACCATGGGCATCATGAAAGGCACGACCAAGACCGACCTGGCCTACAAGTTCATGGACATCGCGCTGTCGCCCGAGGTCCAGTCGAAGATCGTGGCCTACAAGAAGGCCAGCCCGGTCGTGACCAACGCCAAGGTCTCGGCCGAGGACGCGGCCCTGCCCGGCGTGTTCACCACCAAGGAACAGTGGGAAAAGCAGGCCATCATCATCGATCACAAGCTGCGCGCGGAGAAGACCGCCGAGTGGCGCAAGTGGTTCACCGAAAACATCATGAACTGATCGCGCCCTGCCGCGTTCGCGTCCCGGCCGCCGAGCGCGCGCGCCGGGACGCAAGCAATTCGAGATTTCAACGCTTACGGAAGACGGAAGATCCATGAACACGCGTTCCAGTCTGAGGGGATGGCTGATTTCCCCCGCAGGGCTCGTCGCGCTGTGCATCTGCGTGGCGATGGCGTCGGTGCTCCAGTTCAGCGTGCGTGCATTCATTCCCGGCTCGATGGAGGTGGGCGGGCTGACGCTGGAGAATTTCACCGGCCTGGGCAAGTCCATCTATCTGACGGCCTTCACCAACACCCTGCTGCTCAGCATCGAGACCACGATCTTCTCGCTGCTGATCGCCTATCCGCTGGCCTACGCACTGGTGCGCGTGCGCAACCGCGTGTTGAAGCCCTTCATCCTCATCGTGTCGATCACGCCGCTGTTCCTGGGCGAGATCGTGCGCACGTACTCGTGGATCATCGTGCTGGGCAGCAACGGTTTCATCAACACCACGCTGCGCAAGCTGGGGCTGATCGACCTGCCGCTGAACCTGATGTTCACGCATCTGGGCGTACTCATCGCGCTGGTGCACGTGACGATTCCCGTGGTGGTCCTGATGCTGGCCACCGCCATCTCGCACATCGACCGCGACTACGAGAAGGCGGCGCAAAGCCTGGGTGCCGGGCCGGTGCGCACGTTCCTGACGGTGACGCTGCCGCTGTCCATGCCCGGCATCATCGCCAGCATCACCACGGCCTTCGCCTGGACGTTCAGCGCCTTCGCCACGCCGCAGATGATCGGGGGCGGGCGCGTGCCCACGGTGTCCACCCTGGTGTATCAACTGGGGTTCTCGTCGATGAACTTCCCGCTGGCCGCCAGCCTGAGCGTCGCCGGACTGGCCCTGACCTTCGCGGCGCTGCTGTTGCTCGGCCGCGCGACCCGCCGCCTCAAGGCAATGGGAGCCCACTAGCATGACGACTGCCTCTTCCCTTTCCCGCGCCACCCCGGCGCCGCGCCGCCGGGACATGACGATGCTGCTCTTGCGCATCGGCGCGCCCCTGCTCATCGTCCTCATCCTGGCCTTCGTGCTGCTGCCCGTCTTCGTCGTGACCCTGGCGTCCTTCAACGACAAGGCGCTGCTGACCTTTCCCCCCGAGACCTGGTCCTGGCGCTGGTTCATCCGCGCCTTCACCTATCCGGACTTCCAGCAGGGCTTCCGGGCCAGCCTGATCGTGATGCTCTGGTCGTCATTCATCGCCCTGGGCATCGGGACGGCGCTGGCCATCGCCGTGAAGCGCATGGCCTTCCCGGGCAAGGACCTGCTGCAGGGCATCCTCCTGTCGCCCCTGGTGATCCCGCATTTCACGCTGGGCCTGGGGCTGCTGATCCTGGTCGCCCAGTTCGACCTGGACCGGGGTTATGGGCTGGTGATCCTCTGCCACGTGATGCTGGTGCTGCCCTTCGTCATGCGCAGCGTCTACGTGTCGATGGAGAACCTCGACGAAAGGCTGGAGCAGGCCGCGGCCAGCCTGGGCGCATCGCCCCTGCGCGTGATGTTCACGATCACCCTTCCCCTGCTGGGGCCCGGCCTCTTCGGCGGATGGCTGTTCGCGGCGATCATGTCCTTCAGCGAGTTCACGGCGTCGCTGTTCGTGACGACGCAGATGACGCAGACGCTGCCGGTCTCCATGTACAACTACGTGCGCGAGTTCGCGGACCCGACGCTGGCGGCGCTGTCCGTCGTCTACATCGCCGTCACCGCCACGCTGCTCGCGTTCGCCAACTACTTCCTCGGGCTGGGCAAGGTGCTCAATATCGAGGACGGGCACTGAGCCCGGCAGGGCCAAGAAAAACGGCGCCGGATGCGAATCCGGCGCCGTTTTTCTTTGTTCAGGGGCCAGGCGGTCAGTAGCCGCGCGACGGATCGATCTCGTGCAGCGGTGCCTCGCCTCGTGCGACGCGCAGGATGTTCCCGGCGATCTGCGTGGCCGCCGATGCCGGAATGGCAACGGAAGCCAGGTGGGGCGTGATCAGCACGTTCTCCATGCGCCAGAGCGGATCGTCCGCCGGCAGCGGTTCGTGCGTGAAGACGTCGAGCGTGGCCGCGCCGATATGGCCGTCCCGCAGCAGGGCCGTCATGGCGGCCTGGTCGACCAGCGCGCCGCGGGCCACGTTGATGAGCGAGGCGCCGCGCGGCAGGCGTTCAAGCCGCTCGCGGCCGAGCAGCCCGTGCGTCTGGGGCGTGAGCGGCAGCATGATCACCAGGATGTCCGATTGGGCGATCACGGTGTCCAGGGCATCCATGCCCGCGTGGCAGCGCACGCCGGGGATCTCGCGCGGGCTGCGCGACCAGCCCAGCACGGTCAGGCCCTGGCGCTGCAGCTCGTGGGCGGCGTGTGCGCCGAGTTCGCCCAGTCCGAGCACGCCGACACGGATGTCCCGTGGCGAGCGGGGGTGGCGATAGGCCCATTCGCCACGGCGCTGGGCCTGCTCGAACCAGGGAATCTCGCGCGCGTGGCGCAGCGTGGCGAAGAGCACGTAGCCCGCCATCATGCGCGCCATGTCGGGGTCGGTGATGCGGGTGATCGGCACGTTGGCCGGCAGGTCCTTGCGGCCGACCAGCGCATCGACGCCCGCGCCCAGGTTGATGATGAGGCGCAGGTTGCGCATGCTGTCGAAGAAACCCGCTGGGGGTTTCCAGGCCAGGGCATAGTGGATCCCGGCCGGGTCGGTGACCTCGCTGGCATGCAGGATGCGCAGCGAGGGCAGGCAGGCATGGAGGGCGTTCTTCCAGGTATCGAAATCGTCGAAGGCGCTGTAGAACACCAGGGCGCCGCTGGGGTGTCCGGTCATGGCCTGGGTCCCGCCGCTCATCGGGGCGTCCTGACCAGGCGGGACATGGCGTCGATGGCGAGTTCGTAGCCTTCCCCGCCCAGTCCCGCGATGACGCCGTCGGCGGCCTTCGAGATATAGGAGTGATGGCGGAAGGGCTCCCGCCGCCAGATGTTGCTCATGTGCACTTCGATGATCCGGCCCGGGAACGCCAGCAGGGCATCCAGGATGGGCACGGAAGAATAGGTCAGGCCGGCGGCGTTGATGATCAGGCCCGGGGCCTCGCCGCGCGCTTCCTGGATCCAGTCGACCAACTGGCCTTCATGGTTGGACTGCACGAAGCGCAGGGCCAGGCCCAGGCTGGCTGCCTTCGCTTCGCAGCGTTCGCGCAGCGCCGGGAAGCTCTCCGTGCCATAGGTCTTGTTGGCGTCGAGGCCATACAGGTTGGCATTGGGGCCGTTCAGGAACCAGATCGTGGGGCGGCCGGCATCGGCGGGCGCGGAGGGCAAGGTCATGGTCGTGTCGTCTCGGGCTCATGGGGAAGGGTCGCCTGCAGGGCGGGCAGGGCGCGGAAGCTGGCTTCCCAGCCCGCGGCGGCGGGATGGCGGGCGCGCCAGTCGAGTTCGGGAAAGCGGAAGTCCAGGTAACCCAGCGCGCAACCCAGCGTGAGTTCGCCGATGGAGGGCGTGTCCAGGGCCAGGTTCGGCGCCAGGGTCTCGATCGTGTCCAGGCAGGCGGCGACCTTGGTCAGTTGCGCCTCGCGCCAGGCGGGCCATTGCCACTCGGGCGGCCGGGCCGTGGACTCGTAGCGCGCCAGCAGGGCTGCGTCGAGCAGGCCATCGCCCAGTGCCTGCCGCGTCAGCGCCTGCCAGCGTTGCGGCCCCGCGGCGGGAAACAGGTCGGGGTTCCCGCCCAGGTCGGCCAGGTACTCGCAGATCACGCGGCTGTCGTACAGCGGCTGTCCATCGGGCAGGATCAGGGTCGGCACCTTGGCCAGCGGGTTGTGGACGGCGATCCTGGCGTCGCGCCGGATCGGGTTCGCCGCGCTGTCCAGCCATTCGATCCGGTCGGCCAGGCCGCAGAGGTGCGCGCAGGCCACGACCTTGCGGACATAGGGCGATGTCGGGGCGTAGAGCAACTGGAGCATGGGGCGTCCTGATGGGGGCGGCGGGAAGGGGTCAGGGATGCAGCACGACCTTGCCGAACACGTCTCCGCGCTCCAGCATCCGGTGTGCCTCGCCCGCCTGTGCCAGCGGCAGGCTGTCGCAGACGCGAGGCAGGACGCGGCCGTCCGCGACCAGCGGCAGCACGTGCCGCGCAATGGCCTGGGCCATGCGCGCCTTCTCGGCGGGGCTTTGCGGGCGCATCGTCGAGGAGTGCAGGCTGAGCTGCTTCTGCATCAGGACCAGCAGGTCCAGTTCGACCGTCGCACCTTGCAGGAAGGAGAGGCTGACGTGCCGGCCGCCAAAGGCCAGCGCCTGCAGGTTGCGGCGCACGTAGTCGCCGCCCACCATGTCCAGGACGACGTCCACGCCCCTGCCGTCGGTGTGATCCAGGCAGGCCTGCACGAAATCGGCATCGCGGTAGCAGAGGGCCGTGCTTGCGCCCATGTCCCGCAATGCGGGCAGGCGATCCGCCCTGCCGGCGGTGGCGATGACCCGGGCGCCCGCCGCATGGGCCAGGCGGACCGCCAGGGTGCCGATGCCTCCCGCCGCGCCGTGGACCAGCACGGTTTCGCCCAGGCGCAGGCCGCCCAGTTCGAACAGGTTGTGCCAGACCGTGAACAGGCCTTCGGGAAGCGCGCCTGCCGCCGCATCGTCGAGCGTGGCCGGGACGGCCAGCGAATGGTCCAGGCGCGCCACGCACCAGGGCGCATAGCCGCCGCCGGGCAGCAGGCTCATCACGCGTTGTCCGAGCAGGTGGCCGGGCACGCCAGGACCGCAGGCCGCCACCTCGCCGCAGGCTTCCAGGCCCAGCACGTCGGTCACGCCGGGCGCGGGCTTGGCCAGCCCTTCACGCTGCATGATGTCGGGCCGGTTGACGCCGGCTGCCAGCACGCGCAGCAGCACCTCGCCGTGGCCGGGTTGCGGGACGGGACGTTCAGCCAGCGCCAGGACGCTCGCGTCGCCGGGCGTGGTGGCGATGATGGCCTGCATGGCCGAGGGGATCGTCATCGGTGCCATGCGCGTCTCAGGCGGCATTGAAGACGCTGATGCCCTCGCCGGGCAGCGCAAGGCCGGTGACCGTGCCGACCGGCCATTGCCGCGGCGCGCTCAGTCCCGCCGTGCGCACCATGACGCGCTGGTTGCCCGCCACCGGAATGTCGACGTCGATATAGGAATCGATGTGGTCGCCCTGGAAGACATGGTTCACCACCGTGCCGCTCAGCACGGAATCCCCGTGCAGGGCCTCCAGGCGGATCTGCTCGGGCCGCACGTAGATATCCAGGCGCCGGCCTTCGTGCGAGCCTCCGACCAGGCGGTCGCGGTCGACGCGGATCAGGCCGGCGCCCAGGCGCAGCAGGATGCCGCCCGGATCGGCGCCGTGGTAGTGCGCCGGCAGGATGTTCACGTCGCCCAGGAACGCGGCCACGAAAGGATCCTGCGGGTTGCGGTACAGCTCGTCAGGCGTGGCGATCTGGCGGATGACGCCGCCGGACATCACCGCGATCCGGTCCGACATGCTGAGCGCCTCGCTCTGGTCGTGGGTGACGAACACCGTGGTCACCCCCAGCTTGCGCTGGATCTCGCGGATCTCGATCTGCATGGCCCCGCGCAGGCCCTTGTCCAGCGCCGAGAACGGCTCGTCCAGCAGCAACACCTTGGGGCGGATGACCAGCGCCCGCGCCAGCGCGACCCGCTGCTGCTGGCCGCCGGAGAGTTCGCGCGGCTTGCGCTCGGCCAGGTCGGTCAGTTTCACCAGCGCCATCGCCTCCTTCACGCGCCGCGCGATCTCATCGGGCGGCGTCCCGCGCATGCGCAGTCCATAGCCGATGTTGCGCGCCACCGTCATGTGGGGAAAGAGGGCGTAGTTCTGGAACACGATGCCGATCTCCCGTTGATACGGGGGCAGGTCGGTCACCAGCTGGTTCTCGATGAAGATCTCGCCGTTGTCCGCTTCCGCGAAGCCGGCGATGAGGTTGAGCAGCGTGGTCTTGCCGCAGCCGGAAGGGCCCAGGAGGGTCAGGAATTCGCCGCGCTGGATCTTCAGCGTAAGCGACTGCAGCACGGTCTGCTGGCGGTATTTCTTGACGACGCCTTCGAGGCTGACCGCGCAGGAGGAGTCGGGAGGCAGGGGGCTGTTCTTCATGATTTGCAGAATACGGCAAGGGTCGGGCCACGACGCTTTGTCGATGCTGAGGCCCGGCATCGGAAAAAGCGAAAGCCGGCAGTGATTTGCTTTTTCCTAAGCCCAGCGTCCAAAAAACGAAGTTCTCTCGCCTGGCCATCTGGCTCACACTGCGTCGCATCGTCGGGTGCGCGGTTCCCGTGCCGGACCTGGTCTCGATACTTCCTAGGAAAGAACATGTCAGTTGAAAAAACCAATACGCTGGTGATCGGCGCCGGACAGGCCGGCGTTGCGATGAGCGAACACCTCGGTGCAATGGGCATCGCGCACATCGTCCTGGAGCGCAAGCGCATCGCCGAGCGCTGGCGCTCCGAGCGCTGGGACTCGCTGGTGGCCAACGGCCCCGCCTGGCACGACCGCTTCCCGGGCCTGAAGTTCGATGACGTCGGACCGGATGTCTTCCCGCCCAAGGAGCGCATGGCCAAGTATTTCGAGGACTATGCGGCCATGATCAAGGCGCCTGTGCGCACGGGCGTGGAAGTGCTGGGCGTCACGCGCAACGACAAGCGCCCTGGCTTCACCGTGACGACCTCGGCAGGCGTGATCGACGCGCAGCATGTCGTGGTGGCCACCGGCGCCTTCCAGATCCCGAGCTATCCACGGATCGTCCCGGCCGAAGCCGGCATCCAGCAGGTTCATTCATCGGCCTACAAGAACCCCGCGCAACTGGCCGATGGCGCGGTGCTGGTCGTCGGCGCGGGCGCATCGGGCTCGCAGATCGCCGAGGAACTGCGCCAGGCCGGCCGCAAGGTCTATCTGTCGGTGGGCGAGCATTACCGCCCGCCGCGCGCCTATCGCGGGCGCGACTACTGCTGGTGGCTGGGCGCCCTGGGCATGTGGGACGAGGTCAAGAAAAAGCCCAAGCGCGAGCACGTCGCGTTCGCGGTGAGCGGCTATGACAACGGCAGGACGATCGATTTCCGCCGCCTGGCGCACTCGGGCATCGAACTGGTGGGCATCGCCAAGGACTATGCGAACGGCGTGATGAACTTCGAGGAAGGCCTGGCCCGCAACGTGGCGCAGGGCGACCAGGATTACTTCGAAGTCCTGCGCGAGGCGGATGCGTACATCGAGCAGAATGGCCTGGACCTGCCGCCCGAGCCCGAGGCGTGGCAGCTGCTGGACGATCCGGCATGCCTGACGCAGCCGATCCTGAGCCTGGACCTGGCGCAGGCCGGCATCCGCAGCATCGTCTGGGCCACGGGCTTCAAGGTGGACTACAGCTGGGTGGGCCTCGACATCTTCGACGACAAGGGCTATCCCGTGCACAAGCGCGGCATCACCCCCGAGAAGGGCATCTACTTCGTGGGCCTGCCGAACCAGACGAATCGTTCCTCGTCTTTCATCTGGGGGATCTGGCACGATGCCAAGTACATCGCCGATCACATCGGCATCCACCTGGATTACCTGGCGTACGAAAAGTCCGCCGGCGCGTGACCCGCGCCGGCTGGCGCGGATCTCCCGCGGGTCAGGGGATCTGCACCATGTTCATGCGGCGCAGCAGCGTGCCGGTGCGGGCGTTCAGATAGGACGTGTTGCGGTGCTTGTCGTAGTAGCGCGGGTTGGGCAGCATGGCCGCCAGCCGGGCCGCCTGGCTGGCCGACAGCTGCGCGGCGCCCACGCCGTAGTAATGCTGGGCGGCGGCTTCGGCACCGAACACGCCCACGCCCCATTCGGCCACGTTCAGATAGAGCTCCAGGATCCGTTCCTTGGTCATGACGTGCTCGATCGTGTAGGCCAGCACCAGTTCCTGGCCCTTGCGCAGATAGCTGCGGTCGCCAGACAGGAACAGGTTCTTCGCCACCTGCTGGGTGATGGTGGAGCCGCCGCGCCGCTTGCTGCTTTCGCGGGCGGCCTGGCGCTGGTTGTACTCCCAGGCCTTGCGGATGGCGTCCCACTCCACGCCTTCGTGCTCGGTGAAGTTGGCGTCCTCGGAGGCGATCACGGCGCGCTTGAGGTTGCGGCTGATCTTGTCGTAATCGGCCCACTCATAGCGCAGCCTGGCATCCGGGTCCTCGGCCTGCAGGCGCGTGAGCTCCGCGCGCATCATGGCGCTGCCGCCCGGGTTCTGGTGCGCGTACCAGAACACCATGAAGAGGAACCACAGCTGGTACAGGATGGCCAGCGACACCAGCGCCATGAGCGCGCCGGTGATGATGCGAAACCAGGACACGCGCCGAGGGGGCGCGCCACGCCGCGGCGAGGTGCTCATGCCGGCACCTCCGCGGGGCGGGCCAGGTCTTCGCGCAGGGCGGCCAGGACGGGCAAGGGGTCGGGCCGCAAGCCGTGCCAGATATGGAAGCTTTCCGCAGCCTGGCCGACCAGCATGCCCAGGCCGTCGTGCGCCTGCGCGGCGCCGTCGGCACGCGCCTGGCGCATGAACGGGGTCGGGGCGGCGCCGTACATCATGTCGTAGGCGTGCGCGCCCGCCGCATACAGCGCGGCGGGCAGGTCGGGAGCGGCATCGGCCAGGCTGCTGGCCGTGGCGTTGATGACCAGGTCCCAGCCCTGCGCGATGCCCGCGCCTGCCAGGCCCGTGGCATCCAGGCGCGTATCCGAGCCCCCCTGGGCCTGCCAGTCCGCCAGCAGTTGCAAGGCGCGCGCCTCGGTCCGGTTGGCGATGCGCAGGCGGGCGCAGCCGGCATCGAGCAGCGGTCCCAGCGCGCCGCGCGACGCGCCACCGGCGCCCACCAGCAGCACCCGGGCGCCGTCCAGCGGCGCGTCCAGCCGCTTCAGGTCGGCCACCAGGCCCACGCCGTCGGTATTGCAGCCGTGCAGCGCGCCGTCCTGGCGCCACAGGGTGTTGACGGCGCCCGCGGCGCGCGCGCGCGGACTCAGGTGCCGCGCCGCCAGCGCATGGGCTTCCAGCTTGAACGGCACGGTCACGTTCAGGCCCAGGCCGCCAGCGGCGAAGAAGTCCGCCACCGTCGCCGTGAAACCGTCCAGCGGCGCTGCCAGCTTCTCGTACACGAGCGTCTTGCCGGTCTGGGCGGCAAACAGCGTGTGGATGCGCGGCGAGCGGCTGTGGGCAACGGGATTGCCGACGACGGCGTAGCGGGCGGGAGCGGCAAGGGTCATGGGGCTTCCAGGGTGGCGGAGGCGGGCGCTCAGGGCGCGCCGGCCTCCAGCCTGTCGTGGGTGAAATGCCAGGTGCGGGTGATCGACAGCAGATCGGTCTCGCGGGCGATGTCTGGCGGGAACGGCGGGAAGGGCGCAGCCAGTTGGACGATGCGGCGCGCCGCCTGGTTCAGTATCGCGTGCGGCGCGGGCCGGTCGATGTCTATCTGGGCGACGCTGCCATCGGCGCGCAGCGTGACGGTCATGCGCAGCGAGCCATAGAGGCGGCCCCGTGCCTCGGCGGGATAGTGGCGGGTGCCGGTCTGCTCGATGCGGGCCCGCCAGCCGTCCACGTATTGCGCATACGGCGAGGCCGACGTGGACGGCGCGAAGAAATGCTTGCGGGGGCGGGCGTTGTACTGCTTCACCTGCTCGCTCAGCGCGGCGGCCTGTGCGTTCTGCAGGACGGCGGGCTGGTCTTCGTTGTCGGCGCCCGCCTCACGGGTGTCTTCCCAGGCGCTGGCGCGCGGCTTGTCGGCGGGGGCGGCCCGGCGGCTTTCCAGCTGCGTCAGCAGCCGGCGCTGCTCGTCTTCCAGTTCGCGCTGGCGTTGGCGCAAGGCTTCCAGCACCACGGCCTGCGCCGCCTCGCCCGTATAGGGCAGCGGGCTTTGCGCGTGGCCTTCGGCATCGGCGCCGCCGCCATCGAGCTGCATCTGGGCCAGCAGCCTGGCCTGCGCGGGCGCCTCGGCGCTTTCGCGATTGACCAGCACCACCTCCAGGCCGCGGGCGGGCGGGCGGGCCGGATCGGGCAGGGCCGCGCCCAGGCTCAGCACGCCGGCGTGCACGGCCAGCGAGACCACGATGCCGAAACGCAGCCGCTGCCGGCGGGGCGAGGCCAGCCAGCGCAGCAGACGGTTCAGCGAAGAGGGGGCGACGGAGTGGGCTTGCACGCGCGCCATTTTACGAGGCGAGGGCGGGTGCCCGGGAATTTTCCTCGGGCGCCCGCCCGGCTCAGGCGGATTCCACCGTCGAGACGTAGCGGCAGTCCAGCGTCAGCGCCAGCTCGTCCGCGCCCAGGATGTCCAGTTCGACCTCCTGGCCACGTTCCAGTTCGGGCAGGCCGCCCACCCGCGTCACGAAGGGGGCGCACGACAGGCGCACCAGGTCTTCGCGCAGCACCTGCGCGCGGGTGCGCGTGATGCCTTGCTGCGCCAGCCAGCGCAGGCACCAGTAGCGTTCCAGGTTCGACTGGAACTCGCCCCAGGCGGCGTACTGGGCGTCGAAGGCGCCGATGATGGCGAAGAGATCCGCGTCGCGCGGCTTGTACGGCGCCACCAGGCGGGCCGACACGCCGTGTTCGGCGGCGGCGATCAACTGGCGCTGGTTCACCAGGTCGACGTAGCGGCGCAGCGGCGAGGTGCTCCAGGCGTACTGCGGCACGCCGATCGCCTCGTGGGGCAGCGACTGCGTGCTCATGCGCACGCGGCCCGCCTGCTGCGAGCGATAGATGCCGGGCACGCCGCACTCGTCCAGCAGGCCGCCCCAGACCCGGTTGGCCAGGATCATGTATTCGGCCACCAGGCGGTCCAGCGGCGCGTTGCGCTGGCGGGGCACCAGGCGCACGGGCGTGTCGGGATCGTCGGGGTTGCCGTCCAGGTAGAAGCTGTATTCCACCCGCGTGTTGTTCTCGGTCTTGCCGCGCACGATGTCGCGCTGGGCCGACAGCGCCTGGGCCAGTTGCCAGAGCGGACGCAGCCAGTCGGCGTAGGGCAGCGGCGCGTCCGGGTCCTGCAGCGCGGCTTCGGTGACCTGCCCGTCCAGCATGTTGTGGCGCAGGTTCTCCTTGACCGTCAGGCGTTCCAGGCGCGTCTCGGTGGCCGCGATCTCGCCCGTCGCCGGGTCGGCCGTCACGTACAGCGACAGGGCCGGCACGGGGCGGCCCGCTTCCAGCGAGAACGCATCGTTCACCGCATCGGGCTGCATGGGGATCTTGTCGCCCGGCATGTAGACCGTGGACAGGCGCGCGCGCGCGAGCTTGTCGAGGTCGCTGTCGCGGGTGACCGCCAGGGCCGGCGCCGCAATGTGCACGCCCACGCGAACGCGGCCGTCGGGCAGCACGCTCACGGACAGGGCGTCGTCGATTTCAGTGGTGGTGACATCATCCACCGAATAGGCGGTGACCTCGGCCTCGGGCAGGCCGTCGGGCAGGGCGGGCAGGGTGATGTCGCCGAAATCGATGCCGCGCGGGAAATAGGTCGCCAGGAAGCGGCGCTTGTGCAGGGCCAGCGCATGCGGCCACGCGCCCAGGTCCAGCAGCAGGCGCTCCGGCGTCTTCTGCAGGCGGGTGCAGGCAGCCTCCAGGGCCTTCCAGGGCATGCCGTTCTTGTCGGGCCGCACCAGCAGGGTTTCGGCGATGGCGCCGATGGCCTCGGGCAGGCGGCCCGCGGCCATGTCGTCGACCCAGCTGGCCTGCTGCTCGGCGGCCAGGCGCTTCTTCTCCAGCGCGGCCAGCGCCGCTGCCAGGATGTCGGGGGGGGCGGGACGGTAGCGGCCCTTGCCGCGCCGGTGGAAATACACGGGCGCGCCGTGCAGCGCCAGGATCAGCGCGGCCTTTTCGACGGCGCCGGGGGCATGGCCGTAATAGTCGGCGGCGAATTCCGTGGCGTCGAACTCATCCTGCGGCGCGCATTCCCACAGGAAGGGCAGGTCGATGCCCTCTGCCTGCTGTTGCGCCTGGGCGATCAACGCGGGGGCGTCGGGCGCGTCGAACTTGAACAGCGCGCTGGCCGTCTTGATCTTGCTGCGCTTGCCCGACTCCGATTCGACCTGCAGGCTGGCGTCGGCCTCCGACAGGATACGGCCTGCCTTGAAACCGCCGTCTTCTTCGTAAAACAGATACATCGTCAATGCCTATGGATACCGGGGGGCCGCCGCGCTGGTCGCGGCGAGCGGAGTGTCAGGGTGAGGCCGGGGAGGGCGGCGCCGGCAGGTTCGCGAAGGCCAGCACCAGGGGCAACCAGCGCTCGAAGCCGGAGAGCGCGTGGTCGCCGCCTTCGATGATGTGCTGCCTGCAGCCGGCGGCGTAGTCGCGCATGTCGCGCCAGTCGAGCACCTCGTCGCCGGTGGCGGCAATGAGGAAATAGCGCTCGGGGCGTGTCAGTCGCGGCACATGCAGGGCGTCCAGCTCGTCCAGGTATTCGGGCAGGAACGTCATCGGCGCGTCCGAATGATACATCTGGTGCTCGCCGACCTGCGCCGCCAGGGCGCGGGCGGCCAGCACCGCGGGATTCAGCAGCACGGCCCGGCAGCCCAGCCGCTCGGCCAGCCAGGTGGCGTAGTAGCCGCCCAGCGACGAGCCCACCACCGTCAGCCCGTCGGGCCCGTCGGGGCAGCCCGGCCAGCGCGGCCCGGCCAGCAGGCTTTCCGCCTCGGCCAGGGCCAGTTGGGCGGCCTCGCGGGGCGACACGGGCAGTTGCGGGCAACGCCACCAGCGCTGCATGCCCAGCGCGCTCAGGGTCTTGGCGGTGAGCTGGGCCTTGTAGGACTGGGGCGAGGAGCGAAAGCCGTGTAGATAAAGGAGCATGCCGGGGCCTGTCGTGGAGAGGGGTCAGCTTGCCGGCGAGGCCAGCGCGGTGAGCAGCTTGCCGTGGATGCCGCCGAAGCCGCCATTGCTCATGACCAGCACCTTGTCACCGGCGCGGGCTTCCCGGGCGACCGCCGCCACCAGTGCGTCCAGGTCGTCCCAGCCGCTGGCGCGGCCGCCCAGGGGGGCCAGGACCTGCGCCGGGTCCCAGCCCAGCGCATGCTTGCCTTCGCGCGCGCCGAAGCAATAGACGCGGTCGGCCAGCGCCAGGGCTTGCGGCAGGCGGGCGGCCATGGTGCCCAGCTTCATGGTGTTCGAGCGCGGCTCCAGCACCGCCAGGATGCGGGCGTCGCCCACCTGCCGGCGCAGGCCGTCCAGGGTGGTGGCGATGGCGGTGGGGTGGTGGGCGAAGTCGTCATAGACGGCCACGCCACGCACTTCGCCGCGCAATTCCATGCGGCGCTTCACGCCGCCGAAGGCCGACAGCGCCGCGATCGCGGTCGCGGGCGCCACGCCCACGTGCTCGGCCGCCGCCAGCGCCGCCAGGGCATTGGCCTGGTTGTGCGCGCCGGTCAACGCCCAGTGGACCTCGCCCACGGGCCTGCCCGCGTGCAGCACGCGGAAGGACTGTGCGTCCAGCGGCTGGCCTGACCAGCCGGCTTCGTCGCCGATCCGCACGCTTTCCGACCAGCATCCGCGCGCCAGCACGCGTTCGAGCGCCTCGCAATCCGTGGGCAGCACGATGCGGCCGCTGCCGGGGATCGTGCGCACCAGGTGGTGGAACTGGGTTTCGATGGCGGCCAGATCGGGGAAGATGTCCGCGTGATCGTATTCAAGATTGTTCAGGATGGCCGTGCGCGGACGGTAGTGCACGAACTTCGAGCGCTTGTCGAAGAACGCCGTGTCGTATTCATCCGCCTCGATCACGAAGTGCCGCGCGCCGGGGGCGTGTCGGGCCGAGACTTTCAGGTCGCTGGCCACGCCGCCGATCAGGAAGTCGGGCGCCAGGCCCGCGTATTCCAGGATCCAGGCCAGCATCGAACTGGTGGTCGTCTTGCCGTGGGTGCCGGCCACGGCCAGGACGTGGCGCTGGCGCAGCACGTGCTCGCCCAGCCATTGCGGACCGGAGGTATAGGCCGCGCCGGATTCCAGGATGGCCTCCATGAGCGGATTGCCGCGCGAGACCACGTTGCCGATGACGTACAGGTCGGGCTTGAGCGCCAGCTGGTCGGGGCTGAAGCCCTCGATCAGGTCGATGCCCTGTTCCGCGAGCTGCGTGCTCATGGGGGGGTAGACCCCGGCGTCGCAGCCGGTCACGCGATGTCCCGCGGCGCGGGCGATCAGGGCCAGTCCGCCCATGAACGTGCCGCAGATCCCTAATATGTGCAGATGCATGGAAACCTCCGGCCTGCATTGTAGTGGCCCGGGCGGTTATCATTCGCGCATGAAACGTCGAGTCTTTCTTTCCGGCGCCCTGGGCGTGGCCGCCATGATTGGCGGAGGCTGGTTCGCCTGGCGCGAGTCCTCCCGCATGGGGCCGGGCGCCGAGCGCGCCGCCCCGGGCACGGCCGCGGCGGCCGCGCCGACAGACCTCTATGCGCTGACCTTGCCTGACCTGTCCGGCAAGCCCGTCGCCATGGAAAGCTTCCGCGGCAAGCCGATGCTGGTCAACTTCTGGGCCACCTGGTGCCCCCCCTGTGTCAAGGAAATGCCCGACCTGGACGCCTTGCACAAGAAATATCCGGGCGTGCACTTTGTCGGCATCGGCATCGATTCCGCGGACAACATGCGCGCATTTTCCGAAAAGGTGCCGGTGGGGTATCCCCTGCTGGTCGCGGGGCATGGCGGTATCGATATTGTCAGGGGGCTGGGCAACGCCGCAGGCGGGCTGCCTTTTACGCTCATTTTCGACGCAGATGGGACGGTATCCCGCAAGGTTCTGGGGCAGATCAACCCCGATGACCTGGCCCGTTCGCTAGATCGGTACACCTAGTTGTCACGATGGACAACAAGCCCCGTTTTGACGTAAAAAAACGGTCTATCGTTAACTTCTGCCGACAAAATGGCGCAACGCATCCTGGTTCTCAACGGTCCCAACCTCAATCTGCTGGGCACGCGGGAACCGCAACTTTACGGCAGCGTCACGCTGGCGCAGGTCGATGAGCGGCTTGCCGTCCTTGGCCGGGAGTTGGGCGTTTCCGTCGAAAGCGCCCAGTCCAATCACGAAGGAGAGTTGGTCGACCGGATCCAGCGCGCGGCGCGCGAGTCGGTCGAGTTCATCATCATCAATGCCGGCGCCTACACGCACACCAGCGTGGCATTGAGGGACGCATTGGCTGGCGTGGCCATCCCGTTCATCGAGGTTCACGTCTCCAACGTCTACAAGCGCGAGCCCTTCCGCCACCACTCCTATCTGTCCGACCAGGCGGTGGGTGTCGTGGCGGGCCTGGGCACGTTTGGCTACGAAGCCGCCCTGCGTTACGCCGTGGCGTACTGATCTCCGGCGTGGCACCTGCCACGCCTTGCTCGTTTCAATTTTTCTGTGGCGTCCCGTCCGGCGGGTAGCGGCCACGCACTTTATGGAAAGTCTTGTATGGATCTCCGAAAACTCAAAACCCTGATCGACCTCGTGGCGGAATCGGGCATCGCCGAACTCGAGATCACTGAGGGCGAGGGCAAGGTTCGCATCGTCAAGTTCTCGCAACCCGCCGCCACGCCGCAGCCCATCTACGCCCAGGCGCCCGTCGTCGCGGCCGGCGCCCCCGCCGCCGCCCCGGCCGAAGCCGCCGCGCCCGCTGCGCCGGCAGTGCCCCAGGGCCACCTGGTGAAGGCGCCCATGGTCGGCACCTTCTACCGCGCGCCCAACCCCGGCGCGCAGCCTTTCGTCGAAGTCGGCCAGACCGTCAAGGAAGGCGACGCCCTCTGCATCATCGAAGCGATGAAGCTGCTCAACGAAATCGAAGCCGACAAGTCCGGCGTCATCAAGGAAATCCTGATCGAGAACGGCGAGCCCGTCGAGTACGGCCAACCCTTGTTCGTGATTGGTTGATATGTTCGAAAAAATCCTTATTGCCAACCGTGGCGAGATTGCCCTGCGCATCCAGCGTGCGTGCCGGGAGCTGGGCATCAAGACCGTGGTGGTGCATTCCGAGGCGGACCGCGAGGCCAAGTACGTCCGCCTGGCCGACGAGTCCGTCTGCATCGGGCCGGCGCCGTCGCGCGACAGCTACCTGAACATGCCGGCCATCATTTCGGCCGCCGAAGTCACCGACGCTGAAGCCATCCACCCCGGCTACGGCTTTCTCTCCGAGAACGCCGATTTCGCCGAGCGCGTGGAAAAGAGCGGTTTCGTCTTCATCGGCCCGCGCCCCGAGACCATTCGCCTGATGGGCGACAAGGTCAGCGCCAAGCACGCCATGATCGAAGCCGGCGTGCCCGTGGTGCCCGGCTCGGAAGGCGCGCTGCCCGACGACCCCCAGGAAGTCCTGCGCATCGCGCGTGAAGTCGGCTACCCGGTCATCATCAAGGCCGCCGGTGGCGGTGGCGGCCGCGGCATGCGCGTGGTCTACACCGAAGCAGCGCTGCTGAACGCGGTCACCATGACCAAGTCGGAAGCGGGCGCCGCGTTCAACAACCCCGAGGTCTACCTCGAGAAGTTCCTCGAGAACCCGCGCCACGTCGAGATCCAGGTGCTGGCCGACGGCGGCCGCAACGCCGTCTGGCTGGGCGAGCGCGACTGCTCCATGCAGCGCCGCCACCAGAAGGTCATCGAGGAAGCGCCGGCCCCCGGCATCACCCGCCGCCTCATCGAGCGCATCGGCGACCGCTGCGCGGATGCCTGCCGCAAGATGGGCTACCGCGGCGCGGGCACCTTCGAGTTCCTGTTCGAGAACGGCGAGTTCTACTTCATCGAGATGAACACGCGCGTCCAGGTCGAGCACCCGGTCACCGAGCTCATCACGGGCGTGGACATCGTCCAGCAGCAGATCCTGATCGCCGCCGGCGAGAAGTTCCTGCTGCGCCAGCGCGACATCGCGTTCAAGGGCCACTCGATCGAGTGCCGCATCAACGCCGAAGATCCTTTCCGCTTCACGCCCAGCCCCGGCCGCATCACCAACTGGCACGTGCCGGGCGGCCCGGGCGTGCGGATCGACTCGCACGTCTACAACGGCTATTTCGTCCCGCCCAACTACGACTCGATGATCGCCAAGGTCATCACCTATGGCGACACGCGTGAGCAGGCGCTCGCGCGCATGCGCATCGCGCTGTCCGAAATGGTGGTCGAGGGCATCTCCACCAACATTGCGCTGCACCGCGAGTTGCTGCAGGATGCCCGCTTCATCGAAGGCGGCACCAGCATCCACTACCTGGAGCACAAGCTGGAACAACGTCCGTAGCGGTCCCCCCCGAAGCGCCTGCGGCGCTTCCCCCCCAGGGGGCGCCACTGGCGGACCGGCAGAGCCGGCTCCGCGGTGGCCCGGATCGGAGACGCAGGCGCTTATGCCGGGTGGATCGTCCACCTGGTTTGATGATGGAAAAACACTATGCGTGAACTGGTGCTGTCCTGCCCGGGAGACCTGGCCGAAGCCTGGTCCGACGCGCTGCTCGAAGCTGGCGCCCTGTCCGTGTCCGTCGAGGATGCCGACAGCGACACCGATGCCGAGAAACCCCTGTTTGGCGAGCCTGGCCTGGAACCCGAGACCCTGGCCTGGGATCGCAACCGCGTCGTGGCGCTGTTGCCCGATGGCGCGGACCCCGCCCAACTGATCGAAGCCGCCCTGCTCGATAGCGGCGTGCCGGCCGAGGCCGTGCGCGACTGGCATCTGCGCGACGTGCCGGATGCCGATTGGGTGCGATTGACCCAATCGCAGTTCGGCCCCATCCACGTGGGCGAGCGCATCCTCATCGTGCCGAGCTGGCACGCCGACGAGGTGCCCGCGCCGCAGGCCTCCGACACGCGCATCGCCATCCAGCTGGATCCGGGCCTGGCATTCGGCACCGGCAGCCATCCCACCACCCATCTTTGCCTGGAATGGCTGGCCGAGTGCCTGCCGCAAGGCGCGACGGTGCTGGATTATGGCTGCGGCTCGGGCATTCTTGCCATCGCGGCCCGCAAGCTGGGCGCAGGCCTCACGCGCGGCATCGACATCGACGAGCAGGCAGTGCAAGCCACGCTGGACAATGCCGGCGTCAACGGCGTGGCTGTCCTGGCGGCGTTGCCCGATGGCTTGCCCGACGGCCAGAGCGACGTGGTCGTGGCCAACATCCTCTCCAATCCGCTCAAGGTGCTGGCGCCCATGCTGGCCGGCCGCGTGGCCTCGGGCGGCCATCTGGTGCTGTCCGGCGTGCTGGCCCGCCAGGCCGAGGAGGTCGCCGCCGCGTATGCGCCCTGGATTGCCCTGTCCGTCTGGCAGACCCGCGATGGCTGGGTTTGCCTGCACGGCCAGCGAAGCTAGGCCGCGGGCCGGGACGCATCCCGATGGTCATGAACACCCGTTGCCCGCAATGCGGCGCCACCTTCAAGGTACAGGCCGAGCAGTTGCGCCTGCGCGGCGGGCTGGTGCGTTGCGGCAATTGCGCGGCGGTGTTCGACGGCTATGCCTGCCTGACGTCGGCCGATGAGCCCCTGCCTCGCAGGCAGCCGCCGGCGGTCCTGCGCAATCGCGCCGACATGTTGCGCCACAGCGCGCAGCGCGAGCAGGACGGTGCGTTGGACGATGACGACGAGGCCATGGCGCCGGATCGCGCGCGCGAACCCGCCATGTTCCTGCCCGATGGCGCGCCACCTTCCTCGGCGGCGCCTTTCGTGTGGCGCACGCGCCGCGTGGAGGCACCCGCGGCGGGCGCGAACCTGCAGGCCGCGGACGGCGAGGACAGCCCTATCCTTGCGCGGATGCCGGAAGATGACGGCTTCGCGCCAAGGCCGGCCGATGGCATCTATCCGGGCCGCGATCCCGTTGCCGCGCCGTCGCCCGCCTTTCTCGACGACGACCTGCTGCAGCGCGCGCGGCTGCGCCGCCAGCTTTGGGGCTGGGCATGCGTGCTCGCCCTGCTGCTCGCGGTGGGGCAGGGCCTGCTCGTCTATCGCACGCAACTGGCCCTGGCCGTCCCTACGTTGCGTCCGGCCCTGGAACTGCTGTGCCAGCCTTTGCAATGCAAGGTGGGCTATGCTCGCCGGGCCGAGCGCATCTCCATCATGTCGTCGTCGCTGCAGCCGCCGCCCGCCGGATCGGCGGGGGCGAACGAGTCCGGGCGCCCCGATACCGGGCGTCCCGACCTCATCCTGCATGTGGTGTTGCGCAATCGTTATACCCAGCCGCAGGAGTGGCCCGCGCTCATGCTGAGCCTGACCGACCTGTCCGACACGGTCGTGGCGCGCCGCATGCTGACCGCCGCCGACTACCTGCCGGGCGGGCGGCAGCGCGGACCGTTGGCCGCGGGCGAGGAGGTCACGCTTGCCGTGCCGCTGCGCACCGGTGGCCTGTCCGTCAATGGTTACCAAATCGATAAATTCTTTCCCTGAGGTCTATCCAGCATGAGCAAGCCCGTCCTGATGTGCGGTTCCGTTGCCTTCGACACCATCGCGGTGTTCGACGGCTATTTCAAGGACCACATCCTGCCAGACCGCATCCAGACGCTGGCCGTGTCCTTTCTCGTGCCGCGCATGCGCAAGGAGTTCGGCGGCTGCGCCGGCAACATCGCCTACAACCTGCACCTGCTGGGCGGCACCCCCGTGCCGGTGGCCACGGTGGGCGAGGACGCCACGGACTACCTGGCGCGTTTCCAGGATCTGGGTATCGACACCTCGCGCATCAAGGTGGTGCCCGACACGCTGACGGCGCAATGCTTCATCACCACTGACCTGGCGGACAACCAGATCACGGCCTTCCACCCCGGGGCGATGTCCTTCTCGGCCAGCAACGACCTGACCGGGGTGCAGGCTGGCTGGGCGCTGGTGGGGCCGGATGCCAAGGAAGGCATGTTCGCGCACGCCGAGCGGCTGCATGCCGGCGGCGTGCCGTTCATCTTCGACCTGGGGCAGGCCATGCCGCTGTTCGACGGTGCCGACCTGGCCCGCATGCTGGACATGGCACAGGCGATGACGGTCAACGATTACGAAGCCGGCGTGGTCGAGCAGCGCCTGGGCCGCTCCATGCAGGACATCGCGCAAGGCCTGCGCGCGGTCGTCGTGACGCGCGGCGCCGAAGGCGCCACGCTCTACACGGAAGGCCGCGAGATCATCATTGCGCCGGTCAAGGCCGGCGGCGTTGTCGATCCTACCGGTTGCGGGGATTCGCACCGCGCCGGCCTGCTGTATGGCCTGATCGAGGGTTGGAGCTGGGAGGACAGCTGCAAGCTGGGCAACCTGATGGGCGCCATCAAGATCGCTTCGCAGGGACCCCAGAACCACGCGCCTTCGCGCGCCGAGATCAGTGCGAAATTGCTTGAAACTTATGGCCTAGAACTCCCGCGCGTCTGAAGAATCCAAGGGTTGCAGCTTGTTGCCATCGGACTATTATTGGTCCGAATGCCCCAGGTAATATTTGCCCGTGAGTCATTCGCTCGATCAGGAGAAAACCATGCCGACCACCCAGACTACCGCCATTCAATCGCGCGCCTCGCGCTGGATGGCCATTGCGGCCGTGACGGCTTCGCTTGGCGTGCTGGCCGGTTGCGCGAACAACAGCGCTTCCAGCCAGGTCTACAGCTATGACCAGGCACAGCGCGAACAGATCGTGCGTACCGGTACCGTCACGGGCGTTCGTCCCATCAGCATCCAGGAAAGCAAGTCGAGCGGCGCAGGCGTGCTGGCCGGCGGTGCCCTGGGCGGCGTCGCGGGCAACGCCGTGGGCGGCGGCACGGGCCGTGCCATCGCCACCGTGGGCGGCGCCATCCTGGGTGCCATCGCCGGTAATGCCGTCGAGAACCGCGTGGGCCGCACCTCGGGCTACGAAATCTCGGTCCGTCTGGACAACGGCGAAACCCGCGTGGTTGCCCAGGAAGCCGATACGCCCGTCAGCGTGGGCCAGCGCGTGCAGGTCATCAGCGGCGCCGGCCCCACCCGCGTGGCGCCGCTGTAAGCGCCTCGGACGGCTTGGCCCGTTCAGCAAGAAGCCCGCCTTGTCGGCGGGCTTCTTGTTTGGCGCCCCGTTTACGGAACGCCGGGTAGCCAGCAGAGGCGATCAGACGCCGAAGATGCCGTAGCTGACGCGCGCCAGCACCATCATCAGGACCTGGGCGATGATCAGCAGCGCCAGCGGCGAGAGATCGATGCCGCCCATATTGGGCAGGATGCGGCGCAGCGGGTCCAGCAAGGGGGCGGTCAGCGTGCGCAGCAGGCCCATCATGGGGGCGGCCGGGTTGACCCAGGACAGCACCACCTGCAACAGCGTGAGCCACAGCACCAGGTTCAACGACCAGCGGGCCACGGTGAGGAGCGCGGCGCCCAGCGCGGCCGGCAGCAACTGCACCGGCACCATGCTCCCCGTCGACACCAGCCAGCTCAGCACCAGGTACACCAGGGCCACGAGCCAGGCCGCCAGCAGGCAGGCCCAGTCGATCCTGCCGGTGTTGGGCAGGATCTTGCGCAAGGGCATGACGAGCCAGTTGGTCGCCTGGTTGATGGACTGCACCACCGGGTGGAAGGGATGCATGCGCACCGCGATGAACCAGGCGCGCGCGAGCAGCGCGGCGCCCAGCAGGGTGAACGCAATTTCAAGCAGGAAGCGGATGATGTCGCCGAACATGGGGAAAGGTATCAGTCAGTTGTGGCGGCCATTGTCGCATGCAAGCGTTGGCGGGGCACGAGTCTGGAGCCGGGGGGCATTCAAGGCAGCGAGATGGGCGTGCCCCAGACCGGATCGGCCGGCCCCTGGCGGCCCAGGACAGTGACCTGCATCGGCACGAGCCGCGACAGCAGGGCCTGCTGTTCGGCGTTCAGCGTGGCACGGGTGGCCAGATAGTTGCGCGTGAAGTCCATGGGAGGCGCAAGCGTATGCACCGTGAAGCCCTCCAACGGGCAGTCCACCTTGTCCGCGGCGACCTTGCGGCAGTTTCCCTGGCGGTAGCGATAGCTCGGCGTCTTCAGATGGCTGCGCTGGCTCAGCACCAGTTGCCCGCCCTGCAGCGTGAAGCTCGCCAGCGCCTGCTTGGGAGGCAGGCGCACCTGCACCTTGAGCGCCGGGATGTCGCGGGAATCCGTGTCCTGGTAATAGCCGGCCCCCATGCCGGGCGTCGTCTCGTCGTATTGCTGTTCGCCCCAGGCGACGCAGTTGCCCGAGGCCCGATGGATGGTGGTGCAGTATTTCTGGGTGCGGGTCTGCGTGTGCGTGGTGCCTTCCTTCCAGTTCATCTCGAGGTAGTACTCGCGGTAGGTCTCGGGCGTCAGGGACGCCGTGCCGCGCGCGCCGCGTGCCCTGCCGGTCGCGCCCGGCTTCTTGCCGAATGCGTCGAGCGTCGCCTTGAGCTGGTAGTCGTCGCCCCCGGTCAGCAGGTATTTGCCGGGCGGCAGGATATGGACCTCGAACGCCTTGAACAGATAGGTGGTCTTGGGGTCGCGTTGCAGTTCGTTGTTCTGGAATTTACGGCTGAACGCGATCTCCGGCTTGGCCTCGTGGGTCCAGATGACGTTCGATGTCCATTTGCTCATGCCTTCCGCGTCGGCGAGCGATTTGTGGGGCGTCAGGTCCGCCACCAGCACCACCGCCATGTCGGCCTTCAGGGCCTCGCCGATCACATACAGCATCTGCGCATATTCCGCCTGCTCCTTTTCGTGCTGGCCGCTACCGAGAGGCTGCGTCACGCAGCCCGACAGACCGAGGGCGAAGAGCAATACGGTGGCAATGCGAGGGGGGCGAGGCAGCTTCAAGGGGGATCCAGGGAAAGAGGTGGACGCATGCAGGCAGGGGGGAGGCAATAAAAAAACCGCCCGGTACCTTGCGGCGCCGGGCGGTTTTCAGGACGGCCCGAATTAGGGGCGGCCGCCCGTGGGGAAGGGCCACGAAGCCGCGGGATTCAGCGCGGTCTTGGCGCCCGGTGCAGCAGCCGTCGACGGCGGCGTCACAGCGGGCTTCTTCGCAGCGGGCTTCTTGGCAGCAGCCTTCTTGGCAGGCGCCTTCTTGGCCGCGGGGGCCTTGGTGGCGGCAGCCTTCTTGGCGGCGGGCTTCTTGGCAGCAACCTTCTTGACCGCGGCCTTCTTCGCCGGGGCCTTCTTGGCAGCAACCTTCTTCACCGCGGCTTTCTTCGCCGGGGCTTTCTTGGCGGCAACCTTCTTGACGGCGGCTTTCTTCGCCGGCGCCTTCTTGGCGGCAACCTTCTTCACAGCGGCTTTCTTGACGGCAGCCTTCTTGGCCGGCGCCTTCTTGGCGGCGACCTTCTTCACTGCGGCTTTCTTGGCCGGCGCCTTCTTGGCGGCAACCTTCTTCACAGCGGGCTTCTTGGCCGCGACTTTCTTGACGGCCGGGGTCTTCTTCACGGCCGCTTTCTTGGCCGGGGCTTTCTTGACCGCCTTCTTGGCGGCCTTCTTGGCAGTTGCCATGGTCTTGCTCCTTAGGTTCAGGGGTCCCAGAACTTAAACCCGTGCAAGCGCCTGCCCCGGAGGGCGAGGTACCAGCCCGGGCTATTCATCGGCGCAAGCCGCCGTCCCTTGAAGGCGACGGCATGACGGTTTGCGCTAATGAATGCCGCACGACCATTTGATATGGCCCCCGCCCCTTGGCGCGAGCCATCTCAAATGGCGCCAGCAAGCGGCCGTTTCCAGCCGCTTGCCGTATTCACTGCTGCTGCCAAGCGCGTGTCGCGACTACCCCTGACCCGGAAAGCATCTCCGGGCAAGCACGCTCACTCCCAGTTGAGCGCGCCTCCGGTTTGGTACTCGATGACTCGCGTCTCGAAAAAGTTTCGTTCCTTCTTCAGATCAATCATCTCGGCCATCCACGGGAAGGGATTCTCTTCCTGCGGGAACAGCTGCTCGAGACCGATCTGCTGGCAACGCCGGTTCGCGATGAAGCGCAGGTAGGACTTGAACATCGATGCATTCAGGCCCAGGACGCCGCGCGGCATCGTGTCTTCGGCGTAAGCGTATTCCAGTTCCACTGCCTTGAGGAACAAATTTCGGATTTCCTCACGAAATTCCGGTGTCCACAAGTGAGGATTCTCAAGTTTGACGGTGTTGATGAGGTCGATGCCGAAGTTGCAGTGCATGGATTCATCGCGAAGGATGTACATGTACTGCTCGGCCGCGCCGGTCATCTTGTTCTGGCGGCCCAGCGCAAGGATCTGCGTGAAGCCGACGTAGAAGAAGAGACCTTCCATCAGGCACGCGAACACGATCAGGGACTTCAGCAGCGTCTGGTCGGCTTCGGGCGTGCCGGTCTTGAAGTCCGGATCGGCGATGGCGTCGATGAACGGAATCAGGAACTCGTCCTTGGCGCGGATCGACGGGACTTCGTTGTAGGCGTTGAAGATCTCGCCTTCATCGAGGTCCAGGCTTTCGACGATGTACTGGTAGGCGTGCGTGTGGATCGCTTCCTCGAATGCCTGGCGCAGCAGGAACTGGCGGCATTCGGGCGCCGTGATGTGGCGGTAGGTGCCCAGCACGATGTTGTTGGCCGCGAGCGAGTCGGCCGTGACGAAGAAGCCCAGGTTGCGCTTGACGATGCGACGTTCGTCTTCCGTCAGGCCGTTGGGGTTCTTCCACAGCGCGATGTCGCGCGACATGTTGATTTCCTGCGGCATCCAGTGGTTGGCGCAGGTGGCCAGGTACTTTTCCCAGGCCCACTTGTACTTGAACGGCACCAGCTGGTTGACGTCGGTTTCGCCGTTGATGATGCGCTTGTCGGCGGCGCTGACGCGGCGTGCGGTCCCTTCGGCGCCTGCAGCTTGCGGCGCGGCCGCCGGCTGCAGCGCCGTGTCGTTGAATGCGCCGACCGCGGCGCGCGCGGGTTCGGCGGAGGGCCGGTCACCGCCCGCGGGGGCGGGGCTGGTGGCCGGTTGTTGGCGGGGTTCGTCGTCCCAATCGAGCATTATGGTTTTCTCCGGAGTCGGTGGTTACTGGCAGGCTTCGCACTCTTCGAAACCGGGGTCGCCCGGCTTCATGGTGCAAACCGCTCCGAGGATTTCGGGTTCCGGCAGGTTGGGGGCGGTGCTGGCGGCCGAGGCGGCGACAGACGTGCTTCCCGTGGCGACGGCGTTCAGTTCGCCACCCTTGCCGGTGGACTTCTCCGCGCTGGTGGCGCCCAGCGTGCGGAGGTAGTAGGTAGTCTTCAGGCCACGCAGCCATGCGAGCTTGTAGGTTTCATCGAGCTTCTTGCCCGAGGCGCCGGCCATGTAGATGTTGAGCGACTGTGCCTGATCGATCCACTTCTGGCGGCGCGACGCGCACTCGACCAGCCATTGCGGCTCGACTTCGAAGGCCGTGGCGTAGAGCTTGCGGAGTTCGGGGGGAACGCGATCGATGCGGGACAGGGTGCCGTCGAAGTACTTGAGGTCGGCGACCATGACTTCGTCCCAGAGACCGAGTTTCTTGAGATCGCGAACGAGGTAATCGTTAACAACCGTGAACTCGCCGGAGAGATTCGATTTGACGTACAAGTTTTGGTAGGTCGGTTCGATGCACGCAGACACGCCAATGATATTGGAAATAGTTGCGGTTGGGGCAATCGCGACGCAATTGGAATTCCGCATGCCGTTTTGCTTGATGCGCGCGCGCAACGCATCCCAGTCCAGCGTGCTCGACGTGTCGACCTCGACGTGGCCGCCGCGCTCTTCCTGCAGCATGGCCAGCGTGTCCTGCGGCAGGATGCCGCGCGACCACAGCGAACCTTCGTACGACGGGTAGCGGCCGCGTTCCTGCGCGAGGTCGCTGGAGGCCGAATAGGCGTGATAGCACACGGCTTCCATCGAACGGTCGGCGAACTCGACGGCCGCTTGCGAAGCGTAGGGCACGCGCATCATCTGCAGGCAATCCTGGAAGCCCATGATGCCCATGCCGACGGGGCGATGGCGCTCGTTGGAGTCCTTCGCCTTCTTGACGGCGTAGTAGTTGATGTCGATCACGTTGTCGAGCATGCGCATGGCGATGGTGACCGTGCGCTTGATCTTGTCGTGGTCGAGCTCGAAGCCGCCATTGGCCGAGGGCTTCATGTGGGCGACCAGGTTCACCGAACCCAGGTTGCACACCGCGATTTCCTCGTCGTTGGTGTTCAGCGTGATTTCCGTGCACAGGTTCGAGCTGTGCACCACGCCGACGTGCTGCTGCGGCGAGCGGATGTTGCAAGGATCCTTGAACGTGATCCAGGGGTGGCCGGTCTCGAACAGCATCGAGAGCATCTTGCGCCACAGGGTCAGCGCCGGCATCTTCTTGAAGAGCGTCAGCTCGCCCGTGGTCGTGCGGCGTTCGTATTCCAGATAGGCGACTTCGAAGTCCTTGCCCACCTTGTCATGCAGGTCGGGGCAGTCCGAGGGCGAGAACAGGGTCCAGTCGCCGGCTTCCATGACGCGCTTCATGAACAGGTCGGGAATCCAGTTCGCCGTGTTCATGTCGTGGGTGCGGCGGCGCTCGTCGCCGGTGTTCTTGCGCAGTTCCAGGAACTCTTCGATGTCCAGGTGCCACGTTTCCAGGTACGTGCAGACCGCGCCCTTGCGCTTGCCGCCCTGGTTCACCGCCACGGCGGTGTCGTTGACGACCTTCAGGAACGGCACGACGCCCTGGCTTTCGCCGTTGGTGCCCTTGATGTGGCTGCGCAGCGCGCGCACGGGGGTCCAGTCGTTGCCCAGGCCGCCGGCGTACTTGGCCAGCAGGGCGTTTTCCTTGATGGCGTCGTAGATGCCTTCCAGGTCGTCCGACACGGTCGTCAGGTAGCACGACGACAGTTGCGAGTGCAGGGTGCCCGAGTTGAACAGCGTGGGGGTCGAGCTCATGAAGTCGAACGAGGACAGGATCTCGTAGAACTCGATGGCGCGGGCTTCGCGGTCGGTTTCGCGCAGCGCCAGGCCCATGGCCACGCGCATGAAGAAGACCTGCGGCAGCTCGATGCGGACGTTGCGCACGTGCAGGAAGTAGCGGTCGTACAGGGTCTGCAGGCCCAGGTAGCTGAACTGCAGGTCGCGGTCGGCCTTCAGCGCGGCGGAGATGCGGGGCAGGTCGTACTTGGCCAGTTCAGGCGAGACCAGGCCGTTCTCGATGCCGCGGGCGATGAAGGTGGGGAAGTAGTCGGCGTAGGCCGTGTGCATCTCGGCTTGCGAGACTTCCTTGCCCAGCACTTCCTTGCGGATCGTGTGCAGCAGCAGGCGGGCGGTGACCTGGCTGTAGGCCGGATCCTTTTCCACCAGCGAGCGCGCCGACAGGATGGCGGACTTGTAGACCTCGTCGACGGGGATGCCGTCGTACAGGTTCTTGATGGTTTCGCGCAGGATGGCTTCGGTGTCGATGAACTCGGTCAGGCCGACGCCGGCGGCTTCGATGGTCGCGCGCAGCGCGCCCTGGTCCAGCGGACGGCGCGCGCCGTTCTCGGTGACGTTCAGGGTGGGGTGCGGATCGGAGGCGACAGCGGGCGCGTGGGCGCGCTCCTGGGCGCGTTTCTCGCGATACAGCACGTAGGCGCGCGCGGCGTCATGCTCGCCCGAGCGCATCAGCGACAGCTCGACCTGGTCCTGGATGTCTTCGATATGGAAGGTGCCGCCATTGGGGCGGTTGCGCAGCAGGGCGTTGACCACTTGCTGGGTCAGGTTGTCGACCAGTTCGCGCACTCGCGCGGACGCGGCGCCCTGGCCACCGTTGACCGCCAGGAACGCCTTGGTGATGGCGATGGCGATCTTGCCCGGCTCGAAGCCGACGACGGCGCCGTTGCGGCGGATGACGTGGTAACCGGACCACTGCCCCGTGGCGGGGGCCTCTGTGGTCGCGGGCTGTTGCGGCACGGCGCTAGGCCGCGTGTCAGCGGCGGTCGAAGTCTGCATGGAAGCTCCTGTGCGAGAAATAGACAGGCATCGAAGGTGCCTGCCTCTTGTGGGATGTTCGGTACGGTGTGTTGCTGTATTACGGAGGATTGCGACGCAAGCAGGTTTGTCCCATCGGGGAGGGCTTTTCTATCGGGTGCGTCGCCGTGCCAACCACAACATCTGGTGGCTGTGACCAGCGTTGGCACTAATTCTAGTGGCGTAAGTGTAACCTCTTCAACAAATTTCCGCCGGGCGGGCGAGCGGGGTTGTTACTGAATGCGTACGCGCATGCCTGCTTGCCTGCAAGGGCGTAGTGACTGCTATCACCCTCCGCCCTGACGCGGCTTTTCGGCCGTTTCAGCGTCGCAACCCTTGTCATCCCCGGGTCATGTGACGGCTCGGTTTCTCTCTCACATTTCCACTGTCGGGGCGCCCGGTACATGCCGCAAAAAAGGCGCGATTTGAACACGACGTTGCGGGAATGCAAAAAGGCGTATCTCCGATTGCCCCGCTCCCACTCGCGCAGGTAGATTGGCGGCGAGGGCTTGGCGCCCATGGCAGCACGCGTGGGGCGTTGCCGCGCCGGCTCCGCCATCGAGGGTTTCATGGCCATTTCCGCAGTGCGCGCGGGGGTATCCGCGCTGATGATCGTCCTGCTGGCCGGCTGCGCCGGGCAGCGCCAGGCCACCCCGGCCAAGCCGGGGGACAGCCGCGCGGCTACCGGCGCGCCGCCGCAGCCGGCCCAGGCGCCGGTCTGCGCCGCGGCACCCGCCGCAGCCGGTGCGCTGGCCGCCACCTGGTATGCCGTCAGCCAGCAGAAAGGCGTGAAAGGCGAGTTCCGCCGCCTGCTCGTGCTGTCTGCCGATGGCAGCTACAAGATGGAAACCCGGGTCCAGGCCGGCCGCAACATCCGCTCGGAATTGCGGGAGTCGGGTTGCTGGGAAGCGAAGGATGCGCGGGGATTCACGACCATCGTCACGCGTTCCAACGGCGAACTGGTGGACGCCAAGGACCCGATCTACCGCAACACCTATCGCGTCGAGCGTGTCGATGGCACGCGCATGGTGTTCCGCGAAGGGCAGCCGGGCGCCGGCAGCATGACGGCCCGCAAGATGCCTGCGGGCTACATGATGCCTTGAGGGCATTGCCGGCGCCTGGCGCCAGCAATGCCGTTGCCGATCAGATCTTGCCGAGCCGCGCCAGCACGACGTCGCGGCCCAGGATGGCCAGTACCGCGTCGATGGCGGGGGTTTGCGTCTGGCCGGTGACGGCCACGCGCAGCGGAATCGCCACTTGCGGCATCTTCAGGCCGCGCGCGGCCATCACCGCTTTCAGCGCGGCGCTCAGCGCCTCGCGCGTCCAGTCGCCCGCGGCGGCCTGGGCGGCGAAGTCGCGCAGCGCGGCACGGGCGTCCTCGGTCAGGTGCTGGGCCACCAGTTCGGCGGGGGCCTCACGGGCCGGGCCGCAGAACAGCAGGGCGCCTTCGGCCAGCTGCGCCAGCGTTTCGGCGCGATCCTTCAGCAGTCCGATCACCGCGACCAGGTCCACGGCCTGCGGGTCGCCGCCAAGCGCGGCCACGCGCGGCGACACGTGGTTGGCCAGCCAGGCGTCGTCGGCCTGCTTGATGTAGTGGGCGTTCACCCAGTTCAGTTTCTTGGGGTCCCATTGCGATGCCGATTTCGACAGGCTGCGCGTGTCGAACCACTCCACGAGCTGGGCGCGGGTGAAGAGCTCGTCGTCGCCGTGGCTCCAGCCCAGGCGGGCCAGGTAGTTCACCATGGCCTCGGGCAGGTAGCCCTGGACGTCGTACTCCATCAGGTTGACCGCGCCGTGGCGCTTGGACAGCTTCTCGCCGTCCGGGCCCAGGATCATCGGCACGTGGCCGTATTCAGGCAACTCGCCGCCCAGCGCGCGCAGGATGTTGATCTGGCGCGGCGTGTTGTTGACGTGGTCGTCGCCGCGCAGCACGTGGGTGATGCGCATGTCCCAGTCGTCGACCACCACGCAGAAGTTATAGGTGGGGGTGCCGTCGGGGCGGGCGATGATGAGGTCGTCCAGCTCGCCGTTGTCGATGCTGATGGGCCCCTTGACCAGGTCGTTCCAGGCGGTGACGCCCTCCAGCGGGTTCTTGAAGCGGATCACCGGCTGGCGGCCTTCCGGCACGGCGGGCAGGGTCTTGCCCGGCTCGGGGCGCCAGGTGCCGTCGTAGCGCGGCTTGCGGCCCGCGGCGCGAGCGGCTTCGCGCATGGCCTCGACTTCCTCGGGCGTGCTGTAGCAGCGATAGGCGGTGCCGGCTTCCAGCATCTGCGCCACCACCTCGCGATAGCGGTCCATGCGCTGCATCTGATAGAAGGGGCCTTCGTCGGCGTCCAGGCCCAGCCACGCCATGCCCTGCAGGATGGCCTCGACCGCCTCGGGCGTCGAGCGCTCGAGGTCGGTGTCCTCGATGCGCAGCACGAAGGTGCCGCCGTGGTGGCGGGCGAATGCCCAGGCGAAAAGCGCGGTGCGCGCGCCGCCCAGGTGCAGGAAGCCGGTGGGCGAGGGGGCGAAGCGGGTACGGACGGGTGTGTTGGACATGGGCGAAATGATGTGGCGTAAGGTCGGGCGAGGCAGGCCTGCCGGGAGCGGCCTGCCCGCCGTGGCAAGGGTGTATCGTTGCGGGAACCGTGCAGGCCCGTGAACGGGTGGCCGCGTGGTCCGGCGGATGCGGGTCATTTTAAAGGACGGAGATGAATGCCCGCCGGGCGGTGCCGCGACTGCCGCGGTTTTCGCGTGTGATCCCTGCCTTGCCGCCATCGGACTGTTGATTCTGGACTGAACCCTCCCTCATGCTGCGTCACGCCCTCGCCCCGCTGTTCGAGCCGCGCACACTGCTGGTGGCCGCCGATCGTCCCCTGCCCGTCCTGCACTCCCTGCCGCCCGCCTTGCGCGAGAAGCTGGTGCTGGCCGATTGCGCGCCGGGCGAGGCGCCCAGCGGGCCGTCGCCGGAAGTGGGCCAGGGCCGGCCGGACCTGGCGCTGGTCTGCGTGGCGCCCCGTCTGCTGCCGCGGACCCTGGCGTGGCTGGCTGCGTGGCGGCCCGCCGGCGCCATCTTCCTGCCGCACGACGAGGCGGATCCCGACCCCGCTGCAAGCAGCGCGCTGTGCCGCGACTGGGCGCTGGCGCACAAATGCGCCCTGCTGGGGCCGAACTCCTTCGGCGTGCAGCGTCCGCACGCGGGGCTGAATCTGAGCCAGCATCCGCTGCTGGCGCGCAGCGGCAAGGTGGCGCTGGTGGCGCAGTCGCGCGCCATCATGGCCTCGGTGATGGACTGGGCCGAGGATGTGCAGATCGGCTTCTCCACGGCGCTGGCCCTGGGCGACGAGGCGGTCCTGGGCCTGCCGCAGGTGCTGGACTACCTGGCCAGCGACCCGCGCACCGACAGCATCGCGCTCTATGTGGAAGAGGTCGGTTTCGCCCGCGAGTTCATGAGCGCGCTGCGCGCGGCCGCCAGCGTCAAGCCGGTGGTCGTGCTGAAGGCCGGCCGCGCGCTGGACTCCAGCCTGGCCGACGCCATGTTCGACGCCGCGCTGGGCCGCGCCGGCGCGGTCCGCGTGCGGTATTTCGTACAGCTCTTCTCGGCCCTGAAGGTGCTGGGCTATGCGCGCCGGCCGCGCGGGCGGCGCATCGCCCTGGTCTCCAACGGCAGCGGGCCGCCCCAGCTGGCCCTGGACCTGATGGGCCCGAACGCGCCCACGGTGCGCGCCGAGCTGACGCCGCCCACCCTGCGGGCGCTGGGCGAGGTCCTGGAGCCGGGTGTCACGCCGTCCAATCCCGTCATCACCTACCTGCCGCTCACGCCCGCTCGCACCAAGGCGGTGGTGGACGCGCTGCAGGAAGACGCCAACGTCGACGGCGTGCTGGTGCTGCTGGCGCCTGATGCGCGTTCCGACATTCCCGCCGTGGCCACGCAATTGGCCGAGCTGGCGCCCAAGGCGCGCAAGCCGGTGATCACCTGCTTCATGGGCGATGCCGGCATGCGGCCCCTGCGCCGGCGCCTGGACGACGCCGGCACGCCCGCCTTCCGCACGCCCGAGTCGGCGGCGGACGCCTTCGGCGTGCTGGCCACGCACCACTACAACCAGCAGCTGCTGCTGCAGACCCAGCCGCCCGAGCCGCCCGGCCGTCCGCCCGATCTGGGCCAGGCACGCGCCATCGTGGCCGCCGCGCGCGCGGCGGGCCGCCGTGAACTGAACCAGGACGAGTGCGAGGCCCTGCTGCGCGCCTTCGACGTGCCGGTGCGCATCGCCGAGCCCGACGCGTCGCCCCCCGACGACGCGCTGGCCGTGCCGGCCGCCATCCGCGTGGAGACCGGCGCACGTTTCGGGCCCGTGCTGCGCCTGGGCGTGGGCGGTCCGGCGGGCGTGCTGGACGTGTCCGATCGGGGCATGGACCTGCCGCCGCTCAATGCCTTCCTGGCACGCCAGCTGATCGAGCGCAGCCGCCTCTGGCGCCGCGTGCTGTCGGGCAGCGCCACGCCCGCCGCGCTGGACGCCTTGCGCGGCGTGCTGGAGCAGGTGTCCGACCTGGTCACCGAGCTGCCCGACGTCGAGACGCTGGCGCTGGACCCGCTGCATGTAGGCGACAGCGCGCTGACCGCGGGCGGCGTGTGCATGGTGCTGCGCGAACAGGCGGCCTGCGATTCCCCGCAGGCGCATGGCTATCCGCACATGGCCATCCATCCCTATCCCACGCGCTGGGTGCAGGCGCGCGCCTTCGCGGATGGCACGCCGTGGGTGGTGCGGCCGATCCGGCCCGAGGATGCGGAGGCCCTGCAGGCATTCACGCGCGGGTTGTCCGAGCGCACGCGCTACATGCGTTTCGTGTCGATGATGCGCGAACTCACCCCGCGCATGCTGGCGCGCTACACGCAGGTGGACTATCACCGCGAGCTGGCGCTGGTGGCGACCACGCAGGTGCCCAACCCGGAGCATCGCGGCCATCCGCGCGAAATCATCATCGGGCTGGCGCACTATCTGCGCAATCCGGATGGGCGGGGCGCGGAATACGCCCTGGTCATCGGCGATGACTGGCAGCGCCGCCGCCTGGGCTTCGACCTGATGTCGGTGCTGATCGAGGCCGCGCGCGAGCAGCGCCTGGAATACATCGACGGCCTGGTGCTGGCCAACAACCGGCCAATGCTGGCGCTGATGACGCGGCTGGGTTTCGTCAACGACGTCGACGAGGAAGATCCGCAGATGCGCCGGGTCTGGCTGGACCTGGCGACGGCGGGGCCGCCGCCGGCCTAGTAGTCCGTGGGTGCGATGCCCGCGGTGTCAGGCGCTTACTTCAGGACCTGCTTGAGGAAGGCCGCGATGTCCTGCACTTCGGGCATGCAGACCGAGTGCGGCATCGGATACGTGTGCCATTGCACCGAATAGCCCAATTGTTCCAGCGCCGTGCGCGAGGCCTCGGCGCGCGCCAGCGGCACGACGGGGTCGTGCAGGCCATGGGCCAGGAAGATGGGGGTGGTGCTGTTGGCGGTGTGGCGTTCGCCCGCCGCGGTGTCGATGAGCGGCAGGTAGCCCGACAGGCCGACCAGGCCGGCCAGTTTTTCCGGATGGCGCAGGCCCGTGTGCAGCGTCATCGCGCAACCTTGCGAGAAGCCCGCCAGCACGATGTTCCGCGTGGGAATGCCGCGCGCGTTCTCGCGGGCGATCAGGGCCTGGACGGCCTGCGCCGACAGCGCGATGCCTGCGCCGTCTTCCTGGCGTGACAGGTCCACCACGCGGATGTCGTACCAGGAACGCATGGCCATGCCGCCGTTGATGGTGACGGGCTGCACCGGCGCATTGGGGAACACGAAGCGCACGGCCGGCGTGGCGTCCAGGCCCAGCTCGGGCACGATCGGCACGAAGTCGTTGCCGTCGGCGCCCAGGCCGTGCAGCCAGATGACAGCATGGGTGGGAGTCGTGCCGGTTTCGCGTTCGATGGTGTCCAGCAGGGCGGAGGTCATGGTGTGAGGCTCGTGTCGCGGGTGAAAGAAAGGAGGCGGGTCAGGGCGCCGGGATCATGCCCTTCAGCTCCTGGAAGAGCGCGCGGTAATGCTTGCGCTGCGGCTCGCGGCCCTGCGTCAGGGCGGCGTTGGCGGCGGCTTCCTTGCGGCCTTCGCGGATCAGGGTGCGCAGGCGCTGGATGTCGGCGCCCGGATGGTCGGCCAGCAGCCCGGTCAGGGCGTCGTCATCGGCCAGCAGCCTGTCGCGCAGGGTTTCCAGGCGGTGCATGTGGGCGGTCTGCTCGCGCGAGCCCTTGGCCCAGTCGTGCAGTTGCTGGCGGATCTCGTCGGCGGGCGCGTCGCGCATCAGCTTGCCGACGAAGTGCACCTGGCGGCGGCGGCCGCCGTGGCTGGTGATGCGTTGGGCTTCGCGGATTTCCTGGTACAGGCGCTCGGACAGCGGCAACTGCTTCAGGCGGTCGACCGGCAGGTCGATCAGCTCCTTGCCCAGGTCGAGCAGGGCGTGCATGTCGCGCTTGACCTGCGATTTGCTGGGTCGGTCGTCGAAATCGTCGTACGCGTCGTCGTGGTCGGGGGTATCGGAATGGGCGTGCATGGCGTGGAGGAGCCTGGCGGTGGCGGGCGGAAATAAACGGGCCGGGAAAGGGCCCCAAAAAAAGGCCAAAAAAAGGCCGGAACAGGGGCTGGACGCGGGCCCGGAGACAGGACGGCAGGCGGGACGGGCCGGAACCGCCCGGGCGGGGCGCGGTTCGCGCGCGGTCCGGCGACTTGGCTATGATACCCGTCTCACCGCAACGGACAGCCATGGCAAACGCTCAACACTCCCTTCCCATCCAGGCCAACCAGGCGCGTTTCCGCGAACTCGTGCAGCAGGCGCTGGACCACGCGCGTACGCTGGGCGCAAGCGATGCCGCCGCCGAGGTGTCGGAAAGCCAGGGTCTGGCGGTCACAGTGCGCAAAAAGGACGTCGAGACGGTCGAGCAGACCCGCGACCGTTCGCTGGACGTGACGGTCTATGCCGGCCAGCGGCGCGGCTCGGCCTCCACCTCCGATTTCTCCGAGGCTGCCTTGCGGGAAACCGTCGAGGCTGCCTGGCACATCGCCCGCTACACCGCGGAAGACCCGGTGGCCGGCCTGCCCGACGCCGACCTGCTGGTGCAGGAACCCCAGGACCTGTCGCTGCACTATCCCTGGACGATCTCCGCGGAAGAGGCCGCCAGGCTGGCCCTGCGCGCCGAACGTGCCGCGGCCGACACCGACGCGCGCATCACCAACACCGATGGCGCCAGCGTCAGCACCTACGAAGGCCACTTCGTGCTGGGCAACACGCGCGGCTTCCTGGCGGGCTACCCCTATTCGCGCCACAGCCTGTCGGCCGCGCCCATCGCCGGACGCGGCGCGCACATGCAGCGCGACTACTGGTACACCAGCGACCGCGACGCCAGCAAGCTGGCCGACCCCGAGGCCGTGGGCCGCTATGCCGCGGAGCGCGCGCTGTCGCGCCTGTCGGCCCGCCGTATCAAGACGGGCAAGTTTCCGGTGCTGTTCGAAGCGCCGCTGGCCCTCGGCCTGCTGGGCGCGCTGACGCAGGCCACCAGCGGCGGGGCGCTGTACCGCAAGGCCAGCTTCCTGGTCGATGCGCTGGGCAAGCCCGTGCTGGCCGATCACCTGGACGTGGCCGAGGATCCTTTCGTGCCCGGCGCGATGGGCAGTTCGCCCTTCGACGACGAGGGGGTGCGCACCCAGGCCCGCAAGGTGGTCGAGGCCGGCGTGCTGCAGGGCTACTTCCTGTCCAGCTACACCGCCCGCAAGCTGGGCATGGTGTCCACGGGCAACGCGGGCGGCTCGCACAACCTGACGCTGCGCTCGCGCCTGACGCGTCCCGATGACGACTTCCGCGCCATGCTGCGCAAGCTGGGCACGGGTTTCCTGGTGACCGAGCTCATCGGGCAGGGGGTGAACTACGTCACGGGCGACTATTCCCGCGGCGCTTTCGGCTATTGGGTCGTCAATGGCGAAATCCAGCACGCCGTGCAGGAAGTCACCATCGCGGGCAACCTGGCCGAGATGTTCCGGCAGATCGTGGCCATCGGCGCCGACGAGATCTGCCGTGGCACCAAATGCACCGGTTCCATCCTGATCGAACGGATGGCGGTGGCGGGCGCCTGAGCCTGTCCGCAGGGGGCTACCGCTTGCCGCCCTGTTGCGCCCCCGCCATGCCGGCTTGTCCGGGATGGCGGGCTAAGGCCTTGACAGGTTTACAGAAAGTTGTTCTGTGCTAGAATCACCGGCTTACCTTGGAAAAGGTGTCAGGTGCACGGGCGAAATTTCTAACGCTTCAGGCCACGAACCTTCCCACGGTAGCGCCGCCAGGTAGATATGCGGTAAGTGCGGCAATTTGCGTTTCAGAGCCTCTCGGCTCACCCAGAGACGCACCCAAAAGCACACGCAGCATTTCAGCAACCCGGTGGTGAAACCGCCAGCCTGTCCCTTTTTGGGCGGATGGCACAAATCCATATTTATTCTTAGGAACCATCATGAAGACCTTTGTGGCCAAGCCGCATGAAGTCAAGCGTGACTGGTTTGTGATCGACGCCAAGGGCAAAGTCCTCGGTCGTGTGGCCAGCGAAGTCGCACGCCGTCTGCGCGGTAAGCACAAACCTGAATTCACGCCCCACGTGGATACGGGCGACTACATCGTCATCATCAACGCTGCCGATATCGTCGTCACCGGAACCAAGGCGCAAGACAAGAAGTACTTCCGCCACACCACCTACCCGGGCGGTATCCGCGAGACCAACTTCGAGAAGCTGCAACAGCGCTTCCCCGGCCGCGCCATCCAGAAGGCTGTCAAGGGCATGCTGCCCAAGGGTCCCCTGGGCTACGCCATGATCAAGAAACTCAAGGTGTACGCCGGTGCCGAGCACCCGCACACCGCCCAGCAGCCCCAGCCGCTGGATTTCTAAGGAAGGCCCATCATGATCGGTAACTGGAACTACGGAACCGGCCGCCGCAAGACTTCGGTGGCGCGCGTGTTCCTCAAGAAGGGCACGGGCAAGATCGTCGTCAACGGCAAGCCTGTTGATGAATACTTCGCTCGCGAAACGGGCCGCATGGTCGTGCGTCAGCCGCTCGAGCTGACCGGCCACCTGGAGTCGTTCGACTTCCACGTGAACGTGCATGGCGGCGGCGAAAGCGGCCAGGCCGGCGCGGTCCGCCACGGCATCACCCGTGCGCTGATCGACTACGACGCCGCGTTGAAGCCCACGCTGTCCAAGGCTGGCTTCGTGACGCGCGATGCCCGTGAAGTCGAACGTAAGAAGGTCGGCTTCCACAAGGCGCGTCGTCGCAAGCAGTTCAGCAAGCGCTAATCCCGTCTGCTGTACGAAAAAAAGGCCGCGCAAGCGGCCTTTTTTCCATTCCGCGCGCGGGTGCAGGCCTGGCGCCGCAAGGCGGTTTCCTGCTCCCCACGCGCACGGCTGTCATGCCGGGACGCGTTAATATCGTCGTCCGTCGCATAGGAAAACGCACATGGCCTCGACCCCCCAATCCCGCATCAAAGTCGGCATCGTCGGCGGCACCGGTTACACCGGCGTCGAACTGCTGCGCCTGCTCTCCCAGCACCCGCACGTGGAACTGACCGCGATCACCTCGCGCAAGGAAGACGGCATGCCGGTGGCCGAGATGTATCCCAACCTGCGCGGCCGCGTCGACCTGGCGTTCTCCTCGCCGGACAAGGCGCCGCTGTCGGGTTGCGACGTGGTGTTCTTCGCCACGCCGCACGGCGTGGCCATGGCCCAGGCGCGCGAACTGTTGGATGCCGGCGTGCGCGTCATCGACCTGGCGGCCGACTTCCGCCTGAAGGACATCCCCACTTTCCAGAAGTGGTACAAGATCGACCACGCCTGCCCCGACGTGCTGGAAGAGGCCGTCTACGGCCTGGTGGAACTGGATCGCGCCGGCATCTCTCGCGCGCGCGTCATCGGCAACCCCGGCTGCTATCCCACCACGGTGCTGCTGGGCCTGGCCCCCGTGCTCGAGGGCGGCGCCCGCATCGACACGCGCCACATCATCGCCGACTGCAAGTCGGGCGTCACGGGCGCCGGCCGCAAGGCCGAGGTCCATACCCTGTTCTCGGAAGCCAGCGACAACTTCAAGGCCTACGGCGTGGCGGGCCACCGCCATCACCCGGAAATCTCCGAGCAGCTGGCGCGCCTGAACGGCGGCCCGGTGGGCCTGGTGTTCGTGCCGCACCTGGTGCCGATGATCCGGGGCATGTTCTCCACCCTTTATGCCCGCATCCTGCCCGACGCCATGGACACCGACTTCCAGGCGCTGTTCGAGGCCCGTTACGCCAACGATCCTTTCGTGGACGTGCTGCCTGCCGGCGCGCTGCCCGAGACACGCTCGGTGCGTGCGTCCAACACCCTGCGCATCGCCGTCCAGCGTCCGGGCAACGGCGACCAGCTGATCGTGCTGGTGGTGCAGGACAACCTGGTCAAGGGCGCGTCCGGCCAGGCCGTGCAGAACATGAACCTCATGTTCGGCCTGCCCGAAACCGCCGGCCTCGACCAGGTCGCCATCCTGCCCTGATTCCAGGGCAGCCGGCAGGGCCAGCCATCGCCGCCGGGGCGGGGGGAACCTCCGTCACCCGGCAGGGTCTGTCCTGGGTCTGCCGTTTTCAGGGATTCCCGCGTCACCATGAAGTCTTCCGAGCCGGAGGTGTCCACGCCCTCCGCCCAGCCGGCCACGCCGTCGCCCGCCGCGCAGGCGTCCGCGGGCCGGGTCCGTCACCTGCTGTGGCTCTTGGTCGTCCTGCTCGCCCTGGGCGTGGGCGCGGCGGCCGGATACCGGGCCGCCGCCCTGTATCTGGACCAGGATCGCGCTGCCATCTCCAAGGAGCAGCTCACCGCCTTGCGCGCCAGCGTGGCCCAGCGCGAGGCCGAGATCCGCTTCCTGCGCGCGCAGCTCGATTCCTCCGATGGCGAGATCGCCGTCGAGCGCGCCGCCCGCAAGGAGCTGGAAACCCAGTTGCTGGGGCAGCAGACCGAGCTGGGCCGCGTGCGCGACCAACTGGCGTTCTATGAGCAGCTGCTGCCGCCGGGCCAGAAGGGCGCATTGGACATCCGCGGGGCCGAGTTCAGCCGCCAGGGGCCGGGCCTGCGTTACCGCGTGTTGTTAATGCGCAATGGCGCCGACAGCGGCGGCTTCGTGGGCAGTTTGCAATTCATGGCCACGGGATCCCAGCGCGGCAAGCCCGTCACGCTCGAATTGCAGCCGCTGCAGGTGCGCGCCGACGGCAGCGTTGCCCCTTCGACCGACGCGGGTAAGGAAATGCTGAGGCTCAATTTCGATCAATATGTGCGTAGCCAGGGCGTTCTGGCGGTGCCGGGCGGTTTCGTCCCCGAATCCGTCACCATCCGCGTCCTGGACGGCGACACGGTGCGGGCCACGCGCAACGTCGAGTTGGAGTTTTGAGGCGCATCAAGCCTGCGCTATAGTGGTAACCCTAGGGCCGCAAGCAGCATGCTAGCGCGGCCATCATCCGCAAGCCTGAACGCTCCCGCGCCCCGCTTGCGATGCCATCCGCGGTTGGCGCCGTTGCCCGCCGCCAGGAGTCAGAGAATATGAACGCCCTCACCGAAAGCACCGATCTGCAGGCGCCCCCCACGCCCCTCGTCTTCACCGATTCCGCCGCGGCCAAGGTCAAGGACCTGCTGGCCGAGGAAGGCAATCCCAACCTCAAGCTGCGCGTGTTCGTGCAAGGCGGCGGCTGTTCCGGCTTCCAGTACGGCTTCACCTTCGATGAAGAAACCAACGAAGATGACACCGTGCTGGAAAAGGCCGGCGTGGCCCTGCTGGTCGATCCGATGAGCTTCCAGTACCTGGTTGGCGCCGAGATCGACTACAAGGAAGACCTGGAAGGCGCGCAGTTCGTCATCCGCAACCCGAACGCCTCCACGACCTGCGGTTGCGGGTCGTCGTTCTCGGTCTAGGCGTCTCGCGCGTTTTCGCGCCAGGCGGCCAGTGACGCCACGCTTGCGTGGCCCCTGGCGCACAAGCAAGGGCTTGCCTCAGGGCAGGCCCTTGTCGTTTCCGGCGTGGCGAAGAGAAGGGAATGAGGCTCAGGCGGGGTAGTGCGCGCCCAGCACGCGCGCGCCGCGCGCGCCCGTGACGCTGGGCAGGCCTGCGGGCACCTGGTGCAGGTGGGCCCAGCCCAGCCAGGCGAAGGCCAATGCCTCCACTTCCTGGGCGGGCACGCCCACGCTGTCGGTGGCGCTCACCGGGCAGCCCAGGCGTTCGGCCAGGGCCTGCATGAGGCCCTTGTTATAGGCGCCGCCGCCACAGACCAGCATGTCGGCCACGGCTTGCGGCTGGCTTTCCAGGGCGCGCGCCACGGTTTCCACGGTCAGCTGGCGCAGGGTGGCTTGCACGTCCTCGGGCCGGGCGTCGATGCCTTGCAGGCGTTGCGCCAGCCACGCGGCATGGAAGAGGTCCCGCCCGGTGGATTTCGGGGCGGGCAGGGCGAACCAGGGTTCGTTGTCGATGAGCGTGCGCAGCAGGCCGGCCTGCACCTGGCCCTGCGCCGCCCACTGGCCGTCCTCGTCATAGGGCTTGCCGGTGTGCTGCTGGCACCAGAGGTCCATCAGCATGTTGGCGGGGCCGGTGTCGAAGCCCGCGGCAGGCATGTCCGAGCCCGGCGTCAGCAGCGTGACGTTGGCAATGCCGCCCAGGTTCAGCACCGCGCGCGGGGCGTCCGAGGCGAAGACGCGCGCGTGGAAGGCGGGCACCAGCGGCGCGCCCTGGCCTCCGGCGGCGACGTCGCGGCTGCGGAAGTCCGCCACGACGCCCAGGCCGGTAAGTTCCGCCAGCAGGGCGGGCGCGTTCAATTGCAGCGTGTAGCCCTGGCCGGGCTGGTGGCGCAGCGTCTGGCCGTGCGCACCCAGCGCGGCCACTTCATGGCGGCGCACGCCCGCAACATCGAGCAGGCGGGTGACGACATCCGCATAACAGTGGGCCAGGGCGACAGCCGCCAGCGCGGCCCGATGCAGTTCATCGGGGCCGCTGCTGTTCAGGGCATGGAGTTCGTCGCGCAGCATCTGCGGCAGCGGCGCACTGGCGTGGGCCAGGCGCTGGGGGCGGCCTTGCGCGTCGATGCGCGCCAGCACCCCGTCGATGCCGTCCATGCTCGTGCCCGACATCAGGCCGACGTAGAGATCCTGGGCGGGCGCCATCGCGGCAGTCATGGCGGAGGGAAAAGCGGGTTTAGCGGCTGGCGACGTTGGCCAGCGACTCGGGCAGGGTCTGCTGGAAATTGGCCAGCAACGCGATCTGCTGCATGTAAGGATCCACGGCCGTCTTGAAGGCCTGCAGTTCCTTGGGCTCCAGCGCGCGCGCCACGGGCAGGTCGACCGACAGCGGGTCGACCGGCGTGCCGTTGATGCGGAATTCGTAGTGCAGGTGAGGGCCGGTGGCCCAGCCGGTGGAGCCGACGTAGGCGATCAACTGGCCTTGCGAAACCTTGTCACCCTTGCTGATGCCGGGCGCCAGGCGGCTGGCGTGGGCGTACAGCGTGGAATATTTGCCGTGGTGCTGGATGCGGACGGTGTTGCCGTAGCCGTTCATCCAGCCGGCGAAATCGATGGTGCCGTCGGCCGTGGCGTGGATGGGCGTGCCGGTCGGCGCGGCGTAGTCCACGCCCTTGTGGCCGATCCACTTCTGGTGGATGGGGTGCATGCGCATGCCGAAGGTCGAGCTCACGCGCGTGAACTTGATCGAGTTGCGCAGGAAGGCGCCGCGCAGGCTGGTGCCGTCGAAGGCGTAGTAGCTGCCGCCTTGCTTCTCGGGGCTGAACCAGACGGCCGAGTGGCTCTTGCCGCGGTTGATGAATTCCACGGCCAGCATGCGTCCGGCGCCAGCGTAACGGCCTTCGTGCATGCGGGCCTCGTAGACCACGCGGAAGGTGTCGCCCTGGCGCAGGTCGCGCAGGAAGTCGATCTTGCTGCCCAGGATCTCGGCCATCTGCAGGGTGATGGCGTCGGGCACGCCCGCGGCGTCGGTGGCGCCGAAGAGCGAGTTGCGGATGGTGCCGACGGCGACGCGCACCTGGCGGTCGGTGTCGTGCGTGACTTCGGCGGCCTTGTAGCTGTCGCCCGAGGGTTCGACCTGCAGCAGGCGGGTGACCACCTGGCCGTCGGATTCGTTGCCCGGGGTATGGATGTAGCGCAGCCAGCGCAGCTTGCCATCGGCGTCGGTGGCGGCCTGCACGGCGCGGCCGGGGTAGAGCTTGTAGATGCTGCGGGCCGAGGTGTCGTGGGTCAGGAAACCTTGCAGGCCAGGCGCGTCGATGTTCAGGCGAGCCAGCACGGCGGCCAGCGTGTCGCCCCGGCGGATGCGGGTTTCGTTGACGTAGGGAGCGTCTTCAGCGGCCGCGACGGCAGGGGCGGGCTCGGCCGCGGGCGGCACCAGCGTGATGATGTCCTGGACCTGGCGCAGCGGAGGCAGGGATTCCTGCGAGCTTGGCTGGACCATGCCCAGCGCGGCGGCGGCGCCAAACAGGCCCACGGCGCTGGCCAGCAGGGTCACGCGCAGGCGGCGGTACGGGCGGCGGGCAGGTTCGGGGAGCGCGGATGCATCCGTAATCTTGGCGGCGCCGAGGCGCTCCGTCTCATTCTGCCCACGCGTCATCGTGTAAAACCTTTTGCCTGAAATATATTGCCGGATGCGTCTTGCCGGGTGTCGTCGAGGTACTGCCGGGGTGTTGCCAGACGTGCTGCGGGCGTCGCCGGAGGGGCGTCACGCGCGTCGGGCGCGCGTGGCAGGCGCCGGCGGGGCGGCATGGCCTGCGGTGGCACACGCCGGGGGACTGTGTCGCCCGTATCGGTTACGCTGCCGGGGCTGGCCCGGGAACGATACCGCCGCTTGCACTATGATTCACCCGCTGAATCAACAGCCGAAACTAACCTGCAATGTTAGCTACGCCCCTTAGGGATTGCGACAGTTTTAACACCTTTTAACGAATTTTTGCACCCTCAATTGAGGGGCTTTTTCAGGTCTTTTCTTGCCATGCCGCAAACCGACACGCTCGCCGCTCTCATCGAATCCCCCGAAGTCCAGGCCGATCTCCAGATCGTGCGCCGCGGCGTGGACGAGCTGCTGGTCGAGTCCGAGTTTGCGCGCAAGCTGGCGCGCAGCCGCAGCACCGGCGTGCCGCTGCGCATCAAGCTGGGCCTGGACCCCACCGCGCCCGACATCCACCTGGGCCACACGGTGGTGCTGAACAAGATGCGCCAGCTCCAGGACCTGGGCCACACGGTCATCTTCCTGATCGGTGACTTCACGACCACCATCGGCGACCCCAGCGGCCGCAACTCCACCCGTCCGCCGCTCACCCGCGAGCAGATCGAGGAAAACGCCCGTACCTATTACGCGCAAGCCAGCATGGTGCTGGATTCCACCCGCACCGAGATCCGCTACAACTCCGAGTGGTGCGACCCGCTGGGCGCGCGCGGCCTGATCCAGCTGGCCTCGCGCTATACCGTGGCGCGCATGATGGAGCGCGAGGATTTCACCAAGCGCTACAAGGGCGGCACGCCCATCTCCATCCACGAATTCCTGTACCCGCTGCTGCAGGGCAATGATTCGGTCGCGCTGCGCGCCGACCTGGAACTGGGCGGCACCGACCAGAAGTTCAACCTGCTGGTGGGCCGCGAGCTGCAGAAGGAGTACGGCCAGGAGCCGCAGTGCATCCTGACCATGCCGCTGCTGGAGGGCACGGACGGCGTCGAGAAGATGTCCAAGTCCAAGGGCAACTACATCGGCATCTCGGAAGCGCCCGAATCGATGTTCGGCAAGCTCATGTCGATTTCCGACACGCTGATGTGGAAATACTTCACGCTGCTGTCCTTCCGCAGCGAGGCCGAGATCGCGGCGCTGCGCGCCGAGACTGAGGGCGGCCGCAATCCGCGCGATGCCAAGGTGCTGCTGGCCCAGGAAATCGTGGACCGTTTCCATGGCCAGGGCCAGGGCGAGGCCGCGCTGGCTGCCTTCGAGGCGCGCTTTCGCGATGGCGCCATTCCGGACGACATTCCCGAGGTCAACCTGGCGGGCGCGCCCCTGGGCATCCTGAAGGTGCTGCGCGAAGCCGGCCTGGCCGCGTCGGGCACCGAAGCCCAGCGCAATATCGAGCAGGGCGGGGTGCGCGTGGACGGCACGCGCGTGGAAGACAAATCGTTGCAATTGCCCGAGGGCAGCTATGTGATCCAGGTGGGCAAACGCAAGTTCGCCCGTGTTACCTTGCGTGGATAGGCTCGCGCGCCACAAGGCGCGGGCCCGGTGGACCCAAGGAGCACATCATGAAACTGAGGAGTCTGTCCTTTTCCGAAGGTGAGGCGATCCCGGAACGCTACGCCTTCGCCCGCATCGATCCGCATTCGCGCGTGGCGCTGGCGGACAACTACAACCCGCACCTGGCCTGGGACGACGTGCCCGAAGGGACGCGCTCCTTTGCGCTGGTGTGCGTCGACCCCGACGCGCCCAAGTTGCTGGACGACGTGAACCAGGAGGGGCGCGAAGTGGCGGAAGATCTGCCGCGGGTGCCGTTCTTCCACTGGTCCGTCATCAACCTGTCCGCCGACTTGCGCGAGATCGAGGAAGGCACTTTTTCCAGCGGCATCACGCCGCGCGGCAAGGGCGGCCCGCTGGCGCCGCTCGATGCGCGCCAGGGCCTGAACGACTACACCGCGCTGTTTGCCGCCGACCGCGACATGAACGGCGAGTATTTCGGTTATGACGGTCCGTGCCCGCCCTGGAACGACGCCAAGGTGCACCGCTACATCTTCACGCTGTATGCGCTGCGCGTGGACGCGCTGCCCTTGGACGGCCGCTTCAAGGGCCCGGACGTGCTGCGCGAGGTCAAGGACGTGACGCTGGCCGAGGCGTCCGTCTCGGGCTGGTACACGCTCAATCCGCGCCTGGCGCCGAAACAGGTGGGGTCGACCACGGCAACCTGACGTCCTTCGGCAGGGCATGGCGCCATGTTCCCGACACCCCGCCGCGTGCGGGGTGTCCTGTTTCCGGGCCTGCCCGCTCAGCGATAGTTCGAGGGTTCGGGCGCCTCGCCGCCCAGGAAATAACGTCCCACCTCGTTCAGCTTGTAGGCCAGCGGGTCATGCAGCGTCAGGGTGCGCAGGTCGCGCCAGTGGCGGTCCAGCCCCTGGGCGCGGCGCGTGGCGCGGGCGCCCGTCAGGTTGAACACGTCACTGGCCGCGGCCAGCCCTGCTTGCACCGAAATGATCTTGGCGCAGGCCACGAGTTCCGCCACTTCGGCGCGTTGGGCGGGCGTGGCGCTTTCCGCATGCCCGAAGAGCCAGCTGACCGCCGCGTCCGCGCGCTCGGCCAGCGCGGCCACTGCCTGCAATGACGCGACCGCTTGTCCGAAGCCGTTCTGGATGTGTGGGTCTTCCTGCGCGTGCGCCACCTGGGCGTGCACCCAAGGCTGGGCGCGTTGGCGGACGTAGTCCGCTGCTTCGAGGACGGCGCCTTCGGCCATGCCCAGGTGAAGTTGCGTGAACAGGGACTGGAACGCCAGCACGCCCAGCGTGGAGACCATCGGCGGCGGCTCGGAAATCGTCTGGAATGTGCCGAGGACGTCCTGCGCCGCGACGGCCGCATTGACCAGCCGCAGGCTGTCGCTGGCCGATTGCCGCAGTCCCAGGGCATTCCAGTCGCCGCCAGGCTCGACGCCGGCCTGGCGGGTGTCCAGGGCGACCACCACGACGCGTTGGGTGGCGCTGTCCACACCGCGCACGAACAGGCGGTCCGCGACCGCGGCACCCGTGGCAAACCCGGATTCGCCCTGTACCAGGTAGCCGCCCTCGGGACGGGGATGCAGGACGAGCCTGCCGGCGCGGGGGGCCCCCGCGCTGGCCCAGAACCAGCCCTGGCTGGCGGTCTGGGTGAGCAGGGCCTGGGTGTTGGCGCCGCCGATGGCCTGGGCGATGCGCAGCCAGGCGTAGTGATAGCCCAGCAACTGGGCAATGGCGCCGTCGCTGCGCGCCAGGCGGCGCACGGTCTGTACGGCGGTGTGCCACGGCTGGCCCTTGCCGCCCCAGGCGCTGGGAATCGTCAACGTCAACAGGCCGGCGTCGCGCAGCATGGCGATCTGCGGCGCGGGTGAAGCGTTGGCCTGTTCCCGCTCGGTGATGTCGAGGCGCAGCCGGTCGCCAAGCTCGTCGGCGAGGGCGAGCCAGTCGGCCAGGCCGGGGGCGGGCGGATGGCTGGGGTCTGAGAGCAGATCTTGGTGAGACATGGCGGACATGGTGCATTGCCGGGTGGTTGGAAAACGGTGGCGGCCTCAGCGTGGCCCCTGTCCGGCCGCGCGCCGCGCCAGGCGTCGGCCTGCTGCGGCGAGCAGGCCTTCCGGATAGCGCAGGACCACCAGGATGAAGGCCAGGCCCAGCAGAAGAGGGCGATAGACTTCGGCGGGACCGGTGAGCCAGGTCTCCGTGCCGCGCACGATCAGGGCACCCAGGCAGGCTGTGACGATGTGCTTGCGCCCGCCCAGGGCCACCCAGATGATGACCTCGGCGGAGAACGCCGGTCCGGCCAGCGAGGGCGCGGCGAAGCCGAACTGCGTGACGAAGAAGGCGCCCGCCGCGGCGGCGGTGGCCGCGCCCAGCATGTAGGCGCGCCGGCGCTCGCGTCCCAGGTCGAGTCCCAGTGCCTCGGCCCGCAGCGGATGGGTGCGGATGGCCTGCAGCGCGATGCCCCAGGGGTGGCGGGCGGCATGAACCAGCAGGCCCGCGCCGCAGGCCAGCACGGCCAGCCCCAGGAAGTAGGCAACCCAGTCAGGCGGCAGTCCCAGGCGGATGGCCCAGTCGAATTCCAGCAGCGAGATGCCCAGCAGGCCATTCGCCCCGCCCAGCAGCGGCGAGCTGGTGAGGGTGTGTTCCGCGACCAGGCTGATGGCCAGCGTGGCGATGGCGAAATGCGGGCCTGCCGCCTGTCGACCCGACAGGAACACGCGTCCGATGCAGAATGCGAGCAGGACGGCGGCAAGGGTGCCGCCTGCCATGCCGGTGACGAGCGCGGCCATGCCTTGCAGGCCGGCATGCGCGTCCGAACTGGCCAGGCCCATGGCATAGGCGCCCATGCCGAAGAAGACAGCCTGGCCGAAAGAGAGCAGTCCGCAGTGTCCCCAGACCCATGCCGTGCTGGCCGCGAAGAGCATGTAGGCGAAGTAACGGGTGAGCTCGGCGCGTTGCCAGTCTTCCAGCAGGAAAGGCAGGAGGCTGAACGCGGCCAGCAGGAGCAGGGGGGCCGTGGTGTCGGCTTGCGGGCGTGTCATGCCTGCCGTGCGCGCGGTCGCAGCAGTCCGCCGGGGAAAAGGCGCACGCATGCCAGGGCAAGCGCGAGCATGATGACCGGCGCCCAGGCCGGCGACACCCACGCCGCGCTGAGCGTCTGGGCCGAGCCCAGCACTGCGCTGCCCAGCACCGGGGCGACGATGCTGGCCATGCCGCCGACCAGCACCGAGAGGAAGGCGGGCGCGCCGTATAGGTTGCCCAGCATGGGCTCCACGGAAGACAGGGGCGCAAGCATGGCACCGGCCAGTCCCGCGAGTCCGCAGCCCAGCGAGAACGTGGCGCGGTCATGGCGCGCGCCCCGGATGCCCAGGCTGCGGGCGGTGGCGCGGTCGGCCATGACGGCGCGTGCGGCCAAGCCTCCGCGGGTGCGGAAGAACAGCAGCCAGGTGAATGCGAGGGTGGCCGCGGCGACGCCGATCAGCCAGAGCCGATAGCTGGGATAGGCAGTGCCCATGAGTTGGACCATGCCCGTGTCCGGTGCTTGCACGCTGTAGGCGTCGGCGCCAAAGCCCAGGACGAACGCCTGGCGCATGACGAGCGCCACGCCGGCCGTGGCCAGGATGGTGTCCTCGGCCCGGCCATAGGTGTGCCGGATCAGGCTGGCTTCCACCAGGCAGCCGGTGAGCGCGGCGGCGGCCAGCGCCAGGGGCAGGCTGGCGACGAAGGGCAGGCCGGCGGCCTGGGTCAGCACGGCCACGTAGGCACCCAGGGTCAGGAACTCGGGATGGGCCATGTTGATAACGTGCATCAGGCCCAGCACGATGGCCAGGCCCAGCGACACGAGGGCCAACAGGGCGACGTAGGTGTTCAGGTCGAGGGCAAGGGCCATGGCGTTCTCAGAGGGCCAGGTGGCGGGCGATCAGGCCGGGGTCGTCGCGCAGCGCCCGTGCGTCCCAGGCCTGGCGCAGGCGGCCGGACTCCAGCAGCAGTACGCGGTCGCACAGTGCGCGGACGACCTCCAGGTTCTGTTCGACCAGCAGCAGGGCAGTGGGGCGTGTCTGGGTGCGCAGGTTCCTCAGCACCTGCACGATGCGGGCGACGATGGAAGGCTGGATGCCTTCCAGGGGTTCGTCCAGCAGGATGAGGCCGGGCCGGGCCACCAGGGCGCGGGCGATGGCCAGCTGTTGCTGCTGGCCACCCGAGAGGCTGCCGGCACGGCTGCGGCGTTGGTCGCGCAGCCAGGGAAAGGCCTGGTAGGCGGGCGTGAGCAGGTCGCGGGCCTTGGCCTGGGCGGCAGGCAGGGCGTGGGCCGCCAGCATGAGGTTTTCCTCGATGCTGAAGTCGACGAAGAGGCCGCGTCCTTGCGGCACGTAGGCGATGCCGTGCCGGGCAATGGCTTCGGGCGCGAGCCTGTCCAGGCACGTGCCGGCGTAGTGGACATGGCCGTCGCGCGGCAATTGCGCGACCAGTGCGCGCAGCAAGGTGGTTTTGCCCGCGCCGTTGCGGCCCACCAGGCCCAGCGTTTCGCCTGGCGCGCAGTGCAAGGTGATGTCGGCGATTGCCAGGCCCTGGCCATAGCCGGCGCCGAGCCCGCTGACGCGGAGTCCGTGGGGCTCAGGCGTCATGGCCGAGATAGGCTTGCCGGACGGCGGCTGATTGCCGGACCGTGTCGAAAGCGCCTTGCGCGATGACCCGGCCATCGGCCAGCACCATCACCTTGCTTTCCAGCGCCGCGACGAACTGCATGTCGTGTTCGACCACGATGCAGGCGATGCCGTCGCGCTGGCACAGCTTTCGTATCAGGGCGACCGTGGCCAGCGTCTCGGCTTGCGTCATGCCGGCGGTGGGTTCGTCCAGGAGCAGCAGGCGAGGCGCCTGCGAGGTCACCATGGCGATCTCCAGCCATTGGCGCTCGCCATGCGACAGCTCGGCGGCCGGCACCTGGGCGCGCCCAGCCAGGCCGGTGTCGCGCAGCAGCGTGTCCACGTCGGCCGGGCGGGCAGGCAGGCCGGCAGCCCGGCGGGCCAGCAGCAGGTTGTCCAGGCTGCTGAGCGTGCCGAAGACGCTGGGAACCTGGAATTTCCGGCCCAGGCCCAGCCGCGCGATCTGGTCGGGCCGCCTGCCGCGCAGGGCCATGCCGCGGAACAGGACCTGGCCCCGCTGGGGCTGCAATTGACCGGACAGCGTGTTGAACAAGGTGGTCTTGCCTGATCCGTTAGGGCCGATCACGCACAGGGTGTCGCCGCTGTCCATGCGCAAGGAGACGCCGTCGAGCGCGCACTGGCGGCCAAAGGCATGGCCGAGGGCGTGCGCTTGCAGCAAGGGAGGCGACGTTGCGGCGGCCTTGCGGCGCGGGGCTAGCCGCACAGCGTGTCCGCCTGGATGCGGCCGAGCGTCCGGGTGGCGACAAGTTCGCCTGCCTGCACGCGGCCGAGATACAGGGTCTGGTTGGCGGCTCGGCTGGCCGGGTCCAGGGTGACCGGACCCGAGGGGCCGTCCAGGGCGACGCCGGGCAGGCCCTGCAACAGGGCTTCGCGAGACGTGTCCTTGCTGCGTTCGGCCGCGCCGGCGAGGGCGAGTACGGCGTTGTAATGCGCCGTGGCGAAACGCGTGGGCAGGATGGCGGGTGCATGCTGGCGGGCCGCCGCCACGAAACTTGCGGCGGCCTCGGTGCGCAGGCTGGCCACGAAGGGGGTCTGCGTCCAGATGCCTTCGCCCTCGCCGGGTTGCAAGGCGCGCAGTCCGGATTCGCTGAAGCCGACATAGGCGTAGTCGAGTTGGCGCAGCAAGCCGAACTGGCTGGCCTGCTTCAGGAAGTTCAGGCCCCCGGCGCCGGGAAAGGCCTGGACCAGGACCCGTGCGCCGCTGTCGGCGATGCGCCGCAGCGTGGCCGAGAAGTCGGTCGTGCCCAGCGCCAGCAGCTCCTGTCCTGCCACCGGGCTGCCCTGCGCGGACAGCAGCGCGCGGGCGCGGGGAAAGAGTTTCTGGCCCCAGGCAATGTCAGCGCCGAAAAGGTAGAAGGGCTTGTCCGCGCCACCCCCGAGCGCTGCCAGCAGGGCGTCCAGCTCCTGGTTGGGCACGGTGCCCACGTTGAAGAGTTGCGGGCTGCAGGTGGTGCCCTCGAAGCTGGCCGCGTACAGCAAGGGCACCTGGTGACGCTGGTGCACCGCCAGGATGGCGTCGCGGGAGGGGGACAGGATGGGGCCGATGATGGCCGCGACCTTCTGCCGCTGGATCAGCGAGGTGGCGCGTTCCACCGCGGTCTTGGGGTCGGTCTTGTCGTCCTGCCAGGTGACCTCGATGGGGGCGCCCAGCACGCCGCCCGCGGCGTTCAGCCGGGCCACGGCCAGCTCCACGCCCAGGCGGGCCTGGTGGCCGACCACTTCGAGGCCGCCGGAGAAGGGCAGCAGGACGCCCAGGCGCAAGGGCGTGGCCGCCCGGACGCGGCGCATGGGCGCGGCCAGCGCGGCGGCGAGGCTGCCCTGGAGCAGGGCGCGGCGCGAGATCATGCCGTGTCTCCTTGGCGGGAGCGGGGCGCGGGCTTTTCCGCGCCGCTGCCCTTGATTTCGATGATCAGCATGCGCGCTTCCTGGTTGGCGAGGTTGACCGCGACGTGGCCCGCGCCTTGCGTCGTAACGGCCACGTGGGCGACCCGGCCGCGCCGGGAGGTGCGGCGGAATGCCTGCGGATGGGCCTGGCTTTCCCCCACGATGGACGTGGCGGATTCCGGCGCTTCTCCGGGCAGCGGTTCGATGCGCAAGTCAACGTCGGTCAGGGACACGGCGATGTAGTCGCGCAAATGGCGATGCGGCGGGGTGGGGATGCCAGGCAGGAAAACCTCTTCCCAGATGGCGACGTGGTCGTCCTCGAAATGGAGGGTGGCGCCGGAAAACGGGCGCGGCGTGACGGCGGGGGTCTGGTCGGCCATGTGCCTGGAGGGGGAGATATGTGGACTTGGATTAAATATAAACGTCCGATCGTATTTTTATAACTAAGGAGTCCTTATGTCTTTATTTGGGTTGTCTCGCGGGCTTCTGTGGGTTTCCTCTTGGGCCTCCCCTCGGCCGGGGGGGGGGGGCTGGCCTGGTCTGCGTCTTGAGCAGGCTTCATGTTGTCCATGAGTCGGCTTTGCGGTCCGGGGACATGCGCGTGTCTTGCCAACTCAGGTAGGGCGGGCGCCTTGGAGCGCAGGGTAAACTAGCGCATCGACTGACCGCTTTACCCTCATTCCAGGACCCTCCATGTTCGACCGTAACCGCACCATCGACCAGGTAGACCCCGACGTCTGGGCCGCCATCCAGAAAGAAGACGTCCGCCAGGAACAGCACATCGAGCTGATCGCTTCGGAGAACTACGCCAGCCCCGCCGTCATGCAGGCCCAGGGCACGCAGCTCACCAACAAGTACGCCGAAGGCTATCCCGGCAAGCGTTACTACGGCGGTTGCGAGCACGTGGACGTGGTCGAGCAGCTGGCCATCGACCGCCTGAAGCAGCTCTTCGGCGCCGAGGCCGCCAACGTGCAGCCCAACTCTGGCTCGCAGGCCAACCAGGGCGTCTACACGGCCGTGCTGAAGCCGGGCGACAGCGTGCTGGGCATGAGCCTGGCCGAGGGCGGCCACCTGACGCACGGCGCGTCGGTCAACGCGTCGGGCAAGCTGTACAACTTCCACCAGTACGGCCTGGATGCCAATGAAGTCCTGGACTACGACCGCGTCGAGCAACTGGCCAAGGAACACAGCCCCAAGCTGATCGTGGCGGGCGCTTCGGCCTACTCGCTGCACATCGACTTCGCGCGCATGGCCCGCATCGCCCGTGACCACGGCGCGCTGTTCATGGTCGACATCGCCCACTACGCGGGCCTGGTCGCCGGCGGCGCCTACCCCAACCCCGTGCCGCATGCCGACTTCGTCACCTCGACCACGCACAAGTCCCTGCGCGGCCCGCGCGGCGGCGTGATCATGATGAAGGCCGAACACGAAAAGATCGTCAACTCGGCGATCTTCCCCGGCATCCAGGGCGGTCCGCTCATGCACGTCATCGCCGCCAAGGCCGTGGCTTTCAAGGAAGCGCTGGCGCCGGAGTTCAAGGATTACGCCGCCCAGGTCGTCAAGAACGCCAGCGTGCTGGCCGACACCCTGGTCAAGCGTGGCCTGCGCATCGTCTCGGGCCGCACGGAAAGCCACGTCATGCTGGTCGACCTGCGCGCCAAGGGCATCACGGGCAAGGAAGCGGAAGCCGTGCTGGGCGATGCCCACATCACGGTCAACAAGAACGCCATCCCCAACGACCCCGAGAAGCCCTTCGTGACCAGCGGCGTGCGCCTGGGCACCCCGGCCATGACCACCCGCGGCTTCCGTGAAGCCGAGGCCGAGGAAACCGGCAACCTGATCGCCGACGTGCTGGACAATCCGCGCGACGCCGCGACCATCGCGTCGGTGCGCGAGCGCGTCAATGCCCTGACCGCGCGCCTGCCGGTATATCGCTAAGCCCCGCTTGGCGGGGGCCGCGCGGATTTTCTCCGCCGGCCCCTGGGCGCATGCGCCCGTCTCCGCTAGACTACGCGTCATCCTCGGCCGTCCTGGCCGAGGCGCGCCAGGTCTTCCCTGCGCGCGCCGGTATCGCGGCCGGTCACCAAGTCGCGATCGCGACCAGGTTTCCTTCCCATGAAATGTCCATTCTGCGACCACGCCGACACCCAGGTGCTCGATTCGCGCGTCTCCGAAGAGGGCGACACCATTCGCCGCCGCCGCCGCTGCCTGTCCTGTGACCGGCGCTTCACGACCTATGAGCGGGTCGAGCTGGCCATGCCGTCCATCGTCAAGCGCAACGGCAGCCGCAGCGAATACCAGTCCGAGAAGCTGCGTGCCAGCCTGGCGCTGTCGCTGCGCAAGCGCCCGGTCAGCACCGAAGACGTCGACGCCGCCGTGGCCCGCATCGAGGAAGGCCTGCTTACCAGCGGCCAGCGCGAAGTCCCGTCCGCCTACCTGGGCGAGCTGGTCATGGCCGAGCTGAAGAAGATGGACAAGGTCGCCTACGTGCGCTTTGCCTCGGTCTACAAAAGCTTCGAGGACATCGGCGAGTTCGTGGAAGCCATCCGCGAGATGCAGGGGCCGCTGCTGCCCAAGAAGCTGCGCAAGTAAATCCTCGCGGGCGTTGTCCCTGCGCCTGCCGATGGCATGCCGGGGCGGGGCCTGGCGCGGGCATACAATCGTGCCGTGAGCGACACCTCCCTTTCCTTTCCCGACGACACGCACTGGATGCGCCGCGCCCTGGCGCTGGCCGCGGGTGTCCTGTCGTCCACCCGGCCCAACCCGCGCGTGGGCTGCGTCATCGTGCGCGATGGGCAGGTGCTGGGCGAGGGCGCCACGCAGCCCCCTGGCGGGCCGCACGCCGAGATCAGCGCCTTGCGGGATGCCGCCGCGCGCGGCCACGACGTGGCAGGCGCCACGGCCTACGTCACGCTGGAGCCCTGCAGCCACCACGGCCGCACGCCGCCCTGCGCCGATGCGCTGGTGGCCGCGCGGCTGGCGCGCGTGGTCGTCGCCATGGGCGACCCCAACCCGCTGGTCAATGGCCGCGGCCTGCGCATCCTGCGCGAGGCCGGTATCGCGGTGTCGGCGGGACTGTGCCAGGACGAGGCCCTGGCCCTGAACGTGGGTTTCATCGCGCGCATGAGCCGCGGCACGCCCTGGGCGTGGCTGAAGCTGGCGGCGTCGCTGGACGGCCGCGCGGCCTTGCATAACGGCGTCTCGCAATGGATCACCGGCCCCGAGGCACGCGCCGACGGCCACCAGTGGCGCGCGCGCAGTTGCGTGGTGCTGACCGGCATCGGCACGGTGCGCGCCGACGATCCGCTGCTGGACACCCGGCTTGCGCCTACCGCGCACCCGCCGCGCAAGGCCGTCATCGACAGCGGGTTTTCCATTTCCGAGACGGCGCGCCTGTTCGATGGCACGCCGGTGCTGATCTTCGCCGCGCGCGCGGATGCCGGCAAGGCGCAGCGCCTGGCCGCGCGCAACGCCCAGGTGGTGCTGCTGCCGCAGGCCGACGGCCAGCGCGTCGACCTGCCCGCCGTCATGCAATGGCTGGCGGCCGATGGCGTGAACGAGGTGCATGTGGAGGCCGGGCCGATCCTGAGCGGCGCGCTGCTGGCGGCCGACTGCGTGGACGAGCTGCTGTGCTATTCGGCCCCCATGCTGCTGGGCGATGCCGCGCCCATGGCGGCGCTGCCCAGGTTGGACTCCCTGGAAGGCGTGCGCCGCTATGCCTATACCGATGTCCAGCGCGTGGGCGAGGACCTGCGGCTGCGCGCGCACCTGCCCAGCCGCTGGCAGGCCTTGCGCGATCGCGTGGCCTTGAACCTGTCGTCCTGACCGCGCGTCACCGAAACCGAATCTGAATCGAAGGAGTGCTAGTCATGTTCACCGGCATCATCGCCGCCGTCGGCCGCATCGACGAAGTCCAGCCCTTGCAGCAGGGGGCCAGCGACGCAGGCGTGCGCCTGCGCGTGACGGCGGGCAGCCTGCCGCTGGAAGACGTGCGCATCGGCGACTCCATCGCCATCCAGGGCGCCTGCATGACGGTGGTCGAGATGGCGGGCAATCAGTTCGACGTCGAGGTCTCGCGCGAAAGCCTGCGCCTGACGGCCGGCCTGGATGCCATCGGCCCGGTCAACCTGGAGAAGGCGCTGCGCGTGGGCGATTACCTGGGCGGCCACATCGTGTCCGGCCATGTGGATGGCCTGGGCGAGGTCCAGCGCTTCGCGCCGGTGGGCGAGTCGCATGAACTGGTGATCCGTGCGCCGCAGGCGCTGGGCCGCTACCTGGCCTACAAGGGGTCGATCACCGTCAACGGCGTGAGCCTGACCGTGAACCGGGTGGAGGACGTGGCTGAAGGGTGCGACTTCAGCATCAACATCATTCCGCATACGCTGTCGGCGACGACGCTGGGCGCGCTGACGCCTGGCTCGCGCGTGAACCTGGAGATCGACACCATCGCGCGTTATGTGGACCGGATGATGGGGCAGGGCGCGCGCTGAGCAGGCGAGCTGGCGGGGCTGCTGTCGGGCCGCCTCGCGTGGCGGAAAGTTTTGGGCGATTCTGCTAGAATCGCGGATTGCCGTTTTGGCGCCCTGGTTTTTCGGGGGCAAAAACGATCAGGACAGGTGGCCGAGCGGTTGAAGGCGCACGCCTGGAAAGCGTGTATACGTGAATAGCGTATCGGGGGTTCGAATCCCCCTCTGTCCGCCAAGAATTATTGCGCACGTAGTCTCACGTCGCCTCAGAACCCGCACCAGCCTTGGCTGTGCGGGTTTTTCTTTGCCCCACGTTGTCTCAGGATGGCTCACGGCTTTTGCTGGTATTTTTGCTGGTACAAACGACGTTTCGCCGTCACCCGCCCCAGATGCCAGCGGGAGAACACGCGCATCGGCGCGCTCGCCACGCTCACAGACATCCAGTTGCGCCAAGCCAAGCCCGGGGAGAAAGCCTACAAACTTTCCACTGGTGACGCGGTCGCCCGGACGGGCGCGCCCGCAGAGTCCTCAAGCCGGCGCGCGCAATTCCCCCGCCGCGCCGGGCGGCGGAGATTTGCCTGCTCGGCCGCGTCGTGACGGCGCTTGCCGCCTGGGCCTCAGCTTGCCGGTTGGGTCTCTCGTTTTATGCACTCATAGCTGGCGCTGATGTGGTAGAGCTGGTACTTGCCGGTCGGCCCAGTGCTGCCGGCGTCTGAACGCGAATCGATGCCGCGCAAGCGGGCCGTGCCATCGCATAGCTGGCTCGCGCGTGCCTGGCACGGTCCAAGATCGCTGGTGCTGGACGTCGTGCATTGGACCTTGACCAAGGAGGCGGGCGCCACGCTTCCGGCGTCAGAAGATGTCGCACAACCGGCGAGCAGTAAGTAGGTAATTGTGGCTACGCCGTACCGGGGGAGCATCTGCATTTGTTTTCTCATGGGTCTGACTGTGGACGCACGGTGACGCTTCGCGTGGCTAGGCAGAAGGTTCTTGTGACGGCGAGAAGGCTATTTGTCCCGCTTGACGCCAGAAATCAGCATCTGGTGCAGGCTGGTGAAAAGACCCGTTTGCGTCGGCGGCAGGCGCGTGACACGCTCAGAAGCCAGGGCAGGGTTCGGTATATCTGGGTGACCGGGCTTTTTCTCGGGAGGCGCCATCCTTTGCGCCAGGCAATCATAGGAGACGCTACGAGCACTGCCGACTTGCACGTCGATGCAGGAAGGGACTGCCTCGTTATCCGATGGTGCAGGTGTCAAAGTTTGCGCAGCGGCCAATGAGGTCAGGCCGATCCCCAGCACCAGCGCGGTGAGGCGAGCAAGCGTAGCGGACATGGCGGATTCCTCGTAGGAGACGGCTCGCAGAGGGCGCAACCGGGTTTGTAAAATGAGTATAGGCCGGTTGCGCCCAAGCCTGATGACGTGTCTGTGTCAGGCGACTGCCCTTATTGCAGCACGATGGTCAGGCTGCTCGTCTGCTGGCCGTCTGCGCGCACAGCGCCATACGTGGCGTCTTGATACGAGAAGTCTGCGACGGTGCCGCGCGAACCCGGGCCCGCCACAAGGCAGGTGAAACTGACGGACACATTGGCGCGCACGCCAACCGGGAACGACGAAGGCCCGGACCAGTTCACATTGCACCCCACCGCACTGCCGCCTGGCGTATAGGCCCGGCAGTTAAGGGTCGAGGTGCCTGTGCTGGTGCCACCACCCGGGCGCGAGCGCACGTTCACGTCGGCCGAGCATGACGTCGTGAACGTCGGGTTGCTGCTCGTGATGGTGTACGTGCCCGAGGGCGGGTACAGCGATGCGCAGACCGAACTGAACTGCCCGCACAGTGCGAGCGGTTGAACGTCGGCGGTGGGCGTTACCGCAGTTCCAGCCGCTGCAGGTTCCGCAGCGCCCGCGCACACCACTGCCGAAGAGACATCGCCACCCAGGGTCAGGGTGCCCTGGTTCGTGATGTCGACGCCGCCTTTGGCGGCGCAGACCATCTGGCGCAAGCCCTCAACTTCGGGGTCGTCGCTATAAATAGGCGTGGCAGCCGCGGTTCCTACATGCAATGCAAAGGCCGCCGTCAAGGCAACCAAAAGACGAGGCAGGTTCATGCTGATCTCCGATTTCCAGTGCGTTTGGATTGGCTTCGTTTGGCACGGCTCCGGTGGCCTGGAACCGGTCGATATCACCTGACTGCGTGACGGGATCGGGTAACGGGTCCCGATGCCGATTGCAGGCGGCTTCTTGCCGACCAGCGATGGCAAGATGAAACCGCCCGATCGCTAGCCAAACTAGAAAATAGGGGAAAGGTGCGACCTGGGAATGAACAGAATTACGTAGGTTTTGCTTTTCCTGCAGGTACCGGCCGAAGTATCGGCACTCGCGATTTCGTGTGCTGACGTGATCGTTCAATGCAGCGCGAGGTGCGCTGATTCAGAAAATGAAGGCCTTCCTGCAACGGAGCAGGACGTAGAAGGAATGAGAGATTAGCCTCCTCCCTAGCGGCACTACAACCACATTCAGATTGACTGGACCAAGCGTCGTCCGCGGGGCTTTTCTTTCTAGGCAAGCGGCTGCGCGGTCGGCATCGGCCCGACCGACGGCGTCAGAAGCGCCAGCGCACGTGCAGGGAGCCTGCGCGAGCCCTCGGTTGCCGTTGCTGTACTGGTCGCCGTAGCTCAGGCCGACGGTGGCCGATCGCGACACGTCGACGTCGATTTCCTTCAGCGTGAAGGCCTTGTTGACCCGCAAGGGGCAGGAGGGGGGTGGTACCGTCTCCCTCCGATCCACCTGCCCGCGCGTTACAGGAGTTTTGCCATGCGCCGTATTCTCTTTCGTTCGCTGTTCACTGCCGGCCTCACCGTCGCCACGCTCGGTACCGCCCAGGCCGTGCAACTCAGTGCTGAATGCGCAAATCCGCAAGGCACCTTCTTCCATGTGCCTGCGGGCAAGTCCCAGCCCGTGCAGGAGAAGGCCGGCTACGGCAACAGCACCTGGACGCTGGTGTGGGACAGCACCCGGCCCGAGCAGGGCACTGTCCGCCACACATCCGCCGATTCCGCCGAGCCGCCTGGCGAACAGCTCGCCGACGTCATCGATGCCCGGCCTGCCCTGATCACCTTCCTCGTGCCCGACGGGCCGGAGATCATGGTCTATTCCCTTTATCCCACCAAGGGTCTCCTCCTGGCCTCGCTGCACGGCCCCGCCAACGCCCGGGCCGATGCCACCGGCGGCACTTTCATCGCGCGGTGCAAGGTCAGCAACAAGCGTTGAGGTTCAGGCTGGCCCGCGCCGGCGCTTGAACTGGCTGCCAGCCTGGCTCGGGTGGTGCCATGGCACGACGGCCATTGATGAAATGAGAATGATTGGCAATAATCGCGGGTCCGCAATGCTATCCCGATGAGCCCGCTTTCCGATGTCGTCCGTCCCGCCAGCCGAACCGGTATGGCTTGCGCAATACCGCAAGCTTGCGCGGCTTTGGGCGCGTGGTGGCGCCAACCGGCATGATGCCGAGGATGCCGCCCAGGATGCCGCGCTGCGCTGCCTGGAGCGCGCTGGCAGTGCCCTGGAGGACCCTTCGGCCTATCTGCGGCGCAGCGTCGCCAATCGGCTCGTCAGCCTGCATCGCGCGCAGCGCGTGCGCCAGGCGCAAGCCCTGCACGAGTTGGCGGAACCGGAGCACCCGGCTGCCGCCAGCGCCGAGGCGCACTACCAGGCCCGCCAGTTGGCCGAGCGCTTGACCGATGCCTTGTGCGAGCTGCCGCCGGCCTGCCAGGAAGCCTTCCGCCTGCGGCGCTTCGACGGGTTGAGCAACGGCGAGATCGCCGAGCGCCTGGGCGTGTCGCGCAATATGGTGGAACGCCATATGATGCGGGCCATGAGATACCTGCATGATCGCATGGGCAGTTGACGCGCGCGCCTTGACCCGATGACCTCGACCTCCCTTCCGCCCTCGGACGATGCGCGTGATCGCGCCGCCTACTGGTTTGCCCGGCTGCAATCGGGCGAGGCCAGCGCGGGCGAGCGCGCGCAATTCGAGGCGTGGCGGGCGGCCGATCCCGCGCATGTGCGGCAGTACGCCGAGATCGAGGCCTTGTGGCAGGCGGCGGGAACGCTGGATGCGGCGCAGCAGGCCCGGCTGGGCCGGGCGTACCGAGCGCCGTCGCTGCCCAGCCGCCGCCGCTGGCTGGCGCTGGGCGCGGGCATGGGCGCGACGGCTGCCGCGGCGCTGGTGGGGGTGAAGCTCTGGCCCTTGCCCGAGGAATACGCGCGCAGCATCGCGACGGCGCGCGGCGAGCGCCAGGAGCTTTCCCTGCCCGACGGCAGCCTGGTGTCGCTGAACAGCGGCAGCGCCTTGCGGGTGCGGTACGACGCCGGGCAGCGCCGGATCTGGCTGGAGGAGGGCGAGGCGTTCTTTACCGTGACCCGTGACGCTGGCCGGCCCTTCGTTGTCGATGCGGGAACGGGGCGGGTCACGGTGCTGGGCACGCAGTTCAATGTGCGCCGGGAGGGCGATGCCTTCAGCGTCGCCGTCGCCGGCGGCACGGTCCGCGTCGAGCGCGGCCCCTGGTGGAACAGGCAGCGCGCGCTGCTGACGGCGGGCCAGGGTTCCCGTTATGCGGACGCGGCGTCCACCACGCCGGATCTGGACGTGCAGGCCGCCATCGCGTGGCGTGATGGGCGCATCGTCTTTCGCGACACCCCCTTGCCGCAGGCGCTTGCCGAGATGAACCGCTACTTGCCCGACCCGCTGCGGCCGCGTTTCGCCGAGCCCCGGCTTGCGGCGCTGCGCGTGTCGGGCATCTTCGACACGGCCAATCCCAAGGCGCTGCTTGCCGCCTTGCCGCGCATCCTGCCGGTCTCCGTCCAGGCTGGAACGGCCGGCACCGTGGACATCCTGCCGCGCTGAGTCCGCGCCATCCGCGGGGGATCACCTGCGTGTTTTGTTTCAAGTTTCATCTTGTTTCAAATTCGTGGCCGCGATCCATTCAGGACTTGCGACGCGCCAGGCGTCTACAGGACGGGCATGGCCGGCGGCAAGCGCCGACCCTGCTCGTCCCTTTGGCCAAAGGGGTCCATCCCTCTCGTGTGACCGACCCAACCAGGACGACCTTTATCGTGACCTCCTTTTTCCCAGACGCACGTTGGCGCCAGGCGGCGCGGCGTGCCCTGCTGCGCGCGCACCTGACCCTGCCGGCGGCCCTGTGCCTGACGGCGTTCCACAGCCCGGCCATCCATGCGCAGGAAGCTGCCGTCTTCCTCGACATCCCGGCGCAATCCCTCGATGCGGCGCTTATCCAGCTGGGACGCCAGACCGGCCTGCAGGTGTTCTATGCGCCCGAGGCGGTCTCGGGCCTGCGCGCCCCGGCGCTGCAAGGCAGGCTGACCCCCGACCAGGCCCTGGCGCGGCTGCTGGCCGGCCAGCCCGTGGACTATCGGCGCGAAGGCAGGGAGGTCACGCTCAACCGCTCGGACGTCACCCAGCTCAAGCCGGTGACGGTGCTGGGCAACACGCTGCCGCCTGGCGCGGCGCTGCAGCAGGAAGGCGGCGAGGCCGAGGGCTACCGCGTGCGCACGGTGTCGTCGTTGGGCACGCTGGGCGCGATGGATATTCGCGATGCGCCCTATGCGATCACCGTCGTGCCGCGCGACCTGATCACCAACATCCAGGCGCAATCGCCCGATGACGTGTTCCGCATCAACCCCACCACGCAGAGCACGACGCCGCAGATGACCGGTTGGGCACCCATGGTGCGCATCCGCGGCTTCGGCACCTATGACACCGCCGAGGACGGCCTGCGCCGCCCCAACAGTTTCGCCACGTCGATGGAGGACAAGGAGCGCGTCGAAGTGCTGAGCGGCCTGTCCGGCTTCATGTATGGCGCGGCCTCGCCGGGCGGCATGGTGAACTATGTGTACAAGCGTCCCACCCTGGAGCGCCTGAACAGCCTGACCGTGGGCAACTATGGCGGCAGCCAGTACTACGCGCATGGCGATTTCGGCGGTCGTATCGACGCGCAAGGGCGCGCGGGCTATCGCTTGAACGTCGTGCGCCAGGACGGCAGCACGGCCATCGACGACCAGAAGGTCGACCGCACGCTGATCAGCGGCGCCCTGGATTGGCAGTTGACCGACAGGCTGCTGGCCGAGGTCAACGCCAGCTACCACCGCTATCGCACCGAAGGCGCAAGCGCCTATTGGACCTATCGGCCGGGCGTGAGCCGCACGCCGGTGCCGGACGCGAGCAAGCAGTGGTCGCAGCCCTGGATCCGCGACGAATTCGAGAAGACCCGCCTGATGGGCAAGCTGACCTACCAGGCCAGCGACCGCATCACCCTGCGCGGCAGCGTGATGCGGGAATATCACGACCGGCCGGTGCAGGACCACACCATGAACTCGGGCCGCCTGAACGACGAGTACTACCAGATCGCGATCCGTTCCGGCCGCACCAAGAATGAATACCAGGCCGCCACGCTGATGGCGGACATCGATCTCGAGACCGGTCCGCTGTCGCATCGCCTGACCCTGGGTTATTACGGTTATTCGGACAAGAGCTGGGCCACGCCGGACAGTCCCAACACCGGCTGGCTGGGACCGTTCCCGCGCAGTGCGCCCGTGCATCGGCCGGAGCCCGTGTTCCCCGACACCGCGTCGCGGCCGTACTACTCGGGCAAGATGGAGAACCAGAACCTGTTCCTGGGCGACGTGATCGAGTTCGGGGACCAGTGGACGCTGATCGCCGGCGTGAACCACAGCCGGATCCGCACGCGCAGCCTGAACGCGCAGGGCGTTCGCACGCAGCCCGACTACGACCAGCGTCGCAATTCGCCGTCGGTCTCGCTGAGCTACAAGCCGCTGTCCTGGCTGACGACGTACGCGACCTATATCGAAGGCCTGGAGCAGGGCGGCGTGGCGCCCGAAGAGGCGTCCAACCGGGACCAGATCATGGCGCCCATGGTCAGCAAGCAGAAGGAGATCGGGGTCAAGGCCAGCGTGGGCGGCACCTTGCTGACCGCGGCGCTGTTCGATATCGAGAAGGCCTACGAGTTCATCGACGGTGGCAACACCTATACGCAGGATGGCCGCCAGCAGCACCGGGGGCTGGAGCTGACGGCATCGGGCAAGGTGAGCGAGCGCGTCACGGTCTTCGGCGGCCTGACGTGGCTGGATGCCAAGGTCAAGCAGTCGGCGCTTGACGGCAAGATGCCGATGAACGTTTCGCGCACGGTTGCGAAGCTCTACTCGGAATACGCCTTCGCCGAGGTGCCGGGCCTGGCGTTGACCGGCGGTATCTACTACACCGGCAAGCAATGGGCCGACGATGCGAACACCAGCCGCCTGCCCTCGTTCACGACGGCGGACGTCGGCCTGCGCTACGCCACCAAGGTGTCGGGCAAGCCGCTGACCTTGCGGCTGAACGTCAACAACCTGGCCGACCGCAATTACTGGATCAACAGCTATTACGTGGGGCCGCCCCGCAGCGTGGCGTTCTCCGCCCAGATGCAGTTCTGAGCGCCCCGCCCGTCGAGGCCTGCGACAAGGCCCTGGTGCCACGCACCAGGGCCTTGCCATTTTCCTGCCGGCCATCGGTCAGCCTCGTGGCGCCGATGCGCGGGGCAGGCGGCCTCAACCCGCCTTGTTCGGCACCGGCGTATTCAGCAGCTGCTGCTCCCACAGGAAGGCAATGCCGCTGCCGCCGGCGTGCTGCTTGATCACGTCCGTCAGGGCGACGGCCTGCTCGGTGCGGGCCCAGTCGCGCTGCCATTCGGCGGCCACCGCCAGCCAGGTCATCATGTTGGCGCCGGCGGCGATCATGCGCTGGATGGCCACCTGGTGGGCCTCGACCGAGACGGCGCCCGAGGCATCGGTGACAACCGTCACGTCCCAGCCTTCGCCCAGCGCCTGGATCGCCGGCATCGCGACGCAGACTTCGGTCCACAGGCCGGCGATGATCAACTGCTTGCGGCCCGTCGCCTTGACCAGGTCCACCACCTTCTTGTCTTCCCAGGTGTTGATGAGGGTGCGGTCGATGACTTCCTGGCCGGGGAACACCTCGGTGATCTGCGGGAAGAGGTGGCCGCCCTGCGCCGCGATCACGGTGGTCAGGATGGTGGGCACGCCGAAGGCCTTGGCGGCCTTGGCCAGGCCTGCCGTGTTGTTGATCACCATTTGCGGCTCGTGGCTGTTCACGTTCGCGAGCTGGTAGGGCTGGTGGTCGATCAGGACGAGTACGGAGTCTTCGGGGCGAAGCAGCGAATCCAGGCCATTGCGGAAGGTCATTGATGCATCCTTTGTCGATGTTGCGGATGAGGCAGGGGTGCCAGGAGCGCCGCGCCATGCACGGCGGCGTCCCGAGGATTCTGGCATTCCAGTTTGCGCGGCGGTACCGGTATGCCGTGCTACGCTGTGTCGCGAAAACTGGAACGCCAAATGGATATCGAAGACCTGCGGACATTCGTGGAAGTGGCTGATGCGGGCGGCGTGTCGCCGGCCGCGCGCCGGCTGGGCGTGTCCAAGTCCATCGTCAGCAGGCGGCTCGTCAAGCTGGAAGCGGCGCTGGGCGTCCAACTGCTGGCGCGCACCACCCGCGGTGCGGCGTTGACGGAGGCCGGCGCCGTGTTCCGCGACCACGCCGCCCGGGTATGCGCCGAGATCGACGAGGCCAGGGAAACGATCGTGCCCGACGGCGAACTGTGCGGCCGCCTGCGCGTGGCTGCGCCGCTGTCGCTGGGCCCGACGCTCTTCGCGAACATCCTGGCGGAAATGGCGCGGCGGCACCCGCAGCTCCACATCCATACGTCGTACAGCGATCGTTTCGTCGATCTCATCGCGGAAGGTTTCGATTGCGCGATCCGCGTCGGCTACCTGCCGGATTCCAACCTGGTCGCCCGGCGCGTGGCGCCCCTGTACGGCAAGCTGGTCGCCAGTCCGGACTACATCGCGGCGCATGGCGCGCCCGAGACGCCGGACCAGGTCGAGGCGCACCAGGCGGTCACGCAGGGCACCGAAACCTGGCAGTTCATGGATGGCGAGCGCATCGTCTCGGTACGGCCGCAGGGACGCTTCAAGGCCGACAACGGCGCGGCGCTGGCGGCGGCCGCCGCGGCAGGGCTGGGCATTGCCTGGGTGCCGGATCCGGTCACCGATCCCTATGTGGCGGACGGCAGGCTGGTGGCGGTGATGACGCGTTATCCGCCGCCGCCCGCGGGGGTGTATGTCATTCGTCCGCCGGGTGCGCATCCGGCCAGGAAGTTGCGGGTGCTGACCGAGCTGCTGATCGAGTGCCTGGGCGACCCCTCGCGTCCGGCCGAGACGGGCAGCCGGCCCGCGAAGGCGGCCGCGCGCCGCGTCCGCTAGTCCGACGGCGGCGTGCCCGCCGGGGCGTGGCCGTCACACGCAATCGGTATCGAAATCGCAGACGGGTTCCTGGTCCCAGCGCTCGGCCTTGACCCAGCGGCTGAAGGCTTCGATCGTCGCGACCCGTTTGTGCGAGCGCGGCAGCACCAGGTAGAAGCCTGGCATCTGCGCAGGGTCCATGCCGTCCAGCGCGTCCACGCCCAGCGGCGCCACCAGCCGGCCCGCGGCCAGGTCGGCGTGCGCGTGCAGGTCCGAGACCAGGCCCACGCCCATGCCGGCGATGGCGGCGCGCCGCAGCGTCGCGGCGTCCAGCAGTTGCAGGCTGCCGGTCTGCAGGGTGACATCCATGCCCAGGTGCTGCAGGACGGTGTTCCACAGGCCGCGCGCCATGACTGGATGCAGCAGGGTGTGCGTGAGCAGGTCTTCGGGCGCGTGGATGGTCCTGGCCAGCGCGGGCGTGCAGCAGATGATCTTCGGGTCGCGCACCAGCAGCGTGGTGTCCAGGTCCTTCCATTCGCCGAAGCCCCACTGGATCGACACGTCGACCTCGTCGGCGGTGAAGTCCGGCAGCGTCACCATGGTGGTGAGCCGCAGGTCGGCATCGGGCATCTGCTTGGAGAAGCGTTCCAGCCTGGCCATCAGGTAGTGCATGGCGAAGTAGGGGCTGACGTTGATGTTGATGCGCTTGCGGCTGCTGGCGCGCGTCACGCGCTGCACGCCTTCGGTCAGCTCGTCGAAGCCCGCCTGCACGAAGGGCGCGAGCAGGGCCGCCTGGTCGGTGGGTTCGATCAGCCGGCCCCGGCGCCGGAACAGCGTGATCTTCAGGCTTTCCTCCAGCAGCTGGATCTGCTGGCTGACGGCCTGCGGGCTGATCAGCAGCTCCTCGGCGGCCCCGCGGAAACTGCCGTGCCGCATGACGACCCAGAAAGCACGCAGGGCGTTGAGCGGGGGCAGGCGCGGGCTGCGGGTCATCTTCGTGGTGGCCGGGTAAGGGAGGCGACAGCGGTGTCGATGCGGCGGAGTGCCTCGGCAAGCGTAGCATCGGAGGCCGCGGTGGAGATACGGAAGAATGGCGACAGGCCGTAAGCCGTGCCGGGCACCGACGAGACGTGCGCCTGCGCGAGCAGGTGGCGGCTGACGGCGACGTCGTCGGCCAGGGTGTCGCCCTGTGGGGTCGTGGCGCCGATCAACGCCGCGCAGCCGATGTAGGCATAGAACGCGCCTTCGGGCGGCGCCAGGGTGAGCCCGTCGATGCCGGCGATGCCCTGCGCGACCAGGTCGCGCCGGCGCTCGAACGCGGCGCGATACTCGGCGACGCAGTCCTGCGGGCCTTCCAGCGCGGCCTGGGCGGCGATCTGCGCCACGGTGCAGACGGCCGTGCAGGACTGGCTCTGCACCTTGGACATGGCGGCGATGAGCGCGCGCGGCCCGGCCGCATAGCCGATGCGCCAGCCCGTCATGGCATAGGCCTTCGAGACACCGTTGACGATCAGGCTGCGATCGCGCAGGTCGGGGCAGGCCAGGCCGAAGGAGACGAAGGAGCGTCCGTCGAAGATGATGTGCTCGTAGATCTCGTCCGACAGGATGTGCACGTGCGGATGCCGTGCCAGCACGTCGCCCAGCGCCCGCAGCTCGGCCTGGCTGTAGGTGGCGCCCGAGGGGTTGCCGGGCAGGTTCAGGAACAGCCATTTGCTGCGGGGCGTGATGGCGCTTTCCAGGATCTCGGGCGTCAGCCGGAAACCGTGTTCGGCGGCGCAGGCCGGGGTGACGGGGATGCCGCCCAGCAGCTTGACCATCTCGGGGTAGGACACGAAATAGGGCGCGGGCAGGATGACCTCGTCGCCCGGATCCATGGTGGCCATGAGGGCATTGAAGATGACCTGCTTGGCGCCGCCTGCGACCGCGATCTCGTCGATGGCGTAGGCCAGGCCGTTCTCGCGCGCGAACTTGGCGGCCACGGCGTGGCGCAGCGCGGGCGTGCCCGCGGCGGGCGTGTACAGCATACGTGTCTGGCGCGCCGCGTGGAAGGCCGTGTCGATGATGTGCGCGGGCGGCGCGAAGTCGGGCTCGCCCAGGCTGAGGTCGATCACGTCGACCCCGGTGGCCGCCAGTTCCCGGGCGGCCAGCGAGGCCGCCATGGACGCGGACGGCTTGATGGCGGACAGGCGTTGCGCGATCAGGCTCATGACTGGCCCCCGGTCTCGTAGCCGCGCACGCGGTCCTGCGTTCGCGCGTCCTCGGCGCGTCGGGCCGGGTCGCCGAAGCCGCCGCCGCCCGGCAGGTTCAGCACCAGCCGCCGTCCGGCGGGCACGTGCTGCCATCCCTTGGGCCGCAGCAAGGTGCCGTCGTCCAGCGCGACCTTGCCCGGCGCACCGGCAGCGCCGCCGTCGCGGCCGCGCGGCGGCGAGGTGATGCGGTCGAACATGGCCGAGAAGTCGAACTCGTGGCCGTCGGCGGGGGCGATCTCGATGACCTGCCCCAGTCCGCCGCGATAGCGGCCCGCGCCGCCCGAGTCGGGACGCAGCTCCTTGCGCCAGACGACGATGGGGCCGGTGTGCTCGGTCGCCTCGATGGGCATGGTGTGCACGCCCGACGGGAAGGCGGTGGCCGACAGGCCGTCCAGGCCGGGCCGGGCGCCCATGCCGCCGGAGTTGAACATCAGCACCTCGGCGCGGCGGCCTTGCCGGCCCGCGGCGGGACGCACCGAGATGTGCACGTTCCACAGCGCGCCGGCGCCTTCGGCCAGGATCTGGCCGGGCAGGGCCTGGGCCAGCGCGCCCAGCACCAGGTCGGGCACCATGTGGCCGATCACGTGCCGCACCGACACCGGGGCCGGTCGCAGCGCGTTCAGCACGTTGGGTGGCGAGGAGACGTTGAAGAGCGCCAGCGAAGCCGCGTTGTTGGGGATGTCCGGCGCCACGACGCACTTGATCGCATAGCACGCATAGGCCTTGGTATAGATCAGCGGCACGTTGATGCCCCAGCGGCTGGTGGGCGAGGACCCCGTGAAGTCGACGTTCACGCCGTCCTGGGCGATGGTGACCGCGGCAGCCAGCTTGATGGGCTCGTCGTAGCCGTCGGTCATCATGTCGTTGGCCCAGGTGCCTCGCGGCAGCTTGGCGATGCGCGCCAGGGTGGCGGCGTGCGTGCGGGCCAGGATGAAGGCGCCCAGGCTTTCCAGGTCGGGCAGCTTCACCTCGTCCAGCATTTCCATCAGGCGGCGATGGCCCACGTCGTTGCAGGCGGCCAGCGAATAGAAGTCGCCGATCACCTGGTTGGGCTCGCGCACATTGGCGCGCAGGATGCGGATCAGGTCCTGGTTCACGTCGCCGCGCTCGGCGAACTTCATGATGGGGATCTGGATGCCCTCCTCGTACACCGATTTGCCGTCGGCGCCGAAGCCGCGCCCGCCCACGTCCACCACGTGCGCCGTGCAGGCGAAGAAGCCCACCAGCACCTCGCCGCGGAAGGACGGCGTGACCATGGTGATGTCGTGCAGGTGGCCCGTGCCTTTCCAGGGGTCGTTGGTCACGTAGGTGTCGCCGGGATACATGCGCGCCGGCGTGATCTCGTCGATGAAGTGGCGCACCGCCTCGGCCATGGTGTTGACGTGGCCGGGCGTGCCGGTGACCGCCTGGGCCAGCATCTCGCCGCGCGCGTTGTAGACGCCGGCGGAGAGGTCGCCCGCTTCGCGCACGGAGGTCGAGAAGGCGGTGCGCAGGAGCGTGAGCGCCTGCTCCTCGACGACGGAGATCAGGCGGTTCCACATGACCTGCATACGGATTTCGTCTATCTGGCTCATGGCTCAGTGTCCTTTGCGTACGAGCAGCAAGGTGCCGTCGGCTTGCACGACGGCGTCGAAGGGGGAGGTGAGGACGGTGGAGGTTTCGCGTTCGACGATGATGGCCGGACCGCTGACGCGGTCGCCCGCCGACAGCGCGTCGCGTTCGACGATGGCGCTGTCCTGCTCGCTGCCCAGCGCGGGGTCGAAGACCTTGCGGCGGACGCTGGCGCCGACGGGTTTGCCCTGGTCGACGAGAGGCTGGCGCGTGCCTTCGGGATGGATCTCCTGCACCTTGACCGAGAAGGTCACGAACTCGATGGCGGGGCCTTCGACCGCGCGGCCGAAGAATTGCGCATAGCGCTCACGGAAGGCGGCCTCGATCATGGCCTCGTCCGCCGGGCTGAACTCCCGGTCCGGCAGGCTGACCGGGATCTCCCAGCCCTGGCCGGCATAGCGCATGAAGGCGGTGATCTCGCGCCCGACCTCCGCCTGGGTGCCTTCGCGCACGAAGCCTTCGGCGGTGCGTTTCAGGTCCGCCAGCAGGGTGTTCAGGCCGGCGCTGTCGAAGCCGGCCAGGCGGCAGACCTGCGACGCCACGGCCTCGTAGCCGAAAGGCGCCTTGAGGAAGCCGATGGCCGAGCCCACGCCCGCGCCGCGGGGCACCAGGCAGCGATCGATGCCGAGCTTCTCGCACAGGCGCGCGGCGTGCAGGGGCGCCGCGCCGCCGAAGGCGATCATGGTGTTCTCGGCGATGTTCTTGCCGTTCTCGACGGCGTGCACCCGCGCGGCATTGGCCATGTTTTCGTCGACGACGTCGCAGATGCCGAAGGCCGCGCCCTGGGCGTCGAGCTGCAGCGGCTCGCCCACGTCCTTCAGCACCGCCGCGCGGGAGGCGTCGGCGGACAGGCGGATCTTGCCGCCCGCGAAGTTGTCGGGATCGAGCTTGCCCAGCAGCAGGTCGGCGTCGGTGACGCCGGGACGCTGGCCGCCCCGGTCATAGCAGGCCGGACCTGGTTCGGAGCCCGCGGATTCCGGCCCCACCTGGATGCGTCCCAGCGCGTCCACCCAGGCCAGCGAGCCGCCGCCCGCGCCGATCTCGATCATCTCGATGACGGGAATCGAGATGGGCATGCCCGAGCCCTTGCAGAAGCGATAGGTGCGCGCGACCTCGAAGGTGCGTGCCGTCTGGGGCTGGAAACCCTCGATCAGGCAGATCTTGGCGGTGGTGCCGCCCATGTCATAGGACACCACGCGCGCCAGGCCGAAGCGGCGCGCGATGTCGGCGGCGAAGATCGCGCCGCCGGCCGGGCCTGACTCCACGAGACGCACCGGGAACTGCGCGGCCGTGTCCACCGAGATCAGGCCGCCGCCCGAGTGGATCATGTAGACCGGGCAGCGCGCGCCCATTTCCAGGAGACGGCTTTGCAGGCGCTTCAGGTAGCTGGCCATCAGCGGCCGGACATAGGCGTTCGCGCAGACGGTGTTGAAGCGCTCGAACTCGCGCATCTGCGGCGACACCTCGGCCGACAGCGAGATCGGGAGGTCGAGCTGGGCCGCGAGGATGTCGCGGGCGCGCCGCTCGTGCGCGTCGTTCATGTAGGCGTGGATGAAGCCGATGGCCACCGCGCCATAGCCGCCCGCCTTGATGCGTTGGGCGATGGCGGCCAGGCCTTCCTCGTCCAGCGGCTGGAGCACTTCGCCCTGCGCGCTGATGCGGCCCTTCACGGTATAGCGGTCTTCGCGCGGAATCAGCGGCGGCGGCAGCGCGATGCCCAGGTCGTATTGCTCGTAGCGGTTCTCGGTGCGCATCTCGATCACGTCGCGAAAGCCCTCGGTGGTGACGAAGGCCGTGCGCGCGCCGCGCCGCTCGATCAGCGCGTTGGTGGCCAGCGTGGTGCCGTGGATGATCAGGTCCACGTCCGACAGCGCGATGCCGGCGTCCTGCGCCACGATGGCGATGGCGTCGAGGATGCCCTGCTCCGGGGCGGCGTGGTTGGTCAGTACCTTGGTGGAATAGAGCGTGCCGCGCACGTCGAGCGCGACGTCCGTGAAGGTGCCGCCAATGTCGGCGCCCAGGCGTATGTCTTGACCCATCATGAGGTGGTTTCCTTTGCGGCAAGCGCCTGCTGGCGCATCTGGCTCAGCGTCTGGCGAGGGGTGATGGCTTCGGGCGAAATGGCCAGGTCGAGCAGCGCGCCGGTGCGCGAGGCGCGCGCGCGGGCGAAGGCGGCCGCGAACTCGCTGGTGTGCTGCACGCGCTCGGCGTGCAGGCCATAGGCCTGGGCCAGCGTGACGAAGTCCGGGTTGCGCGACATGGTGGTGCCGTGCACCCGCTCGGGATAATGGCGTTCCTGGTGCGCGCGGATGGTGCCGTAGATGCCGTTGTTGATGAGCAGGATGATGGGCTGCGCGTCGGCCTGCAGCGCGGTGGCCAGTTCGGCGCAGTTCATCTGGAAATCCCCGTCGCCGGCAAAGCACACCACGGTGCGCGTCGGATGCACGAGCCTGGCGGCGATGGCGGCGGGCAGGCCGTAGCCCATGGCGCCCGATTGCGGGCCCAGCAGCCGCGCGCGCGGTCCATAGCGGAAGAACTTGCCCGGCCACACGGCGAAATTGCCTGCGCCGTTGGTCAGGATGGCGTCCTCGGGCAGGGTGTCGCGCAGATGGGCGCAGACCTTGCCCATGTCCACGGGCGAAGGCAGGTCGGGCAGGTCGAAGCCCGCTTCATAGGCCTGGCGGGCCGAGGCGCGCCAGTCGGCCCAGCCGCCTTGCACCGGCGCAAGCTCGCCCAGGGCGCGCGCGAAGGCGTTGGGCCCGGCCTGGATGGCCAGCGCGGGCCGGTAGACCTTGCCCAGCTCCAGGTCGCTGGCGTGCACGTGGATGAGCGTTTGCGCAGGTTCCGGCACCGACAGCAGGGTATAGCCTTCGGTGGAGTTCTCGCCGAATCGGTTGTTGATGGCCAGGATCACGTCGGCATCGCGCAGCAGCGTCCTGACGGCGGGGCTCATGCCCACGCCGGCTTCGCCGCAGAACACGGGAGAGTGGTTGTCGAACTGGTCCTGGTAGCGGAACACGGCGACGACGGGGATGTCGGAGGCCTCGGCGAACCGCTGGATGGGCGCGGTGCCCTGGTCTTCCCAGTTGCAGCCGCCCAGCAGGATGACCGGCCTGCGCGCGGTCGTCAGATAGGCGCGCAGCGCCCGCAACGGGCGTTCCGCCGGCGCGGGCTCATGCACCTGCACGGGGCCGCGCAGCGGTTCCACCGTGGTGCGCGCGGTCAGCATGTCCTCGGGCAGGGCGATGACTACCGGTCCGGGCCGGCCCGACACGGCCATGGTCCATGCCCGCGACAGGATCTCGGGAATGCGGTCGACGTCGTCGATCTCGACCGCCCATTTGGCCAGCGCGCCGAAAGCCGCGCGATAGTCGACCTCCTGGAAGGCCTCGCGGCCCTTCATGTCGGTGCCGACCTGGCCCACGAACAGAAGCATGGGCGCGCTGTCCTGCAGGGCCGTGTGCACGCCGATCGAGGCGTTGGTGGCGCCGGGCCCGCGCGTGACGAAACAGATGCCCGGCCTGCGGGTGAGCTTGCCGTAGGCCGCCGCCATGAAGGCGGCGCCTCCTTCGTTGCGGCACAGGACATAGTCCAGTTTCCCCGCCGTGTCGTGCAGTGCGTCCAGCACGGCCAGGTAGCTTTCCCCTGGCACGCCGAAGCTCTTGGTCGCGCCCAGTGCAAGCAGGCTGTCGACCAATAGTTTTCCCCCGTTTCTATGCATGGTGTTCCCTATCGTGATGTCGGGTTTGCATCGCGCGACCCGCCGTCGGCGCCGTGCGCAGGGCAGGTCTTGCAGCCAGTGATCATGCGCTTGGGGCGTGACGGTTGAAAACCAAGAAATTGCGTTTTTGAACAAGTATTACTTGTTTGATGTGCCGCGAAATCGGCGCAAGAATTTGCATGCCTGTGGCGTGTTTGCTGCATCGCCGCAAACGCTGTCCGGACAGGCAGGTGGTTCACCGGAATGGGGCATGGCGCGTGCCACGCCAGGGTGCAGTCGAGGGTGTCTGGGCATCGGGCCCGAGGGCGTATGCGTACTGTGTTCAACAACTTCATGCCTGTCTGGAAGCCAAGCCTGGCGTGGTATTTCGCCAGGTGCCGGGTTCGCGGTGGCGTCCCTTCCATCACTCTGTCTTCCCGTGTCCTTGTGGCTGCCGGCATTGCCTGGCGGCCCGGTGGCGTGCGTGTCCGGCATGCAGGAAGGACCGCTTGCGGCGATGGCGCATCGCATCAGGATGCGCCGATGCCTTGACCGATTTTTTCCATCGAAGGTCCACAGGACCGCTGCCAATAAAGGCAACTAAAACAAGGGGAATCAACCATGCGAGCAATTGCAAAATGGGCGGCTGCGTTCACGCTGGCGCTGCCGGCGGCAATGGCCGGTGCCAACACCACCTGGACCATGGCCACCGGGTATCCGGAAAGCAGTTTCTTCACCCAGAACATCCGTCAGTTCATCAGCGAGGTCGAGAAGGAAAGCGGCGGGCGCCTGAAGATCGACCTGCGTCCCAACGACACCCTGATCAAGCACGACGCGATCAAGCGCGCGGTGCAGACGGGGCAGATCCAGGCGGGCGAAGTGCGCCTGGGCGTCTATGGCAACGAAGACCCGATGTACGTCCTGGACGGCCTGCCCAACATCGCCGGCAACTATGAAGAGGCATGGCAGTTGATGCAGGCGCAGGCGCCCTACTTCGAGAAGATCCTGGGGCGGCACAATCTGCGTGCCATCACCTACGTGGCCTGGCCCGGACAGGGCTTCTACACCAAGACGCCGGTCGCGTCGCCGGCAGATTTCAAGGGCAAGCGCCTGCGGATCTATTCCCAGCCCACGCTCAAGATGGGGCAGATGCTGGGCTTCCAGGCCACCATCCTGCCCTTCGCGGAAGTGCCGCAGGCCTTCGCCACCGGCCTGATCGACTCCCTGTTCACCAGCGCGCAGACCGGCATCGACACGCAGGCCTGGGACAACGTGAAGTACTTCATGTACACGGGCACGCTGCACAACAAGAACATGGTCATCGTCAATGACCGCGCCTTCAAGCGCCTGGACGATGACCTGCAGAAGATCGTGCTGGTCGCGGGCGAGCGCGCATCCAGGCGCGGCTTCGACATGAGCCGCAAGGCGGGCGACGAGACCATTGCCACGCTGCGCGCCAATGGCATGGAGGTGTCCGAGGCGCCCGACTCCATCCAGAAGCAGTTGGGCGAGGTCGGCGAGACGATGATGGCCGAGTGGCGCAAGACGGCCAATCCCGAGCAGCAGAAGGTGCTCGACGATTACCTGGGGATGAAGAAGCAGGCGGGGAACTGAGCCATGCGCACCTTTCTGAATGGCCTGTACAAGGCCAGCGGACTGGCGGCGGCCATGTTCATGGCGGGCATCGGGCTGGCGGTGCTGGCGCAGGTGTTCGGCCGGATGCTGGGCATGACTGCGGATGCCACCGAACTGTCGGGCTTCTTCATGGCGGCGGCCACCTTCCTGGGCCTGGCCTATACCTTTCGCGACGGCGGCCATATCCGCATCGGTCTGCTGGTGACGCGGCTGGAAGGCCGGGCGCGCAAGGCCTTCGAACTCTGGAGCTGCCTGGTGGGCGCGGGGCTGGCGGCGTACACCTCGGTGTACGCCGTGATCTTCGCCTTCGAGTCGCATGAGTTCAACGACATCAGTCCGGGGCTGCTGGCGATTCCGTTCTGGATTCCGCAGGCGGGCATGGCGGCGGGCCTGGTCATCCTGACCGTGGCGTTGCTCGATGCCGCATGGGCGGTGGCGCATGGCCGCAAGGCCGGCTACGAACGCAACGAGGATGCGGTGCTGGGCGAATGAGCCCGGCATCCGAAGGTGAAAACAATGGGTGAATCAACAACGTTGCTGGCCGGCCTGGTCATGCTGGTGGCCCTGCTGTTGCTGCTGGCAAGCGGACTGTGGGTGTCGCTGTCGCTGCTGGCCATCAGCATGCTGGGCCTGGTGCTGTTCACGGACACGCCGGTGGGCTCGCTGGTGGTCTCGACCATCTGGGATGCCAGCTGGTCATGGGCGATGACGGCCTTGCCGCTGTTCATCTGGATGGGCGAGATCCTGTTCCGGACGCGCCTGTCCGAGGACATGTTCAAGGGCCTTGCGCCCTGGGTGAACTGGATGCCCGGACGCTTGCTGCACGTCAACGTGCTGGGCTGCGGCATGATGGCGGCCGTGGCGGGGTCATCGTCGGTCACGTGCGCCACGGTGGCGCGCATGGCCTTGCCCGAGCTCAAGCGGCGCGGCTATCACGAGGGCATGATGCTGGGGACGCTGGCGGGCTCGGGCACGCTGGGCCTGATGATTCCCCCGTCCATCATCATGATCGTCTATGGGGTGACGGCGCAGCAGTCCGTGGCGCGGCTCTTCATGGCGGGCATCCTGCCTGGCATGCTGCTGATGGCGCTCTTCATGGGCTACGTGATGCTGTGGTCGGCGCTCAATCCGGACGAGGTGCCGCCGCGCGACCCGCCGATGCCGTTCGGGGCCAAGCTGTGGAACTCGCGCCGCCTGATCCCGGTGGTGCTGCTGATCGTCGCGGTGATCGGCACGATCTACGGCGGCGTGGCGACGCCCACCGAGGCCGCCACCTTCGGCGTGCTGGGCGCCCTGGTGCTGGCCGCGGCCACGGGCGGGCTGACCTTGCGCAGCATGGGCGAGAGCCTGCTCTCGGCGATGAAGATATCCTGCATGATCTCGTTCATCGTGGCGTGCGCGGCGGTGCTGTCCATCACCGTGGGCTTCCTGGGCATTCCGCAGGTGCTGGCCGCCGCCGTGCAGGCGATGGAACTGTCGCCGATGATGCTGCTGGTGGTGCTGACGGTGTGCTTCCTGGTGCTGGGCTGCTTCCTGGAGGGCATCTCCATCCTGGTGCTCAGCAGCGCGGTGGTGCTGCCGATGGTGCAGGCCGCGGGCATCGACCTGCTGTGGTTCGGCATCTACATCATCATCGTGATCGAGATCGCGCAGCTCACGCCGCCGCTGGGCTTCAACCTGTTCGTGCTGCAGTCCATGACAGGGCGGGACATCTGGCGCGTGACGATGGCCTCGCTGCCCTTCATCGGCCTGTTGCTGCTGGCGGTCGTGCTGATCACCGTGTTCCCGGAGATCGTCACGGCCGTGCCGGACATGATGATGCGATGACGCCGGAGCGGGTTGGCTGGCGTGTCCCGGTTCAGCCCGCGCTCGGGCTGGCCGGCGGAGGCGTCAAGCCGGTCGCCTCGGTGTCCGGCGGCGGCGCGGTCCGGCGCTGGTTGCGTGCCTTGTAGAACGCCAGGAACGCTTCCAGCGGCAAGGCCTTCGAATACAGCCAGCCCTGCACGAACTGCACCCCTGCTTCGCGCAGATAGGCCTCCTGCGCCGCGGTTTCCACGCCTTCGGCCACGATCCGGAACCTGAGGCCGTGGGCCATGCTGATGATGTGCGGCACGACGATGCTGGTGGCGGCCTGCGTGCCGATCGCGTCCACGAAGGATTTGTCGATCTTCAGCGCGTCCAGCGGCAGGGTCTGCAGCAGGGACAGGCTGGAATAGCCGGTGCCGAAATCGTCGATCGCGATGGCATGGCCGGCCTGCCGGGCCTGGTCGATGGTGGCTCGCGCGGCATTGACGTCCATGAACCCGCTCTCGGTCGCTTCCAGCCAGACTTGCGTGGGCGCGACACCGGCGCCGCGCAGGGCGCGTGACAGCACGGGCAGGAAGCGGCCCGACTGCATGTCGCAGGCGGCGATGTTGATGGCCACGTGCATGGACGGCTCCCGGCGCAGCATGCTGGCCAGGTCGTCGACCACGCGCTGGATGACGAGATCGGTCAGGGGTTCGATCAGGCCGGTGCGTTCCGCCAGCGGGATGAACATGTCCGGCGGCACGAAGGAGCCATCGGGCTGTCGCCAGCGCACCAGGGCTTCGGCGCCGGCGCACTGTCCCGTCGCCAGTTCGATGATGGGCTGGTAGTGGGTGACGAAAGCCTTGCGTTTGATGGCCAGTTGCAGCGCGCCCTGGGGCGACAGGTGCTGCCGCGAAATCCAGACGACCAGGCCGATGAGGATGACGGACATGCCCGCGCCCAGCGGAATCAGCAGGAGCAGCTCCTGGTCCATGCGGTCGAAGGCGGTCGAGCGGTCCGTGATGGCAAAGGCGCGGAAGTGCGTGTTCTCGGCGCTGGCGTACATCAGGTCCTGGTCGTGTCCGTCCGCCAGGCCGCGGGCGAGCGCCTGGGACAGGGCGCCGTCCGCCTTGCGGCTCATGGCGATCAGCTGTCCGTCCAGGGTGGCCAGGCCCAGCGTCATCTTTGTGTCCGTCAGCACGTCCACCAGCCGTTCGTGTTTCATCAGGACGTTGTAGTCGCCCCGGGAGATGGCCAGCAGAGGGGCGCCGCCGGTGACGAAGGGCGTGATGTGCAGGTAAAGGGCATAGCCGTCGACCAGGGTGGCGCTGGGCACGCCGATGCCGATGTCCTGCTGGACGGGGCCCCAGCTGGTGCAGGCAAGCTGTCCATCGACGAAATAACCGATCTCGTCGACGGACTGCGAGTCGATGGTGAGTTCCCGCATGCGCGCGATGTGGGCCGGCGAACAGGCGGCCCAGGCGTCCTGTTCGAGCATGTCGAAGACATGCCGGGCCTGGCTGAAGTTCTGTTCGGCGCGCTGCAGCGTCCAGCCGCTGTAGGCCTTCAGGTGCTCGGTTTCAACCTGGATGGCGCGATGGCGCGCATAGCCCGCGATCGACAGCAGGGGGATGACGGCGGCCAGTATGGCGGCGACGGTCGCTATGACAACGATGCTGCGTCGATTCATCATGTATCCCGTTACCTGGCCGGTTGATCGAAGCGGAGTGTAGCCGCGGGGAGGATGGATTTGCCGTTTTTCGCCGAAGATCAACGGCCGATATACCCCTTTCACGGTACTGTGCCGCCCGGGCACGCAGGCATAGAATGCGTGTCCATGACCGTCCTCGTCCACGCCGCCGGCGCCGCAGTGCGCGTTGCCCGCTTTCGCGCAGCGGGCGGCTGATGCGCACCTGGCTTCTCGCGTTGCTGGTGCTGGCCGCCGAGATGGTCCTGCTGGTGTGGGACCCCGCCTTGCCCCCCCAGACGGCGCCCGGCGTGCAGACGCTGACGCAGGCCGAGTTCGTGCTGGGCGACGCGCGCGAGCCGCCAGAGACGGGGTGGCAGGTCGTGTCGCTGCCCGACAGCTGGCGCGCGCGGCGGCCGCAGGCCAAGGGCGTGGCCTGGTATCGCATCCGCTTTGACCTGGAAGCGGTGCCGGATGCGCCCAAGGCCCTGTACCTGCCGCGCGTCGCCATCGCAGGAGAGGTCTGGCTCAATGGCTCTTTGCTGAACACCCGGCTGCCCGACGAGGCGCCGGGCGGACGTGAGCTGCGCTTCAACGACCAGCCGCTGTATTTCGAACTGCCCTCCCGCATGTTCAGGGCGGGGCACAACGAGATCCTGGTTCGCCTGCTGGGCGATCCGGGCGTGCGCAGCGGCCTGTCCGCGCCGCGCCTGGGGCCGGCGCCGGTCGTCTCGGCGATGATGATGCCGCAACGCCTGCTCAGCACCGCCATGCCTTACGTGCTGGGCATCCTGATGCTGTCGGCGATGGCATTGGCCTGCGCGTATGCCTATCGGCGCCGCCAGTATCTCGACATCCCGATGACAGTGGCCTTCGCCGCGATTGCCCTGATCCTGGACCTGGTGCACGACCTGCCCCTCACGCGCAGCGAGGTGGGCGTCCTGCGCGTGGCGGCGGTCGCCGCGGGCTTGAGTTGCCTGTGCCACGTCGCCTACCGCCTGTCCGTGTTGCGCCGGCCCCGACTGCCGCGTTGGATCGTCGCGGTGGCCTTGCTGGTGATCGGGTCCGTGGTGGCGACGATTCCGCTGGGCCTGGCCACGGACCTGGTCTCGCTGTTGTTGATGCCTTTCTATGTGCTGGTTGCCTACGTGCTGGCGCTGCTGCTGCAGACCGCCTGGCTGCAGCGTTCGCTCCGGATGTTGCTGCTGGCCCTGACGGCGCTGGTGTGGGCGGCCACGTTCGTGCACGCCAGCATCCTGACGCTGGACGTGACGCACTGGGATGCCTTCCGCTACAACACCGCGGCGGGCGTGCCGTTGTGCGCGTTGATGGTGTTGATCCTGGCAGAGCGCTTCGTGCAGGACCGGGATGCCGCATTGCGCAGCCGCGGCGAGGCCGTCGACGCGGAGCGGGCGCGCATCCTGCAGGACATGCATGACGGCATGGGCGCCCAGCTGATCACCGCCAAGCGCCTGGCCTTGCGGCAGGATGTGGACCGGGGCGAATTGGCGCTGGTCATCGACGAGTCCTTGCAGGACTTGAGGCTGATCATCGATTCGCTGGACGTGTCTGGCGGCGACGTGCTGCCCTTGCTGGGCAACCTGCGCTTCCGGCTGGCGCCGCGCCTGGCGGCGCTGGGCATCCGGCTGAGCTGGAATGCCGAGGCCATGCCGCCGCTGGCTGGCCTGAATGCGGGCGGCGCATTGTCCATCCTGCGGATCGTGCAGGAGGCCATCAACAATGCCTTGAAGCATGCGCAACCCGGCCACCTGCACATCGAGATCGGGCAGGACGGGCAGGATCTGCGCATACAGGTGCAGGACGACGGAAAGGGCTTCGATGCTGCGGTGGCCGCAGAGAGCGGGGGCGGGACAGGCCGTGGCCTCACAGGCATGCGCCTGCGCGCCGAACGCCTGGGCGGCAGCGTGGCGGTGGACAGCGCGCCGGCACGCGGCACGCGGGTGACCCTGCGCGTGCCCCCGCAGCAAGCGCCCTAGGGCCGGCTTCGGCGTTTCTTTAGCGCTCCGTCAGCGCCAGCCATGCCGCCAGGCCCACGAAGGCCACGCCTGCGCCCGGGCCGGGCGGCTATGCTAGGCGCGTTCTTCGTTCCCGTCCCCCAGCCGATGCCACCCGCCCCACCCGTCCATGACCTGCCGCCCGGCCAGGCCCAGTTGCGCCAGACTCGAGAAGCCCTGACGCTGCAGTTTGCCGGCTCCCCGTCGATCCAGAGCAGCATGTCCCTGCTGAACCCGCATGCGCTGGACCTGGAGTACACCCGCCTGATGATGGGTTTCCTGCTGTTCGACAGCGCGCCGGCCCGCATCCTGATGATCGGCCTGGGCGGCGGTTCCTTGCCGAAGTTCTGCCATCGTTACCTGCCGCAGGCCGACATCGAGGTGGTCGAGATCGATCCGGGCGTCATCGCCTTGCGAGAGGCGTTCAGGGTGCCGGCCGACGACGCGCGCTTTCGCATCATCCAGGCGGACGGCAAGGCCTACTTGCAAGGCGATCCCGCGCCGGCGGACGTCTTGCTGGTCGACGCTTATGACGGCAAGGGCATGCCGGCCGCCCTGTGTGAAGCCGGGTTCTTCAGGGACTGTCATCGCGCGCTTTCGCCCCAGGGCATCCTGGTGCTGAACCTGCACCTGGAAAGCGAGACCTGCCAGGTGTGCCTCGATCACCTGCGCGCGGTGTTCGGGACGGCGCTGTTCGAAGTCATCGACGATGACATGACCAACTGCATCGTGTTCGCCTGCAAGGGCGAACGCTTCGAGGAAACCGACCTGGGCGCCGCGTTGCGCAAGCCCGCCCACCTGGCCAAGGATGCGTGGCGGCAACTGGCGCCGACGTTCAAGGTCATCGAGGCGACGCTGACGATGCGCTGAGCCCTGGCGTGGCCGCAGGGTCTGGTTGCCATTCCTGACGCTCTGCTACGGGATGGGCGCGCGCCGAAGGCATAGAGTTTCCTATCGGGCCATGAGGCCGCGTACAGGAGCGTTTGCGATGTCGGCGTCTTCTCCGGACACCCCGTCTTCGGGCACCCTTCAGTGGCTCATCGACCAGTCGATGCTGTCGCAGGCGCGCGATCGTGCGCGCAGCTACGGGGGGCAGGCGCGCATGTGGCTCAATCCCTATGCGCAAGCCCACCCCCGGCGTGCCCTGGCCATCGCTTCGGTGTGGTTCACGGCCTATCCGGGGGCGGTCATCACGGCAAAGGGCGATTCCGTGCTGAAGAGCCTGGGCAGCGCCGACTTGTGGCAGGCCCTGTCGTCCATCGGCGTGCAGGCCATCCATGTGGGACCGACCAAGCGCAGCGGCGGGCTGCGTGGCGATGCGTTTACCCCGACCATCGATGGCAATTTCGACCGGATCGGCTTGGACATCGACCCGCGCTTCGGCACCGAGGAGGAGTTCATCGCCGTCAGCCGTATGGCCTCTGCCTTCAATGCCGTCGTCATCGATGACGTGATTCCCTCGCACACGGGCAAGGGCGCCGATTTTCGCCTGGCCGAGATGGCGGTGGGGGATTACCCCGGGCTTTATCACATGGTGGAGATCAAGGCCGACGACTGGGGCTTGTTGCCTGACGTGCCCGAGGGCCGCGACGCGGTGAACCTGAGCCCGGAAACAGTGGATGCGCTGAAGGAGAAGTGCTACATCGTGGGGCAGCTGCAGCGCGTGATCTTTTTCGAGCCGGGCGTGAAGGAAACCGACTGGAGCGCCACGGGCGAAGTGATGGGCGCGGATGGCAAGCTGCGACGCTGGGTCTACCTGCATTACTTCAAGGAGGGCCAGCCCTCGCTGAACTGGCTGGACCCGAGTTTCGCCGCGCAGCAGATGGTGGTGGGCGACGCCCTGCACAGCCTGGATGTGATGGGCGCGCGCGGACTACGGCTGGACGCCAACGGTTTCCTGGGCGTGGAGCGACGCGCCCAGGACAAGGCCTGGTCGGAAGGCCACCCCTTGTCCATCGTGGGCAACCAGATAGTGGGGGGGATGATCCGCAAGGCAGGGGGGTTCAGCTTCCAGGAATTGAACCTGACGGTGGATGACATCGCGGCCATGTCGCAAGGGGGGGCGGACCTGTCCTATGACTTCATCACCCGGCCAGCCTACCAGCACGCGCTGCTGACGGGCGACACCGAATTCCTGCGCCTGATGCTGCGCACCGTGCACCAGTTCGGCATCGATCCTGCCTCGTTGATCCACGCCTTGCAAAACCACGATGAGCTGACGCTGGAGCTGGTGCACTTCTGGACGCTGCACGCCGATACGCCCTTCATCTTCCGTGGCCAGACCTGGCCTGGCGCGATCCTGCGTGAGCACATCCGCGAGACGGTGTACGAGCGTCTGAGCGGCGAGCACGCCCCCTACAACCTGCGCTTCGTGACCAACGGCATCGCCTGCACGTCGGCCAGCATCGCGACCGCGGCGCTGGGCATCCGCGACCTGGACACGCTGGAACCTCAAGACATCGTGCGCATCCGGCAACTGCACCTGCTGATGGCCATGTACAACGCGCTGCAGCCGGGCGTCTTTGCGTTGTCGGGTTGGGACCTGGTGGGGGCGTTGCCCTTGCCCGCCGAGCAGGTCGCCGACCGGATGGCCGATGGCGATACGCGCTGGATCGCCCGCGGGGCCTATGACCTCATCGACGCGAACCCGGACGCGGCGCTGTCTGGCGAAGGCTTGCCGCGCGCACGCTGCCTGTACGGCAGCATCCAGGCGCAGCTGGAGGATCCGGACTCGTTCGCCAGCCAGGTGAAGAAACTGCTGGCGTTGCGGCAGGCGCACGGCATCGCCGAGAGCAGGCAATTGCCCATTCCCGACGTGGTGGCGCCGGGCTTGCTGGTGATGATCCACGAATTGCCCGCGGGCCGCGGCACGCAGGTGACGGCATTGAATTTCGGCGCCGAGCCGTTGGAAGAGGTGATCCAGCTGGCAGATACCGCGCCCGGGCCGGTGGTGGACATGATCAACGAGCGCATCGAGGGCGACCTGGGCGAGGATGGGCGCCTGGCATTGCGGCTGGAAGGTTACGAAGGCTTGTGCCTGCGCGTGGCCAGCGCCGTGCCCGCGCTGGTGCCCTAGTGTTCGCCCGCCGGGCCGCTCAGCCTGCCTGGCGCCACTGCCAGGCGGCGACCGGCCATTCGCGCAGCAGCGCGTGCACGGGCAGGTCGCCGTCGATCGCGACGGGAACGTCGTGCAGGATGTCCCAAGCCTGCGCTGGCCTGTCCGTGTCGTCCAACACGATGCGGGTGTCCCCCCAATACGCCGCGCTGGCCGGCGTTACCTGGCCGGGCTTCGCACCGGCGCAGGGCATGGTTTGCGTGCAGTGCAAGGGCACGACGACCAGCAGTCGCGCCGGGCCATGCCGGCGCAGGAACGCCAGGATGTTGGCCGACCGCGTGCCCGCCACCGCCAGCGGCTGGAGCTCGCCGGCGGCGTACAGGGCAGCTTGCGACTGGCGATGCGCCAGGCAACGCTGCACCAGCGCCTGCTTGATGCGCCCGTCGGTCCAGGCGTGGACGTCCGTGGCGGCGGGTGAATTGGCCAGGCCCTGGCGCAAGGCGGCGTAGTCCACCTCGCGCCGGTTGTCGGGGTCGACCAGGCTGAAATCCCAGCTTTCCCGACCCTGGTAGAGATCAGGCACGCCCGGTACGGTGTGGCGCAGCAAGGTCTGCGAGAGACCATTGATCATGCCCGGGCCTGCCAGGGCATCGACTTGCCGGGACAGGGCGGCAAGCCTTGCGGGCGTGTCCGCAATGGCCTGGAGGAACGCCGCGCAGGCGGCTTCGTAGTCCGTGTCGGGGGCATACCAGTCGGTGCGCAGCTTGGCTTCGCGCAGGGCTTTTTCCTGCCAGGCGCCGACGCGGCCGATGAAGTCGGCGACACCCTTTGCATCGTCCGGCGACAGGCCGACGGGCCATGCTCCCACCAGGGTCTGCAGCAGCATGTAGCGATCCGCCGGCAGCGGTGCGTCCTTGCCCGGCCTATCCACGTGCCAGTCACGCGTCCAGGCCGACAAGGTGTCGTGCCACGTCGCCGCGTCCTCGGTGGCCGAGGCGAGCCGCGCGCGCACGTCCTCGCCACGCTTGTGGTCGTGGGTGGCGGTGGCCAGCAAGGCGCCGGGAAAATCCTGGCCGCGTATGCGCGCCAGCGCCAGGAACCGGGCGGGGGGCAAGGACAGCGCCCCGGGCGCCGCGCCCACCTCGTTGCGCGAGAGCAGCGGACCATGGCGATAGAAGAGGGTGTCTTCCAGCGCCTTGGCGGCCAGCGGCGGCGTCAGTTGCTGGAAGCGGCGCAGCGCTTCCTCGCGCAGGGCACGCGTGGCGGGGTCCGATGGGAGGGGAGTGCCGCCCAGCCATGCGTCCAGTACCGGCAGGAGGTCGTGGGCCGGATCGCCCGGGCGGCTGTCCAGCAGCACGCGTGCATCGCGCCAGGCTTGCTGGCACACGGCGGCATCGGCGGCGTCGCGGCCGCGCGCGTCGGCATAGCTGCGGTAGACGGGAAATGCGACCAGGACGGCCGACAGGGCGCGGTCGATGGCGACGGCGCTCCAATCCCGCGTGCACGGATCGAGGCGGGCCAGGCGCAGCAGGCAGCGCACGAGCGCCGCACGCTCGGCGGGGAAGTGGCGCGTGATCATGCGGTGGCGGGCGGCCTGCCATTGCACGCGCGGCGAGCGGGCATCGCCCGTCAGCGCGCGCCAGCCTTCGTCCAGCACGGTCCGGGCCTGCGGGGCGTGCAGCAGTGCGCCCACCTGGTCCATGAAGTCATAGCCGGAGGTGCCGGCCACGCGCCATGTCCCGGGCAGGATTTCGTCTTCCGCCAGGATCTTCTCGACGACGATGTAGGGCGGGACGTCCGGGCGGGCGCGTGTCATGGCCTCGCGCAGGCGGTGTGCATAGCCGCCGGGGTCCGCCAGGCCGTCGATGTGATCGATGCGAAGCCCTTCGACGATGCCCTCGGCATACAGCCGCAGCACAAGGCTGTGGACCGCGTCGAAGATGGCCGGGTCTTCCACGCGCACGCCGGCCAGTTCGGTGATCTCGAAGAAACGGCGCCAGTTGATCTGGTCGGGCGCGGTGCGCCACCAGGCCAGGCGGTAATGCTGGGCTTGGAGCAGCGCGTGCAGGCGCGTGCGCCCGCAGGGACTGGACGGGTCATGGTGCGCCAGCGTCTCGGCCACCGTGCCCGCGGGCGCCAGGGTGCCGGGGGCGACCGGGTAGGGAGCGTCGTGGGCGCGCAGCACATAGCCGCGCGCGTCGTCGTGGGCCAGTGTCAGGTCGCCGCGCGCCAGGCAGGCGCCGTAGGCCTGGCCCAGTACGGGCAGATGCACCTTGCCGGCCAGGTCGGGGTCGGCGGGGCGCCAGTCGATGTCGAAGGTGCCTGCGTGCGCGCTGGCGGGTCCGTGCTGCAGCACGTCCCACCACCAGGCGTTGTCGGCGTGGACGGCCATGTGGTTGGGCACGATGTCCAGGACCAGGCCCATGCCTTGCGCGCGCGCGGCCTGGGCCAGCGCCCGCAGCGCGGCCTCGCCGCCCAGTGCCGGGTCGACGGCACCGTGGTCGATAACATCGTAGCCATGCGTGGAGCCGGCGCGCGCGCGCGTGACGGGCGACAGGTACAGGTGGCTGATGCTCAGCGCGGCGTAGTAGTCGACCTGGGCCTGCGCGTCGGCAAGCGTGAAACCGGCATGCAATTGCAGGCGGGCGGTGGCGCGCGGGGTCATGATGTCGTCCTGGCGCGGCGAATGGCCGCGATGCGCGCCACGCACGCCGGCTCCGCCAGCAAGGTGGCCGGGTCCGTGGGCAGGCGCCGTTGCCAATTGGGGTGGGCATCGCCCGAGTTGGGCAGGTTGGGTTGCTCCTCAAGGCCGGCCAAGTCTTCCAGCGGGAACAGTGCCAACGCGGTGGGGCTCGACGCCACATAGGCCAGTAGTGCACGATCCGGCGTGGCGCAGGGCGGGCCGCCGGCAGGGGCGCCCTCTGGCGAGGCAAGGTCCGTGACGCCTGCGTGCCGCATGGCCTGCCACAGGGCGTGCCGTTCGCGGTCGCGCTGGGCACGCGCCTGGGCTTCGGTCTGGGCGGCGGCCTGGGGCGGGTCGGCGGCGGGTGCCACGTCGGTGCCGTCGCCGGCATACTGGCCCAGCCGCGCGCGCCACCCGATATCGGTGCCTTGCCACCAGCCCGACAGCGTGGGCAGGTCGTGCGTGGTGGTCATGGCCACCGCGTCGGGCGACCAGGCGGCAGGCGGCAGCGGCGTGCCGTCCTCGGCTTGTGCGAACCACAGCACGTCCATGCCCAGGACGCCGGAGGCCGCCAGCCGCGCGTTGAAGCCGGCGGGCACGGTACCCAGGTTCTCGCCCACCACCACCGCCTCGTGGCGCCACGCCTCCAGGCGGGTCAGGCGCAGCAGGTCGTCCAGCGGGTAGTGCAGGTAGGCGCCCTGCGCGGGCGAGGCCCCTTGCGGCACCAGCCACAGGCGCGCCATGCCCAGCACGTGGTCTATCCGCACGCCGCCCGCATGCGCCAGCGCCGCCCGCAGCATCTGGATGAAAGGCGCGTAGCCGCGTGTGCGCAGGCCGCGTGGCGAGAATGCGGTCAGTCCCCAGTCCTGGCCGGCACGGTTGAGGATGTCGGGCGGGGCGCCCACCGCCACGCCAGGCAGCAGGCTGTCGGGATCGCTCCAGGCCTGGCTGCCGCGCGGGTCGGTGCCGATGGCGAGGTCGGCCAGCAGGCCGATGCGCATGCCTGCCTCGCGCGCGGTGTGCTGGGCACGGGCGAGGCTTTCCGCCGCCAGCCATTGCGCGAACTGGTGGAACTGCACGTCGTGCGCGTGGGTCGCGGCGAATCCGTCGGCGGCGGCGGAACGAGGCTGACGCAGGGCGTCGGGCCAGGCGCGCCAATCCGAGCCATGTACGGTGGCCAGGCTTTCATACACGGCGTGATCGCGCAGGGCCTGCCCGCCCGCCGTGCGAAAGGCCTGGAAGCGTGCCTGGACGTCACCTGGCGCCGCGCCCAGGCGTGCGTGAAGCGCACGCAACCAGGCGAGGCGGGCGGCATGCGTGGCCGGCCAGTCGATCAAGGGCGCGGCCTCCAGCGCCGCCAGGTCTGGCTGCGCCAGGTCCGTGCGCGCGGCCTGCAGCAGCGCGGCCGGCAGCACGCCTTCCGGATTGCCGTACAGGATGTTCAGGAACAGCCGGCTGGAGGGAGAGTAAGGACTGTAGCGCTCGGGCGCGCTGGCAAACCCGGCGTGCACGGGACTGATGGCGACGGCCTGCGCACCCTGCCGGGCCGCGGCCCGTGCCAGGTCCGACAGGGCCGCGAAGTCGCCGTGGCCGCCTGCGTGGCGCTCGGCGCTGGCTGCGCGCAGGCTGTAGAGCTGCGCCGCCACCCCCCAGGCACGTGTGGCGCCGCCCAGCCGGTCGGCAGGCGTGGGGCAGCGTGCCGGCGCGACGGCCACGGTCACGTCGCGGCCCTCGTGCAGGCAGCGGTAATAGCCGGGCTGGCTTGGCAGCCGGACCCGCCAGTGCCCGGGCAGGTCTGGCAGGGCCGGGCACATGTGCGGCCGGCCTGTCTCGTCCAGCCAGTGCGTGCCGGGCGGGCGCGCCGCGCGTACCACCCACACACCACCTGCGTCACCGATGTGGAAGTCGCGGACCTGGGCGTGTTTCTGCGTCAGCGCGTGCAGTGTCTCGGCCGGATCGCCGTCCAGGCCCATGGCCGCCAGCAGCATGCGCTGGCTGTCCGGCGAGACACGTTGGGGCTGGCCGTGGGCATCGGTCCAGTCCACCGCCAGGCCGACGGCCTGGGCCAGCGTGACGTGCGCGTCCTGGGGCGGGTGGGCGGCGTTCATCGGGCATCCTCCAGGAACCAGGTGACGCCCGGCGGCAAGGTTCCCGAGGCCGCCCCGCGGGCGGCCTCGGGTCGGCTTTCCCACAGGCAGGGCAGGCGTGCATCGTCTTGCGCAAGCTGGGGCAACGCGACGGACGCGGGCCCGAAGTTGGCCAGCACGGCCAGACGGGTGCCGTCTTGCAGGCGCCAGGCCACGTGGACGGCCCGGTCGTCCAGCGCCTGCGCGTGGGTGGCTTCGCAGCCCTCCAGGCGTGGCGCCAGGTGTGCGCGGCGCAAGGCCAGCAAGCTGCGATACAGGCGTCGCCAGTCGTCCGCATCGGCCGGTGGGCTCGTCCAGGGATCGGAGTCCGCATGGGTGCGGGCCGCGTTGGGATCAGGCACCCTGCGCGTGTCGCCGTCATCGAAAAAACCGGCGAACTCGCCACGGCGGCCGTCGCGCACGGCCTGGGCCAGCGCGGGGTCGAGGTGGTCGGTGAAATAAAGGAAGGGCGTGCGCGCGCCGAATTCCTCGCCCATGAAGATCAGCGGCACATGGGGGCACAACAGCTGCAGTGCCACCGCGTCGCGCAGGCGCGCCGGCTCGGTCAGGTGGACCAGCCGTTCGCCCAGCGGGCGGTTGCCGGCCTGGTCATGGTTCTGCAGGAAGGTAACGAACGAAAGCGGCGGCAGGTGGGCACTGGGCTCGCCACGCGGGGTACCGCCGTGATGCGCCGACGGTTGCCCCTGATAGACGAAACCCTCGGACAGCGCGCGCGCAAGGTCGGCACCGGGTTGGCCGGTGTAGCCGGCGTAATAGCCGCGTGTTTCGCCAGTCAGCAAGTGGTGCAGGACGTGGTGCGCATCGTCGTTCCATTGCGCGTCGTAGCCCTGTTCGAGCAGGTGGGCGGCGTTGTCGTCATTCTCCAGCACCAGGTGAACGTGACGGCCGGGCAGGCTGGCGCGCAGCGTTGCGGCTAGTTCGGGCAGCCAGCCATGGTCGGCGATGGCGTGCACCGCGTCCAGCCGCAGTCCGTCGAAGCGGTACTCCTGCAGCCAGTACAGGGCGTTTTCCTGGAAATAGCGGCGCACGGCGGGGCGGCGGAAGTCGATCGCCGAGCCCCACGGGGTCTTGATGTCGTCGCGAAAGAAGTCGCCGGCGTAGTCGGCCAGATAGTTGCCATCCGGTCCGAAGTGGTTGTAGACCACATCCAGCATGACACCCATGCCAAGGCCGTGGGCGGTGTCGACCATGGCCTTGAGCGCGTCCGGCGTGCCGTAGGCGCTGTCCGGCGCGAACGGCAGCACCCCGTCGTAGCCCCAGTTGCGCGTGCCGGGGAAATCGGCGATGGGCATCAATTCCAGCAATGTGATGCCCAGCGCGGCGAGGTCGGGCAATTGGCGCGTGATGCCGGCGAAGCCGCCCGCCAGGCCGGGATGGAGTTCATAGATCACGCTGTCGCGCCACGGACGCCCCGTCCACTGAGCATGCTGCCAGGCGTAGCCCACGGGAGAGGCCACCACGCTGTCGTCGTGCACGTCGCCCGCCTGCAGGCGCGAGGCGGGGTCGGGCACCGCGCGGCCGTCCGCCAGGCGATAGCGATAGCGTGTGCCGGGCGCGCAGGCCACGTCGGCAACGGCAAAGCCTTGCGCGTCGGGCACCAGCGGCACGGGCGCGTGCCCGTCCACCTCCAGCGTCAGGCCGGGCGCGGCATTGGGCGCCCACAACTGGAAGCGCACCTTGCCGTTCGACAGCAGGGCGGCGCCGAAGCGCCACGTGGTGTCCGCCGGCGCGGGAGGATCAAGCGTGGGTAGCGGATTTCCGGGCATCGGTCTTTTTTGGGGAAGGAACGGGAGGCGCGTGGGGCGAGGCGCGGTCGGCCTGGGCGCAAAGCATCATCAGGGCATGCGGGCCGACCGTGACCGAAACACCCGGCGCGTCGCGACGCTCGGGCTCGCCGCTGTCCAGGCACACCTGCCACGCCAGCCGTGGCTCGGGAAGCTGGAAGTCGACAGGCTCGGCGCCGCCATTGACGAGCAGCAGCGTGACATCCAGTTGAGTCGGGTCGTCGTCGTGTTCGGCCACGCGGCGAAGCTGCAACGCGCGATCCTGCGGATTCTCCCAGGCCGCCTGGTCCATGAAGCGGGCCTGCGCGTCGAACCAGGCCAGGCGGGAGAGACCGGGCGTGAGCGCTTCGGCCACGTCGGTATAGCGCGCCGTGCGCAGGCTGGCGTGCGCGCGGCGCAAGGACACGGCCTGCGCCACGAAGCGCGTGAGCGCCTGGCCTGCCGGGCTGGCCGCGACCTGCCAGTCCAGCCACGAGATCGGGTTGTCCTGGCAATAGGCGTTGTTGTTGCCCGACTGCGAATTGCCGAACTCGTCGCCTGCCAGCAGCATCGGCGTGCCGTCCGAGAGCAGGATGGTGGCCAGCATGGCGCGCTGCACGCGTGCGCGCTGTGCCAGGATACCGGCGTCCTCCGTCTCGCCTTCCTCGCCCCAGTTGGCGCTGTAGTTCTCGCTGTGGCCGTCGCGGCCTTCCTCGCCGTTGGCCTCGTTGTGCCGTTCCGTGTAGCTCACCACGTCGGCCAGGGTGAAGCCGTCGTGCGCGGTGACGAAGTTGACGGACGCCCAGGGCCGGCGATGTCGCTTGTCGAACAATTCGCGCGAGCCGGACAGGTTGCTGGCCAGCGCGCCGCGCATGCCTTCGTCGCCGCGCCAGAAGCGGCGCACGCCGTCGCGGAACTGGTCGTTCCACTCCGCGAAGCGGGGCGGATGGTTGCCCAGCTGGTAGCCACCGGGCCCAATGTCCCAGGGCTCGGAGATGAGCTTGCGCGTGGCCAGCACCGGGTCCTGCAGGATGGCATCGAAGAAGCCCGAGCCAGGATCGAAGCCGGTGCCCTCGCGGCCCAGTGTGACGCCCAGGTCGAAGCGGAAACCGTCCACCTGGTAGGCCTCGGTCCAGTAGCGCAGTGAGTCCAGCACCATCTGGAGGACGCGCGGATGCGACAGGTTGACCGTGTTGCCGCAGCCGGTGTCGTTGATGTAGTAGCGTTCCTCGCCGGGTATCAGGCGGTAGTAGCTGGCGTTGTCCAGGCCGCGCCAAGACAGCGTGGGCCCCAGTTCACTGCCCTCGCAGGTGTGGTTGTAGACCACGTCCAGGATCACTTCGATGCCGGCGCCGTGCAGGCGCCGGATGGCCTGCTTCAGGCTGTTGGGTCCGCCGTCGCCCAGGTAGGCGGGCTCGGGCGAGAAAAAGCACAGCGTGCTGTAGCCCCAATAGTTGCGCAGGCCCCGGTCCACCAGGAAGCTGTCCTGCAGGAAGGCATGCACGGGCAGCAGTTCGACCGCCGTCACGCCCAGTTTGCCCAGGTGATCGATGAAGCGCGGGTCGGCCAGCGCCGTCGCGGTGCCGCGCAGCGGCGGCCGCAGGTCTTCGCGTTGCATGGAGGCGCCGCGCAGGTGCATTTCATAGATCACCGTGCGCTCCCAGGGCGTCTGCGGGCGCCGCGCGCCGCCCCAGTTGAAGGCGTCGTCCAGCACGATGGCTTTGGGCATGTAGGGCGCACTGTCGCGGCGGTCCAGCGACAGGTCGGCTCGGCTGTGCCCCATGCGATAGCCAAACAGCGCATCGTGCCAGCGCGGCGCGCCGGTAAGTTGGCGCGCGTAGGGATCGAGCAGCAGCTTGTGGGGATTGAAGCGGTGGCCGTTGTCCGGATCATGCGGGCCGTGCGCGCGATAGCCGTACACCAGGCCAGGCTGGGCATCGGGCAGGTAGCCGTGCCAGACCTCGTCGGTGCACTCCGGCAAGTCGTAGCGGCGCATCTCGTGGCGGCCGCGCGCATCGAACACGCACAGTTCCATGCGGGTGGCATGGGCGGAGAACACCGCGAAATTCACGCCCAGGCCATCGCTGGTGGCGCCCAGCGGATAAGGCTGGCCCGGCAGCAGCCGGTCGATTGTGGGGCTGGCCATGATGGATCAATCCTCGGGGGTCAACAGCAGCGTGGTCAGGGGAGGCAGGCGCAGCACAAGGGAGTGCGCCATGCCATGGGCGGCAATGGGGTCGGCGTGCACGCCGCCCGCATTGCCCTGGTTGCCGCCGCCATAGGTTGCGGCGTCGGTGTTCAGGCATTCCCGCCAACGGCCGGCGGCGGGCACGCCGATGCGATAGCCTTCGCGGACGACCGGGGTGAAATTGCAGACGGCCAGCACCCATTGCCGGCGGTCGCTGCGCAGGTAGGCCAGCACGCTGTTGCCGCGGTCGTCGCCCACGACCCAGCGGAAGCCGTCGGGGTCGCAATCCAGCGCGTGCAAGGCCGGCAAGGCCGCGTACAGGTGATTCAGGTCGGCCACCAGGCGCTGCACGCCGCGGTGGCCGGTGTCGTCCAGCTGCGCCCAGGGCAGGGTGGCATCGTGATTCCATTCGCTGCGCTGGGCCAGTTCACCCCCCATGAACAGCAGCTTCTTGCCGGGATGGCTCCACATGAAACCGTAATAGGCGCGCAGGTTGGCCAGCTTGTCGCCGTGCCAACCGGGCATCTTGTTCAATAGCGAACCCTTGCCGTGCACCACCTCATCGTGCGACAGCGGCAGGACGAAATGCTCGGAATACGCATAGACCAGGCCGAAGGTCATGTCATCGTGGTGGTAGGCGCGATGTACCGGTTCGTGCGCCATGTAGCGCAAGGTGTCGTGCATCCAGCCCATGTTCCATTTGTAGTCGAAGCCCAGGCCATCGCGCGCCACCGGGGCGGTCACGCCGGGCCAGGCGGTCGATTCCTCGGCCACCGTGATCGCGCCGGGCGCAGCGTCATGCACGGCCTCGTTCATCTGGCGCAGGAAGGCGACCGACTCCAGATTCTCGCGACCGCCCAGGTGGTTGGGAATCCACTCGCCCGGCTTGCGGCTGTAGTCGCGATACAGCATGGAGGCCACCGCGTCCACGCGCAGTCCGTCGACGTGGTAGTGCTGCAGCCAGTGCATGGCGCTGGCCACCAGCATGGCGCGAACCTCGTTGCGGCCAAGGTTGTAGATGCAGGTGTTCCAGTCTGGATGGAAGCCTTCGCGCGGGTCGGCGTATTCGTACAGCGCGGTGCCGTCGAAATGCACGAGTCCATGGGCATCGTTGGGAAAGTGTGCAGGCACCCAGTCCAGCAGTACGCCGATGCCCTCTGCGTGGCAGCGGTCCACGAAACGCGCGAAGGACGTTGGCGTGCCGAGGCGCCCGCAGGGACTGAACATGCCGAGCGGCTGGTAGCCCCACGAGCCGCCGAAGGGATGCTCCATGACGGGCAGCAGTTCGATGTGCGTGAAGCCCATGGCCTTGGCGTAGGCGGGCAAGCGCTCGGCCAGCAAGTCCCAGGTATCGTCAGGACCCGCGTCGTCGGCCAGCCACGAGCCGGCATGCAACTCATAGATGGCCATTGGCGCGTCCGGCGCCTGCCGCGCCGCGCGGCGGGTCAGCCAGTCCGTGTCGGTCCAGGCGAAGGCGGTGGGGTCGGCGACCAGGGAGGCGGTGCCGGGCGAGGGTTCGCTGCGCCAGGCCACGGGGTCCGCGCGCAGGGTCGTGAGGCCGTCTGCGCCATGGACCTGGTACTTGTAGCGTTGGCCGGCTTGTACGCCGGGCACGAAGATTTCCCAGACGCCCGCGGTATGGCGCAGCCGCATGCCGTGGCGGCGCCCGTCCCAGCTGTTGAAGTCGCCCACCACCGCCACCCGCCGCGCATTCGGCGCCCAGACAGAGAAGCGCACGCCTTCGACCTCGCCGTGGCGCAGCCAGTGTGCGCCCAGCGCGCGACGGGCGCAGCGCCAGTCGCCCGCAGCCAGGCCGGCCAGGTCGGTCTCGTCGATCTGCGTGCCGTAGGCATAGGCGTCCGCCGTGTCCTGCTGCACGCCAGACCAGTCGATGCGCAGGCGATAGGCCGGGACGGGGTCGTTCCTGCCGGTCGGCAGCACGCCGACGAAGAGGCCCCCGCCCGCGTCGTCCAGCGGCACGTCGGTGCCGTCCGCGAGGGTTGCCGTCACCGCCGAGGCGCCGGGTTGCAGCGCGCGCAGCACCCGGCCAGCGCCACTGTCGTGCACGCCCAGCACTGCGAAAGGCTGGCCATGTTCGCCAGCGAGCAGGGCCCGCAGCGCATCGGGCGATGGATCGTCGGCGGGGATCATTGGCGCCCCTCCGCTGCCTGGACCAGCCTGGCCAGACCGTTCACGGGGATGTTTATCCAATCGGGTCGATGTGCGCATTCGTAGACGATTTCGTAGGCTGCTTTTTCCAGCAGACCCAGGTCGAGCAGGGCCGCGCGGCGGCCGGCGTCCTGGCACCCCGCGTCAGGATGGGCATGGTGGTAGGCATCGAGGAAGGCCGGGGCGGTCGCCGCGTGGAAAGTGGCGAGGGCGGCCAGGTCAGCCGCCTGCCGCGACAGCATCGCCGCGGCGTAGTCGAGCGAGCGCAGCAGGCCTGCGACGTCCTTGTAGGGGCTGTGGCGGGCGCGGCGCACCGACAGCGGGTTGGCGGGCTCGCCCTCGAAATCGATGAGCGTGGCGTCATCGGGGCTGAGCAATACCTGGCCCAGGTGGAAGTCGCCGTGCACCCGGATGCGCGTTTGGCCCAGCTCGGCCTGGCACAGTGCCTGGATGTGGGCGTCCAGCCAGGACCGGCGGGCCACCAGCCACTGCGCCGCTTCCCGTTCGCGCGCTGGCATGTCAGCCAGGCGCGGCGCCAGTGCTGCCAGCGCCCGCGCGAGCGTGTCCTGGACCTGGGTGGCGCGGGACGACAGGTGCCGCGCGCTGGCGGGTTCGGGCGCGAAGCGGGCGTCCTCCGATGGCCGCGCCAGCACCGCGTGCATTTCGCCCAGGCGCTGGCCGATGCGGGCCGTCATGCGTTGCAAGGGGGTCCAGTCGGGGGGCTGTCCCGACTGGCGCGCGGCGCGCAGGGCTGCCTCGCCTTGTGCCAGGGTCCAGCCCCAGGCGTCGCCATGGTTCGGCACATAGGCATGCAGGACGGCCAGCGTGCGGGGGCCAGGCGTCAGGTCCTGCTGCAACGCGCCCAGCAAGGCAGGGGCATGGGTGAATCCCGCGCGTGTCAGGTGCCGAGTCATTTCGGTTTCGGGCGACACGCCGGGCGCGACGCGACGTATCAGCTTGAGCACCGCGGCCTTTCCCACGACGACCGAACTGTTGGACTGCTCGCCGCGGATGGGTTGGACCGCGAGCGGATCGGGCAATGCCAGCGACGCCAGGCCAGCTTCGGGCACGGCCCGAAGCTGGCCTGCACGCCATGTCGCGCGCAGCGCCGCGAGCATGGCTTGCGTGAACGCCGTCGTATCGGCTGCCTCTGCCAGCCAGCCCTCGCGTCCGGCGAACGCCAGGCGCGCCAACGGTGCCTCGGGCAGCGTTTCCCAGCTGGCCGACAGCACCAGGAGGATGCGTTCTCCTTCAGGTGCGCCGGGCGTTTCGAGTTCGGCCAGCACCAGCGACACGCCGGGGGTCGTGTCGGGCAAGGGCGTCAGGGCCGCCACGCGCACGGGAAGCCCGTCGCGGTCTTGCGGGAACCAGCGGCGGGTGGCGAGAAAGACCGGCAGCACCTCGGTCTCGAGCTGTGCGCAGGCTTGGGGCGTCAGCGCCAAGCCTGGCGCCGTCTGCACGCCCAGCACGGGAATCGGCGCGGCGGCCGGGGGCGACATGGACGAATTCATGGCGCGGCCGCCGTCAGGCGCCACAGGCGATAGGGCGCATCCGGCGTCAGCGTCACGCCGTGCCAGTCGTGCCACCACGTCTCGGTGCCGTCCGCCAGCAGGTCCTCTGCAACGATGCCAGCCGGGCCTTTGCCTGCCAGCCAGCGCGGCAATGCCATCTCGCCCTGCTGCACGCGATGCGGATCGAGACTGATGACGCCCAGCACGATGTTGCCGTGGCAGGGCGTGGCCTTCCAGAAGCACAGCAGGTCGGGGTTGGCGCACTCGGCCACGTGGAAGCCACGGTGCGACTGCAGTGCCGGGTTCTGGCGGCGGATGAGGTTCAGCCGTGCGATCTGCGCGTTCAGGTTGCCGGGCTGGTCCCAGTCGCGCTGGCGGATCTCGTACTTCTCGGAGTCGAGGTATTCCTCCTTGCCCGGCACCGGCGCGGCCTCGCACAGTTCGAAGCCACTGTACATGCCCCACAGCCCGGAGGTCGTGGCGGCCAACGCTGCGCGGATCAGGAAACCCGCGCGTCCCGAGCCCTGCAGGAAATAGGGGTTGATGTCCGGCGTGTTGACGAAGAAATTCGGCCGGTAGGTGTCGGCCATCGGAGGCTGCGAGAGCTCACGCAGGTAGTCGATGATTTCCTGCTTGCCGTGCCGCCACGTGAAGTAGGTGTACGACTGCGTGAACCCCACCTTTGCCAGCCGCAACATCATGCGGGGCCGGGTGAAGGCCTCGGACAGGAACAGCACATCGGGGTGCGCATCCTGGACGCTGTCGATCAGCCAGGCCCAGAACGGCAGGGGCTTGGTGTGCGGATTGTCGACCCGGAAGACGCGCACGCCGTGTGCCACCCAGAACAGCACCACGTCGCGCAGCGCTTCCCACAGGGACGCCTGGCGGGCGCGCTTGCCGGTCTCGGCATAGAACGCGACGTTGACGATGTCTTCATATTTCTTCGGCGGATTCTCGGCGTGGCGGATGCTGCCGTCGGCGCGCCGGGTGAACCAGTCGGGATGCTCGGCCAGCCAGGGATGGTCCGGCGAGCACTGGATGGCGAAATCCAGTGCCACGTCCATTCCATGCGTACGAGCGTCCCGCAACAGCGCCAGGAAGTCCTGCAGGTTGCCCAGCTCCCCATGGATGGCGTCATGGCCGCCTTCCGCCGAGCCGATGGCGTAAGGGCTGCCGACGTCGCCGGGCGCCGCGATCAGGCTGTTGTTGCGGCCTTTGCGGTGCGACAGCCCGATGGGATGGATGGGCGGAAAATACAGCACGTCGAAACCCATCTCGCGCAGCGCGGGCAGGCGCCGGGCGACATCGGCGAAGGTACCGTGGCGGCCGGGCTCGCTGGATTGCGACCGCGGGAACAGTTCATACCAACTGGCGAATTCGGCCTGCGGCCTGTCCACCCACAGCGGGTAGGCAGGCGTGACGGCCTCGAAGGCGCGGTCATCCACGAGACGCATGGCCTGTGCGAGCGCGGGGTCCAGCAGCGTGGCCACACGCTCGGCGGTCGCGGCGGGAAGGTCGGCGGCGGCCAGCCGTTCGCCTTGGGAAGCCGGGGAAGGCAGGTCGCCCAGGGCGTGCAGCGCAGCCTTCACGGTGCGCACCGCCTCGGCGGGCTGGCGCTTGCCCGCACGTGCGGCGGCCGCACGCAGCAATGCCGCGCCGTCCAGGAGTTCCAGGCCACTGGCCACGCCCGCCTCGTGCTTCTTGCGCAACTCGTACGTGAAACTGGCCCAGGTGTCACGCCAGGCGGCGATCGCGAATTCGTGGCGGCCGACGCGCCGAGGCGTGAGGCTGGCCGCCCAGCGGTCATTGCCCAGGGGAACCAGCGACGCGACCTGCCACGTGTCTTCGTCCAATGCGCGCCAGCGCACTTCGCCCGCCAGGGTGTCGTGGCCGTCGAAGATCAGGTCCGCGCTGACGGCCAGTGGCCGATAGGTGATGGTCTTGGCGGGAAAGGCGCCATCGTCGACGGCCGGCGCCACGCTTTCGATGGCCAGGCGTTGCGGGGCCTGGCGGCGCATGGCGGTGTAGGCGGTCGACACGACGGGCTGCGGTGCGCCGACGGCGAGCCGCAGGCAGGCGCCCGGCGGCAGGCTGTCGGGCAGGTCGGCGGGTGTGCCGGCTTCGTCCGCGATGTGCAGTGCGCCGGGCGGCAGGACGCCGGCCAGGAGGCCGGGCGCCACCTGCGCCGGCGCCTGTGCGTCGGGGTTGATCAGCAACAGGTCCGCCGTGTCGGCAATGGCCAGCGGCGTACCGGCGCGCCGCAACAGCGCGGTGGCGCCGCCAGGTGGGCCGCCCACGATGTACAGGGTGCCGGCAGGCGGGCGTTGGCGCTGGCAGGACACTGCCGCCGCGATCTCGCGCGGGGGCAGCAGCGTGCGCGCAGGCAGCAGCATGCCGTCGCCCGCCAGCGCCGCTGCCCACAGCATGCGGCGGTCGGCGTGGGGCGTGCCCCGGCTGACACCGACGGGCGCGATGAGCGGGGCCACGGCGCGCAGTCGATGCGCTTCGTGCAGAAGCCAGTCGTCCTGGAAGTTCCACCAGGGCAGGGAAGAGAAGACGCCATCGAAACCCGCTCCACGCAGGCCCGCCAGGTGTTCGGGCGCCAGGCCGTGGGTCCAGGCATAGGCAAGCAGGGGCGCGGCATGGCCGCGCAGTCCGCCCAGCAGATGCCGCCAATCGGCGGCGGGCAGGCGTTGTGGCGCATCGAAGCAGAATCCTGCGACGCCGGCATCCAGCCAGCTCGCCAGGCGCGCATGCCAGGCTTGCAGGAATGCTGGGGGGACTGCACCCGCGCGCAACGTCAGGACTTGGCCCGCAGTCGGCGGCTGTCGGGGATCGCGGGCGGGCTCATCCACCGGCTGGGCAAGCCACTCGGGCAGGGCGGTGGCGGCCGTGGCGTGGCGCGCGGCGCGGTCCAGGGCCACCTCCACCACCAACGCCAGTCCGTATTCGCGTGCAGTGCGTGCCATGTCCGCCAGCAAGGTCGGCATGGCTTGCCCGCCCAGGCGGGTGGTGCTGGTGTCGGCATCGGCGGGCGCCGCATCGCCGTGGCCGTCCTGGGGGTCTTCGCCCTGCGTGGCATCGGCAGCGCGCCGCCACAGCGGCTCCACCAACACCCCGTTGGCGCCCACGCGCTGCGCGAACTCGCACAGCCCCTGCCAGGCGCCAACCGCCTCATCCGCCTTGCCAAGGTCGGCCAGGCCCACGTGCAGCAAGGCGGGGGGCGCAGCGTGCAACGCGGCGTCCGCGGGTGGGGCGGCTTTGCCGCGGCGCCGGGCAGCCATGGCAGCGGGCCTCAGGCCGCGGCGGGAATGGCGTCATCCGCCAGACCCGGTGCCGGCAATGCCAGCAGACTGGACGGTTTCGGGCGGGCCGCGACGCGCGGGGCGACCGCCTCGGCAAGGTCGCCCACCAGGTCGCGGTACAGCGCGGCATACCGCTCGACCGCATGGTCCCAACTGAAATTGGCGGTCATGGCATTGCGTTGGATGGCGCGCCACAGCGCGGGGCGCTGTTGCAGGCACAGCGTGCGGTCGATGGCGGCCGTCATGGCGTCGACGCTGTCGCCCTCGAACAGGACGCCCGTCGCGCAACGCATGGCCTCGAGCGGCGCTTCCTGGCCCGGATCGCGGATGGTGTCCACCATGCCGCCCACGCGCGAGCCGATGGGAATCGTGCCGTAGCGCATGGCATAGAGCGGCGTCAGGCCGAAGGGCTCGAAGCGGCTGCCATGCAACAGGATGTCGGCGCCGGCGTGCAGGCGGTGCGCCAGCGTCTCGTCATAGCCGATGTGCACGCCGCAACGCCCCGGATAGCGTTGCGCAAGCTCGGCCAGCGCGGCCTCCATGGCCGGGTCGCCACAGCCGATGGCCGCCACCTGCAGTCGCGGATGCGCATCCAGCGCGCGCGGCAGCGCCTGCACCGCCACGTCCGCCATCTTCTGGTGGGTGAGCCTGCTGCCCAGGGCCATGATGACGCTGTCCTCCCTGGCATGCAGACCGAAGGCATGCTGCAGGACGGCTTTGCAACGCGTCTTTGGCCGGGTGTCGCGGGCGCTGTAGCGGTCTTCGCCCAGCGCGGGGTCGCGCGCGGGGTCCCATTCGTGCGCGTCGATCCCGTTCGGGATGGCGATCAGCGCATCGCCGCGCGAAGCCAGGACGGAATCCAGGCCGCAACCGAAAGCGGGGGTCAGGATTTCCTGGGCGTAGTGATGGCTGACGGTGGTGACGCGGTCGGCGTGCAGGATCCCGGCCTTCAGGAAATTGAGCCGGTCCCAGGCCACGGCGTGCTGCGTGTTCCGATATATCCGGGGCAAATGGATGGCGTCCGCCCACGCCATGTCGAATGCGCCCTGGAATGCCATGTTGTGCAGGGTCAGGACGGTGCGCACACCGCGCACGCCCGCCGCATGCATCAGCAACGGCACCAGGCCGGCGTGCCAATCATGCGCGTGGACCACGTGTGGCGCATCCAGCCCCGGCAGGCCTTGCGCAATGCAGCTTGCTGCGTGGGACAGCGCCGCGAAGCGCAGGGCGTTATCGGGGTGTTCCTTGCCTTCGCCATCGACGTAGGGACTGACACGGTCATACAGCGCGTCGTTGCACAGGGCCAGGACCCTCAGTCCGGAAGACCGGCAGTGGCCACGCACCAGGGTGGCCGGGCCGCCCGGCAGGTCCGGCAGCCGCGCGACCGTGCGCGCACGACTCAAACCGTCGACCACGCCGGGGTAGGCGGGAAGCAGCACCTGGACATCCTGGCCGGCAGTCCCCATGGCAAGCGCCATGCCGGTCACCGCATCTCCCAGGCCCCCTGTCTTCGCCAAGGGGTAAGCCTCGGCCGTTACCATCAGCACTCGAATTGGCGGCATTTGCCTCGTTCCCATTACGTGCGGCTGGCGGCAACATGCTCAGGCCAACCCATTGGGATTCACTCTACGCATCCGTTCCGTCCCGGGTTCCGCCCATGTGTAATGACGCGTGACGGAGTGCGATGGGCGGAAGTGGTGCGCAAGGCGCTCCCGGCGAGCGCCACGGCGGGGCATGGGGCACCCTCACGCGGGGAATGTGTTGCAGTTGTCGCGAAGTCTGACGAGGCGCTTACCGCGCGTGACGAGTGTCGGCGCCGGACATCCTGGCCTCGACCGCAAGGTAGGCCACCAACCCGAGCACCAGCGGCGTCAAGGCATAGCAGGCCCGATACATCAACACGGCGCCCAGGATGGTGGGCGGGGGCAATTGCGAGGACAACGCGGCGACGAAGATTGCCTCGGTCGTGCCCAGCCCGCCCGGGATGTGCGTGACCACGGCGGCGATGCTGGCGCACAGGAGAACGCCCAGCACGGTCGGATAGGCGACCTCGCCTTGCAGGAAGGCATACAGGATGGCAGCCATCAGGCACCACGACAGTGCGCCCAGCAAGGCCTGGCTGCCGGCCATGCGCCAGGACGGCAGGTGGATCTCCTGTCCGCGTAGCGTCCAGTCACGCTTGCGCGAGAATGCACACAGGCCCAGGTAGCCCGCCGAGATGGCCAGCAGCGCCGCGCCTATCAGCGTCAGCAGACCCTTTCCCAGCCCCCAGCCTTCAGGCGTCGGGACGAAGCCGCCCACGAACAGCAGGCCGCCCAGCCAGGCGTAGCCAAGCCAGTTGGTGACCGTGCTGAAAAGAAAGACCCGGCTGATCGTCGGCGTGTCCAATCCCAGCTTGGCATACAGCCTGAAGCGTACGGCCACGCCGCCCAGCAGCACGCCAAGGTTCTGGTTCAGCGAATAGCTGATGGCCGTGACGCCCAGCACTTTCCAGGCGGGAAGGTCATGGCCGGCGTACTGGCGCGACAACAGGTCGAAGCTGGCATATACGGCATAGCCCGCGGCTGCCAGCGCCAGGCCCAGCGCGATGGTAAGCGGCGGGATGCGGCGTGCCGCGGCCAGCACCTCTGGCCAGTCGACCTGCATGGCCAGCTTGCCGATCAGCACGGCGGTCACCGCCATGATGAGCCCGACGAAGCACTTCTTCAGCACGCTCCCGTGCGCCCGGATCCAGCCTCGCATCCCGCGCGGCTGGCGGGTGTGCGCATCGGCGCTCATGAGGTCTCCCCCACGTCCGAGTGGTCGAACGCGTCGGCGGAAATGGTCTTCAGGCGCGAGCGATGGGCGGGGAAGTAGCCTGCCCATGCCGGAAAGCGCCGCAGGAAGTGGAAGACGAACACGCCCGTCCACAGCCGGCGCAAGGTGCCGCCCGAACGCGAGGGCGCGGGCGCGCGCTGGCAATGATGGGCCATCAGGCGTTCCAGGCTTTCGCGCAACGCCTGGTTCAGCGCGGGATCGCGCACCACGACGTTCGCCTCCAGGTTCAAGGACAGGCTGAGGGGGTCGAGATTGCTGGAGCCGATGGTGGACCATTCGTCGTCCACGATCGCCACCTTGCCGTGCAGCGGGCGCTGGCAGTATTCGTAGATTTCCACGCCGGCCTCGAGCAGGTATTCGTAGAGCATTCCCGCCGCCATCTTGGCCACCGGCATGTCGGGCTGGCCTTGCAGGATCAGGCGAACCCGCACGCCGCGGCGAGCCGCGCGCGCCAGGTCATGCAACAGGCGAAAGCCCGGGAAGAAATACGCATTGGCGATCAGGATTTCCCTGGTCGCGCTGCGGATGCCGGTGCGATAGACCCGTTCGATATCGTCGCGGTGCTGGCCGTTGTCGCGGAACACCAGCCTGCCGGTGCCCGGCTCGACGAGGTCAGCCTCGGGAGGCGGGCGGCGCCGCAGGCGCGGCAGGCCACGCTTGGCGGGCGCCAGCATCTTGCGGGCGAACTCGCGCAGGTCGCCCGCCAGCGGGCCGTCGATCTGCACGGCGTAGTCCTGTTTGGCTTCGGGACCGAAGTCGGCCAGGTGGTCGGCGGAGTAATTGATGCCGCCGATCAGTGCGCGCTCGCCGTCGATGGTCACGATCTTGCGGTGCATGCGGCGGAACCAGTTCGTGCGCATGCCCAGGACACGCGGGCGCGGGTCGAACACGTGGAAGCCCACGCCGGCGTCGGTCATGCCGCCGACGAATTCCTCGGACAGGCCTTCCGAGCCATAGCCATCGACGGTCAGCTCCACCTGCACGCCACGCCGCGCCGCCGCGATCAGCGCCTCGCGGATCTGCTGGCCGACCTTATCGTCGAAGAGAATGAAGGTCTCGACCAGGACTTCCTTGCGCGCCTGCCCGACCAGCTCGATCACGCGCGGGAAGAATTCCTCGCCGTTCTCGAGCAGTTCGAAGCGATTGCCGCTACGCCATTGGACGTTCATACCTCAACCTCCGCCGCGATCGGCAAATGATCAGACAGGGCCCGCCAGGGCCGGGCGCTCATCGGCCGGGGCTTGAACTGCCGGATGTTGCGCACGTAGATACGGTCCAGCGGCAGCAATGGGAAGCGTGCGGGAAAGGTGCGCGCGGGCGCCCCGAAGCTGTCCGTATAGACCTCCGTGGCGCCGCAGGCCGCGAGCACCTGGCCGGCGCGGCGGCGCCAATCGTTGAAGTCGCCGGCCACCACGACGGGCTCGCCATCCGGCAAGGTGTCGCGCAGCAGCGCGCACAGGCTTTCCAGCTGCAGCCGCCGATGCGTCTCGTGCAGGCCCAGGTGGACGCAGACCGCGTGCACCGGTACGCCTTCCACGTCCAGTACGCAATGCAGCAAGCCGCGGTTCTCGTGCCCGGGCACGCTGATGTCGTGGTTGTCGTAGGCGATGATGGGGTACTTGGACAGGATCGCATTGCCGTGATGGCCGTCGGTGTAGACCGCGTTGCGGCCGTAGGCGAAGTTGGGCCACAACTCGTCCGCCAGGAACTCGTACTGGGTCAGCGTCGGCCAGGCCTGGTAGCGGCTGGCATGGCGCTGGTGCTCGCCGATGATCTCCTGCAGGAAGACCACGTCCGGTGCCGCGTAGCGGATGGCGTCGCGAAGTTCGTGGAGGATCATCTTTCGATTGAAGAACGTGAATCCCTTGTGGGCGTTGACCGTCAGCACGTGCAAGCCGACGGGCGCACGGGCGCCTGCCACCGAAGGCAGGTCGGGAAGGTGGGAGGGGGGCGGGCTGCTGCGCAAGCTTGTTACCAACGTTACGGGGCTGCGACGTCGGGGCGCCTGCTTGCGGCAGGGGCAGTGGGCGCGGCCGCCAGGCGGGAACCCGGCGCAGTGGCGGCAGCGCTGGCCGGGCGCGGGCCGGACCGCGCCGGAGAAGAGCCGGGCGCAGTGCTGCCCGGTCGTTCAGGCACGCCGGGAACGTAATAAGGTAGACGGGCGGAAACCATGGCGCCTCCTGGGCATCGGATTTGTCATCACGATGCCGCAGTCGCCCTTGCCAAGGTTTGTCTGAAGGTATCCAGGCGTAGGCGCCTGCTGCGCTCAGGCGGGTCGGGAGGCGTCGGGTTCGGGTCGCCGCCACAGCCAGGCGAGCACGCCTGCCATGCACGCGGCGGCGGGCCAGGCCACCCAGGCGGGCGGGCCGGCGTGGATCAGCAGGCCCAGGCAAACCGTCATGGATACGGTTGCGCTGATCTTTGCGGCGCGGCTGACGCGCCGTCCCTGGCGCCAGTTACGCAGCAGCGGACCGAACCACGGGTGCGCGTGCAGCCAGTGGTGCAGGCGGGGCGAGCTGCGCGCCGCCGCCCAAGAGGCCAGCAGCACGAACTCCGTGCTGGGCAGGCCGGGCAGGAAGGCGCCGGCGACCGCCAGGCACAGGCTTGCGCAAGCCAGCAGGAAGTACAGCGCACGCTGCAACGGCGAGCGTGCGGGCGCGGGCACGGCATGGAGCGGGCCGGGCAAGCCGGCCCCCAGGGCCTGGCCGCCGGGCTCGGCGCGCATGCGGCCTAGCGGGTTCATGCGCCCAGGTCGAAGTGACGCGTGAGCAACTGGCCGAAGCGATCGTAGGCAGCGTTGGCGCCCGCGATGACGGCGTCGTGCGTGTCCGGATCGATGGCCTCGCTGTCCAGCGAGGCGACGAAGCGGCGCCACACGATGGCGCGGCCTTCCGGATAGGCCGCCAGGTTGCGCGCGCCGAACTCGGCCGAGAGGCCCAGGCTGGCCTGCGCTTCCTTGAAGAGGAAGGCGGCGCCCAGGGTCGAGCCTTCGGAGACGTACAGCCAGCCCAGCGCTTCGGGCATGGTGACGCCGACGCTGGCGATGTCGTCCTGCGGCGCGGCGGCGCCCAGGTCGCGCAGGTCGGCCAGCGAGGCTTCTTCGCGGCCGCGCGCTTCCAGGTCGGGCACGGCGGACTTCACGGCAGCGTCCTTGAACAGGAATTCGACGTCGCGCTGGAACAGGTATTGCGCGGCGACGAAGCGGGCATAGGACTCACGGCTGGCGAAGGGCGCGGCGCGCGCCATCAGCGTGTGCATGCGTTCGTGCTGGTCGTTGGTTTCTTGCTTCAGGCGCTGCGACAGCGAGGGGCGCTCGAGGATTTCGGTGGTCATGATGGCGGCGGAAAATGAGAGGGGAGGGGACGCGGGATGGCTGCCGCGAATGGGTTTCATTATTTCCCAGCCCTCCGGGAATGACACGTTAAAGTTGCTTAAGGAACGCAGCTGCCGACTGGCTTGGAAGCCGCGCCAGGAAAGGCTCTGCTCAGAATCCGGTCTCTCGCACGAGAATGGCGGCGGCACGGCGCCAGATCTTCGCCAGCAGGCTCTCGGCCGCGCCATCGATGACCACGGTGCCACGCAATGCCTGCGCGCGCGGCATGGGCGCCGCTGCGTCATCGGCGGGGCGCAGCAGCAAGCGATAGACAGCGCGTTCCGGCATCAGGCCCTGGCTTTCCGGGTCATGCCGTTTGTCGCTGGCCGGCGCCTGCAGCGCGGCGATGCCGCCGCCATGCGTGGAACTGAGTTCAGGCGCCGCGTGCAGACGGCGGGTCGCGGTGGCCGATATGTCTTCCACGCGCAGGTCGATGGCATCGACGCGTGGGTCTTCGGCAAGGAAGCGGGCCTTGCCGTCCTGGCGCAGCCGATGCAGGTCCTGCTCGGACACGTAGGCCTCCACCCGCATCTGGCGCGGATCCGCCAGTGTCGCCAGCCATTCGCCCTGGCCGATCCACTCGCCTTCGGCCAAGGGGTGGGCCTGATCCGCGACGACGCCATCGAAGGGGGCGCGCAGCGTCAGTTGCGCGGCCTGGCGCGACAGCACGTCGAAGCGCGCCTGCGCGGCCTGCAGCTCGCCCTGCGCCACCGGCACCGAGGCCGCCGTGTCCCGCGTCATGGCCTGGAAGGCCTGTTGCCATTGCAGCACGCGGATGCGGCGCGCCAGCGCGTCGCGTTCGTGTTCGAGGTCTGGTGCGCGCAGCACGAAAAGCGGCGTGCCGGCCGGGATGGCCTGGCCGGCCTGGGCGGCGATCCGCTCCACCTGGGCACCCACGGGCGCGATGATCTGCGCCTGTTGCGCGGCGCGCAGCAGGGCCGGCGCGTCGATGCGCGTTCGCCAGGGAATGATGGCGGCCAGCAGGGCCAGCGCGGCCATGACGGCGGTCAGGCGGCTGCGGCGGTTCCAGCCCTGGCCTGGCGCCTTGCCCAGGCGTTCGCGCCAGGCGCGCAGTTCGGTATAGAGGGGACGAAGGATGAAGGCCACGATCTCGATGGCGAAAAGGACGATGCCCAGCAGCTTGAACGCCATGTGATAGACGAGCAGGGCGATGCCGAGGAAGAGGAAGAAGCGGTAGATCCAGACGCTGTAGGCATACAGGATCAGCGTGCGTTCGCGCCAGGGCGCGAACACTTCGGGCTTGTCGTCGCCCAGGCCGAAGAGCCATTCGCGCAGGCGCCAGCGGCCCAGCGCGAAGGCGCGGTGCTGCAGGTTGGGCACGTTCAGCGCGTCGGACAGCAGGAAGTAGCCGTCGAAGCGCATGAGCGGGTTCAGGTTCACCGCCAGCGTCAGCAGCCAGGTGGTGGTGGCCAGCATGAAGGCCGCGCTGCGCAGCATGCCGTCGGGCAGGAAGCTCCAGGCCAGCGTGGCCCAGGCGGCCAGCGCGGTCTCGGCCGCCATGCCGGCGGCGCCGATGGACAGGCGCTTGCGCCGGCTGGCCAGGCGCCAGGCGCCGGACGAGTCGGTGTACAGCACCGGCCACATCACCATGAAGGCCACGCCCATGGTGGCGACGCGGCAGCCATGCTGCTTCGCGGCATAGGCATGGCCCAGTTCGTGCAGCACCTTGGCCGCGCCCAGCGTGATGGCCGCGGCCAGCGCGCCTTCCAGGGTGAAGAAATGCAGGAAGGTGTGCAGGAACTGGTCCCACTGGCGCGCGGCCAGGAACAGGCCGACGAGTCCGGCGGCCGCTGTCAGCCGGGCGAAGGTGCGCGTGAAGAAGAGCCGCCGCACCCGCGGCAGGGTACGCGTGAGGAACGCGTCGGGGCGCACCAGCGGGACGCGGAAGAACAGGTACTGGTGCATCAGCTGCTTCAGCCAGTGGCCGCCTTGGCGGTCCTTGGCGGCCTGGCGGTGCTGGGCGATGGCCTTGGGGCCGCGTGACTGGACCAGGCTGTTGCGTTGCAGGAATTGCGCGAAGGCATCGACGTCGGCGGCGTCCAGCGCCAGGGTCGTCTCATCGCTGATGGCGTGGGCGATGGCATCGGCCTTGCCCAGGCGCCAGCGCGCCAGCATCTCGGCTTCGGCCCAGCCGATCTGGAAGAAGGCGGCGCGGCCGGGGTCTTCCAGCGTCCAGGCGGGCGAGCCGTCATGGTTGCGCGGAGAGCGATGCAACAGCAGGTCTTCGCGCAGCAAGGGCAGGGGCGCCGGTTTCGCGGCAGGCGAGGGCAGTGCGTCCGCAGGCAGCGGCAGGGACGGGATTGCGGAAGCCATCGCGCTTACAGGCCGAGCCACACGCGCAGCGTCGCCAGCGGCTTGCGCAGCAGGTAGCCCGCCAGGGGGGTACGCGAGCCGTACAGCTTCGCGGTGCCCTTCAAGCCGACACGGGGCAGGTCCTCGGGCGCGACGGTCTCGTCGAAGCGGGCGCGCACCCGGTAGGCCAGCGTGCCGTCGGCGGCGGGTGCGGCGCGATAGCCCACGCGCAACAAGGTGGCGGACAGCGGCGCGGCGGGCGCGGTATTCAGGAACAGGCTGACGGTGGCGCCGGCCGGCAGGTCGATGGCGTCGCCCACGGGCAGCAGGATCTCCAGTTCCGCATCGCCCGGATCGGCCACCATCATGATGCGTTCGCCCAGGGCAACGGGCTTGCCGATCCAGTCCGCCGGATCGTCGAAGAGGGCGATGCCGTCGCGTTCCGCGTGCAGCTGGGTGCGCGCGAGCGCCTTGGTGTAATAGTCGGCATCGGCGGCCGCCTGGTCGCGCTTGCCCAGCGCCAGGGCCAGGGTTGCCTTGCTGCGCTCGTCCACCAGCGCCTGCTGGCGGTTCTGCCGCAGTTCGGCGTCGGCCACCGCCAAGGCCTGGCGCGCCGTCTCCAGCCTGCCTTCGAGTTCGCGCGAGTCCAGCGCGGCCAGCAGTTGGCCGGCCTTCACGGCTTGATTGGGGGTGACGGCGATGCGGTCCACCACGCCCTGCAGCGGCGCCCGCACGGCGAAGGGCGAGCGGGCGACGACCTCGGCGGGGGCCAGCACGGATTGCCGCACGGGCAGGCACAGCAGCACGAGCACGGCGGCGGCCAGGGCCAGCCACCAGCGGCCGCGCCGCTTGCCGTGCCGCAACGTCGCCCACCAGCCTTTGGGGCCGCGCCGTTCCTGGCGTGGCGCGAGCGCGCGCCAGGCATGCGCATAGGCGTCGGCCAGCAGGCCGAGGACCTGGCTTTCGCCAGGCGCCCAAGGTGTGTCGCGCCACAGGGCCAGCAGCCCCTGGCGCGGGGCGCCGTCGCGATCGTCGGCGAGCGGCAGGGGCAGCAGCCAACCGTGGGCGGGCAGGTGCTCGGCCCACATGGCCGCCTCGTCGGCCTGCGCGTGCAAGGCGCCGGCTCCACCCGCGCGGGCGCGGGCCGCCAGCACGCCGGCCAGCCAGACGGTGTAGGGCGCATTGGCGTCCGGCACGGCCAGGCCAGACAGCGCCGACACGGTACCGTCGCCGCCCGGGTCGGGCAGCCACAGCGCGGCCTGCCGATAGGGCGCCAGCGCGTGCGTGTCATTGACCATCAGGAACGCCAGCTCCTGCGTGTCGGCGCAGGCGCGGGCGCGCTGTTCCAGTTGCAGGAGGGCGGCAAGCCGCTGTTCGCGGGTGGGGGAAATGGGCGTGGTCACTGCGGGTTCGATAGAGGATGCCGCGTGGCGTCAGGGCGTCTTGCCGGCAGGGGGATCGACGCGCACATTGCCGCTCATGCCGGGCAGCAGGTCGGCGGCTGCGCCGTCCTTGCCGGCCAGTCGGCCGATGATCTTCACGGACTGGCTGATCGGGTCGACGGCGCCGGCGATGTGCGAGACTTCGGCCGCGTAATCGCGCCCGGTTTCGTCGACGGTGATGCGCAGCGGATAGCCGGGCTTGAGCCACGCCAGCCAGCGCGAAGGCACGATGGTTTCCAGTTCGAAGGCCGAGTCGTCGTAGATGCTCAGCAGCTTCTGGCCCTCGGCCACGCTTTCGGCCGCGCGCGCATAGCTTTCCCCCACGCGTCCGGCATACGGCGCGGTGATCGTGCAGCGCTCCACCAGCACGCGCTCCGCGCCGCTTTCGGCGCGCGCCACGGACACCGCCGCGCGGGCCTGTTCCACGTCGGAGCGGCTGATGGACTTCAGCGTGTCCAGCTGCTCCGCGACGGCAAGCTTCTTGCGGGCGGCCGCCTCGGCCTGCACGGCGCGTTCCAGCCGCGCACGGTTCAGCGCGCAGTCGTAGGCCACCAGCACGTCGCCCTTCTTGAAGCGGTCGCCTTCGCGCAGGGGGAGGCGGTCGATGCGCGCCGCCAGTCCGCTGGAGATCACCGCACGGCGTGCCGCCACCAGTTGCGCGCGGGTGCTGTCGACCTGGGCGGACAACGGCGAGGAAGGCGTGGGCAGCGGCGGCAGGTCTTGCGACCAGGCCGGCGCGGCCAGCCACAGGGCGGCTGCCAGCGCCAGCCGGGCGCCGGGACGGCGTCGCGCGTAATGTCCGGTCATGTCAGCGCGCACTCACGGGCAGCGCCTGCACGGCGGCAGGTTCGGCGCCGGCGCCGGCCACGGAACCCAGGTGGTTCCAGGGGCTGCCGCTGACGTTGCGGCGCGCCGGCGGCGCGGCGGGCGCGGGCGCCGCCGGTTCCGCCAGGGCCACGGGCGTGGCGGCCGGGGCATCGGTCTGCGCCAGGCGCGGCACGTCTACATGGCCGCGCTCGATCAGGCGATTGGTCTCGGCGATGTCGCGCGCCAGGCTGGCCAGGCTCTCGTCGGCGATGCGCTCGGGCAGCGGGTCGATGCCGGCGGCCTGGTAGACCGTGTTCTGGGCATTGACGAGTTCGGCATAGCTGAGGTCGCGGGCGCGGGTGGCCAGCAGCGTCTCCACCTTGGCGCGCACCAGCTCCAGGTGGGTCTCGGCGCTGTTGCGCGCGGCGTTCTCGGTCTGCACCTGGATGGCGTCCTGCAGGCGGCTCAGTTCGTTGGCGCGCGTGAAGGCGGACTCGGCGCGTTCGCGTTCCAGCCAGGCGATGTGCACCTGGCTGAGCACGGTCATGCGCAGGGCCTGGCGGCGCAGCACGGCCACTTCCTCGCGCGATTCGCCCGCGCGGCTGATGGCGGGCCACGACAGCACGTTCAGCAGGTTCCAGCTGACCTGCACGCCGGCGTCGGCCCAATTGTTGTTGGCCAGGTACTTGTTGCTGTCGTAGTTCAGGCCGCCGAAGAGTTGCGCGTTGGGGAAGAGGCGCAGGATCGACATGCGGGTTTCCAGCACGGCGTTGCGGGCCAGGTAGCTTTCCTCGCGCAGCTCGGGGCGGCGCACCATGGCCAGCGCTTCCAGGTCGTTCAGCGCATAGGCCAGCCGGGGCGGCGCCAATTGGCCTTCGTCGGGCAGCGCCAGCGTGAAGTCGGTGGCGGGCGGCAGGTTCATCAGCGTGGCCAGGCGTGCCTTGGCCTGGGCCAGTTCATTCTCCAGCGCTTCGGTCTGGCGCACCATGTTGAGCAGGTCGCGCTGGTAGCGCAGCGCCAGGATCGGCGCCACCAGGCGCTTCTCCTCGGTCTGGCGGGCGTACTCCAGCGTCTGGCGGGCTTCGGCCAGGGTCGAGGACACGCGATCCTTCAGCCGCTCGGCGGTGACGGCATTCCAATAGGCGCTGCGGGTCTGGCGGATGATGTCTGCCACCACGCGGCGGCGGCGCTCTTCGGCGGCCAGCGCCTTGTTGCCCTGGGCCTTGGCGCCGAAATAGCTCAGGCCGAAGTCCAGCACGTTCCACGACAGCTGCAGGTCGGCGGTCTCGCCTTCGCGCTCCTGGCTGGTCGAGGGCACCAGCGATTGCGCGCCGGTGGCCAGCGATTCGCTGGACGAACCATAGTCATTGCTGCGGGTGCGCAGGCCGGCGCGGGCGGTCAGCTTGGGCAGCATGCCCTGCTTCTGCACGTCGACCAGGTTGTCCTCCAGCGCGCGCTCCATCAGGGCCAGGCGCTGCTGCAGGTTGTACTTCACGGCGCGGGCGATGGCTTCGTCAAGCGTGACCGGGCCGGACAACGGCTCCTGCTGGGCGAACATCGCGCCGCGGTCGCTCTGGTCGTGCGCAAGCAGGTCCTGCGTGCTCAGGCGCTCGGGCGGCGCCACGGCGCAACCGGCGAGCAATGCCGTGGCGAGCACGGTCAGGACGAGGGGGCGGGTGGCGCGGCGTGGCATGGGCGTCTCGAAGTTAGTCGTGTGAGTCATGGCGAAGATCAGCTTTCTACGGTGAGGGGGGCGGCCGGCCGGGCGCTGTCGGACGCTTGGGCGGGCGCTGTCTGGACGTCGTCGCCCAGGCTGGCAAGGAATTGGCGAGCCCGGTCCAGCAGGTCCTGCGCGGCGGTCTGGCGCAGTTGCTGGCTCAGGGCGGGTTTGTGGGCGAGGGTCGCGGCGTCTTCCTGGGCGGCGTCATGCATGGGCGCCCAGGCCACCGGCTTGGCCGCCGACAGCGTGACGGGCACGCTCAAGATGTCGCCCGTGGCGCTGCGGACCACCAGCACCAGCGACAGGCGCTCGGTGCCGGAGAGGCCGGGCGCCACGATCAGGCCGCGCGCGGCATCCAGGCGCAGTCCGCCGGGCAGGGGGCTGCCGTCGGCCATGCGCAGGCCGATGGCCGCAATCGGCTCGGTGCTGCGGATGAGGCCCGCGGGCAGGGCATACAGTTGCCGGTTGCCGGCCAGGTCATTGCGCCAGACCCCGGCCAGCGAGGCGACGGAAGCACTCAGGCCTTGTGCGTCGGGGCCCGCCAGCACGATGAGGCGGGACGTGGCGCCGTTGGGCGTTTCCATCCGCCAAGGCGTGGCGGTGTCCGCGTCCCGGCGTTCCAGGGAGTCGGCCAGGAGCTGGTCGAGCACCTGGGCGGCGTCGCGGGGTTGGGCGCCGTTCGTCGCGTCGCGCGGCGTCGACGCGAGGCTGTCGGCGACGACCGGCGGCGCAGGCGCGAAGGCTTGCGAGGTGAACCAGGTCACGGCGTCCTCCGCGTCCACGGGGGCGCGCACGTCGAAGACATCGTTGCGCTGGAGGATGAGGACGTCCGGCGGGGGCGCGTCCGCCGGGGTGCCGGGGGTGGGCGCGGTGCCGGGATCGGTGCCTGGATTCGTACCCGGGTCCGGATTGGGCACGACGCTGGCCTCGGCGACCGTCAGCGTCACGGTGCGCGTGATGCTGGCGCCCGAGGGATCGGCCGCGCTCACGGACAGGGAGTAGGCCCCGATGGCCTGCGCGCGGCCGTAGATGGTGCGGGTGTTCGGGTCGAACACCAGGCCCTCGGGCAGGCCCTGCACTTGCCAGGTCAGCGTGTCGCCGTCGGCATCGGTGAAGAGGCCGGCGGGCAGGGTGTAGGAATACGCTTCGCCAGCACGTGCCGTATCGGGCGTGACGGTGATGCCGCTGTCGACCGGGGCGGTGTTGGGCGGCTCGGCGATAGTCAGCGTGAGCGTGCGCGTGGCAGTCTTGCCTTCGGGGTCGGTCACCGTGATGGTGATGACGTGGCTGCCGACGGCCGTGGCGGTGCCGCTGACGGTGCGCGTATCGGCATCGAAGCCGAGACCGTCGGGCAGGCCGGAGACGTCCCAGGTCAACGTATCGCCGTCGGGGTCGGAGAAAAGCGTCTCCGGCAGCACCAGGCTGTAGGGCCGGCCGCGCAATGCCTCATCGGGGGTGAAGGACTCGCCGCTGTCCTCGGGGGCGCGGTTGGGTTCTCTCACGGTGACGTCCACGGTGTGCGCGGCGCTGTCGATCTCGCCGTCGTTCAGGCGCACGGTGATCGATCGGCTGCCCGCCGTGCCCGTGTCGCTGGCGTAGCTCACCTGGCGCAGCAGGGCGTTGGCCTGTTCGCGGGTCAGCGCGGCGGTGAAGCGCAGGGTGGCGGTGCCGCCGGTCTGCGACAGGGTCGCCACGGCCTGGCCGTCCAGCAGGATGGTGTCGCCGTCCACGGTGTAGCCGTTGCCGGCCAGCACGCCGTAACGGTCGCCGGGCTGGCCGGTCAGCACGAGGCTGGCGCCCTGGTAGTTGCCCGCGCCGCCGTCGGCCGCGTCAAGCTCCGCATCGCGGATTTCCAGCGTGGGGGCGAGCAGGACGGGGTCGCCGCCGATGATGGCGACAGGGCTGGCGGCAGGAGGCGTGCGCAGTACGGTCAAGGCGTCGCCGACGACGATGACGCCGCCGTCCGCCGACACCACGACCTGCTCCGCGCCGGTCATGCCCTGGCGGGTTTCCAGCAAGGCCAGGGTGGCGGTGGCGTAGTAGTTCAGGGAACCATCGGACAGCGTCACGAAGAGCGCCTTGCCGTCCGCCGACAGGGCGATGCCTTCGACGACCTTGTCGCCGTTGATCGTGCCCAGGTAGGTCAGCGCGCCGGCGGCGGCGTCCAGGCTGAAGGCGTGGACGGCTTGGGGGTGCTCCTCGACCGTCCACGTGCCTTCCCACCCGTTGAAGGTGCTGGTGCGGCTGTTGGCGATGAAGATCGTGCGGCCGTCCTCGCTGACCGCCAGGTGCTGGATGTTGTCCAGCGTAATGGTCTGGCCGCTGGCGTCGGTGCCGCCGGAGTGGATGTACCCCAGTGCCGTCGGCACGCCGTCGGCATCACGTTGGAACACGATCAGCGTCGACCCGTTGGACGGCAAGGTCACGACGAAGACGAGGTCGCCGCGCACGACGATGTCGGTGGGCTGCCACAGATAGGGGGCATCGTTCATGCTGGCTGGCAGCGCGCCGCCGAAGCTCACGGTCCCGCTCGCGGCGTCGCGGTTCAGGTACAGCAGGGTGGTTCCGTTGATGGCGTACAGGTTCTTGCCGTCTTGCGACAGAGAGATCGCCTTCAGGTTGAAGAGCGCGCTCTGGTCGACGTCGTGATCGCTGACCAGCGTGGCCTGGTGGCTCAGCCCGCCTTGTGCGTCCACCGCGAACGTGGCGATGGCATTGCCGTCCGCACGCAGGGCGTAGAGGTTCTCGCCGTCGGCCGACAGCAGCAATTGCTTGATGCCGTCCACGCTGCTTTCCGCGGGGAACGTGCCGACGTGGCTCAGCATGCCGGTCTGCGTGTCGCGGCTGAAGAGCGCAATGGCGCCTTGCGCGTCGCTCACATAGACATGCGTGCCGTCGCCGGACACCGTGCTGGCGGTCAGCGTGCCCAGGCCGGATATCGTGGCCAGCGCCTGCACATCCTTGAGTTCGCCCAGCGACAGCACCGGGTCGTCACCCACGACCGGGGCGTCGTTGATCGTGGTGATGTCGATGGCGAAGTCCAGCGCCGCGGACGCCAGGCCGCGCTGGTCGGCCAGCGTCACGCTGACCGCCACGCTGTCGCCGGGCACATTGCTGCTGTTGGCATAGGTGACTTGCCGCAGCGTGTTGCGCACGTCCGCCGTGGTCGGCGTGGTGCCGGCCGCGTCGCTGAAGCGGATGGTCATGACGCCGTCGGCGACGGTCAGTTGGCCGATCGTCACGCCGTCCTTCTTCAGGTCGGTGCCCTCCAGGCTCAGGCCATTGCCCGGCCTGAATCCCAGCACGTCAGACGCGCTCTTGCCCGCGCCCAGGGAGATGGTCAGCACCGCGCCGTCGTAGTTGCCCGCGCCGCCATTGAAGGCATCCATCTGGGCATCGGACAGGGTTGCGCCTGCCGCGATCAGCACCGGCTCGGCCAGCTCCGTATAGGGCACGGTGGCGCCGCCGTCCAGCGTGGGCGCGGTGTTGGGGCTGGCAGGGCCCGCCAGCGTGACGGTCACGGCATCGGCGAGCGTCGTCGTCTGGTTCTGGTCGGCCCACTCCGTCACGGCCATGCTGATCACGCGGCTGCCGCTGGCGGCATCGCCGGTGTGGCCATACGAGAGGCTGTCGATGACCGCGGCGACGTGCGTGGCGGAAGCGTTGAAATACAGCGTCACGGTGGCGACGCCATTGGCGAGCTGCACCGAGTACTGCTGGCCGTTGGGCAGGGTGAATACGCCGCTCAACGATCGGTCCAGCGTGATCCTGCTGCCGCCGACGGCCAGGAAATCGCTGGCATCCGAGGGGCTGACGGTCAGGATGACGCGCGCGATGTTCTGGCCCGCCTCGACGGTATCGATCACGGTGTTCTCGAAGAGCTTCACCCGCTCGCCTTCGGCCTGGAAGGTGGGCGAAAGCGGCGAGGTGGTGACGACAGGCGGGTCGTTTACCCCCGTCAGCGCGATCTCGGCCGACAGCGTGTCGCTGTTGCCGTCGCCGTCGTTGAGCGTGACGCGCAGGGTAATGCGGTCGCCGTCGGCGGTGGGATCCTTGCTGTCGTTGGCGTAGGCGATGCGGCGCAGCACCTGCTGTGCATCGGCCTGGCTGATGGCAGCGGTGAAGACCAGCGTGAGCGTGCCGCCGTCCTGCTTGAACGTGCCGATCTCCACGCCGCCCAGCAGGAGCCGTTCGCCGTCCAGCGCCAGGTTCGCACCGTCGATGAAGCCATAGCGGTCGTCGGTTTGTGCGCCGCCTTCGCGTGCAATCGAGATGCTGGCGCCGTCGTAGTTGCCCAGGCCGCCGTTCAGCGCGTCCAGTTGCGGGTCGGAGAGCGTGGCCGAGGGCAGCACCGCCACCGGCGTTTCGCCTTCGGTGTAGGCGGCCGGGGCGGGTTTCAGCGCCAGGGTCAGCAAGCCGTCGCCCGAAGAGAAGTCACCCACCAGGTACAGTCTGGTGCCGTCCTCGCTCAGCGTGGCGCCGCGCAGGGCGTCCAGGCCGATGCCGCCTTCCCACCGGTCCCCCCATTCGGTCAGCTCGGCGACCGGCGAGGGGGCGCCATCCGCGCCGAGGCGATAGATGCCGATCTTGTCTTCGCCGATCAGGAAGAGCGCCGAACCGTCGGGCGACACGATGACCTGGCGGGCGGCGCCGTCCAGGGTGGCGGCGGCGACCGCCGTCAATTGGCCGTCGGCCCCCAGCGCCAGCGTGTGCAGGCTGGCGGTGCCGTCTTCGCCTGCGTCGACGACGTAGAGCGTCTTGCCGTCGGGCGAGAAGGCCAGCGTGGAGGAATAATAGAACGCGCCCTGCGCCGCGGGGTCCTGGCCTTGCGCGGCCATGACGAAGGTCAGGGCGCCGGTGGCGGGGTCGACCCGGAAGACGCTGGCCAGCGTCGCGCCGCCGGCCGTGCCGACCACCAGGTAGTTGCCGTCAGGCGACAGCGCCAGCGAATTGGCGGCATCCACGTTTGCACTGCCGCTGCCCGAGGCGGGCAGGGTGTCGGTCAAGGTGAACGCATCGCCCTGGCGGGTGTAGACCAGCAGGCTGTCGCCCGCCGCCAGGTAGACCTTGTCGCCTCGCGCCAGCACGTCGCGGATCATGCCGTGGGTCTCGACCGCATCGGCGGCGAAGCTGCCCGCGGCGGTCAGGTCGCCGGTCGTGGCATCGCGGCCAAACAGCGCGATGCCGGCCTCGCCGACCACGTAGAGCGTCGCACCGGCAGCCGAGACGCGCATGGTGGAGGCGCCGGTCAGCGCGGGGACTTCCGCGTGCGTGAAGGTTTGCACCACCGATAGCGAGCCGTCTTCGGCGCGCTGCAGGACATGGAGCCTGAAGACCGGATCGTCGTTGAACGTACTGCTGTTCCATGCCGTGGTGGGTTGCAGGATATAGATCCTGTCGCCCACGGAGACCACGCTGGTCGCCTCGTCGAACAGGGCGGTGAAGCCGTCGTCGGCGACCGGGGCATACACCTCGGGCGAGTCCAGCGAGTCCGCCGGCGTGTTCAACGCCGGCGCCTCGTATTGCACCTGCACGCGCGTGCTCAGGCTGAGCGACGCCGTGTCCTGGCCCCCGTGGTCGTTGCCGCCGTTGTCGCGCAACGATGTCAGCGTGATGGCGCGTTCACCCAGCGTGGGCTCGGCGCTGCCATTGGCGTAGCGCGCGCCGTTGATGAGCGCCGTGGCGGCGGCGTTGTCCAGGCCAGCCGAGGCCTCCAGCACGACGGTGACGATGCCCCCGTCCACCGTGACGGCATAGGCCAGTCCGCTCGACGTGGTGCCGGTGCCGGCCACCAAGGGGATGGCGGTGCCGTCCAGCGTCAGCGTCTCGCTGGCGCCGTTCGCCACGCCGGACACGGTGAACGTCAGTTGGGTGATGGTCTGGCCGGCTTCGACGGTCGAGACGTCCGCGTCCTGGAAGAGCGTGACGGGATCGGCGCCGGGATCGTAGCCAGGGTGGGTCGGCGTGGCGGTTGCCACCGGGGCGTCATTGACCAGCGTGACGGTCAGCACCAAGGCCACGTCCGCCTTGCCGCTGGGGAATTCGTCCTTCACCGACAGGGCCAGGCGGATGGTGGTGGACGGGTCCTTGCTGGCGTTGACGTAGCTGATGCGGTGCAACACCTCGTTGGCGGTGGCGGTGGAGGCCGCGGCGGCGAAAGTCAGCGTGAGCGTGCCGTCGACGCTGGTGAAGCTGGCGATGGTCGCGCCATCGAGCTGGATGTCGTTGCCGACGCGCTTGAGGCTGTCGCTGTCGGCGAAGCCGAAGCTGTCCTCGGCATTGGCGCCGCCTTCGCGTGCCAGGGTGATCGTGGCGCCGTTGTAGTCGCCCGCGCCGCCGTTGCGCGCGTCGTAGTCGGCATCCGACAGCGTGATGCCGGCGGCGGGCGTCGATGCCGTTCCTTCGGTGTGGCTGCCGCGGCTTTCGTCGCCGGCGCTGATCATGCCCAGGGCGATGACACCGAAGAAGCGGTGCTTGCCGCCATAGATGGACTTGCCGTCCTCGCTCACCGCGAAGCGGGTCATGCCGCCCGCCGTGACGATGCTGCCGGCGTTGGTGGCGATGCCGTCATCTCCCACCCGGTACAGGCTCAGGCCGTTGCCGCCCGCGCTGCCCAGGTACAAGGCCTTGCCGTCGGCGGAGAGCGCAACGCCGTGCGCCGTCTGGCTGCCGACGGCGACGCCCTTGGCGTCGACCAGGCTGATCGCCTGGGTGGCGCTGTCGAAATGCAGCGTGGTGAGATAGAAATTATCGGTCGTGAGGTACAGGTTGTTGTCCGCCGACACCACGAATGCATTCACGCCGCTGAATGCATTGCCGCTGGGCAAGGTGCCCACCTGGGTGGCGGTACCCGTGGCGTCGGTCCAGTTCAGCGCGGTGCCGTTGCGTGTCAGTTGCCCCGCCAGCGACAGGCTGCCGTCGGCCGCGGCCGTGTAGACGGTCAGGCGGGCGGCGCTTTGCACGAACACCGTGCCGTCCGCGCCGACCTGCATCGACATCGCCGTGCCGAAGCCGTTGCTGTGCGTGTAGTCGCCCAGGGCCGTCAAGCCGCCGTCGGCGCCAACCGTATAGGCATAGACCCGGGTCGCGGAGAGGGCATAGAGCGTGTTGCCGGTGTCCGCGATATCCACCTGCAGGATGCGTTCCGGGATGACCGAGGATGCGCCGCTCTCGGTCAACAGGCCGTCGCTGCCCACGGAGAAGCTCGTCACGGTATAGGCGGTGCCGCTGCCGCTGCTGGCATAGATGCGGCTGCCGTCCTTGGCATAGGAGAATGTGGTCGCGCCGGCCAGCGCCAGCGCCTGGCGTTGCGTCAGTGCGCCCGTGGCCGCGTCGCGGCTGTAGACGTACAGCGTGTGGGTGCCGTTGCCCAGTTGTCCGGTGCTGGCGGCGACCAGCAGCGTCTGGCCGTCGGCCGACAGCGTGATCTGGTTGACGTATTGCGAGAAGCCCTCGAGCGTGCCGTCGTGCGTGTAGTTCAACGTATCGGTGTCCGGCGTCAGGGCGGGTGCGCTGTTCTGGGCTTCGGCGGCATCGATGACCCGCAGCGCCAGGACGTGTTCGGCGCGCGCGCCATGCTCGTCGGTCACCGTGATCGTGATCTCGTAATCGCCCGCCGTGGTGGGTGTGCCGCTGATCGTGCGCGTGGCGGCATCGAACGTCAGCCCCGCCGGCAGCGTGCTCGTGCTCCAGGTCAGCGTGCTGTCTGCGTAGCCGCTGTCGGGGTCGCTGAACATGGCCGCGTCCAGCGTCACGCTGTAGCCTGCCTGGCCCTCGGGGGCAAGGGGCAGCGCGGCGGGCGCGGTGTCGCTGACGACCGGCGGACGGTTGTCGATCTGGTCGACGGTCAGGGTCAGGGCATGTTCCGCGGTGGCGCCGTAGGCATCGCTCACGATCACCTTGACGGCGAAACTGCCGGTCAGGACCGTGGTGCCGGAGATCGTTCGCGTGGCGGGATCGAAGCTCAGGCCCTCGGGCAGGCCGGTGACGCGCCAGGTCAGCGTGTCGCCGTCGGCATCGGTGAAGAGCGTGTCGGGCAGCACCAGGCTATAGGGGGTCTCGCTGACCGGGCCGGCGGGTGTGTAGCCCGTGGCGACGTCGTCGTCGACCCGCGGGGCGGCGTTCACCGGCAGCACGACCTCCACGGTATTGCTGTCCAGGGCGCCATCGTTGCCGCTGACGGTCAAGGTGATCGGGGTGCCCGCCGTGGCGTTGGCATTGGCGTAGGTCAACTGGCGCAGCACCTGGTTGGCGGTGGCCGTGCTGGTGGCGGCGGTGAACGTGATCGTCAGCGTGCCGCCGGTCGCGTCGAACGTCGCGATGGCCGCGTCGTTGAGCTGCAGGGTGTTGCCGACCAGGGCCAGGCCATTGCCGCTGGCGAAACCGAAATTGCTGCCGGCGCCGTGCGCGGCGTCCACGCTGATGGTAAGGGTCGCGCCGTTGTAGTCGCCCGTGCCGCCCGACAGGGGGTCGGCATTGACGTCGGAGAGCGTCAGGTTCTCGGCGAAGCGCACAGGGTCGGCGCCGATGGTGTAGGCGTGCGTGGTGGACAGGCGGGAGAGGCTGCTGCCGCCCACCACGATGTTCTCGCCATCCGGGGAGATCGCCAGCGTGGCGGCGCCGTCCACGCCGGACACGGTGCCGCGTTCGACCAGCGTGTCGTTGGCGGCGATGACATAGACCGTCAGCGTGCCGTTGCTGGAGGTGGCATAGAGCGCGCTGTCGTTGGCGCTGACGGCCAGCGCCGTGACGCCGCCCAGGGCGACGCTGCCGCGGGCTTCCAGCGTGCCTTCGCGCAGTGCGTAGATGCGGATGGTGGAACCGTCGCCGATGAATACCAGGCTGCCGTCGGCCGTGGCGGCCAGCGAGGGCGTGGTGCCGGTGGGAATGCCGGTCACGAGTGATCCGAAGTCCAGCTTGCTGAGCGTGCCATCCTCGTTGCGTTGCAAGGTCACCAGGCTGGTGCCGGACGCCACGAAGACATAGTCGCCGGTGCTGAAGACGGTGCGGGAACGCCCGCCGCCCAGCGCGCCCTCGTCCAGGCGATGCACCAGGGTCAGGTCGCCCGTGGCCGCATCGCGGTTGTAGACCGACATGCCGTTGTACTGGTGGGTGACGTAGAGCTGCTTGCCGTCGTCGGACAGGGTCATGTTGCGCACGGTGTCGCCCACGCTCATCGCACGCGCATTCGACAGCGTGCCGTCGGCGCCGATATCCAGCGTCACGACCTGTCCGCCGGAGATGCCGTACAGCGACTTGCCGTCGGCGCTGACTGCCAGGTCGACCAGGTTGCCCAGGCCCTCGACATTGGCATGCAAGGCCTTGAAACTCAGTTCGTCGTGCTCGCCGATCGTAAAGACGGCAATGCTGCCCGATGCGTTGGCCGCATAAAGATACTTGCCGTCGCGGGAATAGGCGACCTCGCGGCTGCTGCCCAGGTCGGCCAGCGTGACGGCCTGCGACAGGTCCGGCACGCCAGCGTCGGCCAGCACCGGCGCGATGTTGATCTGGTTGAGGATCTCGATCTCGGCGCCAATGTCCAGGAGCGCGGTTTCCTGGCCGGCGTCGCTCAGGCTGGCGAGCTTCACCTGGATCGTGCCGCTTTCCACCGTCCTGTCGAGCGGGCGATAGGCCATGCCGTCGATCAGCGCGGCCACGTCGGCGGGCTGGTAGCTCGCCGACGAGCTGATGGACAGCGTGATGGTCGTCGTGCCGCCGCTGATGCGCACGTCATAGGAATAGCCGTGGCCGGCGGTGCTGCCGGTGAAAGACGTGGCCTGCAGGGCGATTTCGGTGCCGTCGATGACGATCGCATGCTTGGCGCCGCTGCGATCCACGGTGATCACCAGGTTCTCGAGTTCCTCGCCCTCGGCATCCGGATGAACGGTGACATCGTCGAACAGGTCCACGGTGGGGAAACTGTCGGTGCTGTCGGTGATCGTGATCTTGCTGTCTTTCGGCGTGGCTTCCACCCCTGGCGCCGTCTCGGTGGGCGCGACGTTCTTGGCGACGTCGACGGCCGTCTCGACCATGGCGGCGTCCAGCAGGAAGCGGGGTTCCAGGGCCAGGGTCTGGTGGCGGAAGGTGGCGGAGCGGCGAAGGGTCATGGCTGTCTTCTCAGGATGAAGCAAGGGGGCCGGGCTCATTCGATGAGCGTGGTCAGCGAGGCAAGCTGGCGAAGTTCGTCGGCGAGATCGTCCAGGCGGGCCTGGATGCGTCCTTCGGTTGCGACGAAATCGCGGCCAGGCAGGTAAAGCTGGTCGGCGCCTTTCTCGGCGCAGACGGCAAGGCCCGGACCGGCGATCTTGCGGAACGCGGATGCGCTTTCCACGTTGCCATCCGAACCCAGATCGTTGTTGGCCGTCTCGTCGCTGCCGGTCACGATCAGGTAGAACTTCAGGCGGCGCGCGCGGAAGCTGGTGCACAGATTGCGGAATCGCTGCGTGATGACGTTGGCGTCGCTCTCGTCCGGGGTATCGCCGACACCATCGATCCGTTCGCCCACCCATGCGTTATAGGAATCCGAGTCGAACCAGCGCTGGTCCGTGGAGTTCACCAGCAGCACGATCGCCTTCACGCGGTCGCCGGTGCCGTCGTCGAAGTCGCGGGGCAGATCATCCTCCAGGCCCCAGCCCGCGTCGCCCTGGAAGGACGGGGAAAGCGCCATGGCGGCCCAGCCCATGGCGATGGCATAGTTGTTGTTGAAGCGCGTGGACATCTGGTCCAGGCGTTGGTCGATCTCGGCCTGGTCGTTGGTGAGCGGCAGCAGCGCCGCGTTCGGGCAGCCCCGGTCAGCCACCATCCAGCGCGTGTCGTTCACGCCCGTCGCCTGGCCAAAGAACGGGTTCGGCCCGACCCAGCTGATGGGAGGCGCGCCCGGGCTGCCGTTCTCGGGCAGGTCATGGCGGTAATAGATGCCGAACTGCTTGGCGGGCGGCTCGTCCCAGAAATAGTTCTGGTTGCGGTTCAGGCCGCGATACATGCACAGCAGATTGGCGCGGCGGTCCGGGATGCGGCGGTCGTTCAGGCCGCTGTAGCCCGACCGGAACAACGACGTCAGTTCCACCGGCCGCAACGCGCCGTTCCTGCTCCAGTCGATGATGCGATTGGCATGGCGCGGGTCGTACACGTTCACCGCCTGGCTGAAGGGCACGAGGGCGACCCAGGTCTTCTCGGATTCCGCGATCAGCCGGCGCGAGAAACTTTTGCCCAGGCGTCGCAGCACGGCCAGGTTGGCCGCGTTCTCGCCCAGCGTGTTGGGCAGCACCAGGGCGACCTCGAGCGAGCGCTGGCGCGAGATGGCGGCGGATGCCACCTCGAGCGTCTGCGCGGGCGTGCTGGCCAGCATCGAGGACGCGACGAACGAGGCCCGGACGCGCACGCCGGGCGAGTCCTCGAACGTGATGGCCTGGGCGCTGACCGTCAGTTCGCCCTCGAGCTGCGTGCGGTCCATGCCCAGGTTGGCTTCCACGTATCGCTGCGCGATGTCCTGGATGTTGGCATCGCGCGAGCCCGCATAGGCGCCGGCCGCGGCGAGCGCCGCCGCATCCGTGGCGCGCTTCAGTTGCGCGGCGTCCGCGGTCATGCGCGTGCCGTCCGACGAGAACGCCGACAGGGCCACGGCGCCGCCGATGAGCAGCAGGAGGAAAATGGCGGCAGCGCCGCGTTGGCGGCGAGGGAAGGCAAGGCGGCGCGTGAAGGGCATCATGATTGCGGGAAGGCGAGGCCGCTGGCACGGCTCTCGTCCGTCAGCGGGGTGTCCAGGGTGATGGTCTTGTTGGTGGCGCGAAACAGCGTGAGGGTCTCCAGCACCGCCGGCAGCATGACGCCGCTGGACAGCGCGATATCCCCGGTGTCGCGGCAGGCCTTCACGACGATCAGCGACATCGTGCTGTTGTCCACGGCCGCGTTGCTGTTGCCGGCCGGAGGATCCTCGGGCAGCTGGCCGGTGTAGACGCCGCCCGCCACCGGCGCGTCGCACAGCGCATCGGCGCCGCCGCGCCGCAAGGCCCAGGCCACGCGGCCGGACTGCAGCACGTTCAGGATGTAGAGCTGCTGCATCGCTTCATGACCCTGCATCGCGACGTCGGCGAGCACGTCGATCCCGGCCGTGGTCAGCCTGCGCTGGGCGGCGATGTTCACCGCCAGCACGCCGGCGGCGTTCTCGACGCGGATGCGCTCGCTGTGGATACGTTGCATGTCCGCGCCGATCACGCCCACCCCGATCAGGATGGGCAAGGCCAGGGCGGCTTCCACGGCGAAGGCGCCGCGTTGCAGTCGGCGCAGCGAGGGCAGCTTCACGGCTATTCGGTCTCCGTGCGTTGCGGCAGGTAGGCCAGCACCTGCTGGTAGCGGTAGCGGAAGGCGCTGCTGTCCACGCCCAGGAGGCGCGGCAGCGGCGTGATGAAGTCCTTGCGGATGTCCACCTCGATGCGCCAGGCAGGCTGGCTGCTGAAGGCGTTGGGCGTGGTCTCCTCGTCTTCCGTGCCGCCACCCATCGCGTCCAGCGAGGTGTAGCGCTCGACTTCCACCGTGGCGATGTTGGACTCGTCCAGGTAGTTGTGCGAGGCGGCCGCCATGCGCTGGCGCAGCAGCGACTCCATGGCGCCGCCGTCGGCCAGGCTGGCCGGACCGTCCTGGCGGAATTGCTGCACGGCGCGCTCCAGCGCGCTGGCGCCCATGTTGATGGTCAGGCCGATGTTGGCCAGTTCCATGAACATCATGGCCGCGGCGATGATCACCGGCAGCACATAGGCCGCCTCGACCGACAGCGAGCCGCGCTGGCGGCGCGGCAGGGCAGGACGCTTAGCCATTGCCGTCCTTCTCCTGCTCGCGCAGCTGCAGCAGGTGGCGGCTGGCCGCCAGCAACTCACCGGCCACGGGGGCGCCGTCGCGGATGCGCTGGCGGCGCTGGGCGAAGTCCTCCAGCGCGCGCGGTACCAATGAGGGCGACATGATGGCCGAGAGCGACTGGCGCGCACCCGCTTCGTCGCCCTGCAGTGCGCGGGCGAAGGCGAGGTTCAGCGCCAGGGTGGGCAGGGTGCGGGCATCGGTCTGCGACAGCAGGCGGATGGCTTGCTCGGGGTCGCCGCTGGCCAGGTGGGACAACGCCAGGTTGTTCAGCGCACGGAAGTCGGACGGGTCCAGCTCCAGGGCCTGGCTGAAGAGCTTGCGCGCACCGTCGTGGTCTCCGCGCGCATCCAGCAGCACGCCCTTGGCGTTCAGGGCCGGGACGTTGTTGGCGTCGACGGCGAGCGTGCAGTCGAAGTCCGCCAGCGCGGCATCCTGCAGGCCCATGTTCATGCGGGCGCGGCCCAGGCCGTTGCACAGGGTCACGGTGGCGGCGGCGGACAGTTTCGCGCCTGCCTCGTTCAGCGCGCGGCGCGCGCGTCCGAACAGGGCCAGGTTCTCCTGCGGGCTTTGCACGGGCGCCGCGACGCTGGCGTATTCCAGCACTTCCAGCGGCTTCAGCGCGCCGCGCTGTTCCAGTTGCGCATAGACGCCGGCCGCGCCTTCATAACGGCCCTGGTCGCGCAGCAGGCGGGCCAGCTTCAGGCCTTCGGCCGTGCTGTCGGCGCTGTTGGCCGGCGGACGTGGTGCCGCGGCGGTGGTGGGGGCCGGCGTGGGGACGTTGCGCTTGCCGGCAGGCCCATTGCTGGCATCGGCCTGGATGGTGATGCCGCCGCAGGCGCTCAGCGTGGCGGCGAGCAGGCTGGCCGCCAGCGGGCGCAGGAGTCGGGAAAAGGAAGGCACGGTCATTGCATCAGGGTCCGGATGACGCGCATGAGCGCGGGGGTGGCGACGATGGCCACCACGGGCGGGAGGATCAGGGTCATGAGCGGCACGCTCAGCTGGGCGGGCAGCTTGCCGGCCTTCTCTTCCAGTTCCAGGATGAGGCGGCTGCGGCTTTCTTCCGCGATGGTGCGCAGTGCCTGCGCCAGCGGCGTGCCATAGCGTTCGGCCTGCAGCAGCGAACCGACCATGCTTTCGATGGTGGGCACGCGGGTGCGATCGGCCAGGTGGCGCAGCGCCGCTGCGCGGTCGGGCAGCAGTTGCAGCTCGGCGCTGGTGTAGGCAAGTTCGTCGGCCATGGCCGGCGCGCTGAAGGCCAGTTCTCGTGAAACCACCTTCAGGATGCGCGGGAAGGGCAGGCCCGCTTCGGCGCAGATCACCATCAGGTCCAGGGCGTCGGGCATGCTGCGGGTCAGGGCCTCGTGGCGGCGCGCGGCGCGTATCTTGACCACCAGTTCGGGCAGGGTGGTGCCGACGAAGAGCGCCACCAGGCCGACCGCCAGGCCCGACATGCCGAAGCGGCTTTGCGGGCTGGTGAACAACCACAGGCCGGCCGCGCAGAGCAGCACGCCGCTGCCGTACTTGGCCGCCATGAACAGGCCGGTGGCTTCCGCACGGCGCCAGCCCGCCTGGGCGAGCAGCCGCTCGATGGCCAGGCGGTCCTGTGCCGTGCCGGCCAGTTTCTGGCCGAAAGCCGCGATGGCGTTCAGCGCGGGCGACAGCGGCGCGCGATCATTCAGCGAGATGGATTGCGCCGCCAGTTCGGCGCGCTCGGCCTGGTTGGGGCCCAGGCGCTCATGCAGGGGATTGCGGCGCGACTCGGCGCGCAGCAGCCACACCGTCAGCACCAGGCCGGCCACGAAGGCCAGCAGCAGGACGGGTGCAAGAGGATCGGAGAGGAAGGACATGGGAGGACTCGTGGCCGTCAGCGGATGCGCTTGACCATCAGGTGGGTGATCAAGAGGCCCAGGCCCACGCTCAGGGCGGCGTAGGCCATGACCTTGATGCCGGCGGCGTCGTTGAACATGAAGCGGAAATCGTTGGGCGAGTTCAGGTACATGTAGAGCAGCACGCCGGGTACCAGCAGGGCGACGATCTTGGCCGAGGCGCGCGCTTCCGACGTCTTGGCCTGCACCTTCATGCCCAGTTCGGCGCGGGCGCGCAGCGTGGCGGACAGGCGCTCCAGCGTGTCGCCCAGGCGGCCGCCGGATTCCTGGCTGATGATGAGGATGACTGCGAAGAAGCGGTATTCGGCGAGTGGCACGCGCACGGCGGAATGCTGCATGGCCTGCTTCAGGGGCACGCCCAGCTTCAGCCAGTTCTCGATCTCGCGCAGCTCCGGCGCCAGCGGGCCGTGCAGGTGATCGGCGGCGATGCCGAAGGCGCTGTGCAGCGGCACGCCCGAACGGCAGATGCGGGTGATGGCGTCGATGGCCTCGGGCAGGCTGCGGGTGAGCGCGACCAGGTGCTTGCCCATGGCCTGTTGATAGGCCACCGTGCACAGCGCCAGCCACAGCACGGGCGCGGCGAGCAGCACCAGCGCGAAGGGCGTGCCGCTCATGTGCACCACCGCGATGCCCCCCACGAGGGCCACGGCCGCCGACAGCAGCACGCGCTGGCGCAGGGTGCGCAGCCAGCCCAGCGCCTTCAGGCCATCGCGCAGGCGGGTCAGGCGGCGGCCCAGCCACGGCCAGCGCGGCAGCAGGTCAGACTGGCCGGGCAGCGCGATCGAGTCGGCGGACTGCAGCACGGCCTCGGCCTGTCCGCTTTCTCGCAGCATCTGCTGGCGCAGGCCGGCCAGGCGGGCCGCCATCGCGTCCGCGCGGCGTTGCCGGCGGCTGTTCGCGCGCACGGCATAGAAGCCGATGAAGACCAGCAGGAAGACGAGCAGGGTGAAGAGATCGAGCATGGGGGGCGGCCTGGCGTGACGCTCAGGCGATGTCCTGGTCGAACAGGTGGGATTTGTCGGTATAGAAGTTCGGGCGCAGGCCGCTGCCGATGTGCTCGCCCAGCACCTGGGTGGAGGTCGAGCCGGGACGCGAACGGAAGGCGAAAAGCTCCTGTGTCTGGATCACTTCCTCTTCCATGCCGCACACTTCCACGATGGACGCCACGCGGCGGCCGCCGTCGCGCATGCGTTCGATCTGCACGATGAGGTCCACCGCGCTGGCGATCTGGCGGCGGATGGCGGGCAGCGGCAGCTGCATGTTGGCCATCATCACCATGTTCTCCAGGCGCATGAGGGCGTCGCGCGGCGTGTTGGCGTGCACCGTGCAAAGCGAGCCGTCGTGGCCGGTGTTCATGGCCTGCAGCATGTCGAAGCATTCGCCGCCGCGCACCTCGCCCAGGATGATGCGGTCGGGCCGCATCCGCAGGGCATTCTTCATCAGGTCGCGCTGGTCCACGCGGCCCGTGCCTTCGGCGCTTTCGGGGCGTGTCTCCAGCGTGACCACGTGTTCCTGCTGCAACTGCAGTTCGGCCGCGTCTTCGATGGTGATGATGCGTTCGAGCGGGCTGATCTTCTGCGACAGCGCGTTCAGCAGGGTCGTCTTGCCGGCGCCGGTGCCGCCCGAGACGATGATGTTCAGCCGGGCTTCCATCGCGCGGCGCAGCAGCACCGCCATGTCCATCGACATGGCGCCGCGTTGGGCCAGCGATTCCAGCGACAGGTCGCGCCGCATGAACTTGCGGATCGAGATCGTCGTGCCGCCCAGCGCCAGCGGATGCGTGATGACGTTGACGCGGCTGCCGTCGGGCAGGCGGGCGTCGACCATGGGGTTGGCTTCGTCGATACGGCGGCCCACACGCGCCGCGATGCGCTGCGCCGTGTTGAAGACGTGTTCTTCGTCGATGAAGGTGATGGACGATTTTTCGAGCTTGCCGTAGCGCTCGATGAAGATCTGCCCCGCGCCGTTCACCAGGATGTCGTTGACCGAGTCATCGTGCAGCAACGGCTCGATGGGGCCCACGCCCACCATCTCGTCCAGCATCTGGCGCGAGATGTGCAGTTCTTCCTGCGCCGACAGTTGCAGGCGCTGTTCGTCGCAGATGCGGCGGATGAGCGCGTCGATCTGCGATTGCAGCGTGTTGCGCGGCATCGCCGCCGCCTTCAAGGGATCGATCTGCGCAAAGAGTTCATCGCGGATGACGCGGCGCTGGCTGGCGTTCTCCGTGGCCACCACGGCGGCGCCGGGCACGGGCTTGGGCGTCGTGGCATGGACAGGCGCTGCCGCGCGCGCCGGCCGCGAGACGTGGTCGTTGGCGGCCGGCGCGGCGGGCGTGGGCGGTGTCATGGCCGGCGTGGGCGCCGGCGAGGGCTTCGCGGCGGGCGTCGGAACAGTCTTGCGGCGAGGCAGCATGTCTGTCGGTCCTTTCTATCAGGCGCGGGCAGCGCCGGCATTGGCGGGGCGGCGGTTGATCCATGCGCGCAGGCGTTGCGCCACGCCTGTGGTGCCGCGCGACGCGATGTCGGGCAGTCCCAGGATGCGGCCGCCCAGTTGCACGGCGGCCTGGGCATAGGCAGGTGATTGGCGGGTGTCCAGCGGCCCCTGCAGCAGGCTGGCGGCCAGCGCCTGGCCGGCGTGCGGCAGGTGATGGTCGATGGCGTGGCCGACGAAATCCTCGAATTGGGCGGCGGGCAGCGTGGGCGCTTGCGCCAGGCGGGCGGCGCTGGCCACCAGCAGCAGGCGCTGGTTCGGATTGCTCTGGCCCAGTTCCGCCAGCAGCCGATGGGCGTTGCGCGCGCCCTGGACCGTCATCTCGGTCAGCACCACGCGGATGTCCGCGTGTGCCAGCACGTCGTCCGCGCCGGCGGGGCGATGCGAAGGCAGGTCCCACAGCGACAGCGAGAACCACTGGCACAGCGCGCCGCCCAGCTCCAGCGCGCGTTCGGGATCGATGGGTGTTTCCGGGCCGGGACGTTGCGCCAGCAGATGCAGGCGGGAGGGGGCCTGGCCGGGTTGCTGCGCGGCCGCCAGCAGCGTGCGTTGCAGCAGGCGGGGGTCGATGCCGGGCGCCGCCAGCAGGCTGGCCAGGCCGGTGTCGGCTTCCAGGCCCAGCAGCAAGGGCAGGTCGCCCTTGCGGCGGTCGAAGTCCACCAGCACGGTCGGGGTCTGGCGGGTGTGTGCCAGCCATTGGCCGAGCGTGGCGGTGAGCGTGCTGACGCCCAGTCCGCCGCCCGTGCCCACGAAGGCGGCGGAGCGGCCGGCGCGGGCGTTGCCGCCCTGGGCCAGGGGCTCGTCCTGGTCGGCGCGCGCCAGCGCGTCGCCCAGGACGTCCAGGCGTGGCGGCTTCACCAGGTAGTCGAAGATGCCCGCTTGCAGCAGTTGGCGGTACAGGTCGACGTCCTGCCTGTCGCCCAGTGCGATCAGGCGGCAGGCGGGACCGGCCTGGGAAGCCAGCGCCAGCAGGGCGGCGATGGGATGGGCCTGGCCGGTGATGTCGACCAGGATGACGGCCGCCTCGCCGTTCGCGGCGCACCAGGCGGCCGCTTCGGTGGGGCCGCCGGCCTGCAGCACGGCGGCAGGGCGCTGGAGACGTTCCAGTTGGCCGCCGATGACGGCCAGGTCGGCCGCGGCGGCGAAGACGGCAGGTCCGTTGGCGGGCAGGTCGTCGCGGGAGGAGGGGGCGTTGCCGCTGTTGTAGGTGCTCATGGTCATCAGTTGTCGAAGTCGATGTCGAGCAGGTCGCGGGTTTCGCCCGTCTGGTAGCGCTCGACGGCGCCCGCGGCTGCCTTGCCGTCCGCGCCTTCCAGCGTGCGCGGACGCGACAGGTCGCGCGGGTCGCTGACCATGCGGGCGATGTTGGCGCGGTTGGCGCAACCCAGCGCGCCGACGCCGTAGTAGGGGTGGATGGTCCACTCGTTGGGCTTGGCGATGCCGCAGCGCGGAATGTCCACGGCCAGCGCTTCGGATTGCAGCTCGAGGTCCCAACCGGCTTCGGCGGCCTGTGCGACGCGTTGCGGGTCGGCAGGCACGGCTTCGACGCGCGGCTCGCGCGCGCCGCTGCGCGCCAGCGCCTGGGCCAGCCGTTGCGCGATCTCGGCGCCCTGCGCATTGAAGGGCGTCAGCGTCAGCACCTGGGTCTCGATGCGGCCCTGGCTGCTCAGCATGGCATTGGCCTCGCGCAGCGAGTCGGGCGACAGCCCGCGGCCATCCGGCGCGATCTGCAGGGCCAACGCGACGGCGCGCGGCTCGGCGGTGATGGCCTGCGGGGCGACGCCGGTGCCGAAGCGCTTGGCGCGCGTCTCGTGGATCGGCGACTGGCACCCGGCCAGCGCGACCAGCAGGACCAGGGGCAGCAATCGCCACGTCGCGGCGGGCTTGGATGTCAGGAAAGTGTGATGAGTCATGGCGTGTCCTTGCTGGGTGCTCAGTACAGGTAGCCGATGGCGGCTTGCTGCGGCACCAGCTCGTCGATGCCGGGCAGGCCTTGGCCCGGCACTTGCAGGTCGCCGGCGCTGACCGGGTCGACCACGTTGGCGGTGACCAGGATCACCAGCTCGGTTTCGTCCTTGGCCGAGACCTCGTGCTCGAAGAGGCGGCCCAGCCAGGGGATGCTGCTCAATCCGGGCACGCCCTGCACCGTCTGGGCCTGCGTGGAGCGCAGCATGCCGGCCAGCGCGAAGCTCTGCCCACTGGCCAGTTCCACGGTGGTGTCGGCGCGGCGCACCTTCAGCGCGGGCACGGAAACGCCTTGCAACGTCACCGCGCCGTCTTCGGTCAATTCGCTGACCTCGGGCGCGATGCGCAGGCTGATGCGGTTGGCCGACAGCAGCGTGGGCGTCATGCGCAGGATCACGCCATACGACTTGAAGTCGATCTGGACGTTGTTGTTGGTGATGATGACGATGGGCACTTCGCCGCCCGCGGCGAAGGCGGCGCTTTCGCCGGACATGGCCGTCAGGTTGGGCTCGGCCAGCACGGTGGCGAAGCCTTCGGACGACAGGGCGGAGATCAGGCCGCCCATCGTGAAACGGCCGCGGGTGCGCATGCCGCCTGCCGCGAAGCGCGACGTGGTGGAGCCCGGGATGAGGTTCGAGAAGGTCGTGCCGGTGACCGAGTCGAAGAGCGAGGGGTTGACCACCTCGGTGGCCTTGGCGAAGCCGCCCGCCGCGCCGCCGGTCATGACGCCCCAGGCGCCGCTGCCGGAGTTCAGCGTGGCGGCCCAGTCGAAGCCGAGCTCATGCGACAGCGACCGGGAGACCTCGACCACGCGGACCTGGATGTTGATCTGAGAAGAGAGCTCGACCTTCAGTTGATTGATGACCTGGTCGCGGTTGTTCCCGCCGCCACCGCCGCCGCCGCCACCCTGGCCGCCTTGTCCGGCCAGGCCGTCCAGGTAGGCCTGGATCTGGTCCACCACCTGGCGTGCTTCGATGGGCGTGCGGACCTTGCCGCGCACGATGATGCGGCTGTTCAGCGAGGGTTCCAGCTCGATGTCGGCGCCGGGCACCGAACGCAGGATCTGTTCGCGCAGCGCCTTCAGGTTGTGCTCGCTGACGACGCGGATGGCCGCGATCACCTGGTCCTGGGCGTCCAGCGCGTACAGCGTGGTGGTGCCCACGCCCTGGGCGAAGACGAAGATGTTGTTGGGCGAGGGCACCTGGAAGCTGGCGACGCGCGGGTCGGCCACCAGCACCTTGGCGGCGTCGCGCCGCAGCTTCAGCAGGTGGCCTTCGCGAACGTGCAGCGTGATCTCGCCCGACGGGGGCACTTGCTGCAGCGGCGAGGGGAGCTTGCTTGGCGTGCTTTGCACGGCGACGGCGGGGCGCTCTCCGGTCAATGCGACGGGGGTCGGCGGCGCGGCCAGGGCATTCGCGCCGGCCAGCAGGCACAGCGTGGCGGCCAGGCCGGGCTGGAGGTGGCGCAGGACGATGCCGCGGCGGGGCTCGTGGTGGATCATGTCAGCGTGGGAAGGGTCGGTAAGGGGGGCGGACTGTGCCGCAAGGGTGCGGAGAACGCGCATCGTCATCGGGCCGTCGGGGCGAAGGTCTGCTGGCCTTGTTGCTCACCGCGGAATGTCTTGACCGCCTGCGGGGTCGGCAGCTTGAAGATGTCGGTGGCATTGCCCAGCCGGGTCACGGCGGGCGAGATATCCGCGTGGGTGGCCTGGGCCGTCGCCGTGCCCTCTTGGCGCCCGCCACGCAGCGCGACCTGCAGGGCGCCGATTTCTCGGGCCATTGCGAGACGCTCGGCGTCGGCGGGCGTCACTTCCAGCGTGATGCTTTCGTACAGGACACGGATGGGAGAGCGGCCGCCGGATGTGTTCTCGTCGGTCTCGGCAGGCAGCTTGGGGCCGATACCGGAGGGGTTGCCGTTCAGGCCCAGCACGCGCGCGTCCTGGACGATGGTCTGGGCGGCCAGCAGCGTGTAGGCGCCGTTGGGCAGGTCCTGGGACTGCATCTCCATTTCCTTGCGCTCGAGATACAGGATCACGTCCACGCGATCGCCGGCATTCACCAGGCCGGTGTTGCTGCTGACCGCGTTGATGGGGATGGAGACGGCGCGCATGTTGGGCTTGAGCACCGTGGCGATGAAGCCGTGCTCGCCGTTGCGCACCAGCGTCTCGCGCGTCAGCGCATCGCCTTCGGCCAGGTTGCGGCGCGGCGTCGCGCCCACGACTTCCTGCTCGATCTTGCGGCGGTCGGCGTCGACGCTGGCGGTGTAGTGTTCGACGCGCAGGCTGTCTTCAGGCAGCGCACGCCAGGCCAGCGACCCGCCGTCCAGGAATTCCCCGGGTGTCAGCGGCCGGGCGGCAACCAGCACCTGGCGCTGCTGCTGGGGCTTGGCGGGCGCCGCCACTTCCTTGACGATGGTCACGGGGGGAGGCGGCCGCATCAGCGCGCGGCCCACCAGGGCCGCGCCGGCGGCCAGTGTGATCGCCGAGGCAAGCAGGATCAGGGATCTGGTTTTCATTTCAAATGAGATCGATTTAGCTTTTTATTCTCAGCCGTGGCGTGACAGCGCCGTCAGGGCGGAGGAATCTGGTCAAGGGTGGGGCAAGAGGACGAGCGGGGTGTTGCGGGCGCTAGCTGGCGCTCCAGAGCACGAAGGCCGCGCCGCTGGCGATGGCGAGTCCGTAGGGAATGCCTTGGGTCTGTTCTGGCCGCAAGGCATGCGGCGTGGGAAAGACCAGCGTGGACAGCCAGGTGTTGAGCCGGACCAGGCCCAGTGCCAGTGTCCGCTCAAGCATGCGCAGCAGCGGCAGGGCCAGGGCCAGCACGCCACCGGCAAGCGCCGTCACGATGAGGAAGACGAAGGTGTGGTCGCCCAGCCAGAGGCAGAGCACCGCCATGAGCTTGGCGTCGCCCGCGCCCATCCAGCGCATCGTGAAGAGGAAATAACCCACTGCCAGCACGGCGATGCTGGCCAGCGCGCCTGTCAGCAGCGCGCTGCGCTGGCCGGCGTCGCCTTGCGCCAGTACCCAGGCCGCGTAGGCCGCCCACGACAGCAGCAACGCCAGCACCAGCGTGTTGCTGATGCGGCGGTACAGCAGATCGGAGACGACCACCCAGGCCAGGGCGGGCAGCAGGACGATGCTGGCGAGCGTGGCGTTCATGGGGGAAATCAGCCGCCCGAACGGGTGTCGGTGCCGGCTTCGGTGATGTCCGAGGCGATGGCGCCGAACTTGTCGCGCAGGGCGGAGATGAAGGCGCCGTCGGAACCGAAGATCACGCCGACAGCCGCTGCCATGGCAGCGGCCAGGATGCCGTATTCGATGGCGGTCACGCCGCTTTCGTCGCGAAGGAATTGCTGGATGCGGGAAGTCACGGGGATAGTCCTGGAAAAGAAGGGCGGAAACAGGCCGGCCAGACCGGCCTTCGTACAGACGATATTAGGATTCATTTGCAGCTACGCGGCAACGGTTCAATCATTAAAAGTCGTTCAGGAACGTTCAGGAACCTGCTTGCGCGGCGGGTGTGGCGGGCAGGCGCAACACCGCCATCAGGCCTCGCAACCCCCCTGGCGCCGCGCGCGGGAGCGGGTTGTCGCCCAGCACGAGGCTGCCCTCGTGCAGCGCCGCCACGGCCTGCACCAGGGCCAGTCCCAGGCCATGGCCGGCGATGGTGCGGTCATGGGTCAGGCGGCGGAAACGCTGCACGGCCTGGCCGCGATGGCCGGCGTCGATGCCCGGTCCCTCGTCGGCAACCCCCAGCTCCAGCCCGGCGCCAGCCCGGCGGGCGAGCAGCGTGATGGTGGTGCCGGCAGGGGCATACTTGATCGCGTTGTCGACCAGGTTGACCAGCGCCTGGAAGAGCAGGGCGGCGTCGCCGTGCAGCGCCAGGTCTTCATCCAGGGTCGTCAGCAGGCGCAGTTCGCGTTGCTCGGCCAGCACGTCGTAGTACTCGTGCAGGTCCCGCAGCAGGGCGGGGATATCGATGGGGGCGGGTTCATGGTGGCAGCGGCCGGTCTCGATCTCGCTGATGCGCATGACCGCGCGGAACAGGTACAGGATGCGCCGGATCTCTTCTTCCGCCAGCGCCAGCTCGTTGTCGGCGGCCGGGTTGTCGCGGATGGTGTCGGCGGCATTGCTCAGGCGCTGCTGCAGCCGCGTCAAGGGCGTGCGCAGCTCGTGGGCGATGTGGTTGGTGGCGTTGCGCACTTCTTCCATCAGGAAGTAGATGCGCCCCAGCGCCTGGTTCACGTCCTTGCCCAGTTGGTCGAACTCGTCCTGCCTGCCCCGCAGCGCCACGCGGGCGTCCAGCTCGCCGCGCGCGAAGCGGCCCATCGCCTGGCGGATGCGGGAGATGCGGTTGGCCGCGTCCATGCTGAAGAAAAGCCCGGCGCCCAGGCTGAGCAGCAAGGCGGTAAAGACGCTCAGGCCCACCACCAGCGGCACCGGATAGATGCGGTTGAGCATGGGCAGGATGTCGTAGGCGATGATGTAGCGCCCGCCATCCGGCAGCAGATAGGCGTGGCCCAGCCATTCCCGCATGCCGTCGCCGCCCGTGTGCGAACTGCGCAGCCAGCCGCGGCACGGTTCCGCCCGGCCCGCGCACAGGCCGGGCGCCAGCAGTTCGGCGTTGCCATAGAGCAGGGTGCCGTCGGCGTCCTGGACGGCGGCCGCGCGTTCCCGCCGGTTGACGGTGGTCTCGCGCTGGCTGAGCGCGAGCGCCAGCTGGGCGGCGCTGTCGCGGCCGCTCAGTGTCTGGTGGGCGCGGATCTCGGTGGCCACCATGTCCTTCACGTGCCGGATCATCACCTGTTCGAGCAGGTTCTGGCCCCAGGCGATCGACCCCAGCGTGACAAGCAGGAAGATGAAGGCGAAGCAGGTCGTCTGGCGGAAGTGGCTGGTGCGCAGCGCGACGGAGGACTCTGCCGGGCCGGCGTGCGCGCCGGGGTTCTGCCAGAACGGCCGCCACGCTTGCGCCAGGCCGCGCAAGGGGCCGCGGCAGAACGCTCGCAGAGGCGGCCAGAAGGATTGCGACAACGTGGACATCGGTCAGCTCAGCACGTAGCCCATGGCCCGCACCGTCTTGAGCAGCGGCTGGGCGAAGTCGCGGTCGATCTTGGAGCGCAGCTTGGAAACATGCACGTCGATGAGATTCGTCTGTGGATCGAACTGCAGGCCCCAGACCTTCTCCAGCAGCATGCCGCGCGGCACCGTCTGGCCGGCGTGTTCGGCCAGCGTGCGCAGCAGCAGGAATTCCTTGTCGGTCAGGTTGATGTCGCGCCCGGAGCGGGTGACCTTGCGGCGCATCAGGTCGATCTGCAGGTCGCGCACGCACAGGCGTCCCGTGTTGCCGGGCGTGTCATCGCTGCGTTGCACCAGCAGCTCCATGCGCACCATCAGCTCGGGGAAGTCGAAAGGCTTGCCCACGTAGTCCTGCGCGCCCGCACGAAGTCCCTCGACCCGGTCGGAGGCCTGGTCGACGGCGGAAAGGATGATGACGGGCGGATGCGGGCGGCCTTGCAGGCGGCGCAGCACCTCCATGCCATCCATGCCGGGCAGCATGCGGTCCAGCACCACGATGTCGAAGGCGTGACGATCCAGCGCGTCCAGCGCGGCCTCGCCCGATTCGACTGGCACGCAATGATGGCCACTTGCCTGAAACTTGCTGGCCAGCCAGTAGCTCACCTTGCTGTCGTCTTCGATCAGCAGTATCCGCATGCTTTTTCCTCGCCAGCGTTGCATTGCTTTCCGCCAGCGTCCTCTGTCGAACGTGTTGCACCCCTTGCGCACCTTCGCCGTTCCCCCGAAGCCATGCGCCACGCTGCGTATTTACGGGATCGCCGCGCGTCTGGCAACGGATGGGGCGCGAAGGTTAACAAGATTTAATTTTATTCTAAATAAAAATGATTGTCATTCTTGTAAAATTCCACCCGGGGTGATCCGTCAGGATCATCGCGTTCGACGGCGCGGCCACGGCCGCGTCCAGCCTCGTTTTCCTTCCCTGATTCCATGTCTATCCTCCTGGCCCGGACCGCTGGCGCGCTGGCGTGTCTTCTCCTCTTGCCGATCTCGTCCTCCCGGGCAGGTGACGTCTATGTGATGTACGACGAGGCCGGCATGGCGCATTTTTCGGCCCGCGCGGTGGATGCGCGCTATCGCCTGCTGTTCCGCGACTTGTCCGCACGCGCGGGCGGCGCCCGCCGTGCCGCCCAGCCCACCGCGGAAATCCGGCAGGCGCTGGAGCGGGCCGCGCAACGCCACGGCGTGGACTACGGCCTGCTGCACGCGGTGGCCGAGGCCGAGTCGGGTTTCGACGTGGACGCGGTGTCGCCCAAGGGGGCGGTGGGCCTCATGCAGCTCATGCCCGACACGGCGCGCCGCTATGGGATCCCGGGCACGGACGCCGTCTTTGCGCAGAACCTGCGCAAGCTGGACATGAACGTGGACGCAGGCACGCGCTATCTGCGCGACTTGCTGGCGCGCTACGACGGCGATCTCGCGCTGGTGCTGGCGGCCTATAACGCGGGGGAAGGGGCGGTGCAGCGCGCGGGCAATCGCGTGCCCAACTACGCGGAGACGAAGCAGTACGTGCGCAAGATCATGGACGGCTATCAACCGAAGCCGGTGGCCGCGCTGCCGGTCACGGCCGACCCGGGCACGACGACGGGGCTGTCCGTGTGGACGGCCCAGGGCGAGGCGCAGGCGGTGCAGCGCTTCGAGGCGGGGTTCGTGACGGTGCCGCCGCGGCGGCGATGACACGCGGCGGGATGGGGCGGGAACGCAACGTTCGGGCTGGCTTGAAATCGGCTGAAATCAGCATCGTCCGCCACCCCCCGGTTTGCTACAGAATCGACACACCTTCCGCGATGGGGCTGCCTAGAATTTCCTCAACGGCGCAGCTTGCCGCTTCGATGGAAGAATCATGAAGACGCTCTCTACCCGACTCCTGCTTGCCGCCGTGCTGGCGGTGGCAACCCTGCCGGCAATGGCCGGCCCCGACGGAAGGGATTGGCGCGGCCGCGGCGATGGGCCGCATTGGCGCGACGATGGCCCGCGGCGCGGTGACCGGCACCATGATCGCCGTGACTGGAAGGATGACCGTCGTGGCTGGAATGGCGGCCATCATTGGAAGGACGACCGCCGGGCCTATCGCGGCCGCGCACCCGTGGTGGTGAACGTCTATCCGACACAACGACGCTGGTCGCGCGGCGAACGCCTGCCGCCTTACTACCGCGAACCGCGCTATGTGGTGCGGGACTGGCGGGGGCATCGCCTGCCGCCGCCTCGCCACGGCTACCACTGGGTCGGCGTGGGCGCCGAGTATTTCCTGGTGGGCGTGGCCACCGGCATCATCCTGGATTCCGTGATCAACCGTTGATCACGGCCCGACAGGCCAGGGCTGACGCGGCAGGCCTGGCCGTGCTTCAGCCGAGCTGATAGAAACGCTGGCTGGCGATGAGCGTGGCGCCGCAGGAAGTCTTCATGCCTTCCAGCGCGGTCTTGCGGTCCGAGCCGGTGGTTTCGATGCCTTCCACGATGACGTGGGTGCCGTTGCAACGCGGGCAGGTGACCTGGTCGCCCACGCGTGCCATCGGCTGGCCGAAGATGACGACGGTTTCGTCGCCGGTGACGACGACGCCACCATGCGAGGTGGTGTCGCCCTTGCGGATCACAGGGCGTTGCGCCATGTCCGGATGCTCCTGGCGGATCGGAAGGAAGGACGGGAAATCAGAGATAGCCGCCGGCGGGCGTGAGGCGGGGCATGCCCACCACGAAGCTGCCGTCCGGCGCCAGGGTGACGCGGCCTTCGCCGCCCAGGTAGCGGCCATTGGGCGCGCGCTGCGGCTTGCCCGCGACGTAGGTGCCATCGGGGGCGCGCGTGATGGCGCCGGTGCCGCCGACATAGGTGCCGTCGGGACAACGGCGCGGCTTGCCGATGACATACGTGCCGTTGGGGGCGAGCGAGAACGTCTTCTTCATGGTGATCCTCGGACAGGCGCGGGCTGCGGCCCAGGCTGGGCGCCACAATCGAGGCCACATGATAGCGGCAGGGCGCGCGCGGCTTTGTAAGCGGTCGTGTCAGGAAGACGTAACAGCGCGCCTTCCCGGTTAGGATGTGAGCCCATCGCGCGGCGTGGCGCCGCGCGTGCGTCATCTGCCCTTCATACAGCCTCCATCATGACGACGGACATCAACACGCTGCTGCAACCCATCCCCGGCGACGCGCCGGCTGGCGAGGACATGGTGTTCTCCGCCGAGTTCGACGAGATCCGCGAAGCGCGCCGGCAGGACGATCCGCATCTGGACCAGGGTGACTGGGTCACCGACATCAAGGAGGCCGACTGGCACCGCGTGGCGCGCGTCTGCGCCGAGGTGCTGAGCACGCGCAGCAAGGATCTGCGCGTGGCGGGCTGGCTGGCGGAAGCCTGGGCCAAGACGCGCGGCTTTCCGGGCCTGCGCGACGGCCTGCTGCTGGTGGACGGCCTGTGCCGCGACTACTGGGACACGGTGCATCCCGTGCCCGAAGACGGCGACGCGCAGCAGCGCGTGGGCAACCTGGCCTGGCTGCTGTCGCGCTCGCGCCAGCTGGTGACCGAGCTGCCGCTGACCGATACCGAAGGCGGACGTTATGGCGCCGCGGTGTGGGACAGCGCCTCGGCCCTGGCCAATTCGATCCGCCGTGAGCCGCAACGCGCCAATGACCTGTCGCAGGGCCGCGTGACGATGGAGCAGTACGACCAGGCGCGCCGCGACACGCCTGCGACGTTCTACCTGCGCCTGGAACAGGACCTGCATACCTGCGCGCAGGCCGTGGATGCGCTGGAAGCCACCCTGACCGAGCGCCTGGGCGATGAGGGTCCCGCGTTCTCGCCGCTGCGCACCAGCCTGAGGCAGGTCAGCGACCTGACGCGCCGTTTCGCGCGCGAAGCCGGACTGGCCGAGCGCTCGGAACCCGCGGCCGCGCCGGCGGCTGCCGTGCCCGACAGCGCGTCCGCCCGCATCGAGCCCACGCTGTCGCCCGCCCTGGCCGCGCCGGCCACGGTGCCGGCGGCGCCCGCGCCCATCCCGGGGCCCCTGCAATCGCGCGAGCAGGCGCTGGCGCAGCTGCGGGACGTGGCGGCCTTCTTCCGCCGCACCGAACCGCACAGCCCGGTGGCCTACCTGGCCGACAAGGCGGCGGATTGGGGCGAGATGTCGCTGCACCTGTGGCTGCGCACCGTGCTGAAGAACGAGGAAACGCTCAGCGCGCTGGAGGAAATCCTGGGCGTGGCGCGCAAGCCGTCCGACGGCAACTGAGCGCCGCGAGTGTGAAAAAAGGGCTCCCGAGTGAACTGACCCCCAGAAGTTGGACAGTTTAAAAGATCAGGCGGCCAAGGCCTGAGTTCGGTATTGCACCGGGCTCAGGCCTTTTAGTTTGAGCCGGATACGCTGGTGGTTGTAGTAGTGGATGAACTGGCCGATGGCCTTTTGAAGCTGCTCGATGCTGTCGTAGCGGCGCAGGTAGAAGCACTCGGTCTTGAGCGTGGCGAACCAGCTCTCCATGGCGGCGTTGTCCAGGCAGTTGCCCTTGCGCGACATGCTTTGCGTGAGGCCACGATCGGCCAGCATGCGCCGGTAGCTGGGCTGCTGGTACTGCCAGCCCTGGTCCGAGTGCAGCAGCGGTTGGTCGCCCGGCGACAGGCGGCGCATCGCCTTCTTGAGCATGTTGCCCACCAGCCCGAACAGCGGGCGTTCGCTGGTCTCGTAGGCCACGATCTCACCGTTGTACAGGTCCATCACCGGCGACAGATACAGCTTCTGGCCGCGCACGTTGAACTCCGTCACGTCGGTGACCCACTTCTGGTTCGGACGGTCGGCCTCGAACTGGCGCGCCAGCACGTTCGGCGCCACGCGGCCTACCTCGCCTCGGTACGAGCGATACCTCTTCGGCCGCACCAAGGACTTCAGTCCCAACGCCCGCATCAGCTTCTGCACCGTCTTGTGGTTCACGCACTGGCCGGCCTGGCGCAGCGCGGCCGTGATGCGCCGGTAGCCGTAGCGGCCCTTGTGACGTGTGTAGATAGCACGGATCTTGGCCTTGAGCGCGGCGTACTGATCGACCGCACCCTGCGCCTTCAGATGGTAGTAGAACGTGCTGCGCGAGAGCTTGGCCGCCCGCAGCAATAGCGACAGCGGATGTGTCGGCCTCAATCCTTGGACAATTTGCGCTTTTTCACCAGCGCTTCGGTCCGTTCCGCTTCGATCAAGGCCTTCAATTTTTTTAGATAATCATTCTCCGCGCGCAGATAGGCCAGCTCCTCGCGCATCTGCTCGGCAGTCATGTCCGTGGGAATTGGCGCGGGCGGGTGCTTGTGGGGCATCGGAGGTCGACCTCTACGTTTGGGCGCCAATGCGCCCAGTCCTCCCGCATCATACTGGCGTGCCCACTTGCCAATGTGAGTCGCACAGCGAATGTTGAACGCGGCCGCCGTCTGGGCCTGCGACCAGTGCTCCTGCCGCATTCGCCTGAGCACCTGCAGCTTGAAGGCTGCGTCATAGCTTGCCCCCTTGCGGCGCAACCCGGACAGGCCATGCTCCCGGTAGCTCTGCACCCAGCGTCTGACCGTCGCATGGCCAAGACCCTGCTCAGCACCGACCGTCTTGGCTCCCGCCGAGCCCGATAAATACCGCCTGACTACCCTGAGCTTGAACTGCTCGTCGTACTTCGCCATGCAAAAACCCCCGAAGATTGGATTTCGTCCAACTTTCGGGGGTCAGTTCAGAGGGAGCCCTTTTCCATGGCTGGGTGCCCGCTGCTCAGCGGGACGCCCGGAACTCGATCCGCCGGTTCTTGGCGCGCCCTTCCGCCGTGCTGTTCGTGGCCAGCGGCTGGTCGGGGCCGACACCCGTGGCCTCGAAGCGCGAGGGCGGCAGGCCCTTGTCGATCAGGTAGGCCTTGACCGCGTCCGCGCGCGCCTGGCTCAAGGCCAGGTTGGTGGCGCGGCTGCCCGAGCTGTCGGTGTGGCCGATGACCTGGACCTTGTCGCTGGTGAGCTTGGGGATCACGTCGGCGATCTGGTCGAGCAGCGCCCGGCCTTGCTGCGTGAGCCGCGCGCTGCCGGTCTCGAACTCCACCGTGCGATCGGTCAGCAGGTCGTCCAGCAGATGCTGTTCGCGCTGGTCGGCCGACACGTGCAGGCCGTTCACGATGCGATAGGTGGGATTCAGCGACGTGGCGAAGGTGCTGGCGATTTGCTGGCGCTTGGCCTCGTTGGTCACCTCGCCGCGCAGGCGCACCTGCGTGCCGTCGATTTCCAGCTGGCCGCGGCTGATGTCCTTGAGCGGCGCGTCGATCAGGCGGCCCACGTGCTGCGACCAGTTCGGCGGCGCGACGACGCCGCCCACTTCGATCCGGTCGATGACGTTGCCCACGCCGTACAGCTTCTGCAGGCGGGCCAGCACCTCGGCCTTGGTGGCTTCGTCGGGCACGGCGCCGCTGGCGACGACCTGGCCGGGTTGGGGGATGACATTGGCCGGCACCACGGTGGCGGCGTCCTGGGCGTAGGCGGTGGCCGACAGCGTGAGCGCGGCGCAGACGATGAGCAGTCTCATGCTCAGGCTCCTGTGAAGACTTCGCTGAAGGTGTCCAGCGCGGTGCGCAGCGACAGCCGGGGCTGGTGCAGGTAGCTGGACAGCTTGGCCAGGCCGTGGCTGGCCTGGATGTGATCGTTCACCCACGGGGCTTCGTCCAGCACGATATGGCGCTCGGCGAGGAAGCGCGGGGCGGCCAGGATGCTGGCCAGCGTGACCGGCGAGGCACCGTCGAAGCCCACGATGAGGCGTGGCACGCCAGCGATGCGGCCCGAGAACAGGGCGATCTCGAAGTCGGCGCGGCCCAGGAAGGGCGCGATCAGCGTCATCCAGTAGGCGCTGACCAGGTTGGCGTAGAGCGGGTCGTCGGGCAGCGGCAGCGCCAGGCCCTTGCCCAGCCTGGAGGAACCGCTGGACATGACCGGCGCCAGCAGGATGCCCAGCGCCAGCACGATGTCGTGCATGCGGACGTTGTGGCCCGCGCCGCGCAGCATGGCCTCGACGCGTTCGACCGTCTGCAGGTCGACGAAGGCGTCGAAGCCGTCGTCGGCGGCGGGACGCACTTCGCCTTCCAGTTCGTTCAGCGCGGCCAGGCCCGGGCCCGGTTCGCTCGTGACCAGCAGCGCGGCGGTGGCCGTGTCCATGCGGCTCCACAGCCGGCTGAAGGCGACCGGACTGCGCGCGATGAAGGGCAGGGGCTGCGCGACTTCCAGCGAGGTGGCGGCGAGGAAGGGAAAGCGGCGGCCCGACTGGTCCTGGCTGGGGTGCAGCGTGCCGGCGATGGCCAGCTTGCTGCGCGACCCCAGGAAGGCGAACTGCAGCGGCTGGGCTTCGTCGTAGAAGGGCTTCCAGTGCGGGTCCTGGCCCAGCACCTCCATGGCGCCAGCCACCCAGCTGTCAAGCGAGTCCATGAGCTGCGGGTGGGCGGCGTTCTTCACGAAGTCGCCGCGCGAGGGCAGCTTGCCGAAGTAGGCGGTGCGGAAAAGCAGGGATTGCGCGGCGGTCATTGCTGGGCTCCGTTGCGGGACGGCTGGGCGGCGGAGGGAGCCGCGTTGCCTGCGGGGGCAGGCCGGGTGGGCGCGGACGCCGCGCCCACCACCGTGGCGGGCAGGCGCAGTTCACGCAGGCCCTGGCTGCCCGGCTCGCTGGCGCTGGCCTGGGCGCTGCTGATGATGCGCAGTTTCACCGGCACCGACACATTGGACTGGGTCCAGATCATGTCGAAACTGCCGTCGGCGTTGCTGGTGCGCTGGGCGGTGCCGATCAGGCGTTCCAGGCCGAAGCGGCCGGGTTCGTTGATGATCTCCACCGTCGTGCCGTCGAAGGTCGTGGCCGTGATGCGCGCGCCGGGGGCGCCTTGCGGGTTGGGCCACACGAAGTTGACCCATTGCGGCGGCGTGTTGCGGTAGCGCAGCTGCTGGCCGTCGATCTCGATGGTGTACTCGGTGATGCCCGAGGCCGGACGCGGCTGGATCTGGAACAGCGTCTGCGCCTGCGCGGCCGCGCCACCCGCGCCGCCCGTCAACGGTGCGACCCAGCGTGCGAAGTTGGCCGTGAAGGTGGGCTGCAGGCTGACGCCCATGTCGCCCCAGGTGCGGGCGGTCAGGATGTCGCCGCGGCGCACGGTCAGGGGCCCCAGCGTGTCATTGACGAACTTGGCGATGCTGCCTTGCGGACCGAAGACCTGGCCGATCTCTTCCGCGCTGGCCTCGACGCTGGCGCTGGCGGCGAAGGGATACTTGTTGACCAGCGACTGGTTGAAGGGCTCGTGGATCTGCGCCGCCCAGACCTTGTTCAGTTCCGTCTCGGCCGGCTGCATGATGATGGCGTAGGCCTCGATGAGCGGACGCACCAGCAGCGGACGCAGCGTGTCGCGCTGCGAGGGCGTGAGGCCCGCCAGCATCTGCTCGTCCACGAGCTTCAGCGCGGCGGCCAATTCCGAGTCCTTGCCTTCCAGCGTCTGGCGCATGAGCGTCAGCGCGCCTGGGCCGGGGTCGCCCTGGTTGTTGAGCTGGTTGAAGCGCGTGCGGATCTGCGACAGCGCGTTCATGTAGTTGCCCAGCAGCGACTGGTTGTCGCGCGTGACCACGAGCCGCGCAACGTCCGAGAACTCGCGGCCGATCGGTCCCATGGGAATGGCTTCGCCGCCGGCGGTCTGGGCGGGGGCGCCTGGGCCGGGCGGGGTCTGGCGCAGGATGACGCGCTTGAACCAGGCCACGATGCCGGTCTGCGCCTGCTGCAGGCCGGCGTTCACCAGCGAGGGGTTGTCCCAGGACGTCTGCTCGTAGGTCTCGTTGATGAGCTTGGCCAGCGGCGATGTCTGGGGATTGCCCAGGCGGTTCATGGCCGTGACCGATTGCTCGAAGCTCGTGAAGGGCTGGATCGTGACGCCGCGCAGGAACTTCTGCCAGTGCTCGGCGTACTCGGTCTTGTAGAGCGTGGCGAGGCTCTTGCGGATCTGCTCCGGGCTGCCTTCCAGCGTCAGGTCATCGCGCCCGCTCGTGCCCAGCACCCAGTCGGTGGTCTGCATTTCCTGGCGGGCCGCTTCCTGGATGGCGGGTTCGACGTACTGCACCCAGGCCTGGCGGGTGAAGGTGCCGGGAATGGCGAAGCTGCCCGCGACCACGGCCGCGTCGCTCTCGCCCACCAGTCCTGCCACGGTAATGGCCGGGAAGCGCGTGGCGGCGCGCGCCTTGATGGTGGCATAGGCGCGTTCGCGCGCGGGCATGCCCTGCATCACGGAACGCAGGCTGCCGCGGGTCTTCTCGACGATGGCGAGATTGGTCTCGATCTGCGGCCACGCGGGATCGGCGGAGCGGCTGGCATAGAAGGAGATCAGCCGTTCGGCGCTGCGGATCATCTGGTCGCGCGGCATGGTGCCGCGGTTGGTTTCCAGCCAGCCGCGCCAGTAGCGCGTGATCTGGTCCGACAGGTGCGTGGGGTCCACGTGCTGCCGGTTGGCCATCATCAGGTAGGTCTTGAGCGCGTTGTAGGCGTCGTCGACATTCCGCGGCGAGGCATCCTGGAACAGCATGTCGCTGTTGCCGCCCACGGTGGCGGGCGTGGCCGGCCTGTTGGCGGTGGCGCCGTCCTGGCCGGCCTGCGCGCCGGGCAGGCTGGCGGACTGGCCGGAGGTGTCGACCTTGCCGAGGAAGTCTTCCAGGCTGGCGCGCACCGGCGCCAGCATGAACTGGTTCAGGCCGTGGTAGTACTCCTTCAGCAGGTGCTCGCGCAGCACGTCGCCCTGGTAGAGCCCCAGCCCCAGCGACATCGGGCGGCTGGCGGAATAACGATCCAGCTGTTCGATGCGGTCCTGCAGGATGGCCATGCCTTCCAGGCGGCTCTGCAGGTCGGTGCTGGCCGCCTGCATGCGCGCGACCTGGTCCAGGTCGGCCTGCACGTTGCTGGCCAGCTGGCGGTTGCCCATATAGGACCAGCTCCAGCCGCCCAGCAGCAGGCCCAGCGCCAGCACGATGCCGAAGAAGGCCAGGTAGCGGGCGCGGATCTTGCCGGGACTGGCGTGCTGGCGAACCAGTCGCTTGTCGGCGAAGACCACCTTGGAGAACAGGTCGCGCAGGAAGAAGCCGTTGTTGGCCGTGACGGTGCGCACGGGCTCGGGACCGCCCGGGGCCAGGCCGAAACGTTGCGCCAGCTTCGCCGTGGAGGTGCTGTGGGCGACGCCTTCCTGCAGGGCGCTGGTGAAGTAGAAGCCGCGGAAGACGGGCTTGTGCTGGAAGGGGTTGGTCTCGAACAGCGTTGCCAGGAAGGTGCGCAGCGCGGGCTTGATCGAGGCGAACTCCAGCGGGAAGGTCAGCAGGCCCGGGGGCAGGTCGTGGTTGCGGCGCAGCGCGATCTGGGCGGCGCCCATCTCCTTCAGGCCGTCATACAGTTCGTCGAAACGCGTGTCGAAGAGCGCCAGCACGTCGCGGTTTTCCTCGGTGCTGTAGGGCAGGGTGGCGCCCCACACGCGATCGCGCTCGGCCTGGTCGCTGTCCGAGAAGAATTCGCTGAAGCCGGCGATGAGGTCGGCCTTGGTGAAGATGACGTACACCGGCGCGAACACTTCCAGCCTGTCGGCCAGTTCCTGCACGCGCTGGCGCAGGTTCTTGGCCAGGTTGATGGCGAACTCGGGGCTGGAGCCCGACAGTTCGCTGATGCTGGCGGCCACGATGATGCCGTTGATGGGCGCGCGCGGACGATAGCGCTTCAGCAGGTCCAGGAAGCCCATCCATTCTTCGCGGTCTTCCTCGTGCACCGAGTAGCGGCCGGCGGTATCGAGCAGGATGCCTTCGGTGGTGAAGAACCAGTCGCAGTTGCGGGTGCCGCCCACGCCGCGCACCGCCGCGCCGTTCTTGTCGGCGAAGGGGAACTGCAGGCCCGAATGGATGACCGCGCTGCTCTTGCCCGCCGCGGGGTTGCCGATGACGATGTACCAGGGCAGTTCATACAGGGCTTCCTTGCCCGACACCTGGCCCAGCTTCGACGTCTTGATGGTGCGCACGGCGTCGGCCAGGCGCGTGCGCAGCGCCTCGACCTCGCCGCGCTTGGACACCGCGCCGGTCTGCGCCTGGTGTTCCAGCATGTCGGTGAGCTTGCCGCCCGCGCGGCGCGCCTTGCGGCGGCGCCACAGCCAGGTCAGCAGCATGACGAACAGCACCACGCCCAGCACCATGCCGACCCAGATGAGGGCGACCTCGAGCGTGTCGGCCAGCAGGAACAGGAAGATGATCAGCGCGAGCAGGCCCAGCACCAGGAAGGTGCGGGGATTGGCCATCGCTCTGCTGCACCAGTGGCGCAAGGTGCTGAAGAAGCTGCTGAGGGAAGAAAGAAAACCTGATGGGCTATGCATGGTTCTGTGGTCAGGCGGCGGAAGAAGAGGGAGGCAGCACCACGGCCAGCGCGCGCGCCAGCGGGTCCTGGGTCAAAAGGGCAAGGGCGGGCGCCTGTGCGGCGCGGCTGGCTTCCAGCGCCAGGGCCAGCGTCAGCAGGGTGGTGGCCGCGCCGGTCGCGCCGCAGGCCGTGCCCAGCACCAGGCAATCCTTGGCCGGATCGAGCTGCGGGAAGAGGCGGGCAGTCAGGCCCACGGATTCGAGCGTGCGCGAGCCCCGATGATCGGCGTCGCTGACGACGGCGGCGACCTGCGCGGTGTCGATCTTCTCTTCGGGCAGGAAGGCGTCGGCCAGTTCGCCCAGCGTGGTGTCCGAGGCCGCGCCGCGCGCATCGGCGGGGCGGCCTCGCTGGACCCGCGGCGAGAAGACGAGCGTCGAGGCGCCGGCCGCGGGGGCGGCGCCGGTCACCAGCAGCAGGCCGGCAGCCGATTCGCCGGGCACGCGGCCCGCGGGGGTCTCGGGACCCATCAGCGCGCCGCGGTCTTCCCAGGCGCCGATGACGCCGGCGTCGATGGCGGAATCCAGCGCCAGCACGATGCGCAGCCCGGGGAGGTCATGGGCGCCCAGCGCGCGCAGCAGCGGTTGCGTGGTGTCGCTGTCGGCGTCCGGGTGCGCTTGCGCGGGCGGGATCAGTGCAAGGTGGAGCTGTTCGGGCGGCCAGACGGCGGCGGCGCGGGCGAGGGTTTCCAGTGCCAGCCGCTGGGCCGCGGCTGTCCATCCAGCCGGCAGTGCCACATCCATGTGCAGTGTGGGCCGTTGGCCGGCGGGCAGGCGGCCTTGCGTGGCGACGACGTGTGCGTCGGCCTGTTCCACCAGGGCCTGCGCGACGGGCTCGGCCAGCGCGCAGGCGCGCAAGGCGGCATCGGGGATGTCGGCGGCCGAGGCCGCGCCGATGGCGGCGTGCAGGCGCAGCGTGGCGGTGTCCAGCGCCGCGTGGCGGGCCGCGAAGACCGGATAGCCGGCGCGGCTCAGCAGTTCGGGATCGAGCGCGGCACGTGCCTGCGCGGCGCAGGCATCCAGGATGGCCTGCGCCGAGGTGCCGGGCCCCGCGCTGGCCGCGGCGGCCAGGACGGCCAGGCGCGCATGCCGGGGGGCCTGGGGCGCGGCGTCGGGCGCGGCCTCGGGGGCAGGCTTGGGCGCGCGCGCGGCACGCACGGCCTTCACGCCCAGGAAGAACGCCAGCAGCAGCGCGGCGGGCAATGCAAACAGATAGAGCGCGATGTCCGGGCCCGAGGGCAGGGTGCGCGTCTCTTGCCACCAGATGATGACGGCCAGCCATACCAGGGCGAAGACGAGGGCCGCCAGGGCACCGTATTTCAGGAAGCGTCTCATGGGAGGTCGGTCGAAGTCTGCATGGGTGTCAGCATGAGGGGGCAAGGTTTCCGCTTATCGTTTCATTACGCCGGGGCGGCGCAATTCTACGTGGCCGAAGTCCATCATCTTCCAGCGTCCGCCCCAGGTCAGGCCCACGCGCTCGGCGGCCTCGCCGTAAAGCTCGTAGCCGCGCATGGCCCAGGGATCCTTCTCGGTGATGACCAGCTTGCCCTCGCGCAGGAAGGCGGAGTCGGCAGCCAGGCCATATTGGTGATAGCTCTGGAAAGCGCCGGCATTGGTCACGTGCGAGCCCTGGCTCTGCAGTTCCGCCTGGCGTTCGGGGCTGCGATAGCCTTCGATGAGCGCCATTTCATAGCCGTGTTCCTCACGCATGATCTGGAAGACCGCCAGCAGGCGCTGGCGGAAGTCGGGGTCCAGCAGGTTCCACTCGCGGCTGGCGCGTGCCAGGTTCGGACGCACCAGTTCCACTTCGCGCGTGGTGAAGACTTCCGGGGGCAGCGCGGGCGGGGGCACGAGCCGCTCACCCGTGAGCAGGGCCTCCACGCGGCGATCGGGCGGACTCCACTGATCATCGTAATCAAATGTGTGATTGTGTCTCAGTAGGAAAGCGAAAGTTGTCGGCAAAGCCAGGATTGCGACAACTGTCAGGATTGGTATGGGATGCCGCTGGACGGCCCCGACGCAGCCCGAAAATGCGCTTCTCAGTACCGCCGCGGTGCCCCCGGCCGCGCCTTCCGCGTGGCTGGCCGAGCGCGAGAGACCGCGCGCCAAGCCTTGCTTGCAGGCGTGCAGGCGCTGCTTCGTCCACTGCCGTAGCGCGGGGAAGAAGAGCAGCGCCGACACGGCGACAGCCAACAGGAAATAAAGCGGAATGAGGTGCAGCAAGGAGTTCTCTCTGGGGAAGGCGTAATCTTTTGTTGGATTGACGAGCGAGGCAAGCGCTCCAACCCCCGCAAGCGCGTTTTCGTCTGAGAGAATCGTAACAAGACGCAATGAATTCCCTCGGCGTGTGGGGTACTCTCCGTTGCCTCAAATGTGGGGCGGTATGCCCTGGCAGCGCTGAACTTCGCATGGCAGACAACGCACACACGACGCCTTCCTCCACGCCTTCCCCGTCCTTGCTCGGGGCCGCCCACTCCGGACCGGACGAGACCGGGGGGCGTGCGCGCATCCTCGCAGCCCTGGAAGGACGGCAACCCGATCCCGAAGCCCAGCACGTTGCGCCGCCAGCCCGGCGCAAAGGCGCGCGCGCCTTGTGGCTGCTGGCGGTGCTGTTGCTGCTGTTGGGCGCGGCATTCTGGCTGATGCCGTATTGGCAGCAAGCGGACGACCGCGATGCCGTGGCCAGCGCGCCCGCGCCGCAAGGCGAGGTCGTGGCCAATGCGCCGGCCGTGATCGAACAGGAAGAGGCGCCGGCCGAAGACGACAACGCGCCGTTGCGTTCTCCGCTGGACCAGCTGTCGCTGGGCGGCGTGGCGCAGCCCTCGCTGCCGCAGACCGCCACGCTGGTCGACGACCGGCCGCAAGGCCTGGGCGAGGGCGCCAATCCGCTGGCTGCGCTGGGCGCAGGCCCGTTGGCCGCCGTGACGGCGACGCCGCCGGGCAAGGCCACCCCGGCCAAGGGCCCGCAGCCTTCCAACGCCAGGAACAGCGGCGCGAAGCCGGAGGCCTCGCGGGGGCCCACGCGTGCGGCGGCGGCCAATGCCAATGCGAACGGCAAGGCCGCGCAGCCGCGCCGCGCGGCCCCTGCCAGGCGCGGCGACACGCAGGACAGCGACGCGGACATCCTCTCGGCATTGATGGCCTATGGCCTGCCGCCTGCCTCCCCGCCCGGCACGCGTGTGTACAAGACCGATGGCGTCTTCATCCGCGAGCTGCCGGGCTCGTCCCTGCAGGAGCGTCTGGCGCAATGCCGCGACCAGGGCTTCTTCGCCGGACAGCAATGCCGCATGCAGGTCTGCGCGGGCCATTGGGGGCAGGCCCCCGAGTGCCCGCTTGCCCAGCCTGAAGTGAGTCCCTGACGTCATCGAACGCCTGATCGAACCCCTTTCCTGAACCTCAGCCACTGACCCTGGCCAGCCCCTGAAACGTGGAACGCATGTCGATGGAATCCTCCAGCCTTTCCTCACTCTTTTCCGCGGGCGCGCGGCTTTATGCCCTGGAAGGTGAAGGCGCGCTTGGCGGTCTGCAGGTGGAAGCCTGGACCGCGCGCGAGGCGCTGTCGAGTCTGCCCGAACTGCGGGTGCTGGCCCTGTCCGATGATGCGAGCCTGGATCTCGACGACATGGTCTCGCGTCCGGTCACGCTGTGGACCACGAGTGCCGATGGCGAGCGCTCGAGCCGCAGCGGACTGGTGCGCGCGGCGGAGCGCGTGGCGGGAGATGGCGGCCTGGCGCGCTATCGCCTGACCGTGGTGCCGTGGCTGTGGCTGGCCGACCAGACGCGCGCCAGCCGCATCTTCGAAGGCCGTCCGGTGCTCGACATCCTGACGAGCATTCTCGATGCCTATGAAGGCTACAGCTGGAAGCTGTCGGGCGATGCCTCGGCCGCCGTGGCCGAACTGCCTGTCGCGCCCTACGTCACGCAATACCGCGAGACCGACTACGCCTTCCTTACCCGTGTGATGGCCGGCGCCGGCCTGGGCTGGACCGTGGTGGAAGACACGCAGGCGCCTTCGCGCCACGCCATCCTGGTCTTCGCCGACAGCCGGCAACTGCCCGAGGATGCCTCCTCGTCCTCGGTGGGCGTGCCTTTCCACCGCGCCAATGCGGCTGAGGCGCGCGATGGCGTGCAGGCATTCGCGCGCCAGCGCCGCCGCGTGACCGAGCGCGTCACGCTGCTGGGCTGGCAGGGCGGCGGCAAGCGCGCCGTGTCGGGCGATGCCTCGGGTGAGGTGCAGTCCGACAGCGGCGAGGCGGAAGGCCTGGAGTGGTACGACTTCACGGGCCACGGCTCGCTGGCCAGCGAGGACGAGGCGCGCCGCCAGGCCGGGCTGTTGTGGGAAGGCTTCCATGCCGAGGACGAGCAGTTCCTGGGCCGTGGCACCGTGCGCAGCTTCCGGTCGGGCACGCGTTTCACGCTCAAGGACATGGCGCCGCTTGGGCCCGCCGGCGAAAAGGATTTCGAGCCCGTCTTCGCGCTCGATGCGGTGGAGCACGTGGGCATCAACAACCTGCCCGAAGCGGCGCGTGCATCGCTGGATGCGCGGCTGGGCCCGCTGGACACCGCCTTGAGCTTCGACGCCGCCCCTGCGGCGCCGGTGCGCGGCGATGCCGTAAATGCCCAGGACGACGACGCCTTGTGGCGCGAGGTGCCGGCCGAGACGCCCGCCGAGGCGCTGCTCACGCAGGCGCGTGCCACGGGTTACGCCAATGGATTCCGGGCCTTGCGCTGCGACCGTGCGTGGCGCCCGCGCGTGTCGCAAGCGCGCGGCGCCTGGCCGCATGCCGCACCCACCGTGCATGGCGTGCAGACGGCCGTTGTCGTGGACGCCGAGGGCAGCGACCAGGCCGGCGGCAAGGACGAAGTGCTGCGCAACCGGCGCGGCGACGTGCGCATCCGTTTTCCCTGGCAGGGCACGGGCGGCAACCAGGCGCACAGCCGCTGGGCGCGCGTGGCGCAGCGCCAGGCCGGCGGCGGCATGGGCATGACCTTCGTGCCGCGCATCGGCCAGGAAGTGCTGGTGCGCTTTCTCGATCATGACGTGAACCAGCCCATCGTGGTGGGCGCGCTGTACAACGGCCGTGGCGAAGGCGGCGTGGCGCCGACCCCCGCGGGCGCGGCGGGCGAAGAAGGCGGCGGCGCCGAGTTGTATGCGGCCGCACGCGACCTCGCGCCCAGCGCGCAGGCCAACCTGGTGGGCGGCCACGCCCCGGCCTGGCACGGCGCCGGGGCGTCGGACGAGGCGCATCGCAATGCCGCCGCGCTGAGCGGCTTCAAGAGCAAGGAATTCGGCGGCGCGGGCTACAGCCAGGTGGTGCTGGACGACAGCGACGACCAGTTGCGCGTGCATGTCAGCACGACGCAGGCGGCCACCAGTCTGACGCTGGGCCACCTGATCCACCAGGCCGGCAATTACCGCGGCAGCCTGCGGGGCGTGGGCGCGGAACTGCGCACCGATGCCCACGGCGCGCTGCGTGGCGGCGCCGGGGTGTTGCTGACGACCTATGCTGCGCAGGCCGGCGCGCCCTCGGGCGAGGCGGCCGGCGCGCAGACGCTGGCCTCGCAGGCGCACCTGATGGCCAAGTCGCTGGACGACATGGCGGGCGCGCACCAGAGCGTGAGGCTGGCCTCGGCGCTGGGCACCGAGCAGGCGGGCGCGAGCCGCCGCGACCCGGAGTATCCGCCGCTGGCCGCGTTTCATCGTGCCGTTTCAGGCACCGTGGCAGGAGAGGGCTTGTCGCCTGCCCGTGGCGATGCCGCGTCGCGCCATACCCAGGCTGTCGAAGGCAAGGTGCCGCACACGAACGATGCTGTCGTGGTGATGGCGGCCCGGGCCGGGCTGGCGCAGGTCGCCGGCCAGCACATGCAATACGTGGCGGGTGATGCCGTGCACGCCTCGGCGGGCAAGGACGTGAACCATGCGGTGGCGGGCAGCCTGCGCATTCATGCGGGGCAGGCTGCGGGCGTCGTGGCTGGTGTGCAGAAAGGTGCGCAGGATGCAGGCCTGGATGTGATCTGCGCCACTGCCGACGTATCGGTGCAGGCACAGGCCGATGTGCTGACGGCGCAGGCTCAGCAGGACATCCTTCTGACCGCCCGCGCGGGCAAGGTGAAGGCAGCGTCGCCGACGCGTATTCGGATTGCCACTGCCGCCGGCGCAAGCATCCTGATCGAGGGCGGCAACATCACGGTGACGGCGCCCGGCCGCATCGACGTGAAGATGAGCGACAAGCGTTTCGAAGGCGCCACCCGCTTGTCCGAACAGATGAACACCTGGCCCGACGCCAGCTTCGACAAGGACGTGATCGTGCGCGGCCCGTCGGGCAAGGCCATGGCCAATCGTCCCTTCGAGATCGTGCGCGAGGACGGGGCACGGATACAGGGCGTGACCGATGCCGAGGGGCGTACTGGCGTGCAGCGTAGCGAACTGCTGGGCCGGTACCTGATCAAGATCCTGCCGAATAACGACTGAATCTCGGGCAGCAATGAGAAAGCACATCATGCAAGGTCTCGTCCATGAGACGAGACCGGATAAGGACGGCGTAGAGCACGCAGAGATTCCATTCGCCACGCCCGGCGGGACGGATGAGGTCTATGCGTTGCCAACGCAGGCGATTCCTATCATTTTCCTGCCCGGGATCATGGGCAGCCCCCTGATCACGACGGTGCGGGAGAATCGCCGCATGTTTCTGGGGCAGGGTCATTGGGCATGGCGCCCCGATTACAGCTACACCTGGATGCTCACGGGCTTCTGGCGGCTGGGAGCGGCCGACCGCCGTCAACTCTTGAATCCAAAAGCCGTCCGCCCGCTGGAGCCTGAAGACGCCGACATGGATTTGCTGGAGGACGAGGATATCGTCTTCGGTTTGAGCGCCCAGGAGGCTGCCCGCCGAGGCTGGGGGTCCACCATGGTGAGCTCCTATGCGCCGATCATGAGCTATCTGGAAAGTAACCTCAGGCGCATCATGCAGCGAGGAAAAATCTCCGACAGCACGGAATCGGTCCGGCCCGCGGCGCCTGCCGAATGGGGGACTTTGCATGGTTACGAGAGGTTGACGGATGAGGAGATCGAGCAGGCCGCAGAGTGGCGGTTTCCGGTCTATGCGGTGGGCTACAACTGGCTCGCCAGCAATAAAGAGGGCGCGGAGTATGTGAAGCGCAGGGTGGATGCGATACGGCAGGATTGTCGTGTCCGCCTGGGACTGCAGTGCGACAAGGTGATATTCGTCACCCATTCCATGGGGGGATTCATCGCGCGCAGCTATGCCCAAAGCTACCCGGACGACGTGCAGGGCATCGTGCATGGCGTCCAGCCCGCTGTCGGAGCGCCTGCGGCCTACGCGCGCGTGCGTACCGGTTGGGAAGCGCCGGGTTTCCGGATAACCCAGTTCGGGGCCTCAAGCGAAGCGCTGGTGTCTTCCTGGATTCTTGGTGCGAATGGAACGGAAGTCTCCGCCATCTTTGCCAACGCACCAGGGCCCTTGGAGTTGCTGCCCAATCGGCAGTACGGGCCCGATTGGATCGTCGTGGAGAGCGGAGAGGGGAGGGCCAAGAGGACGCTTTTCAGCGTGCCCGCGCAGGATCCGTATGTGGAGATATACGGACGTCACGATGTGTGGTGGCGGCTGATGAACCCGAGGGCGATCAACCCTTCGGATCCCACTCAGCAAGGCGTAACGGCTGCATGGGGCGACTATCTTGAGCAACTGACGACGGCGAGGGCGTTCCACGAAGAGCTGGGTGCCTACTATCATCCCATGACCTATGCCCACTGCGGCTCCGACGTTCATCAGAAAGCGTGGCGCAGGGTGACGTGGAGCTTGCAGCCTCTTCGAGAGGTCAGCACCGGCGTGTTGAACAGAACGCCGCAAGCCGAGGGTGTCCGCAACGCCCGGCTTATGCTGGACGGGATGAAGGGGCATTGTGAAATTTTTGACTCATCGACCGCTGGCGACGTGATGGTCAACCGTAACGGGCAGGGAGTGATTCGTCGTTCCACCGGGAGTTCGTATCGGGCTTGGCTAGGGCCACCCGATGGACCCGGCGACGCCACCGTACCCGCACATTCAGGGGTGGCGCCTCGCCAGCACGCGTCCTTCTTCGCACAAATGCAAGGCTTTGATCACCAAGGCAGCTACAAGGACCCACAGGTGCAGCAAGTGACGTTGTACTCCGTCCTAAAAATTGCCGCCAAGGCCCAGTCGTTGCAATGATGCGGTCCAGAAGACTTATCTTTGGCGTCGGGATTCTTGCTGCCGCGGGGGTTGCTTGGCTGTGGGGCGGCAGCAAGGGAGTGTTTTCAGACCAGGAATCCCACTCATTCCAAATCGAGCAAACTATGCGAAGCATGCAGAATCATTGCCTGGGACGATTTGTCGTCCCCTTGCCCCAAGGGAGTAGCGTGGCGGTGGCGACATCGGTCGTGGAATCCCCGTTCGCCTATCGCGGCAAAATGTCCCGTGAGGCGTTCCAGCGACTGCTGGAAGAACGCTGGCGAACCTTGCAGGGCAAAACGCACGACTCGAACAACCGCCCCTATGCCTCGCCTTCCACCCGTACGGATCTGACGGAAGACGCGGTCATTTTCAGTTCGGAGCATATCCGCCTGGATTTCGGGGGGCCGGGCTTCGAAGGTGAGGAGATGGGCCAGACGGAAGGCTACCTCTGGCGTGACGGGCACATGTTCCATTTCACGCCCCGCCGCAATTCGGCCAGGCACATCGCCTCGGCCATGAGCGCCTTGCAGGTACGCGAATTCGATGCCATGCCCACCCAGAAGGGGCTTTGCGCCGCGGGCAGCTTCTTCGCGGATCCCAGGGCGGGAGATCCGGGCGAGGCGGTGCGCTTCGCCATCGATATCCCGGCCGCGCCGCCGATGCTGTTGAATGTCGAGACAGTCACTTTGCTTTCCCCTGAGCAGCAGGCCGGGCTCAAGCCTCGCAAGCCAGACTTCCTGTTCGGCCACGGCGACGATTTCCAAGGCAAGCCTCTGCGTGACAGCAAGCGCGAGGTCGCAGATTTGCCCGGCACGGAACATATATCCGCGATCACCGCGAAAGAGGGCCGCGGCTATCAGACCACCGTTAGCGCGCAATGGTACTTCCCGGGCGAGGTTGGAGGGGGGGCTGCCCGGCCCCATGTGACGATGACGCTCGAGGTGGCGTACACGTCTCAAGAAGCGCCTGCCAAGTGGGCGGATTTTCCCGATGCCGACGAATCGGGCCGGTCGCCGCAAGCCAAGTTCATGGGGCTGTGGGAGGCTCTTCTGGAAGGCACGCGCCTGCGTTGATCCCTCTTTGTACGGCAAGCCCCGCCATGGAGGCTTGCCGGTGTGGCCCAAGCCGCCGGCGTGCCGCGTCAGGGCGTGGGCGCCGCGACCTCCACCTTCACGACTTCCGACTTCATGCCACCTGCCAGGATGTGCACCTCGTAGACCGCGGGCTCGCGCGGAATGCCCGCGTTGCGCACCAGGTCGGTGGTGAACTGTTGGCCGACGCGCGTGCCTTCAGGGATGGGCTGGGGCTTGGGGCGGGAGCTGGGAATGATGTCCGCGTGGGCGCCATAGCGTTCGCCCGGCGCCGGGTGCACATAGGCGACGCCCGAGTATTCCTTGCCCGTGGCGACGTCGCGCGCATGAACCGTGGGTGGGTCCATGCCCATCGACACCGGCACCAGGCCACGCATGCATACCGGCACGACCAGCGTTCCGTCGGAACGGGGCGTCACGCGTGTCGGGGCCGCAATATTCACCTGCGCATCGTAGCCATGGCGCGGCGGCAGGCAGGCGTGTTCGTCGTTGGTGCCGACGGGGGCGTCGGCGAAGCTGGCGGGGGTGATCCAGTCTGTGCGCATGGGGCTGTGTGTCGTGGAGGTCGTTGGGCTGGCCGGCGCCGCGGCTGGCGCGGCGCAGCCGGCCAGGAGGACGATCAGGAGAGGGGCGAGCAGGCGCGATGGGGTCATAGCTTGAAGCGGAGCCATCCCTTGGAGAGGTCGACCTTGCGCACGCCCTTGGAGCAGTCGGGGCAGAACTTGATGCTGGTCGTGTCGCCGCCATACATCACGCAGTCACCCGTGTGCTGGACGTAATCCGACTCCGCCATCTTAGGCTGACCGTAATGGCAGTGGTTGCCCGCTTCGCTGTAGAAGTTCGGAATGCGGTCCAGCTTCGACTCGTCGAAGTCTTCCCAGGCATTGGGGTCGCTGGCCCAGTTGGGGCCGCTGGGGGTCATGCCGATGGCGTGGCCCAGTTCGTGCACCAGCGTTTCCAACTGGTAGCCCGTGTCGGTGCGATCCCAGGGATCGTACGTGGCCACCGCGATCAGGTTGCCGCCCGAGTACGCCACGCCCGCCGCGGCGCCGGTCATCACGTAGACCTTGACAGCCAGCGAGCCCTTCACCACCGTGGGCGTGAAGTCGTTCATGCGTGCCAGAATCGTGGCGCAGGCGTTGGGCATCTTCGGATCGTTGGGCCAGGGCCGCAGGCGTTCGACGGGGAACTTGACCGTCCGTGACTTGCCCTTCTCATCGACGTAGGAAAACTCCGCGTCGATGAACCAGGGGTCGTTATCGATGCCATGCCACAGGAAATAGCCGGTGCCGGTGCCATCGACGAGGGGAATGACCGCACCACCCTGTCCCGGCCCGGCGATAGCGTCGACCACGATGGGTTGCGTGAAGCCGTCCTTGGAAGCCAGGCTCTGCACGTGGCACACCGCGATGGTATAGGGCTCGTGGGCAGGGCCTTCCGAGCCTTGGTACGGACGCGTGGCATTGCCCATCAGCAACTGCCTGCCGGATTCGTAGTCGATGTTGATGTTGCCCGTCGTGGGGCCGGTTGCCCGGGGCAACTGCACCACGTCGATGCCCAGCCGCTTGAATTCGGCCAGCGCCGGGCTGACGTCGTTGGCGGGGTCGCCGGGCCGTTGGCCCGGCAGGACCAGTTCCTGGATGTAGAAGCGGCGTGCGGTCTCCACCGTTTCGGTCATGACCAACTGGTTGCGCGCGTCACGAACTTCAAAGGTATAGGTGTTCAGGCCGGCTGCAGGCAACGAGATATCGTCGACGATATAGGTGCCGTCCGCCTTGGTCGTGTAGGTCCGCACCGAGGTGCCGACATCCTTGTAGGAGGCACGACGGCCCTGTTCGGCGGCACTGTATTGGATGTTGTCCTTGCCCGGCACCACCTTGATGGTGAACGTGTGCGCGCCGGGTTTGTTGAACTTCACGTGGATGCGCGGCTTGCTGGTCTGGCGGTCCAGGCTGTCCAGCGCGCGGCCATCGTTCCAGCGGTCTTCGCGGGCCTTCAGGTTCACGTATTGCAGGTGCGAGCCTGACTTGCCGGAGTAGCTCGACGGCGACGTGGACGGTGCGCGGTTGCTGCTTGCCGCGCCATCCGTGGCCGAGGGCCAGCCGGGGCTGCCGGAGGTGTCGGCGCCGGGGAAGGGGGGCTTGGGAATGACGTCGCCATCGCCGGGGCGCGTGGCGCCGCCGCCGGAAGCGTCACCGCCGAGTATGGAGGACAGCGCCTTGCCAGCCAACGGGAGCAGCACCGCGCCTGCGGCGGCCCAGGCCAGCACCTTGTCGTGCTTGCCTCCGGAGATCGCGCCGGTGACCGCGCCTGCCACGGCGCCGCCGATGGCCTGGTCCAGCGTACCGCCGCCTGTGATGCCACCGCCGCCCACAGCGCCGCTTGTGCTTGTCTCGGCCGGCGCTTGCGCGGACATCATCGGCAGTCCGACCTTGCCCAATGCCTGGTTGGCGAAGCCGCCGATTCCTTGTGCCGCGGATGAGGCTGCCTGGCCGACAGAGGTGGAAATGGTCTGTGCCAGGCCAGGGCTGCTCATGGCCGATCCGGCCACGGCAGCCAGGCCGCCACCACCCAGGATGGCGGCGGCACTCATGCCTCCGCCGGATGCGGCAGTTCCGGAGATGGCGCTAGCCGAAGCCGGCGTGGCGACACCCGCGACAGTGCCGGCCGTCGCGGGGGTAGCCCCGCTCATCGCCGTTGCCGGGGTGCTGCCAGCAGCGATGCCTGCGTTGCCGTTGGCTGCCGTAGCACCCGAGGAGACGCCGGGATTGGCGCCGGCAGGGGCGTTGGCCGACGCAGAGGGAGCAGCAGTGCCGGCCGGATTGGCGGCGCCTGCGCCACCCGCTGCATTGCCGGTGGTGTTCGTGGCGCCAGAGGCGCCGGTTTGTGCAGAGGCGGCGCCTTGCGGTGCGGCGCCAGCCTGCTGGGAAGGTTGACCCGATGCCGATGTCGGGTTGCCGGGCGCCGAACCGGCTTGACCGCCCGTTACGCCGCCTTGTGCGTTCGCCGGATTTCCCGCGGGCGTGGTCGTTCCTGCTGTGGTGCCTGTACCGGTCTGGCTGGCGCCTGTGTTGGCGTAGGGCTGGCCTGCCGCCGGCTGACCACCGGCTGCGGCGCTGCCGCCCTGTGCAGCGGGATTGCCGGAATAGGCCGCACCGGCATGGGTGCTGCCCGTCGTGGCGCCGGCTTGGGTGCTTCCGGAAGCCGGGAGACTTGCACCCGACTGGAGCGGACCTTGGCCCGTGCTTGCCTGTGCACCACTGGCGTTCGCGCCGGGGATGCCGTTAGGCGCGCCGTGAGTGCCTGCGATGCCGCCGGGATTGGCGAAGCCGGTGCCGGGTGTTCCCGGCACGGTTGCGCCAACGGAGGTTCCGGCGCCTGCGCCGATGCCGGGCAGGTTCGCGCCGCCGCTGGCAACCGGATTGGCGCCACCGATGCCGCCCAAGCCCTGGCCTGCGCCGCCCATGCCTGCCTGGCTGGCACTTGCCTGCGCGCTACCCAGCGCACCCAGGCCGCCCGCGTCAGCCACCGTGCCCGCGCCCATGGCGCTCGAGGGCAGGCCGCTTGCATCGATCGATCCCGTGGCGGTGTTGCCGAGTGCGCCGCCGCCCAGGCCTGGCATGCCGTTGTTCGTTGCGCCGATGCCGGTGGCAACCTGGCCGGGGAAGGCGCCTGCCTGCGTACCGGCCTGGCCGATGCCGGCAGTCACGCCACCCAGGCCCGCAGAGGCGGAGCCGGTTGCCGTCATTCCCACACTGCCGATGCCTGCACCGCCGATGCCGGCGGTGTGCGTGCCGGTCATGGGCGCGCCGCTGATACCGGTGATGGACGTCGCCGTGCCGGGCACGGCGCCTGTCATCACGGATTGCGGGACGCTGGTGAAGCGGGCGGCCAGCGCGGCAGCGGCGTCTGCCGCCTGCGCCAAGGTGGTGGCGCCCGGTAGTGCGCCCAGGCTGGCAGCGGTGCTGGCCAGGCTGGAGAGATTCGAGGCGAGTCCGCTCGCGCCGGAGAGACCTCCAGCCAGCGACGCACCTGCGCCAGCACCGGCTGCCAGTGCCGACACGCCCACCAGGCCGGATGTTCCGGCCGTGCCGGAGAGGCCGGATGTGATTGCCGTGGGAGTGCTGGGAGCCGCCGTGCCCTGCAGGGGCGAGTGTGCGGTCAGCGAGGCTTGTGCAGACAAGGCCGAGGCCGAGGAGGTTGTGCTGTGGCTGGACAGGCTTTGAACGCTGCCGGTGTCCAGCGGTACGCCGTGCATGTTGGGGGCCGAGAGGGCACGTGAGTCGGCGAGGCCCGCGCGGGGCATGCCGGTGCCGAGGTTGCCGCCATGCAGGGCGGCAGTGGCAGCACCCGCCTGGGGCAGGTTGCCTGCACCGCCGGCCAACCCGGCCGTGTGTGCGTTGCCGGTAGTGACCAGGCCCCCCCCGCTTGCTGTCAGTGCCGACGGCGAAACGCCAGGCATGCCGGTCTCTCGTGCGTCAAGCGTCGTGCTGTGCAGGCCTTGCGACGATATCGCCGCGCCGCTGTGCGGGCTGGCGATACCGCCCCCCGCCCCGATGCCCGAGACACCTTCCTGGTTGGCGAAGCCTGCGGCGGGCGTACCTGCCTGCCCCGGCATGGCACCCAGTTGGCCGCCATTGCCTGTGGCCATGTTGCCAGCGAGCAAGCCCGTTCCTTGCGAGACGCCCGGCGCGTTGGCGGGGGCCATGGGGCCGGTGCCTTGCCATCCCGCCGCGACGTGCGTGCCGCCTGCGGGTGTGCCTGCCGCGCCCGAAGCGGGCAAGGAGGACGTGTTCGAGAATGGGCCTGCTGCCGATCCTGCCGAGGCTGGCGCGGAACCGGCGTGTGCGAGACCGCCCGCGCCCGGCTGACCAACGCTCATGTTCGAGCTGCCCGTTGCTGCACCCAGGCCTGCCTGTGTGCCCATGCCCGTGTTTGCGCCTGCGTTGCCAGGGTTGCCTGCCAGTGCGCTGCCCGGCATACCTGCATGCGAGCCGCCCAGGGGCGCCGTCATGCCTGCGCCTGCCGCCCCGACCACTGCGCCCGAAGCGCTCGAAGCACCAAAGGCCGAGCCACCCGCGCCAGTAATGCCGCCAGCGCCCAGCGCGCCCGACAGCCCTTGCCCGACACCTTGCGTGACGCCCTGGGCGATGCCCGCCGTGGCGGCGCCCGCACCGGGCATAACGCCTGACATCGCACCGCCGATCCCCTGGACCGCGCTGCCGGCACCCTGCGCCAGCGTGCCGGTGACGCCACTGATGGCCTGACCGGCTGCGCCCATGGTCTGCTGCATCGCGCCCGCAGCAGCACCTGCCATGCCGCCGGCGCCCTGCAAGGCGCCGCCGACGGCCGAGGTCAGGCCTGCGGCGCCAGGAATGGCATTGCCCACCGAAGCCATCATCCCGGATGCGCCAGGCAGCGCACTGCCCAGCGAAGAAGCCAGGCCGCTTGCCCCCTGGACGGCGCCGCCGAGGGAGGACAACCCGCCCGCGCCACCAAGCGCACCCACCGACGAGGCCAGCCCGTTGGCGGATTGCATGACACCGGACGCCGACGACACCAGGCCGCTGGCAGTGCCGTAGGCGTTCTGCAGCGTCTGGCCCATGCCGCCAGGCAGCGCGCCCAGTGCGCGCGATGCAAGTCCGCTTGCCCCCGCGCTGGCCATCTCGCCGACGGAAGCGACAGAACCCAGCAAGCCGCCTGCGCCTTGCGCGGCGGCTGCCAGGGAGCCAGGCAGGCCGTTGATGCCGGCGAGCGTGCCGCCGCCGGCCAAGGCCTGGGCAGCCAGGCCGCCCAGGTCACCCAGGCCACCGGCCAGGCCCGCGCCGGCGCCCGTGCCACCCAGGCCGGTCGCACTGGCGATGGCCGCGATCGGTGTGTTGGCGGCCTTGTGCATGATGCTGGCCGATACGATCATCGGGTCATCGATGGCGGTTTGCGGCAGGCCGGGCAGGCTTGCCGCGTCGCTGGCGGGACCGATGAAGCTGTGCGAGGCGGCCTTCACGGACAGGATGCCCGGGCCGGTGAAGCGGATGTCCGCGCCGTCCAGCGTGACGCTCGCGCCGTCGGCCTGCAGCGTGATGCGCTGTTGGGCGAGGATCTCGATGCCCTCGCTCGTGGACGTGATGGTGATGTCCTCGCCGGCGTCGCCGAGGAGTTTGTCGGTATGCGCGTGCAGGGACACCGGGCCACCGCCCGCGATGACCTGCACGCCCACGTTATGGCTGTAGAGCGTGGCGGACTGGCCGCTGGCGTAGGCGACGGTGCGCGCGCCCGAAATCAGCGAGTCTTCCTGCGAGGTGAGGTGAAGGTTCTCGCCTGCGTGCAGCACCGCCGTGGCCGGCGTGGCGAAATTCATGGTCTCGGGGCTGTCCAGCACCATGCGCGCGCCGTCGATGCGCTCGACCGGCGCGTCGCCTTCGCGCGCATCGTCGCCGGGCTTGCGTGCCGGCTGCCCAGAGACGGAGTCGGGATAGCGGCCCTTGGCTTCGGGATCCAGCGATTCGATCAGCGTGTCGTGGCTGGCGTTGGCGGCAAGGCCGCGTGCCTGGCGTTGCGCCGCGCTGTCGTGCAGGCGGACGGCGCTTTCCTGCGCACCACGCAGCAGGACGAGGGTTTCCTTCATGTCGGCCGCGGTGGACTCACCCAGCGCGCGCGCGGTCGTCGAGACCAGCATGCCCTGGCCCGCGCGCAGCACCGTCCAGGCATCCGAGCGCAATTCGAAGCCCGTGCCGCGCCAGGCGCCGCGCTGGGTGTCTTCCGGGCGTTGCGTCACCATGAAGCCCAGGTTGAGTTGCGACACGCCGGCGGAACTGGCCATGCGCACGCGCAATTGTTCTGCCGTGTCGTCCAGCAGCCACTGGTTGTAGCCGCCGTCGCCCAGGCTCTTGCTGTGCCAGCCGCTCAGCGTGCCGGGATGATCGGTCTCGGTGTCCACGCCCGCAGACCAAGGGGGCAGGTCGGCATCGTTGTAGAGCTGGGCGGTGACCACGGGCTGGTCGATATCGCTGTCCAGGAATTCCACCAGCACTTCGGTGCCGTGGCGGGGCAGGTGATTGCCGCCCCAGTTGGGGCCGGCTTGCCAGGTGGCCACGCGCAGCCAGGTGCCCGACGTGTCGTCGCCGGGTGCGTTGCCCTGCCCGTCGCCGTGGCTGCGGTGCGCCAGGCCGCCCTCTACCGGTTTCTCGCCGCGCTGCCACGGGAACTGCACCTTGATGCGCAGGTCGCGTCCGGTGGAAATGGGGGCCTCGCTGGCCGCCATCACCAGCGCCACCATGCTTTCCGGCGCTTGCGGGCGCGGACGCCAGGGGGCGGCGATGGCCGCGGCGGCGGGCTGGGCCGAGAAACTGTTGCGATAGCTGCCGGCCTCGACACCGTCGATCGCCAGTTGCTGCGCGATCTGCTTGCCCAGATTGTTGGCGGCCTCGTGCGTGATGGACAGCAGCACGTAATGGTTGTCGCCCACGTCACGCAGTTCGCCGTCCTTGCCACCTGCGTTGCCGCCCTCATAGCGCGCATGCTGCGACAGGGTGAAGCGATGGCCGGGGGCCAGGGCCCGCGCCGTGCCTTCGCCCTCGTAGCGCACCACGCGCGCCTGGTGGGCCCGCAAGCCACGCTGCGCGTCGCGCTCGGCGACGGCGGTGTCGGCATAACGCAGATAGCCGGTGTCTTCGTAGTCCTCCAGTTCAGGCAGCTCGCCGATGTCGGCCTGCGCCTGCGCGGCGGGTGCCGCCAACGCGCGGTCGTTCCAGCTGGCGCGCGTCACCTTGTTGGCGGTGACGCGGCGCGCCACGCCGAAACGACCGATGGCGTCCTCGGTCTCGGTGGCATCGCTGCGATGAAAACGCACGGCGGCGCCGGGCGCCTGGGGCAGCTCGGTTTCCGCGTCGAAGATCACCAGCGTGTGCCGCGCCGCGCGCCCGTCGCCGTCGCCGTCGGCCTGGTCATGGTCGAAACGGAAGCTCAGGCCTTCTTCCGCCAGCACGCGCTGCACGAACGCCAGGTCGGTCTCGCGGTATTGCGTGCGGATGGGGCGGGTGGGCAGGTCGCCCGTGTGGGCGAAGCTGTGGGCGGACAGCGGATAGTCGGAGAACAGTTCGGCCAGCACGTCGGCGGCGGTCTTGTCCTGATAGACGAAGCTGTCGCGCCGCCACGCCAGCGCGCCCAGCCACGGGCCGGCAACGATGCGGTAGCGTGCCACGCCCCCGTCGCTGCCCAGGGCCTCCACCGATTCCACCACGGCATGCCAGCGGCGCCAGCCACCATCGGCCAGGCGTTGCGACAGCGTGATTTCCTTGCCCAGCAGGCTGGCGACGTCGAGCTGCGCGGACGAGGCCAGGCAGTCGATGCGCAGCGAGAACAGGGTGTCCACGCCCTCGTGCAGCGTGTACCTGGCGACGGTGAGCGCGGCGTCCAGCGGCGTGCGCAGCGTGACGAGCCGCTCGTGTTGGGCGAAGGTGGCGGTATCCAGCGAGGAGTAGCCGGACGCTGCGGTGGGGCTGGCGTTCATGGACATCCGTGTGGCGTCAGGGAAGGGAAATGTTCAGGTGTGCGGCGCGGGGGCCCAGCTTGATGATCTGCTCGTAGGGCGCCATGGCGGTCTGCATGTCGCCCTTGAGCGTGTGGGTCAGGCCCAGGTAGGCCAGCATGGCCAGCAGGGAGAAGAGCGCCGCGATGGTCCACAGCGGCACGTCGCGCTTGAGCGCATGCGAGACCTTGTCGGGCAGCGGCCAGTGCGGCGCGAAGCCGGTGCGCTTGCCGCGCAGCAGGCCGATTTCGTCGCCCAGGCGCGCGGTCAGGTAGCCCAGTTTCTCCTGGCCTTCCAGCAGGTACTTGCCCTGGAAGCCCAGCAGCAGGCACATGTAATACACCTCCAGCGAGTCCAGGCGCGCCGCGCCCTGCGCGCGCAGGTCTTCCAGCCGGTTGAAGAAGTTCTCGCCCGCCAGTTGCTCGCCGAACAGGGTCAGCTGCAGCGGTTGCAGCATCCAGGCGTCGCGGATGGGGAAGCCCGACATCAGCACGGTTTCGTCGACCGCCGCGCAGAAGGCGTACTTGGTGGCGTAGATGTCCTCGTTGGACGCATTGAGCTTCTTGGCGTTGCGCTCGAAGTCCGCCAGGAACTGCTGTACGCGCGCCGAGAAGGCGGCCGCGTCGCCAGGCGCCTGGCCGCGCTTGAGCAGGAAGATCATCAGGAACCCGTCATAGAGCAGGTCCAGCAGGGAGTTGGCGGGACGCGAGGCGGCATACGCCTCGGCGCGCGAGACGGCGGCATCGTTCAGCAAGGAGGGCGCGTCGGTCATGGCGAGGTCCTGTCGTCAGCGGGTGACGGCGATGAGGTCGAGCTTGAGTTCCGGGATGCCCGAGGGCGCGTAGATGGCGATGCTGCGCGATTGCAGCATCCTTTCGTAGAGCGAGCCGCGGTTCTGCAGCACGAAGTAGCTGGCGCCGGGCTTGACCGGGACGGCCGGCGGCACCTGCGGCGCATAGCTCACGGGCAGCCCGGGCATGGCCGAGAGCACCAGCTTCTCGACGTCGTCGGGCGCGCCGACCTTGAAGCGCAGCGGCACCATTTCGGTGAGCTCGCTGGCCGGCAGCGAGGACTGCACCGACAGGTACAGCGTCGTGGCCTCGTCCAGCTTGTCGGAGTCGAGGCGGCCCTGGTGGAAGGACGGCCGCACTTCTTCCAGCAGGATCGAGAAGTAGCGCGTGGAGATGACGGTGTCGAGCAGTTCGCGCAGGATGCCGTCCAACTGCTCGAAGGCCGGGCCGGGCGCGTCGTGGCGATAGACCGGCAGGTCGGCCAGCGTGCGCTCCTTGGAAAACGTCATCAGCGCGCCGGCCAGCCGCAGCAGTTCCTGGAACAGGCGCTCGGGGTGCAGGTGCGGGTGATGGAAGAGATGCGACAGCGCCGCATAGGCCTCGTTGGCGGTGTGCAGCAGCCAGAACGACGCCACGTCGCCCGAGCGGAACTCGATGATGTTCTTGCTGGGCTCGCGATGAAAGCCGTACAGCGCGCTGACCTTGGCCTGCAGCACGTCCAGCAGGCGGCGCAATTGCACGTGCAGGGCGGGGGAGGCCAGCACCGACATGCTGGGCGCGATGAAGCTGGTGTCGATTTCATAGCCGGCGCTGGCCGTCTTGCGCACGCGCAGCACGGGCAGCGACAGCAATGCCTGGCGCGGTTCGTGGCTGGCCAGGAGCCGCACGTTCTTGCGCAGGAAGGTCAGCTCGGCGGCGGCGGCGCTGGTGTAGAGGTCCGGCGCCGGCCCATTCACCTGCACATAACGCGCGTCGAAGGCGTCGACGGCGTCGGGCCGGCGGTAGTTGCCGCCGATTTCCTTCAGCGGATGCAGCGCGATGTGGAAGACGGCTTCGGTGGCGCCATCCAGGATGTTCAGCGACACGGGCGGGGGCAGGGCGTCGCCAGCGGGTGCGTGATAGGCGTCGCCATCGGGGAACACCAGCGACAGTTCGGTCAGGCGCAGCATGCCATTGGCCAATGCGTCTTCATCGACGCGCAGCGATTGCAGGCCCCAGGCATAGGGATGCAGCGCGCGGCTCATTTCCGCCAGACGCGACTCGTGGTAGGCGTCCTGGCGCTGGAAGTGTTGCGGGCGCAGGAAGAGGCCTTCGCCCCAGAGGACTTTGGGAGAGTGACTCACGGTGTCGGGATATCTTCGGTTCGTTATCGGGAAGTGTGTGGGTCTATCTATATAGAGAGGGCTGTCTGCCGCCGCGCCGCGCTAGCCCGCCGGGCAGCGCACGGATGCGAGCCGCGAGGGGTCGAAGGCAGGCATGCCGGGCAGCGGCACGGGCTTGCCTTGCGTGACGGTCAGCGCGCAGGCGTGCGCCGCGATCATCAGGCCGGTGCTCCTGGCTTCGTCCGCGCGGAAGACGAACTTCCAGCGTTGCGGGGCCGGAGAAAAGAAAAGCCCCGCCACCGCGATGTAGGGGGCGGTGGGCGGGACCTTCTCGATGGATTCGATGCGCTGTCCCGGCATGAGCGGGACTTCACGCGAGGCGATCAGGCTGTCGCCAAGCGCGGCCTTTTCCTGGGCGGGGTCGATCAATTGGTTGACCGGGGCCCGCATAAATGTTTCATTATTCTTCAGGTAGTATATTTTTGTAATCATCGACAGGGGCTGGCCGTTACTAACATTTAAATTTTCGCCAGCAACAAGTGTCAATTTCACCTCGACAGGCGCATTCTTGTCCTTTTTCAGGCCTGTCATTTCCAGGGCCGAATTGGCGAGTTCAGCCACGGCACCGACGCCTGCGCAGCCAGTAAACACGGGGATCACGACCAAAAGAAGGCCGGCGCGCAGGAGGCGCGCTGGAAGATTTCGTTTCAGCATGGCCCTTTATACCGGAACCTCTTGCAAGTGTGCGCAATGCACGCCGTAAGGGCCACTAAATCCGCTGTAATGTTATGAAATATGCAGTAGTCAATGATTTACAAGTAATTGATGAAATACGCCGCCTCGCCTCTCAGGACTTACTGCTCACCATGCCGCCCTCTCATCGCAGTCTTCGCCATGCTTTCATCGCCGGTGTGCTGATCGTGCTGGCGGGTTGCGCCACCAGTCCCACGCCGCAGTCCGACGAACAATTCCGCCAGTCGCTGGCCCAGGCCGAGACGACGCTGGCGCAGAAGGGCGCCGAGCCCGCCCTCGAACAACTCGAGACCATCGCGACCCGCAATCCCGAGAAGGGCGAACCGTGGTCCTATATGGCCAAGATCCTTTTTGACGAGCAGCGTTATGGCGAGGCCATCGTGTCCGCCGACGAGGCGCTGCGCCGCGACCCCCAGGATTACGTCGCGAAGAGCGTGCGCGCCGTGGGCGGCCTGCGCGTGGCGATGCAATCGCTGGCCGACCTGCGCGCCGATGCGCTGCTGGCCGGCAATGCCCGTCCCGACGCCGTGGCGCTTGCCAGTGCCATGCGCGAAACGCTGGGCGAGGATATTCTGTTCCCGGATGGCCGCAAGCGCCCGCCCCGTGGCAACACCAATACGCGCCCGCGCCAGCCCACGGAAGCGCCCGCCGCACGTCCGCAAGCGAACGAGCCCGCGCCTGCACCGGCTGCCCCGCCCGCTGCCGCCCCTGGCCGCGCGCCCGATCCTTTCGGCAACCTGCTGCGTTGATTCCCCGTGCGCGCCGGGAGCCGGCGCGCAGTTTTCCCTAGCCGTCTTTATCCCGCGGCGCGCGGTGTCTTATTCCGATGCGCCCGACTCCTGGAGTTCTAGCCATGGCCAAGAAAGAAAGCGTCCAGAAGAAGCTGCAGAAAGTGCGCCCGCCGCGCGTGCAGCTGACCTATGACGTCGAGAAGGGTGACGCGATCGAGCAGAAGGAACTGCCTTTCGTGGTCGGCGTCGTCGGTGATTTCAGCGCGCAATCGGAAGCCGAGCTGCCGCGCCTGAAGGACCGCAAGTTCGTGAACGTGGACGTCGACAACTTCGACGACGTCATGAACGGCCTGGCGCCGCGCGCCGCCTACCAGGTGCGCAATCGCCTGAGCGACGAGAAGGGCACCTTCGCCGTGGACCTGACCTTCCGCTCGATCGACGATTTCCGTCCCGAGGCCGTGGTGCAGCAGATCGAGCCGCTCAAGGAGCTGCTGGAGATCCGCACCAAGCTGGCCGACCTGCGCAACAAGCTGGCTGGCAACGACAAGCTGGAAGACCTGTTGGGCGACGTGCTGCAAAGCACCGAGAAGCTCAAGCAGCTGAGCACCGAAACGGACAAGAAGGGAGATCGCCATGAGTAACACTGCTGCCCAGGCGAATGCCGCGCCCGCCGCCCAGGCCGAGGCGGGCCTGCTGGACCAGATCGTCGAGCAGAGCCGCGTCGCCAAGTCCGATGCCGAGCACGATCGTGCCCGCGACATCATCGGCGAGCTGGTCCGGGAAGTGATGAAAGGCACCGTGGTGGTGTCCGACAACCTGTCGGCCATGCTCGATGCGCGCGTCGCCGAGCTGGACACCCTGATCTCCGCCCAGCTGAGCGAAGTGATGCACGGCCCCAAGTTCCAGCAGCTGGAGTCGACCTGGCGGGGCCTGCATTACCTCTGCCAGGAGAGCAACACGGGCCCGATGCTGAAGATCAAGCTGCTGAACGCCACCAAGCGTGACCTGGTGCGCGATTTCCAGACGGCCATCGACTTCGACCAGAGCCTGATGTTCAAGAAGGTCTACGAAGAGGAATTCGGCACCTTCGGCGGCGCGCCTTTCGGCGCCCTGCTGGGCAACTTCGAAGTGACGCGCCAGCCCGAGGACATGTACTTCATCGAGCAGATGTCGCACGTCGCGGCCGCCGCGCACGCGCCCTTCATCGCCTCGGCCTCGCCCGAGCTGCTGGGCCTGGAAAGCTTTGCCGACCTGGGCCGCCCGCGTGACCTGGCCAAGGTCTTCGACACGGTGGAATACACCAAGTGGCGCAGCTTCCGCGATTCGGAAGACTCGCGCTATGTCGGCCTGACCATGCCGCGCTTCCTGGGCCGTCTGCCTTACGACCCCAAGGAAGGCACCTCGGTGGAAGGCTTCAACTTCGTGGAAGAGGTCGACGGCACCGATCACGCCAAGTACCTGTGGTGCAACGCCGCCTGGGCCTTCGGCGCGCGCCTGACCTCCGCCTTCGCCGATTTTGGCTGGTGCGCCGCCATCCGCGGCGTGGAAGGTGGGGGCCTGGTCGAGAACCTGCCCACGCACACCTTCAAGACCGATGACGGCGAAGTCGCGCTCAAGTGCCCGACCGAGATCGCCATCACCGACCGCCGGGAAAAGGAACTCAGCGACCTCGGCCTGATCCCGCTGGTCCATTGCAAGAATTCGGACTATGCCGCCTTCTTCGGTGCGCAATCGGTCCAGAAGGCGAAGAAGTACAACACCGACAGCGCCAACGCGAACGCGGTGTTGTCGGCCCAGCTCCAGTACATCTTCTCCGTGTCGCGGGTTGCGCATTATCTGAAGGCGATGATGCGCGACAAGATCGGCAGCTTCGCCTCGGCCCAGTCCGTGGAAGGCTTCCTGAATCGTTGGGTGTCGCAATACGTGCTGCTCGATGACAACGCCTCGCAGGAGCAGAAAGCGCAGTTCCCCTTGCGGGAGGCTTCGGTGCAAGTTGCCGAAGTGCCGGGTCGCCCCGGCGTCTTCCGTGCCGTGGCCTTCCTGCGGCCGCACTTCCAGCTCGACGAGCTCTCGATCTCGCTGCGCCTGGTTGCCGAATTGCCGGCCCAGGCCCAGAAGTCGTGACGTTGCGTCAACCCAACCCTACCCACTGAAGAGGTCATTTCATGAAGGACATCTACATCAAATTCGGCAACCCCGCTCTGAAGGGGGAGTCTCAGGACAAGGATCACCCGGACTGGATCGAAGTCGGCTCCTGGCGCCATGAGATCATCCAGCCGCGTTCGGCCACTGCCTCGACCTCGGGCGGCCACACCGCCGAGCGCACCGAGCATGGCGAGATGGTCTTCACGAAGGACCTGGACGTCGTCAGCCCGCTGCTGTACCAGCACGCCTCGGGCGGCACCACCTTCGACGAAGTGACCGTCGACTTCCTGCGCGCCGACGGCGAAGGCAATCGCGTCAAGTACCTGGAAATCAAGCTCAAGCACGTCATCATCTCGCGCGTCGCGCCCGAGGTGGTCAGCGAAGGCCTGCCCAACGAAAGCTTCTCGCTGAAGTACGCTGCAGTGCAGTGGAAGTACACGCAGCAGAAGATCGGCGGCAACCAGGGCGGCAACGCGCAAGGCGCCTGGAGCCTGACGAAGAACGACAAGACCTACTCGGTCTAATTCGTCCCTTCCCAGCAAGCGGGCCGCGACCCGGCAAGGTTCGCGGCCCGTTGCCATATTGAGGGTACAGGGGCGTCATGAAGGGATTCGAACCCAGCCTGTTCGACAAGCTGTTCGCGGCGCCATCCCAGGCGCCGCACGCGTTGCGCCGTCTCTCGGTCGAGGAGATCAAGGAGACGGTCGCCCGCGACATCGAGGCCTTGCTGAACACGCGCATGGTCTTCACCGAGGAAACGCTGTCGCGCTTTCCGGAGTGCCAGCGCTCGATCCTGACATATGGGCTGTCCGATTTCTCAGGCCTGAGCCTGGCCAGTTTCTACGACCGTGAGTTCATCTGCCGCGCGCTGGAGCAGGCGATTGCCCGCCATGAGCCGCGCCTGACGCAGGTGCGCGTGCTGCTGCAGGTGGACAGCCGCGCGACGTCGGTCCTGTATTTCGCCATCACGGCCATCCTGGACGTGGGGCCCGCGCACGAACCCGTGGCGTTCGATGCGACCCTGCAACCGTCCACCCTGCAGTATTCCGTCACCAAGGGCCGCGGCAAGACCGGCCCGGGACTCTGAGGAACGCGCGGGCGCCGCGCGCGAAGCGAGAAGAGAGCAAAGATGGAAGACCTACTGCCCTATTACGAACGCGAGCTGGGTTTCCTGCGCAGCACCTCGCGCGAGTTTGCCGATCGCTACCCCAAGATCGCGGGCAGGCTCGGGCTGTCCGGCGAGGTCTGCGAGGATCCGCACGTCGAACGGATGATCGAATCCTTCGCGTTGCTGGGCGCGCGCATCAACAAGAAGCTGGACGACGACTACCCGGAATTCACCGAAGCGCTGTTCGAGGTGATGTATCCGCACTACCTGCGGCCTTTCCCGGCGTGTTCGATCGCGTATTTCGACGTGGGCGGCGTGGCCGGCCAGCTGACCGCGCCCGTGCGCATGCCGCGCGGCACGGAATTCAAGTCGCAGCCCGTCAAGGGCGTGGCGTGCCGCTTCCGTAGCGCCTACGACGTCACCATCGCGCCGTTGCAGGTGGCGCATGCCGAGTTCGTGCCGGCGGCCAGCGCGCCGGGCAGCGTGGTGCTGGCGCCCGATGTGACGGGCCGGCTGTCGCTGACCCTGGAGTGCCTGGGCGAGACGGCCAACCTGGCCAACCTGGGCGTGGACACGCTGCGGATCTATCTGCACGGCGAGCCGTCCTTCGTGGCTGCCCTGCGCGACTGCCTGTTCCTACGCACGAGCGCGGTCTATGCCGAAACGCGCCTGGGCTGGTGGGAACGCTTGCCGGGCCAACTGCTGCACGAAGTGGGCATGGGCGCCGACGAATCGCTCATCGATTTCCCCGCCAGCTCGCATCCGGCCTATCGCCTGCTGGCGGAATATTTTTCCTTCCCCGAGAAATTCAATTTCGTCGACCTGGACCTGCGCGTGCTGCGCGCCACGGTGGGCGCCGCGCGCCGCGTGACGGTGCACCTGCCCGTCAGCAAGCTGCGCGCCGATTCGAACACGGCGCGCCTGCTTGAGACCTTGAGCGCGGACAACCTGCGCCTGGGTTGCACGCCCGTGGTGAACCTGTTCCCGCAGCGCGCGGAACCCATCCGGGTGACGCACGCCGGCGCGAACTATCCGGTCGTGGCCGATGCGCGCCGCGCCTACGGCTATGAAATCTATTCCATCGACCGCGTGCGCCAGGTGCGCCAGAACGCGCAGGGCGACGCGGTGATCGAGTTCCGGCCGTTCTATTCGCTGCGCCACGGCCAGACGCCGGAGACGGGCGGGCATTACTGGACCGCGCGCCGCAACGAGCTGACCGCGCAGCGCAGCCCCGGTTATGAAACCGAGCTGACCATCGTGGACATCGATTTCAATCCGGCCGTGCCGCAGGTGGAGACGATGAGCCTGGAGCTCACCTGCACCAACCGCGACCTGCCGGCCCAGCTCAGCGTGGGCCAGTCCGGCGGCGATCTGTTCCTGGAAGGCGGCTCGATTGCCCGCGCCATCCGCCTGCTGCGCCGGCCCACGCACGCGCACCGCTTCGAGCAGGGCCGCGCGGCGCACTGGCGGCTGATCTCGCATCTGTCGCTGAATCACCTGTCGCTGGTGCACAGCGGCCTGGCGGCGCTGAAGGAAACCCTGCGGCTCTATGACCTGTCGCGGTCGGCGACCTCGGCGCGCCAGATCGAGGGCATCACGGGCATGGACTACCGGCCCACCACGCACTGGATGCCGGGCGAGCCTTTCGCGACCTTCGTGCGCGGCATCGAGATCAAGCTGGCCGTGAACGAAGACAACTTCGTCGGCACGAGCCTGCATACGTTCGTGAGCGTCATCAACCGTTATTTCGGCCTTTACGTGCAAGCCAACAGCTTCGTGCAGCTGGTGGTGGTGTCGCGCCGCAATGCCGAGGAAATCCTGAGGTGCCAGCCATGCAACGGCGACGCGATCCTGGTGTGATCGAAGCGCTGCTGGCGGAGCCGCAGCGTTTCGGGTTCTTCCAGGCGGTGCGCCTGATGGAGCTGCATTTTGCCCGGCAGGGCGGCCAGCCCGGGCGCGATGCCGTGGCGGCCCAGATGCGCTTCCTGAATTCCCCCTCGCTGGCCTTCCCGCCCAGCGAGCTGGCCGGCGCGCTGGCGTATGACGACCAGGGTGAACTGCTGGCTGATCCGGACGTGCGCCGCGAGGCCATCCAGGCGGGCAAGCTGGGGCAGGTGGCGCTGACACCGGCCTTCTTCGGCCTGCTGGGCGCGCAGGGCGCGCTGCCGCTGCATTATTCCGAGGCGCTGGCGCAGGGCGAGGCGCGCACGCGCGAGCGCGGCGCGCGCGCCTTCTTCGACATCTTCTCGAATCGCGCCGCGGCGCTGTTCTATCGTGCCTGGAAGAAGTACCGCCTGGCGCTGCGCCACGAGACCGATCGCGATCACCATTACCTGCCGCTGCTGCTGTCCCTGGCCGGCCTGGGGCACTCCGCGTTGCGCCGCCGCATGATGGACGGCCCGGGCCAGGTGCACGACGAGGCCATCGCGCACTATGCCGCGGCGGTGCGCCAGCGGCCGGTATCGGCCGAGTACCTGCAGCGCGTGCTGTCCGACTACTTCGGCGAGGACCTGCGCGTGGAGCAGTTCGTGGGGCGGTGGTACGACGTGCCGCCGGCGCATCGCACGGTGCTGGGCGCGCCGGGCGCCGTGCTGGGCGTGTCGGCTTTCGCTGGCGACCGCATCTGGCAGCGCGACCTGTGCCTGCGCCTGCGCATCGGTCCCCTGAAGAAGGAGGCCTTCGCGGGCTTCCTGCCTGGCGGCAGCCAGGCCCAGGCGCTGGAGAAGCTGTTGCTGCTCCTGGGCGGCCCGACCTTCGAGTACGAGATCAAGCTGGTGCTGGCCAAGGAGGAAGTGGGCAACAGCCAGCTGTCCGACGAGGACGATGGCCAGTCCGGCACCCGCCTGGGCTGGAACTCCTTCCTGTGCACCGAGGTCGCCGACCAGGACCGCGACGACGCCGGCTACGGCCTGAACACGATCCATTGACATCCGGCTGAACCGAATTCGCCATCACCGAACCCCGACGCAACCTTCCATGACGACTCCGCTCAAGACACTGATAGGCAAGCTCAACCCCACCTGCCGCCAGGCGGCCGAACGCGCCGCCAGCATCTGCATGGGCCGTGGCCATTACGAAGTCGACCTGGAGCACGTCTTCCTGGCCCTGCTGGAGCAGCCGGACAGCGATTTCGTGGTGATGGCAGGGCGCTGCGACATCAATGTGGCCGCGCTGCAGGGCGACCTGGAACACGAGCTGGGCAATGTCCGCACGGGCAACACGCGCACGCCGGTGTTCTCGCCGCACCTGCAGACGCTGTTCGAGCACGCCTGGCTCATCGCCTCGCTGGACAGCCACGACACCCGCATCCGTTCGGGCCACCTGCTGCTGGCGCTCCTGACCGCGCCGGACCTGGCGCAACTGGCCTTGCGGGGTTCGTCGCGGTTCGCGTCGTTCCGCCTGGACGACCTGAAGCATCGCTATGACGAGCTGGCAAGGGGCTCCAGGGAGGCCGAGCGTGCGCAGGCCACCAGCGAGGCGCCCGAGTCCGATGCGCCCGACACGCGCGGCAAGCCCTCTGCCACGCCGGCGCTGGACCAGTACACCACCGACCTGACGCAGCGCGCGCGCGATGGCCAGATCGACCCGGTGATCGGCCGCGAGACCGAGATCCGCCAGATGATCGACATCCTGCTGCGCCGCCGGCAGAACAATCCCATCCTGACCGGCGAGGCAGGCGTGGGCAAGACCGCCGTGGTGGAAGGCCTGGCGCTGCGCATCGCCGAGGGCGACGTACCGCCGGTGCTGCAGAACGTGTCGCTGCGCACGCTGGACCTGGGCCTGCTGCAGGCGGGCGCCAGCGTGAAGGGCGAGTTCGAGAACCGCCTGAAGAACGTGATCGACGAGGTGAAGAAGAGCGCCACGCCCATCATCCTGTTCATCGACGAGGCGCACACCATGATCGGCGCGGGCGGCCAGGCGGGCCAGAACGATGCCGCCAACCTGCTCAAGCCCGCGCTGGCGCGTGGCGAGCTGCGCACCATCGCCGCCACGACCTGGAGCGAATACAAGAAGTACTTCGAGAAGGACGCCGCGCTGGCCCGCCGCTTCCAGGTGGTGAAGGTGGAGGAGCCCACGGAACCGCTGGCCGCGAGCATGCTGCGCGCGATGGCGCCGCTGATGGAGCGCCATTTCGGCATCCGCGTGCTGGACGAGGCCGTGGTGGCGGCCGTGCGCCTGTCGCACCGCTACATCAGCGCCCGCCAACTGCCCGACAAGGCCGTGAGCGTGCTGGATACGGCTTGCGCCCGCGTGGCGCTGGGCCGCTCGGCCACGCCCGCGCGCATCGACGACGCCCGTCATCGCCTGACGCGGCTGCAGGCCGAGCTGGACGCGCTGGGCCGCGAGCGCCGCGCCAGCGGCGCCGCGCCTGCCCGCCTGAAGGAGGTGGAGGACGAGATCGGCGCCGCGCGCGAGGCCCTGGCGCAGGCCGAGGCCCGCCACGCGCAGGAAAGCGAACTGGTGACGCGCATCCATGAACTGCGCGCCAAGCTGGAAGGCGAGAATGCGCCCGCACAGGCTGCGGATGCCGGCGCGGAGCCGGCCGCCGCGCCTGCGCCCAAGCGCCGTGGCGCCAAGGCCACCGCCGCGCCCGCCTCGCCCGAACAGCAGCAACTGGCCGCCTTGCAGGCCGAGCTGCGCGCGCTGCAGGGCGAGGATCCGCTGGTGCCCGCCTGCGTCGATGCGCAGACGATCGCCGAGGTGGTGTCGGGCTGGACCGGCATTCCGCTGGGCCGCATGGTCAACGACGAGATCCGCACCGTGCTGGCGCTGCAGGGCATGCTGGGCGAGCGCGTGATCGGGCAGGACCACGCCCTGGAGGCGCTGGCGCAACGCGTGCGCACGGCGCGCGCGGGCCTGGAGGATCCGAACAAGCCCAAGGGCGTGTTCCTTTTCGTGGGGCCGTCGGGCGTGGGCAAGACCGAAACCGCGCTGGCGCTGGCCGACATCCTGTATGGCGGCGAGCGCAAGCTGGTCACCATCAACATGAGCGAATACCAGGAGGCGCACAGCGTCTCCGGGCTGAAAGGCTCGCCGCCCGGCTACGTGGGCTATGGCGAGGGCGGCGTGCTGACCGAGGCCGTGCGGCGCCAGCCCTACAGCGTGGTGCTGCTGGATGAAATCGAGAAGGCCCACCCGGACGTGCTGGAGATGTTCTTCCAGGTCTTCGACAAGGGCGTCATGGATGACGCCGAAGGCCGCGAGATCGATTTCCGCAACACGCTGATCATCCTGACCTCGAACGTGGGCTCGTCCGCGATCATGCAGGCCTGCCTGAACCAGCCCGCGGAATCGCGGCCTTCGCCGGATGACCTGCACGCCTTGTTGACGCCGCAGCTGTACAAGGCCTTCAAGCCCGCCTTCCTGGGCCGCATGAAGACGATCCCGTTCTTCCCGGTGGACGACGACGCGCTGGTGCGCATCATCACGCTGAAGCTCTCGCGCATCGCCGAACGGGTGCAGGCCAATCACCGCGCGGTGTTCGAGTGGGACGAGGCGCTGGTCGAGGCCGTGCTGGCGCGCTGCACCGAAGTCGACACGGGCGCGCGCAACGTGGACCACATCCTGAACGGCACGCTGCTGCCCGAGGTGTCCGGCGAAGTGCTGGGCCGCATGGCGCAGGGCGAGGCCGTCACGAAGATCAAGGTGAGCGCGGCCAAGAACGGCGAGTTCCGCTACCGCGTGAGCTGAGGGAGCACCAGCCATGGACACGTCCTTTTCCCCCACGCACCTGATGTCCGCCGCGTTCACGCAGGCCAACCGCCTGCTGGACCTGGAAACGCCGCTGGGCGCCAACACGCTGCTGGCGGAAACGCTGCAAGGCGTGGAGATGCTGAGCGGCGGCGCGAGCCGCCTGGAGGTTTCGGCGCTGGCGCTGGATGCGCACATTCCGCTGGCCAGCCTGCTGGGCAAGCCGGTGACGCTGACGCTGCGCACCGCGCTGGGCGAGGATGCGCCGCGCGTGTGGAACGGGCACGTGACCGAGGCGCGCTTCGAGGGCGCCAATGGCGGCCTGGCGCGCTATCGCCTGATCGTCGAGCCCTGGCTGGCCTTTTTGCGCGAGCGGCGCGACAGCTTCGTCTTCCAGGACGTGAGCGTCTTCGAGATCGTCGACAGCGTGTTCGGCGACTACAACGGCCAGGGCGGGCTGGCGCCGCAATGGCGCTGGGAAGTGAAGGACCGTGCGGTCTATGCCAAACGCAGCCTGACCATCCAGTACCGCGAGACGGATTTCGACTTCGTCGAGCGCCTGCTGGCGGAAGAAGGACTGTTCTATTGGGTCGAGCACGCGCCGGGCGATGCGGGCCACACGGTGGTGATCGCCGACCACAACGATGCGATGAAGGCCGGCGCCCAGGCGCGCGCGCGTTTCCAGCGCGCCGACGTGACGGAGTCCGAGGACACCGTGCAGCAGTGGCAGGCCCGGCGTGCCTGGGGCGTGAATGCCGTGCGCCTGTCCAGCTGGGATTACCGCAGCCGCCAGGCGCGGCCGGTGAGCGCGCAGGCCAGCGCGGGGTTTCCGAAGGACCGTGAACTCGTCGACGAGGACTATCCCGGCCAATACGCCTATGAGAACGACGCGCAGGGCGACCGCCTGGCGCACAGCGCGCTGGCCGCGCGCCAGGTGGCAGCCTCGCGCCACGAAGGGCGCGGTACCGTGCGCACTTTCGCCGCCGGCCAGCGCTTCGGCCTGGATGGCCACTGGGCACCCGGCGACGGCGATTACCTGCTGCTGTCGGTGCGGCATCGTGCGCGCAACAATTTCGACGAGCAGCTTGAACGCGCCGTGGACGTCGCGCTGGGGGCTGCCGAGGACGGCGCCGAGGCGGATTTCTACCAGAACGTCTTCACCGCGATTCCGGCCAGCGTGACCTATCGTCCCGCCACGCGCGACGGCCATGGCGCCCGGCTGTTGCCGCGGCCCACGGTGCACGGCACGCAGACCGCCCTGGTGGTGGGCGACGAGGGCGCGCGGGTGATGACGGACCGCGATCACCGTATCCGCATCCAGTTCCACTGGCAGCGCGGCGAGGGCGCCAGCGCGCGCCTGGCGCACCCCAGCGGCGAGGACAACGCGCCCGCGCGCGGCCAGTCCAGCACCTGGGTGCGCGTGGCCGAGGCGGTGGCGGGCGGCGACTGGGGCGGCAACTTCGTGCCGCGCGTGGGCCAGGAAGTGCTGGTGCAGTTCCTGCACGGCGACATCGACCGGCCCATCGTGGTGGGCACGCTGTACAACGGCGAGGGCGCCGTCGACGCGCCGCACAACACCGTGCAGGGCGGCGCGGCGAATGCCACCGGCAACGCGCCGGCCTGGTTCGCGGGCGAGAAGGAAGCGCACGGCCACAACGCGGTGCTGTCGGGCATCAAGACGCAGGCCCTGTCCGAGAGCGGCAAGGGCGACGGCGGCTACAACCAGATCGTCATGGACGATTCGCCCGGCCAGGCGCGCCTGAACGTCTCGACCACGCAGGCCGACAGCGGCCTGACGCTGGGGCATCACAAGCATCAACGCGACAACGAGCGGCTGGACGACCAGGGGCACGGCGCGGCCCTGTCGACGGCAGAGGCCGTGTCGGTGCGCGCGGGCGCGGGTTTGCTGGTGAGCGCCGATGCGCGCCGCGACGCGCAGGGTGCGCACCTGGACAGCCAGGAGGCCGTGGACCAGATACAGGCGGCGCACGAGGCGGCGCGCTCGTTGGCGGATGCCGCGGCGGTGCATCGCGCCGAGCCCGAGGGTGGCAAGGGCGCCGCCCCCGCGCTGGAGGGCCTGGCGGCCGTGTTCGAAATAGTCGGCGCGAAACAGGCCGGGACGGGCGGAGAGGCAGCGGCCTATAGCCGTCCCCATCTCCAGTTCAGTGCGCCAGGCGGCATCGGCCAGCTGACCCCCGCTGACGCCGTCGTCGTGGCCGGCCGCAGCGCGAGTTTCGTCGCGCCCCACGTCAACTGGGCGGCCATGGGACACATGGCGGTCAACGTCGCTGACGGCCTCGTGCTCTTCGCCCAGGGGGCCGCGCCCGGGCAGGGGCGTGCCGTGCAGGAGCAGGGCTTGCGGCTGCATGCGGCCAGCGGTCCGCTGCGCATCCAGGCCCAGGATACGGGCATGGAGTGGCAGGCGCAGAAGCAGGTCACCATCGCGTCGGCCCAGGGATCGGTGCAGGTCACCGCAGGCAAGCGCGTGCTGGCCACGGCCGCTGGCGCGTATCTCAGCATCGAGGGCGGCAAGGTCAACCTGCACGCTCCGGGCAAGGTGGAGTTCCGGTCGGGCGCGCATGACTGGAGCGGCCCGCAATCCGCCAGCGCGGCATTCGCCACGCCGTCGGGCGATTACCAGGGCTGCCAGCAGCGCATGGAAGACGCGGCGGGCGCCAGCGGCGGGGTCGTGGCCTTATGACGCATGAATACCAGGAAGATGGCATTGCATTGGCCGAGTCGCTGCACCAGCACGCCGCGGGGTTGGGCAGCAGTGTCTGCTGGCTGCTGATCGATCCGGTGTTGCGTGATCCACTGGATCACCCGGGTTGGGCGCCCTGGCGTGAGGCCGTGCAGGTACGCAGCCTGCCCGTGCGGCTGGCCGACCGCGATGTCGATCCGTCCGCCTGGCCCCGGCTGGTGCGGCTGGACCTGTCTTCGTACCGTGACGCCGACCTGGCCCGCGCGGCGGCACACATGTCCGTCGAGGATGGCGAGCTGGGCTCGCTGCGCCAGGGCATGGGCCACCGCATCGGTGGCTGGCTGTTCGGCTGCGATGATGGCGCGGCGTTGGCCCGCCATCTCTCCGGCGTGATGCTGGCGCGGCATCCGCAAGGCTGGCGCGCCATGCTGCGCCTGCACGATCCGGCCGTGATGGACGTGCTGTGGCCGCAGTTGCGCGCCGCGCAGCAGGCCGCGGTGCTGGGCCCCTGCCGCCAATGGCTGCAGCGCGACCGCTGGGGCGGCCTGGCCGTGCGTGCCCAGCCCGGTGGCGGCGCGGTGCCGGCGCAGGGCCTGGCGCTGGACGCGGCGCAGTGGGACCTTGTGGAAGGCCTGGCCTCCTTGAACCGCGCGTGGCGTCGCCTGCCCGAGCCCTGGCCGTCGGCTGCGTCGGCGAGGCTGCCCGAGGTGCTTGCCTGCATGCGGCGCGTGCGCGCCCTGGGCTACGACGATCCGCGCGACTGGGAGGCCTGTGCCTGGCGCGCGCTGACGGTGTCGCCCGATTTCGACCGGCACGCATTGCTGCGGCAACGTTTCGCCGATGCGCCCGATGACGTCGCGCTGGCCCGATTGTTTTCCGGCATCACGACGGCGGAATGGGACGCCGTGCAAGAGGACTGCCGCCGTGGCCTGGACCACGGCATACTCGTCAGGAACGACTCATGAGCAACAACCCCTGCAGAACCTGCCAGGCGACCGGCCTGCCCGTGCTGCCCTGCCGCTATACCGTCATTCCCCAGAATTTTCCGGTTCCCCGGGCCGATCCGCTGGGCGTGTATTCGGGAGAGCGGGTCAAGGACGTGGCCATCAGCGACAGGTATCGCTACGCGGTGCGCACGTTGCGCGCGGGTTTCCTGTACCTGTTCTATGAGTCGGGGCCGCAGGGATCGAATTACTGGGAAGCCTATGCCGTCACCGAGGCCGGTGAACTGTGGAAGGCGGCCGACGCGCAGAGCGTGCAGGGCGCGGTGACCAAGGCGTGTTCCTCGCAAGGCGGCCACAACGCGCTGCGCATGCAATACCTGGTCATCGAGAAGCCGGAGCAGTGCGGCAAGGTCTGGCTGGCGTATTCCGAGCACAAGTGGAGCGACAAGACGCTGGATCGCTACAAGGACGCGGCCATCCGCGCCAAGCGCATGCAGCCCATCGAGCCCGCCAAGTGGATCACGGGGGCCGTCGCGGCGAACCACCAGGAGATCTACGCGCTCGACAGCAACCTGAAGTCCGCCCTGGAGTATTTCAGCGACCATGAGCTGGTGAATGGCGAGCCGAAGGAGCTGCCCTTCAAGGGCGCTGAGACGCCGCCCACCATCAGCCACGCCAACGGCACGCACGTCGATGCGGTGATGCGCATGCAGTCCACGCGCCATGCGTGGCACCTGCGCAATACCGCGCAGGGCGACCAGAAGGACAAGGTGCTGGAGCAGCTGCACAACCAGATGATGGACAAGTGCGGCGATCCCAGCATGGGCGTCGAGTATTGGCCGATGGGCATCGCCCTGTGGGACGCCATCGGGCTGACGGATGAATTGAACGGCTATTACTCCGATGCGTTGGGCGCGTTGGCCCGCTACAGCGACGAGCGCAAGCTGGAGATCACGGCGGCCGCGAACATCCGTGGCGCCAAGGTCGTGCTGGAAACGCGGGCCGCGGACCGGGCGGACCAGGCAGCCGATCGGGTGCGCGAGGGAATACGGGTCGGGGACCGCGGACAGGATATCCGTGTGCGCAATGCCGTGATCGAGTCCTACTTCCCGACGATGGAGGGCAAGCAGGCCATGGCGCAACTGGAGCGCCGCCGTGCCACGGGCGAGATCGATGCCGCCACCTACCAGCGTGAGCGCGAGCAGGTGTTTGCCCAACACCTGCCTGCGGACAAGCGTGGCGAAGCTGGCCAGGCATTCGATATCTACCATACCGACCTGGAACGGCAGCAGGCGGAACTGGACGGCCGGCTGGACCAGCACAAGCAGAGCGAGATTGCCGGGGCCTGGCCGCGTTACGAAGACAACATCAACTGGGACAAGCTCAATGCCTTCGAGCGGCAGTACGAGGTGTTCCAGCGCACCATCAAGCAATTGGCGGATTATCGCGCGCAGGACCTGATCAAGTGGCTGGAGTCGCCACTGTTGTGGGACACCCTGGAGGATTACCACGGCGAGGACCCGGATGACGGCGAGGAGTTCGCCGAGGTGGTCGGGGACTTGATCGAGGGGCTGGGTTCCTGCCCCTCGGGCGAGGCCTACCTGACCATGCTGGTGACGCAGCGCACCGATCCCACCCAGCCCGGCGCCCTGTTCTGGCGCGCCATTGCCGCCAACCAGGACGAGCTGCGCAAGGAGCTTGCCGAGGGCCTGGCGCAGGCACAAGCCAAGAAGGACGAGAGCATCAGCGGCGCGGGTGGGTTCGCGTCGGTGGTGGCGCTGCTCAACAGTTTCAAGAAGTACGCGAACTACTACAAGGCCTCGCTGGGCCGGGTCCACCAGAAAGACCCGAGCAAGATTCCCCCCTGGAACCGCGTGCTCAAGAACGTCGGTTTCGACAAGCTGGTGGTGACCTGCGGCGACAAGGTCTTCAGCTATCTGCGCATCAACAATCTGGCCGACTACGTGGGCGAGAAAGTGATCCAGCATCTGTTCCTGGTCCGTGGCGGCGTGCCGGATGTCGACTCCCTGAACCTGGTGAAGCTTCAGGCGCAGCACGAGGGCTTGAACCGGGCGCAGACGCTGGCGCGCATCCGCACCGCGCGCACGCTCATGGAGGCCAACGAGGCAATCGTGCGCCAGCCCGGCTCGGTGGCCCTGACGGAAATGTGGTCGCGTGTCCGTCCGATCGAAGCCAGGCAGCAGGTCACCAACATGCGCATCGGCGTGGCGGTGGGTTTCGTCGAGGTCGCCAACCTGATCAAGATGGTGTCGGCGACGGACAAGAAAGGCAAGGATTACGCCCAGATCGTGGCGTCCATCGCATCGCTCAGTGCGGCCATCATCGAAATCGGCATCGTGCCGTATCACCTGCTGGGCGCGAAGCGGGCGATGGGCTTCCAGATCTGGAAGCTGCGCGGCGCCGCGTTGAGCGGCATCGCCAGCTTCATCAACGCCGGCATCGATTTCGCGGCGGCCCGCCAGGCGGCGGAAGAAAACAAGCTGGGCGTGGCCACCCTGTACTACGTGAAGTTCGCGGTCGGCGTGGGGACCATCGGCAACACCCTGCTGCTGGCGACGGTGGCTTCCGCGCCCTTCATCAAGAAGCTGGGCGAGAAGACGGGCGTCAGGATCCTGGTCTTCGTCGGTACGAACGTGAGCAGGTGGGCGGCCGCGGCCGCGCTGGCGCGCGTGCTTGGCATGATCGCTGGCTGGAAGGTCACCATCGTGGTGACGGGCATCCAGATCCTGGTCTGGTACTTCACACCCGACGACCTGGAGGAGTGGTGCGAGACCTCGGCATTCGGCAACCAGACCTTCGGCAAGCCGTTCACGGACGCCAAGCTGCAGGAAGAGAAGTTCGCCGCCGCGCTGGAGTCGGTGGGTTGATGGGCGCACTGGCGGAGGGAGCGACGTGGAAAAGCTGAGCGGACGTGTGCAGGGACTGTTGCGGCGCCGAGCCACCCGGGACTTCGTGATGGGCGAGATCGGCGGCGCGGTGGGTACCACGGCGACGGCGGCCAGCTTTGCGCTGGCGGGCATGGGTGGCGCGGCGGTCAGCACGGCCTTCGCCGACAGCAACGAAGAGGCGGACTACGTCGAGTTCGACCTGGAGGGCCGCCGCGTGAAGGGCTGGTTCTGGCGCTTCCCGTTCTCGGAAGGCGACGAGCTCGACGTGGCCGCTGAAAAGCTGTCCGGCACACAGGGCAATCCGGACCAGTGGGTGGCCTATGGCGCGCGCCGGCGCGATGACGGCATCGTCGCGGTCTATCCCCATTGCCACGAAGGCACTGTCGCGCATCGGCGCGCCAGCCTGCGTTTCTATGCCTGGTTCGCCTTTGCCTGCTATCTGGTGGGGGCGTGCTTCTCGGTGGGCTTCACGCTCTTCAGCGATCACCCTGACCGTTGGGCGACCACCGCGCGCGAGCTGTTCCTGTACCTGCCTGGCGTGATGGTCTTGGTCTACGGCTTCCTGGGCTATCGCGCCACGCGCAAGCTGGCGGTGTTTCCGCAACTGGCGGAGGAAATATTCCGTACCTTCGGTTGGCCCGATCCCTCCCGCATCAGCCTGCGCAAGACCTCGCGGGCGAAGCGCGGCGAGAAGGAAACGGGCGACTACGGATACTTCTTCTTCCGGTATTGAGATACCAGCCGGAGTGAAAACGGGGCAGCCGCGGCTGCCCCGTTTTCCGCCTGCAGGAATTCACCTTGCAGGATGATGCCTTGCTGGCGGAATCAGGCGCGCTTGGCCGTCCACTTGCCGCCGCCCTCCTTGGTGCCGCTGATGCTGCGGCCGTTCACTTCGCCGGTGTAGCGCGTGCCATTGGCGGTGAAGGTGATCTTCTTGCCGTCCAGGCGCGCGTCGGTGATGTCGGCGTTGCCCAGCTTGCCCGTCAGCATCTGGTAGGTCTGCGTGAGCTGCAGCGTCTGGCCGTCGATCTTCCACGTGCCGTCGACCTTGGCGGGCACGATCCACAGCAGGGCCGTGCAGTAGGTGCGGCAGTCTTCCTTGACCTCTTCGGTGGCGTCCGGCTCCCAGTCGCCCATGTGGAAGGAATTCGACACGATGCGGGTGCCGGGCTTCAGTTCCAGGATCTTGGGGCGCAGCTGCTCGTTGATGGTGGGTAGCAGGAACATGGTGATGACGTCGGCCTTGGACAGGTCGGTCTCGAAGAGATCCGCCTTCTCGAAGGTCGCCTGCTTGGCCACGCCTTCGCGGGCGGCGTTGCGCTTCGAGAGTTCGACCATGTCGGGGTTGTACTCGATGCCCTTGGCCGTCAGGCCGCGCTTGGCGGCGGTGATGACGGTGCGGCCGTCGCCCGAGCCCAGGTCCATCAGTCGGTCCTTGGGCGTGACCTTGGCCATGTCCAGCATCTTGTCGACCATGGTCTGCGGGGTCGGCACCCAGATCACGTCCTTGCCGGCCTGGCCCACGTCGGGCACATAGCTTTCGGTTTCCGCCTTGGCGGCTGCCGGCGCCGCGTGGGCAGGCAGTGCGAAGGGCGCGGCCAGCAGGGCGGCCAGGCAGGTGGCACGGAGGGACTTCGCAATGCGATTGGCGCGCGGGCCGCGGCCGGTGGCGCCGGCAAGGCGGGGCGAGAGCGTGAAGGGCATGGTGAGCGTTCCTTGAGAGGGTGTCGATCCGGCCCGTGCCGTGGATGGCAGGCGGCGGGAACGTCCATGCGCCCGCAAGGCGCGGGCGCGCGTTCATAGTCAAGGACAGCTTACACGCTGCTGAGTTCCACCCGGGTAAGAGCCTGTTAACGCAGGCGCCTGTCAGCGCAGCAGCCAGCGCATGGCCGCCCGGTGCATGAGCGAGGCGCTGGACACCACCACCAGCAGGCGCGTCAGCTGGAAAGCCACCACCACGGGCACCCCCAATTGCAGCAGGCCCGCCGTGAGGCTCATCTCGGCGATGCCGCCGGGCGCCATGCCCAGGATGAGCGTGGGCGCGGGCAGCCCCGCCAGCCAGCCCAGGATGACGGCGCCCAGCGAGGAGCCCAGCAGCACCGCGGCGCTGCACAGCGTGGACACCAGCATGAAACGCGGCGCGGCGTGGAAGAACTCGCGCGAGAACTTGGTGCCCAGCGAGCAGCCGATGAGAACCTGGGCGACATCCACCAGCGCGACCGGCATGATGGAGCTGGCATGGCCGGCCGCGTTCAGGGCGATGCTGGCGAAGACGGGGCCCACCAGCCAGGCATTGGGCAGGCGCAGCAGGTGGCAGACCAGGCCCGCGGCGAAGGTGGCGCCCATCAGCAGCACGAAGCCGGGCGCGTCGAAGACCAGGCTGGCGGTGGCGTAGCTGTCCGCGCCGTGCAGGTCGGCCCAGCGAAAGGCGAAGGGAATCAGCACCACGACCAGGATGATGCGCACCGACTGCGCGGCGGCGACGCGGTCGACCAGCGCGCCGCTGCGTTCGGCCAGGTTCGCCATTTCGGCCGCGCCGCCCAGGAAGCTGGCGTACAGCGCGGTGACGGGGTCGATGCCGGCATAGTGGGCCAGGACCTTGGCGGCCAGCATGCTGAGCAGGATGGAGGCGGCCAGTCCCAGGATGATCCACGGCAGCAGGCCGGGCAGCATCGCCAGCACGGGCGGGGTGAAATAGAGGCCGATGGCGCCCCCGACGATCCACTGGCCGCCGAAGCGCAGTCCGCGCGGCACGTGCAGGTCGGCGCCAAGCATCTGCGCCGCGGCCACGACGAGCATGGGCCCGATCAGCCAGGGCAGCGGGGAATTGAGGAGGGAGAAGAGCCAGCCTGCCAGCGCCGCCAGCGTCAGTGCGGCGATGGGTTTGGCCCGCTCGGGCAGGGGGAGGGCACCGCTCATGGCGCAGCCCGCCGCATGCGCGTCGCCAGGGACGGGCGGGCAGGGCGATGGGGAGGGGAGGCGAACACGGCGGGACCTACGGTGGTTCTTGCGGCTGAGCCACGAGTATAGTGGGTCTCCCGGCAAGCCTGCCTCGTCTCAAAGGATGCGCCCATGTCTTCGCACGTCTCAGACAAACCCGATACCGACTTCGACAGCCTGTTGCCCCCGCTGACTCTCGATCGCCGCGGCTTTCTCGTGACGTCGCTGGCAGGCGGCTTCGCCGTGGCGGCGGGCGCGGTGCAGGCCCAGACCGCCATCCAGACACCGACGCAGGGTCTGGTGGCCGGCGAAGTGAAGATCCCCGTGCGCGACGGCGACCTGCCCGCCTATCGCGCCGCGCCCGAAGGCAAGCGCAATGCGCCGGTGGTGCTGGTGATCCAGGAGATCTTCGGCGTGCACGAATATATCAAGGACGTCTGCCGCCGCCTGGCCCACCTCGGGTATTACGCCGTCGCGCCGGAAATGTTCGCGCGCCAGGGCGACCCGAGCCAGATCAAGGACATTCCCACGCTGCAACGCGAGATCGTCAGCAAGGTGTCCGACGAGCAGGTCATGGCCGACCTGGATGCGGTCGTGGCATGGGCGGGGCAGCAAGGCGGCGACGCCAAGCGCCTGGGCATTACCGGTTTCTGCTGGGGCGGGCGCATCACCTGGCTCTATGCCGCGCACAATCCCAACCTGAAGGCGGGCGTGGCCTGGTACGGCCGCCTGGTGGGCGACACCGATCCCCTGCATCCGGCGCACCCGGTGGACGTGGCCGCGCGTCTGCACGCGCCCGTGCTGGGCTTGTATGGCGGGCAGGATGCCGGTATTCCGGTCACGTCCATCAACACCATGAAGGACGCGCTGGGCAAGGGGTCGCCTGCCGCGCAGGCCTCCAGTTTCCTGCTGTACAAAGACGCGCCGCACGCGTTCCACGCGGACTATCGCCCCAGCTATCGCAAGGCCGAGGCCGAGGCGGGCTGGCAGCGCATGCAGGAGTGGTTCGCCAAGTCCCTGCGTTGAAGGCGGCGCGTCGCGCGGCTCAGTCGACGCGGATGCTGGCCTGCCTGGCCAGCGTTTTCCATTGCGCGATCTCGCGCGTGACCTGCGCGTCGAGTTCCTGCGCGGTGCTGCCCACCGCCACCGCGCCCTGGTCCAGGAAGGCCTTTTGGATGGCGGGGTCGCGCGTGGCCTGGATGAGGCCGTCCTGTACCTTGGCAATGACGTCGGCTGGTGTATTGGCGGGGGCGAAGACGGCGTACCAGGAATCGACCTCGAAGCCCGGCAGGGTCTCGGCCACGGTGGGCACGTCGGGCAGCACGGGCGTGCGCTGGGCGGTGGACACCGCCAGGGCTTTCAGCCTGCCTTCCTTGACGTGTTGCGTGACGGCGGGCAGCGACACCCACAGCAGCGGAATCTGTCCGCCCAGCACGTCGATGACGGCGGGCGCGCCGCCGCGGTAGGCGACGTGCACGAAGGGCAGGCCGGTGCGCTGTTTCAGCAGTTCGCCGGCGATGTGGCTGGGCGAGCCGGTGCCGGCAGAACCGTAGGGTACGTCGGTCTTGTCCTTGCCATGCTGCACGAGATCGGCGAGCGTGGCGGCAGGGAAGGAAGGATGCGCCACCAGGATCTGCGGGGCGGACGCCACCAGCGAGACGGCGGCGAGGTCCTTCTCGGTGTCGAACGGCAGCTTGTTGTAGATGGCCGGATTGATGGTGTGCGAGGACAGCGTGATGAGCAGCGTGTGGCCGTCGGCCGGGCTCTTCACCACGTGGTTGGTGCCGATGGTCCCGCCCGCGCCGCCACGCGTCTCGATGACCACGGGTTGGCCCAGCGCCTGCGACAGCGGTTGCTGCAGGATGCGGGCCGCGACGTCGACGCTGCCGCCCGCCGGATAGGAGACCACCAGCGTGACGGGCTTGGTGGGATAGGCCAGCGCCTGGGCCGAGCCCAGCAGCAGGGCGGCACAGGCCCACAGGCGCAGGCGGGCGGGGGATCGGGTGCGTGACATGGTGGGCGTCCGGGCAAGGTAAACGGCATTCTTGTCGCCGGGCGGCCGGCGTGTCCAAGACGCATCGGCCATTTGCATATGGCCCGGGAGGGTAGTCGGCCCGCGCAGGCGGCCCGCCGGATGTCACGGGACTGTCAACACGCTGGGGTAGGCTGGCGCCCTTCGCCGGACGCTCTGCCTGCGTCCTTTCCCGCCCTGTCCGTGCATGTCCCACGCCTCTCCTTCCGCGCCGATCCGCGTGTCGCCCGCAAGCCTGCGGTGGCGAGGCTGATCGCCATGCTGGTCCTGGCAGGCGCCGCATGGAGCGTCCTGGGCGCGTCTCAGCCGGGTCAGGCCGCGGCCCTCGCCCAGGCCGTGGACGACGCGCAGGCCTTCGAGCTGCCCAGCCTGCCCCTGCACGAGGCGCTCGAGGCGTATAGCCGGCAGACGCGGCGCTCGGTGCTCTACGACACGGCATTGGCCGCCACGCGCCGTTCCGCGCCGCTGCATGGCCGCTATACGCCGGAGGCGGCCTTGCGCGGCTTGCTGGCCGGCACGGGGCTGGTGTCCCGGAACACCTCCTCCCGTTCCTTCATGCTGGTACCGGTGCCCGCCGCGCCAGCCGAGGAGGCGGAGGCTTCCCGTCCGACGGTCCGTCCCGCGGTCGATGCCTATGCCGCGCGCGTGCGCCGCCGCGTGATGGGGGCGCTGTGCGCCGATCCCGCGTTGCAGACTGGGGATTACCGCCTGCTGCTGCGGTTCCGGATCGACAGCCGCCAGCGCATCGACGCCTTGCAGATCGTCGCGACGGGCCGGCCCGAGCAGGAACCCGGCATCCGTGCGGCGTTGACGAATCTTTCCCTGGGGTCGGCGCCTCCCGCGGGTTATGGGCAGCCGACGCTGTTGCTGCTGACACCCGCGTCGGCCCGCCGGCATGGCGGTTGTCCGCGGCGGCGCCGGCGCTCGGCCCGCCCTGCCTGGAGACGCGCATGAGCGGCGGAAAGGGATTGGTGGAACTGCGCCGCGTGCTGACCGAGCGCTACGCCTCGCTGCGCAGCCAGGTGGCGCGGCGCCTGGGCGGACCGGAAGAGCTCGCGGAAGACGCCTTGCATGACGCCTATGTGCGGCTGGCCGGCAAGGAAGGGTTCGAGAACGTCGCCCATCCGCAAAGCTATCTGGTGAGCACGGCCGTGCATGCCGCCATCGATCGCCTGCGTGGGGACCATCGCCTGTTGAGCGAGGCGGAGGTGGCGGATTTCTTCGACGTGGCCGACCACGCGGCCGGGCCGGACCAGACGGCGCACGCGCGCCACGATCTGGCCCGGATGTTCGCGGTCCTGGACGGCTTGCCGGCGCGGCAGCGCGACATCCTGGTGTCTGCCCGGGTGCACGAGGTGCCGCGTGCTGAACTGGCGCGCCGCTGGGGCATCTCGCTGGCCATGGTCGGACGCGAGTTGCAGGCCGCGCATCGGCATTGCGCGCGTGCCATGGACGAGGAACAGGAATGATGGGCGCGAAGCGCGACGACCTCGCCGGCGCAGGCGCCCTCCAGGCCCAGGCCCATGACTGGGCGGCGCGCCTGGCCAGCGGCAATGCGACGCGCCAGGATGGCGAGTCGTTCCGGCGCTGGCGTGCGCAAAGCCCTGCGCACGAGCAGGCGTGGAAACACGCCGCGCAGACCTGGCGCGAACTGGGCGGTGTGACCCGGGCCTATGCGGCGCATGCGCCCGCCGTTGCACGCCCCGCGCGTCCGACCCGCCGCCAGGTGCTGGGGCTGGCCGCGACGGCTGCCGGGGCGGTGGGGGCAGTGGGACTCGTGCGCCCGCCGCTGGGCCTGTGGGAGCCCTGGCGCGACCTGGATGCGGACTATCGCACCGCGACCGGTGAGCGGCGCGACCTGGACGTCGTGGCCCAGGCGAGCGTGATGCTCAATACGCAGAGCAGCCTGTCGGTGGACATGGCGGGCGATGCGCCCCGCCTGGCCCTGTTGCGCGGCGAAGCCGCCGTGACAGCTCGCCGCGCGGCGCCGCTGGACGTGGTGGCGGGCGCGGGCCGCGTGCGCCTGACGCACGGCGATATCGAACTGCGCTGCTTGCGGGATGGCGCGGTGCGCTTGCGCTGCAATGCCGGGGGGGCCGAGTTGCGCCATGGCGAACGGGTGCTGCAGGTGCCGGCGCGGCACGAGGTGGCCTATGACGCGCGGCAGCTGGGCGTGCTGCGGCCCTATCCCTCGGCAGGCGCTCAGGCCGATTGGCGGCGCGGCATGCTGGTGTTCCACGATCTGCCGCTGGCCGAGGCCATCGAAGAGATCAACCGCTACCGGCCTGGGCGGGTCGTCCTGCTGGATGAAAGCCAGGCGGCGCGGCGAATCAGCGCGAACTTCGAGATCGCCGCGCTGGACGAGGCCGTGGCCCAGATCCAGTCGCTGTACCACCTGCCCATGCGCCGCATGGGCAGGGTGGTGTTCCTGGGCTGAGTCATCCATGCCGGGCGGCAAGGTGTCATAAAAAATTCATGGCGTTGCCGGTAGCGATCGGCGCCGCGTGATCCGACTAGATAGCAGGGAGCCTGCCGCGACACGGCGGCTCCAGCCACTGCTCAGCCCAGGATTCCAAGCCGCCATGACGTCCTTAGTTCCCCCCTCGTGTTCCCCGCATTCCCGCCTGCGTTCGCGCCGTGCGCCCCACGCTGGCGCCAGCGTGCCGGGTCCGGCGCTGACGCCGCTGGCGACCGTCCTGGCTGCGCTGCTGATGGGCGGTGCGCCCGATGCCCATGCCAGCGGCAACTGGTTCGCGGCGCAACGTGGCAATGTCGAGGGCGCTGCGCGTCCCGCCGTGCGCGTGCCGGCCGTGGGCACGCCGCAGGCGCGTGCCCAGACGCAACAGGCCCGCCGGCAGATGGAGAACCTGGCGCGGAGCGCCCAGGCCATCGCCGCCCAGAATGCCGCGCAGGACGCGGCGCGGCGTGCCGCGCTGGCAGCCAACGGCGACATCCCGGATGGCTTGGCGCGCGGGGGGCTGGCGGTGGACACCGCATCCGCCACGGCGGGTTGGGCAGGCGCCCTGGCGCCTCGCCAGTCCACCACGAGCGGACGCACCGAGGTCGTGGTCGAACAGGTGGAGTCCAAGGCCATCCTGAACTGGGAGTCCTTCAACGTCGGGCGCAACACCACCGTCCATTTCGACCAGCGCGCAGGCACGGCGGCCAGTGGCGCCAACGATTGGGTGGTGCTCAACCGCATCAATGATCCGAGCGGCCGGCCCAGCCGCATCGCGGGACAGATCCGCGCCGAGGGTGCGGTCTATCTGGTCAACCGCAATGGCGTCATTTTCCATGGCAGCAGCCAGGTCAACGCGCGCAACCTGGTGGCGGCCAGCCTCAAGCTGAGCGACGAGCAGTTCCGCAAGGGCATCAATTCGCCCAGCAACCATGACCTGGGCGCGGGAACGGGATACGCCATTCCCACCTTCGGCGAGCATGCGGGCGAGGCCATCTCGCCTTTTGGCACCGCGCCCTCGTTCGAGCCGGGGGCCGCGCCCGCGCCCGTGGAGGTGGAAGCCGGCGCCCGGCTGGAGGCCCACGCGGGCGGCAAGATCATGCTGTTCGCGCCGAAGGTGCTCAACGCGGGCGGGCTGGCCGCGCCGGACGGCCAGGTGATCCTGGCGGCGGGCGAGAACATATTCCTGAAAACCATTACGTCTGTCAGCAACGAAGGCACGCCCAATGAGGTGCGGGGGCTGGACGTGGCGGTGTCCTCGCCGTATCCGCGCAATCTCACCTATTACCAGCTCACCGGCCATTTCATGAGCCAGCCGCGGGCCGAGATCCGCGAGCGGGTGCTGGACGTGATGGACGCGCGCGCCCGCGAGGTGGGCTATGAAGTCCGCAACGACGGCGTGGTGAGCGCCGAGCGCGGCAACATCACCGTGCACGGCCTGGACGTCACGCAACGCGGTGTGCTGCACGCCAGCACGGCCTTGAACAACCGCAATGGCTCCATCCACCTGAGGGCTTGGGGCCAGGGCATGATGTCCTTCGCGGACTCGACCAACGAGATGCGCTCCTGGAGCTCGGGCACGCTGACGCTGGGGGCGGGCAGCGTCACGCAGGTCCTGCCCGACGCCGGCGATACGAGCGAGATCGAGGCCGCGGCGCTGGCCACCCGCTATGTGCCGGGCAGCGTGCGCCTGTACGGCAAGCTGGTGTCCTTCGAGGGCGCGGCGACCGTGCGTGTGCCGGCGGGCACGATCGACGTGCAGGCCTCGGGCAATGCGCTGGGCATTCAGGAATCCGCCCGCGGCCTGCGCGATGGCAGCGCCCGGGGCGGCCGCATCTACCTGGCCGATCAGGCGTTCCTGAGCACCGCCGGCCTGCAGGAAGTGGGCGTGCCGATGGCGCGCAATTTCGTGGCGGTGGAGTTGCGCATCAACGAATTGCGGGACTCCCCGATGCAGCGCGACGGCTGGCTGCGCGGACAGAAGCTCGTGGTGGACCGTCGCGTGGCGGGCAGTCATGGCGCCGGCCCGATGTCGGGTGTCGAGTGGATCATGGGCGACGATGGCGTCGCGGTGCCGGGCGCCTGGGTAGGCACGCCGCTGGCCGATGTGTCGGGGTGGGTGGGGGTCGGCAAGACGGACCTGGCCGAGCTGTCCACGCGGGGCGGTGGCATCTCGCTGGTGAATGCCGAGGGCGACATCATCACCCGCGCGGGCGCGCTCCTGGACGTAGCGGGCGGTTCCGTGCGCTATGGCGATGGCCTGAACACCGCCAGCCGTCTGCTGGGCAGCGATGGGCGCATCCATGAAATCGGCGCCGCGCCGCTCGACGTCTCGTATATCGGCCTGGCGGGCAGCTACGCCGTGGCGCATGGCCGCTGGGGCGTGACGCGGCGCTGGTTCGACCCGCTGCAAGGCGGTCGTGCCCTGCACGAGCCGGGCTACCTGGAAGGCCGTGCGGCGGGCGAGATCGAGATCAAGGCGGGGGCGGGCCTGGTGCTGGATGGCGACATCTGGGCCGGGCGCCTGCCCGAGGGCCGCACGCCGGGCCGCGTGCCGGTCGCGGGCGGGACGCTGACCATCGGCGGCGGTTCGTTCAACGATACCAGCTGGTCGATGAGCAGCCTGGTGCTGTCCGCGGGCGAGCGCGGGCTGCTGCCGGCTTCCTTCGGCATCGACACCGTCCTGGACAAGGACCGCTCCGATCCCCTCGCGAAGGATGAGATGGGCCAGACGAGGCCCACCAAGCGGACGTATCTGTCGGATGCGATGCTGAATGCCTCAGGGCTGGGCGAGATGAACCTGAACGTGACGCGTGACGTGGTCATGGACGCGGACGCACGCCTCGTGCTGGCGCCGGGGGCGGCGCTGAACCTGAGGGCGGTGGAAGGCTCCTCGGTCGACATGAAGGTGGATGGCCAGGTCCGCGCGCCGGGCGGCACGCTGATCGTCGAGACCCGGGGCGGCACGTTGCAGATGGGCGCGCGAAGCGTGCTGGATGTCTCGGGCAGTTGGCTCAATGACAGTCAGGACGGCCAGCGGGCCGAGGCAACGGCGATTGATGGCGGCACCATTGCATTGCTGCAGCTAAGCGTCGAGGGCGGTGACTTGCGGGTCGAGGCCGGCGCCCGGCTGGATGTGTCGGGGGGCGGACAGGTCCGTGTCGGCAGCCGTGGCCGTGCGGCGTTGACGGCGGGCGATGCGGGCGTCCTGCGCGTGGGCCAGCTGGATGCGCTGAGCGGGCTGCAAGGCCTGGATCTGCGTGCCTATGCGGCGGGCGAAGGGGGCGTGTTGGCCCTGGGCATCGGGGCGAACGTGCAGCTCGGCGGCGACCCGAGCGGGGCGGGGCCGGGCACGGTGGTGCTGCCGGCATCCTTGTATGGCGACCGCGGTTTCCACACGCTGGACGTCGCTGGGTTCGGAGATGGCACGATCACGCTTCCCGCGGGCGTGCAGTTGACACACCGCCGCGTGGCCGTCAACGTCGAGGATGGCGGCTATGCCAGCCTGCCGACGGGCGCCGCCATCACCGAGGCGGGGGGCCTGACCACGGGCCGCCCGGACCAGCAGTTGGCCTGGGCCCCGGGCGGCCTGTCGCTCAGCGCCCAGCGGGTGGAAATCGGCGAAGGCGCGCTGCTGCGCCTGGCGCCGCGCGCCAGCCTGGACCTGGGCAGCACGGTCGAATCCATCGACACGCTTGTGTTGCGCGGCACGCTGGATGCGCCGGCCGGACGCATCACGGTCCACGCCAGGCAAACCGACATGCACGCGGGCGCCAGCCTGCTGGCGCGGGGCGTCGCGTTGATCCACCGGGACGCGAGCGGCTTGCGGGGCGGCAAGGTGCTGCCGGGCGGCGACATCACCCTCTATGGTGAGCTCGCGATGCCGCGCGGTGCGCTGATCGACGTATCGGGCGCGGAGGGCGAGATCGACGCCGTGCGCGCCAACGGCTTCACGGCGTCGCGCCAGACCCTGCGCTGGCCCAGCGATGCGGGACGCATCCGCATCAGCGGCGTGGGCACGCTGGAGGGGACATTCCTGGGGCAGGCCGGTGGCCCGGGCGCGGCGGGGGGCGGGCTGGAGATCGGCTATGCCGCGCCTGCCGGCAACGGCCCCGCTCCCATCGAACAGATCAAGGAGACGCTGAAGTGGCTGGACCCGGATTGCTACGGGCTGGCGGGCAACGGCGTCTGCGACTACGCCGATTGGCGCGAGGCCCTGGGCGTGGACTACGCGCCGGCCTTCAGTTGGGCGCTGCCGCCGGGTATGACGATGATCCTGCCGCTGGAGCTGGAAAGCCTGCTGGGTGGCGGCTCCAGCCATGCGATGATGATTTCGGATCGGGCGGCGGGCGCGGGCCCTGCGCCGCAGCCCGTGAATCCGGTGGATTACGGCCTGACGCCCGACGTGCTGGATGCCTTCCGCGACAACGTGTTCTACACCGATGTGCTGCGGGACGGCCTGGCCGCGCCGGGGCGTCCTTATGCGCTGGTGCTGCGGCCGGGCGCCTTGGCGAGCGGCGGTTTCGCGGACCTGTCCGTGTCGTCGTCGCAGTCCGCGATCCAGCTCGACGGCGTGGCGCTGTCGCTGGGCCGCTCGATCTCGCTGCACGGCGTGGTGGCCGGCATGAACGGCACCGACTCCCGCCTGTCGGCGCCCATGATCTCGCTGGGACTGGCCGCGCCTGACAGCACCGCGCCCGCCCGTGCGGAGACGGGACTGGCGGGCCGTTTGTCGCTGGATGCGCAAGTGATCGAGGTGCGGGGCGGCGTCAACCGGTCGGGCGGCGCGCGCATCACCGGCTATGCAGAATCGCGCTTGCGCGCGGACGCCATCCGCTACGTGGGCACGCCGCTGGAAACGGCGCTGATGGACGTGGACGGCACGCTGCAACTGGCCGCGGGCGTCGTCCACGCCGATAGCGGCGTGCAGGTCGAGGTGCGCGCGGGCGATGCCATCCAGGTCACGCGTGCCGGCGCCGAAGGCGGCGCGCCGTTGTCGGCGGGCAGTTCCCTGACGCTGCGCGCTCCCGTGATCGAGCAGAACGGCGTGCTGCGCGCGCCGCATGGACAGATCGTGCTGGAGGCCTCTGAGCGGCTGGTGCTGGGGCCGGACAGCCTGACCTCGGTGTCGGGCGCCGGCGTCCATACCTTGTACGGCACGCTGCGCAATGGCGAGCAGTGGCTGGACCCGACCCGCCAGATCCTGGACGAGTCCAATCCCCTGGATGGCCTGCTGCTGGCCCCGCCCGAGAAGCGCATCCTGCTGCAGGCGCCCGACGTGGCGCTGGCGCCGGGCGGCCGCGTGGACATCGCGGGCGGCGGCGATCTGCAGGCCTGGGAATTCGTGCCGGGCCCGGGCGGTTCGCATGACGTGCTGGCGCGGCCCGGCACCTATGCCATCCTGCCTCAGGGGCCACGATACGCGCCCGTGCCGGGAACGGACTCGGCCGAGCAACTGTGGCTGCCCGGCGGGCCGGGCCTGGCCGCGGGCTGGTACACCCTGCTGCCGGCGCGTTATGCCTTGCTGCCGGGCGCGTATGCCGTGCGGGTGGCGGGCGATGCCCCGCTGGGCGTCGCGGCAGCCGGTGGGGTGGCCCGCCTGGCGGATGGCAGCCTCGTCATGGCGGGGCGGCGCGGCAATGGCCTGGATGGCTCCTTCGCCTTCCAGGAACAGGCCTGGCAGATCATGCCCGGCGCCATGGTGCGCGCCTACACCGAGTACAACGAGGCGGGCGCCAATGATTATTTCTCCTCGCAAGCCTTCAAGCTCACCCGCTACCGCCAGTCGGGCGTGAACATCGTCACGCCCCGCCTGCCGCGTGATGGCGGCTCGGTGGTGTTCGACGCGCGCCAGTCGCTGACGCTGGATGGCAGCCTGCATTCGGTTGCGGCGCCGGGCGGACGCGGCGGCCTGGTCGACATTGCCGGCAGCAAGATCGCGCTGGTGGGTGCGGGGCAGGACGCTGCCGACCTGCGCGCCGACGGTTTCCTGCTGCTCGACACCGGCAGGCTGTCGAATTTCGGCGCGGGCAGCCTGTTGGTGGGCGGCACGCGCCGCGGGGGCGAGCTGGGCCTGAACGTGTCGGTCACCGCCACCGACCTGGTGGTGCGCAATGGCACCGACAGCGTGTTGTGGGGACCGGAGATCCTGCTGGCGGCCAGCGAGCAGCTCAACATCGAGGCGGGCAGCCAGGTCGAGGCGCGCGGAACCTTGGCCGCTGACGCGACCGACCTGGTGCTGCTGCCGCAACAGGCGGCCCAATATGACGATGGCGGTACGCCGGGTTTGCCCGAGGACGACACGCTGTTGGCGCCCGCGCGCGACTGGGGGGCCCTGCTGCGTGTCTCGAACGGTGCGCCGAGCCGGGTGCTGCGCGAGGGCGTGGACAGCAGCGGCATGGGCGGCTGGGTACGCATCGGCGCGCGCGCGCGCCTGGCCGGCGGCGAAGCCTTGCTGATCGACGCGACCCGCCGCACCGACATGGCGCCTTCAGCCATCCTGTCCGCTCGGGCGCTGACGGTCTCGGCGGGACGGGTGGGTTTCGGCGGCGGCGAAGGCCTGGTGCTGGACGCCGATGCGCTGGCCCAACTGTCGGACACGCGCAGCCTGACGCTGCGCAGCTACACGGGCTTCGATTTCCACCAGTCCGTCGATCTGCTGGCGGCGGGGCTGCACACCGTCACCTTCGATGGCGCGGGTTTTGCGGGCCATGGCGGCCAGACCGTGTCGCTGCGCGGCGCGCGCGTCACCCTGGCCAACAGCACGGGGGCCACCGCGCCGCTGGGCACGGGGCAGGGCACGTTGGCTGTCGTGGCCGACAGGCTGGTGCTCGGCGAGGGGACCAAGACGCTGTCCGGCTTCGGCGAGGTGCTGTTGCAGGGCGAAGAGGACATCCTCGGCAGCGGCCAGGGCACGCTGGACGCGGGTAGCGCGAACGTCGTGCTGCGTGCGCCGGTACTGGTGGGCGAGGATGCCGCCGCCATGTCCTTGCGCACGGCAGGCAAGCTGGTTCTGGCGGCCAGCGAAGCCGTGCCGGTGGACGGCGGCGGTCTGGGCGCGCGCCTGTCGCTCTCGGGCGCCCAATTGCACGTGGATGGCCGGATCGTCGCGCGCGGCGGTGCGATCACGCTGGCCGCCTCGGCGGGCGACCTGCTGCTGGGCGACGGCGCGCTGCTGGACGTCCGGGGCATGGGCAAGGTGTTCCACGATCTGGTCGAATACGTGGACGCCGGGCAGATCTCGCTGACCTCGGTGGGCGGGGCCGTCCGTCTGGCCGCGGGCAGCGTGGCCGACCTGTCGGGCGATGCCACGGGCGCCAGTGCGGGCACGCTCGCCATGGTGGCTGACCAGGGTGTCACGCTGGAGGGCGTGTTGCACGCCCAGGCCGGCCTGGGTGGCCTGGGCGGCGCATTGACGCTGGATATTGATCGCCTGCCTGACTATGCCACGCTGGCGCAGCGGCTGAACGACGCCGGCTTCTCGCGTGCGCGCCACCTGCGTGTCCGCGACGGCGACGTTCGTGTCGATGGCCTGACGCAAGTGCGCGACTTTTCCCTGCAGGCCGATCGCGGCGTCATTCGCGTGGACGGGATGATCGATGCGCGTTCGCCTTACGGCGGCAAGGTGCGTCTCGTCGGTGGCGGCGGATTCGCGATGACCTCCGCCGGCAGCATCCTGGCGGGGGCGACCGAGGCCGTGGGCAGCGGACGCGTGACGCTGGAAGCGGCGGGCGGCCGGGTGGATATCGCGGGCGGGCTGGTGGACGTGGGGGGCGGCGACGGCGGCCGGGTGCGCATCAGCGCGCTGCGCATGCCGGGCAACCTGGACCTGGCGGTCGATCGCCTGCAACTGGATGTGCGGGGTGATCGTGCCCGGGTGCTGGAAGGCTTGCAGCGCTACGAGACCAGCGACGTGGACGCCGCGCGCGCCCAGGCGGTGGCCGAGGCCTCGGCTTTCGGCGCGCAGGGCGGCGCCATCGCCAGCCGCCTGGGCGGCGCGAGCGGCTTTGCCATCATGCCGGCCATCGAGCTGGCCAGCCAGGGCGACCTGACCTTGTCGTCCGATTGGAACCTGCATGCCGACTTCCCTGCGTTGCGCCTGGGCAGCCTGACGCTGCGGGCGGCGGGCGACCTGCGCCTGCTGGGCCACCTGAGCGATGGCTTCGACCTGGCAGGCCGCGACGGCGCGCTGCAAGGCGGAGAGTCGTGGGACCTGAGCCTGGTCGCGGGCGCGGATCTTGCCGCCATCGACCGCCTGGCCTTGCGGCCCGCTGCCGCGCTGCCCGCGGGCAGTGGCAGCGTGGTGCTGGGCACGCCCGATACGGATCCCGATGCGTCGGTGGATACCGGCACCGGCATTCACGCCCGTACCGGTACGGGTGACCTGTTCGTGCGGGCGGGCCGCGACGTGACGTTGGCACACAAGGCATCGGTGCTGTACACGGCAGGCCGGCGGGATGCGGATGCGACCCTGGGCGGCGTGTTCACGACGGCCCGGGCCGACGCGGTCTATGCCATCGAGGGCGGCAATCTCGACATCTCCGCGCAAGGCAGTATCAGCGCGCAGCCTTCCGGGCAGCGCTTTGTCGAATGGCTGAACCGTCAGGGCAACGTGAACAAGCTGCTGTACTTCGGCACCTACGATGTGGGCGAGGGCAGCTACGACGAGAACTGGAACTGGGTGCCGGCCCTGCGCCCGCCCGAACAGTCCAGTTGGTGGGTCCGCCACGGCGCCTTCCAGCAGGGCGTGGGCGCCCTGGGCGGCGGCAACGTTTCGGTCAGCGCGGGCGCGGACCTGGTGAACCTGCTGGTCGTGCAGCCCACCAACATGCGCCTGGGCGGTGGCCTGGCGCTGGGCCAGGCGATGACCCAGCATCTGCGCAACGGCGGCGCCTTCGAGGTCGAGGCCGGCGGCGCCATCCTGGGCGGGCAGTACTACGTGGCGCGCGGCGCCGGCCGCATCACGGCCGCGCGTACCGGCGTGGGCCACAGCGTGGCGGTCACGGTCGAGGACTGGCCGTCGCGCGTCCACAAGCTGGATCTCGCGCCGGTGCTGGCCCTGGGCGACGCGACGCTGAGCCTGCGAACGGCGGGCGATCTCGTGCTGCAGACGGTGGTCGATCCCTTGATGGTGCGTTACGGGCCGGATGGCCTGGGCGAGATCACGCGGCACCACGGTGCGAAGATGAACGGCTACACCGCGCGCTCGGCGCTGGAGCTCGTCTCGACGGGTGGCAACGTGACGCTGACCAACCAGGCGGACTTCATCTTCCGCGATGTGACCTTGACCACGGCCACGACCGAACAGGACTTCCTGATCGGGGACGGCGGCAACCTGTTCCCGGCGCGCCTGCGGGTGAGCGCGCTCAATGGCGACCTTTCCCTGCAAGGGCCGCTGAAGATGGCGCCCGGCGTGGTCAATGACCTGCGCATCGCGGTGGGGGGCGATCTCGATTTCTCGACCGTGCTGATCGACCGCCTCTCGCGTGACGCGCAACGCATGGGCCTCAAGGTGCCCGGCATCTATATGGCCTACACGCCCCTGGCGTTGATGCCCTCGCCCTATGCGCCGACGCATGAACAGGGGGAGCATCAACTCGGGCCCATCGACGATATCCTGCGCAATCCGATACAGCCGAATGACCTGGCGGCCCGCAATCCGGACGTGCTGGATCTGCGCGACGACATGGACGCCAGCCGCGTGTACGCACAAGGCTCCATCACGGGGCTCAGGATGCGCGCCAACGAACAGACCTGGGTGCGTGCGGGCGTGGACATCCGCGGCATCGAGCTGCTTGGCCGCAACCTGCGCGCGACCGACGTGACGCTGCTGGAGGCCGGCAACGACATCCTGCATCTGCGCACGGACCTGAATCCCTATGCGGTCAACGACATCGAGATCCAGGGGCCGGGGCTGCTGGTGATGGCCGCCGGCCGGGACATCTACGCGAACGCGTTGCGGGTGGTCACACTGGGTCATCACGAGGCTTACGACACCAATAACCGCCCCGTGCCGGGCCGCAAGGTGAATGGCTTGCCCGAGCAGGGTGCCGGCATCACCCTGATGGCGGGGCTGGCGGGTGCCGCGGATTACGCTGCCTTCGAGTCGGCCTACCTGGATCCGGCTCGGGTGGCGGCGATGCCGGATTACCTGACCGGGACCGGGCCGGAGGGCACGCGCCTGCCGATCTACCTCAGCGACCTGGTGCAGACGCGCGCGGATGGCTTTGCCAAGACCGTCAGGCGCGGGCTGGTGTCGTACATGGAGACCCTGACCGGCGAGCGTCTGGCGCCGATGGACGCCTGGGCGCGGTATCAGGCCTTGCCGGCGCTGGCGCGCGAAGCCTTCCTGCGGCAGGCCTTCCTGCTGGAGCTGCGCGATGCGGGCCGCGACCAGAACGAGCCCGGCGTGGACGAGCTGCCGCGCAACGGCGGCTACAACCGCGGCCACGCCGCCGTCCGCACCCTGTTCCCCGGGGACGCGTGGCGGGGCGACATCACCGCGAACAACCTGATGGTGCGCACTTACCTGGGCGGCGACATCAATGTCTTCACGCCAGGCGGCGGCCTGCAGGTGGCCGCGCTGGGCGCCGAGGTGCCAGCGGGTTTCGGCCTGGTGACGCTGGCATCGGGCCACATCAATGTGTTCGCACGCGACGACATCACGATCAACCGGTCGCGCCTGCTGTCCTTCGTGCCGGAGGCCACGCGCCAGGGCAGCGACCAGATCCTCTGGTCCACGCGCGGCGACATCGATGCCGGGCGCGGCGCCAAGACCGTGCGCGTGCCGTCCTCGCCCGAGGTGCTGACCGATGAGGACGCCAACACCGTGGTGCGCGAGCGCGCCGACATGAGCGGCAGCGGCATCGGCACGGTCGGGGATGGCGACGTGGACATGGTGGCGCCGGAAGGCACCGTGAATGCGGGCGACGCCGGCATCCGCGTGGCGGGCAACCTGAACATCGCCGCCTTGCAGGTGCTGAATGCCGCCAACATCGAGGTCCAGGGCGAAAGCAAGGGCGTGCCGCTGGCGGTCGTGGTGGATACCGGGGCGTTGACCTCGGCCAGTGCCGCCTCCTCGTCGGCGGCCAGCGCCGCGCAGGAGTCGGTGCAGCGTCAGCGCAGGGAAGCGCGCCGCAATCTGCCTTCCATCATCAGCGTGCAGATCCTGGGTTTCGGCGATGCGCCCGCTGGCGAGGAGGCGCGCCGGCCGGGCGAGCGGCACTCATCGGCGCCGCCCGACGGCATGATGGAAACCCTGGCGGCGGGCAAGCTGTCGGCAAGCGCGCGGGCGCGGTTGACGGAAGAGGAAGCCCGCCAGATGGGGCTGTAAGCAGGACGAAGCCGGCGCGGCGCCGGCTTCAACGCTGCTTCGAATACGCCAGCAGGATGATCCCGCTCAGCACGATGGCCCCGCCCACCAGCTGTATCGGTTCCAGCGTTTGGCCCAGCAGGGCCCAGCCCATGAACAGCGTGGCGACCGGCTCGATGTTCATGACCGGCGCATTGCGCGCCATGTCCAGGCGCGGAATGGACACGAAGAGGATGGAAAAAGCGGTGGAATACAGCACGGCCAGCGCGGCAATGCCAAGCCAGCCCCGCAGGCTGTCGGGCGTGACCATGCCGCTGGGCAGCACGCCCGCGCTGCCCGCGCCGATCATGAGCGTGAACACGACCAGGATGGTGTAGAAGCTGCGCGTGGCGCCCGCCAGGGGCGCCAGCTTGTGCTCGGTGACCCACAGGCCCGAGGCGAAGGCGCAGGCGGCGGTCACCGCGCAGGCGATCCCCACGAGCCACTCCGGGCCCACGGCCTGGCCGGCCAGCTTGGCGGGGATGTCCAGCACCAGCAGCAGGCCGCACAGCGTGATGCTCATGATGAGCGCGGTGCGGCGGCTGGGCGGCTTGCCGCCCAATGCCCAGGTCAGCAGCGCCAGGATCACAGGGAATACGTTGGCCACCAGCAGCGCCACGGCCACGGGCACGCGGGCCACGGCGGAATAGAGGCACAGGCTCTGGATGGTGATGAGCACGCCGAGCAGTGCCTGCCACCGCCAGGTGCCCGGGGGCAGCCGCAGCGACTGGCGCTGCCACAGGACGACCGCGCCCAGCGCCAGCAGGCCCGTGCCCGAGCGCACCAGCACCGCCAGCAGCAGGCCCGTGCCTTCATCGAACGCGATGCGCGCGGCGACGTGGTTGCCGGCAAAGGTGCAGCCCACGGCAAGCAGCACGGCGATGGCGACATGACGGGGGAAGACGGCAGGCTTGGCGGCGTGTGACACGGAGGAAGATTCAGGATACTTGTTGTCGACAGACTATACGCCTGTCATGTGAGGCGCGGGCGTTTCCCGGTAGCGCAACTGCCAGCGCAGGGCGGCCTGCTGGCCCGAGGTCAACCATCGTAGCCCGGGACGGCCGGGCAGGTGATGCGCATCGATGGGGTGGCTGACGGGCTCGAAGCAGAAGAAGTCCCGGCCCGCCGGGCAATACAGCAGGTACAGGCCGCAGCCGGTGGCGCGTCCGGCCAGTGCATAGCCGTGGTCGGGTTGCGAGATCACGCACGTGCCATCCCACCCGTCGAAGGCGTGGTCGACGGGGGTGGCGGGCAGCGCACGGGCCTGCGGGAAGCGCCAGTCAGCGGGCACCGGCGTGAGCGCGTCAGGCAGCGCGCCGGGCTGGCCCTGCCAGACGGCTGTCGCGGGCGCGTGCAGCCGGGTCGCGGCGTTGCGAGGGAAGTAAGGGTGCAGGCCCAGCCCGTGCCAGTTGGGACGGTGGTCGTGATGCGTGACCACCAGCCGGCAGTCCAGGCATCCTTCGTCCAGCGTGATGCGCTGCTCGGCAACGTAGGCGAAGGGCGTGGCGCACGCGAGCCGCAAGTGCGCGTGGCGCGCGCCGTGCGAGACTACCTGCCACGCCTGCTGCCAGGCGGAACCGTGGATGGGGTGGGGGTCGTGCGAGGTGTTGGGCGCCAGCGCCTGCCACCCTTGCGGGGTCTCGTAGCCGCCTTGGCCGATGCGGTTGGACCAGGGCACGAGCGGATACTGCGCCAGGGTGCGCGGGCTGGCGTCCGAGGCGATGGCATCGCCGCCATCGCGCAGCAGCGGCAGCCCGTCGCGCAGCCGCCGCCAGCTGGCGATGGCCCCGCCCAGCGACGGCGCGAGCGCCAGCCGGGTGAGGCCGTCTTGCAGGACCAGCAGGGGCGTGCGCGGGACGTCGCGCGTCACAGCACCAGGCCGGGCAGCCACAGCGAGATGGCGGGGATGTAGGTGACCGCCATCAGCACCAGGAAGAGCGCCAGGTAGAAGGGCAGCAGCGCCTTGATGGTGGCTTCGATGCTGACCTTGCCCACCGCCGCGCCCACGAACAGCACGGCGCCCACCGGCGGCGTGATGAGCCCGATGCCCAGGTTCACCAGCATGATCATGCCGAAGTGCACCGGGTCGACGCCGATGCTGGTGACGACCGGCAGCAGGATGGGCGTGAGGATCAGGATGAGCGGCGCCATGTCCATCATCGTGCCCAGGATGAGCAGCATGATGTTGATGTACAGCAGGATCATGGTCGGGTTGTCCGACAGCGCCATGAAGGTGGCCGTGATCTGGGCCGGGATCTGCATCAGCGTGAGCATGTAGCCGAAGCTGGCCGCGAAGCCGATCAGCATCATCACGATGGAGACCGTGCGGATGGTGCGGTGCATGAGCTTGGGCAGGTCGCGCCAGCGGTAGTCGCGATAGATGAACATCGTCACGAAGAAGGCCCACAGCACAGCGATGGCGGCGGATTCGGTGGCGGTGAAGACACCGGAAAGAATGCCGCCCAGGATGATGACGAGCGTCATCAGCCCCCAGGTTGCCTCCACGCAGATCTTCAAGGCTTCGCGCAGCGGAATCACCTTGCCCTTGGGATAGTTGCGTCGCCGGGCGAATACCATGCACAGCGCCATGAGCGCCGCGCTCATCAACAGGCCGGGCAGGATGCCGGCCATGAAGAGCGCGGCAATCGACACCGAGCCGCCGGCCGCCAGCGAGTACAGCACCGAGTTGTGGCTGGGCGGCGTCAGCAGCGCCTGCACGGAGCCGCTGACGGTGACGGCGGTGGAGAATTCGCGCGGATAGCCTTTCTTCACCATCTCGGGGATCATCACCGAGCCCACGGAGGCCGTATCGGCCACGGACGAGCCGGAGATGGCGCCGAAGAAGGTCGAGGCCACGATGTTCACCAGCGAGAGGCCGCCACGCACGAAACCGACCAGCACGCCCGCGAAGGCGATGAGGCGGCGCGACATGCCGCCTTCGGCCATGATGGCGCCCGCCAGCACGAAGAAGGGAATGGCCAGCAGCGAGAACTTGCTGACGCCACCGGCCACCTGGATCATCATCGCGCTGAAGGGAATGTCGATCCAGAACGCGCCGATGAGCGCGGACAGGCCCAGCGCATAGGCCACGGGCATGCCGAGAACGATGAGCAGCAGGAAACTGCCGATGAGGACGAAGGCATCCATTATTCGACTCCCTCGGCTGCGGGGGCATCCAGCTGCATGATGGGGCGTTCATGCTGTTCGCCGAGCAGCATCCGTTCGATCACGAAGGCGAGCGTGACGGCCGCGCCGACGGGAATCGGCAGATAGGCCATGCCTGTGCGCAAGCCGGGCAGGGCACTGTTGAACTGGCCCCAGGTGGCCATGCACAGGTTGATGCCCCAGATCAGCATGAAGAGCGCCACGATGCCCATCAGCAATTGGATGAGCACGCCGCAGCCCTTGCTGAACGAGGCACCCAGCCGGGCGGTGAATATCGCCACGGCCATGTGCGCGTTGGCACGGTAGGCGGCCGCGGCGCCCAGGAAGGTGAAGACGGTGACGAGCAGCACCGCCACGGGTTCGGGCCAGCGCGAGCCCGTGCCCAGCACGTAGCGCGCGAAGATGCCCCAGGGAATGATGAGGGCGATCGCGGTCAGCGACAGGCCCGAAATCCAGATGCAGGCGTTGTACAACGCGTCGTTGGCGCGCAGGATCAGGTTCTTCATGAAGGCTCCGGACGCCGGCCGCCTGCGCCACCTGGATCGGGAAGCGCATGGGCCGGCCTGTGTCCCAGGCGTGGGGTGACGGTGTTACTGCACCGCGGCAATGCGCTTCATCAGCTCGGCATACGGCGCGCCGTGCTTCTCGCGCACCGGGGCCGTGCCCTGCTGGAAGGGCGTCTTGTCGATCTCGATGAACTCGACGCCGGCGGCCTTGAGCTTGTCATTGCTCTCGGCCACGCGCTTGTTCCACAGCTCGCGCTGCTCCAGCTGCGCTTCGCGCGCCACCTTCTTCACCAGGGCCTGGTGTTCGGGCGTGAGCTTTTCCCAGCTGCGCTTGGACATCACCAGCAGCTCGGGAATGATCAGGTGGCCGCTTTGCGTGAAGAACTTGGTGATCTGGTAGTGGTTGTGCGCCAGCAGGGTCGGCGAGTTGTTCTCGGCGCCGTCGATCACGCCGGTCTGCAGCGCGCTGAAGATTTCGCCCGTGTTCATGGCCACGCCATTGCCGCCCATGGCTTCCATGGTGTCGAGCAGCACGGGGTTGTTCTGCATGCGGATCTTCATGCCCTTCAGGTCGGCGGCCGTGCGCACCGGCTTCTTGGTGTACAGGTGGCGCGTGCCGCCATCCATCCAGCCCAGCGCGACCAGGTTGAAGTTGGCGTTCGTGACCTTGTCGAGGATCTCCTGGCCGATCTCGCCGTCGACCACGCGGCGCATGTGTGCCTCGTCACGGAAGACGTAGGGCAGGTTGAAGACGTTCACGTCCGGCACGATGGGGCCCACCACGCCCAGCGAGATGCGCGCGATCTGCACGGCGCCCAGCTGGGTCTGTTCCACCACCTCGGTTTCGGTGCCCAGCACGCCGCCGGAGAACATCTGGATCTTCAGCTTGCCGCCGGTGGCGGCTTCCAGCTTCTTGCCCATCTGCTCCACCGCCACCACGGTGGGATAGCCGGCGGAATGGGTGTCCGACGCCTTCAGCGTCTGGGCCAGGGCCACGGAGGGCAGGGCCAGCGCCAGCGGCAGGGCGGCGAGCAGGGTGCGTAGCGGTTTCATGGGGTGTCTCCTGTTTTCTTATGGAAGGATGGGCAGGGGCCGTCCGGCTCCTAGCCCCGGAACGCGGGTTCGGCCAGGCCGGCCACGCCCGGATTGAGGGCGAAGACGCCGCCGGCCAGCGGCTGGTCGGACAGGTCGATGCCTTGCGGGCGGATGGAGGCGACGAAGAGCGTGCGCAGGCCCGGGCCGCCGAAGGCGCACATCGTGGGTTTCTTCACGGGCACGGCCAGCGAACGGTCCAGCCGGCCGTCGGGCGTGAAGCGATGCACCAGGCCCGCGTCGTTGCCGCAGATCCAGTAGCAGCCGTGCGCGTCCACCGCGGCGCCGTCGGGACGGCCGGGGAACGAGTTCATGTCGATGAAGAGACGGCGGTTCGACGGCGTGCCAGTGCGGGTGTCGTAGTCGAAGGCCCAGACGCGGCGCACGCTGGCATGCGAATCGGACACATACATCGTGCGCCCATCGGGGCTGAAGGCGATGCCGTTGGGCACCACCAGGCCGTCGAGGCGCGGGGACAGCGTCTGGCCGGGCTGGGCGCTGTCCAGGCGGTACAGGGCGCCCACGGGCGCGCCTTGCGCCATGTCCATGAGCATGCTGCCCGTCCAGAAACGGCCTTGACGGTCGCAGCGCCCGTCGTTCAGGCGCATGCCTGCCAGGGCGTGCGGGATGCGGGCCAGCAGCGTCTGCGCCAGCTGGCCGCCGGCCTCGGGCCGCAGCGCGAAGATGCCGCTTTCCATGCCCGCCACCCAGCCGTCGCCGTGGCGGGCCAGGCAGGCGATCTGCTCGCCGGCCGTCCAGGCCGTGTGGCTGCCGTCTTCGGCGCGCCAGCGGTTGAGCGTCCTGCCGGGGATGTCCACCCAATACAGCGCCTGTTCGGCGGCCTGCCACACCGGGCTTTCGCCCACGCCGTGGCGCGCGTCCACGATGAGTTCGGCGCCGGCGACGGGCGGCCGCGCGCGGGCGGCGGGGGCCTCGAAGGGGCCGGCGGCCACGAAAGCGCCGCCCTGGTAGACCATCGAAGGGTCGTCGGCCGGGGGCGCGGGCTGCGCCTCGACCTGGTCGCGGAACACGCGCGAGCTGTCCTGCGGGGCATAGCCCAGGTGGGCCGCGTGGCGGTTGTCCCACCACACCACGTCGTTGTCGGACATGCCGTAGACCACCGTGTGGCCGACGCCGGGCGTGAAGAGCGCACGTTCGAGCAGCGCGGTCAGGTCGCGGTAGCTGAGCCACGTGGACATCATGCGGCGGTTGGCGGGCGCCGGGAACGACGAGCCGATGCGGATGCTGACGGTCTCGATGCCGTAGCGGTCGAAATAGAAGCTGGCCACGTCCTCGCCATAGGATTTCGACAGGCCGTAGTAGCTGTCGGGCCGGCGCGGCGCGTGGGCGTCGAGGGTCTCGGTCTGCTTGTGGAAGCCGATGACGTGGTTGGAGCTGGCGAAGACCACGCGCTTCACGCCATTGCGCCGCGCCGCCTCGTAGAGATGGAAGATGCCGCGGATGTTGGCGTCCAGGATCTCCTCGAAGGGACGTTCGACCGAGACGCCGCCGAAATGCAGGATGGCGTCGACATCGCGGGCCAGGGCGTCGACGGCGTCGCGGTCGGCCAGGTCGCACGGCACGACTTCTTCGCCGGGACCGGCGGGGTCCATGGGGGCGAGGTCGGACAGGCGCAGGATGCGGGCGTAGGGGCGCAGGCTTTGCCGCAGCACCTTGCCCAGGCCGCCGGCGGCGCCGGTCAGCAGGATGCGGTCGAGGCGGTTCGGGGTCTCGGGTCGGGTCATGGCGGGAATCGATGATCGCCCCCGGAAGGGGGCGGCTTGTCTCGGGAACGAAGCGTCACCGGATCGATGCGTTCGTCATATGTTGTCGTATGAGTTGATGGATTATCTGCCGCCAAAAATCGGCATGTCAACGACAAACCCGAGTCATCGGGGCAATCCCTCGCCTAGGGATTACGATAGGCTGAGAGCCTTTGTTTACGCGAAGCTTACGAAGCCGAGGCGATGCGTGAAAGCTGCGGTTCCGCGGTGAAATAGCGCTATCCCCAATCGCCATGCGGGTTCCGATGAAGAGAACCCAGGAATTTAGTTGTATGACAACGTAAACATCGCTGTCGCGTCTGACGGGACGCGGTGTCAGGTCCGGCGATCCCTGCCGGAAGCTTTCAATTGGCGCCGGGGCGGAAGGCGGACATGCCCTGCAGGCAATGCGAGACGAACTGGTTGGCGGCAGGCGACAGGTGCCGGCCCGCGCGCGTGATCAGATGCACCTCGGCCCGTTCCAGGATGTCATGGCGCACGGGCACGGCGAACAGTTCGCCCGCCGCCAGTTCGTGCGAGATCGAGAAGCGGGGCAGCAGCGTGATGCCCTGGCCGGTGGCGACGAAGGCCTTGAGCACCGAGATCAGGTTGGTGGTGAGCACGGGGTTCAGCCGCGTCTTCTCCGTGTACTCCACGTGGGCCAGCAACTGGCGGATGCCGTAGCTGCCGTTCATCAGGGCGATGGGCCAGCGCGTGAGTTCGGCGAATGCCAGGTGTTGCTCGCGCCGCAGGGGGTGGTCGGGGGCAACGATGGCGCACATGGGCTGCTGGCAGGCCGCGCGCATGACGATGCGTGAATCGGCGGGGGTGTTGTAGACCAGGCCCAGCTCGGCCTCGTCTTCGCTGATGCGGCGCAGGATCTCGGTGGTGCCGTTGATCTCCACCGAGACGGTGATGCCCGGATAGTGTTCGCGGAATGCCCGCAGCGGGTTGCGCACGAGGTCCTGCACGAAACCCTCGCCCGTCACCACGGCCACCGAGCCGCTGCGCAGGCCGCGCAGCGATTCGATCTTCGAGAGCATGTCGCCACGATGCGCCACCTGCTGGCGCGTGTAGTCGATCAGCAACTGGCCCGCCTGCGTGGGCACCACGCCCTTGCGGTGGCGTTCCAGCAACGCCACGTTCAGCTCCTCTTCCAGCAGCGCGATCTGGCGGCTGACGGCCGAGGGCGCGATGGCGAGCTTCTCGGCGGCTGCGCGCACACTGCCGCAGTGCACGGCCTCATAGAGATAGGGCAGGCGTTGCTCGGGAAAGGCAGGCATGGCGGCGGGCTCTGTGACAGGACGGGTGGTGTGCGAATTATTAGAACAAAAAAACTGAAAGAGGAGTTTTCCGCGTTGCTACAGTGCGGACTAGCTGGGCCGCGCAGTGGCCTGGCCACACCACATTCGTTCATTTCAGCCAGGTGACCGGCACAACAAGGCCGGCGCCCAAGGGGAGAAGTTCCATGGCAACCATTCCGCTCGCCGGTCAGGCGCAGAGCGCAAGCCCGCTACGTCTTTATGTCCTGGCGATCGTCATCGCCGTCGTGGCCGAGGCGCTCGGCCCCCTGGCGATCCCGCTGGGCATCGGCAAGGTCGTGCTGCTGCCCATGATCTGGGCGCTGCTCATCGGCCTGGCGCTGGGCATCTGGCAGCAACGCCTGCCCGCGGCCACGCGCGTCGACCTGCCTACGCAGTTCCTGGCATCCGCCGTCCTGCAGCCCGCGCTGCTGATCTTCATCGCCAAGCTGGGCCTGCTGGTGGGCGGCGCGCTGCCCAAGCTGGCGGAAGCCGGCTGGGGCCTGCTGCTGCAGGAGTTCGGCAACCTGTTCGGCTGCGTGCTGCTGGGCATGCCGGTGGCGCTGCTGCTGGGCATCAAGCGTGAGGCCGTGGGGGCGACCTTCTCCATCGGCCGCGAGCCGGGCCTGGCCATCATCGGCGAGAAGTTCGGCATGGATTCGCCCGAGGGCCGCGGCGTGCTGGCCGAGTACGTGACCGGCACGCTCATCGGCGCCATCTTCATCTCGATCTTCGCGGGCTTCGTCACCAGCCTGAACCTCTTCCACCCGCTGGCCCTGGCCATGGGCGCGGGCGTGGGCTCGGGCAGCATGACCGCCGCCGCCGTGGGCGCCATCGCCGCGCAGCAGACGCCTGAAGTCGCCAAGGACGTGGCCGCTTTCGCCGCCGCCAGCAACCTGATCGCGACGACCGTGGGCACCTACATGACGCTGTTCATCTCGCTGCCCTTCGCCGTCTGGGCCTACCGCGTGCTGGAGCCCGTGCTGGGCCGTGGCCGCGACCGCGGCGACAAGGGCGCCATCCAGCTGACCGAGACCGAGAAGCAGGCCGCCGGCATGATCGTGCCCGACCTGAAGTGGCTCGAGCGCCTGCTCGCCTGGTGCGTGGTGGGCTTCATGGTGCTGCTGGGCAACCGCGTGGGCTTCGGCGTGCCGATCCTGGAAGCGCTGCCCGGCGTGGCGCTGATGGTGGGCGCGGTCGTCATCGGCGACCTGATCTATCGCGGCCTGGGCCGCAAGATCCCGGCCGTGTGCTGGGTCTCGCTGGTCGCCATGGGCATGACCTTCCCCGGCTTCCCGCTGGCCTCGACCATCGCCGAGCTGACCGGCAAGGTGAGCTTCCTGGCGCTGATCACCCCCATGCTGACCTTCGCCGGCCTGTCGCTGGCCAAGGACCTGCCGGCGTTCCGCCGCCTGGGCTGGCGCATCGTCGTCGTGTCGCTGCTGGCCAATGCCGGCGTGTTCCTCGGCGCCGCCTTCATCGCGCAATTCTTCGTCCACACGCTGTAAGGGGCCCGGACATGACGCAAGCATTGAACGCCGCCGGCCAGCGCGCCGGCGTCATCGGACTGGGCAACATGGGCGGCGGCATGGCGCTGTCGCTGCACCGCGCGGGCTTCGCCGTCACGGGCTTCGATCCGTCGCCCGCGGCGCGCGAGGCGCTGGCCGCAAGCGGCATGGCGCTGGTCGACAGCATCGCCGCGCTGGTCGCGGCCTCGGATGTGATCGTCCTGTCGCTGCCCACCTCCGACATCGTCGAGAAGGTCGTGCTGGGCGAGGACGGCATCCTGGCCCACGCCAGGCATCCCGTGATCCTGCTCGATACCTCCACCGCCGACCCCACCAGCACCGTGCGTATCGCGCAGGCGCTGGCTGGCAGCCCGATCTCGTTCGTCGATGGCCCGGTCAGCGGCGGCCCCAAGGCCGCGCACAGCGGCAACATGACCATGCTGCTGGGCGGCGATGAGGCCGTGCTGGCGCGCCTGGCGCCGGCCCTGGACGTCATGACCGGCAAGCGCGTGCGCGTGGGCCCGGTGGGCGCCGGCCACTCGGCCAAGCTGCTGAACAACCTGCTGTGCGGCGTGCACCTGGTGGCCGCCGGCGAAGCCATGCGCATCGCGCGTGGCGCCGGCCTGGACCCCGAGGAGATCCTGAAGGGGATCAACGCCGGCTCGGGCCGCAGCGGGGTGACCGAAGTGAACTATCCCACCTGGATCCTGAACGACGCCTTCAATTCGGGCTTCACCATGAAGTTGATGCGCAAGGACCTGCGCCTGGCCGCCGGTCTCATCGAGCGCGCGGGCGCGGGCGCCCCGCTTTCGGCGGAAGCGCTGCGCCTGTGGCGCGAGTCGGCCGGCGACGTGGCCGACAGCGACGACTTCAACTGCATCGTCAACTACGAGGAAAAGCAATGAGCAGCACCCAAGCCATTACCGCCGACGTGTTCCAGGCCTTCCAGGCGTTCTTCCCGGGCGCGTCCCAGGTCGCGTCGTACGTGGACGGCAAGCTGCTGGCCGGCACCGGCGAGGTCGTCGCGCTGAAGCAGGCGTCCACCGGCGCCGACAGCGTGTCGTATCCCGATGGCGGCGCGCCTGCCGCGCAGGCCGCCGTGGCCGCCGCGCTGGCGGGCCAGGCCAAGTGGTGGGCGCTGACCCACGCGCAGCGTGGCCGCATCCTGTTCGCCGTGGGCCAGCGCGTGCGCGCCCGCGCCGAGGAGCTGGCCCGACTGGAGTCGCTGACCTCCGGCAAGCCCATCCGCGATTGCCGCGGCGAAGCCCAGAAGGTCGCCGAGATGTTCGAGTATTACGCCGGCTGGACCGACAAGGTCTATGGCGACGTCATCCCCGTTCCCACCTCGCACCTGAACTACACGCGCCGCGAGCCCATCGGCGTGGTGCTGCAGATCACCCCCTGGAACGCGCCCATGTTCACGGCCGGCTGGCAGATCGCCCCCGCCATCGCCATGGGCAATGCCGTGGTGCTGAAGCCGTCGGAACTGACGCCCTTCACCTCGCTGGCCCTGGCCGCGCTGGCCGAGGAAGCCGGCGTGCCCGTTGGCGTCATCAACGTGCTGGCGGGCTACGGCCACACCATCGTGCCGGCCGCGCTGGCCACGCGCCAGGTCGAGAAGGCGGTGTTCGTGGGCTCGGTGCCCACGGGCGCCAAGGTCGCCGCCAACGCGGCGCAGCACCTCGTGCCCTGCGTGCTGGAGCTGGGCGGCAAGTCGGCCAACATCGTGTTCGAGGATGCCGACATCGATCGCGCCATCCTGGGCGCGCAGGCGGCCATCTTCGCCGGCGCGGGCCAGAGCTGCGTGGCGGGTTCGCGCCTGCTGGTCCAGCGCGGCATCCATGATGCCTTCGTCGAGCGCTTCGCCGCCGGCGCCGCGCGCATCCGCGTGGGCGATCCGCAGGACGACAAGACCGAAGTCGGCCCCATCTGCAGCCAGCGCCAGTTCGAGCACGTGCGTGGCCTGATCGCGTCGGCCCAACAGGAGGGCGCGCGCCTGGTCGGCACGCCCGAGCCCTTCGACGGCGACGGCTATTTCGTGCGTCCCACGGTCCTGGCCGGCGTGACGCCCGAGATGTCGATCGCCCGCACCGAGGTCTTCGGTCCGGTGGTCGTGGTGATCCCCTTCGACACCGAAGCCGAGGCCATCGCCATCGCCAACGACAGCGACTTCGGCCTGGCCGGCGCCGTCTGGACCCGTGACGTGGGCCGCGCCCACCGCGTGGCCGCCGGCGTGCGCGCCGGCACGTTCTGGATCAACGGCTACAAGACCATCAACGTGGCCTCGCCTTTCGGCGGCTACAAGCAAAGCGGTTATGGCCGTTCCAGCGGCATCGATGCCCTGCGCGAATACACGCAGGTCAAGAGCATCTGGGTCGAGACCGCCGCCGAGCCGGCAACGGCTTTCGGCTATCTCTGATCGTCGCTGACGCCATACGGACAAGGAGCAGGCACCATGTCGGACACCGATACCCTGGACACCAAGCAACTCGCGGCCTGGCGGCATGATTTCCACCGCCATCCCGAGACGGCCTTCGAGGAACATCGCACCAGCACGCGCGTGGCGGAACTGCTGCGCGAGTGGGGCATGGCCGTCGAGACCGGCATCGCCGGCACGGGCGTGGTCGCCACCCTGCAAGGGGCGCGCGGCGAGGGCCCGGCCATCGGGCTGCGGGCCGACATGGATGCGCTGCACGTCACCGAACTCAACGGTTTCGCGCATGCCTCCACCCACGCGGGCCGCATGCATGCCTGCGGTCACGATGGCCACACCACCATGCTCCTGGGCGCCGCCCAGGCGCTGGCGGCCAACCCGGACTTCGCCGGCCGCGTGCATTTCATCTTCCAGCCCGCCGAGGAAAACGAGGGCGGCGCCCGCGCCATGATCGAGGCGGGTCTGTTCGAACGCTATCCGGTGCAGGGCGTCTATGCCATGCACAACTGGCCGGGCCTGCCGGCAGGCGAGGCCGCGGTGCACGCGGGCCCCGTCATGGCGGCCTTCGACATCTTCAACCTGAGCCTGCGCGGCAAGGGCTGCCACGCGGCCATGCCGCACCTGGGCAAGGACACGCTGCTGGCCGCCTGCCAGCTGGTCACGCAGCTGCCCGCGCTGATCGCGCGCGAGACGCCCGCGCACCAGCCGGCGGTGCTCAGCATCACCAGCTTCCATGCGGGCGACACCTATAACGTCATGCCCGAGGAAGTGCAGTTGCGCGGCACGATGCGCTGCTTCGACATGGCGCAGCGCGCGTCCATCGAGCAGCGCTTTCGCGACGCCATCCAGGCCATTGCCACGCTGCATGGCCTGACGGCGGAACTGGACTACCGCGTGAGCTATCCCGCCACCATCAACACGCCTGCGCATGCGGCGCGTTGCGCCACGGTGCTGGAAAGCGTGCTGGGCGAAGGCCGCGTGCATCGCGACCTGCCGCCCAGCATGGCGTCGGAGGATTTTTCCTTCATGTCGCAAGCCTGTCCGGGCGCCTACATCTGGCTGGGCAACGGCCAGGACAGCGCGTCGCTGCACAACCCGCGCTATGACTTCAACGATGCCCTGCTGCCGCTGGGCGTGAAGTACTGGACCGCGCTGGTGCGGTCCTTGCTGGGTGGGGAAGGGTTGCCGGGGTAGGCCGTTGCCTGCGCAGCCCCGGAGGCGTCAGGCCTGCAGTTGCGGTTGCAGCCTGATGCCCAGCGCCCGGGTCACTTTCAATATGGTGGCAAAACTCGGATTTCCCTCGCCTGACAGCGCCTTGTAGAGGCTTTCCCGGCCCAGGCCTGTGTCTCGTGCCAATTGCGTCATCCCTTTGGCGCGGGCAATGTCGCCCAGGGCCTTGGCAATGAAGGTGGCATCGTCGCCTGCCTCTTCCATGCAGGCCTGCAGATACAGCACGCGGTCCTTCTCCGTGCCGAGATGATCCGCGCTGTCCCATTCCCGCAGTGTCGGCCTTGTCATGATCATGTTTCCCTTAATTGGCGCGCCAGCGACAGGGCGGCGCGGATGTCCCGCGGCTGGGTGGATTTGTCGCCCCCTGCCAGCAGCACGATGATGTCCGTGGTTCGCGGCATGAAAACCACGCGGTATCCGGGGCCATGATGGATCCGCAGTTCCGCGACACCTTCACCGATTGGCGCCCAGTCTCCGTGGTTGCCGAGCTGCAGGCGGCGAATCCGGACTTGGATGCGTTTGGCTGTCAGCGTGTCGTCGATCTGTGCGAACCAGCGATCAAATGTGGGGGTGGTGTAAACGCGGATCAAGCGGTCTGTATAAAACAGGATACGCCTGTCGCCGGGGAGGGGCAAGCGTGAACATGGGGGAAATGCCCGCTCGATGAGCTGGGCGGGACCTGTTCACGATAAGGCCGGTTGCTTGGCGGCGCCGAGCCTGGCAGGCTTTGTTCCTGCTGCGGCTATTCCGTATTGATGATGGGTGCAAACGCGCTTCTCAACACTCCACCACGCTCACCGCCAAGCCCCCCAGCGACGTCTCCTTGTACTTGCTGAGCATGTCGCGGCCCGTTTCACGCAGGGTGCGGATGGCCTGGTCCAGGGAGACCAGGTGGCGGCCGTCGCCGTGCAGCGCCATGCGCGCGGCGTTGATGGCCTTCATCGACGCAATCGCATTGCGTTCGATGCAGGGCACCTGCACCAGGCCGCCCACGGGGTCGCAGGTCAGGCCCAGGTTGTGTTCCAGGCCGATCTCGGCGGCGTTCTCGATCTGCTCGGGCGTGCCGCCCAGCAGCGCCGCCAGGCCGGCGGCGGCCATGGCACACGCCACGCCGACCTCGCCCTGGCAGCCGACCTCGGCGCCCGAGATCGAGGCATTGCGCTTGCACAGCCCGCCGATGGCCGAGGCGGTGAAAAGGAAGGTGTCCACGTCGGCCTGCTGCATGCCGGGCTGGTTGCGCGCATAGAAATGCAGCACCGCCGGGATGATGCCCGCCGCGCCGTTGGTGGGCGCGGTCACCACGCGGCCGCCGCTGGCGTTTTCCTCGTTGACGGCCAGCGCGTACAGGTTCACCCAATCCATTTCCGACAGCGTGCGCGAGACCACGTCCGACTGCTGGCGCGCGGCGTCTTCGAGGCGGCGGCGCAGCGCGGCCGCCCGGCGCGGCGTGTTCAGGCCGCCGGGCAGGATGCCTTCGCGATGCAGGCCGCGCGTGACACAGGCCTGCATCGCCCGCCAGACGGTGGCCAGCGCCGTGCGCGTGTCGGATTCGGGCCGCAGCGCCGCCTCGTTGGCCAGCACGATCTCGGCCATGGACAGGTCGTGGCGGCGGCACAGCGCCAGCAGTTCCGCGGCGCTGGTGTAGGGATAGGGCACGGGCGTGTCGGCGGCGGGGTGGTCGCCTGCTTCGCGTTCCCGGTTGGCGTCGATGATGAAGCCGCCGCCGATCGAGAAATAGGTATTGCGATGCAGTACCTGGCCGTCGCCGTCGCGGGCGGTGAGGCGCAGGGCATTCGGGTGGCGGGCCAGGGCGACCGGCACCATGCGCAGGTCGCGCCGCCAGTCGAAGGGGACTTCCACGGCATCGTCCAGGCGCAGCACGCCGTCCAGGCGCACGGCGGCGACATAGGCCTCGAACTGGTCCGGGTCGACCGTGGCGGGATCATGGCCCAGCAGGCCGCCCACCACGGCGAGATCGGTCGCGTGGCCGATGCCGGTGGCGGCCAGCGAGCCGTACAGGCGGATGTCCAGGTGGGCGACGCGGGCGCTCAGGCCGAGCGTGCGCAGGTCGCGCGCGAAGGCCAGGCCGGCGCGCATGGGGCCGGTGGTGTGCGAGCTGGACGGGCCGATGCCCACCTTGAAGAGATCGAGCGTGCTGATGGTCATGGTGGCGGCTGGCGATGCGTCGATACACCGCTTGAATTAGTATTTGTGAAGTGTTTTCTATTCTCCCGGGCTGTTCCGCCCCTCTCAAGCCATAAATTCTGCCTTCGATTTAGAAATGCTAAACGATAAGCGTGAAATCCCGGCCCAGGTGCATGCCCGCCTGAAGGTCTTCCTGGTCTGCGCCAAGCTGCTGTCCTTCACCCAGGCGGCGCAGGCCCTGCACGTGACGGTGGGCGCGGTCAGCCAGCAGATCAAGCAACTGGAGGAGTGGCTGGGTTTCCGGCTGTTCGTGCGGCTGCCGCGCCGCCTGACGCTGACGGACGAGGGCGCGCGGCTGAAGGCCGCCGTGGGGCCGGCCTATGAGGCCGTGGACCTGGAGATCGGCCGGCTCAGCGGCGGCAACCTCGCCGGTATCGTGAAGGTGCGCGCACTGCCGTCCTTCATGGCGAAGTGGCTGGTGCCGCGATTGCCGGACTTCCAGCGGCGTTATCCGGCGCTGGCGCTCCAACTGGAAGCCGAGGACAGCAGCCAGGCCTTGCAGCCCGGCGCTTTCGACCTGGCCATCGACCTGAACGACGGTGTGTACTCGGGCTTTGACATCACGCCGCTGATGGAGGAAGAGATCTTCCCGGTCTGCGCGCCTGCCTTGCTGGATGCCAGCCACCCCATTTCAACGCCCGACGACCTGCGCCACTATCCCTTGCTGCATGACATGACCGCCTGGCGCGGCAGCCCGCCCTACGCCGAGTGGGAAGGCTATCTGCGCGCCATCGGCGCGCCGCAGGTGGAGGTGCGGCGCGGGTATATGTTCAACCGCAACCACCTGACCATCGAGGCCGCCATCGCGGGCATGGGCGTGGCGATTGCGCGGCGCACCCTGACGACCGACGAGCTCGCGCGCGGGCGCCTGGTGGCGCCTTTCGCCCAGCGAGTGTCCACGGGCAAGCGGTATGGCATCGCCTATGCGCCGGGCGCCCTGGACGACAGGCGGGTGGCGGCGGTGCACGACTGGCTGGTCGAGGCCGCGGCGCGCGCGGAGGCAGGCTGACCGCGCGCCGCGCGGTGCCTGCCGGTCAGGAGATCTCCGCTTGCGGTGCCTGGCCGTGTTGCGCCAGCCGTGCCAGGGCCCCCGGCACCAGCCCGGGCAGGTCGTCCGCGATCAGGCCCGGGCCGAATTGCGTGGCGGCGTCGCCGTGCAGCCAGGTGGCCGCGGCGGCGGCCTGGAACGCCGGCATGCCCTGGGCCAGCAGGCCGGTGACGAGGCCGGCCAGCACGTCGCCGCTGCCAGCCGTGGCCAGCGTGGACGGCGCGTTCGCGTTGATGATCGCCAGCCCGGAGGGCGCGGCGATGACGGTGTCGGCGCCCTTGAGCACCAGCACGGCGCCGCTGCGTGCCGCCGCGCGTCGCGCGCGGCTCAGCTTGTCGGCGTCGTCCATGCCGAAGAGGCGCTGGAACTCTCCCTCGTGCGGCGTCAGGACGCAGGGCCCTTCGATGGCCCGGAACAGCGTCTCGGGGTCGTAGCGAAAGGCGGTGAGCGCGCCGGCGTCCAGCACGCAAGGCTTGCCCGTGCCCAGCAAGGTCAGCACCGCGTCGCGGGTAACGGGATCGTCGGGCAGTCCCGGGCCCGCGAGCAGCGCCGTGTGGCGGCCATCCTCCAGCAAGGCGGACAGGTCGGCGGGCTGGGCCAGCGGCTGGACCATCACGCTCAACAGGTGGCTGGCATAGATCGCCAGCGATTCGGCGGGCACGGCCACGGAGGTCAGCCCCGCCCCGGCGCGGGCCGCGCCCAGCGCCGCCAGCCTGGCGGCGCCCGTCGTGGGGTAGCCGCCCCGGACCAGGGCATGGCCGCGCTGGTATTTATGGGTGCCGTGCCCCAGGGCCGGCAGGCTGGGCAGCCAGCACGCTGGGGCGTTCTCGTGCGCCTGGGGCTGCAGGGCGGCGAGGGCCGGGGCGGCGATGCCGATATCGGCCACCTCGATCTCCCCGCACAGCGTGCGTCCGGGCAGCAGCAGGTGGCCGGGTTTCTTGCGGAAGAACGTCACCGTCAGGTCGGCGCCGACCGCGCCCAGCGACGCGCCGGTGTCGCCGTCCACGCCGCTGGGGACGTCCACCGCCACCACGGGCACGCCGCGCGCACGGGCGGCGGCCAGGGTCTGGGCCGCGACGTCCGGCAGCGGGCGCGACAGGCCCGCGCCGAAGAGCGCGTCGACGATCAGGCGGGCGTGGCGCACGGCGTCAGGCGACAGCGAGACCAGTGGACCGCCCCATTGGTGAGCGTGGAAGCGGGCATCGCCACGCAGCGCTTCCCTGTCGCCCAGCAGCGCGACGGTCACGGGCCAGCCTTGTTGCGCCAGCAGGCGGGCGGCGACGAATCCGTCCCCGCCATTGTTGCCGGGGCCGCACAGCACGGTCAGGGGGCGGGGCGTCCAGCGCCGCGCGATGGCCTGGGCCACGGCGTCACCGGCATGTTGCATGAGTGTCGTGCCGGGCGTGCCCGCCGCGATGGCCCGTTCGTCGGCCTCGCGCATCTGGGCCACGGTCAGCAGGGCGGTCTTGTCGGCATCCACGGCGGCGTCCTTGCACGTTCCTGGGGCATGCGGGCGTGGCCGGAATGCCACGACGTTACCCTGCACATATTCTAAGGTTGCACCTGACCGCTTATTCGTCGGAATGGGCATTCCCGTTTTCCGGTAATCTGCGCCTGCACTGAGGGTGGGTCCGTGGAACAGGCCACCTGGGGACGGGCTGCTGCACAAGGGCAGAGCCGCTCTTTTTTCTCCAGCGGCATCCCGGATGCCGAAATGGCAAGCATGAACAATGAAAGCAGGGTTTTCAGTCTGCCCAAGTGGCGGCTGACGAAATGGCTCGCCGACGCGGGGCCGGACGTACCCCCGGACATCCGGGTCGCCTTGATTGGCGGCCTCTTTGGCACCCTGCCCATCTTCTTCGGCGGCGTGGTCAACACCATCCTGGTGGCGCTCATCGTCACCCTACGCCAGCCCGAGCCAGCCTTCTTCTTCTGGCTGGGCCTGGAAGTGCTGGTCTGCATGGCCCGTCTCGTGCTGCTCGTCGTGGCGCGCCGCAATGCGCTGGTGGGCAAAAGCACCTATACCGACATGACGCTGTTGCTGGCCGTGGTCTGGGCCATGTCGGTGGGGTATGGCGCCTTCATCTGCCTGTTGAGCGGCGATTGGGTGGCGGCATGCATCGCCTGCCTGTCGGCGGCGGCCATGGTGGGCGGCATCTGCTTCCGCAATTTCGGCGCGCCCCGGATGACCGGCATCATGATCGGCTTCACCCTGGGGCCGTGCTGCGTGGCGGCCTTTTTCACCAACGAACCCGTCCTGGGCATTGTCCTGGCGCAAATCCCCGCGTACCTGGTCAGCATGACGATCGCGTCATACCGGCTGAACAAGATGCTGGTGTCGACCATGCGCGCCGAGCGGGAAAGCGAACAGCGCGCGCAACAGGATCCGCTGACTGGCCTGGCCAATCGCACGGGGCTGTTCAAGATGCTGGACCGCGCGTTGCGGCAGGCGCAGGCAGGCCATGCGCGTTTCGCCGTCTTCTATCTGGACCTGGACGGCTTCAAGGCCGTCAACGACACGTATGGCCATGGCATGGGCGACAGCCTGCTGAAGGCCGTCGCCGAAAGGCTGGCGCTGGTGAAGCCCGGCAGCGGCGTGGCGGCGCGGATTGGCGGCGATGAGTTCGTGGTGCTGGCCTGCATCGAGGCGGGCTTTGATCCGCGTGCCTTCGCCGAATGCATCGTCGAGGTGGTCTGCCGTCCCTATGAGCTGGCGGGCGGCATCACGGTGCAGGTCGGCGGCAGCGTCGGCCTGGCGCTGGTGCCCGAGCATGGCGCCGAGACGGCCAGCGTGCTGGTCGCGGCCGACCGTGCCCTGTATCGCGCCAAGACCGCGGGCAAGTCCTGCTGGGTCATGGCCGAAACGCAGGAAAGCGGCCCGGTCGGCGTGGGCGCGGCGTCGGCGGAGTCGCGCCTGCCGGAGGCCTCGGCGGCCCAATGACGCCAGGCCGGCCGTTAGCGCGCCGGCCAGTCTCCCGCCAGGAATGCGGCGTCGTGCTGGCCCGGCGCCGGGGCGGGCGCGGCAGTCCTGCTTGCCGGGCCGCAGAAGCGTGGCGCGGGCGCCGGCGCATACGCGGGGCTTGCCAGGAACGTGCCGCGTGCCACATGGTGCGGATGCAGGGGCGCCTCGGCCAGCGACAGCACCGGCGTGGCGCAGGTGTCGCTGTCTTCCAGCAGGGCGGCCCAGGCATCGCGCTTGCGGGTGGCGAAGCGCGCCGCCAGCAGGGCGCGCTGCGCCGGCCAGCTGCCACGGTCGTGCTGGTCGCCGTAGTCCGCCGGGCTGATTTCCAGTTTCTCCAGCAGGGCGGCAAGGAATTGCGGTTCGATCGCGCCCACCGCCATCCAGCCCCCGTCCGCGCAGGCATAGGTCGTGTAATAGGGCGAGGCGCCGTCATAGGTGTTGGCCTGGCGCGCGTCCTGCCACTGGCCGGTGGCCAGCCGGGAATAGGTGATGGCCAGCAGGTTGGCCGTGCCGTCCAGGATGCTGGCGTCGATGACCCGTCCGTGCCCGCTGCGCTGCGCGGCCAGCACCGCGCTGACGATGCCCAGCGCCAGGAAGGTGCCGCCGCCGCCGAAATCCCCGACCAGGTTCAGGGGCACGACGGGGCCGCTGTCGGCCGTGCCGATGGCGTGCAGCGCGCCGCTGAGCGCCAGGTAGTTGATGTCATGCCCGGCGCGCCGCGCCAGTGGACCGGTCTGCCCCCAGCCCGTCATGCGGGCGTAGACCAGGCGCGGATGGCTGGCGCGCAACGTGTCCGGCCCCAGCCCCAGGCGCTCCATGACGCCAGGGCGGAAGCCCTCGACCAGCACGTCGGCCTGGGCAACCAGCCTGCGGGCGGCCTCACGCCCCGCGTCGGTCTTCAGGTCCAGGGCCACCGAGCGCTTGCCGCGGTTGAGCGTGTCATGGCGCAAGGCCTCGGCGTCGGGCGTGCCCGCCACGGGCCGCTCGATGCGCACGACGTCCGCGCCCATGTCGGCCAGCAGCATGGCGCCGAAGGGCGCGGGCCCCATGCCGGCGAATTCGACGATGCGGATGCCAAAGAGCGGTCCTTCCATCTCAGTGGCCCCCATGGCAGCGCCAGCAGGTGTCCAGGTGGTCGTCGACCACGCCGGTGGCCTGCAGCCAGGCATAGACGATGACCGGCCCCACGAACTTGAAGCCGCGCTGCTTGAGCGCCTTCGACATGTCCAGGGACAGCGGTGTCTGGGCCGGCACGTCGGCGGGCACGCGGCGGCGCTGGCGCACCGGGGCGCCGCCGGCCATCGTCCAGACGAAGGTGGAGAAATCCTCGCCGCGGGCCTGCATGGCCAGATAGGCCCGCGCATTGCCAATGGTGGCTTCGATCTTGCTGCGAGACCGGATGATGCCGGGGTCGGCCAGCAGGCGCTCGACGTCTTGCGGCCCCATGCGGGCCACTTTCTCGGGATCGAATCCCTGGAATGCGGCACGGAAGGCGTCGCGCTTCTTCAGGACGGTCAGCCACGACAGGCCTGCCTGGAAGCCGTCGAGCATCAGCTTTTCCCACAGCGCGCGGCTGTCGCGTTCGGGCACGCCCCATTCGGCGTCGTGATAGGCCGCCAGCAGCGGGTCGGTCTGCGCCCAGGCGCAGCGGGGCTTGGAAAGGTCGGTCAAGGGAGTGTTCGCCAGAGGGAAAGCCAGCCGGGAATTCTCGGGAATGATGGGCGGGGAAGCAAGTGGCCGGCGTGCCGGGCGTGTCCACGTATCCCTGGAAATAGGTATTTGGGCCCCGACGGGCCGGAGAAGTGTTACAGGCTGTGTGTCAGGCATTACGCTGCGCGTCCCCTCTGGGGTAAGCTTCGCCAGCGCTCACTCTGTAAGCGCTGGAAACATATTGTCTCGGCATTGCGGATGCCGTGCCGGCGCCCAAGCCGGCCATGCCGGGACAGGCGCGCGCCATCCTGGCGTCCCCAGCGGACCCGGCGCCTGCGCCACCCCTCCCGGCGAGCGCCTCCCCATTCCGCGTCCGCCCCAACCAAGACAAGGAGAGCCGCGTGCCTCTTTCCGCCTGGGTGACGGGCCGCGTCTGGCGCGGCTCGCTGGCTGGCGTCCTGCTCAGGCTGGCGCCGCTGGCGGTGTGCGCGTGGCCTGCCGGCGCGCAGGCCGCGCCCGCGGCGGCGCTCACCCAGGCGCAAGTCCGCTCGGCCTCGGTGGCCGCCGTCGTGCTGGGCATCCTGAGCTACGCGCGCTGGCCCGGCATGTCGGCCGACCTCCGCCTTTGCGTGTTGGCGCCTACCCAATACGCGGATGCGCTGCTGGGGCAGCCGCAAGTCTCGGCGGGACGCAAGGTCGTCTCCCAGCGCTATATGGTGGACAGCCCCGGGCTGGCGCATGCCTGCGACGCCATCTATACCGGCGTGCTGACGGCCGAGGAGAAGCGGGGGCTCTATCGCCAGCTGAACGGCCAGGCCGTGCTGAGCATCAGCGAGGACGATCCGGAGTGCGTGGTCGGCCCCATGTTCTGCCTGGACGTCAGCGATGCGCAGGTGGCTTTCCAGGTGAATCTCGACTCGGTCGCCCGCAGCGGCGTGCGCATCAATCCCAATGTGCTCAAGCTGGGCCGCAGCCGGGCGGTCCAACGATGAGGAACAGCCTGTTGCCGCTGCCGCCCGCGCCGCCCGTGGCGCGCCGCTCCCTGCGCCGGGTCATGTGGTTCGCCAAGCTGAAGGTGGCGCTGGTCGCCGTCAGCCTGGCGGGCCTGGCCATGTCCGTGGTGGGCTTTGTCGCCCTGCGCGCCTACGCCGCGCACAACCTGCAACTGGTCGCCCGCTCGGTGGGCTACACGGTCGAGGCCGCGCTGGTCTTTCGCGATCCCGCCGCGGCGGCCGAGGCGATTTCGCTGATCGCCTCGCCCGAGGATGTGGCCGAGATCGCCGTGTCGGATGCGCAGGGACAGCCCTTCGCCCTGTGGCGGCGGCCCGACGAGGGGCGCTTCCAGGGCCTGGAGGACCACGTGGGCCGCCTCGTGTTTCCCGAGCCTGTCGTCCTGCCGCTGGTGCGCGGGCCGGACACCATCGGCTCGGTGCGCCTGGTGGGACACGGCGGCGCCTTGCTGCATTTCCTGCTGATGGGCCTGGCCGGGCTGCTGGTCTGCCTGTTCCTGAGCGCCCTGGCTGCCGCGTACTCCTCCCGGCGCGTCGTCAGGCATATCACCCGGCCGCTCACGAACCTGGCCGTGGTGGCCCACGCCGTGCGGCGCGAGCGTGCCTTCGCGCAACGCGTGCCGGCCTCGGAAATCCGCGAACTGAATACCCTGGGCGAAGATTTCAATGGCCTGCTCGACGAGTTCGAGGGCTGGCAGCGCACGTTGCAGGACGAGAACAGCACCCTGGCGCATCGGGCGTCGCACGACAGCCTGACGGGCCTGCGCAACCGGGCGTTCTTCGAGAGCCGCTTCAATCGGGCGGTGCGCGAGGCGGAAGAGACCGGCGAGCGCCTTGCCTTGCTGTTCGTGGATGCAGACCGCTTCAAGGACATCAACGACAGCTGGGGCCACGCCGCGGGCGATGCCGTGCTGGTGTGCCTGGCCTCGCGGCTGCGCGCCCAGGTGCGCGAGACCGATCTGGTCGGCCGCCTGGGCGGCGACGAGTTCGCCATCCTGATCACGCCCTTGCACGACGCCGCCGACGCCCGCCACATCGCCGAGAATCTTGCCGCCTGCATGCGCGAACCCATGCCGCTGCCGGAAGGCTCGACCCTGCAGACCTCGGTCAGCGTCGGCGTGGCGATCTACCCCGAGGATGGCCGCAGCACGCAGGCGCTGATGATGTGCGCGGATGCTGCCATGTACACCGCGAAGTCGCGGCGGCGGGCCGATGGCCGCCGCGCCGCCGACCCCTCCCCCCATTCGGACATCGATATCCAGGAGAGGCCGCGTGCCCATGTTTGATGTGTTCCGCCTGGCGCCATGGCGCGCCCTCTGGGTCGTGCTGGCCGCCGTCATGCTGGCGGGCTGCCAGTCCGTGCCCAAGGGCTTGTCCGCCCCGCAGATCGCGGTGCTCCAGGCGCACGGGTTCCAGCCGGGCGAGGCGGGCTGGGAGCTGGACATGTCGACCAGGATGCTCTTCGCCTCGGACGAGTCGACCCTCAGCGCCGCCAGCCGCGAGGCCGTGATGCGCGTGGGGAAGGCGCTGGTGGCGGTGGGCATCGCCCGGTTGCGCATAGACGGTCATACCGACAGCGCCGGCAGCGATGCCTACAATGATGCCTTGTCCCTGCGCCGTGCCGAAGTGGTGGCGCAGGTTCTGGTCGAGCACGCCGGATTCCTGCCTGACGCCATCGCCGTGCGCGGGCTCGGCAAGCGCGTGCCGGCCTCCAGCAACCGCAGCGCCAGCGGTCGCGCGGAAAACCGCCGCGTCTCCATCGTGGTCGCCAACCAATAAGCATTCAGGATCATTGCCATGCCTTCCTTTGACGTCGTTTCCGAAGTCGACAAGCACGAACTCTCCAACGCGGTCGACCAGGCCAACCGCGAACTGGCCACCCGCTTCGATTTCAAGGGCACCGATGCCAAGTTCGAGCTCGACGGGTTCGTGGTGACCCAGATCGCGCCCAGCGATTTCCAGTTGAAGCAGATGCTCGACATCCTGCGCGGCCGCCTGTCGGCGCGCGGCATCGACACGCGCTGCCTCGACGTGGCCGACCCCAACGTGAACCTGGGCGGTGCGCGCCAGAAGATCACCCTGAAGCAGGGCATCGAGCAGTCGGTGTCGAAGAAGCTCATCGCCGCCATCAAGGCCGAGAAGCTCAAGGTGGAAACCCAGATCAACGGCGACAAGCTGCGCGTGACGGGCAAGAAGCGCGACGACCTGCAGACGGCCATCGCGCTGCTGCGCAAGACCGACGTCGAACTGCCGCTGCAGTTCGATAACTTCCGGGACTGAAAGCACCCCACGCCGCGCCTTCGGCTGGGCTGCGCCCCGGCAGCAACCGCCGCCGGGGCGCCAGGGGTCAACGGGCCGAGGCCGGTGGCTGGCAAAGAGAGGCCAGTGGCGGCACGTTGCCAGCCAGCTCGGCCACGGCCCGCGCGTCCACCTGGTCCAGTGCGGGAATCTCCAGGATGACCGGCACGCCGCCAAAATGCTCGATGGCATGGCGGTTGCCGGCGTTGAGCGGGCCGCTCAGGACCACGCCCGCCACCGGCACGCCGTGGCTGGCCAGGGCGCGCAGACTCAGCAGCGTGTGATTGATGGTGCCCAGCGTGCTGCGCGCCACCAGCACCACCGGCAGCCCCAGGCGGGCGGCGAGGTCGATCATCATGTGGCGTCCGTCGATCGGCACGTAAAGCCCGCCCGCCCCTTCCACGACCAGCGGCGCGTCGGTGGCGGGCAGCGCCAGCGCCTCGGCGTCCAGCGTGATGCCTTCCTCGCGCGCGGCATCCCACGGCGACAGCGGCGCCTGCAGCGCGCAGGCGGGCGGATGCAGCCTGCCGGGCGCCAGCGCCGCCAGCGCCGTGACGGTGGCCGTGTCGCCCGCCTCGTCGGCCAGCCCGGTCTGCATCGGTTTCCAGTAGTCGGCCTGCCAGGCGCGTGCCAGGATGGCGCTTGCCAGCGTCTTGCCCACGCCGGTGTCGGTGCCGCTCACGAATACGCCGCGCGCCTGCGCGGCGCGCCAGAGGCCATAGAGGATCTCGTAGTGCACTTGCCGGTTTCCTTGGTCGTAAAGACGCATGGCGGCGCGCAGCGTGCCCGCGCCCAGTCCCGCGCCTGACAATGCGCCGATGCCGCGCAGGCCGCGCAGGAAGGCATGGGCATCGCCGGGGTGTTCGGTCAGCAGCGCCGCGTCCACCGCGCCTTGCAGGGCGGGGGCGGCGGGGCGCAGGTCTTGCGCCAGCGGATAGCCGGGGGCGGGCAGCCTGGCGCCTGCCTGGTGCAGGCAGGCGCGCCATTGCGCCAGGCTGCGCGCGCCCAGCGTGGCGACGGCCAGCAGGCCGCCGGGCGCCAGCAGGCGCGCCAGCCGGCCCAGGCCTGCGTTCAGGTCATCGAACCATTGCACGGCCAGCGTGGACACGATGAGGTCGTAGTTGCCCGCGTCCGCGGGGGGATGCTCGCCATCCCACCGCAGGTGGCGCGTGCCGGCGGGCCAGTCGGCGCTGCCGCGGCAGTGCGCCACCATCTCGGCGGACACATCGGTAAGCGTCAATCGCGCCTCGGGCCAGCGCGCCAGCAGGCGGCGCGACAGCAGGCCAGAGCCGCAGCCGATCTCGAGAATGCGCGGCGCCGCGGGCCAGGGCAAGGCCTCCAGGCGGCGCATGATGTCGTCGACCACGCGCGCCTGCACGCTGGCATGGCGCTCGTAGGCGCTTGCGGCCTGGCCGAAGCGGGCGGCGATGTCCTGCTTGCGGGACGTGATGGCCAGCGGCGTCTCGAGACTCATGGCGCGACGGCAAGCGTGTCCAGGAACCGGCAGATGTGCCGGGCGCAGAGGTCGGGGCGCGTCAGCGGCAGGGCATGCGCGCCCTCGGGGACCGACACCAGCCGGTCGCCGAAAGCGGCGTGCGCCAAGGCGGGCGGCACGATGGCATCGTCCTCGGCGCTGATCGCGCATAGCGGGCCGCGCCATTGCGCCAGCGCCTCGCGCGCATCGTCCTCGGCCAACGCGCGCAGGCCGTCGGCCAGCGCGGGCAGCGCCAGCGTGGGCGCGTCCGTGCCGCGCCACGGCACGCCGCAACGCGACCGGAAATCCCGCCAGACCGCCAGGGGTTGGCGGTCGAACTGCATGCGCATCCGGGCCAGCAGCCGGGCGGGCGTGCCGGCCGGCCAGTCCTCGGCGGCGGCAAAACGCGGAAAGCCGCTCACGCTGACCAGGCCGACGCAATCCGCCAGGCCGGCCTGCAGGAGCTGCTGCACGCCGTGGGAATGGCCGATGGCGACATAGGGCACTGCGGCAGGCCGGATCGGCACGGGGGCGGCGCCCAGGTAGCCGGCGTCGGCGCAGGCTTGCTGCAAGGCTTGCCAGCGCGCGGGCAACAGGGCGCGCACCGCGTCCCAGCAGTGCGCGTCGAAGCCCCAGCCGTGCGCCCACAGCAGGCTGGCGGGGGCGTGTCCTGCCGCGCTCATGTGCCCGCTCCCGCGCAAGGGCCACGGCTGTCCCGGATCCGGGTGACCAGCGCGTCGACCTGTCCGGCCGTGTGCAGGGACGACAGGGCGATGCGCAGCCGGCTGGTGCCCGCGGGCACCGTGGGCGGCCGGATCGCACCCACCAGCATGCCTGCCTGCGCCAGCGCGTCGGCCAGGGCCAGCGCACGGCCGGCGTCACCCACGATAGCGGGCACGATCTGCGTGGAGGAAAGGCCGGTGTCGATGCCGATGTCCGCCAGCCCCGCGCGCAGCCGCGTCGCCAGGGCGTGCAGGTGCGCGCGTTCGGCATCCATGCCCGGCAGGCGGGTCACCGCGGCGTGCACCGCGCCCACCACGGCGGGCGGCAGCGCGGTGCTGTAGATGAAGCCCGAGCAGGTATTCACCAGGTAGTCGCACAGTGCGCGAGACCCCGCGATGTAAGCGCCGAAGCCGCCGGCTGCCTTGCTGAACGTGCCCATCACCAGGTCCACGCGCCCGCCCGCCTGGGCCGCCAGGCCCCGGCCTTGCGGGCCCAGCACGCCGGTGGCGTGTGCCTCGTCCAGGTACAGGAAGGCGCCGTGGCGCTCTGCCAGCGCGGCCAGCGCTGGCACGTCGGCCTGGTCGCCATCCATGCTGAAAACGCTCTCGGTGACGATGAAGCGCTGCCCGGGCTCCTGCGCGCGTTCGGCCAGCAGGTGTTCCAGGTGGTCCAGGTCGTTGTGGCGGTAGCGGATCTGGCGCACGCCTGCCTGGGCGCAACCCGCATGCAGGCTGGCGTGGATCAGCCTGTCGGTGTAGACCAGCGCCGGTCCCTGCACCGCGCCGATCAGCGCGGGCAATGCGGCGGCGTTGGCCTGCCAGCCGCTGGCCAGCAGCAGGGCGGCCTCGGTGCCCTTGAAGGCGGCGATGGCGGCCTCGGCCTCGGCGTGCAGGTCCAGCGTGCCGGTGACCAGGCGCGACGCGCGCGCGCCCGCGCCATGACGCAGCGCGCAGCGGGCCGCCTGCCGGGCGATGGCGGGGTCGCGCGCCAGGCCAAGGTAGTCGTTGCTGGAGAAGTCCACCAGGGGCGTGCCATCGCGCAGCACGTGGCCGGCGGGCGCCTGGGTGGACAGCGGGCGCAGCACGCGGCGCATGCGCCGCGCGTCGGCCTGGGCCAGCAGGGAATGGAAGAGGGGATCGAGCAGGGACATGAGGCAAGACGTTATCGGCGGCCATTCTAGCCCGGCGGCGGCCACCCGCCCGCCTTGGCCCGGACGGGCGATGCGTTACAGTCCTCGACCATGACCGATCTGCCCCGACACTTCCGCGCCGCCGAGTCCGCGCTCTGGCCGCCTTATTCCTCGCTGACCACCACCGAGACGCCCGTGGTCGTCGCCACGCGCGACTGCCGTCTGCAACTGGCCGATGGCCGCGAGCTCATCGACGGCATCGCCTCGTGGTGGACCGCCTGCCATGGCTACAACGCGCCCGCCATTGCCCAGGCCGTGCGTGCGCAGTTGGACGACATGCCGCACGTGATGATGGGCGGCCTGGCCCACCCGCAGGCCTTGCGGCTGGCCGAGCGCCTGCGTGCGCTGCTGGGGGGCGAGTTCGCACGCGCCTTCTTCTGCGAGTCGGGTTCCGTCTCGGTGGAAGTGGCGCTGAAAATGGCCGTGCAGTACTGGCTGAACCAGGGCGAGCGCGGCCGCACGCGCTTCCTGGCGTTCCGCGACGGTTATCACGGCGACACCTTCGGCACGATGGGCCTGTGCGATCCCGATGCCGGCATGCACCGGCGCTGGCAGGGCATCCTGCCGCAGGCGCTGGTGGCCGAGCTGCCGCGCGACGAGGCCAGCGCCCAGGCGCTGGATGCACTGCTGGCCGAGCGCGGCGCGGAGATCGCCGCCATCGTGGTCGAGCCGCTGGTGCAGGGCGCGGGCGGCATGCGCTTCCACTCGCCCGAGACCTTGCGGCGCTTGCGCGCGCTGGCCGACCGCCACGGCCTGCTGCTGGTCTTCGACGAGATATTCACCGGCTTTGGCCGCACGGGCGAGATGTTCGCCTTCCAGCACGCCGGCGTGGCGCCGGACATCATCACCTTGTCCAAGGCGCTGACCGGCGGCACGCTGCCGCTGGCAGCCACCGTCGCCAACCGCAAGGTGGAAGCGGCGTTTCTGGATGACGACCCCGCGCGGGCGCTGATGCATGGCCCCACCTTCATGGGCAATGCGTTGGCCTGCGCCGCGGCCAATGCCTCGCTGGACCTCTTCGAGCAGGCGCCCCGACTGGCCCAGGCGCGCCGCCTGCAGTCACGCATGGAGGCAGGTCTGGCGGCGTGCCGGGACCTGCCCTGGGTGGCGGACGTGCGCTGCCTGGGTGCGATCGGCGTGGTGGAGCTGACCGAGATCCGCGACCTGAAGGCGCTGCGGGCGCGTTTCGTCGAGCACGGCGTCTGGCTGCGTCCTTTCGGCCGGGTGGTGTACCTGACGCCTGCCCTGGTGATGGACGATGCGTCGCTGGCGCGCCTGATGGCGGTGGTGCGGGACGTGTTGGGCAGCGGCGCGCCTTGACGGTGCGCTGCTAAGTCCAGGTTCCCGGCGGGGTGTGGCGTGCCAGTTCCATCGCGTCGTGCAGTGATATTTCAGTCCGGCGCGCCCAGCAAGGCCCGCAAGCGCAGCTGGCGCGGCGTGCGCGCCTGTGCCCGCGACGGGTCCAGCTGGCTGCGCGCGGCCTCCTGGCTGGTGGCCGTGTGCAGGTCGATGCGTTGCACGATGGCGCCGGCTTCATAGACGAAAGCCAGGTCGGCCAGCGCGATCACGTCCTCGACGTCATGCGTGATCATCACCATGGGGATGCCCCATTGCCTGCCGATCTGCGCCAGCTCCTGGCGCAGCGAGGTCCGCAGCATGGGGTTCAGCGCGGCAAAGGGCTCGTCGAGCAGCAGGGCCCGCGGTTCGCATGCCAGGGCTCGCGCCAGCGCCACGCGTTGACGCTGCCCGCCCGACAGCGTGGCCGGACGGCTGTCGGCCAGGGCCGACAGGCCGAAGCTTTCCAGCAGGGCATCGACACGCGCCGCGTCGGCAGCCTGCGGGCGGCGCCGCAGCCAGTCGGTCAGGCCGAAGCAGACGTTCTGCCGCACGCTCAGGTGCGGAAAGAGCGCGTAATCCTGGAACAGGTAGCCCAGCTTGCGCTGGCGTGGCGGCAGGTCGATGCCCGCCGCCGCGTCGAACAGCGTGCGCTCGCCGATGCGGATGTGGCCCGCCGAGGGACGCAGCAGGCCGGCCAGCGCCTGCAGCGTCAGCGACTTGCCGGCGCCCGAGGGGCCGTACAGCGCCACCACCTGGGCCTCGGCCTGGAAGCAGGCCGAGAGGTCGAAGTGGCGCTTGCCGTCCTGGACGTGCAGGCGGATGTCGACATCGATCATGGCGTCACGCGTGTCCGGTCTCAGGGCTTGCCGAAACCGTAGCGGTCCAGCACCTTGCGCGCGTCAGCCGAGGCCAGGAATTCGAGGAACGACTTGGCCAGGTCCTTGTGCTTGCTGTCGGCCACCACGGCGACGGGGTAGGTCACGGGCGTGTGGCCGCCGGCGGTCAGGGCGATCTTCACCTTGTCGCCCATGATGGTGGCGTCGGTGCGGTACACGAAGCCCGCGTCCACTTCGCCGCGGCTCACGTAGTCCAGCGCCTGGCGCACGCTGTCGGCCTGCACGAACTTGGGCTGCAGCGAGGTCCACAGGCCGGCGCTTTCCAGCGCTTCCTTGGTGTAGCGGCCGACCGGCACGGTGTCGACCTTGCCGACGGCGATGCGCTTGATCTCGGACTTGGATAGGTCCTTGATGTCCTTGATGCCGTGGCCGCCCTGGGCCGGCTCGATCAGCACCAGGCTGTTCGAGACGAAGTCGCGGCGGGTCGCCTCGTCGATCATCTTGGCCTTGACGGCGCGGTCCATGGTGGTCTGGTCGGCGCTGGCGAAGACATCCACCGGCGCGCCTTGTTCGATCTGCTGCAGCAGCACGCCCGAGGCCGCGAAATTGAAGCGCAGCGTCGCGCCCGAATGGGCCTTCTCGAACTGCGGCCCCAGTTCCTTGAAGGCGTCGGTCAGGCTCGCGGCGGCCGAAACGGTCAGTTGCTGCGCGCTGGCGAAGAGCGGCAGGGCGGAAAGCAGCAGGGCGGAAACAAGGCGGGAAGCGCGCATGGAAAGCTCCGGGATCAGGGGTGAAAACTCAACGCAGGGAAAGGTAGCGGTTGGACGCCACCAGGATGAAGATCGACAGCAGCGAGGTGACCACGACCAGCAGCAGCGCCAGGTCGTTGTGGCCGGCCTGCACCGCGTCATAGATGGCCATGGACAGCGTCTGGGTCTGCTGCGGAATGGAGCCGGCCACCATCAGCGAGGCGCCGAACTCGCCCATCGCGCGGGCGAAGGCCAGCAGCGTGCCGGCCAGGATGCCGGGCCATGCCAGCGGCAGCGTCACGCGCACGAAGACGGACCAGGGCGATTGCCCCAGCGTGCTGGCGGCTTTCTCCAGCGAACGGTCCACGTTCGAGAACGCGGCGCTGGCCGACTTCAGCACCAGGGGCAGGGCCACGACGGCCGAGGCGATCGCGGCGCCGTGCCAGTTGAAGATGATCGTGTAGTCCAGGTTCTCGCGCAGCCAGGCGCCCAGCGGGCTGCGCCGGCCGGCGGCCACCAGGATGGCGTAACCGATGACGGTGGGGGGCAGCACGAGCGGCAGCATGCAGAAGGCTTCCAGCACGTTGCGGCCGGGGAAGCGCTTGCGGGCGAAGACCCATCCCAGCGCCAGGCCCGCGACGAGCGCGGCGAGGGTGGCGACGAAGGCGACCTTCAGGGACAGGGTCAGCGGGTGCCAGTCGACCGTCGACAGAAATTCCAGCATCGGGAGAGAGCCACAGGGCAGGCGCGTCGGTGCCTGTGAGGACACGTAAGCGGTTGCGTAATATTTTTAGGAATATAGTGGAATTGTCGCACAGACCTTCGGCTCGACCGGCATCAGGGGCGAGTCGTTATCCCTGAACCGAGGGCGGCTGGGGGGTCAGCAGCCGGGTGATGGCGTCGATCTCGTCCTGGGCCGCGGCCAGGGCGGCAGCCTCGATGGCGCGGTAGCGCGCGATCAGTGCCTCGCCCACGGGCGTGAGCGCGGTGCCGCCGCCGTGGGCGCCGCCGGCGGCGGTGACCACTGCCGGTTCACGCAGGCAGCGGTTGGTCTCGTCGACCAGCAGCCAGGCGCGGCGATAGGACATGCCCAGCTCGCGGGCGGCGGCCGAGATGGAGCCGGCGCGCGCGATGGCGTCGAGCAGCGCGATCTTGCCCGGTCCGAGCGCGATGTGCTCGCCGTGATAGACGCGCAGCCGAAACTGGTAGCGAGGAGACATGGCGGATGCGTGGGGAAGAGGACAGCCGATTCTCGCACAGGCGCGGCGGCCGGCAGGGGGGGGCGTGCCGGGGCCGGGCTGTATCATGACCGGTCAGCCAGCACTACCAAGGAGAACCATCATGTTTCACGTCCGTTCCGGGTTGACCCCGGTCGCGCTGCTGGTGTCCGCCGGCATCCTTGCCGGTTGCGCAGGCCGTTCCGATGTCTCGCGTCCCGCCGCCGCCGAGCCGGCACCCAGTGGCAGCGCCGCCGCCACGACCCCGCCGCCGGCGGCGGGTGGCGAATGCAATGCCGATACCGTGCAGGATGCGCTGGGCAAGACGATCAGCGACAGCCTGGCCGCCACCCTGCGCGAACGCAGCGGCTCGGCCACGGGCCGTACCCTGCGGCCGGGTCAGGTCGTCACGATGGAGTACAACCCGCAGCGCCTGAACATCCTGGTGGACGACGCGGGCGTCATCACAGCGATCCGCTGCGGTTGACGCCAGGGCCAGGCAAGGCTGCCGCGGCGGTCTTGCCTGCCTGCCCGGACGCGCTGTCTTCCCAGCCGCCACCCAGCGCCAGGAACACCCCGATCTCGGCGGCGCTGCGCTGCACCTGGGCGTCCGCCAGGGCGCTTTCCGTGGCAGCCAGCGTGCGGTCCGCATCCAGCGCCTGCAAGGCATCGATCTTGCCGTGTCCGAACAGCGTGCGCGCCTGCGTGGCGGCCAGCTTCGCAGCATCGCGTGCCTCGGCCAGCGCCGCCACGCGGTCGCGCTGGCGGGCATACCGGGTCAGCGCGCTCTCGGTTTCCTTCAAGGCGTCCAGCACCGTCTGGTCGAATGCCGCCAGTGCGCCTTGCGCGCCTGCCTCGGCCTGCGCGATGCGTGCCTGCGCCGCGCCGGTGTTGGGAATCGTCCAGGAAATCAGCGGCCCCGCGCTCAGGCTGAAAGTGCCGCGTTCCCCGATGAGGGAGGCGGGACCGGCCGAGCCCGCCGACAGGCCCAGCGAGATGCGGGGATAAAGATCCGCGGTGGCCACGCCGATGCGCGCGGTCGCGCCGGCCAGCGTGCGCTCGGCCCGGCGGATGTCGGGACGCCGGCGCAGCAGGCTGGCGCCATCGCCCACCGGCAGCGCCTGGGCCAGCCGCGGCGGGGTGGCGCACTCGGCCAGGGCGGCAGGCATCTCGGCCGGCGCCTTGCCGCGCAAGGCCGCCAGTTGATAAAGCGCGATGCGTTGCCGCGCCAGCAGCGGCGGGAGGGCGGCCTTCAGTTGCGCGGCCTGGCTGCGGGCGCGGCTGACATCCAGCGCGGTGCCGCGGCCCGCGCGCGCCAGCTGTTCGACCATGTCCAGCGCGTCCTGCTGCAAGGCGAGCGAGCGGCGTGCCGAGGCCAGTTGCAGACCCGCGCCGCACAACTGCGCGTAGGCATCGGCGGTGTGGGCGGCCACGGCCACGCGCGTGGCGTCGTAGGCGGCCTGCGCGGCTTGCGCATCATCCTGGGCCGCTTCGATGGCGCGCTGGATCTGTCCATGCAGGTCCAGCTGGTACGACACGCTGATGCCGCCCGAATAGCGCCAGCGATTCGCTGGCCGCGCGCCCGGTTGCAGCACCTGCACGCCTGACGGATGGCCATAGGTGGGAGAGGCGTTCACGCCGACCTGCGCCGATTGCTGCGCGCCCGCCTCATCCACCACGGCCTGCGCGCGCGCCAGGTTGGCCGCGGCCTGCCGCAGGCTGGCGTTGCGCGCTAGCGCGTCCTCGACCAGGGCGTCCAGGCGCGGATCGTCATACAGATGCCACCAGCGGCCGGGCGGCTCCTCGCGGCGGAAGCTCGCTTCCTGCGCGCCCAGGAACGCCGCCTGGGCGGCGGGCTGGCGCACGGCGGCATTGTCCGGCACGGCATGGTCCGGGCCCAGCGCGCCGCAGCCAGCCATTGCAAGCGTGAGCAGGCTCACCGCGCCCAGGCGTGCGACGCGCGCGTTCATGATGCGCTCCCCTTGCCGGCAGGCCGAGCCGAGCCATCGACCGCCACGGTCGCCGTCTGTCCGGCCACCAGCCGGACGCCCTCGGGCACGTCGTCGATGCGCACGCGCACCGGAATGCGCTGCGCCAGCCGTACCCAGTTGAAGGTGGGGTTCACGTTGGGCAGCAGGTTGGCGCCCGTGCTGCGCTCGCGTTCGGCGATGCCCAGGGCCACGCTTTCGACGTGGCCGCGCAGGGCGCGCGAGTCGCCCATCAGCGTGACGGTGACAGGATCGCCTTCATGGATGCGGGTGAGCTTGGTCTCCTCGAAATAGCCTTCCACATAGAAGGATTGCGCATCGATCAGGGCCAGCACCGGCTTGCCGGCGGTGGCATAGGCGCCCACGCGCAAGTCCAGGTTGGTGACGCGGCCATCGCTGACCGCCACGATCCTGCTGCGTTTCAGGTCCAGCGCGGCGGCATCGCGCCGCACGATTGCCTGCGCCAGCGCGGCTTCGGCCTGGGCCAGCCGGGACTGGCTCTGTTCGCGCGCCTCGGCGGCCACCAGCGTGCCAAGCGCGCGATCACGGCGGGCATCGCGGCGAGCCTGGTCGCGTGCGGCTGCCTGCGCGCGCACCTGCGCAGCGGCCTGGTCATGGGCCAGTTGATAGCGCGCGCCGTCGATCTCGAACAGCACGTCGCCCGCGCGCACATCCTGGTTGTCGTGCACGGGCACGGCGGCGACCAGGCCCGAGACATCGGGGGCGACCTGCACCACGTAGGCCTTCACGCGGCCATCGCGCGTCCAGGGTTCGACTTCATAGCGCACCCACAGGCGCCAGCCCGCGATCACCGCGGCGGTCACGGCAATCGCGGTGACCGCGTAGCGGCCCAGGGCGGCGGGGCGCAAGGCATAGGGGAGTTTCATGACGTGCTCGACAGGATGAGGGGTGAGACCTGCGCGGCGGCATACAGCAGCACGACGAACAGCGCGAGGTCGAAGAGGGCGGGATGCCAGACGTGGCGATAGAAACCCGCGCGCGCCAGCACGCGGCGCAGCAGCTTTGCGCACAGCAGGGTGGCGAAGGCCAGCACCAGCAGCCAGGGCAGGTAGACGCCGTACAGGTTGAATTCGCCGATCATGGCGTGGTCTCCAGGGCGGCGGACTCGGGGCCTTGGCCGTGCCGGTATGCCGGCGCGTCCGGATACAGCCCGCGCCGGATGCCCACCAGCGCCACGGCGGCACGGAGGCGGCCGGGAATGCTGCCCGTGCTGGCGCCCACCGCGGCCAATGCGCGGTCGATGTCGGGCAGCAGGCGCGGATGGCGCGCCAGGCTGCGCGCCGACGAGCGGTCGCCGAAGTGGCGCGCCAGCGTGGCCAGCACGGGCGCAAGCGCCGCGCGCGTCATGGGCAGCTGGCGGCGCGCACGTTGCAGCGTGACGATCTCCCGGCCGATGCGCAGGTCGCGCAAGGCGTCGTCGGGCCGCACCGTGAAGGCCAGGCGCGGCAGCAGCAGTCCCACGCGATCCAGCATGCGCAGCGCATAGCCGTGGCCCGTCGGCGCATCGGCGGCGGCGGCCAGCGTGGACAGCTCGCGCCAGTTGGCGCCCTGCAGGCGGCGCGCGGCCCAGTCGGCGCTGACGGTGCGGATGAGGGAGGCGACCAGCGCAGCCAGGCCCACGCCCGCCACCTGGGCCATCGTGATGTCCAGGTAGGACACCAGGTCCGAGGTGTTGGTATCCTGCAGCGCCAGGCTGCCCAGCACGCCGAAGAGCAGCGGCATGGCCTTGCCGAAGTGCTGCGGCCGCGCGATCAGCACGCCCAGCACGAAGAGCGTGGGAAAAAGCGCAAGCGCCAGCATCTCGAACGAATGCAGCGCGGGCAGGATGCCCAGCAGGTACAGCGCCGAGAGCGGCACGGAATAAAGCGTGTAGCGCAGGAAGCCCATGATGCTGGGGGTGGGGTTGTCCTGCGCGGCAAAGAAGCTGCTGAAGATGGCGGCCATGGTGGCGGCGGTGGCGCCGTTGGTCCACGCCGTGCCGATCCAGAAGACGCAGCAGGCCACGATGGCGATGACCGCGGCCATGCCCGACAGCAAGGCCAGGCCGTGATCGCGGTGCAGGCCCTGGTTCGCGCCGGGACCGCGCCGCGTGTGCCGCGTGGGCAGCCCCGCCAGGCCTGCCTGGATGCGGCGGCGCAGGCGCAGGCTGTCGGCATAGCCGTCCACCAGGTTGTGCAGGCGTGCCAGCAGGCTGGTCAGCAGCAGATCGCGCCAGGCGCTGCGGCTGTCCACGGCCGGCATCTGCTGGCGCAGCCTGGCGCGCAAGGCGATGGCGCGTTCAGGATCGGCGTGCGTGCCTTGCGCCACCCAGGTCTCGATATCGGCCAGCAGGGCCGCCACGGGCGCGGGCAGCGGCGTGCCGTCGGCGCGCAGGGCGGCCAAGCGGTCTTCCACGGCCGAGACCACGGGCGTCAGCGCCGCCAGGCTGTCCTGCATGCGGTGCAGCGCGCGGCTCGTCCAGCGGATGTTGCCGGTGTCGTAGGGCACGTGCATGGACATCACGCGCAACTGCGTCAGGTCGCTGGCGAAGGTGCGGCGCGCCTTGTCGCGGTCGGCGGGCGCGCGCGCGGCCAGGGTGTCGGTGATCCAGGTACCGGCGTCGCGGATGATCGCGTCCAGCCTGTCCATGACGGCGGGCGCGATGCCGCGCGGCAGCACCAGGCTGTGCACCAGCGCCGCGCAGACGATGCCCAGGCTGATCTCCTCGACGCGGGCCAGGCCCACGTCGAAGACCGTGAACGGATCGCTGACGCTGGGAAAGCCCACCAGCGCGGCGGTGTAGCCGGCCAGCATGAAAAGATAGGAGCGCGGCGTGCGGTCCAGCAGCGACACGTACAGGCACAGCCCCACCCAGCCCGCCATCGCCAGCACGGTCAACTCGGGCGAATGCGACAGGCGCGGGATCAGGAATATCGTGGCGGCCGACCCCGCGAAGGTGCCGCACAGGCGGTAGAAGGCGCGCGAGCGCACCGCGCCGGACCAAGGCTGGGCGACGATATAGGCGGTCATCATGGCCCAGAACGGGCGGGGCAGTCCCATGGCATAGGCCAGGTACAGCGCCAGGGTGGCGCTGCCGAAGCACTTCAGCGAGAAGACGGCTTCGTCGCGGGTGGGCAGCAAGGCAAGGGGCGAGGTCATCGCGCGCCCTCCGAGTTGCCTCCCCGCAGGCTGGTGGTGACGCGCGCGAACACCTTCAGGCACACGGCCAGGTCGGCTTCGGCGATGCCGGCGAATACCTGGCGGCGGAAGTCGGCCAGCAGCGTTTCGACCTGCTTGCGCAATGCCTCGCCGGCGGGCGTCAGGTGCAGCGTCTTGGCGCGCCGGTCGTTGGCGTCTTCGCGCCGCTGCAGGTAGCCGGCAGCCTCCAGGTGGTCCAGCACGCGCACCAGCGTCGGGCCTTCCACGCCCAGTTCCTCCGCCAGGGCGCCCTGGCGCACGCCATCGCCCAGGCGGCCCATCAGGTAGATGGGCCAGGCGGTGGCCTGCGACAGGCCCAGCTCGGCCAGTTGGCGGTCCGCCGCGTTGCGGTAGCGGCGGGCCGTGCGGGTCAGGCTCATGGTCATGTCCATGAGGCAGGTGTCGCTGGCGGCGGGGGGAGGCGTGCGTGGGCGTGTCATCGGAATGCTTAGCAAGTAATTAATTAGCTTGCTAAGTATATGGACGGACGCTTGACAGGCGCCTGAACGGTGGCGCGTCAGGGGCTCAGTGTCGTGTGCTGGCGGCCTGCAGCGGCGTCAGCCGCGCCAGCCTTGCCGCCACCGCGAGCCCTGCCGCCAGGATCAGCCCGATGAAGCCGACCACGCCTTCCCAGCCGCCCCATTGCCACATCAGGCCGCCCAGCGTGCCCGCCACGCTGGAGCCCAGGTAGTAGCTGGCGAGGTACAGCGAGGAGGCTTGGCCGCGCGCATGCAGGGCGCGCCGGCCCACCCAGCTGCTGGCCACGGAGTGCGCGCCGAAGAAGCCGAAGGTGAAGATCAGCACGCCGGGCAGGACCAGCCACAGCGTTTCTGCTAGCGTCAGCAGCAGGCCGGCGCCCATCACCACCATGACCATCCAGAAGACCCGGCGGCGGCCCAGCAGGTCGGCCAGGGCGCCGACGCGCGCGGAGCTGTAGATGCCGGCCAGATAGACGACCGACACCAGGCCGACCACGGCCTGGCTCAGCGCGTACGGCGCTTCCAGCAGGTGGTAGCCGATGTAGTTGAAAAGCGTCACGAAGGCGCCCATCAGCAGGAAGCCTTCCAGGAACAGCCAGGGCAGGCCAGGGTCGCGGAAGTGCAGCGCGAAATTGGCGTAGAGATCGCGCGGGCGCAGCGAACTCGGCTCGAAATGGCGCGAAGGCGGCAGGCGGCGCGCGAACAGCGTGGCCGCCGCCAGCGCGATCACGCCCAGCACCAGCAGCACGACCCGCCACGACACGAAATCGATCATCACGCCGGAAATCAGGCGTCCGCTCATGCCGCCCATCGCGTTGCCGCTGATGTACAGGCCCATGGCATAGCCCATGTGGGCGGGGTCGATCTCTTCGGCCAGGTAGGTCATGCCCACCGCCGCCAGGCCCGACAGCGACAGGCCCACCAGCAACCGCATGGCCAGCAGGCCTTCCCAGTTGGGCATCAGCGCGCCCGCCAGCGTACAGACGGCGGCGGTGAAGAGCGCCACCACCATGATGGGCTTGCGGCCCACGGCGTCCGAGATCGGGCCGGTGATGAGCAGGCCCAGCGCCATGGGGCCGGTGGCGATGGACAGCACCAGGCTGCTTTGCGCCGCGCTCAGGCCGAAGGACTGCGAGAAGCCCGGCATCATGGGCTGCACGCAATACAGCAGCGCGAAGGTGGCGAAGCCGCCGCAGAACAGGGCCAGCATGGCGTGCACGAAGGCACGCGTGTTTTTCTGGAGATAGGGGCTGTCCGAGGTTCCGGACGGGGGGCGGGCAGGAGAGGGAACGGCGTTCACGGCAGGCGGGAAGAGGGGCGGCGCGGCGACGGCGCGCGGCAGGACTTCACGATACGCCTCGGGGAACGATATTTCCAATATATTGTTCGACAGGAATGATTCGTAAAAAATATCAATAGCGCAGGGCACCTCATGGAACTCCGGCATCTCCGCTACTTCGTCGCCGTGGCCGAACACCTGCATTTCGGCAGGGCCGCCGAACAGCTGGGCATCTCCCAGCCGCCGCTCAGCCAGCAGATCCAGGCGCTGGAGCAGGCGCTGGGCGTGCGCCTGCTGGAGCGCACCAACCGCAAGGTGGCGCTGACCGAACCCGGCAGGCTGTTCCTGGACGAGGCCCGCCAGGCCCTGGCCCAGGTGGAGCGCGCGGTCACCGTCGCCCGCCGCGCGCAGCGGGGCGAGCTCGGGCAACTGCGCGTGGGCTTCACCTCGTCCTCGCCCTTCGTGCCCAATATCGCGCGTACGCTGTTCGCGTTCCGGCAGTCCCACCCGGACGTCCACCTGGACCTGCAGGAAATGAGCAGCCGCCAGCAGGCCGATGCCTTGCTGGCCCGAAGCCTGCAGGTGGGGCTGATCCGGCCCATCGTGTTGCCCGACGCCTTGCAAGCCCTGGCGCTGCAACGCGAGCCGCTGGTGGCGGCCCTGCGCGCCGACCATCCCCTGGCGAGCCGGCATCCCGACAGCCTGCCGCTGGCTGCGCTGGCTGGCGAGCCCTTCGTGTTCTTCCCGCGCAGCTTCGGCACAGGGCTTTATGACCAGCTGCTGACGCTCGCGCGCCGCGCGGGCTTCACGCCGAACATCGTGCAGGAGGCCAGCGAGACCCTCATCATCATCGGGCTCGTGGCGGCGGGCATGGGGGTGACGGTGCTGCCGGAGACCTATCGGCGCACGCGCATGGAAGGGGTGACGTACCGGCGCCTCGAAGACGAAGGCGCGACCTCGGCGATGTGGCTGGTGACGCGGCGCGACGAAACCTCTGCCCTGGTCGCGGCGTTTCGCGGCCTCATGGCGGAGGCGACCGCCGCGCGCGAGCCGTCTTAGGGCAGTTCGGCGGGATAGCCGTCCAGCGCCAGCGCCACCTGGCGCGAAATGTCCCAGTGCGCCAGCGAGGCCTGCACCGCGCCGTAGTACACGCCATCGCGGATCACGAACATGGCCGGCAGGTGGAACACTTCATAGCGCGCCACCAGGCCGCCGCTGCGGCCGGCGTCGACCCACGCGATGCGGTCCACGTTCAGGTTCATGTCCGGCAACGCCTCGCGCGCCTGCCGGCAATTGGGACAGCCCTGGCTCGTGAAAACCAGCAGCGTCAGGCCGCGCGCATCCAGCAGCGCGCGGTCGGCGGTGCCATCGTCCAGGTCCAGGGTGTCGGTGCTCATGCGTGGGGCTTGCGGGGGAGGGGGGGGCGGCGCCCGGCCGGGCGCGCGTGAAAGCTTACAGCTTGGGGATGCGCAGCGTCTTGCTGACCATGAGCGAGCCGGACACCACGAAAAGCAGCGCCAGTGGATGCAGTTGCCAGGGCCCGATGGTCCAGACGCCGCCCGGCAGGGCGGGGCCCAGCTTGCCGGCCCAGCAGGCCCAGGCCAGCACGCCGGTCAACACCACGCTGGTGGGGATGGGCGTGCCCTCGAAATAGCGCACCTTGGCGCCGCCTTCGGACAATGTCTCGGCGGTGATGTTGAAACGCGCCAGGCGGCTGACGCCGCAGCAGACGAAATAGATCAGCGCGACCAGGTCCCAGCCGCCTTGCATGCCCGCCGCGTAACCCAGGGCGGCGGGCGCCACGCCGAACGAGATCACGTCGGCCAGGGAGTCCAGCTCGCGGCCGAAGGCCGAGTGCTTCTGCCGCCAACGCGCCACGTGGCCGTCCAGCACGTCGAAGGCGAAGGCGGCGGGCGCCATGGCCGCGGCCCACAGGAAGATGTCCGGGGACTGCTGCGCCATGTAGCGCATGGCCAGGAACACACCCACCATGCCGCAGGCGGCATTGCCCAGCGTGAAGAAATCGGCGAGATGGAACTCGCGGATCATCGAGAAATGCCGGCGCGGGGGACGGGTGGGGTCGGTCATGTCGGGTTCCTCGTGTCGCAAACCCCTCCACTGTAGCGCCTCACGGGCCTGCGCGTCGCGCCGCCCGGGCGGCGTGTGACAATGGACGGCGGAACATACCGGGAGTCCTCCATGCATATCCTCATTGCCGGCGCCTCGCGCGGCATCGGCCTGGCGTTGGCCGACCGCTACCTGGCGCAAGGCCATCATGTCCTGGCGCTGGCCCGCCAACCCGAGCAATCCGAAGGCCTGGCCGCGCTCGCGCGCCGCTATCCCGGCACGCTGCGCACGCTGGCGGCCGACATCACCGACCGCGACGTGGCCGAGCGCTTGCTGGCGGTGCAGGGCGATGCCTTGCTGGACCGCGTCATCGTCAACGCAGGCATTTCGCAGCCCAAGCTCGACAGCCTCTACGACCTGAGCGACGCCGACGCCGCGCGCCTGTTCGTGACCAATGCGGTCGCGCCGCTGCGCCTGGCGCGCAGCCTTGCGCCGCGCGTCGTGAAGGGCGGCGCCGTGGCCTTCCTGAGCTCGCAGATGGGCAGCGTCGAGCTGGCGCTGTCGGCCCGCATCCCCCTGTATGGCGCCAGCAAGGCCGCGCTGAACAGCCTGATGCGCAACTGGTGGGCCGAGGAAGACAAGGCATTGCCGTTCGCCTTGCTGGCCCTGCACCCCGGCTGGGTGCGCACCGACATGGGCGGCAGCGGCGCCGACCTTTCCGTGGACGAAAGCGCGGATGGCCTGGTCACGACCATCGAGCATCATGCGCAGGCGGGGTCGGACTGCGTGTTCGTGGATTACCGGAACGAGACGCTGGCCTGGTAAGCGTCTCGCCGTGGCGGGCCGCCGCGGCAGGCCCGCGCGGCGTGTCGTTCAGCAGTAGTCGGCGGGCAAGGCGCCAACGGGAAACGCCTGGCCCAGCAAGGCCCGCGCGTGCGCGCGCAACGGCGCCGGGTCGCCGCTGGCCAGCAGCACGCAGCGTCCGATGCCGCTTGGCCGCAGCGTGCCTTGCTCGGCCAGCCGCCGTTGCAGCTGGCGCGCAAATGCCGCGCCGGTTTCCAGGATCGGCAGGTCGGGCCCCACGCGGCGCCGCAGCGCCGCCTGCAGGAAGGGAAAGTGCGTGCAGCCCAGCACCAGCACGTCGGCGCTCTGCGCCAGCAGCGGCGTCAGGGCCCGGTCCACGCTGGCCTGTACGGCGGGCGTATCCAGTTCGCCGCGCTCCACCAGCGTGACCCATTCCGGGCAGGGCTGCATCAGCACCCGCGCGTTCGGCGCCTCGCGCGCCATCAGCGCGGCGAAGCGCGCGCTGGCGAGCGTGCCCGAGGTGGCCAGCACGCCGACCACCCCGCTGCGGGTCAGCGTGGCCGCGGGCTTCACCGCGGGCTCTATGCCGATGATGGGCAGGCCGGGGTGCCGCGCGCGCAACTGCGCGACGGCGGCCGCGGTGGCCGTGTTGCAGGGAATGGCAATGGCCTTGGCCCCGCGCGACACGAAGAAATCCGCCAGGCGGCAGGCCCGCGCCAGGACGTACTGCGGGGTTTTCTCGCCATAGGGCACGTGCGCCGTGTCGGCCACGTAAAGCAGCCGCTCGCGCGGCAACAGCCGCTGGATGTCGGCCAGCACGCTGAAACCGCCCACCCCGGAATCGTAGATGCCGATGGGAGCGTGCGGGAGGAAAGGCGGGCGCATGGTTGCCGTGAGCAGGAGACGCGGGAGTTCAGGGGCGCATTATCGCCCAGGGCCTGCGTTTGTGGCGGGCGCCGTCGCAGGTTCCCGGCTGGCCTGCCTTGCGTCCAGGCGCTGTGCGATGGCGAGCAGGTCCTCGAGTTGCAGCGCGCGTGCCTGAGCGAGTTCGGCCCTGCACGTCAGGTCCGCGACCTCCGCCCAGGAGATACGCCACGCCGGGTTGTCCCGGCCGGCGATGGCCACGACGAGCGCGCAGTGGCTGGTCTGATAGGACTGCCACTGCGCCTGCGCAGCGGCCAGCCCTTCGACCTCCTCGCGGGACAGGCGGGCCTGCAAGGCCTGGTGGGCGCCGGACAACCGTGCGTGCTGGGTCTCCTGATCCAGGCTGGCGCATTGCTGCGCGGCGACCAGGCTGTCGTCCACGCCATCGGCGCAACCCGGCGAGTCAGGTTGCGCCGCGCAGGCCATGCCCCCAGCCAATGCCAGCCAGGCCATCGCGCTTGCGAGCGCGGCATGCTTCATTGCCCAGCTCCCCCGCGCACGAGGCGCACCGCCAGCGGAAAACCCAGTGTGTGGGCATCCACCCGGCCATCCGCGAAATCGACGTAGTAGTGCATGCGCATGGGAACGGGCAGGTCGGCGGGCGTGTCGCTCCAATAGGGAATGCCGTCGCCGAGGTCCGCCAGTCCCGGGAAAACGGCCGCATCCAGCGTCGGCGCGGGACAGCCGGGCGCCGTCACCAGGGTCAGGAGTTCCTGCGCGGTGGGCAGGCGCCACCCCTGGCCCGCGCTTGCGGCAGCCTTGCCTGCGTCGGGCAGGCTCAACAGTGCCGGTACGCCTTGGCATTGCCCGCTGGCGGTCACGGTCGTGCCCATGCTGCAGCGCTGCCATTCAAGCCCGGTTGCGCGATCGGCGACCTGCGCCCCCTGGATGCGGTATCGGTCGGGCTGGGCAGGTGGGCACTGTGCCTGCGCAAGGGCTGTGCAGGCGGCCAGGACAAGGGCGGGAGGGAGGCGGCGCGGGATTATGGGCATGGAAAAAAAGCGGCTAGCGTAGCAAAACTGGAAACTGGCGGTTGCCGGTCTTCCTGGCTGCATAATGGGCACTTCCGGATCGCGCGCGTTGCGCAGGAGATGTCATGATCACGATCGCCTGGCTGATGCTGGCCGCCGCCTTGTTGCCCCCGGTCAGCGCGCTGATCGCCAAGGTGGGCGGCAAGGGGTTCAACAACAATGCGCCGCGTGAGTGGCTGGCCAAGCAGCAGGGGTGGCGCGCGCGTGCGCATGCGGCGCAGAACAACGCCTTCGAGGCGCTGCCGTTCTTCTATGCCGCGGTGCTGTTCGCCCTCGTCAGGCAGGTGGATCCCGCCTATCTCGACGGCCTGGTGGGAATCTGGCTGGCCTTGCGCGTGGCCTACCTGGGCCTGTATATCGCCGGCCAGGGCCTGTTGCGCTCGCTGTGCTGGGCGGCCGCGCTGGCGGTCAATGCCATCATCCTGTTCGCGGGACTCTAGGCCCGGACAGGCGGGGCGGTGCGAGCGGGCCGGGGCAGTGCGCCGCGGCCCGTGACGGGACCGATCAGCCCGGCTGTTCCACGCAGGGCTTGAAGTCGTCGCTTTCGTGGTCGAGGATGAACAGCAGCCCCGTCGCCACGCCGAAATACGTGCCGTGCAGCTGCAACTCACCGGCTTCCACGCGGCGGCGCACGCCGGGGAAGGTCATCAGGTTCCGCAGGCTGAGCTTGACCGTGGCCAGCTCCAGCTTGCGCAGGTTGGCGATGTGGTCGTCGCCCAGCTCACCCAGCGCGTCGGCCGCCGGCTGGATCTGCGACATCCACTTGCCGATGAAGTCGCTGTCCGACAGCGGCTTGCCGTCTTCATAGAACGCCTTCACGCCGCCGCAGGAGGCATGGCCCAGCACGACGATGTGCTTGACCTTCAGGCCGCTGTTGGCGAACTCGATGGCCGCGCTGACGCCGTGATAGGACCCGGTGCCCGGCTCATAGGGCGGCACCAGGTTGGCCACGTTGCGCACCACGAACAGTTCGCCGGGGCCGGCGTCGAAGATGACCTCGGGCGAGACGCGCGAATCGCAACAGCCGATGATCAGGATCTCGGGGTTCTGGCCTTTCTCGGCCAGGTCGCGGTATCGCTGGCGCTCGCTGTTGAAGCGGCCTTCCAGGAAGTTGCGGTAGCCCTCGTTGAGTCGTTGAGGGAAAACTTTCACGGGGTCGACTCCTTCTGTCTGCTTGCGGCCGGGGCAGGCGGCCGGCGGGACTGCGGCCCCGCCGGATGGCGGGGCAGGGATGGCGCGGCGCGTGGCGGCTGGGGCTCAGGCGCCCAGGTAGGCTTCCAGCACGCGGGGATGGTTCAGCAGTTCTCGGCCGGTGCCGGTCAGCGCCATGGCGCCGTTTTCCAGCACATAGCCGTGCTGCGCGATCTTCAGCGCCTGGCGCACGTTCTGCTCGACCAGGAACAGCGTGATGCCGTCGCCGTTGATCGTGCGCAGCGAGCGGAAGATGTCCTGCACCACGATGGGGGCCAGGCCCATCGACGGCTCGTCCAGCAGCAGCAGGCGCGGCTTGGCCATCAGCGCGCGGCCGATCGCCAGCATCTGCTGCTCGCCGCCCGACAGGTTGCCCGCCAGGCCATCGATGCGCTCCTTGATGCGGGGGAACAGGTGGAAGACGTATTCCAGGTCCTGCGCGGCGTTCTTCATGCCGCGGCGGTAGGCGCCCAGTTCCAGGTTCTCCAGCACGGTCATCGTGGTCAGGATGGCCCGGCCCTCGGGCACCTGCACGATGCCGCGGGCCACCAGGTCGCTGGGCGACAGGCGGCTCACGTCTTCGCCCGCGAAGCGCACGGTGCCGCGCACTTTCGGGATCAGGCCCGAGAGGGCCAGCAGCGTGGTCGACTTGCCGGCGCCGTTGGCACCGACCAGGGCGGTGATTTCCTTGTCCTTCAGGTCGAAGTCGATGCCGCGCACCGCCTCGATGTGGCCGTAGTTGATCTCCAGCCCGCGGACTTCCAGCAGTGCGCTCATTGGGTTTTACCTCCGCCCTGGCGGGCTCCGGATTTCGCGCCTTCGGGCGGCCGTGCGGCGCTCATTGGGTGACTCCTTCAGCGCTCGGCTCGTCGTCGTCCTCGCGGCCCAGGTAGGCCTCGATGACCTGTTCGTTGTTGCGGATCTCGTCGGGACGGCCGCAGGCGATGATCTTGCCGAAGTTCAGCACGGCGATGCGTTCGCACAGGCCCATGACGAAGCGCATGTCGTGCTCGATCATGAGAATGGTGTAGCCGCGGTCGCGGATGGCGGTGATCTCGCGCATCAGCTCGGCGCGCTCGCCGGTGTTCATGCCGGCCACGGGCTCGTCCAGCAGCAGCAGGCGCGGCTCGGTGGCCAGCGCGCGCGCCAGCTCCAGGCGGCGCTGCTCGCCGTAGGACAGGTTGTCGGCCAGGTCGTGCGCCTTGTGGTCCAGCTTCATCCACGACAGCAGCTCCAGGGCGCGCGTGCGCGCCTGGGCCTCGTGCTTGCGGTAGCCCGGCAGGCCCAGCAGCAGGCCGCCGAAACCGTAGTGCATGTGGCGATAGGCGCCGACGACCACGTTTTCCAGCAGCGTCATCTCCTTGAAGAGACGGATGTTCTGGAAGGTGCGGGCAATGCCCAGGCGGGTGATCTCGTGCGGCTTCTTCTGCAGCAGGCTCTGGCCATCGAACTGGATGGTGCCGCCGGACGGGGCGAGCAGGCCGGTGATCAGGTTGAACACCGTGGTCTTGCCCGCGCCGTTCGGGCCGATCAGGCCGAAGATGGCGCCTTGCGGCACCGACACGTTGACGTCATGCAGCACATGCAGGCCGCCGAAATTCTTGGAAATGGCGCCCAGTTCAAGCATGGCGGCGTCCCTCCTTGCGGAACCAGCGCTTCATGCGCGCGGGGTCCCAGATACCTTGCGGCAGGAAAAGAACGATCAGCACCAGGATGAGACCGTTCACGACCAGCCGGAAGTCGTTGAAGCCACGCAGCAGCTCGGGCAGCATGGTGATGATGGTGGCGCCCAGGATCGGGCCGGCCAGGCTGTTGATCCCGCCCAGGATGGCCATGGTCAGGATTTCCACGCCGCGGTCGAAGCCGAATTCCTGCGGGCCGATGAAGAAGGTCAGGTGCGCGTTCAGGGCGCCCGCCAGGCCGGCGATGACCGCGCCGCCCACGAAGGCGAGGGTCTTGGCCGAGCGGACGTTGATGCCCATGAGGCCGGCAGCCGTCTCGTCGCCGCGGATGGCGTCGAAGGAACGGCCCACCTTCGAGGCGCGCACGCGCCACAGCACGAACACCACGATGACCACGGCCAGCAGCACGTGCCACCATTGGGTGACCTGCGGGATGCCATTCAGGCCCAGCGCGCCGCCGGTCAGCGATTCCGTGTTGAGCACCGTGATGCGCACCACTTCGCCGAAACCCAGCGTGGCCATCGCAAGGTATACCCCCGACAGCCGCAAGGTGGGCAGCGCGATGATGGCGGCCACCAGGGCAGGCGCGGCCATGCCGCCGGCCAGCGCCACCGGGAAGGACACGCCGTAGTTCATCGTCAGGATGGAGGCCGTGTAGGCGCCGATGCCCATGAAGGCGGCGTTGGCCATGGCCAGCATGCCGCAGGACAGCGTCAGCCAGATCGACAGCGCCAGGAGGGAGTTGGTGCCCAGGCTGAGCACCAGGTTGCCGTAGATGGCCCAGAAATTCTCGAATCCGCTCATTGCCGTTATGCCTTGCGTTGCACGATCTTGCCGAACAGGCCCTGCGGACGAATCAGCAGGATCAGGAACAGCAGGCCGAAAGCCACGGCGTCGCGCATGGTCGAGCCGATGTAGACGACCGACAGCACCTCGGCGAAGCCCAGGAAGAGGCCGCCGATCATGGCGCCGCGGATGTCGCCCATGCCGCCCAGGATGATGACCGCGATGCCCTTGTGCAGCATCGGCTGGCCCATCAGGGGGAACAGCGCATTGGAGTACAGGCCGATCAGCACGCCGGCGATGCCGCCCAGGGCGGCTGCCGCGAACGAGGTCACCAGGAACAGGCGCTCGACGTTGATGCCCAGCAGCCAGGCGGCCTTGGGCGATTCGGCGATGGCGCGCAGCGCGCGGCCGAACTGCGTGCGGCGCATGACGATCATCAGGATCGCCATCAGCACGAACGAGGCCAGGATGATGCCCAGTTCGATGGCGGTCACGTGCAGGTCGCCGATCTGGATCGACTCCTCGGGCACGGTGCCGTGCGGGAAGCGCAGGTTGCTGGCGCCGAAGATGCCCTGCACGGTGTTGTTCAGGATGATGCCCACGCCGATGGTGGCGATCATGGGGATCAGGTGGGGGGCGTTGCGGCGGCGCAGGGGCTTGAGCACCAGGAAGTCGATCAGCGCGCCCACGACGCCGGCGGCCAGCATGGCGGCGATCAGGCCGGCCCACAGCGGCAGGTTCAGCGCGGTGATGACGGTCAGCGCGGCATACGCGCCCACCATGAACACGGCCCCGTGGGCAAGGTTGATCACGCCGAGCACGCCGAAGACCAGCGTGAAGCCCAGCGCGAACAGGGCATACACGCTGCCCAGCGAGAGCGCGTTGATGAGTTGTTGTTCAAGCATGATGAGGGGTTTTCCAAATCAAAACGCCTTGCGGACGACGCACACGCGTCGTCCGCAAGGCGCACCCGCGCTTAGCGGTTGGGTAGAGCCTTACTGACTGTCGATCACTTCTCGATCACGTACTTGCCATCCTTCGTCACGCTGACGATCGGCGCCTGGTCGGCGTCGTAGCCTGCGGGTTTTCCGGCACGGTCGGTAGCCTGGCGGAACTTGAAGGGGCCGGTTGCGCCGGTCCATTGGACTGCGGGCAGGGCATCGCGCAGCGCGATGCGATCGGCGGGCAGGTTGCCGGTGATCTGGGTGTTCTTCAGCGCCTGGGTCACGATGTACAGGGCATCGTAGGCCTGGGCGGCGAACTGATCGGGCGCAACATTGTACTTGGCCTTGTAGGCTTCGATGAACTTGGCGTTTTCAGCAGCCTTGTTCTCGATGGACCAGGGGCTGCCGATCCACAGGTTGTTGGAGTTGCCGCCGGGGGCCAGGTCGAAGATCTTGACCGAGTTCATGCCGTTGCCGCCGATGACCGGCACGTTCAGGCCGACCTGGCGGGCCTGCACCATGGCGGGCGCGCCTTCGGCGATCAGCGCCGACATCACGAGGGCGTCGGGGTTGGTGCTCTTGATCTTGGTGAGCTGGGCCTTGAAGTCCACGTCGCCCTTGGCGAAGGTCTCGGTCGTGGTGACCGGGATGTTCTGGTCCTTCAGTGCCTTGGCGAAGTTGTCGTAGCCGCTCTTGGTGAAGACGTCGTCGTTGCCATAGAGCACGGCCACGTTCTTCAGGCCGGTCTTGCGCTTGACCATCTCGATGGTGGCGGGCAGCACGTCGGCTTCGGTGACCGAGTTGCGGAAAATGAAGTTGCCGATGGAGGTGATGCCGTCGGCGGTGTTGGACGTGCCGAATGCCACGGTCTTGGCGCCCTGGGCGATCGGGTGGGCAGCCTGGGCCGAGTTCGACAGCGTCGGGCCGAAGACCATCAGGACCTTGTCCTGGAACACCAGCTTGCGGAAGACGTTGATGGCCTCTTCCTTGCGGCCCTGCTCGTCCTCGACCACGAGGCTGATCTTGTTGCCGTTCACGCCGCCAGCGGCGTTCACTTCGGCAGCGGCCAGCTCGAAGCCGTTGCGGATCGAGATGCCGTACTGGGCGGCGCCGCCCGACAGGGCTGCGGCGACGCCGATCTTCAGGTCGGCCGCATGCGCGGCGGGGATGGCGCCAGCGGCGACCAGCGCGGCCAGCAGGGTCTTGAATTTGCTTGTCATGGATGCACCACCCTAATCGTTATGGTCTCTTTCCCGCTCGACGGGAAGCCTGCAATATTACCTTTTTTGTTTCTTCCGGAAACTCGGCGTTAAGCCCGAGTGAGTGGGGGAAACCCCACACTTGGCTGGCCCGCAGGCCTAGTCCTGGCGCGGGCCGAGATGATCCCGGGCATAAATGGCGGGGCCCATGGCGGAAATCTGCCCCTGGACCAGCGCCTCGAAAGGCGCAAGCAGGGCGTCGAAACGCCTGGGCGCCTCCAGCGCGGCCAGGGCGTGGGCGATGGCCTCCACCGTCGACAGCGCGCCCGTATCCGGGGCGCGCCGCACCCTGTACCGGGCAGGCAGGCCGTCTGGCAGCGTCAGCCGGGGCAGGGCAGCCAGGGTGGGGTGGCGTGCCAGCAGGCCGCGCGCCTGACGCCAGGTGCCGTCGGGCACGACCAGCAGGCTGGGCGCGGGAACCGGCCCGTCAGGCGCCAGCACTCTGGCATCCGGGCCGGGAAACAGCAGCATCGCGCCGGGCGTGGCCCACAGCGCCGGGTCGAAATCGGTGCCGGCCAGCAGCGTGGCGCGCGCCAGCCCCAGGGCGGCCAGGCGGGCGGTGTTCAGCGGATGGCGGCTTTCCCGGCTGTCCTGCAGGATCAGCACGGGCGTGCGGTTCTCCAGGCGGGGAATCCGGTCGCACAGGCAATGCGACAGGGGGCGGGCGCAGCGCGCGCAGGTGGCGCGCCGCGCCGGGGCAGCCTCAGCGGGGCAGGACAAGCTCGAACACCGTGCCGGTCTCGGCATCGGAGCGCGCGCTCACTTCGCCGCCATGCGCGTCGATGAAACGCTTCACGATGTACAGGCCCAATCCCAAGCCTTCCCGGCGGGCCTCGTTCAGCCCGGCACGGAAGGGCTCGAATAGGTGGCTCATGCGGTCGGGGGGGATGGCGCCCCGGTTGGCGACCTGCACGACGATGCGCGCCGGATCGGTGCCGTCCACGTCCAGGCGCACGGGCGCGTCGGGCGCGCCGTGCTTGAGCGCATTGCCGACCAGGTTCGAGATGACCTGCGACAGCCGGTCGACGTCGGCGGGACCGCGCACGTTGCCTTGCACCTGGATGTCGACCTGGCGCTCGGGATTGGCGCTGACCAGTTCGTCGACGATGGTGTGGCACAACTGGCCGTAGTCGGTTTCACTGCGGGCCAGCACCAGGCCGTCGGCGCGGATGCGCGCGACGTCCAGCAACTGGCTCACCATGCGGTTCATGCGCGTGGCGGCGGCTTCGATGCGCTGCGCCACGGATTGCACCGACCCATCTTCCGAGACACGCTGCAGCAGCACCGCGCCGCTGACCACGGCCGACAAGGGGTTGCGCAGGTCATGGCCCAGCACGGCCGTGAAGAGGTCGTTCATGTGCAGCGCCTGCTGCAGCGCCTCCAGCTGGGTGGCCAACTGCTGGCGCTGGGTGTGGAGCTCGACGAAGACGTTGACCTTGCTGAGCAGGACGTGGCGGTCGATGGGTTTGTACAGGAAGTCCACGGCGCCGGCTTCGTAACCGCGGAAGCTGGTCTGGGGCTCGCGCGACGCCGCCGTCAGGAAGATGAGCGGCACGTTGCGGGTGCGGTCGCTGCCCCGGATGAGCCCCGCCAGTTCGAAGCCGTCCATGCCGGGCATCTGCACGTCGATCAGAGCCAGGGCCACCTCGTGCGTCAACAGCAGTTCCAGGGCCTCGGTGCCGGACGATGCCTGCAGCACGGTCAGCCCCGGGCGCGCGAGCAGCGCGTCGATGGCGACCAGGTTCTGCGAAATGTCGTCGACAACCAGTACGTTGATATTCATTGTCTCGGAGGGTCAGCTTGGAATGATTGTGGCCTGGCCGGCAGCCTGGACAGGGCTTGCGCCATGTTCCGGACTGTCAGGACGTGGTCGGCGCCCGCTTGCGCCAGCGCGGCGGCAGGCATGGCCGGCACGCGCGCGTCGTTGGGATCCTGGACCCAGGCGGCGCCGCCCAGCTCGCGGATCGCCGCCAATCCCACGGCCCCGTCCGCGCTTGCCCCGGTCAGGATGATACCGAGGACTTGCTTGCCATAGGCGGCGGCCGCCGATTCGAACAGGAGATCGATCGACGGGCGGGAATGGTTGACCGGCTCGTCGCAGGACAGCGAGAAGCTATGGTCGGGCTCGACGAGCATGTGATACGCAGGGGCCGCGACATAGACGCAACCGGCCAGCACGGGCTCCTTGTCCTCGACCTCCTTGACCGGCAGCTTGCAGCGCGGCTGGAAGACTTCGGCCAGGCGGCTCGTGTGGCGCGGCGGAATGTGCAGCACCACCGCCACCGCCACCTGGCAGCCGGCGGGCAGGCCGCCCAGCAGCACGCCCAGCGCTTCCACGCCGCCCGCCGACGCGCCCACGCATATCAGTTTGACACCGGCGGGCACGGTGGGCAGCGTGCTGGCGGTCACGTCGCTCGGGCTCATAGGCGCTGGTACACCTTCTGGCCGGAGGGCAGCTCGGTGTAGCTGTCGGACCGCGCGGTGAAGCGCAGGCTTTCCTTCGAGCCCAGCCCCAGGAAGCCGCGGTGCACCAGCGACTCGTCGAAGAGCTGGATGGCGCGGTCCTGCAGCGCGCGGTTGAAATAGATCAGCACGTTGCGGCAGGACACGAAGTGGACTTCCGAGAACACGCTGTCGGTGGCCAGGCTGTGGTCGGCGAACACGATGTGCTTGCGCAGTTCGCGCTGGAACAGGGCGCCGTCGCCGGTGGCCACGTAATAGTCCGACAGCGACTGCTTGCCGCCCGCCTGGCGGTAGTTGATGCTGAACTGCGCGATGCGCTCCAGCGGATAGATGCCGGCCTCGGCCGTCTTCAGCGCCTCGGGGTTGATGTCGGTGGCGTAGATCAGGCTGCGCGACAGCAGGCCTTCCTCCTCCAGCATGATGGCCAGCGACCAGACTTCCTCGCCGGTGCTGCAGCCCGCCACCCAGATCTTGATGGATGGATACGTGTCCAGCACGGGCACGACTTCCTCGCGCAGGGCCAGGAAATAGGCCGGGTCGCGGAACATCTCGCTGACCTGGACCGTGAAGTACTGCAGCATCTGGGCGAACACGGCCGGCTGGTGCAGCACCATATGCTGCAACTGCGACACCGACTCACAGCCGAAATGTTCCACCGCCTGCTTGATGCGCCGGCGCATCGAGGCGATCGAATAGCCGCGGAAATCATGCTGGTAGCGCAGGTACACGCCTTCCAGCAGCAGCTTGAGCTCGATGTCGAAAAGCGTGTTCATGGAAGATTCCGGCACGTATCGGGCTTGGTGTTATCGGGTTCGTGTCTGGGGCCGGGGCAGGGCGTGGCTCACTTGGGCAGCCACACGCGGCACAGCGACACCAGCTTGTCCACGTCGATGGGCTTGGCGATGTAGTCGTTGGCGCCGGCGTCCAGGCAGTTGCGGCGGTCATCGGGCATGGCCTTGGCCGTCAGCGCGATGATGGGCAGGCGTGCCAGCTCGGGACGCTTGCGCAGCGCCCGGGTGGCCGTCAGGCCGTCCATCTCCGGCATCATCAGGTCCATCAGCACCAGGTCCAGGTCGGGGTCCTTCTGCACCAGCTCCAGCGCCTCGCGGCCGTTGCGGGCGATGACGAGCTTCGCGCCCAGCGGCTCCAGCACGCTGGAGAGCGCGAAAATATTGCGCACATCGTCTTCCACCAGCAGGATCCGGCGGTTTTCGAAGGCCTGGTCGCGCTGGCGGGCCTGCTGCAGCAGCTGGCGCTGGTCGGCCGGCAGGGACGATTCCACCCGGTGCAGGAAGAGGGTGACCTCGTCCAGCAGGCGCTCGGGCGATTTCGCGCCCTTGATGATGATGGACTTGGAGTACTGCCGCAGGCGCTGTTCCTCGCTGCGGTCCAGCTGCCTGCCGGTATAGACGATGACCGGCGGGAAGGAATATTTCTGGCCCGAGGCCATCTGCTCCAGCAGCTCGTAGCCGGTGGCATCGGGCAGCATCAGGTCCATGACCATGCAGTCGAAGGTGTGCTCGGCCACGTGCTGCAGCGCCTCGGCGGCGGTGCCCACGGTGGTGATCTCGATATCGTCGGCCTGCAGCAGCAGGCCGATGTTCTCGCGCAGCGTCTCGTCGTCTTCCACCACCAGCACGCGGCGCGCGCGGGCCTGCAGCTTTTCTTCCACGCGGCGGAAGGCCTCGATCAGTTCGTCGCGGGCCACGGGCTTCAGCGCGTAGCCCACGGCACCCAGTTCCAGCGCGGTCTGCACGTGATCGGACACCGACAGCATATGGATGGGCACGTGGCGCGTGGCCGGATCGCGCTTCAACTGTTCAAGGATGCTCAGGCCGGACTGGTCGGGCAGCCCGATGTCCAGCAGGATGCCGTGTGGCGGCGTCTCGCGCGCCAGGCGGATGGCCTCGGCGCCGCTGCTGGCGTGGATGCAGTCGAAGCCCTGTTCGTGGGCGATGTCGTACAGGACGGAGGCGAAGTGCTCGTCGTCTTCCACCACCAGCACCAGCTTGTCGCGCTGGCGGCGCGCCCGGTCGTCTTCGATGGATTGCGTGCGCAGCATCCAGTCCGTGCTGGAGGCGGGGGCGCTGGCCACCTCTTCCGGGCGCGGCGCGGGCGCCTCGGGCATGGGGGGCGGGAGGGGCGCAGGCGTTTCCTCGCGTTCGACCACGGCGCTGCTCAGGTCGGTCGTGACCTCCACGGTGAAGGTGCTGCCCAGGCCCGGCGTGCTTTCCACGCGGATGCTGCCGCCCAGCAGGCGCGCCAGTTCGCGCGAGATCGACAGGCCCAGGCCCGTGCCGCCATAGCGGCGGCTGGTGGTGCCGTCCGCCTGGCGGAAGGCCTCGAAAATGATGTCCTGCTGCGCCGCGGGAATGCCAATGCCGGTGTCGCGTACCGCGAAGGCGAGGCGGCCCCCTTGCGGGGCCGAGACCTCCAGCGTCACGCTGCCCGCGGACGTGAACTTGAAGGCGTTGGACAGCAGGTTCTTCAGCACCTGTTGCAGGCGGCCCTGGTCGGTGACCAGCGTGGCGGGCGTGCCGGGCTGGATGTTGACCACGAACTCCACCTGCTTGGAAGCCGCGATGGGTTCGAACTGCTGGCGTACCGAACCGAGCACGCCGGCCACCGTGGCGGGCTGCGCGTCGATCTCGACGTGGCCGGCCTCGATCTTGGACAGGTCCAGGATGTCGTTGATGAGGGCGAGCAGGTCGTTGTTCGCCTCGTGGATGGTGCGGGCGTATTTGCGCGCCTGCTCCTCGTCCAGTTCCTTGGCGCGGGCCTCCGACAGGATCTGCGACAGGATGAGCGAACTGTTCAGCGGCGTGCGCAGTTCATGCGACATGTTCGCCAGGAACTCGGACTTGTAGCGGTTGGCCCGCGCCAGTTCGCTGGCATTGATCTCCTGGGCGCGCTGGGCATCCAGCAGTTCGCGCTTCTGGCGTTCCAGGCGCTGGGTCTGTTCTTCCAGCTGGACGTTGGTCTGCTCCAGTTCGCTCTGCTGGTTTTCCAGCCGCGCCTGCGATTCGCGCAGCACGCGGCTTTGCTCCTCCAGTTCTTCGTTCGAGACGCGCAGTTCCTCCTGTTGCGCCTGCAGCTCTTCGCTCTGGCGCTGGGTCTGCTCCAGCAGCTCGGCCAGGTGCTGGCGATAGGCCGCGGCGCGCAGGGCGGTGATGAGCAGGCTCGCAATGTGGTCGAGCAGCTCGGTCTTGCGGGTCATGTCGATCTTTTCCCGCATGAATCCGAATTCGACGACTGCCGACGTGCGGCCTTCCGCGCGCAAGGGGACGATCAGCAGCGTGCGCGGCGCGCGCGCGCCCAGGCCGGAGCTCACGCGCAGGTAATCCGCCGGCACGTCCGTCACCAGGACGGGCTTGCCGTGCCGCGCGACCTCCTGGCTCAAGCCCGAACCGTTAGGCAGGGGAAGGCTGCTGTCGTGGCCGTAGCTGCCGGCGGGAAGAAGATTGCCCCGGTCCACCCGATGCAACACCGCGACCTGGGCATCCAGGTAGGCGGCCAGCACCGCCAGCGCGTTGTTGCCCACGTCCTGGACATTCGGCTCGCCGATCACGCTGGCGGCCGCTTCGCTCTCGCCCTTCTGCAGCCACAGCAGGTGGGCAACGCGCTGGCGTTCGATGATGATGTGGCGGATCAGGAACGCGATGCCGAAGACCAGCGCCACGCCGATCAGGCGGTTGGCCACCAGGATGCCCATGGAGACATTGGTCGTGCTGCTCACCAGGCTCAGCATGATGAGCGCCGATGCCACGCCCGCCACGATCAGGGGCAGATTGCGGTTGTTGAGCAGGGCGGTCAGCAGCACCGGCACCAGGTAAAGCACCCACAGGATGACGCCCATCTGCGTGGCGCTTTCCAGCACCAGAATGATGGCGCACAACAGGCCGATGGAGAGATGGATCAGGGAGTTGGTGTTCTGTTGTGCGGGCATGGTGAACGCTTCGGGCAAGCTGCCGATGGCGGCGGGAGGGCCGCGCGGCGGAGCGGGAGGCGCCCGGCCGGGGCGTCCTTCCACGAAGAGAGAAACAGGCAGGATTGAGGCGATGAGGCAAGGCGATGTTACTGCATCCCGCAAGCCATGCGTCCCCCGCTTTTTGGGACCGCCCGGCACAGGCCCTCATCGGGCCGGGAGAGGGGGCTGCGCCCCGAGTCATGCGCTCGCAGATTATTGCATTCGGACATACGGCTTGCCCGACTGCGCGCTCCATAATGGGCACCAACAGGGACGCAGGAAGGGGAGGCCCGCCGGTCGGGCCGCTTTTCAAGACGGAGGAGAACGCCATGCTGAGCCAGATCGCCCGTGCCAGGGTCGTCGCCGCGTTTGCGACCGGGCGAATATCGGATTACGCCGAGTTGCTGAAACTGGAACTCGTGGAATACCGGCGCAGTGTCGTGCTGGGGATGGTCGGCTGGATAGCGCTGGTCGTATGCGGCCTGGCGTGCGCCGGGTTCATCTCGGTGGCGGTGATCGTCAGCTACTGGGACAGCGCGTATCGGGTGCAGGCCGCCTGGGGGATCGCCGCCCTCTGGGGCGTGCTGGCCCTGGCCTCCTGGGGGCTGGCGCGCGCCGCCAACCGGGACCGGCCCGTCTTCTCCACCCTGAGCGAAGAACTGAACCTGGACCTGGCCGCCATCCGCGGGGCCGGGGCGGGCGACAAGGGAGACCGTCATGACCACTGACACCGATAGCCGCCGCGCCCTGCTCGAACGCATGGACAAGGATCGCCTGGCGGTCTACACCTATCGTTATGTGCCGTCGGGACGTTCCGTGCCCGGCGCCTATCTCGCGGGGGGCGCCGCCCTGCTGGGTCTTCTGGCCTGGCGTTCCCCCCCGCTCGTGCGTTCCGCCATCGGAGTGGCTGCACCTGTAATCTTGCGCGATTACGTGCGCCCTTGGCTTCGAATGCAACTTACCTCGACCGCGCAAACCAGCAAGGAGAATGACATGGGTGTTTTCGCTCGTACCGAACGTGAACTGGACCGGGGCATCGACGATGCCAAGCGCGCTGGCCGCCGCGCCAGCCGCGAATTGCGCGCCACGGGCCGTGAGGCCCAGGAAGACGTGCGCGTCAACTTCAACAACCTGCTGGCTGATCTGGAAGAGACGCTGAGCAGCAACTCGGATACCGATATCGAGGCCCTGCGCACCCGCCTGAACGCACAGATCGGCAAGGCCCGCGAGGCTGCCGACCAGGCCGCCGGCCTGGCCGCGGGCTTCGTGCAGGATGCCGTGGACACCGCGGAAGACCACATCCGCACGCGTCCGCTGCAATCGGTGGGCACGGCGGCGGGCATCGCCTTCCTGCTGGGCCTGCTGGTCGGCCGCCGCTAAGGCGCGTCCGGCTTGCTGGCGCGGGGAGGGCCGCGCCGGCAGGTGACCTGCACTGCCAAGAGAGACCAGCGGCCGGAAAGCCTTACGCCAGCACTGCGGCGATGGCTTTGCCGGTCGCTTCCACATTGTTGCGGTTCAGGCCGGCCATGCAGATGCGGCCCGAGCGCACCAGGTACACGCCATGCGTTTCGCGCAAGGTGTCCACCTGCGCGGGTGACAGGCCCGTATAGCTGAACATTCCCCGCTGCTTCACGAAGTACGACACGTCCCGGCCCGGCAGGCGGCTGGCGACGGCGTCGTGCAGCGCCTGGCGCATGGCCTTGATGCGCTCGCGCATGGCCGCCAGCTCGGCCGACCAGTCGGCGCGCAATTGCGGATCGCGCAGGACGGTGGCGACGATGCGCGCACCGTGCGTGGGCGGGCTGGAGTAGTTGCGGCGCACGGCCGCCTTCAACTGGCCCAGCACGCGGCCGGCTTCCTCGTCGTCGTGGCAGACCACGCTCAACGCGCCGCAACGCTCGCCGTACAGCGAGAAGCTCTTCGAGAACGAGCTGGCCACGAAGAAGGACAGGCCGGCGTCGGCCATGGCGCGCAAGGCGTGCGTGTCCTCTTCCAGGCCATCGCCGAAGCCCTGGTAGGCGATGTCCACGTAGGGCACCAGCGCGCGCGACTTCAGCACCGGGATCAGCGCGGCCCATTGTTCGGCCGACAGGTCCACGCCCGTGGGGTTGTGGCAGCAGGCGTGCAGCAGCACGATGCTGCCGCGGGGCAGCGCCTGGATGGCGGCCAGCATGGCGTCGAAGGCCAGCGCGCCCGTCCGGGCGTCGTAATAGGGATAGGTGTGCACCGGGAAGCCCGCGCCCTCGAACATGGCGCGGTGGTTGTCCCAGGTGGGATCGCTGACCCACACCTCGGCGTCGCCGAAATAGCGCTTCAGGAAGTCGCCGCCGACCTTCAGGCCGCCCGAGCCGCCAATCGTCTGGATGGTGGCGATGCGGCCGCCGCGCACGGCGTCGTGCTCGGCGCCGAACAGCAGTTCCTGCACTGCCTGGCGGTAGTCCGCCGCGCCTTCCATGGGCAGGTAGGGGCGCGGGCCGATGGCGGACAGCACTTGCGTCTCGGCGCGGCGCACCGAATCCAGCACGGGCAGGCGGCCCGCGTCGTCGAAATAGATGCCGATGCTCAGATTGATCTTGTCCTGGCGAGGATCCTTCTGGAAGTTCTCGTTCAGCGTCAGGATGGGGTCGCCGGCATAGGCGTCAACGTGTTCGAACATGGCAAGCAATCCGGAAAAGGAGGCAAGGGGGAAGGCGGAAACCGACCATTCTAGTCCTGTCCCAGATCGGTGCCGGGCGCACGGCTTTGGTGCCCCGTCACGGTGCGGGCAAGGGTCTCCGGCGGGCTGCTTCCCTCTGGCGCGAAGGGTGGCACGGGCTTTGCTTCAACGGGGAATCGGCTTGTATACAACAAGGAATCCAAGCGCCGCGGCGCGGAGGACTTGTCGGGCCCCACTCTCTCCAGGAGCAGACCGTGTTCGATACCGTCCTCATCGCCAACCGTGGCGAGATCGCCGTGCGGACCTTGCGCACCCTGAAACGCCTGGGCGTGCGCGGCGTGGCCGTGCATTCCGATGCGGACCGCAACGCGGCGCACGTCACGCAGGCCGACGTGGCCGTGGCGCTGGGCGGCGACAAGCCGGCCGACAGCTACCTGCGTATCGACAAGCTGCTGGAGGCCGCGCGCCAGACCGGTGCGCAGGCGATCTATCCCGGTTATGGCTTCCTGTCCGAAAGCGCCGAGTTCGCGGAAGCCTGCGCGGCGGCGGGGCTGGTGTTCGTCGGGCCGACGCCCGCGCAACTGCGCGATTTCGGACTGAAGCACCGCGCGCGTGAACTGGCCGCCGCCGCGGGCGTGCCCATGACGCCGGGCACCGGCCTGCTGGCGGATGCGGACGAGGCGCTGCGCGAAGCCGCGCGCATCGGCTATCCGGTCATGCTGAAAAGCACCGCGGGCGGCGGCGGCATCGGCCTGCAGCGCTGCGATGATCCGGCCGCGCTGGCGGCGGCCTTCGAGACGGTCCAGCGCATGGGCAAGCAGTTCTTCAGCGACGCCGGCGCCTTCCTGGAGCGCTATGTCGAGCACGCCCGCCATATCGAAGTGCAGATCTTCGGCGACGGGCGGGGCCGCGTGGTGGCATTGGGCGAGCGCGACTGCTCCCTCCAGCGCCGCAACCAGAAGGTGCTGGAGGAAACGCCCGCGCCGGATCTTCCCGAAGGCACGCGCCGCGCCCTGCATGCCGCTGCCGTGCGGCTGGGCGAGTCGGTCTCGTACCAGTCCGCGGGCACGGTGGAGTTCATCTACGACGGCGCGCGCGACGCGTTCTATTTCCTCGAGGTCAATACGCGCCTGCAGGTCGAGCACCCGGTGACGGAAGCCGTGACAGGCCTGGACCTGATCGACTGCATGCTGAAGGTTGCAGCCGGCGATGCGCTGGACTGGGCCGCGCTGGAAGCCGCGCCGAGCGGCGCCGCCATCGAGGTGCGGGTCTATGCCGAAGATCCGGTGCGCCAGTTCCAGCCTTCGCCCGGCGTGCTGACGGACGTGCATTTCCCCGATGGCGTGCGCGTGGATGGCTGGGTGGCCACGGGCACCGAGGTGCCGGCCTTCTACGATCCCATGCTGGCGAAGATCATCGCGCACGGCGAGACCCGCGAGGCCGCCCGCGCCAACCTGGCCCGGGCGTTGGCGGCGACGCGCCTGCACGGCATCGCCACCAACCTGGACTACCTGCGCCAGATCGTGGACGAGCCGCGCTTCGTCCAGGCCCGCCTGTCCACGCGCTTCCTGGAAGACTTCACCTTCCGCCCCTCGATGATCGAGGTGCTGGAACCCGGCACCTATACCAGCGTGCAGGACTATCCGGGGCGCACCGGCTATTGGGACATCGGCGTGCCGCCCTCGGGACCGATGGACGATTACGCCTTCCGCCTGGGCAACCGGCTGGTGGGCAACGATGCGGGCGCGGCGGGCCTGGAGGCCACGCTGGTCGGCCCGACACTGCGCTTCCATTGCGATGCCGTCGTGGCGCTGACGGGCGGCGTTTCGCCCGCCACGCTGGACGGCGAGCCCGTGCCGTTCTGGCGCGCGGTGCCGGTCAAGGCCGGCCAGGTGCTGGCGCTGGGCCGCGTGATGGAAGGCTGCCGCAGCTACCTTGCCGTGCGCCAGGGGCTGGACGTGCCGGTCTATCTCGGCAGCCGCTCTACGTTCGTGCTGGGCCAGTTCGGCGGCCACGCCGGCCGCACGCTGCGGCCCGGCGACATGCTGGCGCTGGCCCAGGCGGACCTGCCAGCCACGCTGGCGCCGGCGCCCGTGGCGGCGCCCTCGGCAGCGCCGCTGCCCGACGCCCTGGTGCCGCATTACGGCACGACCTGGGAGATCGGCGCGCTGTACGGCCCGCACGGCGCGCCTGATTTCTTCGCGCCTGAATTCATCGAGGCCTTCTTCGCCGCCGAGTGGGAAGTCCATTACAACTCCAACCGCCTGGGCGTGCGCCTGATCGGGCCCAAGCCCGTGTGGGCGCGCAGCGACGGCGGCGAGGCGGGCCTGCATCCGTCCAACATCCATGACTGCGAATACGCCATCGGCAGCATCAACTTCACGGGCGACAGCCCCGTCATCCTGACGCGCGACGGTCCCAGCCTGGGCGGTTTCGTCTGCCCGGCCACCATCGCCCGCGCCGAGCTGTGGAAGGTGGGGCAGGTCAAGCCCGGCGACCGCATCCGCTTCCGCCGCCTGGATTACGCCGAGGCGGTGGCGCTGGAGGCCGCGCAGGACCGTGCCGTCGAGACGCTCGCCGCGCCCGCCGCGCCCGCAACCATGCCGGTCCGGGCCGACGCCGTCTGCGCGCGCCTGCCCGCCCAGGGAACCCAGCCCGCCATCACCTACCGCCAGGCAGGCGATGGCTATCTGCTGCTGGAGTATGGCGAGAACATCCTGGACCTGGCCTTGCGCATGCGCGTGCACCTGATGATGGAGGCGCTGCACGCCAGGCCCATCCAGGGCGTGGCTGAGCTGTCGCCTGGCGTGCGTTCGCTGCAGGTGCGCTACGACAGCCGCGTCATCCGCCAGGAAACCCTCATCGAACGCCTGCTGGAGATCGAGCGCGGCCTGCCGGACGTCGATACGCTGCGCATCCCCACGCGCGTGGTGCACCTGCCCATGGCCTTCGAGGACACGGCGACGCTGGGCGCGGTGCAGCGCTATCGCGAGACCGTGCGGGCCAAGGCGCCCTGGCTGCCGAACAACGTGGACTTCATCCAGCGCATCAACGGCCTGGAAAGCCGCGAGGACGTCGAGCGCGTCGTGTTCGACGCCAGCTACCTGGTCATGGGGCTGGGCGATGTCTACCTGGGCGCGCCCTGCGCCGTGCCCATCGATCCGCGCCATCGCCTGTTGACCTCGAAGTACAACCCCGCCCGCACCTTCACGGCCGAGGGCACGGTCGGGATCGGCGGCGTCTACATGTGCATCTACGGCATGGACTCGCCCGGCGGGTATCAGTTGGTGGGGCGCACCCTGCCCATCTGGAACAAGTTCCTGAAGAACCCGGTGTTCGCCGACGGCAAGCCCTGGCTGCTGCGCTTCTTCGACCAGGTGCGCTTCTACAAGGTGACCGAGGACGAGCTGGCGGTGCTGCGCGAAGACTTCCGCGAGGGCCGCGCCAGCGTGCGCATCGAAGAGGAAGTGTTCGACTTTGCGCGGCATCGGGCCTTCCTGGCCGAGCAGGCCGGAAGCATCGCAGCCTTCACCGCGCGCCAGCAGCGCGCGTACGCCGAGGAAGTGGCGCTGTGGCAGGCCGATGACGCGGCGGCGCCGCAGGAGGCGCCTGTCGCGCCGCAGGCGGAACTGGCCGCGGGGCGCGTCGTGGCCGCCGACATGTGCGGCAGCGTCTGGAAGGTGTTGGCCGAGCCGGGCCAGGCCGTGCGGGCGGGCGACACGCTGGTGGTGGTGGAGGCCATGAAGATGGAACTGGCCGTGCTGGCGCCGGCTGACGGCGTGGTCAAGGCAGTCGCCTGCGTGCCCGGCCAGGCCGTGGTCACGGGCGATGCCCTGGTCGTGATGGAAGAGACGGAGGACAGCCTGGCGGCTTGAGCCCGGCCGCCTGCGCACGTGCGTGGCGTCATCCCTATTTGTAAGCATCTGTTGGGATCGCGTTAGAATCGCCCCCTGTCGGGCTGGCGGCCATCGCCAGGTTTGCGCCCGACGCTTCCGGGGCGTATCAAGCCGTGCCACGCTGGCCGGCGTGGCCCGTCCCGGATGCCGAAACACCGGGAGAGTCCGCTGGCAACGAAGCAGAAAAAACCGCGCAGCCGCGCGGGCTGGTACAGCCTGCTGTATGGCACGGCCGCATCGGGGTGCGCTGTCGTCATCGACCTGTGGCTGCTCGCCGGCCCGCCCGCCGGCAGGGTACTGGGGTCGCTGGTCGCCAGTCTGCTCTTCGTCCTGCTCACCGCCGTGGGGCTCTACTTCCTGCTGCGCCGGGTCGAGCGCGAGAGCCAGCTCGATGCCGCCATGCGCGATTACCTCGTACAGGCCGCCGCCGTCTTCGATAGCACCCAGGAAGGCGTGCTGATCACCGACGCGCACAACCAGGTCGTCCACGTCAATCCCGCCTTCACGCGCATCACCGGCTACAGCGAGAGCGAGATCCGCGGCCAGAACCCGCGCGTGCTGAAATCCGGCTACCACGACAAGCCGTTCTACGACGCCCTCTGGCATGCCCTGGTCCGTGACGATGTCTGGCAGGGCGAAATCTGGAATCGCCGCAAAAGCGGGGATATCTATCCCCAGTGGCAAACGCTGCGCGTCTTGCGCAACGAGGCGGGCGAGCCGCGCTATTTCGTGGCCGTGTTCTCGGACCTGAGCGCCATCAAGCGTTCCGAGGATGAGCGCGCCCGCCTCGTGCATTACGACCCGCTCACGGACCTGCCCAACCGGCTGCTTTTCATGGAGCGGCTGGGCCACGCCTTCTCGCGCCTGCAGGCTGAAGGCCGCGGCGGCGCGCTGATGGTCGTCAACCTCGATCACTTCCGCCACGTCAACGAAAGCTACGGCCATGCCGTGGGCGACGAGGTGCTGCGTGCCACCGGCAAGCGCCTGGCGAAACTCTGCGACGGACAGGCCTCGCTCTATCACCTGGGCGCGGACGAGTTCGCGCTGCTCTATGAGAAGAGCGCCGATCCCTTGCGCGTCGCGGGCCTGGCCGAGCGCGTGCTGCAGGGCATGCTGGCGCCCTGTGAGGTGAACGAGCGGACGGTGTTCGTGCAGGCCTACATGGGTATCAGCCTGTTCCCGCAAGGCACGGCTGGCGTCGACGAAGTGCTGCGCAACGCCACCACCGCCTACGCCGAGGCGACCCGCGGCGGCAGGCCTTCCTTCGCGTTCTACACCGAAGAACTCACCTTGCAGGCGCGCCACCGGCTGGAGCTGGGCGCGGCCTTGCGGCTTGCCGTCGAACGCAAGGAACTGGTGCTGTACTACCAACCGATACATGACCTGCGCACCGGCAGCCTGGCTGGCGTGGAGTCGCTGGTGCGCTGGCAGCGCCCGGTGCACGGGCTCGTGCCGCCGGGCGAGTTCATCCCGCTGGCCGAGGAAATGGGTCTCATCGACAGGGTCGACGCCTGGGTCATGGGCGAAGCCTGTGCCCAGATGCAGGCCTGGCGGCAGCGCGGCGTTTCCCCGGGCTTCGTCGCGGTGAACGTGTCCAGCCGTCTCTTCGGCGGCGACATGCTGTTGCCGCGCGTCGAGGAGGTGCTGGCCCAGACGGGCATGGACGCCAGCCTGCTCGAGATCGAGGTGACCGAGAGCGCCATCATGGACCAGCCCGACCGGGCGCTTGCGCAACTCGACCGCCTGCACGTGCGTGGCGTGCGGCTGGCGCTCGATGACTTCGGCACGGGCTATTCCTCCCTGCTGCGCTTGAAGCTGCTGCCGCTGCACAAGCTCAAGATCGACCAGGGTTTCGTGCGCGGCCTGCCGGACAGCCAGGGCGACCGCGCCATCGTGCTGGCCATCATTTCCCTGGCCCATCAACTGGGCTTGAAGGTGCTGGCCGAAGGCGTCGAGACGCAGGCCCAGCTTGACTTCCTCGTGGCCCATGGCTGTGACCTGGCGCAAGGGTATTTCTTCGGCCGTCCGGTGCCGGCCGGCGTGCTGTTTCCAGACGAGCCCTTGGCGCATTAGCGCTGGCGCACAGGCGCCGGCAACGGCCCGCCTTCTTCCTTCCTCCTGCTTTCCTTCCTCGCGGCATGCGCCATGACGGTGCATGCCCGCGTGCGCGCGACCGGCTTTGGTGCCTGCGCCGCACCGGTGCGCGCATCGCGGTGTTCCATGGGATCGGCCTTGCCTCGTGATGCCCGCCCCGGCGCCACACGGCCGCCAAGTTGGCACAGCGCTTGCTTAAGAGGAGGGAACCGCACTTGTATACAAGAAGGAATTCAACATGCCGGCGCAACCCTCCGCCTCTTTTCCCCGCCAGGGCTGGACCCTTGCCGACTGGCAGTCGGCCTACCGGCGTGACGGGCTCGCGCTGGCGGACGTGCTGGCGGATTTCGCCGCGCGCGCGAACGATGCCGATCCCGCGCTGATCCTGCGCGCCGATGCGGCGCGGCTGACCCAGCAGGCCGAGGCGCTGGCCGCCCGCGTGGCGGCGGCGGGCGGTTCGCTGGCAGGCTTCCCGCTGTACGGCGTGCCCTTCGTCGTGAAGGACAACATCGACGTGGCGGGCTGGCCCACCACGGCCGCGTGCCCGGCTTACGCCTACACCCCCGCCGAGGACGCGGAAGTGGTGCGCCGCCTGAAAGCCGCCGGCGCCATCGTGATCGGCAAGGCCAACCTCGACCAGTTCGCGACGGGCCTGGTCGGCACGCGTTCGCCTTTCGGGCCGGTGCCCAACACCTTCGATCCCGCCTATGTCAGCGGCGGCTCCAGCTCGGGCTCGGCATCGGTGGTGGCGCGCGGCTGGGTGCCGTTCTCGCTGGGCACCGACACGGCGGGGTCGGGCCGGGTGCCCGCCGCCTTCAACAATATCGTCGGCCTGAAACCGACGGTCGGCGCCTTCAGCGGCCGCGGCGCCGTCCCGGCCTGCCGCACGCTGGACTGCATCAGCGTCTTCGCCCTGACGGTGAGCGACGCAGAGGCCGTGGCGGACATCGCCGCGGGCCATGACCCGGCAGACCCCTACAGCCGGGCGCGTCCGGCGGGCGCCACGGCGTGGCCGCGCCCGCGCGCCCGCATCGCCATCCCTGCGCAGTGCGAGTTCTTTGGCGACGCGTTCGCCGAGGCGCATTACGCGCGCGCCCTCCAGACGCTGCGCGACAGCGGCGCCGAGGTCGTGGAGATCGACTTCGCGCCCTTCGCCGAGCTGGCTGCGCTGCTGTATCAAGGCCCCTGGGTGGCAGAGCGCTACACCGTCGCCGAGGACCTGCTGGCGCGCGATCCGGATGCCGTGCATCCCGTGGTGCGCGGCATCCTGGAACAGGCGCGTGGCTACAGCGCTGCCGACGCATTCCGGGCGGAGTACCGGCGCGCCGAATTGGCCCGGACGATCCAGGCCACGCTGGCCGAGGTCGATGCGCTGATGGTGCCGTCCACGCCGTCCATCTACACCATCGAGGCCCTGCTGGCAGACCCGGTCACGCTGAACTCGCGCCTGGGCACCTATACGAACTTCACCAACCTGGCGGACCTCAGCGCCCTGGCGGTGCCTGCGGGCCTGCGCGAGGACGGGCTGCCTGCGGGCGTGACCTTCATCGCGCCCGCCTGGCACGACGCCGCGCTGGCCGAGCTGGGCCGCCGCTGGGAGCGGCTGCACACCCTGCCCGCGGGCGTGGCGGCGCGCACCCAGGCGCCGCGCATGATCCGGCTGGCCGTGGTGGGCGCGCACCTGCGCGGCATGCCGCTCAATCACCAGCTGACCTCGCGTGACGCCGTGTTCGTGGAGGCCTGCCACAGCGCCAGCGATTACCGCCTGTATGCCTTGCCCGGCACGGTGCCGCCCAAGCCGGGGCTGGCGCGTGGCAAGGATGGCGCGGCCATCGCGCTGGAACTCTGGGATGTGCCGGCCACCGCCTTCGGCGATTTCGTCGCCGAAGTGCCGGGCCCGCTGGGCATCGGCACGGTGACGCTGGCCGACGGCCGCGAGGTCAAGGGCTTCATCTGTGAACCCCGCGGCCTGGAAGGCGCCCAGGACATCACCGAATTCGGCGGCTGGCGCGCCTATCGCGCCAGCGTCGCCGCCCAGCAGAAAACGTGAGCGCACCCGCGCCCGACCTCGACACTCTTTCGACTTTTCCCACTGTGCCGCCAGGCAACGACCCTCAGCTTTCCGGGAGCTATTCCATGAAGACCGTCACCCACGCCGTGTCCCGCCGTCAACTCATCAAGGCCGGTTTCGCCGGCGCCGCCGCGGTGGCCCTGGGCGGCGCCATGCGTCCGGCCCGCGCCGCCGGTGAAAAGATCCTCATCGGCTACTGGCCCGTCGCCAGCGGCCTGCCGTTCTACACCGCGCTGGAGCGCGGCTATTTCAAGGAAGCCGGCCTGAACGTCGAAGGCGTGAAGCTCGCCAGCGCGCAGCAGGTCATCGAGGCCATGGTGGCGGGCCGCATCCACGGCTCCGCCAACGGCACCGCGTCGGCTTCGCTCGCCCTGGGCGAAATCATGTCGCCCGGCCTCTTCAAGATCATCTGCGCCAATCCGTCCAGCCGTTCGCTGGTGCTGGACGAAGTGCTCGTGCCTGCCGCCAGCACCGTGCAGAAGATCTCGGAACTGGCGGGCAAGCGCTTTGCCTGCGGCCCCGGCATCCAGAACGTCACCATCGCGAAGCTGATCCTGGAAAAGAACGGCATCGAGAACCCCAAGGTCATCGAGCTGCCCATCGGCCAGCACGTGCCCGCGCTGGCAGCCAACCAGGTCGACGCGGTCTATACGCTGGAGCCCACCGGCACGGTCGGCCGCCTGAACGGCACGGCGCGCGTGCTGGAGACGGGCGTCGTGTCGCACTACATGCTGGGCGACCCCGAGGCGCCCTGGTATGGCGGCTCGGCCAGCCTGCTGTCCTCGCTCATCAAGGAGCGCCCGGCAGACGTCGAGAAATACATCACCGCCTACCGCAAGGGCGTGAAGGACGTGCTGGAGCGTCCGGCCGACGTGCGCAGGTACCTGACCGGCCACACCAGCGTCGCCGCCGATCTCGTCAATGAAGTGCCGATGATCGGCTACACCATGTACGACGAATTCAAGCCCTCCGATGTCGACTACTTCCAGAAGTATTTCGACGTGTTCACGGAGCGCAAGATCTTCTCCCGCCGCCTGGAAGTGGCCCCGCTCATCTACAAGGCCTGATCCATGCGTGCATTCACTTCCGCATCGGCCCGGCGCTTCCTGCCGTTGGTGGGGCCGGTCCTGCTGTTCCTGCTGTGGGAGCTGGCGATCTCGGCGCGTTGGGTCAACCCGGTGCTGCTGCCGCCACCGGGCGAAACCCTGGCGCACCTGTGGAACGCCTTCGTGTCGGGCGACATCTATGGCGACCTGGGCGCCACGGTGTGGCGCACGGTGGCGTCCTTCGGCATCGCGGTGCTGATCGGCGTGCCGCTGGGCGTGGTGCTGGGCGCCTCGGAGTCCACCTACCGAAGCGTCGAGTTCCTGATCGACTTCTTCCGCTCCACGCCCTCGTCCGCCCTGATCCCGCTCTTCATGCTGATCTTCGGCATCACCGACATCAACAAGATCGCCATCGCCAGCTTCGGCGCCATGCTGATCGTGTTGTTCAACAGCGCCTATGGCGTCATGAACGCCAAGAAGACGCGCGTCATGGCCGCGCAGATCATGGGCGTCTCGCGCTGGCACGTCTTCAAGGACGTGATGCTGATGGAAAGCCTGGCGCAGACCTTCGTCGGCCTGCGCAGCGCGGTGTCGATGGCCCTGGTCATCGTCATCGTGGCCGAGATGTTCATCGGCTCGGAGAACGGCCTGGGCCACCGCATCATCGATGCCCAGCAGGTCTTCAACGTCAAGGAAATGTACACCTCCATCCTGGTCACGGGCGCGCTGGGCTATCTGCTCAACCTGCTGTTCCTGCTGGCCGAGAAGAAACTGATCCACTGGAGCGGAAAAGCATGATCGCCACCCATCCCGAGGTCGACACCATCCTGTCGGTGCCACCCGCGCCGCGCACCCACGTCACCATTCGCGGGCTGACCAAGTCCTTCGCGGGCGCGCCGCTTTATACCAACTTCAACCTCGACCTGCCGCGCGGCAAGATCGTCTCCATCTTCGGTCCCAACGGCTGTGGCAAGTCCACGCTGATGAACATGGTGGCGGGCCTCATCCCGCTGGACGCGGGCGAAATCCTGTTCGATGGCAAGTCGCTGGCCGACACCACCATCGGCTACGTGTTCCAGAACTACCGTGACGCCCTGTTTCCCTGGCTCTCGGCCTACGACAACATCGCCTACCCCCTGCGGCGTGGCGGCATGAAGGAAGCCGAGGTCAAGGCGCGCGTGGACGAGCTGATTGCCCTCTTCGAGATCCGCTTCGACCTGAAGCGCTACCCCTACGAACTGTCGGGCGGCCAGCAGCAGACGGTATGCATCATGCGCGCGCTGGCGCCGCGCCCGGAAGTGATGTTCCTGGACGAGCCGTTCTCGGCGCTGGACTTCGAGATGACGCTCTTCATCCGCGAGAAGCTGCAGGAGGCCCACCAGGCTACCGGCGTCACCATGGTCATCGTCTCGCACGACCTGGAGGATGCCGTTTTCCTGGCCGACCAGATCCTGCTGCTGACGCGCCGGCCCACGCGCATCGCCGAGATCGTGCCCTTCGACCTGCCGCGTCCGCGCACGCCCGAGTCGGTCTCGGACCCGCGTTTCGTGTCGGTCAAGGCTCGCACGCTGGAAGTGTTCCGCCGCGAGATGGCGGCCTGAGCGCCAGAAGGGAGCGCCCATGACGGATGCCGCCACGCAAGTCCCGGCACGGCGCGACACGCTGGCCGACCAGGTCTATGAGCAGTTGAAGCAGGACCTGTTCGGCTACCGGCTTTTGCCGGGCGACCGTTTCACCGAGGCCGACGTGGTGGCGCGCACCGGCGCCAGCCGCACGCCGGTGCGCCAGGCGCTGTATCGCCTGCAGCGCGAAGGCTTCGTCATGGTCCACCTGCGCAACGGCTGGCAGGTGCGGCCCGTCGATTTCGCGCACTTCGACGCCTTGTACGAGGCGCGCATCGTGCTGGAACTGGCCGCCATCGAGCGCCTGTGCGCACGCCCGTCGCCCACGCCTGCCGAAGCGCTGCGCGATCTGTCCGAGTTCTGGCTGGTGCCCGAGTCCGAGCGCCTGGATGACGGCCCTTACGTGTCGCAGCAGGACGAGGCCTTTCATTGCCGCCTGGTGGAGGCCGCGGGCAATCCGGAACTGGCGCGCATGCACGTCGAGGTGACCGAGCGCATCCGTATCCTGCGGCGGCTCGATTTCACCCAGGGCGCACGCATCCAGGCCACCTACGATGAACACGCGGCAGTGCTGCGCGCACTGTTGACGCGGCGCGTGGACGAGGCACGCCGCCTGTTGAAGTCGCATATCGAGATCAGCCGCGCCGAGGTGCAGAAGATCACCCTGCACATGCTGCACACCTCGCGCAGCGAGTGGTAGGGCCGCCGCTCAGCGCGAGGCCACCACCAGCACCTGGGCGTCACGCGGGCTGAGGGTGCGCATGCGGTGGTGCAGGGTGGCGTCGAAATACACGGCGTCGCCGGTTTCCAGCCGCAGGCTGCGCGTGCCCACCACCATCTCCACCGTGCCGGACAGCACCAGCACGAACTCCTCGCCCGAGTGCGGCGAGGCGGCCTGGCGCGCGGGGAATTCGCGCGGTGGCACCACCAGCACCGGCTGCATCGAGCGCACGCGCCGCTTGCCCGCCAGGGCCTGGTAGGAATAGCCCAGGGCCGTGCCCAGGCGCACCAGCGGCTTGCGCTCGTTGGCCCGCACCACGCTGACCACTTCGTCCAGGCCCTCCGGGCCGCTGCCCAGCAATTGGTCGGCGCTCAGGCCGTAGGCCTCGGCCAGCTTGGTGGCGGTGGCGGCGGAGGGCTGGCTGAGCCCGCGTTCCAGCTTCGACAGGTAGCTGCGCGTCAGGCCCGTGCGCTGGGCCAGGCCGGCCAGCGACAACTGGTGCTGACGGCGCAGGGTACGCAGGCGGAAGGGCAGGTCGATCATGATGTGGCGGTGTTCCGGGCTCGGCCCGCCAGGGCGGCGGCCGGGTGGCCCACTATCCGCCTCAGGACACAGTGTGTCAACCGACGGGCACGGAGCGCCCCGCCGGGGCATACAGTAAAGGCATCAACCTTTTTCGCCGACCCGCCGCCGGGACGCCGACCTGCCCTTAGGATGCCCGTGGACCTCACCTGGATCTGGATTCCCGCCACCATCGCCGCCTGCGCTGCCCAGGCCGGACGCAACGCCGTGCAGCGCAGCCTGACCGAGACGCTGGGCACGCTGGGCGCGACCCAGGTGCGCTTTCTCTATGGTTTTCCCTTCGCGTTGCTGTTCCTGGCGATCATCCTGGCCAGCACCGGCGAACGGCCGCCGGCCGTCAATGGCGGATTCCTGGCCTATGCCTTCGCCGGCGCCGTCGCGCAGATCACCGCCACGGGCCTGATGCTGGCCGCCATGCGCGAGCGCGCCTTCGTGGTCGTGACCGCCTGGACCAAGACCGAGCCGCTGCAGGTCGCGGTATTCGCCTTCGTCGTCCTGGGCGATCCGCTGTCCCTGGGGGCGATCGGCGCCATCATGCTGGCGTCCCTGGGGGTCGTGCTGCTGTCGGTGAAGCCCGGCGCGACGGCCAGTGCCTCGGGCGGGGTGAAGCCGGTGTTGCTGGGCCTGGTCTCGGGCGCGTTCTTCGCCTTGTCCGCCGTCGGCTTCCGCGGCGCCATCCTTGCCGCGGGCGAGGGCAGTTTCCTGGCGCTGGCCAGTTGGACGCTGGCCTGCTCGCTGGGCATGCAGGCGCTGATGCTGTTCCTGTGGATGCTGCTTTTCGACCGGGGCCTGCTGCGGTCCTGCCTGCGCGCCTGGCGCGCCTCGCTGTGGGGCGGGCTGCTGGGCGCCACCGCCTCGCAGGGCTGGTTCATCGGATTCTCGCTGACCGCCGCGGCCAATGTGCGCACGCTCGGCCTGCTGGAGATCCTCTTCGCGCAACTGTTGTCGGGCAAGCTGCTCGGGCAGCGCACCACGGGACGGGACGCCGCGGGCGTGGGTCTGGTCATTGGGGGGGTGGCGCTGCTGATGCTGTGGATGCCGCGCGGCTGAAGGCCGGGACAGGCGCCGGCTAGGCCGCGGGCGGTTCGATCATGCCCAGGAACTGGCGGAGTTCCGGCGTGGCGGGGCGGTTGAATATCTCTCCCGGCGGCCCGGATTCGTGGATGCGGCCCTGGTGCATGAAGACCACTCGGTCGCAGACATCCCGGGCAAAGCGCATCTCGTGCGTCACCATCAGCAGCGTCATGCCGTCGGCCGCCAGGCTGCGCACCACGCCCAGCACCTCGTTGACCAGTTCCGGGTCCAGGGCCGAGGTGATTTCATCGCACAGCAGGGCCATCGGCTGCATGGCCAGCGCCCGGGCGATCGCCACCCGCTGCTGCTGGCCGCCGGACAGTTCGCTGGGCCAGGCGTCGAAGCGGTGCGCCAGGCCGACCCGCTGGAGCATCACGCGCGCCAGCGCCTCGGCCTCGGCCGTGCCGGCCTTCTTGCTGACGATGGGCGAAAGCATGACGTTGCGCCCGACCGTCAGGTGCGGGAACAGGTTGAATTGCTGGAAGATCATGCCGACCTTCAGGCGCAGCTTGCGCAACTGCAGTTCCGAGCTGCCCAGCTTGGCGTCGGCCACCATGATCGAGCCATCGTCGATGGTCTCCAGCCCGTTGATGCAGCGCAGCAGCGTGCTCTTGCCCGAGCCGCTCTTGCCGATGATGGCGACGACCTCGCCGGGCTCCACGCGCAGCGTGACGCCCTTCAGGACTTCGTTCTCGCCGAACCGCTTGCGGACGTCTTCAAGTGCGATGAGGGGCATGCAGTTTCCTTTCCAGCCGCAAGGCCAGTCGCGAGAGGGGCCAGCACAGCACGAAATAGAACAGGGCGGTGTAGGCGTAGACGGTGAAAGGCTGGAAGGTGGCGTTGGTGATCATCGTGCCCGCCTTGGACAGCTCGGTGAAGCCGATGATGGAAGTCAGCGCGGTGCCTTTGACGATCTGCACGGCGAATCCCACGGTGGGCGCAACGGCGATGCGCATTGCCTGGGGCAGGACCACGTGGCGCAATTGCTGCGTGTATCCCATCGCGAGACTGGCCGACGCCTCCCACTGGCCCTTCGGAATGGCCTCAACGCAGCCGCGCCAGATCTCGGCCAGGAAGGCAGCCGACCACAGCACCAGTGCCGTGCCGGCCGCGACCCAGGCAGGCACCTCCAGCCCGACCAGCGCCATGCCGAAGAAGGCCAGGAACAGCTGCATCAGCAGCGGCGTGCCCTGGAACAGTTCGATGTACAGCATGGCCGCCCGGCGCAGGACCGTCACGCGCGAGGTGCGCAGCCACAGCACCGCTGCGCCCAGCGCCGCGCCGCCCGCGAAGGCCGCCAGCGACAGCACGACCGTCCAGCGCGCGGCCAGCAGCAGGTTGCGCACGATGTCCCATTGCGAGAACTCGATCATCGCGTGCCTCCGCCGAACAGGCGTTGGCCCAGCACCCGCAGGCATTGCCGCAGCAGCAGCGCCAGCGCCAGGTAGATCGCCGTGGCCACGAAATACGACTCGAAGGCACGGAAGTTGCGTGACTGGATGAAGTTGGCGGCGAAGCTCAGTTCCTCGACCGCGATCTGCGAGCACACGGCCGAGCCCAGCATCACGATGATGACCTGCGAGGACAGCGCTGGCCAGATGCGCGCCATCGCAGGGCGCAGCACCACGTGGCGGAAGACCTGGAGGGGCGACATGGCAAGGCTGGCGCCGGCTTCGTACTGGCCGCGCGGGGTGGCCTGGATACCCGCGCGGATGATCTCCGCGCTGTAGGCGCCCAGGTTCGCCACCATGGCGATGCAGGCTGCCTGCACCTCGCCCAGCTGGATCCCCGCGGCGGGCAGGCCGAAGAAGATGAAGAAGAGCTGGATCAGGAAGGGGGTGTTGCGGATCAGTTCGACATAGGCCACCACGGGCGCGCGCAGCCCTGCCGGGGCGTAGCAGCGTACCCACGCGCAGGCCAGGCCCAGCGCGATCCCGCCCACGGCGCCCACCCCGATGAGCCAGGCCGTCAGGGCGATGCCCCTGACGAGCACGGGCCAGTAGTCCAGGATGGCATCGAAGGCGAAGACGTAGTTCACGATGCGCGTGCCGTCTGGATCACAGCTCGGCCGGCAGGTCCGCACCCAGCCATTTCACGGCGATGGCGTTGAGCGATCCGTCCTGCTTGGCGGCGGCCAGGATCTCGTTGACCTTGGCCTGCAGCGCCGCTTCGCCCTTGTTCAGGCCGATGTAGCAGGGCGAGTTCTTGATCAGGAACTTGGTCTCGGGCTTCTTGGGCGGGTTCTTCGCCAGGATGGCCGCGGCCACCACGTTGCCGGTGGCCACCAGTTGGACCTGGCCGGACAGGAAGGCGGTGATGGTGCCGTTGTTGTCCTCGTAGCGGCGGATCGTGGCGGCCTCCGGCGCGATCTTCGACAGTTCGATGTCCTCGACCGAGCCGCGCGTGACGCCGACCGTCTTGCCCGCCAGGTCCGTGGCGGTCTTCGCCGTCACGTCGGCGGGGCCGAAGACGCCGTTGAAGAAGGGCGCGTAGGCGTCGGAGAAGTCGATGGCCTTCTCGCGCTCGGGGTTCTTGCCCAGGCTGGAGATCACCAGGTCCACCTTGCGGGTCTGCAGGAAAGGCACCCGGTTGGCGCTCGTGACGGGCACCAGCGCCAGCTTCACGCCCAGGCCCTTGGCGATCAGCGCCGCGGTGTCGATGTCATAGCCTTGCGGCTTCAGGTCGGTGGTGACCGAGCCGAAAGGCGGGAAGTCCTGGGGCACGGCAACCTTGAGCGTGCCTGCTTTCACGATGTCCTGCAGGGCGTCCGCGCGGGCGGCGGGTGTGCCCAGCGCCATCAGGGCGGACAGGGCGGTCAACAGCAGGGTTCTGCGTAGCATTGCGGGTCTCCTGAAGAGAACAGATCAAATGCACACCAATTCGGTATACAAAATTGATCAAGCAAGCCGCGTGCCAGCCGAGCGTGTGCGAGTGTGTGAAGGGGGAAGGGCGGGAATCGCGGGTGGGGGCCAGCCTTGCGCCGGCAACTTTGCACCAGCGCGGCGCGCGCGCCGCACCATGCTGGCGCGCCGGATGGTCTCAGGTCAGCAGCGCCATCACCAGGTCGCCGTCGCGGGCCTTGCCGTCCTGCGAGAAGTCCAGCGCCTGTTCGACATGGTGCAGGTGGTCGACCATCAGGCTGACGGCCCGCTCCGTGTCGCCCGCCTTGGCAGCCTTCAGGAAGGCATGGTGCTCGTCGGAGGAGCAGGCGGCATCCAGCCTGGATTGGTAGAGCGCCGTGATCACGGCGCTGCGCGCGGACAGGTCCCGCAGCAGCTCGGTCAGCACCGTGTTGCCAGCCACCTCGGCAAGCAGGATGTGGAAGTCGGCAAGCAGGCCGTTGCGCAGCCGCGCGTCGGTGCCGTCGATGGCGCGGCGTTCTTCACGCAGGTGCTGTTCCAGGCGGCGGTAGTCGGCAGGCTTGGCGCGTGCCACGAATTCACGTGCCAGGGCCGCTTCCAGGATGCGCCTGACGGTGAAGACTTCGCGCGCCTCGACGCTGCTGGGCTTGCTCACGAACGCGCCCTTCTCGGGCACGGTACGGATCAGCTTGTCCTTGGACAGCATGAGCAGCGCGGCGCGCACCTTGGTGCGGCTGACGCCGTAGGCGCGGGCCAGCGCCTCCTCGCGCAGGCGGGTTCCGGGAGGCAGGCGGTGCCCGACGATCGCCGAGGCGATGTCGGCGGCGATCTGCTCTGCGCTGAGGTCGGCGTTCGTGGCGGATTGGGTACTCATGATGCGCGTAGTCTACCCAATAATCCTGAACCACTATTGCATACAATAATTACATCCTATAAATTGACGGCCAACCCTGTCCCAGGGCTGTACGCGCCGCGGATCGTCCGGGGCGCCGGCGTCCTTTTTCCTGCTCATGTCCATCGATACCGCGGCGCTCATCCAGGCCTTCCTGGCCAGCCAGAACGAGGCGCAGGCCGGCTTCCTCGCCGAACTGGTCCGTGTTCCTTCAGACAATCCGGGCGGTGACTGCGCCCCGCACGCGCAACGCGCGCAGGCTCTGCTGGCCGCGCTGGGGTTGACGGTGGAAGCCTATCCGGTGCCTGACGCCCAGCTCCGGGCCGTGGGCATGATCTCCGCCACCAATCTCATCGTGCGCATCCCCCTCGGGCCCGGCGGGCCTACCGTCGCCTTGAATGCCCACGGCGACGTCGTGCCGCCGGGGCAGGGCTGGCGGCATGATCCCTATGGCGCGCAGGTCGAGGACGATCCGGAGCACGGTCCGGTCATGTACGGCAGGGGCGTGGCCGTCTCCAAGTCGGATTTCGCCACCTACACCTGGGCTGCGCTGGCGCTCCTGCACGCGCAGGAAAAGGGCGCCGACCTGCGGGGGGCCATCGAGCTGCACTTCACCTACGATGAGGAAACCGGCGGAGAGATCGGCCCGGCCCTGCTGTTGGCGCAGGGCTTGAGCAAACCCGACTACGCCTTGTCGGCGGGGTTCTCCTACGGCATCACGTCGGCGCACAACGGCTGCCTGCACCTCGCTGTCACGGTCCATGGCAAGCAGGCCCACGCGGCCATGCCTCACACCGGCGTGGATGCCCTGGAAGCCGCCACGCACATCCTGCGCGCGCTCTACGACTTCCGGGCGACGCTGGCGCAGCGCCGCTCGGCAACGCCCGGCATCGACACGCCGGGTCTCACGGTCGGGCTCATTCACGGAGGCATCAATACCAACGTGGTGCCGGACCAGGTCACCTTCCGGCTCGACCGCCGCCTGATTCCCGAAGAGGCCGGTCTTGACGCCGAGGCCGAGCTGCGAGGCATCATCGACGCGGCGGCGGCCCAGCGTCCAGGCATCTCGGTGTCGGTGCAAACCGTGCTCCAGGCCCGGCCCTTGGCGGAACTACCCGGCGCCCGGCCCCTGATCGAGGCCTTGCGCACGCATGCGGCCCAGGTCTTCGCGAGGGATATTCCCGTGCACGGCGTGCCGCTCTATACCGACGCGCGCCATTACGCGCAGGCTGGCATTCCCACCGTGCTGTACGGCGCGGGACCCGCCACCCTCATGGAGGCGCGCGGGCACAATTCCGATGAGAATTTGCGGCTCGACGACCTGCGCAAGGCCACGAAGGTGGTGGCGCTGGCATTGGCCGACCTGCTCGCGCCCTAGTCAGCGGGCGCCTGTCCCCTCAGGCGGAGTACGCCAGCAGGAATGCCCAGGCGGCCGCATAGGCCGCCGCAACGTCTGCTTCCGTGACGATCTCGCTGGGATGGTGGCTGATGCCGCCCGCGCCACAACGCACGAACAGCATGCTGACCGGGGCGACCCGCGCCAGCATCATGGCATCGTGGCCCGCGCCCGAGACCAGTTCGTGCACCGCGCCGCCCTGCGCGCCGATGGCGTGCCGCCACGCTTCGCGGCCTGCAGGGTCGCAGGCCACGGCGCTGGCGCGCAACAGCGTCTCCGATTCCAGGCTGACCCTGCGCCGTGCGCAGATCTCCGCGATGCGTGCGTCGATGTCGGCGAGCGCGGCGTCGCGTGTCGCGTCGTCGGCCGCGCGCACGTCCAGGCTGAGCAGGCAGGCGCCGGGAATCACATTGACGGAGCCGTTGGGAACCTCCAGCTGGCCGACCGTGCCCACCAGCCCGTTGCGGCCGTCGCAGCGTGATTCGACGGCCAGGACGATTTCGGCCGCCGCACAGGCGGCGTCCTGGCGCAGGCGCATGGGCGTCGTCCCCGCGTGCCCGGCCAGGCCGGTCAGGCGCAGCCGCCGGCGCACGCTGCCCGCGATGGCGCTGACCACGCCCAGCGGTGCATCCAGGTCCAGCAGCACGGGTCCCTGTTCGATGTGGATCTCGAAGTAGTGCGCAATCCCGCTAGCCCCACCTGCGGCCCGTGCAATTTCCGCGGGGTCGTGGCCGGCGTCGCGCAAGGTCTGCGACAGGGGAGTGCCAGCCCGGTCGAGGGTCGTCAGCAAGCGATCGTCGAAATGTCCCGCATAGGCCGAGGAGCCCAGAAAGGTGCTGCCAAAGCGCACACCTTCCTCTTCCGCGAAAGCGACGACCTCCAGGTCGCGGGACAGGCGTATGCCCCGCGTGTGCAAGGCCTCCACCAGCCCGATGCCCATCAGGATGCCGAGCCGGCCATCGTATCGTCCGCCGTTGCGCACCGTGTCATAGTGGCTGCCGGTGACGAGGCGGCCCGCGACACCCGCGCCGGTGCCGTGATAGCGGCCCAGCACGTTGCCGACGGCGTCGACATGGACGCTGTCGCAACCGGCGGTGCGCAGCCACTGCGCCAGTTGGCTGGCCACGGCCTGGTGGGCCTCGGTCATGTACGTGCACGTCAGTTGGCCGGGCGTCTCCGTGTGGCCGGCCAGAATGTCCGCGCGGTCAAGCAAGGCGCGGGCCGCTGCGCGAAAAGTGTCGGAAGTCATGGTCGGGACGGCATGGGCTCGGGGAAAATGCCATTAAATAATAATGCACAATTTTTGTATACGATCCTGTGCGGCCTGAGGCGCGTCAGGCCTCGCGGCATCGAAGGGCGAACGCACGCGCGCGCTGCATTTTCCCTGGCTGCAAAAACAAACTGGCGCCCCTCGGGGCGCCAGCGTGGCCATGCCTGGAACCGCGTGGATCAGAGCAGTTGCAGGCGCTTGCCGGCGGTATCGGCCGCGGGCGTCTGCGGATAGTCGCGCACGATCCGTTGCAGCGTCGCCTTGGCGGCGGCGCGGTCGTTCAGTTCGATCTGGCCGCCGGCAACGACCAGCAGCGCATCCGGCGCACGGTCGTTGTCCGGGTGGGTCTGGACCATGTTCTGCAGTTGCGAGATGGCGCCCTTGAAATCCTTCAGCGCATAGTGGCTGCTGCCCAGGTAGAACTCGGCGGTAGGCGTCAGTTCGCTTTGCGGGTACAGCGCGACGAAGGCCGACAGGGCTTCCGCGGCTTCCTTGTATTGGCCCTTGCGGAAGAGGTCGATGGCGCCTTCATAGGTGCCTTGCTCTTGCGGGTCGGCCACGGCCTGCTGGCCGCCCCGGCCCTGTTGCTGGCCTTGCGCCGTGGGCACCGGACGGGAAGCCAGCTCGACCTGGTCGCGCAGGCGCATCACTTCCAGTTGCAGCGCGTCGATCTGGCCGGCCAACTGCAAGGTGGCGCGCTGGTTCTGCTCGGTGATCTGCTTGATCTGCTGGCGCAGTTCGAGGATGGCGCGGCGCGCTTCATCGTCGGAGAACGCGTGGGCCGGGGCGCTGACGAGCGCGGCGGCGGCCAGGCTGGTGGCCAGCAGGGTACGGGAGATGAACGGGGTCAGGGCAGATGCGCGCATGGGTCTTTCCAGCAATCAAAAACACAAACGCCCGGTAAGCGCTTGCCGCAACACACGGCGCGGCGCCTACCGGGCATCCTGTCACTCAACGGGATCAGCGACGATAGACGAAGTCGGCCCGGCGGTTTTCAGCGTAGTCGGCTTCGGTGTTACCCGTCGCTTTCGGCTTTTCCTTGCCCAGGCTGATCGTTTCGATCTGGCTGTCCGACACGCCCAGCAGGGTGAGCGTGCGACGCACGGCATCCGCACGACGCTGGCCCAGGGCCAGGTTGTACTCGGCGCCGCCACGGGCGTCGGTGTTGCCTTCGAGAATGACGCGTTGCTGCGTGTTGCCGGTCAGGTAACGGGCATGGTTTTCCACCACGCCACGGTACTGTTCGGTCACCGTGTAGCTGTCATAGTCGAAATACACCGAGCGCTGTTGCGCCAGGATGCTTTGCGGGTTGAAGGGGTCGAGAATCTGGCCGGACGAAGCGCCCGTCGAGGTTCCCTGACCGGCGGTGCCACCTTGACCGGTCTTGGCCTGATCATCCAGATCCACGGAGCTGCAGGCGGCCAGGGCGGACGCCAGAGCAACGACGGTAAGGCTTTTGGCAATGCGCGATCTCATGATTTTCCTTTAAAGAGACTCACACGTTTGTTGGTACGAAACAACTCAATTTGCGTTGAGGAAGGGTCCCCACGTGGGTTCCCGTACCTCGCCGTTCAGCACCGACAGCGTGGAGCGAACACGACCATCGCTTGAAACCCCGGCCAGTACACTGCGCCCGTTCTGAACGGCGGCGTATAGTACTTCCAAACCATTGGCCGCGAAACTGGGAGATTGGTCGTCGGGGCCTTGGGTCAGCAGGGTTTCGTTGCCGGACGCAATGTCCAGGGCAGCGATCCGAAAAGTGCCTTCACGACGAGTAACGTACAGCAGGGTTTTTCCATCAGGGGAAATTCTGGGTGAAATGTTGTAACTGCCGTTGAAGGTCACGCGCTGCGGGTTGCCGCCGTCCAGTCCGGTGCGGTAGACCTGCGGGCTGCCGCTGCGATCGCTGGTGAAGTACAGGCTGCGGCCATCGGGCGAGAAAGTCGGTTCCGTATCAATGAGCGGCGAGCGCGTCACGCGGCGCAGGTTCTGGCCGTCGGCCCCCACGATATAGATCTGCGACAGGCCGTCACGGGTCAGCACCACGGCCAATTGGCTGCCGTCGGGCGACCAGGCGGGCGCGGAATTGTTACCTTTGTAGTTGGCCACGGGTACACGTTGGCTGGTCGCCAGCGTGTGCGCGTACACCACGGGCTTGCCGGACTCGAAGCTCACATAGGCCAGCCGGGAGCCGTCGGGCGACCAGGCGGGCGAGATGATGGGCTCTTTCGAACGCAGGGCCACTTGCGGATTCTGGCCGTCGGCATCGGCAATCTGCAGCTCGTACTGGCTGCCTTGCTTCAGCACGTAGGCGATGCGGGTCGAGAACACGCCGCGCACGCCGGTGATCTTTTCGTAGATGCGGTCGGCGATCTGGTGCGAGATGCGGCGCAGTTCGCGTTCGGTGCCCGAGAACGCCACGCCGTCGGCCTGGCCGCCCTGGACCGTGTCGGCTAGGCGGTAGCGGATTTCGTAGCGGCCGTCGGCCGAGCGCGTGATGCTGCCGTAGGACAGGTGATCGGCGCCACGGTTGCGCCAGTCATCGTAGTTGACCGGAGTTTCCGAGGTCAGCTCGCTGCCGGACGCGCTCACCAGGCGGAAGCGCCCGGTGCGGGTCAGATCGGCACGGATGATTTCCGCCACGGTGCGGCCTGCGTCGTTGCCGGTGAAGTCGGCAATGGCGATGGGGTATTGCTGGGCGCCGGTGCCCGAGATGTCCACGCGCAACTGGGCGTGCGCCGATTGCCAGAACATCAGGGTCAGCATGACCAGCGTGAAGCTGGCCAGCATTTTCCACAGGTTGCGGGTGCGAGCCGTCTCCTGTGCCTGCGCGCGCGAGGCGCGCTGTCGGGAAATGTCGGGAGTCATTGCTGCTATCTCCTAGTCGTACATGCGGTAGGTCACGTCAATGGTGGACGGATAGCCACCCGTGCTGGGCTTGGGGAAGGGCGAGCAGCGGCGGATGCCGTTCTCGACCGCGCGGTCGAAGCCGCTGATGCCGGACGAACGAGTCATGTTGACGCCGGTCACCGTGCCGTCGTTACGTAACTGTACCCGGTATTCCGCGGTCGGATTGGACGAGCCGGAGCGTGTCGGGACAGGATAGGCCACCCCGGGTTGCACGCAGGCGCGCACCTTGCCGGCATAGCCGTCGTCCCGGCCGCCGCCCGCCTGGTTGCGGTCGGCGGTGCCGCCCGGCAGGCCGGCGGCGCCCAGGGCGTCGCCGCGCATGGCTTCGCGCAGCTGGCGGTCGCGGTCGGCGGCAGCCTTCTTGGCGGCATCTTCCTTGGCTTTCTTCTCGGCGGCCGCCTTCCTGGCCGCGTCTTCCTTGGCCTTTTTCTCGGCGGCGGCCTTCTTCTCGGCAGCCGCCTTTTCCGCCGCGGCCTTCTCCGCTGCGGCCTTTTCGGCTTCAGCCTTCTTCGCGGCGGTTTCCTTGGCAGCGGCTTCCTTCTTGGCAGCCTCTTCCTTGGCCTTCTTCTCGGCGGCGGCGCGTTCCTGCTCCAGGCGCTCGCGTTCGGCCTTTTCGGCCTTCTCGCGTTCCTGCTTCAGGCGTTCCTCTTCCTTGCGCGCTTCTTCCTTGCGCTTGGCTTCGGCGGCGGCGCGTGCCTTTTCCTCTTCCTCCTGCTTGCGCTTGCGGGCTTCGGCCAGCGCGATCTCGGGATCGGGCGCTTCGACCTTGGGGGGCGCGGGAGGAGGAGGGGGCGGCGGAGGCGGCGGCGGCGCGGGTTCCGGCTCGGGCTGCGGCTGGGGTTGCGGCGGCTCGGGTTCGGGTTCCGGCTCGGGCTCGGGTTCAGGCTCCGGCTGGCGGGCATTCGGGCTGTCGCCCGGCGCCCACAGCTCGACCTGGACCGGGCCGGGCGTCTCGCTGCGCCAGGCCATGCCGAAGATCAGCACCACCAGGAGCAGCACGTGCACGCCCACGGCCAGCAGCAGCGCGCGTTTGTCGCTGGGCGGCGGCGGCATGCCGTTGCGGTCGGTGTCGTTGGAATTCACGGGCGGCATGGATGATTGAGTGCTTGCGGGAGGCGCGCCGCCATCAGCGGCGTGCGGGCGTGGCGTTGGTCGGCGCGCCGCTCTGGTCGACCAGCAGGCCCAGGCGGGTGATCCCGCTGGCGCGCAGCTCGTCCATGGCCTTGACCACCTGCTCGTAGGGCACGCGGCCGTCGGCGGCAATGACGACCGGGGTCTCGGGCGTCAGGCGCGCCTGGACTTCCTGCACCAGCGATTCGCGGGCGATGTCCTGCGGCTGCGAACCGGCTTCGCGCATGCGCACGGCGACCTTGCCGTCCTCGGAGATCTGGACTTCCAGCGGCACGGCCTTGACCTCCGAGGCCTGGCCCACCGAGGGCAGTTCGATCATGCCCGGCGTGATGAGGGGCGCGGTGACCATGAAGATGACCAGCAGCACCAGCATGACGTCGATGTAGGGGACGACGTTGATCTCGTTCTTGAGGCGCCGGCCGCCGCGGCCGCTGCTCGATCGGACCGAAGGCATTTAGCGCACCTGACGTTGAAGGATGTTCAGGAATTCGTCCACGAAGGCGTCGAAGCGGATCGACAGCCGGTCGATGTCGTGGGTGTAGCGGTTGTAGGCCACGACCGCGGGAATGGCGGCGAAGAGGCCGATGGCCGTGGCGATCAGTGCTTCGGCGATGCCGGGCGCCACCGAGGCCAGGGTGGCCTGCTGCACGTTGGCCAGGCCCAGGAAGGCGTGCATGATGCCCCACACGGTGCCCAGCAGGCCGATGTAGGGGCTGACCGAGCCGGCCGAGGCCAGGAAGTTCAGGCGCGATTCCAGCGAGTCCATCTCGCGCTGGTAGGCGGCGCGCATGGCGCGGCGCGGGCCGTCCAGCACGGTCTGGACATCGCCGCCGGGATTGTTGCGGCGGGCCTTGGCGAATTCGCTCATGCCGGCATCGAAGATGCGCGCGAGCGCGCCGTGTTCGGCGCGGCGGCTGGCCACGGCCTGCTGCAGCATCGTCAGGTCGCCGCCCGACCAGAAGTCGTTCTCGAAGCGGCGGGTCTGCAGGTCGGCCTGCTTCAGCGCGGACCGCTTGGCGAAGATGAAGGTCCACGACAGGATCGAGATGCCGAGCAGGATCAGCATGATGAGCTGCACTGGCACGCTGGCGTCCAGGATCAGCTTCAGTATCGACATGTCATTCGTGACTTGCATGGTTATTCCCGTAGGTCCCGTAGGTTGGCCCGCAGCACGTCCACTAGCGTGGGAGGTAAGGCGGCGGGTCGCAGGTTGACGGCGTCGACGCAGCAGATTTGGATGTTGCCCGACACGAGCAGTTCCCCATCGCGTTCTGCGTGTTGCGCGAAGTGTATCGAAGCACGGCCCAGCTTGGTGATCTCGCTGTGGATGGTCAGCAGGTCATCCAGCCGCGCCGGCTTGCGGTAATCCATGTCCAGCGAGCGCACCACGAAAAGGCGTTGCTCGGTGACGGCCATGGTCGATTGGTTGATGCCCAGCGCGCGCAGCCACTCGGTGCGGGCGCGTTCCAGGAACTTGAGATAGTTGGCATAGAAAACCACCCCGCCCGCGTCCGTGTCTTCGTAATAGACACGAACCTGCAGGGTGGATCTCGGCAAGGCGTCAGCAGTCACGTTGCGGGTTCGGCAAATCCGGCAGAGTCTGCCGTTCAGGCCTGGGCCAGCGCGGCCAGGGTCTGCGCCAGCGCATCGCCCACGGCGACCTTCACGTTCTCGCCCTGGCGGCGGGACTGCAATTCCACCACACCGTCGGCAAGGCCGCGTTCTCCAACTGTTACGCGCACCGGCACCCCGATGAGCTCCCACTCGGCGAACATGACCCCCGGGCGCTGGTCGCGATCGTCCAGGATCACGTCCACGCCTTGTTCCTGCAGGGCCGCGTAGAGCTTTTCCGCCTCGTCACGAACCGTTGCACTTTTCCCCCAGCCCACGGGGCAAATGGCCACCTGGAAGGGGGCGATGGCGGCCGGCCAGATGATGCCGCGCGCATCGTGGTTCTGCTCGATGGCGGCGCCCACGATGCGGGTGATGCCGATGCCATAGCAGCCCATGCGCAGCAGCGCCGGCTTGCCGGTCTCGTCCAGGAAGGTCGCATTGAGCGCCTCGGAATACTTCGTGCCCAGGAAGAACACGTGGCCGACCTCGATGCCGCGCTGGATCGCCAGGCCCTGGCCGGAGGGACCGATGTCGCCGGCCACCACGTTGCGCAGGTCCGCCACCAATTCGGGTTCGGGCAGGTCGCGGCCCCAGTTCACGCCGGTGTAGTGGAAGTCTTCGGCGTTGGCGCCGCAGACCAGGTCGCTCATGTTGGCGACGGTCAGGTCCGCCACCACGCGCACGGGCTTGGCCGTGCCGATGGGGCCCAGGTAGCCGGGCTTGCAGCCGAAATGCTCGACGATCTCGGACTCTGTGGCGAAGCGCCAGCCGGCCTTCAGGCCCGGCAGCTTGCCGGCCTTCACTTCATTCAGCTCGTGGTCGCCGCGCAGCAGCAGCAGCCAGATCTGTGCGGGGCCGTCCTCGGGATCGGTCGCCAGCACCAGCGATTTCACGGTGCGTGCCAGCGGGATGCCCAGCAGGTCGGCCACGGCCTGGCACTTGGCCGCGCCGGGCGTCGGGGTCTTGGCCAGCGACTCGGCGGGCGCGGCGCGCTCGGCCAGCAGGCTGGGCGCGTGGGCCAGCTCGATGTTGGCCGCGTAGTCCGAGCCCGGATCGTAGACCAGCAGGTCTTCGCCGGTGTCGGCGATCACCTGGAACTCGTGGCTGCGGTCGCCGCCGATGGAGCCGGTGTCGGCCGCCACGGCGCGGAATTCCAGCCCCAGGCGCTTGAAGATGCGCATGTACGCGTCGTACATGACGTCATAGCTGCGCTGTGCGCCCTCGTCGTCGCGGTCGAAGGAGTACGCGTCCTTCATGGTGAATTCGCGGCCGCGCATCAGGCCGAAGCGGGGGCGGCGCTCGTCCCGGAACTTGGTCTGGATGTGATAGAAGTTCACCGGCAGCTGGCGCCAGCTGTGGATCTCGTTGCGCGCGATGTCGGTGATGACTTCTTCCGACGTGGGCTGCAGGACGAAATCGCGGTCGTGGCGGTCCTTGATGCGCAGCAGCTCGGCGCCGTACTGCTCCCAGCGGCCCGACTCCTTCCAGAGTTCGGCGGGCTGGACGACGGGCATCAGCAGTTCGACGGCGCCCGCGCCGTTCATCTCCTCGCGGACGATGGCCTCGACCTTGCGGATGACCTTCAGCCCGAGCGGCATATAGGTATAGATGCCGCCGGCCAGCTTGCGGATCATGCCGGCCCGCGTCATGAGCTGGTGGCTGGCCACTTCGGCGTCGGAAGGGGCTTCTTTCAGGGTATTCAGGTGGTAACGTGAGGCACGCATAGATTGGCCAGGGGCTCCGGGGGTCGGCAGATCGGACTTCAGATACGTATAATCGGATGCAATTGTATTGAATTCGCTGGAGGTGGCCCATGCTCGATCGCGAAGGCTACCGTCCCAATGTCGGCATCATCCTCGTCAACCACAAGAACGAGGTCTTTTGGGGTAAGCGGCTGCGCGAACACGCCTGGCAGTTTCCGCAAGGCGGCATCAAGCACGGTGAAAGTCCTGCGCAGGCAATGTACCGCGAGCTCCACGAGGAAGTGGGCCTGCGGCCCGAACATGTCCGGATCCTGGGGCGAACACGCGACTGGCTGCGTTATAACGTGCCGGAGAATTTCGTGCGCCGTGAGTGGCGCGGTCATTACAAAGGCCAGAAGCAGATCTGGTTCCTGTTGCGGCTCATGGGCCGCGACAGCGATGTCTGCCTGCGCGCCACGGCGCACCCCGAGTTCGACGCCTGGCGCTGGAGCAAGTACTGGGTGCCGCTGGATGCGGTCATCGAGTTCAAGCGCGACGTCTATACCCAGGCGCTGAACGAGCTGTCGGTCATCCTGTTCCGGCGGCAGCAGGAAACCCGCTATCTGCGCCAGCGGGTGCATGGAAACCGGGGAGACGGCGCGTCCGGCGCGCAGTCTCCCGCAGAAGGAAGCGACACGTATGCGCATATTGCTGGTTGAAGACGAACGCGAGATGGCCGCCTGGCTGGTCCGGGCGCTGTCTCAAAGCGGCTTCGTCCCCGACCACGCGGCCGATGCGCGCACGGCCGAGGCTTTCATGGCGGGCAACGAATACGACGCCATCGTCATGGACCTGCGCCTGCCCGACAAGCACGGCCTGGTGCTGTTGCGCGAGATGCGCAATCGCAGCGACAGCACCCCGGTGCTGCTCCTGACGGCGCAGGGCGCCCTGCAGGACCGCGTGCGCGGCCTGAACCTGGGCGCCGACGATTTCCTCACCAAGCCCTTCGCGCTGGAAGAACTGGAAGCGCGCCTGACCGCGCTGGTGCGCCGCAGCCGTGGCCGCCAGCACCCGCGCCTGCAGTGCGGGTCGCTGTCCTATGACAGCGAAAGCCGTTCCTTCACCCTGGACGGCGGCCTGCTTTTCCTCACGCCACGCGAGCACGCCGCGCTGGCGGCATTGCTCACCCGCAGCGGCTATCCGGTCGACAAGTCCAGCCTCTTCGGCAAGGTCTTCACCCACGACAGCGAAGCCAACCTCGACGCCATCGAGGTCGTGCTGCACCGCCTGCGCAAGAAGCTGGCGGGCAGCGACGTGCGCATCACCACGGTCCGCGGCCTGGGCTACATGCTGGAAAGCGTGGCCAGCGAAGCCAGTGAAGCCGCACCCGGCTAACTGGCGGCTGTTCCGTCTCATCGACGTCGTGGTGCCGCGTGTCGGCATCCGGCCGCTGCTCGTGGCCTTGCTGCTGCCAGGCATCATCGGCCTGCTGATGATCGACAGCTGGAACGACTACCGCACCCTGTCCGAGATCACCGCCGAAGCCTACGACAGCAGCTTGCTCGAGCCGGCGCGCGTGCTGGAAAGCAGCGTCGAATTCGCCAACGACCTGACCCTGCGCATCAGCGCACCCATGTATGCGCAGGTGCTGCTGGAGTCGCGCGCGGGCCTGCGCAAGTACTACCGGGTCGAGGAAATCGATCCGCCCATCGCGCCAGGCAGAGGCTCGCCCGTGCTGCCAGGGCGGGCGCTCATCGGCATGCCCGACATGCCGATGCCGCCCCAATGGCCTGCCGAGGCGGGCGAACCCGTCTTCTACGATTCGGTCTATCGCAACGACCCGGTGCGGGTGGTGGCGATCTGGCGCGACCTGTTCTATCGCGGCGCGCATCGCCAGGTGCTGGTGCAGGTGGCCGAAAGCATGGGGCCGCGCCTGAACGCCGAGGAGCGCGGCCGGCAGCAGGAGGCCCTGCGCGATGCCCGCATGGTCGTGCTGGTGGTGCTGCTGGTGTGGCTGGGCGTGGCCCTGGCCTTGCGGCCGCTCTATCGCCTGCGCAATGAAATCCGCAGCCGTTCCCCGCAAGACCTGAAGCCCCTGGATCCCTCGCGGGTGCCGAACGAGGTCGTGCCGCTGGTCGAGGCCGTGAACCATCACATCGCCCGCTATGGCGACATGCTGGCAGAGCAATCCGCCTTCCTGGCCGATGCCTCGCATCAACTCCGCACGCCGCTTGCCATCATGCTCACGCAGGCCGAATACGCCTTGCGTGAGCGCGATCCGCAACGCATGCGCGAAGGCCTGCATGCGCTCATCGAGCAACTTGGCCGTACCCGGCGCCTGACCGAGCAGTTGCTGTCGCTCGCGCACGCCAGCCACGAGGACGAACGCACGGCACAGGCCGTCGATGTCGACGAGCTGGCGCGGGCCGTGGTGTTGCGCTACCTGCCGCTCGCCCGCGAGAAAAAGCAGGATCTCGGTTGCCTGACCTCGCCCGCGCCGGACGCCGATGAGGGCGGGGCGCGCTGGCCGCTGGTCGTGCAAGGCATCGAGGCCGAGTTGCAGGAAGCGCTCTCGAATCTCGTCCACAACGCCCTGCATTACGCGCCCCCTGGCGCGTGCATCACGGTCTCCGTCGAGCCTGGCGAGACCGACGTGCTGCTGGCCGTCACCGACGACGGGCCCGGTCTCGAGCCGGGGCTGCGCGAGCGCGCCTTCGGGCGCTTCGACAGGGCCGGCGTGGAGAAGGGCGAAGGCGGTTCTGGTTCGGGCCTTGGCCTTGCCATCGCGCGCGCCTATGCGCGCCGCAACGGCGGCGATGCCACGCTGGAAGACGGCGAAGTGCGTGCCGATGGCGGCGTGGGATTGCGCGCGGTGTTGCGTCTGCCGCGCGGCTGAACACACGGCTGATTCCTTCTTTCCGGTTCCATCTTTGCATTGGGGATTTCCCGCGCATCGTGTGCGCTTCCCTCTGTGACGCGTGTTTTTTAATCCACGCTGTTACACATCCGCGAAAGCAAATCGCAAGCCTCGCTTCCTAGACTCCTGCACTTTCAACTGCGCGTCAGTTGCTCGCAAAACCTTGTGCCATGCGGGTGGCGGCGCATGCCTACAAGAAAGGGGGAGTACATCCGTGGAACCGAAGATAGTTGTTCCGCCAAGCGTCATGCGGCGCGAATGGTGGGCCGGGGGGATCATGATCGGGCTGGGCATTGCCGTCGTGATCGGCGGCAACCTGTACCAGGTGGGCAGCCTCTCGCGCATGGGCCCGGGGCTTTTCCCCATCATCCTGGGCGTGCTGCTGGCGCTGATGGGCGTGCTCATCATCGTCACCGCCAAGACGCTGCCGCCCGACGAAGAGGGCGATGAAATGGGTCCGCCCGAGTGGCGCGGCTGGGCCTGCATCCTGGGCGGGCTGGTGGCCTTCATGATCCTCGGCCGCTACGGCGGCCTGGTGCCGGCCACCTTTGCGCTGGTCTTCATCGCCGCCATGGGCGACCGCGAACACACCTGGCGCACCGCGCTGCTGCTTGCCTTGGGCGTGACCGTCGTGGGCTGCGCCATTTTCTCGTGGGGCTTGCAGCTGCAATTCCCGCTGCTGCGTTGGGGCTGATCGAACATGGATATCTTCAATAACTTGATGCACGGGTTCTCCGTCGCCTTCGCGCTGGACAACCTGATGTGGGCCGCTTTCGGCGTCTTCATGGGCAACCTGATCGGGGTGCTCCCCGGCATGGGCGTGCTGGCCGCCATCTCCATCCTGCTGCCCCTGACTTACACCATGACGCCCACCGCGGCGCTGGTCATGCTCTCGGGCATCTACTACGGTTCGCAGTACGGTGGCGGCATCACCTCCATCATGCTGAACCTGCCGGGCACGGCCTCGCACGCCGTGGCCTGCCTGGACGGCAATCCGCTGGCGCGCCAGGGCAAGGCTGGGTCCGCGCTCTTCATGCTGATGTTCTCGTCGTTCTGCGGCGCGACCGTCGGCATCCTGGCCATGATCCTCTTCTCGCCGATGCTGGTGGAAGTGGCCTTCAAGTTCGGTCCCGCCGAATACTTCGCCATGATGATGCTGGGCCTGCTGGCCGGCGCCACGCTGGCCAAGGGCTCGGCGGTGAAGGGCGTGGCCATGGTGCTGGTGGGCCTGGTGCTCGGCGTGATCGGCACCGACGTCAACACCGGCGTCATGCGTTTCCACTTCGGCATCCTGGAACTCAGCGACGGGCTGCAGATCGTGGCGCTGGCCATGGGCCTCTTCGGCATCGCCGACTTCCTGAAGAACGTCAATCGCATCGACTCCAGCGCCAAGATCATCGGCGGCGGCGGCATCTCGATGAAATCGATGCGTCCGCAAAAGGGCGACATCAAGCAGTCGCGCGGCGCGCTGGTGCGCGGCACGGCCATCGGCGCGGCTTTCGGCGTCTTGCCCGGCACCGGCCCGACGATCGCCTCGTTCATCTCCTACGCCGCCGAGAAGAAGGCCGCCAAGGAACCGCGCCGCTTCGGTCGCGGCGCCATCGAAGGCATCGCCGGCCCCGAGGCCGCCACCAGCGCCTCGACGCAGACCAGCTTCATCCCCACGATGAGCCTGGGCATCCCGGGTGACCCCGTGATGGCGCTGATGCTGGGCGCGCTGATCATCCACGGCATCCAGCCGGGCCCGCAGATGATGATCGAGCACGGCGACATGTTCTGGGGGCTGATCGCCAGCTTCTGGGTCGGCAACGTGCTGCTGCTGTTGCTCAACCTGCCGCTCATCGGCATGTGGATCCGCATGCTGTCGGTGCCGTTCCGCTATCTCTTCCCCGCGGCCCTGTTCTTCGTGTGCGTGGGGGTCTACAGCACGAACAACAACCTCTTCGACGTCGCGATGGTCACGCTCTTCGGCGTGGTGGGCTACTTCTTCATGCGCCTGCGCTTCGAACCCGCACCCCTGCTGCTCGGTTTCGTGCTCGGTCCCATGGTCGAAGAGAACTTCCGCCGTGCGCTGCTGCTGTCGCGCGGCGACCTGATGATCTTCGTCGAACGTCCCATCAGCCTGGGCTTCGTCGCGGCCTGCGTGGCGCTCGTGGGCTGGCTGACCTTCTCGGCCATCCGTGCGCGCCGCCGGGAGCTGTCTCCTCAGGTGCAGGCCGGCTGATCCCGGGTCTGTCCTGTCTTTCCAGGCGATAACCGTGCTACGGTTATCGCCTGTTTTTTATTCCCACCCCCAAGGATGTCTCCCCCCCGAAGCGCTGCGCGCTTCCCCCCCAGGGGGGCGGTGCTGGCGGACCGGCAGAGCCGGCTCCGCGGCACCCCGGATTGGACCGCCACATGCGGTACAGGGGCGAGGGGCGGGACATTCCAACCAGAGGAGACTGGATTCATGCATGTGCTGTTTGCTGCCGAAGGCTATGACACGGAACGTTGGGTAGGGGAGTTTGCGAAGGCCTTGCCGGGGATCCAGGTGACCGCCTGGCAGCCGGGCGATGCGCCGCGGGGCGCGGATGCGGCCATCGTGTGGCAGCCGCCGGCGGAATTCTTCAAGACCGAGCCGGGCCTGCGTGGGGTGTTCAACCTGGGAGCGGGCGTCGATGCCTTGCTGGCCTCGGGGACCTTGCCGGCGTCGGCCACGCTGGTGCGCCTGGAAGATGCGGGCATGTCGGTGCAGATGGCCGAGTACGCGCTCTACGCGATCCTGCGCGCGGCGCGCGATTTCGACGTCTATGACGCCGCGCAGCGCGATGGCCGCTGGCACAAGACGCCGCCCATCCGCCGCGCGCAGTGGCCGGTGGGTGTGTTGGGCCTGGGCGTGGTGGGGCGGCGCGTGGCGCAATCGCTGGCCGCGTTCGACTTTCCCGTCGCGGGTTGGTCGCGCAGCGGCGGCGAGGTGCCGGGCGTGGAGGTCCATGCCGGCATCGATGCCCTGCCCGGGTTCCTCGCGCGCACCCGCGTGCTGGTCAATGTCCTGCCGCTCACCGACGAAACGCGCGACATCCTGAACCGTGACACGCTGGGCCGCCTGCTGCCTGACAGCCATCTCATCAACGTGGGCCGTGGCCAGCACCTGGTCGAGGAAGACCTGCTGCACGTGCTGGAAAACGGCCCGCTGGCTGGCGCCACGCTGGATGTCTTCCGCACCGAACCCTTGCCCGAAGGGCATCCGTTCTGGGCCCACCCGAAGATCCACGTCACGCCGCACGTGGCGGCCCGCACGCTGCGCGCCGAGACCATCGCGCAGATCGCCGAGAAGATCCGGGTGTTCGCGGCGGGCGGCACGCCGTCGGGCGTCGTGGCCCGCGAGCGGGGTTACTGAGCGGGCGGCTGGGGCGCGTGCGGTCCCATGGCATAGACCTGCGGCAGGCGGCGCGCCAGGAAGTCCACCAGCGTGCGCACCGCGGGCAGCATGCCCCGGCGCGAAGGGTAGATGATGTGCACGATGCCGGTCGGGGCTGACCAGTTCGGCAATACCTGCACCAGCTTGCCCGCCCGCATGGGATCGGCCACGGCCACGTCGGGCAGCAGCACGATGCCGCCATCATGGATGGCGGCCTCCACCAGCACCGGGAAATCGTTGCACGCCATCTGCGGGGTCACCGTCACCGATACGCTTTCCTCGCGCGGGCCTTGCAGGGCCCAGCGCACCGGGCCGCGCGTGTCGCTGAAAGCCAGCGTACGCGCATCGGCGAGTTCGGCGGGGTGCTGCGGCGCGCCGTGGCGGCGCAGGAACTCGGGGCTGGCCACCAGGTACGACGCGCTCGATCCCAATTGGCGCGCCACCATCTCCGCGTCGGTATCCAGCTTTTCACGGACGCGCAGGGCCAGGTCCACCCCTTCACGGATGAGATCGATGCGGCGGTTCGAGGCAATGATCTGCACGGACACTTTCGGCCACGCACGCAGGAACTCGGGCATCAGCTTGGGCAGGGCTTCATGCGCAAGCGCGATGGGGGCGCTCATCACCACCGTTCCCGACGGTTCGGCGCGCAATTGCTCGATCGCCTCGTCGGCGGCCAGCGCCGACTCGGTGACGGCGCGGCAATACTGCAGATAACGCTCGCCTGCCGCCGTCAGGCTCAGCCGCCGCGTCGTGCGCTGCAGGAGGCGCATCTGCAGGCGCTCCTCGAGCAGGGCGATGCGGCGGGACAGGCGGGACTTCGGAATGTCCAGGCGGCGGGCCGCGGCGCTGAAGCCGCCGGCCTCCACGACCTGGGCAAAATAATAAAGATCGTTCAGGTCGTGCACGACGCTTCCTGTTCGGGGCGCGCGGACGAGTTCACCGCTCGGCGGGAGAGCTCGTGTCGCGCCAGTGCCGCAGCACGCGTTGGAAGAAGAGGCTGTTGGGCACCTGCAGCGTATGGCTGCCCGTGCCGGCATCGGCCTCCACCAGCGTGGTGTAGACCAGGTTGATGTCCAGCACGCGGCCGCGGATGCCGGGCTTGTCGCCGCTCTCGATGAGCTCGATCAGGTCGCCGGGCCGGAAGGCGCGCGTGGTGAAGATGAGCAGCGCGCAGAACAGGTTGGACAGCACGCTCCAGGCGGCGAAGAACGCCACCGCGCCCACCGCCGCGAAGCCGGTCAGGGCCGTCCACAGCACCGTGCCGGACACGCCCAGGCGCTCCAGCGCCCAGAGCATCGCGCCGCCGTACACCACGAAGGCCACCACGCGCGTGGTCAGCATCGCGAGGTCGTAGGGCAGGGTATAGGTCTTGGCCAGCCGCCTGATCAGCATGCGCGCCACGCGCATGGCCAGCCAGGCGGCCAGGACGATCAGCCCGACCTGCGCGAGCAGGGCCAGGACGTTGAACCAGCTTCCTGCCCAGGAGGGCAACTGGTTGTGCACTGAAATCAGGAATTGACGCATGGGAACATGCGCGGGCCGGGGGCCCGCGCCAGGAACATCAGGCCTTCAGGCGGGTGATCAGGCTGGAGGTGTCCCAGCGGCCGCCACCCTGCTTCTGCACGTCGGCATAGAACTGGTCCACCACGGCGGTGACGGGCACCCGCGCGCCGTTGCGGCGGGCTTCGTCCAGCACGAGGCTCAGGTCCTTGCGCATCCAGTCCACCGCGAAGCCGAAGTCGAACTTGCCGTCGACCATCGTCTTGCCGCGGTTCTCCATCTGCCAGCTCTGGGCGGCGCCCTTGCTGATGACGTCCAGCACCAGCTTCATGTCCAGGTCGGCCGACTGGCCGAAGGCGATGGCTTCCGACAGGCCTTGCACCAGGCCGGCAATGCAGATCTGGTTGACCATCTTGGCCAGCTGGCCGGCGCCGGGGCCGCCCACCAGCGTGACCGCGCGCGCGAATGCGCCTGCCACGTCGCGGATGCTGTCGAAGGCGCCTTGCTCGCCGCCGCACATCACGGTCAGCACGCCGTTCACCGCGCCGGCCTGGCCGCCCGAGACGGGGGCGTCCACGAAATGCAGGCCCAGGCCCTTGGCCACGTCATACAGCTCGCGCGCCACGTTGGCCGAGGCCGTCGTGTGATCGACGAAGATCGCGCCCTGCTTCATGCCGGCGAAGGCGCCGTCATCGCCCAGCACCACGCTGCGCAGGTCGTCGTCGTTGCCCACGCAGGCGAACACGATCTGTGCATCCTGCGCCGCTACGCGCGGGGTCTTGGCATGGCTGCCGCCGAACTCCGCTACCCACGCCTCGGCCTTGGCGGGCGTGCGGTTGTAGACGGTGACGGAATGGCCGGCCAGCGCAAGGTGGCCAGCCATGGGCAGGCCCATGACGCCCAGGCCCAGGAAAGCGACTTTCAGCGGGGGAGTGGATTCGTAGGACTTGCTAGCAACCGAGGCCATTTATCTTGTCTCCGTGAGGTGGGTGTCAGGCGTCAGGAGTCCCGAGTCTAGCGCAAAGCAACCCGCCCACGGCAGCCCGATGGGCTCAGAAGCCGGCGGCCAGTCCGTCGCGCCGGCTGTCGCTGGCCGCGACGTAGCCATCCACGGCCGGATTGCCCAGCCGCCAGATGAACTGCCCCGAGCCGAAGTCCATGTAGGCATCCGGCCGGGCCTCCAGCACATGGCCGCGCGCGCCCAGCGCCGAACGCAGTCCGGCGGACACGCCTGCCTCCACGTCCACCGACAGGCCCTCGTTCCATTTCCAGCGCGGCGCGTCGCACGCGGATTGCGGCTGCTGGCCGTAGTCCAGCATGCGCACCAGCGTCTGCACCTGGCCTTGCGGCTGCATGTTGCCGCCCATCACGCCGAAGCTCATGACGGGGGCGCCTTCGCGGGTCAGGAAACCGGGGATGATGGTGTGGAAAGGCCGCTTGCCGCCGCCCACCACATTGGGGTGGCCGGCCTTGTTGCTGAAGCCGAAGCCGCGGTTCTGCAGGCTCACGCCGGTGCCCGGCACGACCACGCCCGAGCCGAAGCCCATGTAGTTGGACTGGATGAGGCTCACCATCATGCCGTTGCGGTCCGCGGCGGTCAGGTAGATCGTCCCGCCCAGCGGCGCGCGCTGGCTCGTATAGACCTGCGCACGCCGGGTGTCGATGCGGCGTGCCAGGCTGGCCAGGTACTCGTCATTGAGCAGCGTCTCGGCGCTCAGGGTCATGTGGGCAGGGTCGGCCACGTGCGCGTAGACGTCGGCGAAGGCAAGCTTCATGGCCTCGATCATCAGGTGCTGCGTGTCCGCGTGATCGACGGCACGCACCGTCAGGTCGAAGTGCCGCAGCACGCCCAGCGCCATCAGCGCCGCGATGCCCTGGCCATTGGGCGGGATCTGGTGCAGCGTGTAGCCGCGATAGTCCATCGAAATGGGCGTCACCCATTCGGGGCGGAAGTCCCGCAGGTCGCGCAGCGTCAGGGCCGCGTCGTGGGCCTGGGCATGGGCGACCAGCTTGTGCGCGGTTTCGCCTTCATAGAAGTCCCGGCCCTCGGTGTGGGCGATGCGGCGCAAGGTGTCGGCCGCGCCCTTCAGCACGAACTGTTCGCCGATCGCAGGCACGCGTCCGCGCGGCAGGAAGTGCTCGGCGAAGCCCGGCTGGCCGCTCAGCAGGTCGGCCTGGGCGGCCCACTTGGCCTGCACGACCGGCGAGATGGCGAAGCCGCGTTCCGCGTAGTCGATGGCGGGCGCCAGGACCTGACCGAAAGGCAGGCTGCCCAGCTTCTCGTGCAGGGCCGCCCAGCCGGCCACGGCGCCAGGCACCGTGACGCTGTCCCAGCCCCGTTGCGGCACGGCGCCATTGTGCTTGCGCTGGAAGTATTCCGGACTCCAGGCGGCGGGCGAAGGCCCGGAGGCGTTCAGCCCGTGCAGCTTGGCGCCATCCCACACGATTGCAAAGCAGTCCGAGCCCAGCCCGTTGCTGACGGGTTCGGTCAGCGCGATGGTGGAGGCTGCCGCGATGGTAGCATCCACGGCATTGCCGCCCTGTGCCAGCACGCGCAGGCCCGCCTGCGCGGCCAATGGCTGCGAGGTGGCGACGACGTCGCGGGCGAAGACGGGCACGCGGGGGGAGGGGTAGGGATTGGTCCAGTCGAAGCGCATGGAAAGGGTGCCGCCGGATTCGGGGTAAACCCGTAGCTTAGCGTAGGCTTTTGTGTGCGTTGCAGCATGCGCCGATGTCCGCGTAAAGCCTGGGCCGGGCTGGGTCTCCGGGTAAAAAAAACGCCCCGGCATGCCGGGGCGCTCTGGGATTCTGCCGCCAGCCCCGCTGGGGCTGGCATGGGGCGGGAATCACTCTTCTTCGACGAAGGTCTCTTCGCGCTTCTTGCGGATGCTCGGCAGGGCGACCAGGATCACCAGCAGGGCAGCAGCAGCCAGCAGCGAGGCCGACAGCGGACGATCCAGGAAGGTCATGTACTCGCCGCGCGAGAGCAGCAGCGCCCGGCGGAAGTTCTCTTCCATCATGGGGCCCAGCACCAGGCCCAGCAGCAGCGGGGCGCCTTCGCACTTCAGCTTCGCCCAGATGTAGCCGACGATGCCGAAGATGGCGGTGGTGAAGATGTCGAACGAGTTGTAGTTCAGCGAATACACGCCGATCGTGCAGAAGACCAGGATGGCCGGGAAGAGGATGCGGTAAGGCACCTTCAGCAGCTTGATCCACAGGCCGATCAGCGGCAGGTTCAGCACCACCAGCATCAGGTTGCCGATCCACATCGAGGCGATCAGGCCCCAGAACAGTTCCGGGTGGCTGCTCATCACCTGCGGGCCGGGCTGGATGTTGTGGATGGTCATCGCCCCCACCATCAGCGCCATCACGGCATTGCCGGGAATACCCAGCGTCAGCAGCGGGATGAAGGAGGTCTGCGCAGCGGCGTTGTTGGCCGATTCGGGACCCGCCAGGCCGGCCGGGTGGCCCTTGCCGAAGCGTTTCGGCTCCTTGGCGATCTTCTTTTCCAGCGTGTAGGACGCGAAGGACGACAGCACGGCGCCGCCGCCGGGCAGGATGCCCAGCATCGAACCCAGGGCCGTACCGCGGATCACGGCGGGAGCGGCCTCCTTGAATTCCTGCTTGTTGGGATACAGCGTGCCGATCTTGTCGGTGATGTCGACGCGGTTTTCCTTCTGCTCCAGGTTGGTCATGATTTCGGCGAAGCCGAACACGCCCATGGCGACGATCGCGAAGTCGATGCCGTCCTGCAGCTCAGGAATGCCGAAGTCGTAGCGCGCGACGCCCGAGTTCACGTCCGTGCCCACCATGCCCAGCAGCAGGCCCAGCAGGATCATGCAGATTGCCTTGGGCAGCGAGCCCGAGGCCAGTACCACGGCGCCGACCAGGCCCAGGATCATCAGCGAGAAGTATTCGGCGGGGCCGAACTTGAACGCGACTTCAGCCAGGGGAGGCGCGAAGGCGGCCAGCAGCAGCGTGGCCACGCAACCGGCGAAGAACGAGCCCAGCGCGGCGATGGCCAGCGCGGCGCCCGCGCGGCCGTTGCGCGCCATCTGGTGACCGTCCAGCACTGTCACCACCGCGGATGTCTCTCCAGGCAGCGCCACCAGGATGGCCGTGGTCGAGCCACCATATTGCGCGCCGTAATAGATGCCGGCCAGCATGATCAGGCCGGCGATGGGGGGCAGCACATAGGTGATGGGCAGCAGCATCGCGATGGTCGGCACGGGGCCGATGCCAGGCAACACGCCGATCAGGGTACCCAAAATGCAGCCCAGCAGGGCGTAGGCCAGGTTCTCGGGCGTGAACGCCACCGAGAAACCCAGCATCAGGTTGTCAAAGAGTTCCATGTTTGTCGGCGCCTCAGTTCATGCCCAGGAAAGTCGGCCACAGCGGGAAGATGAGTCCCAGGCCCTTGATGAATGCCAGCCAGCAGAAGATCACCAGGAAGACGGCGTTGGCGAGTGCGACCTTCCAGCTGAACTCATGGCTGGCGGTGCTGCTGGCGACGACCAGGATGAACAGCGAGAGATAGAGTCCGAGAGGGCGGAGGAGGACGCCGAACAGGATGACCGAGCCCACGATGATGCCGAGGATCTTGAAGTCGAAGCGGCCGACGTCGGTCTGTTCAGCTTTGGGGCTCAGGGCGGTCAGACCGACCACGGCGCCCAGGATGGCCAGGCAGATGCCCAACCAGAAGGGGAAATAGCCGGGGCCCATGCGGGCGGCGGTTCCCATTTGATAGCTCGTTGCCTGGAAGGCAAAGCCCAGGCCCAACGCAACGAACATGACACCGGACCAGAAGTCCTGTTTGTTTCTTAGCTGCATGATGAAAAGCTCCTGTACCCCTGTTTGTCCAACTTATCGTCTGATGGATCAGCGCTACCGGCAATGACGGGAGACTGACGTACTTTTGAAAGGCGACATGGTAATGGACCGCTTTCGTTGCGGAAACCTGGAAGATGTACTAGTAATATGGGGTTTTCCCTAGAAACTGCCGGGAAATACCGACTTTTGGACTCAACCCTCAGTTTGCTTTCAAGAAATGAAAGCGGAATGAAAGTAAACAGGAAGATTCCTGAAAGAGAAGGGCGGCCGCCGCGCGACGCAATCGCTTACCTTCTCGGCTTGAAAGGTTTGTCATAGCCCCATGAAGGATGGTTTACGATAGCGCCCATGCTGGAAGACCTCGACCATCTCGCGGCCCGCATCGGGCAACTCGTGCAGCGCTCCCGCCACCTGCACGCGGAACGCGACGCCTTGCGGAACAAGCTTGCACACACCGAAGCCGAACGCGACGCCCTGCGCCGCAGCCAGGCCGATACGGAAGCGCGGGTACAGAGCCTGCAATCCGGTCTCAGCGACGCTGAGCGTGGCCGCGAGCAGCTGTTGTCCCAGGCGCAAGACGCCGAGACCGCCCTGCGCGCCGAGCTTGAACGCCAGCAGAACGAAATCCGCACACTCCAGGCGCGCCTGCAATCGCGCGACGCCGACGTCCTGCGCCTGCACGACGTCGCCGCCAGCGCCCAGGTGCGCATCGATGCCGTCCTGGCGCGTCTGCCGGGCAATGCGCCCCTCACCGACGCGGCTTTGCAGGAGACCAATTAATGGAACGCATAGACGTCTCTATCCTGGGCCGTGACTACTCGCTGGCCTGCGCGCCCGAGGAAAAGGCCGCCCTGCAGGCGGCCGTGCGCCACGTCGACCAGCTCATGCTGCGCATCAAGGGCTCGGGCAAGGTCTCCAGCAACGAACGCATCGCTGTCATGGCCGCCATCCAGATCGCTAGCGAGATGCTGGCCATGAAGGCGGCGCCCGATGGTCCGCTGGGCGGTTTGGCGGTTGGCGACTTCAAGCGTAAAATAGAAGCCATGAATCACCTGCTCGACGAAGCCATCTCCGGGCAGGAGCGCTTGGTCTGAAGACATGCCTGGGAAAGCCCCAGGCGTCCGAAGCCAGCTGAAACAGGATTCTCGGAATTTTCAGTTTGTCCCTGCGGTGTTCGAGACTAGGCCATATATTCTCTGAACCTATGCTTTACGGCATAAGGTTGCAATGGCTCTCCGGTGGGTGTGATCGTCTCTCTGTCAGACGAACTCAAAACCGGGCTAGCGCGACCACCTTGAACTCTAGGGTTCGAGATGCCGGCCTTGACGGCACATGCGGGGCATTTCCAGCAACGGGTCTGCGTGTTCCACGCAGGCCCGTTTTGTTTTTCGGTCCTGCCTGTTCGTTGTTCTTCGGGCCGTCCGAGGTTGGCGGCCTGTCTTCATCCAGTTGATCTGAAAGGGAACACCATGCAAACGCTACGCTCCATTCGCTCGCGCACCCTTCTGGCAAGCGCGATCCTCGCCCTGGCCGCGGCCGTGCCCGCCGCGCACGCCCAGGACCGTGGCGCCGATGAGCGCGGTCCGCGCGCCGAATCGCGCCAGCCCGAACTCACGCTGCAGGCCCAGGCTGTCTCAGAAGTGGTGCAGGACACAGTCACGCTGACGCTCGCCGTCGAAATCGAAGGCGCGGACCAGGCCAGCGTGGGCAAGAAACTGACCGCGGCGCTCAATGAGTCCATGGCCCAGGTCAAGGGCGACAAGGACGTGAAGGCGCGCAACGGCGCCTACCGCATCTGGGCCAACACCAACCGCGATGGCAAGGTCACCGGCTGGCATGGCCGCGTCGAGCTGCTGCTCGAGTCGAAGAACTTCGAGGCGGCGTCGACCCTGGCCAGCAAGATCTCCGCGCGCATGCCCATTGCCGGCATCGGCTTCTCCCTGTCTGAAGAGGCCCGCGCCCAGGAAGAAAAGCGTCTGCTGACCGAGGCGGCGAATGCGTTCCGCGAGCGGGCCCTGGCGGCCGCGACGGCCTTCGGCTTCAAGGGCTACCGGATCCGCAAGCTGGACCTGAGCGGCAGCGGTGCGCAATATGTCGTTGCCGCGCGCCCGCGCGCGGCCATGATGGCATCGGCTTCCCTGTCCAAGGAGGCCGATGTGTCGCTGGAAGCCGACACCGTGACGGTGACGGTCTCGGTCAACGGGACGGTTTTCCTGCAGTAAACAGGAACAGCGCGAGCCCGCCGATCATCATCGGCAGCGACAGCCACTGGCCCATGCTCAGGCCGCCGGCCAGCAGGCCGAGGAAGCTGTCGGGCTCGCGCGTGAACTCCACCATGAAGCGGAAGAAGCCGTAGCCCATCACGAACACGGCGCATACCTGGCCGGTGGGGCGCGGCTTGCGGGCGAACAGCCAGACGATCACGAACAGGGCCAGGCCTTCCAGCCCCATCTGGTAGAGCTGCGAGGGGTGGCGGGCGACGCCGTCGCCGGTCTGGGGAAACACCATTCCCCAGGGCAGGGTCGTTGGACGGCCCCACAGCTCGCCATTGATGAAGTTGCCCAGCCGCCCCGCGGCCAGGGCCAGCGGAATGAGCGGCGCCACGAAGTCGCCCACTTCCAGGGGGCGGTAGCCGCGCTTGCGGGCGAACAGCCACAGCATGGCGATCACGCCCAGCAGGCCGCCGTGGAAGGCCATGCCGCCTTCCCACAAATAGAAGATCTCCAGCGGGTGGCTCAGGTAGTAGCTGGGCTTGTAGAACAGCACATAGCCCAGGCGCCCGCCGGCGATCACGCCCACCACGCCATAGAAGATGATGTCCTCCAGGTCGCGCATCGTCATGCGGGTCATGCCCCGCTTGATGCGCCAGCGGCCCAGCACCCAGGCCAGCGCGAAGCCGGTCAGGTACATCAGGCCATACCAGTGGATGGCCAGCGGGCCGATCTGGATCGCGATGGGGTCGAATTGCGGATAGCGCAGCATGGCGGGTAGACACAAAAGAAAGATGGCCGATAATAACCGCTGCCCTTTTCGCCGTTACCGTGACCATCACCCCCGGGCTTGCCCGGCAGGATAAGTTAAGTAAAAAGGAAGAGACGCATGCCGCATAACGAACGTTCCCGCCATATCACCCATGGCGTCGCCCGGGCTCCCAACCGCGCCATGTACTACGCGCTGGGCTACACCGAGAAGGACTTCGACAACCCCATGATCGGCGTGGCCAACGGCCACTCGACGATCACGCCCTGTAATAGCGGCCTGCAGGTCCTGGCCGACCGCGCCATTGCCGCGGTCCGCGAGGCGGGCGGCAATCCCCAGGTCTTCGGCACGCCCACCATCTCCGACGGCATGTCCATGGGCACCGAGGGCATGAAATATTCCCTCGTGTCCCGCGAAGTCATTGCCGACTGCATCGAAACCGCGGTCCAGGGCCAGTGGATGGATGGCGTCCTGGTCATCGGCGGCTGCGACAAGAACATGCCGGGCGGCATGATCGCCATGGCCCGCACCAACGTGCCCAGCATCTATGTCTATGGCGGCACCATCAAGCCGGGCCGTCACAAGGGCAAGGACATGAACATCGTCTCGGTCTTCGAGGCCGTGGGCGAATTCACCATGGGCCGCATGGACGAGAAGGAGTTCAAGGAAATCGAGAAGTGCTCGATCCCGGGCTCGGGCTCCTGTGGCGGCATGTACACCGCCAACACCATGAGCTCCTCGTTCGAGGCCCTGGGGCTGAGCCTGCCGTACTCCAGCACCATGGCCAACGAGGATGCCGAGAAGGCGGATTCCGCTGCCGAGTCGGCGCGCGTGCTCGTCGAGGCCGTCAAGAAGAACATCCGTCCGCGCGATCTCATCACGCGCAAGTCCATCGAGAACGCCGTCTCGGTCATCATGGCCACGGGCGGCTCCACCAATGCGGTGCTGCACTTCCTTGCCATCGCGCATGCCGCCGAGGTCGAGTGGACCATCGACGACTTCGAGCGCATCCGCAAGCGCGTGCCCGTCATCTGCGACCTGAAGCCCTCGGGCCAATACGTTGCCGTGGACCTGCACCGTGCAGGCGGCATCCCCCAGGTCATGAAGCTGCTGCTCAACGCCGGCCTCCTGCATGGCGACTGCCTGACCATCACCGGCAAGACCCTGGCCGAAACCCTGGCCGATGTGCCGGACGTGCCGCGCGCCGACCAGGACGTCATCCGCCCCATCGACAAGGCGCTGTACAAGCAGGGCCACCTGGCGATCCTGAAAGGCAACCTGTCGCCGGAAGGCTGCGTGGCCAAGATCACCGGCCTCAAGAACCCGGTCATCACCGGTCCGGCGCGAGTGTTCGACTCCGAAGACCTGGCCATGGCCGCCATCATGGACCGCAAGATCCAGCACGGCGACGTCGTGGTCATCCGCTACGAAGGCCCCAAGGGCGGCCCGGGCATGCGCGAAATGCTGTCGCCCACCTCCGCCCTCATCGGCCAGGGGCTGGGTGAGACCGTCGGCCTCATCACCGATGGCCGCTTCTCCGGCGGCACCTGGGGCATGGTGGTCGGCCACGTGGCGCCGGAGGCCTACGTGGGCGGCCCGATCGGGCTGATCGAAGAAGGCGACTCCATTACCATCGACGCCAAGCAGTTGCTGCTGCAGCTCAATGTCGCCGATGACGTCCTGGCCGAGCGCCGGGCGCGATGGCAGCAGCCGCAACCTCGTTACACCCGCGGCGTGCTTGCCAAGTTTGGCAAGCTGGCCAGCACGGCCAGCCGCGGCGCAGTCACGGACAGTTTTGATGCAACCTAGAATCTGGATGGGCACGGTGCTGCTTGCAGCACCGATGTGGGTGGGGGCGCAGGCCCTCGATGGCACGGCACTGGCACAGAAGAATCGCTGCCTGGCCTGTCATCAGGTGGATGCCAAGCGGGTGGGGCCGTCGTTCCGGGCCGTCGCCGAGCGTTTTGCCGGCAAGGGCGAGGATGCCGCCACCCTCGATTACCTGGCGCAATCCATCCGCAAGGGGGGCCGCGCGCGCTGGGGAGCGGTGCCCATGCCTGCCCAGCCCCATGTCAGCGAGCAGGATGCGCTTGACCTCGCGCGCTGGATCCTGACCCTGCCGCCGCCGGGCTGATCCTGGCGGGCGGGGCGCCAGCCATTGATTTGGCCAACCCCGGCCCCACATGATTCAGTGCCGGAGCCCTTCAGGCAGACATATATATAGGAGCCGCCATGTCCGTGTCCTCTTCCTCCTCGCAGGTCGCCGTCTTCGGTGGTGGCTGCTTCTGGTGCGTCGAAGCCGTCTTCAAGCCCCTGAAAGGCGTCGTCTCGGTAACCTCGGGCTATAGCGGCGGGCATGTCGACCACCCGACCTATGAACAGGTCTGCGGCAAGGGCACTGGCCATATCGAGGTGGCGCGCATCGAATTCGACCCGTCGGTGGTCTCCTACGACACCCTGCTGGAAGTCTTCTTTGCCACGCACGACCCCACCACGCAGGATCGCCAGGGCAATGATGTCGGTCCCCAGTACCGCTCGGCCATCTTCTGGCAGGACGACGCCCAGCGCGAGTCGGCCCAGGAGGCCATCGACCGCCTGACCCGCGAAGACGTCTTCGGCGCGCCCCTCGTCACCGAGCTGCGGGCGCCTGCCCCCTTCTGGCCCGCCGAGCCTGAGCACGACGACTATTACGCGCGCCATCCCCAGCAGGGCTACTGCCAGTTCGTCATTGCGCCCAAGGTGGCCAAGCTGCGCAAACAGTTCCAGGACAAGTTGGCCTAGGCGGATCCGTCACCGTCATTCGTAGAGGGGGCCTGAGGGGCCCCTTCTTTTTTGGTGAGGGGCTTCTTCTGTATTAGGGGTGCCTATATAGATAGAGATGGTCTATCCATAGAGGGGGAGGGCTGCCAGGAATAGGGGGAAATCCACGAATTTCCTCTTTTTTGGTGTTTGACTTGCAAAGTGCAAAAAAAGGGTGCTATAGTTCGCCCCCTCGCAACACGACACGCAAGTTGTTCTGCAACAAAAGTGTGGTTGTTGGGGGTGAGGTGGGTGGGGTGCTTAAGCGAAAACGCGGTGCGCCACACAAACTAAAAAAGTTGTGTTATAGTTTCGGGCTCGGCAACACGAACTGATTAAGGGTTAACCCTGATGAGTTCGGCGAGTCGGGAAGCGAGAAGAAGCGAGGCGGCGTAAGCCAAATCGATTTTTCGGGAAGTCAGTGGTTGGCGTTGTTAGGCTTAAGTCAAAACGCAAACGACTTGACAAACGAAAAAAACTGCTTCATAATCTCGTTTCTCTGCTGCTGAAACAGCAGGCGACGCGAAAGCAGCGCTACTGAGTCAGAAGCGAAGTTGATAGCAGTAACGACCGCAAGGTCACCGTTCTTTAACAACTAAACAGCCGATAAGTGTGGGCGCTTGGAATGAGTGCGCGTGCCAACGATTCAGCTTGCTGGATTGGTGGCTAGCCAACTAAATCAAGTGCTCACTTAATGAAGTAAGGTTTTTTAAACCTCACTTCCTTTGAGTAGCAGCGACGTATGACCGGCCTTCTTCGGAGGGTTGTTAATACGGAAATTACAGAGATTGAACTGAAGAGTTTGATCCTGGCTCAGATTGAACGCTAGCGGGATGCTTTACACATGCAAGTCGAACGGCAGCACGGACTTCGGTCTGGTGGCGAGTGGCGAACGGGTGAGTAATGTATCGGAACGTGCCCAGTAGCGGGGGATAACTACGCGAAAGCGTAGCTAATACCGCATACGCCCTACGGGGGAAAGGGGGGGATCGCAAGACCTCTCACTATTGGAGCGGCCGATATCGGATTAGCTAGTTGGTGGGGTAAAGGCCTACCAAGGCAACGATCCGTAGCTGGTTTGAGAGGACGACCAGCCACACTGGGACTGAGACACGGCCCAGACTCCTACGGGAGGCAGCAGTGGGGAATTTTGGACAATGGGGGAAACCCTGATCCAGCCATCCCGCGTGTGCGATGAAGGCCTTCGGGTTGTAAAGCACTTTTGGCAGGAAAGAAATTGCGCATATTAATACCATGCGTAGATGACGGTACCTGCAGAATAAGCACCGGCTAACTACGTGCCAGCAGCCGCGGTAATACGTAGGGTGCAAGCGTTAATCGGAATTACTGGGCGTAAAGCGTGCGCAGGCGGTTCGGAAAGAAAGATGTGAAATCCCAGGGCTTAACCTTGGAACTGCATTTTTAACTACCGGGCTAGAGTGTGTCAGAGGGGGGTGGAATTCCGCGTGTAGCAGTGAAATGCGTAGATATGCGGAGGAACACCGATGGCGAAGGCAGCCCCCTGGGATAACACTGACGCTCATGCACGAAAGCGTGGGGAGCAAACAGGATTAGATACCCTGGTAGTCCACGCCCTAAACGATGTCAACTAGCTGTTGGGGCCTTCGGGCCTTAGTAGCGCAGCTAACGCGTGAAGTTGACCGCCTGGGGAGTACGGTCGCAAGATTAAAACTCAAAGGAATTGACGGGGACCCGCACAAGCGGTGGATGATGTGGATTAATTCGATGCAACGCGAAAAACCTTACCTACCCTTGACATGTCTGGAATCCTGAAGAGATTTAGGAGTGCTCGCAAGAGAACCGGAACACAGGTGCTGCATGGCTGTCGTCAGCTCGTGTCGTGAGATGTTGGGTTAAGTCCCGCAACGAGCGCAACCCTTGTCATTAGTTGCTACGAAAGGGCACTCTAATGAGACTGCCGGTGACAAACCGGAGGAAGGTGGGGATGACGTCAAGTCCTCATGGCCCTTATGGGTAGGGCTTCACACGTCATACAATGGTCGGGACAGAGGGTCGCCAACCCGCGAGGGGGAGCCAATCCCAGAAACCCGATCGTAGTCCGGATTGTAGTCTGCAACTCGACTGCATGAAGTCGGAATCGCTAGTAATCGCGGATCAGCATGTCGCGGTGAATACGTTCCCGGGTCTTGTACACACCGCCCGTCACACCATGGGAGTGGGTTCTACCAGAAGTAGTTAGCCTAACCGTAAGGGGGGCGATTACCACGGTAGGGTTCATGACTGGGGTGAAGTCGTAACAAGGTAGCCGTATCGGAAGGTGCGGCTGGATCACCTCCTTTAAGAGCGAAGTGCACGAAGCGAAAGCGTCCACGCTTATCGGTTGTTGTTTGATTGGTTAGTTTGTTGACCGGGGTTAGAGAGATCTTTCTCTGGCGATGGGCTGGGTTGCTGGTCCTAACGGTTTGGGTCTGTAGCTCAGTCGGTTAGAGCACCGTCTTGATAAGGCGGGGGTCGTTGGTTCGAATCCAACCAGACCCACCATCGAGTGTTTCTGGTCCTGGGTTCAGGATTGGGATGCTCCGGGGGATTAGCTCAGCTGGGAGAGCACCTGCTTTGCAAGCAGGGGGTCGTCGGTTCGATCCCGTCATCCTCCACCACTACAAATTAATCAATTGGCACGACATTGGATGTGAGTCCAACTGTCAGCGTTTACTGAATGCTGACAGTTGGGTTTATCCCAACGGCTGTTTTGTTCTTTAACAATCTGGAAGAAGCACAACGAAGTGTGTTTGATTGGTAGATGCTTAGGCATCGACGATTAGACACGGGTTGTGATTGCATTAATAGTTCAAGTTCTCAAGGATTTGGCGCAAGCCGAATCTTGCTTTGAAACTTATGAACGGCACAAACGCTACAAAGTATCAGCGTCTTATAGCCGACATGGTTATAGGATCAAGCGACTAAGTGCATATGGTGGATGCCTTGGCGATCACAGGCGATGAAGGACGTGGTAGCCTGCGAAAAGCTACGGGGAGCTGGCAAACAAGCTTTGATCCGTAGATGTCCGAATGGGGAAACCCACTCCGCAAGGAGTATCCCTGACTGAATACATAGGTCAGTGGAAGCGAACCGGGTGAACTGAAACATCTCAGTAGCTCGAGGAAAAGAAATCAACCGAGATTCCGAAAGTAGTGGCGAGCGAAATCGGAAGAGCCTGTACGTTTTAGCCTTCGTGATAGTGGAACGGATTGGAAACTCCGGCCATAGCAGGTGATAGCCCTGTACACGAAATTACGAAGGTGGAACTAAGCGTACGAGAAGTAGGGCGGGACACGTGAAATCCTGTTTGAAGATGGGGGGACCATCCTCCAAGGCTAAATACTCGTGATCGACCGATAGTGAACCAGTACCGTGAGGGAAAGGCGAAAAGAACCCCGGAAGGGGAGTGAAATAGATCCTGAAACCGTATGCATACAAACAGTAGGAGCCTCCTTGTGGGGTGACTGCGTACCTTTTGTATAATGGGTCAGCGACTTACATTCAGTGGCGAGCTTAACCGAATAGGGAAGGCGTAGCGAAAGCGAGTCCGAATAGGGCGTTCAGTCGCTGGGTGTAGACCCGAAACCAGATGATCTATCCATGGCCAGGTTGAAGGCACGGTAACACGTGCTGGAGGACCGAACCCACTAATGTTGAAAAATTAGGGGATGAGCTGTGGATAGGGGTGAAAGGCTAAACAAATCTGGAAATAGCTGGTTCTCTCCGAAAACTATTTAGGTAGTGCCTCAAGTATTACTGCAGGGGGTAGAGCACTGTTATAGCTAGGGGGTCATGGCGACTTACCAAACTATGGCAAACTCCGAATACCTGCAAGTACAGCTTGGGAGACAGAGCACCGGGTGCTAACGTCCGGACTCAAGAGGGAAACAACCCAGACCGCCAGCTAAGGTCCCAAATCATTGCTAAGTGGGAAACGAAGTGGGAAGGCATAGACAGTCAGGAGGTTGGCTTAGAAGCAGCCATCCTTTAAAGAAAGCGTAATAGCTCACTGATCGAGTCGTCCTGCGCGGAAGATGTAACGGGGCTAAGCAATGAACCGAAGCTGCGGGTGTGTACTATGTACACGCGGTAGGAGAGCGTTCTGTAAGCCTGCGAAGGTGGCTTGTAAAGGCTGCTGGAGGTATCAGAAGTGCGAATGCTGACATGAGTAGCGATAAAGGGGGTGAAAAGCCCCCTCGCCGTAAGTCCAAGGTTTCCTGCGCAACGTTCATCGGCGCAGGGTGAGTCGGCCCCTAAGGCGAGGCAGAGATGCGTAGCTGATGGGAAGCTGGTTAATATTCCAGCACCGTCGTACAGTGCGATGGGGGGACGGATTGCGGAAGATCATCAGGGTGTTGGATGTCCCTGTTGCTGCATCGAAGAAGGCGCTTAGGCAAATCCGGGCGCGTAATTCAAGGGTGTGGCGCGAGCGAACATTGTTCGCGAAGTGATTGGAAGTGGTTCCAAGAAAAGCCTCTAAGCTTCAGCTGTACGAGACCGTACCGCAAACCGACACAGGTGGACGGGATGAATATTCCAAGGCGCTTGAGAGAACTCGGGAGAAGGAACTCGGCAAATTGATACCGTAACTTCGGGAGAAGGTATGCCCCGGTAGTGTGAAGAGCCTGCGCTCGGAGCATGATGGGGCCGCAGAGAATCGGTGGCTGCGACTGTTTATTAAAAACACAGCACTCTGCAAAGACGAAAGTCGACGTATAGGGTGTGACGCCTGCCCGGTGCCGGAAGGTTAAGTGATGGGGTGCAAGCTCTTGATCGAAGCCCCGGTAAACGGCGGCCGTAACTATAACGGTCCTAAGGTAGCGAAATTCCTTGTCGGGTAAGTTCCGACCTGCACGAATGGCGTAACGATGGCCACACTGTCTCCTCCCGAGACTCAGCGAAGTTGAAGTGTTTGTGATGATGCAATCTACCCGCGGCTAGACGGAAAGACCCCATGAACCTTTACTGTAGCTTTGCATTGGACTGTGAACCGGTCTGTGTAGGATAGGTGGGAGGCGCTGAAGCGTGGTCGCTAGATCACGTGGAGCCGTCCTTGAAATACCACCCTGGTTTGTTTGCGGTTCTAACCTAGGCCCGTTATCCGGGTCGGGGACAGTGCATGGTGGGCAGTTTGACTGGGGCGGTCTCCTCCCAAAGTGTAACGGAGGAGTTCGAAGGTACGCTAGGTACGGTCGGAAATCGTGCTGATAGTGCAATGGCATAAGCGTGCTTGACTGTGAGACTGACAAGTCGAACAGGTGCGAAAGCAGGACATAGTGATCCGGTGGTTCTGAATGGAAGGGCCATCGCTCAACGGATAAAAGGTACTCTGGGGATAACAGGCTGATACCGCCCAAGAGTTCATATCGACGGCGGTGTTTGGCACCTCGATGTCGGCTCATCTCATCCTGGGGCTGTAGCCGGTCCCAAGGGTATGGCTGTTCGCCATTTAAAGAGGTACGTGAGCTGGGTTTAAAACGTCGTGAGACAGTTTGGTCCCTATCTGCCGTGGGCGTTGGATACTTGACGGAGCCTGCTCCTAGTACGAGAGGACCGGAGTGGACGTACCTCTGGTGTACCGGTTGTCATGCCAATGGCATTGCCGGGTAGCTAAGTACGGAAGAGATAACCGCTGAAGGCATCTAAGCGGGAAACTCGTCTGAAGATTAGGTATCCCTGGGAACTTGATTCCCCTGAAGGGTCGTTCGAGACCAGGACGTTGATAGGTCGGGTGTGGAAGCGCAGTAATGCGTTAAGCTAACCGATACTAATTGCCCGTGCGGCTTGATCCTATAACCCTGGCGGTTAAACGCTGATAGTTATAGCGACAGTGTCGTTCAAAACTCAAAACTTGCTGCACCGTCTGCAGCAAGCCAACAATCCCAATTCGTTGTCTCAGGCCCAGCCTGAAACACACTTCAATACGCTTCTTCCCAGATTGGATGTGACGCCCTGAACCGCGACACATCAAACAGTTACGCCTGACGACCATAGCAAGGTGGTACCACTCCTTCCCATCCCGAACAGGACAGTGAAACGCCTTCGCGCCGATGATAGTGGACGGACGTCTGTGAAAGTAGGTCATTGTCAGGCTCTTATCCCCAAAACCCCATCCGGTCAACCGGATGGGGTTTTGCTTTTGGGCGACCAGATCTCGGGCCAATGCGGCGGCCCCGCGCTTGCCAGATTACGTTGCAATCTTCTGCCCAAGCCTCGCCATGTCTGTGCGCCGCGGTGGCGCGGTGCGGTAAGATGATGGTTGATCTGAGGCTTCACGGAGTTCTGCTGAGATGACTGATACGCTGCAACCCCCCGAGCAACCTGGTGGCGGCCTGTCGCTGCGCACCCTGACCCATGTGGCCTATGGCCTTTTTGCATTGGGGTTCGTGACTGCCGGTTTTCTCGGTGTCGCAACGCTGGCGGCGGTGGTGCTGCTGTATCTGAAGCGGCAGGACACGGCGGGCACCTACTATTCCGCGCACTTCGACTGGCTGTTGGCCACCTTTTGGTGGGGCCTCTTGTGGCTGGCCATCAGCGGCCTGCTGACCATGATCTTCATCGGCTGGGCCGGCGTCCTGGCAACGGTCATCTGGGTGCTTTACCGCCTGCTCAAGGGCTGGCTCTCCCTGATGGACGGCCGCGCGCCTGCTGCCTACGAATAAGCAAGAACACCGCGTCACAGGGTGGTTTTCCTGGCTTGACCCCTTCGGCCGCACTTCGCAAGAAGTGTGGCCGTTGTCTTTTGAGGCGGGCGAATGACTGATGTGCGTGCCAGCGCTCGCGGCCGCAGATACGACTCGAGACAATTTCGATGAAAACGCGGGAAAGTTTGAGCTGGCGCCAGTGTGGGAGCCAATGAAAAACAGCGATGAAGGCCGGCCTTCGTGGTGATGCGCGGGACGCCGTTCCAAATGGAACACCGGGAAAACGGCTGCGATCGCAGGCCGTTACCCTGTCCGGCATTGCTTGGTGGGAGACACCAGGCGAGAAGCGCGTGGACGCTGCGCGAGCGTCCGCGCGGATTACTTCAAGTGCGCGTTGACCAGCTTGGTCAGCTCGAACATCGAGACCTGGTCCTTGCCGAACAGCGGGCGCAGCTTGGCATCGGCGTTGATGTTGCGGCGGTTGCTCGCGTCTTGCAGGTTGTGCTTCTTGATGTAATCCCAGATCTTCTTGGTGACCTCGGTGCGCGGCACGGCTTCCGGGCCGATAACCGCTGCCAGCGTTTCGCTGGGGGTCAGGGGCTTCATGAAGGCGGCGTTGGGCTTGCGCGCGGAAGTGGAGGGTGTGGCCATACGGCTCTCCTTCTCGGCTGGTTGAAAAAAGTCCTGCGGGCGCAGCATAACGTGTCTGCCTGGGAAAGACAAAGGCATTTATCCTCGGTAACGCTCTACAATGGAAACCTCATATTTCCAGGCACTTGGGGGTGTCCCGCCCTATGCTTCCACGCTCTCCGCTGGAGTCGATCCGGCTGTTCCATGACGAGTTGACCGCGTTGCGGCGTGATCTCCATGCCCATCCGGAATTGGGCTTTGAAGAGGTCCGTACATCGGGCATCGTGGCCGGCGCGCTGGAGGCCCTGGGCATCGAGGTCCACCGCGGCATCGGCAAGACGGGCGTGGTGGGCGTCATCCGAGGCCAGCGTTGCGACAGCGGCAAGATGATCGGCCTGCGCGCCGACATGGATGCGTTGGCGCTGACCGAGAACAACGACTTCGCCCATCGCTCCAGCAAGTCCGGCCTGATGCACGCCTGTGGGCATGATGGCCACACGGCCATCCTGCTGGGCGCTGCGCGCTATCTTTCCATGACGCGCCGTTTCGACGGCACGGTCGCGCTGATCTTCCAGCCGGCGGAAGAGGGGCGCGGTGGTGCAAGGGCCATGCTGGACGACGGCCTGTTCGATACCTTCCCCTGCGATGCGATCTATGCCTTGCACAACTGGCCGGGCTTGCCGGCGGGCACCATCGGCATCAATCCGGGTCCGATGATGGCGGCGGCCGATCGATTCGAGATCACCATTACCGGTGTCGGCGGCCACGGCGCGCATCCTTACCAGACTGTCGACCCTGTCCTGGTGGCGGGCCATCTGATCACCGCGCTGCAGTCCATCGTGTCGCGCAACCTGAATCCCCTGGATTCGGCGGTTCTGTCGGTGGGGTCCATCCAGGCCGGGCACCCGGAGGCGATGAGCGTTATCCCGCGCGAGGCGCGCATGGTGGGCACGGTGCGTACGTTCCGCCGCTCGGTGCAGGAAATGGTGGAGGCCCGCATGCGGACCCTGGCGCAGTCGGTGGCCGCGGCGTTCGGCGCCACGGCGGACGTGCAGTACCAGCGTGTGTATCCCGCCACCTTGAATACCGCGCCGGAAGCGAATTTCGTTGCCGATCTTGCCACCGAGATGATCGGCAAGGACAAGGTCGTGCGGGATCTCACGCCGTCGATGGGATCCGAGGACTTTTCCTTCATGCTGCAGGTTCGCCCCGGTGCGTACTTCCGGCTCGGGCAAGGTGGCGCCGATGCGGGCTGCCTGCTGCACAACCCGCGCTACGATTTCAACGACGCCGTGATCCCGCTGGGCAGCGCGATGTTTGCCGGCGTGGCCGAACGCAGCATGCCGCTGTAATCCCCTTGCGTCCGTGGATGCGATGGCCTGGCCGTCGCGTCACGACTCCTGTTTCCTGTTCTGACTGATTGCCTACGATGACTTCCACCTCCCTGACCCTCACGCGTCCCGACGACTGGCACCTGCACCTGCGTGATGGCGCCGCCCTGGATGCGGTGATTGGCGACACCGCCCGGCAGTTTGCCCGCGCGATCGTGATGCCCAATCTGCGTCCCCCCGTGACGACGACGGCCCAGGCGTTGGCGTATCGCGAGCGGATCGAGGCGTCGATGGCGCGCGTGGGCATCGACGCCCAGGCGTTCACGCCCTTGATGACGCTGTACCTGACCGACAACACGAGCGCGGAAGAAATCACCCGTGCGCGTGAGGCGGGCATCGCGGGGGTGAAGCTGTATCCCGCGGGTGCGACCACGAATTCGGATGCCGGCGTGACCGATCTGCTGGGCCGTTGCGCGGGCGCGCTGGCGGAGATGGAACGGGTTGGCATGCCGTTGCTGACGCACGGCGAGGTGACCGACTCGGCCATTGACGTGTTCGACCGCGAAGCCGTGTTCATCGACCGGGTGATGAGGCCCTTGCGCCGCGCGTTCCCGGCGCTGAAGGTCGTGTTCGAGCACATCACCACGCGCGAGGGCGCGCAATATGTGCGCGATGCGGAAGGCCCCGTGGCCGCGACCATCACGCCGCAGCACTTGCTGTATAACCGTGGCGCCCTGTTTACCGGCGGCATGCGTCCGCACTGGTATTGCCTGCCGGTGCTCAAGCGCGAGACCCATCGCGTGGCCCTGCTGGAGGCCGCGACCAGCGGCAGCCCGCGCTTCTTCCTGGGGACCGACAGCGCGCCACACGCCAGGCACCTGAAGGAGCATGCCTGTGGCTGCGCCGGCTGCTATACCGCGCTGCATGCGATGGAGCTGTATGCGACGGCCTTCGACAAGGCGGGCAAGCTGGACAAGCTGGAAGGGTTTGCCAGCCATCACGGCCCGGACTTCTATGGCCTGCCCCGCAACACCGCCACGCTCACGCTGCTGCGCGAGCCTTTCCAGATTCCCGAGACGGTGCCTTACGGCGACAGCGAACTGGTGCCGCTGGCCGCCGGCGAGACCCTGGACTGGCGCGTCAAGGCCGACGCTTAGGCCTGGTTGCGGGCTTCCAGCGCTTCCCAGCGATCAAACAGCGTGGCCAGCTGGGTTTCCAGTTCGGCCGTGCGTGCGGTGATGCGGGCCACTTCATCGGGCGCGTCGCGATACAGGGTGCCATCGGCCAGGCGGGCAGCCAACTCTGCCTGCTCGGCTTCGTTGTCCGCGATGGCCTTGGGCAGTCCGTCCAGTTCCTTCTGCTCCCAGCTCGACAGGCGCTTGACGGTCTTGGTGGCTGCCGCTGCCGCTGGCGCAGGCGCCGGGGCAGCGTCGGGTTTCGATTGCGCCTTGTCCTCGATGACCGACTTGGCGAACCTGTCGGCCTCGGTCGAGGTGGGGCGCTGCGCCAGCCATTCGTGGTAGCCGCCGACATAGTCGCGCCAGCGCCCGTTGCCTTCATAGGCGATGGTCTGGGTGACGACGTTGTCGAGGAAGGCGCGATCATGGCTGACCAGGAGCACCGTGCCGGTGTAGTCCTGCAGCAACTCTTCCAGCAGTTCCAGCGTTTCGATGTCCAGGTCGTTGGTCGGTTCGTCCAGCACCAGCACGTTGGTGGGACGGGCGAAGAGGCGCGCCAGCAGCAGACGCGCCCGTTCGCCGCCGGACAGGCTGCTGACCGGGGAGCCTGCGCGGGCAGGGGCGAAGAGGAAGTCGCCCAGGTAGCTCATGACGTGCTTGCGCTGGCCGCCGATCTCGATCCATTCGCTGCCGGGGTTGATGACCTCGGCCAGCGTGGCGTTTTCGTCGAGCTGGCTGCGCATCTGGTCGAAGTAGGCCACCGAGGTGTTGGTGCCCAGCTTCACGCTGCCGCTGTCTGGTGACAGTTCGCCCAGGATGAGCTTGAGCAGGGTGGTCTTGCCCGCGCCGTTGGGGCCCAGCAGGCCGATGCGGTCGCCACGCAGGATGGTGGTGGAGTAATCGCGCACGACCTGGCGGTCACCGAAAGCCTTGCTGATTTCCTGGACTTCGGCCACGAGCTTGCCCGAGCGCGTGCCCTCGGCGACGGCCAGGTTGACGTTGCCGACGCGTTCGCGGCGCTCGCTGCGGTCGCGGCGCAGCTGTTCCAGGCGCCGCACGCGGCCTTCGTTACGGGTGCGGCGGGCCTCGACGCCCTTGCGGATCCAGACTTCTTCCTGGGCCAGCAGCTTGTCGAAGCGGGCGTTCTCCAGCTTTTCGGCTTCCAGCCACTGGGCCTTGCGGACCTGCCATTGGCTGAAGTTGCCCGGGAAGCTGAGCAGCTTGCCGCGATCCAGTTCCACGATGCGCGTGGCGAGCGCGTCCAGGAAGCGGCGGTCGTGGGTGATGAAGACCGTGGCGAAGCGCGCGTCGCGCAGCATGGCCTCCAGCCAGGCGATGCCGTCGAAATCCAGGTGGTTGGTGGGCTCGTCGAGCAGCAGCAGGTCGGGTTCGTCGGCCAGCGCCCGCACCAGCGCCACGCGCTTGCGGGTGCCGCCGGACAGCCCGGCGGCGGGGGCATCGGCCGACAGGCCGAGCTTCTCTATCAGCGAGCGCACGCGGGCGGGACGCTGCCAGTCTTCGGATTCGTAGTCGATTTCGCCGAAGACGGCGTCATAGATGGTGCCCTGCTCGTCGATCTCGGGCTCCTGCTCCACCGTCACGACTTTCAGGCCGCCGGCGCGCGCGATGGCGCCATCATCCGGCTGGGCGCGGCCGTCCAGCAGGCGCAGCAGGGAAGACTTGCCGGCCCCGTTGCGGCCGATCAGGCCGATGCGTTCGCCTTCCTGCACGCCGAGCTCGGCATGGTCGAGCAAGGGGTGGTGGCCAAAGGCCAGCTGGAGATCGGTGAGGGTGATGAGAGTGGCGGCCATGCGTATCGGGTCTGGAAAAAAGGAGGGGCGCCGCGAGGCGGCGGCGCCACGACCGCTATTGTCGCAGGTCACGCGCTGCTCGGCCCAGGCTACAATGCCCGCGCAGGGCAGGCTGGGCAATCGCGGTGCCATGTGCATCGAGGAAGGTCCGGACTCCACAGGGCAGGATAACGGCTAACGGCCGTCCACCTGCCGCCTCGGCGGCGGGTGAGGAACAGGACCACAGAGACGAGACTGCGGCGAGGGCGCGCCTGGCGCGCACCGGCACGGCCACTCCGTGCTGCGTCATGCTCGGCATGGCGGCGTTGCAGGGTGAAACGCGGCAACCTCTATCCGGAGCAACACCAAATAGGCATGCGTACGGCTTCGGCCGGGAAGGGCGGCTCGCCCTAGCATGCGGGTAGGTGGCTAGAGCGCGCCAGCAATGGCGCGTCCAGAGGAATGATTGCCAGCCCGGGCAACCGGGCTTACAGAATCCGGCCTATAGGCCTGTCCTGCATCTCCCCAAAATGATTTCTTCGCTGGCCGATCGGGGCCGGCAGGCCCGTGCGCGCCTGGCTGGCGGCCTTTTTCCACATGTCCTTGGTTTGGCGCGTGTCCTGCGCGGGCGTGGGCGCGCCTGAACGCTGCCTGAACGCGTGATTTGACCCCTAAAGCTGCTTTTTGGGGTCACTTTGCGGCCGCTTGTTGATGAAGGGCATTTAGATAGTTCTGTAGGGAATTGATTTCTAAGGAAAAATTCTTTCCAGCAGATATTACAAATTGTCCTAAGTCCTTGTTGTGATTGAAAAAATCCTACTTTTATCTTGACCGGGCTTGTGCCATCCCTTAGAGTGGGAAAAAGTAGGGTTTTGTGCAACTAAGTGGGGATTCGGGGTGTTTCAAGGTAGCAGTGCGCTCACGCTGGATGCGAAGGGGCGGGTGACAATCCCGACCCGGCATCGTGACGCCCTGGCTTCGCAGGCTGAAGGCCGCCTGACCCTGACCCGTCATCCGGATGGTTGCCTGCTCGTCTATCCCCGTCCCGAGTGGGAAAAGAAGCGCGAGCAGATCGCGGCTTTCCCCATGCAGGCGCGTGCCCTGCAGCGCTTGCTGCTGGGCAATGCCCAGGACGTGGAAGTCGACGGCGCAGGGCGCATCCTGGTCGCCCCCGAGCTGCGCACTGCCGCGGGAATGACCCGCGAAGTGATGCTGCTCGGCATGGGCGCGCACTTCGAGCTGTGGGACGCCGCTGCCCTGGCCCGCCGCGAGGCGGAGGACCTGGAGCAGGACATGGCGGGTGTGTTGAACCAGTTCTCGTTCTGACATCAACATGGAATTCGTGCATCGGCCCGTCCTGCTGGCGCCGACGGTAGACGCGTTGGTGGCGCAGGACGCCGCTGGCCGCGCCGCCGCAGCCGACAAGGTGGGGCCCGAGGGCATGACGGACCGTCTGTCGGGCACCTTCGTGGATGGCACCTTCGGCCGTGGCGGTCATACGCGCGAACTGTTGTCGCGTTTGTCGTCCGACGCCCGGGTGGTGGTGTTCGACAAGGATCCCCAGGCGATTTCGGTGGCGCGCGCGCTGGCCGAGACCGACAGCCGGGTGAGCGTGGTGCACGAAGGATTCGCCAGCATGCGCGAGTCGCTGGCCGAGCTGGGCATTGCGGGCGTGGACGGAATCATGCTGGATCTGGGTATTTCCTCTCCCCAGATCGATGACGCGCAACGCGGTTTTTCGTTCATGCGGGATGGTCCGCTGGACATGAGGATGGATACGTCTCGGGGGCTGACAGCCGCCGAGTGGCTGGCCGAGGCCAGTGTTGATGACATGCGGGAGGTCATAGCTGGCTATGGCGAAGAACGGTTTGCTTTTCAGATTGCAAAGGCGATTGCTGCTCGCCGCGCAACAAGGCCGCTGCTTACCACGCTCGACCTCGCCGAGCTCGTCGCAGGTGCCGTCCGTACGCGCGAAAAGGGCCAACACCCGGCCACTCGCACCTTTCAAGCTTTACGGATTTACCTCAATCGGGAACTCGAAGAGCTCGCGAGCGCCCTCGAGGCAGCTCTGACGCTGCTTCATTCTGGTGGACGACTGGCCGTGATCAGCTTCCATTCGCTCGAAGACCGCATGGTCAAGCAGTGCATCGCCTCGGCGGCCCGGCCCGACGAGGCGTATGCGCGCCTGCCCCTGCGTGAAAGCGAATTGCCCCAGCCGGTGCTGTCGCGCCTGGGGCGGGTGCTGCCCGACGAAGCCGAGGTGTCGGGCAATCCGCGCGCGCGTTCCGCGGTGCTGCGGGTGGCGGCCCGCACGGCCACGCCGCTGGCGCCGGAAGACGCCGCCGCTTTCGTGGGCGCCGTGCCTGGCCGCGGTGCGAGCCGCGGCGCCGCGGGCCGTGGCCGGAGGCGTGGGTAAATGGGCCGGATCATCGTCCTGACGGCGGGTCTGTTGATGCTGTCCGCCATCTCCCTGGTGACCAGCCGCTATCAGGCGCGCGAGCTCTTCGTCGAGCTCGAGCGCAGCAACGCCCAGTCGCGTGAGCTGGACGTGGACTGGCGCCGCCTGCAGATCGAGCGCGCCGACCTGGCGCGCAATGCGCGCGTCGACCAGCTGGCGACCAACCAGCTCAAGATGATCCCGATCGTGCCCGACCGCACGATCTACCTGAATCTTCCCGACATGCCTGCCGAAGGGGCCGCCCAGTGAAGCGCGTGCCTTTCTTCGACAACCCGGTGCTGCGCGTGCAGCTGCCGATGTGGCGTGCCCGCCTGGTGCTGATCCTGCTGTCTTGCGGATTCCTGGCGCTGGCTGGCCGTGCGCTGTTCCTGCAGGGCCTGTCGACCGAATTCCTGCAGCAGCAGGGCGAGCGCCGCTATGAGCGCACGCTGACCCTGCCTTCCACGCGCGGCAAGATCCTGGACCGCAATGGCGTGGTGCTGGCCTCCAGCGTGCCGGCCCGCGCGGTGTGGGCGATTCCCGAAGACACGCGCGCCGCCGAGCCGGCGCAGCTGGCTGCCTTGGCGTCGCTGCTGGAAATGCCGGTGCGCGAGCTGAGCGGCAAGCTCGCCGATGGCGACAGGAATTTCGTCTATATAAAGAGGCAGGTGCCGCTGGACGTGGCCGAGAAGGTGCGCGCGCTGGGGCTGCCGGGCTTCCACCAGCAGCCGGAAACCCGCCGCCAGTATCCCGAAGGCGATGTGTCCTCGCACATCGTCGGTTTCACCAGCGTCGAGGACGTGGGCCAGGAAGGCGTGGAGCTTGCCTTCGATGCGCTGTTGTCGGGCAAGCCCGGCAGCCGCCGCGTCATCAAGGACCGCCTGGGCCGCGTGATCGAGGACGTGCGTGCCGTGAATCCGCCGGTCGATGGCCGCGACCTGCACCTGTCCATCGATTCGCGCCTGCAGTACCTGGTCTTCAAGGCCTTGCAGGACGCCATGACCGAGCAGCGTGCCAATGGCGCCGCCGCCGTGGTGCTGGATGCGCGCACCGGGGAAATCCTGGCGCTGGCCAACCTGCCCAGCTTCGATCCGAACCGCCGCAATACGCTGCGGGGCGATGCGTTGCGCAACCGCGTGCTGACCGACACCTTCGAGCCGGGTTCGATCATGAAGCCCTTCACCGCCGCGCTGGCGCTGGAGCTGGGCCGCATCAACCTGCACACGCAGTTCGACACCGGCAATGGCCGCTTCCAGTTCCAGGGCTCCACCATCAGCGACGTGAGCCGCAACGGCATGCTGGACGTGGCGGGCATCCTGCGCCGTTCGAGCAACATCGGCATGACCATGATCTCGGAACGCCTGGAGTCGCGCGAGATGTGGGACAAGTTCACCGAGCTGGGCCTGGGCCAGGCGCCCAACACCGGCTTCCCGGGTGCCGCCGCCGGCCGCCTGCGTCCGTGGGAGCGGTGGCGCACCATCGAGAAGGCCACCATGGCCTACGGCTACGGCCTGTCGACGTCGCTGATGCAGATGGCGCGCGCTTACACGGTGTTCGCGCGCGACGGAGACATGGTGTCGCTGACCCTGATGCGGCGCGACAGCGAGCCCACCAGCACGCGCATCTATCCCTCCCGGATTTCCGACGAGATCCGCGTCATGCTTGAAGCCGCCGCGGGTCCCGATGGCGCCAAGCGCGCGCAGGTCCAGGGTTTCCGCGTGGCCGGCAAGAGCGGCACGGCGCGCAAGATCGTCGACGGCAAGTACAGCACCAGCCGCTATCGCAGTTCCTTCGTGGGCTTCGCGCCGGTGTCCGACCCGCGCATCGTGGTGGCCGTGAGCATCGATGAGCCGCACGCGGGCGCCTACTATGGCGGTGCGGTGGCGGCGCCCGTGTTTTCCACCATCGTCGGCGGCAGCCTGCGCATGCTGGGCGTCCAGCCCGACGCGCCGTTCACCTCGACCGTCGTGGCTGGCACGCCGCCTGCGGAGCGCCTGGAATGAGCGCCCGGATCGATACCGTGCAAGGCGAGGGCGCCGGCGACCTGCTGGCCTGGCTGCGCACGCGCGTGGCGGCTGGCGCGCACCTGAGCCTGGACACCCGCAAGCTGCATGCGGGCGATGTGTTCGTGGCCTGCCCGGGCCGCAGCGGCGATGGCCGCCTGCATCTGGCCGAGGCCGTGGCGCACGGCGCCGGCGCGATCATTGCCGAGGCCCGCGACGTGGACCAGGCAACCCTGGCCGCGGCAGGCCAGGTGCCTGTGCTGCTGGCCCAAGACCTGCGCGCCCGCCTGGGGGCGCTGGCCGATGCCTGGTATGGCGAGCCGTCGCAGGCATTGAAGGTCATCGCCATCACTGGCACCAATGGCAAGACTTCTTGCACGCAATGGATTGCCGCGGGCCTGAACAGCATGAACCGCCCCTGCGGCGTGATCGGCACCCTGGGTACTTTCATGCCTGACGGTTCGCAGGCGCCGGGCGCGCTGACGACGCCGGACGTGTTGACGCTGCATCGCAGCCTGGCCGCCTTGCGCGATGCCGGCGCGGCGCTGGTGGCCATCGAGGCCTCGTCCATCGGCATCGAACAGGGCAGGCTGGACGGCGTGCGCATTGCGCTGGCCGGCTGGACCAACCTGACGCGCGACCACCTGGATTACCACGGCACGCTGGAGGCCTATGAGGCCGCCAAGCAGCGTCTTTTCCAGTGGCCAGGGCTGGGTGCGGCAGTGGTCAATGTGGATGATGCGGGCGGACGCCGTCTGCTGGAGGCGCTGGGCGACGTGCCGGCGGTGACGTACGGCATCGATCCGAACGCCGACGTCATGCTGCATGCCCGTGACATCCACGATGGCGCGCACGGCATGGTCTTTACGCTGCACACGCCGGAAGGCGAGGCGCAGATCGTCAGCCACCTGGTGGGCGAACACAACGTCAGCAATCTTCTCCTGGTCGCCGGCGTGTTCCGCGCACTGGGCGTCTCGCTGGGCGGCAATTCCTCCGCCTTGGCGGCGGCGCAGCCCGTGGCGGGCCGCCTGCAGCCGGTGCCGGCGCCCCTGCCCGACGAGGCCGAGCGCGCGCCGCTGGTCGTGGTGGACTATGCCCACACGCCCGACGCGCTGGCACGCGTGCTGGCCGCCTTGCGCTCGACCGCCGATGCGCGTCGCGGGCAACTCATCTGCGTGTTTGGCTGCGGCGGCAATCGCGATGCCGGCAAGCGTCCCGAGATGGCGCGCGCTGCCGAGGACGGCGCCGACGCCGTGGTCGTCACCAGCGACAACCCGCGGGACGAGGCGCCGGCCGACATCATCGCCCAGGTGCGCGCGGGTTTCGCGCGGCCCGAGGCGGTCCAGGTCATCGAGGACCGCGCGCAGGCCATCCTGCGCACGATCTGGCAGAGCGCGCCGCAGGACGTGGTGCTGCTGGCCGGCAAGGGGCACGAAACCTACCAGGAAATCGCGGGCCAGCGCCTGCCCTTCGATGACGTCGAGTGGGCGCGCCTGGCCATGCTGTGGTCGCCGCAACGCCGCCTGAGTTCCGATACCCGCAGCCTGCGCGCGGGCGAGCTCTTCGTCGCGTTGTCGGGCGAGAACTTCGATGGCCACGCCTATCTGGCGCAGGCCCACGCCGCGGGCGCTTGCGCCGCGATGGTGGCCTACCGCGTGCCGGATGCGCCCCTGCCGCAACTGGTGCTGGGCGAGACGCGTGCTGCCATGGGCAAGCTGGCCGCCGCCTGGCGCGCGGGCATGGACCTGCCGCTGATCGCCGTGACCGGCAGCAACGGCAAGACGACCACCAAGGAAATGATCTCGGCCATCCTGGCGGCCTGGGTGGGCGAGGACCGCAGGCTGGCCACGGCCGGCAACCTGAACAACGACATCGGCGTGCCGCTGACGCTGCTGCGCCTGGGGGCGCACCATCGCGCCGCCGTGGTCGAGCTGGGCATGAATCATCCTGGCGAGATCGAAGGCCTGGCCCGCATGGCTGCGCCCACGGTGGCGCTGGTGAACAACGCCCAGCGCGAGCACCAGGAGTTCATGCATACGGTCGAGGCCGTGGCCCGGGAGAACGGCGCCGTGCTGGGCGCGCTGCCCGCCGACGGCGTGGCGGTCTACCCGGGTGATGACGCGCATGCCCATGTCTGGGACGCGCTGTCGGCCGGGCATGCCGTGCGGCGTTTCGGCCTGGATGCCGCCCAGGATGTGTACGCCACCGAGGTCGCGCTGCGCGCCGACGGCGTGTCGTGCACGCTGCATACGCCCGCGGGCACGTGCGCGCTGGTCCTGGCGGTGGCGGGACAGCACAACCTGCGCAATGCGTTGGCGGCGGTCAGCTGCGCGCTGGCCGCCGGCGTGCCGCTGCCGGTCGCCGTGCAGGCGCTGGGCGGCTTCCAGCCCGTGAAGGGCCGCATGCAACATCGCACGCTGCCCGACGGCGGCGTGCTGATCGACGATACCTACAACGCCAACCCCGACTCCGTGCGCGCCGCCATCGACGTGCTGGCCAGCCTGCCGGCGCCGCGCGCGCTGGTGCTGGGGGACATGGGTGAGGTGGGCAACAACGGTCCTGCCATGCATCTCGAAGTCGGCGCGTATGCGCGCGAGCGTGGCATCGACCTGCTTTACACCCTGGGCACGGCTTGCCGTGATGCCGCCGCGGCTTTCGGGCCGGCGGCAATGGCAGGCGACTCGGTGGAGGACATCGTGCGATCGCTGCAGGCAGCGCACCCGGCCAGCATCTTGGTCAAGGGCTCGCGTTTCATGCGGATGGAGCGGATCGTCTCTGCCTATCTGGAAAACAAGAATACCCAGGAAGATTCCCATGCTGCTTGAACTGGCGCGCTGGCTCTCAGATGACCACATCCGCGCCTTTGGCGTTTTCGAATACATCACCTTGCGCGCCGTGCTGGCCTGCGCGACGGCGCTCATCATCGGCCTGGTGGCCGGCCCCGCGGTCATCCGCAAGCTGACCGCCATGAAGATCGGCCAGGCCGTGCGTTCCTATGGTCCGCAAAGCCACCTGGTCAAGACCGGCACGCCCACCATGGGCGGCGCGCTGATCCTGATCGGCATCGGCATCAGCACGCTGCTGTGGGCCGACTGGACCAACCGTTTCGTGTGGGTCGTGCTGCTGGTGACGCTGGGTTTCGGCTGGATCGGCTGGGTGGACGACTACCGCAAGGTGGTGCGCCGCGATCCCGAGGGCATGCCCGCGCGCCAGAAGTTCTTCTGGCAGGCGCTGATCGGCCTCTTCGCATCGGTCTACCTGGCGTTCGCGGTGTCGGCGCCGGCCAACGCCGAGCTCTGGCCGCTGTTCCGCGACTGGGTGTTCAGCGGCTTCTCGATGCCCCTGCCCACGCGCGCCGACCTGATCGTGCCCTTCTTCAAAAGCGTGAGCTACCCCCTGGGCGTGTTCGGCTTCGTGGCGTTGACCTGGGCCGTGATCGTGGGCACCAGCAACGCGGTGAACCTGACCGACGGCCTGGACGGCCTGGCGATCATGCCGACCGTGATGGTCGGCAGCGCGCTGGGAATCTTCGCCTACGTCGTGGGGCGCGTGGACTACTCCAAGTACCTGCTCTTCCCCTATATCCCCGGCGCCTCCGAACTGATGGTGATCTGCGCCGCGCTGGCGGGGGCGGGCCTGGCCTTCCTGTGGTTCAACGCCTATCCGGCGCAGGTGTTCATGGGTGACGTAGGCGCGCTGGCGCTGGGCGGCGCGCTGGGCACCATCGCCGTCATCGTGCGCCAGGAAATCGTGCTGTTCATCATGGGCGGCGTGTTCGTGGCCGAGACCCTGTCGGTGATGATCCAGGTGACCTGGTTCAAGTACACCAAGAAGAAATACGGCGAGGGGCGGCGGATATTGCGCATGGCGCCCCTGCATCACCACTTTGAAGTCGGCGGCTGGAAGGAAACCCAGGTCGTCGTGCGTTTCTGGATCATCAGCATGATGCTGGTGCTCATCGGCCTTTCTTCGCTCAAGCTTCGATGAACCAACCCGCTCACCTGTCCGCCGGCACGCCGCGCACGCTGATCCTCGGCCTGGGGGAAACCGGCGCCGCGGCGGCGCGCTGGTGCGCCCGCCAGGGCCAGGCCTTGCGGCTCGCGGATACGCGGGAGCAGCCCGGCGGCCTGGAGGCCCTGCGCGCGGCGCTGGGCGAGGCGGATGTCGACGTTTGCCTGGGCGCCTCGCAGATGCAGGCCGGGCTGCTGGATGGCGTGTCGCAGGTCGTGCTGAGCCCGGGCCTGGCGCCGCACGAGCAGCCGGTGGCGGCGGTGCTCGCGCAGGCGGCGCAGCGTGGCATCGAGGTCGTGGGCGAGATCGAACTGTTCGCGCGCGCGCTGGCCGCCCTGTCGGCCGAGCGTGGTTACGCGCCGCGTGTGCTGGCGGTGACGGGCACCAATGGCAAGACCACGGTGACGTCGTTGGCGCGCCACCTGATCGATGGCGCGGGCGTGCCCGTGCTGGCAGCGGGCAATATCGGCCCGGCGGCCCTGGCTGCGCTGGCGCAGGCGCTGGACGACGATGCCTTGCCCGAGGTGTGGGTCCTGGAGCTGTCGAGCTTCCAGCTGGAGACCACCACGAGCCTGGCGCCGGATGCCGCCGTCGTGCTGAACCTGAGCCAGGATCACCTGGACTGGCACGGCAGCATGCAGGCCTATGCGCAGGCGAAGGCCCGGATCTACCAGCAGGCGCGCGTGCGCGTGGTGAACCGCGACGACGCGGCCGTCATGGCGATGGTCGACGGCGTGCAGGCCAAGGACGTGCGCAGTTTCGGCCGGGACGTGCCCGTGCTGGTGGGCGACATGGGCCTGGACCGCGGCCATGACGTGGCCTGGCTGGCCGTGGCCGAAGCCACCGATTTCGACGAACCCGTGGCCCCGACGCCGCGGCGCCGCAAGGATGCGCCGCCGCCCGCGCGCGCCGAGGGCCGTCTGGTGCGCATGATGCCCGCCGACGCCTTGCGCCTGCGGGGCACGCACAATGCCTTGAACGTGCAGGCGGCGCTGCTGCTGGCGCGCAGCCTGGAACTGCCTTGGGGCGCGCTGCTGCGTGCGGTGCGCGACTACGACGGCGAGCCGCACCGCATGCGTTTCGTGCGCAGCATTCAGGGCGTGGATTTCATCGACGACAGCAAGGGCACCAACGTGGGCGCCAGCGTGGCTGGCCTGGAAGGCCTGGACCAGCCCGTGGTGCTGATCGCGGGCGGCCTGGGCAAGGGCCAGGACTTCTCGCCGCTCGTGCCGGCCGTGAAGGCCCGGGCGCGTGCGGTCGTGCTGATCGGCCAGGACGCCCAGCGTCTGGCCGAGGCGCTGGCGCCGTCCGGCGTGCCGTGCCAGCAGGCCGCGTCCATGCAGGATGCCGTGCGCCAGGCCATGTCGCTGGCCCAGGAGGGCGACGCCGTGCTGTTGTCGCCGGCCTGCGCCAGCATGGACATGTTCCGCAATTACGGCCACCGCGGCGACGTCTTCGCCGAGGAAGCGCGCGAGCTGGCAATGGACCGGGGTGAGATCGCATGAGCCTGTTTGCCGAACTCACCAACAGCGTGAATGCCGTGCGGCCGGGCCGCACGCGCATGCGCAACTTCGACATGCCCCTGGTCGTGGCTTCGACCACGCTCGTCCTGCTGGGCCTGCTGATGGTGTATTCGGCCTCGATCGCGCTGGCCGACGGCCCGCGTTATGCGAGTTATGGCCGCTATTACTTCGTGATCCGTCACGGCATCTTCCTGGCGATCGGGCTGCTGGCCGCGTCGGTGGTGCTGGCGATTCCCTTGCGTGCCTGGCAGCGCCTGGCCATGCCGATGTTCATGGTGGCGCTGGTGCTGCTGGTGGCGGTGCTGATTCCCGGCATCGGCCGCGAGGTCAACGGCGCGCACCGCTGGATCTCGCTGGGCCCGGTGAACTTCCAGCCGTCCGAGCTCATGAAGCTGGCGGCGCTGCTCTACGCGGCCGACTACACGGTGCGCAAGCAGGAGCACATGCACAACTTCGCGCGCGGCTTCCTGCCGATGGCCTGCGCCATGGCCGCCGTGGGCATGCTGTTGCTGCTGGAGCCCGACCTGGGCGCCTTCATGGTGATCGTGGCCATCTCCGTCGGCATCCTGTTCCTGGGCGGCATCAACGGCAAGCTCTTCTCTTCCCTGGTGGGCGTGCTGGTCGGCACCTTCATGATGCTGATCTGGCTCTCGCCGTGGCGCCGCGCCCGCCTGTTCGCCTACCTGGATCCGTGGAATCCCGACAACGCCTATGGCAGCGCCTATCAGTTGTCGCACTCGCTGATCGCCCTGGGCCGTGGCGAGTGGTTCGGCGTGGGCCTGGGCGCCAGCGTCGAAAAACTGCATTACCTGCCCGAGGCGCACACCGACTTCATCGTGGCCGTGATCGGCGAAGAGCTGGGTTTCGTGGGCGTGATGCTGATCGTCATGCTGTTCTTCGTGGTGGTGCAGCGCGGCTTCGAGATCGGCCGCCAGGCCGTCGCGATGGAGCGCACGTTCAGCGGCCTGGCCGCGCAGGGCGTATCCCTGTGGTTCGGCGTGCAGGGCTTCATCAACATGGGCGTCTGCCTGGGGTTGTTGCCGACCAAGGGCCTGACCTTGCCGCTGGTGAGCTACGGCGGATCGGGCATCGTGATGAACCTGTGCGCGCTGGCCATCCTGGCGCGCGTGGACATGGAAAACCGCACCTTGATGCGAGGGGGGCGAGTATGAGCGCGCAACGCACCGCCCTCATCGTGGCCGGCGGCACCGGCGGGCACATCATGCCCGGCCTGGCCGTGGCCGACGTGCTGGTCTCGCGTGGCTGGCGCGTGAAGTGGATGGGCCATCCCGAGAAGATGGAAGGGCGCCTGGTGCCTGCCCACGGCATCGAGATGGCGCCGCTGCGCTTCTCCGGTGTGCGCGGCAAGGGCCCGATCACGCTGCTGAAGCTGCCTTTCCTGCTGCTGGGCGCGTTCGGCCAGGCCTGGAAGCAGCTGGCCGGCGTGCGTCCCGATGTGATCCTGGGCATGGGCGGCTATGTGGCTTTCCCCGCCGGCGTGATGGGCGTGCTGCGCGGCGTGCCGCTGGTGCTGCACGAGCAGAACGCCGTGGCCGGCATGACCAACCGCGGGCTGGCCATGATCGCCAGCCGCCGCCTGTCGGGTTTCCCGGGTGTGCTGCGTGGCGCGGACGTCGTGGGCAACCCGGTGCGCAATGACCTGGCCGACATGCCCCTGCCCGCCACCCGCTATGCAGGGCGCGAAGGTCCGCTGCGCCTGCTGGTCGTGGGCGGCAGCCTGGGCGCCCAGGCGCTGAACACCACCGTGCCGCAAGCGCTGGCCAAGCTGCCCGCGGGCGCGCGCCCGGTGGTGGTGCACCAGGCTGGCGAACAACATATCCAGGCGCTGCGCGAGGCATATGCCAGCGCGGGCGTCGAGGCCGATTGCCGGCCTTTCATCGACGACATGGCCACCGAACTGGGCCAGGCCGACCTGCTCATCTGCCGCGCGGGCGCCATGACCGTGGCAGAAGTGGCCGCGGTGGGCGTGGCCGCGCTGTTCATTCCCTTCCCCCACGCAGTGGACGACCACCAGACCGCCAATGCGCGGCACCTGAGCGAGTCGGACGCGGCCTGGGTGCGGCAGCAATCGGAATTGTCCGCCGACTGGCTGGCGACGTGGCTGGGCGACCGCCAACGCGCCGAGCTGCAGGCGGTCGCCGAACGCGCGCGCGCCCATGCGCTGCCTGACGCCGCGGCAAGAATCGCCGACGTCTGCGAACAGGCCGCGAGGTACCCTTCATGAAGCATCGCATCCAACACATCCATTTCGTCGGCATCGGCGGCGCCGGCATGAGCGGCATCGCCGAAGTGCTGCTCAACCTGGGCTACGCCGTCAGCGGCTCGGACCTGCACGCCTCTTCCGTCACGCGCCGGCTGGAGTCCCTGGGGGCGCGCATCCATGCCGCCGGCCATGACGCCGCCAACGTGAGCGGCGCCGACGCCATCGTCACGTCCACCGCTGTCGCGGGCGACAACCCCGAAGTGATCGCCGCCCGCGCGGCCCGCATCCCCGTGGTGCCGCGCGCGGTCATGCTGGCCGAACTGATGCGCCTGAAGCGCGGCATCGCCGTCGCGGGCACGCATGGCAAGACGACCACCACCAGCCTGACCGCCAGCGTGCTGGCCGCGGGTGATCTCGATCCGACCTTCGTGATCGGCGGGCGCCTGAACTCGGCGGGCGCCAACGCGCGCCTGGGACAGGGTGAGTACATCGTGGTCGAGGCCGACGAATCGGACGCCTCCTTCCTGAACCTGCTGCCGGTGATGGCCGTCATCACCAACATCGATGCCGACCATATGGATACGTATGGCCACGACATCGCGCGCCTGAAGAGCGCCTTCATCGAATTCACGCAGCGCCTGCCCTTCTATGGCAGCGCGGTGCTGTGCGCCGACGACGCGCACGTGCGCGAGATCATGCCCTTCGTCTCGCGCCCGATCACGACCTACGGTTTCAGCGACGACGCATTGGTGTCGGCCCAGAACGTGCGTCCGGAAGGCACGCGCATGTGCTTCGACGTGGTGCGCCGCACCCGCGACGGCCTGCTGCCGCCGCTGGCTGTGCGCCTGAACCTGCCGGGCCGCCACAACGTGCTGAATGCGCTGGCCGCCATCGCCGTGGGCACCGAGCTGGGCGTGGCCGACGAGGCGATCGCCCAGGCGCTGGAAGCCTTCCACGGCGTGGGCCGCCGCTTCACCCAGGTGGGCGAACTAGCCGTGCCGGCACGCCATGGCGGCGGCACGTTCACGCTGATCGACGATTATGGCCACCACCCGGCCGAGATGGCCGCGACGCTGGCCGCGGCGCGTGGCGCCTGGCCCGATCGCCGTGTGGTGCTGGCCTTCCAGCCGCACCGCTATACCCGCACCCGCGATTGCTTCGAGGACTTCGTGCGCGTGCTGGGCGGCGCCGACGGCGTGCTGCTGACGGATGTGTACGCGGCGGGCGAGCCGCCGCTGGTGGCCGCCGATGGCCGCGCGCTGGCGCGTGGCCTGCGCGTCGCGGGCAAGGTCGAGCCGGTCTTCGTGGAGGACGTGGCCGACCTGCCGCAGGCGATCCTGGATTTCGTGCGCGACGGCGACGTCGTGGTGGTGATGGGCGCGGGTTCGATCAGCAAGGTCCCCGCGCAGGTGGAGGAGCTGGCATGAGCGGGGTGGATTTCGGCAAGGTTGGCGTCCTGTACGGCGGCCGGTCCGCGGAGCGCGAGGTGTCGCTGATGTCGGGCGAGGGCGTCTGCGCCGCGCTGCGCGAGGCCGGCGTGGATGCACACCTGTTCGACACCGGGCTGCGCAGCCTGGCCGAGCTGGCTGGCGAGGGCTATGCGCGCGTCTTCATCGCGCTGCACGGCCGCTACGGCGAAGACGGCTCCCTGCAGGGCGCGCTGGAATTGCTGGGCATTCCCTATACGGGCAGCGGCGTCATGGCGTCGAGCCTGGCCATGGACAAGATCATGACCAAGCGGGTCTGGCTGCAGGCCGGCCTGCCCACGCCCGGTTATGCGGTGCTGGAAGAAGGCGTGGACCTGGATGCGGTGGGCCGCGAACTGGGCGTGCCGCTGATCGTGAAGCCGCCGCACGAGGGCTCGACCCTGGGCGTGACCCGCGTGGACGACCTTGCGCAATTGCGTGCTGCCTATGAAGATGCCGCGCGCTACGACGAGCAGATCCTGGCGGAGCAGTTCATCACCGGCCGCGAACTGACCGTGGCGGTGCTGGGCCGCGGCGCCGCCGCGCGCGCGCTGCCGGTCATCGAGATCGTGGCGCCCTCGGGCAACTACGACTACGAGCACAAGTATTTCTCGGACGACACGCGCTATCTGTGCCCCGCGCCCCTGTCGGCCGAGCTGACCGCCACCATCCTGTCGCTCAGCGAGCGCGCGTTCCGCGCCGTGGGCTGCGAGGGCTGGGGGCGGGTGGATTTCATGCTGGATGCGCAGGACCGTCCATGGCTGCTGGAGATCAATACCTCTCCGGGCATGACGGGGCATTCGCTGGTGCCCATGGCCGCCAAGGCCGAGGGCATGAGCTATGCCGCCCTGTGCGTGAAGATTCTTTCCGACGCGTCCTGCAAAGTGCAGCGCGCCCAATGCAACACCTGACCGGAACGATCCGTGTGGAACGACGCCCGTTCGATCAACGTCATTGCCAACACCTTGATGGTGCTGGCCGTCCTCGCCCTGCTGGGCGCGGGCGTGACGTGGCTCGCGCATCGGCCGGTGTTCACCCTGAAGGCGATCGAGCTGCAGGCGGCACCGGATTCTACGCTGCACTACGTGTCGCCGGCGAGCATGCGCGCCTCCATCGCGGGCAAGATGCACGGCAACTTCTTCACCGTGGACCTGGACGAGACGCGCGAGATGTTCGAGCAGGTGCCCTGGGTTCGCCGCGCCACGCTGCGCCGGATCTGGCCGGACACGCTGCGCGTGGTGATCGAGGAGCACCAGCCGCTGGCGCTCTGGAACGAGAACCAGATGATCAACACCTGGGGCGAGGCATTCACGGCCAACCTCGGCGAGCTGGAGGACGACGCGGAACTGCCGCAGTTCACCGGCCCCGAAGGGACCGAGAGCCTGGTGGTCCAGCGCTACGCGGAACTCGCGCGCTGGTTCGCCCCGCTGCAGGTGCAGGTGACGACGCTTGCGCTCAGCCCGCGCTATGCCTGGCAGGTGCTGCTGTCGGACGGCATGCGGCTGGACCTGGGGCGCGACCCTGGCGCCGAGGCGCCGGACCCGCACGGGCTGCCCGGCGCGCTGCCTTTCTCGGCGCGCATCCAGCGCTTCGTGCAGGCCTGGCCGGCGCTGACGCGGCAACTGGGCGAGCGTGCCGTGGAGCACGCCGACCTGCGCTACACGAATGGGTTCGCGCTGACGCTGTCCGCGCCGCCTTCAACAACACAACCCAAGAAAAAGCCCTGAAGCCATGACCCGTGACATCAAAGACCTGATCGTTGCCCTCGATATCGGCACCAGCAAGGTGGTGGCGGTGGTGGCCGAGATCCTGCCCGAAGGCCGCTTCGAAGTGCTCGGCCTGGGCCAGCACGAGTCGCGCGGCATGCGCAAAGGCGTCGTCGTCAACATCGAGACCACGGTGAACTCGATCCAGCGCGCGCTGGAAGAGGCCGAGCTGATGGCCGACTGCAAGATCCGCGACGTCTACACCGGCATCGCCGGCAGCCACATCCGCAGCTTCAACTCCAGCGGCATGGTGGCCGTGAAGGACAAGGAAGTGACCGCCACCGACGTGGCCCGCGTGATCGAGACCGCCAAGGCGGTGAACATCCCGACCGACCAGCAGGTGCTGCACGTGCTGACGCAGGAGTTCATCGTCGACGGCCAGGAGGACATCCGCGAGCCCATCGGCATGAGCGGCCTGCGCCTGGAAGTGAAGGTGCACATCGTGACCGGCGCCGTGAGCGCCGCGCAGAACATCATCAAGTGCGTGCGCCGTTGCGGCCTGGAAGTGCAGGACCTGATCCTGCAGCCGCTGGCCTCCAGCATGGCGTGCCTGACGGCCGACGAGAAGGAGCTGGGCGTGGTGCTGGTGGACATCGGCGGCGGCACGACCGACGTGGCCATCTTCACCGGCGGCGCGATCCGCCATACCGCGGTGATTCCGATTGCCGGCGACCAGATCACCAACGACATCGCCGCCATGCTGCGCACGCCGACGCCGGATGCGGAAGAGATCAAGCTGCGCTATGGCGTGGCCAAGCAGGTGCTGGCCAGCCCCGACGAGAACGTCGAAGTGCCGGGACTGGGCGACCGCGGTCCGCGCCATGTCAAGCGCCAGGCGCTGGGCGCCGTGATCGAGCCCCGTATCGAAGAACTGTTCTCGCTGGTGCAGCAGGTGGTGCGCGAGTCGGGCTACGAAGACCTGCTGGCGTCGGGCGTGGTCCTGACCGGCGGCACGTCGCTGCTGCCGGGCGTCGTGGAGCTGGCCGAGGACGTGTTCCTGAAACCCGTGCGCGTGGCCGTGCCCGATTACGAAGGCAGCCTGGCGGACGTGATGCACAACCCGCGTTTCTCCACGGTGATGGGCCTGCTGACCGAGGCGCGCATGCAGCGCCTGCGCGGCCGCAAGGTGGCGCAGCAGACGGGCAGCTTCAAGCAGATCCTGGCGCGCATGCGGGAGTGGTTCATGAATTGAGCAAGAACGCCGTCGCGTCAGCAGCCGGGACGCGGGGGCGGCAGGCAAGGCAAGAACGGGCCGGGGTTGGCCTGGAGCAGGGAAGGGCGGAACGCGGGACGTTCCGCTGAGAGGAGGCGTATCAAACTCGCGGCGGGCGAAAGGCCGGCAACGACTTTGATGCGATTTCTGAAGAACAGGCTGTCGTGTTTTTGAATCGTATCTACTGACTTTGTGAGGGAGTCACACCATGAACTTCGAACTGTTGGACAACAACACCAAGGGCACCGTGATCAAGGTGGTCGGTGTCGGTGGCGCGGGCGGCAACGCCGTGGCCCACATGATCCGCTCCGGCGTGAGCGGCGTGGATTTCATCTGCTGCAACACGGATGCCCAGGCGCTGGCCGCCACGGAAGCGCCGGTGCAGATCCGTCTGGGCCGCACCGGCCTGGGCGCCGGCGCCAAGCCTGAGCAAGGCCGCGCCGCTGCCGAGACGGCACGCGAGGAGATCCGTTCGGCGCTGAATGGCGCCAACATGGTCTTCATCACGGCCGGCATGGGCGGCGGCACGGGCACGGGCGCGGGTCCGGTCGTGGCCGAAGTGGCCAAGGAACTGGGCATCCTGACCGTGGGCGTCGTGACCAAGCCTTTCACCTTCGAAGGCAACAAGCGCCTGAAGATGGCGGAAGACGGCATTGGCGAGCTGGCCAAGCACGTGCACTCGCTGATCGTCGTGCTGAACGAAAACCTGTACGACCTGATGGATGAAGACGCCACCCAGGACGACTGCTTCCGTTCCGCCGATGACGTGCTGCACAACGCTTGCGCGGGCATCGCCGAAATCATCAACGTGGAAGGCAACGTCAACGTCGACTTCGAAGACGTCAAGACGATCATGGGCGAGCAGGGCCAGGCCATGATGGGCACGGCCATCGCCAGCGGCGCCGACCGCGCGCGCGTGGCGGCCGAGCAGGCCATCGCTTGCCCGCTGCTGGAAGGCATCGATCTGAACGGCGCGCGTGGCGTGCTGGTCAACATCACTGCCAGCCGCTCGCTGAAGATGCGCGAAACCCGCGAAATCATGGACACCATCCGCAGCTATGCCGCGGACGATGCCACCGTGATCTTCGGCACCGCCTACGACGAGAACATGGGCGAAAGCCTGCGCGTGACCGTCGTGGCCACCGGCCTGGGCCGTTCGCAAAGCCGTCCGCAACTGGTGCAGAACACGGTTGAAGTGCTGCGCACCGGCACGGACAACGCACCGGTCGCCATGCAGCAGGGCGACTACCGCAATCTGGACATGCCTTCGGTGATCCGCAACCCGCGCAGCCAAGCTTCGGCCCAGGTGCGCGCCCTGGAAACCGCCGGCATGGATCATTTCGACATCCCGGCCTTCCTGCGCAAGCAGGCCGACTGAACCAGGGGGCGTCCTTGACGGACGCTTCCGGCGACTCCCTCCCCCGTCCCGGCCGCCGTTCCAGCCCGGCTGCCGGTGGCGGGTGTCGCCTGGCGCCTGGCGTGTCTTCACGCCAGGCGCCGGTTCACGTGGCGGGGTTTGGTGCAGTGTTTCAACGCGGTGATCCGGTTTCCCGGGGCAGTTCAGGGCCAGGGCATGACATTCCTTGTCTCTGAAACAGCCTGACACGTGCCTATGGGAATCATTCAGTATTTTTATCGTCCGGGGACCCCATCCGCATTACAATAGTGCTACTACTTCGGCAGATTGTCGTCTTTTTGCCGTCTTTCTAGTCCCAATTTCCGGTTTCCCATGTTTCGACAGCGCAGCATCCAGAACATCGTCCGCACCACAGGGGTGGGCCTGCACTCGGGCCGCCGGGTGGAGCTCACCCTGCGGCCGGCTGCGCCGGACACGGGGATCGTGTTCCATCGCGTGGACCTGCCCGAGATGGTCGACCTGCCCGCCGTCGCCCATGGCGTCAGCGACACGCGCCTGGCCTCGGTCCTGAGCCAGGGCAAGGTGCGCGTCTCGACGGTCGAGCATCTGATGTCGGCGCTGGCCGGCCTGGGCATCGACAATATCCACGTCGACCTGACGGCCGAGGAAGTGCCGATCATGGATGGCAGTGCCGGGACCTTCGTGTACCTGCTGCGCTCGGCCGGCATCGTCGAACAGAACGCACCCAAGAAATTCCTGCGCATCCTGGAAACCGTCGAAGTGCGTGAAGGCGAGGGCGACCGCGCCAAGTGGGCGCGCCTGGAGCCGCATGACGGCTTCGCGCTGTCCTTCTCCATCGATTTTCACCATCCGGCCATCAGTGCCACGTCCAATTTCGCCGAGATCGATTTCGCGACGCACTCCTATACGCGTGAAATCGCCCGTGCCCGCACCTTCGGCTTCGTGAACGAGGTGGAAGCGCTGCGTTCCGCTGGCCTGGCCCGTGGCGGCAGCCTGGACAACGCCATCGTGATGGACGAGTACCGCGTGCTGAACAACGACGGCCTGCGCTATGACGACGAGTTCGTGAAGCACAAGATCCTGGACGCCATCGGCGACCTGTATCTCATCGGCAAGCCCCTGGTTGCCCGTTACGTGGCCTGCAAGTCGGGCCATGCCCTGAACAACCAGCTGGCCCGTGCCGTGCTGGAGCGCCAGAGCGCCTGGGAAATCGTCACGTACGAAGACGCCGCGTCGGTGCCCAAGGCCCTGCGCAACGAGTGGCAACTGGCCTGAGTCGCATGCAAGGGCTGCGCCGGCAGGGCGGGGCCGCTACATGAGATATCTCCTCCTGGCCTGTTGCCTGGCCTTGCAGGGCTGCCTCCCCTATCCCGTCTACAAGCAACTCCAGCCCGAGAGCCGCGTGCGCGTCGTCGACGCGGCTGGCGCGCCCCTGGCTGGCGCCAGCGTGACGCTGCTGGCCAATACCTATCCCTATGGCCGGGAGCATCACCGCGAAACGCAGGTGACCGACGCGGCGGGCGAGGTCCTCTTCAGCTCGCGGCGCGAATGGCGGGCGGAGACGCTCTTCATCCATGGCGCGCAAGTCTTCGTCTGGCGGCTCTGCATCGCCAAGCCGGGCTACGCGACCTATCTCAATTTGCCCGAGCCCGGCTCTGACTTCAATGCCGATGCGACCATCGCGCTGCAGCCCGGCGCGACGACGCCCTGTCCCTCCCGGGCAGAGAACAGCTAGCGGCGCGCGCGCGGGTGGGGAACTCGCGCGCGCGCCTCGCGGTCAGACTGGGCGGTGGGCGAGGGTCATTTCGGCGTTGCGCCGTGGTGGACCAGCAGGCGGGCCACGGCATCGGCCAGGGGGCCGGGCCGCAGGTTGGCGTGCAGGGCCTCGAACGCCTGCAATGCCGTCGCTTCCAGCGGTTGGGCTTCCTTGGGACGGGACACCTTTGTCTCGGTGCCGGGAAGGCCGGCTTGAACCCGAACGCCAATTTCGTTAAGGTTCCACCCGTGATTCGTCAACGCCCGGGTAAGGCTGGGGGCCAGTTGACGCAGTTTGGCCGCGTGCGCGGCACTCGGCACGGCCAGCAGCAACGACTGTTGCTCGGCCTTGGCTACCTGGCACACGGCGCCCAGCGCCGGCGGCAGGACGGCCGCGATGATCTGCCTAATCTGCAAGTGTCTCTGGGCTGTGGCCAACACGCCCGCGCCACGCAGGTCCTGACCCAGCCACCCAAGGGGGCTGACGTCACGAGGTTGCGAGGTGGGGCGCTTACGGCGGTTCGCGGCTGGGTTCATGCCGGCTCGAATAGGATGCACTGAGTTGAGAATCGTCATTATGCATGCCCGCAAGGGGCAGGCCGGATATTCGACTGTCAAAGGCGCGCGCCTGGCCGCGCTGGGAACGGGCGTGTTGCTGGCTGCCATCGCTTTCGGCGCCTTGCTGCAGCGTTACGCCCTGGCCCCCCAGGTCCCGGCGCCCACCCTGCAGGTTTCCCTCCCCGATGGCGAGCATGCCGCCCGTGAAGCGTCCTTCGTCCGTGAGAACGTCAACCTGCTGGCCGCCAAGGTCGGCGCGTTGCAGGCGCGCGTGGTGGGCGTCGAGGGCCTGAGCAAGCGGGTGGCCAAGTCCGCCGGCGTGGCCTATACCGACCCGGAGGTCCTGGCGCCGGACAGCCAGATGGGCCCCATCCCGCAGGCAGTGGGCGCCATGGACGAGCTGTTCACCGAGCACGGCGACGGCCGCCAGCTGGCCAGCGCCGAGGAACTGGGCCGCCAACTGGATGAACTGCAGGCCCAACTGTCGGTACAGACCGACAGCCTGTCCATGCTGGACCTGGCGCTGACGCGCCGCACCGGCGACCAGGCCCGCGTACCCAACGCCATGCCCGTGCGCGACTATCCCTACCTGAGCTCCTCCTATGGCTGGCGGCGCAACCCGGTCACCGGGCAGTACTCCATGCACGAAGGGCTGGATTTCGCCGCGCCGCCCGGCACGCCCATCGTCGCCGCCTCGGGCGGCGTCGTGATCGAGGCCAAATACCAGAGCGGTTACGGCAACATGGTCGAGATCGATCATGGCGGCGGTTTGCTGACCCGCTATGCGCATGCCCAGCGCCTGCTGGTCAAGCAGGGCGACCTGGTCGAACGGGGCCAGCATGTGGCCCTGGTGGGTTCGTCGGGCCGCTCCACCGGCCCGCACCTGCATTTCGAGGTGCGCCTGGCCGGGCAGCCGCTGGATCCCAAGCTGTTCCTCGACAGCAAGGGCACCACGCCGCCGGCGCTGGCCAGCGCCGAGGGCGGGCGGGCAACGCCTGCTACCCAGGTGCGTTAAACTGCCTCGTTATCCTGCGGCCTATTGCCGTCAACCTACACGAATCTGCCTGGCTGCCGCTCCTTGCGAGCATGGCCGAGCGCGGGCGACACACGCATGCTTTCTCTGATCAAAAAACTCGTCGGCAGCCGCAATGACCGGTTGCTCAAGCAGTTCCGCCGGCAAGTCTCGCAAGTCAATGCGCTGGAGCCCAAGTTCCAGGCGCTGTCCGATGACGAGCTGCGTGCCCAGACCGACGTGTTCCGCAAGCGGCTGGCCGAAGGCGCCAAGCTGGACGACCTGCTGCCCGAGGCCTTTGCCGTCGTGCGCGAGGCCAGCAAGCGGGTCTTCGGCATGCGCCACTTCGACGTGCAGATCATCGGCGGCATCGTGCTGCATTCGGGCCGGATCGCCGAAATGCGCACGGGCGAAGGCAAGACGCTGATGGCGACGCTGCCCGTGTACCTGAACGCCCTGGCGGGGCGCGGCGTGCACGTGGTGACGGTCAACGATTACCTGGCGCGCCGCGACGCCGAGTCGATGGGCCGCCTGTATGGCTTCCTGGGCCTGAGCACCGGCGTCGTCGTGCCGCAGCAGCCCAACGAGGAAAAGAAGGCCGCCTACGCCGCCGACATCACCTACGGCACCAACAACGAATTCGGCTTCGACTACCTGCGCGACAACATGGAATACCGCGTCGAGGACCGCCGCCAGCGCAAGCTGGTGTACGCGATCGTCGACGAAGTGGACTCGATCCTGATCGACGAGGCCCGCACGCCGCTGATCATCTCGGGCCAGGCGGAAGACCACACCGAGCTCTACCAGCGCATGAACGCGGTGCCCAAGATGCTCACGCGCATGGCGACCGAGCCCAAGCCGCAGGAGCCGGAACCCGAAGGCGATTTCTGGGTGGATGAAAAGAGCCACCAGGTCTACCTGTCGGAAGCCGGCCACGAGCACGCCGAAGAGGCGCTGTCCAAGCTGGGCCTGCTGCCAGACGGCGAGTCGCTGTACGACCCGCGCCACATCACGCTGATGCATCACCTGATGGCCGCCCTGCGCGCCCACAACCTGTTCCATCGCGACCAGCACTATGTGGTGCAGGACGGCGAGGTGGTGATCGTCGACGAATTCACCGGCCGCCTGATGTCGGGCCGCCGCTGGTCCGATGGCCTGCACCAGGCCGTGGAAGCCAAGGAAGGCGCCCGCATCCAGAACGAAAACCAGACGCTGGCCTCGATCACGTTCCAGAACTACTTCCGGATGTACGAGAAGCTGGGCGGCATGACCGGCACGGCCGATACCGAAGCCTACGAATTCCAGGAGATCTACACCCTGGAGACGGTCATCGTCCCGACCAACCGGCCGATGGTTCGCAAGGACCAGAACGACCAGGTCTTCAAGACCAACGAAGAGAAGTACAACGCCATCCTGGCCGACATCCGTGACTGCCACGAGCGGGGCCAGCCGGTGCTGGTCGGCACCACCAGCATCGAGAACTCCGAGCTGCTGTCGGGCCTGCTGAATGGCGCCAAGCTGCCGCACGAGGTGCTCAACGCCAAGCAGCACGCCCGCGAAGCCGAGATCGTGGCCGAGGCCGGCAAGCCCGGCCGCATCACCATCGCCACCAACATGGCCGGCCGCGGCACCGACATCGTGCTGGGCGGCAGCCTGGAAAAGCAGACCGCGCTGATCCGCGCCGACGCCTCGCTGGACGATGCGCAGCGCGATGCGCGCATCGAGCAACTGCGCGCCGACTGGAAGCCGCTGAACGAGCAGGTCAAGGCCGCCGGCGGCCTGCGCATCATCGGCACCGAGCGCCATGAATCGCGCCGCATCGACAACCAGCTGCGCGGCCGTGCCGGCCGCCAGGGCGACCCCGGTTCCTCGCGCTTCTACCTGTCGCTGGAAGATTCGCTGATGCGCATCTTCGCGGGCGATCGCGTGCGCGCCATCATGGAGCGACTGAAGCTGCCCGAAGGCGAGCCGATCGAGGCCGGCATGGTGTCGCGCTCCATCGAGACCGCGCAGCGCAAGGTGGAAGGCCGCAACTTCGACATCCGCAAGCAATTGCTGGAATACGACGACGTCGCCAACGACCAGCGCAAGGTGCTGTACTCGCAGCGCAATGAAGTGCTGGAAGCCGAGCAGGTGGGCGAGGTGGTTGCCGGCCTGCGCGCCGCCACCTTCGAAGAGCTGGTGCGCCTGTACATTCCCGCCAACTCGGTCGAGGAACAGTGGGACGCCGCCGCGTTGCAGAAGGCGCTGGAAGCCGACTGGCACCTCGAGTTCCCGCTGGCCACGATGCTGGAGCAGGAGCCGAACCTGACCGACGACGAGATCCTGGAGCGTGTCGCCAAGGCGGCGGACGAGGCCTATCAGGCCAAGGTCGAGCGCGTGGGCGAGGCCTCGTGGAGCCAGTTCGAACGCTCGATCCTGCTGCAGTCGCTGGACACGCAATGGCGTGAGCACCTGGCCGCGCTGGATCATTTGCGCCAGGGCATCCACCTGCGCGGCTATGCGCAGAAGAATCCCAAGCAGGAATACAAGCGCGAAGCCTTCGAGCTTTTCTCGAACATGCTGGACCGCGTGCGCAACGACGTGGTGCGCGTGCTGATGACGGTGCGCATCCAGTCGGCCGAGCAGGTCGACGAGGCCGAGGCGCAAGCCGCCCAGCCGCAAGTGCAGAACGTGCAGTTCCATCACTCGGACTACGACGAGGCGCTGGCCGCCGCGGCGACGTCCGGCGAGCAGATGCCGGCGGGCGCGGTGCCCAAGGTGGGCCGCAACGATCCGTGCCCTTGCGGCAGCGGCAAGAAGTACAAGCAGTGCCACGGCAAGCTGGTCTGACGGCCGGCGCGGCTGGACGTCTCCGGGCAGGCATGGCCTGACGGAACGTCCGGTGCCCGGATGGGGCAGACGCCCCATCCGCCATCACCCGCCTGCCGCGACACCCTGCGCGGCGCGGGAATTTTCCCCAGATTTCGACAACCAGGACGGACTCCGATGAAAGCGATAGTCTTGCGTGAACATGGCGACAACGAAAAGTTGAAGCTTGAACTTGATTTTCCCGATCCCATCGCCGGCGAAGGCGATGTCGTGCTGGCCGTGAAGGCCTCGTCGCTGAACTACCACGACGTGTTCACCCGCCGCGGCATGCCCGGCATCAACCTGCCTTTCCCGATCGTGATCGGCCTGGACGTGGCCGGCGAGGTCATCGAGGTCGGCCCGGGCGTGACGGACTGGAAGGTGGGCGACCGCGTGCTGGTCGATCCGATCAACCGCGTCGAGGGCGGCCTGATGGGCGAGACGGTGCCGGGCGGCCTGGCCGAGCGCTGCAAGGCGCGCGCGCACCAGTTGATCCGCATTCCCGAAGGCGTGAGCTATGAGCAGGCCGCGGCGCTGCCGGTGGCCTATGGCACGGCGCTGCGCATGATGCAGACGATCGGCCAGGTGCAGGCCGGCGAGAAGGTGCTGATCCTGGGCGCGAGCGGCGGCGTGGGCGTGAGCTGCGTGCAGCTGGCCAAGCTGGCCGGCGCCGAGGTGATTGCCTGCGCGGGCAGTGAGGAAAAGGGCCAGCGCCTGAAGGAACTGGGCGCCGACCACGTGATCCTGTACACCCAGGAAGACTTCCTGAAGGCGACGCAGGCCCTGGCCGGCAAGGCCACGCGCCGCGTGGGCGCGGTGAGCGGCGGCGTGGACGTGGTCGTGAACTACACGGGCGGCGATACCTGGGCGAAATCCCTGCGCTGCCTGAAGATCGGCGGCCGTGCGCTGACCTGCGGCGCCACCGCGGGCTATGCCGTGGACGAAGACATGCGCTACATCTGGACGTTCGAACTGCAGGTGCGCGGCTCCAACGGCTGGGAACGCAGCGACCTGGAGCAACTGCTGTCGCTGGTCCAGGCCGGCAAGTTGAAGGCGCTGGTCGATCGCGTGTGGCCCCTGGAGCAGGGCGCCGATGCGCTGGCCGTGATCGAGAACCGCCAGGTCTTCGGCAAGGTGCTGGTGGGCGGCTGAACGCCGCATCCGCCCTGTTTGTTATCAGAGAAGGAAGACCATCATGACCGAGCGCCTGAGCCAGGAAGCCATTGCCGAGATGTTCGCGGGTTCGCCCTTCATCGCCTCGCTGGGCCTGGAGATCACCGAGGTGGATTACGAGCGCGAAACCTTGCGCGTGCGCGTGCCCATGAAGCCGGAGTTCGAGCGCATCGCCGGCACCGGCCAATGGCACGGCGGCCCGCTGGCCTCCATCATCGATACCGTCGGCGATTTCGCCGTGGGCATGATGGTGGGCCGGGGCCTGCCCACCATCAACTTCCGCGTGGATTACCTGCGCCCCGCCATCCAGACCGACCTGGTGGTGACCGCCCAGGTGCGCCGCAATGGCCGCAGCGTGGGCGTGGCGGACGTGGATGTCTACAATCAGCAGGGCGTCCTGCTGGCCATTGGCCGGGCCAGCTATTCCACGCTGACCTGATCGAGACCCGGCGCGCGGCCTGTCCGCGCGTCCGGCATGCAGGACCCTTGGCCCGCCATGCCAGCGCCGCCCGCGTGCGGCGCATCCGAAACCTGGAGAACCTGCAGCATGAACGTCCCCTGGAAGAACCTGGGCGACCTGATCGACCCCAAGGCCGACCCGTCCAAGACCGCGCTCGTCGACCTGCGCGACCCGCAGGCGCCGCGCGCGTGGCGCTATGACGAGCTGGATGCCTGGACGGGCGGGGTGGCGGCGTACCTGGCGGCGCAAGGCCTGAAGCCGGGCGACAACGTTGCCATCGCCTCGCTGAATCGCGCGGAGTACCTCTTTGCCTATTTCGGCATCATGCGCGCGGGCTACGTGGCCGTGCACATGAACATCAAGCTGCCGCAGGCGACGCTGGACGCGCTGGTGGCCGACGGCGACATCCGCTACGCCTTCGTCGATGGCCCCCGCCGCGCGGGCTTCGAGGGCAAGCTGCCGGTGCTGGATTTCGACGAGGCCGGCCCGGCGGGCTTTGCCTCGGTGATCCGCCCGCAGGCCTTCGAGACCGTGACCCCCGCGCCCGGCGCGCTGGCGCAGATGCTCTATACCTCGGGCTCGACCGGCCTGCCCAAGGGTGTGCAGCTGTCGCACGCGGGCCAGGCCTGGGCGCTGGCGGTGGTGGTGCGCGCCGGGCATTTTGCCGACGACCGCTATCTGGTGGCGCAGCCGCTCTTCCACATGAATGGCCTGTTCATGGCCAAGCGGGCCCTGTCGACCCACGCCACGCTGGTCATCCTGCCGGCTTTCGACATCAACCGCTATGTGGCCGCGCTGGCCGACTACCGCATCAACACGCTGACCGCGGTGCCGACGATGTTCGCCCGCATCATCAAGGATCCGGCCCTGCTGGCCGGGCGCGACTTCTCGGCGATGACGACCTGCGTGCTGGGCTCGGCGCCCATGACACGCGCATTGTGGGACCGCATCCAGCAGGCGTTTCCCCAGACCGTGCTGATCCACACCTATGGCACGACCGAGGCCGGCCCGGCGGTGTTCGGGCCGCACCCGGATGGCATTCCCACGCCGCCGCTGGCGCTGGGTTATCCATTGCCGGAGGGCGAGGTCAAGCTGGTGGGCGGCGCGAACGATGACGAAGGCGTGCTGTGGATGCGCAATCCCGCCGTCATGGCGGGTTACCGCAACCTGCCCGCCAAGAACGCGCAGGTGCTGCAGGACGGCTGGTACAACAGCGGCGACCTGATGCGCCGTGACGCGCAGGGTTTCCACTACTTCGTGGGTCGTGCCGACGACATGTTCGTGTGCTCGGGCGAGAACATCTATCCCGGCGAGGTCGAGCTGCTGCTGGAAAAGCATCCGCTCATCCAGCAGGCCTGCGTGCTGCCCGTGCCCGACGAGGAGCGCAGCCAGGTGCCGGTGGCGTTCATCGTGCCGAAGGCGGGCGCGAGTCTCGGCGTGCGCGAGGTGAAGGAGTATGCCCTGGCCAATGGCCCGGCCTATCAGCACCCGCGCCGCGTGGCGTTCGTGGCCGAGCTGCCCTGGGCAGGCACGCACAAGATCGACCGCAATGCGCTGTCGAAGCTGGCGCTGCGCTACGAGGCCGAGGGCGGCTGGAGCGAATGAGGCCCTGCGTCCGCCAGCAAGAAGGAACGCGCCATCACGGCGCGTTTTTTCTTGCTGGAATGACGCCGGCTAGATCAGGAAGAGCGTTGCCAGGCCCAGGAAGATGAAGAAGCCCAGCGAATCGGTGGCGAAGGTGAGCAGCACCGACGAGCCGATGGCCGGGTCCTTGCCGAAGCGTGAACGCACCATCGGCACGATCACGCCCACCGAGGCGCCGACCAGCATGTTGAGCACCATGGCGGCCATCATGACGAGCGCGATGGAAGGGGAGCCCGACAGCACCCAGGCGAAGACCGCCGCGGCGGCGCTGCCGCACAGGCCCACCAGCAGGGTGACCAGCATCTCGCGCTTGATGAGCTGCCAGACGTTGCGCGTGGTGACGCGGCCGACCGCCAGCGCGCGGATGATCAGCGTCATGGTCTGGTTGCCCGAGTTGCCGCCGATGCCGGCGACGATGGACATCAGGAAGGCCAGGATGACGATGTGGCTGACCGTGTCCTCGAAGTGCGAGGCGACCAGCGAGGCGATGCCTGCCGTGCACAGGTTCAGCAGCAGCCAGGGCGCGCGGTTGCGCAGCGCGCTGCGCACCGGCGCGAAGATGTCCTCTTCCTGCATACCCGCGCGGGACAGGGCCTGTTCTTCGGAGTCTTCGCGGATCACGTCCACGACCTCGGCGATGGTCACGCGGCCGATGAGGCGTCCGTGGTCGTCGATGACGGGCGCGGACACGAGGTCGTAACGCTCGAAGGCGCCGGCCGCGTCGGCGTCGGAGTCCAGCGGGTTGAGCGTGAGGATGTCGGTGTCCATGACGGCCCGCACCTCGGTCTCGAGTTGAGACAGCAGCAGGCGCGACAGCGACAGCACGCCCAGCAGCTTGTCCTCGCGGTCGACCACGAAGATCTGGTCGGTGTGGTCAGGCAGTTCGTTCAGGCGGCGCAGGTAGCGCAGCACGACCTCCAGGGTGACGTCCTCGCGCACGCGCACCATGTCGAAGTCCATGATGGCGCCGACGCTGTCCTCGGGATAGCCCATGGCCTCGATGAGGCGGGCGCGCTCTTCCTCGGTCAGGCCTTTCTGGACCTCTGCCACCACGTCGGGCGGCAGGTCGGGCGCCAGGTCGGCCAGCTCGTCGGCATCCATGTTGCCGGTGGCGGCGACCAGGTCCTGGTGGTCCATGGTCTCGATGAGGGACTCGCGGACCCAGTCATCGACTTCCAGCAGCACGTCGGCGTCATGCTTGGCCGACACCAGGTGCCAGACCGTCTGGCGCTCGTCCTTGGGCAGCGACTCCAGGATGAAGGCGATGTCTGACGGGTGCAGGTCGTCGACGAGCGTCTTGAGTTCGCTCTCGTGCTGGCGGTGCAGCAGGTTCTCGACCAGGTCGGCGCGCTGGTCGCCTTCGGTCTGGCGGTGGGCCAGGCTCTCGACCAGGTGCTGGCGGCGCAGCAGATCCTGCACCTTGCCCAGGGCAAGCTGCGCGTCTTCCGGGTCAAGCCGGCGAGGCGCCGGCATGGGCGGCGGCTCCTTGCGCGGGACGGCGGGTGTCGGCATGGGTAACCCTCTTTGCGCGTCAGGCAGGCGGCAGCGGACGGCGCTTGCGCGCCTGGTCGGTGGCCACGAAGGTGAGGGTGGCCTCGGTCACGCGGACGACTTCCGCATCCAGGCGCTGGCGCTGGGCGTAGACCTCGACGAACACGGTGATGGAGGTGGTGCCGGTCTTGACGACGTCGGCGTAGAAGCTGAGCAGGTCGCCCACGAACACGGGCTGCTTGAACTGGATGGCGTTGACCGCCACCGTGGTCACGCGGCCGGCGGCGCGGCGCGCGGCAGGGACGGCGCCGGCGATGTCGATCTGGGCCATGATCCAGCCGCCGAAGACGTCGCCATGGATATTGGCGTCGGTGGGCATCGGCATGACGCGCAGGACGGGCTGCCTGTTCTGGGTGAGCTCCGCGAGCGTGGCGGTCAAGGGGGGCTGGACGGACATGGCGGGCTCCTGCAACAGAAAGACGGGCCGATTATGCAGGAAAACCAGGGGCAGGGGCGGCGGCGCCCCGAGTTTTGTGGCACCGCCGCATCGTCGCGGGGAAAGCTCCGCCTTGGCCGGTCAGGAGCGCCCTGCCGCTGCCGCCCGCCGGGCCGCATGGGCGGACACGGCGGCGTCCCGCGCGATGAGCTGGCGCGCCTGTTCCGCGACCGGGGCGTCGACCATGCGTCCTTCGAACGTGCAGGCCGCCCGCCCGGCCGCGCACTGGGCCTCGAATTCGGCGAGCAGGGCGCGCGCGCGGGTGACGGCCTGGGGCGCGGGGCTGAAGGCCGTGTTGACGATGTCGACCTGGGCGGGATGGATGCAGAAGGCCGATTCGAAGCCCAGGCGCGCCGCGCGGGCCAGCATGGCGGCATAGGCGTCGCGGTCGGCGAAGTCCGCCACCGACCCCACGAAACCGATGGGGGTGATGCCTGCCGCGCGGCAGGCGGTCAGGGCCAGCACGTTGGGCACATACAGCGTGTCGGGCTCCACCGCCATGCGCAGCGACACGGCCAGGTCCTCGGCGCCGACGGTCAGGCCGCTGATGCGCGGGTGCGCGCGGGCGATGGCGGACAGGTTCTCCAGGCCCTGGGCGTCTTCCACCATCACGATGAGGCGGGTATGGCCCGGGCGCAATCCCTGCTCGCGCTCGCATTCGTCCAGGATCTCGGCCACGGCGCGGACCAGGCCGGGCTCGGAGACCTTGGGCAGCGTCAGCGCGTGGACCGACGCGCGCACGCAATGCTCGATGTCGCGCACCAGCATCCGCCACGGCCGGTTGACGCGCACGGCCACGCCGTAGCCCGCGGCCGCGTAACGGTCGGCGATGCCGGCCACGCGGGCACGCGCAGCTTCCTTCTGGTCGGGGGCGACGCTGTCCTCCAGGTCGATCATGAGCGCGTCAGCGTCGCGGCGCAGGGCGCTTTCCACGTAGCGGTCCTGCATGGCGGGCACGAACAGCAGCGAGCGCCAGGTGGCGGGATCGGGGGCAAGGCAGGTGTCAGTCATGCTGGGCATCCAGGTGATCGAGTTCGGCAAGGATTTCGGCGGTGTGCTCGCCCACCGCGGGGGCGGGACGGCGCAGGCCGCCGGGGCTGGCGGACAGGCGCGGCACCACATTGTGCATGGGCACGCTGCCCATGTCGGCGTCTTCCATCTGCACGATGGCCTCGCGGCCCAGGGCATAGGGATGGGTCAGGAGCTCGCCGGCCGTGCAGACCGGGCCTGCCGTGACGCCCGCCGCCTCGAAGAGCGCGAGACTCTCGTCGCGGCTGCGCGCGGCCAGGAAGCCGCCGATGATGGCGTCGAGTTCGTCGCGGTGCCGCACACGTGCGTCGTTGTCGATGAAGCGCGGGTCCTCCTTCAGTTCGGGCCGGCCGATGGTGTCCAGGATGCGCATGGCCATGGACTGCATCGAGCCCGACAGCGCGATGAATTGCCCGTCGCCGCAGGCGTAGACGTTGCGCGGGGCGGTGTGGCTGGACTGGTTGCCCGATCTTTCGGTGGGGCGGCCGGTCAGCTGGTGCTTGGCGGCCTCCGAGGCGATGACCGAGAAGATGGGTTCGAAGAGCGAGAGATCCACGATCTGTCCCACGCCATCGCGTTCGGCCACGCGCAGCGCCGTCAGCACGCCTGCCGCGCCGTAGACGCCGGCGATCATGTCGGCCAGCGCCAGCGGCGGCAGCACGGGCGGGCGGTCGGCGAAGCCGTTCAGGTGGGCAAAGCCGGACATGGCTTCGACCAGGGTGCCGAAGCCGGGCTTGTGGCTGTACGGCCCCGTCTGGCCCCAGCCCGAGACCCGCGCGATGACCAGGCGCGGATTGATCTGGTGCAGGGCCTCGGGCGCCAGGCCCATCTTCTCGAGTCCGCCGGGCACGAAGTTCTCGATCAGCACGTGGGCGTGGCGCACCAGCCGGCGCAGCGTGGCAAGGCCTTCCCCGGATTTCAGGTCCAGCACCAGCGACCGCTTGTTGCGGCCGTAGATCTTCCAATAGATGGGCTGGCCGGCCTCGCGCCAGCTGCGCAGGTCGTCGCCGCGGCCTTCGCGCTCGATCTTGATGACGTCGGCGCCGAAATCGGCCAGTTGCAGCGACAGCATGTTGCCGGCCACCAGCCTGGAGAGATCCAGCACGCGCACGTCGCGCAGCGGGCCGGCCTGGGTGGGATCGAAATGTTGCATGGTGAGCGTCTTCGGATGAAAAGAAGGAGAGGCCGGGCTGCGCGTGGCAGCCCGGCGGCAGGGCAGGGTTCAGTCGACGCGCGCGCCGGAGGCATCGACGATGCGCTTCCAGCGCACGAGGTCCTCGTCCTGGCGCTTGGCGAGCCGCTGGGGCGTGTCGTCCAGGCGTTCCACGCCGATCTCGGCCAGCTTCTTCTGGACCCCCGGGTCGGCCATGGCGTCGTGGCTGGCCTTGGCCAGGCGCTCGATCACGGCGGGCGGCGTGCCGGCCACGGCGAACATCGCGATCCACAGGTCGCCGCTGTAGCCCGGGATCTGCTCGCCGATGGCGGGCACGTCGGGCAGCGCGGGCGAGCGCGTGGCGGTGCTGACGCCCAGCGCGCGCAGCTTGCCGGCCTGGATGTAGGCCAGGGAAGAAGGCAGGCTGGCGAAGACGATGGGCAGCTGGTTGCCCAGCACGTCGGTCATGGCGGGGGCCACGCCGCGATAGGGCACGTGCTCCAGCTGCAGGCCGGCCATCTGGTTCAGCATGGCGCCCAGCAGGTGGTTCAGCGAACCGTTGCCGGCCGAGGCGTATTGATACTTGCCGGGGTTGCGCTTCACCACCTCGATGAACTCGGCAAGGTTGCGCGCCGGGAAGTCGGGGTGCACCAGCAGCACATTGGGCACCACGCCCACGGTGTGCACGGGGGCGAAGTCCTTGACCGCGTCGAAACCGGGCTTGCTGTAGAGCGCGGGGTTGATGACCTGGGTGCTGCTGACCGTCATCAGCACGGTGTAGCCATCGGGCGTGGCGCGCGAGACCTGCTCGGTGCCGATGTTGCCGCCCGCGCCGGGGCGGTTGTTGACCACCACCGTCTGGCCCAGGCGTGGCGCCAGTTCCGCGGCCATGAGGCGCGCGACGATGTCGTTGGTGCCGCCGGGCGCATGTGGCACGACCATCGTGATGGGCTGAGCGGGGTAGGCCGGTTGCTGCGCCAGCGCCGCGGGCGTGGCGAGTGCGGCGCAGGCCAGGCCCGCGGCGCCCAGCAGCCGCCGCAAGGCGTGCGTGGGGAAAAGCGTCTTCATGGAGGTCTCCGTCTCGTTGTGATCGCGGCCGCTTCTTGGGGCGTCGCTGAACGGGATGTTTCCATGTCCGCCGTCCTCCAGGCCAATACGGATTGCTTCTGCTAGCCAGATGATTTACTTATGGCTGGGTCTATTGCCAATAAAAACTTATGGCCTGGCGTCTCCTGGACCAGGCCGGGAAGCCCGTCCATGACCCTTGCCCAGTTGCGTTATTTCCTTGCCATCGTGCGCGCCGGCAGCATGTCCGCCGCCGCCGAGCTGGTGCACGTCGCCCAGCCGGCGTTGTCCCAGCAGATCCGCCAGTTGGAAGGCGAACTGGGTCAGGCGCTGTTCCGCCGCCACGCGCGCGGCATCCGCCTGACGGACGCGGGCCTGCGTTTCCAGGAGCGGGCCTTCGGCATCCTGCGGCAGGTGGACGCCCTGCGCGACGAGTTCATCTCCACGCGCGCCGAGCCGGTAGGCCAGGTCACGCTGGGCATGGCGACCGCCGTGAACACGGCCTTCCTGCTGCCCATCTGCCTGGCGGTGCGCCAGCGCCATCCCGGCATTACGCTGCGGCTGGTGGAAAGCATGAGCGGTTTCCTGATGGAGTGGGCCGAGCAGGGACGCGTGGACCTGGCGCTGGCCTATGAGGCCGCGTCGGCGCCGGGGCTGGACGCGCAGCGGCTGGGGCGCGAGTCCCTGTTCCTGATTGCCGCGCCGGATTGGCGCGCCCCGGTCAAGCGGCGGCTCGGGCTGGCAGACCTGGCGCGGATCCCCATGGTGCTGCCCGGCTTCCCGCACAGCCTGCGCATCCTGCTGGACCGCAGCTTCGCGCAGCGCGGCCTGCGCCTGAACGTGACGGCCGAAGTGGACTCCACGCTGGGCATGAAGCAACTGGTGGCGGCCGGCGTGGGTTGCAGCATCCTGTCGCGCCACAGCGTGGCCGAGGAGGTGGGGCGGGGGGAGCTGGCGGCCCTGCCCATCGCACGGCCCGGTGTGTCGCGGTCCATCGACTTGCTGACCGGCGTGCAGCGGCGTTCCGACCCGGCGGTGCAGGCCGTGCGGGCGGTGGTGGAGGAAGTGGTGCGCGCAGGCTTGGCCCCGCAAGAGGGATAGCCCGGCGCGCGCCCAAACGAAAACGCCCTGGCGCGCGGCCAGGGCGTTGATGCCGCGAGCGGGATCAGGCGGCCAGGCGCTTGCGGGCCAGGTTGACCCAATAGCTGGCGCCCAGGGGCAGGATGTCGTCGTTGAAGTCGTAGCTGCCGTTGTGCAGCATGCACGGGCCCAGGCCGTGGCCGCTTTCGCGATGGCCGCCGTCGCCGTTGCCGACCCACACATAACAGCCGGGCACCGCGCGCAGCATGAAGGCGAAGTCTTCCGCACCCATCGTGGGCACCACGTTGGCGTTCACGTTGGCGTCGCCCACCAGTTCGCGCGCGACGTCGGCGCAGAACGCGGACTCCTTGGCGTCGTTGACGGTGGCGGGATAGTTGCGCTTGAACGAGAACTCGGCCTGGCAGGCCAGGGCGGCGGCCGTGTGCCGCACGATCTCGCCCATGCGCTGTTCGATGAGGTCGAGGGTTTCGTCGGTGAAGGTGCGCACGGTGCCGCACAGGCGCGCGTCGTTGGGCACGACGTTGTACGCGCTGCCGGTGTGGATCTGCGTGACGCTCAGCACGGCCGCTTCCATGGGGTTGCGGTTGCGCGAGATGATGGTCTGCAGCGATTGCGCGATCTGCACGGCGGCCATGACGGGGTCCACGCCCAGGTTCGGCATGGCCGCGTGCGCGCCCTTGCCGGTCAGGGTGATGTCGAACTCGTTGCTCGATCCCATGATGGGGCCGGGCGTGAGGCCGAAGGTGCCCACGGGCATGCCGGGCCAGTTGTGCATGCCGTAGACGGCCTCCATGGGGAACTGCTCGAACAGGCCGTCGTCGATCATGCGCTGGGCGCCCGCGCCGCCTTCCTCGGCGGGCTGGAAGATCACGTGGACGGTGCCGTCGAAGTCGGGGTACTGCGCCAGGTGGCGCGCCGCGCTCAGCAGCATGGTGGTGTGGCCATCGTGGCCACAGCCGTGCATGCGGCCGGGAATGGTGCTGGCATGGCCGAAGGTGTTGACCTCCTCCATGGGCAGGGCGTCCATGTCGGCACGCAGGCCGATGGCGCGCGTGCTGTTGCCCGCCTTGCCGCGGATCGTGCCGACCACGCCGGTCACGCCCAGGCCGCGCACGATGGGGATGCCCCATTCCTGCAGCTTGGTGGCGATGAGTTCGGAGGTGCGGTGTTCCTCGTAGCCGAGCTCGGGATGCGCGTGGATGTCGCGGCGCAGCAAGGTCATTTCAGCTTGCCAGGCGACGATGGGTTCGATGAGATTCATGATGAGGCCTTCCGGTGGGCGCGGGCTCGGGAGCCCTGTCCGGGAGGGCGCGGAACGGCTGTTCCCGCGGCTTTCCTTGCGCGTCTCCGCGCGTTGTTCCGGATCAGGGCAAGGGTTGGCACCGAGCGCCGCCTGCTGGTACACAGGGTATCATCAAACAAAATTGATATCAGGGAGACAAGCATGGAACGCACAGAACGTCCTTGGCTTTCTCAATACCCGGACGGCGTACCCGCGGACGTCGATCCGACCCGATACGGCTCGCTGGTCGAACTCATGGACAACGCCTGCAAGACGCACGCCAGCCGCGTCGCGTGCGAGGCCATGGGAAGCACGCTGACCTATCGCGAGATTGGCGAGAAAGCGCAGGCGCTGGCCGCCTGGCTGCAATCACTGAACCTGCCCGATGGCGCGCGCATCGCGCTGATGATGCCCAATGTGCCGGCCTACCTGGTCAGCATCGTGGGGGCTCTGCGGGCCGGGCTGGTCATCGTCAACATCAATCCGCTCTACAAGCCGCGCGAGCTCGCGCAGCAACTGCGCGACAGCGAAGCCAGCGTCATCATCCTGCTGGAGAATTTCGCCCACACGCTGCAGGCCGTGCCCGACCTGGGCGGGGTGAAGCATGTGGTGGTGGTGTCGCCCGGCGACCTGCTGGGCACGCTGAAGGGCGCCATCGTGAACATCGTGGTGCGCCATGTGAAGCGCATGGTGCCGGCCTGGCGCCTGCCGGATTCCCTCACGTTCACGCAGGTGCTGGCGCGCGGCAAGCCCTTGCCGTGCACGCCGGCGCGCCCCGGCCTGGACGACCTTGCCGTGCTGCAGTACACCGGCGGCACGACGGGCACGCCCAAGGGTGCCATGCTGTCGCATCGCAACCTGGTCGCCAACGTGCTGCAGGTGGAGGCCGTTGCCACGCCCGTGCTCAAGCCTCTGGCCAACCAGCAACTCGCCATCCTGGGCGCCCTGCCGCTTTATCACATCTTCGCGCTGACCATCTGCGGCTTCTATGCCTTCCACGCCGGCATGTGCCAGGTGATGGTCATGAACCCGCGCGACCTGAAGTCGGTCGTGGCGGCCTGGCGCAAGCGGCCCATCAACATCTTCCCCGGCGTGAACACGCTCTTCAATGCGCTCGTGCATCACGATGGCTTCAAGGCGCTGGATTTCTCGGCGCTGCGCCTGACGCTGGGCGGCGGCATGGCCGTGCAGCGGCCCGTGGCCGAGCGCTGGCTGAAGCTGACCGGCAAGCCGCTGATCGAAGGCTATGGCCTGTCGGAAACCTCGCCCGTGGCAACGGTCAATCCGACCACCGCGACGGAGTATTCGGGCAGCATCGGCCTGCCGTTGCCGTCCACCGACGTGGCCATCCTGGATGAGTCGGGCAAGGAAGTGGCGCTCGGCGAGCGTGGCGAGATCGGCATTCGCGGCCCGCAGGTCATGCTGGGCTATTGGCGCAAGGAAGAGGAAACCCGGAAGTCGATGACGGCCGAGGGCTACTTCCTGACGGGCGACATCGGCGTCATGGATGAACTGGGCTACACCCGCATCGTCGACCGCAAGAAGGACATGATCCTGGTGTCGGGCTTCAATGTGTACCCCTCCGAGATCGAGGAGGTGGTGGCCGAGCACCCCGGCGTGCTGGAGTGCGCGGCGGTCGGCATCCCCGACGAGCACTCGTCCGAGGCGGTGAAGCTCTTCGTGGTGCGCAAGGACGCGTCGCTGACCGAGCAGGCCCTGATGGACTGGTGCCGCGACCGCTTGACCGGCTACAAACGCCCCAAGACGATCGAGTTCCGCGACGAACTGCCCAAGAGCAACGTAGGCAAGATCCTGCGCCGCGAACTGCGCGAGGAATAGTCCGGGTCGTCCCGGTAGGCCTCGATAAGCCAGGCATCGCGGAGCCGGCTCCGCCGGTCCGCAGATGCGCCCCCTGGGGGGAAGCGCGCAAGCGCTTCGGGGGGGCTTACCCTTTCAGATTCGGCTTGATCATGTTCAGCAGGTCGATCGCGATCTGGGCATTGCCCGCGACCACGTTGCCCTGCCTGGGCCAGGGTTCGCCCTGGCGCATGTCCATGGCGACGCCGCCCGCTTCGCGCACGAGCAGGGTGCCCGCGGCCACGTCCCAGGGAGCCAGGCCCATTTCCCAATAGCCGTCGAAGCGGCCGCAAGCGGTCCAGGCGAGGTCCAGCGCGGCCGCGCCATGGCGGCGCACGCCGCGCGTGGTGTGGATGGCGCGATCCAGCATGGGCATGTACTGGTCGGCGAAGGAGAAGTCGCGGAAGGGGAAGCCCGTGGCGAGCACGGCGTCTTCCAGGCCCTGCGTGCGCGAGCAGGCGATGCGGCGGCCGTTGAGCCACGCGCCCACGCCCTGGACGGCGGTGAAGAGTTCTTCGCGGCAGGGGTCGTAGACCACGCCGATGACCGGGGTGTCTTCAGCAAGCTTGGGGCCGGGGCCGAATTGCGAGCCGGCGTGCGCGACCAGCGCGATGGAGACGGCGTAATGCGGGATGCCGTGCAGGAAATTGGTGGTGCCGTCGAGCGGGTCGATGTACCAGGTGGCAGGGCCTTCGGGCTGGCCGCCGGTTTCTTCGGCCACGATGCCATAGGCGGGCGTGCGGTCGCGCAGCACCTCCAGCACCGCGGCCTCGGCTTCGCGGTCGGCCTGCGACACCAGGTCGTTGCGGGCCTTGCGATCGATCACGAGGTCGGCGCGATGGTGCGCGTAGGATTGCAGGATGGCGGCGCCGGCATGCGCGGCCGAGACAGCGGCGTCAAGCGCCTTGCCCAGGTCGGAACCAGCGGTCTTGGAGGGGGAGGGGCTGTGCGTATCCATCCGGCCAGTGTAAGCCCATCGCGTTACAGTCGCATGCCTCGCCGTGGCGGATTCGTCCACGGCGATGTCCGGCCATTCTTTCGATCTTCAGCTTCCCGCGGTTCCCTCATTCCACATGTCTTCCACCTATCAACCCCTGCAGCCCGCGATACTGGTGCGCAACGCGCAGGGCCTGCCGTGCAGTCCGCGCTATGACGATGTCTATCATCCCGCCCCGGGCGATGGCATCGCGCAGTCGCGCCGAGTCTTCCTGGCGGGCAACGGGCTGCCTGGCCGCTGGGCGGGGCGCGAGACCTTCACCGTCTGCGAAACCGGCTTCGGGCTGGGGCTGAATTTCCTGGCGCTGTGGCAGGCGTGGCGCGACGATCCGGCGCGGCCGCGCCGGCTGCACATGCTGTCGGTCGAGGCGCATCCCTTCAGCCGCGACGACCTGGCCACGTTGCTGCGCGAGTGCGTGCCCGACGACCTGCAGTCCTGCGCGCAGGCGCTGCTGGCGCAATGGCCGCCTTTGCTGCCCGGCCTGCACCGCCTCGAGTTCGAGGGCGGCAATGTGACCTTGACCCTGGGCCTGGGCCTGGCGGAAAGCGTCGTGCCGCAATGGGACGCGCGGGCGGACGCTTACTTCCTGGATGGATTCGCCCCGGCAGGCAATCCGCAGATGTGGACGCCCGCCTTGCTGCGGGCGCTGTCCGACCTGTCCGCGCCGGACGCCACGCTGGCCACCTGGTGTTCCGTGGGGGCGGTACGGCGAGCCCTGGACGAGGTCGGGTTTGCCGTCACGCGCCGGGAAGGCGAGGCAGGCAAGCGCCACGTGACGGTTGGCGTGCGCAAGCCCGAGGCGGGTGCCGGCGCGCGGGCGCAGGCCGTGTTCGCGGGGGCGCACGAGGCCATCATCGTGGGGGGCGGCCCCGCCGGCGCGGGCGTGGCGCAGTCGCTGGCCCTGCGCGGCTGGCGCGTGACCGTGGTGGACGAAGCCGCCGCGGCGGCGGGAATGACGCATGCGGGCCACCTGGCCGCGGCATGCACGCCGCTGATCGCGCGCGACGACAACCTGCGCGCCCGCCTGTCGCGCGCCGGCAGCCGGCGCGCATTGGCACGCTGGCAGGACCTGCCCGAAACCGGGGCGCCGCGGGTGTGCGGCACCGTGCAGCTGGCGCGCGATGCGGGCCGGGCCGCGGACCTGGCGGGCACCTTGGCGGTGCTGGCCTTCCCGTCATCCTGGGTGCGGGCCGTGTCCCAGGAGGAGGCCGGCGCGTTGGCGGGCGTGCCGGTGCGCCGCGGGGGCATTTTCTTCGCCGAAGGCATGCTGGTGCGTCCTCAGGGGCTGGTGGCGGGGCTGCTGGCCACGCCGGGGGTGCGCCGCCTGGCCGCGCGCGTGGCGCGGGTGACGCGATCCGGGCCGCAGTGGCGGGTCAGTGACGAAACCGGCCAGGTCCTGGCCGAGGCGCCCGTGCTGGTGCTGGCCAACGCCGCGGCAGCGCCCGCCTTGCTGCGTACCGTCACGGGCAATGAGGCCGCCTGGCCCAGTCTTGCCGGCATGCACCGCCTGGCAGGCGAGGTGGCGCACGTGCCGGCCGACGCGCTGGCAGGCGGGCCGCGTTGCGTGGTGGGAGGCGAAGGTTATCTGCTGCCCGGGGTCGACGGCCTGTGCGTGGCGGGCAGTACCTACGTACACGGCGCCGAGCGCGCCGAGCGCTCGCCCGAGGGGCGGGACACGGCCATCGGCAAGGCGCTGGGACTGGTGGACCTGCCTCTTGCCGGGGATCCGGGCGCGGGCGGCTGGGCCGGCTGGCGCGCGGTGCTGCCCGGACGCCTGCCCGCCATCGGCGAGGTGCCGGGCGCGGCGGGGCTCTGGCTGGCGACGGGTTACGCCTCGCGGGGATTCTGCTGGTCGGCGCTGGCGGGCGACCTGGTCGGCGCCCGCTTGATGGGGGAACCCATCCCCCTGGAACGGGACCTGCAGGCGGCGCTGGGCCCACGCTGACGGGCCGCTGAACGGGGCTTGCGGGCGGGTTTTGCCGTCTGCGTGATGCCCCCTCCGAGGGGGCGAGTTTATTTCGCGCGGCAAATCCGTCAAAATACTGTCTTTTGATGCTATTTGGCTTGGGGCGCGCGTCCTGGCCTGCCGTCGGCACCGTCTTCGTCGACGTTGCGGATCGCGGCAGGTTGGTCGACGATCGCGCACGAGCCGGGGGATTCCCAGTGCTGTCCACGTCCGATTCTGATCGCGCGAACCACCTAGAAAACCTCGACCTCAAACAGTCGCGTTCGACGCGGCTGGATTTCGATGCGGGCAATGGCCTGCACCTCGTGGTCGAGCCTCACGCGCCGGGCGTGTTCCGCCTGCGTTGCGGGACGCCCGCCCAAGTGGCGGAAGACCGTCCGGCAGGCAATCGCGCCCGCGCCGTCGCCGATCTGCTCATTGCCCGCCACGAAGCCGTGGGCGAGGCCGTGGTCGAACCGCTGGCCGGCGGCGCCCAGCGCGGCTGGCGCGTCGTGCAGGGCGACACCGTGCTCGAAGTCAGCGTCGATCCGGTCTGCGTCGCGCTTTATCGCGCCGGCACCTGCGTGCTGTCTTCCGACATCTCGCGCGATGTGCCTGCTTTCGCCTGGGGCGGCGAGCCGCCCCAGTTCTGGACGGTCGGCTTCGCGCTGGACAAGACCGAGCCCATCTATGGCCTGGGCGAGACCCAGGGCAACCTCAACCGCCGCGACGAGACCGTGCTGTCCGATGATCCGGCGCACCGTGCCCTGCCGCTGGCCTGGAGCCCGCGCGGCTGGGGCGTCTACGCCAACACCGTGCAGCGCGTCGAGCACGCGCTGGGCGCCGAGGCCGCGCCGTCGTCCTATCTGCTGAACATCGACGACCCGCTGCTGGACATCTTCCTGTTCGCGGGCGAGCCCGGCGAAATCCTGAACCAGTACAGCGCGCTGACCGGCCGCGCCGGCCAGCCGGTGCTGTGGGCCATGGGCGCGTGGCTGGAGCAGGCGCCCGGCCAGTCGGCCACCGAGACGGCGGAACTGGTGGCCCGCGCCCGCGAATCGCGCGTGCCGCTGGACGTCGTGCTGCTGGCCCCGCCCGCGGTCTGTCAGCCCCAGGACGCCAAGCTCACGCTGGATTGGGACGCCAGCCGCTACCCCGACGCCAGGCAGGCCATGGCGCTGTTCCGCCGCCATGACGCGCATGTCTGCGCCCCGGTCTTCCCGGGCGTGCCCGCCGACACCACGGCCTTCGCCGAGCTGGAAGACCGCGGCTGGCTGCTGGCCAGCGATGACGGCGATGCGCGCCGCTTTCCTGGCGTGCCGGCCACCGGCGGCAAGCCTTTCGGCCTGCTCGACCTGACCCATCGCGACGTCGCCACGCAGTGGAGCGAGCGCAACCATCACCTGCTGGACGACGGCGTGGCTGCGCCCGCCTGCAGCGTGCCGGTCGACCTGCCCGACGACATCACCGCCCGGGGCGGCGAGTCCGGCGCCGCCCTGCGCACGCTCTATCCGCTGCTGGCGCGCCGCGCGCTGTTCGACGCCGTGGCCGGCCACAAGACGCCGCCCGAAGGCGTGGTCTACGGCGCCGATCTCTTCCCCGCAGCCCAGCGCCTGCCGTGGCAGGCCGGTCCGCGCGTGCCCAACTCGTGGGAAGGCCTGGGCCAGACGCTGCGCACGGCGCTGTCGCTGGGCGCCAGCGCCGTCCCCGTGCAGATGCACGCGCTGGGCAATGCCGCCGCGCCGCTCGATGGCATGACGCCCGAGCTCTACCTGCGCTGGCTGGCCGCCGCCGTGTTCTCGGGCAACTTCAGCTTCCAGGGCGTGCCGCAGCTGATGCCCTGGGCGTTCGACGAGGAAACCCAGGAGCACGCGCGCACCTGGCTGCAATGGCGTTATCGCCTGATCCCCTATGTGCTGGGCGCGATCGAAGACGCGGTGCGCACCGGCCTGCCGGTGCAGCGCTCGATGGCGCTGTCCTTCCCCGGCGACACCGACGCGCACGCCTTCGACACCCAATACCTGCTGGGCCCGGCCCTGCTGGTGGCGCCGATCCTGGCGCCGGGCAAGTCCACGGGCGTGTACCTGCCCAAGGGCGAGGCCTGGTGGGACCTGAACACCGGCTGGCGCTACGAGGGCGGCACGACGCTGACCGTCGAATGCGGTCCCGACCGTTATCCGGTGTTCGGCCGGGAAGGCCACATGCTGTGCCTGGGACCCGCCGCGCAGCACACGGGCGAGTTCAACTCGGCGCGCATCCTGGACGAAGTCTGGATGTTCGGCATGCCCGTGCACAACCCCGTCGTCATGCGCAACAAGATCCGCGTCATGCAGATGCAGGGCTCCAGCTACATCAAGGGCCTCGAGGGCCTGCGCATCCTTCCCTCCGAAGGCCTGGAGGTCAAGCGCCGCGGCGCCGAGGTGCGCATTTCGCGCGCGCGCTGAGCGCCGCGTACCGATACAGCCTGCCAGGGGCGGCCTGCCCGGGGACCGCGACAGCGGTCCTCGGGCGCCGCCTTCGAGGCTTTTAATAACTTTCGGTTATTTAATCCGGAAAAATACATCGTTCCTGCGCATACCGCGCCGCGACAGAATAGCGCCCATGATTTCCCTACGCAGTCTGCACAAAACCTACGCGACGCCGCACGGCCGCTACGAGGCCTTGCGCGGTATCGATCTGCAGATCGAACGCGGCGAGGTGTTCGGCATCATCGGTCCCAGCGGGGCCGGCAAGAGCACGCTCGTCAAATGCATCAACCTGCTCGAGCGGCCGGATGAAGGCGACATCGTCATCGGTGGCCAGACCCTGACCGGCCTGGACGAGGCCAGCGTGCGCGCCCAGCGCCGCCGCATCGGCATGGTGTTCCAGCACTTCAACCTGCTGAATCGCCGCACCGTCCATGGCAACGTCGCCCTGCCGCTGGAAATCGCCGGCGTGCCGCGCCAGGAGATCGGACCCCGCGTGGAGCGCCTGCTGGACCTGGTGGGCCTGTCGCATCTGCGCGACCGCTATCCCAGCCAGATCAGCGGCGGCCAGAAGCAGCGCGTGGGCATTGCCCGCGCCCTGGCCAACGATCCCGACGTGCTCCTGAGCGACGAGGCCACCTCGGCGCTCGATCCGGAAACCACCCGCACCATCCTGGCCCTGCTGCGCGACATCAACCGCAAGACGGGCGTGACGGTCGTGCTCATCACGCACCAGATGGAAGTGGTGCGGCAGATCTGCGACCGGGTCGCCGTGCTGGACAAGGGCGCCATCGTCGAGCAGGGCCGCACGCTGGATGTGTTCGCCGCGCCCAAGCACGAGGTCACCCGCGCGATGGTGAGCGCCGTCACGGCCTCGGACCTGACCGAGGAGACGCTGGCCGCGCTGCGCACACGCATCGAGGCGGCCGCCGCCGCCCAGCCCGGCATTGCCGCGCGGGTCTGGCGCCTGTCGCTGGCGGGCGGTGATTCGGGCGCGCTGCTGTCCGACCTGTCCACCGCGCACGGCATCAGCCTGTCGCTGGTGCAGGCTCGCGTCGAGGACATCCAGGGCATCGCCGTCGGCACGCTGTTCGTGCTGGTGCAAGGCACGCCCGCCACCATCGAGGCCGCGCGCGATGCCGCGCAAGCCCGTCACGTAACCCTTGAGGAAGTGCTCCATGAGCCCGCAACTGGTCGACCTGCTCATCACCTCGCTGCTTGAAACCCTGCTGATGGTCGGCGTGGCCGGCCTGTCCGCGGTGGTGTTCGGCATTCCGCTGGGCGTGGCGCTCATCGTCACCGACCGCGACGGCATGCTGCAGAACCTCGCCATCAACCGGGTGGTGGGCACGCTGGTCAACGCCGCGCGTTCCGTGCCCTTCGTGATCCTGATGGTCGCGATCATTCCGCTCACGCGCCTGATCGCGGGCACCTCCATCGGCACCCAGGCGGCCATCGTGCCGCTGGCCATCGCCGCCATCCCCTTCATGGCCCGCATCGCGGAGAACGCCATGCGCGAGGTGGACCCGGGCCTCATCGTGGCTGCCCGCGCCATGGGTGGCACGCCCTGGCAGATCATCCGCAAGGTCCTGTTGCCCGAAGCGCTGCCGGGCCTCATCGCCGCCTCCACCGTCACGCTGGTGAGCCTGATCGGCTATTCCGCGATGGCGGGTGCCATTGGCGGTGGCGGCCTGGGCGACCTGGGCATCCGTTATGGCTACCAGCGCTTCCTGCCCGAAGTGATGCTGGCCGTCGTCGCCGTCCTGATCGTATTGGTGCAACTGGTCCAAAGCCTGGGTGACCGCCTGGCCCGCCGCCTGTCGCATCGCTAAAAGCCTGATCGTCTTTTTGTTCGCATTTCCCTGCTGGAGACCTTCCCTGATGAAGACCGCAATCCTCAAGTCGCTGGGCGCCTTGGCGCTGGCCGTCGTCGCCACGCAACCCGCCCTGGCGCAATCGAAGCCCTTCAAGGTGGGGGTCACCGCCGGCCCGCACGCCCAGATCATGGAAGTGGTGAAGGAGCAGGCCGCCAAGGATGGCCTGAACATCCAGATCATCGAGTTCACGGATTACGTGCAGCCCAATGCCGCCCTGGCAGCCGGCGACCTCGACGCCAACAGCTACCAGCACCAGCCCTACCTGGATGCCGCCAACGCCGACCGTGGCTACAAGCTGGTCAGCGTGGGCAAGACCGTGATCTATCCCATGGGCATCTACAGCAAGAAGGTCAAGTCGCTGAAGGACCTGCCCGACGGCGGCCGCGTGTCGCTGCCCAACGATCCCACCAACGGCGGCCGTGCCCTGTTGCTGCTGCAGTCCGAGGGCATCATCAAGCTGCGCCCGGAATCCGGCCTGAAGGCCACGCCCATCGACGTGGTCGAGAACCCCAAGAAGCTGCGCTTCGTCGAGCTGGACGCCGCCCAGCTGCCGCGCTCGCTGGACGACGTGACGATTGCCGTCATCAACACCAACTTCGCGCTGGAAGCCGGCCTGAACCCGAAGAAGGACAGCATCGCCATCGAGGCGCCGGAGTCGCCCTATGCGAACGTGCTGGTCGTGCGCGAGCAGGACAAGGGCCGCCCCGAAGTGGCCAAGTTCGTCGCGGCGTATCACACGCAGATCGTGAAGGACTTCATCGCGAAGACGTTCCAGGACTCGGTCCTGACTGCCTGGTAAGGACATCGCCGCACACCGCCCCGGCCACGACGCCGGGGCGGTGTGGCGATAGGCCCGCATGAGCGCGCCCTCCGACAGCCGGCCCAGCGCCCGCACCCTGGACATCATCCGGCAACTGGTGGCGTTTCCCACCGTCAGCCGTGACTCGAACCTGGGGCTCATCGAGTGGACGCGCGACTTCCTGGCGCGCCGCGGCGTGCCGTTGCGGCTGACCTACGACGCCGAGGGCGGCAAGGCCAATCTCTTCGCCACCCTGGGCGAGGGCCCGCGGCCGGGCCTGGTGCTGTCCGGCCACACCGATGTCGTGCCGGTCGATGGCCAGGACTGGACGCTGGACCCCTTCGCACCCGAAGAGCGTGACGGGCGCCTGTATGGCCGTGGCGCGGCCGACATGAAAAGCTTCATCGGCACGGCCCTGTCGTGGACCGACGATTTCCTGGCTGCCGGCCTGGACCACCCCATCCATCTTGCGCTGTCCTACGACGAAGAGGTCGGCTGCATCGGCGTGCGCGGCCTCTTGCGCGATTTGCGCGAGCAGGGGCTCCAGCCCGCGGGCTGCATCGTGGGCGAACCGACAGGCATGCATGCCGTCGTCGGACACAAGGGCCTGGCGGGCTATCGCTGCCGCATCCGCGGACGCGAGGCCCATTCGGCGCTGACGCCCCAGGGCGTGAACGCGGTGGAGTACGCCGCGCGCCTGATCGTCTATATCCGCCTGATCGCCGACCGGCTGCGCCAGCTGGAAAGCCGCCACTATGGCTACGACGTGCCGCATTCCACGCTGAACACCGGCCTGGTGCAGGGCGGCATCGCCATCAACGTGGTGCCGCGAGACTGCGAAGTCATCTTCGAATGCCGCTACCTGCCCAGCACCGATCCGCGGGCCGTCCTGGATGAAATCCGTGCCTATGCCGAACGCGAGCTGCTGCCGGAAATGCGGGCCGTCGCGCCCGAGGCCGCCATCGCCTTCGAGCAGATCGCCGACCTGCCGGCGTTCGACAGCGATGCCGCCGCGCCCATGACGCGATTCGCACAGGCCCTGGCCGACAGCCGTGCCGCCGCCGAGGACGAGGGCCGTGGCCGCTACGTCGCCTTCGGCACCGAGGCGGGCCTGTTCCAGCGCGCCGGCATGGCCACGGTGTTATGTGGGCCGGGCCACATCGCCCAGGCGCACAAACCGGACGAGTGGATCGCGCTGTCCCAGATAGCGGCCTGCGAGCAGTTCATGGGCCGGCTGGCCCAGGGCGCGTCCGGCTTCGGTGCTGTGGGACCCACGCCAAGTCCTTGACGCAGTAGGGCTATTCCGCCATAATCGCGGGCTTGACTGAAAGGGTCGATAGCTCAGTCGGTAGAGCAGCGGACTTTTAATCCGTTGGTCGCGAGTTCGAGTCTCGCTCGACCCACCATGATTTTTTTGAAGGCCTGAGCCCTTCAAAAGCATTGACGCCACCCACAGGAGCCCCGAAAGGGCCACCCGAGGTGGCGTTTTTGTTGTCAGGCGCCCATGGTTGTCAGGCAACCCCGTTTGCCGGGAATCGCTTGCACACATCTGTTACCTCGCGGGAAACAGCGCCGTCCCTCAAACCCTCGTAACGTCATGTCTTGCGGCGCAGGCCGGCCCCCTTAATGAATAACACCAGGGCCCAGGCTGGATGGCACGCCACGTTCGTGGCGCGGCGCCCCTCTGGAGGGAGACAAGACATGCAAGTATCCAAGCGACTGGCAGGGCTCTGCCTGGCCGCGGGCTTTCTCGGCTTCCTGGGCGGTTGCGCCACGCGCAGCCAGGACGCCGCCCTGGACATGCCGGGGTTGCAGCAGCCCGTGGAGATCGTGCGCGACAAGCACGGCGTTTCACACATCTATGCCCAGAACGAACACGACCTGTTCTATGCCCAGGGTTTCGCCGCCGCGCGCGACCGCATGTGGCAGCTGGATCTGTGGCGCCGCCAGGGCGAAGGCAAGATGGCCGAGCAGTTCGGCCCTCGCTTCGTCGAACAGGACCGCGCGGCGCGCATGTTCCTGTACCGCGGTGACCTGGAAAGCGAGTTCGCCAGCTATCACCCGCGTGGCAAGGCCATCCTGACCTCGTTCTCGCAGGGCATCAATGCCTATGTGGACTGGGTGCGCGCGAACCCCGACCAGTTGCCCGAGGAATTCAAGCTGACCGGCACGCTGCCGGGGCATTGGAGCCCGCAGACCTCGCTGATCCGCCTGTATGGCCTGACGCGCAACCTGAGCACCGAGGTCAAGCTCGCCCAGCAGGTCGCGGCGGTGGGCTTGAATGCCACGCAGGACCTGAACGTGTTCGAGCCGCCGCTGGCGCTGCAGGTGCCGGCGGGGCTGGATGTGCGCCAGATTCCCACCAACGTGCTGGCCAACTACCAGTTGGCGCGCGAAGGGCAGAAGTTCACGGCCGCCGATTTCCCGCGCAGCCCGCTGACCTTGCAGGAGCGCGAGACGCTGGCCGAACAGTTGTCGGCCACGCGCGTGGCCGCGCTGGACCCGCAGGCCGACCCGCTGGCCGTGCGCTACGAGAGCAACAACTGGGTGGTCTCGGGCGGCCGCACCGCGACGGGCAAGCCCATCCTGGCGGGCGACCCGCATCGCGCGATCACCATGCCCTCGCTGCGCTACATGGTGCACCTGAACGCGCCGGGCTGGAACGTGATCGGCGCGGGCGAACCGGCCCTGCCGGGCGTGTCGATGGGGCATAACGACCGCATCGCCTTTGGCCTGACGATCTTCGCCTTCGGCGACGAGGAAGACCTGTACGTCTATGACACCAATCCCGCCAACCCCGATCAATACCGTTACGGTGCCGGCTGGGAAGAGATGCGCACGGTGAACGAGACCATCGATGTGCGCGGCCAGGGGCCGGTGCAACGGGCGGTGAAGTTTACGCGCCACGGCCCGGTGATCTTCGAGGATCCGGTCACGCGAAAGGCGTTCGCGGTTCGCGCGGCCTATCTGGAATTCCCGGGCACGGCCGCCTACCTGGCCAGCCTGCGGTTGAACCAGGCGCAGAACTGGCAGGAGTTCGTCGCGGGCATGGAGCGTCACTACACGCCCAGCGAGAACATGGTCTATGCCGACGTGGACGGCAATATCGGCTGGTTCGGCGGCAGCATCGCGCCCATCCGCCAGCGTGCCGACTGGTCGGGCATGCTGCCCGTGCCGGGTGATGGCGGGTTCGAGTGGCAGGGCTATCTCGATCCCAAGGCCTTGCCGCGCCAGTTCAATCCGGCGGAAGGCTTCATCGCGACGGCCAATGAGTACAACCTGCCGGCCGACTTCCCCTACAAGGAAATGTCTGCCCGCATGTGGGCCGAGCCCTATCGCGCGCAGCGCATCCAGGAAGTGCTGAGCCAGCCGCAGAAGGTGACGGTGGAAAGCTCGCGCCAGTTGCAGTACGACACGGCTTCGATGTTGGCCCGCCAACTGCTGGCCTATACGAAATCGCTGAATTCGGCGGATTCACGCGTGCAGTCCGGCCTGCAGTTGCTGAAGGAATGGGACGGCCGCAACACCGTGGATTCGCGTGCCGCCACGGTGTACCAGTTCTGGCTGGCCGAGGTGGTCGATCGCGTGACCGCGCTGTATGTGCCGCCCAATGCCGGCAAGATCTTCGGCAAGCTGTCGACCGTGAAGGTGATGGAGAAACTGGCGAATCCCGACGCGGCCTTCGGCCCGCAACGCCTGCAAGCCCGCGATGGCCTGCTGCTGGCCGCGCTGGGCGACGGCATGGCCAAGCTGGTGCAGCGCCAGGGCACGGACATGGCGAACTGGGAATGGGGCAAGCTGCATCACATCCAGTTCGAGCATGCGCTGGCGCCCCTGCTGACGCCGGACCGTGCCCAGGCCTGGGCCACGCCGCGCTACCCGGTGGGCGGCGACAACGAGACCGTGCTGCGCGCCACCTACCGCCAGTCGGACTTCCGCCAGATCAGCGGCGCGTCCTATCGCCAGGTCATCGACGTGTCGAACTGGGACAACTCCGTGGTGCAGAACGTGCCGGGCCAGTCGGCCGACCCGCGCAGCCCGCACTACAAGGACCTGCTCGAAGGCTGGGCAACGGGCAAGTACGTGCCCATGGCCTTCAGCCGCGAGAAGGTCGAGCGCGAACGCAGCGACACCTTGACGCTGCGCCCGGCGGGCGCACGCTGAAGGCGGGCGGGCGCCGCAAGGCGCCCGCCCAGGCAGCAGACAACAGGTTTTACCGTGCCGCTGGCGCCACCCCCGAGGGGGTGGCGTTTTTTTTCGGGGCAGCCAGCGCAAGGTGTTGGCGTGCTTCACGCAGCACGCGGCTGGTTCGGCGTGGCCGGTCCTTGGGGATCGTTCTCGGCGTCGGGGCGGGGCAGCAGCGCGGGCAGGTTCAGCGCCAAGCGCAGGCGCTGGCAGTCGGGGTTGGGCGAGCCGTCGGCTTTCCACATGTCGAACTCGCGGCAGGGCGTGGGGCGCTGTTCGTAGATGTCGCAGTGGATGCCGGGCTGGCCCAGCGTGCCGCGCAAGGCCACGCAGCGGCCCGAGCCCTGCTCCGTGCCTTGCATGCAGACGCGCGACGGGCTGATCGGGGTGACGAGTGCGGGCGGAACGACGCCGCCATGCAGCGGATCGGCTTCGCCGAAATAGAAGGAGACGCGGAAGTGGGCGCAACAGGCGCCGCAGCTCAAGCAGGGGTTGGCGTCGTCGCCGGCAGGCTCGCCCGTGAGGGTCACGGCGAGGATGGGAAAGTACGCGTCGTTGGACATGGTGGCGATACGCCAGGGCAGGGGCGGGAGCTTTTCTTGTTGTTGCGGGCGGGCGATGTCCGGGCGCGCGGCGCGTGCGTCGCCATCGCGCGGCAACCCGCTTGCGCGCATCGTAGCAAGGCCGCCGATGGCTGGCGAGCGTCTCTCGATGGTGACGTTGCGCGCGGCGGACATCGTCACGCCGTGCCGGTCCGAGGCCTTGGGGCGAGGGCGCACCGTCCTGGTGCGACGACGTGAGCCGATGGTGCCCAGCGCCGTGCCGCGCGTCGGCATGTCGACGGCAAGGTCTTGATTTCGCGGGTCTTCGTAGCGATGGGCGGAGCCACGGCCGGGTTGGCCCGATTTCTGCTTAGGCAAGGGTGTGCCCGCCGTGTGCCGGGTCATGCCGATGACAGCAGGAGGTTTCACCATGGCGAACCAACCGGAACGCATCGTCGAATTGTCGCGCCAGGTCGAGCGTATTTCGCACGACAAGATTGCCAGCATCGTGGACATCAACCAGCAGGCGCGTTACCTCTCGCTCAACGCCCGGATCGAAGCCGCCCGCTCGGGCGAGGCGGGCCGGGGCTTTGCCGTGGTGGCCAACCAGGTCCAGCACGTCTCCGAACAGATCACGGACATCGCGGATTCGCTGCGCCAGGAACTGGCCGGCTCCATCGCCGACCTGATCGCGCTGGGCGAGAGCACGCTCGGCGAGATCCGCGCCCATGAGGGCCGCCGCCTGGCCGACCTGGCCTTGAACATGATCGAGACCATGGACCGCAACCTGTACGAACGCTCCTGCGACGTGCGCTGGTGGGCCACCGACGCGGCCGTCGTGGACGTGCTGGAGGCCGGTTCGGCCGCGGCGCGGCATCACGCCAGCCAGCGCCTGGGCGTGATCCTGGACAGCTACACCGTCTACCTGGACCTGTGGGTGGCGGATGCCAGCGGGCGGGTGGTGGCTTGCGGGCGTCCCGCGCGTTATCCGGGCGTGGTGGGCAGCGACGTGTCGCACGCCCAGTGGTTCCGGCGCGGCATGGCAACCGCGAGCGGCAGCGATTACGTGGCGCAGGACATCGACGTGGAGCCGCGGCTGGGCGGCGCGCAGGTGGCGGCCTATGCCACGGCCATCCGCGCGGGTGGCCAGCGCGACGGCAAGCCCCTGGGCGTGCTGGGCATCTTCTTCGACTGGGCGCACCAGGCCGGCACGGTCGTTCGTTCGGTGGGACTGAGCGAAGAAGAGTGGGGGCGCACGCGCTGCCTGCTGGTGGACGCGAACTATCGCGTCATCGCCGCCTCGGACGGCAAGGGCGTGCTGGCGGATCGCCATTACCTGCAGGCCGAGGCGCGGCGCGGGCATTACCAGAATGCCGAACAGGCGCTGGTGGGCTATGCACTGACGCCGGGCTATGAAACCTATACCGGCATGGGCTGGTATGGCGTGGTGGTGCAGCAGCCGTCGGATCGTTTCGGCTAGGATGTCCAGGCTGGGCGCGCGGCGTGGCCGCCGCCCGGTGCGTCCGGTGTTCGCGCCGGTGCTTCAGCCGTGGCAGTCGGCCCAGCAATTGGGCGTCTCAAACAGGCGCACGCGCGTCAGGCGCAAGGCCTGGCCGTAGTGGCCCTGGTAGTGCGGCGCCAGCGTGCGAAAGACGATGCGCGCCAGGTTCTCGGCCGTGGGAATGCAATCCAGCACGACGGTCTTGTGGTCCGGCAGGGTCTCCAGGAAGCCGCGCACGGCGGTGTCGCCCTGGAAGACCAGGAAGGCGTGGTCCCAGACGTCGACGATGTGGGCCTTCGCGATGGACTTGATCTCGGAGAAGTCCATGACCATGCCGTTGTCGGATTCGCCCGGCGCATCCAGCACCTCGCCCGACAGCGTGATCTCCAGCACATAGCGATGCCCATGCAGGTTGCGGCATTGGCTGCGGTGATCCGGGATGCGGTGGCCCGCGTCGAACTCCAGGCGGCGGGTGACGGAGATGGCGGCGCGGCCATCGGCGGAGGTGTTCATGGAATGCCTATGTATTTATGCGTCTGCAGGCTCAGCCGCCAGGGCGGATGCGCGGTGCAGTATTCGACCGCCAGCGCCGTGTTGGCCACGCGCGCGGGGCCATCCATGGGTTGCAGCCAGAAATGCGTGAAGTCCAGGCCGGCGAACCGGGCTGGCGTGTGTTCGGGTTGAGGATAGACCAGCTTGAGTTCATCGCCACGGGTTTGCGCCAGCGGCGCCGATCCCTTGGGGCTGACGCAGATCCAGTCCACGCCGGGCGGGACGGGCAGGGTGCCGTTGGTCTCGATGGCGATGGTGAAGCCTTGGGCGTGCGCGGCCTCGATCAGCGCGGGGTCCAGTTGCAGCAGCGGCTCGCCACCCGTGAAAACCACGTAGCGGTGCTCGGTGCCTGGCCCCCAACAGGCGGCCAGGGCGTCGGCCAGCGCCTGGGCATCGGCGAACTTGCCGCCGCCGTCGCCATCGGTGCCGACGAAATCCGTGTCGCAGAACCGGCAGGCCGCACTCACGCGATCGGCTTCGCGGCCGGTCCACAGGTTGCAGCCGGCGAAGCGGCAGAATACCGAGGCGCGGCCCGCATGGGCACCTTCGCCCTGCAGGGTCTTGAACAGTTCTTTGACGGAATAGGCCATGGCGGCGCTTGCTGGAAACGAGAAAAAACAGACAGGGTGCGAATTGAATGCGTGACGGGCCGGGCAGGCCAGGGGCCGCGAAGACGGGGCCGAAAGGCTGCTCCCAGCACCGCCGGGCACCAGGGCGGCGGCGCCGGGACGCGGATCCGGCCTGGCTGCCGGCTCGGGGTTGCAAGAGCGCGGTTGCCAGTGCGCGGTTGCCAGTGCTCAGTTGCCAATGCTCAGTTGCCAATGGCCTTACAACCAGGCTGCAACGCACACAGGTCCGGGCAACCCGCCATTTTAGCCGCTTGCGGGTTTTCCCGTGTCGCGCGCTCGCGACAAGGCGCCAGGCAAGGCCGGTGTCGCGCCGGCGCCGCGGCTCAGGCGGTTTCCTGCAGCAGCGACAGCGAGGCGATCAGGTCGGCGAAACGCTGGCCCTGGACCAGCACGTGGTCGCGGGCCAACCGGGCGCTGCGGTCGGCCTCGCCCGCGCGCAGCGCGGCCACGATGGCCTCGTGCTCGCCGAACGACGTGGCGACGCGGTCGCGCACGCGCAACTGCAGGCGGCGGTAGGGGCGCAGCCGCCGGTGCAGGCGTTGCGCCTCTTCTGCCAGGAACTGGTTGTGGCTGCCGGCGTAGATCAGGCTGTGGAAGTGCTCGTTGCGCAGGTAATAGGCATCGGGATCGCGCGCCTGGCAGGAGTCTTCGCAGGCCAGGTGCGCGGCGGTCAGCGCCGCGTGCTCGGTGTCGCTCATGCGGCGGGCCGCCAGGCGCGCGCACATGGCTTCCAGCTCGGCCATGACCTCGAACATCTCCACCAGGCGTGCCGGACCGATTTCCGCCACGACGGCGCCACGGCGCGGACGGATTTCCACCAGACCTTCCGACGCCAACTGGATCAGTGCTTCACGAATGGGGGTGCGCGAGACGCCGAAGCGCGTGGCCAGCTCGGTCTCGTCCAGGTGATGGCCTGGGACGAACTCGCCGACGGCGATGCATTCTTCCAGGGTATCGCGCAGCGATTCGGAGCGGCGTTTCGTCACGGGGATCCTTTCTTGTCGTCGTCGGCGTCCTGGCCCGCAGTGTAGTGGAAAACCGGAAAGTCGCTTGCTATTTGTATTCTTGAATTGCTATCGTGTATACAAGAATTCATTTCAAGTGGACAAAGCTGGGCGCAGGCCCGGCCCAGACAGGAGCCAGGACATGACGCCCGATGCGGCCAAGCAATGGGATACGTCGACACGCAGCCGGCAGGCCCGGTTGGCGCGCGCGCGGCAAGCCGTGGGCGCGCGCCTGCGGGACAAGCAGGTGCAGCCCGAGGACATCGGCGCGCTGTTGTCGGCGGTGATCGAACCAGGCGACCGTGTGTGCCTGGAGGGCAACAACCAGAAGCAGGCCGATTTCCTGGCCGCCGCGCTGGCGGCGCTGGACCCGGCCCAGGTGCATGACCTGCACATGGTGCAATCGGTGCTGGCGCTGCCCGAGCACCTGGACATCTTCGAGCGTGGCATCGCCGCGCGGCTGGACTTCTCGTTCTCCGGCCCGCAGGCGCAGCGCCTGGCCAAGCTGGTGGACGCGCGGCGCATCCAGATCGGCGCCATCCATACCTACCTGGAACTGTTCTCGCGCTATTTCGTGGATCTCACGCCGCGCGTGAGCCTGGTGTGCGCGCAGGCGGCGGACGCCCAGGGCAATCTCTATACCGGCCCCAATACCGAGGACACGCCTGCCATCGTCGAGGCCACGGCCTTCCGGCGCGGCATCGTGATCGCCCAGGTCAACGAAATCGTGGACACCGTGCCGCGCGTGGACATTCCCGCCGACTGGGTCGATTTCGTCGTCCAGAGCCCGCGTCCGCATTTCATCGAGCCGCTGTTCACGCGCGATCCCGCCCTGATCTCGGAGATCCAGGTGCTGATGGCCATGATGGCCATCAAGGGCATCTACGCCGAATATGGCGTGCAGCGCCTGAACCACGGCATCGGTTTCGATACGGCCGCCATCGAACTGCTGTTGCCGACCTACGCCGCTTCGCTGGGCCTGAAAGGCAAGATCTGCCGCCACTGGGCGCTGAATCCGCATCCCGCGCTGATCCCGGCCATCGAGGCGGGCTTCGTCGAATCGGTGCATTCCTTCGGCTCGGAACTGGGCATGGAGTCCTATGTCGCCGCCCGGTCGGACGTCTTCTTCACCGGTGCCGACGGCAGCATGCGCAGCAACCGCGCCTTCTGCCAGGCGGCCGGCCACTACGCCTGCGACCTCTTCATCGGCTCGACCCTGCAGATCGACCTGCAGGGCAACAGCTCCACCGCCACGCGCGGGCGCATCGCCGGTTTCGGCGGTGCGTCGAACATGGGCGCCGACGCCCGTGGCCGCCGCCATGCCAGCCCGGCCTGGCTTCGCGCCGGCCAGGAAGCGCAGGCGGGCGGCGCGGGCGCCATGCCGCGCGGACGCAAGCTGGTCGTGCAGATGGTGGAAACCTTCCGCGAGCACATGGCCCCGGCTTTCGTCGAGACGCTGGATGCCTGGGGACTGGCCGAGGACATGGGCATGGAATTGCCGCCGGTCATGATCTACGGCGACGACGTCACGCACATCCTGACCGAGGAGGGCATTGCCAACCTGCTGCTGTGCCGCACGGCCGAAGAGCGTGAGCAGGCCATCCGTGGCGTGGCGGGCTACACGCCGGTGGGCCTGGCGCGCGACAGGCGCATGGTCGAAAACCTGCGCGACCGCGGCGTCATCCGTCGCCCGGCCGACCTGGGCATCGATCCGCGCCTGGCCACGCGGGACCTGCTGGCCGCGCGCACGGTCAAGGATCTGGTTCGCGCGTCGGGCGGGCGCTACCAGCCGCCGCGCCGCTTTCGCAATTGGTAAGGGAGCATCGCCATGGAACAACTGCATTACCGCCATGAAGGCGGCAAGCCCTTGGCCGCCGCGGGCGCCCAACTGGTGGGCGTGGTGGCCTCCGGCAACCTGGAAGTGCTGGTGGAATCGGCGCAACTGGCCGGTGCCTGCGAGGTCGACATCACGACCGCCGCCACCGGTTTCGGCCGTATCTGGGAGGCCGTCATCCAGGATTTCTTCACGCGTCACCCGCTCGGCGACGTGCGCGTATCGATCAACGACAACGGCGCGACGCCGGCCATCGTCAGCCTGCGGCTGGACCAGGCCGTCGAGGCCTATCGCGCCGCCACCGGAGCCAAGCCATGAGGGGCGCCAGCTATTACGAGTCCTCGGCCCGGGCGCGCATTGCCGCGGTGCTGGATGCCGGCAGCTTCACCGAGATCCTGCCGCCCGCCGAGCGCGTGGTCAGTCCGCACCTGGGCGTGCTGGACCAGCCGCAAGCCTTCGATGACGGCGTGGTGGTGGGCCAGGGACGGCTGCACGGCAAGCCGGTGCTGGTGGTCGCCCAAGAAGGCGACTTCATGGGCGGGGCGGTGGGCGAGGTGCATGGCGCCAAGATCGTCGGCCTGTTGCAGCGTGCCCAGGCCCGGCAACAGGCGGGCGAGCCGCAAGCCGTGGTGCTGCTGCTGGAGACCGGCGGCGTGCGGTTGCAGGAGGCCAATGCCGGCCTCATCGCCGTGTCGGAGATCATGCGCGCCATCCTGTCGGCGCGCGCCGACGGGGTGAAGGTCGTGGCCGCCATCGGCGGCCAATACGGCTGCTTCGGCGGCATGGGCATCGCGGTCAGCGGCGTGGACGCCATCGTGATGAGCGAAGAGGCCCGTCTTGGCCTGTCCGGTCCCGAGGTCATCGAGACCGCGCGTGGCGTCGAGGAGTTCGACGCGCGCGACCGGGCGCGCGTCTGGCGCACGGTGGGCGGCAAGCATCGCTATCTGCTGGGCGACTGCGACCGCCTGGTCGAGGATGACGTGCTGCGCTTTCGCGAGGCCCTGGCCGACCTGCTGGCCGAGGACACGCCTTTCACGCTGGAGGCCGTGCAGCGCGAACACGCCTTGCTGGCCGACCGCCTGGCCCGTTTCGGCAAGGCCGGCGATTCGCTGGAGATCTGGGCCGCGCTGGGCTGGGACGACCCGCAAGCCGTGCCGATGACCGAGACCGCCGATTTCGTCGCGCAGGCGCGCACCCGCCGCGCGCTGCCCCCGCAGGAGAACTGACATGGAATGGAAGAACGTCGCGGATCGGCTGTTCCCGCAAGGCCACGACATCGTCCAGCAGGGCGACCTGCTGGCCGGCAGCGGCCAGCGGCCCGGCCAGGTGTTCGCGGTGGTGGGCACCACCGGGCACGCCGAAGTGGGCGCGGACCTGGCGCTGGCCATGGCGGCCGCGGTGCTGGACACGGTTGCCCGGCATCCGGGCCGGCCGATCCTGTTCCTGATCGACACCCAGGGGCAGCGCCTGCGCCATCGTGATGAGATGCTGGGCTTGAACCGCTATATGTCGCACCTGGGCAAGTGCGTGGAAATCGCCCGCCAGCGCGGACATCGCGTGGTGGGCCTGGTCTATGACCAGGCGCTGTCGGGGGGCTTCATTCCCAACGCCATGATGGCGGACCTGTGCGCGGCGCTGCCCGAGGCAGAGATCCGCGTCATGAACCTGCCGGCCATGGCGCGCGTCACGCGCATCGCCGAAAGCCGCCTGCGCGAGCTCAGCCAGACCTCGCCCGTCTTCGCGCCCGGCGCCATGAACTTCGTGAGCATGGGGGCGGTGGACGCGCTGTGGGACGGCGACCTGGGCGCGGCGCTGGATGACGCCACCGCACGCGCACAAGCCAAGGACCCGCGCGCGGCGGCAGGCCTGGTGCGTGGCGGGCGCAAGCTGGCCGAACCGGTGATCCGGCGCGTGGCGGACGGGGCATGATGCCGGCGGCGTCCGGTCCGCTGGTCGTGGCGCGCCATGACCTGGTCTGGCTGGATGCCGGCGCGCGCGAGGCGTTGACGACGCCTTTGCGCGCCGTGGGCAATGAGGGCGATGCCGACGCCCTGGCAACCTGGCTGATCCATGGGCGGCCGTTCGTCGTCAGCCGCCAGCCCGACGGCTGGCGCGGTGGCGTCGATGCCGTGGGGCCGTCGTCGGATTGGTTGGCTGCGGGCGTTCCCTTGCCCCCCGCCGAAGGCAGGCGCCGCCTGGGTGCGCGCCTGTCCTGGGCAGACGTGAGGGCGCATCGCGCGCCGCTCTCCCTGTATGAACTGGCCGAGTCGCCATTGCTGCCGCCGGGGCGCAGCGTGGCACTGGACCGCCTGGCGCGCGCGCTGGAAACCCTGTCGGTGACACCTCGCGTGTTCGGATCCGCGGCCATGCAGGCGCTGACCGGCATGGCCTACCTGCGTCCCGATTCCGACCTGGACCTGCTGTGGCGTCCCGTGGATGCCGCGCAATGCCTGGCCGTGACGGAAGTCCTGCTGCGCTGGCAGGAGGAAGAGGGCTGGCCCGTGGATGGCGAGATGCTGTTCGGCGAGGACGACGCGGTGTCGTGGCGCGAATGGCAGCGCGCGGCGTCCGGGAGCGATGGCCAGGTGCTGGTGAAGTCGCTGCGCAGCGCCCGGCTGGTTTCCCGCGCAGCCTTGATGGAACAGGTGACGGCATGACGCAGCAGGCTTTCCGGTGCTTGGCGTCACCGGCGGCGGTGACGGCTCCCGACGCGGCCGACCTGGCGCGCCTGGCAGCCCGGCTGGCCTTGCGCGCCTTGCACGACGAACTGTCGCTGTATCCCAAGCCCGGGCTGGTCAGCCCGCGCGATGCCGGCAGTCATGAAGACATGGATGCCGGCACCTTCCTGCGCAGCCTGTTCGCGCTGCGCCACTATTACGCGCGGATTGCGGCTGCCGGTTGGCATGACGCCGACTTTCCGGTCCTGCGGGACCTGGGCATTGCCGCCGAAACGCGCATGTTGCGGGCCACGGGCGGTGTGAACACGCATCGCGGCGCCATCTTCGCGCTGGGCTTGCTGGCTGCGGCGGGGGCCAGCCTGTGGCGCCGCGGCGTGCCGCCGGACGATGCGGCCTGGCGCGCGGAAGTGCCCCGGCGCTGGGGGCGCGGCTTGCGGTTGGCCGGTGCCGCCGCGGGCACGCCGTCGCACGGCATGCAGGTGGCCATGCGTTATCGCGCCAGCGGCGCGCGCGGCGAAGCGCTGGCGGGTTTTCCCGCCGTTTTCGACCTGGCCCTGCCCGCGCTGCGGCAGGCCCGGTCCGGTGGCGCCGACTGGCAGGCCACGCGCCTGCATGCGTTCTTCACCTTGCTGGCCGAGGTGGAGGACACCAACCTTCTTTATCGTGGCGGGCAGGCAGGCCTGGAATGGATGCGTGGCGAGGCCCGGGCGTTCCTGGCCGACGGCAGCGTGTTCTCGCCTGGCTGGTTCGCGCGCGCCCAGGCCGTGCACCGGCAGGCGTGCGCGCGCCGCCTGTCGCCTGGCGGCAGCGCCGATATGCTGGCGGCGGCCTGTTTCGTATTCGGCTGGCAGGCCCACATGGAGGCGGCATGACGTTCGCCGTCCTGTGTCCGGGGCAGGGTGCGCAGCACCCCGAGATGCTGGCCCGCCTGATGGACAGCGCGGCGGCCCGCGCGGTCTTCGATGCCGCCGACGTGGCGCTGGGCGCCGGTTGGCGGGATGCGGCGACGGATCCGTCACGCCTCTTCCTGAACCGGGATGCGCAGCCACTCATCTGCCTGTCGCAGTTGGCGGCGTGGCGCGCCTTGAACGAAGGTGAGCTGCCGCGCGTGACGGCGTTCGCCGGCTACAGCGCGGGCGAGGTGTCGGCGCATGCCTGCGCGGGCGTCTTCGATGCCGCCGGGCTGGCGCGCGTCGCGGCGGGCAGGGCGCGTCTCATGGACGACGTGGCGCCTGCCGGCACGGGCCTGCTGGCCTTGCGCGGCATCGGGCGGGAGCAGGCGGTCGCGCTGGGTGCGCCATCTGGCGTGATGCTGGCGATTGCGACAGGCGAGGATGCCTGCGTGATGGGCGGGCCACAGGCAGGCCTGGCGAACGTGGCTGAAGAGGCGCAAGCGATGGGCGTGCAGGTCACGTGTTTGAAGGTCGGACTGGCGTCGCACACGTCCTATTTGCACGATGCCGTGGCGGGTTTGCGCGATCTGTTGAGCAAGAGTGTCGTAAGCGCGCCGCAAGTTCCTGTCATCGCGGGCATCGATGCGAGCCGCGTCACGACGACCGCGCAAGGCATCGAATCGCTGTCGCGCCAAGTGGCGCAAACCATTGAATGGGCAAGCTGCATGGATGCCCTCCATGAGCGTGGATGCCGCGTATTCATTGAGCTTGGGCCGGGTAGCGGCCTGTCGCGCATGCTGCGTGAACGTCACGCCGATGTGGCCGCGCGATCGCTCGACGAGTTCCAATCCGTCGCCGGCGCGCGCGCCTGGCTGGCGCGAGAATGTGATGCCATGAGCAACTGATCGCGTCGATCTTCACGTTTTGCTTTTCGCTTGCGCGCATTGCTCTCTACAATGCGAGGCATGACGCTGCGTGCGCGCGCGCGTGCCGTGTTGAAAGACACGATGCGATGCGACCAAGGCAAGGCGTTCAACTCAATCGATGATGCAAGGCATAGGAGGCTCGAAGATGGCCACGACCGCAAAGAAAGCAGTGAAGAAGACGACCGCGCCCGCGGCCGCCAAGAAGCCGGTGGCCGCCAAGGCCCCCGCCAAGAAAGCCGTGAAGGCCCCCGCCACCAAGCCCGTGGCCGCCAAGAAGGCAACGGCGAAGAAGGCTGTGGTGAAGAAGGCTGCCGTGAAGGCGCCGGCCAAGAAGGCTGTCGCCGCCAAGCCCGCCGCAAAGAAGGCCGTGGTGAAGAAGGTTGCCGCCAAGAAAGCGGCAGCGCCCAAGAAAGCCGTCGCCAAGAAGGCTGCCGCCAAGCCCGTCGTGAAGAAGGCCGTTGCCGCCAAGCCGGCCGCCAAGAAGGCTGTCGCGAAGAAGGCCGTTGCCGCCAAGCCCGCCGCCAAGAAGGCTGGCGCGAAAAAGGCTGTCGCCACCAAGAAGCAGGTGGTGAAGAAGGCTGCCGCCGCCAAGAAACCCGCTGCCACCAAGGCTGTGGCGAAGAAGCCGGTTGCCAGGAAGGCAGCGGTGAAGCCCGCCGCGAAGAAGGTGGCCAAGCCGGCTGCGAAGCCTGCTGCGAAAAAGGCTGCCGCCAAGAAGCCCGCTGCGAAAAAGGCTGCCGCCAAGAAGCCCGCCGCCGCCAAGAAGGTCGTCGCCAAGGCCCCGGCCAAGAAAGCCGTTGCCAAGAAGGCTGCCGTGAAGGCGCCTGCTGCCGTCAAGAAGACGCTGTCGAGCAAGACGGCTGCCAAGAAGGCGCCCGCCGCCAAGAAGGCTGTCGCCAAGAAGTCCACCGCCGCCAAGCCCGCCGCTGCGGTGAAGAAGGCTGCCGCCAAGCCCGTCGCGCCCGCCAAGAAGGCTGTCGCGAAGAAGGCGCCCGCCGCCAAGAAAGCGCCGGCTGCCGTGAAAGCGCCCGCTGCCGTGAAAGCGCCCGCTGCCAAGAAGGCTGCGCCGGCCCGCAAGAAGGCCAGCCTGCCGCCCGCGCCCAAGGGCAAGCCCGCCGTCGACACCGAGACGCATCGCCTGCCGGTCGCCGAAGCCGTTCGCCAAGCCGCCGAAGCCGTCAAGCAAGCGCGCGAACAGACCGCTGCCGTGACCGCCCACACTGGCGTGCCTTTCGGCTCGGCCAACCAGTCGGTCCAGGCTGACAACGCCAGCGACGCCCAGTCGGCCGCCGACGCCGCTGCCCGCGCCGCCGTGCAAGACAGCCACGCCCAGACCGCCCAGGCGTTGGACAACGTTGCGACGCACCGCAACCTGGCGCGCGGCGACCAGAACAAGCGCGGCAACTGATCACTGCCCGCTTGAGACGTGCCTTGCGGTGCCCAGGCATCGCAGGGCACCGCTGCCAAAAGAAAAAGCCTTCGGGATCACTCCCGAAGGCTTTTTCTTTTGCGGGCTGCCGCAGAGGCGCTTAGCCGATGAGCGGCACTTCCACGGACCAGCGGGCGGTATCGCCTTCCAGTTCCCAGCCGTGAGCCTTGGCCAGCACTTGCGCGTCGGCCAGGCCGGGGGCTGGCGTATTGGCGGCGCCACCGCTGATCTGTGCGGTCAGACGTGAGTTCGAGGCATAGGCCAGCGTCAGCGTCGCGCCCTCGGGCATGGCTTGCAGCGTGGCCAGCAGGCAGGCCAGCAGCACGTAGCGCGAGCTGAACACGCGCACGATTCGGCGCGCATCGGTTTCCTCGGGCAGGTCGATCTTCTTGCCCGACAGCAGCAACTGCGTGAAGAGCAGCTTGCGGCACTCCACCAGCACGTTGTGCAGGTCCTCGAAGTCGCCGGTGTCCGAGAACCAGCCGCCCAGGCCGCGGATGGCGTCCACGCCGTCGTCCAGCATCTGTTCGACGTCGTCGGTCAGCTTGTCGTTGCGGTCGGGTTGGGGCGGCAGCTCGACCGCGCGTGCCAGCATGGCGACGGCCAGCTTGGCATTGGCGACCGGCTTGACGGTGTCGTGCCGCAGCACGGGGAACACCTGGGCCAGCAGGTCGAACTGGATGGCTTGCCGACGAACGTCATCGGAGATCGAAGCTTGGGTCTGCGTCATGATGCGCGCTCCGCGGCTGCCTGTTGCAGGCGAGATTCCAGGGCCGCCAGATCGACGGGTTTTTCCAGCCAGCCATCGAAGACGGCATCGTCGGCGTGGTCGGCGTTGCGCGGCAGGCCGCTCAGCGCCAGGATGAGCAGGTTGGCGCCGAATTGCGCACGCAACCGTTTGGCCAGTTGGTAACCGTCCATATCGGGCAGGATGATGTCGACGATGGCGACTTGCGGCGCATGTTCGGTGGCAAGCGCGAGGCCTTCGGTGGCGGTGCCGGCCACATGGACCTGGTGCCCCACGATGCCGACGAACTCGGCCAGCAGTTCTGCTGCAAGGTCGTTGTCGTCGACCAGCAGGACGCGCAGGGGGGTTGTCTCGCTCATGATTGGAGGTATGTATTTGCCGGTGGTCGAGGCTCGCGGCGAACGGCGAGCGGGTAGGCGCCCGGCTTGGCGCGTCTTGCATTGTGCCTGAAATGACACGCTGGATTGCCAATGGCGCGCTATTGTTACCTATGGGTAGCACATTTGACGGTGCCCCGCGGGTACAGTCCATCGCATTCCAAGCTACCTGCCGCGAACAAGAACATGGACTCCACGCTTTCGATGGGCGACATCGCCCTGCGCAATCCCGGCCTGCCGGCCAATGACCTGTTTGGCTCGGTCACGGCTGTCTTCACGAAGATCGCCGCCGGGCAAGCCACGCCGGAAGACTATGCGCGCTACATGTCCCTGTGGGACGAGCGCGTCCGTTACAACGATGCGCGTTCCCGCGCTCGCCCGGCGGTCAGCCAGCCGGGCGGCGCCGATCAGGCTTCGGGCCGGTCCGCCGGCAAGTCCTTGTTGTCCGGCTCAGCCAGGCAGGTCCGGTTCCGTCCGCCGCGCTTGGCCGCGTAAAGCGCCAGGTCCGCCTGCTTGAGCAGGTCCTCGGGGCGCGAGGTCGTCTCGGGGTAATGCGCGATGCCGATGGAAATGGTGATGGGCTGCCCGATGGGATTGGGCTGCAATCTCAATTGATCATGCAGGCGTTGCGCGGCCACCTGGGCTTCGGCCAGCGTGGCATGCAGCAGCACCATCACGAACTCCTCGCCGCCGCTGCGGCAGGCTAGGTCGGCCTCGCGGGAGTTCTGCTGCAGGATCCCCGCCAGGTGCACCAGCAGCGTGTCTCCAACGTCGTGGCCATGGGTGTCGTTCACCTGCTTGAAGTGATCGATGTCCAGCGCCAGCACGGCGTAGCGGCTGTCGTTGTGCAGGTATTCGCGCAGCACGGTGGTCAGGCCGCGCCGATTGGTCAGGCCCGTGAGCGGATCGGTGGCATTTTCCCGGCGCAGGCCCTGCATGATGCGATGCACGGAATCCAGGCCCGCCTGCAGTGCGCGCTTCAGTTGATGCGCTTCGAAGTACCACGACGGCACCTGCTTGATTTCTTCCGCCGACGTGCCGTCGTCCATTTTGCGAGCAATGCTGGCCAGCCGCCTGAGCGGCTGCGCGATCAGCTTGGACATCCACCAGATTCCCGGCAGCAGCAGGAGCAGCAGCGGCAGCGCATTGCGCACCGTGACCCAGAGGAGTTCATCCAGCCGTGCCAGCGTGGTGGCCGTGGGGCGTTGCGCCACCACGCCCCAGTTCGCCGTGTTCACCCAGGCGTAGCCCGCCAGCATGTCCACGCCATCGGCGCCGCGCAACTGGCCGTCGCCTTCCTGGCCGCTCATGGCTGAACGGATGATGGTGTCGTTGCCGGCAGGCAGGCCGATGCGGCGGCGGTCGGGGTGGTACAGCACGATGCCCTTGCCATCGACCACGAAGAGGTGCGAGCCGTCGCGGTAATAGTGCTGGCCCAGCAGGCGAGAAAGCACGTTGCGTTCGTGCAGGTAGATGCTGCCGATGACGGCGCCCAGATACCGGTCGTCGTCATCGAAGATGGGGTAGGACAGGCTGATGAGCCACCTGCCGGTGGAGCCCTTGAAGGGCTCGCTGATATAGGGCAGCTGGAGTTTGCGGATGTACCTGGACACATCGGACTCCAGCAGCTTGCCCGCCAGGCCGATGGAGGATGGCGAGGTGGCCAGCACCATGCCGTCGAAGCGCATGAACACGACCGAGTCGAAATGCTGGCTTTGCTGTTGCAGGCGGTCGGCTTCGGCCTCCAGGCGAGGGCCGGCAACCAGCTGGCCATCCAGGGACTCGGTGCTGTAGGAAAGCAGGTGCTGGGCGTCCAGCAGCAGGTTGTTGGTGACCTGGGCCAGCTTGGAGGCGTACATCCGGTTTGCCTCCAGCGTGTTGCGCAACAGCACTTCGCGCTGAACCAGGTAGCTGGCATAGAGGGCATTGCCCAGCGCAACCACCACCGAGAGCAGGCACAACCACAGGATCAGGCGCTGAAGATCTATCTGGAACAAGCGGCTAAGCATAGGCTGGGCGGGCGGGTTGGCGGGTCTTGGCGGTACGGCGGCGATAAAGAACGACGCGCCGGGGGACAGCACCATGAAATTGCAACAACCAGGAGCGTGACTGGCAGTGTACTCGCACAAGGCAAAAAAATGGTGTATAGTCATGCCATTCGCGTTGCTTTGTTTGCAACGCACCGTGCAGGGAAAAACCCAGGGCAAATTGCCGTTGCGCCGTTGGTGTTTTTGCCACTCACACGGGCTGTTAGCTCAGTTGGTAGAGCAGCGGACTCTTAATCCGTAGGTCGAGTGTTCGAGCCACTCACAGCCCACCAGAATTCTCAGGCAGTACATATATATGGAAAGCCCACCGCTAGCGGTGGGCTTTTTGCGTTGCGGCCCTTCGTGCGGGCAACCGGCCAATCCCGTGCGTCCAGCGAATGACACTGGACGGAATCTTTACGCCTTCCCTTCGCCAGCGTTCGCCATGTCCTTGGCCGCCAACGCTCGAAGCACCCGCGTCGGGATCTCATTGGCATAAACGCCCGCCACGCCATTCAGGAACGCTGGAAAATCCATGCCGGCGCTGTCCTGCGCCGTGTCCGAGATCACGCGAAGCACCGCCAGCGGGATGTCCATTTCATGGCAGACCTGGGCGACGGCGGCGCCTTCCATCTCGACGCACAGCGCATCAGGCAGCTCGGCCTGCAAGGCCTGGGCGGTGGCCTGGCTTTGGATGAACTGGTCGCCGGTGGCGACCAGTCCCTGGTGGACGGATGGCGTGCAGGAAAGCCTGGCGGCCAGGTTCGCGGCGGCGTCCTGCAGGAATTGCCGGGCATGCGCCGCCAGCAGCGCGCTCAAGCCGGTGTCGGTGGGAAAGCGGGCGCGCCCCAGCAGCGGCACCTCATGCTTGGGGAATAGGGGGTGCGCATTCAGGTCGTGCTGGATGAGTGCCGTGGCGACCACGACGTCGCCCACCTTCAATGCGGGCGCCAGCCCGCCGGCCAGGCCGACGAACAGGATGTGCGTGACGCCAAACTCACGGATGAGCAGGGTAGCCGTGGTTGCCGCCGCGACCTTGCCGATCCGTGACTGCACGAGGGTGCAGGGCATGCCGTCCAGGATGCCGACGTGAAAGTCTCGTTGCGCAATCCTGCGGGGCGGGGCGCTTGGCACCAGGCGAGCGAGCAGGTCTCCCTGTTCCTGGCCAAGCGCCGACAGAATTCCGAACATCTCTCTTTCCCCTTTTTGGCTGCGTGCCGTGGACATCGTTGCCCACGTGTGGACGCCATCGTAGCGCTTGGAGCTAGTACTATAGGGACCGGCAGCACCTGCTGCCCATCAATGCGCCCACCGGTGTCGGTGGGTTTTTGTTTTCTGGCGGCATGGTCCGCCATGGCGATGGAAAGAGCGAGACCCGGATGTCGGATACCGAGATGGACGAAGCCCGCAAGGAACACAGCCCGACGCTTTGGCGCGACGATGGCTGGACGGCGCGAGTCATCAAGAACGAGGATGACGACGGCTGGGCGGTCGCGATGACCCTGGACGGCCAGGCCGAACCGGCGCTGGTGGGGCCCTGGACCATGGGGCGCGACAAGAAGAATCCCAAGCCGCTGGACTCCGCCGCCTTCATCACACTGGTCAAGACGGCCAACGAAGTCCTGCGCCGTCACGAGCAACAGCTGCACGCCACGCTGCACAAAAGCGTGAGGATCGATACGGATGCCGGCCGCCTGACGGTCAAGCTGGACATCGTGCCGGACGAGGACGAGCCCTATGCCATGCTGAGCGCGCACGACGCGGCTGGCGAAGTGCTGGCAGAGATCCGCGTCGCGCCCACGTATAAGTTGACCGTGCAACGCGCGTCGGAATGGGCGAGCGGGGGTTTCGGCAGGCAAGGCTGAAGCGGCGCCGCCGGGCGCCACGCATCTCTTTCGTCCCCAAATAGTGAAGACCGCTGGCAGGCTGCCGGCGGTCTTTTTTTTTGCGCCGCCGTGGGCCCTATTGCACCTGGGTTAAACGGAACAATCGGTAACCATTTAACGCTTCCATAAATAAGCTTATGTCCTTTCTTTTTTTGAATGATCTGTAATGAGTGTAATTTTTTATCCCCCCTCTGCCCGTAATTGCATCAATCCAGTCTCATCTGCACTGCAATAAAAATATTTGGAAAGATTATTGCGGTGTTTTACGCCTAGGATTCGTCCGCCAAGCTCCCTGAAGCGCCAAAAATCTGTTGGCTTTCCGCCAGCCGAGAGTTTTTTTGACGACGCTTCGGGGCTCCGGTCGGGCGTCGCACGGTAAGTTGTTTCAGCTTGTGTGCGCTGCCTGCCCGTTCGTGCCATGGCACGAGGACACGTAGCAGAGGTACCAGTGGTAGAGACATCCGCAGTTTTGGGCCCGAAGCAGGAGGGCCTGCCGGTTGCAGCAGCGCCGTCCAGGCGCTTTGACGCTATCGGCTTCCACGTCGGCCAACGACGTGCCGCACGCCTGAGAAAGGCGACGAATGGACGGGCCATTTCGAGCCCGATCTCCGCAATCCGACCCAGGCTCGTGCCTCTGATGCAGGCATCCGACGCCCCTCGGACTCCTTTCGATCCCTTGTCTGGACTCTCAAGTTCAGCCCGTCAATAAACCTCCCAAGGACTATGAATGGCTGATTTCACGATCGCTCCCATTGGCACCTGCCGAATCCACACGCCGTTGCGCAATGCCGTGACGCGCTATCCCTTCAAGCTGCAGCTCGGACGCAACTACGGTTTCGTGCACACCAGCACGGAAGCGCTCCAGCAGGCGCGCTTCATGTTCGGCGAGTGCGACATTCCCGCCGACGTCCAGCGCCTGATCTTCCGTCCCTCGGTGATGGGCAAGGCGCGCAGCGCCACCCACACGCCGGCAGACCTGTACCTGGTGGAACTGTCGTCGCGCAAGCTGCTGACCCTGGATGGCCATCCCATCCAGTCCAACTACCTGACCCGCCACTTCACCGAATTCTTCGCCGATCGCGCGCGCGCCCGGACCTATTGGTCGCTGGCCTCCACGGAATCGCTGGCCGAGCGCCGTGCCCTCCTCGACCAGGATCCGGTGTTCAAGAGCCTGCCCGCCGAGGACCGCGAACTGCTGGCCCGCATCGTGAAGCGCGACCTGTCGGATGACGAGATCGAGGCCGAGATGGGCCAGATCGTGACGCTGCTGGGCAAGGACAAGGTGGTGTTCGTCACCCACGTCAATGCGCTGGCTGCCGACAACACGCCCATCGAGTCGCGCCAGGAACTGATACGCGTCGTGACGCAGGCGGCTGAACGCCTGGGCGTGCCGAGCTACGACCCGACCGCCGTGATGAACAAGTTCGGGCAGGCCGATGCGATGGAAAACGGCGGCCTGGACCTGACCCACTACACCGAGCGCTTCTCGGATCGGCTGGGTGCCGAGTGGTTCAAGACCTACATGCGCCCGAAGATGAGCGCGTCGCTGCCCACGCCGGCCGCGGCCAAGCTGGGCGCCGAGGAAAGCGTCGAGCGCATCGAGAAGGTGTGGGAGTCGGGCGACGTGCGCGAAGCCTCGCGCCGCGTGCGCGACGTGTTGCGCCGCCATCCCGGCCTGCCGGACCATACCGTGCTGCTGGCCCGCATGCAGTCGGAACTGGGCGCCTATGAAGAAGCGATCAGCCTGCTGGAGAACGCCGGCGCCGTGGTCGCCACGGGCAGCAAGGCAGAGCAGATCCTGATGCGCAGCCATTTCAAGCTCGGTCGCTACGATCTGGCGTACTCGCTGTCGGCGGGCCTGATCGGCGACGAGAAGGAAACGCCGGAGATCCTGCGCGTGGCGGCGGCGTCCGCGGCCCAGCTGGGTTACCTGGACGAGGCGCTGAGCAACTGGAAGCTGGCGTTCCGCACGTCGTCGGCAAGCGATGCGTGGGCGACGGAAGCGGCCGACACCGTGCTGTCGATCCTGCAGGCCAGCGGCGACATGGAAGCCGTCCTGCGCTGGGTAAGCGAAGTGCGTGAAAAGCAGCCGTCGAATGGCCGCAGCTTCGCCGTGCTGTGGCGCGACCGCTTGATTGCGGGCGACCGCGCGAGCCTGCGTGATCTGGCCTCCGAGTCGCCGGTGCTGACCGACGCCGAGGCGTTCGAGCTGGTCCAGGAAGCCACCTGGCGCGGTTGCCTGGTGGCCGCCGCCGCGCTGACTGTTTCAAGCGGCATGGCCAAGAGCGAGCAGGAGGACATCCGTGCCTGGCTGCAGGCGCAATCGGCCTCGTGGGCCACGGAAGGCGCGCAGGCCCTGGAAGAGGGCCGCCTGCGCGATGCCGCCGAGCGGATCTGCGCGCATCGCATGCTGGACCCCGACACGCTGGCCAGCACGCGCGCCCTGCGGGCCTTCGAGCGCGCGACGCGCCTGGCCGTGCGGGCCGCGCTGCTGGCGGGCAACCACAAGGAAGTGATCGAGCTCACGGACATCGCGCTGGATGCGCATGTCGATTTCCCCGAGCTGGATGCGATGCGCGGCCGCGCCGCGGACGCGCTGGGCGACACCAAGACCGCGATGCGCCATCTGGAGCGCGCGGTGGCGGGCGAGGCGGCCCAGTTCAGCACCAAGCTGTACTACGCCCGCGTGGCCTTCAACGGCGGCTGGTTCGGCGAGGCCATCGATGCCTACAAGGCCGTGCTGAACCATGCGTCGGCGGACCAGAACGCGAAGGACGAGGCCGAGCGCCAGCTGGGCCGCCTGGGACCGCGTTCCATCCGTGCCGCGCGCCAGATGCTGGCCGAAGGCGACCCCCAGGCCGCGTGGAGCCTGCTGGATCGCGTCGAGCAATCGTGGCCGCAGATGCCGGAAGTCGCGTATGAGAAGCGCCGCATCCTGGGCGTGCTGTATGCCGAAGTGCGCGCGCTGGCGCCGTCGAGCACCCATGACCGCCTGGCTGTGGGCGAGAAGATCCTGGCGCTGGTCCACGATGACGTCATCGGCCTGCGCACGGCCGCCGTCGGCGCGATGCGTCTGCACATGTTCGAGAAGGCCCTGCCGTATTGGCAACTGCTCAAGGCCCGTTCGGAGAATCCGGAGCAGTTCGACAACTACATTCATCGGTGCCAGGTCTGGATCGACAAGGCGAATCGCAGGAGAGCGGCATGACGGGCCTATCCGATACCGAACAAGGAGCAGTGGAGGCATCCACGCTCGAGTGGGTGCAAGGCCAGCTGGAAGAGATCGTCGCCGCGTCGGGCCGGGTGCTGCTTGCGCAGGAAAACCTGCCGCGCGCCCAGGCGCTGGCCAACGATTTCCCCAACGATCCGAAGGTGCGTTTCCTGCTCCTGCGCCTGAAGGAAACGGCCGGCCTGAACGAAGGCATGGCCGAGCAATGGTCGGCGCTGCTGCAGGACTACCCGGGTGATTTCCAGATCATCCGCTATTGCGCGACCCGCCTGGTGAAGGACCGGAATGTCGACGAAGCCCTGGCGCTGATCGACCGCCACTTCCCCAAGCTGACCCGCAAGCCGGAGAAGCTGTTCGCCAAGGCCAAGCTGCTGGGCGACATCCGCGCGCACGAGCAGTCCGATGCCTTGTTTCGCCGCCTGATCGCCAAGTACGACGACCGCAACGTCCGCATCGAGTTCGCCAAGCGCCTGCGCAAGCGCGGCCTCCTGCTGGATGCGTTCGCCGTGATCCGCCCGGTGGCCGACCAGCTGGCAGCCGGCAGCAAGGCGGCCGAGCTGGCCAGCGGGCTGGCCGAGGACGTCGCGTTCTACCAGCGCTTCGAGTCGGAAGAGGCGTTGGCTGGCAAGGACATCAAGATCGTGTCGATGAAGCATGCGATCCTGCATTTCCGGAACCGCGACGTGGCGGAGCAGCCGCCCGAGAATCCCGTCTCGATCGCCCTGGTCACGGGCAGCCTCGGGCCGGGCGGGGCCGAGCGCCAGCTGACGCGGCTGGCAGGAGAGCTGCACCGCATGGCGTCGTCGGCCGACCAACGGCCGTCCTTCATGGCGGTGCGGCCCGAGAAGGTCGAGGTGCTGGTGAAGCAGCACACCGAGCCTGCCGGTTCGCAGAAGAAAGGCGGCCAGGATTTCTTCCTGCCCATCCTGACCAAGGCGAATATTCCGGTCACGGAAATCAATGCCTTGCCGGCGATCTCGACCGCCAACCAGCCCGTGGACGACGATGGCCTGACGCGCCTGCTGGAGCAGTTGCCGCCGCCCGTGCACTACGGCGTCACGCGCCTGACCCCCATGCTGCGCGAACATGATTTCGACGTGGTGAGCCTGTGGCAGGACGGCACGTGCCTGTTCGGCGCCCTGGCCGCGCTGCTGGCCGGCGTGCCGACCATCCACCTGGTGTTCCGCGGACTGCCCCCGAACATCCGCAAGGACCGGTTCCGCGAAGAGTATCCGGTGCTGTTCCGCGCGCTTGCGCAAGTGCCGGGCGTGCATTTCTGCAGCAACAGCCTGACGGCCGCCAAGGAATACGCGAAGTGGCTCGACATGCCGATCGAGCGTTTCCACATCCTGTACAACGGCGTGCCCGAGCTTGCGACCGATCCCTCTCCCGAGGATGAGCGGAAATGGAATGAATTCCAGGCTGCGACGCCCGACGCGACCGAGACGATCGGCGGGGTCTTTCGCCTCGAGCCCGACAAACGGCCGCAACTCTGGCTCAAGCTCGCCGCGCAATACCTGAAACGGCGGCCCCAGGCGCGGTTCTTCATCGTGGGCGACGGCCGGATGAGCGAAAGCATGACCGCGCTGGCCGAGGAACTGGGCCTGATGGACCGTTTCCTGTTCGTCGGCCTCTCGAACCACGTGGGCTATTGGTATTCGCAGATGGATGCCAAGGTGCTGCTGTCCCGCTTCGAGGGTCTGCCCAACGTGCTCATCGAGGCACAACTGCTCGGCGTGCCGGTCGTGTCGACGCCGGCAGGCGGGGCGGGCGAGTGCTTCGTGCAGAACGTGACGGGCCACCTGATCGACGACCTGGACCATCCGGACCTGAACGAGGCCTGCGACAAGATCGAGTCGATCGTGGACATGATGCACGGCAACGACGTGCTGAAGCAGCACAGCCGCCAGCGGGCACGGGAGCTGTTTTCGCTCAATGCGATGTTGAGCAAGTTCCTGGGCCTGTGCGTCTCCGTGCTTGGCGCGTCCCGCCATGACGAAGACGACATCGGCCTGGACGCCCTGCGCGCCTGAAAGGAAGCCTGACCCTGGAAACCATGGAAGCCATCCACAAGAACCTGCCGGCCTCGGGCCTGCAACGCAAGGCGGCACTGCTCATGGCAGTGCTCGCCACGCTCGTCGTGACCGGCTGTCAGTTGCCGCGCACGGGTCCGATGCTGCACGAGATGACCTCGGCGAATGACGACAAGGATGTCGTGGTCGTGACGGTGACGCCCGAACACGTGCGCGCCAGCCGCATGCCCGCTGTCGAGGACTTTCCCCAGCACTACCGTGACCTGACCCATGCGGGTTTCGACCGCCTCGTTCCCGGCGACGGGATCAACATCACGGTCTGGGAGCGGGATGGCCTGGGCGTGTTCGCCGCCGATGCCACGGGCGCCAGCAACCTGGGCAACCACCAGATCGACTCGAAGGGCGCGCTGTACGTGCCGATATTGGGCAGCTTCAAGGCGGAGGGCATGACGCTGTCCGAATTGCGCGAAGCGATCGTGGCCCGCCTGAGCAAGCTCGTGGTCGCGTCCGACGTCGCGGTCAACCGCGTCGGCGACCGTGGCCAGATGGTGACCGTGCAGGGCAACCTGACCAAGCCCGGCATGTATCCCATCACGCAGACGTCCCAGCGCCTGAGCAGCGCCTTGGCGTTCGCCGCGCCGGTGCAGGAAAACCCGGAGCAGATGGTCATCACGCTGCGCCGCGACAATCAGCTGGCGTCGGTGCGCCTGGCGGATATCTACCGCAACCAGGACAACGACATCCTGCTGCGCGCGGGCGACGTGATCACGGCGCATGACGCGCGCGAGCACCTGACGGTGCTGGGCGCGGCCGGCAACCAGGGCCGCGTGGCCATCAGCAAACGCAACTACACGGTGCTGGACGCGCTGGCCGATGCCCGGGGCCTGGATGGCGCGACCGCGGACCCGCGCTCGGTCTTCCTGTTCACGCCCGCGGAAGCCGGCGTGGACGGCAAGCCGGACACCATTCCCGTCGTGTACCAGTTCGATCTCACCAAGCCCGAGCAGGTGGCGATGGCGCGTCAGTTCTCGGTGCGGGAAGGAGAGGCGATCTATATCTCCGATGCGCCGTTCGCCCAGGTCCAGAAGGTGCTGTCCGCCTTCAGGTTCTCGATGAGCGCCGGCTTCAGCGCGACGCGCCAGATCGATGGCGGCTCGGGACCGACCAATTCGGTGATACCCGAATAGCGTGGCGACGAGCAATGAGGACCGCATCCGCGGCTGGCGTTCGCGCCGACAGGGTGGCAACTACACCGTAGGCGCGGGCGTCGCCGAGTGGCGGCTGGATCCGGCGGCGCTGTTCGACAGCAATTCGTCGCCGGCCGTGCTGTTCAAGCCCTTGCTGGCGCGCCTGCAAGGCGAGCCGCACGATTCGGTGGCGGCCCGGCGGGCGGTGTATGACGCGATTCAGTCCGAACTGGACGAGGCCGTCGTGCGCCATGGCGCCGACGAGATGGTTGCCGATTTTTCCCGTCGGCGCCTGCGTCTCATCGTGCGCCTGCTGGAGCACGACATCCGCACCGATGTCGCGGTATTCGAGCCCGGCTACATGCCGGCCAAGCTGGTCGAGGAAGACCTCAGGCTGAACGCGGCGCATGAGCGGCGCGTGCAGCGGCGCAGGCAGGAAGAGGCGCAGGAGGCGCGCCGCCATGCGTCGCGCAACGACATCGCGCTGGAAATCCCGCTGTCCCCGGCCGAGGCCGGCGACCTGGAGATCCTGCGTGGCCGCATGCGCGGCCTGCACGCCGGGCATGCCCCGCGCCATGACGATGACGGCGGCGGCGGGCTGCGCACGCTGTTCGCGCTCTTCATCTACCAGTTGCAGGTGATGCACGGCGAAAGCCGGTTCGCCCTGGTCTGGGCCCTGATCGGCCCGGTGGTGCTGCTGACGCTCATCACGTCGATGTACATCATCCTGGGCACGCACTACATCATGGGCATGGACGTGCTCACGTTTTCGATGGTGGGGGCAACCACATGGATCATGTTTCGCCAGGTCACCCTGAGAACCAGCACGGCCTATGTGTCGGCGCGGGGCCTGCTGAACCTGCCGGGGGTCACGCCGCTGATGTGCGCGGTCGTGCATGCCTTCCTCTACACCACGGTGTACGTGGTCGTGCTCGGCGTGCTGATCAGCGCGGGCCATGCGCTGAACCTGGTCACGCTGCCGGACAACGTGGCCGGCTTCATCGCCTTCGTGGTGTTGATGGGGGTCTTTGGCGGGGCGCTGGGCGTGCTGTTCGGCGCGATCTCGACCGTCTGGCGTTTCTTCCTGCGGGTGGCGCCCATCATCGAGCGCTTCCTGCAGCTGTTCTCCAGCGTCTTCCTGGTTTCGGAACAGTTGCCCGAGCAGTACCGCCCCTGGGTCCTGTGGTCGCCGCTGGCGCATGGCATGCAGCTGCTGCGCTCGGCCTATTTCACCAACTACACCTCGCAGGATGCCGACCTGGGCTACTTCCTGATTGCGCTGGTGTTCATGATCGTCGTGGCCTGGGCCGCCCAGCGGCTGGTCCGCAGCGACGTCCAGCCGATGTGAGCGACAGCGATGATCCATTTATACGGTGTCACCGACGAACCCTTTGCATTCGGCAGCAGGCAGCCGCTGCTGACCGATGCCGATCTCGACATTCCGGTCGGGCGCTACGCGCTGCTGTCGCCCACGCCGGAGCGGCATCGCCAGGTGATCGACGTGCTGTGCGGCCTGCGTCCGCCGCGCAGCGGCTTCGTCCGGCACGAAGGCAACATTTCCTGGGCAATCGGGCGGCAGGGTTTCGTGCGCGGCAAGGCGAACGGCTTGAACATCATCCAGCTGCTTGCCGACCGCTACGAACTGGATGCCAACGAGACGGCGGATCTGGTCGCCGACCTCATCACCGAACCGCAGTGGCTGGCCAAGCCCATGGAGCACTGGCCACTGTATATCCGGCAGGAGTTCACGTTCGCGCTGGCGCTTGCGCCTGCTTTCGACATCTATGTGATCGAAGGGACGATTCCCTTCGAACCCTGCCGCTTCACCCGCCTCTGGCTGGCGCTGTTCGAGGAGCGCCTGGTCGGGCGGACGCTCGTTTTTTCCAGTTATCGCCAGAACCAGCTGGCGGATTACTGTTTCAAAGGCCTAGTTTATGAGCGAAGCGCTCTCAGAATCGAAGACGACCTCGACCAGTGCATCATCAAGTACCCGCCAAGACGGTCCAGAGACGACTCAGGGTCGGGAGAAGAGTCCTTCGGAAGCGGTTTCGATGACGTCGGCTTCTGACAACGGCTCGGAGATCGAGCGCCGCCGCCGCGACCGCGAGGCGGCGTTGCGCGGCCGCCTGCGCCGGCGCTGGATCAGCGCGGGCATCGTCGTGGCGCCCGTGGTCTGCGCGCTGATCTACATGTTCAGCATCGCCACGCCGCGCTACGAGGCCGAGTCGCGTTTCTTCGTGCAGTCGGCATCCGGCCAGCAAGCCGCCGCGGCCCCGGGCGCGGCCAGCCTGATCACCACGGGCAACGCGGGCGGCATGATGGGCGGGTTCGTGGACGGCTGGGCGGTGCGGGACTTCCTGCTGTCGCGCGACAGCATGCGCCAGCTCGACCAGAAGATCGGCCTGCGCCAGTACCTGGTCCAGGACGGCCTGGACCCGGCCAACCGCCTGGCGGAGGACGCCAGCGAGGACGCGCTGTATCGCGCCTACCAGGCGTCGGTCCACGTCTCGTTCAATGCGCTCGAGCAGATCGACGTGCTGCGCGTCAGCGCCTATTCGCCGGAACATGCCATGCTGCTGTCGCGCGAGCTGATCGGCCTGGCGGAGGACTTCGTCAGCCGCCTGAATGCCAAGGGCGTGTCGGACAAGCTGAAGGTCAGCGAGGCCTCGCTGCGGCACGCGGAGAAGAAAGCGCTGGAGGCGCGCGAGGCGCTGACCGCGTGGCGGACCGAGCACGGCAACATCGATCCCACCGCCACCGTGCAGATGTTGCTCAACCATTCCAGCCAGCTCGAAAGCGAACTGAACAACGCGAAGATCAACCTGGACAAGATCCGGGCGCTGGGCAACAACGACCACCCCATGCTGCGGCCCGCGCAGATGCAGATCGCCGCCCTGCAGAAGCGCATCGATGGCGTGCGCGAGCGCCTGAGCGGCCAGGGCAATACGGAGGCGACGCTGCTCAAGTCGTATGAAGGCCTGAGGAACGCCCAGGGCTTCGCGGACTCGAACCTGACCCTGGCGCAGCAGTCGCACCAGCAGGCGCTGGTCGACACGCTGCGGCTGCAGCGCTACCTGTCGATCATCGTGCAGCCGGTCGCGACCGACAGGCCCAGCAGCCCGCGCATGCTGACGCTGCTGCTGGAGGCGCTGGCGCTGGGCTTCGCGCTGCTCTTCGTCGTGCGCGTGTCGATGTCCTTGCTGAAGGGGTTGCGGCATGGGTGACGTGGCCACCGCGACGGCAGGCACGCAGGCCGAGGCAGCCGCCCGGCTGCTGGCCGTCATCCAGCGCATCCGCGGCGCGGCGGACCCGGCCCGCGAGATGGCCGAGTTCGACGTCGCGCTGGTGCTGGCGGCGGATGGCTGGCGCGATGCCAGGCGCCTGCTGGTGTCCCCCTATGTGAAGGAAGGCGAGTTCGCGCTGGCGATTGCCGCGCTCGAGGTGCTGATCGCCGCCTATCCGCGCCGCGCGGAAGAGCGGCGCATGCTGGCCAGCCTGCTGGGGCGCACGAAGCAATGGGACCGCGCCATTGAGGCGGCAGATGCCGCGGCCGGCATCGAACCGGATGACGCGGCGCTGCATGCCGCGCGGATCCAGCTGCGCCTGCAGGCCGGCCGGGTTGGCGAGGCGGCCGCGGTGGCGCGGGACACTGCCGGCATGGCGGCCAGCCAGGCCGGCGATGCAAGCCTGTGGATGATGGCGTTCATCCGCCATGGCGATACGCCCGATGCCGCGCGCATGGCCGCGGCCCTGGACCCGGAGACCCTGCCCAACGAGCGGGTGGCGGCGATGGCGGTGCGTGCGCTGCTGGAAGACAACCGGGCGGACGCCGCGATCCGTTTCGGCGACGCGGCGCTGGGCGCGGGGCACGACAGCGCGGCGCTACGCACCTCGCTGGGGCTGTCGCACCTGCGGCGTGCCACGGAAGAAGACCGCAAGGTGCACGCCCTGGCGCATTTCGGGGCGGGCCTGAAGGCAGCGCCGGCGGACGTCAGGTTGCTGTCCCTGCAAGGCGAAACGCTGCTGCGTGCCGGGCGTTACCGGGATGCGGTGCCCTTCCTGAAGCAGGCGCTTGCGCTGTCGCCGGACATGGAGCAGACGCGGATGCTCTACGCGCGCGCCCTGCGCTATTCGGCGCAGCACGACGAGGCGGCGGACCAGTTGATGATCCTGCTGGAAAAGGCGCCCGACAGCCTGCTGCGGCAGCGTTCCGCCATCGGCGCGTTGTCGCAGGCGGGCCGCAAGGAAGCAGCCGAAGCCCTGTATGCGCAATACGTGGCGAGCCGCAGCAAGCTGCTGCCGGACTCGTTCCAGGAGGCGGTGGCCCAGGTGGAGCAGCGGCTGGATACCGCTCCGATCCCGCAGGCGCGCTTCGATTGGGCGTGGTCGATGCGCGGCGACGCCACCGTCGATCGCGCGAAGTGGGAGCGTGCGGCGCGCTGGGGCCACCTGATGGACCAGCTCTTGTTCGACTGGCTGGAGTGCCGCGAGGATCGCGCGGAGGAGGCCATGCAGCTGCTGGGCGACCTGGAGGCCGGCGAGCGTTTCTTCGCGCCGCTGCTGGCCTCGGGCAGGGGCGTCGTGGTGGCCACCGCGCACGTGGGCCCCATGTACGCCGCGCTGATGGCCCTGGAACTGCTGGGCATTCCCTCGCGCTGGCTGGCCACCGCGCCGAACGTCGAGCAGAGCAGCTATTCCAAGGCCCTGATTTCCACCGCCGACCAGTCGGAGGCGCAGGTCGCCAAGGCCTGCATCCGCGCGATCAGTTCGGGTTACGTGCTGGGCCTGGCCGTGGATGGCGCCGCGAATCCCGCCGCGCCGCGCACGACCTTCGAAGGCCAGGAAGTGACGTATTCGAGCTTCGCCTCCCGCATGGCGCACCGCCTGGGCGTGCCCTCGGTCTTCTATGCCCCGCGCTGGGAGAACGGCCTGGTGACGTTCACGCTGGAAATGCTGCCCGCGGTCGCGCCGGGCGAGGATGCCGATGCCTATGCGCTGCGTTGGCAGGACGCCTATTTCGCGCTGCTGAGACAGCACCTGGCAGGGCCCGCGGAGAACCTGCGCATGAGTGGCGGCATCTGGCGCCACGTGACGCCGGCGGACCGTTCCGCGGCGCCGGTGAAGGAGGAAGAGGCATGAGGCGCTGGCTGCTTGCCATGGCGGTGTTCCTGGGCGGCACGGCCGCGGCGAGCGAGACCTGCGCCGTGCCGGATGCCCAATGCCCGATCGTGTCCTCGCTGCTGCAATACCGGGAAGGTTATGGGCAGAAGGCCACGGGCGGGCTGGACGGCCGATTCGTCGAGGTCACCTCCGACCAGGATGCGGGGCCCGGTACCTTGCGGGCCGCGCTGGATGGCGCCAGGAAATCGAAGACGCCCACCTGGATCCGCTTCGCCTCCGACATGACGATCGTGCTGAAGACGCAGCTGCGCGTGCCGTCGAACGTCACGGTCGACGGACGGGGCAGGCGAGTGACCCTGATCGATGACGGCCTGGGCGTGTACCGCAGCCGGAACGTGATCCTGACGCACCTGAGCATCGACGGGCGCCTGACCCGCTTCACGCAGGCCGTGAACGTGGCCAACGACAGCCGGGACGTGTGGGTGAACCACATGGACCTGGCGCGCTTCTCGGACCGCCTGCTGAACGTGAAGAACGGCTCGACCGACGTGACGGTGTCGTGGAACAAGTTCCATGACTCCAACAAGGTGATGCTGCTGAACAACATCACCTCGAAGGACATGTACAAGAACTACGAGCGCGACAAGATCGCGCGCGTGACGCTGCACCACAATTATTTCCTGAACACCGTGCAGCGCAACCCGCGAGGGCAGTTCGGCACTTTCCACCTCTACAACAATCTCCTGGAGGACTGGAACCTGTACGGCATGAGTTTCAGCCTGGAGGCGCGGGCGCTGGTGGAAGGGAATATCTTCAGCAACCGGTCCAGGCGCACGTGCCTGGAGCCCGAGCGCACGCCGACGGTGCACGGCATCGACGTGAACTACTGCGACAAGCTGCCGGATTCGCCCAACCGGACCGCGCTGGAGAACGGCGCGTCGGACCGGCGCAATTATGAAAAGACCAAGGCCCAGTATGGCTACGAGCGGGGCTACAAGGCCTTCCTGCGCGTGAAGGACAACCTGTACCTGGGCGAGGCCAAGGCGGTGCTGCAGGATTACCAGCCCGAGTCGGCCCCGACTCCGCCTTATTGCTATGGCTACGAGACACCGACGCCGGCAGTGGCGGAGAAGATCCGCAAGCTGGCGGGGAACACCAGCGGCGACGTGCCGCTGCCGAAGGCGCGCACCGGGCCGGCCTGCTCCTGAGCCAAAGACTGTCCTGGTCTCCCTGCTGCTGGAATACACTTGGGGCGCCCGGGCGAGCGCCCGGCATGCCTTGGCGTTCCTCCTATGATGTCTTCATGAGTCCTGGTCCGTTGCCGTCCCGTCCGATTGCCTCCCACGCAGCTTCCTGGCGTCCAGCCCGGCCATCGCGCTATGGCTGGGCCGCCGCCCTCCTGGCCCTGCTTCCCTTCGCGGCCGTGCTCGTCGACCGCGACCTGGAAATTCCGACGGGCGGGGACTTCTACCTCGAGTTGCGCGACGTTCTGCCCTGGTTCTGGCTGCTTGCCGTGGCCTGCTGCTTCACGGCCTTCTACGTGCGCGACCGCCGCCATCGCGCACCGGTGTCGCGCGGCCGCGCGCTCGGGGTGCTGGGCGCCAGCGTGCTGGCCTTGTTGTTGGTATGGCCCTTCGAGGTGCGGTTGCGGTTGCCCATGCCACAGGCCGCCGATACACCTTTCGGCCCCGCCCGGCAGGTCGTGGGAACGGGGCCGGTCATCGACGTGCTGGGCATCGCCTTGCCTGCGTGGCGCGGCCTGCTGGATGAATGGACGGGCCTGCCCGGCACCGAGTCGTATGCGCTCTTTCCGCAAGAGCAGATCTACGCGGGGCAACGCTATCTGGAGGGGAGCGTGGCCCTGTCGGCGTTTCCCGCGCAGTTGACGTGCCCGGGCCGTGAAAGCAGCCAGTGGCTGTTCCTGCGGCGCAGTGTGTTCCATGCGCATTACGGCGACCCGCGCCGGGGCAAGGACTTGTTGGACCGCCTGCGCGCCGCGGCGGAACGCTGTCTTGCCGGTTTGCAGCCGCCGCCCTGGTTCCTGCCCGAGGCCGGTGACGAGGAGCGCATGACGGTATTCGGCGCGAAGGTACTGCCTGCCGCCGCCAGCAGCATCACCGTGCAGTGGTTCGAACTGGCTGCGGCGCAAGGCAAGGTGGGGCAGATACTGACCGAGCCCTGGGCGCCTCAGCGGTACACCGCCTATGGCCGTTACCTGCTGTATGCCAGCGTGGGAGAGGCGGCAGCCGATGTGCTGCCCGTGTCGGCCCGCGCGAGCGCGCACCGTCCCGCGCCGCCGGCGTCCGGCGTCGTGGGCGCGGACGAGACGATTCCGCCGCCGAGACCTGTGGCCGAGAGCGGTGATGCGCCCTTGGCTGCGCCATCGGCGGCGCACCCGTCATGGGTGGATGCCGCGGGACGTGCCTTGTCGGTGCCTTTCCAGCCGGGGTGGGCAGGCGGTTGGCGAGCCGAGGACTACGCCTATGCGGTCCGGATGTGCAACCTGGGTTATGCCCGCTTTCTGCATGCGCGCGGCCTGAGGCCGGACCCCACGTTGCCGCAGGTCCTGGCGCAGGCCTTGCGGGAGCCGGTGTCCACCCTGGGGTTGTCTCAGTATGGAGACGCGCCGACGCCCGCGCTGTACCGCATGCCCGAGTCGCGGCTTCATCAATGCCGGGCCTTGCTGGCCTGGCTGCAGCCCCCCGATCCCGCCCGCCATCCGCCCAGGGTGACGCCATGAGCCGGCCTTCGAATGCACCGGTGGCTGCCTTGCCGCGGCAGGCTGCTCCCGCCGCCGGACGGGTGCGCTATCGCTTGCCGGGCACGCAGCGGTACGAGGATGTGAAGCAAGGATTCTCCTGGCCGGCCTTGTGCTTTGGTTTGGCCTGGATGGCGGTCAAGGGTGTCTGGCGGCCTTTCGTGGTCTACCTGTGCCTCCTGTTCGGCATGGGGCTGGCCATCGAAGCCTGCCTGGCGAGTGCCAGCCTGTGGCTGGCGCCGCTGGCGAGGCTGGCCGCCGGCGTGGCGGGATTCGTCATGGCCATTGCCGCGGGATGGCTGGGAAACCGCTGGCGAGTCGCGGCATTGCGCCGCGCGGGCTTCGTTGCCGAGACGACGCCCGGCCCAGACCTGGACGGCGACACGCATTGACAACGGCCGGCTTGCCAAGCCGCTCATCCCTTCGTACGCTTACGGCTGTGCAAACAACCTCTTCTCCGCCGACACGCCCGCCCCGCCTCATGTCCAGGCTCCTGTTCCGCTTCGTCGAGTGGATCCAGGACCGGATCGCGCGGGCCTCGCTGGTCGGCGACCGGCCCATTTTCGACAACGCCCAGTTCCCGTGGCTGGCGGCGGTGGAGGCGCAGGCATCGGGCATCCGGGAAGAGATGGCCAGCCTGCTGGATGACCGCAAGCGCATGCCTTCCTTCCACGAGTTGTCGCCGGAGGTCGAGATGATCACGGCCGACGACCAGTGGAAGACCTTCATGTTCCTGGCCTATGGCCTGCGGTCCGAGCGCAACCTTGCGCGTTGCCCGAATACGGCGCGGGCCCTGGCCGGCATTCCCGGCCTGCGCACCGCATTCTTCTCCATTCTCGAGCCCGGCAAGCGCATTCCCCTGCATCGGGGACCCTATAACGGCGTGCTGCGCCTGCACCTGGCGCTGATCGTGCCTGAGCCGCGCGAGCAATGCTGGATCGAGGTCGACGGGCAGCGCTACGTCTGGCAGGAAGGCCGCGCCGTCGTGTTCGACGATCTGTACCCGCACCAGGTGCATAACGACACCGATGGCGTACGGGTGGTGCTGTTCGTGGATTTCGAACGGCCCTGCCGCGCGCCCATCCGCTGGCTCAACCGGCTGCTGCTGGCCGTGGCGCCCTTCACCGACGAGCTGCGCCGCGGCAAGGCCAAGCATGCCGCGTGGGAGAAGGACTACTACGCCTTGCGGGACGGCAAGTAGGACGCGCTTGCCGCCCGCCGCGCCTATGCGCGGCGCGGGCTTGCCTATGCGGGATCCCGCCGGTCGGCCCCGTCATCGTGCACACTGCAGGCGCCGTGTACCATGGGACGCAACGCATTCCTTTTCCCTTCCATGCCGCGCAAACGCTTCGACCTTCGCGCCGAGACCTTCTCCAAGGTGCTCGGCTTTTCCTTTCAGCACTGGGGCCGCCAGCCCTGGCGCATCGCCGCCATCATGGCGGCGATTTCGCTCGCCACCCTGGCCGAAGTGCTGACACCTTTGTATGCCGGCCGGCTGGTGGATGCCATCGCCGCGGGCGGGCAGGGGGCGCACGATGCCGCCTGGTCGGCTTTCGGCGTGCTGGTCTCGCTGGGCGTGGCCGGCGTGGTGTTCCGGCAGTTGTGCTTCCGGGGGCTCATCGTGCTGACCACGCGCATGATGGCAGGCATGGCCAACGAGGCCTTCCACCGCGTGCAGCGCTTCTCCAGCGACTGGCATGCCAACAGCTTCGCCGGCTCCACGGTGCGCCGCATCACGCGCGGCATCTGGGCGCTGGACCTGCTGAACGACACCCTGCTCATCGCCATCCTGCCGTCGGTGGTGATGCTGGCGGGCGCGACGGTGCTGCTGGGGGCGCACTGGCCCATGATGGGCGTGGTGGTGGGCGTGGGGTCGCTGCTGTTCATCGCGGCGTCGGTGCTGCTGTCGGTGGGATTCGTGGCTCCCATGGCCTCGCTGGCCAACCGTTGGGATACCAGGCTGGGCGGCGCGCTGGCCGATTCCGTGGGCTGCAATGCCGTGGTCAAGGCCTTCGGCGCCGAAACGCGCGAAGAGCGCAGGCTGGCCTGGATCATTGCCAAGTGGCGCGAGCGCACGCGCCGTTCGTGGAATCGCGGCAACCTGAACGGCACGGTGCAGGGCTTCCTGATGGTGGGCATGCAGGTGGCCATCCTGGCCACGACGCTGTTGATGTGGGACCGGGGCGAAGTGGGCGCGGGCGACGTGGCCTTCGTGCTGACGATGTTCTTCATGCTGCAAGGCCATCTCCGCGACGTGGGCATGCACATCCGCAACCTGCAGCGTTCGGTGAACGACATGGAAGAGCTGGTGGCCCTGCAGGACCAGCCGCTGGGCATCGAAGACCGTCCGGACGCCGTGCCTGCGCGCATCACGCAGGGCGGCATCGTGTTCGACCGCGTCACCTTCCGCTATGGCGCGCACCTCACGCCCTTGTTCCAGGACTTCACGGTGGCCATCCGGCCGGGTGAGCGGGTCGGGCTGGTGGGGCATTCCGGGTCGGGCAAGACCACCTTCATCAAGCTGATCCAGCGCCTGTACGACGTGTCGGGCGGCGCCGTGCGCATCGACGGTCAGGACGTCATGGCGTTGCGGCAGGCGTCGCTGCGCGCGCAGATCGCCATCGTGCAGCAGGAGCCCATCCTGTTCCATCGCAGCCTGTCGGAAAACATCGCCTACGCCCGGCCTGGCGCCACCGCCCGGGAAATCGAGGAGGCGGCGCGCCAGGCCAGCGCGCATGAATTCATCCAGCGGCTGCCGCGCGGCTATGACACCCTGGTGGGCGAGCGTGGCGTGAAGCTCTCGGGCGGTGAGCGCCAGCGCATCGCCATCGCGCGCGCCTTCCTGGCCAATGCGCCCATCCTGATCTTCGACGAGGCGACCTCCAGCCTGGACTCCGAAAGCGAGGCGCTGATCCAGGCCGCCATGGCCCGCCTGATGGTGGGCCGCACGACGCTGGTGATCGCACACCGCCTGTCGACGGTGCGCGCGCTGGACCGGCTGCTGGTGTTCGACACGGGCCGCATCGTGGAAGAGGGCACGCACGAGGCGCTGCTGGCGAGGCCGGACGGGCGCTATCGCCGCCTGTACGAGCAGCAGGCGCTGGACATCAGCGCGGGTCTGGCTGGCGGCCCGGCAGCAGCAGCGGATTGACGCTGCTGCGGGCGTAGCCTTCGCGCTCGACTTCGGCATCCAGCGCCAACGTGGCCAGGTCGTCCGCCATGGGGTCCTGGTTGCGGTCGCGGTCCATGTACAGCACCTTCAGGTAGCTGTGGCAGTCGCCGCAGCTCTCGGCCGTGATGGGCGCGGTTTTGCTGTCCAGCGACCAATAATCCAGCTTGCCGCCCTGTTCGCAATTGCTGCACTTGCTGCGCACCAGGTGCCAGCGGGTTTCGCACAGGCCGCAATGCAGGTAGCGCAGGCCTGCCTGCGCCCCGCCCAGCACGACGCTGGCCACCGGCGCGCCGCCGCAGGCGGGACAGAACTGGCGTGAGTCGCCTTGCGCGCGCCAGGCCGATGCCGGCAGCCGCGCGGCGAACTGCACGGCGTGCAGCGACAGCGCAGCCCACAGGAAGAGCGCGCGGGCGCTGTCCACCTGCTCGAAGTCGCCCGCCAGCAGGGCGGCCGCGTCGTGGGCCAGGGCGTCGGACGAGGCGTCGCGCAGGGCGGCCAGCGTCTGGCGCAGCGGCAGGGATGCGTCCAGCTGCGCGGCACCCAGGCGCGAGAACGCCGCCAGGAAGGCAGGCAGTGCGGCGCGCCAGTAGGGCGCCTGCAGCAGCGCGCCCGGCGTGAGCGGCGTGACATCGGCGTGTGCCGCGGATGCGTCTTCCGCCAAGGGCAGCGAGTCCAGCGTGGCCTGCTGGGCTTGCACCAGGGCGGCGGCCATGCGCAGGTAGTCCGCCATGGGATGGCCGTCGGCCAGTTGCGCCAGCCGCGCCGCGCGGCGGGCGTAGTGCTTGTCCAGCCTGGGCGCCAGCACGGGCGGTGCGTCGCCGATGCCGCCGGTGGGCACGCCGATGCCCTGCGTGTCCAGGCCGATGCCGCCTGCCGGGGACGTCATGCGCGCGGCTCCTTGGCGGCAGCGGCTTGCGTGGCTTCCTTGGCCAGCATCTGTTCATGCCAGCGGTCGTGGTGCGCCCGCGCCCAGGCGCGCGTGACGCGGCCGGTGATCATGCCGCGAATGGACCCCTTGACCCAGAAGGCCAGGTAGATGTGGCCGATGATGAGCAGCATCAGGCCGATGCCCGCCAGCGAGTGCGCGATGAGACTGAGGCGGATGACGGGGATGGGGAAGTAGTGCGCGAACCAGGGGCGCCAGATGATGACGCCGCTGACCAGCAGCGCGGTGATGAGGACCATGATGCTCCAGAAGAGGACCTTCTGGCCGGCGTTGTACTTGCCGATGCGCAGGGGCTTGTCGTGGGCGCCGCGCACCACGTCCTTGACGTTGGCGAACCAGATCCTGTCCTCGCGTTCCGGCAGGTTGTATTTCACCAGCCGCAAGAACAGGAACATCAGGGCCAGGAACACCACCACGCCCAGGAAGGGGTGCAGGATGCGCGCCAGCTGGGGCGTACCCAGCACGGCATTCAGCCAGCTGAGCGAGGGGAAGAGCCAGGACAGGCCGGACAGCGCGACAAGGAAGAAGCAGGCCACCATCATCCAGTGGCACAGGCGCTCGGCGTAGCCGATGCGGTGCAGCGTGCTGTCGCGTTTCATGCGCGGGGCTCCTCGTCCTGCCTGGCATCCGAGCGGGCAGCGCCGGCGTCGCCGGTCTCGTCATCGTCCGGCACCTCGTTGGGACCGGCCGCGATGTAGTGCGCGGCGGCGCCCACCAGCGCGGCGGCGAAGGCCACGCTGGCCACGGGTTTCAGCGCGCCCTTCCAGCTTTCCACCACCGGGCTGATGGTGGGTTCTGACGGCAGCTTGTGATAAAGCTCGGGGCGGTCGGCGTGATGCAGCACGTACATGACGTGGGTGCCGCCCACGCCTTGCGGGTCATACAGGCCGGCCTCGTCGTAGCCGCGCGTCTTCAGTTCCTCGACGCGCTCGTGCGCCAGCTGCTTCATGTCGTCCTTGCTGCCGAAGGTGATGGCGCCGGTCGGACAGGTCTTCACGCAGGCGGGCTCCTGGCCCACGCCCACGCGGTCCGAGCACAGCGTGCACTTGTAGGCCTTGTTGTCGGACTTGTCGATGCGCGGCACGTCGAAGGGGCAGCCGGCGATGCAGTAGCCGCAGCCGATGCAGTGCTCGGACTGGAAGTCGACGATGCCGTTGGCGTACTGGATGATGGCGCCGGGCACCGGACAGGCCTTCAGGCAGCCGGGGTCTTCGCAGTGCATGCAGCCGTCCTTGCGGATCAGCCACTCCAGCTTGCCGGTTTCCTCGTGCTCGATCTCGTCGAAGCGCATCAGCGTCCAGGTCTTGGCGCCGAGGTCGGCGGGGTTGTCGTAGACGCCGACGTTGTGGCCGACCTCGTCGCGCAGGTCGTTCCACTCGTTGCACGCCACCTGGCAGGCCTTGCAGCCGATACAGGTGGTGACGTCGATCAGCTTGGCGACCTTGGCCTGGTGGTCGCGCACGTGCGGCGCGGGGGTCAGCGTGTTGGTGCCGGAACGGCGGACGATATCCTGGGATTGCATGGACATGTTTCCCTCAAGCTTTTTCGATATTCACGAGGAACGCCTTGTATTCCGGCGTCTGCGTGTTGGCGTCGCCCACGTGCGGGGTCAGCGTGTTGGTCAGGAAGCCCTTGCGGGTGGCGCCTTCATAGCCCCAGTGGCAGGGAATGCCGATGGAGTCGATGTCCTGGCCATCGATCTTCAGCGTGCGGATGCGCTTGGTGACCACGGCGCGCGCCTTGATGTAGCCGCGCTGGCTGGATACCTTGACCAGGTCGCCCTGCACGATGCCCTTGCGCGCCGCCAGCTTCTCGCCCACCTCGATGAACTGCTCGGGCTGGATGATCGCGTTCAGGCGCGAGTGCTTGGTCCAGTGGCGGAACAGCTCCGTGATGGAGTAGGTGGTGGCCACGTAGGGGAAGTCCTCGCGCTTGCCCAGGCGGGCGCGGTCGCTGGCATACAGCCGCGCCGTGGGGGCGTAGGTCACGCGCGGGTGCAGCGGGTTTTCCGCCAGCGGCGACTCCAGCGGCTCGTAGTGCTCGGGGAAGGGGCCGTCCACCATCGCGTCCACGCTGAAGAGCCGGCCCAGGCCCTCGGGCAGCATGATGAAGGGGTTGGCCTTGCTGCCGGGCGGCACGGTGGCGGCGAAATCCGGGTTGTCGATGCCAGTCCAGCGCGTGCCGTTCCACTCGATGATCTTGCGCTTGGGATCCCAGGGCTTGCCTTGTGGATCGGCGGAGGCGCGGTTGTAGAGGATGCGGCGGTTCTGCGGCCAGGCCCAGGCCCAGCCGGGCGTACAGCCCAGGCCGCGCGGGTCGGGCGTGTTGTCGCGGCGGGCCATCTGGTTGCCCTGCTCGGTCCACGAACCCGCGAAGATCCAGTTGAAGGACGCGGTGCTGCCGTCGTCGCGCAGCTGCGAGAAGTCGCTGAGCAGTTCGCCCTTGCGCGCGACGATGCGGCCCTGGTCGTCGGTCAGGTCCGCCAGCGCATGGCCGTTGGCCTCGCGCGCCACTTCCTCCGGCGCCGGGTCCATCGGGTTCTGGTAGTTCCAGGCCATGTTGAGGATGGGCGCGGGGTTGGCGCCGCCTTCCTTTTCATAGAGCTCGCGCAGCTTCATGAAGAGGTGGCCCAGGATCTTGCCGTCGTGCCAGGCCTCCATGGGCGGCTCGGCGCCGGCCCAGTGCCATTGCAGCCAGCGGCCGGAGTTGACGATGGAGCCGTTCTCCTCGGCGAAGCACGAGGACGGCAGGCGGAAGACCTCGGTCTGGATGGTGGCGGGGTCGACGTCGTTGAACTCGCCATGGTTCTGCCAGAAGTTCGAGGTCTCGGTGACCAGCGGGTCGATGATGACCAGGAACTTCAGCTTGGCCAGCGCCACGGCGACCTTGTTGCGGTCGGGGAAGGCCGCGATGGGGTTGAAGCCCTGGGCGATATAACCGTTGACCTTGCCCTCGGCCATCATCTCCGAGTAGGCCAGCACGTCGTAGCTCTTGTCCCACTTGGGCAGCCAGTCGAAGCCCCAGTCGTTCTCGGCCGTGGCCTTGTCGCCCCACAGGCTCTTCATGAGGCTCACGAAGAACTTGGGCGTGTGGCGGTAATAGTTGACCTGGCCGGGCAGCAGCGCGCGCGGCGTGGTCTGCGCCAGGTAGTCCTTCAGGGTGGTCTGCGTGTCCGAGGGCAGGTTCATGTAGCCCGGCAGGCGCAGCGACAGCAGGCCCAGGTCGGTGTAGCCCTGGATGTTCGAATGGCCGCGCAGCGCGTTCACGCCGCCGCCGGCCATGCCGATGTTGCCCAGCAGCAGCTGGATCATGCCCGAGCCGCGGATCATCTGGGCGCCGTTGGTGTGGTGGGTCCAGCCCAGCGCGTACAGGAAGGTGGCGGTCTTGTCCGACACACAGGTCTCGCCCAGCAGGCGGCAGATCTCCAGGAAATCGTCCTGGGGCGTGCCGCAGACGCGCGTGACCATGTCCGGCGTGTAGCGGCTGACGTGCTGCTTCAGCAGGTTCCAGACGCAACGCGGGTGCGACAGGGTCATGTCGCGGCGCGCGTGGCCGTTCTCGTCCAGCTCGTAGGTCCACGAGCGGCGGTCGTACTGGCCCGATGACTCGTCGAAGCCGCTGAAGATGCCGTCCTCGAAGGTGTAGTCTTCGCGCACGATCAGGCTGGCGTTGGTGTAGGCGCGCACATAGTCGTGATGCACCTTGTCGTGCGTGATGAGCCAGTTCACCACGCCCATCAGGAAGGTCACGTCGGAGCCGGCGCGGATGGGCGAGTACAGGTCGGCCACGGCCGCGCTGCGGTTGAAGCGCGGATCCACCACGATGACCTTGGCGCCGTTCTTCACCTTGGCCTCGATCACCCACTTGAAGCCAACGGGGTGGGCCTCGGCGGGGTTGCCGCCCATGATGAGGATGACGTTGGCGTTCTTGATGTCGACCCAGTTGTTGGTCATGGCGCCGCGCCCGAAGGTGGGCGCCAGCGCGGCAACGGTGGGCGCGTGGCAGACGCGGGCCTGGCTGTCGGTGCCCAGGATGCCCAGCGCGCGGGTGAAGCGCTGGTCGAGCGCACCGGTTTCGTTGCTGGCGGCCGAAGAGGTCAGCATGCCGGTGGAGAGCCAGCGGTTGACGGTCACGCCGGCGGCGTTCTTCTCGATGAAGTTGGCGTCGCGGTCGTCCTTCATCAGGCGCGCGATGCGCGAGATGGCGTCGTCCCAGCTGATGCGCTGCCAGGTGTCGGAGCCCGGCGCGCGGTATTCGGGAAAGTGCAGGCGCTGTTCGCTGTGGATGTAGTCCAGCAGGCCGGCGCCCTTGGGACAGAGCGAGCCGCGGCTGACCGGGTGGTCGGGGTCGCCTTCGATGTGGAAGATGCGCGACTTGGCGTTCTTCGCGCCGTCGCCCAGGCTGTACATGAGGATGCCGCAACCCACCGAGCAATAGGTGCAATTGTTGCGCGTCTCCTTGGCGCGCAGCAGCTTGTAGCGGCGCGGCTGGGTGGCTTCGGCGACCGAGGGGGCAAAGCCCAGGGTAATGGCACTGGCTCCGGCCAGCCCCGCGCTACAGAGCTTGAAAAACCGCCTTCTGCCGACTTGCATCACCCACTCCTATAAGCACACAGGAACATATAAAAGATTGCGGCGGACGATGATCGTCCGCCGCGCGGGCGGAGTGTATCGAAGATTCGCGCGGGGTGCTTGGAGAGGGATCAGTGTCGGGCCCTGAACTTAGACCAAAGTTTTAGATGTCTGACCCGACATATATATGCAAGGGTTTGCAGCTTAGGCTTTGCGCGCTTGCTGCTTGGTGGCAATGAGCCAGGTCTTGTAGTCGTCCAGGTCGCCGTCGTAGGGCAGCATCTTGCCGTCGGCGACGATGATGAACTGGTCGGTGGTGGCGCGCAGCAGGTGCCGGTCGTGCGAGACGAGAATGAGGCTGCCTTCGAACTGGGCCAGCGCATCGGTCAGCGCCTCGCGGGTTTCCAGGTCCAGGTGGTTGGTGGGCTCGTCGAGCAGCAGCAGGTTGGGCCGCTGCCACACGATCAGCGCCAGCGCGAGCCGCGCCTTCTCGCCGCCCGAGAAGGGGGCGATCGAGGACATCGCCATTTCGCCGGCGAAGTTGAAGCCGCCCAGGAAGTTGCGCAGCTCCTGTTCGCGCACCGTGGGGGCGAGCTTGCTCATGTGCCACAGCGGCGACTCGTCATGGCGCAGCATTTCCACCTGGTGCTGCGCGAAATAGCCGACCGACAGCCCTTTGCCGAGGGTGACCGTGCCCGACAGCGCGCCGATCTCGTCGGCGATGGTCTTGATGAAGGTGGACTTGCCCGCGCCGTTCACGCCCAGCAGGCCGATGCGCTGGCCGCCCTGCAAGGAGAAGTTGATGCCCTGGATGATGCGCTTGTCGGCGCGGCCGTCCTCGCCGCGGTAGCCGGCGTCCACGCCGTCCAGCACCAGCAGCGGATCGGGCGCGCGCGCGGGCTCGCGGAACTGGAAGGAGAACTCGGCCGCGGCGCGCAGCGGCGCCACTTCCTCCATGCGGGCCAGGGCCTTGATGCGGCTCTGGGCCTGGCGGGCCTTGCTGGCCTGCGCCTTGAAGCGGTTGATGAACGATTCCAGGTGCGCGCGCTGGCGCATCTGCTTTTCCTGCTGGCCGGCGGCCAGTTCCAGCTGCGCGGCGCGCTGGCGCTCGAACGAGGAGTAATGCCCCGAATAGCGCTTCAGCTTGCGCGCGTCGATGTGCACGATCACGTTGACCACTTCGTCCAGGAAGTCGCGGTCGTGCGAGATGATGAGTAGCGTGCCCGGATAGCGCTTGAGCCAGTCTTCCAGCCAGATGATGGCGTCGAGATCCAGGTGGTTGGTGGGCTCGTCGAGCAGCAGCAGGTCGGACGGGCACATCAGCGCCTGCGCCAGGTTCAGGCGCATGCGCCAGCCGCCCGAGAAACTGGTCAGCGGCATGCGCATCTGTTCGGACGAGAAGCCCAGGCCGGCAAGCAGCTGCTCGGCGCGTGATTCCACGGTGTAGGCGTCGGCGTCGGCCAGCGCCGCATAGGCCTCGCCGATGGCCAGGCCGTTCTCCAGCGATTCTGGCTGGCTTTCCAGTTCCGCCAGGTGCGCCTCCAGCGCGCGCAGCGTCGTGTCGCCGTCGATGGCGTAGTCGATCGCCGAGCGCGCGAGCGGCGGCGTTTCCTGGGCCACGTGGGCCAGGCGCCAGTTGGGCGGATAGCTCAGGTCGCCCTGGTCGGGATGCAGCTCGCCGCGCAACATGGCGAACAGGCTGGACTTGCCGGCGCCGTTGGCGCCGATCAGGCCGATCTTGTCGCCGGGATTGAGGAGGAGGTCGACACGCTCGAGCAGGGGCTTGACCCCGCGAGCGAGCGAGACGTTCTGGAAACGGATCATGGGAAGGGGCGCGCGCCGCGGAGCGGCGCTTGGGCGCGGAAAAAGGCGGCTAAGGGCAAAGCCCGCCAGTGTAGGCGATCCGCGTGACGCGACGCCCCTTCGCGTGACGGCGGGCAGGAATCAGAAGCGGTAGAGCACGCCCACGCTGCCGTTCACGCTGGTGTCGCGCTCGGAAATCGGCGAGTCCTTGGCGTCGCCCAGCAGCGTCTTCACGCCCACGCCGGTCATGACCGACCAGCTGTCGTTCAGGCTGTGCGTCCAGGTCAGCGACAGGCCGGCCGAGCGGAAGCCGGCCGAGGCCGAGTAGCTGTCATAGCGGGTGCTGCGCGCGGCTTCGGCGCGGCTGATGCCGAACCAGGTGTCCATGTTGTCGTCGTTGCCCCAGACCGTGTTCGCGCCCAGGCGGACCTGGTTCTTCTGGGTCTGCAGCAGGGCGTACGACGCGCCCAGCTGCAGCGTGGCGCCGTAGCCGGACTTCATGGCCTGCTGGAGGTCCGCCGACACGGTGTACCGGCCGGGCGACCATTCCAGGAAGGCGCCGGCCAAACCGTGCGTCTTGATCTCGTCCAGTCCGGCCAGGTCGTCCTCGGCCTTGCGCTTGAAGCCCAGGCCCACGTACAGGCCGGCGGCCCAGTCGGGCGCCAGCGTGGCACGGATGCCGGCGGCGGGCGCGCCGGCGCGCGGGGCGATGAAGAACATGTCGTGGTTGTACTGGATGAGGGGCATGGCGCGCGCCTTGTAGTCGCGCGCGCCGTCATATTCGGGAACGATGCCGACACCTGCGCCGATGACGTTCTGGGCGGAGGCGGCGCCCACGCAAGAGAGCAGGGCGAACGCAAGAAGGGACTGCGCGGGAAGGAGGCGAGGCAGCATGATTGTCCTGGATGCGGGGGAGGGGACCGGCGCCGGACGGCGCGGTTGGCGAATTCTAGAAAGCCCTCCATTAATCCCGCATTAAGCGATAGGGACCCTTTTGTTGCCGGGCCGTCCCAAGGCAAAAGACGGCCCCCTTGGGGGGCAGCAAGCCGAAGGGGCGGCGTGGGGGGGCGTTTTGTTGCCGGGATCGTGGCTTCCGGGGTGCGGACATACCCTTGCTTTGGGTCTTGTGCCCGCTTTGTATACATCTTTTTACGGGTTTACGCCGATGTTGCGGGCGTAGGGCGGGCGCTATGTTACCCATGCCGCAGTCACCGGAAAGGGTAGGACTGGCAGCATGCGGGGCTGTGGAAGTAGAACAAGTTCGAACACAAAACAGAACGAGACTTTCCCTGTCTGAGGAGACACACGCGATGAAACCCACTCGCCGTACATTCATGGCCGGCGCGGCCGCCAGTGCCGCGCTCGCGGCGCCCGCCGTCGTCAAGGCACAGCAGGTCACGTCCCTGCGCTTCCAGAGCACCTGGCCCGCCAACGATATCTTCCACGAGTACGCGCAGGACTTCGCGAAGAAGGTCAACGAGATGTCCGAAGGCCGGCTGCGCATCGAGGTGCTGCCCGCCGGCGCCGTCGTGCGCGCCTTCGACCTGCTGGACGCCGTGTCGTCGGGCACGCTGGACGGCGGCCACGGCGTGGTGGCCTACTGGTACGGCAAGAACACCGCGGTCGCCCTGTGGGGATCGGGCCCCTCGTTCGGCATGGACCCGAACATGCTGCTCGCCTGGCACGAATACGGCGGCGGCAAGGAGCTGCTGAAGGAAATCCAGAAAGCCATGGGCGTGAACGTGACCTCGTTCATGTACGGACCCATGCCCACCCAGCCGCTGGGCTGGTTCAAGAAGCCGGTCACGCGCGCCGAGGACTTCAAGGGCCTGAAGTTCCGCACCGTGGGCCTGGCCATCGACATGTTCTCGGCGATGGGGGCGGCGGTGAACGCGCTGCCGGGCGGTGAAATCGTCCCCGCGCTGGACCGCGGCCTGCTGGATGGCGCCGAGTTCAACAACGCCTCGTCCGACCGTTCGCTGGGCTTCCAGGACGTGTCCAAGATCTGCATGCTGCAGAGCTTCCACCAGAGCGCCGAGCAGTTCGAGGTCATGTTCAACACGGGCAAGTACGAAGCCCTGCCGAACGACCTGAAGGCCGTCATCCGCTATGCCACCCAGGCAGCCAGTGCCGACATGTCGTGGAAGGCGATCGACCGTTATTCCAAGGACTACATCGAGCAGCAGAAGGCTGGCGTCAAGTTCTACAAGACGCCTGACGCCATCCTGCGCGACCAGCTGAAGATCTGGGACGAGATGATCGCCAAGCGTTCGGCCGAGAATCCGCTCTTCAAGAAGGTGCTGGACTCGCAGAAGGCCTTCGCGCAACGCAGTGGCCGGTGGCAGAACGACACGACCATCGACTACCGGATGGCCTACAACCACTACTTCGCGCAGAGCAAGCCCAAGGCTTGATTCCCGTGCGGCGCCGGTTGCGTGTCGCGTGACGACGCGCGCCGGCTGGCCGCCGGAAGGCCCCGCGCGGGCACGGTGACCGGGGAGGGGCCCCGTGCGCCGCGCGGGGCTTGCCTGGGGGCCGTCTTCCCCGTCAAGAGTGGTTGCGGGCCCGCGCACGACGCGGCGCCAGGCGCGCTCCTGGCTGTTCCATCGACGCGGGTTGGCGCATGCCGTCGCGCGTTCCATCGGGTGGTTCCATGCTGAAATTCCTGTTCGCCGTTGATCGGCTCTCCACATGGGTGGGCAAGGCCTTCGCCTGGCTCATCGTCATCCTGACGCTGATGATCGTCTGGGAAGTGTTTGCCCGCTATTTCTTCAGCAATCCCAGCGCCTGGGCCTTCGACATGCAGTTGATGCTCTACGGCACGCTGTTCATGATGGCCGGCGCCTACACACTGGCCAAGAGCGGCCACGTGCGCGGCGACATCCTGTACGGGTTCTTCAGCCCGCGTACGCAGGCCTGCCTGGATTTGATTCTCTACATCCTGTTCTTCATCCCCGGCGTGGTCGCGCTGGTGTGGGCGGGCTGGTATTACGCAGCCGAGTCCATCGCCATCCGCGAGCACTCTTCCCTCATGGCGAACGGGCCACCCATCTATCCCTTCAAGGCGATCATTCCGGTGGCGGGCGCCTTCCTGCTGTTGCAAGGCATCGCCGAGATCGGCCGCAGCATCCTGTGCCTGCGCGACGGCGCCTGGCCGCGTCGCGAGGACGACGTGGAGGAAGTCGACGTCGAGAAGCTGAAGGAGATGGTCCACGTCAAGGACGAGGACATCGAGAAACTGGACCGCTACGTTGCCCCGGAGAAGCACTGATGAAGCAGAACAAAGCCATCTGGTTCGGGCTCTCGATCATGGCGATGGTGGTCATCGCGGTGATCGTGCTGACGCCCTGGACGGCGCTCACCACCCCGCACATCGGGCTCATCATGCTGGCGCTGGTGGTCGTGACCATCATGCTCGGCTTCCCCACTGCCTTCACGCTCATGGGCATGGGGGTGATCTTTTCCTTCCTTGCGTATTACATGCAGTCCGGCGAGTCGATGCGGGCCATCGAGCAGACGCTGAGCCTGATGGTGCAGCGGACCTACGCCACCATGACCAACGACGCGCTGATCTCGATTCCGCTCTTCGTGTTCATGGGCTACCTGGTCGAGCGCGCCAACCTGATCGAGAAGCTCTTCAAGGCCATGCACCTGGCGCTGGCGCGCGTGCCGGGCTCGCTGGCCGTGGCCACGCTGGCCACCTGCGCCATCTTCGCCACGGCCACGGGTATCGTGGGCGCGGTGGTGACGCTGATGGGCCTGCTCGCCATGCCGACCATGCTGAAGTCGGGCTACGGCGTGAAGCTGACGGCGGGCGCGATCACGGCGGGCGGTTGCCTGGGCATCCTGCTGCCGCCTTCGGTGATGCTGATCGTATATGGCGCGACGGCTGGCGTCTCGGTGGTGCAGCTCTATGCGGGCGCGCTGTTTCCCGGATTGATGCTGGCGGGCCTGTACATTCTCTACGTGATCCTCGTGGGCAAGTTCTGGCCCCATCTCGCGCCGCCCCTGCCCGAGTCGGAGCGCCATCTGCCCCTGCCCGCGCCAGCGCAGTCATTGGCCAGCGGCGGCCAGACGCGCGCCATGGTGGGGCTCGTCGGCGCGATGTTCAAAGGGCGCCGCAACCGTGACGTGCCGATGAGCTTCCTGGTGCGCAACATGGCCGTGGTGTTGGTGCCGCTGGCCATCTTCCTGCTGCTCATGGGAACGACGCACCGTATCCTGACCACACCTGCCGTCGAGTACGACATCCCGGACGAGCTGCGCCTGGGATATGTCGCGCCGTCGGGCAGTGGCGGCTTGGCCGAGCCCCCGATGGAGGGCGGTCTCAGCGAACCGCCGCTCGAGGGCGGATTGTCCGAGCCTCCTGGCGCGGGAGGCGTCGCGGAACCGCCCGGCACGCCGACGCCCGCGGCGGAGCCCGGCGTCACCGAGCCTGCCGCGGCGGTCGCGGCGGCATTGGCCGCGGATGGCGATGCTGGCGCCGGCCTCTCCGCACCCATGAACTTCTGGATCGTGTTCGGGGTGATCGGCGCGGGATTGTTGGCGTTCTACGTTTTCCTTACCTGGCAGCGCCTTGAAATCTTCAAGATGCTCATGGCCTCGTTCTTCCCGCTGTCGGTGATGATCCTGGCGGTGCTGGGGTCCATCGTGTTCGGACTTGCCACGCCCAGCGAGGCCGCGGCAATGGGCGCACTGGGGGGCGCTCTGCTGGCCGCGGCATATCGGCGCTTGAACATGCCGGTGCTGAAGGAGTCGGTGTTCCTGGCGGCCAAGACCAGCGCCATGGTGTGCTGGCTGTTCGTCGGGTCGTCGATTTTCTCCGCGGCCTTCGCGCTGCTGGGCGGACAGCAGATCATCGAGGCCTGGGTGCTGGGCATGGGCCTCACGCCCGTGGAGTTCATGCTGCTGGCGCAGATCATCATCTTCCTGCTGGGCTGGCCGCTGGAGTGGACCGAGATCATCGTGATCTTCATGCCCATCTTCATCCCGCTGCTCGCCAACTTCGGCATCGACCCGCTGTTCTTCGGCCTGCTGGTCGCGCTGAACCTGCAGACGGCCTTCCTGTCGCCGCCCGTGGCCATGTCGGCCTTCTACCTGAAGGGGGTGTCGCCGCCACACGTCACGCTGAACCAGATCTTCCTGGGCATGCTGCCGTTCATGGGCATCCAGATCGTGGCGATCTTCCTGCTCTATATGTTCCCCGGCATCGGCATGTGGCTGCCGACCGTGCTGTACCGTTGATCGAAGGATGCCGCCGCGTGCAATGCGCGGCGGCTTGATCGCCGTCACTGACAGGTTCTTGTCAGACAGCGGCCTGTAAGCGGGGCCGTGAAAGAATAATAAGAACCAATCTCTTTTGACTGGCCCGGCGCGTACCTTCCCCCGAAGGACGCGCCGGCGCTGTTTTCTTCATGCTGATCCCTTTCCTGATCATGCTGCGCGAGGGCCTGGAAGCGGCCCTGATCGTGGGCATCATCGCCTCGTACCTCAAGCAGACCGGCCGTGGCGCATGGATGCCGGCGGTGTGGGTGGGAATCTTCCTCGCTGTCGCCGTCTCCCTCTTCGCGGGGGCGGGCCTGCAGCTCTTGCGCGCGGAGTTCCCGCAGAAGGCGCAGGAGCTTTTCGAGGCGCTGGTGGGCCTGGCCGCCGTGGCGGTGCTGGCCTCGATGGTGTTCTGGATGCGCAAGGTGGCGCGCTCCATTGGCGCCGGTCTGCGCGCGTCGGTGGATGCGGCGCTGGCCGGGTCGCAGCGCCAGGGGCTGGCGCTGGTGGGCATGGTCTTTTTCGCCGTGGCACGCGAAGGCCTGGAGTCGGTGTTCTTCCTGCTGGCCGCGTTCCAGCAGTCGCAAGGCGCGGCGGCGCCGCTGGGCGCCTTGTCGGGCGTGGCGGTGGCCGCCTTGCTGGGCTACGGCATCTATGTGGGCGGCGTGCGGCTGGACCTGCGGCGCTTCTTCCGTTGGACCGGCGTCTTCATCCTGGTCGTGGCCGCCGGCATCCTGGCAGGCTCCGTCCGGGCCTTGCATGAGGCCGGCGTCTGGAACCTGTGGCAGACGGTGGTGGTGGACCTGAGCGGCGTCCTGCCCGCCGACAGTCCCCTCGGCACGGTCTTCGGCGGCATCCTCGGCTACCAGGACACGCCCACGGTCAGCGAGGTCGTGGCCTATGCCGGCTTCCTGGTCATTTCCCTTTACCTGTTCCTGCGTCCGGCCCCGGCCGCGCAACCTGTGCGATGACTGCTCCCTCTCCGGCGCCGCGTGGCGCCGCGCCTTCCCGTGCGCTGATGCGCATCGCATTGGCGGTTTCCATCCTGCTGGCCCTGGCCGCGCTGGCCGCTTTCCATTACGCCTCCCGCCTGGCGAGCCAGGACGCGGCGCCCACCGATGACGTGGTCCAGGTGGAAATCCATGCCGGGCGCTGCGAGCCCGACAGCCTGAGCGTGCCGGCAGGGCGCGTCACCTTCCGCATCGTCAACCGTTCGGAGCGGGCGGTGGAGTGGGAAATCCTGGACGGCGTCATGGTGGTGGAAGAGCGCGAGAACATCGCGCCGGGTTTCACGCAGACCTTGAATGCCAGGCTGGAGCCCGGCGACTACGATATCACCTGCGGCCTCTTGAGCAATCCGCGCGGCAAGCTGCACGTGACGCCGACCGCGGCGTCGGACGCCGCGCGGGCAGCCCGTCCTTCCTTGACAGCCTTCATCGGCGCCTTGGCCGAATACCGGGTTTATCTGGTGATGCAGGCCGCAACCTTGCAGCGCGACGCCCAGGCGCTTGCCGATGCCATCGAGGCCAACGACCTGGCCCGGGCCCGCGGGCTGTACCCCGCCGCGCGCCTGGCCTACAAGCGCATCGAACCCGTGGCCGACATGTTCGCCGACCTGGATACGCGGCTGGACGCACGCGCCGACTATTTCGCGCGGCGCGAGGAAGATCCGGACTTCATGGGCTTCCATCGCATCGAGCACGGCCTGTATGCGCGGCAATCGCTGGCGGGCCTGCCCGGTGCCGCGCAGGCACTGATGACGGACATCGCCGCCCTGCAGCAGCGCCTGCGCGAACTGCCCGTCACGCCGGAACGCATGGCCGGCGGCGCTGCCCGCCTGGCGCAGGACATGGCCACGCTGAAGGTCACCGGCGAGGAAGACCGCTACGCGCACACCGACCTGTCGGGCCTGCAGGGCAACCTGGATGGCCTGCGCAAGATCGTGGACCTGCTGCGGCCGTTCGTGGCCCGCGGCAATGCCGCGTTGGCCGAGACACTGGATGGCGATGTCGCCGCCGCCCAGGCCGCGCTGGAGGCGCATCGCGCGCAAGGCGGCGACGGCCATGCCGGTTTCGACTCGCTGGATGCGCCCGCGCGGCGCGTCCTGGCGGAACGCTTCGCGATGCTGGCGACGGACCTTGCCAGCGCGGGCCAGTCGCTGGGGCTGATCGGCGCGGATTGACGCAGGCCATCGGCAGGGCAGGCGTTGCGTGGCGCCTGTTCCGCCGCATCGATTCCCATCCTTCCGCGCCTTGCTGGATTCGCCATGAAAGACACCTCGCCGCTTGCCCCCCAGACCTGTTCCGATACGCCCGCCGACACGGGACGGCGGCGGCTGCTGGCGGGGGCGGGCGCCGTGGGTGGCTTGCTGGCCGCCGGCCTGGCGCAGGGCCAGCCGAGCGCCAAGGCGAAAGGACACCAGGTGGCCGAGGCGCCACGGGCCGACGACCGCCGGCAGGATCGCCATCCTTATCTGGGCCTGCACCAGCAGGGCATCCTGACGCCGCGTCCCGAGGCAGGCCTGGTGGCGTCCTTCGACGTGCTGGCGCGTGACCGCGCCGGGTTGGAGCGGCTCTTTCGCACGCTGACCGAACGCATCGCCTTCCTGACGCAGGGCGGCCCCGCGCCGACCGCGGACCCGCGCTTTCCGCCGCCGGATTCCGGGATCCTGGGGCCTGACATCGCGCCTGGCGGGCTGACGATGACGATCTCGGTGGGCGACTCGCTGTTCGATGCGCGTTACGGCCTGGCGAGCGTGAAGCCCAAACGCCTGTCGCGCATGACGCGTTTCCCGAATGACGCGCTGGACGCCACGCTATGCCATGGCGACCTGCTGCTGCAATGCTGCGCGCACGCGCAGGACACCAACATCCACGCCTTGCGCGACATCATCAAGACCCTGCCGGACCTGCTGGTCTTGCGCTGGAAGCAGGAGGGCACGGTGCCTGCCGTGCCGTTGCGGCCCGGCCCGCCCGAGAGCGCGCGCAACCTGCTGGGGTTTCGCGACGGCTCGGCCAATCCGGACGCCGAAGACGCCGCCCTGATGGATCGCGTGGTGTGGGTGCAGGCCGGCGGCGACGAGCCGGCCTGGGCCGCAGGCGGGTCATACCAGGCGGTGCGCCTCATCCGCAATTTCGTCGAACGCTGGGACCGCACCCCGCTGCGCGAGCAGGAGGCCATCTTCGGCCGCCGCAAGGACACCGGCGCGCCGATGGATGGCAGGCACGAGGCCGACGTGCCGGACTACGGCCGCGATCCCGAGGGCAAGACGACGCGGCTGGATTCGCACATCCGGCTGGCGAATGCCCGCGACCACGCGTCGCAGCGCAACCTGATCCTGCGCCGTCCCTTCAACTACTCGAACGGCGTGACCAAGTCGGGCCAACTGGAGATGGGCCTGCTCTTCATCTGCTACCAGGCGGACCTGGAGCAAGGCTTCATTGCCGTGCAGCGCCGCCTGGATGGCGAGCCGCTGGAGGAATACATCAAGCCCATCGGCGGCGGCTATTTCTTCGTGCTGCCGGGCGTGCGCGTCGCGGGGGATTACCTGGGCCGCACGCTGCTCGAAGCGTCGGCGCAGGCCTGACAGGCAAGCGCCCGCCCCCCCTGACGAGACTGTTTTTTCTGGAGAGAGGACCCCAATGACCTTGCGCAAATCCTTGATCGCCGCCCTGCTGGGCGCCTGGCTGGCCGCGCCCGCCCATGCCGCCGTCACGCCGCTGGCGCTGGTCGGCCCGTTGACCGACTACAAGCTCTATGTGTCGGGCGAGCTGCAGCAACTGGTGGACGGCACGCGCGCCTTCACGGACGCCATCAAGGCCGGCGACCTGGCCCGTGCCCGCGCGCTCTATGCGCCGACCCGCGTGCCGTATGAAACCTCCGAACCGGTGGCCGAGTTGTTCAGCGACCTGGACAGCGCCATCGACGCGCGCGCCGACGACCACGAGCTGGCGGAAAAGGACCCCAACTTCACGGGCTTCCATCGCCTGGAGTACGGCCTGTTCGCGCAGAACAGCACCGAGGGCCTGGCGCCGGTGGCCGACAAGCTGATGGCGGATGTGCTGGCCCTGCAGAAGCGCGTGGCGGACCTGACCTTCTCGCCCGAGAAGGTCGTGGGCGGCGCGGCGGTGCTGATGGAAGAAGTGGCCGCCACCAAGGTGTCCGGCGAGGAAGACCGCTACAGCCACACCGACCTGTGGGACTTCAAGGGCAACGTGGACGGCGCGCGCAAGATCGTCGCGCTGTTCGGCCCGCTGGTGGCCAAGGAGGACCCTGCCTTCATCGCCAAGGTGGACGACAACTTCAAGACGGTCGAGGACATCCTGGCGAAATACCGCCAGGGCGATGGCTACCAGACCTATGACAAGGTAAGCGAGGCCGACCGCCGCGCACTGGTGGGGCCGGTCAACACCCTGGCCGAGGACCTGTCGCAACTGCGCGGCAAGCTGGGTCTGGACTGAGCGGACGGGGAGGGGGGCAGTGACGCGGGGCGCCCGGGCGGGCGCCGCGTTACTGCCGTCCGGCGCTCAGGCCTGGGGCCAGGCCAGCATGGCTGCGTCGATGATGGCCTGCAGGCTGGCGCAGGTCATGCCGTCGCGGGCCTGGATGGACATGCCGACGATGATGGTGGCATAGAACTTGGCCAGCGCGGCGGCATCGACCGTGGCCGGCACGTCGCCGTCGCGCACGCCGCGCTCGATGCGCGCGCGCAGATCGGCCTCGGCCTCGGCGCGGCAGTCGGCCACGATGGCCTGGACGCGCGACGAGGACGAGGAGCAGTTGATGGCCGAGTTCACCACCATGCAGCCTGCCGGCGTTTCCGGATCGCCCATGACGTGGACGGCCTCGAACAGCAGGTTGCGCACGCCTTCGCGCGCGGTGGGGGCGCCCGCCAGCAACGCGCGCGAGTGCTCGCCCGCGCCGTAGCGCTTGCGGTAATGGCCGACGGCTTCGAGGTAGAGCGACTCCTTGTCGCCGAACGCGCTGTAGAGACTGGGCGCGGTGATGCCCATGGCCTCGGTCAGGTCATGAACGGTCGTCGTTTCGTAGCCCTGGCGCCAGAAAACCAGCATGGCGCGCTCCAGGACCGTCTCCCGGTCGAATGACAGCGGACGTCCGCGGGGACGCGGGGGCTTGCCTTCCGTTGTTTTCATAATGGACAATATTAAATTCCTTGACCAGTGCTTGCAATGGCGTTTAGAGTGCGACCTAATTCATAGCGTTCGTTATGAAATTAAGTCAGAAGCATCTACGCGCCTCCCCAGGTCCCCCGCAGCCGGCCCACGCCGCGCGGGCGCGCCGTCCGGAGGGCTTGTTCCCACCCGCGCCCGAGTTTGCAAGCATGAGCACACTGTTCCATTCCTCCGTCCCGGCCCCGCTGCGCCGTGCCCTCCCGCTGGCCGCGGCCGGCCTCCTGGCGCTGGCCCTCGCCGGCTGCAAGAGCGAGGCCGCCGACAGCGCCGCCGCGCCGCCGCCGCCCACCGTCAGCGTGGCCGCCGTGTCGGCCCGCCCGATCATCCAGTGGGATGACTTCAATGGCCGCGTCGAAGCCGTCGAAAGTGTTGCGCTGCGGCCACGCGTGAGCGGCTACATCGAAAAGGTGAACTACGAGGAAGGGCAGACCGTGAAGCGCGGCGAGGTGCTCTTCGAGATCGACGCCCGCAGCTACCGCGCCGCGCTGGCGCGCGCCCAGGCCGACCTGGCCCGCGCCCGCACCCAGGCGGCGCTGGCGCGCAGCGAAGCGGCCCGCGCGCAGAAGCTCGCCTCGCTGCAGGCCGTGTCCACCGAAGAGCTGGAGCAGCGCCGCGCCGCCGCCGACCAGGCCCAGGCCAATGTGCAGTTCGCCCAGGCCGCGGTCGACACCGCCAAGCTGGACCTGTCCTTCACGCAGGTGCGTTCGCCCATCACGGGCCGCGCCGGCCGCGCGCTGGTGACGACCGGCAACCTGGTGACGGCCGACGGCCAGGCCAGCATCCTGACCACGCTGGTGTCGCTGGACCCGGTGCACGTGCACTTCGACAGCGACGAGCGCACCTACCTGCGCTACGCGCACATGGCCCGCAAGGGCGAGCGCCCCGACGAGCGCCGCGAAGGCGTGCCGGTGAACGTGGGCCTGGTGGGAGAAGACGGCTATCCGCACGCCGGCCGCGTGGACTTCGTCGACAACCGCGTCGATCCCGCCACCGGCACGATCCGCGCCCGGGCCACGCTGGCCAATCCCGATGGCCTGCTGACGCCGGGGCTCTATGCCCGCGTGCGCCTGCAGGGCAGCGGCAGCTTCGACGCCATGCTGATCGACGAGAAGGCCATCCTGACCGACCAGAGCCGCAAATACGTTTACGTGGTCGACGAGAACAGCACCGCCCAGCGCCGCGACGTGAAGCTGGGCCGCAAGGCCGAAGGCCTGCGCATCGTGGAGGAGGGCCTGAAGCCGGGTGATCGCGTGATCGTCAACGGCATCCAGAAAGTCTTCTTCCCCGGCATGCCCGTCACCGCCCAGGCCGTCGAGATGTCGCCCGCGGGCGGCCAGGCCGCGCGTCTTGCCCAAACCGCCGCCACGCCGGCCGCGCAGTAATGCCCCGCTCACCGACCTCCACCCAGTGAGCCACGCCACAGAGCAATCGCCATGAACTTTGCACGTTTCTTCGTGGACCGGCCGATCTTCGCGGCCGTGTTGTCCATCATCATCTTCGTGGTCGGCCTGATCGCGATTCCCCTCCTGCCGGTCAGCGAGTATCCCGAAGTGGTGCCGCCCAGCGTGCAGGTGCGCGCCACCTATCCGGGCGCCAACCCGCGCGAGATCGCCGACACCGTGGCCGCGCCGCTGGAAGAGGCCATCACCGGCGTCGAGGACATGCTCTACATGAAGTCCATCGCCGGCAGCGATGGCGTGCTGGTGCTGACCGTCACCTTCCGTCCGGGCACCGATCCCGATGACGCGCAGGTGAAGGTGCAGAATCGCGTGGCCCAGGCCGAGGCGCGCCTGCCCGAGGCGGTGCGCCGCCAGGGCGTGGTGACGGCCAAGCAGTCGCCCAACATCACGCTGGTGGTGCAGCTGCGTTCGCCCGATGGCCGCTATGACGCGCTGTACCTGCGCAACTATGCGGTGCTGCACGTGCGGGACGAACTGGCCCGCATCGAAGGCGTGGGCGATGCCCAGCTGTTCGGCTCGGGCGACTACTCCATGCGCCTGTGGCTGGATCCGGACAAGATCGCCGCGCTGGGCATGACGGCGGGCGACGTGGTCGCCGCCGTGCGCGAGCAGAACGTGCAGGTGTCCGCCGGCCAGCTGGGCGCGCCGCCCAACCCCGCCGGCAGCGATTTCCTGCTGTCCATCAATGCGCAGGGCCGCCTGGTGACGGAAGAGGAATTCGGCGACGTCATCATCAAGACCGGCGCGCAGGGCCAGGTCACGCGCTTGCGCGACGTGGCGCGCGTGGAACTGGGCGCGTCCGACTATTCGCTGATGGCATTGCTGAACAATGAACAGGCCGTGGCCATCCCGGTGTTCGAGGCGCCGGGCGCCAACGCCATCGACGTGTCGGACAAGGTGCGCGCCAAGATGGCCGAACTGTCGCAGCGCTTCCCGGACGGCGTGGAGTGGTCGGTGGAATACGACCCGACCGTGTTCGTGCGCGAATCGATCAAATCGGTCATTACCACGCTGCTGGAGGCCGTGCTGCTGGTCGTGCTGGTGGTGATCCTCTTCCTGCAGACCTGGCGCGCGTCCATCATCCCGCTGCTGGCCGTGCCGGTGTCGGTGGTGGGCACCTTCGCCGTGCTGCTGATGCTCGGGTTCTCCGTCAACACGCTGACCCTGTTCGGGCTGGTGCTGGCCATCGGGATCGTGGTGGACGACGCCATCGTGGTGGTGGAGAACGTCGAGCGCAACATCGCCGAGGGGCTGGCGCCCCTGGCTGCCGCCCATCAGGCCATGAAGGAGGTCAGCGGACCCATCATCGCCATCGCGCTGGTGCTGTGCTCGGTGTTCGTGCCCATGGCCTTCCTGTCGGGCGTCACGGGCCAGTTCTACAAGCAGTTCGCGGTGACCATCGCCATTTCCACCGTGATCTCGGCCATCAATTCGCTGACCTTGTCGCCCGCGCTGGCCGCACGCCTGCTGCGTCCGCATGGCGCGCCGCCCGACCTGCCCACGCGCATCCTGGACCGCGGCATGGGCTGGCTGTTCCGTCCGTTCAACCGCTTTTTCCAGCGCAGCGCCGACGGCTACGGCAACAGCGTGTCGCGCATCCTGGGCCGCCGCGGCGCGGTGTTCCTGGTCTATGTCGTGCTGCTGGTGGTGACGGGCGTGGTCTTCAAGGCCGTGCCGGGCGGCTTCATTCCCACGCAGGACAAGCTGTACCTGATCGGCGCCATGAAGCTGCCGGAAGGCGCGTCGCTGGAACGCACGGAAGCCCTGGTGCGCCGCGTGAGCGATATCGCGCTGAAGACCGATGGCGTGAAGAACGCGGTCGCCTTCCCGGGCCTGAACGCCCTGCAACTGACCAACACGCCCAACAGCGGGGTGGTGTTCTTCGGCCTGGCGCCCGCGGCTGACCGCAAGCACACCGCCGCCGAGATCGCCGCGCAGTTGAACGCCAGGTTCTCGCAGGAACAGGAAGGGCTGGTCTTCGCCATCATGCCGCCGCCCATCATGGGCCTGGGCACGGGTTCGGGTTATTCACTGTACGTGCAGGACCGCAACCGCGCGGGCTATGGCGAACTGCAGACCGCCACGAACACGCTGGCGGGCGCGATCTCGCAGGTGCCGGGCTTCCAGTACCCGATCAGTTCCTACCAGGCCAACGTGCCGCAGCTGGACGCCGAGGTGGACCGCACCAAGGCCAAGGCGCAAGGCGTGGCGGTCACCGACCTGTTCGAGACGCTGCAGGTCTACCTGGGCTCGTCCTATGTGAACGACTTCACGCGTTTCGGCCGCACCTTCCGCGTGATGGCCCAGGCCGACGCGCCGTTCCGCAGCACGGTCGAGGACGTGGCGAACCTGCGCACCCGCAACGCCAATGGCGACATGGTGCCCATCGGCAGCATGGTCGACGTGCGCGAGACCTTCGGCCCGGACCCCGTCATCCGCTTCAACGGCTATCCCTCGGCCGACCTGATCGGGGAGTCCGATCCGCGCCTGGTGTCGTCCTCGCAGGCGCTGCAGGTGGTGCAGGCCACGGCCGACAAGGTGCTGCCGCAAGGCATGCAGCTGGAGTGGACTGACCTGAGCTACCAGCAGGTCACCCAGGGCAATGCCGCGCTGGTCGTGTTCCCGCTGGCGGTGCTGCTGGTCTTCCTGGTGCTGGCCGCGCTGTATGAAAGCTGGACCCTGCCGCTGGCCGTGATCCTGATCGTGCCGATGTGCCTGCTCTCCGCCATGACGGGCGTGTGGCTCTCGGGCGGCGACAGCAACATCTTCGTGCAGATCGGGCTGGTGGTGCTGATCGGCCTGGCGTGCAAGAACGCCATCCTGATCGTCGAGTTCGCCCGCGAGCTGGAGGACAAGGGCCGCAGCACCATCGACGCCGCGCTGGAAGCCTGCCGTCTGCGCCTGCGTCCCATCATCATGACCTCGATCGCCTTCATTGCCGGTGTCGTGCCGCTGATGCTGGGCACGGGCGCCGGCGCCGAAGTGCGCCAGGTGATGGGCGTGACGGTGTTCGCCGGCATGCTGGGCGTGACGCTCTTCGGTCTCTTCCTTACCCCGGTCTTCTACGTGGCGCTGCGCAAGCTGGCGATGCGCAAGTCGCGCGGCGACAAGGCCGCCGCGCCCCTGGAGACCTCACATGTCTGATTCCATGATGTCGCATACGCAATCTTCCGCCCGTTCCCTTTTGCCGCCGGGCCGCCCCAAGGCAAAAGGCAGCCCCCTCGGGGAGCAGCAAGCCGAAGGCGCGGCGTGGGGGCCTTTCTTCCCGCCGCTGCGCTTCCTGCTGGCGCCCCTGGTGGCGCTGACGCTGGCCGCCTGCGCGGTCGGCCCTGACTACCAGGCGCCGCAGGCGCCCGTGGCCGAGCAATACGCCCGCCAGGATGCCGCTGCCGCCACGCTGCCGGTGCCCGAGGCCGACGCGCCGTTCTGGCAGGGCCTGGGTGATCCGCTGCTGCAGTCGCTGGTGGAAGACGCGCTGCGCGCCAACCACGACATCCGCATCGCGCTGGCCCGCTATGAACAGGCGGCCGCCGTGTCGCGCGAGCGCCGCCAGGATCGCTTCCCGACGCTGAGCGCGTCGGGCGAGATCAGCGACCGGCGCGCCAGCGCGTCGCAGGCGCCCGGCATGTCGCGCGCCGAACGCGATGGCGAGCAGCACGGCGCCAGCCTTTCCGCCGTCTGGGAGCTGGATTTCTTTGGCCGCGTGCGCCGTGCCGTCGAGGCCCAGCAGGCCGAGACCGATGCCACGGCTGCCGACCTGGGCGGCGTGCAGGTCGCCATCGTGGCGGAACTGGCCGATGCCTATTTCCGCCTGCGTGGCCTGCAGGTGCAGATCCAGGTGGCGCGCGACAACGAGACCAACCAGGGCGACACCTTGCGGCTCATCGAGGCGCTGCTGGACAACGGACGCGGCACCTCGTTCGATGCGGACCGTTCCCGCACGCAACTGGCGCTGACCCGTGCCCGCATCCCGCCGCTGGAGGCCGAGGCCGCCGTGGCCGCGCACCGCATCGCGGTGCTGACCGGCCGCACGCCGGCGGAAATGGCCGCCGTGCTGGATGCACCCGTGTCCTTGCCGGTGTTGCCCACGCAGGTCAACGCAGGCGCCCCGGGCGAGCTGCTGCGCCGCCGTCCCGACGTCGCGGCGGCGGAGCGCCGGCTGGCGGCCGCGACGGCGCGCATCGGCGTGGCCACGGCCGACCTGTTTCCCCGTTTCACGCTGGGCGGGCTCATCGGCACGCAGGCGCTGGGCTTCGGCTCGCTGTTCGAACGCGACAGTGAAACCCGCGTGATCTCGCTGGGCGTGGGCGGCAACTTCCTCGACATCGGCCGGGTGCGCGCGCGCATTGCCGCGGCCAACTCGGCGGCGGCCGAGAACGTGGCCCTGTACGAGCGTGCGGTGCTGCGCGCGATGGAGGAAACCGAGAACGCGCTGGTGCGCCTGTCGCGGGCCCAGGCCGAGAACGGCACGCTGACGCAGGCCGCCGAAGCCAGCCGGCGGGCGGCCAACACGGCACGCCTGCAATTCGAGGGCGGGGCCATCAACGTGCTGGACGTGCTGGACGCCGAACGTTCGCGCCTGGAAGCCGAGGACCTGCTGGCACAGAGCGCGACGCGGCGCGCCACGGCGCTGGTGGCCGTCTACAAGACGCTGGCCGGCGGCTGGCCGGATGCCCTGCCTGCCCCGCAAGGGGAGTCCGTGGCACGGCGCTGAGGCGCGTCGCCGCCAGGAAGGCGGGCCGGGGCAGGGATGCCCCGGTTTTCTTGCCGAGGCCGCGTGCATGTGTATCGCGATGCGTCGCACACGAAGCCGCCGTCGAAGGTGTTGGCGTGACAGGCGCCAGGGCGGCATCGCCAGCGCGGGACAAGTCAGGTTACACAATGAGCGGCTGCCTCGGCCACATACGCCGCTCCCTGCTTTTATAGTGACCGGACGATGATGAACGAGGGCGACGCACCGGCCTGTGGGGGGCTGGATGCCATGCGCCCCGACAGCCGGGGAGCGCCGTGGCTTGGCTCAAATCGCTGCACATCGCGTTCCTGCTGACGTGGTGCGCCGGACTTTTCTATCTGCCAGGGGTGTTCGCCTGTCACCGGCACGCACGTGACCGCAGCGCGATGCTGCGGCTGAACGTGATGGCGCGCATGGTCTTCGTGTGGGTCGCCTCGCCCGCGGCGGTGCTGGCCATCGTGACGGGCACGGGACTGGTGGCGATGACCGATGCGCCCACCGGGCCCTGGCTGCCCCTGAAGCTGACCGCCGTGGCTGGCATGGTGTTCTTCCACCTGTATTGCGGCCATATCGTCGAGCGGCTCGACACCTCGCCCAGCCTGCGCGGGCTGCGCCTGCGGCTGTTGCTGCTGGTGGTGCCGGGCGTACTGGTGACGCTGGTCTTCTGGCTGGTGCTGGCCAAGCCCACGCTGGGGCTGGCGGCATGAGGCCGGTGCACCTGGCATCCTCAGGGCTGCTCCAGCGGCGCTTCCTCTTCGTCGTGGATGCCGACCTGGTGTTCGAAGACGAGCTTGCCGCCCAGCCAGCCGGCGATACCGACCAGCGCCGCGCCCAGCGCCGACAGGTACAGGCCCATCAGCGGCACCGTGTGTTCGGCGCCGCCCGGCACGGCGCGCAGATACCAGTTGATGCCGCCCACCGACAGCAGCATGACCGCCGCGACGAAGTGGCTCCAGCCGACGGCGCGGCGGCGGATGCCCGCGATGGAGAGCAATTCCACGGTGCCCGCGATGCCGGCGGCGATGCCCATGAGCGCGCCCATGCCCAGCAGCCACAGCGACACCCGCGCCCAGAAGGGGTCGGCCAGCAGCAGGAAGGCGATGTCGGTGGCCAAGGCGCCTGTCAGGAACGCGATGGGGAAGGTCACCAGCATCGGGTGCAGGGGGTGCCGGGCAATGGCGACCTGGGTGGTCGTGCCGACGGGCTGGGGCTTGCGGAAGTGTTCCATGTCGGTTGGGGCGGACGGATGCCTGACCATGAGCGGTGCGATCAAACTTATCACGCGGACCCGCCCGCCAGGCGTGTCCGGATGCAAGCGGCCGCGGGCCTGCCGCTGCTGGCCGTGCTGGCCGTGCTGGCGGGCTGCGGCGATGCGCCGCTGTCGGCGCTGCATCCCGCCGGACCCGCCGCCGCGGCGATTGCCACCGCCTGGTGGTGGATGGCGGGCGGCGCGGCGCTGATCCTGCTGGGCGTGCTGGCCCTGGCTGCCTGGGTGTTGCGGCGCGGGCGCGCGCGCCTGTCCGAGCGCGGCGCGCGCCGCTTGGTGTGGGGCGCGGGCGTGGCGTTTCCCCTGGCCGTGCTGACGCTCCTGCTCGCCTACGGCCTGGGCCTGGGCGACGCCTTGCTGCCGCAAGCCGCGGGACACGACGTCTATCGCGTCGAGGTCACCGGGCGCCAGTGGCAGTGGGAGGTGCGCTATCCCGATGCGCCCGGGGGCGCGCGGCAGTCCTCGAACGAGATCCACGTGCCGGTGGGGCGCGCCATCGACGTCCACGTCAGCGCGGCCGATGTGATCCACAGTTTCTGGGTGCCGCGCCTGGGCGGCAAGATCGACGCCATCCCGGGACGCGAGAACACGGTGCGCCTGCGCGCCGACGCGCCGGGTGTGTACGAAGGCTTGTGCGCCGAGTTCTGCGGCCTGGGGCACGCGGGCATGCGCATGCGGGTGGTCGCGCACGATGACGCGGCCCTGGCCGCCAGGCTGCGCACCTTGGCCATCGCGCAGGAGGCGCCATGACCCCCCTGGCCCGTCACCGCCGCTTTGCCCGCATCTGGGCCGATCCGCCCGGCTGGCGCGCGCTGGGCGCCGTCAACCACAGCACCATCGGCCTGCGCTTCATCGCCACCTCGCTCGTGTTCTTCCTGGTGGGCGGCGTGCTGGCCATGCTGATCCGCGCGCAGCTGGCTTCGCCCGACGCGGCATTCCTGGACGCCGAGCAGTACCAGCAGGTCTTCACCATGCATGGCACGGTGATGATGTTCCTCTTCGCCATTCCCATGCTGGAGGGCTTCGCGCTGTACCTGCTGCCGAAGATGCTGGGCGCGCGCGACCTGGCGTATCCGCGGCTGGGGGCGTATGCCTACTGGTGCTACCTGTTCGGCGGGCTGATCCTGCTGGGCGCGCTGTTCATGGGGGCGGCGCCGGCGGGCGGCTGGTTCATGTACACCCCGCTGGCCAGCAGCACCTACAGCCCCGGCATCAATGCCGATGTCTGGCTGATCGGCGTGACCTTCGCCGAGATCTCCGCCATCTGCGGCGCCGTGGAGCTGGTGGCCACCATCCTGTCTCAGCGCACGCCCGGCATGAGCCTGGCGCGCATGCCGTTGTTCGCCTGGTATGTGCTGGTGACGGCGAGCATGATCCTGATCGGCTTTCCGCCGCTGATCCTGGGCAGCATCCTGCTCGAGGTCGAGCGCGCCTTCGACTGGCCTTTCTTCGACGTGGCGCGCGGCGGCGATCCGCTGCTGTGGCAGCACCTGTTCTGGATGTTCGGCCACCCCGAGGTCTACATCATCTTCCTGCCGGCCGCGGGCATGATCTCCACGATGATGCCCACGATGGCCAGGCGGCCGCTGGTGGGGCACGAGTGGATCGTGGGCAGCATCGTGGTCATGGGCTTTCTCAGCTTCGGACTGTGGGTGCACCACATGTTCACGGTCGGCATCCCGCACCTGGCCCAGGCCTTCTTCTCGGCCGCCAGCATGCTGGTGACCTTGCCGACGGCGGTGCAACTCTTCGCCTGGCTGGGCACGCTGTGGGCGGGGCGGCCTGTGTGGCGGCTGCCGATGCTGTACCTGGGCGGCTTCCTGTTTGTCTTCGTGGCGGGCGGGCTGACGGGCGTGATGCTGGCCTTCGCCCCGTTCAACTGGCAGGCGCACGACACGCACTTCGTGGTGGCCCACCTGCACTATGTGCTGGTGGGCGGCATGGTCTTCCCCTTGCTGGCCGCCGTGTACTACTGGATGCCGCATGCCACGGGACGCATGCCTTCCGAGCAGTTGGGCAAGTGGGCGTTCTGGATGATCTTCATCGGCTTCAACATGGCGTTCTGGATGATGCACCTGACCGGCCTGCTGGGCATGCCGCGCCGCATCGAGACCTATCCCGGCGACGTGGGCTGGAATGGCCTGAACCTGTTGTCTTCCATCGGCAGCTTCGTGATGGCGGTGGGCGTGGCGCTGCTGCTGCTCGATCTCTTCGTGCATGCGCGCGCCGGCCGCCTGGCGCCACGCAACCCCTGGGGCGCGGGCACGCTGGAGTGGGCCATGGCCACGCCGCCGCCCACCTACAACATCGCCAGCCAGCCGCGCGTGCAGGGCCGCGAACCGCTGTGGGACGCGCCCGGCTTGCCGGCCGACCTGGCAGGCGGCCGGGGCTACCTGGCCGAGCCGCGCGGGCGCCTGCGCGAGACGCTGGCAGTGAGCCTGATGAGCGGCGAGCCCACGCACGTGGTGCATTTGCCCGGGCCCAGCCTGTTGCCGTTCTGTGCCGCCCTGGCAACCGGCGCGGCGTTCCTGGCGGTGCTGTTCAAGCTGTACTGGCTGGTGCCGGCGGGGGTGGCGGCAGCGCTGGTTCTCTTCCTCGTCTGGGCCTGGCAGGGCGGAACGCGCAGCGATCCCGAGCCCCGCGATGTGGGCGGCGGCGTGTCGCTGGTGTCGCACCATGCCAGCCTGCAGGCGCCGGGCTGGCGAGGCACGGTGTTCGCACTGGTGGCCGACGCGACCCTGCTGGCGGCGCTCCTGTTCGGCTACGCCTTCCTGTGGACGGTGGCCCCCGGCTGGCCCCCGCCCGAGTTCCTCGCGGTGGGCAATCCCTTGCCCTGGCTGGCGATGGCCTGCCTGGTGGCGTCTGCCTGGCTGGCATGGCGCGCGGCGCGGCCGTCCTGCGCGGGCTCGCCACTGCAGGCCTCGTGGCGCCTGTGCGTGTCGGCGTTGCTGTCACTGGCGGCGGCCGCGCTGCTGTTCGGCTATGTCCGCACGGGGCTGCCGGACCCGACCGTCCATGCCTATGGCGCGGCGTGCGCGGCGCTGGGGCTTTATGTGGTCATCCATGCGTCGACCGGCGCGCTCATCGCCGGTTTCGTCGCGCTGCGCGCACGCAAGGGTTTCGTGTCCGCCGCGCGGCGGCTGGAGCCGCGCGTGGCCGCGCTGTGGCAGGGCTATTGCGCTGGCGCCGGGTTGGTGGTGCTGCTGGCGTGGTATCTGCCGGTGTGGGGCATCGCGGCATGAGGGCGCGCAAAACGCGGCGCGGGACGCCGCCCGTTACGCGGGAGACCGGGTCGTGGCGCCTGTTGAGGGCGCAGGCGGGGCTCGGTCTCTGGGCCGCGGGGTTCGCGGCCCTGTACGCGCTGTTGTCACTGGGTTGCGAATCGGCATGGGCCACGCGGCCAGGCTGGCTGGGCGTGGGCGTACTGTCCTGGTGGCTCGCCGGGCTGTGGCTGGCATTGCTTGGCGCGCTGGGCGCATTGGTCTGGCGCGCCGGCCGGCGCTGGCGGCGCGCGCGTCGCGCCGGTCGCGACCAGCGCTTCCTGGAACGCCTGACGGTGTTGCTGCATGGCGCCGCGGCGCTTGCGATGTTCTGGACCGGCGTGCCCATCCTGGTGCTGCCGGTGTGCGTCTAGTGTGCTGTCCCGAACGCGCACTGCGGATTCGCTGGGCAACTTTACGGGACAGCACACTAGCCGGATGCCAGGCGCGTGTTCAGGGGCCCGCTTTCGCCGCCGTGCCCATGCCCGCCCGCAGCAAGGGATGCGGATTGATGGCGCCGCCGGACTGGTAGATGCCGTAGTGCAGGTGCGGCGGCGTGCCGCGCGCATTGCCGGTGTCGCCCACATAGCCCAGCGTATCGCCCGGCATGACATGGCTGCCCGGCCCGATGTCGGGCGCATGGCCGTCCAGGTGGGCGTAATAGTGCATCTGGCGTCCCGGCCCCATGACCCACACCACCAGGCCGCCCAGGTTGTTCGTGCCCTTGCGGGTGACGACGCCTTCGGTGCTGGCGATGACCGCGGTGCCACGCCGCGCGAAGATATCCACCCCTTGGTGGCTGCGGCCATTGGCGCGTGCCGCGCCCCAGGTGTCCGCGATGCGGTTGGCCGCGACGCCGGCCACCGGCACGGGCAGCGAGGTGGGCACGGGTTGCATCGCCAGCCGCGCGGCGTGGAAGGGCGCGCGCCATGGGTCGGGCAGGCGCGGCCACGCCCACCAGGCGCTGGCGGCCAGAAGGCCAAGGACGACGAGGCGCCGCAGCCAGCGCAAGGCGAAGGCCGCGGCAGGTGACGGCGAGGAGGTCGATGTCTCGGTCATGGGGATTGGACCCTCATGGCCGAGCTGAGTTCAACGCCCGGGCGCGGCGCTTCAGGGCTTGAGGTGTTCCTTCAGGAACGCTTCCATGGCGCGATAGAACGCGAACTTGTTTTCGTCGTTGTGAAAGCCGTGGCCTTCGTTGTCCTTGACCATGTATTCCACCTCGACGCCGCGCTTCTTCAGGGCCTCGACCACCTGGTCGCTCTCGGCCTTGTTCACGCGCGGGTCGCGCGCGCCCTGGGCGATGAAGAGCGGGGTCTTGATCTTGTCGACGTGCAGGGCGGGGGAGGTGGCGGCCAGGCGCTCCTTGTCGCGTTCGGGATGGCCCACCATCTCGTGGAACTTGGGCATCAAGGGCGCCCAGTAGGGCGGGATGGTGTTCATGAACGTGAAGAGGTTCGACACGCCGACGTAGTCCACCGCCGCGGCATAGAGGTCCGGCGTGAAGGTGACGCCGGCCAGCGTGGCATATCCGCCATAGCTGCCGCCATAGATGCCGATGCGCTTCGGATCGGCGATGCCCTGCTTGACCAGCCAGTGCACGCCATCGGTGATGTCGTCCTGCATGGCCAGTCCCCATTGGCCGAAGCCGGCCTCCCAGAACTTGCGGCCATAGCCGGTGGAACCGCGGAAGTTGATCTGCAGCACGCAGAAGCCGCGGTTGGCCAGGAATTGCGTCTCGGCGTTGAAGCCCCAGCTGTCACGCGCCCAGGGGCCGCCATGCGGATTGACGACGCACGCCAGGTCCTTCGCTTCGCGGCCCGGGGGCAGCGTCAGGTAGCCGTGCAGCGTCAGGCCGTCACGGCTCTGGTACGTCACGGGCTGGATGCGCGCCATCCGGGCTTCGGGCAGCTTGGGGTTGATATCGGCCAGCTTGCTCAGCGTGTTGGCCTTCACGTCGTACAGATAGCGGGCGCCCGGCGTGCGATCGTTATAGGCCGCCACGATGTAGCGGTCCTCGGCGCGCGTGCCGCTTTGCAGCGTGAACGCGTAGTCGGGCAACTGCTTGGCGATGGCCGCGTACAGCGCTTCCGTCTGCGTGTCGAAGAACTTCCGGCGCGGCAGGTCGGTCTGGTAGGCCGCCACGGTCAGCACCTTGCGCAGGCGCGAATAGCCCACGCCGTCCAGGTCGACCTCCTCGGGCTCGAAGAGCACGGTCTCGGCGTCGGGTTTCGCCGGGTCGATCTCGACCAGCGCCAGGCGGTCGCGGCCGCGGTTGCTCAGGGCATAGAGCCGCTTGTCGTCGAAGGTGAAGAGGGCCGGCGTGACCTGGGTCTTGTAGTCGGTGGTGATGAGCGGGCGGAAGGCCTCGTCTTCGCTGTCGCGATACAGCAGCACGGTGTTCAGGCCGTCGGAGGCCAGCGCGGCGCGCACGCGGCCGGCATGGTCGGTCTGCCAGCCGATGATGTTGCCGGGGTTCTCGGCGACGCGCGTCGACTCACCCGTGTGGACGTTCACGCGATAGACGTCGAAGGCCTGCGGGTTGCGTTGGTTGTGGCTGATGAGGACGTGGTCGGGGTCGTCCTCGAGGTCGTCCGTGATCATGGCGCGGGCGCCATCGAAGGGCGTGAGGTCGGTGACCTTGCGGCTCTTCACGTCCACGGCCAGCACGTGGAAGTTCTCGTCACCACCGAAGTCCTTGGCGTACAGCACCGTGCCGCTGCCTTTCCAGAAATAGCCGCCGATGTCGCGCGCGGTTTCGCTGGTCAGCCGGCGCGGCTCGCCGCTGGGCTTGCCATCCTGGATGGACTGGACATGGATGTTCATCCGGGCGGGCTGGCCGTCGAGGCTGGTGGGCTCCATGAAGCCCAGCATGTTGCCGTCGTCCGAGATGTTGAAGTAGCCGCGCTGCGGGTTGGCGAAGAAGTCTTCCAGCGGCAGCAGCGGCGCGGGCTGGGCGTGCGCCAGTCCCATGAAGGCGGCGGACAGCGCCACGCCCATGAGGGTTTTCTTACGGGGGAGGAACATGCAGGGCCTCGCAGCAAGGGGAAGGTGATGGGACGCCGCGCGGGGGCGGGAGTTCCCCCCTTGTGCGGGGAAAGGGTTCGCCGCCAGGACGGCGGCGAACCCGCGGGACGGACTCAGTCGCGCACGATCAGGATGCGCATGGCGTGCTGGCGCTGGGTCTGCGCGTCCAGCACGCGCACGGTGGCGCGGCGAGCCGAGAACCCCTCGGGCAGCGGGGCGACGCCTGCCAGATGTTCGTAGCGGTCCAGGTTGACGGCCACCGGGTCCAGTTCGACGGTGGCGGTGCGGCCGTTCGGGTAGCGGCCCTCGATGGCCATGGCCAGTTGGCCCTTGAACGGCGCGCCCTGGCCGGCATTGCGCAGCAGCAGCACGTGATAGCGCAGCTGTCCGGCATCGCGGCGGAACGTGGCGGCGCTGACGCCGAGCGGACCGCCGCGCGGATCTTCGGGCATGGCGTCGGCGAAGAGCGCCAGTTCTTCCTTGAGCGGCGCCACCGATTTTTCCGCCTGGGCGGCGGTGACGGCCAGCTTCTCGTTCTCGGTCTTGAGTGTCTCGACCGTGCGCTGGCTTTCCTCCAGCTGGACCTGCAGGCGCTGGCGTTCGATGTTGCCGCTGTTGACCTCGTTGGTCAGTTGCTGCGATTCCAGCACGGTCAGGCGTTGCGGGCCATAGCTGGTCTGCAGGAACAGCAGGCCGCCCGCACCCAGGACGACGCCCAGGAGGAGCAGCACCAGCCAGCGCGGCATGCGACCGCGGCGCTTGCTGGTCTCATAGACCGAAGGCTTGAACACTTGCCTTTTCTGCGAACCAAACATCAGCGAACACTTCCTTGCAGTACGGAGACCCCCGGCCGGGATGGCGGCGGGTCAAAACCCGGAAGGATACCGCGTTATGCCGCCCAGCCTTGCGCGACGACAAGCTTGGTTGCTCTCGGCGATATCGGGACACACTCTTATACAGATCGGGCCTGGCGCAGGCTTGCGTCGAGATCGGCGAGACGCTGCGGCGTGCCCACGTCGATCCAGCGACCGGCGTGGCGCATGCCGGCGACGCGGCCGCGGCCCATGGCCTCGCGCAGGCGCGGCGCGAGCGGGGCGGCCACGCCCGCCGCCAGGTCTGAAAACAGCGAGGGGTGGTAGACGCCGATGCCCGCGAACGTGAGCGTGGGGGCCTCGCCCGCCCCGGTTGAGTCGCGGTCGCGCACTTCGCCGTCGCCCAGCAGGCGGAAATCGCCTCGGGGATGGTGGGCCGGGTTGTCCACCAGCACGAGCCAGGCCTGGCGTGCGCCCGTGGACACCTGCGGCAGGGCGGCCAGGGCTTGCGCGGGATCCCAGTCGCACCAGATGTCGCCGTTGATCACCAGGAAAGGGGCGTCGCCCAGCAAGGGCAGCGCCTGGCGGATGCCGCCCGCGGTCTCCAGGGCCTCGCCCTCGGGCGAGTGGGAAATGCTGACGCCCCAGCGCGCGCCATCGCCCAGCGCGGCCTCGATCCGGGCGCCCAGCCAGGCATTGTTCACGACGATGTCGCGGATGCCGGCCCGGGCCAGGCGCTCGAGGTGCCAGGCGATGAGCGGCTTGCCGCCCGCGGGCAGCAGGGGCTTGGGTGTGCTGTCGGTCAGCGGGCGCATGCGCTCGCCGCGGCCGGCGGCCAGGATCATGGCTTTCATGCCGCGGCGGCGCCAGGCACGGCGCCGGGAGCGGGACCTTGGGCGTCCAGCTTGTCCAGCAGGCGCATGAGCGGCAGGAAAGGACGGTAGCGCGAGGCGACCTGGCGGACGTAGGTGTTCACGCGCGGCATGTGGTCGCGGATGTAGCCGGGCTTGCCATCGCGGTAATACAGCCGCGCGAAGACGCCCAGGATGCGCAGGTTGCGTTGCAAGGCCATCCACTCGTAGTCGCGGTGGAAATCGGCGAAATCCGCGGGCACGGGCAGGCCGGCCCGGCGGGCCATGTCCCAGTAACGGATGGCCCAGTCCAGTTGCTGCGCCTCGTCCCAGGTGGTACGGGCGTCGGTCACCAGCGAGGCGATGTCATAGGAAATGGGGCCGGCCACGGCGTCCTGGAAGTCCAGCACGCCGGGATTGCGACCGTGGCGGGACTCGGTGCAGCGCATCAGGTTGGGCGAGTGGAAGTCGCGGTGCACGAGGACGACGGGCTGGGCGCTGTTGTGGGCGACCAGCGTCTCGAAGGCCGCCCCCAGGGTGTCGCGCGCCGAGGCGTCCAGCGTGGCGCCGCAGTGGCGCCCGGCATACCACTCGGGGAAAAGCGCGAGTTCGTCGGCCAGGCGCGGCGCGTCATAGGCGGGCAGGCCGGTGGTGGCCGCGCCCTGCAGGCGGACCAGCTCGGCCAGCGCGTCGCGGTAGATCGCCTGCAGGACGGTATCCGTCAGGCCCGCGCGGATGCACTGGTAATACGTGGCGTCGCCCAGGTCGGACAGCAGCAGCAGGCCGGCATCGACGTCCTGCGCCAGGATCTCCGGCACGTTCACGCCTGCCTGGCGCAGCAGGTCCGCCACGTGCAGGAAGGGCCGGCAGTCTTCATTGGGCGGCGGGGCATCCATGACGATGGCCGTGCCCGCGCCGGTGTCCAGGCGGAAGTAGCGGCGGAAGCTCGCGTCGGCCGAGGCCGGGCGCAGGGAGTCGATGTCCAGGGCCAGGGCGGCGGGCTGCGCGCGCAGCCAGTCCTGCAGGAGCGCAAGGCGGGTATCGGGGTGGGAGGGCGTCAAGATGGTTCCGTAGGCAGGCGGCGGGAAAGGGCCGCCAGCGGCGGCCCGGACCGGGGCCGGAGGCAGGCGGGCAGGGGCTGGAAAGCCCGCCCGTACCGATGCGCCCGGCTTCTCTATAATACCGGGTCGCCAACCGGCCAGCGCCGGCAAGCCGCCCCCAGCCCTGTCCCGTCCGGACGGCTGGCGCGGGCTTTCCAGCCGGCTCCGTTTCCTGTCCACCGCTATCCCGACCTATCGACCGAGACTCGTGCGCATGGCCCGCAGCCTGATCCTCTTTGCCGCGCTTGGCGCCACGGCAGCCTATGCCCAGGAAACCCCCGCGCCCGTCCGGGCCGTGGTGCAATCCGCCAGCCCAGAGGCGTCCGGTGGGAAACCTTCCGAAGTGCGGCTCAATGGCCTGAAGGTCTCCCCCGGCCTGCGCCAGCACCGGAACATGGCCGACGACGATATCCCGGCGTTCATGGATGGCGACAGTATCGACGGCGACCCTGCCGGGGAAATCACGATCACGGGCAATGCGCAGTTGCGGCGTATCGACACCGTGTTGAAGGGCGACCGGATCAACTACAACCAGGCCACGGGCGACATGGTCAGCGAGGGCAATGCCCGCCTGATGCGCGACGGCAGCCTGGTGACCGGGCCGAACCTGCTCTATAACGCCGATAACCAGACGGGCTACGTCGAGAAGCCGAATTTCTGGCTGGGCGCCAACGGCGCCAGCGGCCGGGCCGAGTACGGTGACATCTTCAGCCGCTCGCGCATGCGCCTGACCGACGTGGTCTATACGGGCTGCGCCTGCGAGAAGCCGGCCTGGTACATCGACTCCTCCAAGGTCGATCTCGATTTCGACGAGAACGAAGGTGTCGCGCGCAACGCCGTCCTGTATTTCAAGGGCGTGCCCATCCTGGCCTCGCCCTATCTCACGTTCCCGATCAAGCAGGAGCGAAAGTCGGGTTTCCTGCTGCCCACGTACGGCACGACCAGCCGTGGCGGTTTCGATTTTTCGCTGCCGTATTACTTCAACCTGCATCCCCAGTACGACATGACGTTGACCCCGCGCTTCCTGAGCAAGCGCGGGACGATGCTGGGTGGCGAGTTCCGTTATCTGGGGGCGACATATTCGGGCGAAATCGCCGGAACCTACCTGGGCAGTGACAACGTCACGGGCGAGAAACGCTGGTTGTATTCGGCCAGGCATCGCCAGACCCTGGGTGGCGGGTTTTATTTCGACTGGGACTTGAACGGGGTGTCGGATGACGATTACTTCCGGGACATTTCCACCGTCGGTCTCAATGAGGCGTACACCACTTACCTGACTCGCTCGGGGCGGTTTGGCTGGGGCAGCACGTACTGGCAGGCCTATGTCGAGGCAACCTCGTACCAGACGCTCCAGGATCCGGACGCGCCGTTGACCCCCCAGTACGACCGCTTGCCGTCGTTCTACCTGAGGGGCGCGCGATACAACTGGAACGGCCTGGACGCCGAGTGGGAGACCACGGCCACGCGATTCAGCCGGCCGCTGTACCTGAATGTCACGGATCGGAGCTGGGCCAACGGCGATCGTCTGATGTCCTATCCGACGATCTCCTTCCCGATCGTCCGGCCCGGCTGGTACATCACGCCCAAGGCTGGCGTGCACATGACCCAGTACCACACCGACTGGCCCGGTGCGCTGCGCGGCAATCCGCGCGTGCAGAGCCGCACGCTGCCGATCCTGTCTCTGGACAGCGGCATGACCTTCGAGCGCGACACGACGCTGTTCGGCAAGTCGTCCATCCAGACGCTCGAGCCGCGCCTGTACTACCTGCATGTGCCGTATCGCGACCAGGAGACGCTGCCCATCTACGATACCGCGCTGTCGAACTTCAGTTTCGCGCAGGCTTTTGACGAGAATATCTATTCCGGGGGCTGGGACCGCATCGCAAACGCCAACCAGGTGACGTTGGGCCTGACATCCCGGTGGCTCGATGCCAACACCGGTTTCGAACGCTTGAGCCTGTCTGGCGCCCAGCGACTCTACTTCACGGACCAGCGCGTGACCCTGCCGGGTGAAGTGCCTCGAACTGGGGTACGCTCGGACTTCCTCGTGGGCGCCGAGGCCGCGATCACGGATACACTGAGCACCCAGGTCACGGCCCAGTACAACCCCCATACCGATAACTGGGAGCGTTCGGTCATCTCGGCGCGTTGGCGCCCGCAACGCCTGGCGACGATTGCCGCCTCCTATCGTTACCAACGCATCCCGCCCGAGAACACGCCTTATGTGCCGCCCGGGCGTGAGCAGATCAGCGTGTCCGCGCAGTGGCCGTTCAGCCGCCATTGGTTCGGCGTGGGCCGCGTGGATTACTCCCTGCAGGAAAGCCGCTCCACCCAGTCCATCGCCGGCCTCGAATACAAGAGCGATTGCTGCTGGGCTGCCCGCGTCGTGTTCCAGCGCTATGCCGTGTCGGTCAACGAGGCCAACACCGGTATTTTCTTCCAGCTGGAGCTGAGCGGCCTGGGTTCCTTGGGAACGAATCCCATGAATCTGCTGTCCAGAAGCGTTACTGGCTATGAAGAGGTCACGGATCCGGTTCGTTCCAGTACATCATTTGAAAGGTATGAATAATGCGTAGTGCGCTTCATCTGTCCCGTCTCGCGCTGGCGTCGGCCGCGCTGGCGTTGTCCGCTGGCGCCGTGGCGCAACCTGCCCCCGCTGCTTCCGCTCCTTCGCCCGTGGTGGATGGCATCGCCGCCGTGGTGGACAAGAGCGTCATTACCTGGAGTGAACTGCAGGCCGCCACCCGCCAGGCCGAGCGTGAGCTGGCACAGCAGAACATCCAGCGCCCCGATCCCGTGGTGCTGCAGCGCCAGGTGCTGCAGCGTCTGATCCGCGAACGCCTGGAAGACCAGGAGGCATCGCGCCTTGGCATCCGGGTAACGGATGAGCAGGTCGACCAGGCCATTGCCACCATTGCCCAGCGCAACCGCATCACGCCGCAGGACATGCGCAAGCAGATCGAGTCGCAAGGCACGTCGTGGGACGACTACCGTGTCGTGCTGCGCCGCGACGTCATGCTGGACCGCGTGCGCCAGCGCACCGTCGATGGCGCCATCGTCATCACCGACAACGAAATCGATGCCTTCCTGAAGGAACAGGAAGCCCGCCGCGGCAGCGCGGGATCGCCGCGCGGCGCCGCTCCCACGGCAGTGGGCGGCGCGCCCACGTCGCTGGCCCTGGCCCAGATTCTCGTGCGTGTGCCTGAAGGCTCCACGCCCGACCAGGTGGCAGCCCTGCGCAAGAAGGCCGATGACCTCCTCGCCCGCGTGCGTGGCGGCGAGGACTTCGCTGCGCTGGCGGCGTCCTCCTCCGATGGCCCCGAAGCCCTGCAGGGCGGCGCCATGGGTGAGCGCGCGGCCGATGGCTGGCCCGACCTGTTCCTGAACGCCACGGCCAATGTGCAGGCCGGCCAGGTGTCCGAGGTGATCCAGAGCGGCAATGGTTTCCATATCGTGCGGGTCGTCAGCCGCAGCGGCGGCTCGTCCAATGCCTCGGCCGCGCCCGCGCCGGGTGCGCCCCAGGGCCCCACGGGCCCGGCGGATGGCACGCCCATGCCCGTCACGCAGACCCATGCCCGCCACATCCTCATCAAGACCTCCGCGGTCATGAGCGACGAACAGGCGCGCCAGCGCCTGGAACAGGTGCGCCAGCGCATCGTGCAAGGCGGCGAGTCGTTCGCCGACCTGGCGCGCCGTTACTCCAACGACGCCTCGGCGCCGCAGGGCGGCGAGCTGGGCTGGTTGAGCCCCGGCCAGACGGTCCCTGACTTCGAGCGCGCCATGGATGCCCTGCCGCCTGATGGCATCAGCGAGCCCATCCAGAGCCAGTTCGGCTGGCACCTGATCCAGGTGATCGAGCGCCGCACGCAGGACATGGCCGACGAATACCGCCGCATGCAGGCTCGCCAGGCACTCTTCGAGCGCCGCGCAGGCCCTGCCTTCGAAGAGTTCCTGGACCAGCTGCAGGACCGTGCCTACATCGACAACCGCCTCGAGCGCCGCGAGCGCCTGGAACAGAGTCTCTGATGGCGCATCAGGCGCGCAAGCGTTTCGGCCAGCACTTCCTGACCGATGAGTCCGTGGTGGATGGCATCGTGCGTGCCGTCGCGCCCGCGCCGGGCGATTGCCTGGTCGAGATCGGCCCCGGCCTGTCTGCGCTGACCAAGCCCCTGTTGACGCGGGCGGACAGGCTGGTGGCCGTCGAGATCGACAGAGACCTCGCGGCGCGCCTGCGCCGCACCTATCCGCCGGAAAAGCTCAGCGTGGTCGAGGCCGACGCGCTGGAGGTGGATTTCAGCGCCTTCGGCGAGCACCTGCGCATCGTCGGCAACCTGCCCTACAACATTTCCAGCCCCTTGCTGTTCCACCTGATGGCCTGCGCGGACCGGGTGCGTGATCAGCATTTCATGCTGCAGCGCGAAGTGATCGACCGCATGGTCGCCGTCCCTGGCGATGCCGACTATGGCCGCCTGTCGGTCATGCTGCAGACGCGCTATCGCATGACCAAGCTGTTCGACGTGCCGCCCGAGGCCTTCGACCCGCCGCCGCGCGTGGTCTCGTCTGTCGTGCGCATGGTGCCGCTGCCGGCGGACCGGCTGCGCGCCAAGAGCGAAGCGGCGTTGGAGCAGGTGGTGGCGCGTGCGTTCGCGCAGCGCCGCAAGATGCTGCGGCGCGGCCTGGCCGACTGGGCCGACGACATCGACTGGGATGCCCTGGGCATTGCGCCCACCGCGCGCGCCGAGACCCTGTCGGTCGCGCAGTTCATTGCGCTGGCCGACGCCCTGACCGACGCGGGCAGGGTCGGGCCGGGCAAGCCGCACAGCGTCGGCTTGTCGAACTGAGCCAATTTGCCTTGTGCGTGCGCAGGCGACAAAGCCGCCCTGGGGCGGCTTTGTCTTTGGTGATGCAGGGGGGCGGCGTGAGTGCTTACAGCACGTGTTTCCTGCCTGCCAGCCACAGCTGCATGGCGTCGCGGGCGCGTGCGGAGAGAAGGGCGGCGGTGTCGCGGCAGGCGTCTTCCAGCGTCATGGGGCCGTGCGCCAGGCTGAATGCGGCGCTGATGCCGGCGCCATACAGTTCCTGGTAACCGGGGCCCAGCGAGCCGACCAGGGCCACCACGGGCACGCCGGCCTGGCGTGCGATGCCGGCGACGCCGGCTGGCGTCTTGCCGTGCAGGGTCTGGGCATCCATGCGGCCTTCGCCGGTAAAGGCCAGCGCCGCGCCTTCCATGTGGGCGGCCAGGCCGCCCAGTTCGGCGACGATCTCCACGCCGGGGCGGAAGCTGGCGGACAGGTAGGCATAGGCGCCGAAACCCAGGCCGCCGGCCGCGCCCCCGCCGGGCTGCTCGCGCACGTCGCGCGACAGATGCCGGGCCGAGACATCCGCGAAACGCGACAGCGCCTGGTCCAGTTGCTTGACCTGCTCGGGCGTGGCGCCTTTCTGCGGGCCGAAGATGTGGGCAGCACCCTTGGGCCCGCACAGGGGATTGTTCACGTCGGAGGCGACGTCGATGCGGGTGTCCGCCAGGCGCGGATCGAGCCCGCTGGCATCGATGCTGTCGAGCGAGGCCAGCGCCGCGCCGCCGGGCCCGAGTTCCTTGCCTTGCGCGTCACGCAGCTGCAGCCCCAGGGCCTGCAGCATGCCCGCGCCGCCGTCGGTGGTGGACGAGCCGCCCAGGCCCAGGATGATGCGGGTGGCGCCGGCGTCCAGCGCTGCGCGCATCAACTGGCCGACGCCGTAGCTGGACGCTTCCAAGGGGCGGCGGTCACGCGGGGCGATCTGTTCCAGGCCAGCGGCCGAGGCCATTTCGATGATGGCCGTCTTGCCGTCCAGCCAGCCCCAGTGCGCCTCCTGCTCAGCGCCCAGGGCGCCCCGCACGCGCAGGGTTTTGCGCGCTCCGCCCGTGGCCGCGAGCACGGCATCCACCGTGCCTTCGCCGCCATCGGCCATGGGCACGCAGACGATCTGGGCTTGCGGCACGGCAAGGCGTACGCCCTCGGCGATGGCCTCGGCCACGCCGGCGGCGCTCAGGCTTTCCTTGAAGGAGTCGGGGGCGATCACAATCTTCACGTCTGCTTGTCTCCGAATGCTAGGTCTTGGTGTCTTGCCGCCTTCGGGCGGTCACGTTCGGCCCGGCCTGGCATGCGCGTGATGCCGTGAGCCGGGCTCAGCCAGCGATTATCCGATGGATTGTGGGCGTGTGGCGCCTTGCGGCGCAACATCGCCGGTTCAGCGCTGGCTCAGGGCACGGTCAGGATCTTCATGCCGTTGGTGCCGCCGCTGTCGGACAGCAGGTCGCCCTTGGTCAGCACGACCCAGTCGCCCGAAGCCACGAGTCCGCGTTGGGTCAGCTCGGCGATGGCGGCGTTGCTGACCTCGGCCGGATCGAACTGGGCGGCGTCGAAGGGGATCGTGTAGACGCCGCGGAAGAGGGCGGCGCGGCGTTGCGTGTCGGCGTGGCGCGTGTAGCAATAGATGGGCACGCCGGAGCGGATGCGCGACATGATGAGTGGGGTGCGCCCGCTTTCGGTCAGGCTGATGATGGCCTTCACGCCGGGGAAGTGGTTGGCGGCATACATGGCCGACAGCGCGATGGTGTCGTCGCAGCGGCTGAAGGTTTCGCCCAGGCGATGGTGCGAGCGCGTGCTGGTGGGGTGCTTTTCGGCGCCCAGGCAGACGCGCGCCATGGCCTGCACGGCTTCCACGGGGAAGCTGCCGGATGCGCTTTCCGCCGACAGCATGACCGCGTCGGTGTAGTCCAGCACGGCGTTCGCCACGTCCGACACTTCGGCGCGGGTGGGGAGCGGGCTGGCGATCATGGACTCCATCATCTGCGTGGCGGTGATGACGAGCTTGTTGAGCGTGCGGGCGTGCTGGATGATGCGCTTCTGGATGCCCACGAGCTCGGCATCGCCGACTTCCACGCCCAGGTCGCCGCGCGCGACCATGACGCCATCGCTGGCGCGGATGAGGGCGTCCAGGGCTTCGTCATCGGCCACGGCTTCGGCGCGTTCGATCTTGGCGACGATCCAGGCGTCGCTGCCCGCTGCGCGCAGCAGCGTGCGGGCTTCCTCGATGTCGCTGCCATAGCGGGGGAAGGACACGGCGACGTAGTCCAGCTTCAGCTCGGCCGCCACGAGGATGTCGGCGCGGTCCTTGTCGGTGAGGCTGGCGGCAGACAGGCCGCCGCCGCGGCGGTTGATGCCCTTGTTGTCGGACAGCGGGCCGCCGACGGTGACGGTCGTCTGCAGGACGTCGCCTTCGACCCCGTCCACGCGCAACACCACGCGGCCGTCATCCAGCAGCAGTTCGTCGCCGGGTCGGCAGTCCTGCACGAGCTCCGGGTAATCGATGCCGACGATGGTGTCGTTGCCCGCGTCCTTGGGGTGGCTGTTCGACAGCGAGAAGGGCTGTCCCACCTGCAACTGGATGGACTTGTTGGCAAAGCGTGCGATGCGGATCTTCGGGCCCTGCAGGTCGCCCATGAGGGCGACATAGCGGCCCTGCTTGGCGGCCAGCGTGCGCACCAGCTCGGCGCGCTGGCGGTGGTCGTCGGCCTTGCCGTGCGAGAAGTTGAGCCGCGCCACGTCCATGCCGGCCGCGATCAGGGCCTCGATTTTCTCGGGAGAGGTGGTGGCCGGCCCGAGGGTGGCGACGATCTTGGTGCGGCGCAATGGCATGGGGCTTGGCTCCGTATGGGGTTATGGTTGTGCCTACACTATACCCACCGATGACGGCCGCCGTGCAGTAAGGGAATACCGGCGTGGACAGCGATGTCCGCCCTGGCCGGCCCGCGCCTCTTTTTCCCGGACACGGCATCGCGTACAGTGCGAGGCAGTCTTTTCTTGCGCGATGCGATGCTCAATCTTCTCTGGCTGGCCTTTTTCCTCGTCGCCGCGGGCGCGGCCCTGATCCGCTGGCTGGCGCTGGGCGATCCCCAGGTGTTCGCCGGCATGGTGGCCGGCCTCTTCGACATGGCCAGGCTGTCCGTCGAAGTGATGGTCCTGCTGTTCGGCACGCTCACGCTCTGGCTGGGTTTTCTCAACATCGCCGAGCGCGCGGGCCTGGTCGACCGGCTGGCGCGGCTGCTCGGCCCCCTGTTCGCCCGGCTCATGCCCGAGGTGCCGCGCGGCCACCCGGCCATCGGTCTCATCACGCTCAATTTCGCCGCCAATGGGCTGGGCCTGGACAACGCGGCCACGCCCATCGGCCTGCGTGCCATGCGCGAATTGCAGACGCTCAATCCGAAGCCCGACACGGCCACCAATGCGCAGATCCTGTTCCTGTCGCTGAATGCGTCGTCGCTGACACTGCTGCCGGTCACCATCTTCATGTACCGGGCGCAGCAGGGCGCGCCCGACCCGGCCATGGTGTTCCTGCCCATCCTGCTGGCCACCAGCGCGTCCACGCTGACGGCGCTCTTCGCCGTGGCCTGGATGCAGCGCTTGCGCTTGCATGATCCGGTCGTGCTGGCCTGGCTGGCCGGCGCCGCGCTGCTGCTGGGCAGCCTCATGGCCTTCGCGGCCAGCCTCTCGGCCGCGGCGCTGTCCGCCTTTTCCGCGCTGGCGGGCAACCTGACGCTCTTCGGCCTCATCATCGCGTTCCTGGTCGCCGGGGCGGTGCGCAAGGTGGCCGTCTATGACGCCTTCATCGAAGGCGCCAAGCAGGGCTTCGACATCGCCAAGAGCCTGCTGCCCTACCTGGTGGCGATGCTGTGCGCGGTGGGCGTGCTGCGTGCGTCGGGCGCGCTGGACTTCGCGCTGGACGGCCTGCGCTGGCTGGTCACGCTGGCCGGGCTCGACACGCGATTCGTCGACGCCATGCCCACGGCGCTGGTCAAGCCGTTCTCGGGCAGCGCGGCGCGCGCCATGCTGCTGGAAACCATGCAGCATTTCGGCGTGGACAGTTTTCCCGCGCTGGTCGCGGCCACGGTCCAGGGCAGCACCGAGACCACCTTCTATGTGCTGGCAGTCTATTTCGGCGCCGTGGGCATCCAGCGGGCCCGTCATGCCGTGGGCTGCGCGCTGCTGGCGGACCTGGCCGGCGTGCTGGCGTCCATCGCGGTGTGCTACTGGTTCTTCGGCTAAGCAGAGCGGTTCACGCACTTAAGTTCGGTCAACCCCTGGGTGAACCCTGGGCGCAATGAGCACGCTGGCAGGGGGCTTTTCTGGTACCTTTGCTCGAAACACCGGCCCGAGGCGCCGGCGCGGCCCAGGCTCGCGCCGTCAGCCGATGGCGCGGCGGCCAGAAAAGAAAGGAGCGCGCATGAGCAAGACATCCTTCCGTCGCGATTCGTTGACGAAGCCCATCTTCCGCTGGGCACGCAACGCGCTGCCCACCTTGTCCGACACGGAGCGCGAGGCCATCGACGCCGGCGACGTCTGGTGGGACGGCGATCTCTTCACCGGGCAGCCCGATTGGGCCAGCCTGCGCAAGATGCCGCCCGCCACCTTGAGCGCCGAAGAACAGGCCTTCATCGACGGCCCTGTCGCCGAATTGGGCGCCATGCTGGACGACTGGGACATCCAGTGGTCACGGCGCGACCTGCCACCCGAAGCGTGGGCCTTCATCAAGCAGCACCGCTTCTTCGGCATGATCATTCCCAAGGAATACGGCGGCCTGGGCTTCTCGCCTTCCGCGCATTCCGAGGTGGTGCGCCGCCTGTCGCTGCGCTCCTCGACCGCCGCCGTGACGGTGATGGTGCCCAATTCCCTGGGCCCGGGCGAACTGCTCATGCAGTTCGGCACGGAGGAACAGCGCCAGCGCTGGCTGCCGCGCCTGGCCGAAGGCAGCGAGGTGCCGTGCTTCGGCCTCACCAGCCCCGAGGCAGGCTCCGATGCGGCGTCCATGACCGATACCGGCGTGGTCTGCCGCCAGAGGGTCGATGGCGAGGAAGTGCTGGGCATCCGCCTGAACTGGCGCAAGCGCTACATCACGCTGGGGCCCGTGGCCACGGTGCTGGGCCTGGCTTTCAAACTGAGCGATCCGGACCACCTGCTGGGCGAAAAGGAGAACATCGGCATCTCGGTGGCGCTGGTGCCGGTCTCCACGCCCGGCGTGGAAATCGGCCGGCGTCACCTGCCCGCCATGCAGATGTTCCAGAACGGCCCCAACCAGGGACGTGATGTCTTCGTGCCGCTGGACGCGCTCATCGGCGGACCCGAGCGCGCGGGCCAAGGCTGGCAGATGCTCATGAGCGCCCTGGCGGCGGGACGCGGCATTTCCCTGCCCTCGCTGTCGGCCGCGGCGGTCACGTTCTCGGCCCACACCAGCGGCGCCTATGCCCGGGTGCGCAAGCAGTTCGGCATCGCCATCGGCAAGTTCGAAGGGGTGCAGGACAGGCTGGGCTACCTGGCCGCCAGCGCCTACCAGATCGAGGCCGCGCGCCGCCTGACCTGCGCCGCGCTGGACCAGGGACACAAGCCCGCCGTGGTCTCGGCCATCATGAAGTACCACGCCACCGAACGCATGCGCTCGGCGGTCGACGACGCCATGGACATCCACGCCGGCAAGGCGGTGATCGATGGCCCGAACAATTACCTGGGCGGCCTGTACCGTGCCGTGCCGGTGGCCATCACCGTCGAGGGCGCGAACATCCTGACGCGCTGCCTCATCATCTTCGGGCAGGGCGCCATCCGCAGCCATCCCTTCCTGATGCAGGAAATCCTGGCGCTGGGCGACCGGGACCCCGAGCGCGGGCTGGACGATTTCGACGCCATTTTCTGGAAGCACGCGGCGCATGCCGCGCGCAACGGCCTGCGCGCCTGGGGCATGGCCTGGACGGGCGGGCACGTGGGGCCCGCGCCCTCGGCCGGCCGTGTCAGCGGCGACTACCGCCGGCTGACGCGCTACGCGTCGGCCTTCGCACTGGTCTCCGAGGCCGCGCTGGGCATCCTGGGCGGCGCGCTCAAGCGCAAGGAAATGATCTCGGCGCGCCTGGGCGACATCCTGTCCGAGCTGTATTTGCTGTCTGCCACGCTCAAGCGCTGGGAAGACGAAGGCCGCAACGAGGCCGACCTGCCCCTGGTGCGCTGGTGCATGGCGCATGGCGCGCAACGCATCGAACACGCGCTGGATCGCGTGCTGGCCAACCTGCCGATGCGGCCGGTGGCCTGGGCGCTGCGGGCCCTGGTGCTGCCGCTGGGGCCGCGTGGGGGGCCCAGCGATGCACTGACCCAGCAATGCGCCGAACTGCTGCTGTCGCCGTCCCCCACGCGCGACCGCATCGTGGGCGACATCTGGCAACGCGAAGGCGGCGGCCACGTCGGCCTGGCCAAGCTGGAGCGTGCGTTCGACCTCGTGGTGTCGGTGCAGCCGCTCTATGACCGCCTGCGCGAGGCGGGCACCCGGAACTGGCGCGACGCGCATGCGAAGGGGGCGCTGACGGAGGATCAGGCGGCACGGTTGCAGGCTGCCGAAGAGGCCGTGGCGGCGGTGGTTGCCGTGGATGACTTCGATCCGGCGGCGTTGACGCCGGGGGCGGAGTCGGTGCCTTCTTCTTCTGTGGGTAGGCCGGGGCATCCGGATGAGGCTGCTGGGTTTACGACGGCTTAGGGGGGCTAGGCATGAGGGCTATGCAGCGCTAGGTTTTGACGGTTTGTGCACCGCTTCGTTGACGGTTTGTGCACCGCTGCGTTGACGGCCGCCGAGGGTGGTCGTGCCGTCGGCCGCCTGCCGCGTGGTGGGGCGCCCACAGCGCCCCGCCCCCCGCAGAAGGCGCCCGCCGTCCCGCCCACCCTCGACGTCCTGCGCTTGGGGGTTCTGGATCGGAGTCAGCCGCCGGAGTCCTGCTCGCATTCTTGCCGCCTGCTCGCTGCCCGCCCGAAGATCTCGGCTTGCCGCTGACCAATGGGCGCCCACAGCGCCCATTGGTCAGCATTCGGGAAAGCAAAAGGGGCAGCTTTTGAGAGAGGGGGGAAGGGGAGCGGAGGTGGGGGGCATCGCACTTCGGGCGGGTGCCCCCGTCAGGCTGCGTTGTCTGCTTGGAGGCGTTGCTCCATTGTCGTGACTGAATGGCGGGAGTCTTGCGCGGGCAGAGGCGTCGAGACTTATTGACGAGCCTGGCGGCTTCGGCAAATTGTTGACGGTGGTGGAGCAGCCTCCCCAAGCAGGCAACACGGCCAAGCGGCGCCCGTAGCCCGAAGCGCGCTGCTTCCCCCCTCCACCTCTCGCCCCCACTCTCCCAAAAGCTGCCCTATTGCTTTCCCGAATGCTGACCGGTGGGCGCTGTGGGCGCCCTCCGGTCAGCGGCAAGCCAAGATCTTCGGGCAGGCAGCGAGCGCGCAGAAGAATGCGAGCAGGACCAAGGTGGCTACCCAAGTTCCAGAACACAACATTGCAGGACGTCGAGGGTGGGCGGGACGGCGGGCGCCTTCTGCGGGGGGCGGGGCGCTGTGGGCGCCCCACCACGCGGCAGGCGACCGACGGCACGACCACCCTCGGCGGCCGTCAACGAAGCGGTGTACAAACCGTCAACGAAGCGGTGCACAAACCGTCAACGAAGCGGTGCACAAACCGTCAACGAAGCCGTGCACAAGCCGTCAAAACCCAGCAGCATGCCTCCCGCCGAAGCCACCCTCGGCAGCCGCTCCCAACCGCCCTGCGGCTCTACCTTCAATCGTTCCCAGATTTCTTCTGGATGAATTCGATCTTGTATCCGTCCGGATCTTCGACGAAGGCGATGACCGTCGTGCCGTGCTTCATCGGGCCGGCCTCGCGGACGACCTTGCCGCCGCGTTCCTTGACCTTGTCACAGGCCGCGTAGGCGTCGTCGACTTCCAGGGCGATGTGGCCGTAGGCGTTGCCCAGGTCGTACGAGGCCGTGTCCCAGTTATGGGTCAGTTCGATCACGGCGCCTTCGGACTCTTCCTGGTAGCCCACGAAGGCCAGCGTGAAGCGGCCGTCCGGGTAGTCCTTGCGGCGCAGCAGCCGCATGCCCAGCACGTTCGTATAGAAAGCCAGGGATTTTTCGAGGTCGCCGACGCGCAGCATGGTGTGGAGGAGGCGCATGGGATATTCCTTGCAGGGGTGAATCAAGGGGTCGATCGTATCAAAGCGCCGGGCCGCAAGCGAACCGCGCTGGCGCGGCCAGGCGGCGCCGTCACGGCAAAGTCCGGGTGATAAGCTTCGCGGCGAAGCCCGTTGCTGGCGCGGCGCGGGCATGTTTTCCACACGCGGATAGCCATGAGCGATACCTCCACCTCCCATCTCGTCGAAACCTGCCTGGATAGCCAGACTGTCTATGAGGGCCGCTTCCTGAAGGTCTGCCGGGACAGTGTCCGCCTGCCTGACGGACGCGAAGGCAGCCGTGAATACGTCAAGCATCCCGGCGCGGTGGTGGTGATTCCCCTGCTCGACGATGGCCGCGTGCTGCTGGAGCGGCAGTACCGGTATCCGGTCCAGCGGACCATGATCGAGTTTCCTGCCGGCAAGCTCGACCCGGGCGAGGATCCGCTGGTCTGCGGCCAGCGCGAACTGCGCGAGGAAACCGGCTATCGCGCGCGCCAGTGGGCGCATGCCGGGGGCATCCACCTTGCCATCGGTTATTCCGACGAAATCATCCATGTGTACTTCGCGCGCGGCCTGAGCCTGGGCGAGCGCGACCTGGACCCGGGCGAGTTCGTGGATGTCTGGAGCGCGACACCCGCGGCGCTGCTGGCGGCCTGCGCGCGTGGCGAAGTGACCGATGCCAAGACCTTGAGCTGCGTGCTGTGGCTGCAGAACGTGTTGTCGGGCGCGTGGCAGCTGGCGTGGCGCGACGCCTGAGCCGCCGGGTTCACGGCAGGGTGAAGTCCACCCATGACGGTATCTTTCACCCTCGCCGGGCACGGGTGAAAAATACCGTGCCTTTTACAGGCAATTGAAAAGAAAGGGGTTTTCCCCTGGTATGGGTTTTGCGTAATGCCTGATGCTTTTGAATGGGAGCATCGATATGGATACGCGAAACCTCTCGCCCACCGCAAGGCGAGCCACTTCTTCCCCCCTCCGCGCTGGCGGCGTCCCGACCCCTTGCGAGGTGCGTCATGGGTGAATACCGCAAGCTCTGGTTCACGCTGATCGGCGTGCTGATCGTCACCTTCTCGCTGCTGGGCTATTACGGCACCGAGGTCTACCGGGTGGCGCCGCCCATCCCGCAGCAGTTCGTCCAGCAGGACGGCGAGGTCGTCTTCACGCACGACGATGTGCTGGACGGCCAGACGGCCTGGCAATCCGTGGGCGGCATGCAGCTGGGGTCGATCTGGGGGCACGGCGCCTACCAGGCGCCCGACTGGACCGCGGACTGGCTGCATCGTGAGTTGACCGCGTGGCTGGAACTCGCGGCCCAGTCGCGCCACGGCACCACCTATGCGCAACTGCGCGCCGAGGACAGCGCGGTGCTGCAGGCGCAGTTGAAGGCCGAGTACCGCCGCAATACCTGGAATGCCGAGCTGGGCACGGCGCAGGTGTCGCCGCGCCGGGCGCAGGCGATCCGCCAGACCGCGGCTTACTACAGCAGCCTGTTCAGCGATGATCCCGCCCTGCGCGCCACGCGCGACAGCTATGCCATGAAGGAGAACACGCTGCCCAGCGCCGAGCGCCGCGAGCAGATGACCGCTTTCTTCTTCTGGACCGCCTGGGCCGCCGCCACCGAGCGGCCGGGTTCCAAGGCAACCTACACCAACAACTGGCCGCACGAACCGCTGATCGGCAATCGCCCGACAGCGGAAAATGTGATGTGGTCCATCGTGAGCGTCGTCATCATGATGGCGGGCGTGGGGTTGCTGATCTGGGGCTGGGCTTTCCTGCGCAAGGAGGAGGGCGCCCTGCCCGCCGCGCCAGCGCGCGACCCGCTGACCCTGGTGCCGCTCACCCCTTCGCAACGCGCGTTGGGCAAGTACCTGTTCCTGGTGGTGGCGCTGTTCGTCTTCCAGGTGTTCCTGGGCGGGGCGACCGCGCACTACACGGTGGAGGGCCAGCATTTCTATGGCCTGGAGCTGTCGCGCTGGTTCCCGTATTCGCTGCTGCGCACCTGGCACATCCAGGCGGCGCTCTTCTGGATCGCCACGGGCTTCCTGGCCGCGGGCCTGTTCCTGGCGCCGCTCATCAACGGAGGCAAGGATCCGAAGTACCAGAAGCTGGGCGTGAACGTCCTATTCTGGGCGCTGGTGGTGGTCGTGCTGGGTTCCTTCAGCGGCAACTACCTTGCCATCGCGCACATCCTGCCCGCCAACCTGAACTTCTGGCTGGGCCACCAGGGCTATGAGTACGTGGACCTGGGCCGCCTGTGGCAGATCGGCAAGTTCGTGGGCGTGCTGCTGTGGCTGGTGCTGATGGCGCGCGGCATCGTGCCCGCCCTGCGCCGCAAGGGCGGCGACAAGAACCTGCTGGCGCTGCTGACCTCCTCGGTCGTGGCCATCGGGCTCTTCTACGGCGCGGGCCTGGCCTATGGCGAACGCACGCACCTGTCGGTGATGGAGTACTGGCGCTGGTGGGTGGTGCATCTGTGGGTCGAAGGCTTCTTCGAAGTGTTCGCGACCACCGCGCTGGCCTTCATCTTCTCGACCCTGGGCCTGGTGTCCTATCGCATGGCGACGGTCGCCAGCCTGGCGTCCGCCTCGCTCTTCATGCTGGGCGGCGTGCCGGGCACTTTCCATCACCTGTATTTCTCGGGCACGACCACGCCCGTGATGGCGGTGGGCGCGGCCTTCAGCGCGCTGGAAGTGGTGCCGCTGGTGGTGCTGGGCCACGAGGCCTGGGAGAACTGGCGCCTGAAGTTCCGCGCGCCGTGGATGGCGCAGTTGAAGTGGCCGCTGATGTTCTTCGTGGCCGTGGCCTTCTGGAACATGCTGGGCGCGGGCGTCTTCGGCTTCATGATCAACCCGCCGGTCTCGCTCTATTACCTCCAGGGCCTCAACACCACGCCGGTGCATGCCCATGCGGCGCTCTTCGGGGTCTACGGCTTCCTGGCGCTGGGCTTCACCCTGCTGGTGCTGCGCTACGTCCGGCCGCAACTGGTCATGGATGACCGCCTGATGCGGCGCGGCTTCTGGTGGCTGAACATCGGCCTGGCGCTGATGATGTTCACGAGCCTGCTGCCCGTCGGCCTCATCCAGTTCCATGCCAGCGCGAGCGAGGGGATGTGGTACGCGCGCAGCGAAGCCTTCATGCAGCAGCCCATCCTGCAGACCCTGCGCTGGGTTCGCACCTTCGGCGACGTGGTGTTCATCATCGGTGCGCTGTCGGTGGCCTGGCAGGTGATCAGCGGGCTGCGTAGTCCGGCTGCGCCCGTTGCCGCCACGACAGGCGGGGCGACAGCATCGGCCAGCGCCTGCTGCGGCCATTGCGCGGACTGAGTCCTCGATGAAAAAGTGAGCGCTGGCCGGGCGCAAGGGGGGCATCGAATGCGCCCCCGGCGCTTGGCCACGCCAAGGAGAACAGCATGAATCTGGACAAGTTCAAGCGCCAGCATCACGACATCCTGGCGCACATTGCCGCCTTGCGCGACCTGGCCAATGCGGGCGTGGCCCGCAACGCGGAGGACATCGCGCGGCGGATCGTGGCCATGAGCAGTCTCATCAAACTGCATCTGGCGGTCGAGGACCAGGCGCTCTATCCGGCCTTGCAGCGGGGCAGGGACCGGCGGCTGGCCGACATGGGCAGGCAGTACCAGCAGGAGATGGCGTCGATCGCCGCTTCCTACGGCGCCTTCGCCGCGCGCTGGAACACGCCGCGGCGCCTGGCGCTGCACGAGGAAGGTTTCCGCCGCGATGCCAACACGGTGCTGCGGCAGGTGTTCGAGCGCATGCGGCGTGAGGACATGACGTTCTATCCTCGTATCGTCAAGGCGCTGCGCTGGGGGGAGTAGCCCCCCACGCAGCGCCTCCGGCTTGCACGGCTCAGGCCTGGCCTGGTGCGGGCGCCTTGCGGAACACGACGCTGAAGTTGTTCGCCGGCATGTCGATCACGTCTTCCAGCACCAGGCCCCGTGCCTGGGCCAGGTCGCGGACCGCTTCCAGGTCGCGCACGCCGAAAGCGGGATCACGCGCTTTCAGCCATTGGTCAAACGCCTCGTTGCTGGGCGCCGTGTGCGCACCGTGGCGGCGATAGGGGCCGTACAGATACAGCAAGCCGCCTGGACGCAAGGTCCTTGCGGCGCCCGCCAGCAGGGCCGGCGTGGAGGCCCAGGGCGAATAATGGATGACGTTGCAGCAGACGATGGCGTCGGCCGGCTCAACCGGCCACTCGCCGGCGTTGACGTCCAGCAGGCGGGGCGCGCGCAGGTTGGGCAGCCCGGCATGGTCGGCCCAGGCCTGCATCGACGGCAGGGCCGACGGGTCGGCCTCGGTGGGCTGCCAGGTCCAGTTGGGGAATGCCTGTGCGAAGAACACGGCATGCTCGCCCGTGCCGCTGCCGATCTCCAGCGCATGGCCGGCGGACGGCAGGAGACCTTGCAACACGTCCAGGATGGGCTGGCGGTTGCGTTCCGTGGCGGGGGCGTAGCGGCGTAGGTCGGTGTCGGCCATCAGGATCCTCGGCGAGGGAAAGGGCCGCTCGGCGGCAACAGGGACGTTCAGCCCGGCAGGTCGCCCGGCGCATGCTTGCGCAGGACATCCCGCGCGGCTTCGTAGTCGGGCAGGATCTGGCCGACCTCGGCCCAGAAGTCATGGCTGTGGTTCATCTCGCGCAGGTGCGCGAGTTCGTGGGCGATGACGTAATCGATGATGTCGGGCGCGAAATGGATCAGGCGCCAGTTCAGCGAGATGTTGCCGTCGCTGGTGCAGGAGCCCCAGCGCGTGGTGGCCGACGACAGCCGCCAGCGGTTGATGCGCAGGCCGCTGCGGTCCAGGAACACCTTCAGGCGCACGTCGAACCATTGCGCGGCGCGGCGTTGCAGCCAGGCCTGCGCGCTGTCGCGGATGCGCGCGTGATCGGCGTCGGGCGGCAGGGGCAGCCACAGCGTGTCGCCGTCCTGGGGACGCTCGGGGTCGCCCGAGTAGATCGCCTGCATGGCGCGCGGGTTGGCGGGCCGCGCTGCGCCGGCTTCGGCGGCGGGCGGCGTGCCGAGCTGCAACTGGATGCGCCGGCCCAGGTAAGGCAGTTCGCCGCCGGCCTGCCAGCGTGTGTGCGCCAGGGCCAGGCGTTCCTGGCGCGTGTGCCAGTCACGCAGTTTCGACAGGATCCAGCGGGACTTTTCGCGCACGGCCTCGTCCACCTGGGCCAACGTGACCCAGTTCGGCGCGGTCACCCGCAAGCCATCGTCGCCGATCACGAAGCCGATGCTGCGGCGGCGCGAACGCAGCAGCACGTAGCCGATGGCTTGCTGCTCTGTCCCGGTCTCGCGCCAGCGCGCGCCGTCGGGCAGCGACGGCGGACGCGGCGTGGGCACGCGCGAGGCCGGCGTGGCGGAAGGACGGGAAGGGGCCAGCGAAGGCGGCGCAGGCGGTGCGGCGGGCCGGGCAACGGGCGCTGCCGGAGGGCGTGCAGGGGCCGGGGCGACGGGCCTGGACGCCGGCGCGACAGGCGCGGTATCCGGCGCCACCTGCACGGGGGCGCTGGCGGGCGGCGCGGGCACGCGAGGCGCCACCGGCGCCGGCATCACCGGGTCGAACAGATCCAGTTGCACCCGGCCGCCAGGCATCATGTCGCGCGTGGCGCCTGGGCAGGAGGGGGAACGAAAGGGCCGCTGTAGCGTTCCGGGCTCAGGCGGCGCATCTCGGTCTCGATCCACGTCTGCACGCGGGTATTGATCTCTTCAGGCGTGAGGCCCGTGGGATCGATGGCCGGACCGAAAGACAGCGTGACGAGGCCCGGACGCTTCACGAAGGCATTGCGCGGCCAGCACTCGCCGGCGTTGTGGGCCATCGGGATGATGGGCGCGCCGGTGCGGTGCGCGAGCAGCGCGCCGCCCATCTTGTAGCGGCCGGCCTGGCCGACGGGGATGCGGGTGCCTTCCGGGAACAGCAGCGGCCAGCGGCCTTCGGCCAGGCGCTTCGCGCCCAGCGAGGCGACCTGCTCGAAGGCGTCGCGGCCGCGCGCGCGGTCGATGGGGATCATGCGCAGCAGCGCCAGGCCCCAGCCGAAGAAAGGCACGCGGTGCAGTTCGCGCTTGTAGACGAAGCACACCTGGCGGGGGAAGTACCCCGGGAAGTACAGCGTCTCCCAGGCCGACTGGTGCTTGGCCAGGATGATGGCGCCACCCTCGGGCAGGTTCTCCATCCCTTCGACCTTCCAGCGGATGCCGCAGATGACCTTCGCCCCCCACAGCGCCAGGCGCGGCCAGCCCACGGTCAGGCGGTAGCGCGGACCCAGCGGCAGCGGCGCCCACAGGATGCAGGCGAAGGCGTACGGGATGACGGTGACCACGAGGAACACCGCGTACAGGAACGAGCGCAACCCCGCCATCATGCCTCCAGCAACGCGTCGACCACGGCGGCAAGATCGTCGCGGATCTCGGTGCCGGGGGGCAGTTCGGGGCTGGCGGCGGTCTTCTCGCCGTTGCCGGTGCGCACCAGCCATGGGCGGCAACCCGCCTGGACGCTGGCCTGCAGGTCGCGCAGCGAGTCGCCCACGGCGGGCACGCCGTCCAGCGAGACGTCGTAGCGGCGCGCGATGTCGTGGAAGAGCCCGGGCAGCGGCTTGCGGCAGACGCAGCCGTCGTCCGGCCCGTGCGGGCACAGGAAGAAGGCGTCGACCGCGCCGCCCAGCGCCGCCAGCTCCTTGCGCAGCTTGTTGTGCATGGCGGTCAGGGCGGCCATGTCGAACAGGCCGCGGGCGATGCCGGACTGGTTGGAGGCCACGACGACCTTCCAGCCCGCCTGGGACAGGCGCGCGATGGCGGCGAGGCTGCCGGGCAGGGCGATCCATTCGTCCGCGGACTTCACGAAGTCCTTGCGGTCCTGGTTGATGACCCCGTCGCGGTCAAGGATGATGAGCTTCACTGGGCAAGCCTGGAAATGTCGGCAACCTGGTTCATCAGGCGGTGCAGCCGCGCCAGCAGCGCGAGCCGGTTGGCGCGCACGTCGGGGTCATCGGCCATGACCATGACGTCGGCGAAGAACGCGTCGACCGCGCCACGGGCTTGCGCCAGCGTGCTGAGCGCGGCGCCGAAGTCACCGGCGGCCAGGCAGGCATCGGCTTGCGGCTGCAGCGTGTCGACGGCTTCGGCCAGCGAGCGTTCGGCGGCTTCCACGTAGCGCGACGCGTCGGGGTCGCCCGGCTCGCCTTCGGCCTTCTTCAGCAGGTTGCCGATGCGCTTGTTGGCGGCGGCCAGGCTGGCCGCCTCGGGCAGGGCCAGGAAGGACACCACGGCGCGCACGCGCGCGGCCACCTGGTGCAGCGGCGGCTGCAGGGCGATCACGGCGTCGACGGCGCTGCGGTCGAACTCGCCGGCCAGCTGGTTGCGCACGCGCTCATAGATGAAATCCCGCACTTCGGTCAGCACTGCCGGGGCGACGCGGCCTTCGCCGAAGCCGGCGGCGGCTTGCGCCAGCAGGTCGCTCAGCGTCAGCGGGCCGTTCTCGGCGGCCTTCAGCCAGCCGCCCGCGGCCAGTTGCTCGAACGCGCTGATGATGCCTTGCGCGGCGCGGCGCAGGCCGAAGGGGTCGCGTTCGCCGGTGGGGGCCTGGCCGATGCTCCAGATGCCCACCAGGGTCTCGGCGCGCTCGGCCAGGAACAGCACGGCGGCGGTCAGGCCGTCGCGGTCCACGGGGGCGTCCAGGCGGATGCGGTATTGCTCGCGCAACGCGCGCACCACCTCCGGCGATTCGCCGTCGCCCGTCGCGTAGTAGGCGCCGATGACGCCTTGCAGCTCGGGGAATTCGCCCACCATCAGCGTGCTGAGGTCGGCCTTGGCCAGCTCGGCGGCGCGGTCCGCCTGCCGGGCGTCGCCGCCCAGCGTGGTGGCGGCGAAGCGCGCCAGGGCGCGCACGCGCTCGACGCGCTCGAGCTGGCTGCCCAGCTTGTTGTGATAGACGATGCTGCCCAGCTGCGCGTTGCGGCTGGCCAGCGGCGTCTTGCGATCGGTCTGGAAGAAGAACTCGGCATCGGCCAGGCGCGGGCGCACCACGCGCTGGTTGCCTTCGATGATGTTGTGCGGGTCCTTGGTGCTCATGTTGCTGACGATGAGGAAGCGATGCGTCAGCTTGCCGCTGGCCGGGTCGAACAGCGGGAAGTACTTCTGGTTCAACCGCATGGTCAGGATCAGGCATTCCTGCGGCACGGCCAGGAAGCGTTCCTCGAACTCGCCGGCGTACACCGTGGGCCATTCGACCAGCGCGGTGACCTCGTCCAGCAGCGACTCGACCTCGGGATCGGTGCCCAGCGAGCCGCCCAGGCGCGCGGCCTGGGTCTGCAGCTGGGCCTCGATGGTGGCGCGGCGCGTGTCGAAGGCGACGATGACGTGGCCTTCCTCGGCCAGCAACTGGGCGTAGTCGCCGGCGGCGGCCAGGTCGAACGCGTGCTTGGACAGGAAGCGGTGGCCGCGCAGCGTGCGGCCGGCGGTCAGGCCCAGGGCGGTGACCGGCACGATGTCGGTGTCATGCAGCGCGACCAGGCCGTGGGCCGGGCGCACGAAGCGCACGGTGGTGTGCCCATCGTCCAGCTGGTAGCGCATGACCTTGGGGATGGGCAGGGCGGCCAGCGAGGCGTCCAGCGCCTGCTGCAGGCCTTCGGCCAGCGCGATGCCGGGCGCCGTGCCGCGCGCGACCAGGTAGTCCTGCTTGCCGTCGGATTCGCGCGCGAGCGTGGCGAGGTCGATGTCGGCCAGGCCCTTGGCGGCCAGCTTCTTCACGAGCGCGGGGGTGGCGGTGCCGTCGGCGGCCAGGCCGATCTGCGCGGGCATGAGCTTCTCGGCGTAGGTCTGCTCGGGCGCCTGGGCGCGCACCTGCGAGAACAGGGCGGCCAGGCGGCGCGGCGTGGCGTAAGGCGTGACGTCGCAGTTCTCGGCCAGCAAACCGTTGGCGGCCAGGCTGGCGCGCAGGCCCTCGGCGAAGGCCTGGCCCAGCTTGCGCAAGGCCTTGGGCGGAAGCTCTTCGGTGAAGAGCTCGATCAGCAGGGGGCGGATGTCCTGGGCGCTCATTGTGCGGCCTCCACGTCTTGGCGGCTTGCCATGGGGAAGCCCAGCTTTTCGCGTGAATCGTAATAGGCCTGTGCGACGGCGCGCGACAGGTTGCGGATGCGGCCGATGTAGGCGGCACGCTCGGTCACGCTGATCGCGCCGCGCGCGTCCAGCATGTTGAAGGTGTGGGCGGCCTTGAGCGTCGCTTCATAGGCCGGCAGGGCCAGCGGCACTTCCATCAGGCGCTTGGCCTCGGCTTCGTAGTCGTTGAAATGGGCAAACAGCATGGGCGCCGAGGCATGTTCGAAGTTGTAGGTGGACTGTTCCACTTCGTTCTGGTGGAACACGTCGCGATACAGGACGGGCGCGCCGCCGGGGCCGCCTTCCGTCCAGACGAGGTCATAGACGCTTTCCACGCCCTGCAGGTACATCGCCAGGCGTTCGAGGCCGTAGGTGATCTCGCCGGTGGTCAGGCTGCAATCCAGGCCGCCGACCTGCTGGAAGTAGGTGAACTGGGTGACTTCCATGCCGTTCAGCCAGACTTCCCAGCCCAGGCCCCAGGCGCCCAGCGTCGGGTTTTCCCAGTCGTCCTCGACGAAGCGGATGTCGTGCTCGGCCGGGTCGATGCCCAGCGCCTGCAGCGAACCGATGTACAGGTCCAGGATGTCGGTGGGCGCGGGCTTGAGCACCACCTGGTACTGGTAGTAGTGCTGCAGGCGGTTGGGGTTCTCGCCGTAGCGGCCGTCCTTGGGGCGGCGCGAGGGCTGCACGTAGGCCGCGCGCCAGGGTTCGGGGCCGATGGCGCGCAGGAACGTGGCGGTATGCGAGGTGCCTGCGCCCACTTCCATGTCGTAGGGTTGCAGCAGGGCGCAGCCTTGCTGGTCCCAATACTGCTGTAGCCGGAGGATGATTTGCTGGAAAGTGAGCATGGGTTGGACGTGCCGGGTTGAGGCCTGGCCGTTGGAGTCTGCCGGGTGGATGCTTGCGGACCGCTCCCGGCTCCGGAAGAGGAGGCGGGGCGAGGGTAACGTTCGATTTTAGCGTGGCTGGCGCGGACTGGGGCGCGGGGGCCGCCCGGGCCCGCCCGGGGGGCGATGTCCCGGGGCATTCGCGCCGCGGCCGCGCCCGCCGTATGATTGCCGACTTGCGTCAGCCGCCCGCCGTCCTCGCGCGGGCTCCGCCCCCCTTTCCTTTCACTTCCACAGCGATACGCCATGTCCGTGACCATCAAGGAAGATGACCTGATCCAGTCGATCGCCGACGCGGTCCAGTTCATCAGCTACTACCATCCCGTCGACTACATCCGCCACCTGGCGCGCGCCTACGAGCGCGAGGAAAGCCCCGCCGCGCGCGACGCGATGGCGCAGATCCTCACCAACTCGCGCCTGTGCGCCGAAGGCCGCCGCCCGCTCTGCCAGGACACCGGCATCGTCAACGTGTTCCTGAAGGTCGGCATGAACGTGCGCTTCGAGTCCTGTAGGAGCTTGCAGGCGCTCTGCGACGAAGGCGTTCGCCAGGGCTACCTGAATCCGGACAATCCGCTGCGTGCCTCGGTGCTGGACGATCCGCTGTTCGCCCGCCGCAACACCCGCGACAACACGCCCTGTATCGTCAACGTCGAACTGGTGCCCGGCGACACCGTCGACGTGCAGGTGGCCGCCAAGGGCGGCGGTTCCGAGAACAAGTCCAAGTTCGTCATGCTCAACCCCAGCGATTCGCTGGTGGACTGGGTGCTCAAGACCGTCCCGACCATGGGCGCGGGCTGGTGCCCCCCGGGCATGCTCGGCATCGGCGTCGGCGGCACCGCCGAGAAGGCCATGCTGATGGCCAAGCAATCGCTGATGGAAGACCTGGACATGCACGAGCTGCTGGCCCGCGGCCCGCAGAACAAGCTGGAAGAACTGCGCATCGAACTCTATGAAAAGGTCAACGCGCTGGGCATCGGTGCGCAGGGCCTGGGCGGCCTGACGACCGTGCTGGACGTCAAGATCCACACCTTCCCCACGCACGCGGCCTCCAAGCCCGTGGCCATGATCCCCAACTGCGCCGCGACCCGCCACGCGCATTTCGTGCTGGACGGCTCGGGCCCCGCCCGCCTGGATCCGCCCGCGCTGTCCGAGTGGCCGGACGTGCACTGGGCGCCCGACTACAACAAGTCCGAGCAGGTCAACCTGGACACGCTCACGCGCGAACAGGTCGCCAGCTGGCAGCCGGGCCAGACCCTGCTGCTGTCGGGCAAGATGCTGACGGGCCGCGATGCCGCGCACAAGCGCATCCAGGACATGCTGGCGCGCGGCGAGTCGCTGCCGGTGGACTTCGCCAACCGCGTCATCTACTACGTCGGCCCGGTCGATCCGGTGCGCGACGAAGTGGTCGGCCCGGCCGGCCCCACCACCGCCACCCGCATGGACAAGTTCACGGACATGATGCTGGCCCAGACCGGTCTCATCGCCATGATTGGCAAGTCCGAGCGCGGTCCCGTCGCCATCGAGGCGATCCGCAAGCACGGCTCGGCCTACCTCATGGCCGTGGGCGGCGCGGCCTACCTGGTCTCCAAGGCCATCCGCGGCGCGCGCGTCGTGGCCTTCGAGGACCTGGGCATGGAAGCCATCTACGAGTTCGAGGTCAAGGACATGCCGGTGACGGTCGCGGTCGACGCGCAAGGCGTGTCGGTCCACAACACCGGCCCGCGCACCTGGCAGGCGAAGATCGGCAAGATCCCGGTGGCGGCTGAGTAGGTTCGCTGCCTATCTGTTGGAATGACTTGGGCGGGCCTTCGGGCCCGCCTTTTTCATGGCATTGCTTGCGGCGCGGTTCCTGTACAAGAGGGGGGTAAGCAGAATCCGGCGCCTCGCCTCCGACAGAAAGGAAGACTTTCGTGTTTCGCAATCTGAAGATATCGACCACCCTGCTGGGTGTGGTCGTGGTGTTTTTCGTGTTTCAACTGCTGCTGGGCGGCCTGGGCTACGTCGCCCTGGATCGCGTCGGCGCCGATGTGCGTGAGCTGCATCGCAACTCCGTGGTGGAAGGCAATGCCGTCAGCGCGGCGTCGCTGTCCCTGGTGGCCGCGCGTACCGATTTCAGCCGTTATGCCACGCGTGTCACGCAAGGCAATGCCGGCGACAAGACCGCGCTGAACACCGCGCTGGCCCACGTGGCCGAAGCGGGCCGGCACTTCGCCCGCTTCGAGGCGGCGCTGACCGCGGGTGATCGCGCCAGCTCGGTGACGGCGGCCTATGTCCAGGCGTACCGCCAATACGAAACCAACCTGAACAACGTGGCGCGCGTGCTGGAAGCAGGCGACATGGCGGCCTACCTGAAGCAGGGCACCCAGGGCGTCCAGGAAACCTACATGAAGGCGCAGAGCGCATTCATGGCCTCGTCGGACGCGATCGGCGGGGCCGCGCTGGAAGGCATCACGGACATGACGGCGCTGTTCTCGCTGGTGCTGGCAGGCGTGCTGGCCGCGGGCCTGGCGCTGGCGGTGGGCGTCTTCGTGATGATCCGCCGCATCATCGTGCAGCCCCTGCACGACGTGGGGGAACTGTTCAAGCGGATCGCGGCGGGCAACCTGGCCAATCGCGTGCCCGATGGCGGCACGAACGAAATCGGTGCATTGCTGGTTGCGCTCAAGACCATGCAGGAAGGCCTGGTGACGACGGTGCGGCAGGTGCGCCAGGGCGTCGAGGAAATCCACGTCGGCACGCGCGAGATCTCGGCCGGCAACACCGACCTGTCCGCCCGCACCGAGCAGCAGGCGGCCTCGCTGGAGGAAACGGCGGCGAGCATGGAAGAGCTGGCCTCGGCGGTCAAGCAGAACAACGACAGCGCGCGCCAGGCCAGCGACATGGCGACGCAGACATCCCAGGTGGTCGAGCGCGGCCATGCCGCCGTGGGCGGCGTGGTCGACACCATGCAGGCCATCGCGCAAAGCTCCTCGCGCATCGGCGAGATCGTGGGCGTGATCGACAGCATCGCCTTCCAGACCAACATCCTGGCGCTGAACGCGGCGGTCGAGGCCGCGCGCGCAGGCGAGCAGGGCAAGGGTTTCGCCGTGGTGGCCTCGGAAGTCCGCTCGCTGGCGCAACGCAGCGCGGGCGCCGCGCGCGAGATCAAGGACCTGATCGAGGACTCCAGCGCCAAGGTGGACCACGGCGCGCGCCAGGTGGACAGCGCCGGTGCCACCATGGGCGAGATCCTGGACGCGGTGCGCCGCGTCACCAGCATCATGAGCGAGATTTCCATGGCCACGCAGGAGCAGGCCAGCGGCATCGATCAGGTGAACCTGGCGGTATCGCAGATGGACAGCGTGACGCAGCAGAACGCCGCCTTGGTGGAAGAGGCCGCGGCCGCTGCCGGTTCGCTGGCGTCGCAGGCCAATCGCCTGCGCGAGGCGGTGGCGGTGTTCCGCCTGCCCGAGTCGGTGGTGATCGATACGGCGCCGCCGGCCTTGGGTGCCCGGCACCCCGGGCATGCGCGCCAGGCGCTCAGTTCGGCAGCGGCGTGATCGCCTGCTCGCCGCAAGCCGCCAGCCAATCGTCCAGCCCGCGGCCCTGCAGCCGCAGGCCGGGCGCCAGGTCACGCAGCGGCAGCAGCACGAAGGCGCGGCCGGTCATGCGCGGGTGGGGCAGCACGAGACGCTCGGTGTCCAGCGACACGTCGTCGTAGCAGAGCAGGTCCAGGTCCAGCGTGCGCGGCGCATTGCGATAGGGGCGTTCGCGCCCGTGCGCCAGTTCGATGCCCTGCAGCAGCGCCAGCAGGTCCAGCGGCGCCAGCGTCGTTTGCAGGCGCGCCGCGGCGTTGATGAAGTCGGGGCCCGTGGCATCCACGGGGGCGCTGCGGTAGAAGGGCGAGGCCTCGCAGGCCTGTACGCCTGGGTTGGCAGCGAGTTCGGCCAGCGCGGCGCGCAGGGCGCCGGCGGCATCGCCCAGATTGGCGCCCAGGCCGATATAGGCGATGTGCGTGCCGGCCAGCGTCATTCGCCGGCTGGCGCCGCGCCACCTTGCGGCTTGCGGCGCGGACGGCGGCGGCGCTTGCGGGCGGCGCCCGTGCCTTCCTCGCGCGGCTCGTTGGCCAGCGCCTCGATCATCGCGGCGCGCGAGGCGTCGTCGTTGTCAGCCAGGTCCATCCACCACTGGGCCAGCACGCTGTCGAACTGGCCGGCGGCGGCGCGCAGTTGCAGGAAGTCCACGGCCGCGCGGAAGCGCGGCTGCTCGATCATGCGCCAGATCGTCTTGCCCAGGCGGCGCTCGAAGCGCGGCTGCATGAACCAGATCTCGCGCATATCGGCGGCATAACGGCGCTGGATGGCCAGCTTCTCGGTCTGTTCGTCCAGCACCGAGTCGGCGGCCTGCGTCAGCGCGGGAATGGTGTGCTCGCCCTGTTCCAGCAACTGCTTCCAGCGCACGTCCACCAACTGCCACAGCAGCGCGGCGAACAGGAAGCTGGGGCTCACGCTCTTGCCGCTGCGCACGCGCACGTCGGTGCGCTCCAGCGCCAGTTCGACGAAACGCTCGCCGCCGGGCTGCTCCAGCACCACGTCCAGCAGCGGCAGCAGGCCGCGATGCAGGCCCACTTCACGCAGTTGGCGCAGGCAATCCATGGCGTGGCCACAGGTCAGCAGCTTCAGCATTTCGTCGAAGAGGCGCGAAGCGGGCACGTTGCCCAGCAGGTCGGCCATCGGGCGGATGGGCGACAGCGTCTCGGGGTGGATCTGGCCGTTGAGCTTGGCCGAGAAGCGCACGGCGCGCAGCATGCGCACGGGGTCTTCGCGGTAACGGGTCTGCGGATCGCCGATCATGCGCACCACGCGCTTCTTCAGGTCGTCCACGCCGTGACAGTAGTCGATGACCTCTTCCGTCAGCGGATCGTAGTACAGCGCGTTGATCGTGAAGTCGCGGCGGATGGCGTCCTGTTCCTGGGTGCCGAACTCGTTGTCGCTCAGGATGCGGCCGTGCTCGTCGGTCTTCTGCGTGGCGGCGGCCGGCGCGCGGAAGGTCGATGTCTCGATGACCTCCTGTCCGAACACCACGTGCACCAGCTGGAAGCGACGGCCGATGATGCGGGCGCGGCGGAACAGCGGGCGGGTCTGCTCCGGCGTGGCGTTGGTGGCGACGTCGAAGTCCTTGGGTTCCAGGCCGACGATCAGGTCGCGCACCGCGCCGCCCACGATATAGCCTTCGTAGCCATGCTGGCGCAACACCTCGCAGACCTTGATCGCGTGGCGCGAGACGTTGCGGCGGTCGATGCCGTGGCGGTCGCGGGCGATGCGTTGGGGGCCGCTGGCCGTGGGGCGCAGCAGGCGCGAGACGAAACGCTTGATGGTGTCGGTAATCATCAGGACTTCAGGTCTTCCAGTTCGCTGAACAGGTCCAGCACGGTCCAGCCGCGCGACAGCGCGATCTCGCGCAGGGCGGGCGAGGGGTTGGCGGCCACCGGATGCGTGACCACCTCGAGCAGCGGCAGGTCATTGACCGAGTCGCTGTAGAAATAGCTGGTCTCGAAGGCGTCCAGGCGCGTGCCCAGGGTCTCGAGCCAGGCGGCGACGCGCGTCACCTTGCCTTCCTTGAAGCTGGGCGTGCCGTCGATGCGGCCGGTGTAGCGGCCGTTCACGAACTGCGGTTCGGTCCCGATCAGCGTGGGCACGCCGAAGGCGCGCGCGATCGGGGCAGTGACGAAGGTATTGGTGGCCGTGACGATGGCGACCAGGTCGCCCGCGGCCAGATGCTGGTCCACCAGCGCCAGCGCCTGGGGCTGGATGGCTGGGCGCACGACCTCGGCCATGAAGGATTCGTGCCAGGTGGCCAGGTCGAAGGGCGTGTGCGCGGCAAGCAGGCCAAGCATGAACTCGGCCGCCTGCTCGGCGGTGAGCCGTCCTTCGTTGTAGCGCACCATCAGGTCTTCGTTGCGCTGGCGCGCCACCTGCGGATCGCCCGCGCGTCCCGTGCGGGCCAGGTAGTCGGCCCACTGGTAATCGCTGTCCAGGGGCAGCAGCGTGTGGTCCAGGTCGAACAGGGCAATCCGGGCGGGAAGGGTGGTCATTGAGGTCGGTTGGCTTCTTGGTCTGCCAGCATGGCGCGCAGCAGCGGAATGGTGATGGCGCGGCCGGATGCCAGGGAATAACGGTCCAGGGCGTCCAGCAGCGTGGCGAGCCGGCGCATGTCGCGCTCGTAGCGGGTCAGGATCCAGTTCAGGACTTCCGGGGCCAACTGCAGGCCCCGGTCACCGGCCTGCAGCGTCAATGCGGCCAGCTTGTCGGTATCGGACAGCAACGCCAGGCGGAAGACCAGGTCCCAGCCCAGCCGGGTGCGCAGGTCTTCGCGCAAGGGCATGTTCATCGGCGCGCGGTCGCCAGCGACAGCCAGCGCGAAAGCGCGGCCCGAAGCGGCCGATTCGCGCCAGCGATTGTACAGGGCAAAGAGCGCCGCCTGGGCTTCCTCGCCCAGCAGGTGCACGTCGTCCACCGCGATCAGCCGGGGCGGCTGCTGGGCGTCGGGCGCGTCGCGCAAGGCTTGCGGATCGGCGTCGGCGCCGAAATAGCGCGCCTGCGGCAAGGCCGCCAGCGCACGCAGCAGGTGGCTGCGGCCGCTGCCCGCCGGCCCCCAGAAATAGGCGGCATGTCCCGGCGCCAGCGCGCGCGCGCCGGCCAGCGCCTCGTCGTTGGGTCCGGGAATGAAGTTGGAAAACGACGGCGCCGGTTCGGGCAGCACGTCCAGGAGCAATTGGCGATTCATGCGTGGCGGGACCGCGCCATCCGGCGTCCGGCCCCCGTCGGACCCCCGCCAGGGCTGCATTTCGCAGGGCCCGCGTGGGTTAAAAGGTAGGTCATCGTAAAATACGTCCAGCGGACGCAGATTTCTCGTCCAAAACTTCGCGATTGTTACATACCCCACGGCTTTTCTCATGACAAATCCTCACTCGGCTCCCCTGACCTACCGCGACGCTGGCGTCGACATCGACGCAGGCGACGCGCTGGTCGATCGCATCAAGCCCTTGGCCGCCAAGACCATGCGCGAAGGGGTGATGGCTGGCATCGGCGGTTTCGGCGCGCTTTTCGAAGTGCCCAGGAAATACCGCGAGCCCGTGCTGGTCTCCGGCACCGACGGCGTGGGCACCAAGCTCAAGCTGGCCTTCGAGTGGAACCGCCATGACACGGTCGGCATCGACCTGGTCGCCATGAGCGTCAACGACATCCTGGTGCAGGGCGCCGAGCCGCTCTTCTTCCTGGACTACTTCGCCTGCGGCAAGCTGTCGGTCGACACGGCCGCCAGCGTCGTGGGCGGCATCGCCCGCGGCTGCGAACTGGCCGGCTGCGCGCTGATCGGCGGCGAAACCGCCGAAATGCCCGGCATGTACCCCGATGGCGAATACGACCTGGCGGGCTTCGCCGTGGGCGCGGTGGAAAAGTCGACGATCATCGACGGCAAGACCATCGTGCCGGGCGACGTGGTGCTGGGCCTGGCTTCCAGCGGCGCGCATTCCAACGGCTATTCGCTGCTGCGCAAGATCATCGCGCGCGCCGGCGCCCGTCCCGAGCAGGATTTCCACGGCAAGCCGCTGGTGGAAACCGTGATGGCGCCCACCCGCATCTACGTCAAGCAGGTGCTGGCTGCCTTGGCCGCCCACGGCACGGCCATCAAGGGCCTGGCGCACATCACCGGCGGCGGTTTGCTGGACAACGTGCCGCGCATCCTGCAGCCCGGCCTGCAGGCCCGCCTGCATCGCGATGCCTGGCAGATGCCCGAGCTGTTCTCGTGGCTGCAGCGCGAAGGCGGGGTGGCCGACGAGGAAATGCACCGCGTCTTCAACTGCGGCATCGGCATGGTCGTCGTGGTGCCGGCCGCCCAGGCCGACGCCGTGGCGCAAACCCTGCTTTCGCAAGGTGAAACGGTCAGCGTGCTGGGCGAGATCGTCGAGCAGGGCAAGGACGCCCCGCAGACCATCGTCGTCTAAGCGCTGCCGGGGCTGGCCGCCAACCCGGCGCCGGTCTTGGTCCGCTGTCCCGGCATTCCACAGGCCCGCCGCAAGGCGGGCCTGCCGCTTTCCGGCGGCCCGCCTTGCGCATCGGGCATTCGCGGCGCAGAATCGGCGGTAGATCCCAGACCTGGAAGACAGGAGCCCGACATGCGTATCCTGATCCTGGGGGGCACCGGTTTCATCGGACGTCATCTCGTCGCTCGCCTGTCCGCCGCCGGCCATGTCCTCACCCTTCCCACCCGCCGCCTGGCGCACGGACGCGACCTGCTGGTGCATCCAACCGCCACCGTGCTGGAAGCCGACATCCACGACGAGGCCGTCATCGAGCAACTGCTGCCCGGGCATGACGCCGTCATCAACCTGGTCGGCATCCTGCACAGCCAGCGCGGCAAGCCCTATGGCGCCGACTTCGAGCGCGTGCACGTCCTGCTGCCGCGGCGCGTGGCCTACGCCTGCCGCACGCACGGCATCGGACGTTTCCTGCATCTCAGCGCACTGGGGGCGTCGCCCTCCGGTCCCAGCATGTACCTGCGCTCCAAGGGCGATGGCGAGACCGCCATCCGCGCGGCCTTCCAGTCGCCCGGCGCAGGCAGCTTCACGCTGATGCGCCCGTCGGTGGTGTTCGGCCCGGACGACAATTTCCTGAATCTCTTCGGCCGCCTGGCGCGCTGGTTTCCCGTGCTGCCGGTGGGCGGCGCGAAGGCCCGCATGCAGCCGGTGTATGTCGAAGACCTGGTGCTGGCCATGCAGGCCGCCTTGACCTTGCCAGCCGCGGCCGATGCCACGTACGAGGTCGTGGGGCCGCATGTGTATACGCTGGGGGAACTGGTGTCGCTGGCGGCCGCCGCGGCGGGCCATCCTCGGCCGGTCATCGCCTTGCCGGATGCGCTGGCCCGTGTGCAGGCGATGTTCTTCGAATGCCTGCCGGGCGATCCGCTGGTGTCGCGCGACAACCTGGATTCGCTGACGGTGGACAACGTGGCCACGCGGCCGCTCAGCACGGAGCTGGGCGTGGTGCCCACGCCGCTGGAGGCGGTATTGGCGCAGGCGGTTCGGCGCAAGGGCGAGGTCGAGCGGCGGGCCAGGTAGGCCCGCATGTCCTGGCGCGTCAGCGCACCAGCGACTTCAGCGCCAGGCGGATGCCTTCCGACACGTCCACGCCTTCGGGCAGGGCCTTGAGCGCCGCGCTCGATTCGCGGTCGGAATAGCCCAGCGCCATGAGCGCGTTCAGGATGTCCGACTGGCTGTCGGGCACGGCCGGCGCCGCGGCGCCCAGGTCGGCGCCCAGCTTGCCACGCATTTCCAGCAGCAGGCGTTCGGCGGTCTTCTTGCCGATGCCGGGCACGCGGATGAGCCTGGCCGATTCCTGCAGCGTGATGGCCTGGGCCAGGTCGGCGACCGTCAGGCCGGACAGCACCGCCAGCGCGATGCGCGCGCCGATGCCGCTGACCTTGATCAGCTCGCGGAACGCGGCGCGTTCCTGGGCGCTGGCAAAGCCATAGAGCACATGCGCGTCTTCGCGCACGGCCAGGTGGGTGTAGAGCGTCACGCGCGCGCCGGTTTCGGGCAGGGCGTAGAGGGTGCTCATGGGCACGTCGATGTCGTAACCCACGCCGTTCACGTCCACGCACAGCGTGGGCGGCGATTTTTCCAGCAGCGTGCCGGTGATGCGTCCGATCATGATAGGGCGATGAGACGGCCGCGGCGCATGCGCGCGCGGCCAGGGGTTGCAAGGGCGCCGAGACCGCCCAGGCGGTCGGCCAGCGGTGCGGCGTGGGCGTGGCAGATCGCGCAGGCCAGCGCGTCGGCCGAGTCGGGCGCGGGGCGTCCGTCCAGCGACAGCAGGTGCTGCACCATCGCCTGCACCTGTTCCTTGGCGGCGCGGCCGGTGCCCACCACCGATTTCTTGATCTGCAGCGCGGTGTACTCGTGCACCTCCAGCCCCGAGTCGGCCAGCGCGCACAGCGCCGCGCCGCGCGCCTGGCCCAGCAGCAGTGTGCTGGCGGGGTTGGTGTTCAGGAACACCTTTTCCATGGCGGCGACGTCGGGCCGGGTATCGCCCGCGACTTCACGCAGGTTGTCGAGGATGACCTTCAGGCGCTGCGACAGGCCGAGGTTGGCGGGCACGACCACCGTGCCGCTTGCCACGTAGCGCAGCCGTTCGCCCACGGCATCGACCACGCCGAAGCCGGTGCGGCGCAGGCCGGGATCGATGCCGAGGATGCGCATGGCGGCGGGGCGGCGCTGTGGCGTCTCAGTGGCGGAAGTGACGGGTGCCGGTCAGCACCATCGCGATGCCGCGCTCGTCGGCGGCGGCGATCACTTCGTCGTCACGCACGCTGCCGCCCGGCTGGATGACGCAGGTCGCGCCCGCGTCGCACACCACGTCCAGGCCGTCGCGGAAGGGGAAGAAGGCGTCCGATGCCACGGCCGAGCCCTGCAGCGTCAGGCCGGCGTTCTCGGCCTTGATCGAGGCGATGCGCGCCGAGTCGATGCGGCTCATCTGGCCCGCGCCCACGCCCATCGTCATGCCGTCGGCCACGAACACGATGGCGTTGGACTTCACGAACTTGGCGACCTTCCAGGCGAACTGCAGGTCCTTGAACTGCTGCTCGGTGGGGGCCTTCTTGGTGACGATCTTCAGGTCGGAGACCGGCACGTCATGCGCGTCCGGGCTCTGGACCAGCCAGCCGCCGCCCACGCGCTTGACGTCGAGCGGGTTCTGGCCCGTGCCGGCCGGCACCTCCAGCACGCGCACGTTCTTCTTGGCGGCCAGGATGGCCAGGGCCGCGCCGTCATAGGCGGGGGCCAGCAGCACTTCCATGAACTGGCCGCTGACGGCCTCGGCGGTGGCCGCGTCCACCGGACGGTTGAAGGCGATGATGCCGCCGAAGGCCGAGGTCGGGTCGGTCTTGAAGGCCTTCTCGTAGGCGGCCAGCGTGCCTTCTGCCACGGCCACGCCGCAGGGGTTGGCGTGCTTGACGATCACGCAGGCGGGCGCCTCGAAGCTGCGCACGCATTCCCAGGCGGCATCGGCGTCGGCGATGTTGTTGTAGGACAGTTCCTTGCCCTGCAACTGGCGGTAGTTGCCCAGCAGGCCGGCGGCGCGGTGCGCGTCGGTGTAGAACGCGGCGCTCTGGTGCGGGTTCTCGCCGTAGCGCAGCGCCTGCGCCTGGTTCATCTGCAGCGTCAGCACGCGCGGCCACGGGTTGCGGGCGGGCGCGGCGTCCTGGGCGGGCGCGGCCTCGGCCAGGCTGCTCAGGTAGGCGGCGATGGCGCCGTCATAGGCGGCGGTGTGGGCGTAGACCTTGGCGGCCAGCTCCAGGCGCAGGGCGTACGACGGGGCGCCGGCGGGGCTGTCCATGTCGGCCAGCACGCGGCTGTAGTCGGAGGGGTCGATCACGACGGCCACGCCGCCGGCTTCCGTGCCGTGGTTCTTGGCGGCCGCGCGCAGCATGGCCGGGCCGCCGATGTCGATGTTCTCCACCGCGTCGGCGAAGGTGCAGCCGGGCTTGGCCACGGTTTCGCGGAAGGGGTAGAGGTTGACCACCAGCAGGTCGATGCGGTCGATGCCCTGTTCCTTCAGCGTCTGCATGTGCTCGGCGCTGTCGCGGCGGGCCAGCAGGCCGCCGTGGATGCGCGGATGCAGCGTCTTCACGCGGCCGTCCAGGATCTCGGGCGAACCCGTGTGGGCGGCGACTTCGGTGACGGGCAGGCCGGCTTCGGCCAGCAGCTTGGCGGTGCCGCCGGTCGACAGCAGGCGCACGCCGCGCACGTTCAGGGCGCGCGCGAATTCGACGATGCCGGTCTTGTCGGACACGGAGAGCAGGGCGGTTTCAGGTTTCATCGGGGCAGGGAAGGGAAGGAATGGAAAAGGGGCGAGGGGCGTTCAGGCGCGGATGTTGTGAGCCAGCAGCTTCTTGCGCAGCGTGTTGCGGGTGATGCCCAGCATTTCGGAGGCGCGCGACTGGTTGCCGCCCGAGCGCTCCATGGCCACTTCAAGCACGGGGCGCTCGACGCAGCGCATCACCATTTCCCACATGTCGTGGGGCTCGGCGTCGCCGAGGTCTTCGAAATACCGTGCCAGGCTATCGCGCACGCAGTCTTCCAGAACGTCTTTCTTGCTCATGTATCGAATCGGAGGTGGGGGACTGAAAAATGAAATGGCTGGCGGCCGCTCAGGCCGCCAGGGAATACGCGGCGTCAGGCGCGTCGTGCTGCTGCATCAGCCGCCCGAACCAGTCGGCGACGGCTTGATGCTGTTCGCGGGTGGATTCCAGGCGGTTCATGACATCGCAGAACGCCTGGGCCCCGGGCAGGCCGGCGACGTACCAGCCGATATGCTTGCGCGCCGTGCGCACGCCGGTGATCTCGCCATAGAAATGGTAGTGATCGTCCAGGTGCGCCAGCAGCAAGCTGCGCATTTCGCCGTAGCTGGGCGGCGGCAGGCGTTCGCCCGTGCGCAGGTAATGGTCTGTCTCGCGGAAGAGCCAGGGTCGGCCCTGCGCGGCGCGGCCCAGCATGACCGCGTCGGCGCCAGTGTAGTCCAGGACGGCGCGGGCCTTTTCCGGACTGTCGATGTCGCCATTGGCCACGACCGGGATCGACAACGCCGCCTTGACCTCGCGGATGGTGTCGTATTCGGCGTGGCCGGTATACAGGTCGGCCCGGGTGCGGCCATGCAGGATCAGCGCCGAAATGCCGATGTCCTCGGCCATGCGTGCCACGCGCAGCGCGTTGCGGTGTTCGGGGTCCCAGCCGGTGCGGGTCTTCAGCGTGACGGGGATGCCCAGCGGGCGGCAGGCGTCGACGACGGCCTGCACGATGCGGCCCACCAGCGGTTCGTCGCGCAGCAGTGCCGAGCCGGAAGCGGCCTTGCAGACCTTCTTGACCGGACAACCCATGTTGATGTCGATGATCTGCGCGCCGCGCTGGACGTTGAAGACGGCGGCCTCGGCCATCATGGCCGGGTCGGCGCCGGCGATCTGGACCGCGATGGGGTCGATTTCGCCGCGGTGATCCAGCCGGCGCGAGGTTTTCACGCTGTCCCAGAGCTGGGGGTTGCTGGCGGCCATTTCCGACACGGCGTAGCCCGCCCCCAGCTTCTTGCAAAGCTGGCGGAAAGGGCGATCCGTCACGCCCGCCATGGGGGCGACGAATACATTGTTGGGGAGGGTCCAGGGGCCGAGGCGCATCGGCGGATTTTAACCCCCCGATGACCGGGAGGCCCTGCCGCGCGCCCGGGCCTTGCCTGGCGGGCCTTTCAGGCCCGCAGGCCCTGCAGCAGGTGGCGTGCCAGGGGCGCGCGCAGCGGCGCCGCCAGGTCCAGGCCCAGCAAGGCCAGGCCGCAGGCGTGCTCGACGGCGGGCAGGCCGGTGGCGAACACCCGGGGCAGGAAGTCGGTGACGCCCGCCGTGGCGCGGCGGTCCGGCTGGCGGGCCTGGGCGTATTGCGCCAGCAAGGGGGCGGGATCGGTGTCGGCCTGCCGCAGCCAGCCGGCCAGCGACAGCGCAAGCCGTGCCGCGTCGCGCAGGCCCAGGTTCAAGCCTTGCCCGGCGACCGGGTGCAGCGTCTGCGCGGCGTTGCCGATGGCCGCCGTGCGGCCTTCCGCCAGCGCGGGACGCAGGCGCAGGGCCAGCGGGAAGACGCCGTCCGGGCGCTGGGCGGACAGGCGGCCCAGGCGGGTGCCGAAAGCCGCGTTCAACGCACGCGAGAACTCGGCCTCGTCCATGGCCTGCAACTGGCGGGCGCGTTCGGGGCGGCAGCACCACACCACGGAATGGACGTCGGGGCCGGCGGGGTGGGGCAGCAGGGCGAGCGGGCCTTCCCGGGTGAAGCGCTCCCAGGCCCAGCCCGCGCGCGGCAGGCTGGCGCGCGCCAGGGTCAGCACGGCGTGCTGGTCGTAATCGCGCGGGGCGGCGTCGCCAGGCGTGCCGTCGGCCTGCACGGCCACGGCGCAGGACCAGGCGCGTCCGGCCTGTTCGATGGTGGCGCCCTGGGCGTCATGGCGCGCCAGGCGCGCCTGGCCGTCCTCGATGACCTGCACGCCGCTTTTCGCGACGGCCTCGGCCAGCGCCTGGTGCAGCGCGCTGTAGCCCGCGACGCTGCCCAGGCGGGGCACGCCGTAGTCGTCATGCCGGATGAGGGTGCGGCCCAGGCGGCCGCGCTGCGACACGTGCACCGTGCGGATCTCGGCCGCCACGCGGGGCCAGGCGCCCAGCGACGCCAGCAGCACCTGGCTGCCATGGTTCATGGCCAGCGAGCGCGGGTCGGCGGCATGGCCGGCGCCGCGCAGCGGGGCGCGGAACAGGGCGATGCGGTCGGGCCGCGGGGCGGTGCGCGCCAGCAGCAGCGCCAGCGCGCTGCCGGCCGGGCCGCCGCCGAGGATGGCGATGTCGTGGTCGGGCAGGCTCATGCCGGGCATTCTACCCGCGGGCGGGCGGCCGTCCGCTTGCGTTGCCGCAGAGGAAGGGGGCAATCCGGATTGCGGGAAAGCCCCGTCCTGCCGTACGCTGCGGGTCGCTTGCCACCCGACTGTCACATTTCTCCCTTTCCCGCCATGCATGTCATCGACGTGACGCCGATCAATCCCCGGCCCGCCGCGCCGCGCGCGCGCCACTTCCGGCACAAGCTGGTGGCTGGGCTGTTGGCCACCTTCCTGGGGTTCCTGGGCGCGCATGCCTGGTACATGGGGCGCCGCCGCCCCTGGCTCATCACCGGTTATTCGCTGATCCTGCTGGCGCTGTCCACGCAGGCCGATAGCTGGTGGGACAACCCCGCCTTCTTCCTGCTGCTGATCCCCGCGGTGGACGGTTTCATCAGCTCGGCCATTTATTGCCTGACGCCGGACGAGGCCTTCGATCAACGCTACAACAGCGGCCAGGCGCGCGTGTCCCGCTCGGGGCTGGGCCCGATCTTCCTGGCCATCGCCAATCTGCTGATCGCCACCATCGTGACGCTGTCGGGCGTGGCGACCATCGTCCTCTACATCTGGACGGCCGTGGGCTGGCTGGACGGCTACGTGCTCTGAGCATGACGGGCCGCTGTTGCGCGGACGCCATTTTCCGCAAGTTGGGCGTAAAAACCCCGCTAAAAGCTTGTATTTGAAGGAAAATCGGCCTAAGATCGAGGCTCTTCAATTTCGGAGCTGCTCTGTGAGCACTGGCAACAGCGCTGGACACGCCGCCACTGACGGCGACAGTAGTCGATCCCGCATCGGCTACGCTGCCTGACAGGATTCACGCAGAGCACCGCCTGCCGCATCCTGTCCTGCAGGGTGTGGCATACCACCAACGGTTTTCCTGGATTCGCTTCATCGGCGCACATCCAGCCCTTCCGGACCGCTGGTGCATTCCACCCAATCCGTTCCACGCGACCCTTCCATTCGGAAAGGCCTGGTCACGCGTCCCGCGCGTTCCCGGCTCGACGACTGGGAGCAAGTCGCGGCTGAGCCTGCTTACGACGTTCCGTGCTGCAACAGGAGGTCGATATGCGTCTTTTCGAACTGTTCCTTCGCCGTGCCGGCGTGTCCCGCGCGACCGCGCAAGGCCAACGCCGCGCCGTGTCGCGCTTGACGGTCGAGTGTCCGCAAGCCTCGGTGGGCAGCCTGCGCAAGCAGATCTACCTGGATTTCCAGGCGGCCGGCCTGGACGTGGCGCACATGGAAGTCGACCGCGGCGAGACCGCCGGCATGGCGGCGGCCTGCGTCACCGTGCGCTGCGAGCCCGGCCAGCGCCGCGACCTGATGTCGCAGGCGCGCCGCCTGAGCGCGCATCCCGACGTGCGCCGCGTGCAATGGGGCGACACGCGCCAGCCGCGCGAGCACGCCTGACCAAGCCCGGCCTGGCAAGCGGGGCTCGGGTTTACACCTGATTCAGCGCAAGGCCGGGCCAACTAGGCTCGTCTACAATCCAGAAGCCCCGCGCCGCGTGTGCCGGGGCTTTTTTTCCTTCTATCGGCACCCTCGGGCATGGACTGGATCGGCTGGCTGGTTCCCTGGGAGTTCTCTCCCACCCTGATCGCCGCCTTCGTGCTGGCGGGCGTGCTATTCCTGCGCGGCCAGCGCGTGCACCGGGTCAATGGCGCGCGCCAGGCCCTGTTCTGGGCCGGCATGGTGCTGCTCTACCTGTCGCTGCACACCCGGGTCGACTATTACGCCGAGCGGATGTTCTTCATCCACCGCATCCAGCACCTGGTGCTGCATCACCTGGGGCCGCTGGTGCTCATGGCCGCCTACCCCGGTTCGGTCATGCGGGCAGGCCTGCCGCTGGCCTGGCGCAACCGGCTCATGAGATTCCGCCGCACGCTGGCGGGGCGCATCCTGGAAGGGGTGCTGACCAATCCCATCTTCGTGCCGGCGCTGTTCGTCTTCCTGGTGCTGATCTGGCTGCTGCCGTCGGTGCAGTTCTATTCGATGCTGGACTGGCGCCTGTACCGCCTGATGAACTGGTCCGTGGTCATCAGCGGCTTCATGTACTGGAACCTGATCCTGGACCGCCGGCCCAGTCCGCCCGCGGCCATGTCGCCGGGCGGGCGCGTGATCTCGCCCATCGTGACCATGGCGCCGCAGATGGTCGCGGGGGCGGTCATCGCCTTCACCGAGCGCGACATCTATCCCTTGTTCGAATTGTGCGGCCGGGCCATGGCCATGTCGGCGCAGACCGACCAGAGCATCGGCGGCCTCACCATGTGGATTCCCGCTGCCATGACCGAGGTCATCGGCCTGCTGGTGGCGCTGCGCACACTGATGCGCCTGTCGTCCAAGGGGCGTTGGGGGGCGCCGCCCCTCGCGCGGCCCGCCCCTCGGTCGGCCACCGGCTGAGTCCGCCCCGCCTTCAGTTCGAGGCCAGCGGCAGCCAGGCCGAGAGATCCGCTACTTCCTTCCCGTCCTTGTCTTGCGCGGGGGCCGCGTCGCCAGCCCCGGACGCGACCTGGCCTGATGCCCGCGAGTCCGGCGCTTGCCCCGCCGGATGCCAGTCGACGCCGCGCGAGCTGGCATGCGCAAGCAAGGCGTCCAGGACGGCGCGAGCCCGCGGCGGGCCTTGTTCCGGTCCCCATGCGGCCAGCAGCGCATCAAGGGCATCGCGCCAATCCTGCGCCTCGTCGACGTCCGGCGTGCCGGGGGAGCCTGTCTCCCGCCGGGGGCTTGGGCGTGCGTGGGTCTGCATCGCGGGTCCTCCTTGTCTGGCGCGCCAGGGGCTTGCGCATGACGCCGGCCCGGGCAGCACGGCGCCGCCGCCGGACCGGCGCGACTGCGTTCAGCCGTTGCGGAAGATGAAGCTGTAGGCATTCAGGGCCGGCACGCCGCCCAGGTGCGCATACAGCACCTTCGAGCCGGCGGGGAATTCGCCGTTGCGCACCATGTCGATCATGCCGTGCATCGATTTTCCCTCGTATACCGGGTCGGTCAGCATGGCTTCCTGGCGGGCGCACAGGCGGATGGCCTCGAGCGTGCCTTCGTTCGGCAGGCCGTATTCGGGGCCGCCATAGCGCGTATCCAGGATGATGTCGGCGTCGATGATCTCGCGGTCCAGCTCGACGAGCTTCGCGGTGTTTTGCGCAATGCGCAGCACCTGCGCGCGGGTCGCCTCGGGCTTGGCCGAGGCGTCGATGCCGATCACGCGCTGGCTGCGGCCATCGGCCGCGAAACCCACCACCATGCCTGCCTGCGTGCTGCCCGTGACCGAGCACACGACGATGTAGTCGAAGGTGAAGCCCAGCTCCTTCTCCTGTTGCCGCACTTCCTCGGCAAAGCCCACGAAGCCGAGTCCTCCCTTGGGATGCTCCGAGCATCCGGCCGGGATGGGGAAAGGCTTGCCGCCCGCGCGGCGCACGTCTTCCATCGCCTGCTCCCAACTGGGTCGGATGCCGATGTCGAAACCGGCGGCGTCGAGGCGCACATCCGCGCCCATGATGCGCGACATCTCGATGTTGCCGACCCGGTCATAGACGGCGTCGGAGTAGTTGACCCAGTTCTCCTGCACCAGCACGCACTTCATGCCCAGATGCGCGGCCACGGCCGCCACCTGGCGGGTCTGGTTCGACTGGATGCCGCCGATCGAGACCAGCGTGTCGTAGCCGCCTTCGATGGCTTCGGGAATCAGGTATTCGAGCTTGCGGGTCTTGTTGCCGCCGAAGGCCAGGCCGGAGTTGCAGTCCTCGCGCTTGGCGTAGAGCTCGACCTTGCCGCCGAGGTGGGCGGACAGGCGCTTGAGCGGCTGGATGGGCGTGGGGCCGAAGGTCAACGGATGGCGGGCGTGTTGCTGGAGATTCATGGTCGGATTCCTGGCAGGCAGAAGGGGAAAAGACCTTGAAATGATAGGGAAAAGTGCGGGAAATTTAATTCTGAAATTCGTCCTGTTTTTGGTTGTTGAATAATAATTTTCGATTATATTTATCGAATAATTTATATTTTCTGCATTTCAAGGAAATAAAATTTCTCATGAAGAATGCGTCTTCCGCTCCGCTCTCCGAGACGCTGGATCGCACGGACCTGCAGATCCTGCGGCTGCTTCAGGCCGATGCGTCGATCTCCAACCAGAGCCTGGCCGAGAAGGTCCACCTGAGCCCTCCCGCCTGCCTGCGTCGCGTGGAGCGCTTGAAGAAGGCAGGCCTCATCCGGCAGGTGGTGGCCTTGCTCGATCCGCAGGCGGTGGAGATGGGCATGCTGGTGATCATCGGCGTGGTGCTCGACCGTTCCACGCCCCAGGCCTTCGCGGATTTCGAGGTGGCGGCGCAGAAGGTTTCCGGCTGCATGGAATGCCATGTCGTGACCGGTGAGTTCGACTACATCATGGTGCTGCGCACCCGCGACAACGAAAGCTTCAATCGCCTCCACGCCGAACAGCTGCTCTACCTGCCCGGGGTGCGCCAGGTGCGTACCTTCATCGGCTTGCGCCAGGTGCTGTCGACCACCCGCCTGCCGGTCTGAGCTCGGCCTGGCGGCAGGGCCCGCGGCGCGGTCACTGCGCGCCGTCGTCCTTGGACAGCTCGGCAATGAGCGCCTCCAGGAACGCGCGCGCCGCACGCGGCTGCTCGCGCCCCGCCAGGGTCTGCACCTCCAGCTTGCGCATGGCGAAGCCCTGGTCGTGCAGCGCGACGGCGGCGAGCTCGCCGCGCTCGACCTGCCTGCGCACCGAGATGCCGCTGGCGATGGTGATGCCATCGTCGTCCCGCAGGAAGCCGAAGAGGCCCGCCACATAGTTGCTGGTCAGCGCGGGCTGGATGACGACGCGCTTGCGGCTGCAGACGATGTCGAAGATCTGGCGCACGGTGGTGTCGGGCGCGGGCAGCGCCATCGGCCAGCCGGCCAGTTGCGCCACGCTCAGCCGGCGATGGCCGGCCAAGGGGTGTTCCCGCCGCATCACCGCGTAGATGGGAGCGGGGCGCACCAGTTCGACACGGATGTCCTTTTCCGCCGACAGCGTGAAGGTCAGTCCGATGTCGGCATCGCTTTGCAGCACGCGGCGCGAGACCTCCGCCGGCGCCAGCACGTCCAGGTTGAAATGCACGCCCGGGTGCTGGCGCTGGAAGCTGGCGATCAACTGGGGCATGAACTCCATCGCGAAGCCCTCGGACGTGGCCAGGCGCACCCGCCCGCCCTGCAAGCCTTGCAGGGCCTGGATGTCATGGGCCACGCGCTCGCTGTCATGGGATTGCTTGAGCGCGTAGCTGGCCAGCAGCTCGCCGGCGGCGTTCGGCACCATGCCGCGCGGGTGCCGTTCGAACAGGCTGGTTTCCAGCCGTTCCTCGAGCTGCGCGATGTGCCGGCTGATCGCCGAGCCGGCCACGTTCAGGCGCTGCGAGGCCTCGGCGATGGAGCCGGTGCGGGCCACCTCCAGGAAATAGCGTATCGACGTGTCCTGCAGGTGGCGTGACAGCAGGCTGGGGGATCTCGGCTCGCGCATGGTGTGTGGGCTTGCGGCAACCGTCAGGCGGCGGCCGTCATGGCCCCGGCGCAATGGCGCGAGGCCTGTCGCGCAGCGCGCGCGCGATGGCGCCGCCCCGTTCGCCCAGGTCCCAATACAGGCCCGCCATGATCTGCAAGGCCTCGCGCGCCACGCTGCCCAGCAGGTGTTCGTTGGGCGCATGCTGCGAGCAGGCCGGATACGAGTGGGGCACCCACACGGTGGGCAGGCCCAGCGTTTCCGCAAAGACATCGTTGGGCAGGCTGCCGCCCAGGTTGGGCAGCAAGGTGGCGGGCCGGCCCGTGGTCCGGGCCAGCGACTGCAGGACCAGTTCCACCCAGGGATTGTCGGGATCGAGCCGGGTCGCGCGGAACATTTCTCCGCTCTGGGCCAGTGCCACGTCCGTGTAGCCGTGCGCGTCCAGGTGCGCGCGGATGTGCGCCAGGAAATGGTCAGGGTCGCTGCCGACGACATAGCGGATCTGGCAGTGGGCGCGTGCCTGGCCCGGGATGGCGTTGACGGGCGATTCAGGCGTGCCGGCGGTGAAGGCGAGGATTTCCAGCGTGTTCCAGCCGAAGACCTGTTCGGCCGGGCTCAGGCCGGGTTCGCCCCAGCCGGGGTCGATCTCGGGATCGCCCGCGTCGCTGGCGACCCGCACGTCGCGCAAGGCGGCGCGCACGTTGGCGGGCAGTTCATTCGGCAGCAGGCCGGGCACCAGGATGCGGCCGTTGGCATCGACCAGGCTGGCCAGCGCGTGCGCCAGGCGCCAGGCCGGATTGCGCAGCAGCCCGCCCCAGTTGCCGGAATGGTGTGCGCCCTCGCGCAGGTCCAGGCTGAGGTCGAAATTGCAGCCGCCCCGCGCGCCCAGGAAGACCGTCGGCTTGGTGGCGCCCAGGCGCGGACCGTCAGAGGCCAGGAACAGGTCGGCGCGCAGCAGGTCGGCATGCCGGGCGCAGAAGGTATCCAGGCCGGGCGAGCCGATCTCTTCGCCCATTTCGAACACCCAGGTCACGTCGTAGCCCAGGCGGCCGCCCCGCGCCTGGATGGTTTCACCCAGCGCGGCCAGGTTGATGGCGTGCTGGCCCTTGTTGTCCGCCGCGCCGCGGCCGTACCAGCGGTCACCCTCCACGTCCAGCGTCCAGGGAGAGCGGCCGCCGCGCCATTTGCCCTCGTGGCCGCGCACCACGTCGCCATGGCCGTAAGCCAGCACGGTGAAGGCCGCGTCGGGCTCCTGGCGTCTCGCCACCATCAACGGGGGCGCGCCGGCGACGGGGTTGTCCAGCACCTGCCAGTCGAAGCCGAGCTCGCGCAGCAGCGGGCCCAGGTGGGCGTGCAGGTAGTCCAGCAGCACGCCGGCGCGATCCGGCTCCTGGCATTCGGTGGGACAGGCGACCAGCGCCTGCAGCCTGCGTTGGAAGTGACCGCTGTCGAAATGCGCGGCTGCCTGCGCGATGGCGTGTTCTCTGGACATGGCGACAAGAAGGGAGAGGCGGGAAAAGGGGAGATGGCGCCAATCTACGCGGCTGGCCGCATGCTGGCAATCACAAGAAAAGCAGCATGGCCTTGCCGTTGCGGCAAGGCAGCCTCCCCCTGGCGCGACCCCCGCCCTCGCCGTCCTGTTTTGCCGATACGGCAAGCGCCGCTTCTCGATTCGGTGCTTGTTGTCCCGTGGGCGGGCTCCCAGAATTTTCCACACCTCCGCGGGTCCCCGCAGGTGGACGAAGAAAAAAACGTCAAGGAGAAATGCGCATGAAGATGTGGACCAGAGCATGGCTGGCGGCTTGTTGCGGCGTGGCATTGGCGCAGGCGCCGGCCATCGCGCAGGACTTCCCGAACAAACCGGTGCGCATCGTCGTGCCCTTCGGCCCCGGCGGCGCCAACGACATGGTGGCGCGGGCCCTGGCCGAGCCCCTGGCGGCGGACCTGGGCCAGGCCGTGGTGGTGGAGAACCGCTCGGGCGCCAGCACGATCATCGGCGCCAGCGCGGTGGCCCGGGCCGAGCCGGACGGCTACACCCTGCTGCTGTCAGGGTCCTCCACCTACACGGTGCTGCCGGCGCTCAAGCAGGGCCTGCCCTATGACCCGGTGGAAAGCTTCGACCTGCTGGCCGTGGTGGCGGACCTGCCGATGGTGCTGGTGGCGCGCGAGCAAGGAAACGTCGCCTCCACGCCAGTGCTGCTGCAGCAGGCGCGCAGCGCGCCGGGCAAGCTGACCTACGGCACCTACGGCGTGGGGTCGGTCACTCACCTGATGGGCGAGATATTCGCCATCGCGGCGAAGGTGGACCTGACGCCCGTGCCGTATCGCGGCAGCAGCCAGGTCGTGACGGCGCTGCTGGGCAGCGAGGTCGACGTGGCGCCGGAAACGCTGGCCGCGACGCTGGCCCGCATCCAGTCCGGTGACCTGCGTCCGCTGGCGGTCTTCGGGCAGGAACGGGTGGCGCAATTGCCCGACGTGCCGACGGTGGCCGAACTCGGGCTGCCCGATGCGACATTTGGCGGCTGGATCGCGCTTGCCTTGCCCAAGGGTACGCCGGCCGCCGCCAGGGACCGGCTGGCCGCGGCCCTGCAGCGGGCAATGGCGTCGGAGCGGGTGCGCCAGGTGCTGGTGCAAGCCGGCATGCTGCCGGTGTTCCTGCCCGAGGCGCCGTTCCGCGCCCGGGTGGATCACGAGATCGCCGCGTTCAGGAAGGTGGCGCGGCAGGCGAACATCGTGCTTGAGTAGGCGGCTGGATGGGCAGGAGCCGGGGGTTGCGCGGCCCCTGCCCGTCCCGGCGCATCAGGGCTCGAGGCCGTGATACTTGCGGCCCAGGGCGACCGTGGCTTCGAACATGCCGGTCTTGTTGCCACAGTCATAACGCGTGCCCTCATAGCGGTGCGCAAAGACGGGGCGGTGCTGCATGAGCGAGGCAATGCCGTCGGTCAGCTGGATCTCGTTGCCGGCGCCGGGACGCGTGGCGCGCAGATGGCCGAAGATTTCCGCATCCAGCACATAGCGGCCCACCACGGCCAGCGTGGACGGCGCCTGCTCGGGGTCGGGCTTTTCCACGATGGCGCTGACGCGCTCGGTGCGGCTGTCCAGCGGGGTGGTGGCCACGATGCCGTACTTCTTCGTGTCGGCGCGCGGCACGTCCTGCACGCCCAGCACGCTGCCCTGGTGCGCCAGCGCGGCGTCTATCAACTGGGCCAGCGCGGGGCGGCTGGAGTCGATCAGGTCGTCGGCCAGCAGCACGGCGAAGGGCTCGTTGCCCACTGCCGGATAGGCCGACAGCACCGCGTGGCCCAGGCCCAGCGGGGCGGACTGGCGGATATACAGGCAGTTCACATGCGGCGGCAGCACGCCGCGCACCGTGGCGAGCAGCTCATGCTTGTTCTTGGCTGCCAGCTCGGCTTCCAGCTCGGGGGCGGAGTCGAAGTGATCCTCGATGGCGCGCTTGTTGCGTCCCGTGACGAAGATCAGGTCGGTGATGCCCGCAGCCACGGCCTCTTCCACGGCGTACTGGATCAGCGGCTTGTCCACCACTGGCAACATTTCCTTGGGCATGGCCTTGGTGGCGGGCAGGAAGCGGGTTCCCAGCCCCGCGACGGGGAAAACAGCTTTGCGTATCGGTCGCATCGTTCTTGGTACCTTCTTTATCTGTCGGTCATGTCTACGTGCATGCTGCCAGGCAGCGCCCACCATGCCTGCGCCTACGCGTTTCCCCTCGATCCGGGACGCAGCGGGGCCGGCGCCGCCGGACCGCCAGCGTCGCCCCCTTGAGGGGGAGGCGCAAAGCGCCTCGGGGTGGGCCCCATCTTCAGGGAACCCGCAGGCGCCAACCGCTATCATAGACGGATGGAGAACCGACTTTACTCGGCAGGCCGTCGCGTCTGCGCGGCAGGCGTCCTGGCTGTCCTCGTGCCGGGCCTGCTGGGGGCGCCCGGCGCGCCGGCCCAGCCGGTCGGGCTGCCCAGCATGGGCACGGCGTCGGGCGCGGATCTCTCGCCCGCCCTGGAGCGCCGGTTGGGCGAAGCCATCATGGTGCAGGGCCGCCGGGATCCCACCTACATCGATGATACCGAGGTCATCCAGTACCTCACTGTCATGGGCCGCAAACTGGCTGCGCATGCCCCCGGCGGCGCACCGCAGATCGAGGTATTCGGGGTGCGCGACCCCGGCATCAACGCCTTCGCCATGCCGGGCGGCTACATCGGCATCAACAGCGGCCTGGTGGTGTCGTCCGACACCGAGTCCGAGCTGGCCGGCGTGCTGGCCCACGAAATCGGCCACGTCTCGCAGCGCCACATCGCGCGCGGCTTTACCCAGCAGAACCAGACCGGCACCATCATGATGGCCTCCATGGCCGCTGCCCTGCTGGCAGGCCTGGCGGGCGGCGTCGACCTGGCCTCGGGCCTGGCGGCGTTTGGCCAGGCGGCCGCCATCAACCAGCAACTGGGTTTCTCGCGCGACGCCGAGCGCGAAGCCGACCGGGCCGGCATGGAAATGCTCAGCAAGGCGGGCTACGACCCGGGCGGCATGGCGCGCATGTTCGGCCGCCTCATGAACGTGTCCCGCCTGAACGAGGGCCGTGGCGCGGGCGCCTATGCGTCCACCCACCCGCTGTCGATCGAGCGGATGTCGGACATGCAGAACCGTGTGCGGGCGATGCCCGACCTGCATCGCGCCGACAGCGACGATTTCTGGTTCGTGCGGGCGCGCCTGCGCGTCACGCAGGCGCTCGACGGACAGAACCTGCGCGCGGCCGTGCAGCAATTGAACAACGAAGCGCAGTCGCTGTCGGGCGTGCGGCAGGCCGCCGCCCGTTATGGCGTGGCCTTGGCCGAAATCCAGCGCGGTAACACTGCCGAGGCCGAGCGGGCCCTGGCGCAGGCGCGCGAGGGCTATCGTGACTCGCCCCAGATCGCGCGGGCCGAGATCGAGCTGGCGTCCGCCAGCGGCGATACGGCGCAGGCCTTGCAGCGCGCGGATGCGGCCTACAAGCGTTGGCCGGACCGGCGCATCCTGGGCTACCTGTATGCCCAGAACCTCCAGCGCAGCGGCCGCCACCAGGAGGCCATGGCCTTCCTGCAGGAGCGCCTGAAGGCCTGGGGCGACGAAGAGCCGCGTCTTTACCAGTTGATCGCGCAAAGCGCCGAGGCCCTGCAGCAGCCGGTCGCTGCGCGCCGGGACATGGCGCGCTATTACCTGGCCGTGGGCGCGCTGCCCGCGGCGGTCTCGCAATTGCAGCAGGCGCGCAATATCTCCAGCGACTTCTATGAGCAGTCGCAGATCGACGTGGAAATCCGCGAGGCCAAGGACAGGCTGGCGGAAGAGCGCAAGCTGCTGGAGCGCTTCCGTTCTTGAGCGCGGCCGGGCGCCCAGGAGCGCTCGTTGGCCGTGGCTTACAGCCGCGTATCGAAGTAGCGCGCCAGCCGCTGCGGCAGCCAGCTCAGATGGCCCGGGAACACGCCCGTGGGGAACCCCGCATGACCGCCTTCCGCCGGCTGGTGCAGCAGCACGCTGGCCGAACACTCGGCGGGGCCCGGCAGGGCAGGCTCGGGCAGGAAGGGATCGTTGCGCGCGTTCAGCACCAGCGTGGGCACCTGGATGTGCGCCAGCCAGGGCTTGCTGGCCGCGCGGCTCCAGTAGTCCAGCGCATTGCGGAAACCGTGCATGGGCGCCGTGTAGGCGTCGTCGAACTCCCGCAGGTCGCGGGCATGCGTGATGCGATGGACGTCCAGCGCGCCGGGGAAGCGGCTGGCCTTCTCCAGCACCTTGCTTTTCATGGTGCGCAGGAAATAGCGGCTGTAGATCTGGCGGTTGATGACGCCGCGCGACAGGCAGTTGCCGGCCGCGACGAGATCCAGGGGCACTGATACGCCAGCGGCGGCCGCCAGCAACGGCTGGGCAGCCTGGCCCTGTTCGCCCAGGTATTTCAATAGCGCGTTGCCGCCCAGCGAGACGCCCACCGCGTGCCAGCGGGCATTGGGCAGGCGTGCCCGGGCAGCCTGCAGCATGAAGCCGATTTCGTCGGAGTCGCCGGAATAATAGGCGCGCGCCAGGCGGTTGGGATAGCCGGAGCAACCGCGGAAGTGGGCAATCACCACCACCCAGCCGCGCCCGCGGAAATGCTGGGCGATGGCCTGGGCGTAGCGGCTGCTGCTGCCGCCTTCCAGGCCGTGGAACAGCATCAGGGCGGGGGTGTCCGGCACGCTGGGCAGGCCTTGCCAGTCGCTCGGGGTCATCCAGCGCATGGCAGCCACTTTGTCGGGCAGGGCCAGCGCATCGGCCACGGCGTCGGGCGGCGTGCGGGTGGGAAAGAGGCCGGGGCCGGCCCAGTCGAAATCGACGAAGTCGCTGTCGGGCGCCTCCACGCGCTCGCGCACGAAGGCGATGCGGTGGTGGGCGGCCGCCAGGGTGGCGTACAGCGTCTGGGAGTGGCGGTCAGGCAGCCAGGCGGGAACGGGGCAGGGGCTCGTGTCGAGGCGCGCGGTCAACGGCAGGTCCTGTGCATCAATGCAGGGTGTCGGGCATGTCGTGCATGTCCAGCAGGCCGGCGCTGGGCGGCGCGGGCGACGCATGGTGCAGCACCAGCCGCCAGCCCGTCGGGCCCTTGTGATAGACGTGCGTGGCGTAGCAATGCACGATCTGGTTGCCTTCCGGCGTCGAGGCCGACACCTGTTCCACCAGGTTGTGGACGGCGCACATCATGCTGTGCATGACGATGTTGCGCAGCGGCCGGATGACCAGCGGACCGTTGCCCAGGATTTCCTGCCAGGACTCCAGCACGGCGGCATGGCCCACCAGGCGTACGCCGCCAGGATGGACGCAGACGATTTCCTCGTCATCGGCCCAGATCTGCATCAGGCGCGTGGTGTCGCCCTGTTCCAGGGCTTCGTAGAAGGCGTGCTCGGCTTCGTCGGGGGTGGCGAACATGGGCAGGCGGGGCTCTGAAGGCAGCGCGAGTTGGGTCGGGAAGGAGCGGCGGCGCGTCGGGCGCGCTCAGTGGCCGTGGACGACGGTGCCGGGCTTGAGCTTGTAGGTGGCGCCACAGTAGGCGCAACGGGCGCTGCCAGTGTGGGCGACGTCGAGGAAGACCCGGGGGTGCATGCTCCAGGCGGGGGCGTTCGGACCCGGACAGTAGACCGGCAGCGACTCGGCGCCGACTTCGATGACTTCTTGCGTGTGGCTGGCATCCGGGGCGGCAGCGGCGGTCATGGCTTTTCCTGGTATTTCGTACTGGGCGCCGGGGCGGGCCCTGGCCGGGCCGCGGCCAAGACGGCGCACGGGGTTTATGACATACTCATTGTATCAAGGGGCGCATGACAGTTGCTGCGCCCACCTCGCTGGATTCCCATGCCATTTTTCCTGCCTCGGCACGGAGCCTCCCGTGCAGCCTGATGCCGGGACCGATGACCACGACTTGAACGCGCGCCGGGCGGCCGAGCGCTCGGCCAGTTTTCGCGCGGGCGTGCACGCCATCCTGCCCGCCCTCATCGCCACCGGAACCTGGGGGCTGGTCACCGGCGTGGCCATGGTCAAGTCGGGCCTGACCGAAAACATGGCCCTGGCCATGACGCTGCTCATCTACGCCGGGTCGGCCCAGCTCACCTCGCTTCCGCTCATCGCCACCGGCGCGCCCCTGTGGCTGGTGTTCCTGGCGGGCTTCGTGGTGAACGTGCGTTTCATCATCTTCGGCGCGGCGCTGCACCCGTTCTTCCGCCACATGACCTGGCCCAAGCGGCTGTTCCTGGGCTATTTCACCACCGACATGTCCTTCGTGCTGTTCATGCCACGCTATGGCGACGCCGCCGTGCGCGGCACGCGCGACCAGCTGTGGTTCTTCCTGGGCGTGATCGTGCCGGGCTGGATCACGTGGCAGTCATCGTCCATCCTCGGCATCTACCTGGGCAGCATGGTGCCCACGGCCTGGTCGCTCGATTTCGCGGCGGTGCTGGCGCTGCTCGCCATCACGGTGCCGCTGGCCAGCTCGCGGCCGGTGATCACCGCCATGCTGGCGGCGGGCGTCACGGCGTGGGTGGGGCAGTTGCTGCCCTTGCGGCTGGGTCTGGTCGCGGCGGTGGCCGCGGGCATCCTGGCGGGCGTGTGGGCCGAGCGCAGGCTGAAGGGGGCATCATGACCCTGGGGCTTTGGCCGTCGGAATGGTACGTCTACGGCGCCATTGCGCTGCTGACCGTCTGCAGCCTCATCACCCGCGCCGGCTACATGCTGCTGGGTGATTACCTGCCGCTGCCCGACGGCGTGCGGCGTGCGCTGCGCTATGCGCCCGCCGCGGCATTGACCGCCATCATCGTGCCCGATTTCCTGCCCTGGCATGCCGGCACGGGTCCCAGTTTCGACGTCAAGCTGGTCGCCGGCCTGGCCGGCATCGCCGTCTTCCTGCGCACGCGCAGCGCGGTCCTGGTCATCGTGGCCGGCATGACCGTATTGTGGGTGTTACGGGGCGTCCTGGGGCTCTTCGGCGCCTGATCCGCAGGCCCCGCGCAAGGTATTTCTCAGGCCCCGCCTGGGGCTTATCGGGGTACCTGCGCTAAAATGCCCAATTCTCAGCCTTCCGCAACCCGGTTTCCTGCCGACCGCGGCATGTGCAATACCCAATGACGCAAGCAAATACTCCCTCCACCGAGGCGGCCGCAACGGCTGTCGCCACGTTCGCCGATTGCGGCCTGCATCCCGACCTGCAGAAGGCCGTGGCCGAAACCGGTTATACCGTGCCGACGCCCATCCAGGCGCAGGCAATCCCGGTGGTCATGAATGGCCGCGACGTCATGGGCGCCGCCCAGACGGGCACGGGCAAGACGGCTGCCTTCACGCTGCCCATCCTGCACCGCCTGATGCCGTTGGCCAACAACAGCATGTCGCCGGCGCGCCACCCGGTGCGCGCGCTGATCCTGGCGCCCACCCGCGAACTGGCCGACCAGGTTGCCGACAACGCCCGCAAATACAGCCTGCACTCGCCGCTGCGCACCGCCGTGGTGTTCGGCGGCGTGGACATCGGTCCGCAGAAGCTTGCGCTGCGTAACGGTTGCGAAGTCCTGATCGCCACGCCGGGCCGCCTGCTGGATCACGTCGAGCAGCGCAACGTGAACCTCGGCCAGGTCGGCATCCTGGTGCTGGACGAAGCCGATCGCATGCTGGACATGGGTTTCCTGCCCGACCTCGAACGCATCATCCGCCTGCTGCCGCAGCAGCGCCAGACGCTGCTTTTCTCGGCCACCTTCAGCAACGAAATCCGCAAGCTCGCGCGCTCCTACCTGCATGACCCGGTCGAGATCGCGGTGGCGGGCCGCAACGCCACGGCCGACACGGTCACGCAGATCGCCTATCCGCTGGCGCCCGAAGCCAAGCGTGCCGCGGTCGTGCACCTGGTCAAGTCGCGCGGCCTGAAGCAGGTCATCGTGTTCTCGAACACCAAGATCGGCACGGGCCGCCTGGCGCGCGAACTCGAACGCGACGGCGTGCGCGCCGAATCCATCCACGGCGACAAGACCCAGGGCGACCGCATGAAGGCGCTGGAAGCCTTCAAGGCCGGCGAGCTGGAAGTGCTGGTGGCCACCGACGTGGCCGCGCGCGGCCTGGACGTCGCCGGCGTGCCTTGCGTCATCAACTACGACCTGCCTTACAGCGCGGAAGACTACGTGCACCGTATCGGCCGCACGGGCCGTGCCGGCGCGTCGGGCGAAGCCATCGCACTCTTCAGCCCCAACGAGGAAAAGCTGCTGGTCGAGATCGAGAAGCTGATCAAGCGGCCGGTGCCGCGCGGTTCGCTGGATCTGCCGGTCGAAGCGTCCTCGCGTTCGCGCCATGACAGCCGTGGCGAGGGGCGCGGTTCGCGCCCGGAACGGTCCGAGCGTCCGGAACGGGGCGCGTCGCGCAGCGCAGGCAGCGGCCGTGGGTCGTCGGCGCCGCGCCAACCCGTGGACGAATTCTTCTCCAAGCCTTATGAACCCTCGGCCGCCCCGTCGGGCGACAGCCAGGCGTCGGCACCCGCCGCCAACCCGTCGCGCGCGCCTGCGCGTCGTGCCCTGGGCGTGTTGCTGGGCGGCGGCCCGCGCAAGTCGGACGAGTGATGGTTGGCAGGCGGTGACGCTTGCCCCGAAGTGAAAAAGCCGGTGATGGGCATCACCGGCTTTTTTCATGCCAAGGCCCGGCGTCGCGGTGACGGCTCAGGCGCCAGCCAGATCTTGCGGCGCGGGCAGGCTGCGCACCAGCGCGTCGATGTCGGGCAGGGGCTGGCCGGACTGCATGGGCGTGCCGGCCTGAAGCAGCCGTTCCAGGTGGCCGATGTGCGGCAGCAGCGTGCCATAGAAGAGCGGCGTGCCTTCGCGCACGACCAGCACGGTCGGGAAATTCTCGACATCCTCGTCACCCAGCAGTTCGGGGTGTTCCTCGATGTCGACCCAGGCGAAGCGGTACTCGGGATGGCGCGCCGACAAGGCCTCGAAAGGCGGCAGGTACTCGCGGCAGGTGCCGCACCATTCGGCGCAATAACAGACCACCAGCGAGGGGGGCGCATCCGCCGCGGCCAGCGTGGCGGCGGGGGCGGAGACAGGCGTGTAGACGGGCATGTCCGGCAATTCATGGCAGGTTTGACTATCATCATACCTGCCTGCCACGCCGACCCAGGATCCGCATGACTCGTCACATTGATCTCTCTCAGCCTTCGCCGCGATCCGCTGGATTCGCGGGCGTGGGACGCGCCTTCAAGCGCGCCGCGGTCTCGCAGTGCCATCCGCGCATGCTGTTCGCGCTGCTGCTGCCTTTCCTCGTGATGTTTTTCGGCGCCATCCTGCTGCTGTGGCTGTTCTGGACGCCCCTGACCGGATGGCTGGCCGCCGAGGCCGCCCGCTGGGACACCCTGAACCGGGTCGACGAGTGGCTGCTGGCCGTGGGGGTCTTCTCCATCAAGATATGGCTGGTGCCCTTGCTGGCATGCGCCATCCTGCTGCCTTGCGCGGGGGCGCTGGGCCTGGTGGTGGCCGCCATCGTCGTCATGCCGCTGGTGCTGCGTCACATCGTGCCGCGCGACTATCCGGGCATCGCCAAGCGGGGGCGCCACACCCTGGCCATCGGCCTCTGGAACGCCGTGTGGGTCATGGCGGTGTTCGCCCTGGGGTGGCTGTTGACGCTGCCGCTGTGGCTTTTCCCGCCCATGGCGCTGTTGTTGTCCGTCTTCTGGTGGGCCTTCGCCTTCACGCTGATCCTGCGCGTGGATGCCCTGGCCGACCACGCGTCCCCCGAAGAGCGGCGCCTGCTGCTCAAGCGCCACAGCCTGGGCTTCTGGGCCGTGGGGGGCATCTGCTCGCTGATCAACCTGCTGCCACCGGCCTGGATCGTGCTGCCGGTCTTCTCGTCGCTGGTCTTTGCCCATTTCGGGCTGGACGCCCTGACGCGCCTGCGCCAGGAGTCCGGCGACACCGTCATCCTGGAGCCCCCACGCCTGCCATGAGCCACACTCCCGCCACGCCTCGCATCGGCCTCATCATCGTCGGTGACGAGATCCTGTCCGGACGCCGCCAGGACAAGCATTTCTCGCAGATCGTGCAGTTCCTGAGCGCGCGCGGCCTGCAACTGGCCTGGGCGCAATTCCTGGGCGACGACCGCGCGCGCCTCGTCGAGGCCTATCGCCGCAGCTTCGCCAGCGGCGACATCGTGTTTTCCTGCGGCGGCATCGGCGGCACGCCCGACGACCACACCCGCCAGGCCGCTGCGGCGGCGTTGGACCTGCCCCTGGCGCTGCACCCAGAGGCCGAGGCGTTGATCGCCCAGCGTTGCGCGGAACTGGCGCAGCAAGGTCAGGGTTCGGCCGACATGAGCCTGCCTGAGAACCAGCAGCGGCTGCAGATGGGCGTCTTTCCCGAGGGCAGCGAGATCGTGCCCAATCCCTATAACCGCATTCCCGGGTTCTTCATCCGCGAGCACACCTTCGTGCCCGGCTTCCCGGTCATGGCCTGGCCCATGATCGAATGGACGCTCGACCACCGCTATGGCGCGCTGCATCATCAGCACGTCCGTGCCGAGCACTCCTTCGTGGTGTTCGGCCTGCCCGAGTCCCGCATCACGCCGGCCATGGAGGCCGTGGAGCAGCGCTGGCCGGGCGTGCGCGCGTTCAGCCTGCCCAGCGTGGGCAACGGCCGTGCCCATATCGACCTGGGCGTGAAGGGGGAACCGGCGGCGGCCGAGGCCGCCATCGCCTTTCTGCGCGACGAAGCCTTGCGGCTGGGGGGCGAGCTGGCCAGCCAGGCGACGACGGTTTCCGGCCCTCGACCCTGAGCGGCCATGCGGCGGCTGCCGCCATGACGCGTCATCGGCACGGCATTGCGGCGGAATTTCACCATATGGGATAGAATGCGTTTGCTGCAGCGCGGCAAATCGCGCGGCACGGCTTGAGCCACCCTTGCTCCCGCCCTTTGGTTTTACCCCTTGGTTCCGCCATTTGGTCCTCCCATGACGCGCGTATCCGTATTTCCTGCCGCCGATTCCTCCAACGCCGCTGGCGATGGCGCGCCCGCGATCGCCATCCAGGTGCTCGAGCGGGCCATGAAGCTGCTGGACGCGCTGGCCGCGCAGTCCGATCCGGTGCCGCTGAAGGAGCTGTCCCTGTCCACGGGTTTGCATCCCTCCACCGCCCACCGCATCCTGAATGACCTGGTCATCGGCCGTTATGTCGAGCGGGTGGACAGCGGCCTGTACCAACTGGGCATGCGCCTGCTTGAACTCGGGTCGCTGGTGAAGGGCCGCCTGGATGTGCGCGAGGCCGCCATCGGCGCGATGCGCGCCCTGCACAAGTTGACGGGCCAGACGATCAACCTGTCGGTGCAGCAGGGCGACGAAATCATGTATATCGACCGTGCCTGGAGCGAGCGCTCCGGCATGCAGGTGGTGCGCGCCATCGGCGGGCGCGCGCCGCTGCACCTGACTTCCACCGGCAAGCTCTTCTTGTCGGCGATCGAGCCGCGCCAGGTGCGCGCCTATGCCTTGCGCACCGGCCTGGCCGGCCACACCCGCAACAGCCTTACCGACCTGGAACGTCTCGAGCGCGAACTGGCGCTGGTGCGCCGGCATGGCTATGCCCGCGACAACGAGGAGCTGGAGCTGGGCGTGCGCTGCATCGCCGCCGGCATCTATGACGATGCCGGCAAGCTGGTGGCAGGCCTGTCGATCTCCGCCCCCGCCGACCGCCTGCAGGACGAATGGATCAGCAGCCTGGTCCAGACCGCCGCAGGGATATCCGAGTCGCTGGGCTACGAGGTGGGTTCCTCCCCGAAGCGCTGACGTGCATCGCCCAGTGCGTCGATGGCGCGCTCACGCATAAAAAAGGCCGAGGCAAAAACCTCGGCCTGATCCGGGACGCCGCGGAGCCGGCTCTGCCGGTCCGCCAGCGCTTCGGGGGTGGGTCTTACTGGGCCTGCACCCCTGCCTTCTTGAACAGCTCAGCCCACTGCGGCACCTGCTGCGCCACCTTGTCGGTCAGGGCCTTGGGATTGGCCTGTTCGGCCAGCACCTCGGCGCCCAGACCGCGCATGCGTTCCTGGAACTTCGGGTCGGCCAGGCCCTTCTGCAGCGCGCTGACCAGCTTGTCGACCACCGGTTGCGGCGTGTTCTTCGGCACCCACATGCCATGCCAGATACCGACCTGGAAGCCCTTGAAGCCGGACTCGTCCATGGTGGGCAGGTCGGGCAGGGTCGGCACGCGTTGCAGGCTGGTGACGGCGTAGGCCTTCACCTTCTTGCCCGTGATGTGCTGGGTCGTGTTGGTGGTCTGGTCGCACAGCAGGTCGACCTGCTTGCCCAGCAGGTCGTTCATGGCCGGCGCGGTGCCGCCATAGGGAACGGTCAGCAGGTCCACGCCCAGCGCGCTGTTGAGCATCGTGCCGCACAGGTGGCTGGCCGCGCCGATGCCGGCGTTGGCCAGCGAGACCTTGTCCTTGTTCTTCTTGACGTAGTCGACCAGCTCGGTGACGTTGTTGGGCGGGAAGTCCGAGCGCGCGATGATGGTCATCGGCACGTCGACCACCAGGCCGATGGGCTCGAAGCTCTTGAAGGCGTCGTAGTTGGGGTTCTTGTACAGCGAGGGCGCCGTCGAGAAGCCGATGTGCATCAGCAGGATCGTGTAGCCGTCAGGCGCGGCGCGCGCGACGTTGGCCGTGCCGATCGTGCCGCCCGCGCCACCCTTGTTCTCGACCACGACGGTCTGGCCCAGGGCGGGTCGCATGGCTTCGGCCAGCGAGCGCGCGACGTTGTCGGTGGGGCCGCCAGCGGCGAACGGAACGACCATGTTGATGGCCTTGGTCGGGAACTCGGCCGCATGGGCAGCGCCAGCGAAGACGCTGGAGACCAGCAGGGCGGCGGTTGCGAGCCGGGCCGACAGGTTGCGCGGGGTGTGTTGCATGACGTCTCCTGGGTAGGGCAGTTTTATCGTTGTTGCTGAGAGATCAGGGGCGGATCGCGCCCCGGGACACCCTCGGGAGGCACAGTCTAAGTAAAGTCCTTTCGCCAGTCACCCAAGGTTTTCCCGAAGGACGGGTCAGGGATTACCGGAAATCTCGGCGCATGCACGCAGGAAGATCTCCGTCCCCGATTTAATGGGTTCGCGATGCATCAGCGTGGCGCGGAAATAGTTGCTGCGATGCACAAATAGTGCTTGACATGACATATTCATGCCCTAAAATGGTGTTGTGCAGTGCAGCAAAGACCGACTGGCAGAACATCGCGGGCTGTCTGGGCTGCGCCGCAAGCATCAGTTCCCAGCATTGCCGAACCGCCCCTGGGCCTAGCGTCTTTGCCTTGGGGAACGCGCCGGAGCTTTTTCCGCCGCGTCGATACCCATCGAAACCATCCCGAAGGAGATAGCCATGAGCGCCATTCCGCAACAAGTCCTGAACAACCACAAGGCTGCCGTCGACACGCTGGTCGCCTACCAAAGCACCCTGTTTTCCGGCTTCGAAAAGCTGGTCGACCTGAACCTGAAGGTCCTGCGCGCTTCGCTGGAAGAAGCCGCCCAGACCTCGCAACAGGTCACCGAACTGAAGGACGGCCAAGACGCTGTCGCGTTCTCCAGCGCCCTGGTGCAGCCCGGCGCCGAAAAGGCCCTGGCCTACAGCAAGCACGTTTACGACATCGTCGCCGGTGTGCAGAACGAGCTGGTCCAGCTGACCGACGAGCGCATCGCCGCCGGCCAGAAGAACCTGACCGACGCCGTCGAGCAACTGTCGAAGAACGCCCCGGCCGGCTCGGAAAGCGCCGTTGCCCTGCTGAAGTCCTCGCTGGCCACCGCCAACAGCACCTACGACTCGATCAGCAAGGCTGCCAAGCAAGCCGCCGAAGTTGCCGAAACCAACCTGAATGCCGCCGCCAACGCGACCTTCAAGGCCGCATCGGATGCCGCCGATGTCGCCACCAAGGCCGCTCCCCGCAGCCGTCGCGCCGCCTGATCGCGCGATACGCCGAGGGTGGATCACGCGGTGCCTGCCGCGTGATCCTCAGCAGTGACAGCCGGCCGCCTTGTGCGGCCGGTTTTTTATTCTGGGTGGGGTTTCAGCGCGCGGCGCGCAGGGCCTGCACGCACTCGGCCACCAGCGCGGGGCCGCGATAGATCAGGCCCGTATACAGCTGCACGGCATTGGCGCCGGCCGCAAGCTTCTCGCGGGCCTGCTTGCCCGAGACGATGCCACCCACGCCGATGATGGCCATGTCCTGGCCCAGCTGCTGGCGCAGGCGGCTGATCACGGCCAGCGACAGTTCGTGCACGGGCGGGCCCGACAGGCCGCCTTGTTCGTGGCTGTGCGGCTGGCCTTCCACTGCCGCGCGCGACAGCGTGGTGTTGGTGGCGATGACGCCTTCCACGCCCTGCTGCGTCAGGATGGCCGCGATCTGGTCGACCTGCTCGGTCTGAAGGTCGGGGGCGATCTTCACGGCGAGCGGCACGCGCCGGCCATGCCGGTCTTCCAGTTCCTTGCGTTTTTCCAGCAGCCGTGACAGCAGGGCCGACAGCTCGTCGCCGCCTTGCAGCGCGCGCAGGTTCTGGGTGTTGGGCGAGGAAATGTTGACGGTGACGTAGTCCGCGTGCGGGTGCACGCCTTCCAGGCCGATCAGGTAGTCGTCGACCGCGCGTTCGATGGGGGTGTCGGCGTTCTTGCCGATGTTCAGGCCCAGCACGCCGCCCGACTGGCGGAAGGTGCTGCGCTGCACATTGGCGATGAAGGTTTCCAGGCCCTTGTTGTTGAAGCCCAGGCGGTTGATCAGGGCTTGCGACGCGGGCAGGCGGAACATGCGCGGCTTGGGATTGCCGGGTTGCGCGCGCGGCGTGACCGTGCCCACTTCCACGAAACCGAAGCCCAGGTTGCCCAGCGCGTCGATGTGCGCACCGTTCTTGTCCAGTCCTGCGGCCAGGCCCACCGGATTGCGCAGCGTCAATCCCATCAGCGGCGTCGGCAGCGGCGTCGGGCTGGCGGCCAGCAGCTTGCGCGTGAACGCGCAATCGTAGGCGCGTTGCAACTGCGTCAGGGTGAGCTCGTGGGCCGATTCGGCGTCCAGCGAGAAAAGGGCCGGGCGGGCCAGGGAATAGGCGTTGAAGAGGATCGACATGGCGCCATTGTAGAGCGAGGCGGCGCGGGACGGCGATGGGCCGTCAGCCTGGCGGCGGCGGCGTGTCCGGCGCGGCGAAGGCAGGTCGCCAGGCGCCATCCACCCGCATTTCGGCGGGTTGGAAGGCCGACTTGTAGGCCATCTTGGGGCTGCCCGCGATCCAGTAGCCCAGGTACAGCCAGGGCAGGCCCAGCACGCGGCACTGCTCGATCTGCCAGAGGATGCTGTAGGTGCCGAAGCTGCCGCGCAGGTCGGGATCGTAGAAGGTGTAGACCGAGGACAGGCCGTCGTCCAGCACGTCGATGATGGACACCATGCGCAGCGCGCCCTCTGGTGTGCGGTACTCGACCAGGCGGGTGTTGACGCGGCTGGTCAACAGGAACTGCGCGTACTGGGTGCGGCTGTCCTCGTCCATGCCGCCGCCGGGGTGGCGGCCTTGCTGATAGCGCGAATAGAGCTCGTAGTGCTCGGCCGACCAGGCCAGTTCCGCGACCAGGGGCTGCAGGTCGCGGTGTTGCGCCCAGGCCCGGCGCTGGCTGCGGTTGGGGGTATAGCGGGCGGTGTCCACGCGCACCGGGATGCAGGCGCGGCAGTGGTCGCAATGCGGGCGGTAGGTGAAGAGGCCGCTGCGGCGAAAGCCTTGTTCCACCAGCTGCGAATAGGTGCCCGCGTTGATGAGATGTCCGGGCGCGGCCACCTGCGAGCGCGCCTGCTGATCCGGCAGGTAGCTGCACGGATAGGGCGCGGTCGCATAGAACTGCAGCGTCGCGAAGGGTAGCTCTTTGAGTCGGCTCATGGGGGCGGGAGGCTGCCCGGGCTTTGGGCCCGCGCAGCGTTTTGACTATACACCTGGCTCGGCCGCCTTCGCCGGGAAGCCCGGTCGATGACGGGGGCTTGTGTCGCGGATGCGTCAGTCGGCGGGCGCGTAGGGATGCAGCCGACCCTGGGTGTCCAGTCGGCCGCGCGCCCAGGCGGGGCGGGGGCGGCGGCGCGCCTCCCGCACATGGGCCAGGAACGCGTCGCGCGGTACCGGTCGCGCGCCCAGGCTGGCCAGGTGCGCAGTCTGCTGCTGGCAGTCGATCCAGTCCACGCCTTGCGTGCGCAGGAAAGCGACCAGGTGGGCAAGCGCGATCTTCGAGGCGCCGCTTGCGCGCGTGAACATCGACTCGCCGAAGAACATGCCGCCCAGGCTCACGCCATACAGCCCGCCCGCCAGTTCGCCGTCGATCCAGGTCTCGATGCTGTGCACGTCGCCCGCCTGGTGCCAGGCGGTGTAGGCGGCCTGCATGGCCGCGGTGATCCAGGTGCCGCCGCCCGGACCGCGCGGCGCCGCGCAGGCGGCCAGCACGGCTGGCGTCGCGGTGTCCACGCGCACGTCCAGCAGGGGCGCGCCGGCGGCTTCCGCGCGCGCCAGCTGGCGCAGGCGCTTGGCCAGCGCGTGTGGCGGGGCGAAGTCTTCGCAGCGCAGGACCATGCGCGGGTCGGGGCTCCACCACAGGATCGGCTCGCCTTCGCTGAACCACGGAAAGATGCCTTGCGAATAGGCGTTGCGCAGGCGTGTCACAGACAGGTCCGCGCCAAGCGCCAGGAGTCCGTCCGGGTCGCGCAGCGCGAGCTGGGCGGGCGGGAAGGGCGTATCGGGTTCCAGCCAGGGGAGTCTCATGGCGCGAGGCTCGGGGGCGCGGAAGGCAGGCGCGTGGCGGCCGGGCCCGCGCTCAGCACGCACCCAGCGAGTAGTGATGCGGTCCGAAGGCCTGGCGCGGCAGGTCCTTCAGGTAATGCTCCAGCGTGGTCTGCACCGTGCGGAAGGACAGTTCGTCCCAGGGAATGTCCTCGGGCGCGAACCAGTCCGCGGCCAGGCTTTCCGGGCCGGGGTCCAGTTCGGGGCCCAGCGCGCGGGCCAGGAAATACAGGTGCACCTGCTCGACCTGCGGCACGTCGATCACGGTGTACAGCGGCCCGAGTTCGATGCGCGCGCCCGCTTCCTCCTGCGTTTCGCGCAGGGCGCCCTGGCTCGTGGTTTCGTCCAGCTCCATGAACCCCGCGGGCAGCGTCCAGGTGTCGTAGCGCGGTTCGATGGCGCGCCGGCACAGCAGGATGCGGCCTTCCCAGACGGGCAGCGTGCCCACCACCATGCGGGGGTTCTGGTAATGCACCGCGCCGCATTGCCGGCAGAGGTCACGCAGGCGATTGTCGCCGGGTGGGATCTCGCGGTGCAGGGGGGCGCCGCATTGGCTGCAGAAGCGCTGGGCGCGTGGCGCGGGAAAGAAGAAGTCGGAAGGGAGCGAGCTCATGAGGGGGATTCTACTCAAGCGGCGGAGCCGGGGCGGGGCCGCCGCGCAGCGGGCTTGACGGTGGCGTCGCCGGCGCCGAAAAGCGTCTCCAGGTGGCGCACGAACGTGCGCACCTTGGGCGACAGGAAACGGCGGTGCGGATACACCGCCTGCACGCGCACGCCGCGGGTGCTGTAGTCGGCCAGCAGGGGCACGAGCCGGCCCGCCTCGATGTCGGCGTCGACGATGAAGCCGGGCTGCAGGATGACGCCGCGCCCGGCCACGGCGGCCGCGCGCAGCACGTCGCCGTTGTTCGCGCGCAGCTTGCCGTCCACGCGCACGCTGTGCACCTGGCCGTCCTTCTCGAACTGCCAGTCGCGGCCCTGGCTCGCGTAGTGGTAGTTCAGGCATTCATGCTGGCGCAGGTCGTCGGGATGGCGCGGCGTGCCGTGGCGCGCCAGATAGGCGGGCGCCGCGCACAGGCGCATGCGCTGCTCCGACAGGGGGCGGGCCACCAGCGAGGAGTCTGCCGGCGTACCCAGGCGCAGCGCCAGGTCGAAGCCTTCTTCCACCAGGTCGACGGTGCGGTCGCTGAGCTCCAGGTCGATCGCGACGTCGGGATATTGCGCCATGTAGGCCGAGATGGCGGGCCCCAGGTGCAGGATGCCGAAGGTGAAGGGTGCGCTCACGCGCAAGAGGCCGCTGGGCCGCTGGCCCTTCTCCTGCAAGGTCAGTTCCAGTTCGGACATCTCGGCCAGGATGGGCTGGATGCGTTCCTGGAAGGCACGCCCCGCGTCGGTCAGGCTGAGCTTGCGCGTGGTGCGGTTCAGGAGCCGCACGCCGTACTTCTGTTCCAGGAAGGCGATCTGGCGGGTGACGGCGGACCGGGCCAGGTCCAGGCGCTCGGCGGCTGCCGCGAACGACCCCAGTTCCACCACCTTGGCGAACGTCTGCATCGCGGCGTGGGTGTCCACCATTGTTCTCCTAATCGGAATAATTATTTGCCATTCTGCATGTTTATGTTTGTTTGTGGAACCACCAAAATGCCGCTCCATGGATGTCCGAATCCGGACGTCATCCCGATTTCTTTCCGGAGCCCTTCATGATCGACCCCCGTACCGCCCCTTACGCCGCGCTGGTCCTGCGCCTGGCGCTGGGCATCATGTACCTGGCCCATGGCCTGACCAAGCTGCTGGTCTTCACGCTGCCGGGCACCGCCGGTTTCTTCGCCAAGGTCGGCTTTCCCGGCTGGCTGGCCTATCCGGTCACCTTCTTCGAAATCATCGGCGGCGCGCTGCTGATCCTGGGCGTGCTGCCGCGCTGGATCGCCGCCGTGGCGACGGTGCAGCTGCTGGCCGCGGCCACGGTGCACTTCGGCAATGGCTGGGGCTTCGGCAACCCCGGCGGCGGCTGGGAATACCCGGTGTTCCTGGCGGCGGCCTCGGCTGCGCTGGCCCTGCTGGGTGACGGCAAGCCGGCGCTGTTCCCGAGCAAGCGCAAGGGGTAGGCGCCGCTGGTGTGCCGGTGTTGGAAAGTGAAGAGGCCGCGTCCGTGAAACGACGCGGCCTTTTTTCATGGCGTGGTCTGGCGCAGGAAACCCAGTGCTTGCGGGATGTCCTGGGCGGCGCGGTGCTGCAGCGGTGCAGGGGCATCGGGGCCGCCGCCCAGTTGCCAGGGGCCGGGGCCGGCCGTGCCCTCCATGGCGTCCAGCAGGCTCAGGCCCTGGGCATCGCGCAGATCCGGCAGCAGGCTCGCGAGTTCACGGTCTTCGATGCGGCCTGGCCCATGTTCGGTGCAGGCATAGACATGGCCGTCGTCATCCAGTATCCAGCGGGAAACCTGCGCCACCCGCAGTCCCGTGTGGGTCCACAGCCCCTTGCCATCCGCGCCGCGCCGCAGGATGTAGGGCGCGGCATCCAGCCGCACGTAGGCCCGCTGCGGACCGTTCTGGACGTACCAGGCGCCGCGCTCGTCGTGGGTGTAGTGGCGATGCAGGAAATCCAGCATGCCCGCGTGGGTGATGGGCTCGCCCGCGCCGCCTTGCGCGCTGTCACCGTCGGGATGCAGGCGCAGCCGTCCCCGCGCATCCAGCGACAGCCAGCCGTGCGCGTGCGGCACGTCGGGCCAGCGCGCCATGGCGGCCAGCACGTTCTCGTCCATGCGCGGGCCTGGGGAGGAGGGCGTTGCGGGGGGGTCCATGCGCACTAGGCTACCGCATCCAGCTGCGTTCGTCCGATAATGGACCGCAAGGTTGCCACGCGGCGCGTCGGCGCGGCAGCCATGCGGAACCCCTGACGCTGGAGCCTATACTGAACCATGGAAAAGATCCCGCACGACATCAAGGCAGGCTACTACTGGTACACCATCGACGGTGATCCTCCCACCATCATGCACGTGCATGACAATGGCACGGGCACGCTGATGGGCACGGACTTCAAGGTGGCCGCCATCGACATCGCCGGCATGGTGCAAAAGGGCGAGACCTTCATCTGGATCGAGCCGCCGCCCGTGGCAGAAAAGGCGCTGTAAGGCCATGGCGGATGCCGTTTCCCGGGCCGTGGGCGCCAAGCCGCGGCTCTTCGTCACGTTTTCCCTGCCGCCCGAAGTGCGGGCGGTGATCGCCGATTCCTTCGACGCGCACTATGCCGAGGCGCCTGGCGCCCTGGCGCGCCCGGGCACCGAACCCGCCCTGGCAGCGTGCGAGCTGGTGCTCGTCACCGCCACCGATACGCTGGATGCCGCCGCCGTGGCGGCGCTGCCCGCCAGCGTGCGCGCGGTGGCCACCTATTCTGTCGGCCACGAGCATATCGACCTGGCCGCCGCGCGGGCGCGGGGGCTGGCCATCTATCACACGCCCGACGTGCTGTCGGAAGCCTGCGCCGAAGTCGGCCTGTTGCTGCTGCTGGGCGCCGCCAGGCGCGCCACCGAGAGCATCGCGCTGGTGCGCGGCGGCGGCTGGCAGGGCTGGACGCCCTTGCAATTGAACGGCTGGGGCCTGACGGGCAAGCGCCTGGGCGTGGTCGGCATGGGCCGCATCGGCCGCGAGATCGCCACGCGGGCGCGCGCTTTCGGCATGGACATCCACTACTACAACCGCTCGCGCCTGGCGCCCGAGCTGGAAGCGGGTGCGCGGTATCACGCCAGCGCGGAAAGCCTGCTGCCCGTGTCGCAGTTCCTGATGCTGGCGTGTCCGGCGACGGCCGATACCATCGGCTTCCTGAACGCGGCGCGCATCGCGCAGTTGCCGCGCGGGGCCATCGTCGGCAACATCGCGCGCGGCAGCCTGGTGGTGGATGAAGACCTCGTCGCCGCCTTGAAGACAGGGCAGGTGGCCGCGGCGGGGCTGGATGTGTTCAACCACGAACCCGATATCCATCCGGCCTATTTCGATCTGCCCAATTGCTTCATGCTGCCGCATGTCGGCAGCGCCACCATCGAGACGCGGGTGGAGATGGGCAGGCTGGTCATCGACAGCCTGCAGGCGTTCCTGCGGGGCGAGCCTCGGGGCAATCGCCTGGCCTGAGAGGTGGCAGCGACAAAAAAAGGGATGCCACGGCATCCCTTTTTCATGGCGTGCGCGAGCGCGTCAGTGCGTGCTGTCGCCGCTCGTCTGCTGCACGTTCTGCAGGCGCGCCTGCGACTCCAGGATGCGCTGCTCCAGGTGCGGCGAGGTCTGCAGCGCCACGTACGATGAGTCATCGCCGTTCTCGTCGGGTTCCGAGTGGATGCGCAGCGTGATCGACTGGCCGTCGAACGCTTCGGGCAGGGCCTTGCGGTCGATGTATTGCTGCAGCAGCGCGTCCACGGCGGCTTGCGTCGAGGGCAGGGCGGCTTCCATGTCGGGCTGGCCTTGCAGCGTCAGTTCGATCACGCGGCCGAGGTCCCAGGTGAAGAACACCAGCGCGTTCTCGCCGTGGCAATCGGGATGCAGGTAACCCCACTGCGAGGCAGGCGCGTTGCCGGGCGGGGTGGCGTGTCCGGTAGAGGTCGTCATGGAAGAGAGTCCTGTTCGCGACAGGAGCGCGAAGCGCTCGACTGGCGGCTTGATGGTCGTGGGCGGCATCGGTGTCGGGCCGGTGCGCGCAGGAATGTCGGCGTGTCTTGCCGCGCTGGGTAAGCGCGTGGCGGTTGCCGCGCGGCGCTTTTCGGGCCAGGCGGCGAGGCCGGTCTCCAGACCGGCCGAGGATTATAGCGGCAGGCTGGCACGCGCCCGGATCCTGGTTTGAGGGGGAAGCAGGGCGAGAGTTCACCGGCGCTGTGCGCCAGGCATGAAAACGTCATGGGCGCCCGGGCGCTTCATGTCGAGAAATCCCCTCGCGGCCCAGGAAAAAGAAAAGGCCCGCAACGCTGCGAGCCTTGAATCTGTTGGAGGCGCAAGCCGGAATCGAACCGACGTACACGGATTTGCAATCCGCTGCATAACCACTCTGCCATTGCGCCGTGGGCTTTGCCCGGCGCCGCGCACATCGCTGTGGGGGCTGGTGGCAAATACCAAGCCCGCTATTCTATGACAAATCGTGGGGTCTTGCCAGCGGCAAGCCGCCAGTGTGGGGTGGCCGAGACGCTCGTCCCGCTGGCCGCCACCCCTGCAGCTCAGCCCTCGCCCAGCTCCCGCATCACCGCGTACAGCTTGGCCTTGGCCTCGAAGCCCACGCCCGGCACGTCGGGCAGGCCCACATAGCCGTCTTCCACGCGGATGCCGTCGGCGAAACCGCCGAAAGGCTGGAACACGTCCGGATAGGACTCGTTGCCGCCCAGGTGCAGGCCGGCCGCGATGTTCAGCGACATCTGGTGGCCGCCGTGCGGCACCACGCGGCGGCTGGACCAGCCCATGTCCTTCATGACGTCCAGCGTGCGCAGGTATTCCACCAGGCCGTAGGACAGCGCGCAGTCGAACTGCAGGAAGTCCTTCTCGGGGAGCATGCCGCCATAGCGCAGCAGGTTGCGCGCGTCCTGGTGCGAGAACAGGTTTTCCCCGGTGGCCATGGGCAGGTCGTAATGGTTGGCCAGTTCGGCCTGCAGCGCGTAGTCCAGCGGATCGCCCGCCTCTTCGTACCAGAAGAGGTTGTAGGGCTTCAGCGCACGGGCATAGGCAATGGCGGTGTCCTGGTCGAAGCGGCCGTTGGCGTCCACGGCCAGGCGCTGGCCGTCGCCCACCACTTCCAGCACGGCCTCGATGCGCGAGAGATCCTCTTCCAGCGATGCCGCGCCGATCTTCATCTTCACGACGCGATAGCCGCGGTCCAGGTAGCCGCGCATCTCGTCCTGCAACTGGCGGTGGTCCTTGCCGGGGTAGTAATAGCCGCCGGCGGCATAGACCCACACCTTGTCGTCGGCCACGCCGTCCAGGTAGCGCTCGGCCAGCAGCTTGTAGAGCGGCTTGCCTTCGATCTTGGCCACCGCATCCCACACCGCCATGTCGATGGTGCCCACCGCCACGGAACGCTCGCCGTGGCCGCCGGGCTTCTCGTTGCGCATCAGGGCCTTCCAGATGGCGAAGGGATCCAGGTTGTCGTGGTCCTGGTCGATCAGGCTGTCCGGCTCGGCCTCGGCCACGCGCGCCAGGAAGCGGTCGCGCATCAGCGCGCCCTGGCCGTAGCGGCCATTGGAGTTGAAGCCGTAGCCGATGACGGGCTTGCCGTCGCGGATCACGTCGGTGACCACGGCGACGACCGAGCAGGTCATCTTCGAGAAATCGATATAGGCGTTGGCGATGGGCGAGGCGATGGAGGCCGTCTTCTCGCGGATGTCCACGATGCGCATGATGAGGTCCGTCTGGAAAGTGGGTCGGGAGGGCTCACCTTATCGCCGCGGTGGCAGGGCAGGCCAATGCTAAGATCGTCGCGCTTCATGCATGGACGGCATAGCCCTATGGAATTGGCCTGGCTCGAAGACTTTTCCGCATTGGCCGAGAGCGGCAATTTCTCTCGCGCGGCCGAGTTGCGCCACGTGACGCAACCGGCGTTCAGCCGCCGCATCCGCGCGCTGGAAACCTGGATGGGCACGCCGCTCTTCGCGCGCACCGCGCAGGGCGCGCAACTGACCGACGCCGGGCGGCACGTGCTGCCCGCCGCCCAGGAAATGGTGCGGCGCCTGCACCAGTTGCGGCTGGATGCGCGCGAGGTGGCCGGCCGCGCCACGCGCACGCTGCACTTTGCCGCCACCCACTCCCTGTCCTTCACCTTCTTCCCCGCCTGGATCCGCCAGGCCGAGCGCGGCGCGCCGCTGGAAGCCGTGCGCCTGCTGTCCGACAGCATGGCGGTCTGCGAGCAGATGCTGCTGCGTGGCCAGGCCCAGTTCCTGTTGTGCCACCAGCATCCGGGCGTGGGCTCGGCGTTGACGCAGGGCCTGTTCCGCAGCAAGGGGGTGGGGGCGGACGCCTTGTTGCCGCTGGCGGTGCCCGACGTGGCGCAGGCGATGCAGGCGGGCGGCGATGCGCCGTACCTGGCGTATTCGGCCGAGTCCGGCCTGGGCCGGATTGTCGACACCGTGCTGGGCCAGCGTCCGCCGCCGTGTCCGCTGGCGCCGGTCTTCCATTCGCATCTGGCCGCGGTGCTGATGTCGATGGTGCAGGAGGGCAAGGGCATGGCCTGGCTGCCCCGCAGCCTGGCGGGCGAGGACCTGTCGCGCGGCGTGCTGGCGCGCGGCCTGGATGCCGCCTGGGACATCCCGCTGGATATCTGCCTGGTGCGTCCGGCGCTGCCCATGAGCGATTTCGCCGAGGCGTTCTGGGAAAAGCTTTAACACCCGGGTTCAATGCCTTGGCGCTGCGCGTCGTGTAGACAATCTGTGGATTTTTGGCGCGCAATGCGCTATTTTTCCGCTTGTGGCCATAAGATTGTCGACACCATGAACAAGATTCTGACCCTGCCGGTAGGCGAGGCGGCCGCCGTCGAAGGCGAGACGCGCTCGGAGCATGTCTTCCGGCAGATCCAGTCCGCGATCATCCGGGGCGAGATCGCGCCGGGCAGCAAGATCTCCGAGCCCGAGCTGGCGCGCGCCTATGGCATCAGCCGCGGGCCGCTGCGTGAAGCGCTGCATCGGCTGGAAGGGCAGAAGCTGCTGGTGCGCGTGCCGCACGTGGGCGCGCGCGTGGTGTCGCTCAGCCTGCAGGAGCTGTCCGAGCTTTACCAGATCCGCGAATCCCTGGAAGGCATGGCCTGCCGGCTGGCTGCCGAGCGCATGCGGCCCGAAGAGGTCGAGGACGTGCGCGAGGTGCTGCGCGCGCACGAGCGCGACGAGGCCTTCCAGGCGGGGCTGGGCTATTACCAGCAGGAAGGGGACTACGACTTCCACTATCGCATCGTGCAGGGCAGCGGCAACCAGATGCTGTTTCGCCTGCTGTGCGACGAGCTTTACCAACTGGCGCGCATGTACCGCATCCAGTTCTCCACCACGCCGCAGCGTCCGCGGCAGGCCTACGCCGAGCACCATCGCATCCTGGACGCCATCGCCGAGCGCGATGGCGAGCTGGCCGAGATGCTGATGCGCAGGCACATCCGCGCTTCCCGTCACAACATCGAACAACAGATCGCGCAGGGCAACCTGCAGCGCAACGAGGCATCATGAACACTTCCTATCGCAAGCCCCTGCCGGGCACCCCGCTGGACTATTTCGATGCGCGCGCCGCCGTGGACGCCCTCTCGGCCGGCGCCTATGACCGCCTGCCCTACACCTCGCGCGTGCTGGCCGAGAACCTGGTGCGGCGCTGCGAACCGTCGCTGCTGAACGATGCCCTGGCGCAGCTCATCGAGCGCCGCCGCGACCTGGACTTCCCGTGGTTCCCGGCGCGCGTGGTCTGTCACGACATCCTGGGCCAGACCGCGCTGGTCGACCTGGCGGGCCTGCGCGACGCCATCGCCGACAAGGGCGGCGACCCCGCCAAGGTCAATCCGGTGGTGCCGGTGCAGCTCATCGTCGACCACTCGCTGGCCGTGGAATACGGCGGCGACGACAAGGACGCCTTCGCGAAGAACCGCGCGGTGGAGGACCGCCGCAACGAGGACCGCTTCCATTTCATCGAGTGGACGCGCCAGGCCTTCCGCAACGTGGACGTCGTGCCCCCGGGCAACGGCATCATGCACCAGATCAACCTGGAGCGGATGTCGCCGGTCATCCACGCGCAGGACGGCGTGGCCTTCCCCGACACGCTGGTGGGCACCGACAGCCACACGCCGCACGTGGACGCGCTGGGCGTGATCGCCATCGGCGTGGGCGGCCTGGAGGCCGAGAACGTCATGCTGGGTCGCGCCTCGTGGATGCGCCTGCCCGATATCGTCGGCGTCGAACTCAGCGGCAGGCCCCAGCCCGGCATCACCGCCACCGACATCGTGCTGACGCTGACCGAATTCCTGCGCAAGGAAAAGGTGGTGGGCGCCTATCTGGAGTTCTACGGCGAGGGAGCGTCCAGCCTGACGCTGGGCGACCGCGCCACCATTTCCAACATGGCGCCCGAGTATGGCGCGACCGCCGCCATGTTCTCCATCGACCCGCAGACCATCGACTACCTGCGCCTGACCGGCCGCGAAGACGAGCAGGTCAAGCTGGTGGAGACCTATGCGAAGGTGGCGGGCCTGTGGTCCGACACGCTGGCGCAGGCCGAATACGAACGCGTGCTGCGCTTCGACCTGTCCACGGTGGTGCGCACCCTGGCAGGTCCGTCGAACCCGCACCGCCGCCTGCCGGTGTCCGACCTGGCCGAGCGCGGCATCGCCGGCGCCGTCGTGCAGGAGCCGGGCCTGATGCCCGATGGCGCGGTCATCATTGCGGCCATCACCAGCTGCACCAACACCAGCAACCCGCGCAACGTGATCGCGGCGGGCCTGCTGGCCCGCAACGCCAACCGCGCGGGCCTGGCCCGCAAGCCCTGGGTGAAATCCTCGCTGGCGCCCGGCTCCAAGGCCGTGTCGCTGTACCTGGACGAAGCCGGGCTCACGCAGGAGCTCGAGCAACTGGGCTTCGGCGTCGTGGCGTTTGCCTGTACCACCTGCAACGGCATGTCGGGCGCGCTGGATCCGCGCATCCAGCAAGAGATCATCGACCGCGACCTGTACGCCACCGCGGTGCTGTCGGGCAACCGCAACTTCGATGGCCGCATCCATCCCTATGCCAAGCAGGCCTTCCTGGCCTCGCCGCCCCTGGTGGTGGCCTATGCCATCGCGGGCACCATCCGCTTTGACATCGAGCGCGACGTGCTGGGCAAGGATGCCGACGGCCGCGAGATCCGCCTGAAGGACATCTGGCCCAGCGACGAGGAAATCGACGCCGTGGTGCGCCAGTCGGTCAAGCCGGATCACTTCCGCAAGGTCTACGCGCCCATGTTCGGGCTGCGCAAGGAAAGCACCGAGCGCGTGAGCCCGCTGTACGACTGGCGTGCGCAAAGCACCTACATCCGCCGTCCGCCCTACTGGGAAGGCGCGCTGGCCGGCGAGCGCACGCTGCGCGGCATGCGGCCGCTGGCGCTGCTGGGCGACAACATCACGACCGATCACCTGTCGCCGTCCAACGCGATCCTGCTGGACAGCGCGGCGGGCGAGTACCTGGCCAAGATGGGCCTGCCCGAGGAAGACTTCAATTCCTATGCCACGCACCGTGGCGATCACCTGACCGCGCAGCGCGCCACCTTCGCCAATCCCAAGCTCTACAACGAGATGGTGCGCAGCCAGGACGGCACGGTGCGGCAGGGCTCGCTGGCGCGCGTGGAGCCGGATGGCCAGGTGCTGCGCATGTGGGAAGCCATCGAGACCTACATGGCCCGCAAGCAGCCGCTCATCATCGTGGCCGGTGCCGACTACGGCCAGGGCTCGTCGCGCGACTGGGCCGCCAAGGGCGTGCGGCTGGCTGGCGTGGAAGCCATCGTGGCCGAGGGCTTCGAACGCATCCACCGCACCAACCTGATCGGCATGGGCGTGCTGCCGCTGGAGTTCAAGCCGGGCGTGAACCGCCTGACGCTGGGCCTGGACGGCACGGAAACCTATGACGTCGTGGGCGAGCGCCGCCCGCGCGCCGACCTGACGCTGGTGGTGCATCGCCATGACGGCACGACGGCCGAGGTGGCCGTGACCTGCCGACTGGATACCGCCGAAGAGGTCTCGATCTACGAGGCAGGCGGCGTGTTGCAGCGCTTCGCGCAGGACTTCCTGGAGGCCGAGGCCGCGCCCCAGGGCGGCCGCCAGGCAGGCTGAGCCTGACGTTCCCGGCGCCGCGTGATCGTTCGCGCGGCGCATCGCTTCTTCCCTATCGCCTTGCCACAGGACCCTCCCCATGCCGCACGCGCCGCAGACCAAGATTCCCGCCACCTATATGCGCGGGGGCACCAGCAAGGGTGTCTTCTTCGTGCTGGACGAGTTGCCCGTTCCCGCGCGCGTGGCGGGCCCCAGCCGTGACGCGCTGCTGCTGCGCGTGATCGGCAGCCCGGATCCCTATGGCAAGCAGATCGACGGCATGGGCGGCGCCACCTCCAGCACCAGCAAGAGCGTCATCGTCAGCCGCAGCACGCGGCCCGGCCACGACGTGGACTACCTGTTCGGCCAGGTCTCCATCGACAAGCCCTTCGTGGACTGGAGCGGCAATTGCGGCAACCTGTCGGCAGCCGTCGGGCCGTTCGCCATCCGCAACGGCCTGGTGGATGCCGCGCGCGTGCCGCGCGATGGCATCGCCGTCGTGCGCATCTGGCAGGCCAACATCAGCAAGACCATCATCGCGCACGTGCCCATGACGGACGGCCAGGTGCAGGAGACCGGCGACTTCGAACTCGACGGCGTGACCTTCCCCGCGGCGGAGGTCGTGCTGGCGTTCATGAACCCGGCCGAGGACGGCGAGGGCGGGTCGATGTTCCCCACCGGCAATGTCGTCGACGTGCTGGATGTGCCGGGCATCGGCAGCTTCCGCGCCACGTTCATCAACTCGGGCATTCCCACCATCTTCTTGGAAGCCGAGGCGCTGGGCTACACCGGCGCGGAATTGCAGGACGACATCAACGCCGACGCGCAGGCGCTTGCCACCTTCGAGACCCTGCGCGCGCATGGCGCCCTGCGCATGGGGCTGATCAAGTCACTGGGCGAGGCGGGCTCGCGCCAGCACACGCCCAAGATCGCCTTCGTGGCACCGCCGCGTGCCTATACCGCTTCCAGCGGCAAGGCCATCGGCGCAGGGGATGTCGACGTGCTGGTGCGCGCCCTGTCCATGGGCAAGCTGCATCACGCCATGATGGGCACGGCCTCTGTCGCCATCGCCACCGCCGCCGCGGTGCCGGGCACGCTGGTGAACCTGGCGGCGGGCGGCGGCGAACGCGAGACCGTCTGCTTCGGCCATCCTTCCGGCACCTTGCGCGTGGGCGCGCGGGCGCAACAGGAGAACGGCGAATGGACGGTGACCAAGGCCATCATGAGCCGCAGCGCGCGGGTGCTGATGCAGGGATGGGTGCACGTGCCCTTTTCTGGGTAAGGCGCAGCGTGGCGGCTGGCTTGCCCGTCGCCGCTGCTATGCTTTTGGCTGAGGCCCGGCCGTCGCGTCCTGCCTGTTGCGGCGTCTTCTCAGTACGCTCCGTCCAAGGCCCCACAGAAGTAGCCCGATCATGCCAAGGCCCGCCCCAAGGCGCAGGCTGATGGCCAGCCAGAACAGCCCGGGGCTTGTTGCCAGGAGGATATCCTCGCCATTGCGACGGAACGCGGGCGCCACGCCTTCGTCCAGGCCTTGCGAGGCGGAGATGATCAGCCATGCCGAGACCGAAAACGTCATCGTTCCTGCCAGCGCGAGCTTGATGTTCTGCTGGCGTGGGGTTTCGTGTTCTCCCATGTCGAAGACCCACATGCGCATGGCCCAGATCAAATGCCACAGCATGATCATGAGAGGAACGAGCAACGCGAGCGCCGTCACGGTCAATACCTGCCTGGGTGCATTGGTCACCAGGACGAGGGCAACGACGAGAATCGCACCGAGCAGCCAGAGAAAACCCACGCCCGCTTTTCGCAGTTCGGCGCGTATTTTCACCATGGGGGAAAGTGTGGCGGGTAGCCTGCGTTTCCTGATGGGGCGTGTCGGTGTGCGCATGGCGATGGCAAGGGGATGGGCGCACGAGTCTACCGCGCGAGCACGACATGTGAGAAGGTGCTGCAAGGGGCTGTCTCATTTCCCTGCATGACGGCGGGTCATCGGGGTGGCACAGACGGCGCTGCTCAGCTTTCCCCTGCTTCTATGTCCTTTCCTTCCCCGTTCGCGCCATCGGCGCCTGATGCGCGACAGTCTTTCCCCGTGCTCGCGGAAAATGACCCTCATGCGAACCAGGGGGTGTTTGGGCCGCCAGAGCCGCGAAGCGCATACGGAAGAACGCACCAATATCGTACGAAGCCTGGGCCAGCGTGATGATCGACGTAGTGAGTTCGCTCTTGCGCGACGCCTTCTGCATGGCCACATAGGGCACCCGTGGCAGTTCGGGCTTCACGGGCAGGCATTGCAGCAGGCCCTGTTCGATGAAGGGGCGCACAGTTTCCACGGGGAAGTAGCTCACGCCCATGCCCGACAGGGTCAGGCCCAGCAGGGCCACCACGCTGTTGCTCGCCAGCGTGTCCTTGGGCGTGAAACCCGCCGCCTTGAACCATTCGTCATAGAGAATGCCCGGTCCCGAGGTGTCCACCAGCATGCGGTGCTCGCTAAGGTCGCGCAGCGGCAGCGCTGCGCCTGCGTCCACCAGCCCCGGTTTGCACATGAACGCGTTGCGCACCTCGCCCACCTGCACCGAGACCAGCGCGGGGTGGGAGGGATAGGCCTTGGGCACGATGACGAGATCCAGCTCGTCGTCCAATAGTTGCCGGTACAGCTGGCGGCTCATGTCCACCGCCGGCTCGACCGTCACGCGGGGATAGTCACGATGGATGGCTTCGATGAAACCAGGCAGCCAGGTCATCGCCGTCAACTCGGTCACGCCCAGGCGCAAGGTGCGCGTCATCATGGCCGGATCGCCGAGCCGGGCCAGTGTGTCTTGCCGCAGGTCCAGCATGCGCTTGGCTGCAAGCAGCAGTTCCTGGCCCTTGTCAGTCAGCCGGGCCGCGCGCTGGCTGCGGTCGAACAGCGCCACGCCCAATTGCGCCTCCAGTTCCTGGATGCGTTCGGACACCGCGGATTGGGTGGTGTACAGCCTGGCGGCGGCCTGGCGGAAGCCGCCCAGCTGCGCCACCCAGTACAGGGCTTCCAGTTGCTTGAAGGTCATGGTGCGGCATCTCGAAGGAAAAAAATCGGAATTTCCGATTCAGATGTATCGGAAAAAACCGCTATTCCCGATCAATGGGCGAGCCTATCATGCCTGTTCCACGCGCTGCGTGCCCACTATTGCCTGCTGTTTCCCCATGACCGCCATCCCTGTGAAGGAAAGCCCGACCCTGCTGGACATCCTGTTGCTGGGCGGTGCGCAGATCCTGGTGTGGGGCGGTTCCTTCTTCCTCCTGTCCGTGCTGGCCGACCCCATCGGGCAGGACACCGGCTGGCCGCGCCAGTGGGTGCTGGGCGCCCTGTCGCTGGGCATCCTGGTGTCGGGCCTGCTGTCGCCTTGGCTGGGCCGTGCACTGGCCCGCTGGGGCGGACGTGGGCTGCTGGGCGCCAGCGGCATCATCGTCGCGGCGGGGCTGCTGGTGCTGGCCGCCAGCCAGCATCTGGCCGTGTACGTGCTGGCGTGGGTCATCATCGGCGCGGGCATGGCCTGCGGGCTCTACGACGCACTGTTCGCCGCGCTGGGCAGCCTGTATGGCGTGCGCGCGCGCCGGGCCATTTCCCACATCACGCTGATCTCCGGCCTGTGCACGACACTGGTCTGGCCCGTCATGGCCGCGATGGTGTCGCAGTTCGGCTGGCGCACGGCTTGCGTGCTGTACGCCGCACTGCTGCTGGTGTCGGTCGTACCCATGTACCGCCGCGCCTTGCCGGCGCATCGCGCGGTGACTGCCGCCACGACGACGGCAGGGCAGGGTGGCCACGGCCTGGACCGAGGGGTCTATTGGCTGATGTCGGCGTCCTTCACCGTCGCGGCCGTGCTCATGACCGCCATGATGGTGCAGCTCATCTCGCTGTTGCAGGCGCGTGGCGCCACGCTGGGCGAGGCCATCGGCCTGGCGGCGTTGCTGGGGCCGGCGCAGGTGGGCGCGCGCATCGTGTTCATGGCGATGAAGACCATGCATCCGATCTGGCCGGCCTTGGCTTCGGTGGTGTTGACCCTGCTGGGACTGGTGCTGTTGACCGTGGCGCCGGCCTACGCGGCCATCGCCCTGCTCATGTACGGCGCAGGTAACGGCATGCGCGCCATCGTGCGCGGCACCTTGCCGCTGGCCCTGTGCGACGCGCGGGACTATGCCGCGGTGATGGGGCGCCTGGCGCGGCCTTCGCTGATCGGGCAGGCGGCGACGCCGCTGGTGGGCGGCCTGTGCCTGCAGTACCTGGGCGCCTCGCCGACGTTCTGGGTGCTCTGCATGCTGGCCGGGGTGAATGTGATGCTAACGGTCTGGCTGTGGCGCAGGCTCGCGGCCGCCGCCTGATCCATCGCCCGGCAGGCCGGCCGCGTCGGGCGCGGCGCCGATGTCTGCGCGGTCATCCGATACCACCCGGTTGCGCCCGCCATGCTTGGCCCGGATCAGGCGTTGGTCGACGCAGGCGTATGCCTGGGTGAACGGGTGCGCGGCGGGGAAACTGCCCACGCCGATGCTTACCGTGCAGCGCAAGCCCGGCGCAATATGTGAAAAGGCATGGGCCGCCAGGCTGTCGCGCAGGCGTTGCGCGGCGGCCTGGGCGGCGTCATGGGTTGCGCCGGGCATGACCAGGATGAACTCCTCGCCGCCGACGCGGGCGGCGAAGTCGTTGCCGCGCAGTTGCGCCTGGATCACGCCGGCCATTTCCGTGAGCACGGCGTCGCCGGCCGGATGACCGTGGCGATCGTTGATGGACTTGAAGTGGTCCGCGTCCACGATGGCCAGCCCGTACCGTTCGCCCGAAAGCGCGAGCCTGTGCAGGCCGCGCTGCAGGCCGGCACGGTTGGCCATGCCGGTCAGCGCGTCGCGCTCGGAGGCATGGCGATACTCGGCGATGGTGCGTTTGGCCGTCAGGAGCAGGAACAACAGCGCTGCGCCGACACTGAAAAGATAGAAGCTGATCTGTGTCCCGACCCAATAGAGGGTGCCGTCGTAGCCATATGCGGCGTCGCGCGCCTGGCCGGTGAGCAGGACGCGCGGCAACTGCGCCAGCGTGCCCAGGCCCAGAAACCAGAACAACAGCCGCTCCAGCGCCGTGCCGCGCGCCAAGTGGCGGATCTGCCACAGCGCCATCAGGAACAGCACAGTCACCGCGCCGTAGAGCGAACCCGTGCGCAGCAGGAAGTCTCCCGGCTCCGCGCCTGCCCAGGTCCGCAAGCCCAGCATGATCGCCAGCAGCACCAGCGCAGGCCGCCAGGGGAGGTCGCGGTTTTCCTGCTCGGCGATGCCGCGGGCGAAGAGATAGGCTGCCGCGCCATAGAGCGCGCCGGTCAGCAGGACATTGGATGCCCGGCTTGCCGGCCAGAGCAGGATCTGGCTGGTCAGCCCCACGGCGTAGCAGGTGAAGGCCCAGGCGAAGGAGCGCATCTGCCTGGCCCGCCCCAGGAAGTGCCAGGCGCCATGGAAGGCGAAAGCGATGAGCAGCGCGACCAGCGGGTGGGCGAGGGCGAGCAGCGTCTCGTTGGGGAGCCTGGGCATGGCGGACCCCCGGCTTACCGGCTGTCGCCTTGCAGCCAGCGAAGATAGGGCGTGCGCGTCACGTGCGAAACCGACTCCAGCACTTTCGCGTGATTGACCTGATGCCGCAGCAGCAGGCGGGCGTCGGCAATGCCGCGCGACTTGCAGAACCAGTGGCAGCTGTGTTGCAGCAGGTACAGCTCGGCGGACAGGTGGTAGGCGCGGGTCTTGGGATCCCAGTTCTCCACGTTGTCCACGACGTGGCGCAGGCCGTCGGCGTGGATCTGCACCAGGGCCTGGAAGTCCCGCAGCATGCCATCGGGCAGGAAGCGTTCGGCGTAGGGCACGCAGAACGACAGGGCGCCCATCTTCAGCGATTGCGGCGTTTCCTCGCGCAGGCTGCTGGCCAGCGTCTGCACCTGCGACGCCGCCGCGCGCTCGGTCTGGTGCAGGGTTTCCAGCACCTGAAGCTGGCGTGACTCGGTGGCGTCGTGGATGGCGCGCGCATAGCCCTGCGTCAGCGTTTCCATGTGCTTTTCCAGCTGCAGCCTGGCCAGGTGGCGTCCCAGCAAGGCGATGCGCGCGCGCTGGTATTGCACGCGCAGCAGCTGCGAAGCCGCGATGATCAACAACAGGAGTAATGCGATGTCCATGGCACGCGTGTCGGTTGGGCCCACGGGAGGCAGGTAAAACAGAAGGCCCAGGCTTCGATACGCGAAGTCTGGGCCTGTTGGAGGCCTCGACTATAGCCTACTTCGCGCGCGGCGCCGTGCTGTAATGGCGCGATGCATCCTGGCTTGCGCGCCGACCGGCGCCCCGGCCGTCCCTTGCCCAGGCAGGTTCCCGACACAGCATGAACGGTCATTCCTCATCGCGGCAAACGCCGTTGCCCCCGGACGCACGCAGCCGCGCCGCCACGGCCGCGAAACTCGGGATCAACGTGTCGACCGTGTCGCGCCGGGTGTCGCCCGCCATGCAGGGGACAGCATGCCCGGCCTGCTGCGTGTCGGTGCTGTCGTGGCGGAACTGCTTGACGAGCTGTGGTTGCTCACGCATCCCGACATCAGGAAGTCACGCCGTGTGCGTGCGTTCCTGGGTGCGCACGAATGCACGTTGGCGTCGTGCTTCAGCCTGCCGCCGCAGCAGGCACGGAGGGGGCTTGGCCCACGCGTACCACTTCGCCCGACAGGCCCTGCGGATTGCGCAGCAGGTTCAGGATCGGGCACCACTTCTCCACCGCCACATGCAGGGCCTCGAGCGCTTCCTGGCTGGCGGTCGATTCGATGTGCGCGACATAACGGATGTCCTGCGGATAGAAGGGCACGTTTTCATAGCCAGGCCTGCCGCCGCGCACGTCCTGCGTGGCCTGTACCTCCACGGCCAGGCCATCCAGCGGAATCTGCAGCTCGGACGCTTGAATCAGGAACACATGCGTCAGGCAACTGGACAGGGAACCGATGAGCAGTTCAGGAGACGCCGGCCCCAGGTCATAGCCCGCGAAATCCGCCGGGCTGTCGCTGATGACCTGGTGATGGCGGATACGGATGCGGCGCACGCCACTGCGTCCTTCGGCGGTGGCGGTTGCCTTGAGTGTCAGCGGTGCTAACGTGGCCGGGTCGCGCGCATTGCGGACCAGCAAGGCGTCGCGTTTCTGCTTCAGGTATTCACGTAGGTTGCTCATGGTGCGATCTCCGGGTGGTTGCGGCCCGCCGGGCCGCAAGGACAGCCAGACCTGCTAGGACCTGGCACGAAACAGTGGGGGCCTGACGGGCTGTGCGTCGATGCGCTGCAAGGTATCGGACAGGCCTTCCCCCGTGCGCTGATCAGGGGCGATCTCTCCAGGCTCGCACATGGTGTCGGGGGCGCTCCAGGCCAATGTGTCGCCTGGGGCCTGGTAGGCCCGCAGCCAGCCGCCGCGGTCGACCAGGAACTGCGCGCCGTCCAGTTGCGCCGCCTCGCGGCCAGCCACCCAGGCATAGGCCTGCCAGGCGGCGGCCGACACGGCATCGGGCACGCCGCAATCGGCCCAGCCGACATCCGATCCGGGCGGACCGTGCAGGGGGTCGCCCGGCCGCAGCACCACGTCGATCAGCCTGGGATCCGGCATGACAGGCGGCGTACCGGCATGGGCTGCATGGATGCGTACCCGCTGGCCACGCAGGTCCCTCAGACGCTGCACTTGCGGCAGCCGCGCGCAACGCAGCGCCATGTCCGGCGCAGGCAGGGCCTGCCGCCAACCGGGATGGTCGGCCAGCTCGGCGCCGGCGGCACCGGCGCGCAGGTAGTCCAGCACATTCCATGCCTCCTGGCTGGAGAGCGCTGCGCCATAGGCGTGGGACGCGCCAGCCTTGCCTTCGGTCCCGTTGCCCAAGCCTTGCCGCACGCTCCAGTGCAGGTCTCCCGCATGCCGATGCTCGAACAAGGCAGGTCCCAATACGCTGGGCCAGCGCGGCTGCCTTGCGGCCAGGGGGCCGTCGCCCCGGCCTTTGGCGCCATGGCACGACGCGCACAGTTGCTGGTAATGGCGCGCGCCCGCCAGGATGCGCCCGGCATCGAAGTCCGTCGGCGGCTGTCGAAAGGTGTGGGGCGTCGCGGGAGCCAGCACCAGTTCTGGGCGGGGTGTGCCGGGGGCGAGCAGCAGGCATGCGACGACGACCATGGCGGCCGCCAGCCGCCAGGATGCCTGCCGCGCGAACACCACCCCGGCACCGGCCAGGTAGGCCGCTCCCAGCCAGGCTGCCGCCTGCTCGCCGCGGGCCAGGGCGCGCGATCCTGGCGGCACGCCTGCATCGGGCCGCCAGGATGACACCCATGCAGGATGCCATTGCCCCAGTTCCGACCACGAGGGAAACCACCCCTGTGCGGCCAGGGCCATGCTGGCCCACACGCCCGGCGGTTGCGGGCCCGAGACCGACGCCGCGTAGACCACTGGCCACGCCACGGCGCAACCCAGCGCCAGCCACGCGCCGCCCACCAGCCATCGCAGCGATGCCTGCGTGCGGGGGCGCAAGCGTGTCTTGGCGTCGCTGCCGGCCCAGGCGCGGCTCTGCCAGATTGCAGCGGCGGTGCGCAACACACCGTATAACGCTGCCGCTACCGCGATCCAGTGCAGCCATCGCAGCCCGAGTGCGGCCGCGATGCCCAGTTCGTGCAGCATGCCTGCCCGTCCTACCAGGAATCATCCAGCCCCAGTTGCGCCAAGGCGCGCCGGCGCAACTCAGCCAGGAGAGGGTCGCCGCGCTTGCGGGGATAGGGCAGGGGGTTGGTGATCACTTCCTTGATGCGCGCAGGCCGGTCGCTCAGCACGATGATGCGGTTGGCCATGAACAGCGCCTCTTCCACGTCGTGGGTCACCAGCAATGCGGTATAGCCCACCTGCTGCCATAGGGACACCAGCTCGGACTGCATGGTCAGCCGCGTGAGCGAATCGAGCTTGCCCAGCGGCTCGTCCAGGATGAGCACCGACGGGTCGTTGACCAGGGCCCGCGCCAACGCCACGCGTTGCGCCATGCCGCCCGACAACTGATGCGGATAGGCCGAGCCGAATCGCTGCAGTCCCACCAGTGCCAAGGCCTGGGCAATACGATGGCCCTGTGTCCTGAGCAGGCCGCGTGCCTGCAGGCCCAGTGCCACGTTGTCGTGCACGGTGCGCCAGGGGAACAGGGTGGGATCCTGGAACACGACCACCCGCGACGGGTCGGGCTCGGTGATCTCCTGGCCGTCGGCAAGCAGCTCGCCGCCAGCAGGCCTGTCCAAGCCCGCGACCAGGCGGAGCAAGGTCGACTTGCCGCAGCCGCTGGGCCCCAGCAGGGCGACGAACTCGCCGGGTTGGATCTCCAGATCGATCGCATCGAGCACGTCCAGGCGCTCGCCCTCGAGGTCGAAGTGATGCGAGACCCCGCGCACCGACACGTGCGCGCCGGTGACGGTCGCCGTGTCTACCATTTGACGACCCCTTTCTGCCAGGCCAGCGTGCGGTCACGCACCCGGAACAGCGCGGTGATGATGCCCGAGAAGAGCAGGGCCATCACGAACAATGCGGCATACATGTTGGCGTACGCGGCCCAGCCTTGGGCCCACGACAGGTAATAGCCCAGGCCCGACTTGACGCCCATCATCTCGGCCGCCACCAGCACCGAGAACGAGGCGCCCAGGCCCATGAACAGGCCGACGAAGACGTGGGGCAAGGCCGCCGGCACCGCGACACGCAGGATCAGGAACGAAGCCTTGGCGCCCAGCGTGCGCGCCACGTCGTAATAGGCCTTGTTGACGCTGGCGACGCCGGACCACGTCAGCACGGTAACGGGGAACCAGGTGGCCAGTGCAATGAGGAAGACCGCCGCCGCCCAGCTGCTGGGAAAGAAAAAGAACGCCATGGGCAGGAGCGCGGTGGAGGGCACAGGCCCAAGAAAGCGGAGCACGGGGTGCACCCAGTAGCCCAGCCCGCGCGACCAGCCGATGGCAACACCCGTGAGGAACCCCGAGACAGCACCGATGGCAAAGCCATTGGCTAGCAACCACAGGGAGTTGACCACGCTGTCTCCCAGGCGGCGCCAATCGGAGAGATAGACGTCCACCAGGGACTGCGGCGGCGCGAAGAAGGGCGATGGCAGCCAGGCCAGCTTTGCCGTGAGCAGCTCCCACACCAGCACCGACACTGCCAGGACCAGCAGCCATGGGCCCACCACGCGCAGGCGTCCCGTCAGGCCCTGCACCACGTTCAGCGGCAAGGATGCCAGCGCCAGCAGGACGCCCAGCGCCGCGATGCCCAGGCCGAACTCGCGCGTATACCCCCACTCGACAAACCCTACCTGGACATTGGGCCACTGTATCGTCAGCACCCCCGCCGCCGCCCACACCAGCCCGGCGAGCAGGCCGGTGCGCCACCAGCGCGGGCGGCCCGAGGAGGGCGTGGCAGCGCCTGGGCTGTTTTCCTCCGGCACCGCCGCCGGCCACGCTTGATCAGACGAGGACATCGGGCGCCACCACCGCTGCATACTTGTTCACATCCAGGTTCGCGCCCAGGACCCGGATCTGCTTGAGGTGCTGCGCGTAACCCGCGACTTCCTCGCGCAGCTTGGCGCCCGTGCTCGCGTGGCCGTGGGTGTGGCTGCGCAATATTGCCGCCACGCGTTCTGCCGGCACTTTCGAGGGGATGTGGGGGGCGAAAATGCGTGCCGACTCGTCGGGATTGGCCGCCGTCCAGCGCTGCGCGTCGATGACGGCGCGGGTGATGGCCGCCGCTGCATCCGGGTCGTTGCGCACCAGCTTGCCGCTCAGCCCCAGCACGCAGCAGGTGCGGTCGGCGTAGTCGTTCTCGAGATTGGTGGCCAGTTCGACCAGATTGTTGTCCTCGCGCAGGATGAACATCAGCGGGTCGTCGCCCGCCACCGCATCCACCTCGCCTTTGCGCAGCGCCTCGCCGAACAGGTCCTGCGGGAACTGGCGCCACTCGACCTCGTCGGGGTCTATGCCCAATTGCGCCACGCGGATCGCAAAGAAGTTCTTGACCGGGCTCGCCTGGTCGGTCACGGCCACGCGCTTGCCGCGCAAATCCTGCACCGCCTTGATGGGCGAGTCTTGTGGCGTGAGCAGGCGCATGCAGCCACCGTGCGTGCCCACGGCCAGCTTCACGTCGAAGCCTTGTTCCAGCGGCTTGAACCATCGCAGGGCCATGCCGATGCCGCCATCGGCGTGGCCTGTGGCAATGGCCTCCAGCAATTGGTCGGTCGAGCCGCTGAAGTTGATGCGTTCGACCGCGATGTTGTATTTGTCGAAGAAGCCTCGCTCCAGCGCCACCGACACCGGCGATTGGCACACTGCCGTCGGGCTCCAGGCAATCTTGAAGCTGCGCTTGGCGCTGCCTTGCGCCAATGCGCGTGCGCCGAGCAGGCCAAGCGGCGCGCCCAGTCCGGCGATGGCGGCGGCTTTAAGCAGATGGCGGCGTGACAGTGCGCCGGCAGGCGGGGATACGAGATGCGTCATGATCCAGGGCTCGATAGGGAAAGAGGCAACCCTCAACGCTGGAATCATGGCGCAGGGGCGCCACGCCGCAAACTAACGCTTGGGCATATCCTTAGCGAGGCATAAGTTCATGGGGGAGATGCCAGGCCGTGGCGTTTGCGCCGACGGCGAGGTCAGTGCCGGTACGGCAGGGCCTGGTCCCGCAGGGCGGGTAGGGGGGGCGAGGTTGCGAGCAGGATGTCGCTGGACGAAAAAAAGCCGAAAACGAAGTTTTCGGCTTTTTTCAAATCATCGATGAATGCTGGAATGATTCATGGACAAGAATTCTGGAGCGGGAGACGAGTCTCGAACTCGCGACCTCAACCTTGGCAAGGTTGCGCTCTACCAACTGAGCTACTCCCGCATGGGTACTGCTTTCTTTTCAACAGCGCTGCAGCTTGGTGTCTGGCAGTGCTTATCGTTGAAAGTCCGCTATTCTACATGAATTTTTCGCGGCGTGTAAAGTTTTTGAATTTCTTCTTCAACTTCATCAAGACTTTTGCGTTGAGCTTCCGTGGCTCACCGGTTTCGGTCTCGTTCCGCGCTTCAAGTAATATTGAGCGAAGACCAAGACTATAGCAGATATTTTTCTCACATGTCCAATCCGGCGTCACGCCCCGCTGTTTTTCCGCTGGAAGCGCCCGCTTCCGTTTCCCTGCAAGCCTTCAATACGCTGGGCTTGGCCTGCGTGGCGCCGCGTTGCGTGCGCCTGGATGACCCGGCACAACTGCCTGCGCTGACCGCGTTGGCGCAAGACTACCCAAGCTGCTTCGTGCTGGGGGGCGGCAGCAATGTCGTGCTGCCTGCAACCGTGCCGGGGCTGGTGGTGCGCGTGGGCCTGCAGGGCGTGCGCCTGGTCGAAGAGACCGCCGATGCCTGGATCATCGAGGCGGGCGCCGGCGAGTCCTGGCATGGGCTGGTGCAAACCTGCATCGAAGCGGGCTGGGACGGGCTGGAGAACCTGGCCTTGATTCCAGGGCAGGCGGGTGCGGCGCCGGTGCAGAACATCGGCGCCTATGGCTTGGAGCTGGCCGAGCGGCTGCTGTCGGTGGAGGCCTGGGATATTCCGGCCGGGCGTCGGGTGGCGTTTTCGGCGCAGGCGTGCCGTTTCGGCTACCGCGACAGCGTGTTCAAGCACGCCGAGCCCGGACGCTGGCTGATCGTTTCCCTGCGCCTGGCCTTGCCGCGTCCGTGGCGGCCGGTGCTGCGCTATCCCGATCTGCTGCGTCACCCGCGGCTGGCGGGGCGTGACGAGGCCGGCATCACGGCGCGCGAGATCTTCGACACCGTCTGCGAGGTGCGGCGCGCCAAGCTGCCCGATCCGGCGGTGCTGGGCAACGCGGGCAGCTTCTTCAAGAATCCGCTGGTGGATGCGGCGCATCACGCGTCCCTGCTGGCGCAGTGGCCGGACCTGGTGTCCTATGCGCAGCCCGATGGGCGCTACAAGCTGGCCGCGGGCTGGCTGATCGACCGTTGCGGCTGGAAGGGCAGGGACCTGGGCCGCGCGGGCGTGCATGACCGCCAGGCCCTGGTGCTGGTGAACCGCGGCGGCGCCGACGCCGGCGACATCCTGGCCTTGGCGGCCGCCATCCAGCAGGACGTGCAGGCGCGCTATGGCGTGGCGCTGGAGCCTGAACCGGTGGTGGTGGCCGGCGAGTGATGCCGCGAAGCCGGCTTTGCCGGTCCGCTCGCATCGCTCCCTTGAGGGGGAAGCGCGCAGCGCTTCGGGGGCGGGAGTTCTACTTCAGAACGGCTTGCATGTCGAACAGGCCCTTCGATTGGCCGCCCAGGAAGCGCGCTGCCCGCAAGCTGCCCTCGGCGTAGCCGGCACGGCTGCTGGAGCGGTGCGTGATCTCGATGCGTTCGCCAATGCCGCAGAACGACACGGTGTGGTCGCCGATGATGTCGCCGCCGCGCACCACCGAGAAACCGATGGTGCCGGTCTCGCGCGCGCCGGTCACGCCGTGGCGGGCCCAGGTGGCGACGTCGTCGAGTTCCTTGCCCCAGGCATGGGCGATGGTTTCGCCCATCTTCAATGCCGTGCCCGAGGGCGCGTCGACCTTGTTACGGTGGTGCGCCTCGAAGACCTCGACGTCGTAGCCCGAATCCAGCAGCCGCGCGGCCAGGTCCAGCAGTTTCAACGTGGCGTTCACGCCGACGCTCATGTTGGGGGCAAAGACGACCGCCACGTGCTCGGCGGCGGCGGCCACGGCGGCGCGGCCGGCATCATCGAAGCCGGTGGTGCCGATGACGGCCTTCACGCCATGCCGCACGCAGGCTTGCAGGTGCTCGAGGGTGCCCTCGGGACGCGTGAAGTCGATCAGGCAGTCCGCAGCGCGCAAGGCCTCGAGGTCGTCGGTGATGAGGACGCCGGTGTCCTCGCCGAGGAACGCCGCTGCGTCCTGGCCCAGGTGCGGGCTGCCGGCGCGGTCCAGCGCGACGGCGAGTTCGAGATCGGGAGAGGCCTGCACGGCCTCGATGAGCATGCGGCCCATCCGGCCGCTTGCGCCTGCAATGGCGATACGCATGGTGTCTGGCTGTCCGTGTGCTGCTTAGCGCAGCGGTTCGGCGCCGCCCGAGCCGGTGCGCTGGGATTGCGCGGGCGAGGGCAGCATGGGGTTCTGCTGGATGCTCAGGGTGGAGCGGCCCGAGGGCGACGGGGTCGACGGTTGCTTGTCCGCGTCGGCTTCGTCCTTCTCGACGCGGGCGGTTTCCCGGTCTTCGCGGCGCACGCGGGTGGCTTCTTCGCGGGCCTGTTGCTGGAAGGGCTGGATGTCGGGCTGGTCGTCGCCTTGCCAGCGGGCCAGACGCTCGTTGTCGAACCAGACCGTGAACTTGCGCTCTTGCGCCTCGCCGCGGCCAGGCACGTAGTAGTAGGGGTAGTCCCAGCGGTCGGCGTGCAGCACGCTGGTCAGCGTGGGGCTGCCCAGGGCGAAGCGGACCTGTTCACGGGTCATGCCCACCTGCAGCAGGGCGACTTGCTCCTGGGTGATCCAGTTGCCTTGCTGGACAGGCGCGCGATAGGGGAAGCCCCACTTGCCGGTACTGGAGGAGCAGGCGGTCAGGGCGAAGGCCAGCGCGGCCAGCGCAAGGCCGGCGCGCAAGCGCGAGGAGATCGGGACGAGGCTGGGCACGCGGCACCCCTGGAGGTTAGAGAAAACGGGCAAAGACGTTATCATAAAGGTTTAAGCACCAAGCCGTGGAGCGCAGGGCTGTCCGGCTTGGCTTTGCCAGGTCGGAACCGAGGGTTTCATCAGTGGGTGGCCGAGCCCGGTCCCCTACATCAGTAACCGAGCGGTAACCGAGCCCGGTCACCGGAACATTCCCTCCGGTCGCCATGTCCTGCCGCCGAACCGCCCTTATCCGGAACGACCAGTGATGCCATCTATGAGCGATCAAGCCGACCTCAAAAACATGGGCCTGAAGGCGACTTTCCCGCGCCTGAAGATCCTTGATATTTTCCGCAAGTCGGAAGAGCGCCACCTGAGCGCCGAAGACGTCTACCGTGCACTGATCGGTGAAAGCGTCGAAATCGGCCTGGCCACCGTCTATCGCGTGCTGACGCAGTTCGAGCAGGCCGGCATCCTCAGCCGCAGCCAGTTCGACAGCGGCAAGGCCGTGTTCGAACTGAACGACGGCGACCACCACGACCACCTCATCTGCACCCACTGCGGCACCGTGGTCGAGTTCTCGGATCCCGATATCGAGAAGCGCCAGCACAAGATCGCCAAGGACAATGGGTTCGTGCTGGAAAGCCACCACATGGTGCTGTACGGCACCTGCGGCGACTGCATGAAGAGGTAGCCCCTGGTGGTAGGTTCCCCCCCCGAGGCGCTGACGCGCCTCCCCCCCAGGGGGGCGGTGCTGGTGGACCGGCGGAGCCGGCTCCACTGCACCCCGGCTTGAGTGACGCTGCGTCGTTTTGTCGGGCGGTGCGCTTGCCGGCGCTTTTATCCTTCTTGCCGATGTCCACAAAGCGCCCGCGGGGCGCTTTTTGCTTTCAGCGTTGCGCGAGCATTTCCCTTGCGTGCTTGCGGGTGGTGTCGGTGATCTTGATGCCGCCCAGCATGCGGGCGATTTCCTCGGCGCGGGCCGCGTCGTCCAGGGGGGCGATGCGCGAGCGCGTGGTGCCGGCCTTTTCGGTCTTGCTGACCTGGTAGTGCGCGGTGCCGCAGGCTGCCACTTGGGGCAGGTGGGTCACGCACAGCACCTGGTGGCGGGCGCCGAGTTCGCGCAGCAGGCGTCCCACCACCTCGGCCACCGCGCCGCCCACGCCGCTGTCCACCTCGTCGAAGATCAGGGTGGGCACGCGTGCGGCGCTGCTGGCGATGACCGACAGCGCCAGCGAGATGCGGGCCAGTTCGCCGCCCGAGGCCACTTTCGCCAGCGGACGGGGGGTGGTGCCGGCGTGGCCGGCGACGTTGAATTCGACGGTCTCGGCGCCGGCGGCGGAGGCCGCGGCGGGCGAGAGCGAGACATCGAAGCGCCCGCCCTGCATGGCCAGTTGCTGCATGGCGTCGGAGACCTGCTTGCCCAGGTCCTTGGCGGCCTTGCGGCGCGCCTTGCCCAGGTCGGCGGCGGCCTGGTCGTAGGCCGTCTGCGCCAGTTCGGCCTGCTTGCGCAGCGCGTCGACATCGCTGGCCGCTTCCATGTCCGCCAGCCGGGCCTGCAGGTTTTCGTGCAGCGCGGCGAGATCGGCGGGTTCGGCGCGCAGCTTGCGTGCCAGATCGAAGACGGCGCCCAGCCGGGTTTCGACTTCCGCCAGCCGGGCGGGGTCGATGTCCACGCGGCCCAGGTAGCCCTGCAGGTCCGAGACCGCTTCGCCCACGGCGATGCGCGCCGAGTCCAGGTCGTCGTAGACGCTTTTCAGTGCGGGGTCGTGCTTGAGCAGGCCGCCGATGCGTTGCGCGGCGGTCTGCAGCCGCTGCAGCAGGGCGTCTTCGTCGTCGTCCAGCGCCGCCAGCGTTTGCTGGGCGCCGTCCAGCAGCGATTGCGCATGGGCCAGGCGATCATGTTCGGTCTGCAGGGTGTCCCACTCGCCGGGCTTGAGCGCCAGGCGTTCGAGTTCGTCGGCCTGCCACTGCAGGCGTTCGCGTTCGGCGGCCAGCGCGCTGGCGTCCTGCTCGGCGGTTTCCAGCTGGCGGGCCACCTGGCGCCAGGCCTTCCAGTGCTGGGCAACCGCCTGGCGCAGCGGGCCGTGGCCGCCGTGCGCGTCCAGCAGGTCGCGCTGCGCGTCGGCGCGCAACAGGCTTTGGTGGGCATGCTGGCCGTGGATGTCGACCAATTGGTCGCCCAGCTCGCGCAGTTGCGCGACGGTGGCGGGTACGCCGTTGATATAGCCGCGGCTGCGGCCCTGCGCGTCGACGACGCGGCGCAGCACCAGGGCTTCCGAGGCGTCGATGTCGCGCTCGGCCAGCCAGGCCTGTTGTTCGGGCGAGGCATCGAAGACCGCGCTGATGTCGGCGCGCGCCGCGCCTTCGCGCAGCACGCCGGCGTCGGCGCGGCCGCCCAGCGCAAGCGCCAGGGCGTCGATCAGGATGGACTTGCCCGCGCCGGTCTCGCCGGAGAAGACGGTGAAGCCGGGGCCGAGGGGGATCTCGGCTTCCTCGACGATGACGAAATCACGGACGTTCAGTGCGCGCAGCATGATGGGGTGGGTTACTCCGCCGTGTCGCCCGATTGCGGCATGCGATTCCAGTGCAGCTTGCGGCGCAGCGTCGAGAAAAAGCTGTAGCCCGGGGGATGCAGGAAGCGGATGGTGTGGGGAGCGCGGCGGACCTCGATGCGGTCGCCGGGCTGCAGGTCGGACCAGGTCTGCATGTCGAAATGGACGCTGGCACCATGTTCGACGCGGCCCATGGCCGTGAGCGTCATGTCCAGCACGACGTCGTCGGGCAGCACGATGGGTCGGTGCGAGAGGGTTTGCGGCGCCACGGGCACGAGCACCATGGCGTCCAGGCCGGGATGCAGCACCGGACCGCTGGCCGACAGCGCATAGGCCGTGGAGCCCGTGGGGGTGGCCACGATGAGGCCGTCGGCGCGCTGGGTGTACATGTAGACGCCGTCGACGTCCAGGCGCACTTCGATCATGCCGCCGCGGCCGGCGCGGTTCAGCACCACGTCGTTCAGCGCGGAGGCCTGGTACATGACCTCTTCCCCGCGGATCACACAGCCCGACAGCAGCATGCGGTCTTCGGCGTCGTAGCGGCCCTGCAGCACGTCGGCCAGGACCTTGTGCGCCTCGGTGAGCGGGACGTCGGTGATGAAGCCCAGCCGGCCATGGTTGATGCCGATGACGGGCACGCCGTGGGGCGCCAGCTGGCGCGCCGCGCCCAGCATGGTGCCGTCGCCGCCCACGATGACGGCCAGGCTCGCGCGCTGGCCGATTTCCTCATACGAGGCGGCTTCTATGTGAGACAGGCCCGTGTTGCGCGCGGTGTCGGTTTCGAGCAGGACATGCCGGCCCGCTTCCGCAAGGATGCGCGCAAGATTGCCCAGCAGGGTGTCCAGGCCCGTGTCCTGGTAGCGGCCTATCAGCGCGACGGTGGGAAAAAGCATGTTCGGGCGGCAGGGTGGAGGGCTGGGTTGGGTATCGGCGGATTATAGGGGGTGGCGGATGACGCGGTCATGGATGAAAATGCCACGCCGCGCAGCATCCGTGGCGTGGGCGTCCGGACTTGCGCCGCGTCATGGGGGCCGCGAAAAGGTGGCCATTGTGCCAACCCCGCATTGTCCCCAGCTTTCCCGGGAAAGAAACCCTCATAAAATAGGTCCCCATGGATGATCGCGCCCGCGCGCTGCTCAAAGCGCTCATAGAAAGATATATCGCCGACGGCCAGCCCGTCGGCTCGCGCACCCTGTCCAAGGTCTTCGACCTGTCGCCGGCCTCGATCCGCAACGTCATGGCCGATCTCGAGGATCTCGGGCTGATCCACAGCCCCCATACCTCGGCGGGACGCGTGCCCACGCCTCGCGGCTATCGGGTCTTTGCCGATACGCTGCTGGCGGCGCGCGCCTTCGAGGTCGTGTCGCCGGCCGAGGTGCGGGAGCTGTTGCCCCACACCGATCCCTCGCGCGCCATCGGCGCGGCGGCGCAGTTGCTGTCGAACCTGTCCCAGTTCGCGGGCGTGGTGCTGGCGCCCAAGCGCGCGCAGGTTTTCCGCCAGATCGAGTTCATCCGCCTGTCCGAGCGGCGCGTGCTGCTCATCATCGTGACGCCCGACGGCGACGTGCAGAACCGCATCCTGGCCGCGCCGCGCGATTACCCCGAGCACGAGCTGATCGAGGCCAGCAATTTCTTCAACCAGCATTTCGCGGGCAAGTCCTTCGATGCCGTGCGCGGCACGCTGGCCACCGAGCTGGCCCAGTTGCGCGAGGACATCTCGCGGCTGATGCTGGCCGCCGTCGAGGCCGGCACCGAGCCCAGCGACGAGAACGATGCCGTGGTGATCTCGGGCGAGCGCAAGCTGCTCGAGGTGGCCGACCTGTCGTCCGACATGGACCGGCTGCGCCGCATGTTCTCCATCTTCGAGCAGAAGACCCAATTGCTGCAGCTCCTGGACGCCTCCAGCCGCGCGCAGGGGGTGCAGATCTATATCGGCGGCGATTCGCAGCTGGTGCCCATGGAGGACATGACCGTCATCACCGCCCCCTATGGCGTGGACGGCCGGGTCGTGGGCACGCTGGGCGTCATCGGCCCCACCCGCATGGCCTACGACCGCGTCATTCCCATCGTCGACATCACCTCGCGGCTGCTTTCCAACGCCCTGAGCCACAACAACCCGTCGTCCTGACCCGTTCGCCTGCCGGGTCGGCGGCCTCACCGAGGTGTTCCCGTGTTTCTGCGCAATTTCAAGTACTTGTGGCCGGAGCGCTTCCTGCCTGAGCCTGCCTGGGCCGATCCCTTCGACACCGATCCGCCGCTGACGCCCGACGGTCCCCTGGGCGTGCTGCTGGTCAACCTGGGCACGCCGGATGAGCCGACCGCGCCGGCCATCCGCCGCTACCTGGCCGAGTTCCTGTCCGACCCGCGTGTCATTGAAATTCCGCGCTACCTTTGGCTGCCCATCCTGCACGGCATGGTGCTGCGGCGCCGTCCCGCCCGGCTGGCGCCGCGCTATGCCGATATCTGGATGGAAGGGGGCTCGCCCTTGCTCGTCTATACGCAACGGCAGGCCGCGGCGGTGCAGGACGTGCTGCGCGGGCGCGGGCTGTCGGTGCGCGTCGAGGCCGCCATGCGCTATGGCAACCCGTCCATCGCCGATACCATCGCGGCCCTGCGCCGCGAAGGCTGCGACCGCTTCCTGACCGTGCCGCTGTACCCGCAATACTCGGCCAGCACCACGGCCACGGTCATCGACCAGGTCGGCCGCGTGGCGGCAACCTTGCGCAACCAGCCCGAATTGCGCTTCCTGAAGCGCTTCCACGTGGATCCCGGCTATATCGGCGCGCTGGCGCACAGCATCCAGTCCTATTGGGACGCCAATGGCCGGGCGCAGAAGCTGCTGATGAGCTTCCACGGCCTGCCGCGCTACAGCATCGAGCTGGGCGACCCGTATTACCGCGATTGCCTGCAGACCGCGCGCGCCCTGCGCGAGCGCCTGGGGCTGCGCGAGGACGAGGTGGAGGTGTCCTTCCAGAGCCGCTTCGGTGCGGCGCGCTGGCTGGAGCCCTATACCGAGCCCACGTTGAAGGAACTGGCCCGCCTGGGTGTTACCGAGGTGGACGTGGTGTGCCCGGGCTTTACGGCCGATTGCATCGAAACGCTGGAGGAAATCGCCCAGGAAGGGCGCGACGCCTTCCTGGAGGCCGGCGGCAAGCGCCTGCGCTACCTGCCCGCGCTGAACGACGATCCGGCATGGATAACGGCCCTGTCCGACATGGTTCAAACTCAGTTACAGGGCTGGCCGGGCAGCGCCAGCCGGGCGCTATAAACTGGATCGACAGGCGCGCGGCAAGGGCTGCGCGCCGCCGTCCAGGAGCTGCTCATGACCCCAGACAACCGCAAATCCGGCCGCACGTCCCACATCGGCACCTCTTCCGAGCCGGGACACGGCAAGCTGAAGAAGGAAGACGCCCAGGAGCGCGAGCTCGACGAGGCGCTGGACGATACGTTCCCGGCTAGCGACCCGGTGGCGCTCACCCCCGAGCCCGACGAGGACAAGATCGACGAGGGCCTGGCCGAAACCTTCCCCGCCAGCGACCCCGTGGCCGTCAATCCCCATCGCAAGGAAAAATCCCGCTCCTGAGGCGCAGGGCAGGGGGGCGCCGCGTCTGCGGATCTCCCTGGTGAAGACAAGGTCTTGAAATTGTCGGGGGCGCCCCCAACTGCTGCCCAGACCCAGTTTTCACCCCGGAGGATATATCCATGACGGCGACGCACGAGTCCGCTGCCCCTGGCCCTGATCAGGAAGACCAAGCCGCGGCCCCCGCCCAGCCCCAGACCGTCGGCAGTCCCGACGCCCAGGCGCAAAGCCAGGCCGAGGCCGCCAGCGTCACCCAGGAAGCCCTGGACGCCGCCCAGGCCCAGGTTGCCGCGCTGCAGGATCAACTGCTGCGCGCCCAGGCCGAAATGGAAAATGTGCGCCGACGCGCCCAGGAAGAAGTCAGCAAGGCCCGCAAATTCGGCATCGAGTCCTTCGCCGAAAGCCTCGTGCCCGTGCGCGACAGCCTGGAAGCCGCCCTGGCCCAGGGCGAACAGACCGCCGAAGCCCTGCTGGGCGGCGTGGATGCCACCCTGAAGCAGCTGACTTCCGCCTTCGAGCGCAACCACCTGAAGGCCATCGCGCCCGAACCGGGCGAGAAGTTCGATCCGCACCAGCACCAGGCCATTTCCTCGGTGCCGTCCGAACATCCTGCCAACACTGTCGTCAATTGCCTGCAGAAGGGCTACCTGATCGCCGATCGCGTCCTGCGTCCGGCGCTGGTCATGGTGTCGGCCGGTCCGGCGGCCTGAGCAAAAAAAGCGGGGCGCCGCTTGAAATCCCTGGCCGGCGTCCCCAGTTTAGATACCAAGCAGGACAGGGGCCGCAAGACGGTCCGGTCCTCCAGGCATTCACCAAATATTCTCAATCAATTCAGTCAGGTAAGCCCATCATGAGCAAAATCATCGGTATCGACCTCGGCACCACCAACAGCTGCGTTGCCGTGCTGGAAGGCGGCCAGGTCAAGATCATCGAGAACGCCGAAGGCACCCGTACCACGCCCTCCATCGTCGCCTATCTGGAAGACGGTGAAACCCTGGTCGGCGCGCCGGCCAAGCGCCAGGCGGTCACGAATCCCCGCAACACCCTCTACGCAGTCAAGCGCCTGATCGGCCGCAAGTTCGAGGAAAAGGCGGTCCAGAAGGACATCGACCTGATGCCCTACAAGATCGTCAAGGCCGACAACGGCGACGCGTGGGTCGAAGCCCAGAACAAGAAGCTGGCGCCTCCCCAGGTGTCGGCCGACGTGCTGCGCAAGATGAAGAAGACCGCCGAGGACTACCTGGGCGAGGAAGTGACCGAAGCCGTCATCACGGTGCCGGCCTACTTCAACGACAGCCAGCGCCAGGCCACCAAGGACGCCGGCCGCATCGCCGGCCTGGAAGTCAAGCGCATCATCAACGAGCCGACCGCGGCCGCGCTGGCTTTCGGCCTGGATAAGAACGAGAAGGGCGACCGCAAGATCGCCGTCTATGACCTGGGCGGCGGCACGTTCGACGTGTCGATCATCGAAATCGCCGACGTCGATGGCGAGAAGCAGTTCGAAGTGCTGTCGACCAACGGCGACACCTTCCTGGGCGGCGAAGACTTCGACCAGCGCATCATCGACTACATCATCGGCGAGTTCAAGAAAGAGCAAGGCGTGGACCTGTCCAAGGACGTCCTGGCCCTGCAGCGCCTGAAGGAAGCCGCGGAAAAGGCCAAGATCGAACTCTCGTCCAGCCAGCAGACCGAGATCAACCTGCCCTACATCACGGCCGACGCCTCGGGTCCGAAGCACCTGAACCTGAAGATCACGCGCGCCAAGCTGGAAGCGCTGGTCGAGGACCTGATCGAGCGCACCATCGAGCCCTGCCGCGTGGCCATCAAGGATGCCGGCGTCAAGGTGTCCGAGATCCACGACGTGATCCTGGTCGGCGGCATGACCCGCATGCCCAAGGTGCAGGAGAAGGTCAAGGAATTCTTCGGCCGTGACCCGCGCAAGGACGTGAACCCCGACGAGGCCGTCGCCGCTGGCGCCGCCATCCAGGGCTCCGTGCTGTCGGGCGACCGCAAGGACGTCCTGCTGCTCGACGTGACCCCGCTGTCGCTGGGCATCGAGACGCTGGGCGGCGTGATGACCAAGATGATCCAGAAGAACACCACGATCCCGACGCAGTTCTCGCAGGTGTTCTCCACCGCCGACGACAACCAGCCGGCCGTGACCATCAAGGTCTTCCAGGGCGAGCGTGAAATCGCCGCGGGCAACAAGGCCCTGGGCGAGTTCAACCTGGAAGGCATCCCGCCCGCCGCGCGCGGCACGCCGCAGATCGAGGTCAAGTTCGACATCGACGCCAACGGCATCCTGCACGTCTCGGCCAAGGACAAGGGTACCGGCAAGGAAAACAAGATAACCATCAAGGCCAACTCGGGCCTGACGGATGAGGAAATCCAGCGCATGGTGAAGGACGCGGAAGCCAATGCCGCCGACGATCACCGCGTGGCGGAACTGGCCCTGACCCGCAACCAGGCCGACGGCCTCGTGCACAGCACCCGCAAGGCGCTGTCCGAGCACGGCGACAAGCTGGAAGCGGCCGATAAGGACGCCATCGAGGCTGCCATCAAGGACCTCGAGGAAGCCCTGAAGGGCACGCCCGACAAGGCCGAGCTGGACGCCAAGATCGAGACGCTGTCGACCGCCTCGCAGAAGCTCGGCGAGAAGATGTACGCCGATGCGCAGGCGCAGCAGGCCGCCCAGCAGCAGGCCGCGGCTGACGGCGCAAAGCCGGTGGACGACGACGTGGTCGACGCCGACTTCAAGGAAGTCAAGCGCGACCAGTAAGCGGCATTCCTCCGCGACAGCGCCCGGGGCCGGCCTTTTTCCGGCTGCCGGGCGCGGTCGTTCCGGCAGAGTACGCTGCCTTCGGGCGGCACAAGTTTTGAGCAACCATGGCAAAACGCGATTACTACGAGATCCTTGGCGTCGCCAAGAACGCCTCGGATGACGAGATCAGGAAGGCCTATCGCAAGATGGCCATGAAGTACCACCCTGATCGCAATCCCGACAGCAAGGAAGCCGAAGAGAAATTCAAGGAGGCCAAGGAGGCCTACGAGATGCTCTCCGACGCCGGCAAGCGCGGCGCCTATGACCGCTACGGTCACGCGGGCGTCGACCCGAACGCGGCCGGCCCCGGCGGCGCGGGCATGCACGGCGGCTTCGCGGACGCCTTCGGCGACATCTTCGGCGAAATCTTCGGTGGCGCCGGCGGGCGGCGCCAGGGCGGCGGTCCCCAGGTCTACCGGGGCGCCGACCTGAAGTACGCGCTCGAGATCACGCTGGAGCAGGCAGCCAGTGGGTTCGACACCGAAATCCGGGTCCCCAGTTGGGAAAACTGCGATACCTGCCACGGTTCGGGCGCCAAGCCCGGCACGCAGCCCAAGACCTGCGGCACTTGCGGCGGCGCCGGCGCGGTGCGCATGCAGCAGGGCTTCTTCAGCGTGCAGCAGACCTGCCCCAAGTGCCACGGCACCGGCAAGGAAATTTCCGATCCCTGCCCGTCCTGCGATGGCGTGGGCCGCATCCGCCGCAACAAGACCCTGCAGGTCAAGATTCCGGCAGGCATCGACGACGGCATGCGCATCCGCTCCAGCGGCAATGGCGAGCCGGGCGTGAATGGCGGGCCGCCGGGCGATCTCTACGTCGAGATCCACCTGAAGCAGCACAAGATCTTCCAGCGCGACGGCGACGACCTGCATTGCGAGCTCACCATCCCGTTCACCACGGCCGCGCTGGGTGGCGACATCCAGGTGCCGACCCTGAACGGCAAGGCCGAGATCGCGATTCCCGAGGGCACGCAATCGGGCAAGACCTTCCGCCTGCGCGGCAAGGGCATCCGCGGCGTGCGCTCCAGCTATCCGGGCGATCTCTATTGCCACGTGGTGCTGGAAACGCCGGTGCGCCTGAGCGATGAGCAGAAGGGGTTGCTGCGCAAGTTCGAGGCCTCGCTGAACGACGGGGGCGATCGTCACTCGCCGCAAAGCAAGTCCTGGACGGACCGCGTGAAGGAGTTCTTCAGCTGATCCGTACGCGTGCGTTGCCGAGGCAAGGAGAAAGGCCAGTTCATTGAACTGGCCTTTTTCATGCCGCCGCCTGCGACGCGGGTCAGGAAAGTCTGACGCCGCACAAAACAGAACGGCGGCAAGCCAGGCTTGCCGCCGTCATTCAGCCCATCAGGCCATGCATGTGCATGCCGGCCCGAGGGTTCGGGCTGGATGGCTTACTGCTTCTTGGCCGGGTAGCCTTGCTCGCCCTGCGGCTTGCCGGTTTGCGAAGCGTGGTCACGCTCGGTCTTCACCTGGTCGGTGGACGGGGTGGGGGGCACGCCATCGCGGGTCTTGGCCGGATACTTCTGCTCGCCCTGCTGGCTCATGCCCTTGTGCTGGGCGGCGTCACGCTCCTGGCGCACTTCCTCGCGCGGCTTGCCGCCGGGGCCGCCGGTGCCGCCCGGCTTGTAGTCGTTGTTGCCCTTGGAGTCCGTGCCTTGCTGGGCCCCGGTGCTCACTTGGGCGACCAGTTGTGCGTCGCCGGGCGTGGCGGCACCGATACCGGCGGCCTGCACGGAAGCGGCGCCCAGCAGGGTGGCCGACGAAACGATCAGGATTTTGCTTAGCTTCTTCATGTGGACCTCCAGGTGTCTATCTGGTTTTGGAACGTCTGACAGGTGCTCGCCGGGTGGCGGCTTTGGTCAACCGTTGGACGCAGTATGGGCACCAAACCTTGCTGAAAAATCTTGAGCTGTGAACAGTTCCTACCGGGGCTCCCTGGGTAGCCCGGGGGCGGCGATTGCCAACCGGTGCGACCCGATGCGTTTGTTCACAGTCTCGCGACAAGACATTGGGCATTCACCCGCAATGCTGCGAACGTTGCGCGATGCAACACGCGTTTGGTCCGGGCTCAGGACGGGGAAAAGCGTCCGGATGCAAGAACCGAAATGCCCGTCTACACTCCAAGCCTCTCCTGGATGTCGAAATAAGGGATGTGAAATGGGATTCAAGCTGCCTCGCGCATGGCGTCTCCTGGCCGGCGTGGCCACGGGACTGGGACTCTGGAGCAGCCTGCCCGCCTGGGCGGCGACCCCGCCCGGCGTCACCCAGACCTCGGTGGTCGAAGGCATCACTGAATACCAGTTGAACAACGGCCTGCGCGTGCTGCTGGCGCCCGACGCGTCCAAGCCCACCACCACCGTCAACATGACCTATCTGGTCGGCGCGCGCGACGAGAACTACGGCCAGACCGGCATGGCGCACCTGCTCGAGCACATGCTGTTCAAGGGCACCTCCACCACGCGCAACGCCCTGGGCGAGTTCTCGCGCCGCGGCTTGCAGGCCAACGGCTCGACGTCCAGCGACCGCACCAACTATTTCGCCAGCTTCGCGGCCGACCCCGATACCCTCGAGTGGTACCTGGGCTGGCAGGCCGACGCCATGGTCAATTCGCTGATCGCCCGCGAAGACCTCGATTCCGAGATGACCGTGGTGCGCAACGAAATGGAAAGCGGCGAGAACAGCCCGTTCCGCGTGCTGATGCAGAAGATGCAGGCCGCTGCCTACCAGTGGCACAACTATGGCAAGAGCACCATCGGCGCCCGCTCCGACGTCGAAAACGTCGACGTGGCACAGCTGCGCGCCTTCTATCACCAGTACTACCAGCCCGACAACGCCGTGCTCATCGTGGCGGGAAAGTTCGATCCCGACGCCACGCTCGCGGCCATCTCCGAGGCCTTCGGCAAGCTGCCGCGCCCCGAGCGCAAGCTGCCGGCCCGCTATACCGAAGAGCCGGTGCAGGACGGCGAGCGCGCGGTGACGCTGCGCCGCACGGGCGGCACGCCGCTGGTGGCCGCCATGTATCACATTCCCGCCGGCGCCAGCGCCGATTTCGCGGCCTTCGACCTGGCCACGCAGATCCTGACCGACACGCCTTCGGGCCGCCTGTACGGGGCGATGGTGCCGAACGAGCTGGCCGCGTCGGTGTTCGGTTTCACCTTCGACCAGCATGATCCCGGCCTGGTCATGTTCGGCGCGCAGCTGCAGCCGGGCATGCCGCAGGAGAAATCGCTGGCCAGCCTGACCGACACGCTGGAGTCGCTGGGCGAGCATCCTTTCACGCAGGCCGAACTGGACCGCGCGCGCAGCCAGTGGCTGTCGGCCTGGGAGCAGACCTACAGCGATCCCGAGAAGGTGGGCGTGGCGCTGTCCGAAGCCATCGCCTCGGGTGACTGGCGTCTGTTCTTCCTGCAACGCGACCGCGTGCGCGACGCCAAGCTGACCGAGGTGCAGCGCGTGGCCGAAGCCTATCTGGTGCGCAGCAACCGCACGGAAGGCCGCTATGTGCCGACCGAAGGGCCGCGCCGCGCCCCCGCGCTCGGCACGCCGGACCTGGCTGCGATCTTCAAGGACTACAAGGGCGACCCGGATTTCCGCCAGGCCGAGGCCTTCGACCCGACCCCGCTGAACATCGACAACCGTACCCAACGCAGCACGCTGGACCTGCCCAATGGTCCGGTCAAGCTGGCGCTGCTGCCCAAGGCCACGCGCGGCGAGCGCGTGCAGGCCGAACTGCAGTTGCAGTTCGGCGACGCCGAATCGTTGAAAGGCCTGCGCCTGACCTCCAGCGTGGTGGGCGACCTGCTGACGCGCGGCACCAACAAGCTGACCCGCCAGGAAATCCGCGACCGCATCGATGGCCTGCGCGCCACGGTGTCGCTGGCCGGTGGCGGCACCACCGTCTCGGCCAGCATCTCGGCGCCGGGCGAGAACCTGCCCGCCGTGGTCGCCCTGCTGCTGGACGTGCTGCGCAATCCCAGCTTCCCGCAGCCCGAGCTGGATGAATACCTGCGCCAGTCGGTGACGGCCGTGCGTAGCGCCATGACAGAGCCCACGGCTCTGGCCTCGCGCGCGCTGGCGCGGCATGGCAACGACTGGCCGGCCGACGACATCCGCTACGTGCCGACCTTCGACGAGTCGCTGAAGGAGCTGGGCACGGTCAACCGCAAGGACCTGGTCGATTTCCACAAGCGTTTCTATGGCGCTGGCGCGATCAGCTTCTCGGCCGTGGGCGACTTCGACTCGGCCAAGGTGCAGAAGGCGCTGAAGGATGGGCTGGCCGGCTGGCGCCAGGCGCCCGGCTATACGCGCGTCAGCGATCCGTACCGCGAGATCAAGGCCGCGCACCAGGACATCGATACGCCCGACAAGGCCAATGCCTTCTACATCGCGCGCATGCCGCTGGCCCTGCGCGACAACGATCCCGACTTCGTGCCGCTGTACCTGGCGAACTTCCTGCTGGGCACCTCGGAAACCTCGCGCCTGTGGAACCGCGTGCGCGAGAAGGAAGGCCTGTCCTACAACGTGCGCAGCAGCCTGTCGGTCTCGGCCTACGAGCCGTCGGCCAGCTGGACGGTCTATGCCATTTTCGCGCCGCAGAACCGTGCGCGGCTGGAAACGGCCATTTCCGAGGAGCTGGCGCGTGTCCTGAAGGAAGGCTTCAGCGCCAAGGAAGTCAAGGAAGGCGTGGCGGCATTGTTGAACTACCGCCGCCTGGCGCGCGCGCAGGACGACGTGCTGGCCTCGACCTGGGTGGACTACCTGGATCGCGGCCGCAGCTTCGAGTGGTCGGCCAATGTCGATCGCGCGATCTCGGCCCTGAGCGTGGAGGACGTCAACGCGGCCCTGCGCCGGCACTTGAAGCCGGACGCCTTCAGCAGCGTGACGGCGGGGGATTTCACGAAGAAGGACCTGGGCGGGAAGCCCGCCGAGGCGCAGGCCCCGGCAGCAGCGCCCGCGAAGTAATCCGCCGGCCTCGGGCGGCTGGGCGGGCTACTTCGCCAGCACGCGCATCGCCTGCTCGATGCCTGCCACGCTGACCGGGTACATCCGGTCGTGCATCAGGTCTCGCAGCAGCGCGATGGATTGCCGGTATTGCCAATAGGCGGCGGGCTCGGGATTGAGCCACACCGCCTTGGGCCAGGCATCGAGCAGGCGGCGCAGCCAGACCGCGCCCGCCTCGTCGTTGTAGTGCTCGACCGAGCCGCCCGGCTGCAGGATTTCATACGGGCTCATGGTGGCGTCGCCCACCACGATCAGCCGCCAATCCGCGTTGTACTTGCGCAGCACGTCCACTGTCGGAATGCGCTCGGCCTGGCGTCGTGCGTTGTTCTGCCACAGGCTTTCATACGGGCAGTTGTGGAAGTAATACACCTCCAGGTGCTGGAACTCGCCGCGCGCGGCCGAAAACAGTTCCTCCACGCGCGCGATGTGGTCATCCATGCTGCCGCCGACATCCAGCAGCATCAGCACCTTGACGTTGTTGCGGCGTTGCGGGACCAGCTTCAGGTCCAGCCAGCCGGCATTGCGCGCCGTGCCCGCGATGGTGCCGTCCAGGTCCAGTTCCTCCGCCGCGCCTTCGCGCGCGAAGCGCCGCAGGCGGCGTAGCGCCACCTTGAAGTTGCGCGTGCCCAGCGCCAGCGTGTCGTCGTAATCGCGATAGTCGCGGGCATCCCAGACCTTCACCGCGCTGCGCTGGCGCGATTCGCCGCCGATACGCACGCCCTCGGGGTGGGTGCCGCCGTGGCCGAAGGGCGAGGTGCCGCCCGTGCCTATCCATTTGCTGCCGCCTTCGTGGCGGCCCGTCTGCTCGGCCAGACGTTCGCGCAGCATGTCCATCAGCTTCTGCCAGCCATGGCGTTCCAGCGCTGCCTTCTCTGCCGGGCTCAGGATGCGTTCGATGCGCTGCACCAGCCAGTCGGCGGGGATCTCGGGCGTGTCGGGCGCGGCGGGCAGGCCTCGCACGTAGCTGCCGAAAGCCTGGTCATAGCGGTCGTACAGCGACTCGTCCTTGATGAGCGTGAGGCGAGCCAGGTAATAGAAATCGTCCAGCGTGGGCGAGACGCCCGGCTGGCGCAGGGCGTCCAGCAGGGTCAGGTATTCGCCCACCGACACCGGCAGGCGATTGGCCCGCAGGTGCTGGAAGAATTCAAGCAGCATGGCGGCTGAACTGGTAATGCAGGTGCGCCTTGACCTCGGGCCATTCGCCCGCCACGACGCTGTACATGACCGTGTCGCGCACCGTGCCGTCGCGGCGCAGGGCGTGATGGCGGATGACGCCGTCGCGCTTGGCGCCCAGCCGTTCGATGGCGCGCTGCGAGGTCAGGTTGTAGTTGTCGGTGCGCCAGCCCACCACCTTGGCGCCCAGCGTCTCGAAGGCGTGCGTGAGCAGCAGCAGCTTGCACGCGCTGTTCACGTGCGTGCGGTGCCAGCTGGCGGCGTACCAGGTGTAGCCGATCTCGACGCGCGCCACCGGGGCCAGGATGTCGTGATAGCGGGTGGTGCCGATGATGCGCCCGCTGTCGTCTTCGCGCACCGCGAAGGGCAGCATGCCGCCGGCGTCACGGCCCGCCAGCGCGGCCGTGACATAGGCTGCCATCTGGCCGGGTTCGGGCACCGAGGTCAGGCGATTGCGCCACAGCTCGCCATCGGCGGCGGCGGCCTCCAGGGCCGCCACGTGCGAGGCGTCCAGCGGCACCAGCGTCACGCCGTGGCCGGCCAGGGTGAGCGGGGAGGGAGCGATGGCGAAAGCAGTGTCGGGCATGCGGCGTGTCCTTGGAGGCTGGCGGAATAGGAAAGGGTTCAGCGGCGTTGGCCGGCACGCGTGACGGCGGCCAGGCGTTCCAGCAGCTGCAGGTCCTGCTCGTTCTTCAGCAGGGCCCCCGCCATGGGCGGGATCGCGGTGGCGGCGTGCGCATCGATCTCGGCGGCGCTCATGTCTTCGGCCAGCAGCAGGCGCAGCCAGTCGATCAGTTCCGACGTGGATGGCTTCTTCTTCAGGCCGGGCGCCTCGCGCAGCGCCAGGAAGGCGTCCAGCGCCGCGCGCAGCACGTCCTGGCGCAGGTCGGGGTAGTGCACCGCGACGATCTCGCGCAGCGTTTCGCGGTCCGGGAAGCGGATGTAGTGGAAGAAGCAGCGGCGCAGGAAGGCGTCGGGCAGGTCCTTCTCGTTGTTGGAGGTGATGACGACCAGCGGCCGATGTACGGCGCGCACGGTCTCGCGCGTTTCGTACACGTGGAATTCCATGCGGTCCAGTTCGCGCAGCAGGTCGTTGGGGAATTCGATGTCGGCCTTGTCGATCTCGTCGATCAGCAGCACCACGGGCTCGGGGCTGGCGAAGGCCTGCCACAGCACGCCGCGCAGGATGTAGTGGCGGATGTCGCGCACCTTCTCGTCGCCCAGTTGCGAGTCGCGCAGCCGCGAGACGGCGTCGTATTCGTACAGGCCCTGCTGCGCCTTGGTGGTGGACTTGATGTGCCATTGCATCAGCGGACGGCCCAGCGCCTCGGCCACTTCCTCGGCCAGCAGCGTCTTGCCGGTGCCGGGTTCGCCCTTGATCAGCAGCGGGCGTTGCAGGGTGAGGGCGGCATTGACCGCGAGCTTCAGGTCGTCCGTGGCCACATAGCGGGATGATCCTTCATAGCGGGCGGTGGGGGCGGGAGAGGTCATGGGCGTCGCAGTCGGGTAAGCGCGGAAGAGGGCAGAACGCCGCTGTCGCGGACCTGGCGGACTGCGCCGGGAATGCCGTCAACAGGGTATCGGCGTGGCGTCAAGAGGGGCTTGCGAGGCCTTGCAAAAGGCCTTTGCTGCTGGTCAATTATCGTACAATCGGCAGGTTTTGCGGTCGGGGCGCCTCGCCCGGAACCTCTCCTTCAGCCAATAATTCAAGAGACAAACCCATGAAGTTGAGAAACACCCTGAAGCGCATGAAGTTCAAGACCAGAGGGCCTGCCTTGGCATTGGCGGTCTCCTGTCTGGCCGCCGGTCAGGCCCTCGCGGCCGACGCGGCAATCACCGGGAATGTCGAGGCCGCACGCGGCAAGGTGTCGATGTGCATCGGCTGCCACGGCATTCCGGGCTACAAGGCCAGCTTCCCCGAGGTCTACCACGTGCCCAAGATCGCGGGCCAGAACGCCAAATACCTCGAAGCCGCCCTCCGCGAGTACGCCACTGGCGCGCGCAGCCATCCCACCATGGATGCGATCGCCAAGAGCCTGTCCGACCAGGACATTGCCGACCTGGCAGCCTACTACGCGAATCTCAAGTAATCGGAGGGCATGATGACACGCACCCAGCTTGCCCTTGCGGGCGCCGCACTGTTCCTGACCGCCCACGCCGCGGGCGCAGCCGACCTGGCCGCCGGCCGGGCCCTGTTCGAGAAGACCTGCGTTTCGTGCCACGGCGCGGACGCCAAGACCAGCGTCGATCCCTCCTATCCCATCCTGGCGGGCCAGCACGAGGACTATCTCGTGCATGCCCTGAAGGCCTATCGCCGCGGCCAGTCGGGCGCGCCCGCCACGGCCAACGTGCGCAAGAACGCCGTGATGGGCGCTTTCGCCGCCCAACTGTCCGACCAGGACATCGCCAACGTCGCCGCCTGGCTCGCCCGCCAGCCGAGCGACCTCGGCACGCGCCGCTGAGCCCGACGGCTCGATACCGATGCAGGCATGGCAGACGGGTCCGGGCCCGTCTGCATCGGCCCTCGGCTGCCGGTCTTCCCGGAACCGTTACCTTTTCTTGCTATAGTCTATTTCCGCCATTCCCGCCGTAGCCGGCCGGGCGGCGACCGCGCATGGCCGCGCCAGTCAGCGTTTCGTGACGGCGTGGCCGGCCGCGCGGGCAGGGCCGCAAGCGGCGCTCGCAGCGCGCCGTGCAGGTTTCCATCCATTCTGCGTAAAGAGCGAGTCAACGAGAAAAATGTCTACCACGTCGAAGATCATCTATACCCTTACCGATGAAGCGCCTGCCCTGGCGACGCATTCTCTCCTGCCGATCGTCAAGGCCTTCACCCGCTCGGCCGACGTGGTGGTCGAAACCCGTGACATCTCGCTGGCCGGCCGCATCATCGCCGTGTTCCCCGAGCGCCTGACGGATGCCCAGAAGGCCTCCGACGCGCTGTCCGAGCTGGGCCAGCTGGCCACCAAGCCCGAAGCCAACATCATCAAGCTGCCCAACATCAGCGCCTCGATCCCGCAGCTCAAGGCCGCGATCAAGGAACTGCAGCAGCAGGGCTACGACCTGCCCGACTATCCCGAAGAACCCGCCAACGACGCCGAGCGCGACGCCCGCGCCCGCTATGACAAGGTCAAGGGCAGCGCCGTGAACCCCGTGCTGCGCGAAGGCAACTCCGACCGCCGCGCGCCGCTGTCGGTCAAGAACTACGCCCGCAAGCACCCCCACAAGATGGGCGCCTGGTCGGCTGACTCGAAGTCGCACGTGTCGCACATGGCGTCCGGCGACTTCTACGGCAGCGAGAAGTCGGCGCTGGTCGCCAAGGACGGCAACGTCAAGATCGAACTGACGGCCGCCGACGGCAGCAAGACGGTCCTGAAGGAAAAGTTCGCCGTCTTCGCCGGCGACATCATCGACGCCGCCGTGCTGAGCGCCAAGGCGCTGCGCAGCTTCATCGACGCCCAGGTGGCCGACGCCCGCGAAAAGGGCGTGCTGTTCTCGGTCCACCTGAAGGCCACCATGATGAAGGTCTCCGACCCCATCATCTTCGGCATCGTGGTCTCGGTGTTCTACAAGGACGTGCTGGCCAAGCACGCCGACGCGCTGAAGGAAGTCGGCTTCGATCCCAATAACGGCATCGGTGACCTCTACACCAAGATCAAGGCCCTGCCCGCCGACAAGCAGGCCGCCATCGAGGCCGACATCCAGGCCGGCTACGCCAAGCTGCCGCAGCTGGCCATGGTGAATTCCGACAAGGGCATCACCAACCTGCACGTGCCCAGCGACGTCATCGTCGACGCCTCCATGCCCGCCATGATCCGCGACTCGGGCAAGATGTGGGGCGCCGATGGCCAGCTGCACGATACCAAGGCCGTGATCCCGGATCGCTGCTACGCCGGCGTCTACCAGGCCGTCATCGAGGACTGCAAGCAGAACGGCCCGTTCAACCCGGTCACCATGGGCAGCGTGCCCAACGTGGGCCTGATGGCGCAGGCCGCCGAGGAATACGGTTCGCACGACAAGACCTTCCAGCTGGCCGCCGACGGCGTGGTGCGCGTGCTGGACGAGTCCGGCGCCGTGCTGCTGGAGCAGGACGTCGAGGCCGGCGACATCTGGCGCATGTGCCGTGTGAAGGACGCCCCGGTGCAGGATTGGGTCAAGCTGGCCGTCAACCGCGCCCGCCTGTCGAACACGCCGGCCGTGTTCTGGCTGGATTCGGCCCGCGCCCACGACAGCCTGCTGATCAAGAAGGTCGAGCAGTACCTGAAGGATCACGACACCAAGGGCCTGGACCTGCAGATCCTGTCGCCCGTGGAAGCCACCAAGCATGCCATCGCCCGCATCCGCGACGGCAAGGACACCATCTCGGTGACCGGCAACGTGCTGCGTGACTACCTGACCGACCTGTTCCCCATCATGGAACTGGGTACCAGCGCCAAGATGCTGTCGATCGTGCCGCTGATGGCCGGTGGCGGCCTGTTCGAAACCGGCGCTGGCGGTTCGGCGCCCAAGCACGTGCAGCAGTTCCAGGAAGAGGGCTTCCTGCGCTGGGATTCGCTGGGCGAGTTCCTGGCCCTGGCCGCCTCGCTGGAACACCTGGGTGAAACCTATGGCAACGCCCGCGCCAAGGTGCTGGCCAAGACCCTGGACCAGGCCACCGGCAAGTTCCTGGACGAAGACAAGTCGCCTTCCCGCAAGGTGGGTGGCCTGGACAACCGTGGCAGCCACTATTACCTGGGCCTGTTCTGGGCCGAGGCGCTGGCCGCCCAGTCGGAAGACGCCGCCCTGGCCTCGCAGTTCGCACCGGTCGCCAAGGCCCTGCGTGACGGCGAAACCAAGATCCTGGCCGAACTGTCGGCCGCCCAGGGCAAGCCCGTGGACATCGGCGGCTACTACCGCCCGAACGTCGAGCAGGCCGGCAAGGCCATGCGCCCCAGCGCCACGCTGAACGCGGCGATCGATTCGCTGGGTTGATCCGGTACGCAAGCAACAGGAAGGGCACGCGCCTTGGGGCGCGTGCCCTTCCTGCATTTTGGCGGTGTCAGGCGGGCAAGCCCAGTTCGCGGGAAATCGCCTGCGCGCAGGCGAGCACGGTCGGTGCGAGTTCGGCCATGCGTTCGAGCGAAAGGTAAGGCACCGTGCTGGAAACGCTGATCGCGGCGACGATCTGGCGACTGGCGTCGCGGATCGGTGCGGCCACGCACCGGATCGACGGTTCGTTGTCTTCCAGGTCGTAGGCGTAGCCCTTGCCCGCGTAGTCGCGCATGCGTGTCTCGAAGGCCGCCCACGTCGGACCGGCCGGCGTGGCGTGCGCGACGATGGGCTCCCCCACCCGATGCAGCGCCTGCCATTGCGGCGAGCCATCGTCGAGCATCAGCGCCTTGCCCACGCCCGTCAGGGCCAGCGGCATGCGCGAGCCCACGCGCGAACGCATTTCCAGTCCCTTCTTGCCAGGAATCTTGTCCAGGTAGAGCGCTTCGTCACCGTCGCGCACGGCCAGGTGGATCGTGTCGCCCGTCAAGGCCGCGAGTCCTTCCAGATGCGGGCGTGCGAGCGTGGTGATGGGGAAGGCCTCGCGTGCCTGGTAACCCAGTTCCACCAGGCGCGGGCCCAGGGCATAGCCCATGCCGGGTACGACGCGAAGATAGCGTTCCTGCACCAGGCAACTGGCCAGGCGGTGGGCGGTGCTGCGGGGCACGTCGAGACTGGCGCACAAGGCCTTGAGGTCGCGGGCGCCGGCGGCCACCGCGTGGATGACGGCCAGCCCGCGCAGCAACGTCTGGGTGCCGGTGAGGGGGGGGGCGCCTGGGCTGGATGAGTCGGACAAGCATGGGCTCCTGGAAATCGCGCTGTGGAGGATACCTGGGAGTGGGCGCGGGCAACACTGGCCGCGTCCTTTCCAGCGAGCATTGTGCCGCATATTATCCCTATATTTGGGATGCAATGTCTAATTTTGAGATTTTTTCGCTGCTGGACTAGAATCCGCCGACAACGGCGCCATGCATGGCGCGCACCACCGGATTGCCAGGAGCTGGATTTGATACAGGCAGCACGCGCCGCGCTGATAGCACTCGACTGGGGCACTTCGTCGCTGCGCGCCTATCGGCTGGATGCGCATGGCAACGTGCTCGACGCGCGCAACCTGCCCTGGGGCATCATGCGCCTGCCCGAGGCGGATCCGGGTGATGCCGGCGGTTCGCTGCATGCGCGTTTCGAGATCGCCTTCGAAGCGGCCTGTGGAGACTGGCTACGCCAGCAACCCGGGCTGGCCGTCATCGCCTGCGGCATGGTGGGCAGCGCGCAGGGCTGGCGCGAAGCGCCTTACCTGGACGTCCCCGCCGGCCTGCCTGACATCGGAAGCACGTTGACCCGGGTCGATCGTGGCCAGGGCACGCCGCTGCACATCGTGCCGGGCCTGTCGCAGGGCGGGGCGCTGCCGAACGTCATGCGTGGCGAGGAAACACAGATCGCCGGCATCGTGGCGGGACTGCCGTCCCACCAAACGCCCAACCTGCTGGTCTGCCTGCCCGGCACCCATTCCAAATGGGTACGCGTCACCGGCCAGCGGATCGCACACTTCGATACCTTCATGACCGGCGAGGTCTATGCCGCGTTGCGCGAACACACCCTCCTGGGGCGGACCATGCGCGACGGGCAGGGCGAGGATGCACAGTCCTTCGCGCAAGGGCTTGCCGTGGCCGGTACGCCCGAAGGCCGCGCGGGCGTGCTGTCGACCATCTTCAGTACCCGCACGCTGGGCCTGGCGGGCCGCTTGCCCGCCACGGGCCAAGCCGACTATCTGTCCGGCCTGTTGATCGGCCACGAGGTCGCCAGCCTGCTGGCCATGCGCGCGCCCGCGCAAGCGACCCTCGTGCTCTGTGGCCAGGCGAGCCTGTGTGCCCGCTATGAGCAGGCGCTGGCGTACTACGGTGTGCGCGATGTCGTCCATGCTCCGCAGGCCACCGAGCGCGGGCTGTGGCTCATCGCGCGCGGCGCGGGCCTGCTCGCCGGCTGAAGGTCGCACGCCCTTCGAATGTTCCAGACAACGAGAGAGAGAGAGACCATGCCGCAACAGACCTTCGAAGCCGCCTTGTCCCAATGCCCCCTGATTGCCATCCTGCGCGGCCTGGCACCCAGCCAGGCCCGGGAGATCGGGCAGTCGCTGTACGAGACCGGTTTCCGCCTGATCGAGGTACCACTCAATTCGCCGCAGGCGCTTGAGAGCATTGCCCTTCTGCGCGGCTGCCTGCCCGCCGATTGCGTGATCGGGGCGGGCACCGTCATGACCCCGCAGGCGTGCGCCGAGGTGGCCGAGGCCGGTGGCCAGATCATCGTGATGCCGCACAGCGATCCGGCGGTGATCCGTGCCGCCAAGGCGGCGGAGCTGGCCTGCTGCCCCGGCGTGGCCACGCCCACCGAAGCGTTCGCGGCGCTGGCAGCGGGCGCGGATGTGCTGAAGATGTTCCCGGCCGAGCAGTTGGGGGTGCCCGTGCTCAAGGCCTGGCGGGCGGTGATGCCTGCCTCCATCCGGCTCGTGCCCGTGGGCGGCATCACGCCCGGGAACCTCGATGCCTTCGTGAAGGCCGGCGCCAGTGGCTTCGGCCTCGGATCAGCGCTCTACAAGCCAGGCCAGGACGGCCGGCAGGTGGGCGCGCAGGCGCGCGCCTTCATCCAGGCCTGGTCGCAGGCAACGCCTGCCCACGCCTGACCGCGACATAGACACATAACAGCAAAACAAGGAGCCACGCACATGAAGATCACCAAGCTCACGACCTACATCGTCCCGCCTCGTTGGTGCTTTCTGAAGATCGAAACGGACGAGGGCATCGCCGGCTGGGGCGAGCCCGTGCTGGAGGGCCGCGCGCATACGGTGGCGGCCGCCGTCGAGGAACTGGCCGACTACCTGGTGGGCAAGGACCCGCGCAACATCGAGGATCATTGGACCGTGCTGTATCGCGGCGGTTTCTATCGCGGCGGCGGCGTTCTGATGAGCGCGCTGGCGGGCATCGACCAGGCGCTTTGGGACATCAAGGGCAAGTCGCTGGGGGTGTCCGTCTCGCAATTGCTGGGCGGCAACGTCCGGGACCGCATCCGCGTGTACTCCTGGATCGGCGGCGACCGCCCGGCCGATACCGCGCAGGCAGCCAGGTCGGCCGTCGAGCGCGGCTTCAGCGCGGTGAAGATGAACGGCACCGAGGAGCTGCAGTTCGTCGACTCCCACGACAAGGTGGAAAAATGCCTGGAAAACGTGGCCGCCGTGCGCGAGGCGGTGGGCCCGGACGTGGGCATCGGCGTCGATTTCCATGGCCGGGTGCACAAACCCATGGCCAAGGTGTTGATCAAGGAACTCGAGCCCTACAAGCTGATGTTCATCGAGGAGCCGGTGCTCAGCGAACACTACGAAGCCCTGAAGGAACTGGCGCCGCTGTCGTCCACGCCCATCGCGCTGGGCGAGCGCCTGTTCTCGCGCTGGGACTTCAAGCGGGTACTGTCCGAAGGCTACGTGGACATCATCCAACCCGATCCTTCGCACGCGGGCGGCATCACCGAAACCCGCAAGATCGCCGCGATGGCCGAGGCCTATGACGTGGCGCTGGCCCTGCATTGCCCGCTGGGTCCGATCGCGCTGGCCACCTGCCTGCAGATCGACGCAGGCTGCTACAACGCCTTCATCCAGGAGCAAAGCCTGGGCATCCACTACAACGCCGCCAACGACCTGTTGGACTACATCGGCAACCGCGAGGTGTTCGCCTACGAAGACGGCATGGTGAAGATCCCGCAGGGCCCGGGCCTGGGCATCGAGGTCAACGAGGAGTACGTGAAGGAGCGCGCGGCGGTCGGCCATCGCTGGCGCAATCCGGTCTGGCGCCATGCCGACGGCAGCTTCGCCGAGTGGTAAGCCGCCCGCCTGCCTCATAGCGGCGCGACAAGCCGCCCCCAAAAGAGAACTGGAGTAGACACCTCATGAATACCGCCGCAGCCGGCGCGCTGCCGGGCCAGAAGGCCACCCGCTCGCGCTATCTCATCATGGTGATGCTGTTTGTCACCGTCGTCATCAACTATCTGGACCGCAGCAACCTCTCGATCGCGGCGCCCGCCCTGCGCGACGAGTTCGGCTTGAGCACCGTGCAGGAAGGCCTGCTGCTCTCGGCTTTCGGCTGGACCTATGCGGCCATGCAGATCCCGGGCGGCTGGCTGGTCGACCGCGTGTCGCCCCGCCGGCTGTACGCGGCGGCACTGATCCTGTGGTCTCTCGGCACTTTCTTCATGGGGCTGTCCACGAGCTTCCTGCTGCTTTTCGTGCTGCGCCTGACGGTGGGCGCGTTCGAGGCCCCCGCCTACCCGATCAACAACCGTGTGGTGACGGCCTGGTTCCCCGAGCGCGAGCGCGCCACCGCCATCGGCTTCTATACCTCGGGACAGTTCGTGGGCCTGGCATTCCTGACGCCGGTGCTGGCCTGGCTGCAGCATCACTACGGCTGGCACATGGTCTTTCTCAGCACGGGCCTGCTCGGCATCGTTTGGGGCGTCATCTGGTATCTGGTCTATCGCGAGCCGCGCGACTTCAAGGGCGCCAACCAGGCCGAACTCGACCTGATCCAGCAAGGCGGCGGAGTCGTCGACCTGGGCAAGCAGGCGCACAAGGCAAAGCAGCCCTTCAACTGGACCGACCTGGGCCTGGTGATGAGCCGCCGCAAACTCTGGGGCGTGTATCTGGGCCAGTTCTGCCTGACCTCGACGCTTTGGTTCTTCCTGACCTGGTTTCCGACCTACCTCGTGAAATACCGCGGCATGGACTTCATCAAGTCGGGCTTTCTGGCCTCGGTGCCTTTCCTGGCCGCCTTCGTCGGCGTGCTTTGCTCGGGCTTGCTGTCAGACTTCCTGGTTCGCCGCGGCGCCTCGGTCGGCTTGGCGCGCAAGTTGCCGATCATCCTGGGCCTGCTGATCTCGACTTCGATGATCGGCGCGAACTTCACCGATTCGACGAACTGGGTGATCTTCTTCCTGGCCGTGGCCTTCTTCGGCAACGGCCTGGCCTCGATCACCTGGTCGCTGGTGTCCGCGTTGGCGCCCACGCGCCTGCTCGGGCTGACTGGCGGCGTGTTCAATTTCATCGGCAACCTGTCATCCATCTGCACGCCCATCGTGATCGGCTTCCTCGTCAGCGCCGACAACTTCGCGCCAGCCATCGTCTACGTCGCGACGCTGGCGCTGCTGGGCGCCTTGTCTTATATCCTGCTGGTCGGCAAGGTCGAGCGGATCGAGGCCTGATTCGGGGCCAAACGCAGCACCGTGCCGTTATCCGGGTTGGCGCCCCGGCAGCGGCGGGCTGCCGCGGGGCCCTGGCGGGCGGCGATCAGTTCGCGTGCCCGGCCCGCTGGCGGATCAGTTCGATATACGCGTCGCTGTCCAGCGGCGTGCCCAGGCGCTGCGATTCCCAGACCACCTGGCCCAGGCATTCCATGATTTCGTGGATGGCGTGGTGGTGGTCCGTGCGCGCGGCCATGCGTTCGTAGGCGCTGCGGATGCCGCGCGGGTGGTCGATCTGCAACTGCTCGGCGATGGCCAGGTGCATCGAAAGATGCAGGAAGGGATTGGTGCGGCCCGACTCCACGGAGAACTCGGCCGTGAGCGCGTCGGGGCGCTCCAGGTCGGCGTGGTATTCCGGGTGCTCGGCGATCCAGTCGGTCGCGATGGTTTCCAGCGGCGTCTGGACTTCGCCGGCCTTGTGCTTGCGCCAGGCTTCCACGAAGAACTGGCGCACCTGGTCGCGGGAGGGATTGAACATGAGGGGACTTGCGTCAATGACGGACGGTAAAAGGCCATTTTACGCCTGCCGGATGTGCCGGCAGGCGGCCCGGGCAGGCTAGAATCGGGACGAACGTGCCCCAAGGCGGGGCATGCGCGGCCCAGCCCGCGGCCCAGCCTCATTTCTCGCGACTCAACCCATCGAGCTTCCATGTCCTATCAACACATCAAGGTCCCGGCCGAAGGCCAGAAAATCACCGTCAACAGCGATTTCTCCTTGAACGTGCCCGACCAGGTCATCGTCCCCTTCATCGAGGGCGATGGCGTGGGCGCGGACATCACGCCGGTCATGAAGCGCGTGGTCGATGCCGCCGTCGAAAAAGCCTATGGCGCGGCGCGCCGCATCCACTGGATGGAAATGTACGCCGGCGCCAAGGCCACCCAGGTCTATGGCCCCGACGTGCTGCTGCCCGACGAGACCCTGCAGGCCATCCAGGAATTCGTGGTGTCCATCAAGGGGCCGCTGGCCGCGCCCGTGGGCGGCGGCATCCGTTCGCTGAACGTCGCCATCCGCCAGCGCCTGGACCTCTTCGTCTGTCTGCGTCCGGTCAGTTATTTCCAGGGCGTGCCCGCCCCGGTGCGCGAGCCGCAACAGACCGACGTGGTGATCTTCCGCGAGAACTCCGAAGACATCTACGCCGGCATCGAATTCCAGGCGGGCTCGGCGCAATCGCGCGAGCTGGGCCAGTTCCTGCGCGACAAGCTTGGCGTGGACAGCATCCGCCATCCGGACTCGTCGGCCCTGGCCGTCAAGCTGGTCTCGCGCGAAGGCACCGAGCGCCTGGTGCGCCGCGCGGCGCAATACGCGCTGGACCACGACCGCAGCTCGATCACGCTGGTGCACAAGGGCAACGTGCTGCGCTACACCGAAGGCGCCTTCCGTGACTGGGCCTATGCCCTGCTGCAGCGCGAATTCGACGCCAAGCTGATCGACGGCGGCCCGTGGTGCCGCATGAAGAACCCGCGCACCGGCCGCGACATCATCGTCAAGGACGTGCTGGCCGATGCCTTCCTGCAGCGCGTGCTGCGTCGTCCGGCCGAGTACGACGTGATCGCCACGCTGAACCTGAACGGCGACTACATCTCCGACGCGCTGGCGGCACAGGTGGGCGGCTCGGGCATTGCGCCCAGCGCCAACCTGTCCGACACCGCGGCCATCTTCGAGGTCACGCACGGCACGGCGCCGAAGTACGCGGGCAAGGACTACGTCAATCCCGGTTCCGAGATCCTTGCGGCCGAGATGATGCTGCGCCACATGGGCTGGACCGAAGCGGCCGACCTTATCCTGGCCAGCATGGAGAAGACCATCCTCGACAAGCAGGTCACCTTCGACTTCGCGCGGTTGCTGCCGGGCGCCGAGCAGGTGTCCTGCTCGGGCTTCGGGCAGGCCATGATCGCACGCATGTAAGCCGGGCTGCCGGCCTGGGCCGGCGCAATCCGGAAAGAACGCCAACGCCGCGGCCAGTCCGCGGCGTTGGCGTTTTGTCATGGATCAAGGTCATCCAGGGCGAATAATGTATATTCAAAATACATCTTAAACGCCACGCCCGGCCAGCTTCGCAAGGCGCCGCCATGACCTCACTCCTGCAACCCCAAGAGCCCTCGCCCGGGCGTGATGCGCCCCCCCAGTGGCGCGCTTTCCTGGAAATGGGGTTCCGGCCGCTCTACCTGGGCGGTTGTGGCTGGGCGCTGGTGTCGGTCTGGGTCTGGGTGTTCGCGCCGGGCTGGCTGACCGGCACGCTGGGCGGGGTGCTCTGGCATGCCCACGAAATGCTGTGGGGTTTCATCGCCACCATCGCCGTGGGTTTCCTTCTGACGGCAGGCGCCAACTGGACGGGCGTGAACCCGCTGAAGGGGGCGGCCCTGGGCGCGTTGGCGGCGCTCTGGCTCACGGCGCGCGCGGCCTACCTCCTGCCCGGCACGACGGCCTTCTGGGTGGGCGCTGGCGCCGATGCCCTGTTCTTCGGCTGCGCGGCCATCGCGCTGGGGCGCGCCATCTATCGCACGCGCAACCAGCGCAACTACGGCGTGCCGTTGCTGGCATTGGGACTGGGCATCACGCACGTCCTGTACGTCAGCGCCGCCGCGCAGGGCGACTATGCGCTGGTGCTGCGCCATTTCCACAGCGGCATGCTGTGCATGGCGATCGTCACGCTGCTGGTCGCCCGGCGCGTCATCCCTTTCTTTGCCTCGCGGGCCGTGCCGGGCCTGCAATTGCCCATGCACACGCGCAGCGGCCATTGGCAGCTGGCGGCCAGCGTGTTGGCGGCAGCCTTCGGCATCCTGCAATGGGCCGTGCCCATGGCCGTGGCGCTGGCAGCGGCCGGCGCAATCGCGCTGGTGCAATGGCTGGCATGGCGGCCGTTGGCGGTACGCAAGGTGCCGCTGCTGTGGATCCTGTATGCCGGTTACGGCGCGCTGGGCGTGGGCTTGCTGGTCGCCGCCGCGCAGGCGCTCGGCTGGGTGGTGCGCACGGCCTGGCCCGCGCATGTGATCGGCGTGGGTGGCTTTTCGGTGCTCATCATCGGCATGGCCACGCGCACGGCCCTCGGCCACCTGGGCAGGCCCTTGAAGACCGACCGCTGCATGGTGGCGTCATTCGTGCTGATCGTGCTGGCCGCGCTGCTGCGTCTGGCGGCGCTCTGGCCCTCGCCCGCCACGCTGGGCCTGCTGCATGCGTCGGCGGGCGCCTGGGTGCTGGGCTTCGGCCTGTATCTCTGGCGCTTCGCGCCCTGGCTGATCCGCCCGCGCGCGGACGCCCCGGGCGGCGGCCGGCAGATCATCCGGCCCATCGTCAAGCCGATGTCCTGAAACCGATTCCGTGAAGCCGATGAAATCCTCGTGAGCATGCGCCATGTCCTATTTCCTGCCCCTGACCCTGCATCTGCTGGCGGCCATCGCCTTCGTCGGCACGGTGTTCTTCGAGGTGATCATGCTGCCCGGCATCCGACGGCGCCTGCCGGCCGACGTCATGCGCGAGATCGAGCGCGCGCTGGGCAATCGCGCCACGGCCATCATGCCGTGGGTGCTGTTGACGCTCTACGCCGCCGGCCTGGCGCTGGCCTGGCAGCATCGCGGCGCGTTGGCGGCGCCGCTGGCAAGCACCTTCGGCGCGTTGCTGTCGCTGAAGATCCTGCTGGCGCTCAGCGTGTTCGGCCATTTCTGCACCGCCATGCTGTGGCGGCGGCGCGGCCTGCTGTCGGGCAGGCGCTCGCGCGTGCTGCACCGTAGCGTGTTCTGCCATGCCTTGTTGATCGTGGTGCTGGCCAAGGCGATGTGGTTCCTGAATGGATGAACGCCACGTTCCGGGAGGAACGTGGCGGGGCGGTGTGGGTACGGCAGCGCCTTCAGTGCCTGGCTTGCGGGCAGAAGCGCTCGAACAGGATGTTGTTCTCCAGGTGGATATGCGTCATCAGGTCCTCGCGGAATGTCCGCAGCCCGGTATACAGCGCGCGCCAGGTGGTGCAGGCGCCGCGCGGCGTCGTGACGCCGCCGGTCAGCGCCTCCAGCTGGTGCAAGGCTTCGCCGTGGTCGTCATGCTCCATGCGCATGACGGCGATGGGGCCGTCGGCCATCGCGCCGTGGCCGCGGGCGATCATCGGGAAAAGAATGCTCTCTTCCTTGTGCATGTGGCTTTCCAGCGCCTGGTGCATGCCCGTCAGCAGGTCGGCCAGGCCCAGCGGGCACTCCTCGCGGTCGCCATGCACCTGTTCGACCCGGTGCGCCAGGCGGATGAGTTCAGGCAACTGCTCGCGGTGCACGGCGTGATAGCGCGCCAGGATGTGCTCGATCAGGTCCGTGGGACTGGCCTCGTTCCAGTCCGGCACGCCGGCCTCGGCCTGGCGCGCGGCCAGCGTGGCCAGCGCGTCGAGGATGGGGGCAGGGGGCAGGCCAGCCGCTTCGACGGCCGATTTCAGGCTCTGGTTGCCGCCGCAGCAGAAGTCCAGGCCGTGCAGGTGGAAGACCTGCGTGGCGCCGGGAATCTGGCGGGCAAGCTGGCCCAGGGATTGGTCGATCAGGTTCATGGAGCACTCCTTCGAATGAGAACGGGGCGCCTTGCGCGGCGCTGCCGTTCCCGCTTTAGCGAAATGCGTGCCAGGAAAAAATCATCGACGAATCATCGGCTTGGCTTTGGGCGGGGTCATTCCTACCCTGCCGGGAAAAGGTAGAAAACACCCATGACGGTAGGCGATACCCTTGCGCCGCGCACCTTCCCGCCGGTCGCCATGCTCCTGCTGGCGGACCTGGCGGCGGAGCTGCCCGTGGCGTTGCGGCTGCAGCGCCTGGTCAGCAGCCTGCGCGTGCATTTCCGCTGCGGCGCGGTGGCGCTGCTGCGCCTGGACCAAGGCGTGCTGCGCCCGGTGGCCACCGACGGCCTCACCGCTGATGCGCTGGGACGCCGCTATGCCGTGGCCGATCACCCTCGCCTGGCCGCGATCCTGGAGCAGGGCGGCGTCACCTGTTTCGACCACGACAGCGCCTGGCCGGATCCCTACGACGGCTTGCTGAAGGAACGCGCGGGCGAGCCACTGCCCGTGCATGACTGCATGGGCATGCCCTTGAACGTCGAGGGCGAGCGCTGGGGGCTGGTCACGCTGGATGCCCTGGACGTGAACACCTTCGATGCGGCAGCCCGTGCCGGCCTGCGCGAGATGGCCGGCGTCATCGAGGCCGCGGTGCGTGTCACCCGCCTGGAGACCGAGACGCGTGCCTTGCGCCTGGCGGGTGCGGCGCCGCAAGGCGGCGCCGCACCGCGCCCTGGCCTGGAGATCCTGGGCCGCAGCGATGCCATGATGACGCTGCTGCATGAGCTGGACGTCGTCGCCGATACCGAGCTGCCGGTGCTGCTGCTGGGCGAAACCGGGGTCGGCAAGGAGCTGTTCGCGCACCGCCTGCACCAGCGTTCGCGGCGCGCGGGCAAGGCGCTGGTGCATGTCAATTGCGCCGCCCTGCCGGAGACCCTGGCCGAGAGCGAATTGTTCGGCCATGTGCGGGGCGCCTTTTCCGGCGCGGTGGGCGAACGGGCGGGCCGTGTCGAGGCCGCCGAGGGCGGCACCCTGTTCCTGGACGAGGTGGGCGAACTGCCGATGTCCGTCCAGGCCAAGCTGCTGCGCACCTTGCAGAACGGCGAGATCCAGCGCCTGGGCGCCGACCGGCCCAGCCGCGTCGACGTGCGCGTGATTGCCGCGACCAACCGGAACCTGCGCGAACGGGTGAAGGAGGGGAGCTTCCGGGCGGACCTCTATCACCGCCTGTCGGTCTATCCGATCCCGATTCCGCCGCTGCGCGAGCGCGACGACGATGTCCTGCTGCTGGCCGGCCGTTTCCTGGAGCTGAACCGGGCGCGGCTGGGGCTGCGCAGCCTGCGCCTGTCAGAGCCCGCGCAGGCGGTGCTGCGCCGCTACGACTGGCCGGGCAATGTGCGCGAGCTGGAACACGTGATCAGCCGGGCGGCCTTGAAGGCGGTGAGCCGGGGCGCGAGCCGGCATGAGATCGTGTCGCTGGCGCCGGAGTTGCTGGATGTGCGGGTGGCGGTGGGGCAGGGTGCGGCGGCTGGGCTGGACAGCGTGGCGCCTGCGGCGCTGTTGCCTGGCGATGAGCAGGCGCCGCTCGCAAGCCTGCGCGATGTCGTGCTGGCCAGCCAGCGCCGGGCCATCGAAAGTGCGCTGGCCCGCCACGGCAACAACTGGGCGTGCGCAGCGCGGGCGCTCGAGGTGGACGCCAGCAACCTGCACAAGTTGGCAAGACGGCTGGGGATGAAGGGATGACCGGAGTGGTCAGGAAGTCCGCGGATGTGTTCGATCAGATGAGCTGCGGACTTTATTTGCACCAATACGGTGCTTAAAAACCCCTGTCATCAATCCTTAATGCTTCAACTTAGGGCATTCCCCTAGTGTTGCCGGGGCATCGTTGGTGCAGAATCCTGTCCATGCAGGTGGGAGACAAAGCCCTGCATGGGCAACAACCGGCGGCACCGGTTTAAAAAAACCAAAAAATAAAAATAAAGCTGTACCCAAGAAGAAAAAAAATGCGTAGCGGCTGGCACCAGGCAGTGCCAGCCGTTTTCGCTTGTGCGGTCGGTTTTGCCGGAAGCAGGCAGGGCCACCGTCTTTTGCGTGGGGAACCTGGCATGCCACATCCAGCATCGAACCACCCGGCGTCCGCCGGTCCGGCGCCTTCCCCTGCCACGCCTTCCCATGACATCCGCACGGTGCAGCGCCGGGGCCAGCACCGTTCCTGGCGCGCCAACGGCCTGCAGATCACGGCGCTGCTGCTGGCCTGGCTGGCCATCACCTTCATTCCCGCCTATTTCGCGCGCGACCTGATCTTCTCCTTCCTGGGCTGGCCGTTCTCGTTCTGGATGGCGGCCTATGGCGCGCCCTTCGCCTATCTCATCATCATCGGCCTCTACGCCATCCTTCGAAACCGGGCCGACCGCGCCGCCCGCGACCAGACTGGCGGCGGCGACTGATGCCCTTCGGCGCGGAGTCCCAAACCGCCTTCAAGGTCGGCCTGCGCCGCACCTATGTGCTCTACACGGCGGGCTTCATCGCGCTGATCGGGGTGCTTGCCCTGATGGAAGTGCTGGGCATGCCGCGCAACTGGATCGGCTACGTCTTCCTGCTGGTGACGGTGTGCCTGTACGCGGGCATCGGCATTCTCTGTCGCACCTCCGATCCCGAGGAGTACTACGTCGCGGGACGGCGCGTGCCGGCGGTCTACAACGGCATGGCCACTGCCGCCGACTGGATGTCGGTGGCGTCCTTCATCGGCGTGGCGGGCACGCTCTATCTGACCGGCTATGGCGGCCTGGCCTACATCATGGGCTGGACGGGCGGCTATGTGCTGGTGGCGCTGCTGCTCGCCCCCTATCTGCGCAAGTTCGGCCGCTACACCATCCCAGACTTCCTGGGCGCGCGTTACGGCGGCGACCTGCCGCGGCTGGCGGGCGTGGCGTGCGCGGTGCTGTGCTCCTTCACCTACCTGGTCGCCCAGATCTATGGCGTGGGCATCATCACCACGCGCATGACGGGCATCTCGTTCGAGCTGGGCATCTTCGTCGCGCTGGGCGGCATGCTGGTGTGCTCCTTCCTGGGCGGCATGCGTGCCGTCACCTGGACCCAGGTGGGGCAGTACATCATCATGGTCATTGCCTACTTGGTGCCGGTGTTCTGGCTGTCTGCCAAGCACGCGGACATCCCGGTGCCGCAATGGTCGGCCAGCATCGCGCTGGAAGAGGTGACGCAGCGCGAGCGTGAGCTGGACCTCGACCCGGCGGAGCGCGCGGTGCGGGCCATGTGGCAGCTCCGCGCCGACGAGATGCAGGCCCGCGTGCAGGCCTTGCCCGCCTCGTGGACGCAGGAGCGCACGCGCCTGCGCGAGCGGCTGGATGGGCTGAAGGAGGCCGAGGCGCCGATGGTGGACATCCGCACGCTGGAGCGCGAACTGTCCATCTATCCGGCCAGCGTCGAGGCCGCGCGCATCGCGTGGTCGCAGGCGCGCGATTCCTATGCCGCGCAGGCGGCGCCGGCCATGCCGCACGCCGAGCCTTATCCCAAGCCCACGCCCGAAGAGCAGGCCAACCTGCGCAACAATTTCATCGCGCTGGTGCTGTGCCTGATGCTGGGCACGGCGGGCATGCCGCACATCCTCATGCGGTCCTACACCACGCCATCGGTGTCCGATGCGCGCATGTCGGTGTTCTGGTCGCTGGCCTTCATCCTGCTGCTGTACTTCATGGCGCCTGCGCTGGCGGTGCTGGTCAAGCACGAAGTGCTGATCCAGCTGGTGGGCAGTTCCTTCGCGGACCTGCCGAGCTGGGTGGGGGCATGGAGCGCGGTGGACCCGCACCTGCTGGAAATCGTGGATCTGAACCGCGACGGCATCGTGCAGCGCGCCGAGATCAAGATGGGCGGCGACGTGGTGGTGCTGGCCATGCCCGAGATCGGCGGGCTGCCCTACGTCATTTCAGGGCTGGTGGCGGCGGGGGCGCTGGCCGCCGCGCTGTCGACGGCGGACGGGCTGTTGCTGACCCTGTCGAACTCGCTGTCGCACGACACGTGGTTCCGCGTGATGTCGCCGCGCATGAGCGGCGCGCGCCGCGTGCTGGTGTCGAAGATCCTGTTGCTGGGCGTGGCCTTCTGCGCGGCCTGGGTGGCGGCGCGCAAGCCTGCCGACATCCTCTTCATGGTGACGGCGTCGTTCTCGTTCGCGGCCTGCACCTTCTTCCCGGCGCTGGTGATGGGCGTGTTCTGGAAGCGCGCCAACCGCTGGGGCGCGGCCAGCGGCATCCTGGCCGGCCTGGCGGTGACCACCTGGTACATGGCGCGCACCGAACCCTGGCTGCGCGAACTGCTGTTCGGCATCGCCCGCACGGAGCCGGTGTCGCTGTGGTGGGGCATACAGCCCATCGCCGCGGGCATCTTCGGCGCGCCCGTGGCGTTCGCGGTGACCGTGGTGGTGTCGCTGCTGACGCCGCGCCCGGACGCGGCGACCCGGCAACTGGTGGATTTCGTGCGCCGTGGCGACGAGTGAGGGCTGGGCCCTCACGCCACGCCACCTGATCTCAGTTGCCGGCGCTGCCTTGCTTGAGCAGCACCCGCACCGCGCCCGCGCCGCCGTCGGCTTCCTTGCCTTGGGCGAATGCCAGCACGATGGCGTGCTGCACGAGCCAGCGCGTGACCTTGTCGCGCAGCACGGCCTGGGGGCCGCTGGAGTGATGGCCCTGGCCATGGATGACGCGCACGCAACGCGCGCCGGCCTCCACGGCGGCCTTCAGGAACGTTGCCAGCGCGGGGCGTGCCTGCTCCACCGTCATGCCGTGCAGGTCCAGCTCGGCCTGCACGCCCCAGGCGCCCCGGCGCAACTGGCGCAGGGTGTCCGGCGCCATGCCGGTGCGCACGAAGGCGCTGCCGTCGTCGGTCAGCAGGCGCGAGACATATTCGTCCGAGACCGGCTCCAGCGCGGCGGGCGTGGGCGCGGCGGCCTGGCCGCCCATCGCCCATTCACGGCGGCGCCGCTGCTCGTCGGCGGGGGCGGCAGGCGTGTTGGCGCGCGCGACGCGGTCCGTCTTGATGGGCGTGACGGACTGCATCAGGCGGCGGAACGCGTCGACGTCCTCGGGCGCCGCGGGCGTGGCGGCAGGGCCCTGGCCCCTGGCCGACCCGGCGCCCGAGGCGGCCGTGACGGGACGGGCCGCGGCTTGCCGTTCGGCCTTGCGCTGGTTGTCGGCGGCCGTCTTGGCCAGTGCCTTGAGGTCGCCGAAGCCTTGGCGGGCGCCCTTCATGCCCGGCCCCCGTGATGAACGACAGTCATGCGGCGCCTCTTCAGTTGCCGGCGCTTTCCAGCCAGCGCTGGGCGTCCAGCGCGGCCATGCAGCCCGTGCCGGCGCTGGTGATGGCCTGGCGGTAGACGTGGTCCTGCACGTCGCCGGCGGCGAAGACGCCCGGCACCGAGGTCATGGTGGCCAGGCCGTTCAAGCCGCTGCGCGTCTTGATGTAGCCGTTTTCCATGTCCAGCTGGCCTTCGAAGATGCTGGTGTTGGGGTGGTGGCCGATGGCGATGAAGGCGCCGGTGACCGGCAGGTCTTCGGTCTGGCCGGTCTGGCTGTTCAGGAGGCGCGCGCCGGTAACGCCCGAGTCGTCGCCCAGCACTTCCTGGAGTTCGGAGAAGAGCTTCAGGCGCATGTTGCCGTTTTCGACCTTCGCCATCATCTTGTCGATCAGGATGGGCTCGGCGCGGAACTTGTCACGGCGGTGCACGACGGTGACGGTGCGGCAGATGTTCGAGAGGTACAGTGCCTCTTCCACCGCGGTGTTGCCGCCGCCCACGACGATCACGTCCTGGTTGCGGTAGAAGAAGCCGTCGCAGGTGGCGCAGCCCGACACGCCGCGGCCCATGAAGGCCTCTTCCGACGGCAGGCCGAGGTATTTTGCCGAGGCGCCGGTGGCGATGATGAGCGCGTCGCAGGTATAGACCTGGCCGGCGTCGCCCGTCAGGGTGAAGGGGCGTTTGGTGAGGTCGACCTTGGCGATGTGGTCGAACAGCATTTCGGTGTTGAAGCGCTCGGCGTGCTGCTGGAAGCGCATCATCAGGTCGGGGCCCTGGACGCCGGCGGCGTCGGCGGGCCAGTTGTCGACATCGGTGGTGGTCATCAGCTGGCCGCCTTGGGCCAGGCCCGTGACGAGCACCGGGTTCAGGTTGGCGCGGGCGGCGTAGACGGCGGCGGTGTAGCCGGCGGGGCCGGATCCCAGGATCAGGACGGTTGCATGTTTCGGCGTGGTCATCTGTATCTAAAGCCTTTCGTATCTAAAGCCTTCACGGTAACGCCCAATTATAATGACCCCCATGTCTCGCACCACCGCAGCCTCCCCCCGCGCCTCCCGCAACACCCGCAACGGTCCGTCCCCTTTGCAGGCACGGCTGTCGTCGTTGCTGCGCGAAGCCCGCTGGATCCTGTTCGCGGCCCTTGCCGTGTGGCTTACGCTCGTCCTGGCAACCTGGCACCCCCAGGACCCGGGCTGGTCCCATTCCGTGCCCGATGCGCCCCTGCACAACCAGGGCGGCGTCTTCGGCGCGCATCTGTCCGACATCCTCCTGTATCTGTTCGGATTTTCCGCCTGGTGGTGGGTCATCCTGCTGCTGCACCGGGTGCGCGCCGGTTATCGCCGGCTGGCCACCCAGCTGCGCACGCGCGGCCAGCCGGAGACGCTGCCGCGGGTGCACTGGGAGCAGGGCGTCGGCTTCTTCATCCTGCTGGTGGGCTCGGTGGGCCTGGAAGCCCTGCGGTTCTTCTCCTACGGCATGTCCCTGCCTGCCCGCAGCGACGCCGGCAGCGGCGCGGGCGGCGTCATCGGCCAGGCGCTGTCGGGCCTGGCCGCCCAGTCGCTGGGCTTCACCGGCGCCACCCTGGCGCTGCTGGTGATGGTGGCCGTGGGCATGAGCCTCTTCTTCAATTTCTCGTGGCTGCAGGTGGCCGAACGCGTCGGCGCCTGGATCGAAACGGGCGCGCGCCGCCTGCGCAATGCCTATGCGGCGCGCCAGGACCGCAAGGTCGGCGAGGTCGCCAAGCAGGTGCGCACCGAGCAGGTCGTGGCCAAGCAGGAAAAGCTGGTGCACGAGCAGCCCGTGCGCATCGAGCCGGCCATCACGGTGGTGCCCAAGTCCGAGCGCATCGAGAAGGAAAAGCAGCAGATGCTGTTCGCCGATCCGGCGCATGGCGACCTGCCCGCCATCTCCCTGCTGGATCCGCCCCAGGCGGCGGTGGAAACCGTCACGCCGGAAACCATCGAGTTCACCTCGCGCCTCATCGAAAAGAAGCTGGCCGACTTCGGCGTCCAGGTGGTGGTGGTCGCGGCCCAGGCCGGCCCCGTCATCACGCGCTATGAAATCGAACCCGCCACCGGTGTGAAGGGCAGCCAGATCGTCAACCTGGCCAAGGACCTCGCGCGCGCGCTGAGCCTGGTCAGCATCCGGGTGGTCGAAACCATTCCGGGCAAGAACCTCATGGGCCTGGAGCTGCCCAATCCGCGCCGCCAGACCGTGCGCCTGTCCGAGATCCTGGGCTCGCAGACCTACCATGCCAGCCATTCCGTGCTGACGATGGCGCTGGGCAAGGACATCGCCGGCAATCCGGTGGTGGCCGACCTCGCCAAGATGCCCCACCTGCTGGTGGCGGGCACTACCGGTTCGGGCAAGTCGGTCGGGATCAACGCCATGATCCTGTCGCTGCTCTACAAGGCCGATGCCAGCCACACCCGCATCATCCTGATCGACCCCAAGATGCTCGAAATGAGCGTCTATGAAGGCATTCCGCACCTGCTCGCGCCCGTGGTCACCGACATGCGCCACGCCGCCAACGCGCTGAACTGGTGCGTGGGGGAAATGGAGAAGCGCTATCGCATCATGAGCAAGCTGGGGGTGCGCAACCTGGCGGGCTACAACACCAAGATCAAGGATGCGGCCAAGCGCGAAGAGCCCATTCCGAACCCCTTCTCGCTGACGCCCGACGCGCCCGAGCCGCTGTCCGAACTGCCGCAGATCGTGGTGGTGATCGACGAGCTGGCCGACCTGATGATGGTGGTGGGCAAGAAGATCGAAGAGCTCATCGCGCGCCTGGCGCAGAAGGCGCGGGCCGCGGGCATCCACCTGATCCTTGCCACGCAGCGTCCCAGCGTGGACGTCATCACCGGCCTCATCAAGGCCAACATTCCCACCCGCATCGCCTTCCAGGTGTCGTCCAAGATCGACTCGCGCACCATCCTCGACCAGATGGGCGCCGAAGCGCTGCTGGGGCAGGGCGACATGCTCTACATGCCGCCCGGCACGGGCCTGCCCGTGCGCGTGCACGGCGCCTTCGTGTCCGACGACGAGGTGCATCGCGTCGTCGAGCACCTGAAGGCCCAGGGGGAACCCAACTACATCGAAGGCCTGCTGGAAGGGGGCGTCGAGGGCGAGACGGGCGATGGCGTGGGCAGCGTCACGGGCTTTGCCGACGCCGAATCCGATCCCATGTACGACCAGGCCGTGGAAGTGGTGCTGAAGCACCGCCGCGCCTCGATCTCGCTGGTGCAACGGCACCTGCGCATTGGTTACAACCGCGCCGCGCGGCTCCTGGAACAGATGGAGAACTCCGGTGTCGTATCTGCCATGCAGTCCAATGGCAACCGTGAAATCCTCGCGCCCAAGCGCGAGGACGACGAATAGGAGATTTCCGCCATGTTGCGATCCGCCCTTCTTGCCGCGCTGTTCAGCGTTTCCACGCTGGGCGTCTCCGTGCCGGCCCATGCCGGCGCGGCCGACCAGTTGAAGGCCTTCGTCAGCGACGTCAAGGCCGCCTCGGGCGCGTTCTCGCAATACACCGTGGGCGACAAGGGGCAGACCCGCCCCAAGCAGACGGGCGAGTTCGCCTTCGAGCGTCCTGGCCGCTTCCGCTGGCTGGTGAAGCAGCCCTACGAGCAGTCCATCATCTCGGACGGCAAGCAGCTCTATCAATACGACCCTGACCTCAACCAGGTCACGGAGCGCAAGGTGGACGAGGCCATCGGCACGTCGCCCGCCGCCATCCTGTTCGGCTCGGGCTCGCTCGAGCAGGCCTTCGACGTCAGCGACCTGCCCGACCGCGACGGCATGCAGTGGCTGCGCGCCAAGCCGCGCGGCGCCGACGCGGGCTTTGCCCAGGTCGACATCGGCTTCGCCAACAACCAGCCGGCGCGCATCGAGCTGCTCGATTCCTTCGGGCAGACCACGCGCGTGGAGCTGTCCAACCTGAAGCCGAACCCCGGTTTCGCGCCCGACGCGTTCCGCTACACGCCGCCCCAGGGGGCGGATGTGGTGAAGATGTAGGTCGCGCACGATGGCGGCGCAGGCCCGGCCGCCATCGTGGTGTAATGACTGGATGTTCAACCAGCATTTCCCCTCATGAGCGCCGACCTTTTCACCGGCACCCCGCCCGCCGGCAGCGTGCCGCTGGCTGAAAGGCTGCGTCCGCGCAGCCTGTCCGAGGTGGTGGGCCAGTCCCATCTGCTCGGGCCCGACAAGCCGCTGCGCGTGGCCTTCGATTCGGGCCGGCCGCACTCCATGATCTTCTGGGGGCCGCCCGGCGTGGGCAAGACCACGCTGGCCCGGCTCATGGCGGCAGGGTTCGATGCGCACTTCATCGCCATGTCGGCCGTGCTGGGCGGCGTGAAGGACATCCGCGACGCGGTGGTGGCCGCGCAGGTCGCGCAAGGGCAGGGGCGGCGCACCATCCTGTTCGTCGATGAGGTGCACCGCTTCAACAAGGCCCAGCAGGACGCCTTCCTGCCCTACGTGGAAAGCGGCCTTTTCACCTTCATCGGCGCCACCACGGAAAACCCGTCCTTCGAGGTGAACTCGGCGTTGCTGTCGCGCGCGCGGGTCTACGTGCTGCAGTCGCTCACGCGCGAAGAGTTGCTGGAACTCATCGCCCGCGCTGAAACCGCGCTGAACGCCAATGTCGACGGCCCACCGCTGCTCATCGAGGACGATGCCCGCGAGCAATTGGCCGGCTGGGCCGACGGCGACGCGCGCCGGCTCATCAATGCGGTCGAGGTGGTGGCCGAGTCGGCGCGCGCGGCAGGCCGCGACACCGTGGACGCCGCCTGGCTGGAAACGGCGCTGTCGCAGAACCTGCGCCGTTTCGACAAGGGCGGCGACGCGTTCTATGACCAGATCAGCGCGCTGCACAAGTCTGTGCGCGGCTCCGATCCGGACGCTTCCTTGTATTGGTTCAGCCGCATGCTCGATGGCGGCGCCGACCCGCGTTACCTGTCGCGGCGCATCGTGCGCATGGCGGTCGAGGACATCGGCCTGGCCGACCCGCGCGCCACCGAGATCGCGCTGAGCGCGGCCGACGTCTACGAGCGCCTTGGGTCGCCCGAAGGCGAGCTCGCCCTGGCCCAGGCCGTGGTCTACCTGGCTTGCGCGGCCAAGTCCAACGCGCTCTATACCGCCTACAAGGAAGCGCGCCGCTACGCCGAAACCCACGGCAGCGCGCCGGTGCCCATCCATTTGCGCAATGCGCCCACCAAGCTCATGAAAGAGCTGGGTCACGGCAAGGCCTATCGCTATGCGCATGACGAGCCGCATGGTTATGCCGCCAACGAGCGTTATTTCCCCGATGGCCTGAAGGCGCGTTTCTACCATCCGGTGGACCGCGGGCTGGAAACCAAGATCCAGCAGAAGCTCGCCTTCCTGCGCGACCTGGATGCGCAGGCGCGCAAGAAGCCGGATGACTGAGCCGGCGAATTGACATCGCCAGGGCGGTAGAATCGCGGTTTCCCTCGTCACTTTCAGGTTTCCCATGCTAGACCCCTCGCTGTTGCGCAAAGACTTGCCCGCCGTCGTCGCCCGCCTCCAGGCTCGTGGCTTCGAGTTCGACACCGCCCGCTTCGAGGCGCTGGAGTCTCGCCGCAAGTCGCTGCAAACTGAGACCGAGACCCTGCAGGCGCGCCGCAACGCGCTGGCCAAGCAGATCGGCCAACTGAAGTCGCGTGGCGAGGACACCACCGAGGTCATGGCCGAGTCGCAGGCCGTGCCGGCCAAGCTGAAGGCCCTGGAAGACGAGCTGGGCGTGCTGCAGCAAGACCTGCAGTCGCTGCTGCTGACGGTGCCCAACCTGCCGCACGAGAGCGTGCCCACGGGCGCCTCCAGCGACGACAACGTCGAGACCCGCCGCTGGCTGCCGGGCGCTGCCGACGCCGAGGGCAAGCCCGCGCCGCTGGGCTTCGCGCCGCAGGATCACGTCGCGCTGGGCGAACCGCTGGGCCTGGACTTCGACACCGCCATCAAGCTCTCGGGCGCGCGGTTCTCGTTCATGCGCGGTCCGGTTGCCCGCCTGCAGCGTGCGCTCACGCAGTTCATGCTGGACCTGCAGACGACCGAGCATGGCTACACCGAGTGCTACACGCCCTACATCGTGCAAGGCACGACGCTGGTGGGCACCGGCCAGCTGCCGAAGTTCAAGGACGACATGTTCTGGGTCACCAAGGGCGGCCAGGACGACGAGCCCTCGGTTGACGAGCAGGGCCGTCCGGTCGTGCGCGAAGACCTCTACCTCATCTCCACGTCCGAGATCACGCTGACCAGCTCGGTGCGCGACAGCATCGTGCCCGCCGAGCAATTGCCCATCCGCCTGACCGCGCACACGCCTTGCTTCCGCTCGGAAGCCGGCAGCGGCGGCCGCGACACGCGCGGCCTGATCCGCCAGCACCAGTTCGAGAAGGTCGAGATGGTGCAGATCGTCGCGCCCGACACTTCGTTCCAGGCGCTGGAAGACATGGTCGGCCACGCGGAGCGCGTCCTGCAATTGCTGGAACTGCCGTACCGCGTCATGCTGCTGTGCACCGGTGACATGGGCTTTGGCGCCGCCAAGACCTATGACCTGGAGGTGTGGCTGCCGGCGCAGGACACCTGGCGCGAAATCTCCTCGGTGTCGAACTGCGAGGCCTTCCAGGCCCGCCGCATGCAGGCGCGCACCCGCAATGCGCAGGGCAAGCCCGAGTTCGTGCACACCTTGAACGGCTCGGGCCTGGCCGTGGGCCGCGCGCTGGTCGCCGTGCTGGAAAACCACCAGCAAGCCGACGGCAGCATCCGGGTGCCGGCCGCGCTGCAACCCTACCTGGGCGGCCTGACGGTCCTCAAGCCCTGATGCCAGGCGGGTGCAAGCCCGCCCTCAACGCTCCGACGGCCGCGGGTTTCACGCTGAAACCCGCGGCCGTCGCGTTTTCCCCGGTGGAGCGCGCCGGCAGGCTTGGGTACCATGCCCGCAGGCCGGGCATTCCCGGCCAGGCTTTCCACACCGAGGAGACGGCATGGGGCAGGACATCGTAGAAATCGAGCGGCGCGGCGCCAGCGCGTGGGTCTGGATGAATCGGCCCGAGGTCCACAATGCCTTCGACGAACACCTGATCGCCGAACTGACGCAGGTCTTGCGCGGCCTGGACAAGGATGCCTCCGTGCGCGCCGTCGTGCTGGCCGGGCGGGGCAAGGCGTTTTCCGCGGGGGCCGACATCAACTGGATGAAGCGGCAGGGCGAGGCCTCGGCCGATGACAACCTGGAAGATGCCCGCAAGCTGGCAACGCTCTTCCGCGTGCTGGCCGAACTGTCGCAACCCACGGTCGCCCGGGTGCAGGGCGCGGCCATGGGCGGCGGCATGGGCCTGGCCGCGGCCTGCGACATCTGCGTGGCGTCCACGCAGGCCAGTTTTGCGACCAGCGAGGTGCGGCTGGGCATCATTCCCGCGGTCATCTCGCCCTATGTCGTGCGCGCCATCGGGCAGCGCCAGTGCTATCGCTATTTCCAGACGGCCGAGCGCATCGGCGCCGAGCGCGCGCTGGCCTTGGGCCTGGCCCACGAGGTGGCGGACCCCGACGGGCTGGATGGCGCCGTGGAGCGCCTGGTGGAGGCCTTGCTGGCCTGCGGCCCGCAAGCCCAGGCAGCGGCCACCTCGCTGATCCGCGCGGTGGCGGACAAACCGGTGGACACCGAGCTGATCGAAGACACGGCAGCCCGGATCGCCCAGTTGCGCACGACGGCCGAGGCGCGCGAGGGCCTGTCCGCCTTCCTGGAAAAACGTCCGCCGCGATGGGGAGAAAGCCTGGCCTGAATGACAGGGCGGCTTGCTAGAATCGGCAAGCGGCGCTGTTGCCGCGTGGGCAGTCATCCAGAAGGAGAAGTGTCGTGAGCATTTTCAAGGCCATCCTGAACAAGATCTTTCCCTCTAACCATCCCGCCAACGACGCGGCGGCACCTGCCGCGGCGCCGGCCCAGGCGCCCGGCGCCGAGCCCGCCGTGACCGCGGCGCCGACCACCACCCTGCCGCCCGTCGATGTGCAGGCCGTGCTGGCCGACCTGCAATCCAAGCAGTCGCAGCCGCTGAACTGGAAGACGTCCATCGTCGACCTGCTGAAGCTGCTGGGCCTGGACAGCAGCCTGCAGGCGCGCAAGCAACTGGCCGGCGAGCTGGGCTACACCGGCAGCACCGACGATTCGGCCGCCATGAACGTGTGGCTGCACCAGCAGGTCATCAAGAAACTGGCGGAAAACGGCGGCAAGCTGCCGGATGACCTGAAGTGAGGGACTGAGCGCAAACCGCGCGCTGCATGAAAAACCGCCAGGGCATCAAGTGTCCTGGCGGTTTTTCATTTCACCCGCTGCTTGTCCAGCTTGCGGGCCAGCGTGCGGCGGTGCATGCCCAGCCGCCTTGCGGTTTCCGAGATGTTGAAGCCCGTCTGCGCAAGCATCTCGTGGATGCGCTCCCATTCCAGCGTCTTGATGGACGTGGCGCGGCCGACCACTTCGGTTTCCACGTTGCCCACGGCGCGTTCGAAGGCGGCTTCGATGTCGTCGGTGTTCGATGGCTTGGCCAGGTAATGACAGGCGCCCAGCTTGATGGCTTCCACCGCCGTGGCGATGCTGGCAAAGCCGGTCAGCACCACGATGAGCATGTCCGGGTCGGCGGCGTGCAGGGCCTGCACACAGGCCAGACCGGAGGCCTCGCCCTTGAGCTTCAGGTCCACCACGGCATAGCCGGGCGCGGCTTGCGCGGCCAGGGCCGTGGTGACTTCGTCCAGCCCGGCTGCGCGGCTGACCACATAGCCGCGCCGTTCGAAGGAGCGTACCAGCGTGCGGGCGAAGGCATCGTCGTCCTCGACGATGAGGAGCGTGCGCTCGGCATCGAGGTCGAGCGTCGAGAGCGGGTCAGCCGACATGCTCGTCCTCCTCGTCTTCGTCCGGCAGCACCACGGCCGACAGGGGCAGCGAGAGCGTCACCATGGCGCCGCCCTCGGGCAGGTTGGCGGCGTGCACGGTGCCGCCCAGCGTGCGCGCAACGTTCACGGCCAGGAAGAGCCCCAGGCCGCTGCCGGGGCTGCCCTTGGTGGAGTTATAGGGCTTGCCCAGGCGCTCCAGCACCTCCGAGGAGAAACCGGGGCCGGCGTCGTCCACGATCAGGGTCAGGGTGTCGTCGTCGTGGGAGGCCTGCAGGCGCAGCCACTGGGGCGAGGCCTCCAGCGCGTTGTCCAGCACGTTGCAGATCATCTGTTTCAGGGCCGAGTCCGACACGATGCGCAGGTCGCGGCCGAAGTGGTTGTCGTAGACCAGTCCGGTGGAGGGGCGGGTGGCGCGCCATTCGGCCACCAGCTCGTCCAGGAAGGTGTGCACCGTGGTCTCGGTCGGCGATTCGCCGCGCGCACGCCCGGTGGACAGCAGGATGCCGCTCACGATGGATTTGCAGCGCTGCACCTGCGCCTGCATCTCGTCGATCTCCTGTTGCAGCTCGGGCTTGGCGGCGAAGTCCGGCATGCGGCGCCAGTCTCCCAGGATCACGGCCAGGGTCGAGAGCGGCGTGCCCAGTTCGTGCGCCGCGCCCGAGGCCAGCAGGCCCATGCGCACGATGTGTTCTTCCTCGGCGGCGCGCTGGCGCAGCGCGGCCAGGCGGGTGTCGCGCGCGCGCAGGTTGCCGTTGATGCGGGTGAAGAACACCACCAGCAGCGTGGCGTTCAGCGCGAAGCAGATCAGGAGGCCCAGCACATAGGGGCCGGTCAGCCCGTCGCGATAGCCCACGGGCAGGTTCAGGGGCTCGCCAAAGACCACCAGGGCAATGAAGCAGCACAGGGTGACCGCCACCATGGCCCAGGTCGACCAGGCGCGCAGCAGCACCGCGCCCAGGCTGACTTGCAGCAGATACAGGAAGACGAAAGGGTTGCTTGCTCCGCCGGACAGGTGCAGCTGGACTGTCAGCATGCCCACATCCACGATGAGGGCCAGGAGGATTTCCTCGTTCAGGACGCGGCGGCGGATGCGCAGGCGCAGCAGGCTGGCGGCATTGAACGCAACCAGCACGGCCAGCGCCGTCATCATGTAATGCAGGGGGAGGGTGATGCCCAGGCCGTAGTGGACGGTGAAGATCGTTGCGACCTGGCCGACCACGGCAATCCAGCGCAGCTGGATGAGCTGCTGCATGTTCTTGCGGCCGGTGCTGTCATCGTCCCCCGCCGGACGAGGCGCGAGCGGGGGCCTGGAGGATGGGACAGGGAGTTCAGCCTGGCCCGAAAGGCGTGCGTTTTCCATTGGGGCGAAGTGTAGCCTGCCGGCGCAACCGGCGCTCTTCGCTTGCGATCCGCCAGGCGGCGCCGGCCACCATCAGGGCCAGGACGTACCAGGTGATCGCATAAACCAGGTGATGGTTGTTGAACTGGATGACCGTCAGCCCCGCGGCGGGCCAGACCGGACCGCGGGCGCGCGCCTCGGCGGTCGAGCCGGGCTCGGGCAGCGCGTCGATGAAATAGGGGGCCACGGGGCCGTCCAGGCTGTGCATGGCCATGATCGCGGCCACGTCGCGGGAGTACCAGCGCGACGCTTCGGGCACGTTCTTGCGCAGGAAGCCGCCAGCGGGCTCCGTGGTGCGCAGCAGGCCCGTGAGGGTGACGGGGCCGACCGGCGAGACGGCGCCGCGCTGGCCGGGATCACGGGCCTCTGGGGGCACGAAGCCGCGATTGACCAGCAGCAGGCTGCCGTCGTCCCGGCGCAGGGGGGTCATGACCCAGAAGCCGGGGCCCAGCACGGTGGTGGCCTGCACGAAGGTCTCGTACTGGTGCAGGAACTTGCCGTGCACGGTGACGCGGCGATAGACGTCGTCGTCATTGTTCACCGCCGCCCAGGCCGGCTGGCGCGGGGCATCGACGGGCGCGGCATAGACGCGGGTGTCGACCTTGTGGATCAGGTCGAGCTTCCAGGCGCGGCGTTCCACCTGCCAGGTGCCGAGGGCAAGCAGGCCGGCGAAGACGGCAAGGCCGATCAGGGAAAGGACGACGAGGGCGAGCGTGGAGCGCGGGCCGCGCGTGTCGCCGGAGGAGGGGGGAGGGGTGGCCGGACCGCCGTGGGGCGGTCCGGCCTGGTTTTGCCGGGTGCTCAATGGCTCAGGGCATGTTCTTCATGTCGTGCAGGCCCGGCATCATGTTCGCGTCCAGGTGGAACATGACCCAGATGGAGCCCGCCAGCATGATGACCACGACGACGATCGTGAAGATCAGGGCCAGCATGTTCCAGCCGCCCTCGGAACGGGCGTTCAGGTGCAGGAAGTAGACCATGTGGACCACGATCTGCACGGCGGCGAAGCCCATCACCACCATGGCGGTGGTGACCGAGGAGTCGATGACCTTGCCCATGACCAGCCAGAAGGGGATGGCGGTCAGGATGACGGACAGGACGAAACCGATGACGTAGCTCTTCAGGGTGCCGTGGGCGCCCTCGTCGTCGTGGTGATCGTCGTGATGAGGATCGCCGTGACCGGCGTGTGCGGTATCGGTATGCGCGCTCACGGCAGCACTCCCATGAGGTAGACAAAGGTGAAGACGCCGATCCAGACCACGTCCAGGAAGTGCCAGAACAGCGACAGGCACATCAGGCGGCGGCGGGTGGAGGGCGTGAGGCCCCAGCGCTTGACCTGGAAGATCAGCGTGACCAGCCAGATGATGCCGAAGGTGACGTGCAGGCCGTGCGTGCCCACCAGCGTGAAGAACGAGGACAGGAACGCGCTGCGTTGCGGCACGGCGCCCACGTGGATCAGGTGGTAGAACTCGTAGATTTCCAGCGCGACGAAGATCGCGCCCAGCACGCCGGTGATGGCCAGCCAGACGATCGTGGGCTTGACGCGGCCCTTGACCATTTCCAGCATCGCGAAGCCGTAGGTGATCGACGACAGCAGCAGCATGGCCGTGTTGATGGCCACCAGTTGCAGGTCGAACAGGTCGGCGCCGCTGGGGCCCGCTGCATAGTTACGGCCCACCACCGCGTGCACGGCGAACAGCGCCGCGAAGATGAGGCAGTCGCTCATCAGGTAGGTCCAGAACCCCAGCATCGTGCCGTTCTGGGGGTGGTGTTCCTCTTTCAGGTGGAACTCGAGGGGCTTCGACGCGTCGTCGCCCTGATGGGACAAGTGTGCGGAATTAGACATGGCTGGCGAGCAGGCGGGTGCGTTCGGCTTCGACACGGGCGACTTCTTCCGCGGGGATGTAGAAGTCACGATCCGTGTTGAAGGTGTGATAGATGGCGTAGGCGACCAGGGCGAAGAACGTCACGCCCACGAGCAGCCACATGTGCCAGACCAGGCCGAAACCCATGGCGATGGAGATGCCCGACAGGATCACGCCAGCCGAGGTGTTCTTGGGCATGTGGATGGGCAGGAAGCCGTCGGTGGGACGCTTGTAGCCCTGCTCCTTCATCTGGTACCAGGTATCGACTTCATGCACTTGCGGGGTGAAGGCGAAGTTGTAGCTGGGCGGGGGCGAGGACGTCGCCCATTCCAGCGTGCGGCCGTCCCAGGGGTCGCCCGTCACGTCGCGCAGCTTGTCGCGGCGGATGAAGCTGATGACCAGCTGGTACAGGAAGGCGGCGATACCGATGGCGATGATGAAGGCGCCCACGGCGGCGATCTGGAACCAGATCTGCAGCGACATGTCGTCGAAGTGGTTCATGCGGCGGGTGACGCCCATGAAGCCCAGCACGTACAGCGGCATGAAGGCGACGTAGAAGCCGATCAGCCAGCACCAGAACGACACCTTGCCCCAGAACGGCTCGAGCCTGTAGCCGAAGGCCTTGGGGAACCAGAACGTGATGCCGGCCAGCATGCCGAACACCACGCCGCCAATGATCACGTTGTGGAAGTGGGCGATCAGGAACAGGCTGTTGTGCAGCACGAAGTCGGCGGGCGGGACGGCCAGCATCACGCCGGTCATGCCGCCGATCACGAAGGTGACCATGAAGCCCAGGGTCCACAGCATCGGCACTTCGAAGTGGATGCGGCCACGGTACATCGTGAACAGCCAGTTGAAGATCTTCGCGCCCGTGGGGATCGAGATGATCATCGTCGCGATCCCGAAGAACGAGTTCACGCTGGCCCCGGAGCCCATGGTGAAGAAGTGGTGCAGCCAGACCAGGTAGGACAGCACGGTGATGACGACCGTGGCGTACACCATCGAGGCGTAGCCGAACAGGCGCTTCTTGCAGAACGTGGCCACGACTTCGGAGAACACGCCGAAGGCGGGCAGCACCAGGATGTAGACCTCGGGATGGCCCCAGATCCAGATCAGGTTCACGTACATCATGACGTTGCCGCCAAGATCGCTCGTGAAGAAGTTGAAGCCCAGGTAGCGGTCCAGCGTCAGCAGGGCCAGCACGGCGGTCAGGATCGGGAACGAGGCCACGATCAGGACGTTCGAACACAGCGAGGTCCACGTGAAGATGGGCATCTTCATCATGGTCATGCCGGGCGCGCGCATCTTGACGATGGTGACCAGCAGGTTGATGCCTGACAGGGTCGTGCCTACCCCCGCGATCTGCAATGACCACAGGTAATAGTCCATCCCGACGTCAGGACTCTGCAGGATGCCCGACAGCGGCGGATAGGCCAGCCAGCCGGTCTTGGCGAACTCGCCGACGAACAGCGAGATCATGACCAGCACGGCGCCTGCCGTGGTCATCCAGAAGCTGAAATTGTTCAGGAAGGGGAAGGCCACGTCGCGCGCGCCGATCTGCAGCGGCACGATGTAGTTCATCAGGCCGGTGATCAGCGGCATCGCCACGAAGAAGATCATGATGACGCCGTGCGCCGTGAAGATCTGGTCGTAGTGATACGGCGGCAGGTAGCCGGCCGAGTCGCCGAAGGCGATGGCCTGCTGGATCCGCATCATGATGGCGTCGGCGAAGCCGCGCAGCAGCATGACCAGGCCGAGGATGACATACATGATGCCGATCTTCTTGTGATCGATGCTGGTGAACCATTCACGCCAGAGATAGCCCCAGCAACGGAAGTAGGTCAGGCCGCCGACCATGGCGAGGCCGCCCAGCACGACGGCCGCGAAGGTCGCCGCGAGGATGGGGTCGTGCAGGAAGGGAAACACGTTCCAGTCGAGGCGACCGAAGACGAGTTTGGTGAGATCGAATTGTTCAGACATCGTTGGTACCGTAGCGGACGGGGCGCAGCGTCACAGCGTCTGCGTGACGGGGGCCACGGGGGCCGCCGACGAGACGAATGCGGGGTCTTCGGGGGAGCACATCGCGCCGACATAAGTGCGGACGTGCGCGTGGCTCAGGCCGAGCTTCTCGCGGGTGCTGGCATCGAGCGAGGTCATGTTGTACAGACCGGGCAGGCCCAGGCCGCCCTGCGCGTCGATGGCCATCATTTCATTCATGCACATGCGGTTGGCTTCGACGCAACGGTTCAGGATCGCGTTGAAGAGGTTGGCAGGCACGTTGGCGAAGTAGCGCACGGGTTCGCGTTCGCTGGGCTGTTCCAGCTTCAGGTAGTCGGCGCGCTCGAGCGGGGCGCCTTCGGCGCGGACCTTGTTGATCCAGCTGTCGAATTCACCTTGTTCCATTCCGTGGAACTTGAAGCGCATGCCCGAGAAGCCCGCGCCGCTGTAGTTCGCCGAGAAGCCGTCGAAGGTGCCCGGCTTGTTGATGATGGCGTGCAGCGTCGTCTGCATGCCCGGCATGGCGTAGATCTGGCCGGCCAGCGCGGGGATGAAGAAGGAGTTCATCATGGTCGACGACGTGATCCGGAAACGGACCGGACGATCGACCGGGGCGGCGAACTCGTTGAGCGAGGCCACGCCTTGCTCGGGATAGAAGAACAGCCACTTCCAGTCCAGCGCCACCACTTCGATGACCATGGGCTCGACGTCTTTCTCGACCGAGCGGGCCGCGTCGATGCGGTCCAGCGGGCGATAGGGGTCGAGTTTGTGGGTGCTGACCCAGGTCAACGCGCCCAGCGCGATGATGATGAGCAGGGGGACGGACCAGATGATCAGTTCCAGCAACGTGGAATGATGCCATTCGGGATCGTAGGTGGCTTCGGTGTTGCTGGCGCGGTACCGCCAGGCAAACCAGAAGATCAGCACGATCACTGGTACGATGACCAGCAGCATCAGCAGGGTGGAGTAGATGATCAGGTCGCGCTGCTGTACGGCGATATCGCCCGAGGGCGAGAGCGAGACGGCACTGCAGCCTGACAACAGGATGACCGAAAGCAGGGTCAATCCGCGCGGGAGCTTGGAAAAGGACATGGCCGTTAGGTAAAGTGGAAGCGTAGCCGGGGGCACAACCTAAAAAATTTACGCTGAAATGTTGCGTCGCGGGAATTGGACATTTTGTCCTATGGCGGATTCGCGCCAGGAGTGCGATCCTACGAGGCTGCCCCGAAAATACCCGGAATCACCGAGCTAGCGATGTCAAGCACCACTCACGCCCAAGAGCCCAATTCGCGCACCGCGGAACGCGATCTGCGCAAACTCCATGCCGAGCATGACGCCAAGGTCGCGCCCGGCGAGATCGCCATCGGCGTCGTCATCGGCCGCGCCTCGGAGTACTTCGACTTCTTCGTCTTCGGCCTCGCCGCGGTCCTGGTCTTCCCGGCGGTGTTCTTCCCGTTCGCCGGCCCGCTGCAAGGCCTACTGTACTCCTTCGTCATCTTTTCGTTCGCGTTCATCGCGCGTCCTTTCGGCACCGCGTTGTTCATGGCCATCCAGCGTCGCTGGGGCCGCAGCGTCAAGCTGACCGCCGCGCTCTTCCTGCTGGGCACCGCCACGGCCGGCATGGCATTTCTGCCCGGGTACAACACGCTGGGCCTTGCTGCCTGCGTGCTGCTGGCCATTTTCCGCACCCTGCAAGGCGTGGCCTTCGGCGGCTCGTGGGACGGCCTGCCCTCGCTGCTGTCGCTGAATGCTCCCAAGAACCGCCGCGGCTGGTACGCCATGCTGGGCCAGCTGGGCGCGCCCATCGGCTTCCTGATCGCCAGCGCCCTGTTCCTGTACCTCCACGCCAGCCTCTCCAACGAGGACTTCCTGGCCTGGGGCTGGCGCTATCCCTTCTTCGTGGCCTTCGCCATCAACGTCGTGGCGCTGTTCGCCCGTCTGCGCCTGGTGGTGACCCACGAGTACACCAAGCTGCTGGAAGAGGGCAAGCTGAACCCCATCGGCACCGTCGAGATGATGCGTGCCCAGGGGTACAACATCTTCCTGGGCGCCTTCGCCGCGCTGGCCAGCTATGCGCTGTTCCACCTCGTCACCATTTTCCCGCTGTCGTGGATCAAGCTGACCTCGGGCCAGGACATCAACGGCGTGCTGTGGGTGCAGGTGCTGGGCGCAGGCGTTGCCATCATCGGCACGCTGGTGTCGGGTTACCTGGCTGACCGCATCGGCCGCCGCAACCTGCTGGGCGGTTCGGCCGTGCTGATCGCGCTGTTCGCGTTCGCCGCGCCGTCGCTGCTGAATGGCGGCCCCACCGGCCAGGACGCCTTCATCCTGATCGGCTTCGCGCTGCTGGGCCTGTCCTACGGCCAGGCCGCGGGCACCGTCACCTCGAACTTCAGCGCGCACTACCGCTATACCGGCGCCGCGCTGACCTCCGACTTCGCCTGGCTCTTCGGCGCGGCTTTCGCCCCGCTGGTCGTGCTGCACCTGTCGGCCAACTACGGCCTGACCTACGTCAGCGCCTACCTGCTGTCCGGCGCGGCTTGCACGCTGATCGCCCTGCGCATCAACAAGCGCCTGGAATCCGCCAACCGCTAATCTTCGGTTACGCCTTCCAGACGGCAGAACGGCCCGCGCCAAGCGGGCCGTTCTGTTTTCCGGCACGGTTTGACGCATGCGGCACATTTGGTGGCGGATGCCTTGCGTCTCGTAGTCAACGCTTGCCAAAGCCTGCTGCAAGCGGTTTGCCACCCCACCAGAATGGACGGGGTAGCAACCCAGACATCAGGAGACGGGCATGAGCACCCAGGACAGGAACGTGGGGCAGGCAATCGCCGCGACCGTCGGCAAGCACCAGGACATCCAGGCGGAGCAGGATCGCAAGGACCGGCAGGCGGCGCATACCGGGCAGGGCAAGTCTCCCGCGCCCGGCCCGCAGCGTGATGAGCCTGCGCCGCCGCTGCCGGCGCAGCACCAGACGAAACCGGGGCACGAGGCCGCGCTGGATCCCGCGCCGCGCTATGCTGCGCCCCACTATCGCGGCAGCGGCAAACTGCAGAACCGGGTCGCGCTCATCACGGGCGGGGATTCCGGCATCGGCCGCGCGGTGGCGGTCCTGTATGCGCGCGAAGGCGCGGATGTCGCCATCGTCTATCTCAGCGAACACGAGGATGCGCGGGTGACGCAGGCGGAGGTCGAGCGGGAAGGGCGGCGCTGCCTGCTCATTCCCGGCGACGTGAAGGACGCCGCGTTCTGCCGCATGGCTGCGCAGCGCACGGTCACGACCTTCGGCAGCCTGGACATCCTGGTGAACAATGCGGCCTTCCAGGAGCATTCCCATGCGATCGAAGACCTGACGGACGCACGCTGGGAGGAAACCTTCCGGGTCAATATCCACGGTTACTTCCACATGGCGAAGGCGGCCTTGCCGCACATGGAGCGGCATGGCTGCATCATCAATACCGGATCGGTGGTGGGGCTGCGCGGCAGCAAGGAACTGCTGGACTATGCGTCCACCAAGGGTGCCATCCATGCCTTCACCAAGGCGCTGGCCAGCCAGTTGATCGGGCGCGGCATCCGTGTGAACGCGGTGGCGCCCGGCCCGGTATGGACGCCGTTGAACCCCGCGGATCGTCCCGCCGAGGAGATCCCGGACTTCGGCAAGGGCACCGACATGGGCAGGGTGGCGCAGCCCGAAGAGCTCTCGCCGGCCTATGTCTTCCTGGCCGCGCCGGCATGCAGCAGCTATATCACCGGCATCGTGCTGCCGGTGACGGGGTCCGTGGGGGCGATCTGATCCGGCGGCCTCAACGCGCCAGCAGTTCGTACACGATCATGTGCGTGCCCAGCAGGATCAAGCTGATGAGAAAGCACTTGCGGAACACCGCGGGCGACAGGCGCTTGCGCAGCGCGGTGCCCAATTGCATGCCGACCAGGGCGGGCAGCAGCATCACGAAGGACAGGCCCAGCGCCGACACCGGATAGCGCCCGTTGAAATACAGGCCCAGCGCCAGCGCGATCGTGGAGACGGTGAAGGAGATGCCCATGGCCTGGATCAACTCGTCGCGCTCCAGGCCGAGAGCCTGCAGGAAGGGCACGGCAGGAATCACGAAGACGCCCGTGGCGGCGGTGATGACGCCGGTGACGGCGCCGATCAGAGGACCCATCCAGCCTTCATCCTTGGCGCGCACGGTCATCTTGGCCCCGCTCAGGCCCCAGGCGGCGTAGGCGATGAGCGCGGCGCCCAGCGACAGCGTGGCCCAGGCGCCGGCGGGCGCCCCCAGCGCCAGCGAGCCGGCAATCGTGCCGGCCAGCACGCCTGCCTGCATGGGCGCCAGGCGCTTCAGCAGCGGGCCCAGGGTGTGCCAGGGACGGATCTGCCAGATGTTGGTGATGAGGGAGGGGATGATGAGCAGCGCGGCGGCTTGCGCGGGCGTCATCATCAGCGCCAGCAGCGCCATTGCGATGGTGGGCAGCCCCAGTCCCACTACGCCCTTGACCAGGCCGGCCAGGACGAAGATGGCGCCGGCCAGGGCGGGAAGCAGGAGTGGCGAGGCGGACAACAGGTCGGGAGCAAGCATGACGGCGGCGCGGCGGGCCAGGAAGGAATCAGCAGGTCCCGATTCTGAGCGCTTGGTTCAAGCCTGAAAATTCGGAAATCCCTGGCGTATCCTCAGGAAGAACCTGAAATCATGGGCGGCCAGGCCGCTTGAGCCATGCCTTGCCCTGAATCAATATCCTGCACGGATGGCAGGCGTATCTTGAAAGTCAAGCTGGGCATGACAGTAAGGACGCAGTCAACCGTGGGCAAGAAATTCCCCCTCAATCCCAAGTTCCCCGAGCGCATCTGCTGGGGCTGTGACCGCTATTGCCCGACGGGCGACATGGCTTGCGGCAATGGGTCGGGGCGCACCCAGCACCCTTCGGAGGTGCTGGGGGAGGATTGGTATCTGGTGGGGGATTGGGGGATGGAGGAGAGCGAGGGCAAGCCTGCAGCGGAGGATATCGGGCCTTAGCAACAAATGCTTCGCGTGGGCAGAGGTATTGTGAACATCCTAGTTCATTTCCGAAATACCCCAGGGCCGGATATTCCGCGACGACCCCTCCCAACGGATCTGCTCCACCTTCCACCTATCCGAAGGCAGTTTGACCAGTGTCACGGAAAGATCCGGCGCATCGGGCGTTCGCAGCACGGTGGTGGCCCGTTTGCCGTCGACCTTGGCCGGTTCGGCCTGGGTGGCCGCGGTGATGGCAAAGGGCAGTTTCTTCAGCACCGCCGCGCCGACCAGCAGGGTGTCGAACTGGCGGGCGTTGTCGAAGTTGTATTCATTGGTGGGCGCCACGCCGCGGGCGATGTCCTCGCGGCTGCGCTCGGTTTTCTTCGCCAGCGGGGACAGGTCCAGGTCGTTCAGCGTGAATCCCGGAATCAGCTGTTCCATGCGCAGCGCGCCGATGGCCGCCATGGCATCCCATTCCGCGCCAGGCGACAGCAGGTGATAGCTGGCGAAGTAATCCCCGTGCGACCAGGCATGCATGAAGGCCTGCACCGTGGTGTCCGGCGAGGACATGTCCAGCGCGTCGTAGAAGGTGCGCGGCGTGCCGGCGGGCGCCGCGGCAGGCTTGAGCGAGGAGGCGCCCTGGGCCTGTCCGGACTCGCCATCCCAGGGATGGGCGGCGATGGATGCGCCGGGCCAGCGCACCTGGTCCACTTTCCAGCGGCCGGAGGGCTGGCGCAGCAGCGACATCGTCAGCGTCTCGGCCTTGGGGGTCTTCAGCGTCACGGTGGCCTGCGTGTCATCGGCCTTGCCGACCTCGACCAGCGTCTCGCTGGTGAGGACGAAGGGCAGCTTGCCGCGCTGGGCGGCACCCAGCATCAGCGCGTCGAAACGGCGGGTGGGATCGAAATCGACTTCCGAAATGGGGGCGGCATCGTCATGGGAGGCCTCGGCGCCCTGGGCGGGACGCTGGTAGACCGGCGACACCTTGTGGTCGGACTCATCGAAGCCCGGCACCAGACGTTGCGGCGTGTAGTCATCGATGGCGCGCGACGCATCCCATTCGCCCTGCGGCGACAGCAGCAGGTGCACCGCCATGAAATCCTGGGCGACCCAGGCCTGCACGAAGCGTGTCGCGCTGGCCTGCGGAGATGACATGTCCAGCGATTCGTAATACGTGCGCGCCACGGGGGGCGTGGTGCTGGTGGGCGCGGGGGCGTCGGTGGCGCCGGCAGGCGCGAACCAGGTGGAGACGGCGAGGGTGAGCAGGGCGAGCAGCCCGGCGGGGCGCGAACGTAGCAGGGACATGGCGAAAGATGAGCGTCGGAAGCCGACCGATGATAGCAACCGGCGGGTGCCCCGACGCTGGCTGCCGGCGCCGAATTTGAATCCGGATGTCACACGCGATGGATCGCGGCCGGCTGCTGCCGGCCACGGCGGTCTGCATCCGTGCCGCGCAGTGGGCGCCCTACAGCGTCCCTCGCGGCCGCTGCGCCCAGGGTTCCCGCGCCAGCTTGTCGGCCAGGTAGTCGATCAGCGCCCGCACCCGGGCAGGCTTGCCGCGTCCCGGCGGCGTGATCAGGTGCAGCGCCAGCGGCTCCACGCTCCAGTCTTCCATCACCGTCTGTAGCGCGCCCGATTCCAGGTCCTTCCAGCACAGGAAGTCCGGTTGCAGCGCCAGGCCCAAGCCTGCCATCAGCGCGGGGGCCAGCGCCTCGGCATTGTTGATCTGCAGGGGCACGGTGGGGGAGTGCGTGTATTCGCCTTCCGTCTTGTGCGTGAAACGCCAGTTCGTGCCGCTGCGCGAATAGGTATAGAGCAGGGCGCGGTGCCCGGCCAGGTCGCGCGGATGCCGCGGACGGCCGTGGCGCGCGAAATAGCCGGGCGTGCCCACCAGGCGGATCTGCACCTCGCAGAGCTGCCGGGCCAGCAGGCTGGAATCGACCAGCTTCGAGACGCGCAGGGCCAGGTCATAGCCGTCGTTGACCAGGTCGTTCAGCTTGTCATCGAAATGCACGTCCAGCTGCACGTCGGGGTGGAGCCGCATGAATTCAGGGAATAGCGGCGCCAGTCGGGGAATGCCGAAAGACATGGGGGCGGCCAGGCGTATTGGCCCGCGCAGGCTGCGCGAGAGTTCCGCCATGTCGGCCTCCACCGCACGGCCTTCTTCCAGGATGCGGGCGGCCCGCGCCAGCGCCGCCTGGCCGCTCTCGGTCAGCGACATGCTGCGCGACGTGCGGTGGAACAGCACGGTCTGCATGCTGGCCTCCAGGCGGCTGATGGCCTTGGAAACCGTGGCCTGGGACAGCGAGAACTCGGCCGCGGCGCGGGCAAACGAGCCCAGCTCAGCGACCTTCGCGAAGATGGCCCAGGCTTCCAGGTCCGGCATTTTTTTCATGGGGATTGCCTTTTTACATGAGTCGCGGAGAGAGACAGCAATACCACTGAAACGGCGCCGCCAGCATCCAAGAAATGGAAAAGATGCCATTCCATTCAGCTACTTATCAGCGGCCTGGCGGAAACCTACACTGCAGCTGGCCTGACCATTTCGCGCCATGCAGGCCGGTGGACGGGCTTCATCCCAAGACTTCCCGGAGCCTCTTCCATGTCGCAGAAATACCTCGAAGTACTGACGCCGCAGAACAGCCAGCTCATCTTCATCGATCAGCAACCGCAGATGGCTTTCGGCGTGCAGTCCATCGACCGCCAGACGCTCAAGAACAACGTCGTGGGTCTGGCCAAGGCGGCCAAGATCTTCGATATTCCCACCACCATCACCACCGTCGAAACCGAGAGCTTCTCGGGCAATACCTTCCCTGAACTGCTGGGCGTGTTCCCGGATCATCCGATCCTGGAGCGTACCTCGATGAATTCCTGGGACGACCAGAACGTGCGTGACGCACTGGCCAGGAATGGCCGCAAGAAGGTCGTCGTGTCGGGCCTGTGGACCGAGGTCTGCAACACCACCTTCGCCCTGTGCGCCATGCTCGAGGGCGACTACGAGATCTATATGGTGGCGGATGCCTCGGGCGGCACCTCGTCGGACGCGCACAAGTACGCCATGGACCGCATGGTCCAGGCCGGCGCCGTGCCGATGACGTGGCTGCAGGTGCTGCTGGAGTGGCAGCGCGACTGGGCCCGCAAGGAAACCTACGACGCCGTCACCGGCATGGTGCGCGAGCATGCGGGCGCCTACGGCATGGGCATCGACTATGCCGTGACGCACGTGCACAAGGGCCCGGAGCGCGCCCAGCACGGCAAGCGCATCGGCCCGAACCCGGCCAACAAGTAATGCCCGGGCGGCCGTCCTGGCCGTCCCGCGCGGACGGCCGCAGCGGCAGCCTGCAAGAAGGGGGTCTGTCATGAAAATGTATGTGTTGTCCCTGGGCGCCGGGCTGCTGATCGGCGTCATCTACAGCCTGTTGAATGTCCGTTCGCCGGCGCCGCCCTTGATTGCGTTGGCGGGTTTGCTGGGCATCCTCCTCGGCGAACAACTCATCCCGGTCGGAAAGCAGCTCCTGCAAGGCACCGCCTTCAGCGCGGCCTGCGACAAGGTCCATGCCGTCAGCCATGTGATGGGGCCGTTGCCCGGCCGCCATGCCACGCCCGCCGAAGCGAAACAGGACGAGTCCAAGCCGGGCTGACGCGCGCTGCCGCGCTTGCGGCAACCGGTCCTGTTCGAGTCGCCGAATTCCCGCCTGACAGGCGAATCTTTTTCGTATTGGAGTCCGCAACGTGGCGCATCCTGACGTCATCTTCTTCAACGGCCGCATCACCACCCTGGACCGCGCCAACCCCACCGCCAGCGCCGTTGCCGTGCGCGATGGCCGCTATGTTGCCGTGGGGCAGGACGTGCAAGTGCTGGCGCTGGCAGGCGAGGCCACGCGCCGCATCGACCTGCAAGGCCGCGGCGTGCTTCCGGGCCTGCATGACAACCACACGCACGTGGTGCGCGGCGGCCTGAACTACAACATGGAACTGCGCTGGGACGGCGTGCGTTCGCTGGCCGACGCCATGGACATGCTCAGGCGCCAGGTCGCCGTCACGCCGGCGCCGCAATGGGTGCGCGTGGTGGGGGGCTTCACCGAGCATCAGTTCATCGAGAAGCGCCTGCCCACGCTGGAAGAGATCAACGCGGCGGCGCCCGATACACCGGTGTTCCTGCTGCACCTGTACGACCGCGCCCTGTTGAATGGGGCGGCCCTGCGCGCCGTGGGATACACCAGGGACACGCCCGAGCCGCCCGGCGGCCAGATCCTGCGCGACGGCCAAGGCAATCCCACGGGCCTGTTGCTGGCCAAGCCGAACGCCACCATTCTTTATGCCACGCTGGCCAAGGGCCCCAAGCTGCCGCTGGAATACCAGGTCAATTCCACGCAGCACTTCATGCGCGAGCTGAACCGCCTGGGCGTCACGGGCGTCATCGACGCGGGCGGCGGCTACCAGAACTATCCCGATGACTACGCCGTCATCCAGCAGTTGGCCGACGAAGACAAGATGACGGTGCGCCTGGCCTACAACCTCTTCACGCAGAAGCCCAAGGAAGAGAAGGAAGACTTCCTGAAGTGGACGGCGTCCGTGAAGTACAAGCAGGGCAACGATTACTTCCGCCACAACGGCGCGGGCGAGATGCTGGTGTTCTCGGCCGCCGACTTCGAGGATTTCCGCCAGCCGCGACCGGACCTGGCGCCGGAAATGGAAGGCGAGCTGGAAGAGGTCGTGCGCGTGTTGGCGCAGAACCGCTGGCCCTGGCGCCTGCATGCCACCTACGACGAAACCATTTCGCGTGCGCTGGACGTGTTCGAGAAGGTCAACCAGGACATCCCCCTGCAGGGCCTGAACTGGTTCTTCGACCATGCCGAGACGATCTCCGAGCGTTCCATGGATCGTGTCGCCGCGCTGGGCGGCGGTATTGCCGCGCAGCACCGCATGGCGTATCAAGGCGAGTATTTCGTCGAGCAGTATGGCGCGGCGGCTGCCGAAGCCACGCCGCCCGTCGCCCGCATGCTGGAAAAGGGCGTGAAGGTGTCGGCCGGCACCGATGCCACGCGCGTGGCCTCCTATAACCCGTGGGTGTCGCTGTCTTGGATGGTCACCGGCAAGACCGTGGGCGGCCTGCGCATCACGCCGCGGCGCAATTGCCTGGACCGCGAGACCGCGCTGCGCATGTGGACCGAGAACGTCGCCTGGTTCTCCAATGAGGAAGGCCAGCGCGGCCGCGTGCAGGTGGGCCAGTTCGCCGACCTGATCGTGCCCAGCAAGGATTACTTCGCGTGCAGCGAGGACGAGCTCTCCTTCCTGACTTCCGACATGACCGTTGTGGGCGGACGGGTGGTGTACGGCGCGGGCGCGTTCGCCGCGAACGACGACAATCCGCTGCCGCCCGCCATGCCGGACTGGTCGCCCCCGCGCCGTTTCGGCGGTTATGCCGCCTGGGGCGAGCCCGAGGGCGCCGGCCGCAATTCGCTGGGCCATGTGCGCTACCAGGCCATGGCCGCCTGCGCGTGCGCATCATCCTGCGGCCTGCACGGCCACGACCACGCGCGTTCCTGGGGCGCGTCGGCGCCGGTGTCGGACCTGAAGGGCTTCTTCGGGGCGCTGGGCTGCTCGTGCTGGGCGGTGTAGGCCATGGCGGATCAGACGAACGACCCCAGGCACGACCGCAGCCACGGCCATGACCACGGCGCCGAGGCCGCCGCGACGGCGCCGGTGGCGCAATCGTCCAGCAGCTTCGCGCCGTTGCGGCAGAAGCTCTTCCTGGTGCTGTGGATCGCCACGGTCCTGGGTAACATCGGCAGCTTCATCCGGGACGTGGCCAGTGCCTGGATCATGACCGACCTCTCCCCCTCGCCGGCGGCCGTGGCCCTGGTGCAGGCGGCCGCCACCCTGCCGATCTTCCTGCTGGCCATCCCGGCAGGCGTGCTGTCCGACATCCTGGACCGCCGCAAATTCCTGATCGCCATCCAGTTCCTGCTGGCCTCGGTCAGCATCTGCCTGATGGGGTTGGCGGCCTCGGGCCTGCAGACCGTCACGTCGCTGGTGCTGCTTACTTTCGTGGGCGGCATCGGCGCGGCGCTCATGGGACCGACCTGGCAGGCCATCGTGCCGGAGCTGGTCGAGCGCAAGGACCTGAAGAATGCCGTGGCGCTGAATTCGCTGGGCATCAACATCGCCCGCGCCATCGGTCCCGCGCTGGGCGGCCTGATCCTGGCCGCCATGGGGGCGGCGTTCACCTATGGCATGGACGTCGCCAGCTACCTCTTCGTGATCGCCGCGCTCTTCTGGTGGAAGCGTCCGGTGGCCAAGGCCGATGCGCTCACCGAAAGGTTCGGCGGCGCCTTCCGCGCCGGTCTGCGCTATGCCCGCGCCAGCCGGGCGCTGCACGTGGTGCTGGTGCGCGCCTTCTGCTTCTTCGCGCTGGCCAGTTCGGTCTGGGCCTTGCTGCCGCTGGTGGCGCGCAATCTGCTGGGCGGCGGGGCCGGCTTCTACGGCATCCTGCTGGGGTCGGTGGGCCTGGGCGCGATCCTGGGCGCCATCCTCATGCCCAGCCTGCGCAAGGCGTTGTCGGCCGATGGCCTGGTGCTGACCGCCGCGCTGGTCACGGCGTCCGTCATGGCTTTCCTGTCCTTCGCGCCGCCGCAGTGGGCCGCCGTGCTGTCCCTGCTGTTGCTGGGCGCGGCCTGGATCACCGCGCTCACCACGATGAACGGCGTGGCGCAGGCCATCCTGCCGAACTGGGTGCGCGGGCGCTCGCTGGCGGTGTACCTGACCGTCTTCAACGGCGCCATGACTGCCGGCAGCCTGACCTGGGGCGCCGTGGCGCAGTGGACCTCGGTGCCGGTCACGCTGCTGATCGGCGCGGCAGGCCTGGCTGGGGTGGCCCTCGTGTCGCACCGGCTCACGCTGCCCAAGGGAGACGCCGATCTCGTGCCTTCCAGCCATTGGCCCGAACCGCTCACGGCAGAGCCCGTCGCCCATGATCGCGGCCCGGTCATGATCCTCATCGAGTACCGCGTCGACCGCGCCGACCGCGAGCCCTTCCTCGCGGCGCTTGCCGAGCTGTCCGCCGAACGCCGCCGCGACGGGGCCTATGCCTGGGGCGTCACCGAGGACACGGCCGATCCGGGCTTGATGGTGGAATGGTTCCAGGTGGAGTCCTGGGCCGAACACCTGCGCCAGCATCAGCGCGTGTCGAAGGCCGACGCCGATGTGCAGGCGTCCGTGCTGCGCTTCCATCGCGGCGAGGGCCGTGCGGTGGTGCGTCACCTGCTGGCGGCCGAACGAGGCCAGCGGTAACCCCGCTGGCAGCAGGGGCCCGTAGGCACCGGTCCGGCTTTTGGGCGATGATGGGGGATTCCTTCCCCCATCGGATCGCCCCGCCATGAGCCAAGCCACCGGCAAGATTTCCATCGATTTCGTCTCCGACGTCGCCTGCCCCTGGTGCGCCGTCGGCCTGGGCAGCCTGCTGGCCGCCATCGCCCGCGTCAAGGACACGGTGCAGGTCGAACTGCGGCTGCAGCCCTTCGAACTGAATCCGGACATGCCGGCAGGCGGCGAGCCCACGCTGGCGCGGCTGGAAAAAAAATACGGCTACAGCCGTGAACAATTGAACGCCAACCGCGCGGTCATCAGCGAACGTGCGGCGGCGGTCGGCATGCCCGTTCGCATGACCGAGGACGACAAGTCCTACAACACCTTCGACGCGCATCGCCTGCTGCACTGGGCGGGCCTGCAGGGGCAGGACCCGCAGGTCGCCCTGAAGAAGGCCCTGCTGAAGACCTATCACCACGACAACCGCGACACCAGCGCCACCGACGTGCTGCTGCAGGCCGTGAAGGACGCGGGCCTGGACGTGGCCGATGCCCGCGCCGTGCTGGAGAGCGGCCGCCATGCCGACGACGTGCGGGCGGAAGAGGAAAAGTGGCAGAACGCCGGCATTTCTTCCGTGCCCGCGGTCATCATCAATGACGAATACCTGGTGTCGGGCGCGCAGCAGGTGGAGGTGTTCGAGCAGGCCTTGCTGCAGGTGGCGGGCGAGCGCAAGGCTTGAGCCGGTGCACGGCCGGGAGAAAAAGTGAATCTCTTCAAGAAGCGTTTCGGCGGTCCCGCTGCTATCTCTGCCGCGCGCCGCTGGTTGGCGGCGGCATCCTGATCGACATCGACGGGGGCGCCCGCGACAAGGCATTCCTGGACACGCTGCTGCCGTCGCGCGACGCCCCGGCATCCCACTAGTTTCAAGGAAGTTCATGGCTTTTCCCGTCATTCCCGCGCCGCGGGCAGACCGCAAGGACCACTGGATCGAGCAGTTGGGCCGCAGCAGGAACGATCCCTATGCCTGGTTGAAGTTCATCCCGCGTACCGGCACGCGCACGCTGGATACCTTGCCTGCGCCGCTGGCCGAATACCTGCAGGCCGAAATGGACTACGCGGATGGCATGGTGGCCGCGATGGCGCCCGAGATCGCGCAGTTTCGCGCGCGCATGCACGCCAGGGCGCCCGAGATCGACGTGCCGCTGCCGGCGTCTTCCCGGGGCTGGCGCTACGATTTCAAGCTGCCGGCGGGGCGCGCGCATCGCGTCTTCACGCGCATCTCGCGCGATGGCGACACGCAGGTCCTGTTCGACGAGGCGCAGCGCGCCCAGGGCCATGCGTATTACCGCGCGACCGACCACCAGCACAGCCCGGATGACCGCTACTTCGCCTGGGCCGAGGACGTCGTGGGGGATGACCGGCATCGCCTCTGCGTGCTCGACATGGAAAGCGGCACCATCCAGACCCTGGTGGAAAGCGATGCCTTCGGCTATGGCGGCCTGATCTTCTCGCCGTCGTCGCGCTACCTGTTCTGGCTCTGGCGCGACGCGCACAGCCGGCCGACGCGGCTGTACCGCACGCCTGTCGGGGGGGGCGAGGCGGTGCTCGTCCATGAAGAGCATGACCCGGCCGTGTTCATGCAGGTGGCGCGCACGGCGGCCAACGGCTTCGTCGCGCTGACCATTGCCGGACCGGATATCGCCGAGGTCCGCCTGCTGGCGGCCGATGCGGAAACCGCGCCGCCCCGGGTGGTGCGCGCCCGTGAGCGCGGCATCACCTATACCGTGGACGAATGGGCCGGCGCCCTGCTGATGCTGACGGATGCGGATGGCGCCATCGATCGCAAGCTGCTGGCGCTGGATCCCGCCGACCTCGCCGTCCAGCGCGAACTGGTGCCGCATCGCGAGGGCATGCCCATCGTGTCCATCCTGCCGTTCGCGCAAGCACTGGTGCGCCTGGAGCGGCAGGATGGCCTGCACCGGCTGGTGCTGCGGCTGGCGGACGGCCGCGAGATTCCCATCGCGTTCGATGATCCTGCCTACGCGATCCAGCTCGTGCCAGGCCAGGAATACGCCGCGGCTCACGTGCGCATCGTGCACCAGACGCCTGCCCATCCGCCGCGCTGGCTCGACGTGGACCTGACGACCGGTGCCTGCAAGCGGGTGGGCGAGGAGCGGCTGCGTGGCTTCGACCCTTCGGCCTACCGGGTGGAAAGGCTGGAGGCCGTGGCGCCCGATGGCGCGCGGGTGCCCATCACCGTCCTGTCCCGTCGCGACATGCCCGCGGCGTCGCACGCGCCGCTGCTGCTGACCGGCTACGGCGCCTATGGCTTCTCCAGCGAGCCGTCGTTTTCCTTGCCCGCGACGGCGCTGGTCGATGCCGGGTTCCGGTATGCCATCGCGCATGTGCGTGGCGGATCGGAGAAGGGGCGACGCTGGTTCCTGGAGGGCCGCCGTTTCCAGAAGCGCAACTCGATGACCGATTTCATCGCGTGTGCCAAACACCTGCGCGACACGGGCCGAGCCGAACCCGGCAAGATCGTCGCGCACGGCCTGTCCGCCGGCGGCCTGCTGGTCTGCGGGGCCATGAACATCGAACCCGGATTGTGGGCGGGCGTGATCGCCCAGGTGCCGTTCGTGGACATGCTCAACACGATGAGCGATGCGGACCATCCGCTGGTGCCGCTGTTCCGGCCGGACTGGGGCGATCCGCTGGCCGACCCCGAGGCCTATGACTACATCGCGTCGATATCGCCCTACGAGAACGCAGTGCGGGATGCCTATCCACCCGTGCTGTGCACGGCAGGCCTGAAGGACGACCGCGTGCCCTATTGGGAACCAGCGAAGCTGATCGCCAACATCCGCCATCACTCGGCGGCGGGCAACCCGGCCATCCTGGTGCTGGACCCTGACAGCGGCCACCAGACCAGCGGCGGCCAGGACAGTGTCTATGCCGAGGCGGCACTGCTGTGGGCCTTCGCGCAGCGCTGCGTCCAGGCCCGGGACTGATCAGGTGGCCGTGGCGGCCTCGCCGGCTGCTTCGCGCCGCGTCCGCATGAACGAGCGGGCAGCGCACAGGGCCGACAGCGCCAGCGCCGGGATGGCGGTCACCGTGATGGCGTGCAGCAGGTGCTTGCCGAACACATGATCCGACAAGGTGCCCGCCACCAGGGGCCCTGTCGCGGAAAACACCGAGACCACGAAGCTCCAGACGGCGAAACTGCGCGCCCGCAGCGAGGCCGGCGTCAGGTCCTGCAACATGGTCGGCACCAGCGCGTTCGCCGTGCTGGTCAGCAGCATGAAGCCGCCCACGATCCACAACGCCCGGTCGATGCCGGGCGCCGCGGCCAGCATGGCCGCGAAGGGGATGGCCGCCAGCGCACCCGCGCCCATGATCATCGGGCGCGCCGCGCGGCCGACAAAGCGCCGCAGCATGCGGTCGAGCAGGCCCGCCACCGGCAGGCAGCCGACGCTGGCGACCAGCACGATCAGGCCCATCGCGTGGCCGATGGTGGCAAGCTCGGCATCGAACCGGCGCTCCAGCGCCAGGGCAATGAGCTGGTTCACCGACTGCACGGCGATCATCAGGCAGCCCGCGACGCCGACGAAGAGGCCCACGGATTGCCAACGCTGCTTCAGGAAGACGCCCAGCGACACCGTCAGGCGCGGATTGGCATTGCCGATGTGGCGGGGCGGATCGCTCGTCAGCAGGCCGAAGAGCAGCAGGGGAATGCCCGCCAGCGACAGCAGCAGGAAGGCCTTGCGCCACGGCGCCATCGCGAAGGGGAAGAGGCCTGCAGCGGTGTCGATGATCGCCCCGCCGAAATAGAAGCCGCAACTGGCCCCGGCCGCCATCAGCGCCGCGAAGCTGAGGTTGGCCAGCACGCGATCCCGCTCGGGGGCGAGGTCCGGGATCATCGAATAGACCAGCGGGATCATCGCGAACTCGGTGATGCTGGCGGCGGATCGGCCGATGAAGAAAAGCGGGAAATTGGGCGCGAAGGCGCTCAGCACCATCAGCGCGGTGGACGCCAGGATCAGGCACAGCAGCACGAGCCGGCGCGAATAGCGGTCGGCGAAGCGCGACAGCGGGATGGCGACCAGGCTGCCGACCAGCACGCCCGCCAGGCCCTGCAGCCCGCCCAGCGCGGCGTCGCTGACCTCGAAGCTGCGCTGGATGGCCGAGAGCGAGAGCGACTGCACGCCCATGTCGCTCATCTGCGTGCCGGCGGTGATGCCCAGGAAGGCGACGGTGAACAGCGCGCGGGGTGTCCAGGCGGCGGGGGCCGGGGCCTGGCCGTCCGGGGGGATATCGGTGGCGCTCATCTCTGCTTCGTCAGGCCATGTCAGGGGGAGATATTATTGCAAGTGAATCTCAATGCCATCAATGGACTGGCCTTGCCTTGTTTTCGTTCCCGGCGCCAGCGCGGGGAACCACGGAGATCGTAGTCGCGTGATTCAACAGTTCCTGACCCGCAAGACGCTTTTTGCGGCGGCTGTCGTGCTGATGCTGGGGTTCTTCAGCATGGGCGCCCTGGGCGGCGCCCTGTACCTGGCGGTGTCGCCTGTGCTTGCCCCATTTTTCGGCCACCTGGATTCATGGCATGGCGATTGGGTGTGGCCCGCCACAGTCTGCGCAGGCATGCTGTGGGCGGTGGGCTTCCTGCTTGCCGGCTGGCTGGACCGGTGCTTGCTTGAACGTGGCGTCAAGCCGGCGGCCAGGGGCGTGGCCTACGCCGTGACCCTGTGGCTCGCCGGGGCGGTGTGCTGGACGGGGGTCCTGCTGGTCTCGGGCCCATGAGTCGCGGGAGACGCCCGCTGCGGGCGCTCCCTGCATTTCCTCAGAAGTCGATGCTCGCCGACAGCATGTAGGTGCGCGGCGCGGCGTACGTCACCACCTGGTAGGCGGGCGCCGAATCCCAGTAGCGGCGGTTGAACACATTCTCGACGCTGGCACGGAACACCACCTTGCGCTCGGCGATGCGCGTGGCATAGCGCGCGCCCAGGTCGAAGCGGGTCCAGGCGGGCAGGGTGTCGGTGTTGGCCGCGTCGAAGGGGATCGACGACGTGTGCAGCACGCGTGCCGTCGCGGTCAGGCCAGGCACCTGCGGGATGTCCAGTTCGGCGCCCAGTTTCACCGACCAGTCCGGCATGCCGCTGGCCCTGTTGCCGTTGAACTGGCCGTCGGGCGTTTCAGTCAGGCGCGCGCGCGTCCAGGCCACGCCGCCCAGCACGCGCAGGCCCTGCACGGGTTCGCCGAAGACCTGCAGCTCCAGCCCCCGGTTTCGTTGTTCACCGGCGATGCGATACACGTTGTCGGCCCCGAGGATGCCGCTGGGACGACGGATCTGGAAGGCGCTGAGCGTCGTGCTGTAGCGGCCCCAGTCGATCTTCGTGCCCACCTCCATCTGCCGCGAGACGAAGGGCGCGAAGACCTCATTCGCGTTCACCGCGGTGTCCGGCGCCCTGTCGCCTTGCGCCAGCGCCTCGACATAGTTCGCGTACAGCGAGACGTCGCGCCAGGGCTTCACCACCAAACCCGCCGCCGGCGTGTTGCTGCTGCGCGTGTAGTTCGTCTGGAATGCGCCCGTCTGCCAGTGATAGGCCGACACGTCGATCTTCTGGTGACGCAGGCCCAGGGTCAGCAGCAGCCGGTCGTCCAGCATGGACAGGGTGTCCGTGACGGCATAGCTGCGCAGGCGGGTATCCGACAATTGCACGCGCGGCTGGTCGAAATCCAGGCCGACCGGCTCGGGCAAGGGCGTCGGACGGTACAGGTTCGTCAGCGCCCCATAGTTCGCCTGGGGCTGGAAGCCCGAGATGTCGGAGCGATAGTCGGTCAGCGCCAGGACCGTCTCGTGCCTGACGGGACCGGTGTCGAAGCGCACGCGCAGGTTCAGCTCGCCGCTGCGCGTCTCGGTTTTTTCCTCCAGCGCGCTGGCCGAGAAACTGATGTCGCCCGCGGTGTTCTCCAGCACGCCCCAGGGCGTGTTCATCTTGCGGTGCGATTCCGCCGCGCCATAGGCCGCGCCCAGCGTGATGGCATCGTTCACGTCGTATTCGGCGCGCAGCATGCCGAAGACATGCTCCTTGTCCTGGTACGACCAGCGCGGCCACACGCTGACGTCGCCCCGCGGCGCGTCCGGCAATTCGGCCGATGTCACGAAGAAATTGCTTTTTGCACCCCGGATGAACTGGTCGCTTGCGCCGACGTCCGCGCTGACGCGCAGCCGCTCGCTGCGATAGTCCAGCCCCAGCGTGACGTTCGACGCACGCAGGCTCTCGTTGTCGACGGCGGTCCTGCCGTCCCGGTGCGCTGCATTCAGTCGTATGCCGAACGCCTGGTCGGCGCCGAAGCGGCGGCCGAGGTCCACGTGCGCGCCGACATTCCCGTCGCTCAGGAAGTCGGTGTGCAGCCGCGTGATCGGCGTGTCCTCCGCGCGTTTGGGCACCAGGTTGATGGCGCCGCCTGCCGTGCCGCGCGGAGAGGTGCCGTTGATCAGGGTGCTGGGGCCCTTCAGCACTTCCACGCGCTCGATGCCTTCCAGTTGCACGCCCTCGGCGCTGGCGATGCCATACAGCCCGTCGAAGCCGATCTCCGAGCGGTGCACGCTGATGCCGCGGATGTAGAAGTTGTCGAAGTACCAGGGGCCGCCCGATTCCACCGCCGGATCGTTGGCCATCACGTCCGTCAGGCTGCGCGCCTGCTGGTTGCGGATCGTCTCCGCCGTATACGCGGTCACGCTGAACGGCGTGCTCATCATGTCGAGGTTGCCCAGCATGCCCAGGCGCGCGCCACGCGCCACCTGCCCACCCGCGTAGGGTTCGGGCGGGGCGCTTGCGTGGGTCACCGCCGTTACGGTCACCGGCGCCAGCTGGCTGGTCTGGCCCGTGCTGGCGGGTACGGGCGCCAGGCGGAATTGCCGCGGCGCTTCCTGCGTGGCGGCCAGACCCGTGCCGGACAGGGCGCGCTGCAGGGCTTGCTGGTCGCCCAGTTGGCCTTGCACGCCGTTGCTCTGGCGGCCTGCCACGAGTTCGGGCGTGGCGGCCAGCAACAGGCCGGATTCGGCGGCCAGGCGCGACAGCACCTGGTCCAGGGGGCCTGCCGGAATGGCATAGGCACGCGTGACACCCGCCTGGGCGCTGGCAGTCTGGGCCGAGAGTGGCGGCGGCGCGACGAAGGCGGCGGCCAGGGTAAGCGTCAACGATAGGCGCCAGGCGTGGGCCGGGCGGGACGAGGCGGCGCGGATGGCGTCGCTGGAAAGAAGGGTGGGCATGTCAGCTCTGCGCGGGCGTGAGGGTCCTGGGGTTTCCGCCCTCACCACGACAGCGGGAGGACGGCTCTTGATACGCTTGATCGAACGAGCGCGGCAAAAGCGGAACCTTCCGGGCAATTTTTTTTATGGTCGAGCGTCCACCGACGTCCACCAGGCCATCGGCTGGCGCACCTGGATCGGCATGACCGACGCGAGCATGGCCAGCGTCCGGGACGGGTCGGTGACCGGATAGCTGCCAAAGACAGGCAGGCCCGCAATGTCGGGCGCAAGGCTGATGTGGCCCCATTGATAGGGCTGCAGGGCCGCGACGACCTCGCCCAGCGGCATGCCATTGGCGATCAGAACGCCCTGGCGCCAGGCCGCGCGGGCCGGATCCGCGTGGCTGACGTCGCTGACGGTGTCGCGCGTGAAGCGTCGCTCCTGGCCGGCGGACAGCAGGGTGCTGCGACCGCCGCTGGCCGGGGTGATCTCCACCGCGCCCTCATAGACGGCAGCCAGGGTGTCCTGCGCTGCCTGCCTGACCAGATAGCGCGTGCCCAGTGCGCGCAGCGTGCCGTGCGCCGTCTCGACCAGGAAAGGCCGGCCTGCCGGGTCTGCGTGCGTCTGCACCAGGATTTCGCCCGTGCGCAGCCGCAGCCGGCGCTCTCCGGCGCTGTACAGCACGTCCACGGCGCTCAGCGCGCTCAGCCAGACATCGCCGCCGTCGGGCAGGAGTACGTGACGCACTTCGCCGCGATCGGCGTGGTGGTCGGCGGTCCAGCCCGCCACCACCTGGGGCAGCGAGGTGTGGCGCCAGGCGGACCAGGCCAGGCTTGCGCCGGCCAGGCCTGCCAGGGCCAGCAGCGCCTGCCGGCGGCGGCGGGGAGGGGGCTCATGCAGGGTACGCAGCGCGGTGGTGGCCGCCTGCCGCTCGGGGCCGTCCTGGATGGGGGCCAGGCGCTGCCCGATGCGCTCGACATAGCGCCAGGCCTGCTGGTGGGTATCGGCGGCGTGCAGCCATTCGCGCCAGCGCGCATGGTCGGTGGCAGAGGCCTCGCCCGAGCGCAGCAAGGCGTACCAGTCCGCTGCCTGCGCCATCGCGGCGTGCGGCGGCAGCGGCGCGGTCGCGCTGGCGGTCACGACAGGGCGGGCGCGGCGTCGCGCGCGTCCTGGGCGGCTTCCAGCATCATGCAGCCCAGCATGGCGCGCGCCACGTATTTGCGCACCATGCGTGACGACACCCCCAGTGCGTCGGCCACTTCCCGGTCCGTCATCTCGCAGGCAACCGCCAGGACGAAGGCGCTGGCGGCTTTCCGGGGCAGTTCCCGCAGCATGGCATCGACCTCGTGCAAGGCATCCAGCACCAGCGCCTGGTGTTCCGCCGAGGGCGCGAACTGCGGCGGCTGCCGGGCCAGGGCATCCAGCCAGGCCTGCTCCACGCTGCGGCGGCGCCAGAAGTCCACGCACATGCCGTTGGCCATGCTGCGCAGATACACGCGCGCCTGTGGGGCAGTGTCGAAATGGCGAGGCGTCACGAGCAGCCGCACGAAGGCATCGTGCGCCAGCTCGGCCGCGTCCGCCGCGTTGCCCAGCCGCCGGTGCAGCCAGCCGAACAGCCAGCGGTGATGCGCGCCATACAGCTGCGCGATGCCTTGCGAGGAGGAGTCGGAGGCGCTCACGATCTGCTTCGTGGGTCGGTTGGTGGGGTTGCCAAGGGACGGGCAGCAGGCTGCCGGATGGAAATGCGAACGCTTATTAATCTCTTGTTATGGACCGATTATTGCTTGAAGGGAAGGGCTTTTGCAATGGCCGGGCCGGGGCACGCCTGTCTCCGCAATACACTTGGCCGGTCACCAGACAGGGATGCACGCCATGGAATGGGAAACAATCGACGTCGAACGCCTGGCCTCGCTCGGCGTTTTCAACGAGGCGCTTGGCGTCGTGCCGAACATCGATCCGACGCAGGCCTGGCCAGGCGAGGCGCCGATTCGAATCCTGCTGCATCGGGGCGACCTGGCGCTGGACGGGCTTGCCTTCGACACCAATCGCTTTCTTTCCCTCGATGCCGACATGCTCATCGTCGACGGCAACCTGATCCTGCAGGGCGACCTGGACGTCGAGCAGTTCGATGTCGGCACCCCTGGCTATCTGGTGGTCAAGGGCGACCTGAAGGCCGGGAGCCTGTTCCTGACCGGACAGTTCGAATGCCTCGTCCGGGGCGATCTGTCGGCCGCGGCCGTGGTGCTTGGCACGGAGGCTTCCTCGGGACGGTTGCGCGTGGGCGGCACCGTGCAGGCGCCCGTGACGGTGATGGTGGATTTCCCGATCAAGGCCGGCGCGCTGGACGGGACGTTCTTCGTGCAGAACCGCCGTCCCTATGAAGACCTGGTGATTGCCATTGGCGACGCCAGTGCCACACGCCGGATTCGCGTCGAGGAGGACGAGGAGTTCGGGCAGTATTGGCTGCTGCGTCTTCCCGAGGGAACGTCGCAAGCCGAGCTCGACACGGAGGCGTTTCCCGAGTGCTGCATCCTGACCGAGGCGGCGCAGGCCGATCACGAGGGAACGGGGGGTGGGTTGTCCTTGAAGGAGGTCCTGCGCAAGCATGGGGCGCAGGGGTTCAAGGCGGCGTGACGCGTCGGAAGTGGAATTGCGGACGTGATGGGTGGGGAAGCGCCTTTTACTTCGCTCCACACAATCTGAATCTGCGGGTGACGACGGGATGCGACCAATGAGTGAGCCGATAGATTACACAAACCCGCCCCGATGGTTGGCCCACATATTCAAGGATGTCTACGGAGAGGATCTGAGCGGCCCCGGCCCATCCGCGATGCACATGATCGTCCTGACGCTGTTGCTTGCTTGCAGTCTCGACGCCTGCAGCGATGGCCACTACCATGGAGACAGCGTGCGAGAATTGCTCAAGCACAGCTTTGAGGGCGTCGGCGGGCGGGACGGTGATGGCCTGGTGATGATCTCAGCGTGCGAGGAGATGCTTTCGAGCTTTGAAGCACTGCGCATCGATGACCGCGATAAAGAAGAAATGGAAGTACTTCTGGTCCGCCTCAAGGACGAACTGGCGCGTATCGGAGCAATGATGAAAGAAGCTTAGTCGCCGCCGCAGCCGCCGCCATCGCCGCCGCCGTCCCCAGTACCGCCGTCACCACCAAACGGGCCATACTGATCGGAATCACCGCCACCAACACCGGCGTTCGACTGCCGCTCTTTCCTAAGAAGCCAGGCTCCTATCAACATCACTGCAATGATTACGCCTCCGAAAGACCACAAGACAATCAAAGCCCCGATGAGAAAGCCTTCCCCTTCCATGCCATTCCTCGTGTTGACAGCTGCCCCTGGACGAAACGAGTAAAGCGACACGGCCACTTGATGACCTTCACCGCCTTCGAACTGTACCTATTTTATGTCGGCGTGATGGTATGGCCTTTGACGCTCTTGGCCGCAGCCGCGTTCGCCTATGCAGGGTATTGCTCAATTCGGAAGGTATGGAAAATCGTGTTCTTTTCCATGTCAACAATCTTGGCGCTTACGTTGCTCAGGTCGGCAATCATGATATTTTTTGGCCGTTGATGTCTCGGCGTCCGTTTCCATTTGCTCGAGGTCACGAACATAGAGCTACCGCCATTTTCAGGAATGTTGGCTTCCTTCTGCGGGCACGAGTGCGCTTCACACCCAGATCATGCCGTGGCGCATCTCCCATTCCAATCAATCCTCGGCATTGAACGAAAGTGACACCATAAAAGGCATGGTGGACACAAACATAGCGGTTGAACAATAGGAGAAATCACCATGGGGATTGAGGCACTTCTTCGCCTCTTTGGCAAACGCTATGATGATCCAGAAGTGGTGGAAGCGCTGGCAGCCCTCCCGCCTCATAAGGCAGACCGGCCAAGCGATGGCGCCCAGTACATCGTATCGAAACAAGGCGGTTTCGACCTGCTGTTCGAAGACGCGCATACGCGCGGGGCTGGAAATCCTCAAAACAGGACGCTTGCAGCCATATTCCTTTTCAATGCGGGGGTCGATGACCACAGCCGTTATGACGGCCCCGTGCCTATGAACTTCTCTTTTGACGATGGCCGTGCGGGGCTCATCGCGAAAGCGGTTCCCGAACGAACCTGGGTGATCGGTGAGGGGAGAGTGGATATAAGCCATCCTGCGCCCGATCATGACCGCTGGCTCATGGGCGGTCTGGCTCTCAGCGCCGATTATGGCAAAGACGGATCAAGTATCCGTGGTTTTACGATTCATCTCCCAAGCGACGAACCGGAATGGACGCCCGAGCCACAGGATGAAACCTGGCAGAGTGTTGCCTTGGTGCCTGGTCGGAAGATGGATGCGATTAAGCTGTACCGCGCCGAAAACGGCGGCGGGCTTGCCGATGCCAAAGCCATCATCGAGGGGTTCATCACCAAGACCGAAACAGCAATCGAGAAGTAGGCACCGGCCACAACGGAATCTTTAAGAATCGTGCCTTGCAGGTTTCAGAGACCGCAATGAGGGGGGCGGTGTGCCGCACCGCACGGGGGTTGATGGCGTGCCAAAACGAAGGCCTGCGAACATAAAAAAACCCGCAAAGCCTTGTGCTGTGCGGGTTTCGGGACTTCCGTGAGCCTTGGCGTTCAGCCAAGAATCGAAAACTGGCGGAGAGGGTGGGATTCGAACCCACGGTACGGGGTTACCGTACGCCTGATTTCGAGTCAGGTACATTCGACCACTCTGCCACCTCTCCTGGTGCCGCTCCGTTGCCGCGGCAAGCCCGCAAGCGCGATGGAGATCCTGGCAGAACCGTGGTCGTCAGACCCCCATCCGGATACTTCGCCCGAAAGCGAAGACAGCGACTATAGCAGAATTCCGGCGAATGTGTACATGGCCGGCGTGCTGGCCAGGCAAGCCCCCGCGGCGCGGCCGCGTTCAGGTTTCCCACGCGAACCCCGCGCTAGAATCGAACGGCACCGCGGGCGCCCCGGACGCGACACGCTGCCATCGGCGGCCCGCATTCACCGCATTCTCCAAGGAGGTCGCATGCTCAAAGGCAAGGTTGCCCTGGTTACCGGTTCCACCAGCGGGATTGGTCTGGCCATCGCCAAAGGATTCGCGGCGCAAGGCGCCAACGTCGTGCTCAACGGCCTGGGCGAGGCCGACCAGATCGAGGCGGTGCGCGCGGGTATCGAAAAGGAGTTCGGCGTGAAGGCGCTGTTCGACGGCGCCGACCTGACTTCGGCGCAAGCCGTGCGCCAACTGGTGGGCACGGCCGTGAACAAGCTGGGCACGCTGGACATCCTGGTGAACAACGCCGGCATCCAGCACACGGCGCTGATCGAGGACTTTCCCATCGACAAGTGGAACGCCATCATCGCGCTGAACCTGTCGGCGGTCTTCCACGGCACGGCCGCCGCGCTGCCGCAGATGAAGCGCCAGAAGTGGGGGCGCATCATCAACATCGCCTCGGCGCATGGCCTGGTGGGTTCGGCCAACAAGTCGGCCTATGTCGCCGCCAAGCACGGCGTGATGGGCCTGACCAAGGTCACGGCGCTGGAGACGGCCGGCACGGGCGTCACCGCCAACTCCATCTGCCCGGGCTGGGTGCGCACGCCGCTGGTCGAAAAGCAGATCACGGCCATCGCCGAAGCCAAGAAGATCAGCCAGGACGAAGCCGCGCGCGAGCTGCTGTCGGAAAAGCAGCCCTCGCTGCAGTTCGTGACGCCGGAGCAGCTGGCCGGCACGGCCATCTACCTGGCATCGGACGCCGCGGCGCAGGTAACGGGCACCAGCATTTCCGTGGATGGTGGCTGGACCGCGCGTTGATCCCTGTCGGGCGCCGCAGCCCGATGATCGGCTAGCCATTTCCAGGCGACGGGCCCGTTCACAGCGGGCCCGTCGCTGTCTGATAGAACCTGGAGTTCCCATGCTGTATCTGCTTTCCCCGGCCAAGAAGCTGGACTACGACACGCCCCTGCGGCACACCAAGCACACGCAGCCGCTCTTCACCAAGGACGCCAGCGCGCTCATTGCCGTGCTGAAGACGCTGTCGGCCGACGAGGTCGGCGAACTGATGACGCTGAGCCCCGCGCTGTCGCAGTTGAATGCCGACCGCTATGCCGAGTGGAAGCCGAGCTTCACCGAGGCCGACTCCCGCCAGGCCGTGCTGGCCTTCAATGGCGATGTCTACGAAGGCCTGGAGGCCGCCAGCCTGTCGCCCGCGCAACTGGACTGGGCGCAGGAGCACCTGGCGATCCTGAGCGGCCTGTATGGCGTGCTGCGCCCGCTCGACCTGATGCGCCCCTATCGCCTGGAAATGGGCACGCGCCTGGCCACGTCCAGGGGCAAGAACCTGTACGACTTCTGGGGCGACAAGCTGGCCGAGTACCTGAACACGCGCCAGGAAGGCGAGAAGACGCCCATCATCGTGAACCTGGCGTCCGAGGAGTATTTCAAGTCGGTGCCCAACAAGGCGCTGAAGGCGCGCGTGGTGCAGTGCGTGTTCCAGGACTGGAAGAACGATGCCTGGAAGGTCATCAGCTTCCACGCCAAGCGCGCGCGCGGGCTGATGGCGCGCTACGCCATCCAGCACAAGATCAACACGCCGCAGAAGCTGCAGGGTTTCGACAGCGAAGGCTATGCCTTCGATGCCGCTGCGTCCTCGGAGGACAAGCTGGTGTTCCGCCGCAGGCAGGACTGAGGCAAGGACTGATGCCGTGATGCCGCTCAGGCAGCCTGCCTGGCGGGCAGGACCGGCCCGGCCGGATCGGCCAGCCCGCCCAGCTCCTTCACCAGCATCTGCGCGGCCTTCTGCATCTGCCGCAGCGGATAGGCCAGCGCGGCCAGGTCGCCGTCGGTCTCGATGGTGATGTTGGCCAGGGAGTCCGCCGGCTGTTCACCGTCCAGCACCGCCTGGATCTGGGCCAGCATCTGCGCCATGCCGGGCGGCGTGGCGGGCAGGTCGGCCAGCATGGGCATGGCGGCCGCGATCTGTGATGCCAGGATGTGGTTCTGGATCATCAGGTTGTTCACCTCGGGCACGTTCTGCTGCCGCGAGCGAGGCTCGTTCATCATCCGATAGAAAGCCTCGGCCATGTTGGCGAAGGCCACGTGCACGTTCTTGCGCGAGAGCTGCCAGGACAGGTTGGCCTCTTGCAGCTCCGCGGGATTGGCGGCCACTTCGGAGGAACCGGACTCTGCCGGCGCGGCCGTCACGCTGGCGTCCTGCCGGGCGTGGCGCGCCTGCATCTGTCCGACGTAGCGCAGGCCGCTGCGCAGGTATTCCCGGTTGGCCGACAGTGCCGCGCGCGACAGCGGTCCCATGTAGCGGTGTTCCCACCACGGCAGGAAGTAGCTGCAGGCCAGCGCCAGCGCGCAGCCCACGGCGGTGTCCAGCGCGCGCTCGCCCACCACGGCCAGGGTGCCCGGCGAGATGAAGTGGAAGGCCAGCAGCACGAAGAGCGTGTTGAAGACGCCGCTGGCCATGTAGTTCACCAGCACCAGGCTGTTGCCCAGCACGCAGGCCACCAGCATGATGGCGAACAGCACGCTGGGCTTGTCGGTGGCGTGGAAGGCGGCCAGCGCCAGGCCGCAGCCCATCAGCGTGCCCAGCAGGCGCCAGCCGTTGCGCTGGCGCGTGACGGCGAAACCCGGCTTCATGATGATGACCACGGTCAGCACGATCCAGTAGCCATGCGGCTGCAGTTGCGGCACGAAGGCGGTCAGCGTCATGGCCAGGGCGGCCGCCAGCGTCACCCGAAGTGCGTAGCGGCAGTGCGGCGAGTCCAGGCGCAGGTTGCTGGTCAGCATGCCCACCCGGAATTGCTGGCGCGACAGGAAGCGCGTGAGCGATTTGTCCAGGCGCAGCGAGCCCACGGGCACGGCGTCGGCCGCGCCACGGGTGTGTTCGTACAGGCGGTCCACCACGCGCGCCGCGTTGCGCAGCCGGCGCAGCACCTGCACCAGCACGGCATAGACCTCGGGGTTGCTGGCTGGAAAGTCCTGCTGGCGCAACTGTTCCAGCTCGTATTCGATGGCGCGCAGTTCGGCCTTCACGCTGTTGCGGTGCACGGCGGGCCGGTTGCGCGACACGGCCAGCGCGATGTGGTCCAGGTCCAGCGACATCTTGCGCAGGGCGTCGCGGCCGAAGAGCAGCACGTCGGCGTCGCCCAGCGCCCGCCGCAGCAGGGCATAGTCGGTGTGCGTGGCGATCATCGTGTCCAGCAGCGCGATCATGTCCGAGAACAGGTTCCACAGCATGACGCGCCTGCGGTCGCCCGCGCCGCCGCCGCGGGGCAGGGCGCGCAGCACCATGTCGCGGGCGGCCTGGTGCTGCTCGGTCATGGTGGCCTGGCGCAGGATCATGTTGCGGTAGCAGTCGTCCAGGTCGTTGTTGACGTCATAGAAGGCCGAGCGGGCCGCCATGTATTCGCCGGTGGCGAAGAGCGCCACGGACAGCGCCTGCTGTTCCTCCCGCAGGCCGAAGAGCCGGCTGGCCACCGTGCTGAAGAGCAGGTAGAACAGGCCGCCGCCCAGGGTGGCGGTGGCGTGCAGCAGCACCTGGCCGGGTGACAGCGGCGAGTGCATGGTCAGGCTCATCAGCAGCAGGCAGGCGAAGCTGATCTGCCCGCCCTTGCGGCCGAACACGGACAGCATGGAGAACGCGAAGCACTGGGCCACCACGGCAGCCCAGATGAGCATGGGGTGGGAGGAGGCCAGCCCGGTGATGGCCACGGTGGCCGTCCCCAGGATGCTGCCGCCCAGCATCTCGTTGGCGCGGTGCCAGTGCGGCCCCGGCTGGTCGATGATGGCCACGCACAGGGCGCCGAAGGTGGCGATGAGCCCGATCGCCATCTGGTCGAACAGCCCGCCCAGCACCATCACGGGGGCCAGCATGCCCACCGCCTGCCGCACGCCGCCGAAGAAGAAGTGGCTGTAGACGAAGCGGTGCAGGTGCGAAAGACGCAATTCCATGTGCGGCGGGCCGTGGTAAGGATGCCGCACAGTATAGGGAGGCGGGGGGCGAATGCACGAGTTTCATTTGCTCATAACTTGACGGCGCGGTAAAGTCAGCAGCTTGCCGTCCGTGGGTACCTCTTCGGGCGGCCATTGGCAACCACGTGCCCGGGCCATCCTCCGGGCAGATGCGCCAGTCTTACTGCCGCCGGCCCCGCCACAAGCGTTGGCGCCGAGGCTTCCGTTTCGATCCAGTAGCAATGCGTTTTCGACGAACGCGCGACGGGTCGGCCGGGTATCCGGGTGGAGGGGTTCCGTGAACCTCGAAGCGCCGGAGCATCCGACCAGACACCGTGGCGATTCCCGCTGCCGCCGCAATCCGGGCAGGCCGCAATCGAAAAGGCAGAGCCGGTTATGAAAGGAATTTCATGGAACTCAATGGCGCCGACATCGTCGTGCGCTGCCTGGCCGATGAAGGCGTGGAACACGTCTTTGGCTATCCTGGCGGCGCGGTGTTGTACATCTACGACGCAATCTTCAAGCAAGACAAATTCCAGCACATCCTCGTTCGCCACGAACAGGCTGCCGTGCACGCGGCCGATGCCTATTCGCGCGCGTCGGACAAGGTGGGCGTGTGCCTGGTCACCAGCGGCCCGGGCCTGACCAACGCGGTCACCGGCATCGCCACGGCCTACATGGACTCGATCCCCATGGTGATCCTGTCCGGCCAGGTGCCCACCCACGCCATCGGCGAGGATGCCTTCCAGGAATGCGACACCGTGGGCATCACCCGCCCCTGCGTGAAGCACAACTTCCTGGTGCGCGACGTGAAGGACCTGGCGGAAACCATGCGCAAGGCTTTCCACATTGCGCGTACCGGCCGCCCCGGCCCCGTCCTGGTGGATATCCCCAAGGACATCACCGTGGCGCACTGCAAGTACACCCCGCCCCGCGGCGAGATCACGATGCGCTCGTACGCGCCGGTCGTGAAGGGGCACCAGGGCCAGATCAAGAAGGCCGTGCAGATGCTGCTGGCCGCCGAACGCCCCATGATCTATTCGGGCGGCGGCGTCATCCTGTCGGACGCGGCGCCGGAGCTGCAGCAGGTCGTCGACCTGCTGGACGCGCCCTGCACCAACACGCTGATGGGCCTGGGCGCGCTGCCCGCCAGCCACCACCACTACCTGGGCATGCCGGGCATGCACGGCACCTACGAGGCCAACATGGCCATGCAGCACTGCGACGTGCTGCTGGCCATCGGCGCGCGCTTCGATGACCGGGTGATCGGCAATCCCAAGCACTTCGCGCAGAACCCGCGCAAGATCATCCACATCGACATCGACCCTTCGTCGATCTCGAAGCGGGTGAAGGTGGATGTGCCCATCGTCGGCAACGTCAAGGACGTGCTGGTCGAACTGATCGCCCAATACGAAGCCACGGCGGCGACCCCGCGCGCCAACCAGGCCGCGCTGACGCGCTGGTGGCAGCAGGTCGATGCGTGGCGCGGCAAGGACTGCCTGAAGTACACGCCGTCCGACGAGCTCATCAAGCCGCAATACGTGGTGGAAACGCTGTGGAAGGTGACGGGCGGCGACGCCTTCGTGACGTCCGACGTGGGCCAGCACCAGATGTGGGCTGCGCAGTACTACCGCTTCAACAAGCCGCGCCGCTGGATCAATTCCGGCGGCCTGGGCACCATGGGCGTGGGCCTGCCGTACGCCATGGGCGTGCAGATGGCCAATCCGGGCCAGGACATCGCCGTCATTACCGGCGAAGCCTCGATCCAGATGAACATCCAGGAGCTGTCGACCTGCCAGCAATACCACCTGACGCCCAAGATCATCTGCCTGAACAACCGCTACCTGGGCATGGTCCGGCAGTGGCAGCAGATCGATTACGGCTCGCGCTATTCCGAGTCCTACATGGATTCGCTGCCCGACTTCGTCAAGCTGGCCGAGGCCTATGGCCACGTGGGCCTGCGCATCGAGAAGCCCTCGGACGTGGAACCGGCGCTGCGCGAGGCTTTCGCGAAGAAGGACAGGCTGGTGTTCCTCGACTTCCTCACCGACCGCACCGAGAACGTCTGGCCGATGGTCAAGGCGGGACGCGGGCTGACCGAGATGCTGCTCGGTTCGGAAGATCTGTAGGAGCACGAGCATGAAACATGTCATTTCGGTCCTGATGGAAAACGAACCGGGCGCGCTGTCGCGCGTGGTGGGCCTCTTTTCCGCACGCGGCTACAACATCGAGACGCTGACCGTGGCCCCCACCGAGGATGCCACGCTGTCGCGCCTGACCGTCGTCACTGTCGGTTCGGACGACGTGATCGAGCAGATCACCAAGCACCTGAACCGCCTGGTCGACGTGGTCAAGGTGGTGGACCTCACCGAGGGCGCGCACATCGAGCGCGAACTCATGCTGATCAAGGTGCGCGCGGTGGGCAAGGAGCGCGAGGAGATGAAGCGCATGGCGGACATCTTCCGCGGCCGCATCATCGACGTCACCGACAAGTCCTACACCATCGAATTGACCGGCGTGCAGGAAAAGATCCAGGCGTTCATCGACGCCCTGGATCGCAGCGCCATCCTCGAAACCGTTCGTACCGGCGTCTCGGGCATCGGGCGCGGCGAGCGGGTGCTGAAGCTTTAATCCATTCATTCAAAAAAATCCAAATTCAAATTTCCAGGAGAAAGTTCATGAAGGTTTTCTACGACAAGGATTGCGATCTGTCCCTCATCAAGGGCAAGACCGTTGCCATCATCGGTTACGGCTCGCAAGGCCATGCCCACGCCCTGAACCTGCACGACTCGGGCGTGAAGGTCGTGGTCGGCCTGCGCAAGGACGGCGCGTCGTGGAAGAAGGCCGCCAACGCCGGCCTGAAGGTGGAAGAAGTGGCCGCGGCCGTCAAGAGCGCCGACGTCGTCATGATGCTGCTGCCCGATGAAACCATCGCCCAGGTCTACCGCAGCGAAGTGGCCCCCAACATCAAGGCCGGCGCCGCCCTGGCCTTCGCCCACGGCTTCAACGTCCACTACGGCCAGGTCGTGCCGCGTGACGACATCGACGTCATCATGATCGCCCCCAAGGCGCCCGGCCACACCGTGCGCGGCACCTACTCGCAAGGCGGCGGCGTGCCCCACCTGGTCGCCGTCTACCAGGACAAGTCGGGCAACGCCCGTGACGTGGCCCTGTCGTACGCCAGCGCCAACGGCGGCGGCCGTGCCGGCATCATCGAAACCAACTTCCGCGAAGAAACCGAAACCGACCTGTTCGGCGAACAGGCCGTGCTGTGCGGCGGTACCGTCGAGCTGATCAAGGCGGGCTTCGACACGCTGGTGGACGCTGGCTACGCCCCCGAAATGGCCTATTTCGAGTGCCTGCACGAACTGAAGCTGATCGTCGACCTGATCTATGAAGGCGGCATCGCCAACATGAACTACTCGATCTCGAACAACGCCGAATTCGGCGAGTACGAGACCGGCCCGAAGGTCGTGACGGAAGAAACGCGCAAGGCCATGCGTCAGTGCCTGACCGACATCCAGACCGGCGAGTACGCCAAGCGCTTCATCCTGGAAAACGCCGCGGGCGCCCCCACGCTGACCTCGCGCCGCCGCATCAACGCCGAGTCGCAGATCGAACAGGTCGGCGGCAAGCTGCGCGCGATGATGCCCTGGATCGCCGCCAACAAGCTGGTCGACCAAAGCAAGAACTGATCAGTACCACCGGAAGCATCGCCGCCTGCCCGGCTCGACCGGCAGGCGGACTTTGCCCCCAGGGGACGCCCGCCATGTGCGGGCGTTTTTTTTTGTGCGAGCTGACGTCCTGCGCCTGCCGGAGCCGGTCGAGCAGGGGGCGGGCGGGGCGTAGACAGCATGGGAGACAGGGGAGGGCCTTCGGGTTTGTTCTGTGTACGGCCGGCACCGCGCGCTTTTGCTTTCGGTTAACCTTTCGTCTATGAATAAACCTGCCTACCCCCACCCCATCATTGCCCGCGAAGGCTGGCCGTTCGTCGCCGGATCGCTCGCACTGGCCGTGCTGGCGTCGTTCTGGACCGCCTGGGCCGCGATCCCGCTGTGGATCATCGCGATCTTCGTCCTCCAGTTCTTCCGCGATCCGCCCCGGCTCGCCCCGGACTCCACCACCGCGGTGCTGTCGCCCGCCGATGGCCGCATCGTCGCCGTCGAGCACGTGCGCGACCCCTATGCCGATCGCGACGCGCTGAAGATCAGCGTGTTCATGAATGTCTTCAACGTGCACTCGAACCGCGCCCCGGTCGACGGCACGGTGACGCACGTGCAATATTTCCCGGGCCGTTTCTTCAACGCCGCGCTGGACAAGGCGTCGCTGGAGAACGAGCGCAACGCCATGGTCATCCACACGCCCGACGGCCACGTGGTCACCGCCACGCAGGTGGCTGGCCTGGTCGCCAAGCGCATTCTCTGCTACGTGCAGCCGGGCGACGTGCTGGCCCGCGGCCAGCGCTATGGCTTCATCCGTTTCGGTTCGCGCGTCGACGTCTACCTGCCGCCCGCCTCGCGTCCGCGCGTGGCCCTGGGCGACAAGGTCAGCGCCACCAGCACGGTGCTGGCCGACCTCGCGCCGGCCGCCGCTGCCGCCGCGCCCGTGCAGCAAGGCTGATCCGGCGATGGGTGATCTGCGTTTGCGTGAAGAGAAGCTGCGCCGCGGCATCTACCTGCTGCCCAACGCCTTCACGACGGCGGCCCTCTTCGCGGGTTTCTACGCCATCGTGCAGGCCATGAACGACCGGTTCGAGGCGGCCGCCATCGCCATTTTCGCGGCGATGGTGCTGGACGGCATGGACGGCCGGGTGGCGCGCCTCACCAACACCCAGTCGGCCTTCGGCGAGCAATACGACTCGCTGTCCGACATGACGTCGTTCGGCGTGGCGCCGGCGCTGGTGATCTATGAATGGTCGCTGCATGGCCTGGGCCGCTGGGGCTGGCTGGCGGCGTTCGTCTACGTGGCGGGGGCTGCCCTGCGGCTGGCCCGCTTCAACACCAACATCGCCGTGGTGGACAAGCGGTATTTTCAGGGCCTGCCCAGTCCCGCCGCGGCCGCGATGGTGGCCGGCTTCGTCTGGCTGGCCGTCGACAACAAATTCCCGATGCAGGATGGCCTGCTGGCCTGGACGGCGTTCGCGCTCACGCTCTATGCCGGCGTTTCCATGGTGAGCAACGCGCCGTTCTTCAGCGGCAAGTCGTTCGCGCTGGGCCGCAGCGTGCCGTTCTGGGGCATCCTGCTGGTGGTGGCGGTGTTCGTCTTCGTCTCCAGCGATCCTCCCCTCGTGCTCTTCGGCCTGTTCGTCATCTATGGGCTGTCGGGCTGGGTGCAGTGGCTGTGGCGCTGGAACCGCGTGCGCCGCCTGCAACAGGAACGCCGCATCGACGCCTGATGGATAGCCAAGCGGCTCAAGACAACGAAAAACCCGGCCACAGGCCGGGTTTTTCGTCATGCGTCACGGCTGCGCGGGGATGTCTCAGTCCCGGTTGTCGCCGCGATCCTCGTACATCGGATCGGGGCCGGGGTGGCGGCGATTGAGCAGCGTGCCGTCGGCGCCCATGTAGAGGTACATGAGCGAGTTCCAGACACCGCTCTCGCGATAGCGATAGGCCCAGGTGACCTGCCGCACCGATTGCATGCCGACCTCGCGGACCTCGGCGGGCGGACCGAATTCGCAGCGGACGCGTTCGGCGCTCCATTCGCCCGTGTCCAGCCGGCGGAAGGCTTCGTCCGTCAGGATGGGCTCGATGGGGCCGACCCGGCCGTCGGCCGTCGTGTTCGTGCCCCAGGCGTATTGGCCCAGGGGCTGTTGCGACCAGACCAGGCGCTGTCCGCCGCCCGGCAAGGGGCAGCTGGAAGTGGGGGCGCCGTATTTCTGCGTGACGGCATCGACAGGGGTGCCGGGCGCGACCGTGTCGATGTTGGCGCAGCCGGCCAACGCGCCAAGCGCGAGGGCGGCGGCGGCCAAGCGTGGGAGGGAAGAGCGTGAGCGTGCCATGGTCGTCTCCTTGGCCTTGCGTAAGCGGCAGCGCCGTTGCGCGCCGCGAGCTTGAAGTATGAGGCCCGGCCGTCAGTCGCTGCTGCCGGTCGCGTTGCCTTCCCCGCTGTTCATGCCGCGTGGATCCTGGATGAAGCTCGAGCGACGCAGGACGTCGCCCTTGGGGCCCATGTACAGGTTCATCAGGGAGTCCCAGGCATTGGCGTGGCGGAAGCGATAGCTCCACACGACCTGGCGCGCATTGCCGTGGCCGATCTCCTTGATCTCGGCGGGCGGGCCGAACTCGCAGCGGATCTTCTCGGCGGGCCAGTAGCCGCCCTGCAGCTGGGCAAAGCCGGCGTCGCTGAGCATCTGTTGCAGCGGGCCTTCCTTGCCTTCCGCATCCTTGATGCTGGCCCAGGCGAACTGGCCGTCAGGCTGGCGCGACCAGACGCGGCGCTCGCCGCCGTCGGGCAGCGGGCAGGTGACGGTGGGGTTGCCGAAGCGTTCCTGCAGCTCGGCGGCCGTGGCGTCGGGGGAGACGTGGTCGGTGGTCGAGCAGGCTGCCAGCAGCAGGGCCGAGGCGGCGAGGCCTGCGCGGCGGAAGACGGTGAAAGTCGGGGTTTTCATCTGGGTGGAATCTCCTGCGCCCCGGGGCGGCGTCGCGGTGCTGCCACGGCCTGTCGGGGTGCCTGGGAATCATTCTAGCGAATCAGCTATAATTTTCAGCTTGACCGGGCTCGGAAGTGTTCCAGAGCCCGTTCATGCATTGCGGGTTTAGTGCCCGGTTTTCGTAAAAAGCAGTTTGGTTGATCAGTTTGGGCAGTCTTCCTGCCCCTTTTGTTCCAAGCGTTTCATTCCACTCACGACCGGGCGCCTCGGCCCTGTCGCACGTTATCAGAGGTTTATCATGGCTGTTGCCGATATCAAGAAATCCGACATCGTTACCCAGTTCCAACGCGCTCAGGGCGACACGGGTTCCCCCGAAGTGCAAGTTGCGCTGCTGACGGCTCGCATCAACGAGCTGACCGGCCACTTCAAGACGCACATGAAGGATCACCACTCGCGCCGCGGTCTGCTGCGCATGGTGAGCCGCCGTCGCAAGCTCCTCGATTACCTGAAGGGCCGCAATCCCGACGCTTACCGCTCGCTGATCGAAAAGCTCGGTCTGCGCAAGTGATCGGTACCTGCGGAGCCGGTACCCCAGGGGCCGGTACCCCATGATGTCAGCCGTGGCCGATGCAGCTTGTGTTGCATCGGCCACGGCTTTTTTGTCCGCCGGGCCGTCCCAAGGCAAAAAGCAGCCCCTTCGGGGGGACTGCAAGCCGAAGGCGCCGCATGGGGGCATTATGTTGTTTCAGGGCCACCCCAGATGAAAGTGCCCTCGCGGGGCGCAGCGAGCAGATCGCGCCGCGCAAGGGCCTTTTCCCACTGCAAGGAATCTCCGACATGTTCAACAAAGTCAGCAAATCGTTCCAGTACGGCCAGCACACCGTCGTGCTGGAAACGGGCGAAATCGCCCGTCAGGCCTCTGGCGCCGTGCTGGTGTCCATCGAGGACACCGTGGTGCTGGCCACCGTCGTTGCCGCCAAGAAGCCGAAGCCTGGCCAGGACTTCTTCCCGCTGACGGTCGACTACATCGAAAAGACCTACGCCGCCGGCCGTATCCCCGGTGGTTTCTTCAAGCGCGAAGGCAAGCCTTCGGAAAAGGAAACCCTGACCTCGCGCCTGATCGATCGTCCGCTGCGTCCGCTGTTCCCCGAAGGGTTCTACAACGACGTGCAGGTGATCATCCACACGCTGTCCGTCAACCCCGAAATCGACCCCGACATCGCCGCCATGATCGGCGCCTCGGCTGCCCTGGCCATCTCGGGCATCCCCTTCAACGGCCCGATCGGCGCCGCGCGCGTGGGTTACCTGGACGGCCAGTACGTCATCAACCCCACCGCCTCGCAACTGAAGGATTCGCAACTGAACCTGGTGGTCGCCGGCACTGAAACCGCCGTGCTGATGGTGGAGTCGGAAGCCCGCGAACTGTCCGAGGAAGTGATGCTGGGCGGCGTGGTCTTCGGCCACGAGCAGCAACAGGTCGTCATCAACACCATCCATGACCTGGTTGCCGAAGCCGGCAAGCCGGAATGGAATTGGCAGCCCGCGCCGCGCGACGAGTCGTTCATCGCGTCGGTGACCGCCGCTGCGCAGGAAGGCCTGACCGCCGCCTATCAAATCCGCGAAAAGCAGGCCCGCACCACCAAGCTGCGTGAAGTCTACGCCGACGTGCAGGCCAAGGTCGCCGCCCAGGCGCCGGAAGGCCAGAAGGTCGACACCGTGGCCGTGGAAAACGTCCTGTTCGACCTGGAAGCCAAGCTGGTGCGTGGCCAGATCCTGTCGGGCGAGCCCCGCATTGACGGCCGCGACACCCGCACCGTGCGTCCCATCAGCGTTCGCCTGGGCGTGCTGCCCCGCGCGCACGGCAGCGCGCTCTTCACCCGTGGTGAAACGCAGGCGCTGGTCGTTGCCACGCTGGGCACCAAGCAGGACGAGCAGATCATCGACGCGCTCATGGGCGAGTACCGTGACCGCTTCCTGATGCACTACAACATGCCTCCCTTCGCCACCGGCGAAACGGGTCGCGTGGGCGTGCCCAAGCGCCGCGAAATCGGCCACGGCCGCCTGGCCAAGCGCTCGCTGGTGCCGCTGCTGCCGGCCCCGGAAGATTTCCAGTACACCATCCGCCTGGTGTCGGAAATCACCGAATCCAACGGCTCGTCGTCGATGGCCTCGGTCTGCGGCGGTTCGCTGGCCATGATGGATGCGGGCGTGCCGGTCAAGGATCACGTGGCGGGCGTCGCCATGGGCCTGATCCTGGACCAGGGCAAGTTCGCCGTGCTGACGGACATCCTGGGTGACGAAGATCACCTGGGCGACATGGACTTCAAGGTGGCGGGTACCGTCAACGGCATCACCGCGCTGCAGATGGACATCAAGATCCAGGGCATCACCAAGGAAATCATGCAGGTCGCGCTGGCCCAGGCCCGTGATGGCCGCCTGCACATCCTGGACAAGATGCGTGAAGCCCTCGATGGTTCGCGCACCGAGCTCTCGACGTTCGCGCCGCGCATGCTCAGCATGAAGATCAACCCCGAGAAGATCCGCGACGTGATCGGCAAGGGCGGCGCCACCATCCGCGCGCTGACCGAAGAAACCGGCACGCAGATCGACATCTCGGATGACGGCACCATCGTCATCTCGAGCGCCGACCTGGATCGCGCCCGCGAAGCCCAGCGCCGCATCACCGACCTGACCGCCGACGTCGAAGTCGGCCAGGTCTATGACGGCTCGGTGCTGCGCCTGCTGGACTTTGGCGCCATCGTGCAAGTGCTGCCGGGCCGTGATGGCCTGCTGCACATCTCGGAGATCGCCAACTACCGCATCGCCAACATCAACGACGTGCTGAAGGTCGGCCAGGCCTTGCGCGTCAAGGTGATCGAAGCCGATGAAAAGGGCCGTCTGCGCCTGTCGGTCAAGGCCATCGGCGGCATCGAAGCCCAGGGCGGCGCCGCCGCTCCGGCCGAAGCCGCGCCGCAAGGCGAACCGCAAGCCTGAGGTTTGCAATCGCTGTAGGCAGGAACGGCGCCTTCGTGAACTGACCCCCAGAAGTTGGACAGTTTAAAAGGTCAGGCGGCCAAGGCCTGAGTTCGGTATTGCACCGGGCTCAGGCCTTTTAGTTTGAGCCGGATACGCTGGTGGTTGTAGTAGTGGATGAACTGGCCGATGGCTTTCTGTAGCTGGTCGATGCTGTCGTAGCGGTTCAGGTAGAAGCACTCGGTCTTGAGCGTGGCGAACCAGCTCTCCATGGCGGCGTTGTCCAGGCAGTTGCCCTTGCGCGACATGCTTTGCGTGAGGCCACGATCGGCCAGCATGCGCCGGTAGCTGGGCTGCTGGTACTGCCAGCCCTGGTCCGAGTGCAGCAGCGGTTGGTCGCCCGGCGACAGGCGGCGCATCGCCTTCTTGAGCATGTTGCCCACCAGCCCGAACAACGGACGCTCGCTGGTCTCGTAGGCCACGATCTCACCGTTGTACAGGTCCATCACCGGCGACAGATACAGCTTCTGGCCGCGCACGTTGAACTCCGTCACGTCGGTGACCCACTTCTGGTTCGGACGGTCGGCCTCGAACTGGCGCGCCAGCACGTTCGGCGCCACGCGGCCTACCTCGCCTCGGTACGAGCGATACCTCTTCGGCCGCACCAAGGACTTCAGTCCCAACGCCCGCATCAGCTTCTGCACCGTCTTGTGGTTCACGCACTGGCCGGCCTGGCGCAGCGCGGCCGTGATGCGTCGGTAGCCGTAGCGGCCCTTGTGGCGCGCATAGACGGCACTGATCCTGGCCTTGAGCCCCGCAGACTTGTCTGCCACGCCCCGCGCCTTCAAGTGGTAGTAGAACGTGCTGCGCGAGAGTCCTGCGACTGCCAGCAGCACACCTACGCGATGCTCTTGCCTCAACCCAGCGATCAACTGCGCTTTTTCTGCGCTGCCGCCCTCTTTTGCTGGATCAAGGCATCGAGCTTTTTTAGGTAGGCGTTCTCCGCTCGGAGGTACTCGTTTTCCTTGAGCACCTCCTCAAGGGTTTTCTGCTCTGGGGCTGTGGGCCCTGACGGTTTTACTGACTGATCTGACATGGCTCTGCATCCGCGCCGACGGTGCTCAAGGGCTTCATTTCCACCCTCATGATACTGACGCTCCCACCTACCAATGTGGCTCGCCGAGCGAATATCAAATGCTGCCGCCGTCTGCGTCAGAGACCACCCCTCACGCCACATCCGATTGAGCACCTGCAGCTTGAATGCCGCGTCGTAGCTCGCGCCCTTGCGACGCAGGCCGCACACCCCGTGCTCTCGATAGCTACTTACCCACCGCCTGACTGTGGCGTGACCAAGACCGTGCCTGGCGCCCACCGTCTTCGATCCCCCCGATCCTGACAGATACTCCTTCACTACCTTGAGCTTGAAACGCTCGTCGTACTTCGCCATGCAAAAACCCCCGAAGATTGGATTTCGTCCAACTTTCGGGGGTCAGTTCATCGGGCGCCGTTTTTCATTGTTTGACGGTCATGGCGGCGCAGGTCTTCCGCCTTGCGGTAAAGTCTTGCCCAGACCGATGTCTGGAACCAGCGGCGCCCGCGCCGCAGGTCCGGGCGTCAACCACGGAGATGGACGGACCATGGCATGACGCGGCGCAACCTGGCTATCTTTGCCTTGGCAATGTTTGCCCTGGGCGCTTGCGCCAGCCCGCCGTCCGCGCCGTCTTCGGGCGGTTCGCCACGCACCGAGAAAATGTCCGCCGACCAGTTCGGCCAGACCGATTTCAACCGAACCGTCACCATCGCCATGCGCGACAACCAGGCTGGCCTGAACAGCCTGCTGGACAAGCTCTATCGCCGGAATCCACGCGAATGGCGCAAGGGCGGCGCGCCAGACTTCGATACCGCGGTCAAGCGCGTGCGCGACGCCATGGCCGCCGGCCGTCCGCCCGCGGGCCTGCAGGGCTTGCGCGACATCCAGATCCTTGCCGTTTCGCTGGACCCGGCCTACCGCGGTGACCGCGTGGCCGCCTTCATCTTCGGCCTGTCCGATACGATCATCACGGCGCATGGCGGCAAGACCCGTTTCTATGTCTCGGACATGCTCGACGGCCAGCGTGTCTATAACGCCGCGCGCAACGTCGAGGCGGCGGCATGGTTGTTGGCCACGCGCAAGGACGAGTCCAAGCAGCCCCTGCTGCTTGCCAACGAGATCAGCGACACTGCGGTGAATCTCAGCTTCGAGCGGGAGTTCGGCGCGCTGGTCGGGCGGCTGGACCTCATCGCCAATCTGTTGGGCGAGAATAGCCGCCGCGTCGGCATCAACTACGCGCAGGGGCTGATGTTCTTTTCCTTCCTGCCTGTGCGCTGATCCCTATTTTTGTCTTCAGGAGCCTTCCACCATGATCGAACTCGCCGATGTCCAGGCCGCCCGTGCGCGGCTGGCCGGGCAGGTCCTGAACTCACCCTTTTCGCATTCGCGCACGCTCTCGGACATCCTGCATGCCGAGGTCTGGCTGAAGTTCGAGAACCTGCAGTTCACGGCCTCCTTCAAGGAGCGCGGCGCGCTCAATCGTATGCTGGCCCTGTCCGAGGCAGAACGTCGCCAGGGCGTGCTCGCCGTGTCGGCCGGCAACCACGCGCAGGGCGTGGCCTATCACGCGCAGCGCATGGGCGTCCCGGCGGTCATCGTCATGCCGCGCTTCACGCCCACGGTGAAAGTGGCCAACACGCGCCGCTTCGGGGCCGAGGTCGCGCTGGCGGGCGACTCCTTTGACGACGCCAAGACGCACGGCCTGTCGCTGGCCGAATCGCGTGGCTTGACGCTGATCCATCCCTTCGATGACGATGCCGTCATTGCCGGGCAAGGCACCGTCGCGCTGGAAATGCTGGAGGCGCGCCCTGACCTGGATGTGATCATCGTGCCGGTGGGCGGCGGCGGGCTGATTGGCGGCATCGCCACGGCAGCCAAGGCCTTGAAGCCCGGCATCGAAATCGTCGGCGTGCAGACCGAGCGTTACCCCGCCATGCATGCCGACCGTCATGGCGGTTCACCGGAGCCGGGCCAATACACCATTGCCGAAGGCATCGCGGTCAAGGCGCCGGGCGAGCTGACCAAGGCGCTGGTGCGCCAGCGCGTGGACCGCATCGAGCTGGTCACGGAAAGCGATATCGAACACGCCATCGTGATGCTGCTGGAAATCGAAAAGACCGTGGTCGAAGGCGCGGGCGCCGTCGGGCTGGCCACGCTGCTGCACGCGCACGAGCAGGGCAACGAGCGCTATCGCGGCAAGCGCATTGCGCTGGTGCTGTCGGGCGGGAACATCGACCCGTTGATGCTGGGCGAGCTGATCGAGCGCGGCATGGTGCGCGCCGGACGCCTGGCCCGCATCCGCGTGGACCTGCGCGACCTGCCGGGCGCGCTGGCGCGTGCCACGTCCATCATCGCCGAGGCGCAGGCCAACGTGGCCGAGGTGCATCACCAGCGCGCGTTCACCTTGCTGCCGGTGCAGACGGTGGAAGTGGATTTCGTCATCCAGGCGCGCGGGCATGACCATGTGCGGGAGGTGATCGACCGCCTGAATGCCGCGGGGTTCGTGGCAGGGCGGCATGATCATTGAGGGTGTTTTTTTCGGTTGAAAGGTTGGTGGATTTTTTGGGTTGAGTTTTTTCTTTAAAAATCAGTGGGTTGATTTAAGTGTGTTCCCCGCGCGAGCGGGGATGAGCCGCGGTCGCGCAAGACGGCGGGAAGCGAAAGGAAGTGTTCCCCGCGCGAGCGGGGATGAACCGACGCCTTCGTTGCCTTCGGTGAATAGGTCGCGCGTGTTCCCCGCGCGAGCGGGGATGAGCCGGCCGCCACCACGTTTTCGGCCACGTACTTGGTGAGGACTCAACGAGCTTGTTGGCCACTCAGCGCGCCACTCCACCCGGAAATCGGCCCACAAGGGGGCGGCCATATCGCCGGGCCAAAACTGGCGCTCTGGTCAGCCACCTGCAGGCTACGGAGAAAGTACGTGATCGCGCCGGGAGCGCCGCCAGGGTGGGCCCTGCCTATACGCGGCTGGCGGTCGCTTCGTACACGGACAGAGATAGGGCTTTCTAGGCGTGGCAGTTGAAGAGGCGCCCTGCCGCGCGGTCGTGTACCCGACAGCATTGTGGCGGCGTAGGCCGGTGAGATGTCGCGGTCGAACACTCGTGCGACGGCCGGCTTCGAGATCTTTCTGTGAGCCTGAGTGCCGCTCAGGTTGTTTCTAAACTCTCTAACCTACGGCAGCCACGACAGTCGCCATAAAGCAAGAGCGCCTTCACTTCGGATTTTCATATCCGAGCTGTACCGAACTCAGCAGGCCTGCGCCGTCATGGTGCAACCCTGCACGAAAACTGGCGTCATGCTCCAAGATAATGAAAATTAATGGCGAGGAGTCAGTTCCAAGTCAGTATTTCGTCAGTCCTCGGTCAGCTTTGTTGCGGTTTGAAAAAAATGGCAAATTGTCGAGCATCGAGAAATATATTCATCGAGATGTCGTCGGATCCGCACCCCGCACCTTGATCCAGAAATTTGTGAAGTCTTGAAGAGGTGCCCAATGTTGTAGCCCATTTCATATTTGGAGTTCACCGTGAACACTGTCACCGAAATCCCTGTCCCAGCCTCCGACTCTAAGCAAGCGCAGGAAATATATCTCCAGCATGTGTCGATACTGGCAAATCAAGTTTATAAAAGCCGGGCGCTCGATAACGAATTCTACAAATTATGGATGAAAGAAAAGCTCAACCCGACGCAGTTGGAGATCTTTGCCGATAACTATTATCACTGGATCGCACCCACAGTAGATCGCTTGGCAATGACATTCGTTGCAACCAAGGATCTGATCTCGCGCATTGAGATTCTGCATAACATCCGCGATGAGTTGGGCGGCGGACACCTGGATGGCGTCCACATTTTCGTTCTGCGACGTTGGCTGGATGGACTTCTCACCAAGAACGCGGGTCATCCTTTCAAGAATGTGGACCCCTCCACCACTGTCCTGCTTCCGGCCACGAGTGCCCTTACGACAAAGAGCCTCGAACTGTGCGTCCGCAGCGCCCCCTGTGCTAACGGAGCAATCTTGGCTCAAGAGTGGCACGCATACACTCAGTTCGTAATGCTATACGAAGGATTTCGGCAGTATATGCAGGCATACGAACTCGATGAGTTCCACGACCTGTGTGAGTATCTCTACATCCACATCGGATGGGCTGAAAAAGAGCACAAAGAACAGAGCATAATCACCGCAGTGCGATCATGCGCGAACGACCAGGATCTAGCTGAGCTGGAGTATGGCTACAACACGTTCATTGATCTTCTAGGTGACTTCTGGGATCAGCTGCATAAAGAGATAGTCGCGCATTAGAACGCGTCACGGACGTTGATTTGAGCCGGATGCAGGTACGGAAGAGGCCGCATTCCGGCTATAAGGGCAGCGTACTGACTCGCAGATCCACGCTTCCTGGGGCAGGAGCCCGGGCGGGCCGGGTTCAGAAATTAGGGGTAAGAAAACTGCACGCATTGAATGCGCTGGCGCCAGGAGGAGTTAGGCACTGCTTGGCCTCTGTGAGTTGGCAAGCGTCGTTTCAACTGGTTCAACTGGCTTTACCGATCGGCTTCAGTTGGTAGCGCCGAGATGAAACTTCACTGGCCTACATTACTTTGAGTCCAAGATTTCAGGTTTAGATTTAGGTGCTCAGCGCCTAGGGTTGGAAGAATTTTTTTGTTATGCAGTAGGGCGTCTATCAGTACCCGAGTAGCGCACTAAACGGATAAAGCGACCTGTACTATGGCTTTGGAACGCAAGTTTGTGTTGGCCACAAGCATGGCTTTCGCTCTTACGCAACTTGACAATTCGGTTGTCAACGTCAGCCTTGTCGCGCTTGGCCAGGAGTTTTCGAGTCCGCTTTCCAAGACCCAATGGATCATTACCGCGTACGCTCTTGCATTCTCGACACTGCTGCTCCTGGCCGGAACCATCAGCGATCGATTCGGACATGGACAGACCTTTCGCGCAGGGATGATTGCATTCGCAGCCGCATCGATGGGGTGCGCCTTATCATATTCCGCCAATACGCTGATTTTCTTCCGCACCGTTCAGGGCGTCTCCGCAGCATTTCTGATTCCCAGCGCCCTCGCGCTTATCAATAGATACGGCGCCGACTCACCTGAAGCCAGAACGAAAGCCATTGGTTGGTGGATGGCCGCAGGAGGCGTTGCATTAACCGTCGGGCCGCTTATCGGCGCCGCATTCTCGCAGGCCGGGCTGTGGCGGGGAGTCTTCCTCATCAACATCCCCCTTGCCTTGTTTGCCGTGATAACGATAAGAGAGTACGGCAATGATGCTGTCGATGAAAAAAAGGACCGGAGTGAGGCGCATGACTACTGGAATCACGCCATCGCCATCGCAGGTTTATTGGGATGGGCTATCACATTCATACTGTTGACCGCCCGCGAGTATCGTTTAGCGCTCGCCTGCGGGCTCGGCTCCATTGTAGTCACCCTCTTTCTTGTTCACATAGAGAGGAAATTACCCAAGCCAGTATTTTTGAGGATCAGAGATTGGAGTTTCAGATGTAGGCGCATACTGTTGCTCGGCCTGTCGATAAACGCATGCATATACTCCCTGCTTTTGGGGGTATCTCTATTTGGACAGATAGGGCTGGGATTGTCGCCCATTGAGACCGGCCTGCTGCTGGTTCCCTATGCAGTCTTCGTGTCAATCAGCAACGTCGTTGGCGGCCGGGTGGCGGCAAAGTTTGGAGGGCCTTTCTCAATCGCGCTGGGACTGGGCATCGCCTGTGTCGGTTACGCTTTCTTATGCGGCACTCTCCCATCTGCGCCCTATGTCAGCCTTTTATTTGGATCCATCGTCGTCAGCTTGGGCATAGGCGTAGTCGTTACGGCCATGACTGCCAGCTATATGGCCGACCTTCCGAGTCAGGACTCCGGTTCAGGTGCTGCCATGTTAAATGCCGCACGCCAGCTGGGAAGCGCGGTAGGCGTGGCGATTGTCTCGATGCTGTGGACGAATGGCGGGGCGACTGGCATTCAAATAATGACCGGGATTTCAGCCGTGTTATGTGCGATATTCTGTTTCTTGTTCGCCAGAGAGCTACCACCGGCGGAAAAAACTGCAGGCTGGGTTGAGTAAGTCTTATCAACCGAACCATCCTGCTGACCCAGGCGTGGCGGCTTACGCGCTTCAAACCATTGCGGGAGGCCGGCGCCGTGCCCCTTGAACCACCCCCGCTTGGAACCCTGAATCACTGGCGATGTGGCCAAGTGGCAGCACGACAACCAGAAGATCACTACCTCTTGCCAGTGACGCCGCGCCCCAGTGGGGCCTCCACTATTTCTTCACCGGCTCCGCGGTCCCCTGCTTCACCTGCGTTTCGGAAGGAATCACCACCGGCGACGGCGCAGGCTTCGCGCAGCCAGCCAGGACGACGGCGCACAGGAAGAAAGGCAGGGTGGTCTTCATCACGGATCTCCAGGAAGAGGCATTAACGGGAACAGGACTTGGCACGGGTCTCATTTGCGCAAGTAGCGCTTGCTGCCCGTGCTGGTCAAGCAATACCGCCCGCCGCGCGGGCCGGTGCAATACGTGTTCTGGCTGCAGGCGCAGCCCTGGGTGTCGACGCTGCCAGGCCGAGCCCGCAGCGCCCGCGCGGGGCTGGCTGAAGCGCCGCCAAACACCGCCGGGCAGGATTTCCTGCTGCCGCTGGCCGAGCCGTCCCTGCAGACAAAGGTCTCTCCTTCGCAATGCGAGATGCCGCCCTTGCTGCCGGAGCAGGGGGTATTCGCGGCAGACGCTGCGCCAGGAATGGCGAGCAAGGCAGCGATCAACAGCAGGCGGGCACGCAGCATGAAGACTCACGGCAAGTTCGAATTTACTTTTTATATTTGATGGGCATGTTTTGTAGCAAGCCTCGCATGCATGACCGTCCGCGGCACGCGGCTGGCGCGATGCCGTTACTGGTGGCTTAATACCGGCTGATTCGTCAACGCAAGGATTTCCCATCATGACCCTGACCCATCTTTTTCCCCGCGCGGCGGTGACCCTGTTGCTGGGCGCCTGCGCACTGACCGCGCAAGCCGAACCCGCCATGGGTTGCAAGGCCAAGATCGATGGCATTCGCGCCGAACTGGATCGCGCCCGCGCCGAGAACAACACGCGCAAGGCCGATGGCCTGCAGAAGGCCCTGTCCGAGGCCAGCGCCAATTGCACCGATGCCGGCCTGAAGGCCGAGCGTGACGAACGTGTGCGCGAAAAAGAAGAGAAGGTTGCCGAGCGCCAGCGCGAACTGCAGGAAGAGCGCGCTGACGGCGACCGCGAAGACATCGCCAAGGCCGAGCGCAAGCTGATGGACGCCGAGGCCGAGCTGGCCGAGGCGCGCCGCGAGCAGGCGCAGCCCTGAGCGCGCTGGCAACACCCGCCGCCACGCATGTGGTGCTGGATGCCTGCGTGCTGATGTCGGGCATCGTGCGCCGGCTGATGCTGCGGCTGGCCGAGGCAGGGGCATTCCAGCCAGTCTGGAGCGAGCGTATCGGCGACGAATGGCGGCGCAATGCGGCGCGCATCTGGCAGATCGATCCGCAGCGCCTGGCCGATGAGTGGGCCGACATGCAGCGCCGATTTCCGTTGGCGGATTGCGGCGACGCCCAGGGCTTCGAGCAGGGCTTGAAGTACAGCGATGCGAAGGACTGGCACGTCATTGCCACCGCGCGGGCAGCGCAAGGCGCCAGCGCGGAAAACGTGGCGATCCTGACGTGGAACCTGAAGGACTTCAACCGTTCCGAATTGCGCCGCATGGGCTTGCGTGCGCTGGACCCGGATCGGTATCTGTCCGAACGCTGGCAGCAGGATGCGACGCAGCTTGCCCTGGCCTGCGAGACGATCGCGCAGGATGCGGCGTCGTTGGGCGGCACGCCGCAGCCGCTGCGGGAGGCATTACGGCGGGAACGTCTTTATCGGCTGCAGGCCCTGGCCGCGCCGGCTTGACGCCTGACAGGGCGGCCACCACACGCGGGACTCACGGGGCCTGACGGTGACCGCGTCAAACTGGCTGACGCGGACAGGGGGACTGATGGACGGCCAGTCGCCAAGGCCCCATCAGGGGCGACGCTGATCCGGCTGGCCCTTGTTGCCGGGTTGTCCAGCGGGCGGCGGCGCGTTGCTTCCCGGTTTGCGCTGCGGATCCTGATCGTTCTGTTGCGGCTTGTTGTCAGGCTTGTTGGGCTGCTGAGCGTTCGGATTGGGCATGATGCACCTCGATAGGAGCGTGGCCGGTTGCCACGTAGCCAGATTGCGCCTGTCGAGAGTGATGTCCTAGCACTCATTTGAAACCGGCTTGTGCTGTGACGAGTATGGATACATCTACGCATTCAGGGCGCGGATGCAGCTTTTCAGCGGGGTTCGACGTGATGCACGTCCTGCCAGCGGAAACGGACACGCGCGGGGGTGGAAGGGGCTCGACCGCGAGCCTGGGCAATCTCCGTTTCACCGGTATAAGTCGTGCAACCGAACAGGGCGATGGCAAGGTTCACCGTGGTGGTGATCGAAGCGCCATCGGCCAGCTTCAGGGTGACGCGGTCACCGACGTGGATATCGCGAGGAGAGGTGTCTTGGGTCGAGGGCTGGATCAGTTGGTCAGGAAAAATATTCTTCAAAATTTATGGCTTGGATAAGTCGGCGCAAAGACGTATTGGCGCCATGCGTGATGGCGGATATCGTGTCGGGCGCATTGTGACCGCATGCGAAGGCCCTGGCGGGCAGCGGTTCAAGGACCAGTCCGGGCGACGCGTGTCGGGGTGGCCTGGCGGAACGTCACACGCATTTCTTTTATGAATGATTGCGTGGACAAGCTTGGTGCAATGGCAGCAAGAGCCCGGATGGTAGGCCACGGGTGGGCGAGGCGTCAAGGCAGCGCGTGTGACAGCGTCGTTTTTCGTCCACGGCTGCCAGGCCTGGATAGCCCGCAGTGGATGCCGCAAGCCGAAGCGCAGCCTGGGGCGGGCACGAGCGCAAGGCATCGCCTGGTGCCCGAGGCCGGACTCGAACCGGCACGACCTGAGGTCGGGAGATTTTAAGTCCCTGGTAAAACTCTAGGATCGGCGAGGGTTTCCAGGCGATTTGTTCCGCATTTTTTCCCTTTATCCCCACGGGGACGAAACCCCAATGCGGAACGCGTTTACCGCACCACTTTCAGCCTTGTAGGCCTGTTCCGGTAGTGCTTCCTGGTGACGTTGATGGAACTGTGCTGAAGGAGTTTGGCCGCTTCCTCGTCCGTCTCTGCCTGGTCGCTCGCGTAGCTTCGCATGTCGCGCAGGAACATGGCGCGAATCTCGGCCGCCAATTCGTCCTCGCCCGCGGCATCCATGTTCAGCGCCGCCCACTCCCGGGCAAATTCCCAGCGGTCGCGCAGCATGTTGTACGAGACCCGCTTGCCTGTGGGGGTCGAGACCAGCATGAGGTGGTCGGCTTTGATGGACCGGCGCCGTGCGATGAGACTGGGCAGCACTGCCGACAGCGACAGGTCAAAGTCGGCTTTCTTTTTGGTCTTGCTCGCACGCAGGCGGAGCATTTCGTCCATGGGCAAAATCACCGATATGGTGTCCTGGAGGCGCATGCCCGTGGCGCTGCTCACGTCCATGGCATCCTGCAGCACTTGGTCCCCAGCGAGATAGACGGCCGTGAAAATCATGTCGGTAACTTCGAATTCTCGCGCGTTCTCCTTGTTCTTCCAGCGTGACCGTTCCATACCAGCCGCTGGCCACGTGCACGCGGTGTAGCCTTTCTTCCGAGCCCAGTTCCAGATGACTTGGAGCAGCGACATTTCGCGGTTGCCCTGCGTTTTGGCGGACCGGCGATCCAGGTAGGTCGTGAGATGGATGAACTGGACCGATTCCCAGGTGGCAGGGCCAAACACTGGGCGGATGCGTCGCAGCTGCTTCTTGTAGCCATCGCGCGTGCCCTTGTTGGCGTAGGACAGCAGGCCGGATTTTTCGTCCAGTTCCCAGGCCTTGAAAGCCTCTTCGATCGTGCCGGCGATGCGCGGCGCGTCGAATCGAATTTCCTTCCACTTGGCCAGCGCCTGGTCGTAGTCGGTGCCCAGTGGGATATCGGGCTCGCCCTGGCCCCGTCTGTCGTAGAAGTAATACGTGACCACCTTGCCATTCTTGCGCTTGCGGCTGTGGTGGCGGAAGTGCGGGAATTTTCCTGTCATGTGATGGCGCCCATGTTGGGCTCGGCGTGGCGGCGGATGGGGGCGCCTTCGAACCACGCGCGGACGTGGATCTTCAGGACCAGGGTTTTGGTGCCTCGGGGCTTGTAGGGGATGCCTTCTTCGTCCAGCACCTTGCGCTGCTCGGTCGCGCGCCGGTAGCCGGTGATCGCGAAGAGGTCATCATCCTCGGCAAATTCAGACATGCGTCCTCCTTGCGATGGTCGGATTATTTTCGGGGGCGAGCCTTGATTTGGACAGCGTCCAGCGCGTCGTAATCGGCCTGCAGGGCCGGGTCGCGGGTAACGGCGCGAGCGAGAGCCCAGCGGGCGCGGACAATCGCGTTTTCGAGGCGTTCGATTTCGCGGTGGGGTTTGCGATGTGCGAGCCCGATCATCCAGCCGAGGCTGAAAGCGCACCCTGCGACGACCAGCAGAGCCAGGATGGGCAGGTATTGCTGCATGGTCATTCCTCCTTGGCGCGCTGGGCGTCGGCGGGCACAAGCATCCACGTCACGGGCTCGCTATGGACGTAGGGCCATACCCATGCGCCATTCCCGTTATAGGCTGCCTGCAACCAGTAGCCATCGGCGATCCGGTGATCCCCTTTGCCGCGCAACAGGATTGTGCTGCCATCCCTCGGCGCCGTCTCGATAGGCTGCCACTGCTGCCGCCCCTCCCGATCAGCGAGAACGGCGGCGCGCACCTGATCGGCGGTATACAGCGCCGATGGCCCCCGGGTCTTGGGCACCACGTCGATGGCTGTCTGGGCATCGGCGGGGCTGGAGTAAATCCCATACAGAGCCGCGCCGTGGAACACAGCCCACAAGTCGCTTTCGGGCAGTTGAATGTCTTTGATCATTTGTAGTTCACTCCCTTTACGATCCGCAGGACGACGCGTTGGGTGACGCCATATCTCTTTGCTAGCGCTCTCTGGCTGTGGTCCCTGTTGTTGGGGATGTAGGCGGCTCGGATGGCCTCTGCTTCTTGGTTGCTGAGCTTCCGCCGTTCCGATATCGCGTTGCGCCCCTTGGCAGCCCGGTCTCGGTTGTTGTCGCCTTTCGTGCCTAGCAGCAAATGGTCCGGGTTGTGGCAGCACGGGTTGTCGCACTTGTGCATGACGACGAGGCCCTTGATGTCATCAAGGAAAAGCCCGTTTGCTCTGACATATGCCAGCCGGTGAGCACCGACGGAGCGGCCGCCCGCCTGAACGCGCCCATAGCCGCAGTCGTCTCGGCGCCCGGTCCATTCAATGCAAGGGCTGCTCATGCTTCGCCTCCCTTGCTCTCCTGGCGCGCGGCATTGATCAGGATGCTGGCCGCCCGGCGCGAGGTTTCCCGGTCCTGGAACACCAGCAGCTCGCGCCCGTCCGAGAGGATGATGGAGCCGAACGGTGATTCTCCGTGGCCCGAGCACGACGCGATAGTGGCGAGCGCACCGTTGTTGAGCGCGTCCACCAGGTCCGCGATTTCCGGGTCGCACCACACTGCCGGGGTGCCGTTCAGGTGGTGCCTGATCGTCACCATGTTGCGCTCGCGGTCCGGGGTTGTGAGGTGATGGTCTGGCGGCAGGGGGATATCAGGCAGCATTGCCGTTCTCCTGGCGCGCGGCGTCGAGCACTTCCACCGTGAGACGGACGCGCTTCCCTTCGTTCGCGTTTAGGTCTGTGGCATGGCGCATCACCAGCACATTCGCGCCGTTGCCGAAGTGCTCGGGATACCCGGTTTCCCAGGCGTCCCAATGCACGCCACGGCTGAAAATGTGCCCTCCACCCTGCGGGCAGCAGACGCAAACCTGTTCCGCAGGGTCGGAGCGCTTGAAATGCACCACGCCCTCGATACTGAATTGGTGCGCCACTGCGTCCTGCGCCTGCCCGCTGGCCTGGGCGGCGAGTCCCAGGTCAAATGCCTGTTGCAATGCCGCCTCCAGTTGGGTCCGAAAAGGCTCGTCGTCATCACCTGCGGGCTCGTGGTCGGCCACGAATTTCTCGATGGCGGTAGGCGCTTTCGCAAGCAGCGCATCGGAATACGGAGGAAGTGGCGGCAGAACTCCACATTTCTCGGTGGGCCGGGCCTGGGCGGCAACGGGGGAGAGATAGACACGGTATTCGCCGTCCGGAAGCCTGTTGCAGGACAGCACACGCGGCATCTCGTTCTCGCGTCCGGGCGTGGCACGCTCGTAGCGCAGCACGGCCAACGGCTCCGCGCTCGCGGCAGGCTGCGCCACCACTTCGGCGTGTACGCAGTGCTGTCCCTGGTGGACAGCGACGTGCACCCCGCGCGGGTCAGGCGTTGCCGTGACGACGAGGGCGGCAGGCTGCGCACCGTGGCGGGCCATCGCACGGATGGCCGCAACTGCCATGTCTTGGCCTACGCCTGAGCCCTCGCACCATTCCGGCACGCATTCGTCCAGTGCCTGGCATACCGCCTGCCATGCATTGGCCTGCTGGTCGAGTGCTGCCGGGGGAGTAGAGGATTCCAGCAGGCCACGAACGACATCTGCGGCCCATTCGTAGCCGAACGTCTCGATGGCCAGTTGAGGGTTGCGCAGCAGGTGCTGTGCGTTCTGTCGCGGGCACCAATCGGAATCGGTACTCGGCGACACTGCCGGTGCGCTGGCCTGGGCCTGGAGGGAGGATTGGGATTCAGGGGTGGGGGTGGTCATGCTGCTTTCCTTTTTTCAGTGGTGCAGCGGCGGCAGGCGCCCGATGTGTTCACACACGATTTTTGGAGGGGAATTCTTTTCGCTTTTTCACAGAAATTTCCGGCCCTACTATTCGCGGGTCGAGTGTTTCGACACCCTTTAAATCTCAAAATGAGGAGAAAAATCTGATGAAAGAAATCGATGGAAAAGCCGTTCTGCAATACGCGTTGGACTGCCTTTTGATGGCAGCAAAACAGCAGGGTTATGATCTGTCTGATCTGCTCTCCAAGGCGCGCGCGGTTGCCATGGACTCCGGCGACAAGAGCGGGGCGGGCATCACCAAATCAGCCTGCAAGACCGAGGTGGTGAAGAGGATCACCGAGGCCGTTGATCGTGTGCAGTCGGTGTAGGGCCGGCCCTCACATCGCGCCGATGTAGGGCACCCAGCCCTGCACCGGCCTCAAGGTGGTCTTGCTGAAGATCACATTGCCGTCCTTGTCGCGCTTGTCGCCGCGGCACATCACGCGGCAGCGACGTGCGCCTGCCGTGCGCTTGGCGAGTTCGATCCAGTCGTTGGCGAAGGCGGGGGCGTCGAAGGGGGGGCTAACCTGGCGCACCCCGCCCTCGGCCATGATCTTTTCCGCTTCGGCCTTGACCCAGGCTGCCTGGTCTTCCTTGGTGAACTCGTTGCGCTCGGACCTGGGCATACGGTCCCAGGCTTTATCGAAACGCGTTTCTGCCATCTTCGTGGCGGCAGGCAGGGTCATACCGAACACACAAAATGCGCTCATGGCTACCTCTGTAGGGTTGGGGTACGATCGCCTCGCACAATGGGAGACGTTATGGATGCGGTAACGAAATTGGCTGGGGCCGTGCTGATTAGCGGCGTTTTCATCGCCACGGCGATTTATCTCGGGTTGACGTATGAAACTCGTGTTGCGGTCAACTCGTGCATCGACGCAGGGAAAGCAACCGCCAGCACGGCTAGCTGGGACGCTGAGTACTTGCGAGCCAATTGCGGGAAGATCATGTTGCAGCGACGGTAGGTCCTAGAACGGAATGTCATCATGCAGATCAGCAACCCCGCCGACACCAGCGTTTGCGGGGTTGTCTGCCGGGGGCGCGGCGCGGCCTTCGCGCGTAGCCTGATAGTCCTCGGCTGAAGTGGCCTGGCGCTGCCCACCTTGGCCGCCACCCTCACGCCCGCCCAGCATCTGCATCTGGTCGGCGATGATTTCGGTGGTGTAGCGCTCGACCCCCTGTCGATCCGTCCATTTTCGGGTCTTCAGTCTTCCCTCGATGTAGACCGAGCGGCCTTTCTTCAGATACTCGCCAGCGATCTCGGCCAGCCGGTTGTAGAACACAACGCGGTGCCATTCCGTGTCCTCGCGCTTTTCACCGGTGTTCCTGTCTTTCCACTGGCTGGTGGTGGCGATCGACACGGTGCAGATGGCTGCGCCATCGGGCGAGTAGCGGACCTCGGGATCTCGCCCGAGGTTGCCGACGATGATTACCTTGTTGACGCTGGCCATGCTCAGGATCCCGTCTCGGTGAATTCGCGGTACATGGCGCTGTAGGCGGCACGCACGCCGGCCGCCACTGCCTCCTGCTCGGCCATGACGCGGCATTCATCGCTGCGCTGGAAATTCCGCACTGCGCGCACGCCTGCGGCAACCATGTTGTCGGAGGGCTCGGGCGGCATGCCGGACGGCGCAGGCGCAGGCGCGGGGGCGGGCGCTTGGGCGACCACCGGGGCAGCCGGCGTGGCCGGCGCAGCTGGAGGCGCTGCCGGGGCCTCCTGTGTGGGCGTGGATCTGGGTGCCAAGCTTTTCGCGGTGACCTTGGCCTTCCCTTGTGCCTTCGCCTCGGCCAGCTTGCCGTCCAGGACAGCGCCGGCGCGCTCGCCGTGCTGGCGGACCAGCGCCGCCGCGTTCTTGGCCGATACCGCACCTTCCGAAACGTGTTTCTGCACGTCGGTGTTGGCGTTGGCCAGCGTCAGCAGTTCGTTCACGTGTTGGAGCGAGCGGCTGACCTTCTTCGCGATATCGGCGGGCGAGAGCCCGAACCCCTGCAGGCGCTTGTAGACGCGGGAGGTTTCCAGAGGGGAGAGGGGGCGGCCCTGGGCGCTGGTGACGATGCGGGCGACGCGGTCGGCGTCGTTGCCGACGAACTGGCGGATATCGACCCATTCGATGGGCGCGCCCGCCTTGATCGCCAGGCCGATGGCCTCATGGCGGCGGTGGCCGTCGACCACGAACACTTTGCCATCGTCAGCGACGCGGCATTCCAGGGGAGGGTAGGTGCCGCCGGAGAGGATGTAGTCGGCCAGCTCGCGCACGGACTGGTCGAAGTCTTCAGTGCGGTCGCGCTCGTTGAAGCCGGGTTCGATGTGCAGATCCTTGTAGGGGATCTTCATGGCGTCGGCGCGCTTGATGGCGCCGGACTTGATCAATTGCTTGAAGGAAGCCGGGGCGGGGTTGGTCATTTGGGTTCCTGGCGGCGCTGCCCGAGTTGGATAGCGCTGATGAGGGAAGGGGTGACGCCGTACTGGGCGGCGAGTTCGGTGGGGTAGAGGAAGCCGCGGCGGGAGCGGATGAAGGCGGCTTCCTCGTCGGTGATGCGTGAGGGCGGTTCGGGGCTTTCCTCTGGCAGTGCTGCCGGCGGCGGAATCGGCGGCGACCAGCCCGCGCGGTCGCGCACGATGAATTCGATGCCGTTCACATGCCCGCCCCGTGCGCCATCCAGGGCAGCACCACCAGGAACAGGAACGCGCCCAGCAGCGACAGCGGCCATGCCTGCCAGGGGATGCGGCTGTTGTTGTCCCACGCGCCCTGTCCAGCCAGGTCGGACGGCGCGATCTTTTCCGCCAGGGTGCTGGCGACACTGGAGACGGTGCGCGGGGGCGCGCTGGAGGTTGTCGTTGTCATGGTGGCAATCCAGGGGTCAGAGGCGGCGTGCTGGCGGGCCAGGCGGTCGCCCATAAAACACAGGGCGAACAGGGCCGGCACGACTGCGAGGGCGGCGTGTAGGGCGGTGAGCATGGGGAAGGGCGCGAACGCGCGTTGAAGGCTTGGGAGAGCGGGCCAGGGTGTGGGACCTGGAGCAGTTGGGATGCAAACGTGTTGAGCGCCGGCAACCGAGCGGCGAGGCCCGCTCTCCGAAGCCGCCGCGTGGGCGGCGGGTACTGCGGTCAGAAGTTGTCGAGGAAGCTGAAAGCGTCCAGCAGTTCCTCGCAGAAGCGCGCGATGGCGTCCAGCATGGATGTCTCAGGGTAGGAGGTGGATGGAGCGGGCTGCGGGGATCGAACCCGCGTAGGCGGCTTGGAAGGCCGCAGCCTGACCACTCGGCCAAGCCCGCATTGCCGGTTACCCGCGTCCGGCATCGCGTCAGGCCGCGCAGTTGGCCATATGTGCGACGGGTGCAGTCGGATCGGCCGACCGTCAAGAGCAGCTTTGGAGGCTCGTGGCTGCTCATTCGCGTCTGGCCTACCTATTGCTGGTCAGCGCTCGACCAGCGTTCGGATTGCCGCAGCGGTGCTGCGGCGCGGCCTCTCGGGGTGCATTCGTGCCGGTCTTTCCCGGCTGTCAGATGGGCCTCGCGTCCGAGCGCCTTACAACGTCCAGGTGTGGGCCTGGATCACCATCATCGAAGCGGGCCGGGCTTGATACCGGCTCCCCCGTTCAGCCAGCCCTTTCGGGCGCATCGGTCGGCACTAGGCCGGGGGTCTACTCCGTCCAGCGTGTCCTTCCACGCCGCCGCTTCGATGATGGTGCCGTCCTTCCAACGGCTTGGGCATCGCATTGCAGAGGGCGCCGCTGCGGCGTCGTGCATCAGGGGCTTTCACCCTTCTGTCGGATGCTGCTGTGCGTCTATTCCGATCACGCCTGACGCGGCTACCTGAGCCCGGGCGAATGGTGAACCCAGCTCTGACTGTTTCCTGCTGCCAGGAATAAACCGAACTAATGTGTGACAATCACGCCTTATCAAACTAGAGAGGCTTTTATGGGCAACAAAATCGTTACTGAAGCGGACCGCAAGCGCACTCCCCGTCCCATCGCTCCCAAAGGAGTGACGTTCAGGAGCGACGGCGGTGGCCAGCGTGTGAGCAAGGAGCGTGGCTCGCATACCAACAACAAGAAAAGTGCCGGTAAGCGCCACCGCTAGGGCGAATCTCCTGTCAGTTCGCCACCTTGCTTGCTGATAGCCAGCGCGTACTGCTTCGGCAGAGGCGCTGGGCATAATTCGATCCCCCGCACGCGAGGGATGAGCCGGGGCTGTCAGGCACGGAAGATGCAGCAGCCAACGCCCAGGAAATCGCTGGCGATGTACGTTTCCCCCTGCTTGCGGCGCACCACGACACGCAGCGATTTGTGGGCGCGTCGGTTTTTGAGAATCGTGGCAGCGGCGTCTTGACGGGAGATAGGGCGGGCGTTTTTCTCGTCGGCCCACTTAAGCATCATTTGCGGTCTCATCTTCAATTCCTCCAGTGCAGCCCCGCGCGAGGCGGGGCGTAATCAAATGGCTGCGCGGCCGAGGCAGTCGCAGAGGTAGGTTTTCAGCAGTTCCACAGCCTTGGCATCGTCGCGATCCCATAGCGCCCGCAGCATTGCCTGGCGCTGGTCGTTGAGATCGTCGCCTCGCGCTCCAGCCGTGATCGGGTTGACGCGACGTTTTTCCAACTCCTCGATCAGGTCGTCCTCGTCGATGTCGGCCAAGTCGACATCAACGTCGACCTCTACGGTCACTGCCACCATGTCGTTCTCCTAGAAACGCGTTTCGGTAAGCGCTGCGCGCAACGCTGGCCGAACCGTGCTGGTTGGATATGTCCAGCGCCCCGCGAGATACCGCTACGCGTTGGGGCGCTGGTTTGCCGATTTGCGCGGCGCTGCCTGGATGGGCCAGACAGTCGTCTCCCTGGCAACGTCGCCGCCGGGGTGGGGGGCGTGGATTTCTCCATCCCCCTGATAGGACGCTTGCGCACTCAACTGTCTCCAGCCCGCGCCTGCGCTACCCGATCAGGGATTTCGCCGGTTTGTCTCCTACCCCGGCGCAGTGGGTAGCCGTGCACTCACAACGCCCCTGAGGGCATGGCACGGTGTTCATCGGTCATCTTGTTAAAGAGCGGCACTGCAAACGTGTTTTGCTCCGCAGCCCTACTTGCTGGCTTGGCCTAGGCGTTCTCTGCTGCGTTGAAAGAATCTTAGTTGGCTAAGTTGTGGTCTGTCAAGAAAAGCTTAGTCCACTAAGATTTATGGGCGCAAAAAACCGCCTCAACACGCCTGCCCTGTCCGGTTGCATGGGATTGGGCTACCATTGAGAATTATTTTGTTACCTAGGGCTGACTATGAAGCGGGCGATGGCTGTATTGGCGGTGTCGGCGGTGGTGGTAGGTTGCAAGCAAGAGGTCAATGCTCAGGCTCCTGCCCGACCGGTTCCGACAAGTGAGGAACACGCGCCAGCAAAACCCGCGGGCGCTTCAGCACCGGCAGAGCAAGCCGTAGCAGGGCCGGAAGTGGACCCAAAACAGGTGGCTAGGTGTGCGGCCCAAGTGAATAGCGTGACTCGACTCGCTTGTTATGACGCTTTGGCCATGGCGGCCGGACTGGCTCCTCGGTCGGAGCCCGTGGCCGATGCTGCGGCAGGGAAATGGAGGCTGTCAAAAGACATTGACCCCCTGAACGACAAAGCTGTTTTCTTCGCGATGCTCGATGCCGAAACTGGCAAGGGGAAGTATGGCGGTCGCATCGGTCTGATCGTTCGATGCAAAGACAATCGGACCGAGCTCTATATCAACTGGGCTTCTTATTTGGGCGGGGACACAACACTTGTCACCCATCGCGTAGACAAGGAGGAGGCGGTCAGTTCGAGGTGGGGTCTATCTACGGACAGCAAGGCGACCTTCTTTCCTGGGTCGCCTGTCCCAACCCTGAAGCGCTTGGCAGAGAGTACAAGTTTCGTCGCCAACGTCACGCCTTACAACGAGAGCCCTATTACGGCCGTATTCAACACGACTGGTGCAGGTGAAGCCCTGGCGGATCTCCGCAAGGCCTGCAATTGGTGACCAGCCAGCAATGAACGATAGCGTCCTATATGCGGTCCTGCTGTACCTGACGGCCTATGGCTTCATCGTCGTGTGGGCGCTACTGTCATGGCTGGCGTGCGCCTGCCTGTCGGCCTATGTCGCATCCACGAAGGGCCATTCGGCCTTCTGGTGGTTCCTGTGGGGTCTGGTCTTTGGCCCGCTGGGCCTGATCGCGGCTGCGGGCCTGGGTCCAGTGGTGCAGCGGGTGAGGGTAGTGGGGGCGCCAGGCGCTGACCCCTTGCCTACTGCTCCGGCCGCAGCGCCTCGGCGCCAAGAGCCGGTCTTGGGTGGGCCAGGCTGATCGATCGCCCGACACAAACATCACCCCCCTGCGTTGCAAGGGGGCAACTGCCCTTAGGCGCTGGATGGGTTGTGCAGACAAATTCCACTAGGTAACGCGGGCGATTCATTGCGCGCGCGTAGCATTGCTACTGACACAGCGTCAACAAACGTTTAAACTAAGCTTGTTGTGCGAGCCGGGCGGACCTCTCCGCTGGATAGTCAAGTCACAAACGCATCCTGTGGATAACTTCGCGCTCGGAGCGCTTGAGGTCAGTTCCATATGAACCAAAGCGCCCATGTGCACCTTGGTTGTTTCCGCCACAATTTGGCGTTGGTTGCTCGGTAACCGAATCGAGCCAGAAAGGTAGAAAAATCCGTATGTTCGATGAGCAGCGCATAGCGCAGGCCGCCGGCTACTTCCTTCATCAGCGTGGTGGGCGTATGTCCTACTTGAAATTGATGAAGTTGCTCTATCTTGCCGATCGTGAAAGTTTGGCACGGCACGGCTCGTCTATATCTGGGGATGAGTACTTTTCGTTGAACAATGGGCCAGTTCTTTCCCGTACGCTGAATCTCATTAGCGGGATGACTCAGTCTGAAAAGGGAGGCTGGGAAACCTGGGTCTCTGACAAGGATAAGCACGAAGTCAGCCTGGGGCGCCACGTTGAGTCAATTGGAGATTTCGACGAACTCTCGAAAGCCGATATTGAAGTGCTTTCGGCAGTGTGGGCTAAGTTTGGGCACATGACTCGTTGGCAGATACGTGACTTTACTCACGATCAGCGAAATGTCCCGGAATGGGAAAATCCAAACGGCTCAAGAAAACCTATCGCCGTTCGTTCAATTCTTCAGAACGTCGGCCGATCGCCCGAGCAAATTGAAGACGACATTAGGGCGCAATCATCCCGTGATGCGATGGATCAGTTCTTCGACTCGATCCCTGCCTGATGAATGGTTTCGCGGCGGTGAAAAGAGCAACTGTGCTCGTGCCTTCGGGTCCAGCGTACGATCCGGACCGCCTGCATCTTTTTATCCTGCTGACAGATCCTCTCGGAGAATGGGAAGAGGTTCTTATGGTCAGCATATCTTCCATCAAACCCTATGTTAGCTACGACTCGACCTGTATTCTTGAACCAGGCTGTCATGAGTTCGTAGTGAGGCGTTCATGGGTAGATTATTCGACGGCGCGAATTATCGCGAGTCGAAAGCTCCATCGGGGCATCGAAGAAAAGATGATGGAGACAAGGGACGCGGTGGACATAGAAATATTCCACGCGATCTGCAAGGGGCTTATCGAGTCTCCATTTTCCAAGCCGAAGTTTCAACAGTTCTATTTGCGTGCCTGCGAGGCACAGTAAGTCATCTTCGCACCCACTGCGTAGATTCGCCTTCTCGCAGCAAGCCGCCTGCCCACACCACGCGCCCCAAGACGCGCACCACGGCCTCGTCTCCCTCCAGCACGATATCAGGATGTGAGGGGTTAGCTGATCTGGCCACCCACCTGTCAGTACGAGGATCTTTCACCACTGCCTTCACAATCATCTTTCCGTCATAGTTGATGGCATAGATGCTGTTGGGTGTGAGTTCGCGCACGCTAATGAACTCTCCCGGCACGACCAGGACTGCCCAACCATCCTTGATGTGGGGCTCCATGCTGTTGCCCTTGGCGTAGACCACGCGGCCACGGCCACCATCGGCGCCGACTGAGCGCAGGAAAGAGCGACGGAACTGGACGTGCCCAGTCGTCTCCTCGGCGTCATTCTCGATGCCTTCACCTGCCGCCAGCTTCACCTCGCCCAGCTCGGGCACTTTCTCGAATCGATCATTAGCCGCCGGGGGCGCACCTGGCGAGACGTTGGCGACCACGCCGCCGCGGTCCTGCAGGCGCAGGGGCAAATCCCCGGCCGGCGTCGGCTTCCAGCCACCTTCCCAGGGCATCTTCTCGCGCTGCCCTATCGGGAAATCGTCCGGAGCATCATCCAGGTTGACAGTGCTGCCTCGCTTGCCCTGCGGCTTCGGCGCCACAAGCACATCCTGCTCGACCTGGGCGAGGGCAAACGCGATTGCACCCTGCAGCCGCTCCAACTGCGCGGGAGCGAGAGATTCGATTCGTTCTCTGGGGATGGCGGGGAGCGGCCAGGGGGCGGGCGTAACCGATGTCGGGGCAGCCGGCACCTTCGCATCCATCTTGCCGGACCCGTCATAGAGCCACTGGGGGTTGACTCGTAGCAAGGGCGCCACCTTCAGGCAGGCGGCCATGTCCATCCCGTTCGACCCCTTGAACCAGTGTGTCGCGGCACCGGAGGTGGCTCCCGCTGCTTTCCAGAGTTCCGTTTTCGTCAGACGAGCCTCGCCGGAGTCGGCGCGGCGGTCCGACTCTCGCTGGTAGGCGAGTTGAATGCGTTCCTGAAAGGTCATCTTAGGATGCTAAACAATAATTATCTTAGGTGGCTTGCATTTATAATCTTAGGCATCTAAGATTCGAGCATGAGCACACGAAACCTTGACTCCGAATTGATCGACTCCCTAGGCGGAACCGCCCAAGTGGCTCAGCTCTGCGAGGTGACCACGGGGGCGGTTTCTCAATGGAGAACCAACGGTATCCCCAAAGCTTGGCTGAAGTTCTTCGCGGCGCATAAGCCGGAAATCTACAAGCTGTGGGAGGCGACCAGGCCTGAAGCCGATCGATCCCAGGAGCCCGCCCATGCGTGACCCCAACGACAACCGCGACCACCGCATCCCGATTGGGCCGACTGACGTGTAGGCCATCAGTGCATGGTCGCCGAGGGTTCGCGATCCAGAAACGCGTTTGCTTCTTCGGGGGTGAGCGCGTCGTTTTCGGCGCATAGCCGGCGGAAGACAGCCATGACGGCAGCGCGGGAGGGGTTGGGCAGCACGATGGCTGCGACCTCTTCGGCGAGTTGAAGCAGGGCAATGGTTTCAGCGTGATCGTCCATGGCGAGATTGTGAGCGGGGGCGAGTAGGCCGCCCATCCGTGAAAACCGAAACAGGCTGCATTGTGCGTACCGGCTGCCCGTGCCGATACGCTGAAATTTGAGGGAATCCAGCGTAATGACCTGCCACTACACGATGACCTACTGGCGCGACGCGCTCTACAACGCGGTGCGCGCTGCTGACGGTGGCATTGAGGCCGCGGCGCAGTTTCTGACGACCAGGCGCGACACGTCGATCCACCCGGAGTCCCTGCGCCGCAAGCTGCAGGGTCGTGACACGCTCGATGTGGACATGGCCGTGTTGCTGGCCGAGTTCGTGGAGAAGGATGCCGCAGCCGCGGCCCGCTCCAACGACTGGTTGCTGGCCCTGTGTGCCCAGGAAGGGCTGCACGTCGATGATGTTCCGCCGCCGCCGGAAGGGGGGTGGGCCTGTGAGGTCAGCGCGCTGCAGTCCAAGTTCATGACGATCAGTTCCAAGATCGGAAAGATCGCCGCCGTGACCGCCCAGACGACGCAGGACGGGCGCATTGAGCAGGAAGAGGCCGACGAGCTGGTGCCGCTGCTGCGGGCCGCCCGCGTGATCCTGCACCGCATGGAGCGCAACGTGTTGCGCGCGGTGAAGACCGGGGGCGCGCAATGAGCTGGGGCATGGAGCGGCGTTCGTCGCTGAAGACCAAGACGCCCATGAAGCGCGGCGGCTGGCTGCGCGCGAAGCCCGGCAAGCCGAAAGGACCGGGCCTTGCCCAGCGGCTGGCCGATGTCCTGGGCGTGGCGATCGACCACAAGCCGAAGGGGCCGACCGTTTACCGCAGCCGCCAGCACCGCCAGAACGTGGCCGAGCTGTCCTGCGTGCAGTGTGGCAAGCAGCAGCGCAGCCAGTGCGCGCATTTGAACCTTCTGGCGGTAGGGAAGGGCAAGGGCTTGAAGGTGAGCGATGCCCTGACCGTTCCGCTGTGCGCCGATGGCCTGGCGTTCCGTGGCTGCCATTCCAAGCTGGACCAGGGCGGGGTCTACGACAAGCCCACGTCCGCATCGCTGCAAATCCTATGGCTGCAGCAGACCCGTACCGAACTTCAACGCCTGGGCCAATGGCCTGAGGCAGCCGAGGCCGATTTTGTCCGGCACATCGGCGCATACCTTGCGAGGGGCGCATGAAACTCTATCTCGCCGGTCCGATGACCGGTCACCCCGATCTCAATTTCCCCGCGTTCCATGAAATGGCGGCGCGCCTTCGCGGCCTGGGGCACGAGATCATCAACCCCGCAGAGATCAACACGAACCCCGGCGCCGCCTGGACGGACTGCATGCGCGCTGACATCGCACAGCTGGTGACCTGCGAGGGCGTGGTGACTCTGCCGGGCTGGGAGCGCTCGCGCGGCGCGCGTATCGAGGTGATGCTGGCCGGCGAGTTGGGCATGTCGGTGCTGGACGCCGCTCGCCTGGTCGGGGATGTGGTGCCGCGCGCGCCGGCCGAGGTGCTGGCATGAGCGTCAAGTGCATGAACGCCGTCTTTGAACGGTATCCCAACGGGGGCGGCGAGATGATCCTGGCCTTGTCCCTGGCCGATCACGCCCACGACGATGGCACCCACATTTTCCCCAAGGTGGGCACCCTGGCCGCGAAGACGCGCCAGTCTGACCGGACGGTGCAGTACCAGCTGCGCAAGATGCAAGAGGCCGGATGGCTGATCCTGGTGAACGCGGGCAACGGGGGGCGCGGCGTGCCCAGCGAATACCGCATCAGCCCGGACTGGCTGAATGGTCACGATCTGCCCGAAAAAAAGGGTGCAAATTCTGCACCCAAAGAAAACGGCGCAAATTCTGCACCCATTGAAAAGGGTGCAAGTGACGACCAAAAGGGTGCAAACGGCGGTATGAAAGGGTGCAAACCGGCGTATGAAAGGGTGCAACAGCTATTGCACCCGCATACAACCGTCATTAACCATCAAGAACCATCAACAACCACCAAGGCGCGCAAGCGCGCTCCTGGTTTCGATGCATCAGCCATCGATCTGCCGGACTGGATGGACGATGAAGACCGCGACGCGTGGGGACGCTGGGTCGCCCACCGAAAAGCCCTCCGGAAGCCCCTGACCGAGGAAGCGGCAGATCAGCAACTGGCGTCGATGGAGGAATGGCGGAAACAGGGCTGGAAACCGAAACGCGTTTTGGAGCACAACCTCAACGGCGGCTGGCAAGGCCTGTTCTGCCCGAAGGGGGACCCGGCGGGGGCGCACTCGCAGAAACCCGGAAAGTTCAACCCGTCGGCCTACGTGAACCGTGGCCGCATTCGCAGGAGCGACGGCCATGAGCCTGATTGCATCGACGTCTAGCATGGCCCCGTGGCTGTCGCCGCACCCCAAGCTCGAAGGCATCAGCCTCATGGGCCACCTGTACAACCGCCTGGATGGCATGTACCCGAATCGCTGGCGCGCTGCGTTCGCAGATGGGCAGGACGCCATTGATGCATGGACGGAGTCCTGGGCCGAGGCGTTCGCCGACGAGGGCCTTGTGCCGCAGGACATCGCCACCGGACTGCGGAACTGCCGTCGCATGTTCGACTGGCCACCGTCGCTGGCCGAGTTCGTCCGGGCATGCCGCCCGCACCTGGCGCCCGAAAACGCGTTTCAAGAAGCCGTGCGCGGCATGCTGGACCGGTCGCGAGGCGAGAAAGGGCAGTGGAGTCACCCGGCTATTTTCTGGGCGGCCGTCCGGGTGGGGCAGCACGACATCATGCACTTGGGCTATGCCGTGATGAAAACGCGTTGGGAGGCAGCGCTGCGCGACATCCTGCATCAGGGCCAATGGAAAGACATTCCCGAGGTGTCGATGGCATTGCCCGCGCCCGGCAACACCCAGGCCGATCGCGACGCAGCCGCCAAGCAGATGCGCGAACTGGGCGCAGGGGCGGCGCTGGATCAGACGGGGCGTGACCCGCGCCGGTGGATCGCCAAAGTGCAGCAGCGTTGCGCCGACGGCCGCAAGCCGAGCCCGACCGTCCTGGCAATGCTGCAACGGGCCACCGGGGGCGCAGCATGAGGGGAATGCAAGCGCTCGGCCGCCTCAAGGTCGGGGCCATGAACAAGACCGAGCAGGCCTACGCCAAGCACCTGTCTGACCTGCAGGCTGTGGGCGGCATCCTCTGGCACAAGTTCGAAGGCATGAAGCTGCGGCTGGCCGACAACACGTTTTACACCCCTGACTTCGCGGTGATGCTGCCGTGCGGCCAGATCGAACTCCATGAGATCAAGGGGTTCTGGCAGGACGACGCCAGGGTCAAGATCAAGGTGGCCGCTGACATGTACCCCTTCCGGTTCCTGGCCCTCAAGCCGCGGCCCAAGAAGGATGGGGGCGGCTGGGCGGTCGAGGAGTTCTGACAGTGGACAGGGGTGAACTGACCGCGGACGACCTGCTGTGGAACTGGGCGCGCTGGACGTGGTCCGGCGCTGCCGTCGGCAACATGGCGCCGGTCCTGCATGACGATGATGCAGGCAAGGCGGAGATATGCCAATCGCATGCCCATGCCGTGGAACGATTGCACGCGCTGCTGCCTTGGCACGAACGCATGGTGATCATTGCCGAGTACCCGCAGAGGAACGCGAGATTCGAGGGCAAGGCAACAGCGGCGCGGCGGCAGGCGGCGCGAGCCTGGATATTCGACACGACCGGTGTGCATCTGAGCGACACCGACTACAAGCTGTACCTGGGCCTATTCAAGATCGAAGTGGAAAGGAAGGTTCGATGAAGTACGTCGCTGAAGTGATAGACCTGCTGGCGGCCTACCCCGGCAAGACGTTCAAGACCGGGGACATCATCAGGCACGCCACAGGCGGGAAGGAGTTACCGAAGCCCGTGCGAGGTGCTGCGCGCCAGGCGGTGTTGCGTGCCGTGAACGCGTTGATTGAATCGGGGAACGTGTCCCGATTGCCGAGCGCCCCGAACGTCGGTCGCTACACCTGGAAAAATGCGACATGCAGTTCGGATGAAGTGCGACAAGTAATGCGACAATAGGGCCTCCACAGTTGCGTCCACACGAAACGCAACGCCAAGCCCGCCGGTGATCCGCGCGGGCTTTTTCGTTTCTGCGGGGTAGCGCAGTGGTCAGCGCGCTGGGTTCATAACCCAGAGGTCGGCGGTTCGAGTCCGTCTCCCGCATCCAATCAAGGCAAGACATGGCCAGCCGCCCGCCGACGCTCAAGCGCAAGGTGCTGACGGCCAGGCATGAGCCCGAACCCGTTGCATACGGCCAGGGCCGCGGGGGCAGGCCATGGCGCCGGCTGCGCGATCAGATACTGAAACGCGATGGCTACCTGTGCCAATGCGTGGCATGCAAGGCTCGCCCTGTTCCACGCGTCGCGCATGAGGTGGACCACGTCAGGCCGGTAGCCGAGGGCGGCACCGATGATCCGGTAAACCTGCAGGCCATCAACCGAGATTGCCACAAGGCCAAAACCCAGGCCGAGGCGCTGAGAGGCAGAAAGCGATGAGGATCGGAGGTCAGAGTTACCCCGGCTTCCGGGCTGTGCGGATACCAGCTACCGAGTTCTGGAACCCACTGCCCAGCCGCGAGGGCGAGCGCGTGGTGTGGCCAGACGGCAGGGTGAGATCCTTCCCGCCTCCGGGCGCGGACACCGTGACGGTGCTGCGGCGCGCAGGAAAGGGGAGGGGTGGGCCGAAAGCCTGAGCCGAAACGACGGACACCCGCCGCTCAGACTTTTTTTTTCGCCGTCACTTGAGAAAAAACGGCTTTTTTAGGATGTAATCCATGGCGAACCCGCGAAAGCCTGCCGCCCTGAAGCTGGTGGCTGGAACGGATCGCCCCGACCGCAAAGGGGCCGATCCGATCGACCTGCCCTTGGTGTCGGAAGTACCGCTGCCGCCCGACTGGCTACCGAACCAGCACGCAAAAACGGAGTGGGATCGGCTGGCCCGAATCCTGCATGCCAATCGGCTGCTGACTGAAGCGAGCCTCACATCGTTGGCGCACCTCTGTGCGTTGGATGGGAAGATCAAGCAGCTGTACACCGCTGGTGAAACACCCACGGCAAGCATGGTGGCTCAGCTCCGGGCTTATCAATCGGAGTTCGGTTTGACGCCGGTGGCGCAGGGAAAGGTGAAACCCGCCGAGCGTGAGGCGAACGGCAATCAGTTTGCAGGCAATGGCCGACGCCGCGCATCGTGATTTCGTTTCCGTCGCGGTTCAGTATGCCAAGGGCGCGGTAGCAGACAGAGGGAGAAAGAAGCACGGTCGGTGGATACGGCTGGCGGCCCAGCGATTCCTGGATGACCTGAGACGCGCGAAGAAGCGCGGTTCACCGTTCATCTTCGACGACTGGCACGCGAACGACGCCTGCGACTTCATCGAGAAGCTGCCCCACGTCGAGGGCAAATGGGACAAGCCGACGATCGTCATGCACCCGTCCCACGTGTTCTTCGTGGTGCAGCTGTTCGGATTCCGCAAGCGCGAGTCGATCCATGTGGAGGGCTGGGGCGACGACGACCTCTTTCACCCTCGCCGCTTCACCTCGGCGCTGTTCGCGGTGGCGCGGAAAAACGCGAAGAGCACGCTGGCCTCTGCCATCCTGTTGTACTGCCTGTGCTGCGAGCCCGAGGAAGGAGCGCAGGTCATCAGCGCGGCTACGACGTTCGACCAGGCGTCGATCATCTTCCGCGCATCCAAGCGGATGGTGGAGAAAACGCCGGACCTCGCCGAGGCGTTCGGCCTGCAGACCTGGGCGAAGGCGATCAGCCGCATCGAAACGGGCAGCAGCTACAAGGCGCTTCACGCGAAGGCATCGACGCAGGACGGCCTGAATCCATCGCACACTGGACTGGACGAGATACACGCGCACAAAACGCCGGACCTGCTGAACGTGCTGCAGTCGGCGGCCGGTGCGCGAGCAAACCCGCTGTGGTTATTCACGACGACGGAGGGCTACACGAACGCGGGGCCGTGGGCTGAGATTCGGGCCTTTGTCTTCGCTCTGCTCCGCGGCCTGCTGGGCAACCAGGCGGATCACTTCCTGGCGTTGTTCTACGCCCTCGATAACGAGGACAAGTCCGCCAAGATCACGCAGGACGACGAGTTCGACGAATCGAAGTGGATCAAGGCCAATCCGCTGTTGGACGTGAATCCACATTTGCTGTCGGCGATACGCAAGGAAGCGGTCGAGGCCAAGCAGATGCCGTCGAAGCTGGCCGAGTTCCGCATCAAGCGCTGCAATCGGCCTGCTTCGACTGCCAGCGGCTGGGTGGATCTCACGAAGTGGGCGAAGTGCGGCGGCGAGGTTGATCTGGAATGGCTACAGGACTACCCCTGCTGGGGCGGACTGGACCTGGCCAGCACCACCGACATCGCGGCTTTCCGGCTGGTCTGGCTGGTGGACGGAATTTGGTACACGCACGGCTGGCGCTGGGTGCCGGCCGATGCCGTATCCCAGCGCACCGAGCGTGCCACTGTCCCTTACGCGGGATGGGTGGAGCAAGGGCTGCTGATCCAGACCGAGGGCAACGTCACCGATTACGCGGTGATTGAGCGCACGGTGCTGGAGGCGGTCGAGAGGTTCCAGGTCGAGATGATTGCCTATGACGACTGGAACGCCGCCGACCTGGTGAGCCGACTGGTGGCGGGCCAGGTTCCGATGGTGCAGTTCGTTCAGGGGACCAAGAGCTATCACCCTGCCATGCAGGCGCTGGAGCGGGCCTATGTGGCTGGCAATCTCGCGCATGGCGGCGACGCGGTGCTGGCCTGGTGTGCCAGCAACTTGGTAGCGCGCCGGGATGTGAATCTGAGCATGGCGCCCGACCGGAAACGCTCGGCGGACAAGATTGACGACATGGCGGCGCTGCTGATGGCCATTGGCCTAGCAGTAGCCACGGATGAGGGGGAAGACCTCTCGGACTTCTTCAAGAACGCGGTGATCGGATGAAACAGAAAGCGCAGAAGGTCGGCCGGCTCCGCGCGGCGGTGCTGGGCTGGCTCGGCGCGCCGTTTGGACTCACCGATGTTGATGCCTGGGCGCGCCTGGGCGCGAGCAGTACGGCTGGCGTCAATGTGAACGACCAGAACGTCCTGCAGTTGTCGGCGGTCTGGGCATGCGCACGGCTGATCTCGGAAACCATCGGCACGCTGCCGCTGGGCATGCACGAGAGGACCAGCTCGGGCAAGCGCCCGGCACCGCAGCATGGGTTGCACTTCATCATCGGCACACAGCCGAATCCAGACACGGTCTCGTCGGTGTTCTGGGAGGCCGTGGCGGCAGCCATGCTTCTGCGCGGCAATGCGAGGTGCGAAAAGCTGATGGTCGGCGAGAGGGTGGTTGGGCTGCAGTTTCTCGCTCCATCCCGGCTGTCGATTTCGCGCAAGGGCGATGGCACGAAGGAGTACCGCTACACCGAAGAGAACGGCCGGCAGCGCATCATTCCCGCGTCGCGGATCTGGACCATCCCCGGATGGTCGCTGGATGGCAAGACCGGGGTGTCTGTCATCCACTACGGGGCGCAGGTGTTCGGCGCGGCCTTGGCGACGGACGAGGCGGCCGCCGGCGTCTTCAAGCGTGGGCTCATGCCTACGACGTGGTTCAAGTATCCGAAGGTGATGAAGCCCGACCAGCGCGAGGAAGCGCGTGATCTGATCGAGAATCGTCTTTCTGGCGCCGTCAACGCGGGTCGTCCCGCCATCCTCGAAGCCGACATGGAAGTCGGCACGCTGGGCATCAACCCTATTGACGCCCAACTTCTGCAATCCCGCGGGTTCAGCATCGAGGAAATCTGCCGCTGGTTCAGGGTTCCGCCTTGGATGGTGGGGCACACCGAGAAATCCACCAGCTGGGGCACTGGCATCGAACAGCAGATGATCGGTTTCCTGGTGTTCACGCTGGGGCCCTGGCTCAAGCGCATCGAGCAGTCCATCGTGAAGGATCTGCTGATGCCCGCCGAGCGCGCACGCTTCTATCCGAAGTTCGCCGTTGAGGGCCTGCTGCGCGCTGACAGCGCCGCGCGCGCCGCCTTCTACAGCGTGATGGTGAACAACGGCATCCTGACCCGCGACGAAGTGCGCGAATTGGAAGACCGTGCCCCGATGGGTGGCAACGCCGCGGTGCTTACCGTGCAAACCGCGCTCGCCCCGCTCGATAGCCTGGGCAGCAACACAGCAGACCAGCAGGCGCGCAACGCGATGGCCAACTGGCTGAAAGACATGATGGCCTCAACGGCCGATACCTGAGGTACTTCCCCATGAGCAAGAAGAACTTGCCGGCCGCACCGGCGGGCCGCCCCTGCGCGGCCGTGTCGTCCTACATGGCGCCGCGCGCGCTGGAACGCTGGGACGCTGGTGTGCGCGCCGCCGTCGAGGACGACGCCGAGCGAACCATCAGCGTCTATGACGTGATCGGGTACGACTGGTGGACCGGGGAGGGCGTGACGGCCAAGCGCATCGCCAGCGCCCTGCGCAGCATGGGGGCAGGCCCGGTGACCGTCAACGTCAACAGCCCCGGCGGCGACATGTTCGAAGGGCTCGCTATTTACAACCTGCTGCGCGAGCACCAGGGAGAGGTGACGGTGAAGGTCCTTGGACTGGCTGCCAGCGCCGCCTCGATCATTGCCATGGCAGGCGACACGGTCCAGATCGCGCGCGCTGGCTTCCTGATGATCCACAACTGCTGGGTGATCGCCCAGGGCAACCGCCACGACTTGCGCGAGTTCGCCGACACCATGGAGCCCTTCGACGCGGCCATGGCCGACATATACGTGGCGCGCAGCGGACAGGAATTGGCCGAGGTGCAGCGGCAGATGGATGGTGAAACGTGGATCGGTGGCAGCCAGGCCATCGACCAGGGCTACGCCGACGAGTTGCTGCCCTCGGACCAGGTCGGCAAGGGCACCAGCAGCACCTCGGCCAGCGCTGTGCGCCGAATTGAATCGGCGATGCGGGCTTCGGGCCTGCCCCGCAGCGAGGCTCAGCGCCTGATTTCTGAATTCAAGTCCAGCCTGAGCGATTCGGCTGGCAGCGGTGTGCGTGATGCCACCGGACGCGGCACGGGCCACCCGGCTGCCTTCAGCACCACGGCCGATCTGGCCGCATCCCTCACCACGATCCTCAAGTAAGGAACACATTATGAATCCGGAACAACAGATCGAACAGATCAACGCCAGCCTGAAAACCGTCAGCGACCAGTTGAAGGACATGGCCGAGAAGGCCAACGCGCGCGGCACGCTGGACCAACAACTGCGCGCCGACATCGACAAGACCCTGACCACGCAGGGCGAGCTGCAGGCCCGCCTGGCCACCGCCGAGCAACTGCTGGCGAAGGTCCAGAACGGCGGTGGCGACGGCGCTCGCCCGAAGTCGATGGGCGAGCAGTTCACCGAGCGTGAGGACTACTCCGCCTTCGCCTCCAACCCGCGCGGCAAGTTCCGTGCGCCGGTCAGCGCCGAGATCGCGACCACCTCCGCGGGCGACCTGGTCGTTCCCCAGCGCGTGCCCGGCATCGTCGCGCCGCCCAACCAGCAATTGCGCGTGCGTGATCTGCTGACCTGGGGGCGCACGTCGTCCAACGCGGTGGAGTTCGTGCGGGAAACCGGCTTCACCAACAACGCCGCGCCGGTGGCCGAAAGCGCGCTCAAGCCCGAGTCGGACCTGACGTTCGAAGATGCGTCGGCGCCCGTGGCCACCATCGCGCACTGGATTCGCGCGACGAAGCAGATCTTGGCCGATGTGCCGATGCTGCAGTCGTACATCGACGGGCGCCTGCGCTACGGCCTGAAGCTGGTCGAAGACCGCCAACTGCTCAAGGGCAGCGGCGTGGGCCTGAACATCGACGGCATCTACACGCAGGCCGTCGACTACGCCAACCCCGGCGTGGTGGTGCAAGCCGAGAACCGCCTGGATCGCCTGCGCCTCGCCCTGCTGCAGGCCGAACTGGCCGAATACCCGGCGGATGGCATCGTTCTGTCGCCCATCGACTGGACGGCTATCGAGCTGCTGAAGGACACGACCAACGGCTACCTGTTCGCCAACCCGCGTTTCGTCACCCAGGCGGGCCTGTGGGGTCGCTCGATCGTCACGACCACCGCGATGGATGCGGGCGACTTCCTGGTCGGCGCCTTCGCGATGGGGGCGCAGGGCTGGGACCGCGAGGACGTGAACCTGACTGTGTCGCTGGAGGACCGCGACAACGTCATCACCAACCGCGTGACGCTGCTGGTCGAAGAGCGGGTGGCGCTGACCGTCTTCCGTCCCGAGGCGTTCGTCAAGGGCGAATTCGCGGGTCTGGATGCCCCGGCCGGCGGTTGATGTAAATGGGGGCGGCGCTTTACGGCTGCCCCACTTATCAGGAGATCAACATGGAAGTGAAAGCAATCTTGCCGTTCGAGCACATGGGCACGCGGCGCCGTGGTGATGTGTTCGAAGTATCCGAGCGAGTCGGTGAGCGCCTGGTTCAGAAGGGCTTGGCGAAGCTCGTCTCGCCCACGGTCGACCCCGCACCGGTTGACCCGGCGGCTGATGCGCCTGTCGATGGCAAGCCGAAGGCGAGCCCGCGTCGAACCCGCGTCCAGCAGGGCTGACCATGTCCGTGATCAGCCTCGAAACCGCGAAGCGGTTCCTGGACGTCATCCACGCCGCCGACGATGCGAAGCTGCAGATGTTGCTGGACGGCGCCGAGGACGAGGCGGTGCAGTACATGAACCGGGGGCTGCTGGAGCCAGTTCCGGCAGCGATCCTGGTTGATGGTGCGTTGCTGGTAGCTGAGCCGCTTGACGCCCCGCCCGACAGCATGGTTCTGGGTGTGATGCTGCTACTCCAGGCCTCCTACCAGGCGAGCCCCGAGGACATTCCTAAGCTGCGCGCGGCCGCGGAAGTGAAGCTTGCACCTCACCGCATCGGATGGGGGGCGTGATGCTGGCACACCGACTACGCCACCGGGTGACATTCGAGGTGAAGGGTGATCCCGTGCGCGACGGGAACGGCTACATCGTTCCCGGCAGCGGCGGCTGGCAGATCGTGGTCCTGGGCGACGGGTTGCGGCTCGAAGACGTGCCCGCCGAGGTGCTGACCGGCGCCGGACGTGAGTTTCAGGGCGGCAACGCGACGCAGGCGGAGGTCAGCGCGCGGGTGAACCTGCGCTGGTTTCCAGTGAGCCCTACCGTGTTGGCGTCTTGGCGCCTGCGCTGGGACGGGCAGGTCTTCAATATCCAGTCCGCCGAGACGGACGCCACGGCGCGCCGCGAATGGCGCCTGCGCTGTGTGGACGGGCCGAGCGAGGGACAGTGACGATGACCATACCCTTCACCAAGGCACCGCCGCTCCCGCCGCGCTGGTCGGGCTCGGCGCCCAGCCAACTTGACCGCATCGAGGCCACCCAGGCGCGTATGGAAGGAAAGCTGGACGCGCTGCTGGATGCGCTCGCCGGCGACGGTGATCAGGATGATCCACCGACGATGACTCTGGACGGAGATCTGGCGGGCGAGGCCAGGCCGGAAGGAGAACCGCTGTGAAGGTCGAAATGAAGCTGAGCGGCGTCGATGATGTGATGCGCACGCTCCAGTCGCTGCCGGCCGAGATTGTGTCCAAGCGCGGCGGCCCGGTGAAAACGGCCCTGGCGCGCGGCGCACGTTATCTGCGAGACAGGGCAAAGGAAAACCTGCAGGCCTCGATCGCGCAGAACGGAGACGAGTCCACCGGTCTGCTGCTGCAGAACGTGATCGCCAGCCGCGGCAAACCACCCATCGGCAGCAAGGGCGAGCGCTATCTGGTGCGCGTGCGTCGCAAGACATACGCGCGCAAGGGCAAGGAGCCCGTGACCACGCGCAAGACGGCCGCGCTGATGGAGTACGGATCCAGTCATCAGCCTGCGAGGCCCTGGCTGCGACCCGCTGTGCAGCAGCATGGCCAGCGCGTTATCGAGATGGTGAGCGCCGACGTGGTGCGCCAGATCGACAGGGTGGCAGCCAAGGCCAAGCGTGAGGGGAAGCTGTGATGCTGGCGCCCGTTTTCAAGACCCTCAACACGCCGGCGGTGCGGGGCCTGGTCGGCACTGAGCCGAGAATTTACGGATCGGGCATGGCGCCGCAGGGCACTCCCACGCCGTACATCACCTGGTTCACGGTTGCCGGGCAGCCCTACGACCAGCTGAGCGGGCCGCCAGACGGCGACAACGACACGGTGCAGGTCGACTGCTGGGCAGGCCCTGACGACGACCAGGAGGCGACCTGTATATCGCTGGCGCGCGCGGTGCGCGATGCCCTGGACGCGGCCGGTATCGCCAACCGCACCATCGTTCACACCCGCGAGACGGACACCAAGCTGTTTCACATAGGCCTACAGGCCGACTTCATCAGGGGCCGGTAGGCCGTCTGTATTGCAACCCCATCTGCCCGCCTTGAGCGGGCATTTTTATTGCGAGGTCATCATGACTGCTGGCGTTATCAAAACCCAGGGCACTCACCTGTTCCTGCTCAACACTTTGGCCACACCTGACCCGGTCATCCTCAAGATGGCCTGCCCGACGGGCATCACCGGCTTGGGCGCGGGCACCAAGTCGCAGATCGATGTCACCTGCCTGGACGCCACCGAGGACCAGGAGTTCATCCCGGGGCTGGGTGCGCCGGGTCAGGTGTCGGTCCCCTTCAACTTCATACCGACGGCGGAGTCGCACCAGGGCATCCTCACGACGCTCAAGGAATCGGGTGCCGTCCTGGAATGGATCGTCGGTTTCTCCGACGGCACCGCGGCACCCACCATCGTCGACGATGCCATGGTGTGGCCGACCGCCCGCACGGCTGCTCGCATCCAGGCGTACATCGCCGAGGTGACGATCGATGCCGCCACCAACGACCGTGTCACCGGAACCCTGACGCTGCAGCGTTCGGGCAAGGTCGACTGGAACTTCAAGCCGGCGGCTTAAGGGGGCAGGATGGATAAGCAACAACTGCCCGACGCGTTGTTCGTCAACGACGAGATCGTGGCGCGCGAGGTCGAACTGGGTGACAGCAAGAAGCACACGCTGCACTTCAAGGCGATCAGCCACGTCGAGTTCAACAGGTGGGTCGCCGCGCTGACGTCCCCTGATGAAGGCGTGCGGGATCGGGCGCACAGCCGTCTGCTGGTCGCCAGCATGGTGACGGCCGACGGCAAGCCGGCGCTCGACATGGAGCAGGCCAATCGCATCAGGCCCAAGGTGCTGCGCAAGCTGTCGGACGTGATCGCCGACATCAACGATTTCGCGGATCTGCGGGGAAAAGGCTGACGGGCGAGGTCCGCTTCTGGCACATCCTGGCCCTGGGCCTGGGGCGGACCATAGGGGAACTGCAATCGAGCATGACAGAGGTGGAGTTCCGATCCTGGCAGCAGTTCTACCAGGAGACGCCATTCGACGATATGCACCGCTACCACCGCCCGGCAGCGATGCTGGCGCAGGTGCAGATCGGCGGCGACTACCCGGCACGGCTGGATTGGCTGGTAGGCGGCATGGGCCTGCGGCAGGACGAAGACCAAACGCCGTTGCTCTCGGATCAGTTCTCTGAAGCGGACCTCAAGACGTTCGCCGCCCTTGGAATGAAGCCCTCTCGGGCATAGGTACACATCATGGCAACTGCTGGATCAATCGTTGTCGATCTGCTGGCTCGCACCGGCAGCTTCGAGACGGACATGGACCGTGCTGCGCGGGCGTCTCGCCGTGCCGGTCGCGAGATCGAGCAGAGCGCCGAGCAGGTGGGCTCGTCCTGGACGCGCGCCTCGGCGCTCATGGGGGCGGCATTCGCAGGGATATCGGTCGGCACGGCGTTGACCGCGTTCGTGCAGAACACGATCAATGCGCAGAACGAGCAGGCGCAACTGGCCGCGGTGCTTGAGTCGACGGGCCGCGCGGCGTCCATGAGCGCGGACAGCCTGAACGCCATGGCCGATGCCATCGAGTCGGCCAGCACGTTCTCGGCCGGCGAGGTGACCGAGGCGCAGGTTGCCTTGCTGGCATTTACCGGCATTGCGGGCCAGGAGTTCCCGCGCGCCATGCAGGCAGCTGCCGATATGGCGGCGCGCACCGGCATGACCGTGCGTGCCGCTGCCGAGACAATCGGGCGGGCGTTGGATATCCCTTCGGAGGGCTTGGCCGCGCTGTCTCGACAGGGATTTCGGTTCACCGACGAGCAGAAGAAGCTGGCTGAGCGCTTGGAAGCCACCGGCCGCACTGCTGAAGCGCAGGCCATTATCCTCAAGGCCTTGGAGGAAAGCTACGGGGGCGCCGCCGCTGCAGCACGGGACACGTTGGGCGGATCGCTGGCCGGCTTGCGCAACACGGTATCAGCGCTGCTGACGGATGAGAGTGGCAGTCTCACTGGCTTGCGGTGGGCCATCGAGGCTGTGAACGACGCGCTGGGTTCCGATGCGGCAAGGGATGGCTTGAACGCCCTGACGGTCGGGGCTGGTGCCCTGGCCGTGGTGCTGGGAACCAGGCTGACCGCTGCCGCGCTATCCTCGGCGGGCGCGTTCGCTGTCGCTCAGGTTGAGGCAGCACGCTACCAGGCTACGCTGGCACGCATGGCGGGCGTGAGCGCGCCGGCGGCCGCCGGGCTGGCGGGCCTCGGTGCTGTCGCTCGCGCGTCCAGCGCAGCTCTTGCGCTGGTCGGCGGGCCGGTGGGAGCCGTCACGCTCGCGCTGGTGGGTGCCGCGTATGCCTGGAACCAGTATGGTCGAGACGCGCGTGATTCGGCTTCGGCAGGAGCGCGGGCGGTCGCCGACACCAAACGCGGCATCGACGAGTTGGTGGCATCGTTCCAGCAGCTTAACCAGTTGCAGCGCGAACAGGTCATCACCATCAAGACGGAGGATCTTGATGCTGCCCTGAAGGAAACTCGATCGGCCATTGCGGACCTGGGTGATGCTTTCAGCCCTTCGCTGTCCCAGGGTACGCGTGCCGCAGCCCAGTTCCGTTCGGAGTTCTCTGCTGAGGTGCGGGGAATTGTGCAGGACACGGCGCTGTCGTCCAACGAAATGGCTGCGGCGCTGTCGGGGCTGATAGACACCTACATACAGTCAGGACGCGCAAGCGAGCAAGGTCGCGTCAAGTTGACCGAACTCGCCCAGAAAATTGTCGAGTCTGCGGGCAACGCATCGCAGTTGTCGCGCGAGATAGAAGTGCTGGTGGAGGCCCAGCGCGGTCTGGCGGCATCTGCAGAGGCAGCATCTGGCGCGCAGGGTGGCGTGGCCGAATCCATCGTTCGGACCAGCAAGGCTGCGGCCTCTTATCTGGAGAACCTGCAAAAGCAGGCGGTCGTCGCAGGCAAGCTGACCGAGTCGGCCAAATTGGACGCCCAGATAGATGCGGGGCTCTTCACGTTCAGCGAAGAGGACCTGAAGTCCGCGCGTGAGTACGCGAAGACCATCGATACCGCCGACAAGGCGAAAAAGGCGTTGAAGGAGTCCACCTCAAAGGCCAACAACGAGTTGGTCAGCATGGTGAAGGCCTTAGAACTCCAGAAGGCCACGCTGGGCATGACGGAGGAAGCGGCGGGCCGGTATCGCATCGAGGTGGCGACTGGGACGGGCGCAGCGCGCAAGAAAGCCTTGGCCCTGTACGACGAAGTGGCCGCGTACAAGCGCCTGCAAGAGGCGATCCAGCAGACCATCTACGTTCAATCAGTGCAGCGCGAGATCGATCTTTACCGCGATGAGCGCAACATCGATGTGGCGGGGGTGGGGCTGTCGGATCGGCAGCGCGAGCTGATGGAGCAGGAGGTGGCTATCCGGCAGCAATACGCCGAGCGCCGCCGCAAGTTGGAGGAAGACCAGCAGGTCGAATCCACGCGCCTGGCCAAGACGGCCTACGAAGAGCGCATCGCGGCGCTGAAGTCGGCCGAGGACCAGCAGGTCGAGATCCTGCTCGCATCCTCGATCCGCAAGCGGGAGGCGGAGTCATCGTGGCAACTCGGGGTGGCCCGTGGGCTGGGCAATTATGCCGACAGCGCGATGAATGTGGCCTCGTCTATCGAGGGCGCAGTGACAAACGCGTTTTCCGGCATGGAAGACGCGCTGACCGGGTTCGTGCGCAACGGCAAGCTGAACTTCAAGGATCTGGCCGACAGCATCATTTCCGACATGGTCCGGATTGCTGTCCAGCAAAGCATCACAGGGCCGCTGGCTGGCGCCTTGGGCAACGCCCTGGGCAGCTGGATGGGCAGCAGTTCCACCGTGTCAGGCTCAAGCCTGCAGGGCATCGGGGGAACCGGTGGCGGGCTCCTTGACAACATTCAGTTCGACAGCGGCGGCTACACCGGTGACGGTGGACGCTATGAGCCGGCGGGCATAGTTCACCGCGGCGAAGGCGTACTGAATCAGGATGAAATCCGCGCTCTGGGCGGAGAACGGGGCTTCAACGCCTTGCGTCGCGCCATCCGTACCGGACATGCGGCGGGCGGCATCGCGGGTTCGCCTTCGCTGCCGCCGCCGGTGGGCCGCACGCAGGCTGGCGGGGATTTGCGGGTGGAGGTCATCAACAACGGAACCCCCCAGCAAGTAACTGGTGCTGAGCGCGGTTTCGATGCGAAGGGCGAGATCATACGAATTGTGGTTTCTGATCTGAAGAAAAATGGGCAGACGGCGCAGGCGGTCAAAGGCCTGGTGGGGGCGTGATGGCGGACTTTCCCGAGTATGCGTGCATCCTGCTCCAGGGCTACACCGAGACGCCCGACTACGGCGTGCTGCGCACCGAGATGGACAACGGCATTGCCAAGCAGCGCCCGACCCGCTCGCTGGCTATCGTGACGCGCGCGGCCACCATTCACGTCGGTGTCCTGGCCAACAAGCTCCTATTCGACGAGTGGGCGCGTACGGCTATCAGCGGGGGCGCGGGCTGGTTCAATTGGACTGACCCCCTCACGCAGACGGTCAAGCAGACCCGCATTGTCGGGGGGCGCTACGAGTGGTCATCGCCAGGCAAGGTGTGGCGGGCCACGTGCCAGATCGAGACGGTGGGCTGATATGCCGAGATCCTATTCCCCCAACGCCCGCCGCAACCTTCTGGCGACCAGCGCCGACGAGCCGTTCCTGGTGGCCATCGAGATCACGCATCCCGATCTGGCCGTGCCTGCGCGCTTCGTGAACGACAGTCAGAACGTGACCATCACGGGCGCGGAGTTCTTCGCCACGGCCTTCAACCTGGTGCTGCCCGACGACCAGCAGGATCAGGTGCCCCAGGCCCGCCTGGAGGTCGACAACATCGGCCGCGAGCTGACGCAGTGGCTGGAGGTCAGCCAGGGCGGGAAGGGCGCCAAGTGCCGCATCCTGCAGGTGCTGCGCAGCCAGCCGGACGTGATCGAGTTCGACATGACGCTGGATCTGTCCGAGTTGGCCATCACCAACGAGGTGGTGAGCGGCGCGCTCGGGTTCAAGAACACGTTGATGCAGTCCGCGGTGACCGTGCGATACGACCCCAGTACCGCGCCCGGGTTGTGGTGATGCATAATCGCCCGGTCAATGGGACAGGAGAGCGGGATGCGAGTTTTCGGTGCATTGCTGGTGGCGGCTGTGCTGGCTGGTTGTGCGACGCCAGCCGATAGGCTTGGCGAAAGCGAGTTCGATTGGATGGCGATCGATATCCAGCGCCCTTATCCGGATGTGGTGGCAGAGCTGAAGAATCACGACAGCGTCTGCCATGGTTTCTTCGAGAGGAAGGAGGCGGTATGGAGCGAGGCGCCTGACAAGCAGTCGTTGCGCATCGATATCCATGTCGGCTCGATACACAAATCCACAGACCCGGTTTACGGACGGATCGAACTGGCCGCATCGGGTTCAACCGCGGCCAAGGGCCGGATCGGTGTGCAGAGGGTTTTCTCGCGACCGGTATTCGGTGAGCCCCGAGGCTGGATGGATGCCGCTCGGCGCTTGGAGGGTGACCTTCAAAATGGCTCCCTGAGTAAGTGCAGTTGAATAATCCCATATGAACAAACCGCCCTCGGGCGGTTTTTTTTCGTCCATCAGTATGCATTGGTCAGACAGATTCGTAGGCCTTCCCTACGTTCCCAACACCGGAGATTGCGCCGCGTTGGCTGCACGGGTGTCGAGCGAGGTCTTTGGGATAACGCCCAAGATTCCTGCCTCTCATGCGGTAGGCCTTCGGGCACAGGCGGAGCAGGTGGCGGCACACCAGGACGAGGCAGCTGAGCGGATATCCGCCCCGCGCGATGGTTGCCCCGTCTTGCTCAAGGGCCGAGGCCAGCTTTGCCACATAGGTGTCATGTGCTGGCTGGCCGGCGAGTGGTGGGTGCTGCACGCGGACCAATCCGCTGGGTCGGTGTTGCGCCAACGTTTGCGCGACGTGACAAGGCTGCATTTTCAACTCGAAGGGTTCTACGCATGGAAGTGATTGAAACCCCAGGACCCGCCCTCGTCAGCCTGCCCAACCCTGTAAGCCATGAGGGGAAGGATCTGGCTTATGCGGCCTTCTTGCCTGGTGAAACCCTGGGCGCCTACGTGCAGCGCACTGGGGTGACGATTGCCCAAGGCCCGGTCGATGTCTGGCAGAACGGCAGGCCCGTGCCTGAGGCGCTGTGGCAGCGCCTGATTCCCCGCACCGGCGACCTGATCGTCGTACGCGCATATCAGCCGCAGGGCGGTGGGGGCGGGAAGATTCTGCGCACGGTAGCCATGCTTGCGGTAGTGGTCGCGGCGGCTTGGGCGGGCGCTGCCTATGGCATGGCGGCAGGGTCATTCTTCGGCACTTCCACCGCAGTTGGTGGCGCGCTCGTGTCCGCGGGCGTGGCCCTTGGCGGATCCATCATCATCAGCGCACTGCTTCCCCCGCCGCGCCCGACGTTCGGCCAACTCGGCACCAACAAGTTCGAGACGAGCCCGACCTACGCCATCAGCGGCGGCCGCAACCGCGCGCGCCAGTGGGAGCCGATGGCGATCATCTTCGGTCGTCATCGCGTCGTGCCCGACCTGGGCGCGGCACCGTACACCCAGCAGGAGGGCGACGACTCGTACCTGACGCAGTTGTTCCATTTCGGGCTGCAGGGCACTGGCGTGGCGATCTCCGACATCCGCATCGGGGACACGCCGATCACGTCATACCAGGGCGTCCAGACGCAGGTATCCGGTCCTGATGGGCGTCTGGGCATGGTCCTGGGCAACGTGGACACGATCCAGGGCGCCACGCTGGTGGCATACCAGTCGTTCACCCGCACGACGCCCACCGACGTGACCTACATCACTGTGGAGTTGGCGGCGCGGCTGTTCGTTATCGCTGATGACGGGGGCGTGGGCTCGCGCACGGTGGATGTGATGATCGAGTACCGCCCCGCTGGCAGCACGGGGGATTACACAGTGCTGGGGGGCGTGAACGCCGTCTATGCGACTCACTATTGGGCCGCCGAGCGCGATGGCGTGCAGATGCTCTACGGCAGCACCAATCCTGCTGAACATTGGGACGGCCAGGAAACCCTGGTGCGGGACCCATACACCCGGGAGTCGGTGTACGCGGTCTGGCGCTGGCGCCCGCACCCGTACCGCCTGGGACAGCCGTGGCAAGGGGTCGCTCCTGACCCATTGGTGACGCCCGGAATCAGCGGTTATTTGCTGACCGGGGCACGTCAGGAGCCGACCCGGCGCGCCATCGGGTGGAATGTTTCCCAGGGGCAGTACGAGGTGCGGGTGACCAAGATGACCCCGGACATCAACAGCTCGCGCGAGTCCAACGAGACTGCCGTGCAGCAGATCCTGGCGTACCAGGTCGACCAGGCGGACTACACCGGCCAAACGCGTTTAGCGGTCCGCATCCGGGCATCGGGCCAGCTGAACGGGCAGATCGACGAACTCAACGCCATGGCAGCGGCGTCCGCACACGTCTGGAATGGCTCGGCCTGGGTGTTCCAGCACACGCGCAATCCGGCGTGGTGGTTCCGCTGGTTCGCCATTGGCCAGCGCAATGCTGCCGGGCAGCGCATCTATGGCGGGGGGCTGGGTGCTGGCGAGGTCGACACGGATTCCATCATTGCGTGGGCGGCGTGGTGCGACCAGAAGGGGCTGACGTTCGACTGGGTGCTGGACCGCAAAATGGCCGCAGCGGAGGTGCTGCAGATCATCGCGCGCGCCGGCCGCGCATCGCCGACCTGGCAGTCGGGGCGCCTGGGGGTGATCTGGGACGCAGCGGACCTGCCGGTGACGGCGATGTTTGGCCCTTTCAATATCCGGGCGGGCACGTTCGAGGTCGGTTACGTCAACGACGGCACGGTGGACGAGATCGTTATCAACTTCGCAAACGCTGCCCGCAATTACCAAATGGACGAGGTGCGCGCGCGCGTGCCCGGTGCGGCTGCGACGAACAACCCGCTGCAGCTGGACCTGGAGGGCTGCACCAGTGCGGACATGGCGGGGCGGGAGGCCAACCTGCTGGCCGCTTCGCAGCTGTGGCACCGCCGCCGCGTGACGTGGGAAACGGATATCGAGGGCTACGTTGCCACGCGCGGCGACGTGGTGTCGTTCTCGCACGACCTGACGGTGTGGGGCTACTCGGGCCGCCTCATGCCCGGCAGCCGAGGCGCCGAGGATGGGCAATTGCCGCTCATGGTGCTGGATGGCATGGTGCCCACGGCAGGCACAGGTACGGTGTTGCTGCGCGGTCCCGAGGGCCAGATGCGCACGGTGTCCGTCACGTCGGCGTCTGGCGAGGTTGATCAGCTCACCGTCGTCACATCGCTGGACGGTTTTCCGATGCCGGGGGATACGGGCTACGAGGATGCACAGCCGCTGGATTGGGCTTGGCAGTTCGACCCGATGGCCACACCTGGCCGGCGGTTCAAAATCGTCAGTGTCGAGCCAGTTAACGAGGGTGTGCGGTTCCAGGCTATCGACGACGATCCGCAGTATTACGCCAGCGAGACGAACCCCTACCAGTACACCCCGCCGCGTGATGGCGCCGGGCTGTCGGGTGTTGTGTTCTCGCTGTCCGCGTCCGAGGCGATCATGAGCGTGCCCGCCGATCAGGTGCGGGTGACGTTCGGCTGGGTGTTGTCGCGTGAGATGCCGGTGCGTGTGGCGGTGTCCGTGAACGGGCGGGCCTCACCGGTGCAGGTGGTGGACGGACGCAGTCTGGACGTCACGGCGCGTACTGGCGACGTGGTGCAGATCACAGTAACGCCCGCGGGCAGCACAGGCGCCGGCGCGCCGCGGTCACTGACCTATACCGTCCAGGGGCTCGCAGCGCCCCTGCCACCCGTCATCGGCCTGACCAGCGTCTTTCGTGACGGGCTGACGGTGTTGGTGTGGCGCTCCGTGGTTGACGGGCGGCAACCGATGTATGAGGTGCGGCTGGGCGATACCTGGGCCAACGGCGCCACGGTGGCGATCACGCCCGCGCTGGAGCAATTGGCCGTGGACAACGGGCTGTATTGGGTGGCAGCGCGGTTTCGGCTCTCGAATGGCACGGTGATCTATGGTGACCCCGATACCCTGCAAATCGCGGGCGCGGTGTTGGTGCGCAACGTGCTGGTGCAGCGTGATGAGGCGCCGGCGTGGGCAGGCACTGTGTCCGGCGGCGCGTACGTCTATGAGGGGTCGCTGACGCTGGCGCCGCAGGGCGATGTCTTGAGTATCTCGGACGTGTTGGCCGAGCAGGATGTTCTCTGGTACGGCGGCCCAGCACCCAGCGGCACGTATGCCGTGGCCGAGGCTGATCGTGTCGACATCGGCTATGTCACGCCGGTGCGCATCGACTTGGATGTGGAGTTTGCCGCCCGGAATATCAGTGCCGACATCCTGAGTTCGTCCGACATATTCGCCATTGCCGACGTTCTGAATGGCAGCGACCGGCAGTTCGTGACGGTGCGGCCGCAGATCCGGCATGCGCAGGAGGAGGGCGTTTGGTCCGACTGGATGGACTACGTGCCGGGCCTGATCAATGCGCGTTATTTCGACGTGCGGCTGCTGCTGAGCACCGACGACCCGCTGATCATCCCCTACGTGACGCAGTTCACCTGGACGGTGGATGTGCCCGACCTGGTGCAGCACGGTGAGGGTCTGGCGGTCCCGCCAGAAGGTGTGTCCGTCACCTACGCCAAGCCGTTCCACGCCCGCCCCAACGTGCAGATCACCATCCTGGACGCGCAGGCTGGCGACCAGGCGGTGCTGACGACCTCCACGCTGACAGGATTCGAAATTCGCATCATCAACGGCGCCACCTCAGTGGCGCGTGAAATCAACTGGCTGGCACAGGGATATTGACCATGCAGACACAAACCCAAGTGACGACCACGCCGCCCCTGCCCGGGGTGGACTTGGTCACACAGATCAATGCCGCATTGCGGACTCACGGGACCAATCTGGCCGGGCCGGATGACCCTGCCGCCTTGGCGCTGCCTTACTACACATGGGCAGACACGGGCACAAACAGGCTGCGCCGGCGCAATGCTGCCGGCTCGGCGTGGGTGGATATCGCCCCGATCCTGGGGCGCCTGCTGGCAGCCAGCGAGGTTGGCGACGCGGCGTTTGCGTCCATCGCAGGCACGGTGGCTGGCGGCGCGCTGTTTGAGATGGGGGCGAATTCCAACGGTCGGTGGTTGCGGTTCGCTGACGGCACGCAGATCTGCTTCACCATTTCGAATCTGAATTTGTCCGGCTCGTCATGGACATCCTCGCCGGGTGGTTTTTCCTATCTGCAGCTGGGAGCGCAGGTGATCCCGGCAGCATTTGTGGGCTCGGCGCCATCGTTGGTTGCAGGTTCGTTTTACGACAACGATATCTCGGGTCGTTCTGCGTATCTGGCAGGCATGTCGCAACCCACACTGACTCAGTTCCCAGCGGGGGGCTACCTCGTCTCACCAGCTGCCAGCGCGCCCGGATCGTCGAGCGGCAGCCTCCGCCTCATCACCCTTGGAAATTGGAAAACCTGATGAACATTCACCTCACCCCCCAACTCAGTGATCGGCAGGTAACGGTCGAGCGTGACGGCGACGCCCTGACCATCGACGGCCGGCGATTCGATTTCAGCGGCGTCACCGAGGGTGCCACGCTGCCCGAAAGCGCCATCGACTGCGACGTCATTCTGGGGCCGGTCGAGCGTATCGACGGCGTTCTGCATGTCACGCTGCTACTGCCTCACGGCGCCGAGGCCAGTCAGGCCGCGCGCTTCCCCGCGCCCATCAACAACCCGCCCAACGGGCCTGTGGAGTTCCCGAAATGACGATCGACTATTCGCATTTGGTCACGGCAGAGCACAAGCTGACCAGCGCCAGAGCGGCCGCATCCGCTCTGATCCAGGCCTGGCGCGACGGCGAGGAGCGCATCGGCGTGGTGTTCGACCATGACGGCCGCATGTGGGACGGCGACGACGCCAGCCTGGCGCGGCTGCAGGGCGCAATCGGCGGCGGCTTGGGCGCCGTACCCGATTTCTTCTGGACCGACCACGACAACGAGGACGTGCCGATGGATGGCGAGGCACTGGATGCGTTGCTGGTGGCCATGCAGTCCGCACGCGCCCAGCGTGGATTCGAGATCCACCAGCGCCAGCGCGCCATGAAGGAAGCGGTGGCCACCATGAGCACCGCGGACCTGGCCGCGTTCACGCCGGGCTGGTAGTCCGCAGCGTCCTAAGCAGTTCTGAGCCACAGGCCCGCACAAGCGGGTTTTTTTACGCCTGGAGGAACCATGCGCCTATCCCCACACTTCATCCTGGCCGAGCTGACCCGCTCGGACACCGCCGCGGCGCGCGGCATCGACAACACGCCGGGGCCTGCGCATCTGGCCAACCTGCAGCGGTTGGCCGAGACCCTGGAGAAGGTGCGCGCGCTGCTGGGACAGCCGATGCTCATCAGCAGTGGTTACCGCTCGCCGGCCTTGAACCGCGCCGTGGGCGGATCCACGACCAGCGACCACAGCAACGGGCTGGCGGCTGATTTCACCAGCCCGCGCTTCGGCACGGTGCGCCAGGTCTGCGCAGCAATCCAAGGCAGCGGCATCGCCTTCGACCAGCTCATCTACGAGCAGGGCGCCACGGAATGGGTGCACCTGGGCATTGGCACGCGCATGCGCCGGCAGGTGCTGTCCTGGTCCCAGGCCCGCGGCTATGTGCCGGGCATCGTGAAGCTGTGAGGCGCTGATGCAACTACCTGAAGAACTTGCAGGTTCGGGCCTGGGCGGTTGGCTGGGGGCGCTGGCAGCCACCATCATAGGCGGCGGGCTGATGCTGCGCCGCTGGCTGTCTCGCGACTCGGTGGAGCGCGCGGGCGATGAGGCGCGCGTCGAGGTGATCGACATGCTCACTACGCAGCTGGCCGCGGCGAACGCCCGCGCGGACATGTTCGCCAAGGAGCGCAACGACGCCTACCGCGAGGTGGCGGACCTGCGCGAGAAGATCGCGCGCCTGGAAACCCAGATGGGGTACATGCAGGCCAAACTGGAGAGACTCGATGCCAACCCGCATCCGTGAGGCGATTGATCGCCTGTATCGCACCCATCCGCGCGCTGTGGCGCTGGTTGAGGGCTGGCTGCTGCTCGCCTTGATCGTGGGGGGCAGCGTGGCCATCGGCCGGCAATCAGGGCTGTCGAGCGCCGATGTCCAGGTGGCGGCCCTATCGGCCGCGCACCAGGCTGAACAGCAGCGCCTGATGGACATCAACCGGCAGCTGATGCTGATCATCCAGGACCGCCTGCCGCAAATCGCAGATACGGCCCAGGGGGCGGCCGAAACGGCGCAGGTCGCGGCGGAGAAGGCAGCTACGGCGGCGTCGCGTGCCGGCGCAGCGGGTAGCACTGCCAACACCGCGGCCACCACGGCGAAGAAGGCCGCTCAGCAGGCGGGGCAGGCTGCGCGCGCCGTGGATCGAGCGGTGACGCCTGCGCCCGCCGCGCCCGCCAGCGCACCGGAGTGGCTGAATTGAGCGCGGCCCTATTGAAAAGGGCGCTGCCCTACCTGCTGTCGGGCGCCGTGGTGCTGGCCTTGTGGTTCGCACTCGGCTGGTATGGCGACCGGCGCGAGGACGTGGGCTACGGGCGCCGCGACCTGGAGGCGCGTGCCGAGGTTGCCGCCGCCCAGGCCGATGCAAGAGCAGAGGAACGGCGGCGTGTGGCCGCCATCGAGGAGATAAGGAATGAAGCCGACCAAGAACTGGCCGCTGTTGTTGAGCGTGAGCGCCGTGCTGCTGATGTCCGGGTGCGGGACGCAGTCGCGGAATATGCCCGTCGCCATCGACCCGCCAGCAATTCCGGCGCTGCCCAGTCAGGCGCGCCAGTCGGCGACCCCATCGGCATGTTCGCCGAGCTGCTTGGAGAGCTTGACGACCTGGCGGGCCAATACGCTGCAGCGGCTGACCGAGCCCGCGCCGCAGGACTGACCTGCGAGCGGGCCTATGACTCTCTGCGCTAGGGCTTCGGCTTCAAAGCCGGCGGCGCCGGGGGATCGAATAGGGGGATGTAGTCTTCGAGGTCGTGCGGCACCGGCGCGCATTTACGCTTGGCAGGCCCCGCGGGCTCCAACGTCAGTTTGTCGGCACGCTTGCGTTGCACCACGGGCACATCCGCCAGCTCGGATTGAGCCACGCTGGCGACGGTGGGATTGATGCGGGGATGGGGGCCGAGCGAGGCCATCACCTGGTTGAACCGGAGCGCCAAGGCTTGGTAGCGCCGGATCTCCCATAGCAGCCGCCAAGTATCGGTCCCGGGGTGGGATCGCGCGGTGATCTCGCGCAGCTCGTCGTCGGTTAGGTAGGGGCGGAAAGACATGGCAATTCACTGGATGGGCGTACAGTGTATGCCGGGAAAAATAGGCGACGGATTGGTGCCAAAAGATGAAACAGTCCTTGTCTATCAACCCAAGCTTGCGGGGGCTGGCTCTCGTAACTGACGCGCTTGGTTGCTGCGCTAACGTTCTGATTCTCAATGAGACATGCGCATCACGTTACGGTGGGTACAGGCCAACCAATACGAGGAGAGCCTGTATGAATGCACGACGTAGCGATATCGAGAAACCAGCGGATAAAGCTCCGGAAGGCAGGAGGCCGGAGCAAGACGTGTTTCCCCATCCGGATGATGTGGAGCATCGGGCCACGCGGTTTGATGGCAACCCGAACCCCACGGCGGATGAAGCGGGAGGGATGTTCAAGCCTCGGGACGACACGCCCATCCTGATGGAAAAGCGTCGGGGCGCAAGGACCGGCGTGGTGGGTAAGCCAGCCACGCGGTCAAAGCACTAGCGATCCAAAGGCGAAATGGCGTCGGATGCCGTTCAGCATTCCTGTCGCCGCACCGTCGCACCGGCCAGGCATCATTATCGAAAACGCGGAACACGCTGCGGAACAAATGCGGAACGCCCGCCCTTTGCTCAAGGTGCGGGCGCTCTGAGAGTGGCGTATTTCCTTGGTGCCCGAGGCCGGACTCGAACCGGCACGACCTGAGGTCGGGAGATTTTAAGTCTCCTGTGTCTACCATTTCACCACTCGGGCCAGGGCGCGGCGGAGCCTGAGCCTGGGCGCCGCGCATCATCCCAGATAATCCTGGCTGCGGCAAATCATGGCAGGGCCCGCCGGCAGTCCCGCGAGGCGGCTGCCGTTCAGTCCAGGCAAGCGCTTGCCGCACTCGCCATGCGCAGCGCCCAAGGCAGCGACGCATTCAATGTTTCGCCGTGGGACAGGCCGGGCAGCATGCGGAACCGTGCATGCAGGTCCGGCCGTGCCGAGATGTCCTGCACAAAACGCTCGGCCTGCCCCGGCGTGGGGGCGCCGGACGCACAGTCCTGGCAACGTTCCTGCCGCACGCGCTCGGCGCCCCCTGCCAGCACCAGCAAGGCGCCGCGCGGCATCGAGGCGGGGCGTTGCGGCGCGCCCGTGATGCGCTGCGCCATGAACGGCGCGTGCCACCACAGCGAGGGGCTTGCGGCGACATAGCGGTCATAGGCGCCAGGTTGTGTGAGCAGGGCGTGCAGCACGAACAGGCCGCCATAGGAGTGGCCGTACAAGGTGCGTCGCCTGGGATCAATGTGCCAGTGTGCGGCGAGCTCGCCGTGCAAGCGGAGCAGGAACGCCAGGAAAAGGTCGGCGCCGCCATTCAGGCGCGCCGCGGAACGCGGGTCGGGTGCCGAACCGTGGGCGCCGGGTGGCAGCGGGGTGTAGTCCCACGCCCGGCTTGCGGTGTCGAAGCGGTCGTTGGTGTCGTAGCCCACGGCCACCAGCAACAGGCCTTGGGCCAGGGGCGCATGCGAGGGCAGCGCCTGCAGCACGGCATTGCCATCGAGCATGTAGGCCACAGGCCAGCCCTGGGCAGGCGCCGGGCCCGCCGGCTGACGGATCGTGACCCGCCAGGCGGTGTAGCCATCGTGACGCGCCAGCGAAAAAGTCTGCTGCAAGTGGGACATGGGCTGGATGGCGGCAGGCGCTTTCGCCAGCGCAATGCCTGGCAGGAGCGCCTGCGTGGCGCAGGCGATCAGGTGTCTGCGCCGGACATCCATCAGAACGAGACCGTGGCCGAGGCGAAGTACGAGCGGCCCGGCTCGTTGTAGCTCGCCGCGCCGGCATAGTCGGCGACGCCTTCGCGATAGAGCTTCTTGTCGAACAGGTTGTTCACGCCCACGGTGAAGCGCAGGTTGCGGTTGACGGTATAGCTGGTGTTCAGGCCTGCCAGCGCATAGGGCGAGAGTGCCGTCCGGTTGCCATCGGGAATGGGCAGGTTGCGGCGCGCGGTGAAGCCGGGGGCTTCCTGCTTGCCGTACCAGGTCACGTTGCCCTGGATGCGCCATTGATCGGTGACCGCCCAGTCCAGCGTGGTGTTCACGGTGTACTTGGGAATCACGCTCAAGGGTTCGCCGGTGCGCTTGTCCTTGGACTCGATCATGTAGGTGAAGTTGGTGTTCCAGTCCAGTGCGGCGGTCAGCGGAATGAAGAGGTTGCCTTCCACGCCCTCGACGACCGCCTTGCCGCTATTGACCCATTGCAACACCCGCTGGCCATTGGGCAACTGATAGGCGTACTGGTTGCTGGCGACGATCTTGTTGCGGTAGTCATTGCGGAAGTAGGCCGCGCTGGCGCGCCACGTGCCCGAGTCATAGGCCAGGCCGAGTTCCTTGTTCACGCTGGTCTCGGGGGCAAGATCCGCATTGCCCTGCAGGAAGCAGCCGCCGCTGTTGACCTCGGCCTGGTTGCAGCCGAAGCCCCGGCTGAAGAGCAGGTAGTTGGGGTTGGCCTGGTACAGGTTGGGCGCCTTGTAGGCACGCGCGATGCCGCCCTTGATGGTCAACTTGTCGGTGATGCGGTGCGAGGCATTCAGGCTCGGGCTCCAGGTGTTGCCGAAGTCGTCGTGGTGATCCAGGCGCAGGCCGGGCGTGACCGTCGTGCGCGTGCCCACCTCGATGTTGTCCTCGGCGTACAGGGCATAGCTGCTGGCGCGCTTGCGGGTCGCGCCTCGGCTGAAGCCGGGAATGGCGCCTGCGGGCGGATCCCAGAAGTTGCTGCGCAGGGAGCCCGGGTCTTCCAGCGATTCGCGCAGGTATTCAGCCCCGATGGTGGCAACCTGGTCGAAGCCCAGCGAGAAGGGCACGTTCACCTCGCCGCTGGCGCGCCAGTTCTTCAGGCGCGAGGCGAACCACCCTTCGCCTTCGGCGGGCGCGCCTTCGGGGCCGCCCGCCAGGCCTTCGTTCTGGCGCGCATTGCGCGTGCCTTCGTAGGCCAGCGAGAGGCGCGAGTCGCCCCAGTCCCAGCGCCCGCGATGGGTCAGGGCGACGTTGTTGCGGTACATGACGTAGGTTTCGCTGCCATACAGGCTGCTGACGAAAGCGGGATTGCCGCCGCCGTTGTTCAGCATGGTGTCGCCCGCATAGCGGTTGCCCTGGCGACTGTAGCCGGCGTCCAGTTCCAGGGTCTGCCGGCTGGTCAGCGCCCAGCTCAGCAGCGCGTTCAGGTCCTGGTTGACGAACCCTTCGCGTCCGGCGATCTGGGTCTGGTCGACGGTCGTGTTCTGTTCGTTGATGTTCTGCGCGTCGGGCCGGGTCTTGCTGTAGCCGCCGTACAGCCGGAACGACAGCTTGTCGCTCAAGGGGCCGCTCAGGCGGAAGTTCGCGCGATGCGATTCCCCTTCTTCGCCGCTCTCGGGCTGGTTCGTGTAGTAGGTGACCGAGCCGCTGAGCTTGTCGGTCGGCCGCTTGGTGATGATGTTGACCACGCCGCCCATGGCGCCAGAGCCGTAGCGGGCCGCCGCCGGGCCGCGGATCACCTCGATGCGTTCCACCTCTTCCGGCGGGACCCAGTTGGTGTCGCCGCGCGTGTCGCGGTCGCCGTTCCAGCCGTAGCGCACCGAGTTGCGGGAAGAGACGGGTTTGCCGTCGATCAGGATCAGCGTGTTTTCCGGGCCCATGCCGCGCAGGTCGATCTGGCGGCTGTTGCCCCGGTTGCCGCTGGCGCTGTTGCCGGTCAGGTTCACGCCGGGCTCGCGCCGGATGATCTCGGACAGGTCGGTCGCGGGCGGACGCCTGGCGATGTCCTCGGCGGAAATCACCGAGACACCGAGCGATTCCTTGATCTCCTCTTCGGCCGTGCCCAGGACCCTGACGGATTCCAGTTGCGTGACGGGGACGGTTTGCGCGAAGGCGGGGGCGAAGGCCACGCTGGCGAGGGCGGCGGCATGGTGCAGCCGGTACATGCGGAGGGAGCGGTGAGTGGCGGTCATTGTCGTTGTGTCTGGCGCTACGTTGCGGCAAAGCAACGACATGGGGCGTCGACGTCTGGGTCGGCCTTGATCGCTGCCAAGCTCATGATTTAATTGATAACGATTTGCATTAGCTTTGCGGCTAGACATTGTGCAGTGCGCCCGGGGCGCGTGAGTTTGTCCCGCCACCGAAACCCTTTGCGCCATCGCCATTCATCCGCCCATGCCTGAACTTCGTCCCGACACCGCCCACCAACGCGCCAGCGTGCCCGCCGAGCGCCTGCGAACCCTGGCCGCCCACGCCGCGGTGAACTACAGCGTGTCCGTGCCCGCCATCGACCGCCCCGTCCTGGACGGCGTGTTCGATACCACGGTCCTGCCCAGCGGCCTGATCGTGCATCGCGTCGACGCCCGCGATCTACAGGGCTCCCAGGTCAAGGCGGTGCTGAAGGAGGGCTTGCGCATTGCGATGGTCGTCGGTGGGCGGGCCGATGTCTGCTTTGGCGATCTCTCGCTGCAGCTGGGGCCGGCAGCGCGGCCGGCGCAGCCCGTGCAGGGCACGATGATCGCGGTGGCGCGCCCTGACCAGTTCCGCCGTTGCGGGATGCGGGGCACCATCGAACGGACGGTTTCCATCACGGTGCCATGGCCGTGGCTCGATACGTGGCTGGCGCGCGGGGCCAACGGGCCTGCCATCCGTGCCTTCGCCCGCGAGCACCTGGCCGTGCGCAGCTGGACGCTGTCGCCGCAGGCCGTGGCGACGGTCGAGCAGATGCTGATGCCGGCCATTGCCGTGCCGACGCTCTGGAACCTGTATCTGGAGTCGCGTGCGCTGGGGCTGCTGGCGGAGGCCTTCGCGGCCTGGGAGACCGAACCCGGCCCCACGGTGGCCAGCGAGCCGAACGCCCGGCTGCGGCCGCGTGACGTGCAGCGCATGGCGCAATTGCGCGCGTGGCTGGACAGCGGCGAGGCGGATGCCCTGAGCCTGGAGGCCATCGCCTGCCATGCCTGCATGAGCGTGAACACCCTGCAGCGGCATTTCAGGGCGGCCTGGGGCCGGACGGTCTTCGATTACCTGAGGGACGCCAAGCTGGAGCGCGCGCGCGTGGCGCTGGAGCAGCAGGGCATGAGCGTGGCGCAGGCCGCGTGGCAGGCCGGCTATACCAGCGCGGCCAATTTTTCCACGGCGTTCAGGCGCCGCTATGGCGTGGCGCCGGGGCATGTGCGGGCCAGCCAGTAAGGCGGGCGCGGTCGGTCTGGGTGGGGGAGGGGGGCCTGCAAGGCTGGACCTGGCGGAAGCGGTGAGATTCGAACTCACGAACGGTTGCCCGTTGCCGGTTTTCAAGACCGGTGCAATCGACCACTCTGCCACGCTTCCTGGTCTGTCCGGGACAGCTGGCACGGCTGCGTTGCGCAGCCCGTCCGTCCCGTCGAAGAGCGAGAGTGTAGCGTACGTGGCCGGCGCGCTCGCGCGCTGCCTGTCGCCCTGGCATGGACACGGGACAGGGCATCCGCCGCGGCGGTCATAATAGGGGCCCCCACGCCGCGCCTTCGGCTTGCTGCCTTCCGAGGGAGCCGTCTTTTGTCTTGGGACGGCCCGGCGACAAAAGGGGCCTGTATTCCCACACTATTTGAGGAGCCTGTCAGCATGAAAGCCATAGCGATCACCGCCCCCGGCGGTCCCGAGGTCCTGCGTCCCATCGAGCGTCCGGTGCCGGTGCCGGGGCCGGGCGAGGTGCTGATCAAAGTGGCGGCGGCCGGCATCAACCGCCCGGACGTGCTGCAGCGCTCGGGCCACTATCCGCCGCCTGCGGGCGCGTCGGACCTGCCCGGCCTGGAAGTCGCGGGCGAGATCGTGGCGGGTGACGCCGAGGCCGGCGGCTTTGCCGTGGGCGACCAGGTTTGCGCGCTGGTCACGGGCGGCGGCTATGCCGAGTATTGCGTGGCCCCCGCCGTGCAATGCCTGCCGATTCCGAAGGGGCTGTCGCTGGTCGAGGCCGCGGGCCTGCCGGAAACCTATTTCACCGTGTGGAGCAACGTGTTCCAGCGCGGCCGCCTGTCGGGCGAGGAAACGCTGCTGGTGCATGGCGGCGCCAGCGGCATCGGCACCACGGCCATTCAGCTGGCCCGTGCGCTGGGCCACCAGGTGTATGCCACCGTGGGCAGCGACGAGCGCGTGCGCGCGGTGCAGGCGCTGGGCGCCACCCTGGGCATCAACTACAAGACCCAGGATTACGCGGCGGTCGTGAAGGAGGCCACCGGCGGACGCGGCGTGGACGTGATCCTGGACATGGTCGCCGGCGACTACATCGCCCGCAACCTGACCTGCCTGGCCGACGACGGCCGGATCGTGATCATCGCGGTGCTGGGCGGCATCAAGGCCAATTTCGACGCGGGGCAGGTGTTGCGCCGACGCCTGACCATCACGGGATCGACGCTGCGTGCACGCCCGGTGGAGTTCAAGGCGGGCATTGCGCAGGCCCTGCGCGAGCATGTCTGGCCCTTGCTGGAGCGCGGCACCGTCAAGCCCGTCATCCACACGACCCTGCCGCTGGAAAAAGCGGCCGACGGGCATGCGCTGATGGAGTCGGGCGACCTGATCGGCAAGGTCATCCTGACCAACTGAGCAGCCCTTACGGGTGCCGGCAGGTGAAAAGGGGCGGGTCAGCCGCCTGGCACGGTTGTGCCGGGCGCACCACGCCTGGGCGGGTCTGCCCTAAAAACCGGCGTAACAGGATACAATGCTGGGTTTATCCCCGTTCCCCCTTTTTAGATTCCCCGCCGCATGAATGCAGATGTGAATCCCCGTCAGGCCTCGTCCATCACGCGCCAGCGCCTCGTGCTGGGCAACTGGAAGATGCATGGCAACCAGGCCGACAACGCCACGTTGCTCTCGGCCCTGGCCCAGGGTGTGCAGGCAGGCGGCACCGAAGTGGGGGTCTGCGTGCCCTTCCCGTATCTGGCGCAGGCCCAGCAGGCCCTGTCCGGCTCGACCGTGAGCTGGGGCGCGCAAGACGTCAGCGCCCAGGAGCAGGGCGCTTTCACCGGGGAAGTCAGCGGCGCCATGCTGACTGATTTCGCCTGCCGTTGGGTGCTGGTGGGCCACTCCGAGCGCCGCAGCCTGCATGCGGAAACCGATGCCCAGGTGGCCGACAAGGCCAAGGCGGCGCTGGCTGCCGGCCTGACGCCGGTCGTGTGCGTGGGCGAAACCCTGGCCGAGCGCGAAGCCGACGACACGCTGGCCGTCATTGCCCGCCAACTGGCGCCCGTGCTGGCATTGGGCGCGCCCGCCGTGTCGCGCATGGTGCTGGCCTATGAGCCCGTCTGGGCCATCGGCACCGGCCGCACCGCCTCGCCCGAACAGGCGCAGGACGTGCACGCGGCCATCCGCCAGTCCCTCGAACAACTTGGCGCGGGCGGTGTCCGCGTCCTTTACGGCGGCAGCGTCAAGGCAGCCAGCGCGGCCAGCCTCTTCGCCATGCCCGACATCGACGGTGGCCTGGTGGGCGGCGCCTCGCTGGTCGCCGACGAATTCCTGCGCATCGCCGCAGCCTAAGTTTCCGGAGTCTTTTGCAATGTCCATGATGCTTTCCGTCCTGCTTGCCGTGCAGGTCATTTCCTCGCTGACCATCATCGTTCTCGTGCTGCTGCAGCAGGGCAAGGGCGCCGACATGGGCTCGTCCTTCGGCAGCGGCTCGGCCGGCAGCCTGTTCGGCGCCAGCGGCGCGGCCAACTTCCTGTCGCGCTCCACCAAGTGGGCCGCCGTGGTCTTCTTCGCCACCACCGCCGGCCTGGCTTACCTGGGCCACAACACCGGCAGCCGCACCGGCACGGGCGGCGGCGTCATGCAGGACTACCAGGACCGTTCGGTTCCCACGCTGCCTGGCCAGACCGCGCCGGCCTCGCCGGAAGGCGCCAGCTCGGTGCCGCAAGCGCCTGCCGCCCCGCAGGCGCCCGCCCCGGGCGTGCCCGCCGCGCCCCAGCAGCAGCCGGCCCCGGCCGCCGAGGTGCCTGCAGCACCGGCCCAGCCCGCCCAGTGATAGGTGATGCCAGGCATTCGTGATAGAATGCTTGGCTTTTCTGCCTAGGCCGAACTCCTCAAACGGCCCATGCAAGGCGGAAAGAGTGACTGAACCCAAGCGCAAACGTGCTTGGGATGGCAGTCAGGCAGTACCCCAAGCCGACGTGGTGAAATTGGTAGACACGCTATCTTGAGGGGGTAGTGGCGAAAGCTGTGCGAGTTCGAGTCTCGCCGTCGGCACCAGACAAGCAAGTCCGCAAGCAAAAAAAGCCCATGTTCTCGAACGAGACATGGGCTTTTTGCTTTGCATGCCAATCATGCATCCGTGGTCAGGACCGTGAAGTCGAACAAGGCCTGCGGAGATGCCTGCAGGACCCGCTCGGCGACGGTGGCCTCGGGCTGCCGGAAGGTCTCGCGCCAGCCTCAGCGCGTCAGGTACTTCTCTTCATAGATGTCCCGCGCCCGCCCCATGTGCGCCACCGACAGGGCGTCCAGCGCCGCGCGGTTGCCGGTGCGCACGGCGTCCACCATGGCCTGGTGCTCGCGGCAAGCCTGTTCCAGCGCGCCGGCGTCGGCGACGCCATAGGCGCGCACGGGAAAGCTCAGCCAGTCGTGCAGGCGGATGGACTCGGCCAGATAGAGGTTGTCGCACAGGCCGTAGAACTCGCGGTGGAACGCCATGTTGCTGCGGTGGATGGCGATCAGCTCGCCCGAGGCCGCTGCCCGCGTATGCTCGAGGCAGGCTGCCTCGACCGACGCCAGGCGTTCCGGCGCCACGGGAAACTCGATCATCTCGATGGCCGTGTGATGCAGCACGCGGCGCATGTGATACAGGTCTTCCAGCTCCTGCTTGTTGAAGCGGCGGATCTGCGCGCCCAGGTGGGGCGGCTTGACCACGACGCCCAGGCGCTGCAGCTCGGCCAACGCGGCGCGCACCACGTGGCGCTTGGCCGCGTAGTCTTCCATCAGATGGTCTTCGATCAGGCGGGTGCGGGGCAGGATGCGCGCGCGGATGATGTCGGTCTCGATCGCCTCCATGACCTTAGCGACCTGCTCGGGAAGCTTGGCTTCGGAGAGGATGAGCGAGGAAAAACTGCTGAGGCTCATGATGGGCGCAATTCGCTGCCGTGCCGCCGGCCAGGCGGCCTGGCGAGGAATCTTATTGATAGTTTCATTGCCAAGATTGGCGACAACGTGCTTGTTGTTTTGGCTCCGCGCAGTCCCTAGACTTTTCTGCGCTGAACAACAAGGACAAGCATGAACGCTTCAAGCACACCAAAGGACATCATCAGTATCGATCCCGCCAACGGCCAGGAGATCGGACGCGTGGCGATCACCACGCCGGCGGAACTCGACGCCACCGTTGCACGCGCCTGGCAGGCGTTCAAGGAATCGGGCTGGAAAGCGCTGCTGCCGCATCGCCGCGCGCTGGTGCTCCACGCGATCGCCGATCGTATCATGGCCGAAAAAGAGGCCCTGGCCCAGCTGCAGATGCGCGATAACGGCAAGCCGATCGCCGAGTGCCGCGGCATGGTCGAATCCGCCATCGGCACCTTCCGCTATTACGCTGGTGTCTGCGAGACCCTGGAAACCGACGTGACGCCGCCGCGCGGCGACTACGTGTCGTTCACCGTGCTCGAGCCCTTTGGCGTGGTCGCCGCCATCACGCCCTGGAACTCGCCCATCATGAACGATGCCACCAAGGTGGCGCCGGCCCTGGCCGCGGGGAACGCGGTCATCCTGAAACCTTCCGAGGATTCACCGCTGCTGGGGCCGGAGCTGGCGCGCATCGCGCGGGAAGCCGGCTTGCCCGAGAACCTGCTGCAAGTGGTGCAGGGGCGCGGCGCCGACCTGGGCGCGGCGCTGGTGGCCCATCCGGGCGTGCGGATGATCTCCTTCACCGGGGGCACGGTCGCGGGCGCGCACATCGGCAAGGTGGCCGGCGAACGCCTGGTGCCCGTGGCGCTGGAGCTGGGCGGCAAGTCGCCGCACGTGGTGTTCGCCGATGCCGACCGCGAGCATGCGGTGGCGGCGGTGGTGGCCGGCATCTTCGGATCGTCGGGGCAGTCCTGCGTGGCCGGTTCGCGGCTCTTCATCGAGGAAGCCATCTACGACGAGGTGCTGGCAGTCGTGGTGGCGCGCGCCAAGACGCTGAAGGTGGCCTTGCCGGATGCCGCGGGCGTGGAAGTCGGGCCGCTGGCCTCCTTCCATCATCGTGACCGTGTCGCGGCGTTCGTCGACCGCGCGCGCGCCGAAGGCGGCCGCATCCTGTGCGGCGGCGAGGCGCCCGCGGGCGGCGACTACGACAAGGGCGCGTTCTACCTGCCCACCATCATCGATGGCCTGGGACCCGACGCCGCCAGTTGCCAGGAAGAGGCTTTCGGGCCCGTGCTGGTGGCGCTGCCCTTCAAGGATGAGGCGGACCTGATCGCACAGGCCAATGGCACCGCTTTCGGGCTGGCCTGCGGCATCTGGACCGAGAGCTTCAAGAAGGCCTGGCGCATCGGCCGTGCCCTGGAGGCGGGCTCGGTGTGGATCAACACCTATAAGCAGTCGGTGACCAGCACGCCTTTCGGCGGCTTCAAGAACAGCGGCATCGGCCGCGAGAAGGGCATCGACGGCATGAAGCTGTATGCGCAGGTCAAGAGCATGTATTTCGGCCTGCACGCCAACCCGCTGTCCGTCGCGAAATAAGCTGCGCGCCCCGTCTTTATCTGTAGGAGTCTTACGACATGAACATTTCGACTGTCGCAGTCTATGGCCTGGGCAACATGGGCTATCTGGTGGCCGAGCGCATTGCCAGCCAGTTCACGACCAAGGTGGCTGACCTGGATGCGGCGCAGGTGCGCCGCGCGCAGGAGCGTTTCAAGGCCGTGCCCATCGTGGGACCGGATGACCTGGGCGATGTGGATGTGGTGGTGCTGTCGCTGCCCAGCCCCGCGATCTCGTTGACGGTGCTGGACCAGATTGCCGCCAGGCTGCCCAAGCATGCCGTGGTGCTGGAAACCAGCACTGTCAATCCCAAGGACATCCATGCCAGCCGCAAGCTGCTGGAGAAGTTCGGCTTGCGCCTGGTCGATGCATCGGTGATGGCCGGTGTGAGCCAGATGAAGGCCGGCACCGCGATGTTGCTGATGGGCGGCGACGCGCAGGCGGTTGCCGATGCCCGGCCCGTGCTCGATGCCATTGCGCCCAAGCAGATCTATTTCGGTGACAGCGGCGCCGGGGCGGCCGCCAAGGTGATCAACAACGCCGTTGCCCACGCGGTGATGGTGGTGGTGGCCGAGGCCGGCTCGCTGGCGACGGCATCGGGCGTCAGCATCGAGAAGCTGGTGGGGCTGCTGTCGGATCCGCAGATGGGTCTGCATCGTCCGCTGACGCATCGCTACGCCGAGCGCATCGTGCAGGGCAACTACGAAGGCGGCATGCCGCTGGATGCGGCGCGCAAGGACTCGGTGCTGGCGCTGGAGCTGGCCCAGACGTTGGGCGTGCCGCTCTTCGCGATCCAGGGCTCGCACACCATCTATGACATCGCCGTCGCGGCGGGCCACGGCCGTGACGACTATGCCGCGATCGCCAAGGTATGGGCGGACTGGGGCAAGCCCGCGGTGCCGGCGCAAGCTTGATCCGCGCGCCAAGCGAATAGGCCCCGCGAATGCGGGGCCTATTTCATTGCTGGAGGGAAAGGCCGCGAGGCGCTTTCGCGCCTCGCGTCATCAGTCCAGCCACTTCTGCTTGGCCCACATGGCGCGGAACTGCTTGTCCGCTTCATTCAGGCGTGCCTGCCACTTGTCGCCCGGCAGGTAATCCATTTCCGTGAACTGCTGCAGCATCTTCTTCTGGAACTCGGGATTGGCGGCGATGGTCTCCAGGGCCTTGGCCAGCTTTTGCTCCACCTCCGCCGGCAGGCCCTTGGGGCCGATGACGCCGCGCTCGGAAGCGAACACCAGGTCCACGCCCTGTTCCTTGAAGGTGGGGACATCCGGCGCCAGCGGCGAGCGCTTCTCGCTGGCCTGGCCCAGGATGCGCAGTTGCGAACCACTGTAAGGCATGGCTTCGCCGAGGTTCATGCCGCCCACGTCGGCGTGGCCGCCCAGGACGGCATTGCGCAGCGGGCCCGCGCCGTTGAAGGGCACGTGGTTCAGGTCGGTGCCGGTGGCGGCTTCGAACATGACGAGCGCCAGGTGGTCGTCGGTGCCGACGCCAGTCGAGCCGTAGCTGATCATGCCAGGCTTGGCGCGGGCGGCATCGATCAGTTCCTTGAGCGACGTGTAGGGCGAGTCGGCCTTGACGCTGAAGGCGCTGGGATCGCGCACCAGCGTGGCCAGGTAGGTGAAGTCCTTGCCCGAGAAGCCGGCAGGGCGCTCGATCGGCAGGGTGAGCAGGCCGGGCATGTTGGTCATGCCCAGGGTGTAGCCATCGGGCTTGGCGCGGGCCACCATGGACATTGCCAGCGCGCCCGATGCGCCCGGCTTGTTGACCACCACGACCGAGCCGCCCAGTTCCTTTTCCAGGAAGACCGACAGGGTGCGCGCCGTGATGTCGGTGCCGCCGCCGGCGGCGAAGCCGACGATCAATTCGATGGGACGTTCGGGCCATTGGGCGGCAGCGGCCGGCGTGGCGGCCAGCGCCGTGGCCAGCACCATCGAGCTCGCGCCGAAACCGGCGAGCCAAGTCTTCATGGCAAACATGGGCAAATGTCTCCTGGCCGTGATGCGGCCGTACTTTGTTTGTTTTCTCATGGCGGCGCGGGCGCGCCGCCCCACTCAGGCGGGTGCCGTGACCGTGTCCGGTCTACAGTCCCTTGGCGGCATAGTGCCTGCCCGTATTCATAGCCACAAATTGATATTTGTCTGGGATTTTTAGTTTTTGGCTATTTATTGCGTGCCGCTGCGCGCTGCGCGAGCGGCGGCAACGCCTGTTCGATCTCCACGGCGGCCTGGCGCAGCGTATCGACCAATGCTTGCGCGGCGGGAGACAGCAGGCGGTCCTGCCGATGCAGGACGCCGATGGTGCGCCGCGCGCTTTCGTCCTCGATGGGCCGGCTGCGCAGGGAGCCGAGTCCCAGCGACGGCAGTGCCAGGCGCGGCAAGACCGCCACGCCCAGTCCCTGGCTGACCAGGCGGACGGCCGTCGTCATGTGCGTGACGTCATAGCGCAAACCCGTGGCCGCCTTGTCGCTGATGACGGCGCGGTCGAACTGGTGCCGTGCGCTGGACCCTTGCGCCAGCAGCACCAGATCGAGAGGCGTGAGGTCTTCCCAATGCAGGCTGGGCAGTTGTCCCACCGGATGGCGCGAAGGGTAGACAGCAAAGAAGGCGTCCGCGACCAGGGGGCTGAACTTCAAGTCCGGGGCGTCGCTGAGCAGGGTGGCCAGGGCGAACTCGATCTGGTTGGTGCGCAGCATGGCGATCAGCTCGTCGTTGTGGGCTTCGACCACGCGGATCTGCAATTTCGGGTGCTGCTGGCGCAAGGCGCCCAGGGCGGGCGGCACCAGGGTGAGCGAGGTGGATGGCAGGGCGCCGATGACGACGGCGCCTCGCCGCACGGACGCCAGGTCCTGCATGCTGCGGTAGGCTTCCTCGAGATCGGCCATGGGGCGCTCGATGCGATCGCGGAATTCCACGCCGGCCGCGGTCAGCGAAATCTGTCGCGTCGTGCGCTCGAACAGCTTGACCTCGAGCACGGATTCCAGGTCCGCGATCAAGGCGGTGAAGGACGGCTGGGTCACGCCCAGCAGCGACGCGGCGTGCGTGAACGACTTGGTCTGCACGGCCAGCAGGAACGCCTTGAGCGGCCGGTATTTGATGTTCAGTGCCATGGTCTGGCCCAGGGTCCGGCCATGGGCGCGGAGGGTCTGTCAGCGGCTGGGGGGCTTGGGAAAGGGTGATCCCATTCTATCAATCCGCCGACGGCTCACGCTTTTGCCTCCAGCGCATGGACCGCATAGAACGGCACGCCGGCCAGTGTGCGGAAGGCAGGTTCCAGCAAGCGGTAGAACAGGTTGTATCCCGCCATGACGCCATCGCTGTTGCGCAGTCGCAGGCGCGGATGCGGGCGCGTCAGGTCTGCCAGCTTCCTCGGTCCCCATTGGAACTCGGCGTGTGTCTTGCGCACCGACGTGTGGTGCTTCGCGCGGCCCATCGCCAGCCAGCACATGGCGTCGAAGCACAGCGCCGATCCCGCTGGCGCGCGTTTTCCGAAGGTCGCCAGGATGGCATGCACGGTGGAGGGCGTGAGATACATGAAGACGCCTTCGCTGAAAAGAAAGACCGGCGGCTCGTCCCGGGTGGCGGGCAGTCCCAGCGCATCCCACCATCGCGGGTCGCTCAGGTCCAGCTCGGTCTGCACATGGCGTGGCGATTGGGCTGGCAGGAGTTGCCGGCGCAATGCCATGACTTCCGGCAGGTCGGCGTCGGTCATGCGCAGTTGGCCGTTGTCCAGCCATTGCAGGTAATGGCTCAGGCCGCAACCCAGATTGGCCACGTGCGCCGACGGGTGGCGGGCCAGAAAGGCGAGGGCATGATCCCGGAAACACAGGGTGCGCGCCAGCACGCCATAGGTGCTTTGCCTGTCTTGCAACCATTGCTGGCCATCGTCTCCCATTGCCTGCAGCAGGCGGGAAGCGTGGGTGTCGCCGACTTCCAGCTGGGGAAACAGCGTGCCGCCCAGGGCACGCGCGGCGAGTGGAATGCGCAGGGTGGAAGGGACGGCGGACAGCGGGGGAGAAGAGGCGGGTGGCATGGGCGCAGCGGGGGATATCGACCAGTACATTAAAGCAGAAATGAATATCATCCTCATTTGGGGGATGCCGAAATCATTAGGCCATAGGCGGCAACGTCCTGTTTTACGGCTATATGGACATGCATTGGCGTTTTTAATGGGACAATCTGTTCCGGCTGACCCCCCCTTTTTTGATCTCCGATCCATGGCGGTGTCAGGGGCTGCTGGGTAGAATTTTTCCCACGACATCTCCCACCCACATTCCTCTGTAAGGCATATGACGCCATGAGCAACGCATACCTCGACGCCCTGAAGCAGCGCCGCACCCAATACGCGCTGGGCCGCAATGTCACGCAATCCAAGGATGCGCTGGTTGCGCTGATCCAGGACGCCATCAAGCACAGCCCCTCGTCGTTCAATTCGCAAAGCTCGCGCGCGCTGGTGCTGTTCGGCGCCGAAAGCGACAAGCTGTGGTCGCTGGCGACCGATGAGGTCCGCAAGGTCGCGCCGGCAGAGGGATTCGAGAAGACCGAAGCCAAGCTGAAGAGCTTTGCCGCTGGCGTGGGCACCGTGCTGTTCTTCGAAGACCAGGACGTCGTGAAGAAGCTGCAGGAGCAATTCGCGCTGTACGCCGACAACTTCCCGGTCTGGTCGGAACAGGCAGGCGGCATGGCCCAGCTGTCGGTGTGGTCGACGTTGGCCGTCGCTGGCGTGGGCGCCAGCCTGCAGCATTACAACCCCCTGATCGACAACGCCGTGGCGCGCGAGTGGAACATCCCCGCGTCGTGGAAGCTGCGCGCCCAGATGCCCTTCGGCTCGAACGAAGCGCCGTTTGGCGACAAGGCTTTCATGGACGACGCCGAGCGTTTCCGCGTGGCCGGCTGATCGGCTGGCAGCACCATGAAAAAACGCCTGGCACGAAAGTGCCAGGCGTTTTTTCATGCAAGCGCCAAAGGGATTCACAGCCCTGCGCGGATGCCTTCCAGCCAGCGCACCACGGCGACCGCGCCGCCGTCGGGAATGCCCACGGCGCGGTCGCCCAGGTAACTGGCGCGGCCCAGGCGAGGTTTCATGCGGGTGGTCTCGTCCGCGCCGTGGCGGGCCGCCTGCAACGCGGCGTCGAATGCCTGGAGGCCGTGCTGGCCGGCTGTCAGCGCGTCATGCCAGGCGCGGGCCGCGGGAGCGAGTGCATCGATCATGGTGCGATCGCCGGGCTTGGCGCCACCCATCTGCATGATCGCGTCGATGGCGGCAGCAAAGGCGCCTTGCCACTGCGCCGGCGTGGGCGTGGCGACACCCGCCAGCTCGCGGCTGGCGCGCAGCAGGGCAATCGCATAGAACGGGCCGGAACTGCCGGCAATCGCCCGGCGCATGGCTTGGCTGAGCGACGCGAGGAACACGTCGGGGGCATGGAAGGCGTGGCCGGGCAGGGCGCGCAGGGCTTGGGCGCCGCGCGCCATGCTGGCGCCCAGGTCGCCGTCTCCGGCCTGGCTGTCGAGATCCGTGAGCTCCGGCTCGGCGGCGATGATCGTGTCGGCAGCGCCCAGCGCCACACGCCGCAAGGCTTCAGCCAGCGGACCGGCAGGCACGGGCGCTGGCGTCTCGGCCACGCCCGCCGGTGCGGGCGCCGCAGTGCGCGTGCCGGGAATGCGGCCTGATGCGGGCCATGCAGGCGCCTGGGTGGGCGCGTCGAGCAGGGACAGCAGGGCATCGTCGACCGCCAGCACCGTCAGCGAGCAGCCCGGCATTTCCAACGCGGTCATGAAATTGCCGACCCATGCACGCTCAGGCACCAGGCCTTGGTTGCGCAACGCGGCCAAGGCGTGACGCGCGATGATCTGCAACTCCATGGGCGGCGTGCCCCCCAGTCCGTTGACGAGCACGGCAACCCGCCGCGTATCCGCAGGCAGCTCGGGAAGGATATGGGCCAGGATGTCGTCCACGATCGTATCCGCGGATTGGATCTGCCGACGGCCGACGCCCTTCTCGCCGTGGATGCCCAGGCCGTATTCGATTTCCGTGTCGCCCAGCGTGAAGCTGGGCGTGCCCGCGGCGGGAACCGTGCACGCGCCCAGGCCCACGCCCATGGAGCCCAGCGCTGCGGCGGCACGGGCCGCGACAGCGGCGACCTCCGCAAGCGGCAAGCCTTGCTCGGCTGCCGCACCCGCGATCTTGTGCACGAATACCGTCCCTGCGATGCCGCGGCGGCGATCGGCGGGAACGAGTTCGCGCAGGGAGACGTCGTCGGCGACGACGACGACCTCGACAGGAATGCCTTTCTCGCGGGCAAGCTCCGCGGCCATCCCGAAATTCAGGCGGTCTCCGGTGTAGTTCTTCACGACCAGCAACGCGCCCTCGGGGCCCGAGGCCGCAAGAATGGCGCTCAGCACGGCGTCGACGCTGGGGGAGGTGAAGACATCGCCCGCGATGGCAGCGCTCAGCATGCCCTGGCCCACGTAGCCCGCGTGCGCGGGCTCGTGCCCGCTGCCGCCGCCCGACAGCACGGCTACCCGGCGCTGTGCGGACGAGCGCGGCTCCGCGCGCAGGACGACGTTCTCGCCGTCCATCAAGGCCAGGTGTTCGTGGGTGTCGACCAGACCCTCCAGCATCTCTCGTACCACGTGCCGAGGGTCGTTGATCAGCTTCTTCATGCGTGCTCCTGTATGACGGATGAGGGCGGAGGAACCGTAGCCTGCCAGCATGCCACCGCAGGGGTTCGAAGGGGAAGTATGGCGTCTTTCTTTCCGGCCGTTCAGTCGGAATGTCCCGGGACTCGTCGCGTCCGTGGTGTGCCTCGACATTCACCGCCGATCCGGCGGGAGAGGCCACGGCGCCAATGGTCATGCGGCTTGTGGGCGCTTTCGTCGGCTGATGGGGCAACACGCTGGCCCCAGCCAGGCCCGCCGATGTCCCGGGACATTCTCCATGTCGCTGACACATGCCGTTGCGAACATCGCAACCGGTAGCTTATCTGTGTCACCTCAACGGAGCGGACCCCGCAATGGCCTCACGTCGTCCTTTCCCCGCCATGCCCCGCCAGTCCCGCCCGTCCCGGTTCCAGCGCGGTTTCACGCTGATCGAGATCATGGTCGTGGTCGTCATCATGGGCATCCTGGCCAGCCTGGTCGTGCCCCGGTTGCTGGATCGTCCCGACCAGGCGCGCGTGGTGGCCGCCCGCCAGGACATCTCCGCGCTGATGCAGGCCCTGAAGCTCTACCGCCTGGACAACTCGCGCTATCCCACCAGCGAGCAAGGCCTGGACGCCCTGGTCAAGCCGCCTGCCGGTGCCTCGGGCGCCGCCGCGCGTTCGTATCTCGAGCGCCTGCCCGACGACCCCTGGGGCAATCCCTATCAATACCTGAATCCCGGCGCCAACGGCGAGATCGACGTGTTCTCCTTCGGGGCCGATGGCAAGCCGGGCGGCGAGGGCGTGGATGCCGACATCGGCTCCTGGCAACTCTGAGGCTGGGGTTCCAATCATGCAGCAATGCCCGCTTCGCGCCGCGCCGTCCCTGACGGGGGGCGTCGCGGTGGCGCGCCGCCAGGAAGGCATGGCCGTCATCAGCGCGTTGCTCATCGTGGCGTTCGTCACCGTGGTGGCTGCCAGCCTGACGCAACGCCAGGCCACCTTGCTGCGTTCCGTGCAGGCCGAGCAGGCGCGGGGACAGGCGCATTGGCTCCTGCGTGGCGGGCTGGACTGGGCGCGCGGCGTGCTGCAGGCCGATGCGCAGCGCGGTCCGGTCACGCACCTGGGGGGTGATTGGGCCAGGCCCATCCTGCGCAGCCGCTTCGGCAGCGAGAATCCGCGCCTGGTCGGCACGTTCTCGGGCAGGCTGCATGACGAGCAGGCCAAGTTCAATTTGCGCAATGTCGTGCGGCAGGGCAAGGTCAGCACCGAGGACGTGGAGATGTTCGGCCGCTTGTGCGCGCAGCTTGGCATTGACGCCGCGCTTGCCAGCCGTATCGTGCAGCGGGTGGTGATGGCCCACCCGCGCGGCCAGAGCCAGGAGACCGAAAGGGATGACGCCGAGGCCGAAGACGATGCCGCAGAAGGGGGCGATGGCCGGGAAGGGCGCGCCACGCTCGCGCTGCCGGAAGTGGCCCAGGCGCCCATGATCCGGGTGCTGGAGGATCTGCTTCCCCTGGATGGCATGAGCGCGGGCGTGCTGGAAAGCCTCCGTCCCTATGTCACGGTGCTGCCTGCCAACACCGCCATCAATATCAATACCGCGCCGGCGCGTGTCCTGGCTGCCGCCATACCCGATCTGACCGTGACCCAGGCGCAAGCGCTCACCGATGAAAGGGATGCGGGCCAGTGGTTCCGCAACCGGGGCGATCTGGTCAACCGGTTGCGGCGGCTGGACATCGGGATATCCAGGGTGCGCATGAGCGCCTTCAGCCAGTGGTTCCGTCTCTCCAGCGTCGCAACGTTGGATCAGGCCACAGTGCCCATGCAGGCCTTGATCCAGCGCCAGCGCAGCCCCCGTGCTGTCCCGCGTGTCGTATGGCTGCGGGAGGGTGCATGAAAACCCTGCTGCGCATCCGCCTGCCCCGGCTCAGCCGGCTGGACGCCGATGCCGAGGTCGATGCGGCACAAGGCGATGGCCGAGGTGGCTTCCAGGCCGCCGGCCGTTTTCCCCTGAGCGCATTGGCTGTCCGCTGGCCTCGCGCGCGCGTGCAAGCCATCCTGCACCCCCACGACGCGGTGCTGGCCAGCGTCGCCTTGCCGCCGTTGCCCGCTGCCAAGCTGCGCGCGGCCCTAGCCGGCGCCATGGACGGCCTGCTGCTGGGCGATCCCGACGAGGTCATCCTGGCGCATGGCCCTCGCGCACCAGACGGCCAGGTACCCGTGGCCTGGACGGCGCGGGAACCCTTGCAGCGGGCCGAAGCCTGCCTGCGCGGCTGCCAGCTCACCGTCTCCGGTTTCCTTCCCGCCCCTTGCGCCTTGCCTGTGCCGGACGCCGGCTGGACCGTGCACCTGAATGAAGAGGGCTACGCCGTCGTCCGCACCGGCATGGACACCGGCTTCGTCTATCCGCGGGCGCGTGTCTTGCCTGGCGCAGCGGAGTGGGAGGCCGACGAACTGTCTCCCTTGCTCGTGCAGGGCACGCCTTCCCACATCGCGTGGGTGGGCAGCGTGCCACCTTTCCGCCCCATCGCCCTGGATGTGCCGTCTTCCGAGATCGACGCGGCGCAGGCGTGGCTGGCTGCCTCGCCTGCCTGGTCGCTGACGTGCGCCGCGCAATCCCGAGGCGTGGCGCCAGGCGCCTGGCGCTGGCCGATCACGGCGGGAATCGCCGCAGCGTTGGTCTGGGTGGTGGGCCTGAACGTCCAGGCCCATCGCCTCGCGTCCGCCGGGCAAGCCATGACGCAAGACATGCATGCGCGCGTGAAAGCCGCGTTTCCGAATCTGGGCGTCATCATGAACCCCCTGCAGCAGGCGCGCCAGCAGCGGGACGCGCGCACGCAGGCCGCCAACGCGGCTGCGCGAGAAGGGTTCGCGGGCTTGCTAGGCTTGACGCTGCTGCACAGTCCATTCGCCGATGGCCAGGTGAAGACCCTGCGCTACGCCGATGGGCAACTGACTTTCGACCTGGATACGCCTGGCGCCGTGCAAGATGGCCCGACGTCGCCCGCCTGGGTCGAAAAGGCCCGCCAGGCGGGGCTCTCGGTCGAACCGGCGGAGAGCGGATGGCACGTGCGCGCCAGCGCGCCGTCTTCCGAAGGGGCAGCCAGCCAGCCGGTGCGGCAGGCCAAACCCAGCCAGCCTGGCCGGACACGATCATGACGCGCCCCGCAGCAAGCAGGCCGGCCGGCCTGGGACTGCGGCGGCCGGGATGGCCGCCCGTCCTGCGCAAGCGCATGGATGCCTGGTCGGCGCAGGCGCGCGCGCAGTGGTCGCAACTGGCCGCGCGCGAGCGGCGCCTGGTGCTCTTTTGCGCGGTGCTGGTCGTCGTCGTGGGCGGCTGGGTGCTGGCCATCGAGCCGGCGCTCAAGCGCATCGATCACTGGGAAACGGAACTGCCCCGCTTGCGGTCGCAGTCCAGTGCGCTGGATGCCGTGCTCGATGAGGCAGCCGTGCCCGTGACACCTGTCCTCCCCGCGCCGGGCGAGTTGCCCGCGCGCCTGGCCCGGAGCCTGGATGCCGTGGCACCGGGCGCCTATACCCTGGTGGCCGACGAAGAGACTGCTGCCGATGCGCCAGCCTGGCGCGTGCGTTTCGATGACGCCGAGGCAGGTGCCGTCATGGCCTGGCTGTTCCAGGCGCCCGCCGAGCTGGGCCTGGCGGTGAGCGGCGTGTCCCTGACCCAATCCGCTGAGCTGTTGCCGCCGGACACCGACATCGATGTCCGTGCCCTGGCGGGACGCGTGCGCGGCGACGTGCGCCTCGCATTGCCAGCGTCCCTTCCTTCCAAGGATTCACCCTAGATGAAGCAGCACCCCACGCAAGGCCGCGCTGACCGGCGCGCCCGTCTCCTGCGCCGCACCCGCGTGGCCAGCGCCGTGTGCTTGTGCCTGAGCGTGCTGGGCTGCGCGGCGCCCGGCCAGGACGACGTCACGCGCAAGCCTTCCGCGGCGGGCGTGCCGCCCGCCGACCCGCTCGTCCAGGCGCAGGCCGAGCCCGTGGATCTGCGCTCGCCGCCCGCAACGCGCCGTGGCCAGGCCGAGCCTGGCCGTGCGACGCCCACGGCCGAGCGTGCGTCGTCGCCAGTGCCGCCGGGACCGGTCATCCGTCCCACGTCGGGCGCGTCGCGGTCGGCCGTCCGGCCTCCGGCCGCGCCCATGCCGGCCGCGGCGGCGCGTCCAGGCGGCGCCGGCAACGACGAAACCGTCACGCTGAATTTCGTCGACGCGGACATTCCCACCGTCCTGCGCGTGCTGGCCCGCTTCACCGGCCGCAATTTCCTGGTCGACCCGCGCGTGAAAGGCCAGCTTACGCTGGTGTCCGAGCAGCCCGTGCCGGCTGGCGTGGCGCTGCAGATGCTGCAGGGCTCGCTGCGCATGCAGGGCTTCGCGATCGTCGAGTCCGAAGGGCTGACCCGCGTCGTGCCCGAGGCCGATGCCAAGCTCATCGGCGGCACGGTGCTCGGCGCCGACGCGCCTGCCGGGGGAGGCGGTCTTGCCACGCGCACCTTCCGGCTCAGCTACGAGAACGCCACCAACCTGGTGAACGTGATCCGTCCGATGGTGCCGCCCAACAATCCGGTCACGGCCTATCCCGGCAACAACACGCTGGTGGTTACTGATTACGCGGAGAACCTGGCGCGCATCGCCCAGATCATCGCGTCCATCGACACGCCGACGGCGCTGGACACCGACGTCATCAAGATCCATAACGGCATCGCGCTGGACATCGCCGCCATGGCCGCCGACCTGCTCGACGCACAAAGCAACGACCCCACCCAGCGCATCGTGGTGGTGGCCGATCCGCGCTCGAATTCCGTGGTGGTGCGCGCCAGCAGCCCGGCCCGCACGCAACTGGCGCGCGACCTCATCATCAAGCTCGACAACGTCCAGAGCGACCCGGGCAATCTGCACGTGGTCTATCTGCGCAATGCCCAGGCCCTGCACCTGGCCGACGTGCTGCGCGGCCTGCTGACGGGCGAGAGCGGTGGGCAGGGGAGCATGGGTGGGGGCAGCGACGAGTCCGTGCGCGCGGCCTTGGGCGGCGGCGGCATGAACAGCGGCACGGGCAGCGCGTCGGGGTCATCGGCCGCCAACGGCGCCAGTGCCTCGGGCAGCGGTTCCACCAGCGGCAGCGGTTCGGGCATGAGCAGCAACACGCGCATCGCCCGCACAGGCATGGGCGGCGCGTCTGGCCAGAACGGCCAGGGGGGCATAGGCGGACAGGGCAGTTCCTCGGCGTTCTCGGCGGGCGGCGTCACCGTGCAGGCCGATGCGTCCACCAACACCCTGATCATCTCCGCGCCGGACCCCATGTATCGCAGCCTGCGCAAGGTCATCGACCTGCTGGACCAGCGCCGCGCCCAGGTGCTGGTGGAAAGCCTCATCGTCGAGGTCACAGAGAACGACTCGGCGGAACTCGGCATCCAGTGGATGGCAGGCAACGGCCGCTATTTCGGCGGTGCCAACCTGAGCGGCAGCGGGCTGAACGTGAACGCCGCCACGACCATCGACGCCGTGCCGCGGGGCATGAACATCGGCATCATCGACGGCACCGTCAACCTGCCCGGCGTGGGCGAGATCCTGAACCTGAAAGTGCTGGCCCGCGCCTTGCAGACCAAGGGCGGCGCCAACATCCTGTCCACGCCCAACCTGCTGACCCTGGACAACGAGCCCGCCAGCATCATGGTGGGCAAGACCGTGCCTTTCGTGTCAGGGCAATACGTCACCTCGGGCAGCGGCGGCAGCAACAATCCCTTCCAGACCATCCAGCGCGAGGACATCGGCCTGAAGCTCAACATCCGGCCGCAGATATCCGAAGGCGGCACGGTCAAGCTGGACATCTATCAGGAAGTCAGCAGCATCGACAACAACCTCAGCAACGAAGCGGGCGTGGTCACCAACAAGCGCGCCATCGACACCTCGGTGCTGCTGGACGACGGCCAGATCATGGTCCTGGGCGGCCTGCTGGAAGACAGCGTCAGCACCACCACCGATGCCGTGCCCTTGCTGGGCTCGCTGCCCGTGCTGGGCGCCCTGTTCCGTTACGACTCGCGCCAGCGCGTGAAGACCAACCTCATGGTTTTCCTGCGCCCCTACGTGGTGCGCGATGCCCAGGCGGGCGCCGGCCTCACGCAAGACCGCTACAACTTCATGCGCCGCACGCAGGCCGCCGTCCAGCCCGGCAGGCACTGGGCGCTGCCCGACATGAACGCGCCCATCCTGCCGCCCCCCGGCGTGCCGCAGGCGGCGGGCGAGCAGGCCTATGACCTGCGCCCCGGGTCCTGGGAGGACACGCAGCGCCAGGCGCCGCCGCCCGTCACGCAGTCCTCGGCGTTGCGCCAGCAACCCACGCCCGCCGACAATGCCGCGCCCGGCGAGACGGTCCGCACGCGCCTGCCCACGGGGCTCACCATTGCCTCCGACCCGGATGCCTTCTACGGCCACACGCGCACCGATACCAACGTGCTGCAGATTGCCGATGTGCAAAGCCAGTCCGCCGCCGAGCAGATCGCCCAGCGCGTGCGCATCAGCGGCCTGAAGGCCTACACGATGGCCGGGCCCGGCGGCATGGGCTATGTCGTGCGCACCGATGTGTCACGCGATCCCGCGGCAACGGATGCCGCCGTGCAGGTGCTGCGCGAGCTGGGCTACCGGCCCGCGATCTCGGTGGGGCAGTGACCATGGGCGCGCCGCTGGCCGCCAAGCTGCCGTATGCCTGGGCCAAGGCGCAGCGGCTGGTGCTGCGCGCCGAGGCAGACACGCTGGGCCTGGCCGTCAGCCCGCTGACGCCCGGCTGGGCCATCGCGGAAGTGCAGCGCCGCCTGGGCGATGACGTGCCGCTGCCGCTCTCGCGCCTGAGCGAGGCGGAAATGGACACGCTGCTGGCGCGCACCTATGCGGACGCGGGCGATGCCGCCTCGGTGGTGGGCGCCGCGGAAAACGACATCGACCTCGACCGGCTCATGCAGGACATGCCCGAGGTCACCGACCTGCTGGATGCCCAGGACGACGCGCCGGTCATCCGCATGATCAACGCGCTCTTCACCCAGGCCGCCCGCGACGGCGCCAGCGACATCCACATCGAGCCTTTCGAAACGCACTCGGTCGTGCGCTATCGCGTGGACGGCACGCTGCGTGATGTCGTCAGCCCCCGCAAGGCGCTGCACGGCGCGCTGATCTCGCGCATCAAGATCATGGCGCACCTGGACATCGCAGAGAAACGCCTGCCCCAGGACGGACGCATCGCGTTGCGCGTGGCGGGCCGGCCCATCGACATCCGCGTGTCCACCGTGCCCACCGGCCACGGCGAACGCGCGGTGCTGCGCCTGCTCGACAAGGAGGCCGGCCGCCTGCAACTGGAAAGACTGGGCATGGCCCCCGGCGTGCTGCAGCCGCTGGACCGCCTGGTGCATCAACCGCACGGCATCGTGCTGGTCACCGGCCCCACCGGCAGCGGCAAGACCACCACGCTGTACGCCGCGCTGGCCCGCCTGGACGCCAGCACCAGCAACATCCTGACCGTGGAAGATCCGGTGGAATACGACCTGCCCGGCATCAGCCAGATCCAGGTCAACGCCAAGATCGACATGACTTTCGCGCTGGCCTTGCGTGCCATCCTGCGCCAGGATCCGGACGTCATCATGATCGGCGAGATCCGCGACCTGGAAACCGCGCAGATCGCCGTGCAGGCTTCGCTCACCGGCCACCTGGTGCTGGCCACCTTGCACACCAACGACTCCGTCTCGGCCGTCACGCGCCTGACCGACATGGGCGTGGAGCCTTTCCTGCTGGCCTCGTCGCTGTTGGGCGTGCTGGCCCAGCGCCTGGTGCGGCGGCTGTGCCCGCACTGCCGCCGCGCCGAGCTGTTGCCCGATGGCAGCACCGTCTATCACGCCGTAGGCTGCGAGCACTGCAATCACGTGGGCTACAGCGGCCGCACCGGCATCCACGAACTCTTCGTCGTCGACGACCACATCCGCCGCCTCATCCATGAAGGGCGTGGCGAACAGGCGCTGCGCGAAGCCGCGGTGGCGCATGGCATGCACACCATGCGCGACGACGGCCGCCGCTGGGTGGAAAGCGGCGCCACCACGCCCGAGGAAATCGTGCGCGTCACGCGCGACGCCTAGGACCGACAGGGGAGGGCCGCATGGCCACGTTCCAATACGAAGCCTCGGACGCGGGCGGAAAGATCGAACAGGGTTCCATCGACGCGGACAGCGAACGTGCGGCGCGTGCCGCCCTGCGCGGCAAAGGCCTGTTTCCCATCGCATTGGCCGAGCGTCGCAAGGCCGGCGCGGGCGGCAGCGCTTTCAGCCCGCGCCTGTCCGACAGTGACCTGGCCTGGGCCACGCGCCAGCTGGCCAGCCTGCTGGCCGCGCGCCTGCCGCTGGAAGCCGCGCTGACCGCCACCATCGACCAGGCGGAAAAGAAGCACATCGCTGACACCTTCAATGCCGTGCGCGCCGACGTGCGCAGCGGCACGCGCCTGACCGACGCGCTGGCCGCGCGGCCCCGCGACTTCCCCGAGATCTATCGGGCGCTGATCTCGGCTGGCGAAGACTCCGGCGACCTGGCGCGCGTCATGGAGCGCCTTGCCGACTACATCGAAGAGTGCAACGCCTTGCGCGGCAAGGTGCTCACGGCCTTCATCTATCCCGCCATCGTCGGCGTGGTGTCCGTCTGCATCGTCATCTTCCTGCTGGGCTACGTCGTGCCGCAGGTCGTCAGCGCCTTCAGCCAGGCGCGCCAGGATCTTCCTGGCCTCACCATTGCGATGCTCACCGCCAGCGACTTCGTGCGCAACTGGGGCTGGCTGACGGCCTTGTTGCTGGTGGGTGCGTACTGGCTGTGGCGCATGTGGCTGCGCGATCCCGCGGCCCGTCTTGCCTGGCACCGCCGTGTGCTGGGCTTGCCGCTCATCGGCCGCTTCACGCTGGGCGTGAACACCGCGCGCTTCGCCTCCACGCTGGCAATCCTCACCGATGCCGGCGTGCCGCTCCTGCGCGCGCTGGATGCGGCGCGCCAAACGCTGGGCAACGACAGCCTGCGCGCCGCGGTCGATGACGCGACCGGCCGTGTGCGCGAGGGCGTCTCGCTGGGCGCGGCGCTGAAGTTACAAAAAAGTTTTCCGCCGCTCCTCATCCACCTCATCGCGAGTGGCGAAAGTACCGGGACTTTGTCGGCGATGCTGGAGCGATCCTCCGCCACATTGTCCCGGGACATCGAGCGCCGCGCGATGGCGATGACGGCGCTGCTGGAGCCGCTGATGATCCTGATCATGGGCGGCGTGGTGCTCACCATCGTGCTGGCGGTGCTGATGCCGATCATCGAGATGAACACGCTGGTGTAGGGCTGGCGCGGGTTCTGGGAGGGGGAGGCGTGAGTTTTCATGTTTGGGCTCGCATTTCCCGCGATGGATTTTCTTCCGCGTATGACAGTTAATGAATGTCCCGGGGCTTGATTAATTCAGTTGTCATTATTGAGTGATTATCCGGGCGATTTTTCACGCTCCTTAAGGAAAATGTCCCGCGACATTAGTCTGTAGATTGTCACCATCGGTTGAGAAGATGCTCTGGCCGTCAGCGAGACGGCAGTCGTAAACGGATCAAGGCCTCTCACACTTAATCCGTTTGCGGCTCGAGTTAATCCCAGATTTTTCTCAACGTAGTGCCAAGGAGAAATTCCGTGAACGCTTTCAATCTGAAGAAGTCGGTCGCCGCCGTCGTGCTGGCTGGCCTGTCGATGGTCGGTGCTGCGGCGTCGGCTCAAACCGTGGTGGGGGGCGGTGCTACGCTGCCCCAAGGTTTCTATTCCGACCTGATCAGCACCGAATTCTCGACCCAGTTCGCTCCCTACGTCGGCACGGGTAGTGGCACCGGCAAGACGGCTTTCGTCACCAACAACGGATCGCTGTTCAATGCCATCGGCTCCGCGCACTACGCCGGTAGCGACTCGGCCCTGACCCAAGGCAACCTGAATACCTACGCCGCCACCAGCGGCGGCAACTGGGGCCCGGTCATCCAGGTTCCGGCCTTCGCCACGCCCGTTCTGCTGCCCTATCGTCTGGCCAGCGCCCCGGCCACGGGCCTGGACCTGAGCGATGAGCAAGTCTGCCAAGTGTTCGGCGTGCCGGACCAAACCTGGGGCGAAGTCCTGGGCAACGGCGACACGAACCAAGTGGTCGTGGTCTACCGTACTGACGGCAGCGGCACCACCGAACTGCTGGCCAACTACCTGAGCCAAGCTTGCGAAGGCTGGGGCTTCCAGGTGTCGAACCAGTTCTCGACGGTCGTCTCGGGTGCGATCGGCGCCATTCCCTCGCACTGGATCGGCGTGAGCGGCAGCGGTGCCATGGGCCAAGCTGCCTACCTGGCCAACGTCAATGCGCGCATTGGCTACCTGAGCCCGGACCCCGTGTTCACGGGTTCGAACCCGGCCCAAGTGGCTTCGATCAACGGCGCCCAGCCCTTGGCTTCCGCCATCCAAGCCGCGCTGCCCACGCCGCCGGACGTGGCCGACCGTGCGAACCCGCTGGCTTGGGTTCCTGCCTATGAACTGCCGGCCTCGGGTTACCCGATCTTCGGCACGACGAACCTGCTGGTGAACCAGTGCTACACGAACAGCACCGTGGAAGCCAACGTCAAGGCGTTCGTCGCTCGCATCAACGCGCTGAACAGCGAAGCCACCGCCAACCTGATCGATCAGCACAACTTCATCAAGCTGTCGTCGGCGTGGAACACTGTCATCGACAGCACGTTCCTCGACGCTACCAGCCCGCTGGGCATCGGTAACGCGACTGCCTGCGGCACGAACGGCCGTCCCTGATGTCGTGAAAGAAGGGGTGACGGGATCAGTAGTTCACTGACATTCCCTTGATGTGTCATGCAGCCGGCCGAGGAAATCTCGGCCGGTTTTTTCCTTTTTTTTAGGATTTCATCATTATGTTGGTACTGATTTTCGGGAAGCGGTGTGTCCTTGCGCTATGTATTGCAAGCATGTTTTTGGTATTCCAAGCGAACGCCCAACCATTGGTCGGAGGAGGATCCACCGCTTCACAGGGATTTTTCGAGGAATTCTTCTCCGAAACTGACATCGACGCTGAGTATGTAGGGATCGGCAGCGGAAAAGGAAAGCAGGCTTATCTGGAGAATGATTCCGATAATCTCACGATAGGAGGGTTCCCTGTCTATGTGCCAAAGGTGCTGGTCGCTTACTCAAGCAGTGAAAGCAAGTTGACTATTTCTCAGCTCGATGAATATAACCATAGATATAACAATGGCTTTGCCTCATTGGTGGCTGATTTTGGTCCTGTAGTGCAGGTTCCATACATGGTCGCAACGGTGACATTTCCCTATCGAAATTCTGGAATAAGTGACTTGAATCTTACTGACGCACAGATATGCGCCATTTTTTCGGGAAACATCACGAATTGGAGTCAACTGGTCTCCGGTGCCTCCGGGACGATTGATTTGGTATATCGAATTGACGAAAGCGGGACGACGGAAATCATGGCCAGGTTTCTCTCGTCTCAATGTGCCCAAAATTTTCAGGTATCTAACAACTTCGCTCAGGTCATGAGTAACGTAGGAGGCATTAGGGCAAATTGGATAGGCGTTCATGGAGGGCGCAACATGGCGCTCGTGACCAAACAAGCTCAGGGGCGCTTGGGATATGTTGCGGCCTCCCATGTGGACGTTAACGACAATGCCCAGGTGGCTCGTGTACGGGGTGTTCTTCCTTCCTTGTTGAGCACGACCTTGATGCAAGCGCACGTAACCTCGTCGCCGCCGTCTCCGCCCCAGTGGGAACATCCTCTGGCGTGGTCCCCTGAGTTCTCATTTCCTCCTGTTCCGGGTGCCTATCCCGTGATGGGCTACGGTAATTTGACTATAGGGCAATGTTATGAGGACGAAAGCACAGCCGAGGCCGTTGCAGCGCTGTTGGCAGGCATCTTGGCCTCAGATCAACTGCTGCGGGAGCATCAGGCTCTTCCCTTGTTTGCAGCCTGGAAAAATGCCATCAATATGGCCTTTCTGACTCCAACAAGTGAGCTCGCCATTGGCAATGCTGTTACCTGTAGCAATAAGGGGCGGAAGTCACCGTAGTGCTTATTCGAAGGCGGCGATGGGTTGAGGATGTGTGTCGGTTTTATTTCAACCTCCACTTAGTTGAAATCTTCATCCGGCACAGTGTCGCTTTCGAGAGGTTGGTTTCGTCTTACTGATGACCCGCAATCTGGAGCGCATTGTGAAGCACACCCAAATCCGTAGCCTGCCTCTCTTCCGGCTTAGTACCGTCCAAGCGCGAGCGCGAATCCGGGCCACGCCCTTGGCTGCCGCGATCGCGTCCCTGTTTTTTGTTGGGTCCTCGGTGGTTCCCGCTCACGCCACAGGAAACTGGTTCGCGGCGGGTGCCCAGGCAGGCGCCCAGGCACGCGCCCAGCAGAGAGGTCCCGTCCAGGGGATGGCAACGCCTTCGGCGGCGCGCCAGCAGAGGGAGGCGCGCCAACAACTGACCAAGTCCATCGCCAACCTGAATCGCACGGCCAATGCCATCGCCGCGCAGCAAGCGTCACAGGAAGCTGCGCGCGCGCTGGCGTACCAGGCGCCGCCCTCAGTGCCCGATGGCCTGGTGGCGGGCGGTCTTGAGGTCGCCACGGGTGCCAAGGCGGGATGGGTGGGGGCGGATGGTCCCGTGGTGTCGGCCGATGGCCGCACGGTGGCTATCAAGCAGAACGCAGATCGCGCAATCCTGAACTGGGAAACCTTCAACGTTGGCCGCAACACCACGCTGAAGTTCGACCAGCAGGCCACGGACGCCGTGCTGAACAAGGTCGTGGGTGCCAGCGCCGCGCCCAGTCAGATTCAGGGCAGGATTCAGGCCGCCGGCACGGTGATGGTGGTGAACCAGAACGGTGTGGTCTTCAGCGGCACGAGTCAGGTCGACGTCCGAAATTTGGTGGCTGCGGCGGCCAAGCCGGACGCCGAACTGGACGCGCAGTTTCTGGCTCGCGGCATTTATTCCAACGGCACGACGCCCACTTTCAAAGAGGCGCTAGGCAATATTGAGGTCCGGGCGGGAGCCCGCCTGAATACCCCTGTGCCGACCTCAGCGACGGAGGGAGGGGGATATGTGCTGTTGGCTGGGCAGCAGGTTGTCAACGCGGGCGCCATTTCCACGCCCAATGGCCAGGCACTTCTGGCTGCGGGTGAAAATTTCGTCATTGCCAGGGGTTATGGCACGGATGGCAACCCGCTTTCCACCACGCGCGGCAATGTTGTGACGCCCGCGTCGTCCGCCGCCCATCTGGCGGACGCCGCCAGCGGCGTGGGCCGTGTCACCAATGCGGGCCTGATCCAGGCCGCCACCGGCGACATCACACTGACGGGACGTGAAGTAGTGCAGGTCGGTGTCGTCATCGCCACCACGTCCACGTCGGTGCGAGGCACCGTGCACCTGTTGAACCCTGTGTCGGCCAGCGATGGCCAGGGCCGGGTAACCCTGGCGCCCGGCAGCGTCACCGCGGTGGTGCTGGATGACAGCGCCAGCACTGCCTTCGACAGTCAACGCGAAGCAGGCCGGGCAAATCCGAGCACGGGCGGCGATGCCGACGCACCTTATGCCTTGAATGATTTCCGCGACCTGTCCCGCATCGAAATCACCAGTGACAACACGGTCGAATTCCAGGGTAATACCGCTGATGCGGAAGGCTCCCTGACCTTGGCGACGGGCGGCCAGATCGTGGTGCAGGCGGCCAAGCGAGCCTTGCTGGGGGCGGGCGCCCAGCTGGACGTCGCCGGGGCCATGGGCGTCCGAGTGGCCATGGAGGCCAATAACCTGCGCATCAATGCCCAGGGTAATGAGCAGCGAGATGCGCCCATCAACCGGGACGGTGGAAACCTGAACAGCTCGGACATCTGGCTCGACAGGCGCTCTCTTGTCTATGTTCCGGCTGGCACCCAGGGTTACGACACGGATCGTTGGTACACCGCGGGCGGCTTGCTTGAAGTCAGCGGTTACCTTGCGACCAGTGGCCGGACCGTGGGCGAGTGGATGGCGCAGGGGGGCACCGTCAGCTTTGCGGGCGCGGATGTGGTAACCCGCGCGGGCTCCGGCATCAATCTGTCAGGTGGCACGCTGGACGTGCAGGATGGCGCACTGCGCCAGACCTGGTTGCGTGGCGCGGACGGAAGACTTTACGTTGCGGACCGGGCGCCCGCTGACCTGCTGTACCAAGGCATTTATCGGGGCTACGAAGTTCACTCGACCCGCTGGGGCCAGACGCGCCGCTATTACGATGCAATGATGGCGCCCACGCAGCGTCAGGAAGCGGGCTACACCGTCGGGCGGGACGCAGGGCGGCTTGTCATCGGCACGACCAGTGCCCTGCTCGAGGGCGAGATCGTCAGCGATGTCTACCAAGGTGCGCGCCAGACGCAGGCGGCGCAGGCCAGCCTGGACGGTTTGTACCAGTCGCAGGCGGCCGTGGCGCGTCGAGGACAATTGATCGTTGGCGAATATATCCCGCACTACTACCCGAAAGAAGGTTTGTTGCGCTATCGCTTGTCCGCGTTGGCTGAGCAGGTGCATCTTGGCGAGTCCGGTGGTCCAGAGGCGGAAGTGCTGACTTTGGATGAGGCGGTGGCGCCGACGCGTGCAGGAAAACTGGTGCTGGATACCGGCTGGCTGAACACCGCGCAATTAGGAGCGCTTCGTGTCGCGGCCAAGGATGCAGTAACCGTGGCGGAATCGGTTTCCGTTGCGCCCGGGGGCGAGATCGCGCTGCATGCCTCCCGCGTGGATGTCGGGGCCGACCTGGTAGCGCGTTCAGGGCGCATCCTCCTGGGCAATGTACTGGCGCAACCGACCTTGCTGGCCGATACGCCCGTGCAGGATGTCGCGCTGCCAGTCTCGTCCTCCGTGCAGCCGGGTGTGTTTATCGGAAAGGGAGCCACGCTGGACGTTCGGGGCCTGCAGGCGAACGAGCATGCCGCGGCATTTCACGCCATGCCGTACATCGATGGCGGCTCGATTGTCCTGCGCAGCACTCATGACGTCAGCCTGTCGGACGGCAGCCTCATTGACGCATCGGCCGGGGCGGTGGTGAATGCCAAGGGCGCAATCCAGCTTGGCGGTGGCGGTTCTGTCCGCCTGGGCGCTGGCTTGCTGGATGGCCCGGACGCAGCAACGTTGACGCTCGATGGTGATATTCGGGCCTTGGGAGGCAACCGGTCTGGAACGCTCGACATCGAGTCGCGTAGCGCGGTGGTCATTGGTGGCGAGGTGCTGGATTCGGGCAATCTGGTCCGGGTCGGGCAGGCTTTACCTGTGGATGTCATCACAGCGGAAGATTTCATCATTCGTGCAGGAGAGGTGCTGCCGGTAGAGCATCGCTACGACTCCTGGACTTTGTTGCCTGGCATGGCGTTGTCTGCCACGAGCGGGGTAAGCATTCTTCCCGCTTCGGGACGAACAATCACGGTCGAGGCTGACTGGAAGCTTCCGCCCGAATTTGCGGTTTTTGACGGTAGCCTGCCCATCATCATTTCGGCTGACGGCCGAAACTGGATGCAAAATTTCGGGACCGGTCCGACGATTCCGGCTGGGACCGTCCTGACGACTTTCGTGATTAATCCCAGGTCGGCACCAATTGGTTGGACTGTCTCTGCCGATGTGTTCCCCTCTGGGGTGCCTTTGTCCCCCATCAACCAGCCCGCGCAAGTCGTGCTGGCCGCAGGCAGCATCGCACCGCAGGACATCACCTTCGGGGCGGGCTTGCGTTTGCAGGCGGGCAGCGTCCTGTCTCGGCCGGTCAAAGTGTCTGGCCTGACGCAGCTGGCGCCTGAACTGTTCCAGTCAGGTTTCGCGCAATACCAGGTGCGTGGCCATCACGGTCTGGTGGTCACGCCGGGAACACAATTGGCAGCTACCCGGCCTGTCTGGCAGGGCGGGCAGGCCGGCGAGGCTGTGACACAGGAATTCCTGTAATCCTGGCTGCCTCCCGAGTATCTTGTTGATCAGGCTGCTCGCACGGTTGGCCAGCGGGGCGGCGCAAGCGTCTCCCTGGCGGCGGGCCGCCAGGGCATCGGCGCCCAGGCAGGCGATGCGGGGACGCTGACGATTGGCGCCGGTGCCCGGTTGGCAGTGGATGCAGGTCAGTCCATCTCGCTCTCTGCGCGCTCTGACTTGCGTATGGAGGGCGAGCTGACGGCAAGAGGCGGAGCGATCAGTTTGATGGGGGCGCGTACCGGTTTTTCCACGTTGCCCATTGAAGAGGGGGGGAACGAGGCAGACGCCCGTGCCAGCCAGCGTGCGATCTGGCTAGGTGAGCATGCCGTCGTGGATGTGTCGGCGGCAAGCCACGTCGAATTGGATCCCGCAGCCCGCCCGTATGGGCAGCTCCTGGCGGGCGGTCGTATCGTGGTGGGCGGGGAAGTGCTGGAGGCGGGCAGCCGTGCGCCCGCTTCCGATGCCTTCATCGTGATCCGCCCCGGTGCGGTGCTGGATGCCTCGGGAGGTGCCGCCGTCCTGGACCTGGATGGCAGGGGCGCCCGGACGCTTTACTCTGATGGCGGCGACATCTCGCTGGTGTCGGGCCGTGGCCTTTACCTGGATGGCGTCATGCGCGCCCATGCGGGTGGCGAGGGCGCTGCGGGTGGGCGACTCACAGTCGGGCTGGATGTGCCTGCCTATCTGCGTGCAGCGGAAAACGCGGTCCGGCTTCCTCGGGAGCTGGTGCTGAGCCAAACGCGAGGTGTTGCGTCAGATACCCTGCCCTCGGCGTTGGTGTATGGGCAGGGTGCGCTTGGTGTGGATCAGGTGCAGGCCGGTGGGTTCGATGGCTTGACGCTCTTCAGCCAAGGCTTGGTCAGCGTGGCCGGCTCCCTGGACCTGACCATGCCAGGAGAGCTCCGGATCTATTCCGGTGCGTTTGCCAAGCCCCAGGACGCCGCTGCGCAGTTGCAGGTCCGCCTGGCCGCGCCTTATGTGTTGTTGTCCGGTATCACGGATACGAACTCTCCCGCAGATACCCACATCCGTCCCGTGGTGGACGGCAGCCCCGACACGGCGGCAGGGTCGGGGCCAACGGATGGCCAACTGCTGGTATCGGGCAATCATATCGATATCAAGGGCAGCGTCAGCCTGGGCGTCAAGACGACATTGCCGCTCCAGACTGGCACTTTGGCGGTCGAGCGCGAGGGATTCGCGCGCACCGAGTTGCGCAGCGAGGGAGATATCCGCTTCCTGGAAGGCGCGCCGGTCAACACGTTTACCGCCCAGTTGCTGTCGGCTGGCGATGTCATGATGACGGCGCGCCAGGTCTATCCGGCCACGCATGTGCAGGCCCGCGTCGTGGCGGGTCGCACGGCCTCGGGATTGAATCCCGAGGCGGAACTGCGTATTGCACATGTCGGAGACGCGTCGTCGCCCGCACAGCCTTATTCTGTTTTCGGCGGCCTGACGCTTCGAGCCGCGAATATCTATCAGGGCGGTGTCTTGCGCGCCCCATTGGGGACGCTGACGCTGGGCACTGCCCAGGATGTGCTGAACGTCGTGCTTGCGCCCGGCAGCGAAACGTCGGTCAGCGCAATGGGCCTGGTCATGCCTTACGGCGGCACGATGGACGGCGTCAGCTATCGCTATCGTGATGCGGATATCACGCCGCAGGGTGTCGGCAGTACGCTTCAAGGTGCCGTGATCCTTGCGGGCCGATCCATCGCTGTCCAGCCAGGCGCTATTCTTGATTTGTCGGGGGGCGGCGAACTGACCGGCGCGGGGTTCGTGTCTGGGCGCGGTGGGTCGACTGATGCCAGATTGAATCCGATGATTCGCCTGACAGGCACGGGCTTTGATCTGCCCGGCCTGGATACCAACCCCGTTTATGCCCTGGTGCCCGGCTATGCTGCCCCCTACACCCCCGCATGGGATGGTGTCGGCGCGATAGACCCAGCGGTAGGAAGGCAGGTTGTGATCGGTGCGGGCGTGCCCGGATTGCCCGCCGGAACCTATACGCTGTTGCCTTCCCAATATTCGCTACTGCCAGGCGCTTTCCGTGTGGAACGCAACGGAGGGCAACTGGCTGGCGTTTCTCGGCAAAGCGTGCGCTTGCGCAACGGTTCTTTTGTCGTGGCTGGCGTGCAACGGACGGCGAATACAGACAACGTCGCTGGTTTGGCTGAACAGTGGATCGTCACGCCAGCCGATGTCGTCAGGCGGATGTCTCAGTACAACGAAACCGGCTATTCGGATTTCCTGCGCAACCAAGCGGCGTTGCAAGGTATTCCCCGGGCACTGTTGCCTGAAGATGGAAAATCCTTGTGGTTGCGCCTGGTCGCCGCGTCTGGCAGCGACTTTAGCTTCCAGGGGGAGGCGCGCTTCACGCCTGCCAAGGGAGGATATGGCGGCACGGCCACGGTGTCCCCGTTGGCGAACCAAGGCAGCGTCGAGATTGTCGGCGCAGGCGCAGGTGCTACGACCGGCTTCAATGGCTTGACACTGCGTGCGTCGGACCTGACTGCCATCGGTGCGCCACGCTTGGCCGTGGGTGGTCGGATTGCCGTGAGTTTCCATGGGGAACAGAGCAACGGCACCAACGAAAGCAATTATTTGGACTTCTCGATTAGCGCGGCCAATATCGTTCTGCGTAGTGGTGCCGTCTTGCGTGCGCCTGAAGTATTCCTGGCCACGAACACGGCCACCGGTGGCATCACCGTCGAGGATGGAGCGGGCATTATCTCGATTGGGGCCGGTGCAGTGCCCTACGGGTCTGAGCAGGGGTACGTGTATCGGCCGGGCCCTGCCAGCGTTCTCGCTGTGTCAAATGCCTGGCTGGATGTCCTGGCGCCAGAGCCCGATGCAACGGCGCCAGTTCGCGGCGCGGGTGCGATTCGCATTGGAACGTGCACGGTAAGTTGCCATGCGGGCAGCCAACTCTATTCCGAAGGCACCATTCTCGCGGCAACCACGCGTGCCTTCGAGATGGCGGATACCGCCCGTTATGGCACGCGGAACTTGGTGCTGGCGGTGTCCACCGTCAACGCAGGCGAACGCGCCGCATTGGAAGATGCAGCGGCACGGGGGGTATTGACGCCCGGTCTGAGCCTGAATCAGGGATTGCTCGATCGCTTGCTGCAGGGAGACCAAGCGCATGGCGCGCCTGCATTGGAACGACTTGTCTTGACGGCCGGGCAGTCTTTCAATCTGTTTGGGAACGTCGCGCTGACCACACGAGATCCCATCACCGGTCGCTCGACGCTGGACAATTTGGTCCTTTCCACCCCAGCCATTTATGGTCATGGTCAAGCTGGCGATATCGCCACGATTTCGACAGGCACGCTGACCTGGGCGGCATTGTCAGGCGCTGCGCCTGCCCCTATCCAGGGCGGCCGGGGGACGGGCAGTGGTAGCTTGCGCATCGCGGCGGACGTGATCGAAATGGGCTATGGCCCCAACACCCAGCCCAACGGCATTGACGACTATGCACGGCTTGTCCTCGGTTTTCAGGGTGTCGAGTTCCAGGCCGCGCAACGCTTTACCGCCAATCACAAGGGCAGTCTTGCTGTTTATGCACGCCAGTCTGGTGTGGATGAGCAGGGACCGCAGTATGAGGGGGGCAACCTGACTTTGACGACACCTCTGGTGACCGGCGAAGGCGGGTCGGTCAATCGCTTGAAGGCGGGTGCGGCGTTGGTGCTGCGCGGGGCCGGGGCTACAGCAGCACCGGCCGCAACGATTGCCTCGGGCGCCGAGTTGGCCTTGGAAGGAGGAACGGTCACGGTTGATACCCGCATCGCCATGCCCAGCGGCAAGGTTTCAATGAAGTCACAAGGCGATTTGCGCCTGCTGGATGGCGCTCAACTCGATCTGGCTGGTCGCCGCGTCGACGTCCATGATGCGAGCTATTACGGTTGGGGCGGCGATGTGGTGCTTGAAAGCGTGGCGGGCAATATTCTGCAGTCCGCTGGATCGCTCATTGACGTGTCAGCCCAATATAACCATGCAGGTTTGATTTCGGCATTTGCGCTGGACGCCAGCGCGGGTCGGGTGAGTTTGGGTGGGGCTCTGCGTGGGACCACCGTGGGAACGCATGACGCGGGCGGCACCTGGGTGCCGCACCGGTCGGGTGGCGTTGATATTCGCGCTCAACATATAGGGGAGGGCGGCTCGCTGAGCGAGGCGTTCGCGGACGTCAATGCACGCTTGACCGCTGGTGGTTTCCTGGATGAGCGGAAGTTCCAGTTGAAGCAGGGCGACCTTTCTATCGGGGATGAGCTTGCCGGGCGTGTGGTCGATGTGTCCCTGGATGCTGGCCATCTGACAGTTGCGGGCCGCATCGATGCCAGCGGTTCCCAAGTCGGCACCATCCGGCTGGCAGGCAAGCAAGGGCTGACAATTGCCAGCACCGCCATGCTGGATGCGCATGGCACGGTGTTGCGACTGGATAGCTACGGCCAAGTGATCGACGCTGCCAATCGCGCCGTGATTGACTTGAATGCGGGTGATGGATTGCTGACATTGGCGGGTGGCGCGCGCATGGATCTGCGGCACGGCACGGCTGACGCGCGGGTGCAAGCAGACCCGAGCTTGCATGATGCTGTTGCACGGGGCCAGCTCAGTCTGTATGCGCCGCGTGTCAGCGAGACGGGCGGCGACATATTGGTGGATGCGAGCAACTCTATCGATATCCAAGGCGCCCGCTCCATTGCGCTTTATGCAATGCAGCGATATGACGATTCGGATCCTGCGCTGGTCCAGCGTTGGCGCCACGGCGGGGCCACGCCACGCCTTGATGCCAACAATCAGGCGGATGACGAGGCCTATCGTGAGATCAACCAGGCTTATCTGGACGCCAAACATGATCGCAGCGTAGCTTTCATCAATGCCGCTTTGGGTAATAGCACGTTGACACAGCAGAAGCTCGCTGGTCTTAACAACAACCGTTACCGTGATGCCTTCCATCTACGTCCCGGCGTCGAGATCACCAGCGAGGGTGCGCTGGTCGTGACGGGTGACCTGGATATTTCCCGGCATCGTTATGCCAGCCTGAATCCGACGGTTCGTCCGTATGTCGCTGGCGCAGCGGCGACGAATCCCGCCTACGGCGGAGGGGAAGCGGGTGCGCTGACCGTTCGTGCGCAGGAAGGTCTGGAGATTCTTGGCAGCATCAATGATGGATTTGCACCTGCTCCGACAACGCCCGACGATAGTGGCTGGGTGCTTGTTCCGGGTGTGCAGCCTTTTGGCGGTGATGTCCGTATCCCTATCGGTGGTGTGCAACTTGCTGATGGCACGGTCTATCCCAAGGGCAAGACGCTCAACTATGCCGTTACGGCACGTAATGTCGCGCTTCCTGTCGGGACGTTGCTGCCGGTCGCGGTCACCTTGGGCGCGCCGCTGACTTTGCCGGAGGGAACCGCGTTGGCGGCCAATGTCTTGGCCTCCGATGGATCCGTGTTGCTGGCAGCAGGCGCATCGGTATCCGCTGGCGGGCTCGTCTTGCCGGCGGGCGCGCAGTTCCTGGCAGGCAGCCGGCTGCCTGCGGCCGTGACCGTGGCTCGTCTAACTTGGCCTCTGGGCGTCCCCCTGCCCGTCAATTTGGTCCAGGATGGTGCGATGACGCTCCCCCTGGGAGCGCTGCTGCCTGCGGGTGTGGACGTCAAATTGGCCAGTGGAACCATCGCCGTGACGTTGCGAGCAGCGGGTGGGACCAGGAATTGGGCACTCTCGCAAATGTTGGCCGAGGGGTCGCAATCATGGGATGTCCGCCTGGTGGCCGGCGCTGACAGGCTCGCCGCAGACAGCCGTCGCGTCTTGCCCGGCAGGGCTGGCAGGATGGTTTTTGCCGACACGCATTATTCCGCACAAGTCGTCATCGAGCCCGGACGTAACGAGCCTGAACGATGGGTCTGGAACCAGGGGGCAGGATATGTACCGCCCGGGGGCACGGCGCATCCCGCCCGGGCGACGCCTGGGGGCACGGTCACCGTGGCGATCGACCGTACCCGATGCATTTCGGGCGTGTATTCGTGCACGCTGATGCCTGCCGAAGTCATCCCCGAGCGCGTGACCGCGGTAGATGCCAAGGCACCTGCCCTGAGCGTCGTGCGCACCGGTACGGGTGATCTCGATCTCATCTCCTCGGGCGATGTCTCGATGCAGTCTCCGTACGGCATTTACACCGCTGGTACTCCCACCTCGTTGGGGAGTGCTGCAATGGATGCCTTGTTCAATCAGCCTCGTGGCAAAGCGGCTGGGGGCGCGTCGGTATTGGGAGCGGGGGCGGGAGCTCAGGCTGCCGCGTATGAGAGCTTGGTCAGTGGTAGCACCAGTGCCTACCGTGCCTGGTATCCAGAATACGGCGGCAACTTCTTCCTTGAGGCAGGGGGCAATGTCTCGGGAGATGCATGGGGTGCAAGCAATCAGCTCAACACTGACAGCACTGGTGTTGGCAATTGGTTGTGGCGTCAGGGAACGGGCGCCAGTGCCGGTGTGAACAGCCAACCCACGGCGTGGTGGATCAATTTCGGTACTTACGTGGCCGATCCACAGTTCCAAGCCGTACTGGGCGGCGTGACGACGCCTTTCTGGCCAGCGCAAACAGGCTTTACGGGTATGGGCACCCTGGGTGGTGGAAACCTGTCCCTACGTGTTGGAGGAGATGCAGGATTGATCTCCTCGCGCTCCGCCAATGTGGCGACTGCCGCTCAAGTCAAGTCGCAGACACCGCGCTCCCAAGGGTTGGTGCTTGCCGTAGGTAGCTCGGGCCGGGTGTTGCCGGACGGGGAGTTGGTATTCACGGGAGGAGGGGATCTCGACTTGCGCGTGTCAGGAGGATGGAACGCCGGAGTCGATGCACGCTTGCGTAAGCAAAACGGTTCAGTCGCCCAGGCGCACTCCTTGTACGGCGCCGTGGTGAACCTTCGGGGGGCCACACAGGTTTCTGCGGGCCAAATTGGTCTTATGGAGCGTATCTATGGCGGGCGTGCAGGCCAACGAGATCCTCGAGAGACCCGTGCAACCGATCCCTACACCTCAAGCATGACGCTTTCCACCGGAGGCCTGATGTTGGTCACTGGGGATTCAGCCGCGTCGCTGACTAGCCGCGGGGACCTGGTGCTGGGTGGCACAGGAGACCCGGGCCGGGCACGGACAGGCAACTATCAAGCTTATTCAGGGGAGCGCAACGGACAGGCCGGCTTGAGTTGGTTCACGTTGTGGACGCCCAACACTTCGGTGCAGGCGCTCTCCGTGGGAGGCAGTCTTGCCTCTGATACGCGAGTCAGCGAGTTCGGTGTGGATCGTACGGGCCTCTACTCTGCGGCGGGAGGCTGGTTCATGTTGCCTGGCGCGGTCAACCTAGCTGCACCTGAAGGCAACGTCTATCTGGGCCAGTCATCCTCTTATCAGAATGCGGCCAGTGGTTTTGTGCTGCAAGCGCCGATCGGGCCTCGCGCTCTGTCAATTGCGGCGGGTGATTCTCTATATGCGAGTGGTTTGCCCATCAGCCAGTCCGGCGCCGATGAGCGGATCATGGCCACGATTTTCCAGCCGGCATTTGCTGGATTCACGGAGGGGGCAGAGCTCGGGGGGGTGCGCTTCAGCAATACTTCCAACAGTGCTGCGGTGGTTAGCGCTGGTGCGCTACCCATGCTGGTATTTGGCTTGAATACTGTGGGGCAGACTGTCGGACTGTCTGACTCGCCTTCCCAGCCTGTGCGGTTCTACGCGGGCACAGGAGATTTGGTGGGCGTCAGGACAGGCGCGCAGGCGCGTTACGCAACAAATGGAATGGCACGCTTGGGAGAGGTCGACTACATCGGTGCAAATCCTGTGTGGATGCTGGCCGGGCGTGACATCGTGAATACAGGTACGTTGCAGGGTGAGAACCCGCTGGCTCTGCCGTCGCAAGTGGGAGGGGGAACGTCAAGCGCCGGGCCTGCCTTTAACGGCAATCTGTTTGTGCATGGTCATGCAAACGACGTGTCGGTGGTTCAGGCCGGAAGAGACATTCTTTATCACAACTTGATGGTGGCAGGTCCTGGAACGCTCGACATCACCGCCGGGCGCAATATCGTTCAGGAAGATCGAGCCAGCTTGACCAGCTTGGGGCCCATCGTCGCGGGCGACAGTCGCCGGGGCGCCAGCATAGTCTTGCAGGCTGGCATGGGTGCGCAGGGAGCCAACTGGAACGGATTCCTGGCTCGCTATCTTGATCCTGATAACCGGATCCAGACCGGTTTGCCGTTGGCTGGCCAAGCTGGCCGCGTGGTGAAGACCTACGAGAGTGAATTGATCGACTGGTTGGCTGTGCATCACGGTTTTGTTGCGCCAACCGATGGTTCGGTGATCGAGGCTGCCCGTGCGCTATTCATGAGTCTGCCTTCCGCTCAGCAGCGCGTTTTTGCAAGGCAGGTCTATTTTGCAGAGCTGCGTGAGGGAGGGCGTGAATACAACGACGCCGACGGCCCACGTTTCGGTAGTTACCTGCGTGGCCGTAATGCCATCGCGACCTTGTTCCCCGAGACAAATGACGCCGGCGAGGCAATCGTGTATCGAGGCGACCTTTTGATGCATGGCGGTGCTGGCATTCACACCAATGTGGGCGGCGATATTCAAATCTTGACGCCGGGTGGTTCGCAAACCTACGGTGTAGAGGGGGCGCAACCTCCTGGAACGGCGGGGCTCATCACGCGAGGCCAAGGGAACATTCAGCTTTATTCCCTGGGAAGCATCCTGTTGGGCCAAAGCCGTGTCATGACGACTTTCGGTGGGGATATTCTGGCCTGGTCGGCGCAAGGCGATATCAACGCGGGCCGGGGCAGCAAGACGACAGTGGTGTTCACCCCCCCGCGTCGGGTCTACGACAGTGTGGGGAACGTCTCGATTTCGCCTGATGTTCCCAGCACGGGGGCAGGTATCGCAACGCTGAATCCGCTTCCAGAGGTGGTGCCAGGTGACGTCGACTTGATAGCGCCATTGGGCACGATTGATGCGGGAGAGGCAGGAATTCGCGTGTCCGGTAACGTGAATATCGCGGCCTTGCAGGTCGTTAATGCTGCCAACATCCAAGTTCAAGGTGATGCAACCGGAATTCCTGTGGTTGCCGCCGTCAATGTTGGTGCGCTGACGAATGCGAGTGCGGCAGCCAGTTCTGCTGCAGATGCCGCGCAAGATACCGTTGCCCGCTCGCGTGCGGCTGCGCGTCAGGCCTTACCCTCCATCATCAGTGTCCAGATTTTGGGTTTTGGTGCGGAAGGTGGCGCTACGGATGACGTCTCTCCACCGCCGCCCGCTCGCTCCTCGTCGGTGCAGCCGGTCAGCTACAATCCGAGCAGCACGATTCAGCTTGTGGGGAATGGTCAGCTTTCCGATGCGGAACGTACGCAACTGACTGCGAAGGAGCGTGCAAACGCTTTGTAAATTGACCGAGGAGTCGCCTGGCGTATGTCGGGCGGCCCCAACCCCTAGCTCTTTGTTTTTTTGTTTCACGATGACTCCAGTACCGCAATTCGCTGGACTACGCCAAGGCTCGATACAGCAGGTTTATCAATCACTTAGGCGAGTTCAAGATATGCCGGCGCTTTCTGAAACCTGACCCGGCTTCCCCTCGCGTGGCTCCCATGCGGCTCTTGGAAACCGGGCTTTCCGAGGAGTCATCATGGCGAAGATCAAGCTCACCAAGTCCGCAGTAGATGCGGCACAACCCCAAGACAAGGCCGTTGAACTACGGGACACCGTGGTGCCCGGCTTCCTGTGCAAGATCACTCCGGCAGGCCGCAAGGTGTTCATGCTCCAGTACCGCACGAACGCGGGCGAGCGCCGCAAGCCCGCCCTGGGCCAGTACGGGGAACTGACGGTAGATCAGGCACGCACAATGGCGCAGGAGTGGCTGGCCGAGGTGCGCAAGGGGGGCGACCCCAGTGCGGCCAAGAACGCCGCCCGCAAGGCGCCGACCATGAAGGAGTTCTGCCATACCTTCATGGAGGATTACTCCAAGCAGCGCAACAAGCCCAGCACGCAGCGCGGCTATCAGGGGGTTATCGACCGTTGCATCATCCCGATCATGGGTCGGATGAAGGTACAAGACGTAAAGCGCCCCGATGTGGCAGCGCTGATGAAGAAGCTGGCCTACAAGCAGGCCGAGGCGAACCGCACCTTCGGCGTGCTGCGCAAGATGTTCAACCTGGCCGAAGTATGGGGACTGCGCCCTGACGGCACGAACCCGTGCCGTCACGTCCCGATGTATCCGCCCGGCAAGGAAACCCGGCTCATCGTGGATGATGAACTGGTGCGGATCTTCCGCCAGTTGGAGCATTTGGAGGCGGAAGGACTGGAGAACTACGTCATCCCGTTGGCGATCCGCCTGCAATTCGAGTTCGCCGCCCGCCGCTCCGAAATCTGCCCGCTGGAGTGGGGCTGGATTGATCTGGAAAACCGCCGTGTCGTCTGGCCCGACAGCAAGACCGGCGGCATTTCCAAGCCCATGAGCGAGGAAGCCTATCAGCTGCTGTCCACAGCGCCGCGCCGGGAAGGTTGCCCCTATGTCCTGCCGTCGCCGAATGACCCGACCCGGCACATGACCCACGGCGAACACTATGGCGGCTGGACGCGCGTGCTCAAGGCCGCTGGCATCCCGCACGTCGGCACGCATGGCATCCGTCACCGAGCGACGACCGACATTGCCAACTCGGGCGTGCCAACCAAGGTGGGCATGAAGCTCACAGGCCATAAGACCGTGGCGATGTTTATGCACTATGTTCATACCGAGGACAAGCCCGTGCGGGATGCGGCCGAACTGGTGGCGAGTCGGCGGCTGGCGATCACCGGGGCGTCCCGTTCTATGGAGGTGACAGCATGACAAGGAAGACGCCCGTGGCAACGCGGAAACCCGCTGCCGTACCGGCTGGCTATGCCGGCATCCACGGCGGCATCGTGGAGCTGCTGGACGCGGCGCGCCAGGCGGCGGCGCGCAGTGTCAATGCGTTGATGACCGCCAGCTATTGGGAGATTGGCCGCAGGATCGTCGAAGCCGAGCAGAAAGGCAGGCGGCGGGCTGGTTACGGCGAGCAGTTGATGGCACGGTTGTCCGCCGACCTGACGGAACGATTTGGGCGCGGTTTCAGCCCGGACAACCTGGAGAACATGCGGCGCTTCTACGTCGCTTACCCCCTTGAGGCAATTTCCGAGACACTGTCTCGGAAATCTGGAGACGGACTGCCCATAGAGAATTCCGAGATGGTGTCTCGGAAATTCGACCTCTCCGAACTGGCCCAGGTCTTCACCCTGCCGTGGTCGGCCTATGTTCGGCTGCTCTCGGTCAAGGATGACCATGCCCGCCAGTTCTACGAGACCGAGGCGCTGCGCGGCGGCTGGAGCGTGCGCCAGCTCGACCGGCAGATTGGAAGTCAGTTCTACGAGCGCACGGCCTTGTCCAAGGACAAGGCCACGATGCTGGTCAAGGGTTCGGTGGCCAAGCCCGAGGATGCGGTCACACCCAATGATGCGATCAAAGACCCGTATGTGCTGGAGTTCCTCGACCTCAAGGACGAGTATTCAGAGTCTGATCTGGAAGCGGCCTTGATTCAGCGACTGGAAGATTTCCTGCTGGAACTTGGGGAAGGCTTCACCTTCGTTGGGCGGCAGCGTCGGCTGCGCATCGACCAGACCTGGTATCGGGTGGATCTGTTGTTCTTCCATCGCAAGCTGCGTTGCCTGGTCATCATCGACCTGAAGCTGGGCAGTCTGACCCATGCCGATGTGGGGCAGATGCATCTGTACTGCAACTATGCCAAGGAGCATTGGGCCTATCCGGAGGAGAATCCGCCGGTGGGCCTGATCCTGTGCGCTGACAAGGGCCATGCCCTGGCGCGGTATGCGTTGGATGGTCTGCCGACCAAGGTGATGGCGGCGAACTATCGGACGGTGTTGCCGGATGCCGAGTTGCTGCAAAAAGAGCTGGAGAACACGCGGCGTCTGCTCGAATCACGTAGACCGGCATCCCACAATACGCCCAGTGAAAACTAGGGCAGTTGCAGCGTGATGCTGCCAGGCTTAGCTAGCGACGCTTGCTGCGCCCTGGCCACGGCAACTCACCAGTTAATTCTGGTAGGCCGCCATCGTCTTCCACTCGCACGCCGAAGCGGTTCACTTCGATCTCCGGCAGGTCTTCGCCGTCAAACCATAGCAACGAAATAGTGGTGTCAGTGCGTGCGTAGTGCCTTGAAAGTTCCCAGAGATCCAGACCCTTTTCCCAGTTGTCGAACCATACGTCCTGGGAGACTTCCCCCGTATCAGTTGTACTGTTCCCAGAGGATCTGACTCGATGAGCCACTGAGCCAGCCGGGATCACCGACCTGGGTGATATCCAGGCTCCAGCTTGTCTCAAAGACGTGGAGCGTGCCGCATACCGTACTGCGCCACGCTCCATGGTGACGAAGGCACACGGCACATCGCTGAGACTGGCGAATCTCGACGCAGCCGCGGGAAATGAAGTGCCAAACAAATCGGCCATGCGCTGGATAAGGTCCAAGGAGGGATCTTCCTTGGGAACGACAGAAAGCCATCGCTGATAAGGCATCAGCAGTTCAGCGGCAAATGTGTCGCAGGCGATCTCGTTGGGATGCCGTTTGGCATAAGACCAGGACGGGACTTCCTCGTGACTCGATTCTAGGTCGAGCACGATATGCGCTATCTCGTGGCAAATAGTGAAACGCTGGCGTTCCTCAGTCTCCAGGGAGTTCACAGTGATTATGTGCTTCCCGTTCGGCTTGGTAATGGTATAGCCAGACTCTCCTTCGCCAAGCTCATCTTTCTTGACCTTGGCATTAGCAGCGGTCACATAGGGAGACAGGTCTTCTCGGATGTTAAAAACATCGACTTTCGCAATGAACGCGCGTGCTTTCTGTCTGACATCCGATTCGTCCATGTTCAATCGTCCTCGTCGTCGTCCTCAAGGGCCTTTTTGATCCGGGTAATCAATGTGGCGGGATCAGGCCTTGCGTTACCCCGATGCCTGACGCCGGCCGCCATCGTAAATACGTCGATACCAATAGACGAATCTTGTAGCACAAATTCGACGAGGTTCGGGTCGGCGTCCGCATGGTCAACCAGCCAAGTTACGAGTGCAGCATCTCTCTCCGTTGGCTTAAGAACCTTCAATAGCTTTTCAATCAGGTCTTGGGAGGGGTTTGTTTTTTCGCCAGTTTCGAGGCGGTAGACGTATGCATGGTCCACTGACGACAGCTGCCCAATTTCACGCAGGGAAAGGGTTCTGCGTTCGCGTAGCGTCTTGATAGCGACGCCCAAGCCTGTTTGTGGCATGAGTTCTGATCCTTGCGTTGCGGGGGAAGGCCGTAGCCCTCTGTTGCATCAACCCCACATTCAGTCGAGTCTAAAGGCGCATGTTGCGCAGGTGTTGCGCCAGCGCACATGCTCTGATACATTGTTGTCTAGCCAGACAACGGAGGCATATTTTACGCCTGCTACGGGTTGGATTGGCTTGGTCTTCCTGTTGTCTGCATAAGCAACATATTGTGCTACAGCGGGCGACCATTGACAACCCAGCCGGCTGGCTGGGACTTCCATAGTTCCATTGTAGGAGTGCCATCATGGCCGGAAAAAATCAGCATGTTGTTCCTCATCAAGACGGTTGGGCCGTTAAAGGCGCTGGCAACGAGCGGGCGACCTCTGTGCATGACACGCAGCAGCAAGCAATAGATGCAGCGCGGGATATTGCACGCAACCAGAAGTCCGAACTCGTCATCCATCGTCCAGATGGCCGTATCCGTGACAAGGATAGCCACGGCAACGACTCCTTTCCCCCGAAAGGTTGAGACGTCATGACTGACATCCCTACCTACCATGTGCTCGCCCTGTCAGGGGGAGGCTATCGCGGCCTTTATACGGCCACGGTTCTTGCCGAGCTTGAAGCCGTGCTGGGCCGGCCTATCGCTTCCCACTTTGATCTGATTTGTGGCACATCGGCAGGAGGGATGTTGGCTTTGGGACTGGCAGCGGAAATCCCTGCCAGCGAACTCAAAGCACTGTTCGAAGAGGAAGGCAGCCGCATCTTTGGTTGCCGCAGTCTTTCAAGACGGCTTCTGGGATTCTGGCTGACTGCAAAACATGATTCGGCAGGGTTGCGGGAAGTGCTGACCGAACGCTTCCAGGGAACCACCGTAGGCGACCTGAAGCATCGTGTTCTTGTACCAGCAGTCAACTACTCGACAGGTCGCGGACAGTTTTTCAAGACACCTCACCACCCTTCCTTTGAATTTGATCACCGCATGAAAATCGTCGATGTTGCGTTGGCGACCGCTGCCGCGCCCGTCTACTTTCCGCTGGCGCGCAACGACCGCGGTGTCTTCGCGGATGGCGGACTGGTAGGTAATGCCCCCGGCCTGTTCGGATTGCATGAAGTCAACACGTTCCTGGCACCGAAACAGGATGTGCGGATTCGGGTTCTTTCCATCGGCACGATGACGATTGGTGCGACCGTCCGTGGCGGCGCTAGCCTTGACCGAGGATTCGGTAAGTGGCGCGGAGGACTCTTCGATCTGGTGATCTCCGCCCAGGAATCGTCCGTGGACTACATGCTGAGGCAGCTGTTGGGGAACAACTACTTCCAGATCGACGACAAGGCAACGCCGGATCAGAGCAAGGACGTGAAGGCGCTGGATCGGGTTTCCATTGGCGCCACGAATACGCTCAAGGATCGTGGCAACCACGCGGCCCAGCGCGCGCTTGGCGATCCTCTTTTTCAACCATTTCGGGCGCACCAGGCCGGCGCCCCCATTTTCTATCACGGCCCCAACAAGAATGTACCGGAGGCCGCATGCTGAACCTGAGCCCGCTTTTCTTTACCACTGTTGATGACGAATCCTGCATCCATGATGAGCTGGATTTGACGCCTGAACAGCGTACCAAGATCGCCAGTGCACGGACGGATGTCAGAAGCTGCCTACGCACGGGCATTCCTCGTGTGATGAGAGCTGGCGGATACACAGAAGACGTACCGCAGCCGCGCTTCTTTACGCAGGGGTCGTGGGCATACAAGACGCTGAACTCGCCGGCACAACGCCCGCAGCAGGCGGATGTCGATGATGGTTGCTATCTACCAATGAGTTTCGTCTCGCAGACGCAGCGCCCCAGCACAGCGGCAACAGTTTTCTTTACTGCTGCGGAAGAGGCGTTAAGGCCGCTGGTCGAAGAAAAGGGGTGGAAGCTTGTCACTGACAAGCCGACTTGCATTCGCATTGTCATTGCTGCCTATGCCCACATTGACATCCCACTATATGCCATCCCCGATCAGGAGTTCGTGAATCTGGCCGAGGCCTCAATGAGGCGATATGGCTACGATTCGGTGATGGATGCCATTATCAAAGCGGAGCGAGATGCGTGGACGGCATTACCGCGCGACAAGGTTTTACTTGCCCATCGTGAATGCAATTGGATGCCCTCTGATCCTAGGCCTGTAAAGGAGTGGTTCCTGGGCGAAGTGGAAGCTAAGGGGGAGCAGTTCCGCCGCGTGGTTCGTTACTTGAAGGCATTCCGCGATTGGAGGTGGTCCAGCGGCGGGCCCTCTTCGATCCTGCTGATGGCCGCCGCGGCTCCGCTATTTGAAAAGCGTGATCGGCGCGACGACCTCGCGTTGCTAGATGTCGTCGCGGCACTACCGGCCCGATTGCGTGCGGGGGTGAACAACCCCGTGGATGAATCCGAATCGCTTACGGTACGGCTGGGCAAAGCCGGTGTCGAAGAAGCTGCAAAGGCGTTCGAAGAATTTGAGAAGGTGCTTCGCGGCGCAACCGACGCCAGCAGCCCTTCACAAGCTTGTATCTGGATGCAGGGCGAATTCGGCCCGCGTTTTCCGAATGAGCCGGATCGGGTCAAGGTGGTATCCATCGTCGCCACCATCGCCGCCGCTCCCGCCGCCGCTGGTCCGAGCGAACTCGTCGGACGAACGAAGGCCGGATGAGCGGCGCTATAGCGGTCGCAAACGTGATCGAGGCCTTTGAGCAGCAAGGCTTCGCGTTTGTTGGCAAGACGGATGACGGCTGGTTCAAGCTGCACGGGTGTTTGAACCCACCCGGTGCGGGCAAGGGTTGTCCGTGCGAAGTCCAACTCGACCCCACATTCTTTGACTTGCCTCGCATCCGGCTGCTGGAAATCCCCTCCGAACTGCCGGCTGCGGTTCCTCATCTTGGCGCAGATGGCGGTCTTTGCTATCTCGCCAAGGGCACGGTCGTCCTGGACATCTACGATCCTGTCGGACAGTCGCTGGCATGCCTGCAACACGCGGCCGTCTTGTTCGGGCAGATCCTGAAGGGAGAGATGATCGAAGATCTCGCGGAAGAGTTCTTCGCCTACTGGCACGGTGGGCTTTGCTTCGTGGACATGCAAGGCGAGGATTTGGGGCGGCAGAACTGCATCGTCGCGCAGGCCAATGGGAATCCCTTGTGGTTCATCACCGACAACGAAGATCGAACAACAGAAAAACTGAAGTCGCTCGGCTACCAAGTCACCGATAGAACGGTGCTGACTTACCGGGTAAAGACGGGTGCTAAACCCCGTCCTCTGACCAGCCATTGGCCTCCTGAAACAGTGAGGGATATCTTGGCATGGCAAAGCACCCTTGACCCTCGGTGCCGGCGCAAGATTCACGAACGCATCAAGGAAGGAGAAAGGAAAAAGGCCAAGGGCGTTCTGATCGTCGTCGAATCCCCGTTGATGACGTATGGCTTCGTGGTTCTCTATGACCGCCAACGTCCTGTGCAAAAGAGCAAGCTCGCAGATCGCAGGGATTCCAGCTATGGATTGAAGGTGATACCCATCTCAATGGTCAGAATAGATGATCGCTACCTTGCCCAGCGGAACATGCCTAAGGCAAAGACGCTTGCAGGTAAGAACCTAGCCGTCGTGGGATGCGGCACGATCGGCGGATATCTGTCGGACATGCTGGTCAAGGCCGGGGCGGGGACAGGCGGCGGAAAACTCACGTTAGTGGACTTCGACTGCCTTCTCCCGCAGAACATTGGGCGCCATCGCTTGGGATTTCCAGATCTGCTGTCTAACAAAGCCGAGGCTATGGCGAAGGAACTGAACCGCTTGGCGCCAGGGGCCGAGATTCGTTCTCTTCCCGTTGATGTCAGGCAGGCCCAGTTGGGAGAACTGGACCTTCTCATAGATGCCACCGGGGAGGAATCCCTCGGGCATTGGCTGTGCGGCCACTATCCACCACCTACGCCCATGCTTTCGGTCTGGATAGAGGGGCCGGGTACGGCTGTCCGCGCACTATTGAGAACGCACGCGTCTGGTGCTTGCTACCGATGTCTTTGGCATAGCAATAGAAGAGGTGAACTCCGCTCTACAGTTGATCCTCTTCCTGCCATCTTGGCGGGGCACGGATGTGAGGGCTTATACGTGCCGTTTCCTGCCTCGGTGTCGGTGCATGCTGCCAGCCTGGGCGCAGAGATGGCGCTTGATTGGGTTAACGGCGTCCATTCCCCCGCACTTCGAACGAGGGTCATCGACCGTACCCAGCAATCTGCCACGCCCGACTGTGATCCGCTGCGGAACCCGGAATGTCCTGTATGCAATTCATGAGTTCTTGGGCCACTGGCGACAGGAGGACGCTGCTGCATTTTACGGATTCCACACTGGAGACTTTTTGCCAGCATATTCAGGTTATTGATACCGCCTGTGAAGCTGGTGGAATTCTGCTTGGTTCAGTTCATGGGGCTCACATGATTATCGAGGAAGCAACGGCCCCTACGGAATATGACAAACGATTCAGATGTCTATTCGAGCGTATGCCCTTTGGTCACGAATCTATTGCCCTGGCGCGATGGACGGGGAGTAACGGGACCATCCGCTACTTGGGGGAATGGCACACTCATCCAGAGGATCATCCTCACCCTTCTGGTCTGGATAGATCGGAATGGAACCGCTTATCAGCGAAGCGTCGGGACAAGCGGCCAATGATTGCTGTCATCGTCGGACGAAAATCTCTATACGCCGAATTGGTGCCGAAATCAGGCCGAGGTTTGGTACTCGCTCCCGTGGAGTAGCGCACAATCAATCCAGTGCGTCCCGGCGTGCAGCCGTCGGGTTCACTGGCTGCGCCCCGCGCTTCGTGCCGAATCGCGGCCATTCGGCTTTGACCCCTGACGCCTTCGGCCCTGACGGGCCTGCGCGCTCCGCTTGCACAAGGGCGAGTGTGTGCAATGGGAGGGTGTAGGCGGTCTTGCTGTTCCCTTCACCGTATCACGGCGTTCTCGCCGTCAATGACTGCGCGTGCTCGCACGCTTGCGGCCTGATGGCCGTCTCCGATCCCTGACTGCTTGCGCTGCGCCGTGCTCTCCACGGTTCCGGGCAATTCCGCCCGAGCAACCGGAGCACGATCATGTCGCAACTGTCCTTTTCCTCGTTCGATTCCTCGCTGATGGTGCGTGACGCGCAGGGGCGCTACCTCCTCGCGACTGCCGAGCAGATTCTGGAGGCCGCGCGCCAGGCCATCGAGCGCAAGATGCAGCGTGGTACTTCGTTCACGTCGCCGGCGGCGGTCAAGGAGTACCTGTGCGCCAAGCTGGCCGGCTTCGAGCATGAGGTGTTCGCGGTGCTGTTCATGGACACGCAGCATCGGCTGATCGAGTACGCCGAGATGTTCCGAGGCACCATCGACGGCGCATCGGTGCATCCGCGCGAGCTGGTCAAGGAGGCGCTGCGGCTCAACGCGGCGGCGGTCATCGTGTCGCACAACCACCCGAGCGGCAATCCCGAGCCGAGCGGTGCCGACAGGACGCTGACCCAGCGGCTCAAGGAGGCGCTGGGGCTGGTGGACGTGCGCGTGCTGGATCACATCATCGTTGCAGGCACCGACACCACATCGTTTGCCGAACGTGGCCTGATCTGACGAAGGGGGCTTCGGCCCCTTTTTGCTGCGCCGTGCTACTCGGTTCCGTTGCGCTCACGCTGACGGAGGCGCTTCACGTAGGCTTCGTCCACCAGTTCGTCGGGGCCGAGATCCAGTGCGCAGTTCGCCAATGAGGCCAATGTCCGATCGGTCAGCTTGAACGCCCTTGGCAGTTGGCCGTAGTTCTCCGTGCTGTTTTCCTCGATCGAAGCGAACAGTGCCTTGAAGAAGTCGGCCTTGGAGGGACGGGTCGCCGCAGTGGCGGCGGCCGTCAGTGGGTCTGTGGCCGCCATCTCCGCCTTCTCAGCATCCGATGCCAGTTCGCGCATGAAGTCGCCCAATGAGGGCCAATACTTCAGATCGAACTGGCCCCGGAGGGCATCCAGCTTCTCTTGTACGTATGACTGGAACAGGTAGTTGTTCTGGGATGCAGCCTCGATCACGTCGCCAACGTGATAGTGGGTTTCGCTGCTGAAACCCGAGGTGTTGTGCAGATCGGTGCGTTGATCCAGCAGTTCTGCCAACTCATTCGCCTTCCTCGCGATTTGCTGATTGACGTTGGTGAGGTCGTTGCGGGCGGTGCGCGCCTTCAGCATCTTCTGTGGATTCCAGAAAGCGGCAGTGCTCAACACAAGGCCGAGAAAGACCTGGAGCGCCGGAGGCCGGGCGTGGAGCTTTCCATGCAATTCATCGTAGGCGTCTTTCAATTCGACGCCACGCGCCAGCAGGCGATCCGCGACCGCGTTCTCGCTGGGCAGGATGTGGTGCTCGATGTTGTACTGCTTTCCCTCCAGGAGGAGGTCTTCGCAGGCTTGCTGCGGATTCACGGTTTGAGACGATCTCACGGTCTGTCCTTGATGTTTTAGATGCTTCACAGCGTATTGAACCCTGCCTGATTTGTCGGTACCCGAGCGACTGTTGATGAACCGGCTCTGAGGTACCCACGCCAATGCAATCCGGGCGTCCCCGGCACCCTGGGAGATGGCCGGTCGCGCTGTCGTGCGCGTGGCGCATCGAGCCGCCTGCGGCGTCTCGCCCCTGACGGGCTTCCATCGTTCCCTCGCTCCGCTCGGCTGACGCCTTCGGCCCGGAATCCTCGATCCGGGCCTGCGCGCTTGCGCTTGCGTGCAGTTCAGCACACGGGGACGGCCGTTGCCATGTCCAGCCGTCTCCCCTGACTTCATCACCTTGTCCGCGACTGTAGCCCGTGTCCGCGTGCCGTCAAGGCGCGCCAGGCCGTGTCCTCGGCTGCGCCTGCGGGCCGCACCTACCTGACGCTTTTCTCCTTGACGGCCCACGTCCGTGGGCTCCTGACCGTCGCGGGCGATGAACTCAGGAAAGACGGTGGCAACAGGGCCAACCGGGTTCCTCGTGCCAACCGCACCGAACAGCCGAAAGGCTGGGCTCCGAATCTTGGAATCCGGTGTGCGGTGTGAACAGCAAACCCTTTTCGTCAGGAGAAAGATCATGCAACTCGCATCCCGTTTCGCTTCCCTTTCCCCCTCGCTGCGCAGCGACTACCCGCTGACCGATGACCAGATTCACCGCGTAGCGCCGTCCATCTTCGCGGACGCGCCGCATGAAAGCCGTTCGCAGCGGTACGCCTATATCCCCACCGCCGCCGTGCTGGCCGAGCTTCGCAAAGAAGGGTTCCAGCCGTTCATGGTTTGCCAGACTCGCGTGCGCGATGAAGGCAAGCGCGAGCATACAAAGCACATGCTGCGCCTGCGCCACGCCAGCCAGATCAACGGCGCGGAGGCTAACGAAATCGTGCTGCTGAACTCCCATGACGGCACGAGCAGCTATCAGATGCTGGCCGGAATGTTCCGGTTCGTGTGCAGCAATGGCCTTGTGTGCGGCGACACCGTGGCCGATGTGCGCGTGCCCCACAAAGGCGACGTTTCCGGGCATGTCATCGAAGGCGCTTACGAAGTCTTGCGCGGCTTCGAGCGGGTGAAGGAAAACCGCGACGCGATGCGCGCCATCACGCTCCATGACTCCGAAGCCGAGGTGTTCGCCCGTTCCGCGCTGGCCTTGAAGTACGACCCCACCGACAACAAGCCCGCGCCCATCACCGAATCGCAAATCCTTATGCCGCGCCGGTTCGATGACCGCCGCCCGGACTTGTGGAGCGTGTTCAACCGCACCCAAGAAAACCTGACCAAAGGCGGATTGCATGGCCGCAGCGCCAACGGACGCCGCCAGCAAACCCGCCCGGTGCAGGGCATTGATTCCGATGTGCGCCTCAATCGCGCTCTCTGGATTCTGGCTGATGGCCTGCGCCAGTTGAAAGCCTGATTCCCCATGCGGCAGGGGCAGGCAGCAGCCCTTGCCGCTTTCTTCGCTGCTGCATCCCTGAACCGATAGGAGTTATCACCATGAACGCTGTTACCACTACCGAAGCCCGCGCCATCCAATCCCCCGCACTGGAAGCCGCCGACCCGACCAAGAACCTGATTTTGGTTCCGCTGTCGCGGCTAGTGTCGCGTCCTGTTGGCCGCAACGTGCGCAAGACCCCGCGCATGTCCATTCCCGAACTTGCCGCCAGCATCCAGCGCGTGGGCCTGCTGCAAAACCTGATCGTCATTGCCGCCGCCGATGGTGAGCATTACGAAGTGGTGGCCGGTGGCCATCGCCTTGCAGCGTTGAAGCTGCTGGCGAAGAAGCGCCGTATCAGCAAGGAATGGGACGTGCCTTGCCTGCTGGTGGCCGATGGAACCGCCCGCACGGCCAGCCTCACCGAGAACGTGCAGCGTGAAGCCATGCACCCGGCAGACCAGTTTGAAGCCTTCGCCGCGCTGGTGGCCGAAGGCCGACCCATCGAGGACATAGCCGCCGATTTCAGCGTGTCCCCGCTGGTGGTGCAGCGCCGCTTGAAGCTGGCGAACGTCTCGCCCCGGCTGCTGGGGGACTACCGCGCCGAAGCCGTGAGCCTTGACCAGTTGATGGCCCTTGCCATCACCGATGACCATGCCGCGCAGGAAGCCGCTTACTATGACGCACCGACATGGCAGCGCAACCCTTCCCAATTGCGTGACCGCCTCACCGAGCGTGAGATTGACGCCTACCGGCATCCGCTGGTGCGGTTCGTCGGACTGGACATTTACGAAGGCGCAGGCGGCGGCATCCGTCGCGATCTGTTCGCGGAAGGCGACGCAGGCGTGTCTCTGACGGATGCCCCGCTGCTGGAACGGCTGGCGCAAGACAAGTTGGCAGGCATCGCCGTCGAGGTGAAGGCCGAAGGCTGGGCGTGGGTGGATGCCACGCCCGCCGTGACCCATGCCGACCTGCACGCTTTCCAGCGTGCGCCGAGGGAGCGCCGCGAACCGACCAAGCGCGAAGCGCAGCGTATCGAGAAGCTGCAAACCAAGCTGCACGAACTGGCCGCAGCCGTGGATGAAGCGCTGGACACTGACGACGAGGAAAAGGCCGACGCCTTGCAGGAGGAAGGCGAAGCCGTGGGCGAGCAGTTGCAGGCGCTGGAAGATGGCTTGCAGGACTACGGCGCGACCGTGAAGGCCGCAGCCGGTGCCATTGTCACTATCGACCGCAGCGGCGATGCCGTGGTGCATCGCGGGCTGCTGCGCGAAGCCGAAGCCAAGGCGCTGCGCACGCTGGAGCGGCTGCGGCAGGGTTTCGGCAGCGAAGCCGAGAACGACGACGAAGGCGAGGACGGAGACAGCGACGGGCAGCCCAAGACCACCGCCATGTCCGACAAGCTGGCGCAGCGGTTGAGCGCCCACCGCACCGCCGCGCTGCAAATCGAAGTCGCCCGGCATCCACAAGTGGCGCTGGCCGCGCTGGTGCATGGCATGGTGCAGACCGTCTTGCAGGGAAGCCACTACGGCCCCCGTCATGATGCGTTGCCGCTGGGCGTGAGCCTCAAAGCGCAAGACCGGCTGGAAGGCATCGCCCCGGACATGCCGGATTCGTCCGCCGCCGAGGCGCTGCGCGAATTGCAGCAGGTGGCAGGCGAAGCCTTGCCGGAGGACAGCGCCGAACTGTTCGCCGTGTTGCTGGCGAAGTCGCAGGATGAACTGGTGCGGCTGCTGGCGGTATGCGTGGCCGTCACGGTGGACGTGGTGACGCCCCGCGCCACGTCGCACCAACCCGGCGCGGAACTGGCGCAGGCCGTGGGGCTGGACATGGCGGCATGGTGGAAGCCCACCGCTGACGGCTATTTCCGGCATGTGCCGAAAGCTGCGATTCTGGAAGCCGTGGAGCAGTACGCCCCAGCGCACGTTACTCGGCTGGCAAAGTTGAAGAAAGGAGACATTGCCAGCGAAGCCGAACGGCTGGCGGATGGAACCGGCTGGATGCCTGCCGTGTTCAAGGCCGAAGGCCCGCAGGAGGTGGAGCCAAAAGAAGACACGGAAGCCAGCGCCGCCCTGGTGGATGAACAGGCCGAGGCATTGGCCGCCTGACGCTCACCGCAGACCTGCGCCCCAGCTCGGGCCGGGGCGCTTCGTTGCAAGGAACCAGACCATGCCCACGAACACCAGCACGGCGACAAGAGCGCTGCGCCCGCGATTGCGCCGCCGGTGTCGAACACGCGCGGCGCGTAGGCGTTGAAGAATAACCACCACTCAAACAGCTTCCAGTGGTGGTAGATCGACGTTCCAAGGAAGTCGAACCAGGGCTGAAAACCGACGTGTTCCCGATGCGGCGGGCAGCAAGATTTAGATCTTCCAGTTCGCCGCCCGCAGCCGTCTTTGTCCAACGTAGTGTGGGCGATTCGTCAAATTCAAGATCAGTGCGACTGCGGCTGTGGTGAACTGGCCTCTGGTGTCAACGTGTACATCGCCGTAGCTCTTCGCCGAAAGCTGAAGCTGCGCGCAGAGACTCACGACCTTCTCACTCGTGAATGACACCTTGATCTGATGCGCAAACTCGTTGCGCACCTTTCGAATCAGATCGCACTCCTTGTACTCGACTTCGGACAAAAGGCCCAAGGCGAACGAGGAGGCGATGCGTGCGGAGAACGTGCCAAGCGGCGCGTTGAAGCCATCGAGCAGAGCTTTGCTTCCTTTGTTTGGAATGAGGAATGCCTCGATGATCCGACCGAGTTGATCATCGAGCATTGCCGCCGCAGCTAATGCAGTTCCGCGCTCTGTCTCTTTGTTGAAGTCGGCAAGGAAGTCCATGAAGCCGCTGAGATGCGGATGAGTCTCTGAAAGTGGCTGGGTTAAATCGTTCATGGCCACCACTCAGTAGCGCCGAAAAAAGCTATGAATATCGGGACGAACCTCAAGAGCCAAAGTCAGCACAGCCATTGATTGGCCGAGAAGCACATCGTCTCTTTCAGAGCCTTCAACAAAATCCGCATGACCGGCGCCGCCGTCTTGATATTTAGCGCCGTGGGCAAGATTGTTTCTCGCTCGGCGAATCGCAAGAAAGAGATCAGCCGTGTTCTTGACGGCGCCCGTGTCCTTCCATCCAAGCGTTCCATCGGCAAGCTTCACTTGCTTTTTGGGTGGCTTGCCAATTAAGACGGGGGCAATTCCTTGGGCGATGACATCGCTCAGGAATTCGGGGCCAAGGTCTCGGGCAAAACCATCCCAGTCAGGATCGACCCTGTCATCGTTGCCAATGGCATACTGCCCAGACCTCTTCAGCGCGCACTCGAATCTTGAGAAAACGATGAAGAAATCAATAGCCAGCTTCGGTAGCGCTGCCTCAAGGGCTTGTTCGACCAAACTCATACTTCCCCCAGCAAGTTACTCATTCGTTATGACGATTGGACCGTCCACTCAGCACCGATGCTAACCATGCCGAGAACATCACGCTGTCCTTCTTGACGTAGAAACTGATGTAGCCACCATCTGTTAGAACGGGATAGGCCCGCGTGAGTCTATTTTCTGTCAGTGCCTTGTATAACTTAACTCAGGTACATTGAGCGCGTCGGCGCGAAGCGCTGCCGGGCTTTGCGAACTGCGCCCCCATGTTGACTTCGCCGTCACGGCCATTCGGCTTTAATCCCTCACGCCTTCGCGCCTACGGCGATGCGCGCTGCGCTTGCCTCCGGGGGAAAGCCCTGCGGGCTATCCCAGCCGCGCGATGCTTGGCGCCCCTCGATGCAGCCGAACCGGCATGTGCCGGATCGGCCCGGCCAGCGCCCCGCCGCAATGGGCGGGGCTTGTGGGGCTACGCCCTAGCTTGCTGCCGCAGGTTGCACGAAAGCATGCCGTCCTCGACGCTGGCGGTTCGTCGCCTGGTCGTCACGAAGGACGGTTCACCGACACGCCGCCCAGCGCTGCAATGAAGCTTCCACGCCACGCCTCATGCAAGAGGCCACCTGCAACGTCAGGGGCGCTTTCACCTTGTCGCTGGGTGTTGTCCTGGCTCGTGTCAGGGCGCAGGCCGGTGAAGCCGTCGCTCGGGGATGCCGAGTCGGCCATGTCTCCAGTCGGGAGCGGGCGGCCAGTACGTCCTTGTGTTGTTGTGAATCCTGGCGGTGGCACGGCTGCGCCATGGGCTTCATGGCCGCAACCTTGCAGCGAAAACAATTTCCCCTGCGCTGCGCGCATTCCTCGCGGGACAAATTCTTTTCGCTTCCAGGTTCTCCACGGTGTTGCGACCGCTGCGCGGTGCGGCCAGCCCATCCCCCGCCGGACGGATCACAACAAGGACGCACTGGCGCGACCTTGTTCAACCCGAAAGGAGAAATCATCATGGCTAACATCGGCACCTTCACCGCAGACAAAGATGGCTACACCGGCACGCTTCGTACCCTGACGCTCAACGTCAAGGTCAAGCTGGTTCCCAACGACAAAGGCATCAGCGAGAATGCCCCTGACTTCCGCCTGCAGGCCGCCAGTCACGACATCGGCGCGGCGTGGAAGAAGACCAGCGAGGCCGGACGCGAATACCTGTCCGTGACGCTCGACGATCCTTCGTTCCCGGCACCGATCTATGCCCGCCTGATCGAAGGCGAGAGCGGCACGCACGATCTGATCTGGTCGCGCACCAAACCGCAGGCGGCATAACCGCCGCAGCGCCCCGCCCATCGCGGCGGGGCATTTCCTGCATCTGACTACGCTTCGATAGCCTGAAGACGGCTTTCGGCCTCGGCCATCAGCACTGTCGTGCTGCATTCGAGTGCGCCTGCGATCTTGAAGATGAGCGACAGGGTGGGTTGGTGCTCGCCACGCTCGACCTTGCCCATATGGGAACGCTCGACGCCCGCCAGATTGGCCAGCGTCTCCTGCGCGATGCCGCGCTCCGTGCGCAGCGCACGCACCGCAGCGCCGAAGGCCTGGGCCAGTTCGGCGTCAAAGGTGGTGGTGCCGGCCGGTCGGCCACGCTGGACGGTACGCTTCTGCATAGATAGAAGCGTCGATCTACAGCACAATTAAAACCACGTTATATTTAACTCATTCATTCGTTTCACCTGTTTTGTGTCTTTACTGAAATCCGCATCGGCGGCTTTCTTTAAAAGCGGAGAACCTGATTCGTGCCTTTTCTGACTTCCGCACATGCGCCTGTGTGTCTTTGCGCTTCTGGGGAAGTGTGGGTTTGCGCATCTGCGCTTGCGTGGGAAGGCAGACAAGCGGCAATGCGGATTCGGGTATTGGCAGGAACACAGCCATGACGATGCTCATCGCCGACGACGACCGCATCCGCTTGCTGGTCAATGGTCAAGCCCGCGCTGACGGGCAAGAAACCGATCCACTGCCGGTTGTTCGCTTGTTCACGCCAGATGCGCACCTGACCTGGCTGCTGGCAGCGCTTGACCCCGCAGACGGTGACACCGCTTATGGCCTGATCGACCTGGGCTTGGGCATGCCTGCCCTGGGCACAGTGAAGCTGTCCGATTTGGCATCCATCGTCGGCCCGCGCAAGCAGCCCGTGATGCGTGATCGCTACTTCCAGCCGACCCGGCGGTTATCGGAATATCTGCGGCTGGCAGAGGAAAACGGCTCCATTCCAGACTGAACCACCACATCCAAGGCGGGCGCATTCAGTCTATTTTGGTCTGATCTGTGACCTGTACGGTCTGAATCGGCACTCTTGCACCGAAGCGGTGCGAGTCTGCTGCAAACAGTCATGATCTTTGGCGCGGGCTGCGGCACGGTATCCGATGCCGCGCACCATTTTCGGGTTTCGCGGTCGTCGCATTCGGACGAACCACGCAACGCTTCGGAGCCAATCGGTCTTGACACTGCCAGTTTACCCAGCCATCCATGACGGTTTGCCGATGACGCCGTAGTTTGCCTTCTTCACGCCCGTGGCGACGTTCCTGCTGTCCGACAGGAGGTTACGACATGGCAGACCCGAGCGATGAACACCACGAGCACTGGTATCCGAACGCCGCGTATCTTTACACGCTGCATCTCGATGGCCCAGCCCTGGCCTGGGAGTACCTGCGCCGCAATCCTGATTACCGGCTCGACTGGCTGCGCCGTCGTCGCAGGCCAGATGCGGCGCAGCGCTGGGGGCTGCGCCTGCTGGAAGACCCGGCCCTAGATGCGCGGGACGCGCACCCGGCCTGGTTCCCCGATCACGATGCCGTGGTGCAGCTCTACCCAGACGCCGACCCGCCACCCGATGCGGTCGTGTTCGAGTTTTGGCGTATTCCAGGCACCAAACACCTGATTCACGACGGTAAGCGCTTGGTGCTAGTGGCGCGATGGCCGGGGTGCTGCCTGCGCTTCGCGCTCGCGCCCGGCCTGGTCGATGGCACGGCTTACGCCTATGCCATCCGCGCCTGCGCGGTGCCATGCGGCCGCTACCAAGCGCTGATCGCCCAGTTGAACAAGCTGGCTGGATTGCCGGAGGCTGCGCACGTGGTGACGACTCGGCCACGCCCGTCGGCGGTTGCGTTGTTGGAGTTGCACACCCTGCAGGCGCTCGATGCGACCCAGGCGGGTGCATCCTTGCGCGAGGTGGCTGAAGGCTTGTTCGGTGTGGATGCCGTCGCGGCTGACTGGCATAAGGACAGCGCCTTGCGTGCCCGCGTGCGGCGGCTGGTGCGTCGTGGCGAGGCGCTGATGCGCGGCGGCTATCGCAGTCTGGCGCAGCTTGCGCCAGTTGCATCGCAGTAAGGGGGACGTTTTGCAGTCCCTGCAATTCGTCCCTTAGCAAGAAGCCTGAATTTCTTGAAAGTGCCTCTATCCGGCCGCGTGGTGTGGCCGGGCTTGATGGAGGTACTTCCCATGCGTCCTGCTCCCTTGCGGCCTGCCGCCACTGTTGCCGCTGCGCCTGCGCAGCCCCAACGCTATCTCACCAACGACGAGGCCGCTGACTACCTGCGCCTCTCGCCGCGCACGCTGGAGAAACAGCGCGTGATCGGCGGCGGGCCGAAGTTCCGTAAATTCGGCCGGCGCGTCATGTATGCCGTAGCCGACCTGGATGCCTGGGCCGATGCGCGCAGCTTCGACGCCACGTCCGACCCCGAGTACGCCGAGCGCCATGCGGGTGATTACCGTGATCGCCGCTGATTGGTGCATCGCCGGTGGCCATCACCATGTCCAGCCCATCGCTGCCATCCCGGCAGCGACCGCCGCAAGAGCGCGAACAGCTCGATCTGTTTCGCGCCTTGCCGGGCGACATGGCGCCGCGCGATGCCCAGGACTTGATGGCCTATCCGTTCTTCTCGCTGGCAAAGTCACGGCGCACAGTGCCGATCGACTTTCGCAGCGGGAACATCACCATCCGCGTGGAAGGCACGCAGGAGCACGGCATCGCCACGATCTGGGATGCGGACATCCTGATTTGGGCTGCCAGCCAGATCGTCGAAGCCAAGGACGCGGGTTTACCTACATCCCGGCTGATGCGTGCCACACCCTACGAGATCCTACGCTTCATCGGGCGCGGTACTGGCTCTCGCGACTACCAGCGCCTGAAAGCGGCGCTGGATCGCCTGCAATCGACCACGGTGGCCACCTCCATCCGCGAGACGACCGGGAGGCGGCTGCACCGCTTTTCCTGGATCAACGAGTGGAAGGAACTGGCCGATACCAGCGGCACGCCGCTGGGCATCGAGCTGATCCTGCCAGACTGGTTCTATGCGGGCGTGGTGGATGCCGCCCTGGTGCTGACCATCGACCCGACGTACTTCCGCTTGACCGGCGGCATCGAGCGCTGGCTGTACCGCCTGGTGCGCAAGCATGGCGGCAAGCAGGAATATGGCTGGCAGTTCGATTTTCGCTATCTGCACCAGAAATCCGGCAGTACCGCCAAACCCTACGATTTCGCCTGCGATCTGCGCGCATTGGTTGCGCGGCAATCGTTGCCTGGCTATGTCCTTGGAATCGAGCGCATGCCGGACGATGGAACGGAATTGCTGACTTTCCGGCCCGTGCCGCAGACGGCACGGGGATAACTCCGGGAAAGCCTGTGAATAGTGTCGTGCTATCAGGCGTGCGGGGTATCGTGCTATCAGGCGTGTCCTTATCGTGCTATCAGGCGTGCCAATCGGCTGCAAAGCCGCGCCAACATTGGGTTTCCCGGCCCTCTAACTTACCTAACTTAAATTCTCTAACTTTTAGTAGAGAAGCGCCGTTTCGGTGGACAACTGCCGGAAGTCAAAATCAGCGGCAAATCCAACAGCGAAATCAAGGGCAAAACCAACCCCGTTCGGCATGGCAAAAACAGGCTGGTCTTCTCAGCCGGAGGGCTGCGCCATGATTCTCGCCTTGCTCAACCAGAAAGGGGGCGTCGGCAAAACCACACTCGCCACCCATATCGCCGGGGAACTGGCCCTGCGGGGCCAGCAGGTCATCCTGCTTGATGCCGACCCGCAAGGTTCATCGCTGGACTGGACGCAACGCAGAAGCCAGCAAGGCTTGCCACGGCTGTTCAGCGCCGTGGGCCTTGCCCGCGAAACGCTGCATCAGGAAGCGCCAGAACTCGCCAGGCGGGCCGATCACGTCGTCATTGATGGGCCACCCAGGATCGCCGCCTTGGCGCGCTCCGCGCTGCTGGCGGCCGAGCGTGTGCTGATCCCGGTGCAGCCCAGCCCCTACGACCTCTGGGCCAGCTCGGAAATGGTTTCGCTGATCCGCGAAGCGCAGGTGTTCCGTCCGCTGCTCCGCGCAGCCTTCGTCATCAACCGGCGCGTCAGCACCACCATCATCGGCCGTGAAGCGCGGCAATCGCTGGCCGAACAGCCGCTTCCTGCGCTGCGCGCGGAAGTGCATCAGCGCATCGTGTTCGCCGACAGCGTGGCCGCTGGCAGGCTCGCACGCGAGACGGCGCCCGACAGCGCCGCCGCCCGCGAAATCACCGCCCTGGTGGACGAACTGCTGCGGTGGCCGACATGACAGCGCAGCAGCCACCCAACAGCAAACGCACGGGCAAGCGCGTCGGCATCGGTGCACGTCCGCCCGCGAATCCGCACGCCGAAGCGTGGATTCGCCAAGGCGATGCCGATGTGCTGGGCAAAGGCGACCTCTACACCGCGCGCCTGACCCTCGACATCACACCCGCCATGCGGGCGCGCATCAAGGTGTCGGCCTTCACGCAAGGCGTGACCGTGGCCGACTTGCTGCGCGGCCTGCTGGAGCGGGAGTTTCCCGAGAACCACAGGGAGAACACGCCATGACCACATCCGCTTCGCCTGCCGCTGGCGCGGCCACGGCTGCGCTGCCGCTGCATCCCGCAGCACTCACCGGACAGGCCGACAACGTGCCGCTGACGCGCGTTTCGCTGGCCTACCTCGAACATCGCTTCAAGCTCTACCTGCGCTTCGGTGAACCTGCGCGCACGCTCCAGCTAGACCGCTGGCGGCGCTGCGCGGTGTTCCTGCCGGGCGCAATGCTCTGCCGCATCCGCTGGCAGGCCAACGACTATGGAACGATCCGCTGGCAGCTCATGGTGATGCAGGCTTGCACGCCACTGGACGCGGCGCAGCGCATCCCCGGCGTGCACCCGGGCGCGCGCCTGCTGCTGCACACCGAAGGCGATGCCAACGTGCGCGCCGTGCTGGAACGCATCGGCGGCATCGAGGCACTGGGCATCGCTGCCATTGACGTGTCGCCCGCCTTCTGGCGCACGCTGGGCAACCGTCTGGCGGCGCGCCTTGCGCTGCCCGAATACACCGTCGAACGGCACGCCGCCTGGCTGACCGGGAAGGTGTTGCCATGACCGCCCCGACCACCACCGCCAACGCGCCTGCCGTTGCGCCGCGTCCTCGCTCGCGCCTGCGTGCTCGCATCGTCGTGGCGACACTGGCCACCATCGGCTTCGCTGCGCTGGCCTGGACGGCTTTCGTGTCGCCGCTGCCGCGACTGACCTACAACCCGTCCGACAGCGTGGCGGTCGGCTGGTATCGCATCGAACCGTTCGACCCGCGCACCGCCTCGCTGCCACGTCCGCTGTCCGTGGACAGCATCGTGCTGGTGCCGCTGCCTGCCAGGGCCGCCATGCTGGCCGGGCAGCGCGGCTACCTGCCGACGCGCGTTCCGCTGCTCAAACGTGTGGGCGCGGTCGCGCCGCAACACGTTTGCATCGTCGCCGGTCAGGTACGCATCGACGGCGAGCCTGCGGCCGCCGTGCTGCCTGCCGACCGGCTGGGCCGGCCGCTGCCATCCTTGCAGCTTTGCCGCCGCCTCGAACCGGGCGAGCTGTTCCTGTTGAGCGTGACCAATCCGGCATCGTTCGACAGCCGGTATTTCGGCCCGGTCAGCGCATCCGCCGTGATCGGCGTCGCGCATCCGGTCTGGCTGGAGACACGCCCATGATGGCCGCCGATTCGCTGCACGTTGCCGTGCATCTCATCGTGCCATCGGGCATGTCGTTCCAGTGGCTGCCGCCGTGTCGTCGCGCGTGCAGTACGGGTGCATTCGCACCGCACTTCGCGCTGCCTTCGGCGCAGCCGTCCAGCGTGCAGGCGTCTTGCCTCGAACGCGCTCGGCCTGCGGCCATTGGCGCGTTCGCCGGCGGGCTGGCTGCAAGCAGCGCAGCGCCGCCGGGCCGCCGACGCCCGAAGCGACAGCGAGGGGCAAAGGCGGAAGGCAAGACAAAAGGACGCAGCACCGGGCCGCGTCGAAAGCCAGTCTGCACATGGGGGTGGCACGGCACGGAGCGGCTTCGCCGCCGTGCCGTGTTCGGCGTGAGGGTTGCGCCAATGCAGGCATGTCCGCGTGCTTCGCACGACAGGACACGCCGTAACTTTCGAGGAGCGCAGCCATGACCGACCGCCGCGACGACGATTTCCGGGTGCGCCCCAGCGCCCCGAAGAACCCGGGCAAGGGCCAGGGACAGAGCTTCGTTTCCAAGGTACTCAAGCAGGCAAGCAAGGCCAGCGGCGGCAAGTCCTCGATGCGAAATTCCGCAGCCGGTGACAGCGGCGCACGCGCAGGCCAGCGGCCCGGCTCACGCCTGGGGCGCGGCCACACAGCGGCGCGCTTCGCTGGGTCAAAGCTCACGCCCATGTCGCGGCGAGTGACCATTAAGACCCTGCTGGTCAACCAGCGTAACGCCAGCCCGCAATCGCTCGCCAAGCACCTGCGCTACATCGAGCGCGACGGCGCGGGCCGCGATGGCGAACCCGGCCGGGCCTACGGGCCGCAGGCCGACGAAGCCGACCTCGACACCTTCAAGGAACGCTGCCAGGACGACCGGCACCATTTCCGCTTCATCGTCTCTCCGGAGGACGGGGCCGAGCTGGACGACTTGCGCACCTACACCCGGCACCTGATGAACCGAATGGAGGCCGACCTGGGGACGCGGCTTGATTGGGTAGCGGTCGATCACTGGAACACGGACAACCCGCACACACACCTGATCGTGCGCGGGCGCGACGACACCGGCAAAGACCTCATCATCGCCGGCGACTACATCGCCCACGGCTTCCGCCACCGGGCCGCCGAGCTGGCGACGGAATGGCTGGGGCCGCGCACCGAACTGGAGATCCAGCAGACCTTGCAGCGTGAGGTGGAGCAAGAGCGGTGGACGAGCCTCGACCGTACCCTGCAACGCGAGGCCGACGAGAATGGCCGGGTGCAGATCGAACAGTTCAACGCACCGGCGCTGCAACGTCAGCGCCTGCTGCTGATCGGCCGCCTGCAACGCTTGCAGCGCCTGGGTCTGGCCGACGAGACGCAGCCCGGCACCTGGGCCATTCATGCCGATGCCGAGAAGACCTTGCGCGCCCTGGGCGAGCGTGGCGACATCATCCGAACGATGCAGCGTGCCATGAGCGGTAAGCTGCGCGAGCTGGCGGTGTTCGAGCCGGGCCAGGATGCCGACGGAACCGGCCGCACCATCGTTGGCCGTGTGGCCGCCAAGGGGCTGGCCGACGAGCTGCACGACCGAAGCTATCTGGTCATCGACGGCGTGGACGGCAAGGCCCACTACGTCGCCTTGAATGCCCGCGACGAGCTGGCGAACTATCCCACCGGCGCGGTAGTGGAGGTAGGCGGTTCCGCCGAGGTGCGGGCGGCCGACAAGAGCATCGCCGCGCTGGCGAGCGATGGCCTGTACCGCACCGATCATCACCTGGCGATCGAGCAGGGCCGGGCCAAGGCCGGACGTGACCCGCAGGAAGTCGTCGCGGCCCACGTTCGCCGGCTGGAAGCCCTGCGCCGGGCCGGCATCGTGGAGCGCGTGGCCGAAGGGCTATGGAAGGTGCCGGACGACCTGGCTGAGCGTGGCCGCCAGTACGACGTGCAACGGCTAGGCGGCGTGGCGGTGGAACTGAAATCGCATCTGCCTATCGAGCGGCAGGCCCGTGTGATCGGCGCGACATGGCTCGACCAGCAATTGCTCGGCGGCGGACGTGGGTTGGGTGACTTTGGCTTTGGTGCCGAGGTCAAAGAAGCCTTGCAGCAGCGCGCCAACTTCCTCGAAGAACACGGGCTGGCCCAGCGGCGTGGGCTGCGGGTGATCCTAGCTCGCAACCTGCTGGGGACGCTGCGCAATCGGGATCTGGCGCAGGCGGCAAAGGACATTGCCGCAGAAACTGGCCTGGAACATCGACCCTTAACGGACGGGACGCGCGTGGCCGGCATCTACCGGCGCTCCGTCATGCTCGCCAGCGGTCGCTACGCGATGCTCGATGACGGCATGGGATTTAGCCTAGTGCCGTGGCGGCCGGTGATCGAACAGCGGCTGGGGAAGCAGCTCACCGCGACGATGCGCGGCGGCCGGGCGTCCTGGGAGTTTGGGAGGCAACGTGGGCCTATTGTAGGTTAGCTAGCCACGTATGTTTCTATGGCTGAACCTGGATTTATCCCTCTCTCAACACTCTCCGAAGATGAATAAATACCCGCACAGGATCAGCCTTCAGCGATATCAACGTTTAAACCGGCGGCTCGCCACGCCGGGAAGCCACCCGACAATTTCAGTGCTTCGTGACCTCGTGCGCGAAGCAACGCCACAGCTTCAGATGACAGTACGCAGTATGGATCTCGGCAGTAGGCAACTATCGGAGAACCTGTCTTCAACTCCTCTAGCCGACTAGCCAGTTGATCCAGGGGAATATTGATGGCGCCGGGAAGGTGGCCGTCTGTGAACTCATCACTCGGTCGCACGTCCAGTAGCACCACAGCCTCCTCAGATAGCCGGCGCAGCAATGCTTCAACTGTAAGACCTTCCAGCTTGTCGCGCTCATGCAAGCTATCCATGGCGACCTGTGCGATTTGGCTGCGCTTGTGTTGAACGAATTTCCAGAGCGCGGTGGTCAATTCAGCCACCGGTGCATCATCCAGCGCGTAGATGACATGCTTACCTTCACGCCGGGTCGCCACAAAACCAGCGCGCTTAAGGAGCTGCAGATGCTGCGAAGCGTTCGCCAGGGTCAAGCCACAACGTTCGGCTAGCTGCTCCACCGAACTCTCGCCTTGGGAGATGTGGTGTAGAAGCATCAAGCGGTGGGCATGCCCCAACGTCTTTGCGACGTCGGCAAGGTCGGCGGGATCCTTGAAGACTGATGACAGATCGTGAGTGCTCATTGACAGCATGGTACACTCACTCTATCATTCAATCAATCTCTTGATTGTTTTATCGTAAGCCTAATCAAGCTCTTCACCGAATCACGTCAATCTGGATGTCATTGAAATGAATGCCTACCTCACCAATGAAAGTCTGCATGCCTTCTGGGCATGTCTTGTCTTGGCCCTCGCTGCCAGCAGCATCGCCATCACCATCACACACACCGAAGTTTTCGCGCCGCTGCGAGCGTGGACGCAAAAGCTGGGGCACATGGTCGGTTATCTCTTCCAGTGTTTCTATTGCATGAGTCACTGGGTGGTGTTTCTCGGCATCCTGATCTACCGCCCGAGGATTCTTAGTAGCGGAAGCCTTCTGGCCGACCTTGTCGTTTCCGCATTCTTCACTCTTACGCTGAGTGCCTTTGTTAGCGGGATCTTTTTCAAGGTTTTCCTGACTGCCATGGCCATGAAGGTTCGAGAAAAAGAAGTCAAAGAAATTATGGCAAAAAAATGACTAATGCCGGGAGTGATCGAAGCGATCACCCGCCATTAAGTTTTTGCGCTATTAACCAAAAAGAAATTGCTCTATGCCAATCCAGCTAAAGCGGAGAATCCTTCCGCTACTACTCGTTCTCGCCCTATGCACCACGGCGGCGTACTATCGCACGTCGGATGTAAATGCGGGTGTCACTGAAGATGGTTCGTTGGTAACAGTTACCGTCAAGCCCGCGACAGAAGAAACAGTGACCGATTGGGAGGAATATACGGGACGACTCGAAGCGCCAGAACGCGTGGAGGTTCGCTCCCGTGTAGCGGGAACGATCGCCGCGGTTCATTTCAAGGACGGTGAGCAGGTGGCCCAAGGTCAGCTTCTCTTTTCAATCGACCCTGCACCATTCGCGATAGAACTACAGCGCATGCAGGCGATGCTCTCCCAAGCGCGCGATCGGGTGCAATTCACTGCTAAGGAATTGGAGCGAGGCAAACGTCTTGTGGAGGCCAATGCGATCGCACGTCGAGATTTCGATGCGCTGCAACACGATGCGCAAGAGGCGCGTTCTTCGTTGCAGGCAGCCGAGGCTGGCGTAAAGCGCGCAGAACTGGATCTGGCTTATACAAAAATCGTTGCTCCCATTTCAGGAAAAATCTCAAGGGCTGAAATTACCAAAGGAAATTTGATCAAGGCCGGAGAAGATGCAGCTCCGCTTGCATTAATTGTTAGCCAAAGTCCCATCTATGTCTCTTTCAATGCCGATGAACGCACATATCTTCGCTACTACAGTAATCCGAAGAGCGCTCACGACACATCGGTCAGGGTGGGGTTGATCGCCGAAGAAAACTATCCGCATAGCGGAACCCTGGTTTCCGTTGACAACCAACTGGATACGCGATCTGGAACGCTCCGGATGCGCGCATTACTGCCAAATACGGATGGCATCATGATTCCCGGCCTGCAAGCCCGGGTTCGCCTCCAAACCGGAAAAGCTTATCGGGCGGTGCTGATCGACGAGGCTGTTATCGGCACCGATCAGGACAGACGCTTCGTCCTTGTCGTCGACGGCCACGGTCAAGTCGAGCGGCGGATTCTGACGCTCGGCAGCCGTCAGGGTACGCAAAGGGTAGTACTGCAAGGCTTGCGTGCTGCAGATCTCGTGATTGTCGACGGGGCACAACGCGTTCAGCCGGGTCAGAAAGTGAAGTCAGATGTTCCTCCCGACCCGGGTGCTGATGAGGGCGTGCGGGATTGACATGAATATTTCAAAGTTTTTTATTGATCGGCCCATATTCGCGGGCGTCCTATCAACGCTGATTTTTTTGTGCGGGCTGATTGCCTTATTCCGTCTGCCCGTCTCCGAATATCCCGCGGTTGTCCCTCCGTCTGTCGTGGTTCACGCGCAGTATCCGGGGGCCAATGCCACGACGATCGCTCAAACTGTCGCCGCACCCATTGAGGAGTCAGTCAATGGCGTGGAGCACATGCTCTACATGCAGTCGCTGGCAAATGATGACGGCAATCTCTACCTGACCGTGACGTTCAAATTGGGAACCTCTCCGGATCAAGCGCAGCAGTGGGTTCAGAATCGGGTGTCCCAAGCGCTTCCACGTCTGCCCGAAGAGGTACAGCGTTTGGGCGTCACAACCGTGAAAAGCTCACCGAACATTACGCTTGCGGTTCACCTGGAGTCTCCCGACGGCCAGTTCGATGTCAATTACCTCAGCAACTATGCGATTCGCAATGTCAAGGATGAACTGGCGAAGATCGAAGGCGTTGGCCAGGTAACAGTATGGGGGCCAGGCGGCTATGCCATGCGTGTCTGGCTCGATCCCGCGGCGGTCGCCGCACGTGGCCTGACAGTGTCCGATGTCATCGCTGCGATACGAGAGCAGAATTCCCAGGCGGCAGTCGGCAGTATCGGCGCGGCCCCCACGGTGGCCGACGCGCCCTTGCAGATGACCGTCAGTACCGACGGCAGATTGAGCAGTCCGGAACAGTTCGGCAATATCGTCCTGCGCGCCGATCAGAGCGGCCGGACGACTCTGCTGCGGGATGTGGCGCGAGTGGAGCTGGGCGCAGAAAGCTACGGCATGCGCACCTATCTGAATGAGCGGGAGGCCGTGGCGGTTGCCATTCAAGAGGCACCGGGGGCCAACGCGCTCAAGATTGCATCCGACGTTGAGCGCACGATGACGCGGCTCCAGCAACAGTTTCCCGACGGGCTGAATTACGAGATCGCCTATAACCCGACCAAGTCGGTGGAGGCGAGCATTGAAGCGGTGGTTCACACGTTGGTCGAAGCGATCGTTCTCGTGGTGATCGTGGTGTTTCTGTTTCTTCAGACTTGGCGTGCGTCGATCATCCCGCTGCTGGCTGTTCCGGTGTCCATTGTTGGCACCATGGCCTTCCTGCATGCCTTCGGATTTTCTATCAATGCGCTTTCCCTGTTCGGTCTTGTGCTTGCCATCGGTATCGTGGTGGACGATGCCATCGTTGTGGTGGAAAACGTCGAGCGAAACATCGAAACCGGAATGCTCCCTCGTGAAGCGACCTACCGCGCGATGAAAGAGGTAAGCGGCCCAATCATCGCAATCGCGCTGACGCTTGTGGCTGTTTTCGTTCCCCTGGCTTTCCTGTCTGGATTAACGGGGCGGTTCTACCAGCAGTTCGCAGTCACGATTGCCGTCTCGACCGTGATCTCTGCAGTCAATTCCTTGACGCTGTCGCCGGCTCTGGCATCGCTGCTGCTGAAACCGCATGGGGCGCAATCGGACTGGTTGACCCGGCTCATGCATCGAGTATTCGGGCGCTTCTTTGCTTGGTTCAATAGCGCCTTTTCTCGCAGCTCGGAACGCTATGGGCAGCGCGTTGCTTGGCTGGGGCGGCGCAAGGTTCTCGTTGTCGCCGTTTACGCGGTGCTCGTGGTAATCACGGTCCTCCTGAGCCGAAGCATTCCAGGCGGATTCGTCCCCTCACAGGACAAGGAATACCTGATCAGCTTCGTCCAGCTTCCGGCAGGCGCATCGCTTGATCGAACGGACGCTGTTTTGAAGCAAATGAATGAGGTTGCCAGGGCCGAACCCGGAGTGGCACGCACCTCGTCATATGCGGGGCTGTCACTCAACGGAACCACCAACAGCGCAAACTCCGGGCTGACTTTTATTCTCTTGAAACCGTTCTCGGAGCGAGCCGGTCTCAGTGCCGATGAAATCGCGGCATCATTAAACGGCAAGTATTCAAGCCTGGAGAAAGCCGCGTTTGCAGGCGTGTTCTCCGCGCCACCGGTTATGGGCCTGGGCTCTACTGGCGGATTCAAGGTCCAGTTGGAGGATCGAGGCAACCTCGGCTACGACGCTCTGTTCAAGGCCACCCAGGAATTCATGGCTAAAGCCAGGGCTGCACCGGAGCTGACGTCGCTGTTCTCGACCTATCAGATCAATGTCCCCCAGTTGCATGTGTCCATCGACCGCATTGCGGCCAAGCAGTATGGGATATCGGTCGCGGACATCTTCCAGACGATGCAGGCTAATCTTGGATCGTTTTACGTCAACGACTTCAACATGTTGGGGCGCGTGTATCAGGTTCGCGTGCAGGCGGATGGCAGATATCGCGCTCATCCCGAGGATGTGCTGAAGCTCCAAGTCAGAACGGCAGCCGGAGCGATGGTGCCCCTGTCCACGGTAGCTTCCATTGAGCAAAGCTATGGCCCTGAGCTAGTCACCAGGTACAACGCCTATACCTCCGCCGATGTCAGCGGCTCGCCGGCACCAGGATATTCGTCTTCGCAGGCTATGGCGGCGATAGAACGCATCGCGGCGCAAACCCTGCCCTCAGGTATCGAGTATGAATGGACCGATCTGACGTACCAGCAGATCATCGCGGGCAACAGCGCGCTTTGGATTTTCCCTTTGTGCGTGTTGCTGGTCTTTCTTGTCCTTGCTGCTCAGTACGAAAGCCTGACACTGCCCCTGGCCGTGATCCTGATTGTCCCTATGAGCATTCTTTCCGCGCTCCTTGGCGTTTGGATAACGAAGGGGGACAACAACATCTTTACGCAGATCGGTCTGATCGTGCTGGTCGGACTGGCATCCAAGAACGCGATTCTTATCGTGGAATTTGCCAGGGAGTTGGAGATGGCGGGATGGCGCACGCTGGATGCGGTTCTCGAAGCATGCCGTCTCCGACTTCGCCCGATTCTAATGACATCTCTTGCCTTCATCATGGGCGTGATCCCTCTGGTCATCTCTACCGGGGCTGGCGCGGAGATGCGACATGCAATCGGTGTGTCGGTATTTTTCGGCATGCTGGGCGTGACATTCTTTGGCCTTTTCTTGACACCAGTCTTCTATCTTCTTGCTCGAAAATTATCGTCGGGAAAGCTGCATTCTGCCGCGCAACATGAGCCTCCTGTGACGTTGCCACACTCGGCTATTGGTCAGAAGGGGGAATAAGTAATGAAAATAAGAGGAAATATAGACTCTCGAATATTATGCCTTGCCGTCTTGGCATCGGTAATGACGGGCTGCTCCGTGATTCCATCCTATCAACGCCCGACATTAAATGTCCCCGACAGCTACAAGGAGGCATTGACGCCATCGCTTGAGGATATAGAGGTTGCTGGGAATTGGAAGATCGGTGAGCCGGTGCCTGAGGAATTATCCAATACTGATTGGAGTGTATTTCAAGATGAGCAACTAACCGATCTACAGTCGAAAGCTCTTTCAGAGAATCAAGATATCGCCGCAAAAGTAGCGCAGCTTGGCCGCGCTCGGGCTCTAATAAAGGACGCACAAGCAGCCTATTACCCAAGTGTCTCGGCAAGCGCTGGCCCTACAAGGCAGCGAATTTCGAGTGCTGGTCAATACCTGCCAGATGGAGATCCAGAAATATATCAAAGTTACTGGCGGGCACAGGTGTCAGTAGCCTACGAGGTAGATCTTTTCGGAAAAACCTCGTCGGCGGTTGCTGCTACGCGTGCGAATTATGAAAGCAAGAAAAATGACCTGGCAGCTTTGAAACTCTTGGTTCAGGCTGATGTGGCGAGCACCTATTTCCTGCTTCGACAGTTAGATAGTGAAATTCATCTAACTCAGGGCGCTGTGGCGACCAGAGAAAAGACAATAAGCCTGATTGAACGGCAATTGGCTGAAGGCGTTATAAGGCCGGGCGCCCTGTCCAGCGCCCAAGCGGAATTAGCAAAATCACGGGCAACATTGACTGCAGTACAACGTCAACGTGCGATTGTGGAACATGCATTGGCTGTCCTCCTTGGCCGAGCACCTAGCGATTTTTTCTACGACAGTCATGAACAGCTTTTCATCACCGTCAATATACCGCCAGGCTTGCCATCATCATTGTTGGAACGCCGGCCTGATATCGCCTCCGCTGAAAGGCGGATGGCTGCTGCCAATGCGGAAGTCGGCGTGGCCAAGGCAGCTTATTTCCCCGCGCTGAGCCTAACCGGATCTGCCGGTTATGAGTCATCCAGCTTAGGAAATCTATTCAACTGGTCGCAGCGAACATTTCTATTGGGGCCTTTGGTGGGGGCCGCTCTAAGTTTGCCAATTTTTGATGGCGGAAGACGCGAGGCAACTATTGAGCAAGCGCGAGCACGGTACCAAGAAGAAGTCGCGGCATACAGAGGAACCGTACTCAAGGCTTTCCGAGAAGTCGAAGACAGTTTGGTTTCGATACGAACGCTTGATGAAGCAATAGAGCAGCTCCGCCTGGCACAGGAGGCCGCTCAAAGCGCATCAAGCGAAGCGCAGAGTCGGTTTGAAATTGGCGACAGTGATTACCTCTACTATCTTGATGCGCAGAGAACATTAATTGAGCAACAGCTAGAACTAGTGCGTGCTCAGGGGGCCCGGTTACGGGCTTCGGTGGATCTTATACGTGCGCTGGGCGGCAGTTGGAGACAGTTGAATTGAGCCTCAAATGACAAATCAAGCAATATGGAGCGAAATTCGGGATATCCAGCGACTGCCAGGAGGAAAGGACGCAGAGTTGCCTCTTATATCCAGTCAGAGTGTTGACGCTCTATTCGAGCTGAAGAGCTAGTTTATGGAATTTCGTCACCTTCGCTGCTTTATTGCTGTAGCAGAAGAACTCCATTTTGCCCGCGCTGCTGAACGGCTGCATATTGAGCAGTCTCCGCTGTCACGCACCATCAAGGAGCTGGAAGAAGACCTCGGAGAACAGTTGTTCATCCGTACTAGCCGCAGCACGCGGCTGACCCGAGCGGGAAAACTGTTCCTGGAGCATGTGCCGCGCATCTTCACCGCCTTGCAGCAGGCGCGCGATAGCGTGAAGGCAGCAGCCAATGGCTTTCACGGCCAGTTGCGCATTGCGCTATCCGATGGCATCACGCCATCGCGCCTGCCGACCTTGTTGGCGCTGTGCCGCCAAGAGGAACCCGAAGTCGAGATCCGACTGTTCGAGGTGCCGCTGTCGCAACAGATCAAGGGGTTGCAGGACGATCTGTACGACGTGGGCTTTGCGCAGTCCGACGAAGTGGGCGACGGCATCGTAGCTAAGATGGTGTGGAGCGATGCGCTGATGGTGGCGGTTCCCGCGCGTCACCCGTTGCTCAGACACAAGCGTATCCCATTGGAAGAGGTGCTTCGTCATCCTTTGGTGTTATGCGATCCCCAAATCTGCGAGGGCCATGCCCGCCAGGTGGATCGGGTGCTTCGCCGGATAGACATGGAACCTTTGATTACTGAGCGAGTCGCCTCGTTCGACTTGATGATGGCACTGGTTGCGGCGGGTTTCGCCTTGGGCCTTGCTGGAGCACCGCATATCGCGGGTAGTCGCGAGCCTGGTGTGGTCGCCCGTCCGCTGGCGGGCCGTTCCCCCATGCTGACCACCTATGTGCTGCACCGCGAAGGTGAATCATCGGACGTGCTGGCGCGTTTCATCGAGCGCGTGCAGGCCATCGACTCTCCGGAAGACCGCAGATCCCCACTACCTGTTGAGCCTGATCTTCAAGAGGAAATCGAACCATGAGCCTGAAGCTGATTGTTCTGTTTTTGTCGGTCGCTGTACTGTCCGCCTGCGGCCCATCCGAGCCATCGAAGCAGGTAGCCAATGTGCCGACCGTAGAAGAACTAGCGGCCAATCCCGAGCGCTTGAAGGAGCTGCGCCGCCGTTGCAAGACCGAGCGCCCGACGATGGGCGACGTGCTGTGCAACCACGTGGCGGAGGCGACGAACAAGCGCTTCTTTGGCGACGGCAAGGTGCCTTACACACCACCGGAAGCGCCGCCGAAGTTCTGACCGTTGGCGGCTTGCCGCACATCCTCATTTTATTTCTCGACACGCCGCAGCGCGCCCACGCCTGCGGCGTTTTTACTGGTTTCGTCCCTGCATGAAACCATGCTTTTTGCATCATCTTGCTGCCGATAACGGTCTTTGACCGGCACTGAATCGGCACCGATCCTGACGCCTGCGGCACGCCTTTGTGCCGCGTTTTCCACGAGGAATTAGCGCAGGAGAAATCGGAAGCCAGGGTATGCAAGCTCAGGGCGTGTTGTTCGGGCAGATCGCCGCCGTGTTCGGCATCGTGATCGCCGGTGTGTGGGGTGCCACGCAATGGACAGCCGCCGCATTGGGCTACCAGCTACGCCTGGGCGCGCCTTGGTTCTATTTTTACGGCACGCCGGTCTATTACCCGTGGAAGCTGTTCGAGTGGTGGTTCTTCTTCGACGCCTACGCGCCGCAGGTTTTCGACACCGGCGGCATGATCGCGGCAAGCAGCGGCCTGCTGGCTGTGGTGGTCGCCATCGCCATGTCGGTATGGCGCTCGCGCCAGGCGCGCAAGGTGACGACCTATGGCTCGGCCCGTTGGGCCGATGCCGCCGACATTCGCAAGGCCGGGCTGACGCAGCCTGCTGGCGTCTTTCTTGGTCAGCATGACGGCCACTATCTGCGGCACGAAGGGCCGGAACACGTCCTGACCTTTGCGCCGACGCGCTCCGGCAAGGGCGTGGGCCTGGTGGTTCCTACGCTGTTGTCCTGGCCGGCATCCGCCGTCATCCACGACATCAAGGGCGAGAACTGGCAGATCACCGCTGGCTGGCGCAGCCGATTCAGCCACTGCCTGCTGTTCAACCCGACGGATGCCAGTTCGGCAGCCTACAACCCGCTGCTGGAAGTGCGGCGCGGCGCGCATGAAGTGCGCGACGTGCAGAACATCGCCGACATCCTGGTCGATCCCGAAGGCGCGCTGGAGAAGCGTAATCACTGGGAGAAGACCAGTCACGCGCTGCTGGTCGGGGCGATCCTGCATGTGCTGTACGCGGGGGAAGACAAGACGCTGCGCGGCGTCGCCAACTTCCTGTCCGACCCGGCCAGCCCATTCGAGCTGACCTTGCACCGGATGATGACGACCAAGCACCTGGGCGATTCCCAGCATCCCGTCGTTGCATCCGCTGCCCGCGAAGTGCTCAACAAATCGGACAACGAGCGGTCGGGCGTGCTCTCCACCGCCATGTCATTCCTGGGGCTGTACCGCGACCCCACGGTGGCCGAAGTCACCTCGCGCTGCGACTGGCGCATCGCCGACCTGATTTCTGCCGAGCACCCGGTATCGCTCTATCTGGTAGTGCCGCCGTCGGACGTTTCGCGCACCAAGCCGCTGATCAGGCTGATCCTCAACCAGATCGGCCGGCGGCTCACCGAATCGCTGGATGGCAGTGACGGCATCCAACGCCGCCACAAGCTGCTGCTGATGCTCGACGAGTTCCCGGCGCTGGGCCGCTTGGACTTCTTCGAGACGGCATTGGCCTTCATGGCCGGTTACGGCATTCGCAGCTTTCTGATCGCCCAAAGCCTGAACCAGATCGACAAGGCATATGGGCAGAACCATTCGATTCTGGACAACTGCCATGTGCGCGTGACCTTCGCCACCAACGACGAACGCACGGCCAAACGCATTTCTGAAACATTGGGCACGGCCACTGAGTTACGCGCCCAGCGCAACTACGCAGGCCACCGGCTTGCCCCGTGGCTGGGGCACCTGATGGTGTCGCGCCAAGAAACCGCACGGCCACTGCTGACGCCGGGTGAAGTGATGCAGTTGCCGACCGATGAGGCGGTGGTGATGGTGTCCAGTGTTGCGCCGATCAAGGCGAAGAAGCTGCGCTACTTCGCCGACGCCAATTTCAAGCAACGGGTAATTCCGCCGCCTGCGGTGGCGGCAGGCCGCTATGCCGATGTGCCGCCTGCACGACCTGACGACTGGAGCGGGCTGGCGATCCCTGCGGTTCCTGCGGCACCGGCCACGGCATCCGCCGATGACCTGGAGGCCTTGGGTTCGACCGACGACGGCGGCCCACGCCGCCAGCCCGAACTGTCCGAAGCCATCGCCTATGCCCCCGAGATGGATGCCTCGACCAGCGACCTGTCGCTGCTTGATGACGACGACATGCCCCCGGTGCTTTCCGGCCAGCTCGACCCCGCTCTGCAACGCACGGCGCGGCTGGCATCGCTGAACCCCAACGACGGAATCGACTTATGAGCCAATACCGATTGAACCTGTTCATCCAGCACGAGCACGCCAAGCGTCTGGATGAGCTGGCCGCCAAGAAAGGCGTGTCCAAGTCCAGCATCGTCGCCGCTGCGTTGGCATCCTGGCTGTCGCCCGATGCCGGCGACCAGCGCGAGGCCGCCATTGCCAAGCGTCTGGATCGCCTGTCGCGGCAAGCCGAGCGTCTGGAGCGCGACCAGAACATCCAGATCGAAACGCTGGCGCTGTTTATTCGCTACTACCTGACCGTCAGCACGCCGGTGCCGGAGGCCCATCAGGACGCGGCTCGCGCCCAAGGCAAGGCACGATTCGAGCAGTTCGTCGAACAACTGGGCCGTCACTTGCTGCGCGGTCGAAGCCTGGTGCGTGATGTGGTGGAAGAGCTGCACCCCGACCCAATGCGCATGGATGACGCGGCGGCGATGGCTGCCGCCCATGAGCGCACTGCGGAGCGTGCGCCATGAGTGTCGTTCCTCAAATCCCGCCCGAGCCGCGTTCATCCGCTGCGGCGTCCCAGGATCGCCGCATCCAGATGCTGCGCACGGCGATGGGGCCGGTGATTGCCGCCGCGCTGGAAGACCCGGACGTGGTGGAAGTCATGCTCAACCCCGACCGCACACTATGGCTCGATCGGCTGTCGTCGGGCCGTGCGCCGTTGGGCGTGGAGCTGCCCGAAGCTGATGGCGAGCGCATCATCCGGCTGGTGGCTGCCCACGTTGGCGCGGAAGTGCATCGCGGCCAACCTTTGTTGACGGCTGAATTGCCTGAAACGGGCGAACGCTTCGAGGGCATCTTGCCGCCCGCCGCACCCGGCCCGGCCTTTGCGCTGCGCAAGCGTGCCGTGAGCATCATCGGTCTGGATCGCTATGTGGCCGACGGCATTCTGAGCGCTGGGCAGGCCGAGTTCCTACGTCATGCCGTGCGCGAGCGGCACAACATCCTGATCGCCGGAGGCACCAGTACCGGCAAGACCACACTGGCCAATGCCTTGCTGGCCGAGATCGCCGCCACCGGCGACCGCGTTCTGGTGCTCGAAGACACCATCGAACTGCAATGCGCCGCCCGTGACCATGTGCCGCTGCGCACCCGTGCAGGCGTGGTGTCGATGCAGGAGCTGGTGCGCGCCACGATGCGGCTGCGCCCGGATCGCGTGATCGTCGGCGAAGTGCGCGGCGGCGAAGCGCTGGATCTGGTGAAGGTCTGGGGCACCGGCCACCCCGGCGGCATCGCCACCATCCATGCCGGTTCCGCGCTGGGCGCGCTGCTGCGGCTGGAGCAACTGATCCTCGAAGTCGCGGTGAACCCGCCGCGTGCGCTGATCGCCGAGGCGGTCAACGTCGTCATCCACATCGCCGGACGTGGCCGCAAGCGCCGCGTCGAAAGCATCGCCCGCGTCGTCGGCTTCGACGCCGCCGGCTACCAACTGGCGGACGCGCTGGAAGCGCCGCTTCCCGAGCTGCCGCCGGTTTCCTGCGCCGCCACCGCTGCGCCTTTCCCGTCCCCCGATCCCTCTGGAGAACTGCCATGACGCCTACCCATGCTTTCCGTACTTCCGTAAATCCGGCTCCCATCCTTGCACGCCTGCGGCGCCTGGCCCGGCCTGCCCATCGGGGCCTGATGCTGGCCGCCATCATGCTGATGACGGCCGGCACCGCGCAGGCCGCCGGTTCCTCGATGCCCTGGGAAGGGCCGCTGCAATCCATTCTGGAGTCGATCCAGGGGCCGGTGGCCCGCATCGTCGCGGTCATCATCATCATCGCCACGGGCCTGGCGCTGGCCTTCGGCGACACGTCGGGCGGCTTCCGCAAGCTGATCCAGATCGTCTTCGGCCTGTCCATCGCGTTCGCCGCGTCGTCGTTCTTCCTGTCCTTCTTCAGCTTCTCCGGCGGGGCGGTCGTATGAGTGCCGCCAACGAAGGTGCGCCGGGTTTCGCACCCGGTTTCGAGATTCCGCTGCATCGCTCGCTGACCGAGCCGATCCTGCTGGGCGGCGCGCCGCGCACCCTGGCGATCGCCAACGGCACGCTGGCCGCCGCCGTCGGGCTGGGCCTGCAACTGTGGATTCCCGGCGTGGTGCTCTGGATCGTCGGCCATTCGCTGGCGGTCTGGGGCGCTCGCGTCGATCCGCAGTTCATGCAGGTCTTCGCTCGGCACATCAAGCACAAGCCGCTGCTGGACGCATAGGGAGAAGCCGACATGCTGAACCTTGCCGAATACCGCCAGCGGCCCGCGCTGCTGGCCGACTGGCTGCCCTGGGCCGGGCTGATCGGGCCGGGCGTCGTCTTGAACAAGGATGGTTCGTTCCAGCGCACAGCACGTTTTCGCGGGCCGGATATGGACAGCGCCACGCAAGGCGAGCTGATCGCCACGTCGGCGCGCTTGAACAACGCACTGCGCCGCCTCGGATCGGGCTGGGCCTTATTCATTGAAGCCGAGCGCCGCGCTGCGGCGGGCTATCCGCGTTCCGACTTCCCCGAACCGCTGTCCTGGCTGGTGGAGGAAGAACGCCGCGCGGCTTTCGAGGAATCGGGCCATCACTATGAAAGTGCCTACCACCTGACGCTGGCCTACCTGCCGCCGGAAGAATCCCGCGCCCGAGCCGCCAAGATGCTCTATGAAAACGCGCCGGGCGATGGCGTGGACTGGCAGGGTCGGCTGGAAGCCTTCGTGGCTGAAACGGATCGCGTCTTCGACCTGCTCGACGGCGTGATGCCGGAAATTGCCTGGCTGGATGACGCGCAGACGCTGACCTACCTGCACGCCACGGTGTCCACGCGGCGCTACCGCGTCGGCGTGCCCGACGTGCCGTTCCACATCGACGCACTGTTGGCCGATGCCGCCCTGGTCGGTGGCCTCGCGCCCATGCTGGGCGACCAGCACTTGCGGGTGGTGTCGGTACGGGGCTTCCCGACCTCGACCTGGCCGGGGATTCTGGACGACCTCAATCGCCTGGGCTTCGGCTACCGCTGGAGCACGCGCTTTGTCTGCATGGACAAAGCCGAGGCGGAAAAGGAACTGGGCCGCCTGCGCCGCCAGTGGTTCGCCAAGCGCAAGAACGTCGTCGCGCTGCTGCGCGAAACCATCTTCCAGCAGGAAAGCCCGCTGGTCGATACCGACGCCAACAACAAGGCCGCCGACGCCGATGCTGCCTTGCAGGAGCTGGGCAGCGATCAAGTCGCCTTTGGCTACCTGACGGCCACCGTGACGGTGCTCGACACCGACCCAGCGGTGGCCGACGAGAAACTGCGCATGGTGGAGCGCGTCATCCAGGGCCGAGGCTTCGTCACCATCCCCGAAGCCCTCAATGCGGTGGATGCCTGGCTGTCGTCCATTCCCGGCAATGCCTATGCCAATGTGCGTCAGCCCATCGTCTCGACGCTGAACCTGGCACACATGATGCCGTTGTCCGCTGTGTGGGCCGGGCCGGAGAAGAACGCGCATCTGGATGGCCCACCGCTGATCGTCACCCGCACCGACGGCGCGACGCCGTTCCGGCTGGTGACGCACATCGGCGACGTGGGCCACACGCTGGTCGCCGGGCCAACCGGCATGGGCAAGTCGGTGTTGCTCGCCACACTGGCGATGCAGTTTCGCCGCTATCCCGGCTCGCGGATCTTCGCCTTCGATATGGGGCGCTCCATGCGCGCCACCATCCTGGGGCTGGGCGGCGAGCACTACGACCTGGGCAACGACGGGGCGATTGCTTTCCAGCCATTGGCCCGCATCGACCAGGAGGGCTACCGCACCTGGGCCGCAGAGTGGGTGGAAGGCCGCCTGCTGCATGAAGGTGTGGACATCGGCCCGGACGAGAAGGCAGCGATCTGGTCGGCACTGGGCAGCCTCGCCGGTGCGCCGGTGGAGCAACGCACGCTGACGGGCCTGTCGGTGCTGCTGCAATCGAACGCACTGCGCCAGGCGCTCGCACCCTATGTGCTGGGCGGCGCGCACGGCAAGCTGCTGGACGCAGACTCGGATCGTCTTGGCTCAGGCTCTGTGCAGTGCTTCGAGATGGAAGAACTGATGCACAGCAAGGCGGCAGTGCTGGCCGTGCTGGGCTACCTGTTCGCCCGCTTCGATGAACGCTTCGACGGCGCGCCCACGCTGCTGATCCTCGATGAAGCCTGGCTGTTCCTCGATGACCCGGTGTTCGCCGCCCGCATCCGGCAATGGCTCAAGACACTGCGCAAGAAGAACGTCAGCGTCATCTTCGCCACGCAGTCGCTGGCCGACATCAAGGATTCGAGCATTGCTCCGGCGGTAATCGAAAGCTGTGCCAGTCGGATTTTTCTCCCTAACCCACAGGCGACCGAGCCGCAGATCCGCACGATCTACGAAGGCTTCGGGCTGAACGCGCGCCAGATCGAGATCGTGGCGACCGCGCAGCCCAAGCGTGACTACTACTACCAATCTCGCCTGGGCAATCGCCTGTTCGACCTCGACCTGGGGCCAGCCACGCTGGCCTTTGCCGGGGCTTCCACTCCGCAAGACCAACGCGACATGGATCGCGTGCTGTTGAACGCCGGCACACCGGGGTTTGCCGGTGCCTGGTTGCGTCATCGCAGCCTCGATTGGGCTGCCGACCTGTTGCCTTCTTTCCCCGGTTTTTCACCGGCCGCGGCGTCCTTCCTCGCATCTGATCCCCTGGAGGTTTCACCATGAAGACCAAGCCCCGTTTGCTGTCCGCCTCGCTCGCCGCCGTGCTGTCGGTGTCGCTTCTGGCCGTTCCGCCCGCATCCGCGTTGACAGTGTTCGATCCGTCCAACTTCGTGCAGAACACGCTGACCGCCGTGCGCACGCTGGAGCAGATCAACAACCAGATCAACCAGCTTCAGAACGAAGCGCAGATGCTGATGAACCAGGCGCGCAATCTGGCGAATCTGGACTTCAATATCGTCAATCGCCTGCGTTCGACGCTGGCGACCACCGAACGCCTGATCGCCGAGGCGCGCGGCCTGGCCTACGACGTGCAGAGCATGGATGCCACCTTCGCCCGGCTGTACCCGGAGCAGTATGCCGCGACCGTCAGCGGCGACCAGATGCTGCGCGATGCGCAGGAGCGCTGGAAGAACACGCTGAACGGCCTGCACACCGCGATGCGGATGCAGGCGCAGGTGTCGCAGAACCTGGCGCAAGACGAAAGTGCGCTGTCCGACCTAGTCAGCCAGAGTCAGTCAGCCACCGGCGCGCTGCAAGCCATGCAGGCGACCAACCAGCTTCTGGCCTTGCAGGCCAAGCAGTCCATCCAGGCGCAGCAGCTCCAGATCACGCAAGAGCGCGCCGCCGCGCTAGAACTGGCACGCCAGGCGGCGGCTGTCGAACGTGGCCGTGAAGTGACGCGCCGCTTCCTGGGGGATGGCACGCCCTACACGCCGCAGCGCGTGGATTTCTACGGCAACTGACGGGAGACGGCCATGCGATGCGTTTCCTTGCTGCTACCTGTGCTGCTGGTCGCTTGCAGCCAGCAGCCGACCGAAGACCTGGCCGCTGCCCTGGCCGCCGATCCCGTGCGGCTCAAGGCTTTGCGTGCACAGTGTGCCGCCGACAGGACGACGGCAGGCGAAGACGCCTGCCTGGCCGCTGCCGATGCTTTCCGGCGGCGCTTCTTCGCCGGTGAAACCGAGCCTGACGAGTTCCGCACGCTGGCCGAGTTGCCGCCGATCCCGCCGAGCTTCGACACACCCGCCAGTGACCAGGACGCCATGCCCTTCGAGGGGGAGGTGCCATGAATGACGTGACAGTGATCGACCGCTTTCTTGCCACCTTCTCGCGCTACATCGACTCGGGCTTTGGGCTGCTGCAGGGCGAAGTCGCATTCCTCACCGCCACGCTGATCGTCATCGACATGACCATCGCCGGGCTGTACTGGGCGATGAGCCACGCCACCGGCCAAGGCGATGACGTGATCGCCAAGCTGCTGCGCAAGGTGCTCTACGTCGGCGCCTTCGCCTACATCATCATCAACTTCAACTGGTTGGCCAGCATCGTGTTCCGCTCGTTCGCGGGCCTGGGCCTGACGGCCAGCGGCTCGACGATGAGCATGAGCGACTTCCTGCAACCGGGCCGCCTGGCCAAGACCGGCATCGACGCGGCCGCGCCGATCCTTGAGCAGATCAGCGACATGGCGGGCTTTCCCGAAGTGTTCGTGAACATGACGCCCATCGTGGTCATGTTCCTGGCCTGGGCGGTGGTGATCCTGTGTTTCTTCGTGCTGGCGATCCAGCTTTTCATCACCCTGATCGAGTTCAAGCTGACCACGCTCGCGGGCTTCGTGTTGGTGCCGTTCGCGCTGTGGAACAAGACTAGCTTCCTCGCCGAGAAAGTGTTGGGCAATGTGGTGTCGTCGGGCATCAAGGTGCTGGTGCTGGCCGTCATCGTCGGCATCGGCTCAGGCCTGTTTGCCGAGTTCCAGGTGCATCCCGACGAGCCGTCCATCGACCATGCGGTGGTCATCATGCTGGCCTCGCTCACGCTGCTGGCGCTGGGGATCTTCGGCCCTGGTATTGCCACCGGACTTGTCTCCGGCGCGCCGCAGCTTGGTGCAGGCGCGATGGCCGGTGCTGCTATCGGTGCAGCAGGCGCGGCGGTGGCCGTGGGTGCCGCTGCCACCGGCGTGGGCGGTGCCGTGATGGCCGGGGCACGCATGGCACCTGCTGCCGCCAAGCTGGCCGGGGCTGGCGCGCGGGCCGTGACCTCGGCGGCTGGCAGTGCGAAGTCGGCTTTCCAGGCTGGTTCTGCCGCTGCAGGCGGCGGAGCCAAAGGTGCGATGGCAGGGCTGGGTAGTGTTGCCAAAGGCGGCGCACAGGCGGCAGGCCAACGTGCAGGTACTGGTATCAAGGCAGCGGCGGCCAAGGCTGCCGCGCCATTCAAAGCAGGCTGGCAAGGCTCTGGCACCGATGGTGGTTCAGGTGGTGGTGCCGCCAGTTCCGGGCAGGCCACCACAGGCGATACCGCTGGCGAAGCCAACGCGCAGAAGCAGGGACAACCGGACTGGGCGAAGCGCCTGCAACGCCGCCAACGACTCACCCAGGCCACCACCACGGCCGCGCACACGCTGCGCGGTGGCGACGGCGGCGGTTCGGGCCAAGGCCCGAGCCTGCGCGATTCCGATAGCTGACTTTCAAGGAGAACTCCATGCGATTCAAACGACCGCAGGTGCGCTATGCCGACACGCCGCAGCCTGCCACCCCGTATCAAGCCGCCGCCCAGGTGTGGGACGAGCGCATCGGCTCGGCCCGCGTGCAGGCGAAGAATTGGCGGCTGATGGCTTTTGGCTGCTTGACGCTCGCGCTGCTGATGGCCGGTGGTCTGGTGTGGCGCTCGGCTCAATCCATCGTCACGCCCTATGTGATCGAGGTCGATCAGTCTGGCCAGGTGCGCACCGTGGGCGAAGCGGCCACGCCGTATCGGCCCACCGATGCGCAGACGGCGCACCACATCGCGCGCTTCATTGGTCTGGTGCGCTCGCTGTCCATCGACCCCATCGTCGTGCGCCAGAACTGGCTCGATGCCTACGACTACACCACCGACCGGGGCGCGGCGGTGCTCAACGACTATGCGCGGGTGAATGACCCGTTCGCCCGTATTGGCAAGGAGTCGGTGACGGTGCAGATCACCAGCGTGGTTCGCGCCAGCGATGCGTCGTTCAACGTGCGCTGGACGGAACGCCGCTACGTCAATGGCGCGGCGGCCGGGCTGGAGCGATGGACGGCGGTGGTGTCCATCGTGCAGCAGACCCCACGCACCGAAGAACGCCTGCGCCGCAACCCGCTGGGCATCTACGTCAATGGCCTGTCGTGGAGCCGTGAACTGGATTCTTCTGAAGGAGCCAAACCATGAATGCACGTTTCCGTAAAACCGCATTGCCGCTGATCCTGCTGGCATCGACTGTTCTGTTTGCGGGCTGCGCCACGCAGGGCAAACCGCCGCCGGTGATCTCGCTCGATGAGCCGGTGCAGGCCCAGCCATTGCCCGAACCGCCCAAACCCATCGAAGTGGTGGCAGTGCCCGAACCGTTGGCATTGCCCGCGCAGTTGAAGCCGCTGCCGGACGTTGATGCAGCCCCGGCGGCACCGGAGCCTGCCGACGAGAAGGTGCGCGTCTCCCGCGCCAATGCCGAGGCGCGCATTGCGCCGACCCGAGAGGGCTACGTCAATGCGATCCAGGTCTGGCCGTTCACCGATGGCGCGCTGTACCAGGTCTATGCGTCGGTGGGCCGCGTGACGGTGATCGCGCTCCAGCCCGGCGAGGAACTGGTGACGGTCGCTGCGGGCGATACCGTGCGCTGGATCGTCGGTGATACCTCCAGCGGCAGCGGTGCCGATCTGCGCGTCAATGTGCTGGTCAAGCCTATTCGTTCCAGCTTGAAGACCAATCTGGTCATCACCACCAGTCGCAGGACGTACCTGCTGGAACTGACTTCAACTGACAAGGCATGGATGGCGTCGGTGTCCTGGGACTACCCCAAGGATCGGATGCTGGCCTTGCAGCGCCAGGCACAGGCCGCCAGTGCTGCCGCGCCAGTCGATGCGGGTCTGTCGTTGGAGAACATTCGTTTTCGCTATGCGATCAGCGGCAGCAATCCGCCATGGAAGCCGCTGCGCGCCTTCGATGATGGCGAGAAGGTCTATATCCAGTTCCCGGTGGGCATTGCCCAGGGCGAGTTGCCGCCGCTGTTCGTCATCGGTGCGCAGGGTGACGGGCAACTGGTGAACTATCGTTTCCGCTCGCCGTATTACATCGTGGATCGCCTGTTCGGTGCGGCAGAACTGCGCCTGGGAGCCGACGAGGGCGATGTGGTGCGCATCGAGCGCACGGATGGCATCGCCGGGAGGAACTGAGCATGAGCCAGGACGACATTCCCGACCTTGCCACGCCGCAGGCGGACAAGGTGGCACCCGAGGCGGTGGCGCTGCGCGCCCAACCGCGCCCGGTCACGCGCCTGAACCGGCGCACGCTGGCCATCCTCGTCGGCGGTCTGTCGGTTGGCGTGATGGGCGCGCTGATCTGGTCGCTGCAACCGCAGCATCGCGGTGCGGGCGAATCCACGGAGCTGTACAACGTGGATCGCGTCTCGCGCTCCGAAGGACTGGATGCGCTGCCGACAGACTATTCCAAGCTGCCGGCGCTGCCCCCGGACGTGCCAGAGCTGGGGCCTCCTTTGCCCGGCGACCTGGGGCCAGCCATCGTGAACTCGCAGCAGCCGGTCGCCGCCACGTATGCCGCGCCGGGCTCCGCCCCCAACGATGCGCTGCGCAAGGAAGAAGAAGCGGCGGCAGCTTCATCGGTATTCTTCCGCACTGGCTCCCCGCAGTCAGCGCCCGTGGCGCAGTCGCAGGTCGCTGTCGCGCCAGGCTTCGCTGCCAATGCCGCTTTCGACCCGCTGGCCGCTGGCCCGGCCTCGACGGCGGCCCAGCCCGCTGATCCGACTGCCGTGCAGAACCGACAAGATCAGAAAGAGGCGTTCCTGACGGGCGGCTCTACGGAAACCCGTAATTCCAGCAACCTGCAAATGCCTACCTCGCCATATCAGGTCATGGCCGGAACGGTCATCGCGGGGGCATTGGTCACGGGCATCAAGTCCGACCTGCCGGGCGACGTGATCGCCACGGTGACGGAGCCGATCTACGACACCGCCACTGGCAAGTTCCTGCTGATCCCGCAGGGCTCGCGCATTTTGGGTCGCTACAACAGTCAGGTCAGCTACGGGCAGAGCCGGGTGCAGGTAGTGTGGAACCGGATCATCCTGCCGGACACGTCTTCGCTCACGCTCGACAACCTGATCGGCACCGACCCGGCGGGCTATGCCGGTCTGGAAGACGACGTGGACTGGCATTGGGATCGGATCTTTGCCGGTGCCGTGCTGACCACGCTGCTGGGCGTCGGTGCCGAACTGGCCGCACCCGAGAACCGCCAGGACGGTGATCGCGTCATCATCGCCGGGCGCGACAGCCTGCAGGACACCGTGAACCAGGTCGGCCAGGAAGTGACCCGGCGTAACCTCAACATCCAACCCACGTTGACCAGCCGCCCCGGCTTGCCGGTGCGCATCATCGTCAACCGCGATCTGGTGCTGCGGCCCTATCAGCCGCTGTTCTTCAACAAGGGGACTTCCCGATGAGCACGACTAGGAAACTGCGGCTGGGGCCGCTGCCCAAGACCGAAAGCGTCAAACTGACCTTCGCTTGCCCGGCCACCCTGAAAGCCGACCTCGACCGCTATGCCGCGCTGCACGCGCAGGCGTATGGCGAGGCCGTGGATGCCGCGACGCTGATCCCGCATATGTTGGAGGCGTTCATGGGGGGGGATCGGTGGTTTAAAAGAGAGCAAAACAAAAAATCTGCCATCGAACCGTGATGCCGACGCATAAATCGTCATCAGCAAACGCGCGTCAACGATTGTTGTCGCCTAGCTTGATGCCCAGCGACCATGCCGCCATCGCGATGATGAAGATCGCGAAGAACTGCGCGGCCGGGAGAAATCCCAGGTGCTGGGCAGCGTAACCTGCAGCCATTGCCAAAAGCGCGTTGGGTAAGTAGCTGGCAATGTAGAAGGCCGAAACCAGTCCGGCGCGTTCCTCTGCCCGCGCCTGTGTCACCAGGCTGCGCAGCACACCCAGGAATCCGCCACCGAAGCCGATGCCTGTCGGCAGCGATCCCAGCAGGATCAGAATTGGGCTGTGCAGCACCGTGCCAGCTAAAACCAAGGCGGTGCCAGCGATGATCGTCAGTCCAGCCCAACGACGTGCGTTCGCCGCAGACCGGTGGCGCAACAGCAGTACCGCTGCTGCTCCCGCTAGTGTCATGACCCCGACGGCAGCGCCACTCAGCCATGCCATGGACGGGGTGGACGCCATTTCATGGAAGAGTCCTGGCAACAGCGAGAGGAACAGCGCGCCCAAACCCCAAACCGCCACATTCAGCGGAAGAATGCGCACGAAAGTCGAGCGCAAGCCACGCGGAATCTCGATCCTTGGCCGCACCGACCAGCCGTCGCTGCGCCGATCCGGGAAGGTTTCTGCGGACACCAGCGTCCGTACGAGCTGAATCAGGCTGATCCCAAGTGCGATGGCATACACGAGGTGCAGGGGTAGCGGCGCGAACTGAACCAACGCGCCAGCCCCAAGTGCGCCCACGGCCATGCCGACCATAGGCGCCAGGCTATTGATCATCGCGCCAGCCTTTTGATCTACATCCAGCAACGCCGCAGCCACGGCAGTGGTCGCGATTCCGGTGGCGAAACCTTGCACCAGCCGCGCAGCAACCAGCCAGTGGCCGCTGTCCGCAACCAGGAACATGACCATCGCGACGCACTGAACAACGAGAGCCGCCACGATGACCGCGCGCCTGCCGAAATGGTTGGACAGTGCGCCCAAGAAAAGCAGCGAGAGCAGCAATGCGCCCACATACGCGGCAAAAATCACACTGATCAGGAAGGCCGAGACTCCCCAACTGGCCTGATATAGCGGAAAAAGCGGGGTCGTCATGCTCGACGCCGCAAAGAACAGGATGATGGTCAGGCCGTGCAGCGCCAACGAGGCCGTTGTGCCTCCGCTGGCTGGCCGTGTGTGCTGAAGAGTAGTCATAACATGTCGCCTTCGATAAAAGCTAAAATATTGCTTTTGAGACGTCACTCTACCACTAAAGCTAATTATTGGCTTTAGTGTCGATTGGCTTTGAAGCGACAGCTATCGGGGCACACCATGAAAGATGCAGGGCTTTCCTTGAAGAATCAGACGGATGCGACCCAACCGGCAGGCAGTCGTCCCGGTGGCCGTGCCGCACGTATACAGGCGGTTGTGCTGGAGGCAGTGGAGTCGCTCAAGAAGGAAAAGCCCACAGCTGAAATCACCGTGCCGATGATCGCCGCCCGGGCAAATGTGACGCCTTCGACCATCTACCGCCGTTGGGGCGGCGTGGCACCGTTGTTAGCCGATGTGGCGGTGCGCCAATTTCAGACCGATGCGCTACCGCCTGATAGTGGCGACTGGCGCAAGGATCTGTCGACATGGCTAGAGCAGTTTGTCGACGAGATGGGCTCCGGGCCAGGCCGTGATTTGCTGCGCGAAGCGCTGGCGCTAGGCAATACTGATCGGGCGGGACAATGTACAGAATGCATCCTCAGCACGCTGGACAGCATCATTACCAGAGGGGTGGAGCAAGGCGCTTCTCCCCCCGACTCGCAGAAGCTGCTCGATCAAGTGGTGGCGCCGGTGATCTATCGCATTCTGTTTACGTCCAAATCACCGGATATCGCTTACGCCACGGGCCTGCTGGATGAGTGTCTTGCGCAAGCGGCATCACAATCGGCACGAAAAACAGCCTGACAAGCAGCCCTGTGACGACACAGCGATTGCTGACGATTTGCGTGGCAAGAGTTCAAGCCAGTTCCAGCGTGAAGTGGGGATGGCCGGCGATGACCTGACAGATTTGCTCAAAGTACGTCGGGCCCTGGCCAGCCTCCAACGCATGCAGCACACCCAGCCAGTGCTGGTGGTTGAAGGTATCAGGGCGGGCCAGCTTGTCGAGGTAGTGGGCGCGCGTTGCGGCGATATCGAGTCTTGTACGACTGTGCTCGGCATTCAGCCAGCGTAGCCTTACCGGAGCATTGCCTTGCGCTGCGCCATACCCTCCGTAGAGCATGTCGTCCACCGCATCGAGGCTGACGCCCAGTTCCCAGTCTTCCTGCGCCATGAAGACGCGATTGATCTCAGCGTAGAAATCCGCGATGCCATCTATGCGGGCGCCGTCGATCGTCAGTGTGCGTTCGGGAGAGTTCGTTTGATTCATAACTCAGTAGCGATAAAGTGAAGCCACCTTGTTGGTCAAAGTGGCGACAGGTTGGTGGATTACCCTGAGCGCCTCAATGCATCGCTGCAGCCTCCGCAAGCTGCGCCGGCTCCATCAACGCAAAAGCCGAGCGCATTTCGCGCGCTTCCTCGCCGGGGCTGCGGCCGAACAGGCGCTTGAACTCGCGGTTGAACTGCGAGGGGCTCTCGTAGCCCACGCGCACCGCAGCGCCGGCGGCGGTGACATGGTCGCGAATCATCATCAGCCGTGCTTGGTGCAGCCGAACCGACTTGATGTACTGAATGGGCGAGGTAGCGGCCACGGTCTTGAAATGCGCATGAAAGGCCGGCACGCTCAGGCCCGCCTCGTTCGCCAGCGCGGCCACGTCCAGCGGCTGGGCGTAGTCGGTGTGGATGCGCCGCAGCACTCGCGCAATGCGGCCGAAGTTGCCGTGGCTGGCCAGGGCCGCGCGGATGGCGCCGCCTTGTTCCCCAAGCAACACGCGGAAGCACAATTCCCGCACGATGGCCGGCCCGAGCACCCGTGCTTCGAGTGGCGAGCGCAATGCCCGCAGCAAGCGCACAGTGGTGTCGGCCAGCGTAGCGTCCAAGGGCGTCGAGACGATGCCGGCGGGCGCCGTGGACGCTGCGCTGGCTTGTTGATCGACCTCGATGACCAGGTCGGCCACAGCGGTCATGTCCAGACGCACGGACACCGCCAGCAAGGGCTCATCGGGGCTGGCGTCGGTTTCGGTGGAAAACGGCAGTGGCACCGATAGCACCAAGTAGTGTTGAGGGTCGTAGTGATAGACCCGATTGGCAAGGTAGCCTCGCTTGTGACCCTGGCAGACGATGACGATGCTCGGCTCGTACAGCACGGGTGTGCGGCCCAGCGGGTGATCGGCGCGCATCAGGCGCACGCCATCGAGCAGTGAGCGGGTGTGGCCTTCCTGCGGAGCCAGTTGCAGGATCAGGTCGGCCATCTCCGCCTGTCGTGACAGGTCGGGTTGTGCATAGGGCATTGCGTTACCGTCTTGGAATGATGAAACGGCTATATTTTTGCATCATATGGCCGCATTATGGTTGGTCATGAATAGGATTAGGCAATGATGCAAGAGGTACCGACCTAGTCCGTACAGGCGGTTCTGTCTACGATTTCACCTTGTTTGCAATGCCTTGGCTTGCCCCCGCGCCAGCCAAGAAAGCACAAGGAGAAATCATGCCATCCACGACACCAGACACCGCTAAGGTCATCGTGCTCACCGGTGCCAGCAGCGGCATCGGCGAGGCCACGGCCCGCCATTTGGCACGGCAAGGCCACCACCTCTACATCGGCGCGCGGCGCCTGGACCGGCTCACCGCCCTGCAAGAAGAACTGCGCGCCGAGGGTGGCCATGTCGAGGCGATGCAGTTGGACGTCACACGCCTCGAAGATCTGCAAGCCATCGTCGCCAAAGCACATGCCGCGCATGGTCGCGTCGATGTGCTTATCAACAACGCCGGCGTCATGCCACTTTCGCCACTGGCCGCGCTGAAGATCGAGGAGTGGAACCGTACGCTGGACGTCAACGTGCGCGGCGTGCTGCACGGCATTGCCGCCGTGCTGCCGATCATGCAGGCGCAAGGCCATGGGCACATCGTCAATATCGCCTCGGTCGGCGCGCATCAGGTGTGGCCGTCTTCTGCGGTCTATTGCGCCAGCAAGTTCGCAGTGCGCGCCATCTCCGATGGGCTGCGCCAGGAGACCGGTGCCATCCGGGTGACGCTGGTCAGCCCCGGCGTGGTCGAGTCCGAACTGGCCGATCACATCACCGATCCAGGCGCGCGCGAGGCCATGGTTGCGTTCCGCCGCATCGCCTTGCCGCCGCAGGCCGTAGCGCAGGCCATTGCGTATGCCATTACCCAGCCCGATGGCGTGGACGTGAGCGAGCTCATCGTGCGTCCCACGGCCAGTCCGTATTGATCCTGACATCTATTCATTTACAAGGAGTTTTTATGTCCGAAGCCAATATTTCCTCACCTATCCTGCCGTTCGCCGGTCGAGTAGCCATCGTCACTGGCGCGGCCAGCGGCATCGGCTTGGCAACTGTCGAATTGCTGCATCGCCAGGGCGCACGCATCATCGCGGTGGGCCGTGGCGATAACGTCCATGCCCTGGCGCGTGAGGGTGTGGTGCCCATCGTGGCCGACGTGGCGCAGGAAGCCAGCGCTGAACTGGCCGTGCAGACAGCCATCGACCAATTTGGCCGCCTGGACATTCTGGTCAACAACGCCGGCATCATCATCAACCGCCCGGTCGCCGAGATGAGCTTGGAGGAATGGAACCATGTGCTGTCGGTCAATGCCACCGGTGCCTTCCTGTTCTCCCGCGCCGCCATGCGCCCGATGATGGCCGCTGGCTCCGGCGCCATCGTCAACATCGGCTCCTACGCCTGCTACCAGAGCTTTCCCGGCATCGCTGCCTATGCCGCGTCCAAGGGCGCGCTGGCGCAATTGACCCGCACGCTGGCGCTGGAGGCCATCTCCCACGGCATTCGTGTCAACGCGGTGGGTTCGGGCGATGCCGTCACCAACATCACCAACGCCATCCAACCCGATGGCCAGGCCTACCTGGCAGAACATGGACGAAAGGCCCCCATCGGCCGAGCGGCGCGTCCCGAGGAAATCGCGCAAGTCGCCGCCTTCCTGGCTTCGGATCAGGCCAGCTACATCGTCGGTGCGGTGGTCATGGCCGATGGCGGCATGAGCGTGGCCATCCAGTAACGCAACCCATATTTCAACCTCATAGGAGTTTTCATCCATGCAACAACAAGCAAACCCTTCCAAAGTCTGGTTCATCACGGGCGCCGCACGCGGCATTGGCCTGTCTCTGGCCCGGCAAGCATTGGCCCGTGGCGATTCGGTGGCCGCTACGTCACGCACGCTGGCCAGCCTGAATCAGGCGTTTGGGGACAGCAGCGAGAGGCTGCTTGCACTGGAGGTGGATCTGGTCGATGAGGCCAGTGTCCAAGCCGCCATCGACAAGACCGTTGCCACCTTCGGCCGCATCGACCGCGTGGTCAACAACGCCGGCTACGGTCAGCAGGGCACCATCGAGGCGCTGAGCGATGCCGAACTGCGCCGCAATTTCGAGGTCAACGTGTTCGCGCCGCTGCATGTGCTGCGCTACGCGCTGCCGCACTTGCGCGCGCAGCGCAGCGGGCATGTGTTCAACGTGGCCTCCATCGTCGGCTTCCAGGGCGGCTATGCGGGCTGGGGCAGCTACGTTGCCTCCAAGTTCGCAATCGCTGGCCTGACCGAGACCTTGGCCGCCGAACTGTCCGAGCTAGGTATCAAGGCCACCGTGGTCTATCCCGGCCCGGTGCGCACTGGTTTCCTGTCTAAGGACACGCTGGTCGTGGCCAAGCGTTCGATTGCCGACTACACCGAGGCGCAGGCCTCGCTGGATCTGCACTTGAACGGCCTGGACGGCAAGCAGGCAGGCGACCCAGAGAAAGTGGCCACGCTGATCCTGCAAGCCGCAACCGTTGCCGAGCCGCCGGTGCATCTGTTCGCCGGCAAGATTGCCAACACGCTGGCCGAGCAGAAGATGCAGGCGGTTCGCAAGGATCTGGACGCATGGCGTGGCGCATCCGATGCCACTGATTTCGCGGAGTAAATTCGCACGAGGGCGGGCACGCGGCTGGATGCTGCGTGCCTCTCTGGTGCATCAGGAGATCACACCATGCTCAACGAGTTGCCTGCCGAAAAGGCCTACCGCATCCTCGAATCCGGCCCTATCGTGCTGGTCGCCACCCGCGCCGCCGATGGCCGGGCCAACCTGATGACGATGGGCTTCCACATGATGATGCAGCACGATCCGCCCCTGGTCGGGGCCATCATCGGGCCATGGGATCACAGCCATCAGGCGCTGTCGGACACGGGTGAATGCGTGCTGGCGGTACCGACGGTGGATTTGGCTGAGACGGTGGTGGACATCGGCAACTGCTCGGGCGATGCGCTCGACAAGTTCGCCCATTTCGGCCTGACACCCGCATCCGCGCAAACCGTGGAGGCGCCACTGGTGTGCGAATGCTGGGCGAACCTGGAATGCCGCGTCGCCGATGACGGCTGGGTACGCCGCTACAACCTGTGGGTGCTGGAGGTCCAGCGTATCTGGATCGACGCCGCGCGCAAGGAAACGCGATTGATCCATCACCAGGGCGACGGCCGCTTCAGCGTGGATGGCGATACGCTCGACCTGGGCGCGCGCATGACCAAGTGGCGCGACTTGATGGGATGAGGCCTCGCATGCGCCGCTGATTACCGGCGTGCTTCATCACTTCACAGCGCCAGCGCTGCTCTCCGACAAGGTCAGGTCAGTCCTGCGCGGTACGACGATCAAATGCGGCACGGGCTTGTTCAAGGGCCGGCCGGTTCTCTCGCGCCCAACTTGCCAGGGCTGCCAGAGGTTCTGTCAGGCTTCGCCCCAATGGGGTCAGGCAATACTCGACCTTCGGCGGGACGGTGGCATAGGCCTTGCGCGCCACCAGTCCATCGCGTTCGAGTCCGCGCAGGGTGATGGTCAGCATCCGGTGAGAGATGCCGGGGATACGGTGCTTCAACGCGTTGAAACGGTGGGTGCCTTCTGACAGATGGCCACAGACCATGACCGTCCACTTGTCGCCAATGCGTGCAATCACGTCTGCCAGGCCGCGACATTCAGCCTCCAAATTCTCCATGGCTTCTCCTTTGTGCCGACAGGAACATTGGTGTACCTCACGCATGAATTAGTGCGTTCTTGTTGGATTATAGGAACCAATTTATCCTAACGAACAATAAATAACTATGGAGTGTGATGATGAGAATAGGTGTGAGCGGTGCCAGTGGCCAGCTTGGCAGCGCAGTGGTCCAGGCATTGGTGGAAACGGTCGCGACTGAAGATCTGGTGGCGATTTCGCGCACGCCCAAGACCGATCGAGCCTATGCAGGCCGCGTGGGCGACTACGACCAACCCGAGACATTGGTGGCGTCCTATCAGGGCCTGGATCGCCTGCTCTTGATTCCCGGGCCTGATTTGCGGCCGGGGATCCGCTCACGCCAGATGCTGGCGGCCTTGGATGCGGCGGCACGCGCCCAGGTCGGCCACGTCTTCCTGTTGTCGGCAACCGGGACGCAACGTGAGGAGGAGCCAGCCGTTGGCGCGGCGTACTGGCACAGTGAGCAGGCGTTGATCAAGAGCACGATCCCCGCTTGGACGATTCTGCGAATGAGCTATTTTTCCGAGACGCTGGCCGAAGAGGTGCGGATGTCCTTGACTGCAGGCGGGCTTTCCGCGCTCGCGGACAGTCGCGTCAGTTTCGTTTCGCGCAGTGATGTGGCCAAAGCGGCAGCCGCTGCACTGACCAGTGAGGGCCACGAGGGCGCCATTTATCAGCTGACGGGATCTGACGTCCTGCGCAGTGAAACGGTCTGCAGGTTGATTGAGCAGCTTGTGCAGCGTCCTTTCGTCTTGAACGTGATGCCCGCCGAAGGACTGCGAGCCGGGCTGATCAAGGCGGGGCTGCCTGAGGTCATTATCGACGCAGTGATATCCATGAAGGCGCGGCAGGCGCGCGGCGCTTATGACCTCGTCAGCGGTGACATCGAGCGTTTGACCGGATGCGCGCCGTGTTCTCTGGCCGAGATTCTTGCGAGAACAGCCGACGAACTGAGGCAGTCGTAGTCATTCACGTGCTGGGAGCCTTCATCGCACAGGATCGAAAACTTGTAAGAGCGCAGAATCAGGGTGGAGCCGCAGGTCTTCAATGGCCAGTTGCATCACCACTGGCTTGATGCCCGCGCCACCACTTCGCTGCCCCAGTCGACGAAAGCCCGCACGACCGGGGAAAGGTGCCGGCTGTGTGGGTAAAGAACGGAAATTGGCTCCGGTTCGGCATGCGCCGCCTCCAGCACACGGACCAGTCGGCCTGCAGCCAAGTGATCTCGCACCATGTAGCTGGCCACGCGGATCAGGCCCAGGCCGGCGATACCGGCTTCCACGTAGGCGTCGGTGTCATCGACGCGTATGCATTCCCGCATGGCAATGGCAGTGGTCTGCGCGCCGTCCTGGAAATTCCAATATGCCAGGCGTCCACCGTGGCCGCCGTGGAAGCCCACCGCGACGTGCTGTTGCAAGTCTTGGAGGTTGCCAGGCGCTCCGTACTGCGCAAAGTAATCCGGGGCGCCGCAGACGATCCAGTGAAAGCGACCGATGCGCCGGGCCACCAACTGTGAGTTGCGTAGGGTGCCGGTGCGGATGACACAGTCCAGTCCCTGTCGAACGACATCTGCCGTGGTGTCAGACAGATGCAGTTCCAGTTCGACTCGGGGGTGGCGGCGCATGAACGCCGGCAAGGCTGCAATCAGGCAATGCCTGGCCAGCGACGAGGTGGTGCCGATTTTGATCGTGCCGTGCAGCGCTTCGGCTTGTTGAGAGGCTTGGGCCTCGGCCTCCTGCAGTTCACGCAGGATCGCCTTGCAACTGTCGTAGAAGCGCAGACCCGCATCGGTGGCGCTGACAGCGCGCGTTGTGCGATTGAGCAGCCGCGTGCCCAGGTGCGATTCCAGTTCCTTGATGTTGCGCGTGACGGTTGACGCAAGCACGTTCAGTGTATCGGCAGCCTGCTTGAAACTGCCGGCCTCGATCACGCGCACGAAAGTCTCCATGGCTTGCAGTCTATCCATGGTGAACATCTCCTTGTGGGGGCGAGCTAAGGCACCAGTGTTCGGGCCTTCATCGCGTCAGGACTGAAATGACTAATTATTGCATTTATTCAAATAGTGAAAGTGGCTTTGTCCGCTTTTTCATCTACTGCCATGGAACTAAACTTCCATGCAAGTGACAAGGATGGAAGCACAATTTTGCGTGATTCTCGTCACGGAGTCGCTCGTTGGCCGTTCTCGCGGGCTGGTGCGAAATCATTCATTTATTTGAGTATGAGAAATTATGTCTATGTCAGCAAACGAATCCAATCGCCGTGACCTGTTGGTCCTTGGCGCCGGTCAACTGGGCATGGCGGTGCTGCGTGCGCTCGCTCCGCGCGCGGCCGAGCGCCGCCAATCGGTCACAGTTGTTGTCTCACCGCAGACTGTCTCCAGCTCCCGCCCCGGGGATATCGAAAGTCTCGGTATCCTGCAGGCGTTGGGTGTGGAGGTCATTGGCTTCGATCTGGCGGGCGATGCCGCCGCCCTGCAAGCCTTGTTTGAGCGCTATCGCACGGTGGTCAATTGCACCGGCTTCGTCGCTGGCCCTGGCACGCAGTTGAAAATCACCCGCGCCGCGCTAGACGCCAAGGTCGAGCGCTATTTCCCGTGGCAGTTCGGCGTTGACTACGATGTGGTCGGACAGGGCAGTGGCCAACCGGTGTTCGACGAGCAATATGAAGTACGCCAACTGCTGCGCGCGCAGCAGCAGACCGAGTGGGTGATCATCTCCACCGGCATGTTCACCAGCTTCCTGTTCGAGCCGGCGTTCGACGTGGTGAACCTTGCCGCCAGGACTGTCCATGGCCTGGGTACCTGGGACACCAGGGTCACGGTCACGACGCCGGAAGACATTGGCAGGCTCACCACGGAGATACTGCTGGCCGAGCCACGCATCGCCAACGAGGTGGTGTATGTGGCCGGCGATACGATTTCCTATGGCGAGTTGGCTGAGGTCGTCGAGCGCGTCACCGGATATGCGTTCGAGAAGACGCTGTGGTCGCTGGACAAGTTGCGCGCCGACCTTGCATTGGCTCCTGATGATGTCATGACGCGCTACCGGGCCGCCTTCGCGCTGGGTGATGGGATGTGGTGGGACAAGGCCAACACCTTCAATGCAAAACACGGCATTGAAACAGTCGATGTCGCGCATTACCTGCAGCACCTGTTGGAAGCCTGACCCGGTCGCTTGCATGAGACTTTGCGCGTCCTCCATCAGGGGACAAGCCGAGCGTGGCGCTTTCCAACGCCAAGCGTGGATCCGAAAAATCGACTGGCCGGCTGATGCGCATTGCGTTCATCAGCCGGCATGAGTCGCCCGATCCCTTTGCAGCAATACCACACACCCGAAATCGAGCGGATGCTGGTCGCTGACTAAACGGATGATTCCTCGGGCGCGTAGCCCGAAGCTGCGCATTCGTTGATCTGAAAAGTGACGACGTATTGGGCTACGATGGGCCGATAAGCGCCGCTGTGTAGGCAATCGAGCCCTACGAAGCACGATGCCTCTTACTCTCCCGACGCTCCTATGTGGCTCCTAGCTCACAACACTGAGACCTCCCATAGCCGCCTCCGCAATAGATAACCTATTGTCCCACTTACCGTTTCATGCCGTCAGTCATTGGTACGAAGGGCTTGACACCGGCCCTTTTTTGTGGCGGCGAGTCTGTGCAGCCTTGGCTAGCTGGTAGTTGTCTATTCGCCGGATCATTCCAGCAGCATTACCCGCCGATAGGTTGCGTCTCCCTGAAAGGTCCGCATCGCGAGTTGGAGTTCCAGCCCGCCAGCTTGTAGCCGCCCATGCTGAGCGGGCAGGTTTTCCCAGCCTTGTCCGGGACGCCAAGCTCGAACATCAATGCGGCCCACGCCTTCCAGCACAGCCACGCGATCCTGCTCGCGAGGAAAAGGCAGGGGGAACAGGTCAGAGCCTGCTGCGGCACTACGAAAGAGTGTCTCGCCTTCCTGCCACCACTGGACGCGTTGCCACTGTCCGGGCGAACCAGCCACACCGCGAACGATTTCTACCCGCCAGGGCACGCGAGCCAGCCGTTCGATGTGCAGGCTCGCGGGCAGCAGGGGCACGTTGCGCAGCGAAGTATTGCCTGCGTTGGTTGCCTGTGTGCTGACCGCCATTTCCCCATCCGCCCGCCAGGCAACATCCCGCTCGAACTGCCGGATGGCATTCAGCAGCGCCGCAGATGCCTGCGCGCCATCGTCAATCCGCTCGCTCGCCTGCGTAATACTGTCCAGTCCACGCCACGAAATCACGCTGATGATGGCCATGATGAGAATGGCCACCATCACTTCGATCAGCGTGAAACCCGCTTGGGCGCAACGCCTACGCCCCATGGCAACGCTGGGTGGCTGACCTGTCATCTTCCCGCTCCCACTGCCTCTCCACCCCCCAACACCTGCGTCATCGACAACACCGGCGGCACGGGCTTCTCCTTCCTGACCACGTCGATCGACACTTCCCGCAAGCCGCTGGGCAACACCGTGACGCGCGTCAGGCACACCAGCACCAACTGCCCTTGCGGGCAGTCGCTGCGCTGCGTCCCCGGCCGTACCGCAGCGCCTTCCAGCCGCAGTTCGGCCAGGCGGTTCTCCGCGGAAAGCTGCGCCAGCGAACGGTCTCGCAACTGCCCATGATTCTCGGTCAGGTTTGCCACGGCTCGCGACGCGGCGGCCAGCGCGACGCTGACGATGGCCAAGGCCACCAACACCTCGACCAGCGTGAAGCCGGCCTGGGCACGTGCGTGCACCCCAGTCTTGCGCGCCAATCGCCTAGCGAACCACATACCGTCCATTCGCCTCCCTGACCAGCTCCACCGTGGCTGTTCCGTCGGACAGGGCCAAGGTCCACGACGTGCCGATCCATTCATCCGTCAGCACCAGCGGGCCGGGCGGCGTGACCTTGACGGTTTCCGCCTGCCAATCCCTTGGCCGCAGCGCATCGTCCCGTCCGAATTCATCCAGTCCCGCACGTGTCGACGCCACGGGCATTCCATCCGGCCCCGCCTGCCACGCGGCGCGCACGAAGCGGTATCCCCGTGCTTCGGGCTGCCAGGCGATGGCCCGCCCATCCAGGCGCACTTCCGTTTGCGCAATGGCAAACAGCTGTGCCAGGCGTTGCGCATCCTGGCGCAATGCCCGGGAGGGATCCGGTCGGATGGACAGCCCGATGGCCGTGGTGGCGATGCCGATGATGACCATGACGACCATGATCTCGATCAGCGTGAAGCCTTGCTGGACGTGGTGAACGGAGGACAGTGGCGCGGCGCGCTTCATGCGGCGATATCCAGTCGGGAGGCAGGGCGAGCAAAAGACCATCCTAGGCGCGCAATGTGGCCGACATGTGAAATAAAACGGACCACTCTGGCCTGATAGAGTCCCTGCAGCCGTCGCACATTGCGCCGACCACTGTCCGCTGCCAGGAGTGCCGTTCATGCAAAGCTTCGCCTCGCTCAAGGATCCCGCTGCCCGTCCTGCCCTGCTGGGCGCATTGGCGTGCGTGGCACTGGTGTCGGGCCTGGCGTATTGGGGCGTGCAATGGCTGACGCCCCTGCCCGGCGTGCCGCAGGCCGAGGCCGCGCCGGCTGGCGCGGATGGTACCGCCCAGGCCGTGGCGCGCTGGTTGACGCCCGGCGATGAGTCGCTCGATGTCGCCGTGGCGGGTGTGATGGTGTCGCGCTCCGCCGCGGCCGCCATGTTGTCGGTCAATGGCGCGCCGCCGCGGGCGTATGTGGTGGGAGACCGCCTGGGGCATGCCACGACCCTGCGTGAGATAGCGTCCCGCGGCATCGTCATCGAACGCGCCGGCGTCACCGAGCGTCTTGCGGTGCCCACCCTGCCCGAGCTGGGCGAGGGCGGCATCGTCCGCAAGAGCCGTTGAAAACAGTCTCATCGCCTGTCCGGTCGATGTTCCGGGACATATTTCATCGGGATGTCGCATCACAGGCCTAGACTCCCGACCCAAGGTTCGCGAGACGATTCCCGCCAGAACAATGGCGCGTCAACCGTCAGGCCAGCGGCACCGGTTCCCCCTGGGACGCCACGCCAAGCCGCCAGGCGTCCAGCAGCGCATAGTTGATGCGGAACTCATACTCGTCGGTGCCGAAACTGCGCATCGATTTCGCCAGCGCCACCAGGTCATGCACCAGCGTCACCACGTCGCGGTGCGCGAGCAGGCGGCGGGTGGCGTCGGACATGGTTTCCTGTGGCCAGATGTCGTCGAACAGCGTGAAGCCGACGAACCAGCGGTACAGCATGTTGTAGGAAATCTCGAAGTGCAGGGCGCGATCGGGGCCGATGGAAAACAGCGCATAGATCAGCAGTGCACGCACCACCGGTTCGGGCTCGGGGCTGCGGGGGTTGTCGCAAAGCAGTTGGTGCAGCAGCCCGGCATGGGCGGCGATCTTCGCGTCGACGGGTTCGCGCAGGTGATACAGCGGATGGTCGCGGGGAATGAGTTTTTCGATGTCCGGACTACGCGCATGCTTGGCATGCGAAATCATCCAGATGGAGGGCTTGCCGTAGCGGGTGACGCAGACATCGTCTTCGGCGGCCTTGGCGGCGTAGGTGCCGAACTTCTTGCCGCATTCGTTCATCGTGATGCGAACGCCGCCGGTACCGGATGACGCGCCGCGGGAGTGGCCGAGGCTGTCGGAGGGATCGGGGTCGAGAGTATCTGTTGGCATGGACAACCTTCATCTCGCATTTGCGTGGTGCCGGTGTCCTTCAGGACAAGAGGCCCGGGTGGGGCCCGCGATCCGGCGCGAAGCAGCGCGTTGGGATCCCCGTTGGGGTGAGAATCTTTTCAGCGACGGCTCAGAATATAGGTGGGTTTGCGCAACTTGTTAATGGAATTTTTAGGCGGTTAGTGAACACTTTCACGACGCTCTGCGCATCTGATTGTCACAGAGAAATATCGTGAGTTTTTATTTTGATTTTTCGCGTATGGCGTATGGATTTCGTCACGCGTGTGAAATGGAAATGACGTTCGAAAGAAGGCAGTTGCTTATCAACAAAGGGGTGCAGTGTTGAACAGTCGGCAGGATGAATGGACGATGAACGGACCTCAAGGCGTGGCCATGACGCGCGCCGAGGAGATCGTCGGATCGGACTCCCGGATTACGCTCGATCACTTGCGGGCCTTCGTGGGCATCGCGGAGTTGCGCCGCCTGAAGCTGGTGGGTGAACTGCTGCATCGCTCGGAGTCGGCGGTGGCCAAGCGCATCAAGGAGCTCGAGGACCTGCTGGGCTGCCCCTTGCTGTTGCGCGCGAAGGGAAAATTCGTGGGGCTCACGCCGGCGGGCCGCCGCTTCCTGCAGGCGTCCTGGGATGTGCTCCAGCGTTTCGGCCAGGCTTGCCATACGGTGCAGCATCCCGAGCTGTGCGGGCAGGTGCGCCTGGGCGTGCCTGATGATTTCATGTGGGCCGCCATGCCGGGATACGTGGAGCAACTGCGTGGCGAGTTGCCCGGCTTGCGCTTGAGCGTGCTGTCGTTGTCGTCGACCTCGGTCTTGCGCACGTTCCGCGAGCGCAACCTCGACGTGGCGGTGGTGCGCATGCTGGACAGCGTAGGGGACACGGTGTTCGCGCCGGTGCAGGAAACCTGGGGCGTGGAGCCGCTGTGCTGGGTGGCGAATGCAGCGCTGGATTTCACCGCGGCGGCGGAATTGCCGCTGGTGCTGCATCCCGAGGGAGGCGTGTATCGGCTGGCGGCGCTGAGTTGCCTGGCCCAGCACGCGAAGCCTTTCTTCGTCAGCTATTCCAGCAGCTCCAACGACAACATGCGCCGCGCCATCGACAGCGGCCTGGGCGTGGCCGTGTTGCCCCGCAGCCGGGTGGAGCCGCAGCACGTGGTGCAGACGTCCGCGCAGGGCTTCCCCGCCTTGCCGCAGGTGCACGTCATGGTGGGCTTGCGCGAGGAAAGCGCCCCCTACCGCCGTGTGGCGGATTCCCTGCGCAGGTTGTGGGAAGCCGACACGGACATGGGGTCGCAATCTATCGCGGCGTAGACTGCGTGAACATTCGGCGACAAAGGCCGCGGTGTTCTTTCTTTTGGGATGTGTGGCCGGTGCGCGCCAGGGTAGCCTGAAATGCCTTGTCAGTCCGGTATGAATTCAGGATGATGCGACTCGCGGGCGTACCGGCAAGGTGGCGCACGGGCGGGTGGTTTGGGATCAATGACAAGTATGAAACCCACGAAGACGACCTATTTCGTCACGCAGCAGGAGCTTGAGGCGCAATGGCCAGACATCCTGGACGTTGCGGCAAAGGAGACGGTGACCGTGTACCAAGGCAAGGATCCCTGGCTGTGCCTCGTGCCCCACGAGGAAATGATGGCGCGCATCGCGCCCCTGCTCGCCCTGATCCCGGATGATCACCCCTTGGTGGCCCTGTGCCACCATGTCGAGGCCATGCTGGAGCGCGAGTGCCGCCTGTTCGGCGAGATGGACGAAAGCGGCTATACCTGGACCGACCCGGACGTGGCGGATCGCGTGCTCGCCCTGCGCCTGGCGGTGCTGCAGGTCGTATACGGCGTGCGTTCGGTCGAGCAGATCTACAACCGTGCGTCGTGCCACGTCGTCTACCGCTGGTTCCTGGGCGAGCACTACCTGGCCATGAGCCTTCCTCCCCTGGAGCAGTTTTCCCAGCGCATGCCGGCATTGCAGGATGATCCGGCCATGGGCGACCGGCTGGCGTCGCTGGTGTCGCTGGCCGCCTCGATTCCCGGCGGGCGGGAGGAGTTCCAGATCGACTACAGCCTGCTGCAGGCCTGGCGGCAAAGTGCGCCGCCGCTGGCGGCCAGCGCGCACTGAGGGGCAGGGCCGTCGTGGACGGCCCCAGCCTGGTTCACGAGAACAGCACCAGCGGCCGGCTGGCTTCGTGCGGATGGGGCAGCACCGTGGCCGTCACGCCATAGGCGGCTTCCAGTGCCGGTGGTGTCAGCACCTCGGCTGGCGTGCCCATCGCCAGCATCCTGCCTTCCGCCAGCAGCAGCAGCCGGTCGCACCAGCGCGCGGCCAGATTGAGGTCGTGCAGCACGGCCAGGACGCCCACTTTGCCGGTGCGCGCCAGGTCTTGCGCGATGTGCAGCAATTCGAGTTGCCGCCGAGGATCCAGGCTGGATACCGGCTCGTCCAACAGCAGATAACACGCCTCCCCGGAAGTCTCGCAGGCTGCGGCAACCTGTACCAGCACGCGGGCGAATTGCACGCGTTGCTGTTCTCCGCCTGACAGCTCGCCATAGCGGCGCGCGGCCAGGCCGGCCAGGCCTACCCGGCTCAGCGCGTCGTGGCCCAGCGTCCGGACTTGCGCGGGTGACAGGCTGGGAAAGGGGTAGGCGCCCATGGCGACGACTTCCTGCACGCCCAGGTCGAAGGACAGGCCGGGCGTCTGGGGCAGCACTGCGCGGCGGCGTGCCTGCCGGGCCGGCGTCCAGGTGGAAAGCGCTTGTCCGTCCAGCATGACCTTGCCGCTGAGCGGAGCCAGCTCACCCGCCAGCGCGCAGAGCAGGGTGGACTTGCCTGCGCCATTCGCGCCCAGCACGCCCAGCACTTCGCCCGGCGCCAGCGATACGCTGACGGGGCCCAGCACCTGGCGCTGGCCGCGCATGACGGCAATGTCGTGGGCCTGCAGCATCAAGGGCCTCGGCGGCTGGCCAGCAGCCAAAGGAAGAAGGGGCCGCCCACGAGGCTCGTGACGATGCCGATAGGCAACTCTGCCGGCACGATGACGATGCGCGCCAGCCAGTCGGCCAGGGTCAGGGCGCAGGCGCCGCCCAGCGCGCAGGCGGGCAGCAGCGCGCGGTGGTCCGCGCCCAGCGTCAGGCGCAGCAGGTGCGGCACGACCAGCCCGACGAAACCGATGATGCCGGTGGCGGCCACGATGGGGCCGACCAGCAGGGCGGTCAACAGCACCAGGCGGCGGCGCAGCGCGGCCAGCGCGAAGCCCAGGTGCTGCGCTTCGCGTTCGCCGAGCAGCAGCGCATTCATGGCGCGCCATTCGCGCATGGCCAGCAGGCTGAGCAGCAGGGTCCACGGTCCCAGCCATGCCAGCATCGGCCAACTGCCGCCCGCCAGGCTGCCCAGGTTCCAGAATGCCAGGCTGCGCAACTGGGTGTCGTCGGCCAGGTAGGTGAAGAGGCCGATGAGGCTGGCGCACACGGCATTGATGGCGATGCCCGCCAGCAGCAGGCCGGCCATGCCGGCCTGGCGGCGGCCCAGGCGGTAGCCCAGCAATGTGGCGGCAAGGGCGCCCAGGAACGCGGCGGGCGCGACGGCCAGCGCGCCGCCGCCCACCACGATGGCGGCCACGGCGCCCAGCGCGCCACCGGAAGAAATGCCGATCAGCCCCGGGTCCGCCAACGGGTTGCGGAAGAGGGCCTGCATGGTCGCGCCGGCCACGGCGAGTCCCATGCCTGCGATGACGCCCAGCAGGATGCGCGGCAGGCGGATTTCCAGCAGCACGCTGCGTGCGACGACGTCCAGCATGTCCGGGTTCCACACCAGGCGAGGCAGGTCGGCCAGCGGGATCTTGAATGCGCCGCTGACCGTGGAGAGCAGCATGAGCGCGGGCAAGGCCAGCGCGAGGCCGATCAGGACGGGGCGGGGGGATCGCCAGGCGCGCGGCATGGGGGGCGACTCGTCGCGCGGGACGGCAGCCTGGCTCACTGCGCGACGGCGCGCCGCAATTCGGCGATGGCCTGGGGCAGGCGCGGGCCGAAGCTCAGGTACAGCAGGTCGTCCATGACTAACACACGCTTGTCGCGCGCGGCGGGCGTGCTGGCGATACCGGGCTGCGCCAGCAGCTTGGCCATGCCACCTTGTGCCTGCTCGGTCATGTGCGTGGTGATGATGACCTGGGGCGCGGTGGCGGCCAGGGCTTCGGCGGTGACCGGCTTGTAGCCTTGCTGGCCGGCCAGCACGTTGCGCAGCCCCGCCAGTTCGAGCATGGCATTGGCTGCCGTGCCCTGACCTGCGCCCAGCGGCGTGCCGCCGCGCGCCATCAGCGACAGGGCGCGTGGCGCGTTGTCCTTGGGCGGGGCGCCCAACGCGTCCAGGTCGCGGCGGATGCCGGCAAACAGCGCCTCGGCTTGCGGCTTGCGTTCCAGCGCCGCGCCCACCTGTTCGATGCGCGCCTGCAGCGAGGCGAGGGTGGGTGCGTCAGGCACGATCTGCACGGGGATGCCCAATGCGCGCAGCTTGTCGAGCGCGGCCGGCGGGCCAGCCTGGTCCGAGGCCAGGACAAGGTCGGGCCGCAGCGACGCCACGCCTTCCACCGAGACGTCGCGGTAATACCCCACGCGTGGCAGGCGCGTGGCTTCGGCGGGATACAGGCTGGAGAGGTCGTTGCCCACCAGGGTGTCGCCGGCGCCCAGCGCATAGACGATCTCGGTGATGCCGCCGCCCAGGCTCACCACGCGCGCGGGCGCGGCAAGACTGGTGTGGGCGATGGCAAGCAGCAGGAAGGAAAGCAGGGTCTTGAGCATGTCGGATGTTGCGCGTGTTGCGTGAGCGGGCGGGAAAGGCGCAGGCTGCCGTCAGGCGGCCAGCGGCGTGGCGCACAGGCTGGTCATCAGCGCGCGCCATTCTTGGAGCTCGGGCTTGCCGGGTTTGCGGGCCCCGAAGCATTGCAGGATCAGCGTGCCATCGGCGGCATACAGTTCCAGCGACGTCACCCAGCCATCGGCGGTGGGCTTGTTCACGATCCAGCTCTGGGCGATGGCTTCGGTATTCAGGTGCAGGTTGAAGTCGGCATCCAGCACGTTGAACCATGGGCCCGTGCGGCGCAGGGTCTTCACCGGGCCGGTGTGGATCTGCACCATGCCGTCATTGGCCACGAAGCACATGATGGGCGTGCCGCTTTGCGCCACGGTCTCCAGCATGGTCTGTGCCACCGTGTCGGGCACACGCTGCGCCAGGTCATCGCCTGCGGCTTCCAATGCGGCCAGGCGTCCGACTTCCAGCCGGCGCAGCATGGGATGGAATTCGTGCGTGTCACGCAGCGCCAACCATGCGTCGCGCAGCGCCTGCCGTTGCGAGGGATCGGTCAGCGGCGCATGCGCTGCGGGGGCGGCGGCGGGGGAGACCTCCGGCCAGATGGGGTCGCCGGCATGGCGTGCCACCAGCGCATCGAAGGCCGGGCCGTTCGTGGCGTCGGTGCGGTAGGTCTTGTGCACGGCGGTGCCCGCGGCGTCGAAGAACTGGATGCTGTCGCGGCCGGCCTCGTGGACGGCGTAGGCATGCGTCCAGCCACGGAAGAACACGCGCAGGTCTATCTCCTTGCCCAGCACCAATCCCACGGGGCCTTCTTCGGAGTAGGGCAGGTATTCGCCATGCTTCTCATGCACGCACCACTCGTTGCGCGTCAGCGCCATGACCGGCCCGAGTTCGCCCAAGGCCTTGAAGATGTCCTTGGGAGCGCCGGCCAGGCGGGTCGATCGCAAGTCGCCGCAGGCCGCGGCAACCAGCTCGGCCTCGGACACGCCCAGTGTCTGGGCGCGCTGGCGCGCCCGCTGCTTGGGTTGCTCGCGCTGCAGCGTGTCATGGCGTGCGCGCAAGGCCGCCGCCCGGTTGGCGAATTCAGTCTGCATGAAAGCTTGGGTCATGAGTGGGCAACCGTGGATTATGGGCGGAGCCTTGGTCAAAGTGGATTAATTCTCGTTAATTTTTGGGGTGGACTGCAAGCCATGTTTTTGTTTGAGATCGCGCCACGGACGGCGCGGGATGAAGACGGGACGATGGCGGCTACCCAATGTGTATTTTGTAACCAGGCCACAAAGCGCCCGCCTGCAAGGGCTGTCGTGAAAAAGGCAGGGATGCGATGCGATGGCTTGTGGCGTATCGAGGTCTTTCGCAATGCCCGCCAGCGCCTGATTTGGCAGGGCTGCATGCGTCTTGCATTTTCGTTACCTGTCCCAGGGCGGGCGTGTTGTTCCCCCCTGGGGCATGGGATAAGGTGCGGCCATGCTGAACGATCACCCCCTACCCACCCATGGCGAGCCCGTGCCTGCGCAGGCGCCGTTCTTTATCGTATTGAATGCGGGATCGGGCCGTGACGACGCGGGCGACACGCGCGCGGTCATCCAGCGCGTGTTGCAGGCAGGCGGCCGCCGCCATGAAATCAAGCTCGTGCGCGATCCCTCGGATCTGACCGCCGCGGCGCAATGGGCGGCGGAGCAGGCGCGCCGCCATCATGGCGTGGTCGTGGCCGCCGGCGGCGATGGCACGCTCAATGCCGTGACGCAGGTCGTCCTGGGGACGGGACTGCCTTTTGGCATCCTGCCCCAAGGCACGTTCAATTACTTTGGCCGCGCCTATGGCATTCCTGCCCATACCGAGCGCGCGACGAACGCCTTGCTGAACGCGCACATCGTTCCCGTGCAGGTGGGCACGCTCAATGGCCGTGCATTCCTGGTGAATGCCAGTGTCGGCCTGTATCCGCAATTGCTGGAAGACCGCGAGGCCTACAAGCAGCGTTATGGCCGCAGCCGCTTCGTGGCCTTGATCTCGGGCCTGGTCACCTTGCTGCAGCGGCCGCGCCAGTTGAGGCTGGAGCTGGTGAAGGACGGCGAGCTGCGCGAGTTGCGCACGCCGACGCTGGTCGTGGGCAACAACCCGCTGCAGCTCGAACAGCTGGGTTTCACGGAGGGCGAGATCCTGCGGCGAGGCGGCCTGGTGGCCATGAGCCCCAAGCCTGTCGGCACGCTGGCGCTCTACGGCATGATCCTGCTGGGCATGCTGAGCCGCCTGGGCCGCGCGGAAAACGTCGTCAGCTTCGGCTTCCATGAACTGCGCGTGAAACTGCGCAAGGAAGGGCGCCGCAATCGCCACAAGGTGGCGATGGATGGCGAGATCTTCCATATGGATGCGCCCTTGGTGTACCGCGTCGCCGAGCACAAGCTGCCCTTGCTGGTGCCGCGTGACATCGACCCGGCGGACCGCGCATGACGTCTGTCCTGCATCTGAGCGATCCGCACTTCGGCACCGAGCAACCCGCGGTGGTTGATGCCCTGGTGGGGCTGGTCCGCGCCTGTCAGCCTGAACTGGTGCTGCTGGGCGGGGACATCACCCAGCGCGCCCGCAGCGCGCAGTTCGCCGCCGCCCGCCGTTTCGTCGACCGACTGGCCGTACCCACGCTGGTGGTGCCCGGCAATCACGACATTCCGCTCTTCAATATCGTGGCCCGGCTGCTGGATCCTTATGGAAACTACCGGCGCGCATTCGGACCGGATCGCGAGCCTGTCTATTCCTCGGACACGCTGCTGGCCATCGGCGTGGATTCCACGCGGCCGCAGCGGCACAAGAACGGCTATGTCTCGTCCCGCCAGATCGAGCGCGTGGCGCGCCTGCTGGATGGCGCGCGCCCAGGCCAGTTGCGCATCGTGCTGATGCACCATCCATTGGTGGCAGCCGTGGAGAGCGATCAGGTGAATCTGGCGGGGGGGCGCGAGAACGCCATGCGCGTGTGGTCGCAAGCCGGCGCCGACTTGCTGCTGGGCGGACATATCCACCTGCCGTATGTGGCGCCGCTGCCCGCACGCATCAACCAGCAGGGCACCTGGGCCGTGCAGGCCGGCACGGCGGTGTCGCAGCGGATACGCGGTGGCGTGCCCAATTCCGTGAACATCATCGACTGGGCGCCCGAACGCACGCGCGCCTCCGTTTGTCGTGTGCAGCGCTGGGACTACCTCGTCAGCGCGAACTCCTTCGTTCCCGCCGCAGAGCACGAACTGGCACTGTCGCGCCAGGCGTGGCGCGTGGCCGAGCCTGATCCGCTGGGCGTCGCGCTCGGCTACCACTGACGGGGAGGCCTGGAATGGCGTGGGCCGAGTTGCTGGGCAGGCACCCGGGCATCGTGCTGTTTGCCTGGCTGGCAGCGGGCGCGAGCGTTGGCGCGCTGGCGGCGTGGCGACTGGGGCAGGGTGGCAGCAGGTCCAAATTGATATGGGCTGGCGCCGGGGGGGCGATATTCGCCGTGCTGGCGGTCGGGCAGGGTGGCGCGGCATCCAGGCAGGTGGCCTTCGACGCGGCACTGGCGGCGTCGCTGGCGCAGCATGCCCCAGCGCCCCTGCTCGAGGGCCTGGCGTTGTTCACGACCCTGGGTGACCGGAACTTCCTCATCGGCCTGGGGGCGGCGGTGCTCCTGGTGCTGTTGTGGCGCCGGCGCTGGAAGGACGCCGGCGTGTGGGTCGCCGCCACGGCCGTTGCGGGTTATCTCAATACCTTCCTGAAAGCGAGTTTCGCCCGGGTACGTCCCGAGCATGTGCACGGGTTCGCCGAGGCGCATGGCTGGAGCTTCCCGAGCGGGCATGCCACCGGGGCGCTGTCGGTCTACGGCATGCTGGCCTGGTTGTTGCTGCGGACCGTGCCCGGCAACTGGCGCCTGCCCGTCGCCGGGCTGGCAGGGATGCTGGTCGCCGCCATCGGCTACAGCCGGGTGGTGCTGCAGGTGCATTATTTCAGCGACGTCTTGGCTGCTTACGCCGTGACCGGCGCATGGTTGCTGGCATGTGTGCTGGTGTCGCAGCGGGAATATCAGGGACGAATCTGAGGGCGCGCCAATCTTGCCTATGAAGCAAGGTTGCCGGGTAAACCCTCGCAATTCCCAATTTGTCCCCCTTTGATGTTGCACGAACCCAACAACCTGGCACTGTTCTGCGACTTTTCCGGCGCAGAACATAGCCACGCCAGAGGATTTTTGATGCAATAGCTTCAACTTCCCTTCGCGGAGTTAGCGGGGTAGCGGGTTTGATGATCTACCCGATGCTCCAGTCACTCAAATCTTCGGAGATTTCTTAAATGAAAAAGACTCTGCTCGCCGCCGCCGTGCTGGCCGGCTTCGCTGGTGCCGCCCAAGCGGAAACCTCGGTGACCCTGTACGGTATCGTTGACGTTGGCGTCGGCTACCAGCAAGTCAAGGGTGGTGGACTGGAAAAGGCTTCGCGCACCGGTCTGATCGATGGCACCCAAAGCGGTTCGCGCTGGGGCCTGCGTGGCTCGGAAGACCTGGGTGACGGTCTGCGCGCCATCTTCACGCTGGAAAGCGGCTTCAACTCGCGTACCGGCCGCTCGGGCCAAGGCGGCCGCCTGTTCGGTCGTCAAGCCACCCTGGGCCTGGCTTCGGACAACTGGGGTACGCTGACCGTCGGTCGTCAAACCAACGTGTCGTCGGACTTCTTCGGCCCGATCGATCCGTTCGCCGCTTCCTACGGTCAATCGCACATTGGTTCGTCCTTCGGTCAAACCGCCACGCTGCGCTATGACAACGCCGTCAAGTACCTGACCCCCAGCTTCGGTGGCTTCCAGGTCGGCGCGCTGTACTCCTTTGATATTGCCGATGGCGATACCTCCGAATTCCAGACCAACCGTAAGGATCGTGCCATCAACGCCGGCGTGCGTTATGTCAACGGCCCCCTGAACGTTGCTGCTTCGTATGACCGCATCAACGGCAACTCGGCTCTGGCCCGTGGCAGCGATCGCATCAACGCGTGGCTGGTCGGCGGTACGTACGACTTCGAAGTGGTCAAGCTGGCTTTGGCCTACGGCCAATCGAAGGACGGCTGGATCGGTTCGGCTGCTCCTAGCCTGCAAGGCGGCTACACCATCGACGGTACGGGCTTCAACTCGAACGTCTACAACGACGGCCTGAAGGTCAAGTCGTACCTGGTTGGTCTGTCGGCCCCCGTGGGCCCCGGCAGCCTGTTCGGTTCGTGGCAGCGTGCTGACCCCAACGAGTCGGTCTCGAACGGTGCCGGCACTGCCGACGCCACCCAGAACGTCTACAGCCTGGGCTACACCTACGACCTGTCCAAGCGCACCAACGTGTACGCTTACGGTTCGTACGCCAAGAACTACGCGTTCCTGGACGACGTCAAGAGCACCGCTGTCGGCGTGGGCCTGCGTCACCGCTTCTAATCGGTCAGCGCGGCATCTGCCGCGCCTGCCGAGCCCGGTCCTCGTGGCCGGGTCGAAGCCTGATCGGGCTGGGCCTTCGGGCCCGCTCAAGAAAGCCACCTCTTCGGAGGTGGCTTTTTCATTTGCCTGTTCGATCTGTTGGGGCGGCGTGGCGGGCGTGGGAACTGTCTTGTCCGTGGAACGGTGTGTCTTGCGGACATGGCTGTGTCGCCGATCAACCGGATGGTGGCGGTCGTGGGGAATAAGCGCCACGCAGGCTGTCTGTTCGTCAGCCTTCGGTCAGGTGCTTGAGACTTCACGAATGCTACAATCTATAAGTTTGCGCACTTGTCGGAAGTTCCTGGATGAACCTGCACCAATACTTTCCCGTCCTGCTATTCATCGTGGTGGCAACCCTCATGGGGTTCGGCCTTCTCCTGGCAGGTGCGGCCATCGGTCCGCGCAAGCCCTATGCGGAAAAGCTCTCCCCCTACGAATGCGGCTTCGAGGCCTTCGAAGACTCGCGCATGAAGTTCGATGTGCGCTATTACCTCGTCGCCATCCTGTTCATTCTTTTCGACCTGGAAATCGCCTTCCTGTTCCCCTGGGCCATTGCGCAGGGCGAGTTGGGCATGGTCGGCTTCGGGACGGTCATGGTGTTCCTCGCCGTGCTCACCGTCGGCTTCATCTACGAATGGAAAAAGGGCGCGCTGGACTGGGAGTGATCCCGCCGCGTTCCTGAGTCAGCGAGACAGAGACAGCTATGGCCATAGACGGCATCCTCAAGCAAGGCTTTATCACCACCAACGCCGACAAGTTCATCAACTGGGCGAAGACCGGTTCGATGTGGCCCATGACCTTCGGTCTGGCCTGTTGCGCGGTCGAGATGATGCATGCCGGCGCAGCCCGGTATGACCTCGACCAGTTCGGCATCATTTTCCGCCCCAGTCCGCGCCAGTCGGACCTGATGATCGTGGCAGGCACCCTGTGCAACAAGATGGGTCCCGCGCTGCGCAAGGTCTACGACCAGATGCCCGAGCCGCGCTGGGTCGTGTCCATGGGTTCCTGTGCGAACGGTGGTGGCTACTACCACTACTCGTACTCGGTGGTTCGCGGTTGCGACCGCATTGTCCCTGTCGACGTCTACGTGCCGGGTTGCCCGCCCACGGCCGAGGCGCTGGTCTACGGCTTGCTGCAGATGCAGAACAAGATCCGCAAGACCAACACCATCGCCCGCTGAGCGTGCCGCGGGCCATCGCGGCCCGCCGCCTCAGCTAGGCCTCATCGCTTGTAACGACGATACATGACATGACCCGGCTAGAAACCCTGCAAAACAATCTGCAAGCCGCCTTCGGCGACGCGGTGTCCCTGACCCTAGCGCTGGGCGAGCTCACGCTGACCGTGCCCGCCGAAAGCTGGGTGCCCGTCGCGACCCGCCTGCGCGACGAATCCAGCCTGCGCTTCGAGACCTGTGTGGACCTCTGTGGCGTCGACTACTCCACGTATGGCGTGGGCAAGGTCGGTGATCCCCAGGGCACGGCGCCTGCCTATCCCGGCCGCTACGCGGTCGTGATCCACCTGCTGTCCGTCACGCACAACTGGCGCCTGCGCGTGCGCACCTTCACCCCCTCGTCGGAATTCCCCGTGCTGGCGTCGCTGACCAGCGTGTGGCCCGGCGTGAACTGGTTCGAGCGCGAAGCGTTCGATCTGTACGGCGTGGTCTTCGAGGGCCACGACGACCTGCGTCGCATCCTGACCGACTACGGCTTCATCGGCCATCCGTTCCGCAAGGACTTCCCGCTGTCGGGCAACGTCGAAATGCGCTACGACCCCGAGCAGAAGCGCGTGCTGTACCAGCCGGTCACCATCGAACCCAGGGAAATCACCCCGCGCATCATCCGCGAGGACAGCTACGGGATAGGTCGCTGAGATGTCTGAAATCAAGAACTACACGCTGAACTTCGGCCCGCAGCACCCGGCCGCCCACGGCGTGCTCCGTCTGGTGCTGGAACTGGATGGCGAAGTCATCCAGCGCGCCGACCCGCACATCGGCCTGCTGCATCGCGGCACCGAGAAGCTGGCCGAGCACAAGACCTTCATCCAGGCGCTGCCCTACATGGACCGCCTGGACTACGTGTCCATGATGTGCAACGAGCACGCCTACGTCATGGCCATCGAGAAGCTGCTGGGCATCGAAGCCCCGCTGCGGGCGCAATACATCCGCGTGATGTTCGATGAAATCACGCGCATCCTGAACCACCTCATGTCGCTGGGTTCGCACGCGCTGGACGTGGGCGCCATGGCGGTGTTCCTGTATGCCTTCCGCGAGCGTGAAGACCTGATGGACTGCTACGAAGCGGTCTCGGGCGCGCGCATGCACGCGGCCTACTACCGTCCGGGCGGCGTCTATCGCGACCTGCCCGACACGATGGCCCAGCACCAGAACAGCAAGTACCGCAGCGAAAAGGAAATGCGCGTCATGAACGACGCGCGTTCGGGCTCGCTGCTGGACTTCATCGAAGACTTCACCAACCGCTTCCCCGCCTGTGTCGACGAGTACGAGACGCTGCTCACCGACAACCGCATCTGGAAGCAGCGCCTGGTGGGCATCGGCGTGGTCGATCCCGATCGCGCCAAGGCCCTGGGCTTCACCGGCCCCATGCTGCGTGGCTCGGGCATCGCCTGGGACCTGCGCAAGATGCAGCCCTACGAAGTCTATGACCTGATGGACTTCGACGTGCCCGTGGGCGTGAACGGCGACTGCTATGACCGCTACCTGGTCCGCGTGGCCGAAATGCGCCAGAGCAACCGCATCATCCGCCAGTGCATCGAGTGGCTGCGCAACAATCCCGGCCCGGTCATGACGGACAACCACAAGGTCGCGCCGCCCAAGCGCACCGGCATGAAGTCCACCATGGAAGAGCTGATCCACCACTTCAAGCTGTACACCGAAGGGTTCCACGTGCCGCCCGGCGAGGCCTATGCCGCCGTCGAGCATCCCAAGGGCGAGTTCGGCATCTACCTGGTGGCCGACGGCGCGAATAAGCCGTACCGCCTGAAGATACGTGCCCCGGGTTTCGCGCACTTGCAGTCGCTGGATGAGATGGCGCGCGGTCACATGATCGCCGACGCCGTGACCATCATCGGCACGCAGGACATCGTATTCGGCGAGATCGACCGCTAAGGCGGCCGGCTCGCACCGTTATTTTCGGATTCAAATCATGCTGCTCTCCGAACAGGCCTACCAGAAGATCGACAGGGAACTCGCCAAGTTCCCCGCCGAGCAGAGACAGTCCGCCATCATGGCGTCGCTGGGCATTGCTCAGGTCGAAGCCGGCTGGGTCTCGCCCGAGGTGATCGAGGACGTCGCCAACTACCTGGGCGTGCCGCCCATTGCCGTCCAGGAAGTCGCCACGTTCTACAACATGTTCGACGTGCGTCCGGTCGGCAAGATCAAGATCTCGGTCTGCACCAACCTGCCCTGTGCCTTGCGCGACGGTGAAAAGACCGCCGACCTGCTGAAGAAGAAGCTGGGCATCGGTTTCCGCGAAACCACGGCCGATGGCCTGTTCTCGCTGGTCGAAGGCGAGTGCATGGGCGCCTGCGGCGATTCCCCGGTGCTGCTGGTGAACAACCGCCATATGTGCGTGCGCATGTCCGAGGAACGCATCGACGCCATGCTCGACGATCTGAAAGCCCAAGGCGCTTCACTATGACTACGCTCGATCTCCAACGTTTCGACCTGCGCAACTACTCGCAGGGCCTGGCCCCCGATCCGGCAGGCAACGATGCCGCCCGCACCATGTGCTTCCATGATCGCCACATCTCGCCGCAGATCATGGCGGGCCTGGACGGCGACAACTGGGGCCTGCAGGAATACGTCAAGCGCGGTGGCTACGAGGCCCTGCGCAAGATCCTGACCACGGGCATGAAGCCCGAGGACGTCATTGCCGAGGTGAAGGCCTCGGGCCTGCGCGGCCGTGGCGGCGCGGGCTTCCCGACCGGCCTGAAGTGGAGCTTCATGCCGCGCGGCTTCCCCGGCCAGAAGTACCTCGTCTGCAATTCCGACGAAGGCGAACCGGGCACGTTCAAGGATCGCGACATCCTGCGCTTCAACCCGCACATCGTGATCGAGGGCATGGCCATCGCGGCCTACGCGATGGGCATCAACGTGGGCTACAACTACATCCACGGCGAAATCTTCGAGGTGTACGAGCGCTTCGAAGCGGCGCTGGAGGAAGCCCGCGCCGGCGGCTTCCTGGGCAAGGGCATCCTGGGCTCGGAATTCGATTTCCAGCTGCATGCCTTCCATGGCTATGGCGCCTACATCTGTGGCGAGGAAACCGCGCTGCTCGAATCGCTGGAAGGCAAGAAGGGCCAGCCGCGCTTCAAGCCGCCTTTCCCCGCCAGCTTCGGCCTGTACGGCAAGCCCACCACGATCAACAACACCGAGACCTTCGCGGCGGTGCCCTGGATCATCCGCAACAGCGGCGCGGCCTACCTCGAAATCGGCAAGCCCAACAACGGCGGCACCAAGCTGTTCTCGGTGTCGGGCGACGTCGAGCGTCCGGGCAACTACGAGATCCCGCTGGGCACGCCGTTCTCCAAGCTGCTGGAACTGGCCGGCGGCATGCGCGGCGGCAAGAAGCTGAAGGCAGTCATCCCCGGCGGTTCCAGCGCGCCGGTGCTGCCCGCGCACATCATCATGGACTGCACCATGGACTACGACAGCATCGCCAAGGCTGGCTCGATGCTGGGGTCGGGCGCGGTCATCGTGATGGACGAGACGCGTTGCATGGTCAAGTCGCTGCAGCGCCTGTCGTACTTCTATTTCGAGGAAAGCTGCGGCCAGTGCACGCCGTGCCGGGAAGGCACGGGCTGGCTCTATCGCATGGTCAACCGGATCGAGAACGGCCAGGGCCGCCAGGAAGACCTGGACCTGCTGGACTCGGTGGCCGGCAACATCATGGGCCGCACCATCTGCGCGCTGGGCGACGCCGCCGCGATGCCGGTGCGTGGCTTCCTGAAGCACTATCGCGACGAATTCGCACACCACATCGAGCACAAGTGCTGTGTGGTGCCGAAGTACCTGTAAAGGTTGGACGAGAGATCATGGTTGAACTGACCATCGACGGCAATAAGGTCGAAGTACCCGAAGGCAGCATGGTGATGCATGCCGCCCACAAGCTCGGGGTGTACGTACCGCATTTCTGCTATCACAAGAAACTGTCCATCGCGGCCAACTGCCGCATGTGCCTGGTCGACGTGGAAAAGGCGCCCAAGGCATTGCCCGCCTGCGCCACTCCCGCGACCAACGGCATGGTGGTGCACACCGCTTCCGAGCGCGCCGTGTCCGCCCAGAAGAGCGTGATGGAGTTCCTGCTCATCAATCACCCGCTGGATTGCCCGATCTGTGACCAGGGCGGCGAGTGCCAGTTGCAGGACATCGCCGTGGGTTACGGCGGCTCGTCGTCGCGCTACAACGAAGAAAAGCGCGTGGTGTTCCACAAGGACCTGGGCCCGCTGGTCTCGGCCGAGGAAATGTCGCGCTGCATCCACTGCACCCGCTGCGTGCGTTTCGGCCAGGAAGTGGCCGGCGTGATGGAGCTGGGCATGGTGGGCCGCGGTGAACACTCCGAGATCACCACGTTCGTGGGCCGTTCGGTCGAGTCCGAGCTGTCCGGCAACATGATCGACCTCTGCCCGGTCGGCGCGCTGACCTCCAAGCCGTTCCGCTACCAGGCCCGCACCTGGGAACTGGCGCGCCGCCGCAGCGTCAGCCCGCATGACAGCCTGGGCGCCAACCTGGTCGTCCAGGTCAAGGGCGAGCGTGTGCTGCGCGTGGTGCCCTTCGAGAACGATGCCGTCAACGAGTGCTGGATCAGCGACCGTGACCGCTTTTCGTACGAAGGCCTGCACGAAGACCGCCTGACCGCCCCGATGGTGCGCAGCTGTGATGGGCAGTGGCGCGAAGTGTCGTGGAGCGAAGCGCTGCAATCCGTCGCCCAGGGCCTGACCCGCGTGCGTGACAGCTTCGGCGCCGGCCAGATCGGCGCGCTTGCCACTGAATACGCCACGACTGAAGAGTTCTCGCTGCTGGCCCGCCTGACGCGCGCGCTGGGTTCCGAGAACATCGATTTCCGCCTGCGCCAGACCGATGCGTCCTTCGACGCCGCCCGTGCTGGCGTGCCGTGGCTGGGCATGGCCGTGTCCGACCTCGACACCGTCGACTGCGTGCTGGTCGTGGGTTCCGTCCTGCGCAAGGACCACCCGCTGATCGCCCAGCGCCTGCGCCAGGCCGCCAAGCGCGGCGCGCGCATCCTGCTGGTCGACACGCTGGCCGACGATCCGCTGCTGCCGGTCGCCGCCCGCCTGACCGTGGCGCCTTCGGCGCTGCCGCGCGCGCTGGCCGAGATCGGCGCGGCGCTGGCTGCCCTGAAGTCCACGGAAACGCCGGCTGCCTTCGCCGCGGTCGAGCCGAGCGAGGCTGCCCGCAAGATCGCCGAATTCCTGGCTGCCGGCACGCAGACCGCCGTGCTGCTGGGCAACCAGGCCGTCGCCGCGCCCGAGGCCAGCCTGCTGGCCGCCAACGCCCGCCACCTGGCCGATGCCGTGGCCGCGCGTTTCGGTTTCCTGACCGCCGGCGGCAACACGCTGGGCGGTTACCTGGCCGGCGCCGTGCCGGGGCAGGGCGGCAAGGGCGCGCAGGCCATGCTGGCCGAGCCGCTGAAGGCCTATGTCGTGCTGCACGCCGAACCGCTGCTGGATGCCGACAACGGCGCCCAGGCCGTGGAGGCGCTGAAGGCCGCGCAGTTCTCGGTGGCGCTCACGCCTTACCGTTCTTCGGCCGAACAATGGGCCGACGTCATGCTGCCGGTGGCGCCGTTCACCGAGACCTCCGGCACGTTCATCAACGCCCAGGGCCTGGCGCAAAGCTTCAAGGGCACGGTTGCGCCCCTGGGCCAGACGCGTCCGGCCTGGAAGGTGCTGCGCGTGCTGGGCAACGTGCTGCAACTGCAGGGCTTCGACGACGAAACCTCCGAGGGCGTGCGTGACGCCGCGCTGGTGGGGGGCATCGAAGGCCGCCTGTCCAACGACGTCAAGGCCGCGCTCGGCGTGGGCAAGCCCGCGCAGGGCGGGCTGGAACGCGCCGCGGATCTCCCGATCTACCGCAGCGACGCCATCGTGCGCCGCGCCCCTTCGCTGCAGGCAACCGCGTCCTCGCGCGCGCCCCAGGCGAAGGTCAACGCCGCCACCCTGGCCAAGCTCGGCCTGGAGGCCGGCCAGGCTGTGCGGGTGGCGTCGGCGCAAGGCAGCGTGACGCTGCCGCTGGCGGTGGACAACAACGTGGCGGACGGCGCGGTGCGCGTCGCGGCCGGTTTCGAGCAGACTGCGGCACTGGGTAGCGCCTTCGGTCAACTGACGGTGGAGCGTGCCTGATGGAATGGCTCAACGTTCTTGAAAGCCAAGGCGTGGCGTTGCTGGGCCCGACGGCCTGGCTGGTGGTGTGGACGGTCGTCAAGATCCTGATCATCGCCGTGCCCATCATCCTGTGCGTGGCCTATCTCACGTACTGGGAACGCAAGATGATCGGTTTCATGCACGTGCGCCTCGGGCCCACGCGCGTGGGCTATCGCGGCCTGCTGCAGCCCTTCGCCGACGTCTTCAAGCTGCTGACCAAGGAAGTCATCGTCCCCAGCCAGGCCAACAAGGTCCTGTACATCCTGGCGCCGGTGGTCACCCTGATGCCGGCGCTGGCCGCCTGGGCGGTGGTGCCTTTCGGTCCGGAAGCGGTGCTGGCCAACGTCAATGCCGGCCTGCTGTACATCATGGCCATCACCTCCATCGGCGTCTACGGCGTCATCGTGGCGGGCTGGGCCTCCAACTCGAAGTACGCCCTGCTGGCGGCGCTGCGCGCCTCGGCCCAGATGGTGTCCTACGAGCTGGCCATCGGCTTCGTGCTGGTGGTGGTGCTGCTGGTGTCGGGCAGCCTGAACATGAACGAGATCGTGCTGGGCCAAGGCCGCGGCTGGTTCGCCGAGCGCGGCATCACCTTCCTGTCCTGGAACTGGCTGCCGCTGCTGCCGCTCTTCGTCATCTACGTGATCTCGGCCGTGGCCGAAACCAACCGCCACCCCTTCGACGTGGTGGAAGGCGAATCGGAAATCGTGGCCGGCCACATGGTCGAGTACTCGGGCATGGCCTTCGCCCTGTTCTTCCTGGGTGAATACGCCAACATGATCCTGTTGTCGGCCCTGGCCTCGATCATGTTCCTGGGCGGCTGGATGGCGCCCGTGGACATCGCGCCGCTGAACTGGATCCCGGGCTGGATCTGGCTGGGCCTGAAAACCTTCTTCGTCGTGTCCCTGTTCATCTGGTTCCGCGCATCGTTCCCGCGTTACCGCTATGACCAGATCATGCGTCTGGGTTGGAAGATCTTCATCCCACTGACGGGCGTCTGGCTCGTGGTGGTGGCGATCTGGATGCAGACGCCCTGGAACATCTGGCACTGAAGCGACCGAGCACAAAGGCAAGAGTTATGGAAGCGATCAAGGATTTCTTCGGCAGCCTGATGCTGACCGAACTGCTCAAGGGCATGCGCCTGACGGGCAAGTATTTCTTCAAGCGCAAGGTCACCTTGCGCTACCCGGTGGAAAAGACCCCGACTTCGCCGCGGTTCCGCGGCCTGCACGCGCTGCGCCGTTATCCCAACGGCGAAGAGCGTTGCATCGCCTGCAAGCTGTGCGAAGCCGTCTGTCCGGCCGTGGCCATCACGATCGAGTCGGACGTGCGTGACGACGGCACCCGCCGCACCACGCGCTATGACATCGACCTGACCAAGTGCATCTTCTGCGGCTTCTGCGAGGAAAGCTGCCCGGTGGATTCCATCGTCGAGACGCACATCCACGAATACCACGGCGAGAAGCGCGGCGACCTGTACTTCACGAAGGACATGCTGCTGGCGGTCGGTGATCGCTACGAGAACGAAATCGCCCAGCGTCGCGCAGCCGACGCGCCTTATCGCTGATCGCAGGCCGACACGACATGACATTCACCACCATCCTGTTCTACGTGCTGGCCCTGGTGCTGGTCTACGCGGCGTTCCGCGTGATCACCGCCACCAGCCCGGTCACCGCCGTGCTCCACCTGATCCTGGTGTTCTTCAACGCCGCCATGATCTGGATGCTGCTCGGCGCCGAGTTCCTGGCCCTGCTGCTCGTCGTCGTCTACGTCGGCGCGGTCATGGTGCTATTCCTCTTCGTCGTGATGATGCTGGATATCCGCATCGATTCCCTGCGCACGGGCTTGCGGACCTACCTGCCGCTGGGCCTGGCCATCGGTCTCATCATGGTCGTGGAAATGGGCTTCGTGCTGGCCTCGTCCTGGTCCGACATCGGCCCCGCCTTCCAGCAGGCCGACGACTACAACAACACCCGTACGCTGGGTGAGGCCATGTACAGCCAGTACGTCTATGGCGTGGAGGTCGGCGCCGTGCTGCTGCTGGTCGGCATGGTCGCGGCCATCGCGCTGACGCTGCGCCGCCGCAACGACGTGCGCTACAACGATCCGGCCGCCGCCGTGCGCGTGAAGGCCAAGGACCGCTTCCGCATGGTGAAGATCGCCCCGCAGGTCGAGAAGCCCACGGAGGCGCCGGCCGCCGAGGCGTCGGTTGAAGGCGCTGCCGCGCCCACCGCCGCTGCGCACGCCGCCCAAGGAGAAAAGAAATGACCCTGACGCTGCCCCATTTCCTGATCCTGGGCGCGATCCTGTTCGCGATCGGCGTGTTCGGCATCTTCCTGAACCGCCGCAACCTCATCATCCTGCTGATGTCCATCGAGCTGATGCTGCTGGCCGTCAACATGAACTTCGTGGCGTTCTCCAGCTGGTTTGGCGACACCGCCGGTCAGGTCTTCGTGTTCTTCATCCTGACCGTGGCCGCCGCCGAGGCCGCCATCGGCCTGGCGATCCTGGTGCTGCTGTTCCGCAACCTGAACACGATCAACGTCGACGAGCTCGACCGCCTCAAGGGCTGACGGGAACACAGAAGAACATGTCTAGCGCAATTTCCCTCTATCTCTTCATTGCCCTGGCTCCCTTGCTGGGTGCGATCCTGTCGGGCCTGTTCGGCACCGGCTTCCTGGGCCGGGCGGTCAGCCGCCGCGGCGCGCACTCCCTCACGATCCTGCTGGTGGCCCTGTCGGCCATCGGTTCGGTGTTCGTGCTGAAGGACGTGCTGGCCGGCAACACCTTCGACGGCACCGTCTACACCTGGAGCCTGATCGGTTCGACCAAGCTGGAAATCGGTTTCCTGATCGATCCGCTGTCGGCCATGATGATGGTGGTCGTCACCTCGGTCTCGCTGATGGTGCACATCTACACCATCGGCTACATGGCCGACGATCCCGGCTACCAGCGCTTCTTCGCGTACATCTCGCTGTTCACCTTCTCGATGCTGATGCTGGTCATGTCCAACAACATGGTCCAGCTGTTCTTCGGCTGGGAAGCGGTGGGCCTGGTGTCCTACCTGCTGATCGGCTTCTGGTACACGCGCCCCACGGCGATCTTCGCCAACATGAAGGCGTTCCTGATCAACCGCGTGGGTGACTTCGGCTTCGTGCTGGGCATCGGCCTGCTGTTCGCCTACACGGGCACCATGCACTACGGCGAAGTGTTCGCCCAAAGCGACAAGCTGGCCGGCCTGAACCTGCCGGGCACCGACTGGATGCTGCTGACGGTGGCCTGCATCTGCCTGTTCATCGGCGCCATGGGCAAGTCGGCCCAGGTGCCGCTGCACGCCTGGCTGCCCGATTCGATGGAAGGTCCGACGCCGATCTCGGCGCTGATCCACGCGGCCACCATGGTGACCGCGGGCATCTTCATGGTCGCCCGCTTCTCGCCGCTGTTCGAACTGTCGAACACCGCGCTGTCCTTCATCATCGTGATCGGCGCCATCGGCGCGCTGTTCCTGGGCATCCTGGGCATCATCCAGAACGACATCAAGCGCGTGGTGGCCTACTCCACGCTGTCGCAACTGGGCTACATGACGGTGGCGCTGGGCGCCTCCGCCTACTCGGTCGCGATCTTCCACCTGATGACCCACGCCTTCTTCAAGGCGCTGCTGTTCCTGGGCGCGGGCTCGGTCATCATCGGCATGCACCATGACCAGGACATCCGCAACATGGGCGGCCTGCGCAAGTACATGCCCATCACCTGGATCACCTTCCTGCTGGGCACGCTGGCGCTGGTCGGCACGCCGTTCTTCTCGGGCTTCTACTCCAAGGAGCACATCATCGAGGCGGCAGGCGCGGCCAATGTGTGGGGCGCAAGCTTCGCCTACTACGCCACGCTGATCGGGGTCTTCGTCACCTCGCTGTACTCCTTCCGCGTCTACTTCCTGGTCTTCCACGGCAAGGAACGCTTCGGCGAAGGCCACGGCCATGGTCATGACGACCATGCCCACGACGCGCACGGCCACGATGACCACGCCCACGGCCATGACGACCACGGCCACGGGCATCATGGCGGCAAGCCGCACGAGTCGCCCTGGGTCGTCACGCTGCCGCTGGTGCTGCTGGCGATTCCCTCGGTCATCATCGGCGCGCTGGTGGTCGATCCGATGCTCTTCAGCGGTTTCTTCGACGGTGTGATCACCGTGCTGCCGGCGCACCCGGCCATGGAAGAGCTGGGTTCGCACTGGCACGACTGGATGGCCTACGGCATCCACGCCTTCGTCACGCTGCCGTTCTGGCTGGCGCTGGGCGGCGCCGTGGTGGCCTGGTACTGCTACCTGATCAACCCCGCCGTGCCTGCCGCGATCCATCGCAGCCTGTCGGGCGTCATCAAGGTCCTGGAAAACAAGTACTACGTCGATTGGGTCAACGAGCAGATCTTCGCGCGCGGCGCGCGCCTGCTGGGCCAGGGTTTCTGGCAGGTGGGTGACCGCCGCCTCATCGACGGCCTGCTGGTCAACGGCAGCGCCCGCCTGGTGGGCTGGATCGCCTCGATCAGCCGCCATGTGCAGTCCGGCTACATCTATCACTACGCGTTCGCGATGATCGTCGGCATCATGGCCCTGGTTTCGTTCTTCGTGTTGATCAAATACTGATGGCAAGCGAGATGGCATCTTCTACTTTTCCCTGGCTCACGCTTGCGATCTTCGTACCGATAGCCTTTGGCCTGCTGGTCCTGGCGCTGGGCCGTGACGACCGTCCCGGCTTCACCCGCTGGCTGTCGCTGGCCGGCGCCGTGGCCGGTTTCCTGGTCACCCTTCCGCTGTACACGGGCTTCGACGCCTCGACGGCCAACATGCAGTTCGTCGAGAAGGCGTCCTGGATCGAGACCTTCTCGGTCTTCTATCACCTGGGCGTGGACGGCATCTCGCTGTGGTTCGTGCTGCTGACCGCCTTCATCACCATCATCGTGGTGGTGGCCGGCTGGGAAGTGATCACCAACCGCGTGTCGCAATACATGGCCGCCTTCCTGATCCTGTCGGGTCTGATGGTGGGCGTGTTCGCCGCGCTGGACGGCCTGCTGTTCTATGTGTTCTTCGAAGCCACCCTGATCCCGATGTACATCATCGTGGGGGTGTGGGGCGGACCGAACCGCGTCTATGCCGCGTTCAAGTTCTTCCTGTATACGCTCCTGGGTTCGCTGCTGACGCTGGTCGCCTTCATCTACCTGTACCACGCCTCGGGCGGCTCGTTCGACATCCAGACCTGGCACCAGGTGAAGCTCGGCCACACGCCGCAGATCCTGATCTTCCTGGCGCTGCTCACCGCCTTCGCGGTGAAGGTGCCGATGTGGCCCGTGCACACCTGGCTGCCCGACGCCCACGTGGAAGCGCCCACGGGCGGGTCGGTGGTGCTGGCTGCCATCATGCTGAAGCTGGGCGCCTATGGCTTCCTGCGCTTCTCGCTGCCGATCGCGCCGGACGCCTCGCACACGCTGTCGGGCCTGATGATCGCGCTGTCGCTGATCGCCGTGATCTACATCGGCCTGGTCGCCATCGTGCAGGCCGACATGAAGAAGCTGGTGGCCTATTCGTCGGTGGCCCACATGGGCTTCGTGACGCTGGGTTTCTTCGTCTTCAACACGGTCGGCATGGAAGGCGCCATCGTCCAGATGGTGTCGCACGGCTTCGTGTCGGGCGCCATGTTCCTGTGTATCGGCGTGCTGTATGACCGCCTGCACAGCCGCCAGATCGCCGATTACGGTGGCGTCATCAACGTGATGCCGCGTTTCGTGACCTTCTTCGTGCTGTTCTCGATGGCCAACGCCGGCCTGCCCGCCACCAGCGGCTTCGTGGGCGAGTTCCTGGTCATTCTGGGCGCCGTCGAATACAACTTCTGGATTGGCCTGCTGGCCGCCACGGCCCTGATCCTGGGCGCGTCCTATTCGCTCTGGATGGTCAAGCGCGTGGCCTATGGCGAAATCACCAATCCCCACGTGCGCGAGATGACCGACCTCAACCCGCGTGAATTCGCGATGCTGGGCGTGCTGGCGATTGCCGTGCTGTTCATGGGTATTTATCCCAAGCCCTTCACCGACGTCATGCACGTCTCCGTCGAAGCGCTGCTGCAGCACGTCGCTGTGTCGAAACTGTAAGACTGGATCATGATGGAATCCCAATTCAACTTCGCTCTGGCGGCACCGGAAATCCTCCTGCTCATCGGCGGACTGGCGATCCTGCTGATCGATGCCTTCAGCAAGGACGTGACCCACAAGCTGACGCACGTGCTGTCGCTGGCGCTGCTGGCCGCGCTGACCGTCCTGTCGCTGGTCCAGTGGAACAACGGCGTGCAGGGTGACACCTTCCACGGCATGTACGTGACGGACAACCTGGCCCACCTGCTCAAGGTGACGTCCTACCTGGCTGTGGCGGTCACGTTGATCTATGGCCGCAGCTACGCGCTCGAGCGCGAGATGCTGCGTGGCGGCGAGTTCTACGTCTTGACGCTGTTCGCCCTGCTGGGCCAGATGGTCATGATCTCGGCCGGTCACCTGATCTCGATCTACCTGGGCCTGGAACTGATGTCGCTGGCCCTGTATGCGCTCATCGCGCTGCGCCGCGACAACGTGGTGGCCACCGAGGCCGCCATGAAGTACTTCGTGCTGGGCGCGCTGGCCTCGGGCTTCCTGCTCTATGGCATGTCCATGGTGTACGGCGCCACCGGCCAGCTGGGCCTGTCGGAAGTGGCCGACGTGGTGGCCAGCGGCCAGGCCGAACAGCTCGCGCTGGTCTTCGGCGTGGTGTTCCTGGTGGCCGGCCTGGCCTTCAAGCTGGGCGTGGTGCCGTTCCACATGTGGGTGCCCGACGTCTATCACGGTTCGCCCACGGCGGTGACCCTGGTGCTGGGCGGCGCGCCCAAGCTGGCGGCCTTCGCCATCACGCTGCGCCTGCTGGTCGAAAGCCTGCACGGCCTGGCCGCCGATTGGCAGCCGATGCTGATCATCCTGGCGGTGCTGTCGCTGGCGATCGGCAACCTGACCGCCATCATGCAAAGCAACTTCAAGCGCATGCTGGCCTATTCCAGCATCTCGCACATGGGCTTCGTCATGCTCGGCCTGCTGGCCGGCGTGGTGGGCGGCCAGAGCGACGGCGCGGCCAATGCCTACGGCGCGTCGCTGTTCTACATGCTGGTCTACGTGCTGACGACGCTGGGCGGCTTCGGCATGGTGCTGCTGATGTCGCGTGACGGGTTCGAATGCGATCGGCTGGACGACCTGAAGGGCCTGAACCGCCGCAGCCCCTGGCATGCCGCGATCCTGCTGCTGCTGATGTTCTCGCTGGCCGGCCTGCCGCCGCTGGTGGGCTTCTACGCCAAGCTGGCGGTGTTGCAGGCAGTGGTCAGCGCGGGTCACGTGTGGCTGGCCGTGACGGCGGTGATCTTCTCGCTGATCGGCGCCTTCTATTACCTGCGCGTCGTGAAGGTCATGTACTTCGACGAGCCCGAGGAAGGCGCGCCGGCACTGACCACCGGCTGCGTGCAGCGCGGCCTGATGACGGTGAACGGCGCCCTGATCCTGTTGCTGGGTATCCTGCCGGGCGGCCTGATGGCCGTGTCGGTGCAGGCCATCCGCACCTCGCTGTCGTTCTAAGGCGTTTCACGGGGCCACGACCATGCTGAACAATCAGGACATCGCCATCTGGCTCTTGATCGCGCTTTCGCTGGGCATGGCCAACCTGCCGTTCCTGACGGAGCGCGTGTTCGCGGTGGTGCCCTGGAAGCAGGGTGGGGTGGCCGTCGCCAAGCCGCTCTGGCTGCGCATGGGCGAGGTGCTGGTGTTCTACGCGCTGGTCGGCGCGGTGGCTTTCTCGGTCGAGGCCACGCTGGGCAACCGCTACACCCAGGCCTGGGAGTTCTACGCCATCACCTTCTCGCTGTTCCTGGTGCTGGGATATCCGGGTTTCGTGTACCGCTATCTCAGCCGCCGCCGCAAGATGGCCTGACACGCTCGCGATCTGGCACGACAGGACACGCCGCCCCCAGGGGCGGCGTTTTCATGGTTGCCGCGGGTCGGCAGGCGGATTTGCGTTAGCATCCTCGTGTCATCAGGGACGGCGCCCGGGCCAGTGGCCGGGGGCGATGTTCCGCCGTCATCCACGAGGGCAGTCAACGTGTCTCGACCCAAGAAAGCGCCCGCTACGCCAGGCAGGCAATCCGCCAGCGGCGTCACCGTGCATGACGTGGCGCGCTTGGCGGGCGTGTCCGCCATCACGGTGTCGCGCGCCTTGAATTCACCGGACCAGCTGTCGCAAGGCACGCTGGAACGCGTGCGGGCGGCGATACGCGAGACGGGGTATGTGCCCAACCTGCTGGCGCGCGGCTTGAACGCCAACACCAGTTCGCGCCTGGTGGCGATGGTGGTGCCCACCATCACCGGACCGATCTTCTCGGCCAGCGTCCAGGCGCTCAGCCGGGCGCTGGCTCGCGACAACTACCAGGTGATGCTGGGCCAGACCGAATACGAGGATGCGCGCGAGGATGCCTTGCTGGACGCGATCATCGGCAGGCGGCCCGACGGCATCGTCCTGACGGGGGTGATGCATTCCGAGCACGGCCGCAAGCGGCTCATCGCCTCGGGCATTCCCGTGGTGGAAACCTGGGACCTCAGCGACGAACCGCTGGACATGCTGGTGGGCTTTTCGCATGAGGCGGTGGGGCGGGCAGTCTGTGATTTCTTCCATGCCAAGGGCCGCCGCAAACTGGGCATCCTGGCCGCCCGCGATGTGCGGGCGTTCCGGCGTGGCCGGGCGTTCATCGAACGTGCCCGCGAACTGGGGCTGCCGAACGTGCCCGAGTCGCTGGTGCAGATGCCCGGCACGCTGGCCGGGGGCAGGGAAGGGCTGGCGCGTCTGTTGCGTGAGCCGGGAGGCGTCGATGCCGTGTTCTGCAGCTCGGACATGCTGGGCCTGGGGGCGCTGATCGAAGCGCAGGTGCAGGGCGTGCCGGTGCCCGAAGACCTGGCGCTCGTCGGGTTCGGCGACCTGGATTTCGCGGCCAGCCTGACGCCGGCCTTGTCCACGGTGCGCATCGATGCCCAGGCCATCGGGGGGCAGGCTGCGCGTTTCATCATCGACCGTGGCCGCGGCATCGCGCCGCCCTCGCGCGTGGTGGACGTGGGATTCACCCTGGTCGAGCGTGCCAGCAGCGCGGTGTAGCGCTTTTTTCTCCGTATAAACCCTGGTTCGTTCTATCTTGCATCGCGGACTGTTAGCGTTAACAATGCTGTTAGCGTTAACACTGGCGATCCCAGGCCGACGCCCATAACCACACAATAGCCCCGGAGAGACACCATGAAATTTCGCGCATGCCTGGCCGCGCTGCTGCTGGCGGCCACGCCGCTGGCCCACGCCGCTGACTACCCCACGAAACCCGTCACCATCGTCGTGCCGTTCCCGGCCGGCGGCTCCACCGACAACATCGCCCGCATCATCGGCGCGAAGATGACCGAGAAAACCGGCCAGCCTTTCCCGGTGGAGAACAAACCCGGGGCCACGGGCGCCATCGGCGCGGCGCAGGTCAAGCGCGCGGCGGCGGATGGCTATACGCTGCTGGTGTCGTCGCTGGCGGTGTTCGTGGTGAACCCGCACCTGCAGAAGATGCTGCAATACGATCCGACCAAGGACTTCGACCTGATCACCGTGGCCGTGCAGGCGCCCAACGTACTGGTGGCGGGACCTTCTGGCGATGCCAAGGACCTGGCCGCGCTGGTGACGCAACTGAAGGCCAAGCCGGATTCGCTGACTTTCGCCTCCTCGGGCAGCGGCTCGTCCGATCACCTGACGGCCGAACTGTTCTGGCAGCAGACCGCCACGAAGGGCGTGCATGTGCCCTACAAGGGCGGCGCGCCGGCCATCCAGGACCTGCTGGGCGGCCAGGTGCAGTATTCGTTCCAGAACATCAACGCGGTGATTCCGCACATCCAGGCGGGCAAGCTGCGCGCCATTGCCGTGACGGGCAGCCAGCGTTCCCCGCTGCTGCCGAACGTGCCCACGATGGCCGAAGGCGGCGTGAAGAATGCCGAGGTCTATTCCTGGCAGGCCGTGGCCGCGCCCAAGGGGCTGCCCGCGGATGTGCGTGCCCGCCTGAACAAGGACATCGTGGCCATCGTCAATGACCCGAGCGTCAAGCCCAAGCTGCTGGAAGTGGGCTTCGAGATCGTGGGCAACACGCCTGCCGAATTCGAGGCCTTCCAGCAGAAGGAGCTGGCGCGCTGGAAGCAGGTGATCGAGACCGGCAACATCACCGCCAACTGATAACCCGGAACACCCGGGCGCGGGCTGGCCCGCGCCTCCCCAAGCAGCAGGCAGGAGCACCATGAACGCAGTGAGCAATGCAGGAAAAGAGGCGGCGCCGGCCGTCGTGGACATGCGCGTCGTTCCCGTGGCGGGACACGACAGCATGCTGTTGAACCTGAGCGGCGCGCACGCGCCCTTCTTCACGCGCAATATCGTGATCCTGACCGACAGCGCCGGCCACGTCGGCCTGGGCGAGGTGCCGGGCGGCGAAGCCATCCGCAAGACGCTGGAAGAGGCGCGCGGCCTGGTGGTCGGCTCGTCCATCGGCGCACTGCGCAGCACGCTGAATCAGGTGCGCGCCAGGTTTGCCGACCGTGATGCCGGTGGCCGTGGCCTGCAGACCTTCGACCTGCGCACGACCGTGCACGTGGTCACCGCGCTGGAGTCGGCGCTACTGGACCTGTTGGGACGGCACCTGGGCGTGACGGTGGCCGAGTTGCTGGGCGAAGGCCAGCAGCGCGACGAGGTGGAGATGCTGGGCTACCTGTTCTTCGTGGGCGATCGCCGCAAGACCGATCTGCCGTATCGCGTCGAGGCCGATGCGGATTGCGCCTGGCAGCGCCGCCGCAACGAGGTCGCGATGACGCCGGAAGGGGTGGTCGAGCTTGCCCAGGCCGCGTACGAGCGCTACGGCTTCCAGGACTTCAAGCTGAAAGGGGGCGCCTTGCGCGGCGAAGAAGAGATCGCGGCCATCCATGCCCTGCACGAAGCTTTCCCCAAGGCGCGCATCACGCTGGATCCCAATGGCGGCTGGCTGCTGCGCGACGCGATCCGCCTGTGCAAGGACATGCACGGCGTGCTGGCCTATGCGGAGGATCCTTGCGGCGCGGAAGGCGGCTACTCGGGCCGGGAAGTGATGGCGGAGTTCCGCCTGGCCACCGGCCTGCCCACGGCGACCAACATGGTGGCCACGGACTGGCGCCAGATGGGCCATGCGATCCAATTGCAGTCGGTCGACATCCCCCTGGCCGATCCGCACTTCTGGACCATGCAGGGGTCGGTGCGCGTGGCGCAGATGTGCCACGAATGGGGCCTGACCTGGGGCTCGCATTCGAACAACCACTTCGATATCTCGCTGGCCATGTTCACGCACGTGGGCGCGGCGGCGCCGGGCAGGATCACGGCCCTGGACACGCACTGGATATGGCAGGATGGGCAACGCCTGACCAAGGAGCCGCCGAAGATCGAAGGCGGCAAGGTCAAGGTGCCGAAACAGGCGGGCCTGGGCCTGGAGATCGACGAGGCGCAGCTGGAGGCCGCCCATGCGCTGTACCTGCAGCACGGCCTGGGCGCGCGCGACGATGCGATCGCCATGCAGTACCTGATCCCGAACTGGACCTTCGACAGCAAGCGGCCTTGCATGGTGCGCTGAGCGCGCCTCACGAGGGGGCGCAAGCGCGCCCGCCAGGAAAGGCAAGGCGACGGCGCGGTGCCGGCGCCTTGCCGTTCCAGGCCTAGAACATATGGCGCATGCCGACCTGCAGGCTGCGCACGTCCTGGCCCGGTGCGCTGAGCGACGCGGCCTTCGAGCTGGGCCACAGGGCGTAGCGGGCCTGGCGGCCGTTGTCCAGGTAGGCGAGCGAGGTGTAGACCATCGTGCGCTTGGACAACGGATAGGTGTAGCCCAGCGCGGCCACGCTGGCGTCCTGTCCGTCCTCGCCGCGCAGCGTGCGCCAGGTGTACGAGGCGCGCACCGTGCCGCCAGCAAAAGGCGCGCTGGCCCCCACCATGAAGCCGTGCGCACCCGGCGCATGTTCGAGGTTGTTGCGCATGTATAGGCCGTGCAGCTTCACCACCTCGAAGTCATAGGTGAGCCCGCCCAGGTAGGTGTCGTTGCGACGCGTGCCGCCGGCGGGGACGGTGGCGATCTCGCTCGACTCATACGAAAATGCCGAGTACAGCGGGCCGTTGGCATATTCCAGGCCCAGGGCGCGCGAGCGGTTCAGCGCGCGGGGTTCGGCGAACTGTTCACTGAAGGCGTACAGCGCGCGCACGGTGAAGCCCTGCATCGTGGGCGAGATGTACTGCACGGCGTTCTGCCGCTGCGAGAACGTGCCGCGCTGCGCGTTGCCGGCATTCGTCTGCATGAGGTTCTGGATCAGGCCGTTCATGGAGCGCTGGAAAGGGTCCAGGCGTCCGGTCAGCGTGACGGCGGGCGCGAACTGGTGGCCGGCCTGCAGGCTGCCCAGCCGGCCGCTCAGGCCCAGGTAGGACTCGCGGTTGAAGATCGCGCCGCCGCGGCCGTCGTTGGGGTTGAAACCCGATTCCAGCTTGAAATAGGCCTTCATGCCGCCGCCCATGTCTTCCGAGCCGCGCAGGCCCCAGTAGGACGTGTCCGTGAACATGCGGCCCGACGAGTCGCTTGGCGCATCGCCGCCGCTGCGCTGGACCATTTCCAGTCCCATGTCGATACGGCCATAGACCGTGACGTTGCCCTGCGCCAGCGCGCTGGCCGAGAGTCCCACGGCCAGGCCGGCCGCGAGTGTGCTGCGGATAATCATGGTGTCTCCTCTTGTTTTCATGGATGACGGCGTGGGTCTGGTGCCTACGCGCGTGCGCAGGCCTGCCGGGCCGCGCGGGATGCGCGGCCCGGCAGGGCTTTGCGTTGGGGGGAAGCCGCTTAAGCGCGCGTGATGCGCACGCAGGCGTCTTCGCGCTGCCTGAGGCCTTCCGCCAGGCTGGTGCCCAGCCCCGGACGGTCGGGCGGAAGCAGGAAACCGTGGTCGAACACAGGCAGCTCGGTGACCAGGTCCTTGTAGAAGCCGTTCACGAAGGCGCGCACCATCTCCTGGAAGATCGCATTGGGCGAACTGAGCGCGAGGTGCAGCGAGGCCATCAGCACGACCGGCCCCGTGCAGTCATGCGGGGCCAGCGGCTTCTGGTAGGCCTCGGCCAGCGTCGCGATCTTGCGCGCCTCGCTGATGCCGCCGCACCACGACAGGTCCACCATCACGACGTCCAGCGCGTCGGCGGCCAGCAGGTCGCGAAAGGCGCCGCGCGTGGCCAGGGTTTCGCTGCCGCACACGGGCAGGCCGCCCAGGCGGCGGTAATCGGCCAGCGCCTGCACGCTGTCCATCTTGATGGGGTCTTCCGACCAGAACGGGCGCAGCGCCTTCAGTTCGCGCGCGATGGCCAGCGCGCTGGTGAGATTCCACATGGAGTGGAACTCGCACATGATCTCGATCTTGTCACCCACGGCAGCGCGGATGCGCTCGAAGGGTTCCAGGCCCTCTCGCATGTCGGCCGCCGACACGAATTGTCCATCGGTGCGGGCTGCCGCCGTGTCGAAGGGCCAGATCTTCATGGCGGTGAAACCCTCCTCGAGCAGGCTCTGCGCCAGCTCTTCCGGGCGTTCCACGAAGGCGACCTGGTCGTCATAGCGGCCGCGCACGCCGCCCTGGCCCTTGCTGATGGTGCGGCGCTGCACGCTGCGGTTGTTGTAGTCGCTGCCCGCGCAGGTGTTGTAGGCGCGCATGCGCTCGTGGCAGAGGCCGCCCAGCATCTGGTACAGCGGCTGGCCGCAGGATTGCGCGAACAGGTCCCACAGCGCGATGTCCACCGCCGATGCGGCGCGGGTCTCGACGCCGCTGCCGTTGAAGCCCAGGTAGCCGCGCAGCAGCGTCTTGCTGTGCCGCTCGATGCGGCGCGCGTCCTGGCCGATCAGCTGCGGCGCGGCCATGGTGTGGAGATAGGTTTCCACGGCTTGCGCCCCGCGGAAGGTCTCGCCCAGCCCCACCAGTCCCTGGTCGGTATGGATCTGCACCCAGATCAGGTTCGGATATTCGCTTAACCGGATGGTTTCCAGTGCGGTGATGCGCATGCTCAGTTTCCTTGGATGTTCTGCTGCTTGATCAGTTGCGCCCAGCGCGTGACTTCGCTGCGGATCAGCGTGTCCAGCTGCTCGGGCGTGCCGCCGGCGGGCGTGATGCCGGCCGCGCGCAGCGTCTGCTGCACTTTTTCCTGTGCCAGGGCGGCCCGCAGGGCGCTGCTCAGACGCGCCACCACGTCGTCGGGCGTGTCCTTGGGCACGGCGATGGCGTACCAGGGTTCGATGACGAAGTCGGCGTAGCCCAGCTCGACCAGCGTGGGCACGTCGGGCAGGTTGGCCGAGCGTGTCTTGCCGGTGACGGCCAGGGCCTTGACCTTGCCGGTACGGACAAAGGGCAGGATGGAGGGCTCGTTGTCGAAGAACACGTCGACTTGCCCGCCGAGCAGATCGTTGATGGCGGGACCCGAGCCCTTGTAGGGGACGTGCAGCATGGGGATGCCGGCCGACACCTTGAGCAGTTCGCCGCCCAGGTGATTGGAGGCGCCGACGCCCGACGAGGCATAGGAGATGTTGCCGGCCTTGGCGCGGGTGATCAGGGTCTGCAGTGAGTCGATGCCGGTGTCGGGGCCGGCCGTCAGCACGTTGATGGACGAGCCGATGAGCATGACGGGCCGGAAGTCTTCCAGCAGCTTGTAGCCTGGGTTGGCGTACAGGCTGGCATTGACCGCGCAGTTGCCGATGCTGCAGAAGAGCAGGGTGTAGCCGTCGGCCGGCGAGCGGGCCACCAGGGTCGTGCCGATGTTGCCGGTGGCGCCGGGGCGGTTGTCGACGATCACCTGTTGGCCCAGTTCCTGCGAGGCGGCGTTGGCCAGCAGCCGGGCCACCATGTCGCCGGCGCCGCCCGGCGGAATGGGCGCGACCAGCTTCACGGGACGGTCAGGGTAGGCTTGCGCGTGGGCAGGCGCGGCGGCCAGCGCCACCATGCTGGCGAGCAGCAGGGTACGGATCATGGGGTGTCTCCTTGGTTTTATCGGTGTTGTGTGTCGCCGTGCCGGCGTCAGGCCTTCTGGCGGGCCTGTTGCTCGGCGGCCAGCAGGGCCTCGGCGATCGGGCGGACCGCCGCGTGCGCCGATTGCGGCAGGTTTTCCAGCATGGGCTGCAAGGGGCCCATGTCGGCGATGCCCGCCAGCGTCACGGCATCATGCATGGTGGCGAAGACACCCGTGCGTTCGCGCTGGCGCTCGAAGGGAAGGAAGGCGTCGCGCAGCGGCTCGGCGGCGGCCCAGTCCTGCCTCTGCGCGGTCTTCAGCAGGCCTTGGCTGAGGGTGGGCGCGATGCATACGCCGCCCGAGGTGAAGCTGGGCAGGCCGAACTCACGCATATGGGTCAGGACCGGCGTTTCAGCCAGGCCGCAGACCACGCGCTCGGTGCCGACACGGTCCAGCAGGGCGCCCAGGAAGGCATCCTGCGCGGGGTCCTCGCGGGGCACCGCGTACTTGATCGCGCAGGCCACGCCCTCGTCCATGAGCGCGCCAATGGCATCGAGCGTAAGGTATTGCTCGGACTTGATGTACAGCAGCAGGGGCGTGCCGGCTGCCTCGGCGAACAGCCGCAAGCCGCGCGCGACGCCACCCGGGCTGGCCGCGAAGGCCAGGGGCAGCGCCATGACGGCAGGAAAGTGCCGTGCCTTCAGCACCGGCGCCTGGTCCATCAGGGTGCCGTAATCGGGTCCGGCCGATGGAATCACCCAGGTGCTTTCGCTGGCCTGCTCGGCCAGCATGTCCAGCAGGCTGGCGTACTCATAGAGCCCGGTGTTGTAGAGATTGGCATTGCCGCCATACAGCAGGGTGCGGATGCCGCCTGCCTCGATGTGGCGGATCAGCGCCGCATTGGCGCCGGGGTTCAGGGTGAGGTCGGCGTGGCGGGCCAACGGCGGCACGGCCATGACACTGGCGCGGATATCAGCCGGGGAGACGGCGGACGTTTTCATTGTGAGGCTCCTCCTTTTTAATCATATGTGCATATTATATGATGATTGAAAATGCCGGCAAGGAAATCCCGTCTTCCTGACCTTGTCGCCCCGGAGGCCCCAGGAGTGACTATGCTAAATTTCCGGACTTCCCCCTGAATGGTTGACCGGCATGGCTGTGACTCGGCCCAAGAGCTTTCACGAACAAATCGTCGAAACGCTGGGTCGCCGGATCGTCTCGGGCGAGATCGCGCCGCAAGGCCAGGTGCCCACCGAGGCCGCCCTGGCCGAGAGCCTGGGCGTCGGCCGCCTGGCGTTGCGCGAGGCCATGAAAGCCCTGGCCGCGCGCGGCCTGGTGGTGATCCGGCCCAAGACCGGCACCCACGTCCTTCCCCGCGAGCACTGGAACCTGTTCGACCCGCTGGTGCTCAAGTGGCACACGCAGGCGGCCGCCATCGACCGCAAGTTCCTGGCGGACCTGATCGAACTGCGCCGTGTGATCGAGCCGGCGGCGGCACGGCTGGCGGCGGCCAATGGCTCGGACGCCGACATCGCGCTGATGCGCGAATCCTTCGAGGCCATGGTTGCCGCGCGCACGCGCGAAGACTACATCCAGGCCGACCTGCGTTTCCACGGCATGCTGCTGAAAGCCAGCGGCAACCAGTTCATCGGCCAACTGGCCGGGGCGCTGTCGGAAGTGCTGAAAACGAGCTTCTCGGCGTCCAGCACGCATTCCGCCGATGCGGCGGCGCTGGGGCTGCACGAAGACCTGCTGCGCGCCTGTGAGGCGCGGGACCCGCAGGCCGCCGACCAGGCGGTGCAGGCGCTGATTGCGCGGGCGGTCAGGAATATCGCGTCGGGCCAGGTTGTGCAGGGCGGGCCGTCGCAGGCTTGAGCGCCACGGCGCGCCCGGCCGGGCTCGCCAGATGCAGGCGGTCTATTCGGCGTAGCGCGCCGCCTCGATCGGCGGCAGCGACGCATAGTGGTCGCGGATGCCCTGTTGCGTGCGTTCCGAGACCTTGCCCAGGCGCTCGTGTTCCTCGTCCATCCTGGCGATGGCGGCCCGCTTCCAGGCTTGTTCCTGGTCGTAGGATTCCAGCCAGGCGGCGCGTTGCTCGTTCACCGTGAAGGTGCCGCTTTCGTCGTAGGCGATCAGGGCCAGTTGGTCGCGCGGCAGGCCCTTGAACGGATTCGGGCCTTCATCATTCACGTAGCGGGTGGCCTGCTCGGCCAGGGCGAGGCGTGCCGGGTCGGTGCTGTCGGGCACTTCGGCGTCGTGCGCGGCCTTGTCCTGGTCATAGCGGGCGCCAAGCAGCGCCTCCGTGATCGTGCCGGCCAGGGCGGCCAACTGCTCGCGGCTGGCGCCGTTGTCGCGCCAGGCGGCGTGGGCGGCGGCGTCGCTCAGTTGCCGCGCGAAGGAGGAAAGCTTGGCGGTCGAGGAGACGGCTGCGGCCGGATTGCCCGCGATGGCGGACGGCGTGGCCGACGTCGTGCGCGCCGCCTGCGTGGCTGCGTCAGCCGTCGCGGGACGGAGGCGAGCGGTGTGCAGCGCGTCCATGCGGGTGCCTGATCAGGATTCGAACCAGTTCAGCACGCCGTCCAGGCCCGAGTGGCTGAGTGCGTAGCGTGCGTGCTGGCGCACCACGGGCTTGGCGCGATAGGCCACCGAGTAGCCCGCCAGCCCCAGCATCTGCAGGTCATTGGCGCCGTCACCGATGGCGATGATCTCTTCCTGCGCGGCGCCATGCTGCCTGGCGAACTCGCGCAGGTGCACGGCCTTGCCGTAGGCGTCCACGATGTCGCCCGTGACCTTGCCCGTCAGCACGCCGCGGTCGATCTCCAGCACATTGGCATGGGCGGCATCGAGCGACAGGCGCTCGCGCAGGCGGTCGGTGAAGAACGTGAAGCCGCCGGACACCAGCAGCACCTTGATACCCGCGGCCTGGGCCGTGGACACCAGTTTTTCGGCGCCGGGGTTCAGGCGCAGGCGCTCGGTGTAGACGCGTTCCAGCGCTTCGGCCGGCACGCCTTCCAGCAGGGCGACGCGGCGGCGCAGGCTTTCCGAGAAATCCTTGATCTCGCCGCGCATGGCGGCTTCGGTGATGGCCGAGACCTCGGGCTTCCTGCCCACGATGTCGGCGATCTCGTCGATGCACTCGATGTTGATGAGCGTGGAGTCCATGTCCATCGCCAGCACCTTGCACTGGCGCAGTGCGACGCCGGGCGTGACGTAGGCGTAGTCCACCGAGGCCTGGGCGCACCAGTCGTGCACGGCGGCGCGGGTGCCCGGGTCGGGATCGACGTCCATCAGGCGCACGGCGGTGGTGCCCAGGCGGGTGGAGCCGTTGGCCATGGCGACGGCGGCCGCCTGTTCGACGAGGTCGGCGGCAAGGGCGGGGGACTGGATGACGAGATGCGTGGCGGTCATGGAATTGCCGTCAGGAGAAAGCCAGGAGGAATGGTAGCAGGGTGGGGAGCGGCTCAGGCCAGCGCACGCAGCACGGTGCGCACCGCCTCTACACGGGAAACCAGGTCGGGCGCCTTGATCTCGATCTTCAGGCGATCCTGGCCGGACAGGCGGACGTGGCGCTGCTTCTGGACCAGTTCGATGATCCGCACCGGATCCACGGGCGTCTTGGCCTTGAACTGCAGCAGGGCCTGCGTTTCGCTGGCGTCGATCTTCTGGATGCCCAGCGGCTCGGCCGCCAGGCGCAGCCGGTGCGTGGCCAGCAGCGCGCGGGCGGGCTCGGGCAGCTTGCCGTAGCGGTCCACCAGCTCTTCCTGGATATCGATGAGGCCTTCCTCGTCGGTGACGTGCGACAGCCGCTTGTAGAGCGACAGGCGGGCATGCACGTCGCCGCAATAGTCGGAGGGCAGCAGGGCCGGGACATGCAGGTTGACCTCGCAGCCCGCCGAGAACGGCGCGTCGAGATCCGGCTCCTCGCCGGCCTTCAGCGCGCGGACGGCCTCGTTGAGCATCTCGTTGTACATCGAGAAGCCCACCTCGTGGATGTTGCCGGACTGCGAGTCGCCGAGGACTTCGCCCGTGCCGCGGATTTCCAGGTCGTGCATGGCCAGGTAGAAGCCCGAGCCCAGCTCCTCCATGGCCTGGATGGCCTCCAGCCGCTTCTTGGCATTGCTGGTGATGGCGTCTTCGCCAGGCGTCAGCAGATAGGCGTAGGCCTGGTGATGCGAGCGGCCCACGCGGCCGCGCAGCTGGTGCAGCTGCGCCAGGCCGAAACGGTCCGAGCGGTGGATGACGATGGTGTTGGCGCTGGGCACGTCGATGCCCGTCTCGATGATCGTCGTGCACAGCAACACGTTGAACTTCTGCTGGTAGAAGCCCTTCATGACCTGCTCCAGCTCGCGCTCGGGCATCTGGCCATGGGCCACGGCGATGCGCGCTTCGGGCACCAGCTCTTCCAGCCGCGCGCGGCGGTTGTGGATGGTCTCGACTTCGTTGTGCAGGAAGTAGGCCTGGCCGCCGCGCTTCAATTCGCGCAGCAGCGCTTCGCGGATGGTGCTGCCGTCCTCGCGCCGCACGAAGGTCTTGATGGCCAGGCGCTTCTGCGGGGCGGTGGCGATGACCGAGAAGTCGCGGATGCCTTCCAGCGACATGCCCAGCGTGCGTGGGATGGGCGTGGCGGTCAGCGTCAGCACGTCGACCTCGGCGCGCAGCGCCTTCAGCGATTCCTTCTGGCGCACGCCGAAACGGTGTTCCTCGTCGATGATGCACAGGCCCAGGCGCTTGAAGCGGACGTCCTTCGACAGCAGCTTGTGCGTGCCGATGACGATGTCGACCTGGCCGCTGTTGATGCCCTCGATGGCGGCGGCGACCTCCTTGGCCGAGCGGAAGCGGGACAGTTCCACGACCTTCACGGGCCAGTCGGCGAAGCGGTCGGTAAACGTCTGGGCGTGCTGCTCGGCCAGCAGCGTGGTGGGGCACAGGATGGCGACCTGCTTGCTGTTGGCCACGGCCACGAAGGCCGCGCGCAGCGCCACTTCCGTCTTGCCGAAACCCACGTCGCCGCAGACGAGGCGGTCCATGGGCCTGCCGGAGGTCATGTCTTCGATCACCGACTTGATGGCGGCCGCCTGGTCGGGGGTTTCCTCGAAGCCGAAGCCTTCGGCGAAGAGTTCATAGTCGCCGGGCGGCAGCTTGAAGGTGTAGCCCTCGCGCGCGGCGCGGCGGGCATACAGGTCCAGCAGCTCGGCGGCGGTGTCGCGCACCTGCTTGGCGGCCTTGCGGCGCGCCTTGTCCCATTGGCCCGAGCCCAGCTGGTGCAGCGGCGCGGACTCAGGGTCGGCGCCGCTGTAGCGGGCGATGACGTGCAGTTGCGAGACCGGCACATAGAGCGTGCTGCCGCTGGCGTATTCCAGATGGAGGAACTCCATCTCGCCTTCGCCCATGTCCATGCTGACGAGGCCGTGATACCGGCCGATGCCGTGCTGCGCATGGACCACCGGGTCGCCGGCGCGCAGCTCCGACAGGTCGCGCACCATCGCTTCGACATTGCTGGTGCGCTCCTGCGCGCGGCGGCCGCGCCGCGGCCCCCCGGCATGGCCAGGATAGAGGTCGCTCTCGGTCAGGAACAGCACGCCGCCCGAGGCGAGCGTGAAGCCCGCCGACAGGGGCGCCACGGTCAGGCCGAAGGGCGCGGGCGAGGCCAGGAAGGCGGCGATGGTGTCGGTCTGCGTGTCGGGCGCAAGCGCGTGCTCGGCCAGCATCTGGGTGAGGGTCTCGCGCCTGCCCGCCGAGTCGGCGCACAGCAGCACGCGGCGCGCGCCTTGTCCGGTACGGGCCTCTTCCACCAGCGCGCGCAGCTTGCCGAGCGGGTCTTCCGCGCGGCGCGCCACCGCCACGGCGGGGGCGGGGCCGAAATCAGGGTGGCATGCGCCGGCGTCCAGCGCCAGCCGTGCGAAGCCCTTCAGGTGGCCAAACAGCGCCTCACCGGACAGGAACAGCTGTTCGGGCGGCAGCACGGGCCGTTCGCGGTCGCTCTTCAGGAACTGGTAGCGGGTCTGCGTATCTTGCGCGAAGCGGCGGATGGCATCGTCGGCGTCGCCTTGCGACACCACCAGGGTGTCGGCCGCCAGATAGTCGAACAAGGTTGCCGTGTCGTCGAAGAACAGCGGCAGGTAGTACTCGACGCCGGCAAACGGAATGCCGTTGCCCATGTCGCGATAGGGCAGGGCGCGCGAGGGGTCGCCTTCGAACACTTCACGAAAGCGCGCGCGGAAATGATTGCGCGCTGCCTCGTCCATGGGAAATTCCCGGCCCGGCAGCAATTGCACCTCGCGCACCGGATACAGGCTGCGCTGGGTGTCCACATCGAAGGCGCGGATGGATTCGATCTGGTCGTCGAAGAGGTCCAGCCGGTAGGGCAGCGCCGAGCCCATCGGGAAGAGGTCGATCAGTCCGCCGCGCAGGCAGAATTCCCCGGGCGCGGTGACCTGGTCGACGTGCGAATAATTGGCCAGCGTGAGCTGGGCGCGCAGCGCCGCCTGGTCCAGCCGGTCGCCCTGCTTGAAGGCGAAGGTGTAGGCGGCCAGGAAGGCGGGCGGCGCCAGGCGGTACAGCGCGGTGGTGACCGGCACGGTCAGCACGTCCACCTGCCGCTGCATGAGCGAATGCAGGGTCTGCAGGCGCTCGGAAATCAGGTCCTGGTGCGGCGAGAAGCTGTCGTAGGGCAGGGTTTCCCAATCGGGCAGCTGGCGCACGCGCAGGCCGGGTGCGAACAGCCGGATCTCCTCGGCCAGGCGCTGGGCCTCCAGCGGTTCGGCGGTCAGGATGACCAGCGGGCGCTTGCCCTGGTGGGCAATATCGGCCAGCCACCAGGCGTCGCCCGCGCCCGGGGGACGCGGCTGGGCATGGCGCAGGCCGGGTTTCAGGGCGGCAAGGACGGAGGCGGTGGCGGGAACCGGAACGGCCGGCATATCGGCTGGGGGGGAGGCTGAAGTGGACATCGCGCCGATGATTATAAAATCCTCCGCCATGTCTGACAGAATCATCGCCATCGTCCCCGCCGCCGGCGTCGGCGCCCGCGCCAATGCGCAGGGCGGCCAGACCCCGCCCAAGCAATATCGCCTGCTGGCCGGCGAGCCCATGCTGCGCCTGGCCGTCAAGGCCCTGCTCGCGGACCGGCGCATCAGCCAGGTCCGGGTGGCCGTGGCGCCCGGCGACGTGCGGGCCGAGGCCGTCCTGGCCGGCCTGCCGCGCACGGTCGTGCGGCCCTGCGGGGGGAGCACGCGCGCCGACACGGTCCTGAATGCCTTGCGCGAGCCCGATATCGGCGAGCGCGACTGGGCGCTGGTGCACGACGCGGCGCGGCCGGGCCTGCCTGCCGACGCGCTGGGCCGGCTGATCGACGCCTGCCTGTCCGACGGCACCGGCGGGCTGCTGGCCTTGCCGGTGGCCGATACGGTGAAGGAAGGGACCGAGCGCGTGTCGCGCACCGTGCCGCGCGAGGCCTTGTGGCTGGCGCAGACCCCGCAGATGTTCCGCGCCGGCGCCCTGCGTCAGGCCCTGCGCAGCGCCGCCTTGCGCCATACGCCGGTGACCGACGAAGCCAGCGCAATGGAAGCGGCTGGCCACAAGCCCCTGCTGGTCAGGGGCGCGGCGCGCAATGCCAAGCTGACCTGGCCCGAAGATTTCGAATGGATGGAGAAGTGGCTATGACTTTCGCGTTCCGGGTGGGACAGGGTTTCGACGTGCACGCGTTGGTGACGGGCCGTCCGCTCATCATCGGGGGCGTCACGATCCCGCATACCCACGGGCTGCAGGGCCACTCCGACGCCGACGTGCTGCTGCACGCCGTGACCGATGCCGTGCTGGGCGCGGCCGGCCTGGGCGACATCGGCCGTCATTTCCCCGATACGGATCCGGCCTACAAGGGCGCCGACAGCCGCGTGCTGCTGCGCGCGGCCTGGGGCAAGGTGCGGGAGGCGGGCTGGCGGGTCGTCAACGTCGATGCCACGGTGCATGCGCAGGCCCCCAAGATCGGGCCGCACGCTGCCGCCATGGTGGCGAACATCGCGGCCGATCTGGAAGTGGAGGCCGGGGCGGTGAACGTGAAGGCCAAGACCAACGAGCACCTGGGCTACCTTGGCCGCAAGGAAGGGATCGCAGCCACGGTGGTCGCGCTCATCGCGCGCGCCTGAGGCCCCTCGAGCCCTTTGGTACCTAGAGCGTGGCGCCGCCGATCCGGCGGCTGCACGCGCACAGGCCCTCGGTCTGCAGGCTGTCCAGCACGCGCAGGACTTCCTCGGGATTGCGGCCGACATTCTCGCTGTTGACGGACACGTGCTGGATCACGTTGTCGGGGTCCACCACGAAGGTCGCGCGCAGGGCCACGCCCGTGTGCCGGTCGCGGATGCCCAATTGATCGATCAAGGCGCCATTGGTGTCGGCGAACTGGTAATGCCCCAGTTTGCTGAGATCGGGGTGCTCGCGCCGCCAGGCCAGCTTCACGTATTCGTTGTCGGTGGAGCCCGCCAGCAGGACCGTTTCGCGGTCTTCGAACTCGGCCAGCAGGTTGTTGAATCCCACCAGTTCGGTCGGGCACACGAAAGTGAAGTCCTTGGGATAGAAGTAGATCACCTTCCACTTGCCGGGGAAGGCGCTTTCGGTGATGTCCTCGAAAGCCGAAACGCCGTTTTCCTCGTGTTGATTGAAGCCGGGTTTGACGCCGATGACCCGGAAGGGCTCGAGCTTGTCGCCGACGGTTTTCATGGGTTCTCCTGCGGGTTGACCGGGGCCGCGGGAGGCGGCGGCCCCTGTTGCAGGCATTCTACGGGATGGGCCGCCGCCGGGCGGCATGGGCGGCAGCCCCTGGGCGCGGATCGGCTCAGGGATTCTCGGCGTCGAGCTGGAAGGTGCGCAGACGGGCTTTCGGCAGTTCGATGCGGGCGGTGAGCCCGCCGTCTTCGCGCGGCAGCAGCTTGAGCGTGCCGCCCACCTGGCCCAGCAGGCGGTCCACGATGGACAGGCCCAGGCCCGCCCCGCTCACGCCCGTGCGGGCGGTATCGCCGCGCGAGAAGGGGCGCAGCATGCGGGGGATGTCATCGGCCGGGATGCCGGGGCCACGGTCCGAGACCTCGATGGCCACCAGGCTTCCCTCGGCCTGGACGTTGAGCGAAATGTAGGCGCGGCCATCGACCGATTTGCCGTAGCGGCGCGCGTTCTCGATCAGGTTGCTGACCAGGCGTTTCAGGTCCAGCGGCGTGATGCGCACCAGTTGCTCGGGCTCGATGCTGGCGATGAGTTCGCCGCCCATGGACTCGGTGTGGCTGCGCTCGCGGTCGTAGAGCTCGCTCAGCGCCTGGGAGATGTCCGTGGCCATCTGCGGCAGCGCGCCGGCCGGGCGGGCGTAATCCATCAACTGGCCGATGCTGTGGTCGATCTGGGCCAGGTCCTCGTCGATGGCGAGGCGCGCTTCTTCCGTGACGCCGCTCATCTCGATTTCCAGGCGCATGCGCGCCAGCGGCGTGCGCAGGTCGTGCGAGATGCCCGCCAGCATGAGCTCGCGGTCGGCCTCTGCCTGGCGGATGTCGCGCGCCATGCGGTTGAAGCTGGCGTTCAGTTCGCGGATCTCGATGGGACCGGTCTCGGGCAGCGGCGGCGGCGTTTCGCCGCGCGACAGTATCTGGGCCGTCTTGGCCAGCCGTGACAGCGGCCGGTTGACGAAGCCCACGCTGACGGCCGCGCCGATCAGCGACAGCAGCAGCGCCGCGGCAGCCCAGCCCAGCCATTCGATGCCACCGGTCAGGCCGATCTGTTCGCGTTCGAAGACCAGCCAGTAGCTGTCGTTGTTGATCTCGAAGCTGACCCAGAAGCCCGGCACCTCGTTGACCGACCAGCCCAGCAGCGTGGTCGGGCCGAAGCGCGCGGAAATGTGCGCGGCGACGCGTTGCCAGTAGCTGTCGGGGGGCAGGGGGGAGATGACGTCGCCGGGCGCACGGGGATAGACCTGGATGCCCTCGTTGGTGGCAAGATCCAGCAGCATCTTGCTGCGGTCATCCTCGGCGGAATAGGTCAACGCCGTGCGCGTGATGTTCACGGTCGTCACCACGCGCTGGCCCATTTGCGTGGCGCGCGGTCCCATTTCCATACTGAAGAACACTTGCAGCCACGCGCCCAGGCTCAGCAGCATCAAGGCTGCCAGCAGCAGGAAGGTACGACTGAAAAGTCCCAGACGCAGGCGTAAAGCCAGGGCGCGCAAGGCGGATGGGCGGCGGGGACCGGCGTGGCGAGATGCCGCGCCGGCCGCGCCAGACCGGGTATCAGCCACCGCCGTCGGGGACGAAGACGTAACCCAGGCCCCAGACCGTCTGGATGAAGACAGGCTTGGAAGGATTCGGCTCGATCAGCTTGCGCAGGCGCGAGATCTGGACGTCCAGGCTGCGATCGAAGGCTTCGTATTCGCGGCCACGCGCCAGTTCCATCAACTTGTCGCGCGACAGCGGGATCTTGGGATGGCGCGCGAACACCTTCAGCACCGAGAACTCACCGGTGGTGATGGGCACGGTCTCGCCGTTGCGCATGAGCGTGCGGGTCGACAGGTTCAGGGTGTACGGTCCGAAAGCGATGGACTCGTTTTCCTGGCTGGGCGCGCCCGGATGCTCTTCGGTGCCGCGGCGGCGCAGGATCGCATTGATGCGGGCCAGCAGTTCGCGCGGATTGAAAGGCTTGGACAGGTAGTCGTCCGCACCCATTTCCAGGCCCACGATACGGTCGATTTCCTCGGCCTTCGCGGTGAGCATGATGATGGGCGTGTTGTCGTGCCCGCCCCGGAGTCGGCGGCAGATGGACAGGCCGTCTTCGCCAGGGAGCATCAGATCCAGCACGAGCAGATCGAAATGTTCCCGTTGCCAGAGTTTGCCCATTTCCTTGGCATCCTCGGCGACGAACACATTGAAGCCTTGTTCCGAAAGATAGCGCCGCAGCAGATCGCGCAGGCGGGGGTCATCGTCGACGACGAGGACTTTACGGGAGGGATTGGAGGTCTGTGTGTTCATGGCCGCGAATGTAACAGTGCCGGGAAACGGCCGCTAGTGGGTTTACACAAGATATTACACAAAGCAGTCATCAGTACAAAAGCCGCGATTTTTCAGTAACGTACGGAGTTTACGAAGGGCTGAACATGAACGTTCGCGGCACGGGGCCGCAGTTCTTTACAATCCGGTTCCATGATGCTGAACCTGCTTGCCCTGGAAACCTCTTCGTCGCGTTGCGGCGTGGCCCTGTTGCGCCTGTGTAAAGGGGAAGTACAGGTGACGCTTCGCGAGCACGAAGGTTCCCAGGAACATGCCGAGCGCCTGCTGCCGATGGCCGATGCCCTGTTGGCCGAGGCCGGCCTGCGCCGTGCGGACCTGGGCGCCGTGGCCTTCGGCCAGGGGCCGGGCGGCTTCACCGGCTTGCGGGTGGCCTGCGGCGTGACGCAGGGCCTGGCATTCGCCCTGGACCTGCCGGTGCTGCCGGTGGTGTCCCATCTGGCGGTAGCCAGCCAGAGCACCGCCGGGCCCGGCCAGGTCGTGGTGGTGGCGCTGGACGCCCGCATGGAAGAGGTCTACCTGGCCGCCTATCGCCGTGGCGCGGCCGGGGAGGCACCCTGGCAGACCCTGGTGGAGCCCCTGCTGATGCCAGCGGCGGCAGTCCCGGACTGGCTGGCGGCCATGCTGCCTGCATGGGGCGTGGACGAAACCAGCCTGCCTGTGCGGGTTGCCGGCGATGCCTGGGAGGCCTATGCCGGCCAGATGGCCCTGCCCGCGCTCTGCGAGCGCGACCCGGCCTTGCGGCCCGGCGCCGACGCCGTGGCGCGCCTGGGCCTGGCGGCCTGGCAGCGGGGTGAAACCGTGCCGGCCGAGCTGGCTGCGCCCTTGTATGTCCGCGACAAGGTTGCCTTCACGACGGCCGAGCGGGCCGAAGGGGCTGGCGGCAATCCCCGTGCCCGGGTTCCGGGGCCGGCGGCGGCCGCGCCAGGGCCCGCGGGCGGCGCGGCCCTGCCTGCCGGCATGACGCTGTCGCCCATGACGCGTGGCGACATCGACGCGGTGCTGGCCATCGAGACCGCCGTGCAGGCGTTTCCCTGGACCGCCCGCAACATCCAGGATGCCCTGACGGCAGGCTATCCGGCCTGGGTGCTGCGCGAGGCCGGCGGCGCCGCTGCCGGCTTCTACATCGCCATGCACGCCCCCGACGTGGCGCATCTGCTGGTCATCGCCGTGCGCCGCGATGCGCAGGGCGGCGGGCTGGGGCGTTATCTGATGGCGCATTGCGAAGCTGCCGCGGCGGCCCTGGGGCTCGAGGGCGTGCTGCTGGAAGTGCGGCCATCCAATGAGCAGGCGCAGCGCTTCTATGCCAGGCAGGGATTCAAGCAGATCGGCCTGCGGCGTGGCTATTACCCGGCCGCCCACGGCGGGCGCGAGGATGCGCGCGTGCTGCAGAAGCCGCTGGCCGTCGTGGAGCGTCAGCCGTGACCGGCATCGACACTTTCGTGCCGCCCGCGCCGCCGCGGCCCAGCGCGCTGCAGCGCGCGTGGCTGCGCGAAATCGGCATCGACAAAGTCTGGGGGGCGCCGCCTGCGCCCAAGCCTGCCGCCACGCAGGTTTCGGCAGGGGAGACGCGCACTGCGCCACCTGCCGCCGCCGTTGCGCCGGCAAGCCAGACCCCGCCGGCGCCGCCGCCGGCGCGCGCGCCTTCGTCGGCGGATGCGAACGCCGCCCGCCAGGCCGCTGCCGCTGCCCGCCAGGCGCTGATGCCAGGCAAGACCGGCAGATCCGCCGCCGCGCCGGCGGCGCCGGCCATGCCGCAATCGGCCGACACCGCGGCCGCCGTGGCGGGCGCCGACCTGGCGCAATTGCGCGAGATGGTGGTGGGCTGTACCGCCTGCGGCCTGTGCCATGGCCGCAAGCAGGCCGTCTTCGGCACGGGCGCCCCGGCAGCGCGCTGGCTGGTGGTGGGCGAGGCGCCGGGCGAGCAGGAGGACCGCAAGGGAGAGCCTTTCGTGGGCCGTTCGGGCCAGTTGCTGGACGCCATGCTGGCCTCGGTCGGCATGAGCCGGGACAAGGACGTCTTCATCGCCAATGTCATCAAGTGCCGGCCGCCTGGCAACCGCAATCCCAAGCCCGAGGAGATCGCGGCGTGCAGTCCGTATCTGCTGCGCCAGATCACCTTGCTGAAGCCGGAGCGCATCCTGGTGGTGGGGCGCTTCGCCGCCCAGACGCTGCTGCAGACCGAGGCGTCCATCGCCAGCCTGCGTGGCCGGGTGCATCACCTGGACGCGCCTGACGGACGCCGGATTCCGCTGGTGGTCAGCTATCACCCGGCTTACCTGCTGCGCAGCCCGTTGGAAAAGGCGCGGGCCTGGCAGGACCTGCAACTGGCCGTCACGCTGGACAAGCCCGCGGGCTGAGTCCGTTCGGCCGATACAGCAAAAAGGCGCCCAATTTGAACTGACCCCCGAAAGTTGGACGAAATCCAATCTTCGGGGGTTTTTGCATGGCGAAGTACGACGAGCGTTTCAAGCTCAAGGTAGTGAAGGAGTATCTGTCAGGATCGGGGGGATCGAAGACGGTGGGCGCCAGGCACGGTCTTGGTCACGCCACAGTCAGGCGGTGGGTAAGTAGCTATCGAGAGCACGGGGTGTGCGGCCTGCGTCGCAAGGGCGCGAGCTACGACGCGGCATTCAAGCTGCAGGTGCTCAATCGGATGTGGCGTGAGGGGTGGTCTCTGACGCAGACTGCGGCAGCATTTGATATTCGCTCGGCGAGCCACATTGGTAGGTGGGAGCGTCAGTATCATGAGGGTGGAAATGAAGCCCTTGAGCGCCGTCGGCGCGGATGCAGAGCCATGTCAGATCAGTCAGTAAAACCGTCAGGGCCCACAGCCCCAGAGCAGAAAACCCTTGAGGAGGTGCTCAAGGAAAACGAGTACCTCCGAGCGGAGAACGCCTACCTAAAAAAGCTCGATGCCTTGATCCAGCAAAAGAGGGCGGCAGCGCAGAAAAAGCGCAGTTGATCGCTGGGTTGAGGCAAGAGCATCGCGTAGGTGTGCTGCTGGCAGTCGCAGGGCTCTCGCGCAGCACGTTCTACTACCACTTGAAGGCGCGGGGCGTGGCAGACAAGTCTGCGGGGCTCAAGGCCAAGATCAGTGCCGTCTATGCGCGCCACAAGGGCCGCTACGGCTACCGACGCATCACTGCCGCGCTACGCCAGGCTGGCCAGTGCGTGAACCACAAGACGGTGCAGAAGCTGATGCGGGTGCTGGGTCTGAAGTCCTTGGTGCGCCCGAAGAAGTATCGCTCGTACCGGGGTGAGGTGGGCCGCGTGGCGCCGAACGTGCTGGCACGCCAGTTCGAGGCCGACCGTCCGAACCAGAAGTGGGTCACCGACGTGACGGAGTTCAACGTGCGCGGCCAGAAGCTGTATCTGTCGCCGGTGATGGACCTGTACAACGGTGAGATCGTGGCCTACGAGACCAGCGAGCGTCCGTTGTTCGGGCTGGTGGGCAACATGCTCAAGAAGGCGATGCGCCGCCTGTCGCCGGGCGACCAACCGCTGCTGCACTCGGACCAGGGCTGGCAGTACCAGCAGCCCAGCTACCGGCGCATGCTGGCCGATCGTGGCCTCACGCAAAGCATGTCGCGCAAGGGCAACTGCCTGGACAACGCCGCCATGGAGAGCTGGTTCGCCACGCTCAAGACCGAGTGCTTCTACCTGAACCGCTACGACAGCATCGACCAGCTACAGAAAGCCATCGGCCAGTTCATCCACTACTACAACCACCAGCGTATCCGGCTCAAACTAAAAGGCCTGAGCCCGGTGCAATACCGAACTCAGGCCTTGGCCGCCTGACCTTTTAAACTGTCCAACTTCTGGGGGTCAGTTCAATTTTGGGCGCCTTTTTGCCTGGGCATGATGCGTGCGGCGTGGGCCTCAGAGCGCCTTGCCGTGCCCCTCCTGGCCGATGAGGCCGTGCAGGCTCGGGTCGCGGCGCAGGTTGGCGCGGGCCCAGATGATGACCAGGGCCATCAGCGTGGTGACCAGCAGGCCGAAGATCACGATGATGGTGTTGATGGGCAGGTGCAGCTTCAGCATGATCGTGTAGGCCGCGACCATCAGCAGGATGTTCAACTGCTCGTTGAAGTTCTGCACGGCGATGGAGTGGCCCGCCGACAGCAGCACGTGGCCGCGATGCTGCAGCAGCGCGTTCATGGGCACCACGAAGAAGCCCGCCAGCGCGCCCGTGATCAGCAGCAGCAGGTAGACGCTCCAGGGCGAATAGACCAGCGGCATCATCATGACCACCACGCCCATCAGGGCCCCGACGGGCAGCACGGACAGCGCGCGGGTCAGCGGGATGCGGCCGGCCAGCACGGAGCCGACGACGGTGCCCAGCGCCGCCACGCCCATCAGCATGGAGGCCTTGTCCAGGCCGTAGCCCAGGTGCGAGCGGCCCCACTCGATGACGATGAGCTGCAGCGTGGCGCCGGCGCCCCAGAACAGCGTGGTCACCGCCAGCGAGATCTGGCCCAGCTTGTCGCGCCACAGGGTGCGCACGTAGCCCCGGAAGGTGGCGATGAGCTTGATGGGGTTCTTCTGTTGCGGCGGATAGGTGATGTGGGTGTGCGGGATCAGCAGGTTGCAGGCCGCGGCGCCCAGGTACACGAAGGCGATCACCAGGATCGCCGCCTCGGCGGGGGTGCTCACCAGCGTGCGGGCCCATTCGTGGGCCAGCAGCCAGCTGGAGACGCTCGACGAGATCAGCCAGCCGCCCACGACCGTGCCCAGGATGATGGAGATGACGGTCAGGCCTTCGATCCAGCTGTTGCCCTTGACCAGCAGGTGGGGCGGCAGCATTTCGGTGACGATGCCATACTTGGCGGGCGAGTAGGCGGCCGCGCCGATGCCGACCAGGGCATAGGCGGCGCACACCAGATAGGTCTGGCCGGTGGACGAAAGGCCGAAACTGGCGTAGCAGAACATCAGCAGACAGCCCGTGACCTTCAGGGCGTTGGTGATGAACATGACCCGGCCCTTGGGGTACGAGTCGGCAAAGGCGCCCACGAAGGCGGCCAGCGCGACGTACGAGGCGGCGAAGCACCACTTCATGGCCGGCGTCATCCAGTCGGGCCCGTGAAGCTCCTGGATGAGCGCGATGGCGGCGATGAACAGCGCGTTATCGGCCAGCGACGACAGCGCTTGCGCGCCCATGACCAGGTAAAAGCCTCGTTTCAAGCGTTGCCTCCGATGGTGCCCGCGTCACTCCCCCGCTGGGGCGCGCCGGGGGCTATTTGTATCGCTGGGAAAAAAGTGTCAGCGAGTATAGCCGCTGGGCCCGGCGGCGCCTGCGGTATCATTGGCCTCGATGACGAAGACGGCCCCGGATGGGGCCGCTTTTGCACCGCGGTATCCCGTCCCGACAGGCCTTGCATGCCGGTGGCGCCAGGGAAACCGGCGCCAGGCCTGAAGGCTGGACCTGCGCGCCGGGCTGTTGTTCCCGGCCCACGCCGTGCATCGCCGCTGTCCCTTGGCCTAGCCCCGGGTCCTTGTCCGCCCGGATCCGCAATACCTTGCGCTTCTCTCTTCCTTCTTGCAACCGTGCGCCTGATCCAGATAAAACTTGCCGGCTTCAAGTCCTTCGTCGACCCGACCGCCATCCCCGTGCCCAGCCAGCTGGTGGGGGTGGTGGGGCCTAACGGTTGCGGCAAGTCCAACATCATCGACGCGGTGCGTTGGGTGCTGGGCGAGACCAAGGCGTCCGAACTGCGCGGTGAGTCGATGCAGGACGTGATCTTCAGCGGCTCGGGCAACCGCAAGCCGGCCGCGCGCGCCTCGGTCGAGCTGGTGTTCGACAACGCCGAGGGCCGTGCCGTCGGGCAGTGGAGCACCTACGCCGAGATCGCCGTGCGCCGCGTGCTGACGCGCGACGGCACCAGCAGCTACTACGTCAACAACCAGCAGGTCCGCCGCCGCGACATCCACGACATCTTCCTGGGCACGGGCCTGGGATCGCGTGGCTACGCGATCATCGGCCAGGGCATGATCAACCGCCTCATCGAGGCCAAGCCCGAAGAGCTGCGCGTCTACCTGGAAGAGGCCGCGGGCGTCTCGCGCTACAAGGAGCGCCGCCGCGAAACCGAGAACCGCCTGTCGGACACGCGCGAGAACCTGACGCGGGTGGAAGACATCCTGCGCGAACTGGGCAGCCAGCTCGAGCGCCTGGAAAGCCAGGCCGAGGTGGCGCGCCAGTACCGCGAGCTGGAAGCCGACGGCGAGCGCAAGCAGCACCTGCTCTGGTTCCAGCGTGAAACCGCGGCCAAGAAAGAGCGCGCCCAGAAGGCGCTGGAAATCGAGCAGGCGCAAACCGAACTCGAAGGCGCGGTCGCCGCCCTGCGCACCGACGAGGCCGCGCTGGAGTCGCGCCGCCAGGCCCATTACGCCGCCAGCGATGCCGTGCACACGGCCCAGGGCGCCCTGTACGAAGCGAATGCGCAGGTCAGCACGCTGGAGGCCGAGATCCGCCACGTGGTCGATTCGCGCAACCGCCTGCAGGCGCGTCGCGTGCAGTTGCAGCAGCAGATCGACGAGTGGCGCGCCCAGCAGGAACACTGCACCGAACAGATCGCCCAGTCCGAGGAAGAGCTGGCCGAGGGCGCGGCGCGCGCCGAGGCGTCTCAGGCCGCCGCGGCCGATGCGCAGACGCTGCTGCCCGATGCCGAGCGCCGGGTGCGTGAAGCGGCCGCCTCACGCGACGAAATGCGCAGCGCGCTGGCAAAGGTCGAGCAGAGCCTGGCGCTGGCCGCGCAGGCACAGCGCGACGCCGACCGCCAGCTGCAAAGCCTGGAGCAGCGCCGCGAGCGCCTGGAGCAGGAACTGCGCGAACTGCAGGCGCCGGATCCCGTGCGCCTGGAAGAACTGGCCGGTGCCAAGGCGGTGGCCGAAGACCAGCTGCATGAAGCCCAGGAGACGCTGGCCGAGCTCGAGGCCCGCGTGCCGCAGGCCGATGCCGAGCGTTCCAGCGCCCAGCAGGCCGCGCAGGCCGAGGCCCAGTCGCTGGCCAAGCTGGATGCCCGCCTGGCCGCATTGTCCAAGCTGCAGGAAGACGTGCAGAAGCAGGGCACGCTGGAACCCTGGCTGGCCCGCCACGAACTGGCAGGCCTGGGCCGCCTGTGGCAGAAGCTGCACATCGAGCCGGGTTGGGAAACCGCGCTGGAGTCCGCCCTGCGCGAGCGCATGGCCGGCCTGGAGGTGCGCAACCTGGACTGGGCGCGCGCCTTCGCCGAGGACGCGCCGCCCGCGCGCCTGGCGTTCTATCAATTGCCCGTGCCGGCTGCCGTGCCGGCGCCGCCTGCCGGCCTGACGCCGCTGGCCAGCCTGCTGCGCATCACCGATCCGGCGCTACGCACCCTGCTGGCCGACTGGCTGCGCAACGTCTACACCACGCCAGACCTGGCGCAGGCGCTGGGCGCGCGCGCCAGCCTGCCCGAGGGGGCGGTGCTGGTCGTCAAGAGCGGCCACCTGGTCGATGCGCACAGCGTGCGTTTCTACGCCGCCGATTCCGAGCAGGCTGGCATGCTGGCGCGACAGCAGGAAATCGAGAACCTGCAGCGAGAGATCAAGGCGCAGCAACTGATCGCCGACCAGTCCCGCAGCGCGGTGGCCCGCGCCGAGGCCGGCTGGCAGCAGGTCAGCCAGGCGCTGGCCCCGGCGCGCCAGCGCGTGTCCGAGGTCACGCGCCGCCTGCACGACCTGCAGCTTGAACATTCACGCCTGCAGCAGCAGGCCCAGCAAACCGGCGAGCGCGCCGCGCGCCTGCGCGAAGACATGGAAGAGATCGGCGTGCAGCAGGAAGAGCTGCGCGCCGCCCGCGAGGAAGCGGAAGCCCGTTTCGAGTCGCTGGACGAGGAGCTGGGCGAGAAGCAATCCGTCTTCGCCGACGCCGAGATCGCGGGCGAGGACCTGGCCGCCCAGGCCGAGGCTGCCCGTGCCCGCCTGCGCGAGCTGGAGCGCGCCGCCCAGGAGGCCGACTTCACCGAGCGTGGCCTGCGTGCCCGCATCGTCGACCTGCAGCGCAACCAGCAGCTGGCTGCCGAGCAGACCCGCCGTGCCGGCGTCGAGCTCGAACAGTTGCAGGAAGACCTGGCCGTGCTGGATGCCTCGGCTGCCGAGGCCGGCTTGCAGGATGCGCTGGAGCTGCGTGCCGAGCGCGAGGAGTCGCTGTCGCGCGCCCGCATCGAGCTGGATGATCTGTCGGCGCAACTGCGTTCCGCCGACGAAGAGCGCCTGCAACGCGAGCGCTCGCTCGAGCCGCGCCGGGCGCGGATCATGGAATTGCAGCTGCAGGAGCAGGCCGCGCGCCTGGCCATCGAGCAGTTTGCCGAGCAGCTGGACGCGCGCCAGGTGGACCGCGATGCGCTGGCCGCCGACCTGGAAACGCTGGACGAGTCGTGGCGCCGCGTGAACTGGCTGCAGTCCGAGGTGCAACGCATCTCGCGCCAGATCGAATCCCTGGGCTCCGTGAACCTGGCCGCGCTGGACGAATTGAACACCGCGCGCGAGCGCAAGGGCTTCCTGGATTCCCAGCACGCCGACCTGAACGAGGCCATCGAGACGCTCGAAGACGCGATCCGCAAGATCGATCGCGAGACGCGCGCCTTGCTGCAGGAAACCTTCGAGACCGTGAACGGTCACTTTGGAGACCTGTTCCCCAGGCTGTTCGGGGGCGGCGAGGCCAAGCTCATCATGACGGGCGAGGAAATCCTGGATGCGGGGCTGCAGGTCATGGCGCAGCCGCCGGGCAAGCGCAACAGCACCATCCACCTGCTGTCGGGGGGAGAGAAGGCGCTGACGGCGACCGCCCTGGTGTTTGCGCTCTTCAAGCTAAATCCGGCGCCGTTCTGCCTGCTCGACGAGGTGGACGCGCCGCTGGACGACGCGAATACCGAGCGGTATGCCAACCTCGTCAGCAGCATGAGCGAACAGACCCAGTTCCTGTTCATCTCGCACAACAAGATCGCCATGCAGATGGCCAAGCAACTGGTGGGCGTGACGATGCAGGAACAAGGGGTTTCGCGTATCGTGGCCGTGGACATCGATTCCGCGGTGCAATGGGCTGCCGAGGCGGCCTGAGTACCGTAGGCGCCGTCCCTCGCGGACTGGCAGCGGAGTAAAAAGAATGAGTGATTTGCAGATCGGACTGGTCGTTTTGGGCGTGTTGATCATCGCCCTGGTGCTGGGATTCAACTGGTGGCAGGATCGCCGTGCGCGCGAGCGCATGCAGGCGCATTTCCCGGCCTCCGAGCACGACCCGCTGCTGGGCGCGGGCGAAGCCGGCCCCGCGGAGGGGCGCCGTGAACCGGGCATGGCCGCGTCGCGCCACGACGCGGCCGGTGACGATGCCGCGGCTGCCGCGCCCGAGGCCCACGACACCGAGGAAACCGACGATGGCAGCGAGGTCGTCATCGATCTCGCCCTGGCCGGTTCGGTGCGTGGCGCCGACCTGATCCCGATGCTGCAGGGCCTGCGCAGCGCCGGCCGCAAGCCCATACGCGTCTTTGCCGAAAGCGATCGCGGCCGCCACGCGGCGCGCCTGCGGTCCGACGAATCCTATGTGTCGCTGCAACTGGCGGTGCTGCTGGCCAACCGCAGCGGTCCGCTGACCGCCATCGAGTGGTCGCAGGTCTGGGGACGGGCGCAAGACCTGGCCGAAAGGCTGGAGGCCACGGTCGAGGGGCCCGATCAGCAGGCCGTGCTGGATCGCGCTGCCCGGCTGGACGACACCTGCGCCGCCCTGGACACCCAGGTGGGCCTGACGGTGCTGCTGGGCGCGGCCCAGCCTGTCGATACCGTGCTGCGCGCGGCCCGCGACATCGGCTTCGCCGACCTGGACGGCCGGCTGGGCTGGCTGTCCGACGAAGGCATTGCCCGTTTCACGCTGTCGCGAGGCGATGGCCAACCCTTCGAAGGCGGACCGGGCACGGTCGAGCGCCTGAGCCTGCTGCTGGACGTGCCGTGCAGCCCGCCCGACGACCAGCCCTTCGGCCGCATGGTCAAGGTTGGCCGCGAGCTGGCCGCGCGCCTGCGCGCGGACCTGGTGGACGACCAGGGCAGGCCCCTGCATGACGGCGCCCACGCCGGCATCGACGAGCGCCTGCAGGTGCTGTATACCCAACTGGAGCAGGCCGGCTTGCGCGCCGCCAGCCCGCGAGCCCAGCGAGTGTTCTCTTGAGCCAAGGCAAGTCGGCTGGCGGCGTCGCCCCAGCCCAGGAAGCGGCGCGCCTGCGCGAAGAAATCGAGCATCACAACGTCCTGTACTACACCCAGGACGCCCCGGAAATCTCCGACGCCGAGTACGACGCGCTCATGCGCGCGCTGCAGGCGCTGGAGGCCGAGCACCCTGAACTCATCACGCCCGAGTCGCCCACGCAGCGCGTCGGCGCCGCGCCCGTGGCCGCGTTCGGCAGCGTCACGCATGCCGTGCCGATGCTGTCGCTGGGCAATGCCTTCGATCCCGAGGAAGCCCGCGCCTTCGACCAGCGGGTCAGCGACACGCTGCGCCGCGCGGGCCTGCTGGGCGCCGAGGCGCAGGCCGCCTATTTCTGCGAGCAGAAGCTCGATGGCCTGGCGATCAGCCTGCGCTATGAAAAGGGCGTGCTGGTGCAGGCCGCCACGCGCGGCGATGGCACCACGGGCGAGGATGTCACCAGCAATATCCGGACGATCAAGTCCATTCCCCTGCGCCTGAAGGACGCCGCGCCGCGCGTGCTGGAAGTGCGCGGCGAAGTGTTCATGAACCGCGAGGACTTCGAGCGCCTGAACGCGGCGCAGGCCGAGCGTGGCGAGAAGGTCTTCGTGAACCCGCGCAATGCTGCCGCGGGCAGCCTGCGCCAGCTCGATCCGCGCATCACCGCGCGCCGGCCCTTGCGCTTCTATGCCTACAGCTGGGGTGAAGTGCATGGCCTGCCACGCAGCCAGCCGGGCCTTTTCGACGAGCCCGCGCCGGGCGTGCGCGAGGCGTCCGAGCTGCCGCGCGAGACGCACGGCGAGATGCTGGCCTGGTTGGCCGCGCTGGGCCTGCCCGTGAACACGCGCCACAACGCGCTGAAGTCCGGCGCGGATGGCCTGCTGGACTATTACGCGACCGTGGGCGAGGCCCGAGCGGGCCTGGGATACGACATCGACGGCGTCGTCTACAAGCTGGATTCCCTGCCCGGCCAGCGCGTGCTGGGCTACGTGGCGCGCGCGCCGCGCTTTGCCGTCGCACACAAGTTCCCCGCGGAAGAGGCCACGACACGACTGCTGGCCATCGAGGTGCAGGTGGGCCGCACCGGCGCCATCACGCCCGTGGCGCGGCTGGAGCCCGTGTTCGTGGGCGGCGTCACCGTCACCAACGCCACCCTGCACAACGAAGGCGAGATCGAACGCAAGGACGTGCGCATCGGCGACACCGTCGTGGTGCGCCGTGCGGGCGATGTGATTCCCGAGGTCGTGGGGCCGGTGCTGGACAAGCGTCCGGCAGACGCCACGCAATTCGTCATGGCCACGCATTGCCCGGTCTGCGGCTCGGCCATCGAACGTCCGGAAGGCGAGGCCGTATCGCGCTGCACGGGCGGCCTGTTCTGCGCCGCGCAGCGCAAGCAGTCGCTGCTGCACGCCGCGGGACGCAAGGCGCTGGACATCGAGGGCCTGGGCGAGAAGCTGGTCGATCAACTGGTCGACAGCGATCGCGTCAAATCATTGGCCGATCTCTTCACGCTGAAGGCCGAGGAACTGGCCGACTTCGACCGCATGGGCCAGAAGTCCGCCGAGAACCTGGTGCAGGCGCTGGACGTGGCGCGCAAGCCCTCGCTGGGCCGCCTCATCTTTGCCCTGGGCATCCGGCATGTCGGGGAAACCACCGCGCGCGATACCGCCAGGCATTTCGGCTCCATCGACGCGGTCATGGATGCATCGGAAGAAGCGCTGCTGGCGGTGCCCGACGTCGGCCCGGTCGTGGCGGGGTCGCTGCATCGTTTCTTCCAGGAGGAACACAACCGCGAGGTCGTGCGGCAACTGAAGCAGCAGGGCGTGGATCCGCAGCCCGAGGCACAGGCCCAGGGCGGCGGCGTGCTGGCCGGCAAGACCCTGGTGCTGACCGGCACCTTGCCGGAATGGACCCGCGACGACGCCACCCGCCACATCCTGGCGGCGGGCGGCAAGGTGAGCGGTTCCGTCTCGAAGAAGACCGCCTATCTGGTGGCGGGGGAAGAGGCGGGCAGCAAGCTCGCCAAGGCCCAGGAGCTGGGCGTGGCCATCCTGGACGAGGCAGGGCTGAAAGCCTTGCTGGGAGTGGCCTAGCGCCGGGTTTGGGAACAGCGGGCTCGGGGCACGGCTGCCTGCTTGCCCAACGCTGCGCCGGCGCGACCGGCGCAAGCGGCACCCGCAGCCTGCGCATCAGGCTGCGGGCATCGCGTGGCGCGCACACCTTCACGTCGTTGTCGAAGTAGCAATACACGTCCCGGTGCGCCGCGCGCGGCGCGCGACCGTCCACGCGCCGTGCGTCAGCGGGCTCGCCGCCACAGCATCGGTCCCAGCTTGTCACCCAGCGCCAACACCCCCGAGGCCATGAAATTTGCCATGGGCGTGCGCACGTCGTGCAGCCTGCGGATATGGGTGATGTAGCGCGGCGCCTTGACGCTGAAGACGAAGCCTTGGGGCGTGTCGTCGCGCCAGCGCCGATAACGCGCACGCTCGGGCACGAGGAAGTGGCGTGAGCGAACCGTGACGGCTTGACCTCAAGCCCGCTTGAGGTCCGACCATGCCGGGTATCGCACTTGCATGCGTGCCCGTGGCCAGCCTGGTTCCCGGGCCATCCGCCACCAGGAGCCGCTCATGACCGCTGCACCTTCCCCCCTGACCTTCATCAACCCGCCCGGCCTGTACGATCCGCGTCCCAACGGCTATTCGCACGTGGCTGTCGTCTCCCCCTGCACGCGCATGGTCTACGTGTCGGGGCAGGGCGGCGAGGATGCCAGCGGCGCGCTGCCCGCGGAGTTCGCGGCGCAGGTGCAGCAGGCCCTTTCCAATCTCGTCACCGCGCTGCATGCCGCGCAAGCCCAGCCGCGCGATGTGGCCAAGTTGACCGTGCTGGTGGTGGATCATTCCGAAGCACGCCTGGGTGTGTTCTCGCAGGCCTTGGGGGCCCTGTGGGGGAAAGCGCCGCCGCCCGCCTGCACCCTGATCCCCGTGCCCCGTCTGGCACTGGATGGCATGCTGATCGAGATCGAGGCAACCGCGGTGTTGCCTGCCTGATGCCATGCCGTGTGGCGCCGGCAAGGAAAAAGCCCCGGCAGATGCACTGACCGGGGCTTTTTCACGCGTAAGGCGCGTCGTGCTTACTGCACCTTGGCCTTTTCACGCAGGCCGTTGCGGTAGGTCGTGAAGGCTTGCTGGCGCAGCATTTCCTCGATCTGCGGGCGAACCTGGTCCAGCGGGGGGAATTCCACGGGACGGGCGTCCTCGACCTGGATGACGTGCCAGCCGAATTGGGTCTGCACCGGCTTGGCGCTGATCTCGCCCTTCTTCAGCGCGGTCACGGCCTGCGCGAAAGGTTGGACGTAGTTCGAGGCCGGGGCCCAGCCCAGTTCACCGCCACGCTCGGCGCTGCCCGGATCCTTGGAGTTCTTCTTGGCCAGGTCTTCGAACTTGGCCTTCTTGCCCGTCAGTTGGGCGGTCAGGTCGTTGGCCAGCTTCTCGTCTTCGACCAGGATGTGGCGAACCTTGTATTCCTGCTGATTGCCTTGCTCGGCCTTCAGCTTGTTGTACTCGGCTTGCACCTGGGCGTCGGTGACGGGGTTCTTCTTCAGGAAGTCGGCTTGCAGCGCGCGCACCAGGATGCCCTGGCGGGTCAGGTCGAGTTCGGTCTGGACTTCGGGCTGCTTGGCCACGCCAGCCTTTTCGGCGGCTTGCAGCAGCACTTCACGGGTGATCAGTTCCTGCTTGACCTGTTCGCGCAACTGGGGCGAATCGGTGGCACCTTGCGTGACGAGCAGCGAGACGAACTGGTCGACGCTTTTCTGCGTGATGGCCTTGCCGTTGACCGTCGCGACGTTCTGGGCGTACAGCGGAGCGGAGAGGGTCAGGGCCGCCAGCGCCAGGGCGATACGTTTCATGGGAAGGAACTTCCTTTCAGGGAGACTGGGCATCCAGCGCCAGGGCATGGATGGGATAGGGGATCAAATCCTGCAAATGATGATACACCAGCCGATGCCGCGCCACGGGCGTCAGGCCGGTGAAACAGGCGGCCACGATGCGGACGCGATAATGGCTTGCGCCGCCTGCCGCGCCGGCATGGCCGGCGTGCAGGTGGGACTCGTCCAGGATGTCCAGCGACTGGGGTTCCAGGGCCGCCAGGCGGGCGCGGATGAGCGCCATGCGTTCGGTGTCGGCGCCGCTCATGGCTGGCGCTCCTGTTCTGCCAGCGGCTTGGCGGGAAGGTCGTCGCCGGCGCCTGCGCCGGTTTCCTCGGGCGCCTGCATGTGGCGGCCCAGCCAGACCGATTGGCCGATGACGAAGACCAGCAGCAGGCCCATCAGGCCGAACACCTTGAAGCTGACCCACTGGCTCTCGGTGTAGTGGCCCGAGAAGGCGACGTACAGGTTGGCGCAGCCCGCCAGCACGAAGAAGAGGGCCCAGCTGGCGTTGAAGCGGTCCCAGATGTTGTCGGGCATCCGGATCTTGGCGCCCAGCAGCTTGCGCAGCAGGTTCTTGCCCAGCAGGTAGCGGGAACCGAGCAGCGCGCCGGCGAAGAGCCAGTAGACCACCGTGGGCTTCCACTTGATGAAGGCCTCGTCGTGCAGCAGCAGGGTGGCGCCGCCGAAGAAGACGATGACGCCCAGGTTGACCCAGTGCATGCCCTCGATGGCCTTGCCCGTCAGCTTGAGCCAGGCGATCTGCAGCACGCCCGCGGCGATGGCCACGGCCGTGGCTACATAGATGTCCGCGAAGCGATAGGCCGCGAAGAAGAGAATCAGCGGAAAGAGATCGAACAGGAACTTCTTCATGCGGGATCGGGCTCGAAAGTCATGGAAAGGGAGTTGATGCAGTAGCGCAGGCCGGTGGGCGGCGGGCCGTCGGGAAACACGTGGCCCAGGTGCGAGTCGCAGATGTTGCACAGCACCTCGGTGCGCACCATGCCGTGGCTGGTGTCGGTTTCCTCGCGCACGCGCGCCGGGTCGATGGGGTCGAAATAGCTGGGCCAGCCACAGCCGGCGTCGAACTTGGTGTCGGAGGCGAAGAGCGGCGTGCCGCAGCCCACGCAACGATAGATGCCGGGCGTGCTGGTATTCCAGTATTCGCCGGTGAAGGCGCGTTCGGTGCCCTTCTGGCGGGCCACGTAATACTGTTCGGGGGTGAGCTGCTCACGCCATTGGGCGTCGGTTTTGGTGACTTTCTGCATGAGGTCTCCTGCCGGACTGCAAAGGGGACGGATCGAAGGGTATTGGACCACGGCGCCGCACCAGGGTTCTGTCCATTATCCCATCCCGGGGGGCTGATATCATTCCGCCCTACAAAAGCAGCTCATTCCCATAAATTCTCTGCGTTGCGGCACGGTCTGGCATCGCGCCCCCGCACCCAGGAGACACCATGACCTCTCGTAGCATGTTCCGGCTGTCCGCATGGACTGCCGCTCTGGCGCTGTCCTTGCCCCTGGGCGCCGCCCAGGCCCAGGTGAAGGTGGGGGTGACCGTGTCGAGCACCGGGCCCGCCGCCTCGCTGGGCATCCCCAGCCGCAACACCGTGGCCCTGCTGCCCACCGACGTCGACGGCATCAGGATCGAGTACATCGTGCTTGACGACGCCACCGATCCGACCCAGGCCGTGCGCAATACCCGCAAGCTGATCGCCGAGGACAAGGTGGACGTGGTGCTGGGCACCAACGGCACGCCCGGCTCGCTGGCCATGGTCGACGTGGCCGCCGAGACCGGCACGGCCATGATCAGCGTGGCCGCCAGCGCCAAGATCGTGCAGCCGGTGGACGAGAAGCGCCGCTGGGCCTTCAAGACGCCGCAGAACGACGCCCTGATGGCCGCCGCCCTGGGCGACGCGATGGTCAGGCAGAAGGTCAAGACCCTGGGCTTCATCGGCTTCTCCGATGCCTATGGCGAGGGCTGGCTGACCGAAATGACCCAGGCGGCGGAAAAGCGCGGTATCAAGGTCGTGGGCGTGGAACGCTATGCGCGCAACGACACCAGCGTCACCGGCCAGATCCTGAAGCTCGTGTCCGCGCGCCCCGACGCGATCCTGGTGGCCGGTTCGGGCACGCCCGTCGTGCTGCCGCAGAAGGAATTGAAGGCGCGCCGCTATGCCGGCCGCATCTACCAGACCCACGGCGCGGCCAACAGCGACGTGCTGCGCGTGTGCGGCCAGGACTGCGAGGGCATGATCCTGCCGGCCGGCCCGCTGCTGGTGGCCAGCCAGCTGCCCGACAGCCACCCGGTGAAGGCCTCGGCCCTGGTCTACACCGAGCTGTACGAAAAAGCGCATGGCGCCGGCTCCACCAACACCTTCGGCGGCCACCTGTGGGATGCCGGCCAGCTGGTGCTGGCTGCCGTGCCCAAGGCCGCCGCCACCGGCGCCAAGCCGGGCACGCCCGCTTTCCGTGCCGCCCTGCGCGACGCGATCGAAAGCGTGCAGAACCTGGCGGTTTCCCAAGGCGTCTTCAACATGAGCCCCACGGAGCACGCCGGTTTCGACGAACGTGCCCGCGTCATGGTGACCGTCAAGGGCGGCAAGTGGGTCTACCAGCCCGATCTCTGATTTTTCCCCCTGATCCGCCGGGGCCGCCGCGGCCCGGCGCAAGGAAGCGTTTTTCCCGATGGATTTCACAATCGCCCTGATCCTGTCGCAGGACGGCATCGTCAATGGCGCCATCTATGCCCTGCTGGGCCTGGCGCTGGTCCTGGTGTTCGCGGTCACCCGCGTCATCTTCATTCCCCAGGGCGAATTCGTGACCTTCGGGGCCCTGACCCTGGCCATGCTGGTGGAGGGCAGGGTGCCTGGCACCGTGTGGCTGCTGCCCATCGCGGGCACGGTCGTGCTGGGCATGGAGCTGGTGCAGGCCTTGCGCACCGGCATTTATTCGGCCTTGCGCGGCACGCTGCTGACCTGTGTGCTGGTGCCCTGGGCCTTGTTCTATCTCACGCCCATCGCCGTGGCCGAGCAACTGCCGCTCTGGGGCAACGTGCTGCTGTCCCTGGCGCTGGTCGTGCCGCTGGGCCCCCTGCTGTATCGCGCCGCCTACCAGCCCCTGGCCGAGGCCAGCCCGCTGGTGCTGCTCATCGTGTCGGTGGCCGTGCACTTCGCCCTCATGGGGATGGGCCTGGTGTTCTTCGGCGCCGAGGGCTGGCGCACGCCGGCCTTCCTGGAGGGGCAGGTGGACTTCGGCGCGGTCAGCTGGTCGGCGCAAAGCCTTTTCGTGGTGGGCGCCAGCGCCGTGCTCATCACGGCGCTCTGGGCCTTCTTCGGCCACACCCTGTATGGCCGCGCCTTGCGCGCCACCGCCGTCAACCGGCGCGGCGCGCGCCTGGTCGGCATCAGCACCGCCCTGTCGGGCAGGCTCACCTTCACGTTGGCCGCGTTCATCGGCGCCTTCTCGGGCATGCTGATCGCGCCGGTCACCACCATCTACTACGACACCGGCTTCCTGATCGGCTTGAAAGGATTCGTGGCGGCCATCATCGGCGGCCTGGCCAGTTATCCGGTGGCCGCGGGCGGCGCCGTGCTGGTGGGGCTCATCGAGGCCTTCGCCTCGTTCTGGGCCAGCGCCTACAAGGAAGTCATCGTGTTCACCCTCATCATCCCGGTGCTGCTGTGGCGCTCGATCGCCAGCGGCCCGGTGCACGAGGAGGACGCATAAATGGCGCGGCGTCTGCTTCTTGGCGGCTTCCTGCTGCTCCTGGCCGTGCTGCCCCAGGTGCCGGGCACGCCGGAATTCTGGATCACGCAGCTCAACTACATCGGCCTGGCCAGCCTCGTCGTGCTGGGCCTGGTGCTGCTCACGGGCGTGGGCGGGCTCACGTCCTTCGGGCAGGCCGCCTTCGTGGGCATCGGGGCCTATGCCTCGGCGTGGATGACCGTGCAGATCGGGCTGTCGCCCTGGCTGGGCCTCGTGGCCGGCCTGGCCGCGACGGCGCTGCTGGCCTTCGTGCTGGGCGCCATCACCTTGCGGCTCTCGGGGCATTACCTGCCCTTGGGCACCATCGCCTGGGGCCTGTCGCTGTACTACCTTTTCGGCAACATGGAATCGCTGGGCAAGCATGACGGCATCGCCGGCATCGCGCCCATTTCGCTCTTCGGCATGCCGATGGCCGCCGGGCGGGACATCTACTACCTCATCTGGATCGCGGTGCTGCTGGCGCTGTGGGGCACGCACAACCTGCTGGATTCGCGGCCGGGTCGCGCCATCCGCGCGTTGAAGAGCGGGGCGGGCATGGCCGAGTCCTTCGGCATCAACACCGCGCGCTACAAGGTCGTGATCTTCGTCTATGCGGCGTTGCTGGCCAGCGTGTCGGGCTGGCTCTATGCGCACATGCAGCGCGCCGTCAGCCCCAGCCCCTTCGGCCTGAACCACGGCATCGAATACCTGTTCATGGCCGTGGTGGGCGGCGCGGGCAGCGTCTGGGGGGCCCTGCTGGGCTCGGCCCTGGTGCTGACGCTCAAGGACCAGATCCAGACCGTCATGACCCACATGCTGGACCTGACGGGCAATTTCGAGATGATCGTCTTCGGCGTGCTGGTCGTCATCGCCTTGCAGTATGCGCGCGACGGCCTGTGGCCTTTCCTTGCCGCGGGCTGGCAGCGCGTGACGGGCGGTGCCGGCGCGCGTGGCCGCGCCGCGCCGCCCGAGGCGCCAGCGCTGCCCGCGCGCGCCCGGCCCGTGGCGGGCGAGCTGGTGCTGGCGGTCGACGCCGTGCGCAAGACCTTCGGCGGCCTGGTGGCGGTCAATGACATCAGCTTCGGGGTGCGCGCGGGCGAGATCGTCGGCCTGATCGGGCCCAACGGCGCCGGCAAGAGCACCACCTTCAACCTGATCACGGGCGTGCTGCCCGCCACGTCCGGCGGCGTGCACTTTCGCGGCGAATCGATCCTGGGCCTGCCGGCGCGCGCCATCTCGGCGCGTGGCGTGGGGCGCACCTTCCAGCACGTGCAACTGTTGCCTGGCATGTCGGTGCTGGAGAACGTCGCCTTGGGCGCGCACCTGCGCGCGAACGCCGGCGTCGTGCGCGGCGCGCTGCGCGCCGACCGCGCCGACGAGGCACGGCTGCTGCACGAAGCGGCCACCCAGCTGCGCCGCGTGGGCCTGGGAGAGTACCTGTATGAGCAGGCGGGCAACCTTGCCCTGGGCCAGCAACGCATCCTGGAGATCGCCCGCGCGCTGGCCGCCGACCCGGTGCTGCTGCTGCTCGACGAGCCGGCCGCGGGTCTGCGCTACAAGGAAAAGCAGGCGCTGGCCGCCGTGCTGTCGCAACTGCGCACCGAAGGCATGAGCATCCTGCTGGTCGAACACGACATGGATTTCGTGATGCGCCTGACCAACCACCTGGTGGTGATGGATTTCGGCACCAAGCTGGCCGAAGGGCCGCCCGCCGAGGTGCAGGCCAACCCCGCGGTGCTGGAAGCCTACCTGGGCGGCATCGACGACGACCTGGACGTGGCGCCCGCGCAGGCGGCCGCCAAAGAGGAGCGCGCGTGATGAACGCCACTCGCACCCTGCTTGAAGTCTCCAACCTGTCCGTGCGCTATGGCAAGGTCCATGCCTTGACGGGCGCGTCGCTGGCCGTGCCGGCAGGCGCCATCGTCACGGTGATCGGCGCCAATGGGGCCGGCAAATCCACGCTGCTCAACGCCATCATGGGCGCGCTGCCTGTCAGCGGCCATGCGGCGGGCGATGTGCGCTATGACGCGCAGGCACTGGGTGGCTGGCCCGTGGAACGCCGCGTGGCCACCGGCATGTCGCTGGTGCCGGAAAAGCGCGAACTGTTCTCCAGCATGAGCGTGGAGGACAATCTGCTGCTGGGCGGTTTCCGCCGCTATCGCGCGGGCGAACGCGGCTGGCGCGGCACGCTGGACGAGGTCTATGCCCTGTTCCCGCGCCTGCGCGAGCGCGCCAGCCAGGCGGCCGGCACGCTGTCGGGCGGCGAGCGCCAGATGCTGGCCGTGGGCCGCGCGCTGATGGCCAAGCCGTCGCTGCTGATGCTGGACGAGCCCAGCCTGGGCCTGGCGCCGCGCATCGTGCGCGAAATCTTCCACATCATCGCGCGCCTGCGCGATGCCGGTGTCTCCATCCTGCTGGTGGAACAGAACGCCCGCGCGGCCCTGCAGGTGGCCGACTATGGCTACGTGCTGGAGACCGGCGAGGTCGTGCTGGAAGGGCCGGCGGCGTCGCTGGCCACGAATCCGCGCGTGATCGAGAGTTATCTGGGGCTGGGGAAGACGGGGGCAGGCGAAGGCACGTGAGTGCGCTCGCGCCTGGCCGGATCCGGCCAGGCGGCTTGCGACGCAAGCGGATCGCCTACTTCTCGGCGACCAGCGCCGCGCGGCGCTCCCGCCAGTGCAGGAATTCGCCCACGATGCCGCGGCGGAAGGCCAGCACGCAGATGACGAAGATGAGGCCGATCACGATCGTCACCGACTCGCCCATGCGCAGGAACCACTGGATATTGGTGAGCTGGGCCAGCGCCTGGCCCATGTCGCCGACTTTGTTCTCCAGTAGCACGACGATGAAGGCGCCCAGCACCGGGCCGGTCAGCGTGCCCAGCCCGCCGATCAGCGTCATCAGGATCACCAGGCCCGACATCTGCCAGGTGGCGTCGGACAGCGTGGCCGAGACGAACACCAGCGTCTTGGCCGAGCCCGCCAGGCCCGCCAGGCCGGCGGAGATCACGAACGCCAGCAGCTTGTAGCGGTCGACGTCGTAGCCCAGCGAGAGCGTGCGCGGCTCGTTCTCGCGGATGGCCTTGAGCACCTGGCCGAAAGGCGAGTGGACGGTGCGCCAGACGATGAAGTATCCCAGCGCGAAGAGCGCCATGATCAGGTAATACAGGTTCATGTCCGAGCGCAGGTCGATGATGCCGAACAGCGTGCCGCGCGGCACGCCTTGCAGCCCGTCCTCGCCGCCGGTGAAGCGCGCCTGCAGGAAGAAGAAGAACACCATCTGCGCCAGGGCCAGCGTGATCATGGCGAAGTAGATGCCGCTGCGGCGGATGGCCAGGAGCCCGAACAGCAAGCCCAGCAAGGCCGCGACGCCCGCGCCGAAGATCAGCCCCAGCTCGGTGGGAAAGCCCCACATCTTCACTGCGTGGCCGGTGGCGTAGGCCGCGCTGCCGAGGAAGGCCGCGTGGCCGAAGGACAGCAGGCCCGTGAAGCCCAGCAGCAGGTTGAAGGCGCAGGCGAAGAGGGCATAGCACAGGATCTTCATGACGAAGATCGGATAGACCCCGGCGAAAGGCAGGATGGCGACGATGGCGGCGGCAGCCACATAGCCCAGCACTTGTCGATTCATTTCTCTTTCCCGAACAGCCCGGCCGGGCGCAGCAGCAGAACGATGGCCATGATGATGAACACCACGGTGCTGGAGGCCTCGGGCCAGAAGACCTTGGTCAGGCCTTCGACCACGCCCAGCCCCAGTCCGGTGACGATGGCGCCCATGATGGAGCCCATGCCGCCGATGACCACCACGGCGAACACGACGATGATGAGGTTGCTGCCCATGAGCGGCGAGATCTGCAGCACGGGCGCCGCCAGCACGCCGGCGAAACCGGCCAGCGCGACGCCGAAGCCGTAGGTCAGCGTGATCATGAGCGGCACGTTCACGCCGAAGGATTCGACCAGCTTTGGGTTCTCGGTGGCCGCGCGCAGCAGGGCGCCCAGGCGGGTGCGTTCGATGACGAACCAGGTAAGCAGACAGACCACGACCGAGGCGACGACGACCCAGGCGCGGTAGTTCGGCAGGATCATGAAGCCCAGGTTGGTGGCGCCGCGCAAGGCGTCCGGTGTGGGATAGGGCTGGCCCGAGACCCCGAAGAAGCTGCGCAGCAGGCCTTCGAGCAGCAGCGTGATGCCGAAGGTGAGGAGCAGCCCGTACAGGTGGTCCAGCTTGTAGAGATGGCGCAGCAACAGCTTCTCGATCACGATGCCGAAGAGCCCGACCAGCAGCGGCCCGAGCAGCAGCATGACCCAGTAGTTCAGGCCGAGATACTCCATGCCCATCCAGGCCGCGAAGGCGCCCAGCATGTACAGCGCGCCATGCGCGAAGTTGATCACGTTGAGCAGGCCGAAGATGACCGCCAGGCCCAGTGACAGGATGGCATAGAAGGAGCCGTTCACCAGGCCGAGCAGCAACTGGCCGAGCAGCGCCTGGGTGGGAATGCCGAAGATTTCAGTCATCGGAGTGAAGCGACAGACAAGAAACGTTGCGGGCGCCGCGCGCGGCGGGACCCCTGGCAGGGGCCGCGCGCGGCATCGTCGGGCGCACGGAGGATTCCGTGCGTCCCGGTCTTACTTCTTGACCAGCTTGCAGGTCGACTCGGACAGCTTGGTGAAGACATCGTCACCCGGCAGCTTGGCCACGACCTTGTAGTAGTCCCACGGCCCCTTGGACTCTTCCGGGGTCTTCACCTGCATCAGGTACATGTCGTGGACCATGCGGCCGTCCTCGCGCACACGGCCGTTCTGTGCGAAGAAGTCGTTGACCGGATTGCCGCGCATCCACTTCAGGATCGTGTCGGCGTCGTCCGTGCCGGTTTCCTTCACCGCCTTCAGGTAGTAGGACACCGAGGAATAGTCGCCGGCCTGCAGCATCGAGGGCTTGCGGCCCACCTTGTTCTGGAACTTCTTGGCCCAGGCGCGCGAGGCATCGTCCAGGTCCCAGTACCAGCCGTCGGTCAGGTACATGTTCTGCGTGGCTTTCAGGCCCAGCGAGTGGATGTCGTTGATGAACACCAGCAGGCCGGCCATCTTCATGCTCGCCGTGACGCCGAATTCATTGGCGGCCTTGATCGAATTGATGGTGTCGCCGCCCGCGTTGGCCAGGCCCAGGATCTGCGCCTTGGAGGACTGGGCCTGCAGCAGGAAGGACGAGAAGTCCGCCGCGCCCAGCGGGGCGCGGACCGTGCCCTTGATCTCGCCGCCGGAGTTCTTGACCACGGTGGAGGTGTCGCGCTCCAGCGCATGGCCGAAGGCATAGTCGGCGGTCAGGAAGAACCAGCTCTTGCCGCCGTCCTTCACCACTGCCGAGCCCGTGCCGCGCGCCAGCGCGACGGTGTCGTAGGCGTAGTGCACGGTGTAGGGGCTGCACTGGGCATTGGTCAGGTCGGAGGCGCCCGCGCCGATGGCGAGGAAGGGCTTCTTCTTTTCGGCGGCCACGGCGGCCATGGCCAGGCTGGTGGCCGAGTTGGTGCCGCCGATCAGCACGTCCAGCTTCTGCTGGTCGAACCATTCGCGGGCACGGGCCGAGGCGATGTCTGCCTTGTTCTGGTGGTCGGCGAAGACCAGTTCGATCTTCTTGCCATCGATGTTGCCGCCCGCGTCGGCGATGGCCATGCGGATGGCCTCGACGCCCGCGGGGCCGTCGATGTCCGAGTACACGCCCGACATGTCCGTGATGAAGCCGATGCGGATCACGTCGTCGCTGATGCCCTGCGCATGCGCGCCGAAGCCCAGGCCGGCCAGCAGCATGGCCGCGGTCAGAGTGCGGATTTTCATGGCGAGTCTCCTTCCCTTTTTGTTTCCGTAGGTGTGCCGGCCAGTCCGGCGTATGGGGTGTCGGTGTGCGCAAGCCGTTGCGGGGGCCGTGGGACCTCAGACGCCCAGGAGCTGGTTGAGCGTTTCCTGCTTGGCGTCGAGCTCGCTGGCGTGGAAGTGCTCGACCATCTGGCCGTGCTCCATCACGTAGAAGCGGTCCGCGAGCGGCGCGGCGAAGCGGAAGTTCTGCTCGACCATCACGATGGTGTAGCCCTTGGCCTTCAGTGTCGTGATCATGCGGGCCAGCGTCTGCACGATGACGGGCGCGAGGCCTTCGGAGATCTCGTCCAGCAGCAGCAGGTTGGCGCCGGTGCGCAGGATGCGCGCGACCGCCAGCATCTGCTGTTCGCCGCCCGACAGGCGCGTGCCCGGCGAATGGCGGCGTTCCAGCAGGTTGGGGAACATCTCGTAGATTTCGGTCAGCGACATGCCGCCGCCAGGCACGCCCGCCACGGGCGGGGGCAGCAGCAGGTTTTCCTCGCAGGACAGGCTGGCGAAGATGCCGCGTTCTTCGGGGCAATAACCGATGCCCAGGTGGGCGACGCGATACGTCGGCAGGTCGATGGATTCGGTGCCGTGGATGCGCACCGAGCCCTTTCGGCTGCCGGTCAGGCCCAGGATGGCCCGCAGCGTGGTGGTGCGTCCGGCGCCGTTGCGGCCCAGCAGCGTGACGACCTCGCCCGGCGCGACGGTCAGGTTCACGCCATGCAGGATGTGCGATTCGCCATACCAGGCGTGCAGGTCCGAGATGTCGAGCGCGGGCGCGCGGGTCTGCGCCACGCCTTCGGCGGACGCGGCGGGCAGGGGCCGCGGCGGCGCGGCGGTGGCGGGGGCATGGACTTGCGTGTTCATGCGTGCGCTCCTTGGAGGGCGCCATCGGTGGTGCCCATGTAGGCCTGCATGACGGCGGGGTCGCGCGAGACGGTGGAATAAGGGCCTTCGGCCAGGACCGCGCCGCGCGCGAGCACGGTGATGGTGTCGGCGATGGACGAGACGACGCCCATGTTGTGCTCGACCATGAGGATCGTGCGGCCGGCGCCGACCTGCTTGATGAGCGCGGTGACACGCTCGACGTCCTCGTGGCCCATGCCTTGCGTGGGCTCGTCCAGCAGCATCAGCTCGGGTTCCATGGCCAGCGTCGTGGCGATTTCCAGCGCCCGCTTGCGGCCGTAGGGCAGGTTTGCTGTGATCTCGTTGGCGAAGCGCTGCAGGTCCACCTGTTCCAGGAGGGCCAGCGCCTGCGGGTTCAGGCGGTTCAGGATCTTCTCGCTGCGCCAGAAATGGAAGGACATGCCGGTGGCGCGCTGCAGGCCGATGCGCACGTTCTCCAGCACGCTCAGGTGCGGGAAGACCGCCGAGATCTGGAACGAACGCACGATGCCGCGGCGCGCGATCTGCGCCGGCTTGTCACGCGTGATGTCCTGGCCGTTGAAGAGAATGCTGCCCGAGGTCGACGGCAGGAAATGCGTGAGCAGGTTGAAGCAGGTGGTCTTGCCCGCGCCATTGGGACCAATGAGCGCATGGATTTGTCCGCGCCTGACCTTGAGGTTGACGTTGTTGACCGCGACAAAGCCGCGAAACTCCTTCGTCAGGCCCCGTGTCTCCAGAATGATGTCGTCCATGAACGCCGCACCCGATCCCATTCGGTTCGTTGGTTTGCCGGCAGTATGCGGGAGGGGCGGACGGCTTTTCTATGCGGGTTATATCTATGCGGGTTTGTCATAGGGACAGAGTGTCCCCAGGCTGACAGATGGTGGTCGGATCGGTGTGTTACGCCTGGGATACCGGCGTTTTCTGGCGGAATTCGCACAGGTCGGCGATGCCGCACACCGGGCATTTGGGCTTGCGCGCCACGCAGACATAGCGCCCGTGCAGGATCAGCCAGTGGTGCGCGTCCAGGGCATATTCCCTGGGGACGACCTTCTCCAGCTTGCGCTCCACCTCCAGCACGTTCTTGCCGGGCGCCAGGCCCGTGCGGTTGCTGACGCGGAAGATGTGGGTGTCCACGGCGATGGTGGGCTCGCCGAAGGCCGTGTTCAGCACGACGTTGGCGGTCTTGCGGCCCACGCCCGGCAGGGCTTCCAGCGCCTCGCGGTCGCGCGGCACCTGGCCGTCGTGCTCGCGCAGCAGCTTTTCGCAGGTGGCGATGACGTTCTTCGCCTTGGTGCGGAACAGCCCGATGGTCTTGATGAAGTCGGCCACGCCTTCCTCGCCCAGGGCCAGCAGCCCTTCGGGCGTACCGTGTCGGGGAAAGAACTTGCGCGTGGCCAGGTTCACCGACTTGTCGGTGGCCTGGGCCGACAGCAGCACGGCGATCAGCAGCTGGAATGGGGTTTCATACTCCAGCTCCGTCGTCGGGGTCGGATTGGCGGTCTGCAGGCGGTGGAAGATCTCGCGGCGCTTGGTCGGGTTCATGCGGGTTTCGTCCGGCGGGCGCGGGCACGGGCCAGCGCGTCGGCAATGACCGCCTGCTTGCGGGCGTCGGGGGCGGGCGCCGCCCCCGGCGTACAGGGCTCGGCGGTGGAAGGGGGGCTGAGCTCGGCGGGCGCGCCGGCGGCCAGGCGCGCGTCGCGCTCGGCCGAGGCCTGGCTCAGGCGGGTGTTGCGGCGCTGGTGCCTGGCGCGTGCGCGCGTCGCATCGTCGTCGGTCCAGGGCCTGCCGGTGGGCGGGTCCATCACGATGCAGTCCACCGGGCACACGGGCACGCACAGGCCGCAGCCGGTGCACCAGTCGTCCAGCACCGTGTGCATGCGCTTGTTGGCGCCCAGGATGGCGTCGACGGGACAGGCGGCGATGCAGAGGGTGCAGCCGATGCAGTGGCGCTCCTCGATGCGGGCAAGGCGCAGCGGCCCCGGCTCGCCGCAAGCGGGGTCCAGCGGCAGGACAGGGCGGTCCAGCAGCGCGGCCAGCGCGGCCACCCCGTCTTCGCCGCCCGGCGGGCAGCGATTGATGGGGGCGAGGTCGTCAGCGATGGCTTGCGCGTAGGGACGGCAGCCCGCATACCCGCACTGGGTGCATTGGGTTTGCGGGAGCAGGGCGTCGATACGCTCGGCGAGCAGGGAAACAGCGGGCATGGCGGAAAAGTCGGTCCGGCGCCGCGCGGACCGACGCGCCGGGTGTGTCAGGCGTGCTCGCGCACGAAAGCCGCAATTTTAGGACAGATGATTTCGCGCCAGCGGCGGCCCGAGAAAATGCCGTAGTGGCCGCAGCTTTCGGCTGTGTAGTGCTGCTTGCGGGCGCGGGGGATGCCGGCGCACAGCGTCTGCGCGGCGCGGGTCTGGCCCAGGCCCGAGATGTCGTCCAGCTCGCCCTCGATGGTGAAGAGCGCGACGTCGCGGATATCGGCCGGCCGCACCCGCTGGCCGTCGATTTCCCATGTGCCGTTGGGCAGGCGGAACTCCTGGAAGACCGTGCGGATGGTGTCCAGGTAGTACTCGGCCGGCATGTCCAGCACGGCGTTGTACTCGTCGTAGAAGCGGCGGTGCGCCTGGGCGTCGCCGTCGTCGCCACGCAGCAGGTCCAGGTAGAAGTCGTAGTGGGAGCGCAGGTGGCGGCTGGGGTTCATCGCCACGAAACCGGCATGCTGCAGGAAGCCCGGATACACGCGGCGGCCGGCGCCGGCATACGGCGCGGGCACGGTGTGGATCACCTGCGACTCGAACCACTCGTAGGAGTGCTGGGTTGCCAGCTCATTGACCTGGGTGGGCGCACGGCGCGGGTCGATGGGACCGCCCATCATCACCATGCTGCGGGGCTGACAGGGATCCTTCTGGCTGGCCATCAGCGAAATGGCGGCCAGCACCGGCACGGTGGGCTGGCAGACCGAGATCACGTGCACGTCCGGCCCCAGCTCGCGCAGGAAATCCTGCACGTAGCGCACGTAGTCGTCCAGGTGGAAGGGGCCGGCGGACAGCGGCACGGTGCGTGCGTCCAGCCAATCGGTGATGTAGACGTCGTGGTCGGGCAGCAGGGCGCGCACGGTGTCGCGCAGCAGCGTGGCGTGGTGGCCCGACAGCGGCGCCACGATCAGGATGCGCGGGTCGCGCTTGTTGCGCGCGGGCGTGATGGCGCGGGCGAAATGCACCAGGCGGCAGAAAGGCAGGGCCTTGACGATCTCCTCCTGGATGGCGACCGTCTTGCCGTCCACCGTGGTCGTGGGCAGCTGCCATTCGGGCTTTTCGTAATCTTTGCCCAGGCGGTGCAGGAGTTCATAGCCGGCCGACAGCTGGCGCGCCAGGGGCGTGCCGGAAAGGGGGTAGGCCGGATGAGACAGCAACTGGGCGCTGGCGTCGCTGAAGGCGACGAAGGGTTGCAGAAACGCGCGTTGCATCTCGTGGAGCTGATACAGCATGGTTGTTTCCTAGGTCTTGCCGGACCCCGGCTGTCGGGCCGCGCTTCAGGGGCACGGAGGGCGTGGCGCTAATTATGCGCGCGGGGTAGCCGGCGCAAACGCCGAGCAAGGGCTGTTACGTGGCCCAGACCGTGATCTGTTGCCAAAAAACGACCTGGATTCCAACAGTTGTTACCGTGGCTGGTGGTGTTACCAGTAATTCTCGACGGCCAGGTTGCCGGGGATGCCGCGGCGGCCCGGCAGGAAGCCGCGCGTCTTCAGGAAGGCGCGGGCGTCGGTGAGCAGGCCCGGATTGCCGCACAGCATGATGCGCGAGCGGGCCGGATCCAGCGCGATGCCGGCCAGCGCCTCGAGCCTGCCGTCTTCCAGCAGCGTGGTGAGACGGGCCTGCGGCTTGCCGGGCAAGCTTTCCCGGCTGGCGATGGGCAGGTACACCAGGCGCTCGGCGCCTTCGTGCACGCCGGCCCGGGCCCGCCAGGCATCGATCTCGGCGCGATAGGCAAGCTCGTCGCCCGTGCGCACGCCATGCACGATCACCACGCGGCGGAACTGCTGCCAGAGACCCGGCTCGGCCAGCATCGACAGGTAGGCCGAGAGGCCCGTGCCGGAGGCGATGAGCCACAGGTCTTCGCCGTCGGCGAAGCGCGAGAGCGTGAGGAAGCCGAAGACGGTCTTGTCGATGTAGAGGCTGTCGCCTTCGCGCAGCGCGGCCAGCCGCGGGCTGAACGCGCCATCGGGCACGACGACCGAGTAGAACTCCAGCCACGGATCCTGCACGCCGGACACCATGGAATAGGCGCGCCACAGGGTGGGCGCGCCGCCATCCTCTTCAGGCAGGCCCAGGCGGGCGAACTGCCCGGCCTCGAAGCTGAAGCCCGCGGGGCGCGTGACGCGCAGCGAGAACAGCTTGCCAGGAACCCAGTCCTGGCGCGCGGTGACGGTCTGGCAGGTGTAGGTGGCTTCGGTCATGGGCGCGGGGCGTCGGCGTGCATCAGGCCGGCGCTCAGCGTTCCAGGTGCGCGAGCTTGCCTTCCTTGCCGTTCCAGTCGTCGGCATCGGGCAGCGGCTTCTTGGCGCGGCTGATGCTGGCGAATTCGGGGGAGAGCTCCGCGTTCAGGGCGATGAACTGCAACTGGTCCTGCGGCACGTCTTCCTCGGCATAGATCGCGTTGGCGGGGCACTCGGGAATGCAGACGGCACAGTCGATGCACTCGTCCGGGTCGATCACGAGGAAGTTGGGGCCTTCACGAAAACAGTCCACCGGGCACACGTCGACGCAATCGGTGTACTTGCACTTGATACAGTTTTCGGTAACGACGTGGGTCATGCGGATAACGCTCCAAAGCGCGGAAAATGGCCCGGCCAGCGACCCAGCGGACCCCCGCTGGAAATTCCGGGCAACACTCCACATTTTACCCAATGCAAGCGAGAGCGCCGCGCATAACCCTCTAAGAGGTAGTGGCGAGGCCTTTTTGCGGCTTGCGGGCGCGCTTTTGACAGGAAACAAGGCGGCTGGCGCTGTGCTATGGTTGCCGAAATCCTGGCTGCCCTCATGATTATTAATTCTTTGCTCGACACCGATCTGTATAAATTCAGCATGATGCAGGTGGTGCTGCATCACTTTCCCGCTGCCCAGGTCGAATATCGCTACAAGTGCCGCACGCCGGGCATCAACCTGGTGCCCTATCTCGACGAGATCCGCAGCGAAATCCAGGCCTTGTGCCGTTTGCGCTTCACCGAGTCCGAGCTGGAGTATCTCGGCGGCTTGCGCTTCATCAAAAGCGATTTCATCGATTTTCTCGGCTTGTTCCATTTGCCCGAGAAAAGCATCTTCGTGGGCGAGGGCGAGCAGCCCGGTGAAATCTCCATCACGGTCAAGGGTCCCTGGCTGCACACGATCCTCTTCGAGATCCCCGTGCTGGCCATCGTCAACGAGGTCTATTTCCGCAACACCCGCCAGCCGCCTGATTGGGAAGAGGGGCGCAAGCGCCTGCGCGACAAGATGAACCTCGTGCTGGAAGCCGAGGACCTGTCCGCCTTCCGCGTGGCCGAGTACGGCACGCGCCGGCGCCTGTCGCGCGCCTGGCACGACGAGGTGGTGCGCGAGCTGAAGGCGTGCATGGGGGCGCACTTCGCCGGGTCCAGCAACGTGCTGCAGGCCAAGGAACATGGCGTGACGCCGCTGGGCACCATGGGCCACGAATACCTGCAGGCCTGCCAGGCGCTGGGGCCGCGCCTGCGCGACTCGCAGGTCTTCGCGCTGGAAACCTGGGCGCGTGAATACCGCGGCGACCTGGGCATCGCGCTGTCGGACGTCTATGGCACCGATGCCTTCCTGCGCGACTTCGACATGTATTTCTGCAAGCTCTTCGATGGCGCGCGCCACGACTCTGGCGACCCCTTCATCTGGGGCGAGCGCATGCTGGCGCACTACCAGGCCAACCGTACCGACTCGCGCAACAAGACGCTGGTGTTCTCGGACGCGCTGACCTTCCCGCTGGCCATCGAGCTGACCCGTCGCTTCGCGGGGCGCTGCAAGGTGTCCTTCGGCATCGGCACCAACCTCACCAATGATTTCGGCCACCAGCCGCTGCAGATCGTCATGAAGATGGTCCGCTGCAATGGCCAGCCCGTCGCCAAGGTCTCGGACTCGCCCGAGAAGACGATGTGCGACGATCCCGCCTATCTCGCTTACCTGCGGCAGGTCTTCCAGCTGCCGCCAGCGTGAAAGCCCACCCCCGAGGCGCTGCGCGCCTCCCCCTCAAGGGGGCGGCGCTGGCGGACCGGCGAAGCCGGCTCCGCGGCGCCCCGGCTGGAAAGTCTCCAGCACCGTTTTTCATTCCTACTTGCAACAGCCTAAAGGAGTCTCGCAATGAGCAGCATCAAGCGCACCAACGTGGGCAAGCGTCTGTCCGACATGGCCGTCTACAACGGTGTGGCCTACCTGGCCGGTCAGGTGCCCGATGACAGCACGCTGGACATCAAGGGCCAGACGGCCCAGGTCCTGGCCACCATCGACCGCCTGCTGGCCGAAGCCGGCACCGACAAGAGCCGCATCCTGATGGCCCAGATCTTCGTGGCCAACATCGCCGAATTCCCCGGCATGAACGCCGCCTGGGACGAGTGGGTCGCCGACGGCAACGCGCCGCCCCGCGCCACCATCGAAGCCCGCCTGGCCAATCCCGACTACAAGGTCGAGATCGTCGTGACGGCGGCCGTCGGCTAAGACCCCCACGCTGCATCGTCCGCCGCGCGCAGGCGATGCAGCGGGTCCTGGCGGTAGTACGCCGCCAGGAGCCCGTACCAATCGGGCAATGTCTCGGCCAGGGGCCACGGATCCACGAAAAAGCTTTCCGAGCTGACCGCGAAGAACTCCGCTTCGTCGGTGGCCGCATACGGGTCCAGCGGCAATTGCCCGTACCAGGGGGCCGCGTCGGGCCCCTCCGGATCCACGTCGGGCGGAATGGCCGCCTCGATCTCTTCCAGCGCCGTCACGAAGGCGTCGTAGCTGCGCGCCAGCACGGCCCGCCAATGGCGGGGCGAGATATCGGCATGCGCATGCAGGGCGGGCATGCCGTCGGCGTCTCCGGCATGCAGGTCCAGCTTGTGCGCGAACTCGTGGATCACCACGTTGAACGCATGCTGGCCGGGCTCGGCCAGGGCGTCCGGCGCCTCCCACGACAGCACGATGGGGCCGCCTTCCCAGGCTTCGCCCGCGGCCTCTTCCACGTATTCGTGCACCACGCCGGCGTCGTCCTGCTGGCGGCGCGGGATCAGGAAGCCGCCCGGGTAGACGATGATCTCGTTCCAGCCGTCATAGAGCGTGGGGGCCAGGTGCAGGATGGGCAGGCAGGCCTGCACCGCGATGGACAGGCGCATGAAGTCGGTGGGAACCAGCCCGCGCGCCCCGTTGAGCGTCTTGCTGGCCAGCAGCCAGGCGCAACGCTTGCGCAGCGCGGCGTCCTCGTCGGCCGAGAGGCCGTCGAGAAAGGGATGGGCCCGCAGCACGTCGGTCCAGAGCGTGTCGCTGATGCGCGCCTCGACGCTTGCGGTTTCGGCGCGTCCGGCGCCCGCGCCCCTGAGCCAGCGCAGCATATGCATTCCTGTCATCGTGATGAAGCCTTAGTGTAGAGTGTGGAACATCGTTTTCCGCCCGCCCGCCCGCCCGCGCGCGCTGCGCAAGCGGCCCTTGCCTTCCCGGTCCCATGGTTTCGCCAGACGTCATTCCCGCCGACCTGAACGCGCCAGCGATCTTCGATGACGCCTGGCGCGAGGCGGCCTGCGCGGGGCTGGACGACGAGGGCAGGGCGCTGGTGTCCCGGGCGCGTGACTGGGCCGTGCCCCAATTGGCCGGCCAGGTCGCGTCCACCGGCGAAACGCTGGCGGGCCATGCCGCCGGCACCCTGCGCATCCTGGCCGACCTGCGCACCGATGCGCCCACGCGCGCGGCGGCACTGATCGCGGTCCTGTCCAGTGAAGGCGCCCCGTCGCGCAATGACCCCGTCGCCGCGGCCTTCGATGCCGAGATCGCCCGGCTGGTGCAGGGCAGCCGGGCGCTGGTGCGCCTGGGCGTGACCACGCGCCAGTCCAGCGACAGCGCGGCCGACACCGGCAGCCAGAAGGAAATGCTGCGCAAGATGCTGCTGGCCATGGCCGCCGACCTGCGCATCGTGCTGATGCGCCTGGCCTCGCGGCTGCAGACACTGCGCTGGTATGCCCAGTCCAAGCAGCCTTGCGATCCGGCCTTCGCCCAGGAAACCCTGGACCTGTATGCGCCGCTCGCCAACCGGCTGGGCATCTGGCAGGTCAAGTGGGAAATGGAAGACCTGGCCTTCCGTTTCCTGCATCCGGCCAAGTACAAGGAAATCGCCAAGCTGCTCGAGGAAAAGCGCGTCGAGCGCGAAGCGTTCATCGCGCAGGCCATCGCGCACCTCAAGGCCGCGCTGGATGCCGCGGGCATCGAGGGCGATGTCAGCGGCCGGCCCAAGCACATCTACAGCATCTGGAACAAGATGCGGGTCAAGCGGCTGGACTTCTCCGAGCTCTACGACCTGCGGGCGCTGCGCGTCATCGTGCCCGACGAGCGCGCCTGCTATGCCGCGCTGGGGCTCGTCCATGAAATGTGGATGCCGGTAGGCGATGAGTTCGACGACTACATCTCGCGGCCCAAGCCCAACGGCTATCGTTCGCTGCACACCGTGGTGGCGGATGCCGATGGCCGGCCCTTCGAGGTGCAGATCCGCACCGAGCAGATGCACCAGCATGCCGAGTACGGCATGGCGGCGCACTGGCGCTACAAGGAGTCCGGCAAGCTTGGCGGCCAGACCAGGGCGAGCAGCGGCTACGACAAGCAGCTGTCCTGGCTGCGCCAGTTGCTGGCGTGGAACACCGACGTCGGCGGGCAGGCCCCCGCGGCCACCCACGAGGACGAGCGCATCTATGTGCTGACGCCGCAAGCCCGCGTGCTCGACCTGCCGCAAGGCGCCACGCCGGTGGATTTCGCGTATCACCTGCACACCGACCTGGGCCACCGCTGCCGGGGCGCCAAGGTCGATGGCCAGATGGTGCCGTTGCACACGCAACTGGCCACCGGGCAGACGGTGGAAATCATCGCGGCCAAGGCGGGCGGGCCCTCGCGCGACTGGCTCAACCCGCAACTGGGCTTCCTGGCCAGTCCGAGGGCGCGCGCCAAGGTGCGGCTGTGGTTCAACGCCATCGAGCTGCAGCAGCGCATCAACCAGGGCCAGGCCCTGGTCGAGAAGGAGTTGCAGCGCCTGGGCAAGACCGCGGTCAAGCTCGAACAACTGGCCCAGGACCTGGGCTTCGCGCGGGCAGACGACCTGTACGTGGCCGTGGCCAAGGACGAGTTCAGCCTGCGGCTGGTGGATGCCTATTTCCTCGCGCCCGCCGACGCCGCCGAGCCTGAGCCCGCGCGCGTCCCGACCGCGCGCAGCGACGCCGGACCGGCCAAGAGCGGTGTCCTGGTGGTCGGGGTCGGCTCGCTGATGACGCAGCTGGCGCGCTGCTGCCGGCCTGCGCCGCCCGATGCCATCGCGGGGTTCGTCACGCGGGGGCGGGGCGTGTCCGTGCACCGGGTCGATTGCCACAGCTACGCCGCGCTGGCGCAGCGCCACCCCGAGCGGGTGATCGACGTGGACTGGGGGGCGACGGGCGACGCCGTCTATCCCGTGGACCTCAGCGTGCGCGCCCATGACCGTTCCGGCCTCTTGCGCGACCTGTCCGAGGTCTTCGCCCGGCTGCGCCTGAACGTGGTGGGCGTCAACACCCAGAGCCGCCAGTCGCTGGCCCACATGGTGTTCACGGTCGAGATCCGTGACGGTTCCCAGCTTGCCCGCGCCCTGACGGCACTGGGCGAAGTGCCTGGCGTGGAGTCGGTGGAGCGGCGCTAGCGCGCGTCCGGCGCCGCCCCTGGCCTCCCGCCCGGCCGCGGGATGTGGCACGGGCCCGTGACTGCTAAAATGCCCTGTTGCATACCGCTGGCCGGTGCGCCGCGATCATCGCGCGCCCTGGCGGCACTGTGGGAGCCCCCCGCCTTGAAACCCTACGATTTTCCCGATGCGCACGGCCATTTCGGTCCGTATGGCGGCGTTTTCGTCGCCGAAACCCTGATGCACGCGCTCGACGAGCTGCGCGAGGCCTATGCCCGCTACAGCGCCGATCCGGAATTCCAGCAAGAGTTCGCCCATGAGCTCAAGCATTTCGTCGGCCGTCCCACGCCGGTCTATCACGCCCGCCGCTGGTCGCAGGAGCTGGGCGGGGCGCAGATCTGGTTCAAGCGCGAAGACCTGAACCACACCGGCGCGCACAAGGTGAACAACTGCATCGGCCAGGCGCTGCTTGCCCGCCGCATGGGCAAGCGCCGCGTCATCGCCGAAACCGGCGCCGGCCAGCACGGCGTGGCCACGGCCACGGTGGCCGCCCGCTACGGCATGGAGTGCGTGGTCTACATGGGCAGCGAGGACGTGCGCCGCCAGGCCTCGAACGTCTATCGCATGAAGCTGCTGGGCGCCAAGGTCGTGCCGGTCGATTCGGGCTCGCGCACCCTGAAGGACGCGCTGAACGAAGCCATGCGCGACTGGGTCACCCACATCGAGAACACCTTCTACATCATCGGCACCGTGGCAGGCCCGCACCCCTATCCCATGATGGTGCGCGACTTCCAGTCCATCATCGGCAAGGAAAGCATCGTCCAGATGCCCGAGTCCGCCGGCCGCCAGCCCGACGTGGTCATCGCCGCCGTGGGCGGGGGCTCCAACGCCATGGGCATCTTCCATCCCTATCTCAGCCAGGAAGGCGTGAAGCTGGTGGGGGTCGAGGCCGCGGGCGAGGGCATGGATTCCGGCCGTCACGCCGCCTCCATCCGCGCCGGCATGGTCGGCGTGCTGCACGGCAACCGCACCTACGTCATGCAGGACGAGAACGGACAAGTGCAGGAAACCCATTCGGTCTCGGCCGGCCTGGATTATCCGGGCGTGGGTCCCGAGCATGCCTGGCTGAACGACAGCCAGCGCGCCGAATACGTCGGCGTGACCGACGATGAAGCGCTGAAGGCCTTCCATCAGTGCTGCCGCATCGAAGGCATCATGCCCGCGCTGGAATCGGCCCATGCCATCGCCCACGCCGTGCGCCTGGCGCCCACGTTGCCCAAGGACAAGATCATCCTCGTCAACCTGTCGGGCCGGGGTGACAAGGACATGCATACCGTCGCCGAGCGCGCCGGCATCGAACTCTAAAGCGAAGCAGGGATGACACACCCCAACGACCGTATCGCCAAGCGCTTTGCCCTTGCCCAGGAAGCCGGCCGGGCAGCGCTGATTCCCTACATCGCCGCGGGCGATCCCTCGCCGGCCGCCACCGTGCCGCTCATGCATGCGCTCGTCGAGGCGGGCGCCGACATCCTGGAACTGGGCGTGCCGTTCTCGGACCCGATGGCCGACGGTCCGGTGATCCAGCGCGCCGCCGAGCGCGCCATCGCCCAGGGCGTGGGCTTGCGCAACGTGCTGGCCATGGTGGCCGAGTTCCGCCGCCAGGACGCCGACACGCCCGTCGTGCTCATGGGCTATGCCAATCCGATCGAGCGCATGGGCCAGGCCGCTTTCGCCGACGCCGCGCAGGCGGCGGGTGTCGACGGCGTGCTGTCCGTGGACTATCCGCCCGAGGAAATCGACGAGTTCGCCGCCCTGCTGGATGCGCGCGGCATCGCCCCCATCTTCCTGCTCGCGCCGACCTCCACCGAGGCGCGCATCCAGGCCATGGCCAAGGTCGCGCGCGGCTATGTCTATTACGTCTCGCTCAAGGGCGTGACGGGCACCGGCACGGTCGACACCGACGACGTCGCGCGCCGCCTGCAGGACATCCGCCGCCACATCTCCATTCCGCTGGGCGTGGGCTTCGGCATCCGTGACGCCGACACCGCCAGCCGCATCGCGCGCGTCGCCGACGCCGTGGTCATCGGCAGCAAGCTCATCGAAACCATGGAAACCGCCGTCAAGGGCGCCGGCGCCGATCAGCAGGCCGACCTGGCCGTGCGTGCCGCCGGCGATTGGCTGGCGGGCATACGCCAGGCGCTGGATGGCGCCCGCAAGACGGGCGCGCCCGCCTGACCCGGCGCGCCGTCCCACGACAAACAACATCACCGAGCACCCACCGCCATGAGCTGGATCGAGAAACTTCTTCCCCCCCGGATCAACAAGACCTCCGCCAACGACGCCGCGGCGCGCCGCGTGCCTGAGGGTCTGTGGGTCAAATGCCCGTCCTGCGAGGCCGTGCTCTACAACGAAGACCTGGCCACCAACCTGCACGTCTGCCCCAAGTGCGATCACCACATGCGCATCGGCGCGCGTGCGCGCATCGATTCGCTGCTGGACGTCGAAGGCCGCCAGGAAATCGGCGAAACCACCCGTTCGGTCGACTCGCTGAAGTTCAAGGATTCGCGCAAGTACCCCGAGCGCCTGGCCGAAGCCACCAAGCAGACGGACGAAACCGACGCCCTGATCGTCGTGAGCGGCAGCATTCGTGGCTTGGCCGCAACACTCGCATGTTTCGAATTCCAATTCATGGGCGGCTCGATGGGGTCGGTGGTGGGCGAGCGTTTCGCGCGCGGCGTCGAGGCCGCGCTGGCGAACAAAACCCCCTTCATCTGCGTGGCGGCCTCGGGTGGCGCGCGCATGCAGGAAAGCCTGCTGTCGCTGATGCAGATGGCCAAGACCAATGCCATGCTCACGCGTCTGTCGGCCGAAGGGCTGCCATTCATCAGCGTCCTGACCGATCCCACCATGGGCGGCGTGTCGGCCAGCTTCGCCTTCATGGGCGACGTGGTGATTGCCGAACCCAAGGCGCTGATCGGTTTCGCCGGTCCGCGCGTCATCGAGCAGACGGTGCGCGAGAAGCTGCCGGAAGGCTTCCAGCGTTCCGAGTTCCTGCTGCAGAAGGGCGCCGTGGACATGGTGGTGGATCGCCGCCAGCTGCGCGATGAAATCGCCCGCCTGTTGGCATTGCTTACCAATCAGCCTTTGGAAGCCGTTTCGGCTTGATGGGCAAGCTGGGCGGCGAGGCGGTTTTCTGATACCTTGACTTCATGCTGTCAAACGCTGACCAGGCAGTAAGCCAACGGTCAGCAACACGGCGCGTCGTGGTTGACATTCACCGCCTTCTGCTGCCCATGCAGGGCCGGGTTCGCTGCTGACTGCCCGCGCCGCTTCCACATGGTTCGCGCCAGCCGCCCCGCAGTCTCGTGCTGCCAGGTCCGGGTTTCACCTGCCGTCAGTCCGGGCCGGCCGCTGGCGCTCTCGTTTCAAGGCAGAGTTGCCGGAGTAAGCATTGATCATGCACGCCTTCAAGAAGAACAAGATTGCCGCCGCCCTGATCCTGTCGGCTGGCCTGTCCCCCCTGCTCGCCGCGGCGCCTGCCAGCGCACAGGGCATTGGCGTGACCGCTGGCGTGGGCGACCACTACCAGCGCCTGGAAATCAACTGGCAATCGCCTGCTTTGTGGGATTACCAATTCGGTGGCAACTGGGGCCGCCTGGAACTGGTCGGTGAACTCGGCGCTGCCTACTGGAAGGCCAACGGTTCGCGTGATCCGGGCAATGTCTGGCAGTTCAATGCGATCCCCATGTTCCGCTGGTGGACCGGCGAACGCTTCTACCTGGAAGCCGGCGTGGGCGCCACTGCCTTCACCAGCACGCGCTTCGCGGACAAGAACATCAGCACCGCCTTCCAGTTCGGTGACCATATCGGCGCGGGTTTCCTGATCAACGATTCGAACCGCATCGGCCTGCGTCTTTCGCACTTCTCCAACGCCAGCATCAAGAAGCCGAACCCTGGCCTGGACGTGGTGCAGCTGACGTATACGTACCTGTATTGATCATCTTGCCGCCTGGCCTGTCGGCCTGGCGTGAAGGGATCCGAAAGGCATGCCAGCGGCATGCCTTTTTGTTTGCGTGGATGTCTTGAAAAAAAAACCGCCAGGCTCGTCCGAGCACTGGCGGTTTTGTGTTGCGGCGTCCGGGAGTTTCCACGGACGCCGCAGGACGGCTGTCTTGCTTATTCCGTCTCGACCTGCACCAGCGGGGTGCTGGCCACGGCTTGCACGGGCTTGCGGGCGCGGCCCAGCTTGGGGGCTGGCACGTCGGCCTGGGGCTGTGCTGCGCCCGAGCGGGTTTCCACCCACTGCATGCCGGCGGCAGCGACCACCGCGTTCAGGTCGGCCGTCGACGCGGCAGGCGCGGCTGTGGGGGCAGGCGCGGGCGCAGCCGGCTTGGGCTCGACAGGCTGGGCCTGGACGACGGGTTCGGCCACGGGCTGTGCGGCGGGGGCGGGCACGGGCTCGACCGGCGCGACGGGTTCGACGGCCTGGGCCGTCGTTGCCGGTGCGTCGTCGACCAGGGCAGGGGCGGGCGAACGGGTGCTGTCAGCCAGCGGATCCTGCGTCTCGGCCACGACCGGCGCCGGTCCGACCGGCGCGGAGGTCCCGAGCACGCCGGCCTGCGGGGCTTCGTCCGCTGCCGTCAGCGATGCCGGGGCTTCCTCGTTGCTGACGGCGGGAGCCGTCTCGACGGGGGCGGCGGGCGCGACTTCGGCAGGTGCGACGGCAGCGGGCGCCGTTGCAGCGGCGACCGGCTCGGCCGACACGGCGGGCACGTAGGTGGGGATGGTCTGCGCGGGCTGTTGCGGCACGTGCTGGGCGTCGGGGGCATCGGCGGACAGGTCGGCCAGGGCGCCGGTGTCGTCGTCCGCGGCGGATGCGCCGTCTTCCAGTTGCGTGGCGCCGGTTTCATCCGAACCACGACGGCCACGACGGCTGCGGCGGCGGCGGCGCTTGCGTTCCGGATCGGCCTGTTCGCCATCGGCGCCTTCGCCTGCCAGGACGCCATCGGTGCCTTCGGCATCGGCGGCATCGGCCTGGGCGACAGCCTGGGGCGCGGGCGCCTGGGCCTGGGCGGGCGCCGGCGAAACGGCGTCCTCGATGCTCAGGGCCAGGGCGGCGACCATGTCTTCCTGGTTGTTCAGCGCGACGTCCTGCTGCGTGCCGGCTTCGTCACGGCGGCCACGGCCACGGCCACGGCGCCCGCGGCCCGAACGGCCAGCGGTTTCACCGGCTTCGGTCATGACGGCGGCTTGCGGCTCGACCGGGGCGGCGGGCAGGCGGCTGGGCGCGGCATCGCGTTCGGCTGCGTCACCGCGTTGGCCGCCAGAACGGCCGCGGCCGCCACGGCGGTTTTCCTCGTTGGCCGGCGTGCCGGCTTCGGGGGCGTCGGCGCGGCGTTCGCCACGGTCACCGCCACGTTCGCCACGGCGGTTGCGCGAGCGATCGCCACGCTGGCCATCGCCACGGCCACCCTGGCCGTCACGGCGCGACTTCTCGCGGGCGGCGGGGGCGGGTGCAGCGGCGGGGGTGGCTGCGGTCTGCTCGGGGGCGGGCGAGGAGAACCAGCTCAGGATGCGCTTGAACAGGCCGCCGGCGGCGGGCGCGGCTGCCACGGGGGCAGGCGCCGCCGCGGCAGGGGCGGGCGTCACGATGGGGGCGGGCTGGGCGGGGGTGATGCCCTTGACCAGCGCTTCCGGCTTGGCCTTGACCTCGTGTTCGCGCGGCTGCCAGGCCACGTTGGTGGCGGGCGACTCGGCCAGCTCGAAGCTTGCCTTGGTTTCTTCCAGGCGCGGATCGTCGTGGCGCAGGCGCTCGATGTGGTGGTGCGGGGTCTCGAGGTGCTTGTTGGGGATCAGCACGACGTTGACCTTCAGGCGGGCTTCCATCTTGGCGATGTCGGCGCGCTTTTCGTTCAGCAGGAAGGTGGCCACTTCGACCGGCACCTGGGCGTGGACCGCCGCGGTGTTTTCCTTCATGGACTCTTCCTGGATCAGGCGCAGGACGTGCAGGGCGCTGGATTCCGCGTCGCGGATCACGCCGGTGCCGTTGCAGCGCGGGCAGGTGATGTGCGAGCCCTCGTTCAGCGCCGGACGCAGGCGCTGGCGCGACAGTTCCATCAGGCCGAAACGGGAGATCTTGCCCATCTGCACGCGGGCGCGGTCGAAGTGCAGCGCGTCGCGCAGGCGGTTTTCCACCGCGCGCTGGTTCTTGCTGTCCTCCATGTCGATGAAGTCGATCACGATGAGACCGCCCAGGTCGCGCAGGCGCAACTGGCGAGCCACTTCGTCGGCGGCTTCCAGGTTGGTGCGCAGGGCGGTTTCCTCGATGTCGGCGCCGCGCGTCGAGCGTGCGGAGTTCACGTCGACGGCCACCAGGGCTTCGGTGTGGTCGATGACCACGGCGCCGCCCGAGGGCAGGTCCACCGTGCGGGCATAGGCCGTCTCGATCTGGTGTTCGATCTGGAAGCGCGAGAAGAGGGGGATGTCGTCGCGGTAGCGTTTGACGCGCTGGACGTTGTCCGGCATCACCACGCTCATGAACGCGATCGCCTGGTCGGCGATATCGTCCGTGTCGATCAGGATTTCACCGATTTCCGGCGAGAAGTAGTCACGGATGGCCCGGATGACCAGGCTCGACTCCAGGTAGATCAGGATGGGCGCGGCGTTGTCGCGGGCGGCGCCGTCGATCGCGGTCCAGAGCTGCATCAGGTAGGACAGGTCCCACTGCAGTTCCTCGACGTTGCGGCCGATGCCGGCGGTGCGGGCGATGATGCTCATGCCCGCGGGCACTTCGAGCTGGTCCATCGTCTCGCGCAGTTCCTGGCGGTCCTCGCCCTCGACGCGGCGCGACACGCCGCCGCCACGCGGATTGTTGGGCATCAGGACCAGGTAGCGGCCTGCCAGCGAGATGAAGGTGGTCAGGGCGGCGCCCTTGTTGCCGCGCTCTTCCTTTTCGACCTGGACGATGAGTTCCTGGCCTTCGCGCAGGGCGTCCTGGATGCGCGCGCTGCGCACATCGATGCCTTCCTTGAAGTAGCTGCGGGCGACTTCCTTGAAGGGCAGGAAGCCGTGGCGGTCTTCCCCGTAGTTGACGAAGCAGGCTTCGAGGCCGGGTTCGATACGGGTGATGACGCCTTTGTAGATGTTGCCTTTGCGCTGTTCGCGGCCGGCGGTCTCGATGTCGAGGTCGATGAGTTTCTGCCCATCGACGATGGCAACGCGCAGTTCTTCCTGGTGCGTTGCATTGAACAGCATGCGCTTCATGAGTGACGATCTCCGTGGTCATGGCACGTCGAAATCGACGTGCCGCCTCGGGGTCACCCGGTCTGCGGGGCGGGAACAATGCAAGAAGGACAGGATGCGGTTGCCCGCAGCCTGCACGAGGTCAGGCGGGCACGATGCGCCGATTGGCGCGAGGTTCTGTCAGCAGGGGGGTCGGTGGCACAGTGTGAGTGGCGACAAGTTGCTTGCTGGGTGAACACAGGTGCGGGATGAAAAGCGCACGCACCTGCTGCATTCGTAGACGACGGTTTTCTTGCTTTGATTCCAGAGCCGCGATCGGCTACGCAACGGGGGCTGCTAATAGTGGCGGGCATGTTGCGTCATCGCCACTGGCAGCCGCGGTTGAGACCGACGACCAAGTACCCCCGGGACTGGATTGGCTGGCGCTACAATATGGCCCGCGCTCCGGTCGGAGACGCTAATTCATGCATCTCTACGCCGGGCGGCTAAATCCAGCCCCTTCAGGCTGGACGGATTATATGCCGCTTTCCGCAATGCGCAAAGAAAACCCACCTTCCGCCCCCATTTATGCTGTCCGCATGGTCGAAGTGGAGGCGGAGTACGACGGCCAGCGCCTGGACAATTTCCTGCTGCGCCTGTGCAAGGGCGTGCCCAAGAGCCACCTCTACAAGGCCATCCGTGGCGGGGAAGTGCGGGTCAACAAGGGCCGCGCCTCGGCCGATACCCGCCTGTCCGCGGGGGACACGGTCCGCATTCCGCCGCTGCGCCTGCCCGAGCCGGGCGCGCCCCGGCCGGTGCCGGGCACGGAATTCCCCATCATCCATGAAGACGACGCCCTGCTCGTGGTGGACAAGCCCGCGGGCGTGGCGGTGCACGGCGGCAGCGGCGTGTCCTTCGGCGTCATCGAGCAGTTGCGCGCGGCGCGGCCCGACGCCCGGTTCCTGGAGCTGGTGCACCGGCTGGACCGCGAAACCTCGGGCCTGCTCATGATCGCCAAGACCCGCAAGGCGCTGCTGGCGCTGCACGAGATGCTGCGCGAGGGCGGCAGCCGCAAGCACTATTACGCGCTGGTGGAGGGCGACTGGGTCAACGACCGCCAGCACGTGAAGCTGCCGCTGCTGAAATGGACCACCAAAAGCGGCGAGCGCCGCGTGAAGGTGGATGCCACCGGCCAGCAGGCCCACACCATCGTCTCGCGCGTGCAGCGCTATGGCGGGCGCTACAGCCTGGTCGACGCCGAACTGCGCACCGGCCGCACCCACCAGATCCGTGTCCACCTGGCCGCCAGCGGCTTTCCCATCGTGGGCGACGACAAATACGGGCGCGACGAGACCCGCGAGGCATTCGCCCGCGCGGGCTTCGCGCGCATGTTCCTGCATGCCCGCTCGCTGGCGCTGCCGCACCCCGTCAGCGGCGAGACGCTGCAGCTCGAGGCGCCGTTGCCGCCAGCCTGCCAGGCGGTTCTCAAGCGACTGGAGACCGAATAGATGTCCGTGTTCCATCCTTCCATCCGTTTTTCGGCCCAGGAGGCCTGATGCAATACAGCCTGATCGTTTTCGACTGGGACGGCACGCTGATGGACTCCACCCACAGCATCGTCGCCGCCATCCAGGGCGCCTGCCGGGATCTCGACCTGCCCGTGCCCTCGGTGTCCTCGGCCAGCTGGGTGATCGGCCTGTCCCTGGAAACGGCCTTGCGCCGCGCGGTGCCGGATCTCACCGCGGCACTCATGCCGCGTTTCCTCGAGCGCTATCGCATCCACTACCTGACGCGCGATCCCGAGCTGCGCCTGTTCGAAGGCATCCCCGGGCTGCTGGACGACCTGGCCGGGCGCGAGGTGCGGCTGGCGGTTGCCACCGGCAAGAGCCGGGTGGGACTGGACCGGGTGCTGGCCACCACGGGCCTGGGGCCGCGCTTCGAAACCACCCGCTGCGCCGATGAAAGCTTCAGCAAGCCGCACCCGGCCATGCTGCACGAGATCATGGACGAGCTGGACGTGGCGCCTGATCAGGTGCTGATGGTGGGCGACACTTCGCATGACCTGCAGATGGCCGTCAATGCCGGCGTGCATGGCCTGGGCGTGACCTATGGCGCGCACACGCTGGATGATCTGGTGCGTTGCGGCCCGCAGGGCGTGGTCGGCGACGTGCCGGCCTTGCGCGACTGGCTGCTGGCGCGCGTGCGCTAGTCGCCCCAGGGCAAGGAACCCCGGGGCGGCGGGCCTGTCCAAGCGGACGGCGCGCGGCGCCCGGGCGCAGGAAGGTCTGATTCAGCCCCGGGTCATGCGTGTGGCGGTATCCTGACCTGTCGTCGTGCCGCCGGTCCGGCCAGGCATCTGCCGCCGGACATTACGGGAGCCTGCCATGCCCAGATCCAAGTCTGCTGTTTTCAAGACCCCCAGCGTCCCCGCCTCCGAGATCACCGACGAGGCCGTCTGGCGCGAGCGGCGCCGCTTCGTCGCCCAGGCGGGCCTGGTCGCGGCGGGCCTGGGTCTCGCGGGCTGGAGCCACCGGCAGGCATTCGCCCAGTCCGCGGCAGGCCTGGCGTTGCCGGGCAAGGCCAATCCCCAGTTCGCGCTGATGGATGCCACCACGCCCGAGTCCGACGTCACCACCTACAACAATTACTACGAGTTCGGCACCGGCAAGGGCGATCCCGCCCGCTACGCGGGTGCGCTGCAGACGCATCCCTGGCAGCTCAGCGTCGAGGGCGAAGCGGGCAAGCCGCGCACCTTCGCCATCGAAGACCTGCTGAAGCTCGCCCCCATGGAGGAGCGCGTGTACCGCCTGCGCTGTGTCGAGGGCTGGTCCATGGTCATTCCCTGGGTGGGGTATTCGCTGTCGGCGCTGCTGAAGCAGGTCGATCCCACCTCGCGGGCCAAGTACGTCGAGTTCGTCACCGCCAGGCAGCCCGGCAACATGCGGGGCCTGTCCTCGGGCGTGCTGGATTGGCCCTATGTGGAAGTCCTGCGCATCGACGAGGCCATGCACCCGCTGACCATGCTGGTCTTCGGTGTCTATGGCAAGACGCTGCCCAACCAGAATGGCGCGCCCTTGCGGCTGGCCGTGCCGTGGAAATATGGCTTCAAGTCGGGCAAGTCCCTGGTGGCGATCCGGCTGGTCGAGAAGCAGCCCGCCAGCAGCTGGATGCGCGCCGCGCCCCACGAGTACGGCTTCTATGCGAACGTGAATCCCGATGTGCCGCATCCGCGCTGGAGCCAGGCCACCGAGCGCCGCATCGGCGAGGGCGGGTTCTTCGCGCCCAAGCGCAAGACCTTGCCGTTCAATGGTTACGCCGAGCAGGTTGCCAGCCTGTACCAGGGCATGGACCTGAGGGCCAACTATTGACCGCCCGCCCTCCTGTGCCTGGCCGCGCGCGGCAATGAGAGGCCCGCCCGCATGGATGCCCGCCAGGTAGACCGCTGCAAGCCCCTGCTGTTCGTGCTGGGGCTGTTCCCGCTGGCGCGCTGGGTCTGGCTGGGTGTCACCGACCAGTTGACGGCGAATCCCATCGAGTTCCTGACCCGTTCCGCGGGCACCTGGACGCTGGTGTGCCTGATGGTGACGCTGGCGATCACGCCCTTGCGCCGCCTGCTGGGCATGCCCGCGCTGTTGCGGTGGCGGCGGATGTGCGGGCTGTACACCTTCTTCTATGCCACCCTGCATCTGCTGACCTGGGCCTGGTGGGACCAGGGCTTCGACCTGGCAGGCATGGTGGCTGACACCCTGCAGCGCCCCTTCGTGGCGGTGGGGCTGGCGGCCTTTTTCCTGATGAGCCTGCTGGCGCTGACGTCCACGCGTGGCTGGATGCGGCGCCTGGGCGGCAACTGGCAGCGCCTGCATCGCGCCATCTATCCCATCGGCGTGCTGGCCATCGTCCATTACTGGCTGCACAAGGCGGGCAAGAACGATTACGCCGAGGTGGTGATCTATGGCGGCCTGCTGGCGGCGCTGCTGGGATGGCGGCTGGTGGCGTGGTGGCGCGCGCGGCGGCTGGCTGCCGCCTGATCGCCGGGCGGCCCATTGCATGGGCCGGGGACGGTCCTTTGCGTTAAGCTTGCCCCCTTCCCGGCGGCCGCGTGGCGTCCTCGCGCGGCGGGGATCGTTATCGAGAGTTCGGTCATGGCCACCCCGTCTGGGTCCGGCCCCGCCCCGCGGGACCAGGATGCCGCGCTGCCGCCCCTGCGATTGGCGGATTTTTCCCTGTCCTCGATGGTGGCTGGCTTCATCTGCGTGCTGGTGGGGTTCACCAGCTCCATCGTCATCGTCTTCCAGGCCGCGCAGGCCAGCGGCGCCGGGCCGGCGGAAACCGCCTCGTGGATCTGGGCGCTGGGCATCGGCTGCGGGCTCACCTCCATCGGGCTGTCCTTGCGTTACCGACAGCCCATCGTCACGGCATGGTCCACGCCGGGCGCGGCCCTGATCGCGGCGGGCGCCATGGGCGCAACCTTGCCGCAGGCCACCGGCGCCTTCCTGGCGGTGGGGGCGCTGGTCTTCCTGTGCGGCATCACCAAGGGGTTCGAGCGCGCGATCTCGCGCATTCCCCTGCCCATGGCCTCGGCCATGCTGGCGGGTGTGCTGCTGCGCTTCGGCCTGGATGTCTTCGTCGCCATGCAGACGCGCCAGGCGCTGGTCCTGGGCATGTGCGTGGCCTACCTCGTCGGCCGCCGCGCCTGGCCGCGCTATGCCGTCCTGGGCGCGCTGCTCGTCGGCCTGGGCGTGGCCGGCGCGCAGGGCCTGCTGCATTGGGGCGACGTGCGCATCGCCGTGGCGGTGCCGGTGTTCACGATGCCCGAGTTCTCCTGGGACGTCATGGTGGGCGTGGCCCTGCCGCTTTTCATCGTCACGATGGCCTCGCAGAACGTGCCGGGCGTGGCGACCCTGCGCGCCGCAGGCTACAACGCCCCCATCTCGCCGCTGATTTCCTGTTGCGGCGCCGCCACGACGGTGCTGGCGCCTTTCGGCGGCTTCAGCGTGAACCTGGCCGCGATCACGGCTGCCATCTGCATGGGCCCCGATGCGCACGAGGACCGCAACAAGCGCTATACCGCGGCCATCTGCGCGGGCGGCGTCTATCTGCTGGCCGGGGTGTTCGGCGCGACGCTGGTGTCGCTGCTGGCGGCGTTTCCGCGCGAGCTGGTGATCGCCATTGCAGGCATCGCGCTCATCAACACCATCGGCAGCGGCCTGGCCACCGCCATGCGCGACGAGACGCAGCGCGAGCCGGCCATGATCACCTTCCTCATCACCGCCTCGGGCGTGACGCTGGGCGGCATCGGTTCGGCGTTCTGGGGACTGGTGGGCGGCGTGCTGACGCTGCTCGTGCTGCGCGCGCGCCGCGCCTGAGTCCAGGCCTGCGCAGGGCCTGGCGGCCTCAATCCGGCAGGCTTTCCAGGATGGCGGCGCTTTCGGCGTCGAAGGCGCCGTCGAAATCCGACGGGCGGTAATGCAGCTGGAAGGCCTTCAGCGCGCGCAGCGTGTCCTCGTCGGCCTGCCCGTGACGTGATGGCGCATACCCGACGCGCGCCAGTTGCGCCTGGAACCAGGCGACATCCGGCACGCCCTCACGCTGGTAGCGCGCCTGGCGTTCGGCGGCGGCCGCTTCGTCATACCAGCGCCCCAGGCCGGCCTGGGCCAGCGCCCGCCAGGGGAAGAGCGGGCCCGGGTCCAGCTTGCGCCCCGGCGCGATATCGCTGTGGGCCACGATGTTCCCGGGCGCGATGCCGTGGCGCCGGACGATGCCGCGCAGCAGTTCGGTCAGCGCCTCGATCTGCGAGGGCGAGTAGGGCGTGCGCCAGTGCAGGACGCCCGCCGCGTCGCGTTCCCAGCCCGGATTCACGATCTCGATGCCGATGCTGCTGTTGTTGAGCCAGGTGCGTCCGTGCCAGGCGCTGTCGCCGGCGTGCCAGGCGCTGCGGTTCTCGTCGACCAGTTGCAGGATGCGGGCGGGCGCATCGTCGGTGACGAGATAGTGGCTGCTGACGCGGCCCCGAGTCAGGATGGAGAGCGAGCGCTCGGTGCTGGCCGTGGTGTAGTGCAGCACCACGAAGCGCACGCGGCTGTTCTGCGAGACCGCCGTGTGGCTGGTGTCAATGGGATAGCGCGGGCCGCTTGCGCAGCCCGCCAGGACGGCCAGCGCCGCCAGGCAGGCAAGCGCGCGCAGGGGGCGGGCCGCCGCTTGCATCAGGCCGCCAGGAACAGGAACAGCGTGGCCTGCTTGTCCAGGTCCGGGGCCGGGCCCTGCTTCCACTGGGCGATGGTCTGCGTGCGGATCCACTCGGTGGGCGTGGTCAGCGAACGCGCGATGCATAGCCGCGTGTCGCCACGCAGGCTGGCCAGCAGCGTGCCGAACATGGCGCCGTTGCGGTAGGGGGTTTCGATCAGCATCTGCGTCTGATTGGCGCGGGCCGACTGTTGTTCCCAGGTTTTCAGCTGGTGGGCGCGTTCCTCGGGATTGACCGGGGCATAACCGTGGAAAGCGAAGCGCTGGCCGTCCAGGCCGCTGGCCATGAGGCCCAGCAGGATGGAGGAGGGCCCCACCCAGGGCTTGACCGTGTGGCCGCCTGCGTGCGCCAGTTCGACCACGCGCGCGCCGGGGTCGGCCACCGCGGGGCAGCCCGCCTCGGACACCAGGCCGATCTCGGCGCCGGCCTTCAGCGGCTTGATCCATTCACGCAGTTGCGAGATATCGGTGCGCGCCTCCAGCGTATGGATGGTGATTTCCTGGATGGGGCGCACGGCGCCCACCTGTTTCAGGAAGGCGCGCGCCGTCTTGGCGTTCTCGGCGATGTAGGTGTCCAGGCGCGCCGCCAGCGCCCGCGCATCGGCGGGCAGCCAGCTGTCGACCGGTGCGTCGCCCAGGCCGACGGGAATCAGGTGCAGGGTGCCGCTCTGCCTGCTCATCGGGCTGTTCGGCGCGCTCATGCCTGCTCCAGCTGGTCCAGCGGATCCAGGCCGAAGGCCGTCAGCATGTCGGTGAGCGCGATGAGCGGCAGGCCGATGATGGCCGTCGGGTCATCGCTGCGCATTTCCGCCATCAGCGCGATGCCCAGGCTTTCCGCCTTGGCGCTGCCGGCGGTATCGTAGGGGCGTTCCGTCCGCAGGTAGCGCGTGATGGCCGCATCCGTCAGCGTGCGGAAGCGGCACAGGGTGATCACGTCGCGGACGTCGTCGCGGCTGCCGTCGGTGACGGCCAGGGCGCTGTGGAAGGCGACTTCCTGCCCCGACAGCTGCCGCAACTGGGCGTGGGCCTGTTCGAAGCCGCCAGGCTTGCCGATGGGCTCGCCGCCGAGGGTGGCCACCTGGTCCGAACCGATCACGAGCGCGCCGGGGTGTTGCGCCGATACCGCGCGGGCCTTCGCGAGCGCCAGGCGCAGGGCCAGGGCTGCGGGCGCCTCGCCCGGCCGCGGCGTTTCGTCCACGTGTGGCGGCTCCGCAACAAAGGGCAGGCGCAGGCGCGACAGCAATTCCCGGCGGTAGATCGACGTGGAGGCAAGGATGAGCGCGGGGGCGGTCCGTGTGCCGGCAGAGGGGAGGCTCATGGCAGAGAGGGGCTCCGTTGACGTGGTCAGCTGAAACACAGTATTATCGCCCGTTTTGCGACGGTTTTGCAGCGTCCCCACGGCGCCCGCGCCCAAGGTTTTCCGTTGAGCATTCCCCTGGCTGAAAAGGCGGGTGGAATGTGCCGGACCAGGGCCAAGCAGCGCGCCAGGGCAAGGCCAGGAGGCAAGAATGAGCAATCCTGTCATGGACGAACACCAGAATGATGGCGGCAGCGATGGTGGCAACCGACGCGACGGCACAGGCCCCGGCATCAACCCGAGCAGCATGGATGTCTTCGAATTCATGCGGCTGGGGCGTCTGGCGCAGGGCCGCGTGGGACTGGGAAGGTTCCTGCGGCTGATGCAGGACCTGCCTGAGCAGCCTGCGGGCGAGCAAGGCGAAGTCTCGTGGGAGGCTCAGGGCGAGCGCGGTGCGCGTGGCGAGCAGTTGCTGCGCCTGCGTATCCAGGCTGCGCCCCGGGTCACCTGCCAGCGATGCCTGGGTGCATTCGCCTGGCCCGTGGACGCCGAGGTCCTGCTGCAGCCCGTGCTCAACGAAGCCGAGCTGGACCAGGACCTGCCGCAAGAAGAAGAGGATGTCGACGCGGACCTGCCCGAAAGGGTGTTGGGGTCGCGCCGTTTCGATCTGCTCGCGCAGATCGAGGACGAATTGATTTTGAGCATTCCCTATGTGCCGCGGCACCCGGTATGTCCGGATGGCCGTGGTGGCGACGATGCAGAAGATGCGCCGGCGCCGAAGCGTCCTTCGCCCTTCGGGGTGTTGGCGCAGTTGCAACGCAAGGACCCTGCCGACGAGTAGTCCGGCAGGAATGGATCAACCGCGGTGTCTCACCGCAAGCAAACACCGGGCCGCTTGTCGTACAATGCGCCCCGTTTCTAGGAGTCATCATGGCTGTTCAGCAAAACAAAAAGAGTCCCTCCAAGCGCGGCATGCATCGCGCCCACGACTTTCTCGTGAATCCCCCGACCGCCGTCGAGCCGACCACCGGTGAAGCGCACCTGCGCCACCACATCAGCCCCAACGGTGTCTACCGTGGCCGCAAGGTCCTCAAGACCAAGAACGACGAATAAAGCCGCAAGCCTGCTGCCTGCGCGCTGAATCCTGGCATCCGTGATACGTATTGCCATCGACTGTATGGGCGGTGACGCCGGCTTGCCGGTGACCGTGCCGGCCGCGCTCGAATTCGCGCGGACCCGTCCCGATACGCATCTGGTCCTGGTTGGCCTGTCCGACGCGATCAACGCGTGCCTGGACGCGCAGCGTGACGTCCCGCGCGAGCGCATCGAGGTGCTGCATGCGGCCGAAGTCGTCACGATGGACGACTCGGTCGAGGTCGCCCTGCGCCGCAAGAAAGAGTCTTCCATGCGGCTGGCTGCCCAGTCCGTCAAGGACGGGCGCGCCGACGCCTGCATCTCCGCCGGCAACACCGGCGCGTGGATGGCCATTTCGCGCTATGTGCTGAAGACGCTGGACGGCATCGATCGTCCCGCGATCGCCACGTCCATTCCGAACCAGACCGGCGGTGCCACCACCATGCTGGACCTGGGGGCGAACGTCGACTGCACGGCGGAGCACCTGCTGCAGTTCGGCATCATGGGTGCGGCGCTGGCGCAGGTCACCGAGCAGCGCGAGCGCCCCTCGGTGGGGCTGCTCAACATCGGCGAAGAGGTCATCAAGGGCAATGACGTGGTCAAGCAGGCCGCGGAGCTGTTGCGCGCCAGTCCCTTGAACTTCTACGGCAACGTGGAAGGTGACGACATCTTCAAGGGCACCGTGGACGTCATCGTCTGTGACGGCTTCGTGGGCAACGTCGTGCTGAAATCCGTGGAAGGCCTGGCCAAGATGCTGGGCAGCATGATCCGCGAGGAGTTCCAGCGCAACGCCTACACGCTGCTGTCGGGCGCCATCGCCAAGCCGGTCCTCAATAAATTCCGCCAGCGCGTCGACAACCGCCGTTACAACGGCGCGGCCCTGCTGGGCCTGCGTGGCGTGGTCATCAAGAGCCACGGTTCCGCCGACGCCTATGCTTTCGGTTTCGCCCTGCAGCGTGCCCATGAAGCCGTGGCAAGCGGGCTGCTTGCCCGCACCACGGCCAGCATCGCGCAGATGACGGCCGCTCGCAACGACCCCGCCACTGACGGGGCCGGTCCGATTGGAGAGTCCTCCCTATGACGCAGACCGCGCTTCGCGCCGCCGCGATCGCCGGTACCGGCAGCTTCCTGCCCGAGCGCATCGTCACCAATGACGACCTCGCCGCGGAGCTTGCCACCCGTGGCATCGAAACTTCCGACACCTGGATCACCGAACGTACCGGTATCCGCCAGCGCCACCTCGCCGAACGCGGCGTGGCCACCAGCGACCTCGCGACCGAAGCCGCGCGGCGCGCCCTGGCGGATGCGGGTGTCCAGGCCGATGAGCTCGACCTCATCATCGTCGCCACGTCCACGCCCGATTTCGTGTTCCCCAGCACGGCTTGCCTGGTGCAGGCCAAGCTGGGCAACAAGGGCGCGGCAGCCTTCGACGTGCAGGCCGTCTGCAGCGGCTTCGTCTACGCCATGTCCACGGCGGACGCCTTCGTGCGCGCCGGCCGCGCACGCTGCGCGCTGGTGATCGGCGCCGAAGTCTTCTCGCGTATCCTCGACTGGAACGACCGCGGCACCTGCGTGCTGTTTGGCGACGGCGCGGGCGCGGTGGTGCTGAAGGCCGCCGACGCACCCGGCATCCTTGCCGCCGAGCTGCATGCCGACGGCAGCCAGATGAACATCCTCTGTGCCGCCGGCAACGTCGCCTATGGCGAAGTCACCGGCGATCCCTTCCTGCGCATGGACGGCCAGGCGGTCTTCAAGCAGGCCGTGAATGTGCTGGAGAAGTCCGCGCGCCAGGTCTGCGCCGACGCCGGCCTGACGCTGGCCGACGTGGACTGGCTGGTCCCGCACCAGGCCAACGTGCGCATCCTGAATATGCTGGCGCGCAAGCTCGACGTCTCCCTCGACAAGGTCGTGGTCACGCTCGACAGGCACGCCAATACCTCGGCCGCCAGCGTGCCGCTGGCGCTGGACGCCGCGCGCCGCGATGGCCGTATCAAGTCCGGCCACGTCGTGCTGATGCAGGGCGTGGGCGGCGGTTTCACCTGGGGCTCGGTGCTGGCCCGCATGTCATAGGCTGCCATCCATGAAAATCGCTTTCGTCTTTCCCGGCCAGGGGTCGCAATCGGTCGGTATGCTCGATGCCTGGCAGGGCAATGCGGCCGTCGCCGACGCGCTGGCCGAGGCATCGCAGGCGCTGGGCCAGGACCTGGCTGCGCTGATCGCGCAGGGCCCGGCCGAGCAGCTCAATCTCACGACCAACACCCAGCCCGTCATGCTGGCGGCAGGCGCTGCCATCTATCGCGCCTGGATCGCGGCGGGCGGCTCAGCCCCGGCCATCGTGGCGGGCCACAGCTTGGGCGAGTACACCGCGCTGACCGCGGCGGGCTCGCTGGCGCTGGCCGACGCGGTGCGCCTGGTGCGCGTGCGGGCCGATGCCATGCAGGCTGCCGTGCCCGTGGGCACGGGTGGCATGGCTGCCATCCTGGGCCTGGATGACGACACGGTGCGCCGCGTTTGCGTCGAAGCTGCCCAGGCCGAAATCGTCGAAGCCGTCAATTTCAATGCGCCCGCACAGGTCGTCATCGCCGGCCACAAGGCCGCGGTCGAGCGCGCCTGCGAAGGCGCCAAGGCCGCGGGCGCCAAGCGCGCGCTGGTCCTGCCGGTGTCCGCGCCGTTCCACTCCAGCCTGCTCAAGCCCGCCGCCGATGTCCTGGCCGGTGCCCTGGCGCAGGTGGATGTTGCCGCGCCCGCCATCCCCGTGATCAACAACGTCGACGTGGCCGTGGTGTCCGAGCCCGCGGGCATTCGCGACGCACTGGTGCGCCAGGCCTGGCACGCCGTGCGCTGGGTCGAGACGCTGCGGGCCATGAAGGCCCAGGGCGTGACCCACGTCGTGGAATGCGGTCCCGGCAAGGTGCTGGCAGGCCTCACCAAGCGCATCGATCCCGAGCTCACCGGCCTGGCGATCACCGATCCGGCCTCGCTGGATGCGACGCTGGCGGCGTTGGCGCAAGCCTGATCCCGGTTCCAGTCCCGGTCCTGATAATCGAGCCGGCCATCGCCGGCAGCAAGTGAGAGTGAATCGAGTTATGGAACTGCAAGGTAAAGTCGCCCTGGTGACGGGCGCCACGCGCGGCATCGGCAAGGCCATCGCCCAGGAACTGGCCGCGCTGGGCGCGACCGTCGTGGGCACGGCCACCTCCGAGGCCGGCGCACAGGCCATTACCGAAGCGCTCGCGCCGCAAGGCGGCCGTGGCGTGGTCCTCGACGTCACCGACGTCGAGGCCTGCAATGCGCTGATCGACGTGCTGGGCAAGGAAGGCGGTGGTCCGCACATCCTGGTCAACAACGCCGGCATCACGCGCGATACGCTTGCGATGCGCATGAAGGACGACGATTGGGGCGCTGTCATCGACACCAACCTGGCCGCCGTGTTCCGCCTGTCGCGCGCTGTGCTGCGCAACATGATGAAGGCGCGCTGGGGCCGTATCATCAACATTACCTCGGTGGTGGGCGCCAGCGGCAACGCTGGCCAGGCCAACTACGCCGCCGCCAAGGCGGGCGTGGCAGGCATGTCCCGTGCGCTGGCGCGCGAACTGGGCAGCCGTGGCATCACGGTCAACTGCGTGGCGCCGGGTTTCATCGAAACCGACATGACGCGCGCGCTTGACGACGATCAGACGGCCGCGCTGCTGGGCCAGATTCCGCTGGGCCGCCTGGGCGCGCCCGCCGACGTGGCGCATGCCGTGGCGTTCCTGGCTGGCCCGCAAGCGGGTTACATTACCGGAACCGAGCTGCATGTGAATGGCGGCATGTACATGCAGTAAGCCGCAATTGCGGTGATTATGAATGCAGTAACTGGCGGCTTGTCGCCGTGCATGGGTAGACTCCATGCCGCACGCAGCGTCCTTTCGACCTGCCGGCATTGATGTCTGTGTTTTTGTCATCGTCAACGCGTGTATTCCTTTACGCTTGGCTATAATTCGCGGGATTTTTCCCATTTGGAGATCTGCATGGAAAGCATCGAACAGCGCGTCAAGAAGATCGTCGCTGAACAACTTGGCGTGAACGAAGCCGAGATCAAGAACGAGTCCTCCTTCCTTGACGACCTCGGTGCCGATTCGCTCGACATGGTCGAGCTGGTCATGGCCCTCGAAGACGAATTCGAGACCGAGATCCCCGACGAAGAGGCCGAAAAGATCACGACCGTTCAACAGGCCGTCGACTACATCAATTCGCACGCCAAGCAGTAAGCTGGCGCATGCATCCCCGGCTGGGCGTGTCATGCCCGGCTGCGAGGCGGTTCCGAGAAGTTCGCCGCGTGACGCGCAGGGTCACGGTTGCCCGCAAGCCTTCCGGCCTTGTGGGCGTTTCCCTGTGCTAGCCTCGACTCCTTTGAGCCGCCTTTTTTTGCCGTCATGCGCGGAACCCTCGGGTCCGCTTGCGGCATGGGACCTTTTTTTCTCAGAGTTAGGAGTCTTCCGTGAAGCGACGCGTCGTCATCACCGGCCTGGGTATCGTCAGCCCCGTAGGCAATGACGTTTCCACTGCCTGGGACAATATCGTCAACGGACGTTCCGGTATCGACCGCATCAGCCGCTTCGATCCGTCCGCCATGACCACCCACATCGCAGGCGAGGTCAAGGGCTTCGACGTGACGCAAGTCATGCCGGCGAAGGAAGCGCGTCAGATGGACACCTTCATTCATTACGGCGTGGCCGCCGGCGTGCAGGCCTGGCAGGACTGCGGCCTGGAAGTCACCGAGGCCAATGCCGACCGTATCGGCGTGATCGTCGGTTCGGGCATTGGCGGCCTGCCGCGCATCGAAGAAACCCAGACCGATTATCTCGAGAAGGGCCCCCGCCGCATTTCGCCGTTCTTCGTGCCTGCCTCGCTGATCAACCTGATCTCGGGCCAGCTCTCCATCCGCTACGGCATGAAGGGTCCCAGCTACGCGGTGGTGTCCGCGTGCACGACGGGCCTGCACTGCCTGGGCGATGCGGCTCGCCTGATCGAGTATGGCGACGCCGACGTGATGGTGGCCGGCGGCGCCGAATCCACCGTCTCGCCCCTGGGCATCGGCGGCTTTGCCGCGATGCGCGCGCTGTCGACCCGCAATGACGATCCCAAGACGGCCTCGCGCCCCTGGGACCGTGACCGCGACGGCTTCGTGCTGGGCGAAGGCGCCGGCGTGCTGGTGCTGGAAGAATACGAACATGCCAAGAAGCGCGGCGCGCGCATCTATGGCGAGTTCGTCGGCTACGGCATGAGCTCGGACGCGCATCACATCACCGCGCCCGACCGTGACGGTCCGCGTCGCGGCGTGCTCAACGCCCTGCGCAATGGCGGCCTGAATCCCGAAGACGTCCAGTACGTCAACGCGCATGGCACGTCCACGCCGCTGGGCGACAAGAACGAATCCGAGGCGCTCAAGCTGGCCTTCGGCGACCATGCCAGGAAACTGGTGGTGAATTCGACCAAGTCCATGACGGGCCACTTGCTGGGCGCCGCGGGCGGCATCGAAGCGGTCTTCACGACGCTGGCCGTGCACAACCAGGTCTCGCCGCCCACCATCAACATCTTCAACCAGGATCCGGAGTGCGACCTGGACTACTGCGCCAACGAGGCGCGGCAGATGAAGATCGACGTTGCGCTGTCGAACTCCTTCGGGTTCGGCGGCACCAACGGCTCGATGGCCGTTCGCAAGGTTTGAGCGTGAGCGCTGCGGGCCGCGCGCCGTGGCGTCTGCACGTGCCGTTAGGCACGCCTCGCCCTTGGCGGGCGCTGGCTGGCGCGACGTGCCTGGCGGGCGCCTCCCTGCCGGCCGGGTTGCTGCTGCAAGGCGGCGCCTGGCCCTGGGGCGTTGCCATGCTGGCCATCGGCTTGTTTGCCGTGGCGGCCCTGCGTCGAGGCGGATCCACTGACGTGACGAGCCTGGCCGTGGCCAGCCGTGGACCTGACTGGCATCTTGGCCGGGCAGGCCAGGGCTGGCGCTCGGCGCGGCTGGTTGGCGCCTGGCGCGGACCAGCCTGGCTCACGCTCAGGCTCGACGGGGCAGGCCTGCAACAGGCAGAGCATCTCGTGATCTGGCGCCATGGCATGGCGCCTGGCGCCTGGCGTCGTTTGTGCGCCGCAGCATCGGCCGCCCTGGCGCGCCCTGCCTCGGGGAGGGCGACGTGAGCGAACGCGACGCCGATGCCGAACTCGTCGCGCGCGTGCAGCGCGGCGACAAGAAAGCTTTCGACCTGCTGGTCCTGAAGTACCAGCGCAAGATCATGCGCCTGCTGTCGCGCATGATCCGCGACCCCTCCGATATCGAGGACGTGGCCCAGGAAGCCTTCATCAAGGCTTACCGGGCGCTGCCGCAGTTCCGCGGCGAGAGCGCGTTCTATACCTGGCTCTACCGCATCGCGGTCAACACGGCCCGCAACTGGATGGCCTCGTCCGGCCGCCGTCCCAGCGCGCCCAATGCGATCGAGTTGGAAGATGGTGAAACTTTTAACGAAACCGACAGCCTAAGCGACATCAGCACCCCGGAATCGGTGGTGGCCAGTCGGGAAATAGCCCAGACGGTCAATGCGGCGATCCAGGACCTCCCCGAGGAACTGCGCACCGCGATCGTCCTGCGTGAGATCGAAGGCATGAGCTATGAAGATATCGCGCAGAGCATGGACTGCCCCATCGGAACCGTCAGGTCGCGGATTTTCCGCGCCCGAGAAGCGATCGCAGCCCGGCTGCGTCCTTTGCTAGACAGCGATCCAGACCGTCGCTGGTGAGTAGTGGTAAGGAGTCCAACGTTATGCAGACCGCAACCAGACAACCCATCGAATCCGCTTCCAATACCCATTGGGGGGAGACGCTTTCCGCCTACCTGGACGGCGAGCAGGTGGAGAACTGGCCCGTCGACCTGGATACCCCCGCGGGGCGCCAGACCTGGGACACCTACCACCTGATCGGCGACGTGCTGCGCAATCCCGAACTCGCGATCCAGCCCAGCCAGGCCTTCAGCACGCGCCTGTCGCGTGCCATCGAGGACGAAATGCCCATCGTGGCCGCACCGCGCCGCAGGCACCTGCGCGTGGGCCTGTCCGGCCTGGCCGTGGCCGCCGCCGTGGCTTCGGTGGTGTGGGTGGCGCAACCTTATCTCAACCAGGAGCCCGGCTCCGTGCAGGTGCTTGCCGAAGCCACACCCGGCGCGGGCGCATCGTCGCCGGCCCTGGGCGCCTATCTGGAAGCCCATCGCGAAGTCGCCGGCCCCAGCGCCGTTCGCCAGGTGTCGTTCGAGCCCGGAGCCATGCGTTGATGGGCATGATCGTTCGAGCCCGGGAGACTTCCTCCGGGCCCGCCCGCGCATTCCTCTGGCGCCCCACGCGCCGCCGCTTCGGCTCGGGTGCCGCCCTCATTGCCCTGCTGGCTGCGTTGACCGCCGCGCATCACGAAGCGCTGGCCGCCGATGCAACGGGCGCGGCGTCGCAAGACGAATCGGTCATGCTGTTGGCGCGCATCCAGGATGCCGCGCGCACGCTCGACTACAGCGGCGTCTTCACCTATCAGCAAGGCGAATTCATCCAGTCCTCGCGCGTCACGCACGTCATCGACGGCACCGGCGAACGCGAGCGCCTGGAAGTGCTGGACGGCCAGCCGCGCGAATACCTGCGCCATAACGACGAGGTGCAGTGCCTCATCCCCGAAAAGAAGACCGTGTTGCTGGAGCGCCGCCGTGGCGATCGCTTCCCGGGCCTTCTGCTGGGCGACCCCGCCGCCTTGACGGCGCACTACGACATCCGCGCCGAGGACAAGCTGCATCGCGTGGCGGGCCGTGAATGTCAGCTCGTGCGCATCGAGCCGCGCGACGACCGCCGTTATGGCTACAAGCTCTGCGCCGACACCAGGACGCATCTGCTGCTGAAGGCGCAGACGCTCAGCACCGACCGCGGCGTTGTCGAACAGGTGGCCTTCACGTCGCTGCGCCTGGGCGCCGACGTGCAGCCGGCCCTGCTCAAGACGGAGTGGGCGACGCGCGACTGGACCGTGATCGAACCGGACCTGAAGACCGTCGACCTGGCCGCCAAGGGCTGGCGCATCCCCGCCCCGCCCGGCTTCGACATCAAGATGCAGGTGGCGCGCCTCATGGGCAAGCGCGAGGCGGTCAGCCAGCTGGTGCTGACCGACGGCCTGGCGGCCATCTCGGTCTTCATCGAGCCTTACAACAACGCCCACCAATCCGAGCAGCCGCGCGGGCTGGTGCGTAGCGGCCCCATCAATGTCTATGGCACCCGGATCGCCGATTTCTGGGTGGTTTTCCTGGGCGAAGTCCCGCCTGCCACGCTCCAGCAGCTGGCCGAGGCGACGGAGTACGTCCCACTGGCGGCGCCTCAATAAGGTAAAGGCGTCCGCCTGCGTATCTTGCCCATGCCTGGGCGCACTGGAGCGTTATTCATGCGATTCCAAACCCTGACCCAACCCTCTCTGCGCCGGCTTCAGGCCACCGCGCTGGCCCTGGCGCTGGTGTCTGGCGGCGTGCTGCTGCACCACGCACCGGTGGCGGCGCAAGCGGCGCCCGCCGCCGCTTCAGCCCCCGCGGTGGCGGCGCCTACGGCGGCGGCCCTGCCTGATTTCACCACCATCGTCGAGAAGGCTGATCCGGCGGTGGTGAACATCCGCACCACGGCCACGGTGCCTGTGCGCCGCGGCCCTGGCGGCGGCAACGATCCCTACGAGCTGTTCCGCTTCTTCTTCGGCCCCGACTTCCAGCCGCCGGGCATGCCGGGCGCGCCGCGCCAGGCGCCGCCGCGCGACCAGACGCCGCCCGCCGAGCGTTCGGTGCCGCGTGGCCTGGGGTCGGGCTTCTTCATTTCCGATGACGGCTACATCCTCACCAACAACCATGTGGTGGCCGACGCCAACGAGATCTTCGTCACCCTGACCGATGGACGCGAGTTCAAGGCCAAGGTCATCGGCACCGATGAGCGCACCGACGTGGCGCTCATCAAGGTCGATGCCAAGGGCATGGCGACGCTGCCCATCGGCGATGTGAAGGCCCTGAAGAAGGGGCAGTGGGTGCTGGCCATCGGTTCGCCCTTCGGCCTGGACTCCACCGTCACCTCCGGCATCGTCAGCGCCATCGGCCGCGACACCGGCGAATACCTGCCGTTCATCCAGACCGACGTGGCCGTCAACCCAGGCAATTCGGGCGGTCCGCTGCTCAACCTGGGCGGCGAGGTGGTGGGCATCAATTCCCAGATCGTGTCGCGCAGCGGCGGTTTCATGGGCATCTCGCTGGCCATCCCCATCGACGAGGTCATGCGGGTGGTCGAGCAGCTGAAGGCTTCCGGGCGCGTGACGCGCGGCCTGATCGGCGTGCAGATCGGCGAAGTCAGCAAGGATGTGGCCGATGCCATCGGCCTGCCCAAGGCCGAAGGCGCACTGGTGAGCGGCGTGCAGCCGGAAGGCCCCGCCGATGCGGCCGGCGTGCAGCCGGGCGACGTCATCCAGCGCTTCAACGGCCAGGCCATCAACCGCTGGTCCGATTTGCCGCGCATCGTCGGCGAGACCAAGCCGGGTTCCGACGTGGCGATGGAAGTCTGGCGCAAGGGCAAGAACCAGACGCTGAAGGTCAAGGTCACCGAGATGGAGGCCAAGGGCGGCGCCGCGGCGGCGGCCAAGGAAGAAAGCCAGGCCAAGGCCAGCAATGCGCTGGGCCTGGCGGTGACGGCCGTGCCCGCCGAGATGCAGCGCAAGCTGCGCATCAAGGGCGGTGTGCTGGTGCAGTCGGCCGAGGGCGTCAGCGCCGCGGCGGGCCTCACCCAGGGCGACGTGGTGTTGGCGATCAACGACACCGACGTGACCAGCCCCGAGCAATTCGCCAAGCTGGCAGCCAAGGTGGACAAGGAGCGGGCGGTCGGCCTGCTGGTGCGCCGAGGCGATCTGACCCAGTGGGTGGCCGTGCGTCCGGCCAAATAGTCCAAGACCGGCTAAAATAGCTGGTTGCCGCAAAAGGAGGGGGCGCATGGCGCCCCCTCTGTTTGTCAAGGCCAGAGGGCGCGGCGTGTCCGCCGCGCCGCCGTCTGTTGCGCCGTGCCGCTGCTTGCCTTCCCAGCCGCGCCGCCGCGACGCCTGTAACAGGCGCGGCGTCCCGGCCATCCACCCCTTCCTGCGAGTTCCCCCGCCCGGTTTATGCAGCACATCCGCAATTTCTCGATCATTGCCCACATCGACCACGGCAAATCCACGCTCGCCGACCGTCTCATCCAGCGTTGCGGCGGCCTGGCCGACCGCGAAATGTCCGCGCAGGTGCTGGACTCCATGGAAATCGAGCGTGAACGGGGCATCACGATCAAGGCCCAGACCGCCGCGCTGCAATACAAGGCAGCCGACGGCAAGGTCTATGCGCTGAACCTCATCGACACGCCGGGACACGTCGACTTCTCCTATGAAGTCAGCCGCTCGCTGTCCGCCTGCGAAGGCGCGCTGCTGGTGGTCGATGCCTCGCAGGGCGTGGAAGCCCAGACCGTGGCCAACTGCTATACCGCCATCGAGCTGGGCGTGGAAGTGGTGCCCGTGCTGAACAAGATGGACCTGCCCCAGGCGAATCCCGACGGCGCGCGCCAGGAGATCGAGGACGTCATCGGCATCGATGCCACCGACGCGGTCCAGGCCAGCGCGAAGACGGGCATGGGCATCGACGAGATCCTGGAAACCGTGGTTGCGCGCGTGCCGCCGCCCAAGGGCGATCCGGACGCGCCGCTGCAGGCGCTCATCATCGATTCGTGGTTCGACAACTACGTGGGCGTGGTCATGCTGGTGCGCATCGTCAACGGCGTGGTCAAGCCCAAGGACAAGCTGCTCTTCATGGCCTCGCAGGCCACGCACCTGTGCGAACAGATCGGCGTCTTCACGCCCAAGTCGCAGCCTCGTCCGCAACTGTCGGCCGGCGACGTGGGCTTCATCATCGCGGGCATCAAGGACCTGGCGCACGCCAAGGTGGGCGACACGATCACGCTGGCCGGCAAGGCCGCGACCGAACCGCTGCCCGGCTTCAAGGAAGTCCAGCCCCAGGTGTTCGCGGGCCTGTATCCGGTGGAAAGCAGCGAATACGACCAGCTGCGCGACTCGCTGGAAAAGCTCAAGCTCAACGATGCCGCGCTGATGTTCGAACCCGAGGTGTCGCAGGCGCTGGGCTTCGGTTTCCGCTGCGGCTTCCTGGGCCTGCTGCACATGGAAATCGTGCAGGAACGCCTCGAGCGCGAGTTCGACATGGACATCATCACCACCGCGCCGTCGGTGGTGTACGAGGTCCAGCAGCGCGATGGCTCGGTGATCACGGTGGAAAGCCCCTCGCGCATGCCCGAGGTCGGCCACATCATGGACATCCGTGAGCCGATCGTGAAGGTCACGCTGTTCATGCCCCAGGAATACGTGGGGCCGGTCATGACGCTGTGCAACAACAAGCGCGGCGCCCAGATCAACATGAGCTACCACGGCCGCCAGGTGCACCTGGTCTATGAAATCCCGCTGGCCGAGATCGTGCTCGACTTCTTCGACAAGCTGAAGTCGGTGTCGCGCGGCTATGCCTCGATGGACTACGAGTTCCTGGAATACCGTTCGGCCGACGTGGTGCGCGTGGACCTGCTCATCAACAGCGACCGCGTCGATGCGCTGGCCATGATCGTCCACCGCAGCAATGCCCGCTACCGCGGCCGCGAAGTGGTCTCGCGCATGCGCGAGCTGATCCCGCGCCAGATGTACGACGTGGCCATCCAGGCCGCCATCGGCGCCGAGGTCATCGCCCGCGAGAACGTCAAGGCCCTGCGCAAGAACGTGCTGGCCAAGTGCTATGGCGGCGACATCAGCCGCAAGAAGAAGCTGCTGGAAAAGCAGAAGGCCGGCAAGAAGCGCATGAAGCAGGTCGGCAGCGTGGAGATCCCGCAAGAGGCCTTCCTGGCCATCCTGCAGGTTGAAGACAAGTAAGAAAGAAGGAAAGAGGAAAGACGCATGAGTTGGAATTTCGCCCTGATCCTTTTCCTGCTGCTGGTGTTGACCGGCGGCATCTGGTTGGTGGATCGTATCTGGCTGCGTTCGCGCCGCCGTGCCCGCATCGCCGAGGCGGTTGCCCGGGCCGACCTGGAAACCGCGGGCGCCAGCTCCGAGCATGTCGCCGAGCGGCGCCAGCAGGCTGCCCAGGAGGCGGGGCGCATGTCCTGGTGGCTGGAATACGCGGTCAGCTTCTTCCCGGTGATCCTGTTCGTGTTCCTGCTGCGCTCCTTCGTGGTGGAGCCGTTCCGCATCCCCTCGGGATCGATGCTGCCCACGCTTGAGTCCGGCGACCTGATCCTGGTCAACAAGTTCAGCTACGGCATTCGCCTGCCGGTCCTGGATCGCAAGGTCATCGATACCGGCAGTCCGAAGCGGGGCGACATCATGGTCTTCCGTTACCCCGTGGAGCCGCAGGTGGATTACGTCAAGCGCGTGATCGGCCTGCCCGGCGACCAGATCGCCTACCTGGACAAGAAGCTCTACCTGAACGGCCAGGAAGTGGCCCGTGCGCGCGACGGCGACTACTTCGAACCGGATCGGGTGTCCTACACCGCGAAATTTGATGAAAAAATCGGCGACGTTGAGCACAAGATCCTGGTGGATGAGCGCTCTTTCCAGGATATCGGCCCCACCTGGACGTATCCCAACCGTCAGAACTGCCAGTATGAACGCAATGGAATCCGTTGTACCGTGCCGGAAGGCCAGTACTTCGTGATGGGCGATAATCGGGACAACAGCCTTGATAGCCGGTACTGGGGATTCGTGCCCGATGCCAACATCGTGGGCAAGACCTTCATGATCTGGATGAATTTCGGCGACCTGGGCCGCATAGGCAGGGTTCATTGACGATGTCGCTTGCAACGCTTGCAAACCGCCTGGACTACCAATTCGCCGATGCCGGCCTGCTCGAGCAGGCGCTCACGCATCGCAGCCACGGCGCGCGACACAACGAGCGGCTGGAATTCCTGGGTGATTCGGTCCTGAACTTCGTCGTGGCTGCCATGCTCTTCGAGCGCTATGCCCGCATCGATGAAGGCGACCTGTCGCGCCTGCGCGCCAATCTGGTCAAGCAGGCTTCCCTGGCGGACATCGCCCAGAAGCTGGACCTGTCCCAATACCTGCGCCTGGGCGAGGGCGAGCTGAAAAGCGGCGGATTCCGTCGGCCCTCCATCCTCGCCGACACCCTCGAGGCCATTTTCGGCGCGGTGTTCCTGGATGGCGGTTTCGACCAGGCCCGCCGCGTCATCGTGCGCCAATACCAGCCCATCCTGGCCAACGTCGATCCGCAGACCCTGGGCAAGGACGCCAAGACCTTGCTGCAGGAGTTCCTGCAGGGGCGCAAGATGGCCTTGCCCATCTATACCGTCATTGCCACGCACGGCGCGGCGCACAGCCAGCAATTCGAGGTCGAGTGCGCCATTCCCGCATTCGAGATCAAGGTCGTGGCGCCCGGCAGCAGCCGCCGCGCGGCCGAGCAGTCCGCCGCCAAGCTGGCGCTGGAGGCTGCCGAGGCCGCCAGCCCCACTCCCCTGAAGCGCCGCGCCGGCAAGGCGCGCAAGACCACGCAACTGACCCTGCCCGTGGCAGTGGCGCAAGACACCAAATGACCCAGGATTTCCGCTGCGGCTTCGTCGCCATCGTCGGCCGACCCAACGTCGGCAAGTCCACGCTGACCAACGCGCTGGTCGGCACCAAGCTTTCCATCGTGTCGCGCAAGGCGCAGACCACGCGCCATCGCATCCAGGGCGTGCTCACCCGCGACACCGAGCAATTCGTCTTCGTCGACACGCCGGGCTTCCAGACCCGCCATGGCGGCGCCATGAACCGCATGATGAACCGCGTCGTCACGCAGGCGTTGGCCGACGTCGACGTGGTGGTGCACGTGGTCGAGGCCGGCAAGTGGTCCGAGGGCGACGCGAAGCTGCTGCCCTTGCTGCCCGCGCCCGAGCGCACCATCCTTGCGGTGAACAAGGTCGACCTGCTGAAGCAGCGCAACGACCTGTTCGCCTACGTTTCCAGGATCATGGCGCTGCATCCCTTTGCCGCCGTGGTGCCCGTCAGCGCGGCCAAGGACAAGCAGCTGGACGTGCTGCTGGGCGAAATTGCCCAGCGCCTGCCCGTCGGCGAAGCCATGTTCGAGGCCGACACGCTGACCGACAGGCCGATGCGTTTCATCGCCGCCGAGTTGATCCGCGAGAAGATCTTCCGCCTGGTCGGCGACGAACTGCCCTACGGCAGCACCGTGGTGATCGAGCAATGGGATGAAACCGAGCAGGGCGCCCGCATCGCGGCCTGCGTGGTGGTCGAGCGCGACAGCCACAAGCCCATTTTGCTGGGCACCGGCGGCATGCACATGAAGCGCATCGCCACCGAGGCTCGCCAGGACATCGCCAAGCTGCTGGACAAGCCCGTGCACCTGGAGGTCTACATCAAGGTGCGCAAGGGCTGGTCCGACCGCGAGAGCGCGCTGCGCGACCTGGGCTATGAGTAGACGCGGCGCGCGCGTCCAGGACGCCGCCGGTTACATGCTGCACGCCACCCCGTGGCGAGAAACCTCCCTGGTGGTCCAGGCCTTTTCCCGTGAACACGGTTGCGTGGCCTTGGTCGCCAAGGGCGCGAAGCGCCCTTATTCCACCTTGCGCCCCGTCTTGAACGCTTTCCAGCCCTTGCTGCTGTCGTGGACGGGCATGGGCGAGGTCAAGACGCTGACGCGCGCGGAAAGCGCCGGCATTCATGCGCTGGCAGGCGGCGCGTTGATGTCGGCCTGGTACATGAATGAACTGCTGCTGCGGCTCCTGCCGCGCGAAGATCCCCATCCCGTGCTGTACGACGCCTATGTCGAGGCCTTGCGCCAGCTGGCGGGTGGCCAGCGCGCGGCGGCGGCCCTGCGTCGCTTTGAATGGATGCTGCTGCGCGAGACGGGCTATGGCGTGGACGAGGAAGAGCCAGATTTCGGCGACGCCCAGCGCGAACCTGCCCTGCGCGCCAGCCTGCGGGAGCGTCTGGCCGACCAACTGGCCGGCAGGCCGCTGGCGACGCGGCGGGTGCTGATGGAATTGCAGCGCCTGTAGCCGGGGCAGTGCCGCCTACAGTATTTCCAGCGGCTGGCTGCGCGTGGGGGCGGGGAAGGCCGCGTCCAGCGTGCCCAGGTCTTCCGGGCTCAGCGTCAGGGTCAGGCTGGCCAGGTTGTCCCGCAGGCGGGCAAGGGATGCCGTCTTGGGAATCGAGATCACGCCGGGCAGGCGCATCGTCCAGGCCAGCGCCACGGCGGCAGGCGTCACGCCATGGCGTTGCGCCACAGTGTTCAAGGCTGGCGAGTCCAGCAGCCGCCCCTGTTCCAGCGGCGAATACGCCATGATCGCCACGCCGCGTTGGGCGCACCAGGGCTGGAGGTCGAATTCGATGCCGCGCCGGCCCAGGTTGTAGAGCACCTGGTTCACCTGCACCTGGCTGCCGCCCGGCACGCCCAGCAGTTCCTGCATGTCGTTCATGTCGAGGTTGCTGACGCCCCAGGCGCGGATCTTGCCCTCGCGCTGCAGCGCCTCCATTGCCTCGACCGTGTCGCTCAGGCGATGGCGGCCGCGCCAGTGCAGCAGGTACAGATCCAGCGTATCGGTCTTCAGGCGCCGCAGGCTGTCCTCGCAGGCGGCCGCGGTGCCGTGGCGCGAGGCATGCTCGGGCAACACCTTGCTGACGAGAAAGACCTCGTCGCGGCGGCCGGCGATGGCCCGCCCCACGATTTCCTCGGCCCCGCCATCGGCGTACATCTCGGCCGTGTCGATCAGGGCCAGGCCCGCATCCAGCCCGGCTTGCAGGCTGCGGATTTCATCCTGCGCGCGGTCCGGCGACTCTCCCATGAACCACGTTCCCTGGCCGAGCGCACACACGCTGCGGCCATCGGGCAGGACCACGGAAGCAGGGCTGACGGTCATGAGGGTCTCCTGGCGGGCATGGCAGATGACATCGACGATTCTAGCAATCCGAGGCATAAAAAAAGCCCCCACGCCGCGCCTTCGGCTTGCTGCCCCCCAGGGGGGCCGTTTTTGCCTTGGGGCGGCCCGTCGGTCAAAAAAACCCGCCTTGCGGCGGGTTCAGCTGCCCGGCAAGTGCGCACCGGGCAGGAGGGGTACTGTTGAGAACCGCTTATTCGCGGTCGCCGCCGAAGATGCCCAGCAGCATCAGCAGGTTGGCGAAGACGTTGTAGACGCTCAGGTAGATGGACAGCGTGGCCGAAACGTAGTTGGTTTCTCCGCCGTTGATGACGCGCTGCATATCCACCAGTATGAAGGCCGAGAAGATGACGACCGCCAGCACCGACACGGTCAGCATGAGCGCGGGCAGTTGCAGGAAGATGTTGGCCAGCGCGGCGACCAGGATGACGACGGCGCCGATGAAGAGCCACTTCTGCATGCCCGACAGGTCACGCTTGATGGTGGAGGCCAGGGTGGCCATGCTGGCGAAGACCACTGCCGTGCCGCCGAAGGCCGTCATGATCAGTTGCGAGCCATTGGACATGCCGAGCACGAAGCCCAGCAGGCGCGACAGCATGATGCCCATGAAGAACGTGAAGGCCAGCAGCAGCGCTACGCCAACCGAGCTGTCGCGATTGCGCTGGATCAGGTACATGAGGCCGAATGCGCCAGCCAGGAACAGGATGGTGCTGAGGCCGGGGCTCAGCGCCATGACCTGGTTCAGGCCGGTGTAGAGGCCCACGGCGGCGCCCAGCACCGTCGGGATCAGCGACAGGGCCAGCAGCCAGTAGGTGTTGCGCAACACGCGGTTGCGCACGACTTCGCCCGCAGCGCCGGTATAGGGGCCGGTGCGGGCCAGGGGCGATTGACGAAAATCGTTCATGTTGGAGGCTCCTAGGCAAGCAAGGGATGTCGCAGCCGCTCGCGGGCACGCGGGACGCGCACCCATGGCGAAGCGCGACAGGCTTCAGACCGTCAGGATACCTTACAGTTCCCTGAAAATACAGGGAGAGGGCAATTTGCCCCAGGGGAAAGGGCTGGCCCGTGCAGGGCGGCAGGCCGAAGGGGCCTGTCGCAGGACCTATTTCTTCCTGGCGTGCTGCGCGACGGCGGCGGCCACGAGGGCCGGCAGTTCGCGTTCCAGGCGGCGGCGCAGGCTATCGAGCGCCGCGTCCACGGCGGGACGCAGCGCGCGTTCGATTTCCTGGCGGACCTGGGCGCGCCAGATGTCGTCGTCCTGGGTGTCGCCCGCGGACGCCGTTGCCGTGCCGGCGGCCGGGGGCAGGGGGGACGGCGCGGCCAGGGGGGCGGGAATGGCCGCGGCGGCTTCGCGCGCCAGGGCTTCCACCGTGGCGGTTTCCACGGACACCGGGCGGAAGGCGGCCGCCGTATCGGGGGCGGGCAGGTCGGACCTTTCGGTCAGGGTCGGGATATCGGGGTCGTTGCGGGGATCGTTCACGGCGCTCTCCAGGCGTGGGCAGGGCGCCTCAGGCGCCGCCTGCCGGTTTGCTCAGGTCGTGGGCATGCAGGTCGTGGCCGGCCTCTTGATAGGTGCGCCAGCGTTGGCGCGCGGTCTGGCGATCGGCAGGTTCGCCCGAGACGATCTCCAGCACCCGGGCGAACTGCGCATAGCCGGGCGGGCAATCGTCGTCTAGATTCATCAGCCAGGGCAGTTCGCCGCCTGCGTCGGCCACGGGCGCGGCGGGCGCCTGCGCAGTCAGTACGATGGGGCTGCTCGCGGCCAGCGGATCGTTGGCGAGGACATGGGGAAGGAAGGAGATGTCCTCGAACGTCCAGAGCAGTTTGTCGAAGGCCGCCAGCCGCGTCGCGTCGCTGCAGTAGACGACCAGGCGCTGGCCCGCGCGGTAGCGCTTGCCGGCAACCTGGCAGGCCATCGGCAGGCGGTCGGGCGCGCCGAAGGCGAAGTCGATGCGCGTCACGGCGGACGCGGCCGGGCCTGGACCGCTCACGCCTTCTGCGCCTGCCCGAGCAGGTACTGCACCAGCAGGGGCACCGGACGGCCGGTGGCGCCCTTGTCCTTGCCGCCACGCCAGGCGGTGCCGGCGATGTCCAGGTGGGCCCAGGGATAGGCCTTGGTGAAGCGCGACAGGAAGCAGGCGGCGGTGACTGACCCTGCGGGGGGGCCGCCGATGTTGGCGATGTCGGCGAAGTTGGACTTCAGCTGTTCCTGGTAGGCGTCGTCCATGGGCATGCGCCATGCCGTGTCGAGCGTGTCGCGGCCGGCGGCCAGCAGCGCGTCGGCCAGGGCATCGTCCTTGGAGAACAGGCCTGTGTTGACGTGGCCCAGGGCCACGACGCAGGCGCCGGTCAGGGTGGCGATGTCGATCACGGCGGCGGGCTTGAAGCGTTCGGCGTAGGTCAGTGCGTCGCACAGCACCAGACGGCCTTCGGCGTCGGTGTTCAGGATCTCGATGGTCTGGCCCGACATGCTGGTGACGACGTCGCCCGGCTTGTTGGCGCGGCCGCTGGGCATGTTCTCGCACGCGGGGATGAGGCCGATGACATCGTGCGCCAGTTCGATCTCGGCGACTGCGCGCAAGGTGCCCAGCACGCTGGCCGCGCCGCACATGTCGTACTTCATTTCGTCCATGGTGGCGGCGGGCTTGATCGAGATGCCGCCCGAATCGAAGGTGATGCCCTTGCCCACCAGCACGATGGGCGCGCGCGCCTTGGCCTTGGACTTGGCCGCTGCCTTTGCCGATTCCTTCGCCGTGTACTTCAGCACGATGAAGCGCGGCGCTTCATCGGAGCCGCGCGCCACCGACAGGAACGAGCCCATCTTCAGCGCCTCGATCTGCTTGCGTTCGAGGATCTCGGCCTTGAGCGTGCCCTTGAATTCAGCGGCCAGGCTGCGTGCCGTGTCCGCCAGGTAGGCCGGGGTGCAGAGGTTGCCGGGCAGGTTGCCCAGCGTGCGGGCGAGGTCCATGCCGTTGGCGATGCCGCCGCCTTCGCGCAAGCCCGCCTGCGCCTGCGCGGTGTCCGCGCGCGCCACCGAGACGGCGAACTTCTTCAGCTTGGGACGCGCGGCCGGATCAGCCTTGCCGAACGTGCGGTCGTAGTGATACGTGGCCTGGCCGGCGGCGATGGCGGCATTGCGCGCGCGCACGCGCAGCGTCGCGCCTTCGCATTTGTTCGCGGCCAGCGTGGACACGGCATCGGCCGCTTGCGCCTGCACGCAGGCGGCGGCGAAGGCGCGCTCGGCGGCGGCGTGCACGGCCGGGGCGTAGTCGTCTTCCTTGCCCAGGCCGACCAGCACCACGCGTTGCGCGGTGACGCCGGGCAGGGCGCGCAGCACCAGCGTGGCGCCAGCCTTGCCGGAGAACTCGGCCTTCACGACGGCGCGCAATTGGCCTTCGCTGGCACGATCGATGATGTCGGCGGCGGGCGTCAGCACGCCATCTCCATAAACGCCAACGGCCAGTGCGGCCGTTTTGGTTTGGTGAAGGGAAGCGGTGGTGTGTGTGCTAAATTCCATGAGGGTTTCCCCGTGTGCGTCAGTGGATGCAACGATTATCCCGCATATTCTCCCATGTCACTATTCAAACGCTCGGTCGCAGCGGAAATCTCCAGCCATGCAGGCGTCGTCTTCTCCACACTGGTGATCGTGTGGCTCAGCGTGCTGCTGGTTCGCCTTCTGGGCGAGGCGGCAGGCGGCACCATCGGCGCCGACGTCGTGCTCGGCCTCGCCACGTTCTCCACCATCACCGCGCTGCCCACCATCCTGTCGGTGTCGCTCTTCATCGCGGTGCTCACCACCGTCACGCGCAACTACCGCGAGTCCGAAATGGTCGTGTGGTTCGCCAGCGGCCTGTCGCTGGCTGATTGGCTGCGGCCCGTGCTGCGCCTGGCCATCCCCATCGCCATGCTCATCGCCGTGCTGACGCTGGCTGCATCGCCCTGGGCGTACCGGCAGATCGCCGAATACCGCGAGCGTTATGAACAGCGCTCGGACCTGTCCAAGGTCACCGCCGGCCAGTTCGCGGAGGCCAGCGGCGGCGAACGCGTGTTCTTCGCCGAAGAGCCCTCGATCGTGGGCGATGAGTTGGGCAGCGTGTTCGTGCGCGTGCAGGATCCCGAGTGGCTGACGGTCGTCACCGCCACCAACGCAAGGATCCAGAACGAAGCCAACGGCGACCGTTTCCTGGTGTTGGGCGCAGGCCATCGCTATGACCTGAAGCCGGGGTCCGCCGAGTTCCGCCTGGCCGACTTCCAGCGATATGGCGTGCGCCTGGAAAGCCGTGGCGAAGACCAGCTGGCCGAAGCCCGCGCGGCAGCGGAGCGCAGCAGCAAGGCGCGTCCCACGGGCCAACTGATCACGGACGACACCGACAGCTCGCGGGCCCAGATCATGTGGCGCATCGCCTTGCCCATCGCGGCCTTGAACCTGGCCTTGCTGGCCATTCCGCTGGGGGCGGTCAATCCGCGCCTGGGCCGCTCGGGCGACCTGTTGATCGCCGGCCTGGTGGCCTTGCTCTACATGAACCTCATCAACCTGTCGCGCGGCTGGATCAGCAGCGGGGCGGTCGGCTTCGGCGTCGGGGTCTGGGCGGTACATGCCATCTTCGGCCTGCTGACGGCCTACCTGATGTATCGCCGCCTGCGCGTGAAGGCGCCGAAGGATGCCGGGCCGTCCGCGCCCGCGCCGGCCGCTGCCTGAGCGCCGCGGCCAACTGCCGCAATGCCTGGCGGCACGCCTGCCGTCAGGCGCCGCGCCGCAAGGGGCCGCCGCGGCCCTGCAGCAAGGTCTGGTTGGCCGTCACCGCCTGCCGCAGGAATTCCCACAACGCCGCCACGCGCTTGAGCCTGCGCGCGTCTTCGTGGCAATAGATCCAGAAGCTTCGCATGATCCGCACGTCGTCGGCCAATACCGGCGTCAGGCGGCTGTCCTGTGACGCGATGAAGCAGGGCAGCACGGCAAGCGCCTGGCCCTGCAACGCGGCGTGGTACTGCGCGATGACGCTGGTGCTGCGAAGGACCACGTTGCTGCCCGGCAGCTCGTCCTCCAGGTAACGCAGCCGGTCGCTGAAGAGCAGTTCGTCCACGTAGCCGATGAAGGTGTGGTCGGCGAGGTCCGCGCGCCGCGTGATGGGCGCGTGCGCATGCAGATACGCGGGCGTGCCGTACAGGCGCAGGGTGTAGTCGCACAGCTTGCTGCACACATAGGGACCGCGTTGCGGCCGTTCGATGGTGATGGCGAGGTCGGCTTCGCGCTTGGACAGGCTGACGAAGCGCGGCACGGGCAGGACGTCCAGCGTCACGTGCGGGTAGCGGCGATGGAAGTCCATCAGCAGCGGCGTCAGCACATAGGTGCCGAAACCCTCGGTGGCGCCCAGCCGGACGTGTCCAGAGATCGCCTCGCCGATGCCGGACAATTCCTCGCGCGCGGACTGCAGGGTGTTTTCCATCTGTTCGGCGCGCACGAACAGGCGCTGGCCGTCGGCCGTCAGCACGAAGCCCGCGCTGCGGGATTTCTCGAAGAGCACGGTGTCCAGACTGGCTTCCAGCGCCTTGACCCTGCGCGAGACCGTGGTGTGCTCCACCCCCAGGCGGCGGGCGGCCGCGCTGACGCGCTGGGTGCGGGCGACTTCGAGGAAATACCGCAAGCTGTCCCAGTCCGGCATGGCCGTCTCCTGTGTGCATGAATGCACAAGCAGTGTGCATTTCTAGTCTTGTTGGTTCATTTTCACACACCTACACTGGCCTGGCATTGCCCGCAGATGGCAAGCCCACACAACGAGGAGACAAGCATGGCGACGACACGTACACGCGGTCTGGGAACCGCGCTGCTTTGCCTGGGGTTGGGAATGGGAGGGGCTGCCGCCGCGGCCGACAAGCCGCCGATCAAGATCGGCATCCTGGGCGACATGTCCGGCACCTATGCCGGCATGGGCGGACCCGGTTCGGTGGCCGCCGCGCAACTGGCCATCGACGACTGCCTGAAGGCCGAATGCAAGGGCATGCAGATTTCGCTGGTGTCGGCCGATCACCAGAACAAGGCCGACGTGGGCGCGGCGCGCGCGCGCGAATGGTTCGACCGGGAAGGCGTCTCGGCGATTGCCGACCTGACCAATTCCGCCGTGGCGATTGCCGTGCAGGGCATCGCCAAGGAAAAGAACCGGGTCGTGATGTTCTCGGGGCCGGCCACCACCGCGCTGACCAACGCGCAGTGTTCGCCGGTGGGTTTTCACTGGATGTTCGACACCTATTCGCAGTCCGCCGGCGGCGCGCGCGCCACGGTCGAGACGGGCGGCAAATCCTGGTATTTCGTGACGGTGGACTACGCCTTCGGTCATTCGCTGGAGGCCGACACCGCCAAGATGGTGCAGTCGCTGGGCGGCAAGGTGGTGGGCAGCGTGCGGCACCCCCTGAACGTCGCCGACTTCGCGTCCTTCATGCTGCAGGCGCAGGCGTCGAAAGCGCAGGTCGTGGCGCTGGCCAACGGCGGCCAGGACACGGTCAACGCGGTCAAGCAGGCGCGCGAGTTCGGCATCGTCGAAGGCGGGCAGCGCCTCGTGTCCCTGCTGATTTTCCTGTCCGACCTGCGCGCGCTGGGCCTGCCCAATGCGCAGGGCCTGTCCTACGTGGATGGCTTCTATTGGGACTTCGATGACGACGCACGGGCGTGGGCAGGCCGCTTCGAGAAGGCCTACAAGGGCCTGAAGCCCACGATGACGCATGCGGGCGTCTATTCCAGCGTGCTGCATTACCTGCGCGCGGCCGCCCAGACCGGCTCGACGCAGGGCGACGTGGTGGCCGAGGCCATGCGCAAGCTGCCGATCAAGGACCCGATCATGCGCAATGCATCGATCCGTCCGGACGGCCGCGTGATCCACGACATGTACCTGTACGAGGTCAAGAAGCCGGACGAGTCCAAGGGCGAGTGGGACTACTCGCGCCTGGTGGCGACGATCCCGGCGGAGCAGGCATTCCAGCCGCTTGCGCAATCGACCTGCCCGCTGGTGCAGCAGGCCAAACCCTGATTGCCTTCCCTGGTTTTCTTTATCGATCCTGGAGTCAAGACGCATGAGCAAAGACATTCCCCGCCTGGCCCACCTGATCGGCGGCAAGCTGGTCGAGTCGACGTCGAAGGAGTGGCGCGACGTGGTGAATCCCGCGACGCAGGAGGTGGTGGCCCGCGTGCCTTTCGGCACGCGCGAAGAGCTGGACCAGGCCGTGGCCAATGCCCGCGAGGCCTATGCCACCTGGCGCAACACGGGGCAGGGCGCGCGCATGCGCGTCATGCTGAAGTTCCAGCAACTGCTGCGCGACAACACCGATAAGCTCGCCGAGATGATCACCCGCGAGCATGGCAAGACCTTGCCGGATGCGCAGGGCGAGGTGGGCCGCGGCCTGGAGGTGGTCGAGCACGCCTGCAGCATCGCCAGCCTGCAACTGGGCGAGTATGCCGAGAACGCGGCGGGCGGCATCGATGTCTATACGCTGGTCCAGCCGCTGGGGGTGTGCGCGGGCATCACCGCCTTCAACTTCCCCGTGATGCTGCCCTGCTTCATGTTCCCGATCGCCGTGTCCTGCGGCAACACCTTCGTGCTGAAGCCGTCCGAGCAGGACCCCACCGCCACCCTGTTCCTGGCGCAGCTGGCGCTGGAAGCGGGCCTGCCGCCGGGCGTGCTGAACGTGGTGCATGGCGGGCCGGACATCGCCAACGGGCTGTGCGAGCACCCGGACGTCAAGGCCGTGTCCTTCATCGGCTCGACGCGCGTGGGCACCGAGATCTACCGGCGTGCCTCGGACGCGGGCAAGCGCTGCCAGGCCATGATGGGCGCGAAGAACCACTGCGTGATCCTGCCCGACGCCGATCGCGAAGTGGCCTTGAATCACCTGATCGGCGCGGCTTTCGGCGCGGCGGGCCAGCGCTGCATGGCGGCCTCGGTGGCGGTGTTCGTCGGCAAGTCGCGCGAGTGGCTGCCCGATTTCGTCGAGCGCTCGCGCAAGCTGAAGGTGAACACGGGCACCGACCGCAGCGCCGACCTGGGCCCGCTGGTATCGCCCGCCGCCAAGCAGCGCGTGGAGAGCCTGATCGCGGCCGGCGAGAAAGAGGGCGCGACGCTGCTGCTGGATGGCCGTGGCCTGACGGTCAAGGGCTATGAGCAGGGCAATTTCGTCGGCCCGACGGTGTTCGGCGGCGTGACGGCCAAGATGCGCATCTACCAGGAGGAGATCTTCGGGCCGGTGCTGTGCGTGGTGGAGGCCGAGACGCTGGAAGAGGCGGTGGCATTCATCAACGGCAATCCCAACGGCAACGGCGTGGCGATCTTCACGCAGGACGGCGGCGCCGCGCGCTATTTCCAGAACAACATCGACGTGGGACAGGTGGGCATCAACATCCCCATTCCGGTGCCGGTGGCCTGGTTCAGCTTCACGGGGTCGCGCGGCTCCAAGCTGGGGGACCTGGGGCCCAACGGCAAGCAGGCCGTGCAGTTCTGGACCCAGACCAAGACCGTGACCGCGCGCTGGTCGGCGCATGGCTCGGGCGTGAACACCACGATCACGATGAAGTGATGTCTGCGTGAGGAGGCCGGGGCCGCCAGCCGCGGCCCCGCGCCGTTTGGTAGCATGCCGGCGATGCATGCCGACTTCGATCCCTATCCGCAACTCGCCGCCTTGCTGCTGCCCGCCGTGACCGGCGGCGACGACGGCGCCCATGACTTGTCCCACCTGCAGCGCGTCTGGAAGAACGCCCGCGCGATCCACGCGTGCGAAGGCGGGGACACCGAGCTCCTGCTGGCCGCGACGCTGCTGCACGACTGCGTGGCCGTCGAGAAGAATTCCCCCTTGCGCGCCCAGGCATCGCGCCTGTCGGCGGCCAAGGCGTCCGAGATATTGCGAGGATTGGGCTGGGATGACGCACGTATCGGGCAGGTGGCGCACATCATCGAGGCGCACAGCTTCACCGCCGCCATTGCGCCGCGCACGCTGGAAGCCCGCATCCTGCAGGACTCCGACCGCCTGGACGCCATCGGCATGCTGGGCGTTGCGCGGTGTTTCTATGTGGCGGGCCGCATGAGGTCGCAGCTTTATCATCCGGCCGATCCGCAGGCGCAGGCGCGGCCGCTGGACGATGCGCACTACGCGCTGGATCATTTTCCCAAGAAGCTGCTCATGCTGGCGGACAACTTCCAGACCCCGGAAGGCGCCCGCCTGGCAGGGTTGCGGCACGCCAGCATGCTGGCGTTCCTGGATGCCTTCGCGCAAGAAATCTGACGCGGCCGAATGGCCTTCAGCCAGGCGCCACGACCTGGGGAAATGAGTAAATGCTTATATCTATATTGAATATATGGAGGGTTCCTTATTACCTATAATTCGGTTGAAACATTGGGGTAAATAATGAACCTTCAACAATTCCGCTTCGTGCGGGAAACGATCCGCCGCGATTTCAACCTGACCGAAGCGGCGAGAATGCTCTACACCTCGCAGCCTGGCGTCTCCAAGGCCATCATCGAGTTCGAGGATGAACTGGGGGTGAAGATCTTCGAGCGCCATGGCAAGCGCATCAAGGGCCTGACCAAGCCCGGCCAAGCCGTGTCGCAGGTGATCGACCGCATCATGCGCGAGGTCGACAACCTGAAGAAGGTCAGCGACGAGTTCGCGCGCCGCGACGAAGGCGGACTGGTGATCGCCTGCACGCACACCCAGGCGCGTTACCTGCTGCCCGGCGTGATTCCCGGCTTCCGCAAGCAGTTTCCCAAGGTCCGCGTGTCGCTGGCAGAAGGCAGTCCCACGCAACTGGCCGAAATGGTGCTGCACGAGCAGGCCGACCTGGCCATTGCCACCGAGTCGCTGGCCTTGACGCCAGGCCTTGCCACCTTGCCTTGCTACACCTGGGAGCACACGGTGGTGGTGCGGCCGGATCATCCGCTGGCCGAGCTGACTTCCAGCGCCGCCAAGAAGCTGACGCTGGCGCAACTGGCCGAGTATCCCATCGTGACGTATGACCGCGCCTTCTCGGGCCGGACGGCCATCGACGAGGCGTTCTCCGCGCAAAGCATCCATCCGGACATCGTGCTCGAGGCCATCGACGCCGACGTCATCAAGACCTACGTGGACGTCGGCCTGGGCATCGGCATCATTGCCGGCGTGGCGTATGACCCGCGCCGCGACCAGGGCCTGATCGGCCTGCCGGTGGGCCGCCTGTTCGGCACGCACACGACGCGTGTCGGCATCAAGGAGGGCGTGTTCCTGCGGGACTATGTCTATACCTTCCTGGAAATGCTGACGCCGACGCTGACCCGCAAGGCGGTGGCGGAAGCGGTGCAGGGCGCGAAGGACGCCTGACCCCTCTCCGTGGTTTGCCCCGGCGCCCCGCGTGGATCGGCTCTGCGCGGGGCGTTTTGCGTCAGGGGCAAGGGTGGCATGAAGCTTGGAACTATGGGGTCGGATCATTTGATTAAAAAATTCAAATGAGAATAGCTCCCATTTTCGGTTGATCTTCAAACAGGAATCATTATCATTTCATCTATCGCAAACGACCCCAAACGAGGGCATCATGACGCAATCGATGAGCGCAGTAGTGGTAGGCGCGGACCGCCTGGGCAACATCCCTGAGCTCCTCAAGGGCCACAACATTTCCATCACGCACCACATCAGTGGACGTGATCCTTCGCACCAGAAGAAGACGCTGCAACTGCCCTCGGGCACCGAGCTGGTCATCCTGCTCACGGACTTCCTGGGCCACAACGTGATGAAGACCTTCCGCAACGCCGCGCAGCGTGGCGGCATCCGTGTGGTGGCATGCCGCCGTTCGGTGTGCAGCATGCAGCAGGCGCTGACGCAATGCGGCCTGTGCCCCAACGCGAATTCGTGTGCCCGCACGCAGCACTGACGGTCGGCGGGGGAAAAGCAAAAACGGCGCCTGGTGAACTGACCCCCAGAAGTTGGACAGTTTAAAAGATCAGGCGGCCAAGGCCTGAGTTCGGTATTGCACCGGGCTCAGGCCTTTTAGTTTGAGCCGGATACGCTGGTGGTTGTAGTAGTGGATGAACTGGCCGATGGCCTTTTGAAGCTGCTCGATGCTGTCGTAGCGGCGCAGGTAGAAGCACTCGGTCTTGAGCGTGGCGAACCAGCTCTCCATGGCGGCGTTGTCCAGGCAGTTGCCCTTGCGCGACATGCTTTGCGTGAGGCCACGATCGGCCAGCATGCGCCGGTAGCTGGGCTGCTGGTACTGCCAGCCCTGGTCCGAGTGCAGCAGCGGTTGGTCGCCCGGCGACAGGCGGCGCATCGCCTTCTTGAGCATGTTGCCCACCAGCCCGAACAGCGGGCGTTCGCTGGTCTCGTAGGCCACGATCTCACCGTTGTACAGGTCCATCACCGGCGACAGATACAGCTTCTGGCCGCGCACGTTGAACTCCGTCACGTCGGTGACCCACTTCTGGTTCGGACGGTCGGCCTCGAACTGGCGCGCCAGCACGTTCGGCGCCACGCGGCCTACCTCGCCTCGGTACGAGCGATACCTCTTCGGTCGCACCAAGGACTTCAGTCCCAACGCCCGCATCAGCTTCTGCACCGTCTTGTGGTTCACGCACTGGCCGGCCTGGCGCAGCGCGGCCGTGATGCGCCGGTAGCCGTAGCGGCCCTTGTGACGTGTGTAGATAGCACGGATCTTGGCCTTGAGCGCGGCGTACTGATCGACCGCACCCTGCGCCTTCAGATGGTAGTAGAACGTGCTGCGCGAGAGCTTGGCCGCCCGCAGCAATAGCGACAGCGGATGTGTCGGCCTCAATCCTTGGACAATTTGCGCTTTTTCACCAGCGCTTCGGTCCGTTCCGCTTCGATCAAGGCCTTCAATTTTTTTAGATAATCATTCTCCGCGCGCAGATAGGCCAGCTCCTCGCGCATCTGCTCGGCAGTCATGTCCGTGGGAATTGGCGCGGGCGGGGGCTTGTGGGGCATCGGAGGTCGACCTCTACGTTTGGGCGCCAATGCGCCCAGTCCTCCCGCATCATACTGGCGTGCCCACTTGCCAATGTGAGTCGCACAGCGAATGTTGAACGCGGCCGCCGTCTGGGCCTGTGACCAGTGCTCCTGCCGCATTCGCCTGAGCACCTGCAGCTTGAAGGCTGCGTCATAGCTTGCCCCCTTGCGGCGCAACCCGGACAGGCCATGCTCCCGGTAGCTCTGCACCCAGCGTCTGACCGTCGCATGGCCAAGACCCTGCTCAGCACCGACCGTCTTGGCTCCCGCTGAGCCCGATAAATACCGCCTGACTACCCTGAGCTTGAACTGCTCGTCGTACTTCGCCATGCAAAAACCCCCGAAGATTGGATTTCGTCCAACTTTCGGGGGTCAGTTCATGGTGCGCCGTTTTTGTTTTGGGTGTTGCCTGGGGGAAGGGCCGGGAATCAGCGCGAGGCCAGCAGGCCCGGCTCCAGGCGCCGCGCGCCGTTATAGCGCTTCTTCCAATAGCGCATGTCCATGTTTTCCACGCGCACCACGCCGCCCGAGCTGGGGGAGTGGACGAAGCTGTTGTCGCCGACGTAGATGCCCACGTGCGAATAGCGGCGGCCCAGCGTGTTGAAGAACACGAGGTCGCCGGCCTTCAGGTCGCCGCGGTCGATCTGGTTGCCCAGGCGGGCCATCTCGGCGGCATTGCGGGGCAGTTTCATGCCCAGCGACTGCTGGAAGGCGTAGGTGACGAGGCCGCTGCAATCGAAGCCTTCGTCGGGGGTGTTGCCGCCGTAGCGGTACCGGATGCCCAGCAGCGTCATGGCCGTGCTGACCAGTCCCGTAGGCGTCTGCGCGGCGTCTTCCCGGGCGGATTGGGGTTTCCTGGCCGTCGGCTGGGCGCCCTTGCTGCGCAGCAGGGCCGCGATGGGGTCGGACTGGTCGTTGGCGCCATACCAGTCCACGTCGTCCATGACGCTGGCCTGCTGGGCCGGGCGGGTGGGCGAGGTGCCGCAACCCGCGAGCATCAGCGCAAGCAGCACGCCGGCCGTCCAGCCACCCACGGCACGCACACGGTGCGGGCGCAAAGCAGGGGCGTCGATGGCGCGATCGGCTGGATGCATGGACAAGAATTTGCGGCGAATTCCCGCGTGCAAGGTGACACGAAGGAAGGAACTGGCAGGGCTGGACGCGTTTTTCGCCGGAGAACGACGGCGGCGAAAACCTGACGCGGACAGGGGGTGTTTGGCAAAAACAGGAAAATTCTACCAAAGCCATCGTTTTTGTCATGTCTTTTTCTTTCTGGCAGGTCCGGATACGGGAAAACACGGCTTGGACGCGCTTGCCTCGTCTTTTGGTCTCAGATGGCGCAAGATCGCGGAAAAAGGCAAGCCTCGTGCAAGCTTGCGGCGGCACAATGCCCGCAGAACAACAAGGCTTTTCTCACGGAAGAAACAGACCGACAAGGAGACAACAGGCATGCAGACCCTGCGCGAATTTCATCGGCGTTCCCTGCAGGAGCGCGATCCTTTCTGGCGCGAGCAGGCGGCGTTCGTCCACTGGGAGACGCCGTTCGAGCGGGTGCTGGACGACAGCCGCCTGCCGTTCGCGCGCTGGTTCGTGGGCGGGCGCACCAACCTGTGCCACAACGCGGTGGACCGCTGGCTGCCCGAGCAGGCCGATGCGCCCGCGCTCATCTGGGTGTCCACCGAGGTCGACCAGGAAGAAACCTATACCCGCGCGCAATTGCATAAGGAAGTGAACGCCGCGGCGGCCATGCTGGTGGCGCAGGGCGTGGGGCGCGGCGACCGCGTGCTGATCTACATGCCCATGATTCCGCAGGCCGTCTTCATGATGCTGGCCTGTGCGCGCATCGGCGCCATCCATTCAGTGGTGTTCGGCGGATTCGCCTCCGTCAACCTGGCCCAGCGCATCGACGACGCCGCGCCCAAGGTGGTGGTGTCCGCGGATGCCGGCTCGCGCGGGGGTAAGGTCACGCCCTACAAGCCCTTGCTGGACCGTGCGCTGGACCTGGCGACGCAGAAGCCTGCCAGCGTCATCATCGTGGATCGCGGCCTGGCGCCCTTCACGCCGGTGCAAGGCCGCGACCTGGATTACCAGGCCCTGCGCGCGCGCCATGATGGCGCCCAGGCCCCGGTCGCATGGCTGGAGTCCTCCGAGCCCAGCTACGTGCTGTATACGTCCGGCACCACCGGCAAGCCCAAGGGCGTGCAGCGCGACACGGGCGGCTATGCCGTGGCGCTGGCCTCGTCGATGCGCCATGTCTTCAACGGCAAGCCGGGCGACACTTTCTTCTGCACCAGCGACATCGGCTGGGTGGTGGGGCATTCCTATATCGTCTACGGGCCGCTCATCGGCGGGCAGGCGACGGTGCTGTACGAAGGCACGCCAGTGCGGCCGGATGGCGCCATCCTGTGGCGGCTGGTCGAGCGCTTCGGCGTGAACACGCTGTTCTCGGCGCCTACCGCCGTGCGGGTGCTGAAGAAGCAGGACCCGCAATGCCTGCGCCGCCATGACCTCTCCAGCCTGCGTGCCGTCTACCTGGCCGGCGAGCCGCTGGACGAGCCGACGGCGCGCTGGATCGCCGGCGAGCTGGGCAAGCCCATCATCGATAACTACTGGCAGACGGAAAGCGGCTGGCCCATCCTGTCAGCCCAGCCGGGCGTGGAGGCCGTGCCCACGCGTTTCGGCAGCCCGTCCTTCCCGGTGTATGGCTTCGACGCGCGTATCGTCAGCGAGTCCACCGGCGAGGACCTGCCGGCGGGCCAGAAGGGCGTGGTGGCCATCGTGCCGCCGTTGCCGCCTGGCGCCATGAGCACGATCTGGGGCGACGACGCGCGTTTCGTGCAGACCTATTTCACGTCCATCCCCGGCCGCCAGGTCTATTCGTCGTTCGACTGGGGGCGCGTGGACGAGGACGGCTACTGGTTCATCCTGGGCCGCACCGACGACGTCATCAACGTGGCGGGGCATCGCCTGGGCACCCGTGAAATCGAGGAGTCCATCAGCAGCCACACCGGCGTGGCGGAGTGCGCCGTGGTGGGCGTGGCCGACGAATTGAAGGGCCAGGTCGCCATGGCCTTCGTGGTGCTGAAATCGCCCGAGCAGGCCGAGACACGCGAGCAGGCCGACGCCCTGGAAGGGGATATCATGCGCGTGGTGCAGGACCAGTTGGGAGCGGTGGCGCGGCCTGCGCGTATCCGCTTCGTGCCGGCCCTGCCCAAGACCCGTTCGGGCAAGGTGCTGCGCCGGGCCATCGTGGCCCTCTGCGAAGGCCGCGACCCGGGCGACCTGACCACGATCGAAGACCCCCAGACACTCGAACAAATAAAGGAAACCCTATGAAGACCAAGTCCGTGCTCGGTGCCGCCGAAGTCCAGAAGATCCTTGCCGCGGCCGACGCCCGCGCCCAACAGGACAACTGGGCGGTGACCATTGCGGTGGTGGATGATGGCGGCCATCTGCTGGGCCTGCTGCGTCGCGACGGCGCCGCGCCCATCTCGTCGCACATCGCCCCGGCCAAGGCGCAGACCGCCGCGCTGGGCCGCCGCGAGAGCAAGGTCTACGAGGACATCATCAACGGCGGCCGCACGGCCTTCCTGACCGCGCCGCTGCTGCAGGGCATGCTGGAAGGCGGGGTGCCCATCCTGGTCGACGGCCAGGTGATCGGCGCCGTGGGCGTGTCGGGCGTGAAGTCGACCGATGACGTGCAGATCGCGCAAGCCGGCATCGCTGCGCTGGGTGTGTAAGCCTTGAAACCCGAGATTGGCGGAGCCGGGAGCCTGAATCCTGGTGTGAAGAAGCGCGAAGTCTGGGCCTGGGCCATGTACGACTTCGCCAACTCGGGCTACACCACGGTGGTGCTGACCACCGTGTTCAGCACCTACTTCGTGGGCGTGGTGGCGGGCGGCGCCGATTGGGCGACGCTGGCCTGGACCGCGGCGCTCTCGGTGTCCTACCTGGCCGTGATGCTGACCATGCCCACGCTGGGCGCGCGGGCCGATGCGCGCGCGGCCAAGCGCCGGCTGCTCTTCACCAGCACGGTGGGCTGCATCGCCGGCACGCTGCTGCTCACGCAGGTGGGGCCGGGCGCGATCTGGCTGGCGCTGCTGGCCATCGTGATCTCGAATTATTGCTACAGCGTCGGCGAGTCCGCCGTCGCTTCGTTCCTGCCCGAGCTGGCCGCGCCGCAGGCGCTGGGCAAGGTATCGGGCTGGGGCTGGGGCTTCGGCTACTTCGGCGGCATGCTGGCGCTGGGCGTCGCGCTCTTCATCGTGACGCGCGCGGAAGGGGCGGGGCAGACCGCCGCGCAGTACGTGCCGTGGATCATGCTGGCGGTGGCCTGCCATTTCGGCCTCTCGGCCCTGCCGTCGTTCCTGATGCTGCGCGAACGCACCGTGCCGCATGCGCAGGTGGGCGGCGCCACCACCGGCATGCTGCGCCGCCTGGCGCAGTCCTGGCGCGACACGCGCGAGCACTTCCCGGAGTTCCGCAAGCTGCTGATGTGCGGCGCCTGCTACCAGGCCGGCATCTCGGTGGTCATCACGCTGGCGGCGGTGTACGCCGAGCAGGTCATGAACTTCGACATGCCGCGGATCATGATGCTGGTCTTCGTCGTGAACATCGCGGCGGCGGTGGGGGCGCTGACCTTCGGCGCGGTGCAGGACCGCATCGGCCACCGCAAGGCATTGGCCATCACGCTGGTCGGCTGGATCGTCATGGTGCTCACGGCCTATGCCGCCGTGACGGTGGAAGTGTTCTGGGTGGCCGCCGGCCTGGCCGGGCTGTGCATGGGCACCAGCCAGAGCGCCGGCCGCGCCATGACGGGCGCATTGGCGCCGGCGGGCCGCCTGGCGGAATTCTTCGCGCTCTGGACCTTCGCGCTGCAACTGGCGGCGGTGGTCGGGCCGCTCAGCTACGGCATCGTCACCTGGGTGACGGACGGCAATCATCGCCTGGCCATCCTGACCACCGGTTTGTTCTTCGTCGGGGGCTTGTTGCTGCTCTCGCGTATCGACTTTCGTCTAGGTCTGGAACAGCGTCTAGAGGGGGCCGCTGTAAGGCAGCAGTAAGAGCCGGGCGATAGGGTGGACAGTCAAAAAAACAACTATTAGGGTTGAGGCCTGGATAGGCTTCCCTGCATACGAATTTTCAAGGAGACAAGCATGTCGAACGCCATCGAATCCACGCTGAACGAGACGCGGGTGTTCCCGCCCGACGCGCGTGCCACGGCCGGTGCCACCATTTCCGGCATCGAGGCCTACCGCAAGCTGGCGCAGGAGGCCGAGCAGGATCCGGAAGGATTCTGGCGCCGCCAGGCCAACGAGCAGCTGACGTGGAGCAAGCCCTTCACGCAGGTGCTGGACGAATCCGATCCTCCTTTCTACCGCTGGTTCGGTGATGGCGAGTTGAACGTGTCGGCCAACTGCCTGGACGTGCATGTGGATAACGGCCGCGGCGACAAGACCGCGATCCTCTTCGAGGCGGATGACGGCACGGTCACCCCGATCACCTATCGCGAACTGCTGGCGCGCGTCTGCCGCGTCGCCAACGGCATCAGCAAGCTGGGCTACAAGAAGGGCGATCGCGCCATCATCTACCTGCCCATGTCCATCGAGGCAGTGGTCGCCATGCAGGCGTGTGCCCGCCTGGGCATCACGCACTCGGTGGTGTTCGGCGGCTTCTCGTCCAAGAGCCTGCAGGAGCGCATCGTCGATGTCGGCGCCACGCTGGTCATCACCGCCGACGAACAGGCGCGCGGCGGCAAGCACCTGCCGCTGAAACCCGCCGTGGACGAGGCCTTAAAGCTGGGCGGCTGCGACGCGGTCAAGCACGTGATCGTGTACCGCCGCACCGGCGGGAAAACAGCCTGGACCGAAGGCCGCGACCTGTGGCTGCACGACGTCGAGGCCGGCCAGGCCGACACCTGCGCGCCCGTGCAGGTCAATGCCGAGCATCCGCTCTTCATCCTCTACACCTCGGGCTCCACCGGCAAGCCCAAGGGCGTGCAGCATTCCTCGGCAGGCTATCTGCTGTGGTCGCTGCTGACCGTGAAGTGGACCTTCGACGCCCGCGCCGATGACGTCTACTGGTGCACGGCCGACGTGGGCTGGATCACCGGCCACACCTACATCACCTACGGCCCGCTGGCCGCCGGCCTGACGCAGGTCGTGTTCGAAGGCGTGCCCACCTATCCGAACGCCGGCCGCTTCTGGGACATGGTGGCGCGCCACAAGGTCACCGTGTTCTACACGGCGCCCACCGCCATCCGCTCGCTGGTCAAGGCATCGGAAGCCACGCCCGAGGCGCATCCGCGCAACTACGACCTGTCCAGCCTGCGCATCCTGGGCACGGTGGGCGAGCCCATCAACCCCGAGGCCTGGATCTGGTATCACAAGAACGTGGGCCAGGAACGCTGCCCGATTGTCGACACGTGGTGGCAGACCGAGACCGGCGGCCACATGATCACGCCGCTGCCGGGCGCCACGCCCCTGAAGCCCGGCTCGTGCACGCTGCCGCTGCCCGGCATCACCGCCGCCATCGTCGACGAGACGGGCGCCGACGTCGAGCAGGGCAACGGCGGCTTCCTGGTCATCAAGCGTCCGTGGCCGTCCATGATCCGCAACATCTGGGGCGACCCGGAACGCTTCAAGAAGAGCTACTTCCCGTCGGAGCTGCGTGGCTACTACCTGGCGGGCGACGGCGCGCAGCGCGACGCCGACGGCTATTTCTGGATCATGGGCCGCATCGACGACGTGCTGAACGTCTCGGGCCACCGCCTGGGCACCATGGAAGTGGAGTCGGCGCTGGTCTCGCACGAGCTGGTGGCGGAGGCCGCCGTGGTGGGCCGTCCCGATGACACCACCGGCGAGGCCGTCGTGGCCTTCGTGGTCCTGAAGGGCAACCGTCCGGAGGGCGAAGAGGCCGTGGCCATCGCCAAGCAGCTGCGCGATTGGGTGGCCCGTGAAATCGGCCCCATCGCCAAGCCCAAGGACATCCGCTTCGGCGACAACCTGCCCAAGACCCGCTCGGGCAAGATCATGCGCCGCCTGTTGCGCGTGGTCGCCAAGGGCGAGGAAGTGACGCAGGACGTGTCGACGCTGGAAAACCCGGCGATCCTGGAGCAGCTGGCGAAGTCGCAGTAATACGCAGGCCTGGCCTGGAAAAGAAGAACGGGACGCCATGGCGTCCCGTTCTTCTTCATGCGCTGGATATCGCGGGCCTCACATGCCGTTGTACACCGGTCCCTCGCCCCCTTGCGGCGTCACCCACACGATGTTCTGCGTGGGGTCCTTGATGTCACAGGTCTTGCAGTGCACGCAGTTCTGCGCGTTGATCTGCAAGCGGTCGCCGCCGTGCTCGTCCTTCACGAACTCATAGACCGCGGCAGGGCAATAGCGCGCCTCGGGGCCGCCGTACTTCGCCAGGTTCACCGACACCGGCACCGAGGCATCCTTCAGCGTCAGGTGCACGGGCTGGTTTTCCTCGTGGTTGGTGCTGGAGAGAAACACCGAGCTCAGGCGGTCGAAGGTGAGCTTGCCGTCGGGCTTGGGATAGTCGATGCGGGCGCATTGCGACGCCGGCTGCAGACAGGCGTGGTCGGGCTTGGTGCGATGCACGGTCCAGGGAATGTTGCCCTTGAGCAGCAACTGCTCCACGCCGGTCATCAGCGTGGCCACGGTGCGGCCCTTCTTGAACCACTGCTTGAAGTTGCGCGACTTGTTCAGTTCGGCATGCAGCCACGAATCCTTGAAGGCCAGCGGATAGGCCGTCAGCGCATCGTGGCTGCGGCCGGCCTGCAGTGCGTCCATGGCGGCCTCGGCGGCCATCATGCCGGACTTGATGGCGGCGTGGCTGCCCTTGATGCGCGAGGCATTCAGGAAACCGGCCTCGCAGCCGACCAGCACGCCGCCGGGGAAGTCGAGCTTGGGCAAGGCCAGCAGGCCGCCCGCCGTGATGGCGCGCGCGCCATAGGCCACGCGCTTGCCGCCTTCGAAGGTGGGGCGGATGGCGGGGTGGGTCTTGTAGCGCTGGAATTCCTCGAAGGGCGAGAGCCAGGGGTTGGCATAGTCCAGGCCCACGACCATGCCCACGGCCACCAGGTTGTCCTTCAGGTGGTACAGGAAGGCGCCGCCATAGGTATCGGCATCCAGCGGCCAGCCGGCGGTGTGGACCACGCGGCCCGGGTGGGCCTGCGCCGGGTTGACTTCCCACAGTTCCTTCAGGCCGATGCCGTAGCTTTGCGGGTCGCTGTCGGCGTCCAGCTTGAAGCGTTCGATCAGCTGGCGGCCCAGGTGGCCGCGCGAGCCTTCGGCGAAGACCGTGTAGCGCGCCAGCAGTTCCATGCCGGGCTGGAACTGGTCGGTGGGGTTGCCGTCGCGGCCCACGCCCATGTTGCCCGTGGCCACGCCGCGCACGGCGCCGTCTTCGGTATACAGCACTTCGGCGGCCGCGAAGCCGGGGAAGATGTCCACGCCCAGGGCTTCGGCCTGCTCGCCCAGCCAGCGGGTGACGTCGCCCAGGCGCACGATGTAGTTGCCGGTGTTGTGAAAACAGGCGGGCAGCAGCCAGTTGGGCGTGGCGCGCGAGCCCGTGGTGGTCAGGAACAGGAACTGGTCTTCGGTGACGGGCGTGTCCAGCGGCGCGCCCTTGTCCTTCCAGTCGGGAATGAGTTCGGTCAGCGCGCCCGGGTCCATGACGGCGCCGGACAGGATGTGCGCGCCGATCTCTCCGCCTTTTTCCAGCACACAGACGCCAACGTCGTGGCCGCGCTCGGCGGCCAACTGCTTGAGGCGGATCGCGGTGGCCAGGCCGGCGGGTCCGCCGCCCACGACGACGACGTCGTATTCCATGGATTCGCGCTCTGACATTGCCATATTCTCCGAAGGCTGGAATGATTTGTGCGATTGTATTGCAGGCGGCCCGGCTGAATTGCCGGGCTGGCGACATTGCAGGAGACAGCAAGCCCATGAGCCATGCACGGAACACCTCCCTGCCGACCCGCACGCTGGCGGTCGGCGACGTCCACCACATCGACCTGCCCGTGCGCTGGGGCGACATGGATGCGATGGGACATCTCAACAACACGCTGTATTTCCGGCTGATGGAAGAGGCGCGCATGCAGATCTTCTACAGCGCGCGCACGCAGGTGGCGGCGCATACCGGGCCGATCCTGGCGCATGCCTCCTGCGATTTCCTGCGGCCGGTGGTCTATCCGGCGATGGTGCGCGTCATCCATCGCGTGGCGGCCATCGGGCGTGCCAGCCTGACGATGGACCTGCTGCTGACGCCGCCCGACGACCAGGGCACGCCTTACGCCAGCGGCCGCAACGTGCTGGTATGGATGGACTACCAGGCCAACCGCTCGGAACCGTGGCCGCCTGCGCTACTGCAACACTTCGGCACACTGATGCTGCCCGCGCCCCAGGAAGGGTGACGGGCTCTGTTTACAATGGCCCGCAAGGCGATGGACCCGGACAGGGCCGCCACGAGGCAAAGCAAGGCAAGGCAGGACCGCAAGCCGGTAAGCCGCCGGCTTGCAGGAACGACAAACCTGTAAGGAGCTGGAGAGATGGACAAAGTCTATGCGAGCGCCCAGGAGGCGCTGGCAGGCCTGGTCAAGGATGGCCAGATGATCGGCGTGGGCGGTTTCGGCCTGTGCGGGATTCCCGAAGCCCTGATCGCCGCCTTGCGCGATTCGGGCGTGAAGGACCTGACCTGCGTGAGCAACAACGCCGGGGTCGACGGTTTCGGCCTGGGGCTGCTGCTGGCCACGCGCCAGGTGCGCAAGATGATCGCCTCTTACGTGGGCGAGAACAAGGAGTTCGAGCGCCAGTTCCTTTCGGGCGAGCTGGAGCTGGAATTCACGCCGCAGGGCACGCTGGCGGAAAAGCTGCGTGCCGGTGGCGCGGGCATCCCGGCCTTCTTCACGCGCACCGGCGTGGGCACGCTGGTGGCCGAAGGCAAGGAAGTGCGCGAGTTCGACGGCCATCAATACGTGATGGAGCGTTCGCTGACGCCCGATGTCTCGCTGGTCAAGGCGCACATCGCCGACCGTAGCGGCAACCTCGTCTTCAACAAGACCGCGCGCAACTTCAACCCCAACGTCGCCATGGCCGGCAAGGTCACGATCGTCGAGGTCGAGCAGGTGGTCGACGTGGGCCAGCTGGACCCGGACCAGATCCATCTGCCCGGCATCTTCGTGCAGCGCATCGTGGTCAACGCGACCCCCGAGAAGCGCATCGAGCAACGCACCGTTCGCGCGGCCTGACGAGAAGGAGAGACAACATGGCATGGACCCGCGATGAAATGGCCGCTCGCGCCGCGCGCGAACTGGAAGACGGCTTCTACGTGAACCTGGGCATCGGCCTGCCCACCCTGGTCGCCAACCACGTGCCCGCGGGCATCGAGGTGTGGCTGCAATCGGAAAACGGCCTGCTGGGCATCGGCCCCTTCCCGGCGGAAGACAAGGTCGACCCCGACCTCATCAACGCCGGCAAGCAGACCGTGACCACGCTGCCGGGCTCGTCGTTCTTCTCGTCGGCGGACTCGTTCGCGATGATCCGCGGCGGCAAGATCAACCTGGCGATCCTGGGTGCGATGCAGGTGTCGGAAAAGGGCGACCTGGCCAACTGGATGATCCCCGGCAAGATGGTCAAGGGCATGGGCGGCGCCATGGATCTCGTGGCCGGCGTGGGCCGCGTGGTGGTGCTGATGGAGCACATCGCCAAGAAGAAGGACGGCACCACCGACATCAAGCTGCTGCCCGAGTGCACGCTGCCGCTGACGGGCCTGGGCGTGGTGGATGTCATCATCACCGACCTGGGCGTGCTGGAAGTGGGCGAGGACGGCCTGAAGCTGGTCGAACTGGCCCCTGGCGTCACGGTGCAGGAAGTGCAGGAAAAGACGCAGGCGAAGCTGGACGTGTCTGCGGTGGCCTGATGGCCTTGGCAGCTTGCGCGCTGCATGAAGAACGCCGGCGCAGACGCCGGCGTTTTTCTTTGCTTTCCTGTCTTGCGGCCTTACGCCGGCGCTTGCCGCGTGCCTGCCCGCAGCGCCTGTGACAGCAGGCGAACCTGGTGCAGCGCGGCCTCGACGCCGTTGTGCTCCAGCTCTTCCACCAGCCTGGAGCCGACCGCGACCAGGTCGGCATGCCGGCCGACAGCCTGCGCCTGCGCGGGGGTGCGCACGCCGAAGCCTGCCACGACGGGCAGCAGGGTCCTGGCCCGGATGCGCTGCAGCGATTCGACGATGGCCGCCTCTGGTGGCAAGGCGGCGCCGGTCGTGCCCGCCAGCATGATGTGATAGATGAACCCGCTTGCCTGCCGCGCGATGGCGTCCAGGCGCGTATCCGGCGTGGTGGGCGCGGACATCCGGATCATGGCGATGCCGTGCTTGCGGGCATGCGCGTCGATGGTCTCGGCGTGTTCCGTGGGCAGGTCGACCAGGATGAGTCCATCGACGCCCGCCCGCGCGGCCTCCGCCAGGAACTCGGGCACGCCATGCCGCAGCACGGGGTTCAGGTAACCCATGAGCACGAGGGGCGTGGCGTCGTCGCCCTGGCGGAATGCCCGCACCAGCGCCAGCGTGCGCCGCAAGGTCTGTCCGCCCCGCAGCGCCCGCGCGTTGGCGCGCTGGAGCACGGGGCCGTCGGCCAGCGGGTCGCTGAAGGGAATGCCCAGCTCGATCACGTCGGCGCCGGCGGCGGGCAGGCGTTGCAGCAGCGACAGGCAACTGTCATGGCAAGGGTCTCCGGCCGTGAAGTAGGCCGCCAGCCCGGATCGGCCTGCCCCGCGCAGGGCATCGGTCACGGTCTGCAGGCGGTTCGCCTGGCGGCTGCGATGCTGTTGCCCGCTCATGCCCGTGCTCCCTCGGCGTGCAGGACGGTGCCGATGTCCTTGTCGCCGCGGCCGCTCAGGCAGACCACGACCACCTTGTCCGGCCCCAGGCCGGGCGCGAGCTTGCGCGCGAATGCCAGGGCGTGGGCGCTCTCCAGCGCCGGCACGATGCCTTGCCGCCGCGTCAGCCAGTGGAAGGCATCGATGGCCTCTTCGTCGGTGACCGAGACATAACGCACGCGTCCGGCATCGTGCAGCAGCGCGTGTTCGGGGCCCACGCCCGGGTAGTCCAGGCCCGCCGAGATGGAGTGGGCGTTCAGGATCTGGCCGTCGTCGTCCTGCAGGAAATAGCTGCGGCAGCCGTGCAGCACGCCGGGCCGGCCCGCGTTCAGGCTCGCGGCATGGCGGGCCGTGCCGAGCCCGTGGCCGCCGGCCTCCACGCCGATCAGGTGCACGGCGCTGTCCGCCAGGAAGGGGTGGAAGAATCCCAATGCGTTGGAGCCGCCGCCTATGCAGGCGATCATGGCATCGGGCAGTCTGCCGGTATGCGCCAGGATCTGCGCGCGGGTTTCCTCGCCGATGACCTTCTGGAACTCCCGCACGATCCAGGGGTAAGGATGCGGGCCCGCGCCCGTGCCCAGCAGGTAATAGGTGTCGTCCGGGTGCGCGATCCAGTCACGGATGGCGGCGTTCATGGCGTCCTTGAGCGTGGCGTTGCCGTCGTGGACGGGATGGACCGTGGCGCCCAGCATCTTCATGCGCGCCACGTTGCTTGCCTGCCGCGCGGCGTCGACGGCGCCCATGTAGATCTCGCAGCGCAAGCCGTACAGCGCGCACACGGTGGCGGTGGCCACGCCGTGCTGGCCCGCGCCCGTTTCCGCGATGATGCGGCTGCGGCCCATGCGCCGGGCCAGCAGGATCTGGCCCAGGCAATTGTTGATCTTGTGGGCGCCAGTGTGGTTCAGGTCTTCGCGCTTCAGGAAGATGCGCGCGCCGCCGGTTTCCTCGCTGATGGCCTGGGCATGGAACAGCGGGGTCGGGCGGCCGACGTAATCCGCTAGCAGCCCGCGGTACGCCTGCCAGAAGGCTTCGTCGTGCCGGATCTCGCGATAGGTCCGTTCCAGCGCGTCCAGGGCGGGCGTCAGGGTCTCGGGCATGTAGCGCCCGCCATACGGGCCGAATTGTCCCCGGGCGTCGGGTTGTGCGGGATGTGGCGTGGCAGGCATGGCGTCACCGTGAAGAGGGAAACATGTCTGCTATGGTATTGAGGAAATTTTCCCAGATAAATCAAAGATTTTTTCTGATCGGATATTAGATTTTCTAACGGCATCTTCATGCGTACCCTGCCTCCCCTCAATGCGCTGCGGGTCTTCGACAGCGCCGCCCGCCATCGGAATTTCACGCTGGCCGCCCAGGCCCTGGGCGTATCGCACAGTGCGGTCAGCCAGCAGATCCGGCAGCTGGAAACCTGGCTGGGCTGCAAGCTGTTCGAGCGCCATGCCGACGGCGTGCGCCTGACCGCGGCGGGGCATGACCTGCAGCGCGCGGCGCAGCCCGCCTTCGATCTGCTGGAGCAGCGTTGCGTCGCGCTGCGGGGCCGCGGGCAGTCCGCCGAGCTGGTCGTGGGGGCGCCGGCCAGCCTGCTGTCCAACTGGCTCATTCCGCGTCTGGAGCATTTCGAGCGCGCGCATCCCGAGTGCCGCGTCAGGCTGCAAACGGCGACGGACCTGTCGCACCTGGAGCGGGGCAATGTGGACGCCCTGATCCTCGCGCAGGCAGGCCGTTCCGACGGGCTCGTGGTGACGCCGCTGTTTCCCGAGACGATCGGGCCAGTGTGCACGCCCGCTGTCGCGCAGCGGATTCTGGCGCCTGCCGACGTGCTGCGCGAGCCGCTGCTGCACACGAGTTCCCGCCCCTCGGCCTGGGAGGAATGGGCAGGGGCTTGCGGCGTGGCGCTGGGCGGGGCCGGGACGCCGCGTATCTTCGATCAGCTGGGCCACATGCTGGAAGCCGCCGCGGCGGGCCTGGGGATCGGCGTGGCGCCCGAGATGCTGGCGCAGGCGGACCTGCGTAGCGGACGCCTGGTCGCGCCCTTGGGGTTCGCGGCCAGGGTCGGCACGTTCAGCCTGTATGCGCGGCCCGATGCGGGCAGGCCCGTGGCGCGCCTGCGGGCATGGTTGCAAGCCGAGGCCACGCAGTAACGGCGCATCGAGGGTGGCGCACCGTGCCTGCGCGGGCGCGGCAGCCTTACTCGATGCGGATGTTCGCTGCCTTCACCAACGCCGAGAATTTCGCGGTCTCGTCGCTGATCTGCTTCGTCATTTCCTCGCGCGAATTGCCTACCGGCTGTGCGCCGATCTCGGCCATGGTCTTGCCGAACTCGGGCGACTGGATGACCGCGACCATTTCCGTGGACAGTTTTGCCAGCACGGGCTCGGGCGTGCCCGCCGGCGCCAGCACGCCGAACCACGTGCCGATGTTGAAGTCCTTCAGGCCGGCCTCTGCCAGCGTCGGCACGTCGGGCAGGGCGGCCGAGCGTTCGCGGGTGGAGATGGCGAGCGCACGCAGCTTGCCCGTGCGGATGTGCGGCAGCACCGGAGTGATGGTGTCGAAGGACATCAGGATCTGGCCGCCCAGCAGGTCGGTGGTGAGCGGGCCGCTGCCCTTGTAGGGCACGTGCGTCAGCGCGGCGCCCGTCTGCGCCTGGAACTCCGTGCCGATCATGTGCTGGGCCGTGCCGTTGCCGTTGGAACCATAGGTGGCGCGCGCCGGCTCGGCCTTCAGCTGCGTGACCAGCTCCTGCACCGATTTCGCCGGGTTGCGCTCGGCGTTCACGACCAGCACGTTGGGCACCATCGCGATGGTGGTGAGCGGCGCGAAATCCTTCTGGAAATCGTAGCTCAGCCTGGGATACACGCTGGGCGCGATGGTGTGGTGCACCGCGCCCACCAACAGGGTGTAGCCATCGGGCTTGGCGCGCGCGACGTAATCCGCGCCGATGGTGGCGCCGGCGCCGGGCTTGCTTTCCACCACGACGGGCTGGCCCAGCCGCGCAGAAAGCTTTTCGCCCAGGGCGCGGGCCAGCACGTCGGTGGTGCCGCCGGGCGGGAAGGGCACGACCAGGCTGATCGGCCGGGCGGGCCAGTCCTGGGCGGCGGCGGGGCTGGCGGCCAGGCCGACAAGCACGCCGGCACCGAGCAGCAGGGCTGCGGCAGGCGTGGCCAGGCGGGGCAATGACAGCCGGGGCAAGGATTGCGCGTGAGTCTTCATGTCCTGTCTCCTCGTTTTATCGATCTGCGTCGTCTTCGTTTTTATGGGCACTGATGACTGGCAAGGTGCAAGTCGGCGGGAGGCCGGCGCGCGGCCGCCTCCCGCGCGCGGGCTCAGGCGGCCTTGCGCGTGGCTGTTTGCGCCAGGTAATCGCAGACGGCCTGCGTGACGGTGGCCGTGCCAGCCTGGCCGCCCAGGTCGCGCGTGTGCAGCGCGGGATTGGCCGTGACGTGTTCGATGGCCTGCATCACGCGCGCGGCGGCTTCGTCTTCGCCCAGGTGTTCCAGCAGCATCACCACCGACCAGAAGGTGCCGATGGGATTGGCCAGGCCTTTGCCCATGATGTCGAAGGCCGAACCGTGGATGGGCTCGAACATCGAGGGATAGCGGCGTTCGGGATCGATGTTGCCGGTGGGCGCGATGCCCAGGCTGCCGGCCAGCGCGGCGGCCAGGTCGCTCAGGATGTCGGCGTGCAGGTTGGTGGCCACGATGGTGTCCAGCGTCGCGGGGCGATTGACCATGCGCGCGGTGGCGGCATCCACCAGCTCCTTGTCCCAGCGCACGTCGGGGAACTCGCGCGCCACCTCGGCGGCGATCTCGTCCCACATGACCATGGCGTGGCGTTGCGCGTTGCTCTTGGTGATGACGGTCAATTGCTTGCGCGGACGGGAAGCCGCCAGGCGGAAGGCATGGCGCAGGATGCGCTCGACGCCGGCGCGCGTCATGATGGACACGTCGGTGGCGGTCTCGATCGGATGGCCCTGGTGCACGCGGCCGCCCACGCCGGAATACTCGCCTTCGGAGTTCTCGCGCACGATCACCCAGTCCAGGTCCTTCGGGCCGCAGCGCTTGAGCGGCGCATCGATGCCGGGCAGCACGCGGGTCGGACGCACGTTGGCATACTGGTCCAGGCCCTGGCAGATCTTCAGGCGCAGGCCCCACAGCGTGATGTGGTCGGGAATGTCGGGGTCGCCGGCCGAGCCGAACAGGATCGCGTCCTTGTCCAGCAAGGCGTCCAGGCCGTCGGCCGGCATCATGACGCCGTGGGCGCGGTAATAGTCGCCGCCCCAGTCGAAGTTCTCGAAGTCGAAACGGAAGCGGTCGCTGGTGGCGGCCAGCTGTTCCAGCACTTGCTGGCCGGCGGGAATCACTTCCTTGCCGATGCCGTCACCGGGAATGGTGGCGATGGCGTAGGTCTTCATGCGGGGCTCCTCGATAAGCTGAATGCGTGTGCGATCCACCGGGGCACTATAGGAAGCGGCGGGCCGCCGCGCGTCCCGCTATAGTGAAAGCATTGTTTACCTGTGTTTAACAATGGGACATCACATGGCCAATGCGATACAGCCGGCGGACCTGGGGTTCTTCTCGGTGCTGGCAGGCGCCGGCAGCCTGAGCGCGGCCGCGCGCGAACTGGGCATCACGACGCCGGCGGTCAGCCGCCACCTGGCGCAGATGGAGGCGCGCGCGGGCGTGCCGCTGGTCAATCGCAGCACGCGCCGCATGAGCCTGACGCCCGACGGCGAGGTCTATCTGGAACATGCGCGCCGCATCCTGGATGCCTTGCGTGAAATGGAAGAGTCGCTGGGCGTTTCGCGCGCGGTGCCCAAGGGGCTGCTGCGCGTGAATGCCACCCTGGGCTTTGGCCGCAGCCATGTGGGGCCGCTGATCTCGCGCTTCGTGCAGAAGCATCCCGAGGTCGACGTGCAGTTGCAGCTCTCGGTGAACCCGCCGCCGCTGTCGGAGGACGCCTTCGACGTCTGCGTGCGCTTCGGCGCGCCGCGCGAGGCGCGTGTGGTGGCGCGCCGCATCGCGCCCAACCGCCGCCTGCTGTGCGCGGCGCCCGGCTATCTTGCGCGCCGCGGCACGCCGCGCACGCCGGCCGACCTGGCCCACCACAACTGCATCGGCATCCGCCAGGGCGAAGAGGCCTATGGCTTGTGGCGGCTCACGCATGGACGCGGGAAACAGGCGCGCACCGACGCGGTGAAGACCTTCGGCAACCTGGCCACCAATGATGGCGAGATCGCCGTGAACTGGGCGCTGGCCGGCCACGGCATCCTGATGCGCGCGGAATGGGACATCGCGCGTTATCTCGCGTCGGGCGAACTGGTGCAGGTGCTGCCGAGCTACGCCACGCCGGACGCCGACGTCTATGTCGTGTACGCGCCGCGCCACCGGTCGGCGGCGCGCGTGCGGGCATTCGTGGATTTCGCGGCCAGCGCATTATCATGCTCGCCATGACTTCCGCGACGATTCCTCCCGTGACCGAACGCCTCGCCCGGCTGCGCGCCGCCCTCAAGGATGCCGGCCTTCACGCCTGCATCGTGCCCTCGTCCGATCCACACCTGTCGGAATACCTGCCGGAATATTGGCAGGGCAGGGAGTGGTTCTCCGGCTTCACCGGCTCGGCCGGCACGCTGGTGGTCACCCCGGATGCCGCGGGCGTCTGGACCGACAGCCGCTATTGGGAGCAGGCCGAGCGCCAGCTTGCCGGCACGGGCGTGGACCTGTTCCGCCAGCCCGGCGAGCATGGCGATCCGCTGGCCTGGCTGGCCGGGCATGCGCCGGCGGGCGCCCGCGTCGGCGTGGATGCCCAGGTGCTGTCGCTGTCGGCCGCGCGCCGCCTGCGCGACACGCTGGAAGACGCAGGCCTGGTGGTGGTGGACGACGCCGATCCGCTGGCGCGCGCCTGGCCCGAGCGGCCGGGCCTGCCCGCCGCGCCGGTGTATGAACATGACGCGGCCTATGCCTGCCAGCCGCGTTCGGAAAAACTGGCTGCCGTGCGCGAGGCCATGCGGAAGGCCGGCGCCGGCTGGCACCTGGTCTCCTCGCTCGACGACATCGCCTGGCTGTTCAATCTGCGCGGCGCCGACGTCGACTACAACCCGGTCTTCCTGGCGCATGCCTTGCTGGGCCAGGATGCCGCGCGTCTTTACGTGGCGCCGGGCAAGGTGCCGCCCGCGCTGGCGGCCGCGCTGGCCCAGGACGGCGTGACGCTGGAACCGTACGAGGCCATCGTCGACGCGCTGGCCAGCCTGCCCGGCGACGACACGCTGCTGGTCGATCCGGCCCGCGTGACGGCGGGACTGCTGGCGGCGGCGGGCGCCGCCATCGTCGAGCAGCTCAATCCCTCGCAGTTGCTGAAATCCGTGAAGTCCGAGGCCCAGGCCGCCCACGTGCGCCGCGCCATGGAGGAAGACGGCGCGGCGCTGTGCGAATTCTTCTCGTGGTTCGAGGCGGCGCAGCGCGCGGGCCTGCCGGTCACCGAAATCACCATCGACGAGCAGTTGATCGTGGCGCGTGCCCGCCGCCCGGCCTATGTCTGCCCCAGCTTCCCCACCATCGCGGCCTACAACGCCAACGGCGCCATGCCGCATTACCGGGCCGAGCCCGCGCACCATGCGGCCGTCGAGGGGAACGGGCTGTTGCTGATCGATTCGGGCGGGCAATACCTGAACGGCACCACCGACATCACCCGCGTGGTGCCGGTGGGCACGGTCTCGGCCGAGCAGAAGCGTGACTACACCCGCGTGCTGAAGGGCATGATCGCGCTGTCGCGCGCGCGTTTCCCGCGCGGCCTGCCGGCGTCGGCGCTGGATGCGCTGGCCCGCGCGCCCATCTGGGAGGGCGGGGCGGAGTATGGGCACGGCACCGGCCACGGCGTGGGCTATTTCCTGAACGTGCACGAAGGCCCGCAGGGCATTTCCTTCCGGGCCCAGCCCGGGCCGCACACCGGCATGCAGCCGGGCATGATCACGTCCAACGAGCCGGGGCTGTACCGCCCGGGCCGGTGGGGGATCCGGATCGAGAACCTGGTGCTGGCCGTGCCGGCGGAAACGACCGAGTTCGGCGAGTTCCTGCGCTTCGAGACGCTGACCCTGTGCCCCATCGACACCCGCTGCATCGCCGCCGGCCTGCTGCGGCCGGACGAGATCGCATGGCTGGATGCCTATCACGCCGAGGTGCGCGACCGTCTGTCCCCTTATTTGTCGGGCGAGGCGCTGGCCTGGTTGCGCGAGCGCACCCTGCCGCTGGACGACGCCCCGGTGGGCGAGGCCTGAGGCTTGCCGCCCCGTTTTCCGTAGGGAAACGTAAAAGTCGGCCCGGGCCTCGAAGCCGGTCCGCGCGGCCAGCTATAATCCAAATTTCCCGCACGCGTCCGGTCGCCCCGGACGCTACAGACGATGACCAAGTACGTATTTGTCACCGGCGGCGTGGTGTCTTCCCTGGGCAAAGGGATCTCCGCCGCTTCGCTCGCCGCCCTCCTCGAGTCGCGCGGCCTCCAGGTGACGCTGCTCAAGCTCGATCCCTACATCAACGTCGACCCGGGCACCATGAGCCCGTTCCAGCACGGCGAGGTGTTCGTGACCGAGGACGGCGCCGAAACCGACCTGGACCTGGGCCACTACGAGCGCTTCATCACCGCGCGCATGCGCAAGGTGAACAACTTCACCACCGGCCAGATCTACGAATCGGTCCTGCGCAAGGAGCGCCGCGGCGACTACCTGGGCAAGACCGTGCAGGTCATCCCGCACATCACCAATGAAATCCAGGACTTCGTCGCCCGTGGCGCCGATGCCGCCTGGAATGGCGCCACCGACGTCGCCATCGTGGAAATCGGCGGCACGGTCGGCGACATCGAGTCGTTGCCGTTCCTGGAAGCCGCGCGCCAGATGAGCCTGCGCCTGGGCCGCAACAACGCGGCCTTCGTGCACCTGACGCTGGTGCCCTACATCGCCTCGGCCGGCGAGCTGAAGACCAAGCCCACGCAGCATTCGGTGCAGAAGCTGCGCGAGATCGGCATCATCCCGAACGCGCTGCTGTGCCGCGCCGACCGCCCGATCCCCGATGACGAGCGCGCCAAGATCTCGCTGTTCTCGAACGTGCCGCAAGACGCCGTGATCTCGGTCTGGGACGTCGACTCGATCTACAAGATTCCCGCCATGCTGCAGAAGCAGGGCCTCGACTCGCTGGTCTGCGAAGCCCTGGGCCTGACGCCCCCGCCCGCCGACCTGTCCATGTGGGACGGCCTGGTCGATGCGCTGGAGCATCCCGAGCACGAAGTGCGCATCGGCATGGTCGGCAAGTACGTCGACCTGACCGAATCCTATAAATCGCTCAGCGAAGCCCTGGTGCACGCCGGCATCCACACGCGCAGCCGCGTGGTGGTCGAGTACATCGACTCCGAGGAAATCGAGGCCAACGGCACCGATGCGCTGAAGCACCTGGACGGCATCCTGGTGCCCGGCGGCTTCGGCAAGCGCGGCACGGAAGGCAAGATCGCCGCCATCCGCTACGCCCGTGAAAACAAGGTGCCCTACCTGGGCATCTGCCTGGGCATGCAGCTGGCCGTCATCGAGTTCGCCCGCCACGTGTCGGGCCTGGGCGGCGCCAACAGCACCGAGTTCGATCCTTCCGCGCCGCACCCCGTGGTGGCCCTCATCACCGAGTGGATGGACCGCGAAGGCAAGGTCGAGACCCGCAGCGAAACCTCGGACCTGGGTGGCACCATGCGCAAGGGTTCGCAGCGTTGCCCGGTCAAGAGCGGCACGCTGGCCCAGCGCATCTATGGCGACGAGGTCAACGAACGCCATCGCCACCGCTACGAAGTGAACAACGTGTACGTGCCCCGCCTCGAAGAGGCCGGCATGGTGATCAGTGCGCGCACGCCCACCGAGAACCTGCCCGAGATGATGGAGCTGCCCGGCCACCCCTGGTTCGTCGGCGTACAGTTCCACCCCGAGTTCACGTCCACGCCGCGCGACGGCCACCCGCTCTTCAGCAGCTACATCCGAGCCGTGCTGGCCCACCAGACCGAACGCGCGCAGACCGCCGCCGCCTGAGCCCCGCCCAAGGACCCCGACCGCCCATGACCGATCGCGCAGCCACTCCCGCCCCGCAGGCCTCCGGCCAGGACACCATCCGCCTGTGCGGCTTCGAGGCGGGGCTGGCGCACCGCTATTTCCTGATCGCGGGTCCCTGCGTGATCGAGTCGCGCGAGATGGCATTCGAGACGGCGGGCAAGCTGAAGGAAATCACGTCGCGCCTGGGCATTCCCTTCATCTACAAAAGCTCCTTCGACAAGGCCAACCGCAGCTCGGGCACGTCCTTCCGCGGCCCCGGCATGGCCGAGGGCCTGAAGATCCTGGCCGACGTGCGCGATGCGCTGGGCGTGCCGGTGCTGACCGACGTGCACGAGATCGACCAGATCAATGAAGTCGCCGCGGTGGTGGATGTGCTGCAGACGCCGGCCTTCCTGTGCCGCCAGACCGACTTCATCCGCGCCTGCGCGGCCAGCGGCAAGCCGGTCAACATCAAGAAGGGCCAGTTCCTGGCGCCGCAAGACATGAAGCAGGTGGCCATCAAGGCGCGCGAGGCCTCGCTGGCCAGCGGCAACGACGGCCGCAACATCATGGTCTGCGAGCGCGGGGCGTCCTTCGGCTACAACAACCTGGTGTCGGACATGCGGTCGCTCGCCATCATGCGCGACACCGGCTGTCCGGTGGTGTTCGACGCCACCCACTCGGTGCAGCTGCCGGGCGGGCAGGGCACGTCCTCGGGCGGCCAGCGCGAATTCGTGCCGGTGCTGGCGCGCGCGGCCGTGGCCGTGGGCGTGGCGGGTCTCTTCATGGAAACCCACCCGAACCCCCGCGAGGCCATGTCCGACGGCCCGAACGCCGTGCCGCTGGACAAGATCGAAGCCCTGCTGGAGACGCTCGTGGCGCTGGATGCGGCGACCAAGCGAGCGGGCTTCATCGAAAACGCTTTCAACTGAAGGAGCCGCCTTGAGCGCCTATCTCATCGCCGACGTCTCGGTGAGCAACCCGCAGCAGTATGAAGACTACAAGCGACTGTCGTCGCAGGCGATGGCCGAGCATGGCGCCAAGGTGCTGGTGCGCGGCGGCCAGACCCAGCACCTGGAAGGGCGCGAACCGGGCCGCACCGTGCTGCTGGAGTTTCCGAACGTCGAGGCGGCGCAGGCCTTCTACGAGTCCGAGACCTACCGCGCCGCCCGCCAGGCACGCGAGGGCGCGGCCGTCATGAATATGTTCATCGTTCAAGGGATCTGAAGATCATGAGTGCAATTGTCGACATCATCGGCCGCGAAATCCTCGATTCGCGCGGCAACCCCACCGTCGAATGCGACGTGCTGCTGGAGTCCGGCGCCATGGGCCGCGCGGCCGTGCCCTCGGGCGCGTCCACCGGCGCGCGCGAAGCCATCGAGCTGCGCGACGGCGACAAGGCCCGCTACCTGGGCAAGGGCGTGCTGCGCGCCGTGGAAAACCTGAACACCGAAGTGTCCGAAGCCCTGATGGGCCTGGATGCCCAGGAACAGACCTTCGTCGACCGCACCCTGATCGAGCTGGACGGCACGGAAAGCAAGGAACGCCTGGGCGCCAACGCGCTGCTGGCCGCCAGCATGGCCGTCGCCCGAGCGGCGGCCGACGAGTCCGGCCTGTCGCTGTACCGCTACTTCGGCGGCAGCGGCGCCATGAGCATGCCCGTGCCGATGATGAACGTCATCAACGGCGGCGCGCACGCCAACAACACGCTGGACATGCAGGAGTTCATGATCCTGCCGATCGGCGCGACCAGCTTCCGCGAGTCGCTGCGCATGGGCGCCGAAGTGTTCCACGCCCTGAAGAAACTGATCCACGACCAGGGCATGTCCACCGCCGTGGGCGACGAAGGCGGCTTCGCCCCCAACGTGGCCAACCACGAAGCGGCCATCCAGCTGATCCTGCGCGCCATCGAGAACGCCGGCTATGAAGCCGGCTCGCAGATCGCCCTGGGCCTGGACTGCGCCAGCTCGGAATTCTTCCGTGACGGCAAGTACCACCTGGCCGGCGAAGGCGGCGTGTCGCTGTCGGCTCAGGAGTTCACCAACCTGCTGGCCACCTGGTGCGACAAGTACCCGATCATCTCGATCGAGGACGGCATGGCCGAGAACGACTGGGAAGGCTGGAAGCTCCTGACCGACCAACTGGGCAAGCGCGTCCAGCTGGTGGGCGACGACCTCTTCGTCACCAACACCAAGATCCTGAAGCAGGGCATCGACCAGGGCGTGGCCAACTCGATCCTCATCAAGATCAACCAGATCGGCACGCTGACCGAAACCTTCGCCGCCATCGAGCTGGCCAAGCGTTCGGGCTACACCGCCGTGGTCTCGCACCGTTCGGGCGAAACCGAGGACTCCACCATCGCCGACATCGCCGTGGCCACCAACGCCATGCAGATCAAGACGGGTTCGCTGTCGCGTTCGGACCGCATGGCGAAGTACAACCAGCTGCTGCGCATCGAGGAAGAGCTGGCCGAAGTCGCCCACTACCCCGGCCGCGAAGCCTTCTACAACCTCCGCTGACCCCTCACGTGATGCTCGCTCCAATCCAGGGCGCAGCGGAGCCGGCTTTGCCGGTCCACCAGCGCCGCCCCCCTGGGGGGGAGGCGCGCAGCGCCTCGGGGGGGCGCTAAACCATGCGTTTGCTATTCCTGGTCCTGGCTGCCCTGTTGTGCCTTATCCAGTACCCATTGTGGCTGGGCAAGGGCGGCTGGTTCACGGTCTGGGACCTGCAGGGCCAGGTGGCGGCGCAGCGCGAGGTCAATGACGGCTTGCGTACGCGCAATGCGGCGCTGGACGCCGAAGTGCGCGATCTCAGCGACGGCACCGAAGCCGTCGAGGAGCGCGCACGCGGCGAACTGGGCATGATGCGCGACGGCGAAGCCTTCGTGCAGATCCTGCCGCCGGGCGTGGCGCCCCCCCAGATCACGGCGCCGCCGCCGCCGAAGAAACCTGGGGCTGCCGCGCCCCCTGCGCGCCAGGCGCCGCGATAGCAAACCCGCCTCTGGCGGGTTTTTTGCTGCAGGCCTGTCGTGGGTGTCGTGGCGAGGTTCAAGGCGCCATCACGATCTCTCCCTGTGCCTGCGACCAGTCTGCCGGCCACGTCGACAGGCTCTGCATCGTCAGCTGCAACTCCAGCACGATGGGCAGCAGGCCCGCGCGTGCCATGGCCTGGCCTTCGGCATCCCGCCGTTCCCTGCCCAAGGCCCGTGCCAGCGCGCCCAGGCCGGGCGTGAGCGGCGCATGCAGGTAACGCAGTCGCAGATGCAGCACCGCGGCGTCGAAGACGGTGTCGCCCGAGCGGGGCCCCCGGCCGCCGGGCCAGCGTTGCCGATGCGCCGCGTGGCGTTCAGGCAGGTAGTCCGGCGACAGCGCGTCCACCGGGGCGGCGTGGAAACCGCCGCTGCGATTGCCACCGTTGAAGTCCAGGAAATGCGCGCGGCGCGGCGACAGGATGTCGATGCGCCAGGCCGGCAGGCCAGCGGCCTGCGCACGCCGGACATGCGCCTGGCGCAGCCGGGCGCGTGCGCCGGTCGGGGAGGCCGTGGCATAGAGCGGCAGCAAGCCGGTCTCGAAGGCATCCGCCATGCTGCCCGGCGCCAGCCCCGCCGTGCTGCCGGCACGCGCCGCTTCCAGCAGCGCCACGCCCAGCAGTTGCCGCGTCCGGTGCCAATGCGCGGTCTCCAGTGCGGCCAGGGCAAGCCCGAGCAGCACGGTGGCCGCGACCGTGAACTCGATCATGGCCGCGCCATGCGAGGCAGGAGGAAGGGAGGGGAGCGGGCGCATGACGGACAGTCTGCGCAAGGCCTGGTCCCGCGTCGATGCGGGCTTGCCGCGACGGATGTTCGTGCGCGGGCGGCGTCAGGACGAGCTTGCGGCGCCAGGCGCGCCGCCCGGCGTCATCCGCGCGTCAGTGCAGCGTCGGCGTGCCGCTGCCGTCTTCGGCGGGCTTCAGCGGGTCGCCCAGGAACAGTTCCGCGCAGTCCACCGGATCGAAGGAATAGGGCTTGCCGCAGAAGTCGCAGGTGACGTCGACCTTGCCGCGTTCTTCCAGGATGGATTCGACTTCCTTGGCGCCCAGCATGCGCAGCATGTCGGCCACCTTCTGCTTCGAGCACGGGCAATGCCAGCGCACGGGCAGCGGCTCGAAGGCCAGCAGGCTTTCTTCCCAGAAGAGGCGGCGGATGATGGTGTCGCTGTCGGTCGACAGCAGTTCCTCGGCCTTCAGCGTGCCCGCCAGGTGACAGGCGCGGTCCCAGGCGTCCAGGTCGTTGCTGGCCAGTTGCGTGTCGGTGCCGTGGCCACCTTCGCCGGGCAGGCGCTGCAGCAGCACGCCGGTGGCCTTGGCGTCGTCGGCCGCCAGCCACAGGCGGGTGTCCAGCTGCTCGGAGGCCAGCATGTAGTGCTCCAGCACCTCGGCCACGGTCTCGCCTTCCAGCGGCACCACGCCCTGGTAGGCGGTCTGGCCCGGCAGCTTGTCGCGCGGGTCCAGCACGACGATGAAGCGGCCCTTGCCATGCGTGTTCAGCAGGCTTTGCAGCGTGCCGTCCTCGGGCAGTTCATGGTCTTCGCGCAGCTTCACGGTGGCGCGCAGGCTCAGGTCGCCGCGGCATTCCACCACCAGCAGGGAGATCGGGCCGTCGCCGTGCATCTGCAGCACCAGCGAGCCGTCCAGCTTCAGGTTGCCGGCCAGCAGCGTGGCGGCGGCCACCAGTTCGCCCAGCAGCTTGCGCACGGTGGGCGGATACTGGACGTGCGACTGGGCATGACGCCAGGTGTCGCGCAACTCGGCGATCTGCACCTTCACCTGGCGGTCTTCGAAGAGGTATTTCTTGAGCGTATCGGTCATGGGAGGATGTTAGCCGATCCGCCTGCGGCCACTCCCCCGATGAGCCCTCAGCCGATGCGCTTGAGCTGCTGGCGGTATTCCCGGCCGCGCTCGACGTAATGCCGGGTGTTCTTGTGCATGTTGGCGATCTCGTCGGCGGACAGCTCGCGCACGACCTTGCCGATGCCGATGACCAGCGAGTTGTCGGGAATCTCGCGGCCTTCCGGCACGATGGCGCCCGCGCCGATGAGGCAGTTGCGGCCGATCACCGCGCCGTTCAGCACGATGGCCTGCATGCCGATCAGGGCGCCATCCTGGATGGTGCAGCCGTGCAGCATGGCCTGGTGGCCCACCGTCACGTGCTTGCCCACGGTCAGGGGCGAGCCCTTGTCCACGTGCAGCACGCTCGATTCCTGGATGTTGCTGCCTTCGCCGATCACGATGGGCTCGTTGTCGCCGCGGATGGTGACTTGCGACCAGATGCTCACGCCCGCACAGAGCGTGACGTCGCCGATGATGTCGGCCGATTCGAAGACGAAGCTGTCTTCATGGATGGTGGGGGTCTGCGCGTTCAGTTGATAGATGGCCATGTCTCGTGGTCTGCCGCGTGGCCGCGGTCTGGAAGGGGAAAGGAGAAGCCGGCCCGGGGAGGCCGGCTGCGTGGCCGGCAGGGGCTGCCGGCGAGGGGCGATCAGGTTGGCGTGCTAGTGGTCAGCGGGGGGAGGCCGGCGGGCAGGCCTGCACGGCCTTGCTCGCGCAGGCGCAGCACCCGGCGCTGCACCTTGCCGGTGGCGGTCATGGGCAGGGCGTCGAGGTACTCGATGTCCTTGGGGTACTGGTACGGCGCGAGCCGCGTGCGCACGTGCGCCTGCAGCAGCTCGGTCAGCTCGGCCGGGTCGCGCTGGGCATAGTCGGGGGTCAGCACGACATAGGCCTTCACCACGTTGCCGCGCTCGGCATCGGGCTTGGGCACCACGGCGGCATTGGCGACCGCAGGGTGGTCGATCAGGCAATTCTCGATTTCACCCGGCCCCACCCGATAGCCCGAGGTCTTGAAGACGTCGTCGGCGCGGCCGGCGTACCAGAAGTAGCCGTCCGCATCGATGCTGGCGAGGTCGCCCGTGCGGCACCAGTCGCCCGAGAACTTGGCCTGGGTGGCGGGCTCGTTGCGCCAGTAGCCCAGGAACAGGATGGGGTCGGGATGGCCGTGGATGTCGTGGCGGTTCAGCGCGATCTCGCCGACCTCGCCCGTCTTCACGGGCTGGCCCAGCTCGTCGAGCACCGCGACCTGGTGGCCCGGATAGGCGCGGCCCATGCTGCCCGCGCGTGCGGGCCACTTCTGGCCGCTGTTGCCGATCAGGTAGTTCATCTCGGTCTGGCCGAACATCTCGTTGGGCGTGATGCCCAGCGCGTCCCGGCACCAGTTGAAGACCGCCTCGCCCACGCTCTCGCCCGCGCTCATGATGCTGCGCAAGGCCAGGCGGTACTGCGCGCGCGGTTCGGGCACGGCCTTCATCATCATCTTCAGCGCGGTGGGGAAGAGGAAGGTGTTGGTGACGCGGTAGCGTTCCAGGATCTCGAAGGCGCGCTCGGGGGTGAAGCGGCCACGCGCGCCGACGATGGGCGTGCCGAAATAGAGGCTGGGCAGCAGCGCGTCCATCAGGCCGCCGGTCCAGGCCCAGTCCGCGGGCGACCAGAAGACGTCGCCCGGCTGCGGGAACCAGTCCTGCGAGGCCACGAAGCCGGGCAGGTTGCCGATCAGCACCGCGTGCGGCAGCAGGGCGCCCTTGGGCGCGCCGGTGGTGCCGGAGGTATAGAGCAGGATGGCGGGATCCGAGGCGCGGGTATTGGCCGGGCGGAAATGCGGCAGTTGGCGCGCCAGCAGCGAGCGCCACGGCAGGATGTGTTCGTCCTTGACGTCGATGCCGATGATCTGGCGCACGGCGGGGCAACGGTCGGCGGCGGCCAGCAGGTTGGCGCAGGAGCTGTCGTCCACGATGGCGACGCGCGCTTCCGAGTCGCGCAGGCGCTGCTCCAGGGCATCGGGACCGAACAAGGGGGACAGCGGCAGGACGACGGCGCCCACGCTGTGGATGGCGATGTGGGCGACGACGGTTTCGGGGCGCTGCCCCAGCGCGACCGCCACGCGGTCGCCACGGCCCACGCCCATGCGGACCAGGCCGTTGGCGAGCTGGTTGGCGGTTTCGGCCAGGCGGGCGTAAGTCCAGACTTCCCGGTTGCCGGCTTCGTCCTCGATGTAGAGGGCAATGCGGCGGGCGTCCAACGAACTGTCGGCCCAGCGATGACAGCAGGCCTGGGCGATATTGAAGGCCGGCGGCACCAGCCAGCGAAACGAGTGGTAGAGCGCCTGGTATTGGTCGGTCATGGCCCTGTGCAGCAGCGCGGGTTACACCTTGCGGAGGTCACGGGCACGAGCCGGGCGCCAAGGCCAGGGCCGGCGCCCGCGCCGACGTTCTTTCAAGGTGCAAGCATGACCCAGGAGGCCGCTAACTGCAAGAACGCGGCTCAGCTTCCCGCATTGTCTAAGGGTTTGTACGGATGCTTGCCGTGGCGGCGCAGCGAGGACGGCAGCGCGGGCAGGGCCAGCGGGCGCGGCGTGTGGGGCCGAGCCGCCTGCTGGCGCCCCAGGCGTTCCACCGGCACGTGCGACCAATCCAGCAATTCCAGCTTGCCATCGTGGTGTTCGGCCAGGGCCGACAGGCTTTCCACCCAGTCGCCGTCGTTGCAATACAGCACGCCCTCGACCTCGCGGATCTCGGGGCGGTGGATGTGGCCGCAGACCACGCCGTCCAGGCCGCGCTCGCGGGCGGAGCCCGCCAGCGCCTGCTCGAAGTCGGTCATGAAGGCCACGGCGTTCTTGACCTTGTGCTTCAGGTATTGCGACAGGGACCAATAGGGCAGGCCACGGCGGCGGCGCAAGGCGTTGTAGTGGTTATTCAGCCACAGCGCGAAGGTGTAGAGCCGGTCTCCCACGTGGGCCAGCCACTTGCCGTGCTGGATCACGTGATCGAACTGGTCGCCGTGCAGCACCAGCAGGCGCCTGCCATCGGCGGTCTGGTGGATTTCCTCGTCCTGGATCTCGATGTCGCCGAAAGCGTAGCCGATGAAGTCCCGGGCGAATTCGTCGTGGTTGCCGGGGATGAAGACCACCCGGGTGCCGTGGCGCGCCATGCGCAGGATCTTCTGCACGACGTCGTTGTGCGAGCTGGGCCAGTGCCAGCTGCGGCGCAGCGCCCAGCCATCGACGATGTCGCCGACCAGATACAGGGTCTTGGCCTGGTTGTGCTCCAGGAAATCGAGCAGGAAGTCCGCCTTGCACCCGGAGGTACCCAGGTGGATGTCGGAGATCCAGAGCGTGCGCCAGTGGGTGATCTTGGGGGAGGTCACGATGGCTTCCTGTAGTGGGGGCTTGTCCACTATGGAACCATTTTGCGGTGACCACCCTGTGACCGAGCGGTGACGGGCTTATGACAGGGACCCCGGGAGGGCGTCCCCGCAAGGCGGCATCAGGCTGCGGCGGGGACCGCGGGCTGGGTGCTGACCAGGCGCGTGCCGGCCAGCCTGTCATGCAGGAATTGCCCGCCGTCGCGGCCGCCCCACGTGCCCAGGAAGTTCATGAACGGGGTGAAGACGATGAGGCTGTTGGCCGAGGCCCAGCCCGTGCTGGCCGACAGGGCCCAGACGCCGGCGGCGGCCGCCAGCGGCAGCACCCACATGAGCACGTAGCGCAACACCAGCCGGCCCAGGCCGGGGATGGCGCCGCGCGCATCCACCAGGCGGATGTGCCAGGTCTTCATGGGCAGGGTCTGCCCGCCCATGCGCCAGCACAGCAGGAAGTAGGCGCCGATGGCCAGGAACACCATGGCCTGGCGGGCGTGGCGCAGCGTCAGGCCGTGCCGGCTCTGGGTCAGCGTATCGAAGAGATAGGTGGCAAGGAACACCACGGCGAAGAGCAGCACGCCTTCGTACATCATGCAGGCGAAGCGGCGCAGGCGCCCGGGCACGGGGGCGGTGGCATCGAGGATGGGGGCGGTCTGGCTCATGATGGGGACGTATTATCCCGGAAAACCGCCGCCTGGCCTTGCGCTTTCCTTGCGCTGGCGCAGGACTTCAAGGCGAGGCGGGGGCGGGCTGGTCCGCCCCCGCCTCGGCCCAATCCGCCGGCAAGGCATTGCCGGCCAGCGTCGAGACGAAGGCCGCCGTGCGCGGGTGGGTCGAGGCCTGGAACAACTGCCGCGGCGTGCCGGCCTCGACCAGCGCGCCGTTCTCCAGGAAGGCCACCTGCTGCGAAATGGCGGCGGCCAGGCGCAGGTCGTGCGTGGCCATCAGCATGGTCATGCCTTCGGCCGCCAGCGCGCGCAGCACGTCGACGACTTCACCGGCCAGGGTCGGATCCAGCGCCGAGGTCGGTTCATCGCACAACAGCACGCGCGGCGAGGGCGCCAACGCGCGGGCGATGGCGACGCGCTGCTGCTGGCCACCCGAGAGCGTGGCGGGCCAGGCATCTGCCTTGGCGGCCATGCCGACCTTCTCCAGCAGCTGCATGGCGCGTTCGCGGGCCTGGGCGCGGCGCCATTTCTGCACGGTGACCAGGCCTTCCATGACGTTTTCCAGCGCGGTCCGGTGCGGGAACAGCTGGAAGTTCTGGAACACCATGCCGGTCTGGCGGCGGACCTGTTGCAGCGTCTCGGCCGGCAGCCGCGCGCCGGTGAACGACACCGACACCTCGCCCAGTTGCAGGGCGCCGCGCTCCGGCACTTCCAGCAGGTTCACGCAGCGCAGCAGCGTGCTCTTGCCGCTGCCCGAGGGCCCGATCAGCGAGGTGACGCTGCCTTCGGGAATGGCCAGGTCGACGCCGTGCAGCACGGTGTTGCCGTCGAACTGCTTGACGATGCCTTGCAGTCCGATCATCGCAACTTCCCGGCGAAGGTGGCGTGCTGGCCGTAGCGCCGCTCCAGCCGTGTCTGCGCGGCCGACAGCACCGAACTGAACAGCAGGTAGATCAGCGCCGCCAGGACATACAGCACCAGCGGTTCATAGGTGACGGCCGCGATGCGCTGGGCCTGCTGGAAGATTTCGGGCACGGTCAGCACCGCAGCCAGCGAGGTGTCCTTGACCAGCGAGATGAAGGAGTTGGCCAACGGCGGCACGGCCACGCGCGCGGCCTGCGGCAGCACCGTGCGCCGCATGGCCTGGCCGCGTGACATGCTGAGCGAATAGGCGGCTTCCCACTGGCCCTTGGGGATGGATTCGATGGCCGCCCGGATCACTTCCGAGTTGTAGGCGCCCACGTTCAGCGTGAAGCCGATCAGCGCGGCGGGTAGCGGATCCAGCACGATGCCCACGCTGGGCAGACCGTAGAAAATCACGAAGAGCTGCACCAGCAGCGGCGTGCCGCGGATCAGCCAGACGTAGAAGCGCACCAGCTGGACCAGTGGCCAGGGGCCGAACAGCCGGATCAGCGCGACCAAGAAGGCCAGGGCCAGTCCGGCGGCGAAGGACAGGAGGGAAAGAGGAACGGTGAATTCCAGTCCTGCCTGCAGCAATGGCCAGAAGGAATCTGCCATCAGCTGCAGCCAGGCCGGCACCACCGATGTCACGGTGTCGGTCGGCATGCGGGGCGGGCGCTACCTGCTTGGGTAAGGGCTTGCGGCAGGGGAAGTCTTATTGCGTCGAGACGTCGACGCCGAAATACGTTTCCGAGATCTTCTTGTAGGTGCCGTCGGCGCGGATGTCCTTCAGGGCCTTGTTGATGGCGTCGCGCAGTTCGGGGTTGTTCTTGCGCAGCAGCACGCCCGAGGCGTTCACGTCCTTGCCGGAAGCATAGGCCACGGCCTGCACCGGCGCATTCGGTTTCTGCTTCTTGAAGTCCAGGTAGGACAGCTTGTCGTTGACGGTGGCGTCCACGCGGCGCGACAGCAGCAGGTCCACCGATTCGTTGAAACCCTGCACCGGCACGATCTCGGCGCCGTAGGACTGCGCGAGCTTGCCGAAATTGCTGGTCAGCGTGTTGGCCGAGCGCTTGCCCTTCAGGTCCTCGAAGGTCTTGATGCTGGTGTTGTCGTTGCGCACCACCAGCGCGGCGGGCGAGGTGATGTAGGCGTCGGAAAAGTCGTACTTGGCCTGGCGGGCTTCGGTGATGCCGACCTGGTTGATGACCGCGTCGTAGCGCTTCACATCCAGCCCGGCGATCAGGCCGTCCCATTTGCCTTCGACGAATTCGGCTTTCACGCCCAGGCGTTCGGCGATCGCGCGGCCGATCTCGACGTCGAAGCCGGTGAGCTTGCCGTCCTGATGGAAGCTGAAGGGGGCATAAGTGCCCTCGGTGCCGATCTTGATCACGCCGGCCTTGCGGATATCGTTCAGGCCCGACTGGGCATGGGCCACGCCCAGGGCGGCAAGCTGAAGGAGGCCGGCGGCCAGCACGCTGCGGAAGGAAAGGGAAATCATCGCGAGGCTCCGAAAAGGGCGGCTGCCCGGGAAAGGATGCGCTCACTGTAGCAATGGCCCATTCTGCCAACAACGACGATTTTCAGTTGGTTTAATTTCTATAAGTTATTAGTGAATGTGCTCGGGCGGCAGAAAAAAGCGAAAAAAAAGCCCATCGAAACCGATGGGCTTAAAAAGGGGCCTTGGCAGCCCCCAAGGGGAAAAACGGCTCACTGCAATAACGCTTACTGCAAGAATTCTGTACTGCGGAATACTTTAAGACCTTTGTCAGACGGCAGGTAGCGTTGTTTCGCTTGGTCACTGCATGCACCGTGTCGAGGCGTGCCGTGGACCCCTCCGTCTGGAAAACAGCGCACTGATGCTGTCGTCTAGGGTTAACCCGAATTATAGGGATAACCCTTTTGGAACGCAATCTTTTGGTGCGTCGCAGCGCGACGTTGCACCGTGACAACGAATTCATGCACCATCTTTGTGCCGATTGCTGCCTTCGACCAGGTCGAAGGCGAACAGGCGGCAGTCCAGCGCGCCATTGTGCACGGGCGTGCGGCGGTGGGCCTTCAGCCGCAAGGCCTGCGGGAATTTCAGGTCGCTGGTGATGACGTTCAGGTGCCAGCCGGCATAGTGGCGCTTCAGTTGCGCGGCCCACTCCGGCCACAGCGTTTCCTGCGCGTGCATGTCCAGGCGTTCGCCATAGGGCGGATTGGTCACGATCCAGCCGCTGTCGGCGGGCGGCTGGGCCGTGCGCGCGTCACCCACCTCGAAGCGGATGGTCTCGGCCGACAGCCAGGCGCGCTCGGCGTTGCGTTGCGCGGCGGCAATGGCGGCAGGGTCGCGGTCGATGCCCACGAGCGGCGCCTCCAGCTGCGGCAGCACATTCGCCCGCGCTTCCTGGCGCAGGCGATCCCAGGCGCGGCTGTCATGGTCGCGCAGCCGCTCGAAACCGAAAGGACGCGAAATGCCGGGCGGCACGCCCAGGGCGATCCAGGCGGCTTCGATGAGGATCGTGCCGCTGCCGCAGAACGGATCCATGAGCGGCGCGGCCGGGTCCCAGCCAGCCAGCGCCAGGAGGCCGGCGGCCAGGTTCTCGCGCAATGGGGCTTCGCCCTTGTCCAGGCGCCAGCCGCGCTTGAAGAGCGATTCGCCCGAGGTGTCCAGGTAGAGCGTGGCGGTCTCGGCGGTCAGGAAGAGATGCACGCGCGCGTCGGGGCGCACGGTGTCGATGCTGGGACGCTCGCCTTCGCGGTCACGCAGGCGGTCGCAGATGCCGTCCTTGGCGCGCAGGTTGCAGAACTGCAGGCTCTTCATGGGGCTGCGGATGGCCGAGGTGTCCACGCGCAGCGTGTGCTCGGGCCCGAACCAGCGTTCCCAGGGCGTGGCGCGAGCCAGTTCCAGGATGTCGTCCTCGTGCTGGATCGGCGCGTGCGCCACCTGCACCAGCACGCGCGTGGCCAGGCGCGAATACAGGTTGGCGCGTTCGACGCCGGTCCAGTCCGCGGTGAAGCGGGCGCCGGCGCGGTCCGCCTGCGCATCCTCGAAGCCCAGGGCCTGCAGCTCGATGGTCAGCGCCTCTTCCATGCCTTGGGGGCAGGGAGCGAAGACGGTGTAGCGCTCGCTGTCGTCGCGGGCACGAACGGCGGCGTGCGCACGCGGTGCCGGGCGCGGCGCCGGCCGGGCGTCCTGGGTTGCCTCGTCTTCCAGGAGGTCATCCCAGGACGCGGCAACGGGCGCATCGTCGTGCACCCGGGCGGGACGGGGGCCGGCACCCGTCCCGCCAGCAGGGCGCGTGTCGCGGCGCGTTTCGCGCTGTCCGTCACGCTGCATGTTGCGCAGCGGCCTGCCGCCTTCGCGCGGCGCGCGCGTGGGGGGGCCGGCGGAAGCGGCGTCGCTGCGGCGCGGGGCGGGCGTGTCGTCCGCGCGCCGTGCCGATGACTGTTCCTTCACGCGCACCTGCTGCGCGACCTGGCGCGCGCGCGCGCCGGTCCGCTTGCGCGGGCCGTCATCGTCGCTGGCCGGGGTGGCGCTGCGTTTGACGGTTTTCAGCGACAGCGTTTTGCGCGGAGGATCCGCATCTTGGGAGGACATGGGCAGGACTCGAAAAAATGACGAACCGCGCGCGCGGTCCGGACAGAATCAATCAGAACGGCTTGACGACCACGAGCGCCACGATGGCCAGCAACAGCAGGACCGGCAACTCGTTGAACCAGCGGTAGAAAACATGCGAACGGGTGTTGGCGCCGCGCTCGAACTTGCGCAGCAGCACGCCACAGCCGTGGTGATAGCCGATCAGCACCAGAACCAGCGTGAGCTTGGCGTGCATCCAGCCATTGCCAGCGCCCATGCCGATGCCATAGCCGGCAAACAGCCACAGGCCGAACAGCACGGCCGGAATCGCCAGGATCGTGGTGAAGCGATAGAGGCGGCGGGCCATGCCCAGCAAACAGGACTGCACCGCCGGGTCGCCCTGCTGCGCCAGGTTCACGAAGATGCGCGGCAGATAGAACAGGCCGGCGAACCAGGACGTCACGAAGACGATGTGCAGCGTTTTGACCCAGAACATGGCGGTCCTTCGATATCAGCTAGGCGAAGCCCGGATTGTAGAGCGTCGCCAGGACCGAGGTCCGCCTGCGTGCGCCGCGCCGGCGTGGCGCGGCATCCGGCGCGTCAGGCCGGCTGGGGCGTGGCGCCCACGATGCGTCCGCTGATGCGGGCGGCATTGGCGAAATGGGCCTCGAAGGTGTCGCCGACGGCCACCGGATGGATGCCGGTGCTGGCGCCGGTCGAGATCCAGTCGCCCGCCTTCAGGGCGATGCGGCGGTCCGCCAGGGTGTTGATGAGGAACAGCAGCGCCGAGACCGGGCCGCCGGGGATGCGGGCCGCGTCGCCGGCGCCCGCTTCCTGGCCGTTGATGGAAATGCGGGTCGTCCAGTTTTCCAGCGGCTGCGAGAAGAAATCCTTCAGCTCGTCGCCGACCACCAGCCCGGCGTTGTTGCCGAAATCACTGATGACGGCGCCAGGCCCCAGCGGGCTCAGGTTCTTCAGCGGGCTGCCGGCCAGTTCGATGGCGGCGTGCACGCCGCCCACGTAGTCGCCGATCTCGGCAGGGCGTTCGAAGTGCATGCCGACCGGCACCGGCTTGGCGATGCGGATGGCGAACTCCACTTCCACGGCGGCATAGCCGCCTTCCACCACGGGCACCTGGGCGCTGTCGGTCTGCCAGACGTTGCCGGCCAGCACGGGACCGACCAGGCGCTCGGCGGGGAATTGTTCACGCCATTGCGGCTGCACCGCGGCCACTTTCCAGCCGCCGACGGGGCCGGGCCAGGCGGCCAGCGCCACGTCCTGGATGTGGTACGCGGCCGCCAGCGTGGCCGGCGTCACGTCACCGGGATAGGCGGCCAGGGCGGTGGCACTGAGGCGGCCCTGGCGGAAGGCTGCGGCGATCTGTTCGGCGGTGAGCGGATTGCGGGCGTCGGCGGTCATGGAGGCGGCTTGTCTCGTCGGTTGTAGTGGAGGGGCGTAGCAGCAGCGTGGCGCCAGGGCATTGTTACACAGGGCCGCGCGCCTCGCCACGCTGGCGCCGGACGCGCCGCCAGAGCCAGCCGTACAGCACCGCGTTCAGCGTGACGACGCCCACGCCCAGGCCCACCTGCACGGTGCGCGTCAGGCCTTGCGGATAGATCGCGGCCAGCAGGTAGTGTTCGATGAATCCGCCCGAGTATCCGGCCTGGCCCGCCTGCGCACGCAGGTCGTTCTCCAGCGGCGTGAGCGGACAGATCCAGCCCGTCAGCATGGCCAGGGCGCCCCATGTCAGCGCGGGCAGGTGCAGCCAGGCCAGCCGGGGGCGCCACGGCAGGAGCAGCGCGCCCGCGATCACGAAGGCAATGAAAAGCCCGTGCAGGATGAGGACGAGATCGGCCAGGGTCTTGTAGAGCATGGCGTGCCCGGCAGCGCTCAGCCGATGAGCGCGCTCAGGACCAGCAGCGCCAGCAGGGCCCAGACGATGCCGGCCACGATGCCGCGCGCGGCGAAGGCGCGCAGCGCCGCCAGCAGCATGGCCACGCCCAGCGCCAGCAGCGCGAAATTGAAGAGGCTGGGCTGCATGCCCATGGCAGCGGCCACGCCCGCCGAGAAGTCGCTGATAGCTTCCGCCAGTCCGCCGAAGACGAAGCGCAGGGCGTCGACGATCAGCCGGATCAGTCCGCCGAGCAACTCGCCCAGCCATTGGAAAGTGCCTTCTGATTGCATGAGGGAAAGGAGGAGTTGCGTTGCGGGCCATCTTACCTGCGCGGCCTGCCGCCGCCGCGCCGTGCGTGCCGGCTGTTGTAACCAGACGCTAGTCCCACGGCCTTATTCGCGCGCGCGGCCGGCTGGGAGTACAATGACCGATCTGGGGCCGATCCGGATTCGACGTGGGTCGCGAAACAGAGCAGGGCATGCCGAGCCCCAGTACGCTCGTAAAACCACTGGAAACAAACAAACGCCAACGACGAGCGTTTCGCTCTCGCCGCTTAAGCGGTGAGCCGTTGCACTGACTTGTCCCTGGGTCAGGTGGGGTAACACCCACAGCAACGTTATTCACAGGGAATCGGGTCTGGCCGGGTCACACGGTCAGGCTTTAAAACGATGTGAATCGCTCCGGTCCGGCCTGTCGGTTGGCTAAGTCCGGGGTTAAAACGAAATAAATCGACTACGCATGTAGAACTGCCTGCAGAGGGCTCGCGGACGGGGGTTCAATTCCCCCCGGCTCCACCAGAACACCCTCCAATTGGTGCCCAGCAAATGGCCAGTCCCCCGGGACTGGCCATTTTCTTTTTCCCGCGGCGCAAGGCTCAGCTTTGCCGCAGCATGCGCAGATCCGTCACGGCAAAACCATAACCGGAGAAATACGCGCCAGCCTCTTCGAGTTCGTCTTCATCGACGGCGAACCGCAGCGAGTTGCCCGAGTCGTGCCAGAGATCGATGAGCAGGCTGCCGTCCGCCAACCTGACCTGGACGGCCTCGGGCGTGAAGCGGCCTGTGACGTGGGTGAAGCCTTCGGTCTCGACGACCAGCACGCCCTCCGCGTAGGCCAGCACGGCGAGGCCGAGCCGAAGCCGATTGTCGGCCGCGCCCAGCGGCGTGTTGCGCAGCCGATCGAGGATGCCGACCGGCGTGCGGGGCGCGTCTTCCGGCGGCAGTGGCGAAGGGGATGAACGCGGATCCGCTTGAGACGTTTTTTTCATTGGCGGCGGGCCGGTCGATTGAAGGTCAAAGCATCGTAGCACCAGGCATGCACGCTGTGTGCAAATCCTGCCAAAGTTGGCAGGGACTGTCATGCCGGCCGTGCGCGACCTCAATGCCGGCGCCGCCTCATCCGCGCTGCGTGGAGAGGAAGGCGTTCAGGGCCTCGACGACTTCGGCTTCATGCTCGACGAAGAAGAAGTGGCCGCCGGCGAAGCCGCGCAGTTGGCAATCCGCCTGGGTTTCCTCGCGCCAGTCCGAGGCCTTGCGTGCGTCGACCGTCTGGTCTTCCTCCCCGTGGAACACCAGGATGGGGACGTCCAGTTGCGCCGGTCCGGGATAGACATAGGACTCGACGACCTCGAAATCGGCCTGGACGGTGGGCAGCACGAAGTCCAGCAGTTCCTCGTCCTCGATCATGTGCAGGAAGGTGTCGCCGTAGCGGCGCAGCGCGTTGACCAGGTCCTGCCTGCCCGAGATGACGACGGAGTTGCCGCGTTGGCCGGGCCAGTACCTGGGGGCGACACACGCGGAGACCACCAGCGCCTGGATGTCCAGCGCCTGGCGGCCGGCGCGCGCAAGCTGGCGCCAGTGGCGCGCCGCTTCATAGGCGAGGATGCCGCCCAGGCTGTGGCCCCAGAACAAGGCGGGGCGGTCGAGGTGTTGCGCTTGCTGGGCCACGAGTTCGGCCAGGGCATCCCCGATATGGCGCAGGGGCGCCTCCGACCAGCGGGTGCCGCGTCCCGGCATCTGCAGGCCCAGCACCGACCACTGCGGCGGCAGGTGCTCGATCCAGCGCAGGAAGGACTGCGCGCTGCCGCCGGCGTAGGGAAAGAGGAAGAGGGTGGCCGCGGCATTCTCCACCGGGCGCAGCGGTGCCCAGCACGAGGCTTCCGTGGTGGGGCAGGCATGGGCCGGCATCATGGCGCGGCGCCTGCCGGCATGGCCTGCCGGCGCGGCGGCCGCGGGGCCGGGGCGGGGCGGGCTGCCGCCGGCGTGCCCCTTTCGTAGACGTAGTCACCGGGCGGCCCGGCTTCCGGCCGGCAGCGCAAGCCGAAACCCTCCAGCATGGCGCAAAGCGCCTCGCGCACTGTCTTGCTGCCGCAGACCATGGCCCGATCGTGCTCGGGGTTCAGCGGCGGCAGGCCGAGTTCGCGCGCCAGCTCGCCGGAATGGATCAGCGTGGTGATGCGGCCCTGGCGTTCGAAGGGTTCGCGGGTCACGGTGGGGACGTAGCGCAAGGCGCCGCGTGCCCGCCAATCCTGCCGGCCGGCGAGCGCCTGGGTGATGTAGTGGCGATAGGCCAGCCCGCTCACCTCGCGTGCGCAATGCACCAGCACGATCGTGTCGAAGGCCTCGTAGGCCTGCGGGTCGCGGATGATGCTGAGAAAGGGCGCGACGCCCGAGCCGGTGGCAAGCAGGTAGAGCCGCTTGCCTGGACGCAGGTCGGAGAGGCGCAACGTTCCTCCCGACTGCCGCCCGACGAGGACGGGATCGCCCACGCGCAAGGCCTGCAGGCGGCTGCCCAGCGTGTCGGCGGGCGTGGCGTGGCTCAGGAACTCGAGATACGGATCGCGCGTCGCGCTCGCCACGCTGTGGGGCCGCGCCTGCAGCTGGTCCTGTGCGGCCAGGCCCAGGCTGACGTAGTGGCCGCTTTCGAAGCGCAGGCCGGGCGGGCGCGTGGTCGTCACGCTGAAGAGCCGGTCGTTCCAGTGGCGGATGTTCGTCACGCGTTCCAGGGTGTGATTGTGCATGGTGCCGGTCTCCGTGACGGTGTCAGGCGGGCGCGTGCAGGGGCGCATGTCCGGTCCGCGCCGGCGATTGCGGGGCGGCGGGCGGCGTGGGCATCCGTTCGACGAACTGGGCGAACGACGCATAGCCCGTCCAGATGCGGCGCCATTCCTGCGCGGCGGATTCGGGCCCGAGCGACAGCGCCACCTGGTCGAGATGGTCGGCCACCGCGTCCAGGGAGCTGCGGGCATGGCCCGAGCCATAGTTGTCGATCGACAGGTGGGTGACTTCGTAGGCGGTGTCGTAGCCCCACCGCCGCAGCTTCTCGATCTCGTGCAGGCGCAGTTCGCCCAGGCCGAACATCTCGATGCCCAGGTTGAAGCCCAGGATCTCGGGGCGGTAGCTGTCCGGGAACTGCGCCAGGCAAAGCTGGTAGAGCGCGAAGGGATAGATCTCGTCGAGCAGTTCCTCTTGCTCGATGAAGTCGGTGCTGGCGATGTGGGGCAGGTGCACGTCCATGGAGCGCAGCACCTGGTGGATGAGCTGGATGTGGTTCTGCGCGACGTCGCCCTGGCCCATCTCGTCCGCGTAGATGGCGAAAAGCGCCCTGTCGGCGGCGCGCAGGTGCCTGCCCCGCAAGGCGCTGCGATAGGCCCAGGCGCCGTCGATGAGGTTGCCCAGCGCAAAGGTCTTCTGCGTGAAGACGACCTCTTCGGCATCCGGCATCTCGGCAAGCGGGGCGATGGGGCCGAGCAGCTTGTCGTGATAGATCGCGTCGAAGCGCGCATAGAGCGCGTCGCGGGAATAGGGGAACGCGCGCGCGTCGGTATGGCGCCAGGCGCTGCCATCGCCAGGCGCATGCAGCAGCGCCGCCGCCGCCGACAAGCCCTGTTCGGCGTGTGTCCGCGCCATGGGCAGGACGGCGGGGAACTGCTCGATGTTGACGAGCCGATGGAAGAACTGCCTCGGCGCCGGCGCTACGGTCTCTGCAAGGGTGTCGAAGCCGGGATGCGCGGGCAGGGCGGCCAACACCGCGTCCCAGGCCGTCTGCGGCATGTCGTGGTTGGCCGGCGGCTGCAGGGTTTCGGGGCTGGCGGCCTGCAGCGACCATGCCTGCAAGGTCATGGTCTCGTCCGCGTCGAAGACGCCGAACATCGGACCGCCGAACTGGATGGCGCCCATGAAGCGGCAGGGCTGCCGCGGATCGCGCGCGCGGACGTATGGCGATGCCTTGAAGGCGCGCACGAAGGCGTGCGGATCGAAGTCCGGGCTGGCAAAGCGGTCGGCCAGCGTTTCGCCGTCCACTTTCACCTTGCCGTGTTGCTTGCCGGCATAGGGAGCATGGCGGGCCACGATCTCGGCGACCCGTTCATCCAGGTTGCGGCGAGCCTGGCGGCAGAGACGCGTGAGCATGGCCTGGACCTGCAGGCTTTCCAGTTCCGCGAGGGCGAGCGCGGCGCGGGCCGCGCGCGGCCAGCCGGGCGTAGCGGAGCCGTGCTGCGCGAACAGCGCCTGGAACAGTCCGGCGGCATCGTCTCGCGCGGCCGCGTCGTCATCCAGCGGGCCGCCCACCGCCGCGTCGACGGCCAAGGCGTGGAAGGCCCAATGCACGCCGGCGATCTCCGGCAGGCAGCGCGCGCCATAGAGCGCCAGGGCCTGCAGGAAACAGGCTTGCAGCCAACTGGCGGTATCGGCCAGGCAGGCGCGTTCGAAAGCCGGGTCGGCGAGCTCGGGCAGGGCCAGGCCGTTATCCAGCAGCACGTGGTGGTGCCGCTGCCATTGCGGCTGCCGGCCGGGCGCGCCTTGTTGATCCAGGCAGCGCGCACGGAACAGCCGGTTGACGAGCGGCGCGGGCTGGGTGGCGGGTTGCGAGACGGAATCCAGCCAGACCCCGCTCAGCGCGCGGACGGGCGCGCGTTCGCGCAGCAATTCACGGCGCGCCCTGCCGTCGTGTTCGAGCACCGCGTGCAGGCGCTGGCCCAGGTCCGCGCGGCGCGCGCGCAGTCTCTCGTCCAGCGCCGCCAGGCTGTCAGGCAGCGGCGCGTCACGCGGCGGGATCTGGTCCAGCACGGTCTCGATCAGCGCCAGGGCCGCCCAGCGCATGCCCTCCGACTCCTTGTCCGTCACGAAGCGGCGGAACAGTTGCGCAGGCGGCAACGCCAGCAGGGCGCGGCCTTGCGCCTGGGCATCCGGGCTGAAGCGGGGAGGGGCGGTGTCAAGGCAGGCGAAGGGAAAGGACAGCATGGCGAAACCTCCTCACGTGTCACGGCGTGGCGCGGGCGCGCCCATTGGCGGCGACAAAGCGCGCCATGCCGCGGACGGTCTGGTGTTGCATGACTTGCGCCAGCGAGGCCGAGACGGCGAACTCCTTGCGCAAGCGGGCCATGAGGCGAGCGGCCTTGATGGAGTCGCCGCCCAGGTCGAAGAAATTCTGGTCCAGGTCGGCGATCTCGCGCTTCAGCAGTTCGGACCAGATCCGGGCCACGCCCTGCTCGAACGCGGACAGCGCGGGTTCACCATCGCCGCCCTCGGCGGTCGGCGATGGCGATGCAGGCGAGGCGTCCGGCGGCGATGCAGGCGCGGCGGCGCTGGCGGATGGCGCCGGGGGAAGGTGCAAGGCCTGGCGGTCCACCTTGCCGTTCTCCGACAGCGGCAGCGCGTCCCGCACCAGCACGCGAGTGGGCACCATGTAGGCGGGAAGCTGTGCGGCCACATGGGCCTTGAGTTGCTGCGCCACGTCGGGCGGGGGCGCTTTTGCGTCCCCGGCCAGCACCACGTGGGCGGTCAGCCCGTCATGGTCCGGCGCAGGGCCGGTGACCGCGCACGCGCGTACCAGCGGGTGGCTGGCCAGGCGGGCTTCGATGTCGGTGAGTTCGACGCGCTGCCCGTGCAGTTTCACCTGGAAGTCGGCGCGGCCCACGATCTCCAGGCTGCCGTCGGGCAGGTAGCGGCCCAGGTCGCCCGTCTTGTACAGGCGCTCGCCATTGCGAGGATGGGTGATGAAGGCCTGGGCGGTGCGCAGCGGATCGCGCCAGTAGCCCTGCGCCAGTCCGGCGCCGCTGGCGTGCAGTTCTCCCACGACCCAGTCCGGGCAGTCGTTCAAGGCGGCATCCAGCACGTGATATCGGCTGTTGGCCAGCGGGCGACCATACGGGATGCGGCTCAGGTGGGGCGGCACCGGCGTGTCGATGGGATGGAAGATGTTCCAGACCGTGGTTTCGGTCGGGCCACCCAGGCTGGCGATGCGCGCACGGCTGCGCCGGCGCAGGTCTCCCGGCAGGGAAGGCGGAATACGGTCGCCGCTCAGCATGACGAGCCGCAGGGTCTCGGGCAACTGCGCGTCGATCGCATCGCAATGCGCCACCAGCATCTGCGCCACGGCGGGCACCGTGTTGAGCAGCGTGACGCCGAAGCGTTCCATCAGGTCCAGCCAGTGCGCGGGGTCCGCGGCCTTGTCGGGGTCGGGCAGCACCAGCGCGCCACCCGCGTGCAGCACGCCGAAGATGTCGAAGACCGACAGGTCGAAATGGAAGGCGGACAGGCCCAGCGCGCGGTCGCGCGCCTGCACGGAGAATCGCGCGGTCGCATCGTGCACCAGGTTGACGACGCTGCCCTGGCCGATCATGACGCCCTTGGGCGCGCCGGTGCTGCCAGAGGTGTACAGCACATAGGCCAGGCGGTCGGGCGCGCTGCCCAGGGCAACCCTGGGCAGGTCGCCGTCTGGCGCGAGATCCTCGACGAACAGGCGTTCGCCCGCGTAACGGGCTGCCAGCGGGAGATCCTCCCGGGTGACGAGAACGCGTGCCTGCGCCAGTCTGGCGATCTCGTCCTGCCGTGCGTCGGGCCAGTCCGTGGCGATGGGCACGTAGGCCGCGCCCGCCAGGCTTGCCCCCAGGACCGCGGCCACCTGTTCGGGGCCCTTGGGCAGGCAGATGGCCACGGGTTCGCCCGCTTGCACGCCGTGCGACACCAGGCGCTGCGCGATGGCGCGGGCCTGCGCCAGCAAGTCACCGCGGGTGACGCCGCGGCTGGCGGTCAACACGGCGGGCCGGCCCGGATCGACCAGGGTGTGGCGCAGGAAGCCGGCGTGCAGGGATTCGACCGGCACGGGCTTGTCGGTCCGGTTGGCGCGTTCACGCGCCTGTCGCTGCGTGGCGGGCAGCAGGTCGAATTCGGCCTCCTGCCAGGCTTGCGGCGAGTCGGCCAGCCGGCCCAGCAACCGGCCCAGGCTGTCCGCCACGCAGGCGGGCACCCCGGGTGCGAACAGGCCCGTCACGGCATCCAGTTGCAGCACGATGCCGCCGCGTTGGCGCATGACAAACAGGTTGAGCCAGACCTGCGGCGTCTGGCTGACGCCATGGACGTGCGTGCCCAGCGTCTCGACGCCCTGCAGGGGGCCGTGCCCGGGCGCGTCGGCCAACGCGAAGTTGAAGGTATAGGGCACGATGAGCGTGGCCTGGCCGGGCGAGGCGCTGGCCAGGTGGCGGGCGGCATCCAGCGCGGTGAAGTGGCGCAGATCCAGGGCTTCCATCAAGGCGGCCTGCGCCGCCTTGGCGCGCAGGTCGAAGCGCGGTTGGGTGCCGGTGACGGTGGCAAGCACCGGCCGCGTGAAATTGCCGATGGCGGCATCGATGTCCGGCGAGACCGGCGGCCGGTAGGCGAGGGTGACGTTCAGTGTCTTGGCATGCGTGCCGTCCCAACGCGAAAGCACGTCGCAATAGGCAGCGAACACCGCGGCGGCAGGCGTCACGCCGGCGGCCCCGGCATGTGCCTGGAAACGTGTCCAGGCCTGTGCGTCCAGGCTGGCCTCGAAGCGTTCGGTCAGGCCCTGTGCCAGTTTGTCCGGGTCGGTGGCCAGGGGCAGCCGGGGCGGATGCAGTCCGTCGCGCGCCTGGCGGCTCAGCCAGCGATCGCGCGACTGGCGCCAGCCCGGACCCTCGCGTTCGCGCTGCTCGGCGGCCACGTAGGGCGCCACGCAGGGCGCCAGCGCCTTGAGCGTGGCATCGGGCCGCGCATAGGCGGCGGCCCAGTCCGCGAAGAGGATCTGCATGGACAGGCCGTCGATGTGCAGGCCCTCGTGGCTGACCAGCAGCATGTGCCGCCCGGCAGGCAGGGCAACCAGGACGGCCTCGAGCGCGCAGGGACGCGCCAGCGGCGCAACCTGCGCGGACAGGCGGCGGCGCAGCGCGTGAATGGCGGCCTGCGCGGCCAGCTCGTCATCCCGGCCATGGTCGTGGCGGGTCATGAGCGGCGTCGGCACGTCCTGCATGGGCAGGATTGCCTGGCGGCCTTCCGGATCGATGATGGTGCGCAGTGCCTCGTGGCGCGCCACCACCGCGCACAGCGAGGCCTCCAGGCGATCGGGGTCGCAGCCTTCCATCAGGATCTCGTGATAGACATGGGAGGACACGCGCCCCAGTGCCAGGGTATCGCCCCGTCCGACCAGGTAGGCGGCCTGCATGGCCGAGAGCGGGAACCAGGGGCCGGCTTGCGCGTGTGGCGGGGCAGCGTGGGCGGGACGGTCGAGGACGGAGCCGGACATGGTGACTACTCCTGGAGAGGCAGGGCGGGCGTGGGCGCGCCGGCTAGCCGTTGCGCGAGCGCCGGGAGGTCGCTGGCATCGAGCAGATCGGCCAGGCCGAGCTGGACGCCGCTGCGCTCCTCCACGCGGTACTGGACGCGAATGGCCTGCAGCGAGGTCAGGCCGCGCTCGCGCAGCGTGCGCGTGTCCGGTTCCTGCAGCGCGGCGTGAGGCACGCCCAGCGCGGCGGCGATCTCCTCTTGCAACACGGACGTGAGCGTTGTGGTGTCGGCGGCGGAAGCAGGCATGGCGGGCGCTCCAGTGGGTCAGGACAGGGATCGTGGGTGGGACGGCCGCGCCGCGCTCGCGCCACAGGCTTGCAGCACGAGACCTGCGCGCACGCCTGGCGTGCCCGAGTACACGCCCAGCAGGACCCCGTCGGGCAAGGGGGACGAAGCGGCGTGGTCGGCCAGGTTGATGAGCGGGTCGCAGCCGAAGCAGTGCCCGAGCCTGGTCACGTTGTCCAGGTAGAGCTGGGGCCTGGCGAAGCCAGCCATCTGCTCGCGCATCGACAGGATGGGCAGGAACAGGTTGTCGTGGCAGACCTTGTCCAGCTGGCTGGGCTGCAGGCTGGCGTGCGAGAGCTGGCGATTGGCCTGGGCGGCAAGCCGTCCGCCGCCATCCAGGCCATCCGATGCGCCGGCCGTGGCCTGCATGGCCGCGACGGATGCAACGAGCCGGTAGCCCGGCAAGGCCTCCTGGCTGAGCAGGCAGCTGGCGCCCGCGTCGCTGAACAGCGCGAACGACGCCAGGCGCTCATGTTCGTCACGAATGGCGTCGAAGGATGCCACCAGGATGTGGCGATAGCGTCCCGACGCCAGCATGTCATCGGCCAGGCGGATGCCGCAGACCAGCGTGGCGCAGCGGCTCAGCGTCAAGCCCAGTAGCGGTGCGTGGTCCAGTCCCAGGCTGTTCAGGAAACGGTGGGTGTCGGCGCGATGTTCGTTCACGCCGCCGGGAAAGACAGCCGCGCAAAGCAGCACGGCATCGATGTCGCCGGGCATCACGCCGGTCTCGGCAAGCGTGCGTCGCGCGCTGGCCACCGCGAGGTCGACGGGCTGTCCGCGCGTGCGCCGATACTGGCCCCAGCCCCAGAGCTCGGGCTCGCGCGACAGGCCCGTGCGCGCCAGCGCCTCGTCCACGTCGGGAAGATCGTCCCAGTCGTGCGCGTCTTCTCCCAGGCTGTAGGCCACGCCGGCGATCGTGGTGTCCACGGCAACTCCTTACAGGTAGTTGTGCTTGCGCGGCGCTGTCTGGTTGAGCACGTAGTTGCCGATCACGTGGTACTTCCACGCGACGGGATCATGCAGCGTGTGGGTGCGGGCGTTGCGCCAATGCCGGTTCAGGTTGAGCTTTTCCAGCACCGCGCCGGTGCCCGAGACCTCGAACAGCTTGTTGGTGGCGAACAGGGCGCTTTCGGTGCTGAGCACCTTGGCGATCGCCACGGCCACCGAGATCTCCGCGACCAGGTCGTCGTCCAGGTCATGGCGATGCGCGTCCATCAGGCGCGCGGCGGCGTCGACGGCCTGGATGGCCGCTGCCAGCCGCACCTGCATGTCGCCGATGGTGCGCAGCACATAGGGATCATCGGCCGCGCGATCCAGGCCGCTGTCGATCCAGGGCCGCGAGCGCGTGCGCACATAGTTCACCGCGTCGGCCATCGCTTCCGCGCCGATGCCCGCGTCGATCGCGGCGTGGAATATCTGCGAGGCCGCCCCAACCATCGTCGGCTCGATGAAGACGTCGGCGAATGGCATGACATGGCCGGGGTCCACTTCCACGTCTTCCAGCAACACCGTGCCGCTGGCCGTGCCGCGCTGGCCGAAGCCCGTCCAGTCGTCTTCGATGGTCAGGCCCGCCGAATGACGGGGAATGAAGGCCTGGACGTGGTCGTCGTGGTCGTCGCGCGCCACGATCCCGATCCAGTCGGCGAAGACGCAGCCCGTGGCGTAGAACTTGCGGCCATTCAGAACGCGCCGCCCGCCGCGGGTTTCGAGCCGCGTGGAGATGTCCATGGCGGTCTTGCCGCCTCGCTCGGAGGCCGCCTGCGAGAAGCGCTTGCCGCGCAATATTTCGCTGAAGAAGAAGTCCTGCTGCGCGTCGTCGCCCGCCAGCGACAGCAGGTCGACGATGTGGAAGTGGCTGCGGGGGATCTGCGCCACCGAGGGGTCCGCGGCCGCGATCAGGCGCGTGACCTGCGCCAGCGTGGCGTAGCCCAGGTCGGGGCCGCCGTGGCGCGCGGGTACCGTGATGGCCCACAGGCCCGACTCGCTGAAGCCGGTGATTTCCTGGTCGCAGGGCGTGCGTTGCGCATCGCGCTCGCTGGCGCCGGCCCGCACGGCGGCGGCGACTTCGGCGGCGGCCGCCAGCGCGTCCGCGGTCGTGGCCAGCAGGATGGGAGCGTTCATGACGGGAGCGTTCATGTGGGGCCTCTGTGTCCGACGAATCGACGCCGACCGGCCGCGAACGCCGGGCACGAGGCCCGCGGAGCGGAGTATCGGCACGCATCCATTTCATCGGTGCGTGCCTGTATCCACAACTACCAGAACTCATAGCCCGGGCGGCGGCGCGCCGCACGGGCCGACGCTCAGTTCAGCAGGCCCAGCATGGCCGCGCGCACCACAGCCGCCATCTTGTTGGGCGCGTTCAACTGCACCAGGGCGTTCTTCACGTGGAAGTTGACCGTGTTGATGGAGATGCCCAGGATCTCCGCGATCTCGGACGACGTCTTGCCGTCTGCCGACCACTTCAGGATGTCCACTTGCCGTGGCGTGAGCGGCTGCTCGGGCAGGCCGGCCAGGTCGGCCGCCAGCACGCGCGAGAAGGCCTGGTGCGTGGCGTTCGCCAGGCAGCTCATGCTCGCTTCCTTGGCGTCCAGTTCGGCGGGCTGGATCTGCTCGCCGGAGCGGGCCAGCGTCAACATGCCGCGCGTGCCCTGCTGGCCGAAGAGGGATTGCGCCCAGCCGACTTTCAGGCCGAAGGATTGTGCCTCTTCCCACAACAACGGCGCCTTCTCGAAGACCGCATCATTCCAGGTGACCGGCGTTCCATGCGCCAGGCCATGCAGGACCGTGGGGTCCTGCGCCAGGTAGCCCGCTTCTTCGTAGCGGTGCTGCCAGCCTTCGGGATAGTTGTTGCGTGCGAAGGTGCGCTGCCGGGACAAGGGCACAGGCAGCCTTGCCCCGTAGGCACAGTACTCGAACCCCAACGCGCGGCTGGCGTGCAGGGCTGCTTCGAACACCTCATCCGCGCTTGTCGCTTGCGCCAGACGATCCAGGTTCTCTCGTGACCACTGCTCCATGTCCTTCTCCGCGTTGAGCGGCCGTCCAGGCCGGGGGCAGGACGGCGAGTTGGCAAATTATCTAGATACTTAAACCAATAACTGCTGCCACATCTCGGATAATCTCGAACATTCTCCCATTTTCAAGAAACCGTTCATCAGGGAATGCTTGAGATCAACTCAGGTTTTCTCTGAGCGTGTGCGATCTCGTCTCAAACGGTGCTACCTTTGCACCGTCTCGGATAAGCGGAGCGTAAGTCGTGCGATTTGACCTGGTGGATCTTCGTCTTTTCCTGCACGTGGTCGAGGCCGGCAGCATCACGGGCGGCGCCGAGCGCGCGCACCTGACGCTGCAATCGGCCAGCGAGCGCATCCGGGGCATGGAGCAGGAGCTGGGGGTGCCGCTGCTGCGCCGCACGAAGCTCGGCACCCGCCTGACCGAAGCGGGGCGTTCACTGGAACATCATGCGCGCGTCGTGCTGGCGCAAGTCGAGCACATGCGCGGCGACCTGCGCCAGTACGGCGACGGACTGCGCGGACACATCCGCCTGCTGTGCAATACCTCGGCGCTCAGCGAGCACCTGCCCAGCGTCATGGCGGAGTATCTCGCTGCGCATCCCAAGATCTCCATCAACGTCGAGGAAAGACTGAGCCACGAGATCGCCCACGCGATCCGCGCCAGGACCGCGGATATCGGCATCCTCGCCAACTCCATCAACCTGGAAGGGTTGGAGTGCGTGCCGTTTCGCGAGGACAGGCTGGTGCTGGTCGTGCCGCCGGGCGACCCGCTGGCCGAGCGCGAGGCAGTGCCTTTTGCCGAGGTGGTGGATTCGCCGTTCATCGGCCTGGTCGATGGCAGCGCCTTGCAGGAACACATCGCCGAGCAGGCCCGCAAGCTGGGCAAGCGCATCAGCTATCGCGTGCAGCTGCGCAGCTTCGAAGCGGTCTGCCGCATGATCGAAAGCGGCATCGGCATCGGCATCGTGCCGCGCAACGCGGCACTGCGCCTGGTGGACGGCTTCGACATCCGCGTCGTCGACCTCTCCGACAGTTGGGCGCTGCGCGGCCTGGTCATCTGCACGCGCGACGTGGCGGCGCTTCCCGGTTTCGTGCGCGATTTCATCGCGCACCTGTCGGGGCACGCGCCTTCCCAGGCTTGAACGCTCAGGCTGGACAATAGGCTGGATCAGGAAATTCCAGCTTTCTGTCGGCTTTCGTTTCCGTGAAGATGCTGCCAAACAAGCAAGCACCACGGAGACAGCCATGAAAGAGACCGCACAGGCCGGGCGCTTCGACGCCCCCGCGTCGTCCTCGCATCGCCTGGACCGATCGCTGGCCTTCCTTGCACTGGGCTGCGCAGCCGCGCTGTCGCCCGCCGCGTTTGCCGCGGAGTGGGCATCGCCCAGCCAGAAATACCAGATGGCGCTCGAGGCGCAAAGCGTCGGGGAATACACCCGCATGGTCGCGTTGCTGCGCGAGGCAGGCGAGGCGGATCACGTCCCTGCCCAGGAAATGCTGGGCATGGCGTTGCTGGCCGGCCCCACCGTCTACGGCGAGGCCGTGCCCACCGACCGCTGCGAAGCGGGCAAGTGGATGCGCCGCGCCGCCGCCCAGGGCAGCGAACTGGGCAAAACCCAATGGGCCTTCCTGCACAGGCTGCGGAACGCCCCTTCCGGAGAAGACGTCTGTCAAACACAAGGATGAAAACAATAATGAACGTGAATCTGTTGCGTGGTGCGCTTGCCAGCGCCTTGTCCGCCACGCTGGCCGCGGCCGCACTGTCCCCCGCCGCCGCGGCGGAGTTTCCCAGCCGGGCGGTTTCCATCGTGGTGCCGTTCTCGGCGGGCGGCCCCACCGACAAGGTCGTGCGCGACCTGGCCGTTTCCATGAGCAAGTCGCTGGGCCAGACCGTGGTGGTGGAGAACGTCACGGGCGCGGGCGGCACCATCGGCACGCGCAAGGTCGCCATGGCGCCGCCCGATGGCTACATGGTGCTGGTTCACACCATGGGCATGTCGACGGCGCCCAGCCTCTACAAGAACCTGGGCTTCGACGTGCTGAAGGATTTCGACTACATCGGCCAGGTCGTCGACGTGCCCATGGTCATCCTCGGGTCCAAGGGCCTGAAGGAAAAGAACTTCAGCGAAATGCTGGACACCATCCGCAAGCATCCGGGCAAGGTCTCCATCGGCCACGCAGGGCCGGGTTCGGCGGCGCACCTTTGCACGCTGCTGTTCGAGAACCAGGTCAAGTCCAAGATGGTGTCCGTGCCCTACAAGGGCAGCGCGCCCGCGCTCTCGGACCTGATCGGCGGGCAGATCGATCTGGTCTGCGACCAGACGACCAGCACGGCCGGCCAGATGCAGGGCGGCATGGTCAAGCCCTTCGCCATCACCACCATCCAGCGCGCCACGCCGTTTCCCGACCTGATGACGGCGGACGAGCAGGGGCTCAAGGGCTTCGACATGCGGACCTGGCACGGCATGTACGCCCCCAAGGGCTTGCCGCCGCAGGTCAAGGAAAAACTGGTCAAGGGCCTGCAGGACGCGCTGGCCGATCCGTCCTTCAAGCAGAAGATGACGGACCTGGGCGCGCAGGTCGTGGCCCAGGCCGACGCGACACCCGAAAGCCTGCAGAAGAAGCTGGGCGAGGAAACCGCGAGATGGGCCGAGGTCATCTCGGCATCCGGCATCAAGCCGAACTGACATCCACGAGATCGTTGTCTGCTGCATGTTGGCCCGCTTCGGCGGGCCTTTTTTTTTGTCGCCGGGCCGCCCCAAGACAAAAAGCGCGCAGTGTGAGGGCATGCCCGCCCGGCGTCCTGCCCTGTCCTACGAATCTTGGTAGTTGTCGCAACCCCCCGCTGACTATGAAATGCATGCGTGAGGGAAATCGACCGACCGGAGACGCGCATGGACCCACGAGCACACGCATCAACGCAGCAGCAGCAGTCCGGCAGCCTGTATGGCTTCGACATGAGCCGCTATGTCATGTCCGAAGAGGCCTGCCAGGGCAGCGCCCATGACGTCTCGATTCGTGCGCTCACGCACGGCGGCATCTATCCCCTGGCCCATGCCTGGCAGGTCCTGGCGCTGCCGGACCGCGCGGCGCTGACCGTGTTCGAGCGCCATCCGTCCTTGCAGGTGCAGCCGCAGCGCCCCGAGGGCGATGCGCTGGTGCTGTATGTGAATACGCTGGGACGCCTGCATGCGCGCGCGGCGGATGCGCCCCGCGTGTCCTATGACGAGAATGACCGCGCAGACGACCTGGGCTATGTGCCCCTGACCGCCGCCCTGCGCGCCGAGATCGGCGCCGAGCAGGCAAGGCTGCAGGCGAGCGAGGAGGCCGCCCTGGCCGAGGTCCACGCCGCCGTGGCCGAGCTGCATGCGAACGGAGACCTGCCGCGTGTGCTGGAGGAGGTCATCGACCACGTCGAACACGTCGAGTCCGTCTGCTTCTATCTGGGTGACCGCTTCTATGCGCTGATGGACCGCTACGCGAACCTGATCGACGACAAGCGCAGCCGGGGCTTCCTGAGCCTGCTGCGCGACAAGCCCTTCGAGGCCTGGGAAGCGGACGAGGTGCTGTCGGTGGGCGCGTTGCACGCGCTCTTCATCTCGGGCCGTTCCGTGCGTTTCGAGGAGTTCAACGGCACCTTGCTCTCGGCCCGGCGCCTGCTGGACCGCCTGGCCGAACTGGCGGCGTCCTATTCGGCCGCCGGCAACGAAATCGAAGTGTCCCCCGAGCTCGGGCTATTCGCGCGTGCGGCCGCCATCCGCGAGCAGACCTTGCGCGGCATCGGCAAGTCCTGGCTGCGCTACCGCTGGATCTATGGCCTGAATTTCCAGAAGGTCGAGTCCATCCTGGACCGCAACGAATCGGATGAGGCCGACGACGTCTGGTGGCAGGAGTTCGAGCAGGACTACCGTGCGCTCGTGGGCGGCCCTGCCGGTTTCATCCCCGCCGAGCACGCCGGCATGGCGCAACTGGCCCAGGCCGCCGTGGCGCTGGATGCGTCGGGCGTGGCGTGCGAACGTGGCAGCGACGCGGTGACGAGCTGGACGGAGTACCTGATCGAGCGCCTCGTGGGATCGGCCGTGCTGGCCACCCGGGCCGATTACGGCATGTCCAGTTCGCTGCGCGACATCAGCAAGCTGATCAGTTACGACGAAGCGACACTGCTTGCCAACCTGCACGCGCTGACGCCACCCGATTTCTTCACCTGTTTCGTGTCCCGCGATCTCATCGAGGGCGTGGGAACCGCCGAAGCGGGCGTCATCGCGTCATCTGTCCAGAAGCGCATGCAGTTCAACCGCTGGCACTTCATCCCGGGCAACCTCGAACGCCCGATGATCCTGAAGTCCCGCCACTGGTACTACCCGCCGCTGGTGCCGGACATCGCCGTGCACGCCGACATGCACCGCGCCGCGCACAACCGTGCGCGCGTGAAATTCTCGATCCGCAGCCCGGGCCCCGACATGTCGCGCCCGCCGCTGCCCATCGCCGGTCGCTACTTCCGCGGCTTCTATGACGTGCGGGTGGTCAGGATGGAAGGCGAGGAGTTCGACGTGTCGGACATCCTGCGCGTGCGTCGGCGCACGCTTTGGATGGAGTCGGTCTATGCGGCCCTGACGCAATACCTGATGAGTCCGCGCGCGGTGCGCCTCGTGACCCGGGGATTCCAGGCCGGCACCTACCAGGACCTGATCGGTGACGGCGCGGCGCAGGGCGGCCTGACTCGGCCGGTGGCGCTGACCGCCTTGCGTGGCGACGGCAGCGACCGCCTGGTCGTGCACGGTTGAAGGCAGGCGACGGAGACCGCCGATGAGCATCGTCAACGCAGTGGCGCTGACCGCGGCGCGCAGCGCCGGCCACCACATCCGCTATTTCCGCCAGGGCGCCCTGGTGGGGCTCAGCCTGAGCCAGCTGGATGTGTTGGCCCAGCGCGCGGCGCGGCTGTTGCACGACCTCGGCCTGCGTCCGGGTGACCGCCTCGGCATCCTCGCCCGCAACGGCATCGAGTGGGTGCTGCTGGACCTGGCCGCGATCAAGCTCGGCGTGGTGACGGCCGGCTTCGAATGGGGCAAGTTCCCGTCCGTGCGGCCCTTGCTGGCGCGTTATGGCCTGAAGGCCTATTACTCCGATGCGCCGGCCGACAACGACGCGGCCCAGGCGGCCGAAGGGGTGAACGTGCGGGCAGCCCTGGCCGCGCTGCTGGAGGATGAGTCCGCCCTCCACGGCGCGCCCGACGCGGGCATGCCTGTCATGACCTACGGGCCGCGCGACGTCACCACGCTGAAGTTCACGTCGGGCAGCACGGGCGAGCCCAAGGGGCTGGCCGCCACCGTGGGCAGCATCGACAGCTCGCTGTACGCGGCCCAGTCCCTGTTCTCGCATGCCGCGGCCGACAGCCTGCTCGTCTTCATGCCGCTGTCGCTGCTGCAGCAACGCTACTGGATCTATTCCGCGCTGGTGTTCGGGCACGATGTCACGGTGGCGCCTTTCGAGTTCGCGCTGGAAGCGGCGCGCCTGGTGCAGCCCACCGTGGTGATGGGGGTGCCGGGATTCTATGAAAGCCTGAAGCGCCAGGCCGAGCGCCAACTGGGCGGTGGCACGGCGCTGGCCGAGCGCCGTGAGTGCCTGCGCAGCCTGCTGGGCTCCCGCGTGCGCTACATGTGGACGGGCTCGGCGCCCGCCAATCCGGACACGCTGGCCTTCTTCAACGAGGCGGATTTCCCCGTCTACGAAGGCTATGGCATGAACGAGACCTGCATCGTCACGAAGAACGGACCGGGCAGCGCGCGTGCCGGCAGCGTCGGGCGCGTCATGCCGAACAAGCGCCTGCGCCTGGACGAGCAGGGCGTGCTGATCGTCGGCAGCGACTACCCGGTCAACACCCGCTATGCCTATTGCGGGGAGGGGGACAACGAGAAGACCTTCCTGCCCGGCGGCGAGGTGCGCACCGGCGATCTCGCCCGCATCGACGAGGACGGGTTCCTGTACATCCTGGGGCGGGCCGACGACGTCATCGTGCTGGCCAATGGCCGCAACATCCATACCCGCCATGTCGAGGAGCGCATCAAGTCGCATCCGGAAGTGGCCGAGTGCGTGCTGTTCGGCGCGGGCCGCGCCTATCTGGTGGCGGTCGTGTCGCCGGCGGCGGGCGCGCCGGATGTCGCGGCCATCCAGCGGCATATCCAGGGCGTGAACGAAGCGGCCTCGGCCGACGAGCGGGTGGTCAAGAGCCTGATCCTGTCCGAGCCCATCACGGTCGACAGCGGGCTGCTGACCTCGCAGTTCAAACCCCGGCGCAAGGAGATCTTCCGGACCTTTCGCGGGCAGATCGAAAACCTCTATGGAGCGGCGTCGTGAGCAGACTCGAAACAATCGTGAAGGCCAACCTGGAGAAAGTGCTGCGGCGCAACCAGGACACCGCGGCCGACCTCGACATGGAGGCGGACCTGGCCTATGGCTATGGCCTGACATCGCTGGACATCATCATGCTGATGAGCGGCATCTGCCAGGATGCCGGCGTGCCGCTCACGGCGCTGGCCGAGGACGATATCGGCGCGCTGAAGACGCCTGCCGACATCGTCGCCGTGCTCGGCCAGAAGGCACCGGCCTGAGGCGCGCCATGGAACAGGCCTTTCACGTGCTGAAGGATCTCGTCCTGGAGAACGACGTGGTGCGCCTGCGGCGCATCGCCATCGACGACAAGCCGGGCTATGCCCGCATTGCCTTCGATCCGGACATCTGGACCTATTTCGTCTCCACCGTGACGGATGCGGCCAGCCTGGATACCTTCGTGGAACAGGGCATCCGCGACACGCTCAACGGCACGCGGATCGTTTTCACCATCCTCGACAAGCGCAGCGGCGCCATCGCGGGCAGCGCGTCCTACGGCAATATCGCGCCCGCCGACCGCAGGCTGGAAATCGGCTGGTCCTGGCTGGGCGAGCCGTATCGGGGCAACGGCACCAATCGCGCGGTCAAGTCGCTGCTGCTGGGTCATGCCTTCGACGCCTTGGGGTGCGAGCGGGTCGAGTTCAAGACGGACGTGCTCAATACGCGCGCCCGCAAGGGCCTGCTTGGCATCGGCGCGAAGGAGGAAGGCGTGCTGCGCAGCTTCAACGTGATGCCGGGCGGGCGGCGGCGCGATGCCATCTACTACAGCATCCTCAAGGCCGAATGGCCGTCGGTGCGCGCGGAGCGCTTTCATGGCTAAGCGTGCGATTCCCCTTTCGGTGGTGAGCAACCTGCCGCCCTCGCGTCACCTGCGCCTGTCGGGCTCGCATTTCGAACTGGGCCTGCGCCATGGCCTGGCCCACCGCGAAGCCATCCAGCGCTTCCTGGCCGACCGCCGCACACGCCTGGATGCAGTGGCGCCCGCAGCGCAATTGGCCGACCTGTCCGGCCGGATTGCCGCGCACGCCGAGTGCATCGAGTGGGCGCTGCCCGGGATGGCGCAGGAGGTCCGGGGGCTGGCCCATGGCGCCGGCATTACGTTGGAAGAGGGCTACCTGCTGCAGCTGCGCCGCGAGATCGCCGGCTACCAGGCGGTTCCCACGGCAGGGGATTGCACCACCTTCGGCCGCCTGGCCGGGGCCTGCACGGTGCTGGGACAGACCATCGACCTGAATGGCGGCATGGCGCCCGAACTCAGCGTGCTGGAGATCACCCACGGCGCGACCGGGCGGCGCCTGGCCATGGCGAGCTTCACGGGCTTGCTGGGGTATCTGGGCCTGAATGACCGCGGCCTGGCCGTGGGCCTGAACCTGGTGCTCGCGGGCACATGGCGCCCGGGCATCCCGGCCTACATGCTGATCCGCCACCTGCTGGACGAGGCAGACAGCGTGGACGATTGCCTGGCGGTGCTGCGCGCCGTGCCGCTGGCGAGTTCCCGCGCGCTGATGCTGACGGATGGCCGGCGGCTGGTCACGGTGGAGTACGTCCTGGACGACATCCGCATCACCGAGGCGGACGCCAGCTGCCACGCCAACCATTTCCTGCATCCGGACTTCGTGCCGCGCGATGCCTTGAATCCCTTCGCGCGGACGTCCTCGTTGCGCCGCCAGCAGGCCTGCGAGGACGCCTTGCGTGCCGTCCCTGCCGAGGCCGCGCTGGAGCGCTATTTCGCCTTCATGGACGCGGCGCCCGTGCATGTGGCCGACACCGGCGATCTGCGCCGCGAGTGCACCGTGGGAACCGCCGTCATGCAGCCGCGGCTGGGCGTGCTTGCCGTCAGGCAGCGCGCGCCCGTGGCCGCAACCAGCAGCCCCGTCGCGGCCCGCGCCTTGCAGGCCGTCTAAATCCAGGAGAGCACGATGCCTTACGTCGTTACCGAGAACTGCATCCGTTGCAAGCATACGGATTGCGTGTCCGTCTGTCCGGTGGACTGCTTCCACGAGGGACCGAACTTTCTGGTGATCGACCCCGCCGTCTGCATCGATTGCGGGGTGTGCGAGCCGGAATGCCCCGTTGATGCGATCCGCCCGCATGACCGCCTGGAGGCGGACCAGATGCAATACCTGACCTTGAACGAGGAGCTGTCCCAGGTCTGGCCGCTGATCATGGAAAAGAAGGACGCCTTGCCCGACGCCGAGCGTTGGGCGGGCACGCCAGGCAAGTTCGCGGAATTGATCCGCTGATCCGAGCAGACACTGCGCGCAAAGGAGTGCGACATGGAAGAGTACGCATCGGTACTGGAAGAGTACAAGCTGAAACTGGCCCAGCGGATCCAGCAGTCCGGGTTCCTGACGCGCAGCCGGCGCGGCGAGGTCAGCGTCGAGGAGTTCAAGGTGTTCCTGGTCCAGCAGGGCATCTACAGCAGCTACTTCACGCGCTATCTGTGCGCGTTGATGGCCAACCTTCCCAGCGGCGCCCAAGTGCAAGCCCTGGCCGAGAACCTGTGCGAAGAGCTGGGGCTGACCGAAGACAGCGCCACCCCGCACAGCGTGATCTACCGCGACATGCTCAAGGACTTCGGGCTGACACTGGAGGGCGAGCGTCCGCTGCTGGGCACCCGCCGCCTCATCGACACCATGTTCGATCACTGCCGCGACGTGAACGCGGCGCGTGGCCTGGGCGCGCTCTGCCTGGGCGCCGAGGCGCTGGTGCCCATCGTCTACACCGACCTGCTCGCGGGGTTCGCCGGGGCAGGCGTGCCGCCCGAGGCGGTGGTGTTCTTCAGCATCCACGTCGAGTGCGATGACGGCCACGCCGAGACGCTGCGCGACATCATGGTGGAGGTCGCGCGTTCGCAGCCCGACCAGCTGGCGTTGATGCTGAGCGCGGGCGAAGCCCTGGTCGACGCGCGGCTGGCCTTCTTCGATTCCATCGAAACGCATGCGCGGATCCTGGGCGCCGCGCCGGCGCGCCAGGACGCCGTGCTGTCGCAATAGGGGGCGGCCATGTCCTCGACCCTGACGCTCGACAAGTCTGTCCTGGTCGATCGTGCGAAGGCCTCGATGCGGCAGCACCTGCAGGCGCCGGCCTGGAGCGTGCGCCAGAAGGTGGCGCTGACGTGCCGCATCCTTTTCGCCCAGGGCCATGACTCGGGCCTGGCGGGGCAGATCACCGCCCGCGCCGAGCGGCCCGGCACGTACTACACCCAGCGCCTGGGCCTGGGGTTCGACGAGATATCCCCGGCCAACGTCCTGCTGGTGGATGAAGACCTGGCGGTGATCGAGGGAGAGGGAATGGCGAATCCGGCCAACCGTTTCCACAGCTGGATCTACCGCCAGCGGCCGGATGCGCGTTGCATCGTGCACACGCATCCGCCGCACCTCTGTGCGCTGGCCATGCTCAAGCGCCCGCTCGTCGTGGCGCAGATGGACGCCTGCATGCTGTACGAGGACGTCGGGTTCCTGGCGGACTGGCCAGGCGTGCCGGTCGGCAATGACGAGGGCGTGCTGATCAGCGCGGCGCTGGGCGGCAGGCGCGCGGCCATCCTGGCCCATCACGGCCTGGTGGTGGCGGCGCAGTCCGTCGAGGAGGCCTGCGTCGTTGCCGTGCAATGCGAGCGTGCCGCCCGCCTGCAGCTGATGGCCGAGGCCGTGGGCGACATTGCCCGCATCGATCCGGCCCTGGCCCGCGAGGCGCACGACTGGATCCTCCAGCCCACCCGTTCGGCCGCGACCTTCGCCTACTTCGCCCGGCGCGTGCTGGGCGCGCTGCCACCCGGGTCGCAGACGCTGCACGACCTGCAGGCCGGCGAGGCCTCGCCGGCAGCGGCCCTGCCATGACGCCCCCTGCCTTGGTGCAGTGGGTGTGTGCCACGGGCCAGCCCGAGGATGCGCGCCACCCGGTGTGGTCGCGCATGCTGTCGGGACCGGAGCAGGCGCGCGCATCGCGCTTCGTGCGTGCCGAGCAGGCTGAGCAGTACCGGACCAGCCACGTGGGCTTGCGGCGCTGGCTGGGCGAGCAGCTGGGTGTCGCGCCCGCGGCGCTGTGCTTTGGCCAGGCGGGGCAGTCGGGCAAGCCGGTCCTGTTGCCTTGCGCCGGCCATTTCAGCTTCAGCCACGCCGGCCCCGCCTGGGCGGCGGCTCTGGGCCCGGCGTCGTCCGGCCCCGTGGGGATCGATATCGAGTGCCTGGATGCCTTCGCCACCGCGGACCCCGGCTTTGCCCGTCTCGTGCTGAGCCCGGCTGAACGCTTGGCCTGGCGCACGCTGGACGCCACCTGCGGCGCAAGGGCGCTGGCGCGGGTGTGGACGCGCAAGGAGGCCTTGCTCAAGGCGATCGGCTGCGGCCTGCGCCGCGCGATGTCCTCGCTGGACGTGGGCTGGGCAGGCGCGCCGCGCACGCTCGTCGCAGCAGACCTGGACGGCGTGCCCTGCACATGGCGGGTGCAGGATCTGCACGGCCTGGCGGCCGGCCTGGTGGGCGCATTGGCGTGGCAGGTGTCCGAGCCCAGCATTGCCGTGGCCGCCGCCCGGTCCTTTCCCGCGCCGGCCAATCCCGGCCCGCGCCTTCCGATGGAATGCCTTGCCCATGACACTCTTTGACCGTTCCCTGCTGGCCTTGCCTTTCTATGATGACGCGCACCGCGAGCTGGCCCTGGCGCTGGAGGATTGGGTGGCGCGCCATGCGTCGGCGGTGCGCGAGCTGGCGAGCGCGAGCGTGCAGGAGCGGGGTCGCCGCTATGCGCGCCTGTTGGGCGAATCCGGCTGGCTGGCATACGCCGTGGATGCGCCGGAGGGCAGTCCGCGGCCGGACCTGCGCTCGGTCTGCCTGATCCGTGAGGCGCTGGCCTACCTGGATGACCTGCTGGATTTCTCGTTCGCGATCCAGGGCCTGGCCGCGGCGCCCATCGCCTGGTTCGGCTCCCCGGATCAACGCGAGCGCCTGTTGCCCGCGCTGCGCGACGGCAGCCGTATCGGTTCGCTGGCGTTGTCGGAACCCGAGACCGGTTCCAATCTGGCCGCGCTGGCCGTGCTGGCGCACGCGCGCGACGGCGGCTATGCGGTCGATGGCCTGAAGACCTGGGTGTCCAACGGCACGATCGCCGATTTCCACTGTGCGCTGCTGCGCACTGGCGAAGGACCGGGCGGGCTTGGCCTGAGCTTCCTGCTCGTGCCCGCCGACGCGGCCGGACTCAAGCCCGAGGCCATCGACCTGCTGGCGCCGCGGGATTTCGCCAGCCTGTCGTTCCAGCAGGTCTCCCTGCCCGCCACGGCGCGCATCGGCGAAGGGGGGATGGGATTCAAGTATGCGATGGAGATCCTGAATTTCTACCGGGTCACCGTGGGGGCGGCCGCCGTCGGCTTCTGCCGGCGTGCCGCGCACGCCGCCGTGCCCTGGGCGCAGAAGCGCGACGTGGCGGGCGCCAAGCTCATCAAGACGCAGTTCACGATGGACAAGCTGGCCGGCCTGGCCACCTATCTGGATGCGGCCTCGCTGCTGGTGGCGCGTTCGGCCTGGGAGTTCGATACCGGCGTGAAGGACGTGGCGGCCCATGCGGCGATGGCGAAGCTGTATGCCACCGACGGCGCGGGCGCCGCGGCGGACGATGTCGTGCAGCTCTTCGGCGCGGCGGGCCTGATCGCCGGTTCCGTGCCCGAGCAGGTCTACCGGCAGGTGCGCGCCCTGCGCATCTACGAGGGCACGTCCGAGATCCAGAAGATGATCATCGCGGGCGCCGTCTCGCGCCCGCTCGCCGCCGGCGGCTGGGCGTGAGCCATGGCGACCTTCACGGCGGAGGTGGAGTGGTCTTCGGCCGAGGGCACGATCCCGGGCGCACCGTATTCGCGCGCGCACACCTGGCGCTTCGATGGCGGGCTGGCCGTGCCGGCCTCGGCCTCGCCGCATGCCGTCCCGGTGCCCGAATCCGATCCCGCCGCGGTGGATCCCGAGGAAGCGCTCGTCGCGGCGGCATCCAGCTGCCATATGTTGTGGTTCCTGGCCATCGCGGCCACGCAAGGCTGGACGGTGTTGCGTTACCGCGATCGCGCGCAAGGCGAGCTGGGCAGGTTCCCCGACGGAGGGGAAGGCATGGTGGCGATCGCCTTGCGGCCCGAGATCGTGTTCGCGGACCCGCAGCCCAGCGCCGAGGAATGCGATGCGCTGCACGCGCAGGCGCATCACCGTTGCTACATCGCGAACTCGCTGCGGGCCAGGCTCACCTGGCGCGCCTGAACGCGGACGCCGCTTGAGGCCCGTGTCTCATTTCTCGACGAAGGCCCGTTCGATCACGTAGTCGCCCGGCGCGCCCTGGTGGGCCGACACCTGCAGGCCGTGGCCATCGAGCTGCCGGCTCAGGTCGTCCAGCAGCGACGGGCTGCCGCAGATCATCGCGCGATCCTGGTCAGGATGCAGGGGCGGGAGGCCGAGGTCGTCGAAGAGCTTGCCGGTGTGGATCAGCTCGGTCAGCCTGCCCTGGTTGCGGAAGGGTTCGCGCGTGACCGTGGGGTAGTAGATCAGCTTGTCGCGCGCGGCTTCCCCCACCAGTTCGTGCTCGCGCAGCGAGCTGGCGAGGAAGTCGGCGTAGGCGAGTTCGCTGGTACGCCGCACGCTGTGGGCGATCACCACCCGATCGAAGCGTTCATAGACGAGCGGGTCCTGCACCACGCTGAGGAAGGGCGCCAGGCCCGTGCCGCTGCCGAAGAGGTACAGGTGCTTGCCTGCCTTCAGGTCGTCCACGAGCAGCGTGCCGACGGTCTTCCTGCCCACCAGCAGCGTGTCGCCTTCCTTCAGGTGCTGCAGCCGCGAGGTGAGCGGACCGTCCTGGACCTTGATGCTGAAGAATTCCAGGTGCTCGTCGTAGGTTGCGCTGGCGATGCTGTAGGCGCGCAGCAGCGGCCGTCCGTCCACCTGCAGGCCGATCATGACGAATTGCCCGCTCACGAAGCGCAGGCTTGCCGGCCGCGTGGTCCGGATGCTGAACAGGCTGTCGTTCCAGTGATGCACGTGCAGGACGGTCTCTTCGGAAAAGGCTGACATGGCGTGGCGTCCGGATCGCGTGAAAGAAAAAGGGGGCAAGGGGTCAGCGGAACACCACCGTCCTGGCGCCATTGAGCAGCACCCGGTGCTCGCAATGCCATTTCACGGCGCGCGCCAGCACCTTGCATTCGACGTCCCGCCCGATCAGGGCAAGTTCCGATGGCGCCAGGCTGTGGTCGATGCGCTCGACGTCCTGTTCGATGATCGGACCTTCGTCCAGGTCCTCGGTCACATAGTGCGCGGTGGCGCCGATCAGCTTCACGCCGCGCCGATGGGCCTGCGCGTAGGGGCGTGCGCCCTTGAAGCTGGGCAGGAAACTGTGGTGGATGTTGATGGCGCGGCCCTTGAGCGCCTCGCACAGCGCCGGCCCCAGGATCTGCATGTAGCGGGCCAGCACGACGAGGTTCACGGCCTCGCTTTCGGCCAGCGCCAGGATGCGCGCCTGCTGGGCGTCGCGGGCGGCTTCGTCGGCGCCGGCCGCTATCGGGAAGTGATGGAAGGGCAGGCCGTAGCTTTGCGCGATGTTGCGGCAGTCCAGGTGGTTCGACGCCACGCCGACGATGCGCATCGGCATGCTGCCCGACATCGTGCGATACAACAGGTCGTTCAGGCAGTGCCCTTCCTTGCTCACCAGGATCAGCACGCGGGATTCGCTTTCGCGGTCATGGAATTGCGCCTGCATGCCGTAGCGCGCCACCACGGGCGCGAGCGTGTGTTCGAGCGCGGCGGTGTGGGCAATCTCGATGGGCGCGTCGAAATGGATGCGCATGAAGAAGAGCCCCGTGCCATCCTGCGCGGCCACGTCGCCGAACTGCTGGGAGTCCAGGATATTGCAGCCGGCGTCGTAGAGCGCGCTGGAGACCGCGAAGACCAGCCCCTTGCCGTCGCGGCACGACAGCCGCAGGACGAATTCGCGGTTGCGGGCAGGCTGGCAGATGGCGGCGCGCTGGCGTTCGCTGAGCAGGGCCTCGGGCGCATTGCCTGCTGGCATGAGGGTGCTGGGCAGGGGGAGTTTCATGCCGGTTCTTCCTGGACAGGGCGTAGCCTATTTCACAGGCAGCCTCCCGCGCCAACAACTACCAAGCCAGGTAGGCGGTGACGCCCGCTCAGTCGTTGAGGCGGCGTGTTCGGGCGAGGCACTTCGATCCAACAGGCGAAGAGCGCATGGCCGTCGACCTGGATCGGAGGCGCCGCGCGACGCGCCTGGAAACCGGCGCGGCGCAACAGGCGTTCGACGCCCAGCGGGGAAACGGTGATGAGGCGCCGTGCGCCCTGTGCGGCCGCCGCGGCCAACGCGACCCGCAACAGTTCGATGGCGACGGGGGAGGAGAATTGCCCGGCCGGGCCATCATGCGTGGGCGAGGAGAAGTCCACTGCAGCGAAGCGGGACAGCTCCCAGACCTGTTCGCTATGCGGGACAGGTATGCCTTGCATGAGATCCGGGAATATTTCTCCCAGCAGATACGGCCGGTTGGTGGGCAGCAGGCGCGCGCTGCCCACCAGGCGGCCGCTGCGTTTGCAGCGTGCCGCGACATACAGCGTGTCGGGCCGGTCGAACTGGTCGAACTCCAGCCCGCCCTCGCAGGGAAGCTTCCATCCCAGCATTTCCACGAAGACCTTGTGGCGGTAACGCGCGAGCCCGGACATCAATCCCGGGGGCAGGTGATTGGGGGTGCCAGCAAGAATTTCCACATTGGCCGTCCTGTGACAACGCAGTACACACATTCCACAGGTTCATGCGGATTTGTGAAACTCCCCTTTTGGGTAGGGCGCTCGTGCTCACGAGGTTCGTGGCAGGCAGGCAACGTCCGCTCCGCCGGAGGCAAGGGGGATCAGTTCAGCAGGCCGAGCATGACGGCGCGCACCACGGCGGCGGTCTTGTTGGGGGCGCCCAGTTTCTGGGCCGCGTTGCGCGTATGGAATTTCACGGTGTCCACCGAGATCAGGAGAATGTCCGAGATCTCCTCGGCGGTCTTGCCGTCGGCGTGCCACTTCAGTATCTCGGTTTCGCGCGGCGTCAGGCTGACGGACGCATGGCCTTGCGGCGCCGGGCCCATGGCACGCGACATCGTGAGGTGCGTGACCTGTGTCAGCCATCGCATGGCGGCTTCCTTGGCGGCCAGTTCCGCGAGTCCCAGCGGCTCCTTCGAGCGAACCAGCGATAGCATGCCCCCGACCCCATACCCATCCAGGCTGGATTGCGCCCAGCCTACCCGCAGGCCGGCCGCGCGGGCATCCGCCCAGAGTTCGGGCGTCGCGGCGAAGATGGCATCGTTCCAGACCAGTGGCTGCGTGCTGCGCCGGCCGTGCGCCACCGTGGGGTCGACGGCGAGATAGCCGGCGCGCGCATAGTGCGTCTGCCAGCTTGCCGGATAGGTGTTGATCATTTGCACCGCGGGCTTGCTCAGGGGCAGCGGGCCGCGGCGGCCATAGGCGCAATATTCGAATCCGAGTGCGCGCGCGGTGGCTTGGATCTTGCGGAACACGGCCTGCTCGCTGGCGGTCTCGTCGAACAGCGCCAAGGCCAGCAGTTCCTGCACCCATTGGTTCATTGCGTTGTCTCCTGGCACCATGGCGCCTACTGCATGAACCCCCGGATGCGCCCGCTCTGTGGGGGAGCGGCGGGCTTGCTTGTCCGCTGATGTTACAGCCATTGGCAAGTTTTGGGATATCGGGTGGATGTGACGAAAACCTACCCTTGCCGGGGCCGAGCACGCCTGCCTGCGAGCCTCTTTCCGATGGGGGGGCGCTTGCGCCGCGGCCTGATCTGCGTCAGAGCGCTTGCCGGGGCCATGCGCGAAAATTGCCGTGCCGCATTCCTGTAGAGCCCACCATGCCAGCCTGGCGACACTTTCTAGATGACATCGTCGCCCCGACGACCCCGTCCGAGCGCCAGTTGCTGCGATTGGCGACGCCTTTCGGCCGATCCGCGCTGGTGCGCCGCAATGCCGCATCGGTGATCCTCGCGCGCGTGCGGCTCATCTCGGTGCTGTTCGCCGTGCTGGTGCCACTGTGCGCGGCCGTGGATCTGCTGGTGTTCGAGCGGGGCACCGCGTTGGGCCTGCTGGGCCTGCGGCTGCTGGCCGCGTTCATCTTCATCCTGCTGGCCCTGCCGGCAAGGGCGCAGGCGTCCGAGCATCCGTACCGGTACGCGCTCGCCCGGCTGCTGGGCATGGTCATGGTGCCCCCCCTGTTCTACCTGGCGTCGCTGTGGGTGGTGGGCGACGGGGCGTTGACGCCCGCACAGCAGGGCATCATGCAGCTCTACGCGCTGATGCCCACCGTGGTGCTGGCAGGCCTGGCCATCTTCCCGTTGTCGGCGCTGGAGATCCTGCTGCTGGGGCTGCCGATGTTCGTCACGGCTTTGCTTGGCTTCGAATGGTCCGGCCAGTCGATGTCCTGGCTCGAGCACGGCAAGACCTTCTGGTTCATGGGCATGGCCATCGGCGTGTCATTCTTCTCGGGCATGGCGCAATCGCACTACATGGAAAGCCTGGTCACGCGCGCGATGACGGATTCCTTGACCGGTGCGCTGGCGCGGCGCGCAGGCGTCGAGATGCTGGAGCGCGGTTTTGCCGCCGCGCAGGCCGTCAACGGCCACTATGGCCTGGCCTTCTGCGACATCGATCATTTCAAGCGGATCAATGACCGCTTCAGCCACCAGGTGGGAGACCAGGTGCTGGTGCAATTCGCCCAGGCCTTGCGGCGCAGCCTGCGTCCGGGCGACGTGCTGGCGCGCTGGGGCGGCGAGGAGTTCGTGGTGTTGATGCCGGGGGCCACCGTCGCCGACCAGCAGGCCTGGCTGGCGCGCTTGCGTGAACAGGGCTTTGGCCGCACGCCGGACGATGCGCCGCTCGGCGCCTCCATCGGCCTGGCGGAGCGGCTGGCCGACGGGTCGGCCGGGTGGACGGCATTCATTGCGCTGGCCGATCAGCGCATGTACGACGCGAAGGCACGAGGCAGGAAGCAGGCGGTGGGTCCCGCCGGCATGATCGTGCCTTTGCTGGCGCCCGCCGCGCCGTCTCAGGTGGCAGGCGCAGCCGACCTGCCCAGCAGTGCGCCGATGGCAGGCCATAGCGCCTCGGGCGTTTCGACGTTGATGTCGGCTTCCCAGCTGTCGACGCCGCCATCGCAATAACCATAGGCGGCGGCAATGGCGGGCATGTCCGCGGCGCGGCTCGCCTGGATGTCGCGCAGGTCGTCGCCCACGTAAACGCAGCGGTCCGGCGTGACGTTCGCCAGTCGGGCGGCATGCAGCAGCGGCAGCGGATGCGGCTTGGCGTGCGCGGTGGTGTCGCCGCAGACGATCGCGGCGCAGCGCGGCGTGAGGCCCAGGTGCGCGATGATGGGCAGGGCCAGCCTTTCCATCTTGTTGGTGACGATGCCCCATTGCAGGCCATTGGCTTCCAGCCGGTCCAGCAGCGCGTCCATGCCCGGGAAGAGCGTGGTGTGCACCGTCATGGCGGCTTCGTAGTCGTCCAGGAATCGCCGGCGTGTCTCTTCGTATTCCGGATGGTCGGGCTGCATGTCCAGGGCCACGCGCAAGAGGCCGCGCGCGCCGTGCGAGGCCACCGGGCGCAATTGCGCCAGCGGCAGGTCGGGCAGGCCACGGCGTGCACGTTGCAGGTTGGCGGCGGCCGCCAGGTCGGGGGCGGTGTCGGCCAGCGTCCCGTCGAAGTCGAAGAGGACCAGGCCGGCCAGTCGGCTGTCAGGTTGACCGTTCATTTGCGGGTCGCCATCAGGTAGTTGACGGACGTGTCGGCCGACAGGCTGTAGCGGTCGCCGAAGGGGTTGTATTCCAGCCCCCGCAACTGCACGGGCTCGAGCGCCGCCTGGCGCGCGGCGGCGGCCAGTTCGCTGGGGCGGATGAAGCTTTCGTAGCTGTGCGTGCCGCGCGGCAGCAGGCGCAGCACGTATTCGGCGCCCACGATGGCGAACAGGAAGGACTTCGGGTTGCGGTTCAGCGTGGAGAAGAACACCCAGCCGCCCGGCTTGACCATCGCGGCGCAGGCCGAGACGATGGAAGCAGGGTTGGGGACGTGCTCCAGCATTTCCATGCAGGTCACGATGTCGAAGCGTCCCGGGTGCTGGACGGCCATGTCTTCGGCGCTGATGGCCTGGTAATCCACCTTGACGCCGCTTTCCAGGCCGTGCAGGCGGGCGACCTGCAGCGATTTCTGCGCCAGGTCGATGCCCGTGACCTGCGCGCCGGCAGCCGCCATGCTTTCGGCCAGGATGCCGCCGCCGCAGCCCACGTCCAGGATTTCCTTGCCGCGCAGTTCGCCGGCCAATTCACGGATCCAGCCCAGGCGCAGCGGATTGATGGCGTGCAGGGGCTTGAATTCGCTGGTCGGGTCCCACCAGCGCGCGGCCAGCGCACTGAACTTGTCCAGTTCCGATTGATCGACGTTCGGGGTGGCTCGGGCGTGGGTGGTGGTCATGGGCAGCTCGACGGCAGGGGAGGAGGGCACGCGCGCCTGGGCGCGCGCTGGCCTGGATGTGGCGGGCCAGAAAAAAAGGGCCTCGCGATGCGAGGCCCTTTGATTGTATCGCCTCCCGGAGGAGGCGAGACGAAACCGAAATTAGCGGCGGGTGCCGACGATTTCGATTTCCACGCGACGGTTTTGCGCGCGGCCCTGACGGGTCTTGTTGTCGGCGACGGGTTCCAGCTCGCCCTTGCCTTCGGTGTAGATACGGTTGGTATCCACGCCTTGCTGAACCAGGTAGGTCTTGACGGCGGCGGCACGGCGCTCCGACAGCTTCTGGTTGTAGGCTTCCGGACCGGTCGAGTCGGTGTGGCCGACGGCGATGATGGTCTCGAGGTTGATGCTGCGCGTTTGGGCGACAACTTGATCCAGCAGCTGGCGGCCTTCGGGCTTCAGCGTAGCCTTGTCGAAGTCGAAGAAGGTGTCAGCGTTGAAGACGACCTTGCTGGCAGTCGGGGTAGGAGCAACGGGCTTGGGGGCCGGGGCAGCTTGAGCGACCGGAACGCCGTCGCAGCCGGGGATGCCGGTCGCGGGGGTCCAGAACGCATTGCGCCAGCACAGTTCGTTGGTGCCGTTCTTCCAGACATCACCGAAAGCGCTGCGCCAGTTGTCGACGGTTTGAGCGGAAGCTGCACCCGACGCCGTCATGGCGGCAAAGGCAAGCGCCAGAGCGAATTTGGAGGGCTTGTTCATGTTTCTCCTCGTTGAGCTTGAAGCTGGATAAGTGACTCGCAGCGAACCCCCGCTGCATATCAGGAAAACGGGGCCAGTATAGCAACGGCTAAAGCACGGTCAAAGAATCGCCTACTGGGTTTCCTGCGTGCTGGAAACAATCTTAAGGCATTTGCCAGCCTTTGGATTGCCCTGGGAGCCCCATTCTGGCTGGATGCGGGCATTTCTCCCGGATGCCGCGAGTTGCTGTTGGTTTTTGGCAACAAGCAAAAGGGGGCGCTTGCATGCCTTGCTCAAATCCTGGGCAGCGGCGCTCCGGAGGGCGGGTGATAGAATCCACGGCTTACCCTGTGAAGGGTCAGCCCTCTATATATATAGATAGACGCCTCAGCCTATGGATTCCTTCGCCAAGGAAACTCTTCCAATTTCGTTGGAAGAAGAAATGCGCCGCAGCTACCTCGATTACGCAATGAGCGTGATCGTGGGCCGGGCACTCCCGGACGTGCGCGACGGCTTGAAGCCCGTGCATCGCCGCGTGCTCTACGCCATGCACGAGCTGAACAACGACTGGAATCGTGCCTACAAGAAGTCGGCGCGTATCGTCGGTGACGTGATCGGTAAATACCACCCGCACGGCGACCAGTCCGTTTACGACACCATCGTCCGCATGGCGCAGGATTTCTCCCTGCGCTACATGCTGGTGGATGGCCAGGGCAACTTCGGCTCCATCGACGGCGACAACGCCGCCGCCATGCGTTACACCGAAATCCGCCTGGCCAAGATCGCCCACGAACTGCTGGCCGACATCGACCAGGAGACGGTCGATTTCGGGCCCAACTATGACGGCAGCGAAAGCGAGCCGCTGCTGCTGCCCTCGCGCCTGCCCAACCTGCTGGTCAACGGCAGCTCGGGCATCGCCGTGGGCATGGCCACCAACATCCCGCCCCACAACCTGGGCGAAGTGGTGGACGGCTGCCTGTTCGCCCTGCGCAATCCCGAGTGCACGGTCGATGAGCTCATCGAGCTGATCCCGGCGCCGGATTTCCCCACGGGCGGCATCATCTACGGCATGTCCGGCGTGCGCGAAGGCTATCGCACGGGCCGCGGCCGCCTGATCATGCGCGCGAAGACGCACTTCGAGGACATGGAGCGTGGCAACCGCCAGTCCATCGTGGTCGACGAGCTGCCCTACCAGGTCAACAAGAAGACGCTGCAGGAGCGCATCGCCGAGCTGGTCAACGACAAGAAGATCGAAGGCATCTCGGACATCCGCGACGAATCCGACAAGGACGGCATGCGCCTTGTCATCGAGTTGAAGCGCGGCGAAGTGCCCGAGGTCGTGCTGAACAACCTCTACAAGCACACGCAACTGCAGGACACCTTCGGGATGAACCTGGTCGCGCTGGTCGATGGCCAGCCGCGCCTGCTCAACCTGAAGCAGATGGTGCATTACTTCCTGCTGCATCGCCGCGAAGTGGTCACCCGCCGCACGGTGTTCCAGCTGCGCAAGGCCCGCGAGCGCGGCCACGTGCTGGAAGGCCTGGCCGTCGCGCTGGCCAACATCGATGACTTCATCGCGATCATCAAGGCAGCGCCCACGCCGCCGGTGGCGCGCCAGGAGCTGATGAACCGCGACTGGGATTCCTCGCTGGTGCGCGAGATGCTGTCGCGCGCCGACACCGAGACCTCGGGCGGCCGCGCCGCCTATCGTCCGGAGAACCTGCCGGAGGAGTGCGGCCTGCAGGCCGACGGCCGCTATCGCCTGAGCGAAGGCCAGGCCCAGGAAATCCTGAACATGCGCCTGCAGCGCCTGACGGGCCTGGAGCAGGACAAGATCGTCGGCGAGTACAAGGACGTCATGGCCGCCATCGCCGACCTGCTGGACATCCTGGCCACGCCTGCGCGCATCACGACCATCATCGGCGACGAGCTGCAGGCCATCAAGGCCGAGTTCACCGCCAACGGCAAGGACGCGCGCCGTTCGCACATCGAGCTGAACGCCACCGAGCTGGATACCGAAGACCTGATCACGCCGCTCGACATGGTCGTGACGCTCTCGGCTGGCGGCTACATCAAGAGCCAGCCGCTGTCCGAGTACCGTTCCCAGCGCCGTGGCGGCCGAGGCAAGCAGGCCACGGCCATGAAGGAAAACGACTGGGTCGACCAGCTCTTCATCGCCAACACGCACGACTTCCTGCTGTGCTTCTCCGACCGCGGCCGCGTTTATTGGCTGAAGGTCTGGGAAGTGCCGCAGGGCACGCGCAATTCGCGTGGCCGCCCGATCGTGAACATGTTCCCGCTGAGCGATGGCGAGAAGATCACGGTGGTGCTGCCCGTCAAGGAATTCAGCGAAGACCACTACGTCTTCATGGCGACCTCGCGCGGCACGGTCAAGAAGACCCCGCTGTCCGATTTCTCCAACCCCCGCAAGGCCGGCATCATCGCCGTCGACCTGGACGAGGGCGACTTCCTGATCGGTGCGGACCTGTCCGACGGCAAGCACGACGTGATGCTGTTCTCCGATTCCGGCAAGGCCGTGCGCTTCGACGAGAACGACGTGCGTCCGATGGGCCGCAACGCCCGCGGCGTGCGCGGCATGATGCTGGAAGAGGGCCAGACGGTCATCGCCATGCTGGTGGCCGGCGACGAGTCGCAAAGCGTGCTGACCGCCACCGAAAACGGCTATGGCAAGCGCACCCCCATCCTCGAGTACACGCGCCACGGCCGTGGCACCAAGGGCATGATCGCCATCCAGACCTCCGCCCGCAACGGCAAGGTCGTGGGCGCCGTGCTGGTGATGCCGTCCGACGAGATCATGCTGATCACCACGGGCGGCGTGCTGGTGCGCACCCGCGTCGCGGAAATCCGCGAAATGGGCCGCGCCACGCAAGGCGTCACGCTCATCAGCGTGGACGACGGCAGCCATCTGTCGGGCGTGCGCCGCGTGGTCGAAAGCGATGCCGATGTCGGCGAGGACGAGGAAGACCTGGCCGAGGGCGTCGCCCCGGCCGAGGGTGGCGAGGCGCCCGCTGGCGGCGAAGAGGAATAAGACCATGACCCAGGCGAAGACTCGCCCCTGGAACTTCTCTGCCGGTCCGTCGGTGCTGCCGGTGCCGGTGCTGGAGCAGGCTGCCGCGGAAATGCTGGATTGGCACGGCTGCGGCATGTCGGTGATGGAAATGAGCCATCGCGGCAAGCAGTTCGTGCAGATCTGCGACGAGGCCGAGGCCGACCTGCGCACGCTGCTGGGCGTCACGGATGACTATGCCGTGATGTTCATGCAGGGCGGCGCCACGGCGGAAAACGCCATCGTGCCCCTGAACCTGATCGGCCGGCGCGGTGCGCCGGTGGCCGACTATGTGCTGACCGGCCATTGGTCGCGCCGGTCGCACAAGGAAGCCAACCGCTACGGCGACGCCCAGGTGGCGGCCGCCAGCGATGCGGCCACGGTGCTCGATGGCCGGGAACAGGCGCCCTGGACCTGGGTGCCGCCGGTGTCCGACTGGCACGTCCGTCCCGACGCGTCCTATCTGCACCTGTGCAGCAACGAGACCATCGGCGGCGTGGAGTTCATGGACTGGCCCGAGCCGGCCGCGCTGGGCGCGCCCGAGGTGCCGCTGGTGGTGGACGCCTCCTCGCATTTCCTGTCGCGTCCCATGGACGTGAGCCGTGTGGGCATGATGTACGCCGGCGCCCAGAAGAATGCCGGCCCGGCTGGCGTCACGGTGGTCATCATCCGCCGCGACCTGCTGGGCCATGCGTTGCCCATCTGCCCGACGGCGTTCGACTACGCCAACGTGGCGGCGGAATCCTCGCGCTACAACACGCCGCCGACCTACGCCATCTATGTCGCGGGCCTGGTCTACAAGTGGCTGTTGGGGCAGGGCGGCCTGGCCGCCATCGAAACCGCCAACCGCGCCAAGGCCGACCTGCTCTATGGCTTCCTGGACGGATCGTCGTTCTATCGCAACCCCATCCACGCACCCGTGCGTTCGCGCATGAACGTGCCGTTCGTGCTGGCCGATGCCGCGCAGGACGCCGCTTTCCTGGCGGGCGCTGAGGCCGCGGGCCTCACGCAACTGAAGGGCCACAAGAGCGTGGGCGGCATGCGCGCCTCCATCTACAACGCCCTGCCGTTGGCCGGCGTGGAAGCGCTGGTTCAATATCTCAAGGAATTCGAGCGCACGCATGGATGACGCCCTGCTGGCCAAGCTCGCGCCCCTGCGCGACCGCATCGACGCCATCGATACCCAGATCCTCACGCTGCTGGCCGAACGGGCCCGCACCGCCCAGGCCGTGGGTGACGTCAAGCATGCCGCCCACGCGGATGGCCCCGTGCTGCGTCCCGAGCGCGAATCCCAGGTGATCCGCCGGCTGCAGGCCAGCGAGCACGGCGCGCCGTTTCCGGCGGACGCCATCGCTGCCGTCTGGACCGAGATCATTTCGGCCTGCCGCGGCCTGGAACGTTCGCTGACGGCTGCTTTCCTGGGGCCGCAAGGGTCGTTTTCCGAGCAGGCGGCCTTCGAGCAGTTCGGCCATGCCATCCAGGGCCTGGCCTGCCCGTCCTTCGACGAAGTCTTCCGCGCGGTCGAGTCCGACCAGGCGGACGTGGGCATGGTGCCGGTGGAGAATTCCACCGAAGGCGCCGTCAACCGCACGCTGGATCTGCTGCTGACCTCGCCGCTGCGCATCCTGGGCGAGCGCTCGCTCGTCATCCGCCATTGCCTCATGACGCGCAATGGCAGCATGGAGGGCGTGACCCGGGTCTATTCGCATCCGCAGTCGCTGGCGCAGTGCCAGGGCTGGCTGGGCCGCCTGCATCCCACGCTCGAGCGCGTGCCGGTGTCCAGCAATGCCGAGGCCGCCCGCCTGGCCGCGTCCGACCCCACCGCCGCGGCCATTGCCGGCGAAGCGGCGGCGCGCGCCTGGAAACTGGAGATCGTGTCGGCCGGCATCCAGGACGATCCGCACAACCGCACGCGCTTCCTTGCCATCGGCAAGATCGACACGCTGCCCAGCGGCCGCGACAAGACGAGCCTCATCCTGGCCGTCCCCAACCGCGCCGGCGCGGTCTACGACATGCTGTCGCCCATGGCCGCCAATGGCGTGTCCATGACCCGTTTCGAATCCCGACCAGCCCGCACCGGCCAGTGGGAATATTTCTTCTACGTCGACGTGCAGGGCCACCGCGACGATCCGGCGGTGGCGCGCACGCTCGCGACGCTCGAGTCCCAGGCTGCCTTCTTCAAGGTGCTGGGCTCGTATCCCGCGCAATGACGCGGCGCGGAGCCGGCGCATGACTGCCACGTCAACGCCGAAAGCGCGCACGCCAATGGTTCCGGATCCGGTCCCGGTGTTGGCCGTGGTCGGCGTGGGCCTGATCGGCGGCTCCTTCGCCCAGGCGCTGCGCGAGGCGGGCGCCGTGGGACAGGTGCTGGGGGTGGGGCGTAATACCGCCTCGCTGGAAGAGGCGCGCGCGCTGGGCCTGATCGACGAGATCGCCACGCTGGCGTCTGCTGCTGCGCGCGCGGATGTGATCCTGCTGGCCACGCCCGTGGCCGCGCTGGGCCCCACGCTGTCCGCCATGCTGCCGCACCTGCGTGCCGGCGCCATCCTGACCGACGCCGGCAGCACCAAGCAGGATGTGGTGGCCGCCGCGCGCGACGCGCTGGGCGAGCGCGTGGGCTGCTTCGTGCCGGGACACCCGATTGCAGGTTCGCATGCCTCGGGGCCTGCCGCCGCGCATGCCGGCCTGTACCGGGGCCGCGACGTGGTCCTGGCTCCGCTGCCGGAAAACGCCGACGCCGACGTGGCCCGGGTGCAAGCCTTGTGGGAAACCTGTGGCGCGACCGTGCGCCGGCTGGATCCCGCCACCCATGATTCCGTGTTCGCCGCGGTCAGCCACTTGCCGCACTGGCTGGCGGCCGCCTACATGGCCCAGATCGCGTTGTCCGACGACGCCGCCTTGCGGCTGGGCCTGGCGGGCACCGGATTCCGTGACTTCACGCGCATCGCGGGCGGTTCGCCCGAGATGTGGCGAGACATTTTCCTGTCCAACAAGACTGCCATGCTGCGTGAACTCGACGCCTTGCGCGCGGTGCTGGAACGCGCCGAACATGCGCTGCGGGACGAGGACGGCGAGGCGCTGCTCCAGTGGCTGACACTGGCGTCGGATGCCCGGCGCAACTGGCAAGAGAACCTGCGATGAGCCATCTCGACTATCTCGATCTCCCCCCCGCGCGCCGTGCCGCGGGCACCGTGGCCCTGCCGGGCTCCAAGAGCATTTCCAACCGCGTGCTGCTGCTGGCCGCGCTGGCCGAAGGCCGCACCGAGATCGCGGGCCTGCTCGACTCCGACGACACGCGCGTCATGCTGCAGGCGCTGCGCCAGCTGGGCGTGTCGGTGGAGCAGGGGGCCGATGGCGTGGTGCGCGTCGACGGTGTCGCGCGTTTTCCGGTGGCCGAGGCCGACATCTTCCTGGGCAATGCCGGCACGGCTTTCCGTCCCTTGACCGCCGCCCTGGCGCTGCTGGGCGGCCAGTACCGTCTGTCGGGCGTGCCCCGCATGCACGAGCGTCCCATCGGGGACCTGGTCGACGCGTTGCGCGGCCTGGGCGCCGCCATTGATTACGAAGGCAATCCCGGCTATCCGCCCCTGGCCATCGGCGCCTTTGCCGGCGGCGGCGCCGAGCGCGTCAGCGTGCAGGGCAATGTGTCCAGCCAGTTCCTGACCGCGCTGCTGCTGGCCGCGCCGCTGGTCGTGCGCGGCACGGGCAGGCCGCTGGTCATCGAGGTGGCGGGCGATCTCATCTCCAAGCCGTACATCGACATCACGCTGAACCTGATGGCGCGCTATGGCGTCGCCGTCACGCGTGACGGCTGGCAGCGCTTCACGGTGGAAGCCGGCAGCGCCTATCGTTCGCCCGGCCGCGTGCAGGTCGAGGGCGATGCCTCGTCGGCGTCGTATTTCCTGGCGCTGGGCGCCATCGGCGGCGGCCCCTTGCGCGTCACCGGCGTGGGCGCCGACAGCATCCAGGGCGACGTGGCCTTCGCGCAGACGCTGGCGGCCATGGGCGCCACCATCACGCACGGCCCCGACTGGATCGAGGCCAGCGGCGTGCGGGTCGCCGAAGGCCAGACGCTCAAGGCGTTCGACGCCGATTTCAACCTGATCCCGGATGCCGCCATGACGGCGGCGGCCCTGGCGCTGTACGCCGACGGCCCGTGCCTGCTGCGCAACATCGGCAGCTGGCGCGTGAAGGAAACCGACCGCATCCACGCCATGCAGACCGAGCTCACCAAGCTGGGCGCGACGGTGGCGTCCGGCGAGGACTGGCTGCGCGTGACCCCGCCCGCCGCGGGCACCTGGCGTGACGCGCACATCGGGACCTGGGATGATCACCGCATGGCGATGTGTTTTTCGCTGGCCGCTTTCGGCCCGGCCGCCGTCCGCATCCTGGATCCGGGCTGCGTGGCCAAGACTTTCCCTGATTACTTCGACGTCTACGCCAGCCTGGTTACCGGCTGAGCGGCGTCCCTACCGTATAGCCGCGCCGGCCAGGCGTGGCGATGGATTTGCAATGAACGACAACGCGAGTACGGTTCCCGTCATCGCCATCGACGGTCCCACTGCGTCCGGCAAGGGCACGGTGGCCCACGGCGTGGCCGAGGCCCTGGGCTGGCAGGTGCTGGACAGCGGCGCCCTCTATCGCCTGACCGCCCTGGCCGCGACCCGGCGCGGCGTGGACGAGACCGATGAGGCGGCGCTGGGCCAGGTGGCCCTGGGGCTGGATGTCCTGTTTTCATCCGGGCGTATCTATCTCGACGGCGACGACGTCTGCGAGGCCATCCGCCAGGAAGCCATCGGCAACCTGGCCTCCCGCGTGGCGGCGCTGCCCGCGGTGCGCGCGGCCTTGCTGGCCCGCCAGCGGGCGTTCCGGCAGCCGCCGGGGCTGGTCGCGGACGGCCGCGACATGGGGTCCGTGGTGTTTCCCGATGCGGCCCTGAAGGTGTTTCTGGTGGCCGATGTCGAGGCGCGCGCGGAAAGACGGTGTAAGCAGTTGATCGAAAAGGGAATTTCTGCTAACTTGGCAGACCTTCTGCGCGATATGCGCGAACGCGACGCGCGCGATGCCAATCGCCAGGTCGCGCCGCTCGCTCCCGCGGAAGGCGCCGTGGAGCTCGATTCCTCGAGATTGAGCGCCCGGCAAACCATACAGGCCATCCTGGATCTCTGGAAAGCGCGTGCGCGCTGACCACGGACTCGGCGGGCCAATCTTGGTGAATGGCTGTTAACCCCCCCGTCCTTGCAGGCAGCGATCAACAACCCCGCGGCCGGCAAGGTTTGTGAACTCCACCCGAGCGGTTGAAAGCCGTTCATCGGGTGTGCAAATCTGGGCCTTGCGGCCCAATGGACCCATCTCAATGTCTACTTCCGTACTTGGCGGCGAAAGCTTTGCCGATCTGTTTGCCGAAAGCATCAAGAACCAGGACATGAAGTCCGGTGAGGTCATCAGCGCCGAAGTGGTGCGTATCGACCACAACTTCGTCGTGGTCAACGCCGGCCTGAAGTCCGAAGCCCTGATTCCCCTGGAAGAATTCCTGAACGACCAGGGCGAGCTGGAAGTCAGCCCCGGCGATTTCGTCTCCGTGGCAATCGACTCGCTCGAAAACGGCTACGGCGACACCATCCTGTCGCGCGACCGCGCCAAGCGCCTGTCGGCCTGGCTGTCGCTGGAACAGTCGCTGGACAACAACGAACTGGTCACCGGCACGATCACCGGCAAGGTCAAGGGCGGCCTGACCGTCATGACCAACGGCATCCGCGCCTTCCTGCCCGGTTCGCTGGTCGACCTGCGTCCTGTCAAGGACACGACCCCGTACGAAGGCAAGACCCTCGAATTCAAGGTCATCAAGCTCGATCGCAAGCGCAACAACGTCGTGCTGTCGCGCCGTGCCGTGCTGGAAGCCAGCATGGGCGAAGAGCGCCAGAAGCTGCTCGAGACGCTGCACGAAGGTGCCGTGGTCAAGGGCGTGGTCAAGAACATCACCGACTACGGCGCGTTCGTGGACCTGGGTGGCATCGACGGCCTGCTGCACATCACCGACATGGCATGGCGCCGCGTGCGTCACCCCTCCGAGGTCCTGCAAGTGGGCCAGGAAGTGGAAGCCAAGGTCCTCAAGTTCGACCAGGAAAAGAGCCGCGTCTCGCTGGGCGTCAAGCAACTGGGCGAAGATCCGTGGGTGGGCCTGGCTCGCCGCTACCCGCAAGGCACCCGCCTGTTCGGCAAGGTCACGAACCTCACCGACTACGGCGCGTTCGTTGAAGTGGAAGCCGGCATCGAAGGCCTGGTGCACGTCTCCGAAATGGACTGGACCAACAAGAACGTCGATCCGCGCAAGGTTGTGACCCTGGGCGAAGAAGTCGAAGTCATGGTCCTGGAAATCGACGAAGACCGTCGCCGCATCTCGCTCGGCATGAAGCAGTGCCGCCAGAATCCGTGGGAAGAGTTCTCGACGAACTTCAAGCGCGGTGACAAGGTTCGCGGCGCCATCAAGTCGATCACCGACTTCGGCGTGTTCGTCGGCCTGCAAGGCGGCATCGACGGCCTGGTCCACCTCTCCGACCTGTCGTGGGCCGAAGCTGGCGAAGAAGCCGTCCGCAACTTCAAGAAGGGCGACGAAGTCGAAGCCGTGGTGCTGGGCATCGACGTCGAGAAGGAACGCATCTCGCTGGGCATCAAGCAGCTGGAAGGCGATCCCTTCAACAACTTCGTGGCCACCTACGAGAAGGGCGCTGTCGTCCCCGGTACCGTGAAGTCGGTCGAGCCCAAGGGCGCCGTCGTCACGCTGTCGGTGGAAGTCGAAGGCTACCTGCGCGCTTCCGAACTCTCGGCTGGCCGCGTCGAAGACGCCGGCACGGTCCTGAGCGTGGGCGACAACATCGAAGCCATGATCATCAACGTCGACCGCAAGGCGCGTTCGATCCAGCTGTCGATCAAGGCTCGCGACAACGCGGAAACGGCTGAAACCATCCAGCGCATGTCCGATGCCAGCGCTTCGTCGGGTACGACCAATCTGGGCGCCCTGCTGAAGGCCAAGCTGGATCAACAGCGCAACGACGGTTAAGCGTGACCAAGTCGGAATTGATCGCGGCGCTGGCGGCCCGCTACCCTCAGCTGGCCGCCCGCGATACCGATTACGCCGTCAAGACCGTCCTCGATGCGATGACCCAGGCGCTGGCCGCCGGCCAACGCATCGAGATTCGCGGTTTCGGCAGTTTTTCGTTGTCGCTGCGCGCTCCGCGTGTCGGCCGCAATCCCAAATCGGGAGAGCAGGTGATGGTGCCTGGCAAGCAGGTGCCTCACTTCAAGGCCGGCAAGGAGCTGCGAGAAAAAGTCGATCTTGGTACCGCTGCCGGCCAGCCGGCAGGTTATGTTGAGGAAGTGATCGACACGGTCGATCGCCACATCGAAGCGTAATCCTCGCCGGTGCCTTCCGGCACAAGAAGCCGTCCCACAAGGACGGCTTTTTCAATTCAAACGGGGGCGAAGTAGAATCGCCCTTTATATCTTCGTTGCTCAGCCGGTACGCCAGCGTCGCCCTCGCAAAGGAGGGAGGCACGCGCAGGCGCCTCGGGGTGGGCAGCACTTTGGAGCATCGTCATGCGCTATCTGGTCTGGGCTCTGCGTTTGCTGGTCTTCATCGTCGTGCTCTTGTTCGCGCTGAAGAATACCGGTCCCGTGGCGGTCAACTTCTATGGCGACCATGTCGTCCATGACGTGCCGCTGATCGTCGTGATGCTGACGGTGTTCGTCGTGGGCACGCTGTTCGGCCTGCTGCTGACCGTGCCCGGCGCCTTGCGCCGCCGCCGCGAAGCCGCGCGCCTGCGCCGTGAGATCGAGCGGCTGCAGGCAGCCGTCGCGCCGCCCAATCCCGCCACCGTGGCGCCCGAGACGATCGCCCCGCTCTCGCCCCTCTGAGCGCTGCGCCGCGCGTGCGTGAACGCTGCGCGGCCTGTTTTCCTGTTTCGTCTTTAGCGAGTGTCTTGCCGTGGATTTTGAACCCTGGTGGCTCATTTTCGTGCCCGTGCTTTTCGGCCTGGGCTGGATCGCGGCGCGCGTGGATATCCGGCAGATGCTGTCGGAGAACCGCAGCCTGCCCGACTCCTATTTCCGCGGGCTGAACTTCCTGCTGAATGAGCAGCCCGACCGCGCCATCGACGCGTTCGTCGAAGTGGCCAAGCTGGATCCGGAGACCACCGAGCTGCACTTTGCGCTGGGCAGTCTTTTCCGCCGCCGCGGTGAAATGGAGCGCGCCATCCGCGTGCACCTGAGCCTGCTGGCGCGCGCCGACCTGCCGCAGACGCAGCGGGAACATGCCCAGCACGAGCTGGCGCAGGATTACCTGAAGGCCGGCATGCTGGACCGCGCCGAGGAAGCCTTCGAACTGCTGAAGGACACGCGCTTCGCCTTGCCGGCATTGCGCTCGTTGATCCGCATCTATGAGTCCGAGCACGACTGGTCGCGTGCCATCGAGGCGGTCAAGACGCTGCGCCAATTGGTTGACGAGCCGGTGCCGCAGCGCGTGCACTATCACTGCGAACAGGCGCAATCGGCCCTGGCCGCCAATCCGCCGAACGTCGATCAGGCGCAGGCCGCGCTGGACGCCGCCGAGCACGCCTTGCGCGGCGCCAGCAGCAATGCGGGCAACGTGCCTGCCTCGAGCGTGCGGGTGGCGATGCTGCGGGCACGCCTGGCCGCGCTGGACGGCGATGCCAAGCGCGAACGCCTGCAGCTGGAGTCGGTGCTGTCGGGCTCGCCCGAGTTCGCCGGCCTGGTCGCGGAATCGGTGCTGAACAATTATCGCGCGGCCGGGCAGGCTGCCGAGGGCCTGGCCCTGCTGCAGGCGCAATACGACAAGCACGCCTCGCTGGACCTGTTCAACGTGGTGTTCCGCGAACTGCGTGTGCAGGAAGGCGCGGGCCCGGCCTGGGCATTCGCCCGCAAGGCCTTGCGCCAGAACCCGTCCCTGCTGGGCCTGGATCGCCTGCTCGAGGCCGAACTGGCCGCCAACCCGGGCAGCGCGCCGCAGGAAGGCGTCGTGCCCGGCGCCGACCTGGCCTTGCTGCGCTCGCTCATCCACAAGCACACGCAGCGCCTGGATCGCTATGCGTGCCGCGCCTGCGGCTTCCAGGCGCGCCGCTATTACTGGCAATGCCCCGGCTGCAACGCCTGGGAAACCTACCGGCCCCGCCGCCTGGAAGAATTGGAATGACGTCTTTCCCCATCGAGGCCGTCGCGCGTGCGCGCGTACTGGTCGTCGGCGACGTGATGCTGGACCGCTACTGGTTCGGCGAAGTCGATCGTATTTCCCCTGAGGCGCCCGTGCCGGTGGTGCGGGTCGCCCGCCGTGAAGACCGCCTGGGCGGTGCGGCCAACGTCGCCCGCAACATCGTGGCGCTGGGCGCCCAGGCCAGCCTGCTGGGCGTGGTCGGGCAGGACGAACCGGGCGCGATCATCGCCAGCATGGCCGCCGAGGCGGGCATTCGCGCCGAACTGCCGGCCGATCCGCAGCATCCCACCACGCTGAAGATGCGCGTGCTGGGCCGCCAGCAGCAGCTGTTGCGGGTGGATTTCGAGGAGCACCCGGGCGCCGCGGCGCTGGACGCCCTGGATGCCCGCTACGCCGAGCTGATCGCCAGCCATGACGTGCTGGTCGTGTCCGACTATGCCAAGGGCGCGCTTGCGCGCGTGCAGACCCTGATCGCGCAGGCGCGCGCGGCGGGCGTGCCGGTGCTGGTCGATCCCAAGGGCGATGACTACAGCCGCTACCATGGCGCCGCCCTGGTCACGCCCAACCGGTCCGAGATGCAGCAGGCGGTGGGCGCATGGAGCACCGAAGCGCAACTGGAAAGCCGCGCGCAGGCGCTACGCCAGGAACTCGGCCTGCAGGCCTTGCTGGTAACCCGTTCCGAGCAGGGCATGACCCTGTTCACCGATGCCGGGCGCGATCACGTCGACGCCCAGGCCCACGAAGTCTTTGATGTGTCGGGCGCGGGCGATACCGTGCTGGCCACCCTGGCCGTCACGCGCGCCGCCGGCATGGACTGGTCCGGCGCCATGCGCTGGGCCAATCGCGCAGGCGGCATCGTCGTCGGCAAGCTCGGCACGTCCATCGTTACCGCAGGAGAGTTGTCATGATCGTCGTCACCGGAGCCGCGGGTTTCATCGGCAGCAATCTCGTCAAGGGCCTGAATGCACGGGGCATCACCGACATCATCGCGGTGGACGATCTCACCGAGGGCGACAAGTTCATCAACCTGGCGCGCGGCCAGGTCGCCGATTATCTCGACCGCGATGAATTCCGCCGCCGCGTGGCCGAGGGCAATCTGCCCGAGATCCGCGCCGTGCTGCACCAGGGCGCCTGCTCGGACACCACCGAGCGCAATGGCCGCTACATGATGGACAACAACTACCGCGTCACGCTGGAGTTGTTCGAGTTCTGCCAGGCACGCCGGATTCCCTTCCTGTATGCCTCGTCGGCGGCCGTCTATGGCGCGGGTCCCGTCTATGCCGAAGACCCGGCCAACGAGCATCCCTTGAACGTCTATGGCTATTCCAAGCTGCTCTTCGACCAGGTGCTGCGCCAGCGCATGGCGGCGGGGCTGACCGCGCAGGTGGTGGGCCTGCGCTATTTCAATGTCTATGGCCCGCAGGAACAGCACAAGGGCCGGATGGCTTCGGTGGCCTTCCACAACATGAACCAGTTCGTGGCCGATGGGCAGGTGCGCCTGTTCGGCGGCTGGGACGGCTATGCCGACGGCGCGCAAAGCCGCGACTTCATCTCCGTGGAAGACGTCGTCGCGGTCAACCTGCACTTCCTGGATCATCCGGAATACTCGGGCGTCTTCAACTGCGGCACGGGCCGCGCACAACCCTTCAATGACGTGGCGATGGCCGTGGTCAACACGCTGCGCGAAGGCGCCGGCAAGGAAACGCTGCCGCTGGAGGACCTGGTCGAGCGCGGCTTCCTGCGCTACATCACCTTCCCGGACGACCTGAAGGGGCGCTACCAGAGCTATACGCAGGCGGATGTGTCCCGCCTTCGCGCCGCCGGTTTCGACGCACCGATGCGCGACGTGGCCACGGGCGTGTCCGAGTACGTGAAGGACTGGCTGGCCAGGCGCTGAGCCGCGTCCTGCCCCGGGGCCGATGACGCGCGTCTCGGTTCCCACGCATGGCTCTTGCGCGGCACTTCCGCGCCGCGCGGCGATGCGGGCGCGCATCATGGAAGCATGCCGGTTGCCAGGGGGCAGCCGGCGCTTTCAGGAGAGACGCGCATGAATCCCTTTCTGCATCCCACTGTCGCCCGTCCCGTGGCGCAGCCTTGCTCCTTTCGCGCGCCGCGCGCGGGGCGTTCCCGCCGCGCCAGGGGCCGCGCCGCCGCGCTCGCGCTGGGGCTGGGCCTGGCGGCGGCCGGGCCCGCCCATGCCTTGGACCTCAATGCCGCAACGGCCGCCCAGCTCGATGCGCTGAAAGGCATCGGCCCCAAGACGGCCCAGGTCATCATCGACGAGCGCCAGCGCGGTGGCCCGTTCGCATCGCTGCAGGACCTGGGCGAGCGCGTGCGCGGCCTGGGGCCCAAGCGCCTGAAGGACCTCGAGTCGGCAGGCCTGCAGGCCTCCGCCAAGGACACGCCGCCGGCTGTGCCCGCAGGCAGGGCGCGCGAGGCCTCTGCCGGTCCGGCGAAGCGCTAGGCGGACCGCGCAATCCGGGATGACCCCGCCGGCCGTGGGCGGAATCGCGCAGCCCGCGGCCGAACGGGTAATATTCCCGCCATGCATACCTATCCCACTCTGGAAGAAACCGTCGGCAATACCCCGCTCGTGCGCCTGCAGCGCCTGCCGGGTGAGGCCGGCCAGGCGCGCGGCAACGTCATCCTCGCCAAGCTCGAAGGCAACAACCCGGCCGGCTCGGTGAAGGATCGTCCCGCGCTGTCGATGATCCGGCGCGCGGAGGCGCGCGGCGACATCCAGCCGGGCGACACGCTGATCGAGGCCACCAGCGGCAACACCGGCATCGCGCTGGCCATGGTGGCCGCCATGCGGGGCTACCGCATGATCCTCATCATGCCCGACAACCTGTCGCTGGAGCGGCGCGCGGCCATGACGGCCTATGGCGCCGAGCTGATCCTGACGCCGGCCGACAAGGGCGGCATGGAATATGCGCGGGACCTTGCCACCAGCATGCAGGCCGAGGGCCGCGGCAAGGTGCTGGACCAGTTCGCCAATCCCGACAATCCGCAGGCGCACATCGACAGCACCGGCCCCGAGATCTGGACGCAGACGGGCGGCCGCGTCACGCACTTCGTGAGCGCCATGGGCACGACCGGCACCATCATGGGCGTGTCGAGGTATCTCAAGTCGCAGAATCCCGCCGTGCACGTGGTGGGTGCCCAGCCCGCCGAGGGCTCGCAGATTCCCGGCATCCGCAAGTGGCCAGAGGCCTACCTGCCGCGCATCTATGACGCCAGCCTGGTCGACAGCTTCGCCTCCATCGAGCAGCGCGACGCGGAAGTCATGGCGCGGCGGCTGGCGGCGGAAGAGGGCATCTTCGCGGGCGTGTCATCGGGCGGCGCGCTGGTGGGCGCCCTGCGCCTGGCCGAAACCGTGCGGGATGCCACCATCGTTTTCATCGTGTGCGACCGGGGCGACCGTTACCTGTCGACGGGCGTGTTCAACCCGCCCGCCTGATAGCCGGCATCCGCCAGTGAAAAAAAGCCCCGCCGCTTCATCGAAGCGGCGGGGCTTTCCGCATGCGGCGGACTTTTCAGCGGGGCGCTTCGGCCTGGCGTCGCAGCCGCGCGTCACGCAGGGCGTCGGCCAGGTCGGAGACCGAGGTGGCGTAGAAATAGCTGCGGTTGTAGTGCGTCAGGGCGAAGAAGTTCGGCGTGCCGGTGCGGTACTGCACGGTGTCGGTCGGCTCGTCGGGCAGGTTGATGACACCCAGTCCGGCGCGTTGCCAGGCGGCGATGGCGGCGCCTTCGGCGGGCGTCGCGCCAAGCTGCACGGCGCCAGCCGCCTGCATGCCGGCCCAATCCAGGTGCGGACTCAGCCCACCGTCGACGAGACCCGAAGGATCGGCGGGCAGGCGCACCGGGGCGAAGACCGGCAGGCCACGCTGCCAGCCGTGCTCCACCAGGAAATTCGCCACGGACTGGATGGCGTCGTCCACGTCGTTGATCAGGTCTATCTTGCCGTCGCCGTTGCCGTCCACCGCATAGCGCAGGATGCTGCCGGGCATGAATTGCGGCAGGCCGATGGCGCCGGCATACGAGCCTCGCACGCTGGCCGCGTCCACGCCGTCCTTGGCCGACAGTTCGATCAGGTCGCCCAACTGGGTGCGGAACATCTCGGCGCGGTCGGGCCGCTTGGGGTCCGGGTAGTCGAAGGCCAGCGTGGCCAAGGCATCGAGCACGCGGAAGTTGCCCATGTGCTTGCCGTAGAGCGTTTCGACGCCGATGATGGCCGCGATGATGTCCGCCGGCACGCCATAGCGGCTTTCCGCGCGTGCCAGGGCCTGGGCGTTCTCGGCCATGAAGGCGACGCCTGCGCGGATGCGGATGGGCTCGACGAAGCGCTGCCGGTAGGCGGGCCAGCTGCGCTGGGGCTTGGCGCCGTCCGGCCTTGCCGCCGGCGGCGCGATCAGGCGCGCCACCGTGGCGTTGTAGCGGGCGGAATTCAGGAGCGCCTGTACGCGGGCTGGGTCGAGGCCGCGCTCGGCGGCCAGGGTGGCGGCATAGCGCTTGATGTCGCGCTCGGAGACGGCGGGTTCGGGGACGTCCTCGGACTGGGCGGCAGGCTGCGGCGCGGGGGCCTGGGCAGCCTTCTTCTGTGCGGCGGGACTGGCGGAAGGCGTGGGCGGGGCATTCAGGGCGGCGGTCGTGCCCCCGGAGCTGGCGCAGCCCGCCAGAGCCAGGGCCAGCGCGCCCATTTGCAGGAAACGCGTGCTGATGAACATAATCATCCTTATGGAGACCCTGTATCTTACCCATGCCGTCTGCCGCCTGCATGAGATGGGCGCATGGCATCCCGAATGCCCGGAGAGGCTGGATGCCATTTCAGACCAGTTGCTGGCCAGCGGCGTCATGCCCTGGCTGGTCGAGCGCGACGCCGCGCCCGCGACCGACGCGCAGATCCTGCGCGTGCACGATCCTGCCTACCTGTCGCGCCTGGCCAGCGAATCGCCGGCCGAGGGCTACCAGCCCATCGACCCCGATACGCTGATGAACCGCCACACGCTGGATGCGGCCCGGCTGGCCGCCGGTGCCGGCGTGGCGGCGGTCGACGCGGTGCTGGGCGGCGAGGCGAACACCGCCTTCTGCGCCGTGCGCCCGCCGGGCCACCATGCGCTGCCGGACCGGGCCATGGGCTTCTGCTTCCTGAACAACGTGGCCATTGCCGCCAGGCATGCGCTGGAGGCGCACGGCCTGTCGCGCGTGGCCGTCATCGACTTTGACGTGCATCACGGCAATGGCACCGAGGCGATGCTTGCCAACGACCCGCGCGTGCTGATGTGTGGCATCTTCCAGCGCGGCCTGTTTCCCGACACGGGCGCGCCGCCCGCAGGCGAAAACATGCTCAACGTGCCGGTGCCTGCCTATGCCGGCGGCCCGCAGGTGCGCGACATCGTGACGCGCGACTGGCTGCCGCGGCTCGATGCCTTCCGGCCCGAGCTGGTGCTGGTCTCGGCGGGCTTCGACGCGCACCGCGAGGATGAGATGGGCCAGCTCGGCCTGGTCGAGGCCGACTATGCCTGGATCACCGAACAAGTGCTGGCCGTGGCCGAGCGCCATGCCCGGGGCCGTGTGGTGAGCCTGCTGGAAGGGGGCTACAGCCTGTCGGCGCTGGGCCGCAGCGTGGTGGCCCATGTCCGGGTGCTCGCCAAGTTGTAGTGAAGCTGTAGAATCGGGCGATTGATTATCCACGCCAAGAGAAGGCCAGGCGGACACGTGGTCCGCGCCGCCGACCATGAACAAGGAGATTGCGGGATGAAGGTGCTCGTACCCGTCAAGCGGGTCGTTGACTACAACGTCAAGGTTCGCGTGAAGTCGGACCAGTCCGGCATGGACATCGCCAACGTGAAGATGTCCATGAATCCGTTCGACGAAATCGCGGTCGAGGAAGCGACCCGCCTGAAGGAAAAGGGCGTGGCCGCCGAGGTCATCGCGGTCTCTTGCGGTGTCGCGCAAAGCCAGGAAACCTTGCGAACGGCGATGGCCATCGGCGCCGACCGCGCCGTGCTGGTCCAGACCGATGCCGAACTGCAGCCGCTGGCCGTCGCCAAGCTGCTGCGCGCCGTGGTCGACAAGGAGCAGCCGCAGCTCGTGATCCTGGGCAAGCAGGCCATCGACGACGACGCGAACCAGACCGGCCAGATGCTGGCCGCGTTGCTCGGCTGGCCCCAGGCCACGTTCGCGAGCAAGGTGGAAGTGGCCGACGGCCGTGCCGTCGTCACGCGTGAAATCGACGGCGGCCTGGAAACGCTGTCGCTGACGCTGCCGGCCATCGTCACCACCGACCTGCGCCTGAACGAGCCGCGCTACGTGACGCTGCCCAACATCATGAAGGCCAAGAAGAAGCCGCTGGACACGCACACCCCCGAGGACCTCGGCGTGGACGTGGCGCCGCGCCTGAAGACCCTGAAGGTCAGCGAGCCGCCCGCGCGCAAGGCTGGCGTGAAGGTCGCCGACGTGGCGGCCCTGGTCGACAAACTGAAGAACGAAGCGAAGGTGGTGTAACGATGACGATCCTGGTTATTGCGGAACACGACAACGCCGCGCTGAAGTCCGCCACGCTGAACACCGTGGCCGCCGCCGCCGCCATCGGCGGCGACATCCACGTGCTGGTCGCCGGCAATGCCGCGCAGGCCGCCGCCGATGCCGCCGCCCGCGTGGCGGGCGTCTCAAAGGTCCTGCTGGCCCAGGCGCCGCAACTGGCCGATGGCCTGGCCGAGAATGTGGCCGAGCAGGTGTTGGCAGTCGCGGAAAACTACGAACACATCCTGTTCCCCGCCACGGCCTGGGGCAAGAACATCGCGCCGCGCGTCGCCGCGCGCCTCGACGTCGCGCAAGTCTCGGACATCATCGCGGTCGACTCCCCCGATACCTTCCAGCGCCCCATCTATGCCGGCAACGCCATCGCCACTGTGCAAAGCGCCGACAAGGTGAAGGTCATCACCGTGCGCACCACGGGCTTTGACGCCGTGGCCGCCGAAGGCGGTTCCGCCTCGGTCGAGACCGTCGAGGCCGTGGCCGATTCGGGCTTGAGCGCCTTCGTGGGCCGCGAGCTGGCCCAGAACGACCGCCCTGAACTGACCGCCGCGCGCGTGGTCATCTCGGGCGGCCGCGGCCTGGGCAGCGCCGAGAACTTCAAGCTGCTGGACGAGCTGGCCGACAAGCTGGGCGCCGCCGTCGGCGCCTCGCGCGCCGCCGTGGACGCGGGCTATGCCCCCAACGACTGGCAGGTGGGACAGACGGGCAAGATCGTGGCGCCCCAGCTCTACATCGCCGTGGGCGTGTCGGGCGCCATCCAGCACTTGGCCGGCATGAAGGATTCCAAGGTCATCGTGGCCATCAACAAGGATGCCGAGGCGCCGATCTTCGGCGTGGCGGATTACGGCCTGGTGGGCGACCTGTTCCAGGTCGTGCCCGAGTTGACCAAGGCGCTCTGAGGCCACCCGCCCCGGAGACCGACAACGGCCTGCAAGCGACATGCTTGCAGGCCGTTTGCACTTCCAGCGTAGAAAAATGAGGAGACGACATGCGCTACACCGCCCCCCTGCGTGACATCCGCTTCGTCCTGGACGAGCTGGCCGGCCTGAAAGACATCCTTGCCCTGCCGGGCAACGAGGAAATGAGCGCCGACCTCGTCGAGGCCGTGCTGGAGGAAAACGCCCGCTTCGTGCAGGAGGTCATCGCGCCCCTGAACCGCCAGGGCGATAGCCAGCCGCCCACCTTGCGCGACGGCGAGGTCACCGTCACGCCGGGCTATGCCGAGGCTTTCGCCGAGTTCTCGCAAGGCGGCTGGCAGGGCCTGCAGCATCCCCAGGAGTGGGGCGGCCAGGGCCTGCCCAAGGTGCTGGCCGCCGCCACCAGCGAGAACCTGAATGCGGCCAGCCTGTCGTTCTCCTTGTGTCCGCTGCTGACCGATGGTGTCATCGAAGCGCTGCTGACGGTGGGCACCGAGGCCCAGAAGGCCCGCTACATTCCGCCGCTGCTGGACGGACGCTGGACCGGCACGATGAACCTGACCGAGCCGCAAGCCGGCTCCGACCTGGCGCTGGTCGCGACGCGCGCCGTGCCGCAATCGGATGGCAGCTACCGCTTGTCGGGCCAGAAGATCTTCATCACCTATGGCGAGCACGAGATGGCGGAGAACATCATCCACCTCGTGCTGGCCCGCCTGCCGGACGCGCCCGCGGGCGTGAAGGGCATTTCGCTGTTCATCGTGCCCAAGTTCGTGCCCAACGAGGCGGGCGAGCCCGGCAAGCGCAACGACGTCTGGTGCGCATCGCTCGAGCACAAGCTGGGCATCCACGGCAGCCCGACGGCCGTGCTGCTCTATGGCAGCGGCAAGGGCGAGGTGGGCGAAGGCGCCGTCGGCTACCTGGTGGGCGAAGCCAACCGGGGCCTGGAATACATGTTCATCATGATGAATGCCGCGCGCTATGCGGTGGGCATCCAGGGCATCGCGGTGTCCGAGCGCGCCACGCAGCAGGCCTTGGCCTATGCGCGCGACCGCGTGCAGGGCAGGGCGGTGGAGGGCTCCAGCGGGCCGGTGCCCATCGTGCGCCATCCCGACGTGCAGCGCCTGCTGCTGACCATGCGGGCGCTTACCGAGGCCAACCGTGCCGTGGCCTATGTGGCGGCGGCCGCGCGGGACCATGCCCACCAGCACGCCGATGCCGGACAGCGCGCCGCCAGCCAGGCGCTGTACGAATACCTGGTGCCGGTGGTCAAGGGCTACGCCACCGAAACGGCCGTCGAGGTCGCGTCGCTGGGCATCCAGGTCCATGGCGGCATGGGCTTCATCGAGGAGACGGGGGCGGCCCAGCATTACCGCGACGCCCGCATCCTGCCCATCTACGAAGGCACCACCGCCATCCAGGCCAACGATTTCCTTGGCCGCAAGACCTTGCGGGACGCCGGCGCCGTGGCGCAGGGCCTGGCCGCCGAGATCGACAAGACCCTGGCCGAATTGCGCCGTGCGGCCGAGGCCGGGTCGCCGCGCCAGGCAGGCCTGCAACTGATCGCCCGCCAGCTGGAGGGCGCCGTGCAGGCCTATCGGGGCACCGTGGCCTTCCTGCTGCAGGAGGCGCCGAAGGACGTGCGCACCATCTTCGCCGGCAGCGTGCCCTACCTGATGCTGGCCGGGATCGTGACGGGGGGCTGGCAGATGGCGCGCGCGGCGCTGGCCTGCGAGCGCCACCTGGGCGAGGGCAGCACCGATCCGTTCTGGGCCGACAAGTTCGCCACGGCGGTTTTCCACGCCGGCCACATCCTGCCGCGCGCGGCGGCGCAGGCGGCCGCCGTGCAGGCCGGCGGCGTCGTCAGCGCTGCGCTGGCGGGCTCCCTCATTGCATAAGGTTATTAAATTTGCTTATTTAAGAACCCGGAGATTTGCTGCAAAAATGGCCGTCATGCATGACGCATGCCGCGCCATCACGCGGCGTCAACAGAAGGAGCAAGCACTATGGCAACTCTCAGGCTGGGCGATACCGCCCCTGATTTCGAGCAGGATTCCTCCATCGGACGCATCCGTTTCCACGAGTTCCTGGGTGACAAGTGGGGCGTGCTGTTCTCGCACCCCGCCGACTTCACGCCGGTCTGCACCACCGAGCTGGGCTACACCGCCAAGCTGGCCGACGAATTCGCCAAGCGCAACGTCAAGGTCCTGGCCCTGTCGGTCGACAGCGCCGATTCGCACACCAAGTGGATCGACGACATCAACGACACCCAGTCGACCACGGTCAATTTCCCGATCCTGGCCGACTCGGACCGCAAGGTGTCCGAGCTCTACGACATGATCCACCCCAATGCCAACGCCACGCTGACGGTGCGTTCGGTGTTCATCATCGATCCGGCCAAGAAGGTGCGCCTGACGCTGACCTATCCGGCCAGCACGGGCCGCAACTTCAACGAGATCCTGCGCGTCATCGATTCGCTGCAGCTCACCGACAGCCACAGCGTGGCCACGCCGGTGAACTGGCAGGACGGCGACGACGTGATCATCGTGCCGTCGCTGAAGGACGAGGAAGTCATCAAGCAGAAGTTCCCCAAGGGCTACACCGCCGTGCGCCCCTACCTGCGCGTGACGCCTCAGCCGGATAAATAGTCCCCCCCCGAGGCGCTTCGCGCCTCCCCCCCAGGGGGGCGGTGCTGGTGGACCGGCGGAGCCGGCTCCACTGCACCCCTGCTCTTCGGTTTTCTCTCAATCGCGACCGAGTCCTCCTCGCGATTTTCTTTTGAATTCCTTCCTTTCCGGCTTGTTCGGAATATCGATAGATTCATTTTTGTTAATGACGTGCAGCGATGAACTATCAAGGATTGATTCGTTCCGTTCCTGATGCGCGGCCCGCACACTGTGTTTCCCGATAGTCGATTACAAAAGGAAATACTCATGTTGCGCAAAGCTGGCTTCCTGGCCGCCGCCCTGGCATTTACCCTTGCTGTGCCGCTGTCGGCCAGCGCCCAGCAGAAATCGCAGACGCTGCTGAACGTCTCCTACGATCCGACGCGTGAACTCTACCGCGAGATCGACGACGTCTTCATCAAGCAATACAAGGAAAAGGCCGGCACCGCGCTGACCATCCGCCAATCGCACGGTGGCTCGGGCCGCCAGGCGCGTTCGGTCATCGACGGGCTGGATGCCGACGTGGTGACGCTGGCGCTGGCCTACGACATCGACGCCATCGCCGATCGCGACCTGCTGCCCAAGGACTGGCAGGCCCGCCTGCCGCTGAACAGCTCGCCCTATACCTCGACCATCGTCTTCCTGGTGCGCAAGGGCAATCCCAAGGGCATCAAGGACTGGAACGACCTGACCAAGGAAGGCGTGCAGGTCATCACCCCCAACCCGAAGACCTCGGGCGGTGCGCGCTGGAACTATCTGGCGGCCTGGGCCTACGAGCTCGAGCGCAGCGGCGGCGATGCCGAGAAAGCCAAGGAATTCGTGCGCAAGATATTCCGGAACGTGCCCGTGCTGGACACCGGCGCGCGCGGCTCGACCATCACCTTCGTCGAGCGCGGCGTGGGCGACGTGCTGCTGGCCTGGGAGAACGAGGCCTTCCTGTCGGTGGAGGAGCTGGGTCCGGACAAGTTCGACATCGTCGTGCCGTCGCTGTCGATCCTGGCCGAGCCGCCCGTGGCCATCGTCGACAAGAACGTCGACAAGAAGGGCACGCGTGCCGCCGCCCAGGCCTACCTGGAATTCCTGTACACCCCCGAGGCGCAGGAAATCATCGCCAAGAACTACTACCGTCCCACCAACAAGGACGTGGCGGCGAAGTACGCCAAGCAGTTCCCGGAAGTGAAGCTGGTGACCATCGACAAGGAATTCGGTGGCTGGCGCAAGGCCCAGGCCGACCATTTCAATGATGGCGGCACCTTCGACCAGATCTACCAGCCCAAGGGCAAGTAAGCGAGAGGCCCCGCGACCATGACCTCCCTTGCCACCACCCCGCTGGGCGCGGGCCCGGCCCCGGCGGGCCGGACGCCGCCCGGGCCGGCCGGCCCCGGCCGGGCCACCCGCCGCGCCCGCCACGGCGTCCTGCCCGGCTTCGGCCTCTCCATGGGCTTCACCCTGTTTTACCTGGGCCTGCTCGTCCTGATCCCGCTGGCTGCGCTGCCCTTGAAAAGCACCGAGCTGGGGTGGGGCGGTTTCTGGGATGCCGTGACGGCGCCGCGCGTCATCGCGTCGTTCAAGCTGACCTTCGGCGCGTCGGCCGTCGCCGCGCTGGTCAACCTGGTGTTCGGGCTGGTCGTGGCCTGGGTGCTGGTGCGTTACGAGTTCGTGGGCAAGAAGTTCGTCGATGCCCTGGTCGACCTGCCCTTCGCATTGCCCACCGCCGTGGCCGGCATCGCGCTGACCGCGCTGTACGCCTCCAACGGCTGGCTGGGTGCGCCGCTGGAAAGCTGGTTCGGCCTGAAGGTGGCGTTCACGCCGCTGGGCATCGTCATCGCGCTGATCTTCATCGGGCTGCCTTTCGTGGTGCGCACGGTGCAGCCGGTGCTGGAAGACATCGAGCGCGAGATCGAAGAGGCCTCGTCCAGCCTGGGCGCCAACCGCTGGCAGACCTTCCGCCGCGTGCTGTTGCCCACCATCTATCCGGCGCTGCTGACCGGTTTCGCACTGGCCTTCGCCCGCGCCGTGGGTGAGTACGGCTCGGTGGTCTTCATCGCGGGCAACATGCCCATGATTTCCGAGATCGCGCCCTTGCTCATCATCTCCAAGCTCGAGCAGTTCGACTACGCGGGCGCCGCCGCCATCGCGACGGTCATGCTCGCCATCTCCTTCCTGCTGTTGCTCCTGGTCAATGGCCTGCAGTGGTGGCAGACGCGCCGCGCGGCGGGGAGGCCGGCATGAGCGCCGCCCGGCCGCCCGAAGGCGCTCGCCGCAGCCCGCAGGGCGGAGGTTTCCCCATGAGCGCCGCCCGGCCGCCCGAAGGCGCTCGCACCGCAGCCCGCAGGGCGGAGGTTTCCCTATGAGCGCCGCCCATCGTCCTGATCACCTGAACGAGCCGCGCTGGGTACGCGGCCTGTTGTTGACGATAGGCCTGGGGTTCCTCGGCCTGTTCCTGGTCGTGCCCCTGGCCGCCGTGTTCGTGCAGGCGTTCGCGCGGGGCTGGGAGCTGTATCTGGCTTCCATCACCGAACCCGATGCGGTGTCGGCGATCCGCCTGACGCTGCTGGTGGCTGCCATCGCCTTGCCGGTGAACCTGGTCTTCGGCCTGGCCGCGGCCTGGGCCATCACGCGCTTCAATTTCCGCGGCAAGCAGTTCCTGATCACCCTCATCGACCTGCCGTTCTCGGTGTCGCCGGTGGTGGCGGGCCTGGTGTTCATCCTGCTGTTCGGCTCGCAAGGCTGGTTCGGCGAGTGGCTGAAGGCCAACGACCTGCGCATCGTCTATGCGGTGCCGGGCGTCATCCTGGCGACCCTCTTCGTCACGGTTCCCTTCGTCGCGCGCGAACTCATTCCGCTCATGCAGGCGCAGGGCAGCGACGAGGAACTGGCCGCGCTGACGCTGGGCGCCAACGGCTGGCAGATCTTCTGGCGCGTGACGCTGCCCAACATCAAGTGGGGGCTGCTGTACGGCGCCATCCTGGCCAATGCGCGCGCCATGGGCGAGTTCGGCGCGGTCTCGGTGGTGTCCGGCCAGGTGCGGGGGCTGACCAACACCATGACCCTGCATGTTGAAATCCTCTACAACGAATACATGTTCTCGGCGGCCTTTGCCGTGGCTTCCCTGCTGGCCTTGCTGGCCTTGGTGACGCTGGCGGCCAAGAACGTGATCGAGTGGCTGAACCATCGGCCGATCGCCGCGGACGCCCTGCTGGAGCGCCCAGCGGCCGCCCTGCAGCCCGTCGCCGCCTGATACGGAGTTTTGAACCATGAGCATCGAAGTCAGCAGCCTGTCCAAGCGTTTCGGGAGTTTCCGTGCGCTGGACGATATCTCCCTCCACATCGAGACTGGTGAACTGGTCGCGCTGCTCGGGCCGTCAGGCTGTGGCAAGACCACGCTGCTGCGCATCATCGCGGGTTTGGAGCAGCCTGACAGCGGCCGCGTCTGGTTCGCCGGCGAGGACGCCACCGACGTGCACGTGCGTCATCGCCAGGTGGGCTTCGTGTTCCAGCACTATGCGCTCTTCAAGCACATGACCGTGTTCGAGAACGTGGCTTTCGGCCTGCGCGTGAAGCACCGTTCGCAGCGCCCGGCGGAAGACGTCATCCGCCGCAAGGTGACGGAACTGCTGCAGTTGGTGCAGCTGGACTGGCTGGCCGACCGCTATCCCTCGCAGTTGTCCGGCGGCCAGCGCCAGCGCATCGCGCTGGCGCGCGCCCTCGCCGTCGAGCCGCGCGTGCTGCTGCTCGACGAGCCTTTCGGCGCCCTGGATGCCAAGGTGCGCAAGGAACTGCGCCGCTGGCTGCGCCGCTTGCACGACGACCTGCACGTGGCCAGCGTCTTCGTGACCCACGACCAGGAAGAGGCATTGGAAGTGGCGGATCGCGTCGTGCTGATGAACGCCGGCCGCATCGAGCAGGTGGGCACCCCGCGCGAGGTCTGGGAGAACCCGGCCACGCCGTTCGTCTATGGCTTCCTGGGCGACGTGAACCAGTTCAAGGGCCGCGCGGCCGCGGGCACCTGGCGCGATGGCGCCTTCAGCCTGCCGGCGCCTGACTTCTCGGGGGCGGATGACGCCGAGGCCGTGGCCTATGTCCGCCCGCACGAGTTCGACATCTCGCGTTATGCCGCGGGCAGCGATGGCATCGCCGTGCGCCTGAACCATGCCTACCTCGCCGGCCCCAGCGCCTTCCTGGAGCTGTCGCGCCAGGACACGGGCCAGTTGATCGAGGCGCAGGTGCCGGAAGACGTGTTCCGTTCGCTGAACGTGACCGAAGGCGAAGCGCTGCTGGCGCGACCCCGCAACGCACGCGTGTTCGCCGCGCCGCCGCCCCAGGCCTGACGTTTCTCTTTTCCGTCTGTTTTTAAGTGAGCCCGCCAGCAGTGAACCAGACACCTGACCCTGATCTGCCCGTCGCCACGGCTGCCAAATGGCAGGCCCTGGCGGCGCGGCTGGATGACATCGCCAGCCAGCATCCCGATGCCGCGCTGGCTTCATCGCTTGCAGCGGAAGACATGCTGCTGACCCACGCCATCTTCGGGCGCGGCCTGCCGCTGGAGGTCTTCTCGCTGGACACCGGCCGCCTGCATGCCGAGACCCTGGGCATGCAGGACGTCGTGGCCGAACGCTATGGCCGCGCCATCACGGTGTTCCGTCCCGATGCCGCGGCGGTCGAGGCGCATGTGCGCGAGCACGGCGCCTTCGCGTTCTACGAGAGCATCGATTTGCGCAAGGCCTGTTGCGGCATCCGCAAGGTCGAGCCGCTGCGCCGCGCGCTGGCTGGCCGCAGTGCCTGGATCACCGGACAGCGCCGTGAACAGGCCGCGACGCGCGGCGCGCTGGCCGAGTCCGAACATGACCCGGTGTTCGGCCTGCACAAGTTCAATCCGCTGACCGACTGGACCGAGGACGAGGTCTGGGCCGTGATCCGCGCGCTTGGCATTCCCTACAACCCGCTGCACGACCAGGGCTACCCGTCCATCGGCTGCGACCCCTGTACGCGCGCCGTGCGCCCAGGCGAGGACGCACGGGCAGGGCGCTGGTGGTGGGAATCCGCCGACAGCAAGGAGTGCGGCCTGCATGCGGGCAACAAGGCAGGCGCTGCCGCCCCGGCGCAAGCCGTGCGCATCGTCGCACGCGGCCAGTCGCTCTAGTTCTTCAGTTCATCCGTTATTCCCGAGGGGTTACCCATGAGTGTCGTCGCCAACCGCAGCCACCTGGACTGGCTGGAATCGGAAGCGATTCATATCCTGCGTGAGGTCGCCGCCGAGTGCGCGCGGCCGGTGCTGCTGTTCTCCGGCGGCAAGGATTCCTGCGTGCTGCTGCGCCTGGCCGAGAAGGCCTTCCGCCCCGGCCGCTTCCCATTCCCCTTGATGCACATCGACACCGGCCACAATTTCGACGAGGTCATCGCCTTCCGTGATGCGCGCGCGGCGGAACTGGGCGAGGAACTGATCGTGCGCAGCGTCGAGGATTCCATGCGCCGCGGCACGGTCGTGCTGCGCCGCGAGACCGATTCGCGCAACGCCGCGCAGGCGGTGACGCTGCTCGAATCCATCGAGGAGTTCGGCTTCGACGCCTGCATCGGGGGTGCCCGCCGCGACGAGGAAAAGGCCCGCGCCAAGGAGCGCATCTTTTCCTTCCGCGACGAGTTCGGCCAGTGGGATCCGAAGTCCCAGCGCCCGGAGCTCTGGAACCTTTACAACACGCGCGTGCATCCCGGCGAGAACATGCGCGTCTTCCCGATCTCGAACTGGACCGAGCTGGACGTGTGGCAATACATCCAGCGCGAGCAGCTGGCGCTGCCCTCGATCTATTACACGCATCAGCGCGAGGTGGTGCGCCGCAAGGGCCTGCTCGTGCCTGTCACCCGCCTGACGCCACCGCAGGAGGGTGAGTCGGTCGAGGCCCTGGCCGTGCGCTTCCGTACCGTGGGCGACATCTCCTGCACCTGCCCGGTGGCTTCCGACGCGGCGGATCCCGCCGCCATCATCGCCGAGACCGCCGTCACCGACATCACCGAGCGCGGCGCGACCCGCATGGACGACCAGACGTCCGAGGCCTCGATGGAGCGCCGCAAGAAAGAGGGCTATTTCTGATGAACGCAGTCAACGATTCCTTCCTGCAGGGCGCCGAACGCGGCGTGCTGCGCCTCATCACCGCCGGTTCGGTGGATGACGGCAAGTCCACGCTCATCGGCCGCCTGCTGTTCGACAGCAAGGGCGTCTTCGCCGACCAGCTCGACGCAATTTCGCGGGCCAAGCACAAGCGCACGCAGGGCGGCGTGATGGACCTGTCGCTGCTGACCGACGGCCTGGAGGCCGAGCGCGAGCAGGGCATCACCATCGACGTGGCCTACCGCTACTTCGCCACGCCGCTGCGCAAGTTCATCGTGGCCGATGCGCCCGGGCACGAGCAGTACACGCGCAACATGGTGACGGGCGCCTCGACGGCCCATGCCGCCATCATCCTGATCGATGCCACGCGCGCCGCGGACGGCAAGCTGCTGGCGCAGACCAAGCGGCACAGCGCCATCGCGCAACTGCTGGGCATCCGCCACATCGTCGTGGCCATCAACAAGATGGATCTGGTCGATTGGGACGAGGCCGTCTACACGCGCATCCGCGATGCCTATGCCGAACTGGCGCAGCGCCTGGGTATCGCCACGCACTATGTGCTGCCCTTGTCGGCCCTGACGGGCGACAACGTGGTCAGCCGCTCGGCGCGCACGCCCTGGTACACGGGGGCGCCGTTGCTGGCGTTGCTGGAATCCCTGCCGGTGGACGACGCGCGCGCCGGCGGCCCGTTGCGCCTGCCCGTGCAGTGGGTGATCCGCCATGGCGGCAGCCAGATCGATGATTTCCGGGGCTATGCCGGCCAGGTGGCCAGCGGCCGCCTGCGCGTCGGGGATGCGGTCCAGGTGCAGCCGTCGGGCGTGCCGGCCGTGGTGAAGTCCCTGCGCACGCAGGCCGGCCAGGCTGATGCGGCGGTGGCCGGCGACGCGGTGACGGTCGAGCTGGACCGTGACGTGGACCTGTCGCGCGGCGACCTGCTGGTGCATGCCGAGGCGCCCGCGCAGGTGCTGCGCGAGTTCGAGGCGGAGCTGTGCTGGCTGGATGCCCGTGCCCTGAATCCGGCGCGCAAGTATCTGCTGAAGCACGGCTCGCGCCTGACCAGCGCCAAGATTCGCGCCGTGCACAGTCGTCGCGACATCCATGAGCTGCAGGAAGTCGAGGCGGCGGGGGCGCTCGAGATGAACGACATCGGCCGCGTGACGCTGGCCGTCCGGGACGCGCTGGCGGTTGATGCGTATACGCAACAACCCGCCACGGGCGCCTTCATCCTGATCGACGAGGCCAGCAACCAGACTGCCGCGGCCGGACTCATCCGCCTGCCGGCGCAGGCCTGAGCCGCACAGGAGGGGACCCGGGCCGGCGGAAAAAGGAGTAAAAAGGATTCGGTAACGAAGCTTGTGTGAATCACTGTTTTTTTGTACAGTGGTTTTCATGGTCGCTATCGATACCTTTGTTTCCGCCGGTACTGGGTCCCCGGCTGCCGCCCCCGCCGCCTCGCGCGGCCGGGGTGCGGTGACTAACGTATCGCACCGCTACCAGCGCGACAGCCGCGTGGCCGATCCGGACGCCCTGGATCACGCCCTTGCCCTGGACGAACTGCCCCCGGCTCCCCTTACCCGGGTCGAAGCCGAGCAGGCGCGCCGGCTGATCTCCCGCAACGACTCCCCCGATCTTCCCTTCGAGCAGGCCGTCAACCCTTACCGGGGCTGCGAGCACGGCTGCATCTATTGCTACGCCCGGCCCACCCACGCCTACCTCGGATACTCTCCCGGCCTGGATTTCGAAACCCGCCTGGTCGCCAAGACCAACGCCGTCGAGGCCTTGCGGGCCGAACTGTCGCGCCCGGGCTACGTGCCCAAAACCATCACCCTCAGTTCGGCCACCGACGCCTACCAGCCCATCGAGCGGCAGTGGCAGCTGTCGCGCGGCATCCTGGCGCTCATGCTGGAAACCGGCCATCCGGTGTCCGTCATCACGAAGAACGCGCTGGTCGAGCGCGACCTGGACCTGCTGGTGCCGCTGGCCCAGCGGCGCCTGGTGCAGGTCTATCTCAGCCTGCCCACCCTCGATGCCGACATGGCGCGCACCCTGGAGCCCCGTGCCTCCGCGCCCTGGCGCCGCCTGCGCACGCTGCGCGTGCTGGCCGATGCCGGCGTGCCCGCCGGGGTGTCGCTGGCACCCGTCATTCCCTTCATCAACGACGACCAGATCGAGCAGGTCCTGCATGCCGCGGCCCAGGCGGGCGCGTCGCAGGCGTTCTATACCGTGTTGCGCTTGCCCCATGAAGTCAAGGATGTCTTCGAACAGTGGCTACACACCCATTTCCCCGATCGCGCCCAGCGAGTCCTGCATCGCATCGAAGACTTGCGTGAGGGCCGCCGCAACGATTCGCGCTTCGGTGTGCGCATGCGCGGCACGGGCATCTGGGCCGATCTCATCGCCCAGCGTTTTGCGCTGGCGGTGCGCCAGGCCGGCCTGAACCTGCGCGACCTCGGCGATCTGGACACTTCGGCTTTCGTGGCGCCCGCCCGTGCCGTGAAGCCGTCCGCGGCAGGGGCGGCCAGCGCTCAGCTCGACCTGTTTTCCGTGCCCGACCTTGCCGTGTCCGGCCCCGCCGTCTCTTCCTCTCATCGCCAGCCTCACGCCGCCGGCGCCGCCACCCCTACTTGAAGCGAGTCCGTCATGTTCATTCCTTCCTGCAGCAGTGCCTATGGCAGCGCTCCGGTCCTGGCCGATCCCCGTTCCCTGCGTCCCGCACCGTCCCGGCACGCCGCGCCCAGCCGGCCGCGCGCCAGCACGCCGCCGCGCAACTGGCCCTTCCAGCCGTCGGCGCCGGACGCGCCGCGCCCCCAGGCCGAACCCGCCCAGAAGGCGGAGCAGGCCGCGCCGACGCTGGCTGGCCTCACAGGCCCGGCCTCGGTCACCCTGAGCCGGGGGGCCATGATTGCCGACGTGGCCATGGTGCTGGCCTGGGGGGGCATCATTCCCGCCCTGATGTGGCTGGGCCACGCCGCGGGCTTCTAAATCAGCTTTCTTTTCAAGCTGCTAGCCAATTATTGGCGTTTCAGGCTAGAATCGGGGGCTGTTCAACGTATCCTCTGCCGGGCGATACGGCGGTGGGTGGCCGAAAAGGCCAAGACACCCCAAACAGGCGCAGCGAAGCTGCAGCACACTACTTGCCGGGATTTCCGGTGCTGCTGACAGCCAGGCGCGTCATCCCAACAGATGCCCGAGCATGATCAATCTGGAGTTCTCATGAACCTGATCCAAACCATCGAGCAAGAAGAAATTGCTCGCCTGACCGGCGGCAAGCCCGTCACCGAATTCGCGCCTGGCGACACCGTCGTCGTCAACGTGAACGTCGTCGAAGGCACGCGCAAGCGCGTCCAGGCCTACGAAGGCGTGGTCATCGCCAAGCGTAACCGCGGCCTGAACTCGGCGTTCATCGTCCGCAAGATCTCCTCGGGTGAAGCCGTCGAACGTACGTTCCAGCTGTACTCGCCCCAGATCGCCTCGATCGAAGTGAAGCGCCGCGGTGACGTCCGCCGCGCCAAGCTGTACTACCTGCGCGATCGCTCGGGCAAGTCGGCTCGCATCAAGGAAAAGCTGGTGCGCAAGTCGGCGCCGGCCGCCACCCAAGCGTAAGCGGTTCACCGCCACGCAGGGTAAAGAAGGGCACCTCTCGGGGTGCCCTTTTTTCATGCCGCGTCTTTCTTCGGCCCGGCTAAGTCATTCTTGGTACAGTGCAGCGTCATGGCGACCGATACCCCTTCTTCGCGCCCCCGGCGTCCCGCCGCCCGGCTCAGTTTCGATCCGGTGGCCCAGCCGTGGGAGGCGGCCTCGCAAGGCTTGTCGCCCGTCGATCCTCGGCTGTTGACGCCGGAGTCCCTGCGGCGCGTGCTGACCGCGCCGCCGTCATGGACGCCCGAGCCGCCTTTCGAGGCGGACCTGCGCTATCCCGGGCGTGACGGTCCGCCGGTCGAGGCGGCCGTGCTGATTCCCCTGGTGGCCTATCCGGACGGCGTGCGCGTCATGTTGACGCAGCGCGCGGCGCATTTGCACGACCATGCCGGCCAGATCAGCTTCCCGGGCGGCCGCATCGAAACCTGGGATGCCAGTCCCGTGGCTGCGGCATTGCGCGAGGCGCAGGAAGAGACCGGCCTGGGCGGAGATTTCATCGAAGTGCTGGGCAGCCTGCCGCCTTACCACACCACTACCGGCTTTACCGTCACGCCGGTGACGGGGCTGGTGCGGCCTGGTTTCACGCTGGCGCCGGACGCCTTCGAAGTGGCCGAGGTGTTCGAGGTGCCGCTGGCCTTCCTGGCGGATCCGGCCAACCATCGCCTGCATCGTGCATTGCTGCCCGATGGACGGGCGCGGCATTTCTATTCGATGCCCTGGCACGACCGCTTCATCTGGGGCGCCACCGCGGCGATGCTGCGAAATTTCTATCACCTGCTGCGTAGCGCCAATCCGGGCTGAGGCGCCCCTTGGCCGCGGATCGCCGGTCTGGCTCAGTAGCGCATGCCGGCGGCGTTGTCGTCCAGGATCCGCGCGTACAGGGCATGGCGGGCCGGGTCGATCCGTCCCGCGGCCAAGGCCGCCAGCACGCCGCAGCCCGGCTCGTGGCGATGGGTGCAGTTATAGAAGCGGCATTGTTCGGCGGGCGCCGCGAATTCCGGGAAGCCGTGTTCGACCTCCTTGCTGGACAGGTGCTGCAGGCCGAAAGCCTGGAAGCCGGGGGAGTCGATCAGGTCCCCGCCCGGCGCGGGCAGGTGATACAGCCGCGTGCTGGTGGTGGTGTGCCTGCCGGTGTCCAGGGCCTGCGAGTGTTCACGCGTGGCCGCGCCCGCTTCGGGCGACAGCGCGTTGAGCAGGGTGGACTTGCCCATGCCGCTCTGGCCGAGCAGCAGATTGGTCTTTCCCGTCAGCCTGTCTGCTAGCGCCGCGCGCACGCCATTCGTATCGTGCGCCGAGAGCTCGATGACCGGGACCCCCAGTCCGGCCAGCGTGGCCAGCTTCTGCCGCGCCGCGGGCAGGCCCGCGGCAAGATCGCTTTTGTTCAGGACGATGACCGGCTCGATGTCGGCCGACCAGGCGCCCGCCAGGGCGCGCCCCAGCAGGTCCTCGGAAAACGTCGGCTCGACCGCGACCACGATCAGCAGCTGGTCGACGTTGGCGGCGAACTGCTTGCTGCGCATGTCGTCGGAGCGGTACAGCAGGTTGCGCCGCGTCTCCACGCTGTCCAGCGTGCCTTCGTCGCGGCCTTCCGGCCGCACGTTGACGTGGTCGCCCACCGCCGCGGCGCCGGCCTTCTTGCCGCGGGGATAGCACTGGCGCAGCGATCCGTCCTCGAACTCGACGATGTAATGGCGCCCGTGGGCGGAAATGACGCGACCGCGCAGCAGGGCTTGCGGGGCGCTCATTGCGCGACCAGATGGCGGATGCGGATGGCCGCGGGCGGATGGCTGTCGTAGAACGCCGAGTGCACGGGATCGGGGGTCAGGGTGGCGGCATTGTCGTCATACAGCTTGACCAGGGCGGACACCAGGTAGTCGGCGCGGCTTTGTTCGGCCGCGTAGCGGTCGGCCTGGAACTCGTCCTTGCGCGAGAACCAGCTGCCCAGCGGCGTGAAGGGGAAGGTGAAGACCGGCAGCACCAGGAAGAACAGGATGAGCGCCATGGCGTCGTTGCGCGCGGCGAGCTGGGGCAGCACGCCCAGCCCGGTATAGAACCAGACCTGCTGGCCCAGCCAGCCGAGCAGCGCGAAGACGGCCAGCGCGCCGCCCAGGCTGATGACGATGCGCTTGATGATGTGGCGGTGCTTGAAGTGGCCCAGTTCGTGGGCCAGCACGGCCTCGATCTCGTCGCCATTGAGCTTGGAGAGCAGCGTGTCGAAGAACACGATGCGGCGGGATTTGCCGAAACCCGTGAAGTAGGCGTTGCCATGGGCGGAGCGGCGCGAGCCGTCCATCACGAACAGGCCGTTGATGGAAAAGCCGCAGCGTTGGGCCAGGCGGTTGATGCGGTCGGCCAGTTCAGGGTCGGCCAGCGGCGTGAACTTGTTGAAGAGCGGGGCGATGACCGTCGGGAAAATCAGCAGGATCAGCAGGTTGAATGCCGCCCACACCGCCCAGGCCCACAACCACCACAGATGGCCGGCGCTGGCCATCAGCCAAAGCACCACGGCTGCCAGCGGCAGGCCCAGCAGTGCCGACACCAGCGTGCCCTTCAGCAGGTCCGACAGGAACAGGCCCGGCGTCATGCGGTTGAAGCCGAAGCGGGCTTCCAGCCGGAACTGGCGGTAGAGCGTGAAAGGCAGCCCCAGCGCGCCCAGCAGCAGGGCGACCAGGGTGATCAGGAGCAACTGGCGCGGCAGGTCGGCGCTGACCCAGTGCGCGGCAAGCTGGTCCAGCGCCTGCAGGCCGCCCAGCAGCGTCAGACCCACCAGGACGGCCGCGTCGAAGAGCCGCTCGATCATGCCCAGCCGCACACGCGCCACGGTGTAGTCGGCTGCGCGCTGGTGGCTGTGCAGGCCGATGCGCGACGCGAACTCGTCCGGCACCTGTGCGCGGTGCGAGGACACATGGCGGGTCTGGCGCGTGGCCAGCCAGAACTTGAGCATCACGTCCAGCGCGAGCATGGCCACGAAGAACAGGGAGAAGAGGGGAAGTGACGGTTGCATGCGGCCTGTGTGTGCGAAAATCCGGCGTTTTATAGGCGAATTATATGGCTCTGAATGAAAACCGCCTGATCTGGCTCGACATGGAAATGACGGGCCTGGATCCCGAGAAGGAACGCATCATCGAGGTGGCGGTCGTCGTGACCGAGCCCGATCTCACCGTGGTGGCCGAAGGCCCCGTGCTGGTCATCCACCAGTCCGACGCCCTGCTGGACGCCATGGACAGCTGGAACAAGGGCACCCACGGCAAAAGCGGCCTCATCGACAAGGTGAAGGCATCCACCGTGGACGAGGCGCAGGCGGAGGACCTCCTCATCGCCTTCCTGTCCGAGCACGTGCCCGCCGGCAAGTCGCCGCTGTGCGGCAACACCATCAGCCAGGACCGCCGCTTCATGTTCCGCTACATGCCGCGTTTCGAGGCGTTCTTCCACTACCGCAACCTGGATGTCAGCACCTTGAAGGAGCTGGCCCGCCGCTGGCGTCCCGACGTCTACAAGGGTTTCGACAAGAAGAGCCGCCACGAGGCCCTGGCCGATATCTACGAGTCGATCGAAGAGCTCAAGTACTACCGCGAGCACTTCCTGCGCGTCACGCCGTAGTCGCGGTGGCCGTTGGCGCCGCCACCGCGTGGCGGCGCACCACGTTGCGATACAGGCCATGCATCAGCACCGCCGCCAGCAACAGGCCCAGCGCGGCCAGTATCCACATGGCGCCGGCGCCGACAGGCGTGCCGGGCAGGACGTTCTGCTGCCAGCCGGCCAGTGCGCCCGCCTGCGGACCGAAACCCAGCCACCAGCCGCCCACCAGGCCCAGGCCTGCCAGGGCCAGCGCCTGGATCAGCATGGGCACGAAGGCGACCTTGTAGGCGCGCAGCAGGTAGGCATGCACGCACTGCATCGCGTCGGCCAGGTGGAAGGCGAAGATGACCGGCATGAGCGACAGCGTGATGGCGGCGACCTGCGTGTCGCTGGTGTAGGCGCGCACGATGTTGCCGCTCAGCCCGGCCAGCAGGCCCACTGTCAGCACGGCGCCGGCCAGGGCAACCAGCACGGCCATGCCGCCGGTGCGGCGCGCCAGCAGGCCATTGCCTGCGCCGATGGCCTGTGCAACCAGTGACGCGCCGGCCACGCCGATGGCCATGGGCATCATGTAGGTCAGCGCGGCCAGGTTCGACAGGATCTGGTGGCCGCCCGACACCACCGTGCCCTCGCGGGCGATCAGCAGCGCCATGAAGGTGAAGGCGCAGACCTCGATGAGATACGAACCGCCCATGGGCAGGCCCAGCCGCAGCAGGGTGCGCAGGGATTCCCATTGCGGACGGCCCAGGGTGGGGGCGAAGCGGCGGAAATGGCTGTCATGGCGCAGCAGCCAGAGCGCGACGGCCAGGCTGGTCCAGTAGACGATGGCCGAGGAAATGCCGGCGCCCACCGCGCCCAGCGCGGGCAGCCCGAACTTTCCATAGATCAGCAGCCAGTTGCACAGGGCCTTCAGGCACACGCCGCCCAGGTTGATGGCCATGACCACCTTGGGGCGCGAGATGGCCGTCCCGAATGCGTAGACCGTCCGGAACACGAGCGCGGCGGGCAAGGCCACCAGCAGTGCCTGCAGGTAGTGCCGGATGCGCTCGCGCACTTCCGGCGCCACGTCACCCGAGAAGGACAGCCAGACGTCGGGGAAGCAGAGCAGGAGTCCGCCCGCCGCCGACAGGCCCAGGGCCAGCCAGACGCCTTGGCCCCAGGCGCGTCCCGCCTCGTGCAGGCGGCCGGCGCCATAGTGCTGGGCGATGATGGGGATCAGGGCGTGGATCACGCCCATGAGCGACACGAAGACCGTCAGGTAGATGGAGACGCCCAGCGACATGGCCGCCAGGTCGGTGGGGCTGGCGTGGCCGGTCATGGCGGTGTCGAGCACGCCGAAGGCGATGCCCGCCCACTGGCTGATCAGGACGGGCCAGGCCTGGCGCAGGATATTGCGCAGGACGGCGCCCGTGCTGGCGCCGCCTGTGTCAGCCAGGGCGTTCATCGTGCCGACGGCAGCCGCAGCAGGCGGAACACTTCATGGCGGTCGGCGCGGCGCGCGCCTTCCCACAGCACGACAGGGTTGTCGCTGTGCGCGGCCGTGCCGTCGCGCAGGGCTTCGCGCGACGTCTGCTGCAGCACCAGCGTGCAGCGGGAGTCATACGTGAAGCTCAGCTTGTCGAACACCAGGAAGGACGCGCGCTGGCCGCTGCCCAGGCTGAGCCCACGCACGCATTCGCCGGGCTGCCGGTGGGTCTGGATGGCCTGGGCCAGTTCGGTGGAAACGGCACGGTAGCTGCGCGCGTAATCCACCGGCGGCATCCACAGCAGCACCAGCAGGAGCCAGGTGGCGCCCAGGCCGCAAGCCGAAAGCACGGTGCCGCGCCACAGGGCGGCGGGGCGGGTGCGCAGGCGCCAGCTGACCAGCGCGAACCAGGCGGCGGTCACGCCCAGCGCGAGCAGCGTGGCAAGCCAGGAAATGGATGGCTCGAATCCTGCCGTCTGGCGGGCAATGTTGTGCGCGATCTTGGGGGGCACGCCGAAATGCAGGGCCACCCACCCCAGCCAGACGGTGGCCAGGGTCAGGGAAAAGCACATCACCGCGAACCAGTCCAGCGTGTTGATCACGCCTCGGCGCAGCGTGGGCAGCGCGAAGGCGGCCAGCACGGCGCAGGGGACGACGAGCAGGATGAACTCGGGCTCGGACGGCTGCTGCATGAAAGGCAGCACGAGCAGCACGCCGGCCATCAGCGCGCCGGGCAGCAGGATGTGCGGCGCGGCGATCCAATTGCGCCAGCGCCACAGCGCCAGGAAGGCAAGCGGCCAGGTCGGCCACAGGAACCAGGGCAGGTCACGCAAGGTGCGGCCGATATCGCGCAGCGTGGGAAGGCCGAAGACCGACTCGTTCCATTGGCGCCAGCTGCGCATCCAGTAGTCGCCTTCCTGCGAGGCGGGCAGCCACCACAGCAGCACCAGCGTCAGCGCGAGCAGCAGCGGCCACATCAGCCAGCGCCGGGCCGCCCACAGCGCGCTGTGCGGCTGGAAGGCGAGGGGGATGGCGATGAGGATGGGCAGCGCGCCCGGCCAGGCCCGGGTCAGGAAGGCGGCAGCCAGCGCGAGGCCGAGCACGGTGGCCCCCAGGGCGGGCTTGTCCAGCATCCGGGCCAGGGCGTAATAGGCCAGCGCCTGGAACGCCATGATGGCGGGCACTTCGGATGTCTCGTGGGTGCGCCACAGGATGCCGGCCGTGGCAATGAGCAGCAGCAAGGACGCGTCGGCCAGCATGCGGCCATAGTCGCGCACGGTGGGTTCGCCGCCGAAAGGCAGGGCAAGCGGCTGGGCTTCCTTGCGGCGGCCCAGCAGGTAGGTGCCGTACCAGAGCGACCAGGCGGTCAGGCCGAACCACAGGATGTTGGGCACGCGCGCAGCGGGAATCTCGCCCATGAGCGGCGCCAGCAGCCAGACGCTGATGGCGCCGACCCAGGTGATCAGCGGGCCATCCTGGGCATAGGCCAGGTGGCCCACCTGCGGCAGCAGCCAGGCGCGGCTGCCTTCCTGCAGGGCGGTCAGCATGGTGGCCACCCCGACGACGTCGTCGGTTTTCCAGGGGTCGCGCAGGAACAGCCCGGCCAGGATATAGACCAGGGAGAGGCCGACCAGGATGTACCGGGGCAGCTTGACGGTCGCCGTGGCGGTCAGCCGGGCGGGGGTGGAGCGCGATGCAGGAGACACAGGCGTAATGTAACCGCAGGGTCGAAAAAAAGGACGGGGCAGAGGCCCCCGGGGACGGGCCTGGGAGGCCGGCGGAATGCGCGCAGGGCCTAAGGCGGGTCGGGAGGAAAAAAAGGCAGCCTGTCGGCTGCCTTTTTTCTTGCTGGCACCCGTGTTGCGGCGCCTGGGCGCGCGCAGGGGGTGCTCGGCGATGCCAGGATTCAGCCCTGGGCAGCAGCCTTCTTCGTGCCGGCGGTGCGGGCGAAGCGGGCGCGGAACTTCTCGACGCGGCCGGTCTCGACGATGCGGGTCTGGGCGCCGGTGTAGAAGGGGTGCGATTCCGAGGTCACGTCGCACTTGAACAGCGGATAGGTCTTGCCGTCGAGTTCGATCGTTTCACGCGAGTTCAGGGTGGAACGGGTGATGATCTTGCTGCCGGTGATGAGGTCGTGGAAGACCACTTCACGGTATTCGGGGTGGATGCCTTCTTTCATGGGATCGTCCTGGGGTTGGGCGGGTCGCCAGCCTGGCACGCCTTGGTTCCCGGGGCGACATCGCTGTCGCAATGCCTGGGAGGCGCCGCCGCGCGCCGGGATCATCAGGGATGGATCACGGCGCTGCGACATGAAACCTGGCCACGTATCCTGTGGGCTGGAAAAGTCAACCGTGGATTCTAGCATGGGGTTCCTGCCCGGGGAAGCCGCCATGTGGGGCGCAGGGCAGGCCAGGGCAGGAATGTGGCGTCGGGGCATCATGCCGGTGTTACATCAGGCCAAGCTCGGCCATGGAGATCGCCTGGCCGGCGCCAACCACCAGGTGGTCGAGCAGGCGGACGTCCACCAGCGCCAGCGCCTGGCGCAGTTGGCGGGTGAGGCGCTCGTCGGCAGCGCTGGGCTGGGGCGAGCCGGACGGGTGGTTGTGGGTCAGGATGAGCGCGGCGGCATGGTGGCGCAGGGCCGCGCGCACGACTTCCCGGGGGTAGACGGACGCCTGCGACAGGGTGCCGCGCGACAGCTCCTCGGCGGCGATCAGCCGCAACTGGTTGTCCAGGAACAACGCCATGCAGTGTTCCACCTTGCGGTGGCCGAGCAGCGCGATGCAGTAGTGCTTGACCCGCTCGGGCTGGCTGAGGGTGCTGCCCTGGGTCAGGGCCTCTTCCGTGGCGCGCCGGGCCAGTTCCAGCACGGCCGCCAGCTGGCAGGCCTTGGCCTGACCCAGGCCGCCTTGCGACAGCAGGGCGGCCAGGTCGGCCGACAGCAATGGCCGCAGGCCGCCGAAGTGGCCAAGCAGGCTGCGGCCCATCTCGACGGCGCTGCGCCCGGCCACGCCGGTGCGCAGCATGATGGCCAGCAATTCGGCATCCGTCAGGACCTGCGCGCCGTGGCGTAAAAGACGCTCGCGCGGGCGTTCTGCGGGCGGGGGAAGCGATCGGGCCATGGAGGCTTTAAAATCAGGGTTTGGTAACCGCGTTACGGTGACAGATTTTGACCGCCAGCCCCGCCCCCGAGAACATTTTGGTCCGTCCGGATTCCTACCTGACCCTGCACTACCGCATCGTGCTGGCGTCCGGTCCCGGAGAGGATTCCGTCTTTGCCGACACCTTCGATGGCCGGCCCGCCACGCTGCAGCTGGGCAGCGGGCAGTGGGCGCCCGGCATGGAGGCGGCACTCATCGGCCAGCCCGAAGGCGCGCGCTTCAGCTTCACGTTGCCGCCTGCCCAGGCCTACGGCGACCGCAATCCCGAGCTGGTGCAGATCGTCAGCCGCGAGATGCTGGCTCGCCACGCGGGTCCCGATACGACCTTCGATCCGGGCGACATGGTGGAATTCCCCGCGCCTGACGGCTCGCGCTATTCCGGCGTGCTGAAGGAGCTGCGCGACGAGTCTGCCGTCTTCGATTTCAACCATCCGCTCGCCGGCACGGCCTTGCGGGTGGATGTGGCCATCCTGGGGGTGCTCTGATGACTGTCGAAGCCAAGATCGAAGGCGCCGAGATCATGCTGGCGCAGCCGCGCGGCTTCTGTGCCGGCGTGGACCGCGCCATCGAGATCGTCGACCGGGCGCTGGTGCTGCATGGCGCGCCCATCTACGTGCGCCACGAGATCGTCCATAACCGCTATGTCGTGGAAGACCTGCGCGGCAAGGGCGCCATCTTCATCGACGAACTGCACGAGGCGCCCGCCGGCGCCATCGTGGTGTTCTCCGCGCATGGCGTCTCGCAGGCGGTGCGCCGCGAGGCGGCCGAGCGCCAGCTCCAGATCTTCGATGCCACCTGCCCCCTGGTCACCAAGGTGCATATCGAGGTGTCGCGCATGCGCGCGGCTGGCCGCGAGATCATCATGATCGGCCACAAGGGCCATCCGGAAGTCGAGGGCACGCTGGGCCAGGCCGATGGGGGCATGCACCTGGTCGAGACGGTCGAAGACGTGCATGGCCTGCAGGTGGCGGACCCCGAGAACCTGGCCTACGTCACGCAGACCACCTTGTCGGTGGACGATGCGGCGGCGGTGTCTAGTGCCCTGAAGGCGCGCTTCCCCTCCATCGTCGAGCCCAAGAAGAGCGACATCTGCTATGCCACCCAGAACCGCCAGGACGCGGTCAAGGTGCTGGCGCCGGCGTGCGACCTGGTGCTGGTGGTCGGCAGCCCCAACAGCTCGAACTCCAACCGCCTGCGCGAAGTGGCCGAGCGCCGCGGCACGCCCGCCTATCTGATCGACGGCGCGCATGCCATCGATCCGGCCTGGCTGGAGGGGCGCTCGCGTATCGGCATCACGGCGGGGGCGTCGGCGCCCGAGATCCTGGTGCGGCAGGTCATCGACCGGTTGAAGGAGTTGGGCGCGGTGTCGGTGCGCAAGATGCCCGGGCTGGAAGAGAACGTCTCGTTCCCGCTGCCCAAGGGGCTGTCCGACAAGTCCATGGCGCAGGCCGCTGGCACCGCGCCGGCCGCCGAGGGTTGACCCTCCCCGGGCTGTGTTGCGGGTTGCATTCCTTGTTCCGGCATGTGGGCCGGGCGTCCTGATGGCAGGTCTTCATGCTGCAGCTCTATAGCTACTCCCTCAGTTCCGCGGCCTACCGGGTGCGGATCGCATTGAACCTGAAGGCCTTGCCGCACGAGACGGTGCCCATCCATCTGCGCAAGGAGGGCGGCCAGCAGTTGCAGGCGGCCTACCGGGCCGTCAATCCGGCGGCGCTCGTGCCTGCATTGGTCGATGGCGACCTGACCTTGAGCCAGTCGCTGGCCATCATCGAATACCTGGAAGACACGCACCCGCAGCCCGCGCTGCTGCCGGCGGATCCGGCCGGGCGTGCGCGCGTGCGCGCGCTGGCGCTGTCCATCGCGTGCGACATCCATCCCTTGAACAACCTGCGGGTGTTGAAGTACCTGAAGAATGAATTGGGGGTGCAGGACGCGGCGCGCGACGACTGGTATCGCCATTGGGTGATGCTGGGCCTGGACGCGTTCGAGGCCGAGCTGGCGCGCTCGCCCGTGCAGGGCGCCTTCTGCCATGGCGACACGCCCACGCTGGCGGATATCTGCCTGGTGCCGCAATTGGCCAATGCGCGGCGTGTCGATTGCGACCTGTCCGGGCTGGTGCGCATCCTGCGCATCGAGGCGGCCTGCCAGGCGTTGCCGGCCTTTGCGAAGGCAGCGCCCGCCTTGCAGTCCGACGCGGGTTGAGCGAACGGGGCGTAGCGGAAATGGAAAAGGGGCAGTCCGTGAGGACTGCCCCTTTTGTCTTGCTTTTATCTTGGTGCCGGCAATAGGAGTCGAACCTACGACCTTCGCATTACGAATGCGCTGCTCTACCAACTGAGCTATGCCGGCGAAGCCATGCATTCTAGCACGATCTTTTGTCGCGTGTCGAAAGTCGGCAATGAAAGAAAGCGGGCGCCGCAGGTCGAAGTTTTTCTCCTCGATTTGCGCACCTTCGAAAAATAGTGCTATTATCTCGCTTCTCCAATTCCCCGATAGCTCAGTCGGTAGAGCGACGGACTGTTAATCCGCAGGTCACTGGTTCGAACCCAGTTCGGGGAGCCAAGATTTCAAAAGGGCGAACGCTTCAGGCGTTCGCCCTTTTGCCTTTCTGTGTCTCTGGTCGCATAAATCCATGCGCGACACATCCAGGCGCTGCATCCTCTGGACGCTACCTCTACGCCAACGCCATCCGATTGTGATCCGTCGTCGGCGCCACATTGCGGCGCAAGCGGTTGCGGTACGCCGCCTTGGCTCATGGAGCCGTTGGTCCGTCAGCGCGAGCGCCTGCTCGGTCTGGGCGCGCAGGCGTTTCGGCCACTTCTTGCGCACGAGCGGGCTGGCCGTCGGGCATGATGATCGCGAACGCCTCGCCGCCCAGGTTTGTCAGACGTCCGCGTCGTCGTCCTCGTCGCCGTCCAGGGTGTCGTAGCCGGTCCAGGTAAGACGCCAGCGCGTATCCACGACTGCGTCCATGCGCGTGACCAGGCCTGCGTCCTCCATGATGTGCAGGTGGTGCAGCACCCGTTCTTCGGAAATGGCGTCGGCGCCGGGGTGTTGCACGGCCGCCACCACTTCCGCGGTGCTGAGCCAGGCGGCCGGCGCGTCGCGCAGGCCTCCCAGGATGGTGACGACCAGGTCGAATTCTCGTTGCATGGCTGGAAACTCCGCTGGGCAGGCGCTGGAGGAGGGGCGCGAGCCCGGTTAAGACATTTTGGTTATTAACCGAATGATGGCCGTCGGGCGGCCGTTCCAAAAAATATAATGCAAGGTCGTGCTGGCTGCCTGTTTCCAGCGAATGACCGGATTGTGGGCTCGTGCTGCGCCGCCGCGATGCCTGAGGGTGCGCTTTCTATGTATATCTATGATGCCGTCGACCAGAAGCTGGTGGACGAACGGGTGGTCCAGTTTACGGGGCAGACGCGCCGCTTCCTGGATGGCCAACTGAGCGAAGACGAATTTCGCGTCCTGCGTCTGCAGAACGGACTGTACATCCAGCGCCATGCGCCCATGTTGCGCGTGGCCATCCCTTACGGCCTGCTGGCGTCGCGGCAGTTGCGCATGCTGGCCCACATCGCCCGCACCTGGGACCGTGGCTATGGCCATTTCAGCACACGCCAGAACATCCAGTTCAACTGGCCCGCGCTGGAAAACGTGCCGGAAATCCTGGCAGCGCTGGCCTCGGTGCAGATGCATGCCATCCAGACCAGCGGCAATTGCATCCGCAACACCACCACCGACCATTTCGCCGGCATCGCGACCGACGAGATCGTGAATCCGCTGGTCTGGTGCGAAATCATCCGCCAGTGGTCCACGCTGCATCCCGAATTCGCCTTCCTGCCGCGCAAGTTCAAGATCGCCGTCAGCGGCGCGCGCCATGACCGTGCCGCCGTCGGCGTGCACGACATCGGCCTGCATGCCGTCGAGCGTGACGGCGAGGTCGGTTTCCGCGTCTGGGTGGGCGGCGGCCTGGGCCGCACGCCCATCGTGGGCAAGCTCATCAATCCTTTCGTGCGCTGGCAGGATCTGCTGACCTACCTGCAGGCGACGCTGCGCGTCTACAACCTGCACGGCCGGCGCGACAACAAGTACAAGGCCCGCATCAAGATCCTGGTGAAGGACCTCACGCCCGAGGCCTTCGCCCAGCAGGTCGACGAGGTCTGGCAGGCCTTGCGCAATGGTCCCGACACCATCACGCAGGAAGAGCTGGACGTCGTGGCCAGCCGCTTCACCTGGCCCGAGTATGACGCCGCGGCCGCCAGCGACGATGACCAGACCGAGGCGCTTGCCGCGGCGGATCCCGCCTTTGCCCGCTGGCTGCGCACCAATGTCCATGCGCACCGTGCGCCGGGCTATGCCGCGGTCACCGTGTCGCTGAAGCCCACCGGCGTGCCGCCGGGCGACATCACTGCCGACCAGATGGACAGCGTCGCCGACCTGGCCGACCGTTATGGCTACGGCGAACTGCGCGTCTCGCACGAACAGAACCTCATCCTGGCCGACGTGCGCCGCAGCCGCCTGCATGACTTGTGGCAGGAGCTGAAGGCGCTGAACCTGGCGACGGCCAACATCGGCCTGCTGACCAACATCATCGCCTGTCCCGGCGGCGATTTCTGTGCGCTGGCCAACGCCGTCTCGATTCCGGTGGCCGAGGCCATCCAGCGCCGCTTCGACAACCTCGATTACCTGCACGACATCGGCGAGCTCGACCTGAACATCTCCGGCTGCATCAATTCCTGCGGGCATCACCACGTCGGCCATATCGGCATCCTCGGCGTCGACAAGGCGGGCGAGGAGTGGTATCAGGTCACCCTGGGCGGTCGCCAGAACGGCGCCGACAAGCCCTATGCCGACATCGATTCCACGCGCGGCGCGGGGGCCGCCATCGGCCGCATCATCGGTCCTTCGTTTGCCCGCGAACAGGTGGCCGACGTCGTGGCCAAGCTCATCGATACCTACCTGCGCCTGCGCGACGGCGATGCCGAGCGCTTCATCGACGTGGTCGACCGCGTCGGCATCGATCCCTTCAAGCAGGATGTCTATGCCGATCCCGGGCTGGCCAAGCCCAAGCAGCGCGAGGAGGCCGCCCATGTCTGACGTCCTGACCCAGGCGGATGCCGCCACCCTGATCCGTGGCGGTGCGCTGCAGTCCAACGACTGGCGCCTGCACGCGGCCGAAGAGGGTGGCGCCTTGCCGGCCGACGAACCCGGCTGGATCGTGTCCCTGCCCGATTGGCTGGCGCACCGGGATGCCTTGCGTGCCCGCGCGCATCCGGTGGGCGTGCTGCTCGCGCCCGACGCGGATCCCGCCGTGCTGGCGGATGCCGATGGACGCATCGATCCGCAAGGACTGGCTTTCCTGGCCGTCGACTTCCCGGTCTATACCGATGGACGCGGTTACTCCATCGCGCAGATCCTGCGAGGCGAACTGGGCTGGCGCGGGGAGTTGCGCGCCACGGGCGACGTCATGATCGACACCATCTACTACCAGGCGCGTTGCGGCTTCGACAGTTTCGCGGTCAAGCCCGGCCATGATCCCCAGAAGGCGCTGGACGCGCTGGCCACGTTTTCGGTGGTCTACCAGGACGCCTATCCCAAGCCCCAGGCCCGGCCGGTGGCGTGAGCCAGGCGGGGGGCGGGCCGGCGCCGGCCGACCGGCGCATCCCCCTGGTCGTCGTCACGGGTTTCCTGGGCAGCGGCAAGACCACGCTCGTCAACCGGCTCCTGCGCGAGCCGGGCTTGCGCGAGACGGCCGTCGTGGTCAACGAGCTGGGCAGCATTGCCGTCGACCATCACCTCTTGCGCGTGTCCGAGGGCGGCGTTGCCTTGCTGGAAGGCGGCTGCGTCTGTTGCAGCCTGCGCGGCGAGCTCAGCGAGACCCTGCGTGACCTGTTCATGCAGGCGCTGCAGCGCCGCATTCCTGCTTTTTCCCGCGTGTTGCTCGAGACCACCGGCATGGCGGATCCCGCGGCCGTGCTGTTCACCTTGCGCCACGATCCCTTCCTGGTCGAGCGCTATGCCTATGCCGGCACCGTCATGACGCTCGATGCCGTGCATGGCGCCGGCCAGCTGTCGGCCCAGCCGGAGGCTTCCCGCCAACTGGCGCAGGCGGATCTGGCCGTGCTGACCAAGACGGATCTGGCGACCCCTGCGCAGCGGGCGGAAACCATGGCGGCCATGGCGCGGCATCATCCGGGCTTGCGGGCCGTAACGGCGGATACCGTCCAGTCGTGGCGGGGCACCCTGGATGCCCTGGGCCCATATCGGCAGGCCGGGCCCGGCAGTGGCTGGCAGGGGTGGCTGGGCCTGTCTGGCGTGAGGGCCGTGGCCCCGGCATCGCATGCAGGCGTCCGGGTCATCAGCCTGCCTGTCCCGGGCGCCTTGCACGCGGGCCGTTTCCTGGCGGGGCTGGCGGCGTTGCAGGATGCGCACGGCGAGGCCATCCTGCGGATCAAGGGCCTGCTGCGTTTCTCCGGGCAGGCCGTCACGCAGGTGCTGCATGGCGTGCACAAGCAGCGTTATCCCCTGGCGCCGGTGCCCAGCGAAAAGGCAGGCAAGGCCCTGGGGCTGGTGCTCATCGTGCGAGGGTCGCCTGCCGAATCGCGGGCCATCGAGGCGCGTGCCGAGGCCCTGCTGCGGGAATGCGCCACGCCCGATTGAGCGGGTCGGGGAAACGTGGTGAAAAGACCCTCATGCCGCGCCGGGTGAAAAGCAGTGCTGCGCCTTTACACATGGCGCGAGCTTGGAGTTATACTGGCCCAAGAGTTAAGAGCTTTTCGGCAATTCCGCTGTCGTTTGCCGTGGCAAGACAGCATTGCCCTGGCAAGACAGCATCTGGTGCCGCGACAAGGTCGCCGCCAAGGAACCAGCAAGAACGTTTCGTTTCTTGCCAGGCCGGCAATCCCGGGCAAACTGCCTGGGGCTGGGCAATAACCAAAAAGGCGCAGGTCACGAACCCGCGCAGTTCTGCCCAAGAGGCGCCTGCCAGGGAGATGTCCCGGGAAGCGCCTCCCACTACCCAAGCATTTTCGTTGTGCCGTCGCGTTCTTCCGCGTTTTTTTCGCGTTTTGCGCACGTTGTCATTGTCGTGCCGTGATGCACGATCTCGTTCCTTGCATGTCGTGTCGCAAGTCCTGCGGCCTGTGCCACGCCTCATCCCTGTCATGGATGGCCGGGCAGGGCGGGCGGGATGGCGCTGCAGGCGTGCAGGCCCCGGGGTCGCTTGCACGCCAGGACCGGGCTCCTGCCCCATCCGCCCTTGCTGATATCGACGCCTTTGCGCGCTTTCCATTTAGAGCTGTACACGTTGAGCCTGTTTCCCATTCCTGTCCGTGCGGCGGCGCAAGCCGGGCCGGGGCGTGGCCGCGCCCTGCGCGCGGACATGGGCTCGCTCACGTATTTGCTCAGTGATTTGCTCAGCGATCCGACCCGGCAGGCAGGGGCTTGCCGCTGGACGGCGCAAGCAGGCGTCAAGCGTGGCGAAAAATTGGGGAAGGGAGCGTGCCCTGAGGCCGGGCTGGAATCTGTGCTGTTGCGTGCCGCGCAAACTGCAAACCGGGTTGCGGGCCGGGGGGTGAACCCCCTGCATGGCGGGCACGACAAAGGAATTTGGTTGCGGGGGCAGGATTTGAACCTACGACCTTCGGGTTATGAGCCCGACGAGCTGCCAGACTGCTCCACCCCGCGTCTGAGAGGCAGCATTCTACACGAGCCGGGCAAGACGAGCAAAACGTCTGCCCGTGGCAGGTTGAACAAAGGGTGCATGTACCGATGAACGAAAGTCAGGCCATTTCGGTTCTCGAAACCGCTTTACTGTGCGCGCAGCAACCCATGCAGGTGGCGGAGTTGCGCAGGTTGTTCACCGAGGATGAGGTCGAGCAGATCCCGTTGGCGGGTTTGCTGGATCAACTGGCCCAGCAATGGGAGCCCAAGGGGCTGGCCCTGGTCCAGCTGGCCAGTGGCTGGCGTTTCCAGAGCCGGCCCGAAATGCAGCGCTTCCTGGAGCGCCTCAATCCTGAAAAGCCGCCGCGTTATTCGCGCGCCGTGCTGGAAACCCTGGCCATCATCGCGTGGCGCCAGCCGGTGACGCGGGGCGACATCGAGGACATCCGCGGCGTGACGGTGTCTTCGCAGATCATCAAGTCGCTCGAGGATCGCGGTTGGATCGAAACCATCGGCCATCGCGACGCGCCGGGCAGGCCTGCCTTGTTGGGCACCACGCGCCAGTTCCTCGATGATCTGGGCCTGCGCGCGCTGGATGAGCTGCCTGAGCTGGATCCGCAGCAGGCGCAGGCGGAGCTGGGTGGCTTGGCGTTCACGCAGGCGCTCGAGGCCGTGCTGCCGGGCGCGGGCGCCTTGCCGCAGGATGCCGAGAGCCAGCAGGAAGACACCCTGGCGGATGCCGAAGCCGTGAGTGCTGATGCGACAGGGGCTGCCGGCGACGGCGAGGCGCCCCGGTCGGAAGGAGATGGCGGCGTGGATGACATGCATGAATCAGCCGAGCCCGGCGCGCCCGAGCCCGTGCCGGCACCGCAGCCTGCGACCGTGCCCCAGCCGGACCCCGAGCCTCGGCCTGATGCGCCGCCTGGCTGGACGCCGCCGGCGGAACCCGAGGTTGCGCCCGTGCCGCAGCCCGACGAAATCCCTGGGGAGTCGCCTGATGAAGTGGCGCCCCCGCAAACCGATGAAGTGGAGCTTCCGCGCCCCGGCGCCTCGGAAGTCCCGACCAGAAGCTAAAAGAGAACGGAGTCTTCGTGACCATGAATGAATCGACGCAGGATGCCTTGCCGCAGGTTGAGGATGGCGCCTCGCAGGATGGCGCGGGTGGCGCGCCCAAGGGCCGTGGCCGCAAATTGCGCACGCCTTTCCGCCGCCGCCGCACCGACGCGTCGGCGGGTGATGCCGCCACGGCCCAAACCGCCGAGGCGGCGCCTGCTGCCGACGCGCCGCCCGCCGAGGGACGTCCGCGCCGCCGCAAGGGAAATTCCCCGCGCTCGGGCGAGGCCCACTCGGCCCAGCCCCTGCCGCAAGAGACTCGCGAGTCCGAGCAGGAGGCCGACAATGCCTTGTCGTACCTGGAGCGGTCGGTTCGCACCGAGCAGCGCCTGAACAAATACCTGTCCAGCGACGCGGCCATGCCCAAGCTGCACAAGGTGCTGGCGGACGCCGGCGTCGGGTCGCGCCGTGAAATGGAAGAACTGATCGTGGCCGGTCGCGTATCGGTCAACGGCGAGCCTGCCCACATCGGCCAGCGCGTCGGGCCGACCGACCAGGTGCGCGTGAACGGCAAGATCGTCTCGCGTCCCAATGCCAAGAAGCCGCCGCGCATCATCCTGTATCACAAGCCCGCGGGCGAAATCGTCAGCCACGATGATCCGGGTGGCCGTGCCAGCGTGTTCTCGCGCCTGCCGCCGGTACGCAACGGCAAGTGGCTTTCCGTGGGGCGGCTGGACCTGAATACCGAAGGCCTGCTGATCTTCACGACCTCGGGTGACCTGGCCAACCGCCTGATGCATCCCCGCTACGGCGCCGAGCGCGAGTACGCGGTGCGCGTGCTGGGCGAGATGGACGAGGCGCAGCGCCGTTCGCTCGTCGAGGGCATCGAGCTGGAAGATGGTCCGGCTGCTTTCGGCAGCATGGAATTCCTGGGGGGCGAGGGCAGCAATCGCTGGTATCGCGTGACCCTGAATGAAGGCCGCAATCGCGAGGTGCGCCGCATGTTCGAGGCGGTGGGCGTCACGGTCAGCCGCCTGATCCGCACCCGTTTCGGTGACGTGGTGCTGCCATCCAACCTGCGTCGTGGTCGCTGGGAGGATGTCGACGCCTCGCTGGTGACGGCCCTGATGGTGCAGTTGGGCCTGTTGCGTGACGAGAGCGACGAGGAGCGCCGTCCGCGCCAACCCACCTCGCATGACAGTGCGTTGCCGCCGGGCTTCGGCACGATGGAGCGCAATGGTATGAGCGGCGCGCGCATCGGCCGCCGCGGCACGCTACAGGGCGGCCGCAAGGGCGGCGCGCAGTCCGGCACGGCCGATCCGTTCACGACGGGGCTGATGTTCTCGGGCGGTTATGCCAATGGCCATCCGCTCGGTGGTGCGTCGGACAAGCCCGCCGGCCGGGGCGCCGGCGGTGGCAACAAGGCGGGTGGCAATGCCAATGGCAACCGGAAACCCCGTGGCAAGCCGGTGGGTGCTGGCGCAGGCGCCGGCCCCAAGGCGGCTGGCAAGGCGGGCGGCAAGCCGGGGGCGAAGTCTGCTGCCGGTGGCAAGCCGGGCGCGCGCAAGTCGGCCAAGCCGGCTGCGGGGGCTGAAGGTCAGAAGCCCGCCCGCGGCCAGGGTTCGCAAGGTGCCAAGGGTCAGGGCCCGAGGGGGCAGGGCCAGGGCGCCAAAGGGCAGGGCGGCGCGAACGGCAACAAGGCGTCCAAGCCGCGCGCGCCGCGTGCGCGCAACGGCAACGGCGGCGGTGGTGGCGCCCGCGGTGATGACTGGCAGCCTCGCGGCGCCTCGGCGCACGAGTCGCGCCTGGGTGTGATGGGCGGGCGCGGCGCGCGCTGACGCACCGGGCAGGATGCTGGCAGTGACGGGAAGGGCCCCACGCTGCGCCCTTCGGCTTGCTGCCCCCCGAGGGGCTGTCTTTTGTCTTGGGACGGCCCGGCGACAAAAGGGACGGGGTCCGAGCGTGGCCCTGTTTTCGTAAACCCGTGACGGGGAAGGCAAATTTCCGTTTTTCTGCTAGAATCAATGGTTTTCTCGGCTTGCGAGTATTTTCCGCAAGCCTTGCGAGTGGGCCGGTGGTAGGCCAATGCGCAGCGCACTGTGCCGCAATCACGGCAGCGCGGCGCTGACAAGAACGATGAATCGGGACGCTTCTGGCGTTCCTCCAAGGTTCTGACCAAGCCTGGCGGCGGCAGTGGTGTCGCGGCATCGCAGCCTTTCCGGCTGCATGCAATGCAGGGTAAGTGCAACGTGGGCTGGGTAAACAGCCCTTTTTTTTTATATATATGGCAGATCTGTACGCATTGACCGAACAGGCGCTGGCCGGCATGGATGTCGAGCTCGTGGAAGTCGAGCGCGCCGCGCTGGGCCTGCTGCGTGTCACCATCGATCGCCCCGAAGGGGTGCGGATCGAGGATTGCGAGCGCGTGACGCGCCAGCTGTCGCGTGTGTTCGAAGTCGAGAATATCGATTACCGCCGGCTGGAAGTCGGTTCTCCCGGCGTTGACCGTCCCTTGCGCAACGAGGCTGATTTGCGCCGGTTCGCGGGTGAGCGCGTCGAGATCAAGCTGCGCGAGGCAGTCGACAGCCGCAAGGTCTTTTCGGGCAAGTTGTTGGCCGAGGCGGCTGCGGCCGAGGGCCAGGAGCCTGCCGGTGCGTCGACGTTCGGTCTGGAATTTGAGGCAAAGAAGGGCGAGGTCCAGGTGCTGAGTTTCACGTTCGAGGATATCGAGCGTGCCAAGCTGGATCCCGTCCTGGATTTCAAGGGCAAAAAGCGATGAGTCGCGAAATTCTTCTGTTGGTCGACGCGCTGGCGCGTGAAAAGAACGTGGCGCGTGACGTGGTCTTCGAGGCGCTGGAAGGCGCCTTGGCCTCGGCCATGAAAAAGCGTTTCAAGGACGACGCGGACATCCGCGTCGCGATCGACCGCAACTCCGGTGACCACGAAGGGTTCCGCCGCTGGCTGGTCGTGCCCGACGAGGCCGGCCTGCAGGAGCCGGATCGCGAAGAGCTGTTCTCGGAAGCCGAGGAAATCGTCCCCGGCATCCAGGTCGGTGAATACATCGAAGAGCCGCTCGAGCCGGTGGAGTTCGGCCGCATCGGCGCCCAGGCGGCCAAGCAGGCGATCCTGCAGAAGATCCGCGATGCCGAGCGCGAGCAGGTGTTGAACGACTTCCTCGATCGTGGCGAGACCATCGTGTCCGGCACGGTCAAGCGCATGGACAAGGGCGACTACATCATCGAGACGGGCAAGATCGAAGCCCGCCTGCCGCGCCAGGAAATGATCCCGAAGGAAAACCTGCGGGTCGGCGACCGCGTGCGGGCTTTCGTGCTGAAAGTCGACCACACCCTGCGCGGCCAGCAGGTCATCCTGTCGCGCACCTCGCCCGACTTCATCCGCCAGCTGTTCGAGAACGAAGTGCCCGAGATCGAGCAGGGCCTGCTCGAGATCAAGGCTGCTGCCCGTGATGCAGGCGTGCGCGCCAAGATCGCCGTCATCGCCTATGACAAGCGCATCGACCCGATCGGCACCTGCGTCGGCATGCGCGGTTCGCGCGTCACCGCCGTGCGCAACGAGCTGGGCGGCGAACAGGTCGACATCGTGCTGTGGTCGGAAGATCCCGCGCAGTTCGTCATCGGCGCGCTGGCCCCGGCCAACGTCGAGTCCATCGTGGTCGATGAAGACAAGCACGCGATGGACGTGGTGGTCGACGAGGAAAACCTGCCCAAGGCCATCGGTGCCAAGGGCCAGAACGTGCGCCTGGCGTCCGAGCTGACCGGCTGGCAGATCAACATCATGACGCCGGAAGAAAGCCTGAACCGCCAGGAGTCCGAGCGCGCCAACCTGCGTGCCACGTTCATGAGCAAGCTGGACGTGGACGAGGAAGTCGCCGACATCCTGATCGACGAAGGCTTCACGGGCCTGGAAGAAATCGCCTACGTGCCCATGCAGGAACTGCTCGAGATCGAAGCCTTCGACGAAGACACGATCAACGAGCTGCGCACCCGTGCGCGCAACGCCCTGCTGACCGAGGCGATCGCCCAGGAAGAACTGAAGGAAACCGCGCAAGACCTGCTGAGCCTCGAGGGCGTGACGCCCGAGCTGGTGGCGAAGCTGGCCGAGAACGGCGTGAGCACGCGTGATGACCTGGCCGAACTGGCGAGCGACGAACTGGCCGAGCTGGCCGGCGTCAGCGACGACGAGGCCAGCGAGCTCATCATGCGCGCCCGTGCGCACTGGTTCGAGGACGACAAGCCGGCCGGGGCCTGAGTGCCATGCGGTCTGCTGTCTTGCGGTGTTTGTTGAAATACGCTGTAAATAGGGAAGAGAGAACCTAATGTCGAGTAATACCGTCGCCCAGTTCGCTACCGAGCTGAAGATGCCTGCCAATGTGCTGCTGGATCAGCTGCGCTCGGCTGGCGTTGATCTCAAATCGGTGGACGATTCCGTCACCGACAGCGACAAGGCGAAGCTGCTCGAGTCGCTGCGCCGTGCCCACGGCGCCAGCGATGGCAAGAAGATCACGTTGACGCGTCGCCAGACCTCCGAGATCCGCCAGGCCGACGGCAGCGGCCGTTCGCGCACCATCCAGGTGGAAGTGCGCAAGAAGCGCGTGTTCGTCAAGCGCGACACCCCCGAGGGCGTCGACGCCCCGGTGCGTGCCGAAGACGCCGACCGTATCGATGCCGTCGACGCTGCCGATGCCGCCGTCGCGGAAACGACGCAACTGGCCGTGCCCGAGCAGGACATCAAGGAAACCGTGCAGGCTGTCGAAGCTGCTCCGGCGCAGGCCGAGACCGTCGAGCCGCCCGCGGCTGCCGAGCCTGTTGCCGCCGCCGAGCCCGACGTGGTGAAGGAAGCGGCGCCCGCGCCCGCCGCCAAGGAAGAGGCGCCTGCCGTCGACGCCAAGGTCGAGACGCCCGCGCCGCAGCCGGAACCCGAGCCCGCGCCTGTCGCGAAGGCCGAACCCGAAGCCGCCGCCAAGCCGGCCGACGCCCAGCCCGCTGCCGCGCCGGTGCAAGCCGAACCCGAAGTGAAGACGCCCGCAGCGGCCGAGGCCAAGGCCCCGGCGCCTGTCGCGCCCGTCGCCCCTGCCGCGCCCGTGTCGTCGGCGCCGTCGCGCGCTGCCCGCCGTGCCGAGCCGCCTCCCGTCGCTGCATCCGTGGCCAATGCCACCACGGCAGACCGTGATCGTGCCCGCCGCCAGGCCGAAGCCGAAGCCGCCGCGCTGCGCGAAATGCTGAATCGTCCGCGCAAGGTGCTGCGCGCGCCGGAACCCGAGGCGCCCGCTGCCGGCGCCCTGTCCGGCACGCTGCACAAGCCCGCGGCCGCCAAGGGCGCGGCTGCGAAGCCCGCTGCCAAGCCGGCCGCCGGCGCGCCGGGCAAGAAGGTCATCAAGACGGCCGAGGTGTCCTCGACCTGGTCCGACGACGCTTCCCGCAAGAAGCCCGCCGACAGCAAGGGCCCGGCTGCGCCGGCCAGCCGTGACGGCTGGCGCGCAGGCAAGGGCGGCGGCAAGGGCGGCAAGGGCGGTGGCCGTCACGGCCGCCAGCAGTCGCAGCAGGCCAGCCAGCAGGCGCCCGCCGAGTTCATCCAGCGCGAAGTGCACGTGCCCGAGACCATCACCGTGGCCGACCTGGCGCACAAGATGTCCGTCAAGGCCGCCGAGGTGATCAAGCACCTGATGAAGCTGGGCCAGATGGTCACCATCAACCAGGTGCTGGACCAGGAAACGGCCATGATCCTCGTCGAGGAACTGGGCCACAAGGCCATCGCCGCCAAGCTGGACGACCCGGAAGCCTTCCTGGACGAAACGCCGCAGGCCGAAGGCGAACTGCAGTCGCGCGCGCCCGTCGTCACCGTCATGGGCCACGTCGACCACGGCAAGACCTCGCTGCTGGACTACATCCGCCGCGCCAAGGTTGCCGCGGGCGAGGCCGGCGGCATCACGCAGCACATCGGCGCCTATCACGTCGAGACCGAGCGTGGCATGGTCACCTTCCTGGATACCCCGGGCCACGAGGCGTTCACCGCCATGCGTGCCCGCGGCGCCAAGGCGACCGACATCGTGATCCTGGTGGTGGCCGCCGACGACGGCGTCATGCCGCAGACGCGTGAAGCCATCCACCACGCCAAGGCCGCCGGCGTGCCGCTGGTCGTGGCCATCAACAAGATCGACAAGCCCGATGCCAACCCCGACCGCGTCAAGCAGGAACTGGTTGCCGAGGAAGTCGTGCCGGAAGAATACGGCGGCGACGTGCCCTTCGTGCCGGTGTCGGCCAAGGCGGGCACGGGTATCGACGACCTGCTGGAAAACGTCCTGCTGCAGGCCGAGATCCTGGAACTGAAGGCGCCGGTGGAAGCCCCGGCCAAGGGCCTGGTCATCGAAGCGCGCCTGGACAAGGGCCGTGGTCCGGTGGCCACGATCCTGGTGCAGAGCGGCACGCTCAACCGCGGCGACGTGGTGCTGGCTGGCGCCAGCTACGGCCGTGTGCGCGCCATGCTCGACGAGAACGGCAAGCCCGTGGCCTCGGCCGGTCCTTCCATTCCGGTGGAAATCCAGGGCCTGACCGAAGTGCCCGCCGCCGGTGACGAGCTGATGGCGCTGGCCGACGAGCGCAAGGCGCGCGAAATCGCGCTGTTCCGCCAGGGCAAGTTCCGCGACGTGAAGCTGGCTCGCCAGCAGGCCGCCAAGCTCGAGTCCATGTTCGACAACCTGGGCGAAGGCATGCAGACGCTGTCGCTCATCGTCAAGACCGACGTGCAGGGTTCGCAGGAAGCGCTGGTTACCGCGCTCACCAAGCTCTCCACCGAGGAAGTGCGCGTGCAGGTCGTGCACGCCGCCGTGGGCGGCGTGTCCGAAAGCGACGTCAACCTGGCCATCGCGTCGGGCGCCGTGGTCATCGGCTTCAACGTCCGCGCCGACCAGAGCGCCAAGAAGCTGGCCGAGTCCAACGACGTCGACCTGCGCTACTACAACATCATCTACGACGCCGTGGATGAGGTGAAGGCAGCCATGTCGGGCATGCTGGCGCCCGAGAAGCGCGAGGAAGTCATCGGCATGGTCGAGATCCGCGAGGTCTACTCGATCTCCCGCATCGGCAACATCGCCGGCTGCATGGTGCTCGATGGCATCGTCCGCCGCGATTCGCAGGTGCGCCTGCTGCGCAACAACGTCGTGCAGTGGTCGGGCTGGCTGGACTCGCTGCGCCGCTTCAAGGACGACGTCAAGGAAGTGCGTTCCGGCTTCGATTGCGGCCTGACGCTGCGCAACAACAACGATATCCAGGTCGGTGACCAGCTCGAGATCTTCGAGATCAAGGAAATCGCCCGGTCGCTGTAAGCCATGAGCCGTCACAAGTCCAAGACCATCCCCGGCCGGAATCTCCGGCTGGCCGACCAGATCCAGAAGGATCTGGCCGTGCTCATCCAGCGCGAGATCGATATCTCGCGGGCGGGGCTCATCACGCTGTCAGGCGTGGAGCTGTCGGCCGACTACGCGCACGCCAAGGTGTATTTCACCGTGCTGGGCGCCGAGCCCGAGGCCGCCACGGCCGCCTTGCGCGAGAAGGCAGGCTGGCTGCATTCGCAGCTCTTCAAGATGCTGCACATCCACACGGTGCCCACGTTGCACTTCCATCACGACGTGCAGATCGTGCGCGGCATCGAGATGTCGCAGCTGATCGATCGCGCCGTCCAGAGCGGCCCGGCGCCTGAAGAGCCCGACGAGCCTGACGAGCCCGAGGACAAGCCCTGAAGGGCTGTCGTCGCTTTTTTCCGGACTGAGACGATGGCAAGACGACGCGGGCTCGCGCTCGACGGTGTGCTGTTGCTGGACAAGCCTGTGGGCCTCTCCAGCAACCACGCCTTGCAACGCGCCAAGCGCACCCTGGACGCGGCCAAGGCCGGCCACACGGGGACGCTGGATCCCTTTGCGACGGGTCTGCTGGTCTGCTGCATGGGGCGGGCCACCAAGATTTCCGGCGCCATGCTGAACGCCGACAAGTCGTATCTCGCCACCGTGCGCTTTGGCGAGGAAACGGATTCCGGCGACCTGACCGGCAACGTCGTCTCGCAGGCGCCGGCAGGATTCGCGGGCACCGACGAGGCGGCGCTGCGCGCGGTGCTGTCACGTTTCACCGGTAGCATTTCGCAGATACCGCCGATGTATTCGGCGCTCAAGCGTGATGGCAAGCCGCTGTACGAATATGCGCGCGCCGGCATCGAGCTGGAACGCGAGCCGCGGCAGGTCACGATACACAAGCTTGAACTGGTGTCCTTCGACGCGGATGGCATGCAGGCGGTGCTGGATGTGGATTGCAGCAAGGGCACCTACATCCGGACGCTGGCCCAGGACATCGGGCGGGCGCTGGGGTGCTACGCCCACCTGACGGCGCTGCGCCGGACCCGTGTCGGACCGTTCCCGCTGGATCGGTCCGTGACGCTGGAAGCCTTGCAGGATATGGCCGACCCCAAGACGGCCTTGTTGGAAATGAACGAATTGCCGGCGGGCCTCATGCCCGTCAAGCCAAACTAAAGGAAATCCTCTTATGTCACGCGCCTTGCGCAACGTTGCCATCATTGCCCACGTGGACCACGGCAAGACCACGCTGGTGGACCAGCTGCTGCGCCAGTCGGGTACCTTCCGCGAGAACCAGGCCCTGACCGAACGCGTCATGGACTCCAACGACCTGGAAAAGGAACGCGGCATCACGATCCTGGCCAAGAACTGCGCCGTCGAGTATGAAGGCACGCACATCAACATCGTCGACACCCCGGGCCACGCCGACTTCGGCGGCGAGGTCGAACGCGTGCTGTCGATGGTCGACGGCGTGCTGCTGCTGGTGGACGCGGTCGAGGGCCCGATGCCCCAGACCATCTTCGTGACCCGCAAGGCGCTGGCCCTGGGCCTGAAGCCCATCGTGGTGGTCAACAAGATCGACCGTCCGGGCGCTCGTCCCGATTTCGTCATCAATGCCACCTTCGAACTGTTCGACAAGCTGGGCGCCACGGAAGAGCAGCTGGACTTCCCGGTGGTGTTCGCCTCGGGCCTGTCGGGCTATGCAGGCCTGGACGCCGACGTGCGCAGCGGCGACATGCGCCCGCTGTTCGAAGCCATCCTGAAGCACGTGCCGCAACGCGACGATGATCCCGATGCGCCGCTGCAGATGCAGATCATCTCGCTGGACTACAACAGCTACGTCGGCAAGATCGGCGTGGGCCGGGTCAACCGCGGCCGCATCCGCCCCGGCATGGAAATCGCCCACCGCTTCGGTCCCGACGGCACGCCCGGCCGTGGCCGCATCAACCAGGTGCTGAAGTTCCGTGGGCTCGAGCGCGTGGTCGTCGATGAGGCCGAAGCCGGCGACATCGTGCTGATCAACGGCATCGAGGAACTGGGCATCGGTACCACCGTGACCGACCCGGCCACCCCCGAGGCGTTGCCGGTGCTGCGCATCGACGAGCCCACCCTGACCATGAATTTCATGGTGAACACGTCGCCGCTGGCCGGTCGTGAAGGCAAGTTCGTCACCAGCCGCCAGATCCGCGACCGCCTGGACCGCGAACTGAAGTCCAACGTGGCGCTGCGCGTGCGTGACACGGGCGACGACACCGTGTTCGAAGTGTCGGGCCGTGGCGAACTGCACCTGACCATCCTGCTGGAAACGATGCGCCGCGAAGGCTACGAGCTGGCCGTGTCGCGTCCGCGCGTGGTGTTCAAGGACATCGACGGCGTGAAGTCGGAGCCCTTCGAGTCGCTGACCATCGACGTCGAGGACGCGCACCAGGGCGGCGTCATGGAAGAGCTGGGCCGCCGCAAGGGCGACCTGCAGGACATGCAGCCTGACGGCCGTGGCCGTACCCGCCTGGAATACATCATTCCGGCGCGTGGCCTGATCGGTTTCCAGAACGAGTTCCTGACGCTGACGCGCGGCACGGGCCTCATGAGCCACATCTTCCACGAATACGGTCCCGTGCGCGAAGGCGCGATCGGCGAGCGCCGCAACGGCGTGCTGATCAGCCAGGACAACGGCGATGCCGTGGCCTACGCGCTGTGGAAGCTGCAGGATCGCGGCCGCATGTTCGTGAACCCGGGCGAGCCGCTGTACGAGGGCATGATCATCGGCATCCACAGCCGTGACAACGACCTGGTGGTCAACCCCATCAAGGGCAAGCAGCTGACCAACGTGCGCGCCTCGGGCACCGACGAAGCCGTGCGCCTGGTGCCGCCGATCCAGATGTCGCTGGAATACGCAGTGGAATTCATCGACGACGACGAACTGGTCGAACTGACCCCGAAGTCGATCCGCCTGCGCAAGCGTCACCTGCAAGAGCACGAGCGCCGCCGCGCTTCGCGCGAAGGCGTCTGATCCCCGTCCGGCCCTTGCGGCCGGATTGCCAGGCCAGGCAGGCAAAGGCCGCCACCCATCACGGGCTGGCGGCCTTTGTGTTTCTAGTCTTGCCGTGGCGGCTTACGCGTGGTCGGGCCGCGCCAGGTCCAGGTTCGCAAACCTGTCCGCCAGCGTCGGCACCGAGCGCGCGGGCCAGATCGCGCTGAGGTCGAAACTCGGCAGGCCCTGGCCGTCGCGCACGCCGCAGAAGCGCACGCCGGCGAAGTCCAGCGAACGTATCCAGCTGGGCAGCAGCGCCACGCCGCAACCGCCCGCCACGCAGGCCAGCACCGTCAAGGTGCGATTTGCCTCCTGCGCCACCACAGGGTCGTGGCCCGCCTTGCGCATGGCATCCAGAATGCCCGCGTACAGCACGGGCAACTGGCCCTGGGGATACATCACCAGCCCCGCGTTGGCGATCTGGGCCAGCGATACCTGGCCATCCTCGCCCACCTCGAATTCGTCCGGCACGGCGGCCAGCAGCCGGTCGCGCAACAGTTGGCGCTCGCGCATGCGGCCACCCACGGCCACGGGCGTGTGCATGAGCCCGATGTCGATCTCGCCGGTCTGCAAGGCCTGCGCCTGTTCGGCATTGCTCATTTCGCGCAGGATGATGCGCACGCCGGGCGCCTGCTTGCGCATTTCACGCAGGGCGCGCGGCAGGGTGTGGAAGAGGGCGGAGGAGACGAGGCCCACGGTGAGCTGGCCAGCGCTGCCGCGGCCGATTTCCTGGGCCCGGCGGGCGGCGCTGTCGATGCGGGTCACGCTGGCGCGCACGTCGTCCAGGATGGCCAGCGCCGCGGGCGTGGGACGGGCGCCTTGCCGGGAACGCTCGAAGAGGCGCGTGCCCAGGTCGCGCTCCATCCGTTGCAGGGCCTGGCTGAGCGCGGGCTGGGCAATGCCCAGCCAGTCCGCGGCGCGGCTGACGCTGCCTTGGTCGATGACGGCGAGGAAATAACGCAGATGCCGGGTTTCCATATCGATAAGATATAAAAATCTAGTTTTCAGATAATGGAAAACTATACCGTGTCTTCCTAGAATCCAGTCTCGGAGAAAGCCCGCCGGTGTTGCCGGCGACACAAGAACACAGGAGACAGCGTTGCCCTCGCCCCACACCGGCCTTGCCGTGGACACGCACGCGCACGTCTTCGTGCAGGGCCTGGCCCTGGCCGCCAGGCGCCGCCACAGCCCCGAGCACGATGCCACCACGGCGCAATACCTGGCCTTGCTGGATGCCCATGGCTGCTCGCACGGCGTGCTGGTGCAACCCAGCTTCCTGGGCAGCGACAACAGCTTCCTGGTGCAGGCCTTGCGCGCCGCGCCACGGCGCCTGCGCGGCGTGGCGGTGGTCGAGCCGGGCGTGAGCGACGTGGCGCTGGCCGAACTGGCCGAGGCCGGCGTGGCGGGCATGCGCCTGAACCTCATCGGCCTGCCCACGCCCGACCTGGCAGCGCCTGAGTGGTCTTCGCTGCTGGCCCGCATCAACGCGCTGGACTGGCACGTGGAAATCCACCTGCCCGCAGGCCGCTTGCACGAAGCCCTGCCTGCCTTGCTGCAGGCGGGCTGCAAGGTCGTCGTCGATCATTTTGGCCGCCCGGATCCCGTGCTGGGCCTGGCCGATCCGGGTTTCGGCTATCTGCTGTCGCAGGCCGGCAGCGGCCAGGTCTGGGTGAAGCTCTCCGCCGCGTATCGCAACTGGACGCCGGCCGATTGCCCGACTGCGGGCCGCGAGGCCTGTGCCCGCCTGCTGCATGCCTTTGGCGGCGAGCGGCTGATGTGGGGCAGCGACTGGCCGCACACCGAACACCGCCATCTGGCTTCCTTCCCCGTCGTCCGCGCCTGGCTGGACGACTGGATCGACGATCCCGCGCAGCGCGAGGCTGTCCTTGCCGGCACCCCGCTGCGCCTATTCCAATTCAAATAGAGGAGATATCCATGAGCACTTTCCTGCAACGTTGCGCCCGCGTGGCGCTGGCCGCGAGCCTCCTGGCCAGTGCCGGCCTGGCGCATGCCGCCTATCCCGAGCGTCCGGTGACCCTGGTCGTGACCTTCCCGCCTGGCGGCACGGTGGACGTGGTGGCGCGCCTGATCGGGCCGAAACTGGCCGCGGAACTGGGCCAGCCCGTCGTCATCGAGAACCGTGGCGGCGCGGGCGGCATGATCGGCGGCGCGATGGTGGCGCGCGCCAAGCCCGATGGCTACACCCTGATGCTGGACGCGTCCAACCATGCGCAGAATCCGGCAATCCAGCCTCGCATGCAGTTCGACACGCTGAAGGACTTCGCGCCGGTGTCGCTGTTGCTGCGCGCGCCGAACATCCTGGTGGTCACGCCCTCGAGCGAAATCCGCACGGTGGAAGACCTGGTCCGCCTGGGCAAGGATGACAAGAATCCGGTGTATTTCGCGTCGTCCGGCCCCGGCTCGGCCCAGCACCTGGGCGGCGAGCTCTTCAACCTGCTGGCGAAGACCCAGCTGCAGCACGTGGCCTACAAGGGCGGCGGTCCGGCCATGATCGACGTGATGTCGGGCCAGGTGCCGGTGATGTTCGCCAGCATGGGCTCGTCGTGGCAGCACGTGAAGAACGGCAAGCTGCGCGCGGTGGCCACCGGCGGTTCGCAGCGCTCGCCCGTCGCGCCCGAGATGGCCACCATCGCCGAGTCCGGCGTGCCCGGCTTCGAGTCGTACGAGTGGAATGCCGTGTTCGCGCCTACCGGCACGCCGGCCGAGATCGTGGACCAGGTGTCGCAAGCGCTGGCCAAGGTGCTGAAGGACCCCGGCATTGCACAGCAGTTGGCAGCCATCGGCGCCGAACCGGTAGGATCGACGCCGGCCGACCTGGACACGTTCCGCCGCGCGGAAATCGCCAAGTGGCAGAAGGTGGTGAAGGAAGCCGGCTTGAAGCTGGATTGAGCGCGGTGCGTGTGCCGCGTGCCCGGAATTCCCGGCACGCGGCATGCCAGCCACGCAGCAGTGCAGGGGCGCCCGTGGTGGGCGCCTTTTTCATGTGGGCAGGGCGGGGGCCAGGTCGCCCGAGGTGGTGTGGCGGCTCTGGTACTGCGTGATGATCTCGACCACGCGTTCGGGATCGTCTTCGATCTGGATGAGGTCCAGGTCGCGGGCATTGATGGTGCCGTGCGACAGCAATTGCGCCTTCAGCCAGTCGATCATGCCTTGCCAGAATTCGCTGCCCACCAGGATCACGGGGCCGGGCAGGACCTTCCCGGTCTGGATGAGGGTGAGCGCCTCGAACAGTTCGTCGAGCGTGCCGAAGCCGCCCGGCAGCGCGACGTAGGCCGTGCTGTGCATGAAGAACGTGGCCTTGCGCGAATAGAAGTATTCGAAGTCCAGCTCGATGGACTGGAAGCCGTTGTTGTGCAGCTCGTGCGGCAGCACGATGTTCAAGCCCACGCTGGTGCCGCCCGCTTCATAGGCGCCCTTGTTGGCCGCCTCCATGATGCCGGGCCCGCCGCCAGCGATGACCGCGAAACCGGCGCGCGCGAGCAGGCCGCCCAGGATTTCTCCCTTGGCATAGTGCGGCGATTCCCGGGGAATGCGGGCGCTGCCGAAGACGCTGACTGCCGGTCCCAGGTGGGCCAGCGCGTCGGCCGCCCGGGATATCTCTGACATAATTCCAGGTATCTGCCGGTCCGCCGGCGTGACCGGATTGCTTTTTGTGACCATGAAAAAAACCTTGTTGCTGGTGGATGGATCGAGCTACCTGTATCGCGCGTTCCACGCCATGCCCGACCTGCGCAATGCCCAGGGAGAACCCACCGGGGCGCTGTACGGTGTCGTCAACATGCTGCGCCGGCTGGTGCAGGATTACAAGGCACAGTATGCAGCATGCGTGTTCGACGCGCGTGGCAAGACGTTTCGCGATGATATCTACGCGGAATACAAATCCCACCGCCCGCCCATGCCCGAAGAACTGGCCGCCCAGGTCGATGTCATCCATCGCACCGTGCGCGCGCTTGGCTGGCCCGTGCTGACCGTGCCCGGCGTCGAGGCCGATGACGTCATCGGCACGCTGGCGCGCCTGGCCGCCGAGCAGGACATCCATACCGTGGTCTCCACGGGCGACAAGGACCTGGCCCAGCTGGTCAATCCGCACGTCACGCTGGTCAACACCATGTCGGGCGAAACGCTGGACGTGGAAGGGGTAAGGAACAAGTTCGGCATCGGTCCCGAGCGCATCGTGGAATACCTGATGCTGGTGGGCGATACGGTCGACAACGTGCCGGGCGTGCAGAAAGTGGGGCCCAAGACCGCGGTCAAGTGGCTGACGGAGCACGGCGACATCGACGCGCTGGTGGCGGCCGCCGACGGCATCAAGGGCGTGGCGGGCAACAACCTGCGTGACGCCTTGCCGCAATTCGACATGACGCGCCAACTGCTCACGGTGAAGACCGACTGCGACCTGTCGGCCGACGTGCCGGATTTCTCGGTGCTGGCGCCGCGCGACCCAGACGCCGCTGAACTGACGGACATCTATGACCGCTATGGGTTCCGCACCTGGCTGCGCGAACTGAGCGGCGACGCCGAGCGCGTGCCCGAGGGCGATGCGCGCGTGGTCACGGAAACCGTGCCGGCCGCGCCGGTGCAGACGCAATACGAGACCGTGCAGGACTGGGCGGCGTTCGACGCGTGGATGACGCGGATCCAGGCGGCCGAGCTGGTCGGGCTGGATACCGAGACCACGTCGCTGGAGGCCATGAACGCCCAGATCGTGGGGATCTCCCTGTCCACCGAAGCTGGTCTCGCGTGCTATATCCCGGTGGCCCACCGTGGCCCCGACGCGCCCGAGCAGTTGCCGCGCGACGAAGTGCTGGCGCGCCTGAAGCCCTGGCTGGAAGATCCCAAGGCGGCCAAGCTGCTGCACCATGCCAAGTACGACACGCACGTCTTCGCCAACGCGGGCATCGACCTGGCCGGCGTCACCGACGACACGATGCTGCAGGCCTATGTGCTGGAGTCGCACCGCGGCGTGGGCCTGGCCGAGCTGTCCGAGCGCTGGCTGGGCCGCAAGGGCCTGAACTATGAAGACCTGTGCGGCAAGGGCGTGCACCAGATCGGCTTCGACGAAGTGCCGCTGGACAAGGCGGCGCACTATGCCTGCGAGGATGCCGACTTCACGCTGGCCTTGCACGGCGTGCTGCGCCCGCGCGTCGCTGCCGAAGGCCTGGACGACATCTACAGCCTGGAAATCGCGGTCTCGCGCGTGCTCTTCGAGATCGAGCGCAACGGCGTGCGCGTGGATGCCGCCGAACTGGTGCGCCAGAGCGGCGTGCTGGGCCAGGAGATGGTGTCGCTGGAGCAGCGCGCCTATGAACTGGCGGGCCAGCCCTTCAACCTGAATTCTCCCAAGCAGCTGGGCGAGATCCTGTTCGGCCGCATGGGCCTGCCGGTGGTGCGCAAGACCGCCAGCGGCGCGCCCTCGACCGACGAGGAGGTGCTGACCAAGCTGGCGCAGGACTATCCCTTGCCGCAGGCGCTGCTGGACTACCGCGGCCTGGCCAAGCTGAAGTCGACGTATACGGACAAGCTGCCGCGCATGATCAACCCGCGCACGGGCAGGGTGCACACGCACTATGCGCAGGCGGCGGTCATCACGGGCCGGCTGGCCTCGTCCGACCCGAACCTGCAGAACATCCCCGTGCGCACGGCGGCGGGGCGCCGCGTGCGCGAGGCGTTCATCGCCACCGATGGCGTGATCGTCTCGGCCGACTACTCGCAGATCGAGCTGCGCGTCATGGCGCACGTCTCGGACGATGCCAACCTGCAACGCGCCTTCGCCGCGGGCGAGGACATCCACCGCGCCACCGCCGCCGAGGTCTTCAATGTGCCGCTGGCCGAGGTCAGCGCCGACCAGCGCCGCGCGGCCAAGGCCATCAACTTCGGCCTCATCTACGGCATGGGCGCCTTCGGCCTGGCCAGCAACCTGGGCATCACCCGCGATGCGGCGCAGGCCTACATCGACCGCTATTTCGCGCGCTATCCCGGCGTGGCGCAGTACATGGCCGACACCAAGACGCGCGCGCGTGACCTGGGCTACGTGGAAACCGTGTTCGGCCGCAAGCTGTGGCTGCCCGATGTGCGGGCAGGCTCGGGCCCGCGCCGCCAGGGCGCCGAGCGCGCCGCCATCAACGCGCCCATGCAAGGCACGGCCGCCGATCTGGTCAAGATGGCCATGGTGCGGGTGCAAACCTGGCTGGCCGCCGAGGGCCTGCGCACGCGCATGGTCATGCAGGTGCATGATGAACTCGTCTTCGACGCGCCCGTCGCCGAAGAGGCGCTGCTGCGAGAGAAGGTGCCTGAACTCATGTGCAATGTCGCCGAATTGCGGGTGCCGCTGGTGGCCGAGATCGGCGCCGGTCCGAGTTGGGAACGGGCACACTGAGCCGTGCAGGAAGGGCGGACGCTCCCGTTGCGGGGGCATCCGCCATGGCTGGGCCGCCGTTCACGGGAAAGTAACAATATAATGTTCCAGCTTTCCCTTCCAACCTGGTCCTGATTCCCCATGCTTGCCTGGTCCGTGCTGGCCGCCATCACTGGCGGCTTGCTGGCGCTGTTCATTGCGCGCTGGCTGACGTTGAACGTCTTTTCCCGTTATCTCCATCACATGGTCAGCCTGTCGGTGGGGGTGCTGCTGGGGGTCTCCCTGCTGCACCTGCTGCCCGAGGCCTTCGAGACCGGGCCCGGGCCGCACACCCTGTTTCCCTTGATGCTGGCCGCGCTGGTGGGGTTCTTCATTCTCGAGAAGATCGCCTTGCTGCGGCACAGCCATCACCACGAGGGCGACGGACATCACCATCATGCCGGCCATGACCGCCACGAGGCAGGGCGCGGCGGTGTGCTGATCCTGGTGGGCAGCTCGCTGCACAATCTGTGCGATGGCGTGCTGATCGCGGCGGCCTTCCTGGTCGACCCGATCCTGGGCGTGCTGACGGCGGCGTCCATCATCCTGCACGAGGTGCCGCACAAGCTGAGCGATTTCGTGGTGCTGATGAACGCGGGCCTGTCGCGCGAGCGCGCCTTCGGCCTCATCCTGTTCTCCAGCCTGTGTTCCGCCATCGGCGCGGTGCTGGGCACGCTGCTGCTGGCACAGGCGCAGTCCTGGCTGCCCTACCTGCTGGTGGTGGCCGCCAGCAGCTTCCTGTACATCGCCATCGCCGACCTGATGCCGCAGATGCACGAGCGCGTCAGCCTGCGCGACGCGGGGCCCCAGCTGGCCCTGGTCGCCCTTGGCGTCGCGCTGATCTACAGCGTGACAGTCTTCGTGCACCACGGCCATGATCATGGTCCGGGGCAGGGCCAGGGTCACGAATCAGGCCATGATCACGATCACGGCCACAGCCAAGGCCATGGTCAAGGCCATGGTCACTAAGCCACGCAACGCGACACGCAACAAAAAGAAAACCGGGCCACAGGCCCGGTTTTTTTCCATTCAGGGCACCGCGGAGCCGGCTTTGCCGGTCCGCCCGTGCCGCCCTTCGTGGGGAACCTCTTTACCGCAGATTCTGCAGCGCGTGGATGCGGGCCGGAATCGGCGGGTGGGTGGAGAACAGCGCGCTGATGGCGCGGCCGCCGCTGATGCCCGAGGCCTGGAAGGCCTTCGGCAGTTCACCCGGCTCCACGCCGCCCAGGCGGGCCAGGGCGCGGATCATGGGCTCGCGGGCGCCCATCAGGTGGGCGGCGCCGGCGTCGGCGCGGAATTCGCGCTGGCGCGAGAACCAGGCCACGATGATGGAGGCCAGCACGCCGAAGGCGATTTCACAGACGATGACGGTGGCGAAATAGCCGATGCCGCCGCCGCGTTCGTTCTTCAGCACCACGCGATCGACGAAATAGCCGACCACCCGCGCCAGGAAGACCACGAAGGTGTTGACCACGCCCTGGATCAGGGTGAGGGTGACCATGTCGCCGTTGGCGATGTGGGCCACTTCGTGCGCCAGCACCGCGGCCACTTCCTCTTCGGTCATGCTTTCCAGCAGGCCCGTGGAGACGGCGACCAGCGAGCTGTTCTTGAAGGCGCCGGTGGCGAAGGCATTGGGTTCGCCGTCATAGATGGCGACTTCCGGCCGGCCGACGCCGGCGCGGTCGGCCAGTTGATGCACGGTTTCCAGCAGCCACATTTCACGCGCGCCGTTGGGCGCCTGCGGGTCGATGACGCGTGCGCCGGTGCTCCACTTGGCCATCGGCTTGCTGATGAGCAGCGAGAAGATGGCGCCGGTGAAGCCGATGACGGCCGAGAAGATCAGCAGCATCTGGATGTCCAGGCCCTGCTGCGTGATAAAGCGGTTGACACCCAGGATGTGCAGGGTCGCGCTCAGCACGACCATGACGGCCAGGTTGGTGAGGAGGAATAGGACGATGCGCTTCATGCTGAGTAATCCCCGTTTGTGAATCTATGGTTCGGAGCTTGGATCGGCCGCTGCCATGGCGGTTCCCGCGAGGACTCTTATATGAGGGCAGCCGGCCGGGCGACAAGGGGGGAGTATAGTAGCGGTTCTGTTCATATTCCGGCCGGTTTCCCTTTTCCCCATGCAGGCTCTCTGGATGCTCCTTGCCTCGGCGATGTTCGCTGTCATGGGCACGTTCGTGAAACTGGCGGGTGAGCATGGCGCCAGCCTGCCGCAGGTGGTGCTGTTCAGGGGGCTCCCTTCGGTCTTCCTGCTCCTGGCCTGGGCCCGCTGGGCCGGCCATCCCATCCTTCCCAAGCAATGGCGCCCGCACCTGTGGCGCAACCTGGCCGGCGTCTCGTCGATGTGGCTGGGCTTCATCGCCATTTCCAGCCTGCCGCTGTCCACCGCCACCAGCCTGAACTACACGGCGCCGCTCTTCATCGCGGGATGGATGCTGGGCTGGGGCGGCACCGGGCGCGATGGCTGGCGCATCGCCGCGGTCATCATCGGTTTCCTGGGCGTGCTGACGGTGCTGCGTCCCAGCGTGACCGGCGACCAATGGCTGCCAGCCTTGCTGGGCCTGTGCGCGGGCGCCTTGTCCGCCGTGGCCATGATGCAGATCCGCGAACTCGGCCGCCTGGGCGAGGCCGAATGGCGCACCGTGCTGTTCTTCTCGGTCGCGGTCTGTCTCAGCAGCGCCGTCGGCGTGGCACTGGTCGGCTGGGGCAATCCGGATACCCTGGGCATCGTCTCGCTGGTGGGCGTGGGCCTCTCGGGCATGGTCGGGCAGCTTGCCATGACGCGCGCCTTCGGCCTGGGCTCGGCGCTGCTGACGGCGGCGCTGCAATACACCACCATCATCTTCGCGGCGCTGATGGGCGCCTGGGTGTGGCACGACATGCCCGACATGCTGGCCTGGATCGGCATGCTGTGCATCATTGCGGCGGGCCTGCTGTCGATCTGGCGCACCATGCGCGAAACCCGCGAGGCCGTGCGCCGCGCGGCCAGGCAGGCGACCTCGGCCGCCAAGCCCTGAATCGCGGCCGTCCCTAGGGGGCGGGCGTGACCTCGCGTTGCCCGTCGGCATCCACCTGGCGATAGCGCGCCTGCAGCAGGCGCGCATTGCCGCCTTCGATGCGAAAACCGTTGCCGGACTCCCCTTGCCGCACTTCGAAGGCGAAGGGCTGCCTGTGCCCGTCGAGGCTGGCGGTGGCCAGGCAGCCGCGCACGCGTGCCTGCTTGAGGTATCCCAGTTCCTGGATCGACTCGAATTCAGTCAGCAGGTAATTGGGCCGGCTGTCCCTGCGTAGCATGGGATTCGCCTGCAGGGTCCGGCTTTCGGCGGTGTGCAGCGCGCTGCGCAGGGTCTTCACCACGGCGTCGTCGTCGCAGGCGGGCGGCACGCGCGCCGGCTGCAGGAACCAGACCAGGCCGGCGGCCAGCACGGCGACGCCGCCGGCGATCAGCCAGGGGCGATGGCGCTGGTGCCACGGCGTGGCGCGGATCCGCTCGGCTTCCTCGCGGTCGAATTGCTCGAACAGGCAGTCCTCGTATTCGTCCAGCGCCTGCACGCGCGTGGCGTTCGAGGCGAAGGCCGCATCCCGCAGGCTGACTTCCTCCATCTCCTCCATTTCCTCGTCCGTGACGATGTTCTCGCCAGCCAGCCAGAACAGGGCCGAGCCCAGGGAGTCGAAGGGTTCGGACGTGGCGTGCGCCAAGCGCGCCCGCGCTGCGTCGTGATGGCTGGCGGTGATGACGCCGTCGGCCAGGAGCGTGTCGAGGAAGGGAGTCGAGAGTGTCGTCATCGGCGGCGGGCGGTGGGCGGTGGGGTGTCGGGGCTTCATTATGCCGTTGCGGCGTCCGCGCAAAAAAAAGTGGCGGCCCCGTGGGCCGCCACTTTCACTGCGACAGGGCGAACGCGCGTCAGCCCGGGTCCGTCGGTTCCTGCATGACGCGCCGATACCATTCGTGGAAGTGCTGCATGCCGTCTTCCATGGGGGACTGGTAGGGGCCGGCTTCGGTGACGCCACGTTCCATCAGCGCCTTGCGGCCCGCGTCCATGCGCTCGGCGATCTCGTCGTCCTCGACGGCCGTCTCCATGTAGGCGGCGCGGTGCGCCTCGACGAATTCGCGTTCGAAGGCCGCGATTTCCTCGGGGTAGTAGAACTCCACCACGTTGACCGTTTCCTGCGGGCCCTTGGGGTACAGCGTCGAGAGCACCAGCACGTGCGGATACAGCTCGATCATGTGGGTCGGGAAGTAGGTGACCCAGATCGCGCCGAAGTCGGGCGCCTGGCCGTCGCGGTATTGCAGCAGCTTGTCGTGCCACATGCGATAGACGTCGGAGCCCGGCTGGCCCAGCGCCTGGTGCACGCCCACGCGCTGCAGGCTGAACCAGTCGCCCATCTCCCAGCTGAGGTCGTCGCAGGTGACGAACTTGCCCAGGCCGGGGTGGAAGGGGCCGACGTGGTAATCCTCGAGGTAGACCTCGATGAAGGTCTTCCAGTTGTAGTTGCAGGGGTGGATCTCGACGTGGTCCAGCACGTAGTCCGAGAAATCGAACTCGGGCCGGCCGAAGAGCGTGCGCAGGTCATGCGACGGATCGCGCGGCCCTTCGAACATCAAGCCGTGGCAATCCTTCACCGGGAAGCGCTGCAGGTCCAGGCACGGGGAGCTGTCGAACTGGGGCGCGCCCAGCAGCGTGCCCTGCTTGTCGTAGGTCCAGCGGTGCAGCGGGCAGACGATGTTGCCGCCCGTCGCGCGCAGGTTGCCGCTGATGTGCTTCGCGTCGGCGCCCGTGACATCGGCCGTCGAGCCGCCCAGCATGAGGGCCTGGCGGTGGCGACAGACGTTGGACAGCAATTCCACGCCTTGCGGGTTGCGCACGAGCACGCGCCCCCCACCTTCGTGATGCAGGGTGCGCCAGTCGCCGACCTCGGGCACGTTGCGGGCGTGACCGACATACTGCGAAGATTGCTTGAAAATGAGTTCCTGCTCGCGAGCCAGGCGGGCTTCGTCAAAGTAGGCAGTGACGGGTAGCTGGGTGCGAGCTGGCGCCAGGTGCGCCATCCGACCAATGTCGGTCATGATTCCCTCCGCACGGATAAAAAAGCCAGGACGTCCAAGGTCCTGGCGCGAAGAAAAATCGGTCCGGCCGATCATCTAAAGGTCATATTCTACCCTATATCCCCTCTTGGGACCGGTACGGGCGCGCAAGGTTTGACCACGAACAAGTCCGCGCTGGCGCCCCCGGCAAACCGGGGCCGGCGTCAGACGAAACGGCGCATGAGCGGCAGCCTTTGCATCAGCCAGATGCTGCCCGCCGACAGCCCGAAAATGACCACGGCCGCGAAGGGAATGGCCCAGGCGGGGGCGATGCCGTTGTCATAGAGCGGGCTGCGTTGCGCCAGGTCGATGAATACCGGATGGATGAGGTAGATGCCGAAGGTCAGCGGCGCCAGCAGCACCAGGCGGGGCAGGGCGGGCGTGGCCAGGATCAGCTGGAACACCGCCAGCGACATGAAGGGCACCGTGATGCTGAAGTAGTCGTAGAAATAGAAGTTCAGCCTCTGCGAGGTCGACAGCGCATAGACGCCCAGGGCCGTGATGGCGATGCTGGCCGCCAGCACCCAGCCCGGCCGTGGCAGGGACAGCGAGCCTTCGTAGATCATCCGTCCCGCCACGAAATAACCCAGGTAGGGCACGAACCAGGCGAGGAAGAAGCCGTAGCCCTGGCCCGTCAGGTGGCGATACAGCGCGTCCACGATCGCGATCGCCAGGGTGACCATGACACAAGCCAGGCGGCGTCGCACCGACAGCTTGCCGTACAGCTCACGCACGAAAGGGGCGAAAAGATAGAGCCCGACGATCATGTAGAGGTACCAGAGGTGGTAGTACGGCCGTCCTTCGGTCAGGCGGCGCAGCCAGGCCATCGGCTCGTGCGGCGTGCCGTCCAGATGTTCGAGCGTCACCGTCCAGGCCAGGTAGAAGACCGTCCAGAACACCAGCGGCAGCAGGATGCGCGCGCTGCGGCGCAGATAGAAGCGGGGGATGCCCTCGGGCCGGGCGGGCGCCAGCAGGAGGGCGCCGCTGATCATCACGAAAACCGGCACGCACCAGCGCACGGCGGAGTCGTACAGGTTGGCGCTGACCCAGCCGGCCGTGCCATAGGGCTCGGTCGAGGAGACGGGGACCGCCGCGCAATGCAGCAGGACCACGGCCAGCGCCGCGATCCAGCGGGCGGCATCCAGCTGCGCCAGTCGGGGGTCGGGAGGGATGCTCGACGGCGTCGTGTCGGGAGCGGTGGATGACGGGGCCGCGGCGGACGCGGGCCTGACGTGGGGAAACCTCATGGATGGCGAAAGATGTAGCTTGGCTGCGGGCCACCATAGCAGCGCGGGCGGTGCCGGACTGTTTCCAGGCGTTAGCCATTCCTGCCGCCCTGGGGGCGGGGAATGGCCAGGCCAAGGGCGGCTTTGCCCCGGTGCGGATGGCGCCGGGTTAACTCTGTTGCAATTGCGCCGGTGCCGGGTCCCCGGTCGCGGGCAGGGCAGGCTGGACAGTTCTCGTACAATGAAAGGCTTGTATCAAAACGACGCAGTGTCATGAAGACGGAGACCCGTTTGGCCGCAGCTTCCTCCCCCGGCGCCTTGCCGCTCCCGCAGGATTTCGAGACCGCCCTGGCTGAGCTTGAATCGCTCGTTGCCGCCATGGAAGACGGTTCCCAGCCGCTGGAGCAGTCCCTGGCCGCCTACAGGCGCGGCGTGGAGCTGTCCCGTGTGTGCCAGGAAAAACTGGCCCAGGCCGAGCAGCAGGTGAAGGTGCTCGAAGGCGAATTGCTGCGTCCGCTGGACGCTGGCGCACTGGGCGCGGGCGAGCCGCAATGAGAAGCGCCCCCCTGGATTTCCCGACCTGGATGCAGGATCGGATCGATCATGTCGAGGCTTGCCTGGATGGGTTGCTGCCCACGCCGGAGGAAGCGCCTGCGCGCCTGCACGAAGCCATGCGCTACGCCGTGCTGGGCGGCGGCAAGCGCGTGCGCGCGGCCATGGTCTATGCGGCAGGGCATGCCTGCACCAGCGGCGCCATGCCCGTGTCCGTGGGCACCGGCCTCGATTGCGCCGCCGCGTCCATCGAGCTCATCCACGCCTATTCGCTGGTGCACGACGACCTGCCCTGCATGGACGACGACACCTTGCGCCGTGGCCGGCCCACCGTGCACGTGCAGTTCGACGAGGCCACCGCCATGCTGGCGGGCGACGCCCTCCAACCCCTGGCCTTCGAGCTGCTCGCCGAAATGCCGATCGCGCCGGCGCTGGTGGTGCAGGCCTCGCGCGTGCTGGCGCGTGCGGCCGGGAGCCGCGGCATGGCCGGCGGCCAGGCCATCGATCTCTACAGCGTGGGGCAGTCCCTCACGCGCGAGCAGCTCCAGACCATGCACAGCCTGAAGACCGGCGCCTTGCTGGTGGCCAGCGTCGCGCTGGGCGGCGTGGTGGCCGGCGCCAGCTCCAGCCAGCGCAATGCGCTGGATGATTACGCGGGGGCTGTCGGTTTGGCGTTCCAGGTGGTGGACGATATCCTGGACGTCACTGCCGACACGGCCAGCCTGGGCAAGACCGCCGGCAAGGACGCCGCGGACAACAAGCCCACCTATGTCTCGCTGCTGGGCCTGGACGATGCCCGGGCGCTGGCCGAGAGCCTGCGCACCGACGCCCATGCCGCCATCGCGCCGCTGGGCGAAGGCGCCAAGTACCTGGCCGCGTTGGCCGATTTCATCGTGCTCAGGGACCGCTGAGCGGATACCTTGCACGCCGAACCGCCCGCCTTGCCCAGCCTGGGCGCGGGGGTGAATGCTGAATAACCTTGTCATGCCATGAAGACCGAATTGCTCGATCGCATCCAGTCGCCGGCCGACCTGAAGTCGCTGGATCGCCGCGACCTGAAACAACTGGCCGATGAACTGCGTGGTTTCGTGCTGGACTCCGTGTCGCGCACGGGCGGCCATTTGTCCTCGAACCTGGGCACCGTGGAGCTCGCCATCGCGCTGCACGCGGTGTTCGACACGCCGCATGACCGCATCGTCTGGGACGTGGGCCACCAGTCCTATCCGCACAAGATCCTCACCGGCAGGCGCGCCGAGATGGACCGCCTGCGCCAGGCGGGCGGCATCTCCGGCTTCCCGCGCCGCGCGGAGTCGCCCTACGACGCCTTCGGCACCGCGCATTCGTCGACCTCGATCTCGGCCGCGCTGGGCATGGCCGTGGCCTCGCGCAACGCCGGCATCGAACGCCGCCACATCGCCGTGATCGGCGACGGCGCGATGTCCGCGGGCATGGCCTTCGAAGCCATGAACAACGCCGGCGTCACGCCCGACGTGAACCTGCTGGTGGTGCTGAACGACAACGACATGTCGATTTCGCCGCCGGTGGGCGCGCTCAACCGCTATCTGGCGCGCCTCATGTCCGGCCGGTTCTATGCCGCCGCCCGCAATGTGGGCAAGGCCGTGCTGCAGCGCGTGCCGCCCATGCTCGAACTGGCGCGCCGGTTCGAGGAACACGCCAAGGGCATGGTCACGCCGGCCACGCTGTTCGAGGAGCTGGGCTTCAACTACGTCGGCCCCATCGATGGCCACGATCTCGACGCGTTGATGCCCACGCTGCAGAATCTCAGCGTGTTGCCGGGGCCGCAGTTCCTGCACGTGGTCACGCGCAAGGGGCAGGGCTACAAACTGGCCGAGGCCGATCCTGTGCTTTATCACGGTCCGGGCAAGTTCGATCCGGCCGTGGGCATCCAGCAGGCCAAGGCGCCTGCCCGCCGCACCTTCACGCAGGTGTTCGGGCAATGGCTGTGCGACATGGCCGCCCAGGACGACAAGCTGGTGGGCGTCACGCCCGCCATGCGCGAAGGCAGCGGCATGGTCGAGTTCGAGCAGCGCTTCCCGGCGCGTTATTTCGACGTGGGCATAGCCGAACAGCACGCCGTGACCTTTGCCGCCGGCATCGCCTGCGAGGCGCACAAGCCGGTGCTTGCCATCTATTCCACCTTCCTGCAGCGCGGCTATGACCAGCTGGTGCATGACGTCGCCCTGCAGAACCTGGATGTCACCTTCGCGCTGGACCGGGCAGGTCTCGTGGGCGCCGATGGCGCGACGCACGCGGGCAACTACGACATCGCGTTCCTGCGCTGCATCCCCAACATGGTCGTGGCCACGCCGTCCGACGAGCGCGAGACGCGCCTGCTTCTGAGCACCTGTTACCGTTATCCGGGACCTGCGTCGGTGCGTTATCCCCGTGGCGCGGGCTGTGGCGCCGAGCCCGGCACGGCGCTGGACGACGTGCCGCTGGGCAAGGGCGTGGTGCGCCGACAGGGCCGCCGCGTCGCCATCCTCGGCTTCGGCACTCTGGTGCAGGCGGCGCTGGCCGCTGCCGAGAACCTGGACGCCACCGTGGCAGACATGCGTTTCGTCAAGCCGCTGGACCAGGAACTGGTGCTGTCGCTGGCCGCCAGCCACGATGCGCTGGTGACCCTGGAAGAGGGCGCCATCATGGGCGGCGCGGGCAGCGCCGTCACCGAGGCCCTGAACGAAGCCGGCATCACCGTGCCCGTGCTGCAGCTGGGCCTGCCGGACCGCTTCATCGACCATGGCGAGCAGGGCAGCCTGCTGGCTGGCGTCGGCCTGGATGCCAAGGGCATCGAGGCGTCGATCCGCGCGCGTTACGCCGCCTTGCTCGAACCGTCGGCCCAGGACGGCCAGGCGGCCTGAATCCCGCGCCGTTGTTGTTTTCTTGCAGCCCCAGGCCCGCGTGGCCTGGGCTGGCGAGGCCGGAACCCGGGTTTCGCATTGGTGTCCAAAGGGTTTTTGAACGGTGCGCCCAGCGTTTGGGCGATAATCCCTCTCCAATCTTTTTGCGCAGGGCGCGTCCGCCGACATGCCGGCCGCGCGTGCACAGGTAAGCCAAATGAATTCTCCCGTCGATTCCGCCATCGTGATGCCCGATGTGCAGAGTTCCGTCGATATCCGCCAGATCCCCATCCAGCGCGTAGGCATCCGTGGCGTGCGTCATCCGATGCTGGTCGCCGGCGCGGACGGCGCGCAGCCGACCGTGGCGAACTGGACGCTGACGGTGGCCCTGCCGGCCGAGGAGAAGGGCACGCACATGTCCCGCTTCATCGCGCTGCTGGAAAAGTATCGTCGCGTGCCCATGACGCCGGCGCTGTTCGCCACCATGGCGCGCGAGATGCTGCCGCTGCTGCACGCCGAGCGCGGCGATATCACCGCCACCTTCCCCTATTTCATCGAGAAGTCCGCGCCCGTGTCGGGCGTGCGCAGCCTGCTGGACTACGAAGTGCAGTGGACCGCGCGCGCCGGCGCGCAGGGCACCGAGTTCGAATTGTCGGTGCTCGTGCCCGTGACCAGCCTGTGCCCCTGCTCGAAGACCATCTCCGACTACGGCGCGCACAACCAGCGTTCGCACGTCACGGTCGTGGCCGTCATGCAGGACGAGAACGTCGACATGGACGCCATGATCCGCCTGGTCGAAGACGAGGCATCGTGTGAGCTGTGGGGCCTGCTGAAGCGCCCCGACGAGAAATACGTCACCGAGCGCGCCTACGACAACCCGAAGTTCGTCGAGGATCTGGTGCGCGACGTCGCGGTGCGGGTGAAGGCGCAGCCGGGCGTGTTGCGCTTCCGCGTCGAGGCCGAGAATTTCGAGTCCATCCACAATCATTCCGCGTACGCGGTGGTGGAAGGCTGACACGCAAGGCAGGCCGCGCGGCGGTTTTGCGACGGGGCTCCGTCCCTTTTTGGCAATGTTGTTGCCAATCGCATGATGTTTACGCGATAATCGAAAGCTTTCTTGCTCGACAGCGGGATTTTTCCGTTGCGGGCTGCCCCTTGCCCGGGGCGCGGCGTGTCTTTTGGGGGCACGCGCTGTGTTCAAAAACACAATAAAACACGCGCCGGCGGGCAAGACATCCCTAAGGAGTCGTACCCATGCGTCATTACGAAGTCGTATTCATTGTCCACCCGGACCAGAGCGAGCAGGTGCCCGCCATGGTCGAGCGCTATCAGTCGCTCGTGACCGGTCAGGGCGGTGCCGTGCACCGTCTGGAAGATTGGGGCCGCCGCCAACTGGCCTACCCGATCCAGAAGCTGGTGAAGGCCCATTACGTGTGCCTGAACATCGAGTGCGGCCAGACCACGCTCGACGAGCTGGAGCATTCGTTCCGCTACAACGACGCCGTGCTGCGCCACCTGGTCATCAAGACCAAGGCTGCCCCCGCCGCCGCGTCGGTGATGATGAAGTCGGTCGAGCGCGAAGAGGCCCGCAAGGCCAGCGCCGAAGCCGCCGCTCCCGCCGAATCCGAGTAATTCCGGATCACGGCGTTTCGTATCGGCGAATCCTGGTGAACCGGTTGGCGCTCAGTGCGCAGGTGCTCGAGATCGGGCCCTTGCGACACACCCCGGCCGGTGTGCCAGTGTTGGAAATGCAGTTGTCGCACGCTTCGGAAGTGATCGAGGCGAACCTCCCCCGGCGAGTGGAATTGACGCTGGCGGCGGTGGCCCTGGGAGACCAGGCGCGCATGTTGGCGGGAACGCCGCTCGGCGCAAGCTTGCACGTGGAAGGGTTTCTGGCCCCCGTGCGCAAGAGCGCCACGCGACTCGCCCTGCATATCCAGCAAGCCAGCAGGCAGGCGGTCGGCATCGACCCCGTGGCCTGAGGCGGAATCCCCAATACGGCGCGCAGGCAAAGCCTTCATCACAGCAAGTCGACGTATTCACCCATATTCATGCCAGCCCCCTGGGGCGGCAATTTTGAAAGAGGCACATCATGGCTTTCTTCGGAAAACGCAAGGAAAAACGCAAGTTCACGCAGCAAAACCCGCTCTTCAAGCGCCGCAAGTTCTGCCGCTTCACGGCAGCCGGCGTCGACGAGATCGACTACAAGGATCTGGACACGCTGCGTGATTTCGTCCAGGAAAACGGCAAGATCATTCCCGCCCGCTTGACCGGCACCAAGGCCCACTACCAGCGCCAGCTCGACACCGCGATCAAGCGCGCGCGCTTCCTGGCCCTGCTGTCCTACACCGACAACCACAACTGATCCCGGGGGAATTGACATGCAAATCATCCTGCTCGAAAAACTGGTCAACCTGGGTAACCTGGGCGACGTCGTTCGCGTGCGTGACGGTTACGCCCGCAACTTCCTGATCCCCCAGAAGAAGGCCCGCCGCGCCACCGAAGCCGCGCTGAAGGAATTCGAAGCGCGCCGCGCCGAACTGGAAAAGGTCCAGGCCGAGAAGCTGGCCGCCGCTCAGAAGGAAGGCGAGCGTCTGGAAGGCTTCAACCTGAAGATCTCGCAGAAGGCTGGCGTTGACGGCCGTCTGTTCGGTTCGGTCACCAACCAGGACATCGCCACCGCGCTGCAGAAGGAAGGCTTTGCCTCCGTCGAGAAGTCGCTGGTGCGCCTGCCCGACGGTCCCTTCAAGGCCGTGGGCGAGTACTCGCTCCAAGTCGCGCTGCACGCCGACGTGGTCGCGAACGTGAACCTGGTTGTCGTGGGCGAAATCAACTAAGGTTGAAGGCGTTCCGCAGCAAAAAGCCGGCTTAGGCCGGCTTTTTGTTTCTTGGCGCCATCCTCGCCAGAGAGTGGCTTGCCACCGGTTCTTCCCTTTCCTGGAGTGCCTGCCTTGACCCCCGCTGTGACCTCGGTAGACGACGCTGTGCAAGCGCCCCCCGGTCTGGACGCCTGGCTGGCTGCCGCGCGCGCGACGCCCGAGCCCGACGGCGTGAGCGAGGTGGACATCGGCGGTGTACGCTGCGTGGTCAAGCGCCGGCGCCGCCCCAGCCGCGCGCCGCTCGATTACGGGCTGCGCTATCTGCGTGCCGCGTCCCTGTCGGCGTTCTGCCGCCTGTTCCTGGGCGAATTCCCGTCTCCCAAGGTGCTGCTGCGCAACGGCCTGGCCGACGAAGCGCGGCGCCTGCGTCACTGGCGCGCCCGCGGTTGCGCGGTGCCAGCGGTGTACGCAGAGGAACCCGGCATGCTGGTGCTGGCCTATGTGGGCACCAGTTTTCCCGGCCACCTGCGCCGCGCCGATGCGCCCACGCGCCTGGCCCTGCTGCGCGCCGCCGGAGAAGACCTGGCGCGCTTCCACCAGGCAGGCGGCTGGCATGGCGGCGCGCAGTTGCGCAACATCACCGTGCTGGACGGACGCCGCTGGCGCATCGATTTCGAGGAGAACATCGGCGGGGCGCTGAGCCTGCCCTTGGCCCAGGCGTATGATGTGCTGCAAGCCAGCCTGTCGCTGATGGGCCTGGGCCGCGTCCAGAATCCCGACTGGCCCGCCATGGGGCAGGCCTTGCTCGATGGCTACCTGTCCGTCCAGGATGACGCCCTCGTGCGCGAACAATTACGTGCCATGGCCAGGACGCTGGGGCGCGTGGCGCGTCCGCTGCGCCCCGTGCTGGCCCGCTTGCCGTGGCGAGACGTGCAGGGCTTCCTGCGCACCGCCGATCTCATGCAGAGTCTTTCCCAGCCATGAACAGTCCGACCTCCGACAAAGAACTCGAATACCTGCGCGTCCCGCCCCACTCGGTCGAGGCCGAGCAGTCGGTCCTGGGCGGCCTGCTGCTGGACAACGGCGCCTGGGACCGCATTGGCGATGTGCTGAGCGAAAACGACTTCTATCGCCATGACCACCGCCTGATCTGGCAGCATATCGCGCGCCTCATCAGCCTGTCGCGCCCGGCGGACGTGGTGACGGTGAACGAGTCGCTGGATACGGCGGGCAAGTCGGCCGAAGCAGGCGGCATCGCCTACCTGAACGCGCTGGCCCACAACACGCCTTCCGCGGCCAACATCCGCCGCTATGGCGAAATCGTGCGCGAGCGTTCCGTGCTGCGCAAGCTGGTGACGATCGCGGACGAAATCGCCGCGGCCGCCTTCAATCCCAACGGCAAGGACGCGCGGCAACTGCTGGATGACGCCGAATCCAAGGTCTTCAAGATCGCCGAGGAAAGCGCCAGCAACACCTCGGGCTTCAAGGAAATCCAGCCGCTGCTCACGCAGGTGGTCGAGCGCATCGACGAGCTGTATCACCGCGAATCGGATTCGGACGTCACGGGCGTGCCCACGGGTTTCGCCGATCTCGACAAGATGACTTCGGGCCTGCAAGGCGGCGACCTCATCATCGTGGCGGGCCGTCCCTCGATGGGCAAGACCTCGTTCTCGATGAACATCGGCGAGCACATCGCCATCGAGCAGGGCCTGCCGGTGGCCGTGTTCTCCATGGAAATGGGCGCGGTGCAGCTGGCGCAACGCATGCTGGGTTCGGTTGGCCTGCTGGACCAGCACCGCATGCGTACCGGCAAGCTGACGGCCGAGGACTGGCCGCGCGTGACCCATGCGGTGCAGAAGATGCAGGATGCACAGGTCTACATCGACGAGACGCCGGCGCTCAGCCCGATGGAAGTGCGTGCGCGCGCACGTCGCCTGGCGCGCCAATGCGGCCAGCTGGGCCTGATCATCATCGACTACATGCAGCTCATGTCGGGCAACGGCGGCGCGTCCAGCGAGAACCGCGCGGCCGAAGTGTCGGAAATCAGCCGCTCGCTGAAGGGCCTGGCCAAGGAATTGAATTGCCCGCTGATCGCGCTGTCGCAGCTGAACCGAAGCCTGGAGCAGCGTCCCAACAAGCGCCCCGTGATGAGCGACTTGCGTGAATCGGGCGCCATCGAGCAGGACGCGGACGTGATCCTCTTCATCTACCGTGACGAGGTCTACAACCCCGACTCGCCGGACAAGGGCAGCGCCGAAATCATTATCGGCAAGCAGCGTAACGGCCCGATCGGCACGGTCAGGCTGACGTTCCAGGGCTCCAGCACGCGCTTCCTGAACTTCTCCGCGGCGGGGTACTAAGCCCACCCCCGAGGCGCTGCGTGCCTCCCCCTCAAGGGGGCGGTGCTGGCGGACCGGCGGAGCCGGCTCCGCGGCACCCTGGGTTTGGGTACCGCTGCTTGCAGGGGGGGTTGTTCTGCTGTCGTGCAAAAGAAAAAGCCCGGGTGTTCCGGGCTTTTGCTTTTTGCGGGGGTTTGCGTTTACTGGGCCGAGGCGATGACCTTGCCGGCGTTGGCGATCAGCATCTTGCGCACGCGGCTGGCGTCGCCGATGCGGGAGAGCTTGCCTTCCGAGTTCAGCAGCACGACGGCAAGGTCGCGGCCATTGATGCGGGTGAGCATGACCAGGCATTCGCCGGCTTCGTTGATGAAGCCGGTCTTGGAGACGGTGATGTCCCAGTCGGACTTGGTCACGAGCAGGTTGGTGTTGCGGTAGCGCTCGACCTTGCCCGAGCCGACCTCGATGTCTTCCTCGTCGTCGGTGCTGTAGCGGCGGATGAGCGGCTGTTGGCCGGCGGCGCTCAGCAGTTTCACCAGGTCGCTGGGCGTGGAGACGTTTTCGCTGGAGAGGCCGGTGGGCTCGACGAAGCGGCTGCGGCGCATGCCCAGCGAGGCGGCCTTGGCGTTCATGGCGCGCACGAATGCCGCCTGGCCGCCCGGATAGCTGCGACCCAGCGCATGGGCGGCGCGGTTCTCGGAGGACATCAGCGCCAGGTGCAGCAGGTCGGCGCGGGTCAGCGCCGATCCCACCGACAGGCGCGAGCGCGAGTTGCGCTGGCGGTCGATGTCGTCGCTGGTGATGGTGATCTTCTCGTGCATCGGCAGCTTGCCGTCCAGCACCACCAGGGCCGTCATGAGCTTGGTGATGGAGGCGATGGGGCGCACGGTGTTGGCGTTCTTGCCCACCAGCACTTCGGCGCTGGAGAGATCCTGCACCAGCGCAACCGAGGAGCGCAGGCCCAGGGCGCCGATGCCCACTGCCGGCGCGGCGTCGTCCAGGCCCGCCGGGACCGGAGGGCGCAGGGCCGCGCGCACCGGCACGGCCGTGGTGGCCTGGTTGCGGGGGCGGGTCACGATCTCGCTGCCGCGGCTGGAGCTGGCGCGCCGGGCGCTGGTCTTGCTGCTGGCGGTCCTGGCCGTGGCTTTGCTGCTGGCCTTGCTCGGGGTCTTGGCCGCGCGCTTGGCGCTGGCCTTGCTGCTGGTCTTGGCGCTGGCCTTGGCGGGCGCGGCCTTGGCGGCGCGCTTGCTTGCCGTCTTCGAGGACGCGGCCTTGGTGGCCGGCTTGGCCGTGGCCTTGCTCGTGGCCTTGCTGGTCGTCTTGGTGGCGCTCCTGGCGCCAGATTTGGCGGCCGCGGCCTTCGCCTTGCGCGCTTCTTCCTTCTTGGCGACGCTGGACCTGGCCTTGCTGTCGGTGGAGGACGATGCCGCCCAGCCTGCGCCGGGAGCCAGGCACAACGCCAGGAGGCAGGGGACGAAAGCGCGCACGAAGCGCTCGCGCAGGGAACGGACAGGCTGCATGATCGGACCGGGAAAGACTGTTATGGGGAACTGTTATGGGGACGGGGTGTCCCCAGGGGCCAGGCGCCTGTTGGCCGGGCGCGACGCGCCGCACGGCGACAGCAAGCTGCAAAATTTCTGAAAAATTATATGCTTAGGAATCCAAGCTGAGAATCAGCTTGAGGAAAAAGGCAGGGGAAATTTTGTGACAAGCGGCCCCGCAGGGGGTTGCGCCGGGCGCAACCATAGCGCAGTTTCCCTGCCAGGAGGCTGAATGCGCCACGGGCTGCGGCAAAGCCGCCACGCGGCGCGCAGGCAAGCCGGCCATGCCTCAGCCGCTCGCCGCTCCCGCAGGCGTCATGGCCAGCGCCAGGGCGAATGCTGCGCCCAGCGAGGCAGGGTCGGCGATGCCTTGCCCCGCGATGTCGAAGGCGGTGCCGTGGTCCACGCTGGTGCGTACGAAGGGCAGGCCCACCGTGACGTTCACGCCGTGGTCCACGCCCAGGTATTTCACCGGGATCAATCCCTGGTCGTGGTACTGGGCGACCACGATGTCGAATTCCCCCCGGCGCGCGCGCATGAAGATCGTGTCGCCGGGCCAGGGGCCGCTGGCGTCCACGCCCTGGGCGCGGGCCGCGGCAATGGCAGGGGCGATGACGTCGAGGTCTTCCCGGCCGAACTTGCCGGCTTCGCCCGCGTGGGGGTTCAGGCCCGCGACCGCGACGCGCGGCCGGGCAATGCCTGCCTGGCGGCAGGCGCGGTCTGCCAGCAAAATGGCGCGCAATTCCGCATCGGGCGTGATCGCGGCGGGCACCTGGGCCAGCGCGATGTGGATCGTCACCAGCAGTACGCGCAGTTCGTCGTTCACCAGCATCATCGCGTAGTCGCGCGTGCCTGACCGTTCGGCCAGGATTTCCGTGTGGCCGGGGAAGTCCAGTCCGGCGGCCTGCATGGACGCCTTGTTCAACGGCGCGGTCACGATGGCCCGCAGGCGGCCGGCAAGCGCGTCGTCGATGGCCGCCGTCACGCTGTCATAGGCGGCGCGGCCAGCCAGGGCGCTGATCTCGCCGATGGGCAGGTCGGCAGGCAGGGGCGGGGTGCAGCGGATCACGTCGATGCAGTCCGGCAGCAGGCGTGCCGCGGCGGGCGTGTCGGTCTCTTGTACCGAGATGCCGGGCGCCCAACGCGCCACCGCGCGCGCCAAGGCCGCGGCATCGCCATAGACCACGGCAGGCGCGGGCAGGCCTTGCCGCCACGATTTGGCGACAATCTCCGGCCCGATCCCAGCCGCATCGCCCAGCGTGATGGCGATCGGCAGGCGGACCTGCGGCAGGCGATCCTGCGGCAGGCGATCCCCCGGATCCTGCGAGGCGGGCAAGACGGCGGCGCTCATGTCCGCCGTCTTGCCTGGCCAGTGCTACAGCACGTCGCCCGCATAATCCGCCAGGCGCGAGCGCTCGCCGCGTTGCAGGGTGATGTGGCCCGAGTGCGGCCAGCCCTTGAAACGGTCCACCACGAAGGTGAGGCCCGAGCTGCCTTCCGTGAGGTAGGGCGTGTCGATCTGGGCGATGTTCCCCAGGCAGACCACCTTGGTGCCGGGACCGGCACGGGTGATCAGCGTCTTCATCTGCTTGGGCGTCAGGTTCTGCGCCTCGTCGATGATGAGGAATTTGTTCAGGAAGGTGCGGCCGCGCATGAAGTTCAGCGACTTGACCTTGATGCGCGAGCGGATCAGGTCCATGGTGGCGGCGCGCCCCCAGTCGTTGTTGTGCGAATTGCCGCTGCCGTCCTCGCCCATGTTCAGCACGTCGAGGTTGTCTTCCAGCGCGCCCATCCAGGGCAGCATCTTTTCTTCCTCGGTGCCGGGCAGGAAGCCGATGTCCTCGCCGACCGGGACCGTGACGCGCGTCATGATGATCTCGGTATAGCGCTTGGTTTCCAGCACCTGCGTCAGGCCCGCGGCCAGCGTCAGCAGCGTCTTGCCGGTGCCGGCCTGGCCCAGCAGCGAGACGAAGTCGCAGTCAGGGTTCATCAGCAGGTTCAGCGCGAAGTTCTGCTCGCGGTTGCGGGCGGTGATGCCCCAGACGTTGTTCTTGCCATGCGTGTAGTCGCGCAGGGTGGCCAGCACGGCGCTCTTGCCGCTGACCTCCTTGACGTGCGCGTACAAGGGCATCTGGCCTTCGAAGTACACGAACTGGTTCACGACGAACTGCGAGCACAGCGGGCCGGTGATGCGGTAGTAGGTCGTGCCGCTTTGCTGCCACGACTCGACGCCCTTGCCGTGCTTGTTCCAGAAGTTCTCGGGCAGTTGCAGCACGCCCGTGTAGAGCAGGTCCGAGTCCTCCAGGACGTGGTCGTTGAAGTAGTCCTCGGCGGCCAGGCCCAGTGCGCGCGCCTTCAGGCGCATGTTGATGTCCTTGGACACCAGCACCACGTCGCGCTGCTTTTCCTGTTCCTGCAACGCGCGCACCACGCCCAGGATCTGGTTGTCGGCGCGGCCCATCGGCAGGTCGTCGGGCAGGTCGCCGTGCATCGCGCGCGTCTGGAACAGCAGGTGCCCGCCGGCATCCTTGTTGCCCAGCAGGTTCAGCGCGAGGCCTTCCTCGAAGTCGACCGAGGGCGAGGCGCCCATGAGGGCATCCAGCGAACGGCTGACCTGGCGCGCGTTGCGCGCCACTTCCGACATGCCCTTCTTGTGATGATCCAGCTCTTCGAGCGTCATCATCGGCAGGTAGACGTCGTGTTCCTCGAAGCGGAAGAGCGAGGTCGGGTCGTGCATCAGCACGTTGGTGTCCAGCACGAAGAGCTTGCGCGCGCCCTTGTCGGGGCCACGTCCGCGGCTGCGCGGCTTGGCGGCCTCTTCCCTGGCGTGCACGGGAGGCTTGTCCTGCTTCGCAGCCGGTTTCTCCGCCGCCTTTGCCGTCTTGGCGGGAGTGGCCGCGCCGCGCCGCGCTTTCTGCTCGGGCGCCACCAGGCCGTCAAGCTGCGGCTGCAGCGAAGGCGGGGTGGATTGCGGTGCGGCGGGTTTCACCGGCGCCTGGGGCGGCGTGGCGGCGACCGGGGCGGCGGGCGTGAGCAGCGCCGCCTGGCGCGTGGCGGTCTTGCCCGCGGCCTTTTTGGCGGGGGCGGCGGGGGCTGGCTTGGCGTGCGAGACGCTGGGAGGTTCCGAAGGCGAGGCGATGAGGGTTGCGGGACGGGTGGGCAACTTAGGAAGCGGCATGAACGTCACTCTCCAGTGGGGGCCAGCGGAACGAAAGAAACTAACCGATGCTGCGCGCGGCCTGCAGGACTTCGCGCGCGTGATTGGGTACCTTGACGCCGCGCCATTCCTGCACCAGCTTGCCCTGGGCGTCGATCAGGAAGGTGCTGCGTTCGATACCTCGTACCTGTTTACCGTACATGTTCTTCTGCTTGATGACGCCGTACAGATTGCAGACGGCTTCCTCGGTGTCCGAGATCAGCGGGAAGGTCAGGCCGTGCTTGGCGCAGAAATTCTCGTGGGATTTCAGCGTGTCCCGGGACACGCCGACGACCAGGCAGCCGGCGTCCAGGAATTCGTCGTACAGGTCGCGGAAATCCTGGCTTTCGGTGGTGCAGCCCGGCGTGTTGTCCTTGGGATAGAAATACAGCACGACGGCGCGTCCCTGGCATTGGGACAGGCTGATGGGACCGATGGTGCTTTCCGCCTGGAAGAGGGGGGCGGGTTTTCCGATGGCTGCTTGGGTCATGGTGGGTCTGTTCGGTGGTGTCAGGCGGGGATCAGCGCGACGCGCACGCGCCGGCCTTCCGCCATGAGGATGTTGTAGGTGCGCGCGGCGGCTTGCGTGTCCATGGTCTCGATGCCGACGCCGGCGCCCAGCAGCGGGTTCAGGACGGCGGGGGGGAGAAACACCTGGCGGGCGCCCGTGCCGATCAACAGGACTTCCGGCGCGCCGGGGGGCAGCGCGATGCGCGCGGCTTCGGGTTCATCGAGGAAGGCGAGCGGATCGACCTTGGCTTCGGGCAGGCCGGCGGCCTGGCGCAGCAAGGCAGTGGTGATCTCGGCGGGGGAGGGGACAGGCCAGGGGGCGATCTCGCCCTCCGGACCGAACGCAATGGCGTGCGAGAAGGAGACTTTGTTGACCTCGATATAACCGTCGCCGTAGGCCGTGACGGTATTCAGCGCGGAGGTCGATTCGTTATGAAGCTTCAATAATGGCTCCGGCAGGGATGCGTCGATGATAGCGCACTCGCGTGTCACGTGGCGGCCCTTGCGGCCCCCGCGCCACGGTCCTGTTTTTGCCCTGTTTTTTTGCCTGTCCCTGGCACCATTTTGGCCCGCGCCGATAGCAATTTGCTACAGGTAGCGCCTTGCGCTAGATTACTGGGTTTCCCGCCGCCATCCGCGCGTCACGCGCGTGGAATGTCTCGAAGCGTGCCCCGCCAGCGTGCCCTGCGCTGGTGCGTCATGCCGGTGTCTCCCAATCCGTCCAGAAGGATCCCCTCCATCATGAGGAAGTTCTCCCGCATCGAGCGCCTGCCGCCGTATGTGTTCAACATCACGGGCGAGCTCAAGATGGCGGCGCGCCATCGTGGCGAGGACATCATCGACATGTCCATGGGCAATCCGGACGGCGCGACGCCGCTGCACATCGTGGACAAGCTGGTGGAGGCGGCCACCCGTCCCGACACGCACGGCTATTCGGTGTCGAAGGGCATCCCGCGCCTGCGCCGGGCCATCACCGACTGGTATCACCGCCGCTACGACGTCACGCTGGACCCCGATTCCGAAGCCATCGTCACGATCGGCTCGAAGGAAGGCCTGGCCCACCTGATGCTGGCCACGCTGGACCAGGGCGACACGGTGCTGGTGCCCAATCCCAGCTATCCCATCCATATCTATGGCGCGGTCATCGCCGGTGCCAACATCCGCTCGGTGCGCATGACGCCGGGCGTCGATTTCTTCGAGGAACTGGAGCGCGCGGTGCGCGAGTCCATCCCGAAGCCGAAGATGATGATCCTGGGCTTCCCCAGCAATCCCACCGCGCAGTGCGTCGAGCTGTCGTTCTTCGAGCGGGTGGTGGCGCTGGCGCGCGAACATGACATCCTGGTGGTGCATGATCTGGCCTATGCGGACATCTGCTTCGACGGCTACCAGGCGCCTTCCATCATGCAGGTGCCCGGCGCGCGCGACATCGCGGTCGAGTTCTTCACGATGAGCAAGAGCTACAACATGGCCGGCTGGCGCATCGGTTTCATGGTGGGCAACCGCGAGCTGGTGAACGCGCTGGCGCGCATCAAGAGCTATCACGACTACGGCACCTTCACGCCCATCCAGGTCGCGGCCATCACCGCACTGGACGGCCCCCAGGACTGCGTGCAGCACGTGGTCGAGATGTACCGCAATCGGCGCGACGTGCTGGCGCGCGGGCTGCACGAGGCCGGCTGGATGGTGGAGGTGCCGCGCGCCTCCATGTACATCTGGGCGCACATTCCCGAGCCCTATCGCCAGATGGGCTCGCTGGAATTTTCCAAGCGCGTGCTTGCCGAAGCCAAGGTGGCGGTGTCGCCGGGCGTGGGCTTCGGCGAATACGGCGACGAGTATGTGCGCTTCGCATTGATTGAAAATGAGCAACGTATCCGGCAGGCGGTGCGGGGCATCAAGGACATGTTCAGGAAAGACGGGTTGTTGAAATGAAACCGATCAAGGTAGGTTTGCTGGGTCTGGGCGTCGTCGGTGGCGGCACCTGGAAGGTCTTGGCGCGTAATGCCGAGGAAATCGCCCGCCGCGCGGGCCGCCGCATCGAGGTCACGCGCGTGGCCGTGCGCGACGTGGCCAAGGCACGCATGCGCGTGGGCAACGAAGTCGAGGTGGCCGCCGATCCGCACGCCATCGTGCGCGACCCGTCCATCGACATCGTGGTGGAACTCATCGGCGGCGACACGCTGGCGCGCGAGCTGGTGCTGGAAGCCATCGCCAACGGCAAGCACGTGGTCACCGCCAACAAGGCGCTGCTTGCCAAGCACGGCAACGAGATCTTCGCGGCGGCATCCGCGCAGGGCGTCATGGTGGCCTTCGAGGCGGCCGTGGCCGGCGGCATCCCCATCATCAAGGCGATCCGCGAAGGCCTGACCGCCAACCGCATCGAATGGGTGGCCGGCATCATCAACGGCACCACCAACTTCATCCTGTCGGAAATGCGCAGCCGCGGGCTGCCCTTCGCGCAGGTGCTGGCCGAGGCGCAGCGCCTGGGCTACGCCGAAGCCGACCCCACCTTCGACATCGAAGGCGTGGACGCCGCGCACAAGCTGACGCTGCTGGCCTCGCTGGCCTTCGGCGTGCCGGTGCAGTTCGAGCGCGCCCATGTGGAAGGCATTTCCAACCTGGCCGCCGAGGACATCGCCCACGCCGCGCGCCTGGGCTATCGCATCAAGCTGCTGGGCATCACGCGCCGCCGCGCCGACGGCATCGAGTTGCGCGTGCACCCGGCGCTGGTGCCGGCCGAGCGCCTGCTGGCCAATGTCGAGGGCGCCATGAACGCCGTGCTGGTGCGCGGCGACGCCGTGGGCCCCACGCTGTACTACGGCCAGGGCGCGGGCGAAGAGCCGACGGCATCCGCCGTGGTCGCCGACCTCGTCGACGTGACCCGCCTGCACACCGCCGATCCGGGCAACCGGGTGCCGCACCTGGCCTTCCAGCCCGATGCCATGTCGGACACCCCCATCCTGTCCATCGAGGACACCGAGACCAGCTATTACCTGCGCATGCGCGTGGAAGACCGTCCGGGCGTCCTGGCCGATATCGCGCGCATCCTGTCGGATGCCAGCATCTCGATCGGCTCGATGATCCAGGAGCCCAGCAGCGACGGCAGTGGCGCCGACATCATCTTCCTGACCCACCTCGCGCGCGAGCGCAACGTCAACCTGGCCATCGCCAGCATCGAGGCGTCGCCCTTCGTCCGCTCCACGGTCACGCGCCTGCGCTTGGAGAACCTCACGTGAAGTACATCTCGACCCGGGGCGGCATGTCGCCCCTGCCGTTTTCCGACGTCCTGCTCGAAGGCCTGGCCCCTGATGGCGGCCTGGCCGTGCCCGAGCGCCTGCCGCAGATCTCGGCCGACATGCTGGAAGCCTGGCGCGGCCTGCCGTACGCGGAACTGGCGTTCCGCGTGCTGCTGCTCTTCGTCAAGGACATCCCCGCCGAAGACCTGCGCAAGATGACCTATGCGGCCTACAACAGCGAGGTCTTCGGCAGCGAGGACATCGTGCCGCTGCGCCCGCTGGATGACGAGCTGTCGCTGCTGGGCCTGTCCGAAGGCCCCACGCTGGCCTTCAAGGACATCGCCATGCAGTTCCTGGGGCAGGTGTTCGAGTACGTGCTGGCGCAACGCGGCGCCCGCCTGAACGTGCTGGGCGCCACCTCGGGTGACACCGGCTCTGCCGCCGAGTACGCCTTGCGCGGCAAGCGCGGCGTGCAGGTCTTCATGCTGTCGCCGCAAGGCCGCATGAGCAGCTTCCAGCGCGCGCAGATGTATTCGCTGCAGGACGCCAACATCCACAACATCGCCGTGCGCGGCGTGTTCGATGATTGCCAGGACATCGTCAAGACGCTGGCCGGCGACCTGGCGTTCAAGGCCGCCTACAACCTGGGCGCGGTCAACTCCATCAACTGGGCGCGCATCGCCGCCCAGGTGGTCTATTACTTCCACGGCTGGCTGCGCGCCACCAAGGCCCCGGGCGAGCAGGTCTCGTTCGCCGTGCCCTCGGGCAACTTCGGCAACATCCTGGCGGGCCACATCGCCCGCAGCATGGGCCTGCCCGTGCGCCGCCTGGTCCTGGCCACCAACGAGAACAACGTGCTGGAAGAGTTCTTCCGCACCGGCATCTATCGTCCGCGCGCGGCCGCGCAGACCTACGCCACGTCCAGTCCGTCCATGGACATCTCGCGCGCCTCGAACTTCGAGCGCTTCATCTTCGACCTGGTCAACCGCGACCCGGCGCGTGTGCGCGAGCTGTGGGCGGCGCTGGCCCGTGACGGCCAGTTCGACCTGTCCGGCGAGCTGCCGAACTTCTCCGCGCGCTACGGTTTCGTGGCGGGCACGAGCTCGCATGCCGACCGCCTGGCCACCATCCGCGCCACCTACGAGCGCAGCGGCATCCTGATCGATCCGCACACGGCCGATGGCGTGAAGGTCGCCCGCGCGTTCGTGGAGCCCGGCATTCCCATGCTGGTGCTGGAAACCGCGCTGCCGGCGAAGTTCTCTGACACCATCGAGGAAGCGCTGGGCAAGCCCGCGCCCCTGCCGCCCGGCATGGAAGACCTGGCGCAGCGGCCGCAGCGTGTCGAGACCATGGAATGCGACGCCCAACTGGTGCGCGACTACATCGCCCGCCATGCCGGGGACGCGGCCTGAGCGCCGGCCAGCAGTCTGAAGGCGTTCGCGGTGTCCTGAACGGGCCTGCGCTGAAAGTGGAAGGGCTGGTCAAGCGCTTTGGCGCGCGCGCCATCATCGATGGCCTGTCCTTCCAGATCCAGCGTGGCGAATGCTACGGCTTGCTCGGTCCCAACGGGGCCGGCAAGACCACCACCCTGCGCGCGCTGCTGGGGCTCACGCCCCAGCATGGCGGCCGCATCGATGTGCTGGGCCACGAGGTGCCCGCGCAGGCCAGCCAGGCCCGTGCGCGCATCGGCGTCGTGCCCCAGAACGACAATCTCGATCCTGATTTCACGGTGGCCGAGAACCTGCTCGTGTTCGGCCGCTATTTCGGCCTGTCCGATGGCGAGGCCCGCGCCCGCATTCCGGCGTTGCTGGATTTCGCGGCGCTCACGGCCAAGGCCGATGCGCGCATCACCGAGCTTTCTGGCGGCATGAAGCGCCGCCTGACCCTGGCGCGTGCCATGGTCAACGACCCCGACCTCATCGTCATGGACGAGCCCACCACCGGGCTCGACCCCCAGGCGCGCCACCTGATCTGGGAGCGCCTGAAGATGCTGCTGGCGCGCGGCAAGACCATCCTGCTCACCACCCATTTCATGGACGAGGCCGAGCGGCTCTGCACCCGGCTGGGCGTGATCGACCACGGCCGCCTGATGGCCGAGGGCACGCCGCGCCGGCTCATCGCCGAGCACGTCGAACCCCAGGTGGTCGAGGTCTATGGCGACGGCCTGACGGCCTGGCTGGCCGGCCACCGGGCGCAGGTGGACGGCCGCGTCGAGGTCAGCGGCGAGACGGCGTTCTGCTATGTGCACGACGCCGATCCGCTGGTGCACGCGCTGCAGGGCAGGGACGACCTGCGCTTCCTGCACCGCCCGGCCAACCTGGAAGACCTGTTCCTGCGCCTGACCGGGCGCGGCATGCGAGACGAAACATGAGGCCGGCCTGGATGCCACCCGTGCCCGGGCGCCTGTGCGTCGCGGTCATCCGCCGCCATTTCCTGCTGTGGCGCAAGACCGCCTGGAGCACGGTGCTGGGCGACGTGCTCGATCCCATGATCGTGCTGCTGGCGCTGGGCTACGGCCTGGGCAGCATGCTGCCCTCCATCGACGGCGTGGCCTATATCACCTTCCTGGCGGCGGGTTCCATCTGCATGGGCACGCTGTACGGCGCCACGTTCGAGGCGACCTACAACGCGTTCTCGCGCCTGCAGGTGCAGCGCACCTGGGAAGCCATGCTGAATACACCGATGTCGCTGGACGACGTGATCTGGGCCGAGGCGCTGTGGGCCACGGCCAAGGCGGTGAAAAGCGGCATCGCCATCCTGCTGGTGGTGGCCGCCATGGACATCTCGCGGGCCGGCACCATGCTGTGGATCCCGCCGGTGCTGGTGCTGGGCGGGCTGGTGTTCGCCTCGCTGGCCCTGGTGGTGGCGGTGCAGGCGCGCAGCTACGACTTCTTCACCTATTACTTCACCCTGTTCGTCACGCCGATGGTGTTCCTGTCCGGCGTGTTCTTCCCCGTGGATCGCCTGCCTGCCGCGCTGGCGGCCCTCATGGCGCTCTTGCCCATGACACCCATCATCGAGCTGGTGCGCCCGCTGGTCCTGGGCGAGATGCCCCAGCTGTGGTGGCGTCACCTGGGCCAGTTGCTGCTGACCGCGAGCCTGGCCATCTGGCTGGCCTCGGTGCTGGTGCGGCGGCGTTTGCTGCGCTGAGGTCCTTGGGGGGCTTGCGCGGGCGTTGCGCCTGCCGCGGGCGTTGCTTCGCCCAGGCGTATGCTGTGGACTTTGCCGCGCCGGAGCGCCGCCATGGTCCAGTTGTTCAGCCCCTTCCATTTCCTTGTCATCGGCGTGGGCGCCGCCCTGGGTGCCTGGGCGCGCTGGCTGCTGGGTGCCTGGCTGAACGCCTCCCCGCAGGGCTGGCCCTGGGGAACCCTGGCGGCGAATCTGGTGGGGGGCTACCTGATCGGCGTGGTGCTGGGCGTGGTGGTGGCGCACCCTGAATGGCCCGCCTGGATCCGCCTGGCGGCGGTCACGGGTTTCCTGGGCGGCCTCACCACGTTCTCCACGTTTTCCGCCGAGACGGTCGGGCTGCTGAGCCATGGCCGCTATCTGCTGGCCCTGGGCTATGCCGGCGCGAGCCTGGCAGGCTCGCTGGTGCTCACCGGCTTGGGGCTGTGGACGGTGCGGGGGCTTGCCGCAGGCTGAGCACCTCGCGGGCGGCGGCCTGGCCGCTGCGCACGGCGCCTTCCAGGACGCCCGGATAACCGGTGTCGGTCCAGTCGCCCGCCAGCATGATGCGCCGCCAGGGGCTGCGCGGATGCGCGCGCCGCAGGCCGGGCACGGCCGAAAACGTGGCGCGCTTCTCGATCACCACCGTGCTGGCGGCGATCTCGGGCAGGGCAGGCCAGGGCTTGCGGCGGCGCTTCAACTGATCACGCAGTTGCGCGATCACGGCTTGCGTCAGGGCGTCCTTGTCCATGTCCAGCGCGGACTGGGCCGCGCTCACCACGATGGCGAGTTCGCCGTCGGACTGGCCGGTCAGCGTGCCCCGGTCGATGACCCATTGTCCGAGTTGGCCGTGGGCAGGATCCTCGCTCAGCATCAGGATGGGTTGCGGCAGCCGCCACGGGCCCGCCAGCCGCAGGTTCACGGTGGCGATGGGCTGGTATTCATAGCCGCCCAGCGTCTGGCGCAGCAGGGAACTGCCCGGGGCAGGCGGCAGGCCGGCGATCAGGCGCTGCGCCGCGCGCGGGGGCACCGCCAGCACCGCGGCATCGAATGCCTCGCCATCCAGCGTGACGCCGTCGGCGCCATGGCCCAGGTCGCGCACCGTGTGGCCCGGACGCCAGTCGACCAGCGTGATGGCGGCATCCGGCCACAGGGTGGAAAGATCTTCGCGCGGCAGCAGCATGTCGCTGGCCGCGCGTCCGCCGCGATCCAGGCTGTCACGCAGCACGTGCGCGAACAGGGCGGCGCAGGCGGACTCGACCGGCGTGTTCAACGCCGCCAGGCACAGCGGTGCCCAGAGCCGCGCGCGCAGCGCAGCGGGCTGGTGGTGGGCGTCCAGCAGGTCGCGCACGGTATAGCCGGGCGGCACATGCCAGTCGCGCTTCTTCAGCGCGCGCATCATGCGCACGGCCGCCCAGCGTCCGCCCAGGCCGAGGCCCCGGCCCAGCAGCAGCGCGGCACCCATGTGCAGCGGGGCGGGCAGGCGCGGCGCACGCACGCGCGTGTGACCATCGACGCTTTCCAGGCGCAGCGGCAGGCGTTGCAGCGCATCGGTGTCGCCGCGCAGGCGGCGGATCAGCGACAGGGTGTCGGCATAGGCGCCCAGCAGGATGTGCTGGCCATTGTCCAGGTTGCCGGGGAAGTCTTCATGCGTGACGCGGCGCGCCCGGCCGCCGGGCACGTGCGAGGCCTCGAAGACCGTCACCTGGCAGCCCGCGTCGCGCAGGCTCACGGCCGCGGCCAGGCCGGCCCAGCCGGCCCCCACGATACCGACCCTCATCGCGCCAGCCGCTTGACGAGTCCGGCGCCGCCGCCCACCCAGGTCTTCCAGGCCAACCAGAGCTTGCGCAAGGGCGTGAGCGAGATGCGCTGCTCCAGCACCTGGAAGCGCTCGTCCTCGATTTCCTCGAGCAGGGCGTGATAGATGGCGGCCATCATGAGGCCGGGCCGCTGCTTGCGGCGGTCGGACTCGGGCAGGGCCTGCATGGCCTCGCGGTACAGCCCGCGGGCGCGCTCGGCCTGGAAGCGCATCAGCGCCTCGAAGCGGTCGGAGTGCGTGCCGTTGAGGATCTCGGCGGCCTTCACGTCGAAGCGCTGCAGGTCCTCGATGGGCAGATAGATGCGGCCACGGCGGGCGTCGTCGCCCACGTCGCGGATGATGTTGGTCATCTGGAAGGCCAGGCCCAGCTTTTCGGCATAGACCAGCGTGGCGGGGTCGTCATGGCCGAACACGCCGGCCGACAGCTCGCCCACCACGCCAGCGGCGTGCCAGCAATATTTGCGCAGGCCGGGCCAGTCCAGGTAACGCGTCTGGTCCAGGTCCATCTCCATGCCGTCGATGATGGCCTGCAGGCGTGCCTGGGTGATGTGACAGGTTTCCAGGTGCGGCGCCAGGGCGCGCGTCACCGGGTGATCGGCGCGGCCGGCGTACATGGCGGCAATCTGTTCGCGCCACCAGGCCAGCTTGATGCGCGCCACCGAGGCGTCGGACACTTCGTCCACGACGTCGTCGACCTCGCGGCAGAAGGCATACAGCGCGGTAATGGCGCGGCGGCGTTCCGGCGGCAGGAAGAGGAAGGCGTAATAGAAGCTGGAGCCGCTTTTGGCGGCCTTTTCCTGGCAGTAGTCGTCGGGAGTCATGTCAGTGCTGCCGGGCCGTTCGGGTTGAGCTTGCGGTTGATGTCATGTCGGTTCGCACCGCGCCGGGCGCCATCCGTGGGTTTGCCTCGATCCGGGGCGCAGCGGAGCCGGCTTTGCCGGTCCGCCGGCGCCGCCCCCTTGAGGGGGAAGCGCGTAGCGCTTCGGGGGTGGGCTATACCCTCGCGCGCCACAGCATGATTGCCCAATCCCGGGGGCGCAGGACGGGACGCTGCAGGAAGATGTCGCCCTGGACGGCATCGATCCGCTCCAGGATGCGCAGGCCGCCCTGGATCACCAGCCTGAGTTCGAGACCGATGCGTCCGGACAGGCGGCGGGCCAGCGGCGCGCCGAAGTGTAACAGGGTGCGCGCGCGTTGGGTCTGGAAGCGCATGAGCGCAGTCCACGCTGGGGTCACCTGCTGGGTGGCGATGGTTTTTTCCGTCACCTCGTAGCGCTGCATGTCCTGCTGGGGCAGGTAGACGCGGCCCTTGTTCCAGTCCTGGTGCACGTCCTGCCAGAAATTCACCAGCTGCAAGCCAGTGCAGATGGCATCGGACTCGCGCAGGTTGCCGGGGTCGGCGGCGCCATACAGGTGCAGCATCAGCCGGCCCACGGGGTTGGCGGAGCGGGTGCAATAGTCCAGCAGGGTGTCGTAGTCGTTGTAGCGATGGACCGAGACGTCCTGTTCAAAGGCCGAGAGCAGGTCATAGAAGGGCGCGATGGGCAATTGGTGCCGGGTGATGGTCTCGGCCAGGGGCTCGAAGATGGGCGAGAGTTCGCCCGACGCCACTTCGCGGCTACAGCCCGGACGCGAGCCGATGCGATGCAGCGCGGCCCGGTATTCGGCGAGGCGGGAAAGGCGGGTGTGCGGATGCGCATTGCCTTCGTCGGCGATGTCATCGGCCGTGCGGGCATAGCGGTAGATGTCCGATACCGCCCGCCGCAGGCGCGCAGGCAGCAGCAGCGACGCTACCGGAAAGTTCTCGTAGTGATTGACGCCCATTGATCCCGACGGTTCCTTTACAACCTTGAGCCTTGAATAATCTTGCCCAATTCTAGTAGGTATGACCTGTCATGTTTGTTCCGAGAGTTTGCGCAAGGCCCAGGACGCGAGCGCGATGGCGGCGGGCGAGGTTTCCGGTTCGCATGGCCTCGGTGTATAACCTGACTCCGGCCCGGTCCCGGCGCGGCGCGCCAGGCGCCGCCGGGGCGACCCGATGATTCTGGAGGATGGACCTGCCGTGAAAGACATGTGCGTACTGGTGACGGGATCGACCAAGGGCATTGGCTGGGCCATCAGCCGCCGGCTGGCGGACCTGGGGTGTCACGTGGTGGGCATTGCCCGCGAGACCGACGAGGTCGATTTCCCCGGTTATCTCTATGCCTGCGACCTGGCGGATGCGGGCGCGACCGAGGACGTGCTGCGCACGATCCGCGAGAAATTCCCCATCGACGGCATCGTCAACAACGTCGGCCTGGATGGTCCGCAGCCCTTGGGCCAGATCGACCTGGCGACGCTCTACAACGTCTTCGACCTGAACGTGCGCGCCGCCGTGCAGGTGACGCAGGCCTTCGCGGAAACGATGAAGGTGCGCCGCAGCGGCCGCATCGTCAATGTCTGCAGCCGCGCCATGTGGGGCGCAGCCGAACGGACCAGCTACGCCGCGGCCAAGAGCGCGCTGGCCAGTTGCACCCGCACCTGGGCGCTGGAGCTGGCCGAGTTCGGCATCACCGTCAATGCGGTGGCGCCTGGGCCGGTCGAGACCGAACTGTTCCGCCAGGCCCATCCCGTGGGAAGCGACGCCGAGAAGCAGGCGCTGGCCTCGGTGCCCATGCATCGCGTGGGCGCGCCCGACGACGTGGCGGCGCTGATCGCCTTCCTGCTGGGGCCCGAGGCGGGCTTCATCACGGGCCAGATCATCGGCGTGGATGGGGGCGGGGCGCTGGGCCAGCCGTATTGACACTTCCGGGCCCAGCATGACGCGGGTGTCCGGCCCGCGCGCGGCGCGGCCGGCGGCTTGCCGGTAAACTGCCGCGATCATGGCCAAGACTAAAACGCAGTTCGTCTGTTCCGAGTGTGGCGGCACCTCGCCGAAGTGGCAGGGCAAGTGCCCGCATTGCAACGCCTGGAACACGCTCGAGGAAACCCTGGAACCGTCGGCCGCGGCCGGCGGGCACCGCTATGCGCCGCTGGCGGCCAGCACGCCCGTGCGCACGCTGTCCGAGATCGAGGCCCGCGAGTTGCCGCGCCTGCCCACCGGGCTGGAAGAGTTCGACAGGGTGCTGGGCGGCGGCCTGGTGGCGGGCGGCGTGGTGCTCATCGGCGGCGATCCGGGCATCGGCAAGTCCACGCTGCTGCTGCAGGCGCTGGTGTCCATGTCGGGCGCGGCCCGCGTGCTCTACGTCACGGGCGAAGAGTCCGCCGAGCAGGTCGCCTTGCGCGCCCGCCGGCTGGGCGTCACCTCGGACAATGTCGACCTGCTGGCCGAGATCCGGCTGGAATCCATCCAGGCGGCGCTCTCCGAGCAGAAGCCGGCCGTGGCCGTCATCGATTCCATCCAGACCGTCTATTCGGGCGAACTCACCGCCGCGCCCGGGTCGGTGTCGCAGGTGCGCGAGTGCGCCGCGCAGCTCACCCGCTATGCCAAGCAGACCGGCATCCCCATCGTGATGATCGGCCACGTCACCAAGGACGGCACGCTGGCCGGTCCGCGCGTGCTCGAGCACATCGTCGACACGGTGCTGTATTTCGAAGGCGACACGCACTCCTCTTTCCGCCTGGTGCGCGCCTTCAAGAACCGCTATGGCGCGGTCAACGAGCTGGGCGTCTTCGCCATGACCGACCGCGGCTTGCGCGGCGTGGCCAATCCATCGGCGCTGTTCCTGTCGCAGCATGCCCAGCAGGTGTCCGGTTCCTGCGTGATGGCGACGCAGGAGGGCACGCGGCCCCTGCTGGTCGAGATCCAGGCCCTGGTGGACAGCGCGCATGCGCCCAATCCCAAGCGCCTGACCGTGGGGCTGGAGGGCAACCGCCTGGCCATGCTGCTGGCGGTGCTGCACCGGCACGCGGGCGTGGCCACCTATGACCAGGATGTCTTCGTCAATGCGGTGGGCGGCGTGCGTATCGCCGAGCCCGCGGCCGACCTGCCGGTGCTGCTGGCCATCATGTCCTCCTTGCGCGACCGGCCCTTGCCCCAGGGCATGATCGCCTTCGGCGAAGTCGGCCTGGCGGGCGAGATCCGCCCCGCGCCACGCGGCCAGGAGCGCCTGCGCGAGGCCGCGAAGCTGGGCTTCAACGTGGCGCTGGTGCCCAAGGCCAACGCGCCGCGCCAGCCCATCGAGGGGCTGGAGGTCTGGGCGGTGGATCGGCTGGATGCGGCGCTGGAGCGCTTGCGCTAACGGCGGCGGCCGGCAGTCTCTTTTTCATTTCGGAGTTTTCCCGTGTCTCTCGTCGTCCTGGTGATCGGCTGCCTGCTGAGCGGCGCGGTCATCGGCTTGCTGGGCGGCATCCTCGGCATCGGGGGCGGCCTGATCGCCATCCCCGCGCTGGGCCTCGTGCTGGGCATGGACCAGCAACTGGCCCAGGGCACGGCGCTCGTCATGGTGTTGCCCACCGTGCTCATGGCCGTGCGCAAGTACAACCAGCAGGCCCGCATCGACCTGTCGGTGGCGGCGGCCGGCGCGCTCAGCGCAATGGTCTGTACCTGGCTGGGCGCGCGCTGGGCCCTGGGCATGGACCCCGTGACCTTGCGGCGCAGTTTCGCGGTCTTCCTGTTCTGCGTCGGGGCCTTCTACGTCTGGCAGACCTGGCGCAAGCCGCGCACGGCGGCCGGGCAGGGCGGTGGCGCGCAGGCGTCCGCGCCCACCCTGAAACGACGCCAGGCCGCGTTGCTGGGGGCGCTGGCAGGAACGCTGGGCGGCTTCTTCGGCGTGGGCGGCGCGGTGATCGCGGTGCCTGTCATGACCGCGGTCTACGCGTTGCGCCAGGCGGCGGCGCAGGCATTGGCGCTCACCATGATCATTCCGGGCGCCTGCGTGGCGCTGTTCACCTATGCGCGTTCCGGCAGCACCGACTGGGTCGTGGGCGGGGCGCTGGCTGCCGGCAGCCTGCTGCTGGTGCCGGTGGGGGTGCGCATCGCGTATCGCCTGCCCGAGCGCGGCCTGCGCGCGGCCTTTGCCGTGATGCTGTTCGGCACGGTGGCGCTGCTGCTGGCCGAGGGATGAACGCTGACGGCCCGGTCAGCGTCCAGACAGCGTAAATTCAGTTACGACATTCTCCTTAAGTTTGCGGAAACCTCCCGCGTCCAGCCCCCTCCAAGCCAGTACGGAGCCACTGGCATCTTGCCCGTGCCCGGTATCACCGGACCCGGACGTCCGGTTGCTTTCTTGCAAGGAGAGTCCACCATGACGACACAAGCACGCATCGCCGCCTTCCTGTCGACCTCGGCCCTGTGCCTGGGGCTGGCGGCCGGCCCGGCCGCCCATGCCGCTGAAACGGGCCGAACCTCGGCCCAGGCCAGCAGCCAGGCAGCCCATGGCACGCACGCAAGTCCGCAAGCCAGGCCGCAAGCCAAGCACGGCAAGACCACGGGCCATACCCAGGCGCACCAGCCTGCCCACAAGCCGGGCAAGTCCACGCAGTCTTCCCAATAACCCGCGCGGCCCTGCCGTGGCCTGCGCGGCAGGGCCGTTGCCCTTTCTCACCGACGCGCACCCGGCCAGGCGCCAGCCTCGGCCGGGTGCGCGCGTGGCATTCCTGCCGTGCCCTGCAACCCGCGCGTCCCGGCGCGGTCACACCGTTTCGGTATGCTCGGTGCCTGTGTCGCAGTTGCAGGTGCTTTGTCTCCGTCCCTTCCGCAGCCGTCCGGCCGCGGCCCTCCCGCTGATTGCCTTACCATTGCGCCATGTCTCGAACCCTCGCGTCCTCCGCCGCAGTGTCCTCCCCGTCCCCTTCCGGCCGCCGGCCGGGCTGGTCCCTGCGCATGGCGTGGCTTGCCATGGTGCGCGACATCCGCGCCGGCGAGCTGCGCCTGCTCATGCTGGCGCTCATCGTCGCGGTGGCCGCGGTCACGGGCGTGGGCTTCCTGTCCGATCGGGTCGGGCGCGCGCTGGAGCGCGATGCGGGCCAGATGCTGGGGGGCGACATCGTCCTCGAGGCCGATGGCGCCATCGACCAGGCTTTCGTCGACCATGCCCGCAACCTGGGCCTGCGCACCTCGCGGGTCTGGCAGTTCCCGTCCATGGTGGGCAACGGCGACACCCTGCAGCTGTCATCCATCAAGGCGGTGGAGGGCGACTATCCGCTGCGCGGCCGCCTGCGCGTGGCCGACAGCGCCACGGGCGAGGAGCGTCCCGCCGAGGGCGCGCCGGCGCCGGGGACGGTCTGGGTCGACCCGCAACTGCTGGGCATGACGGCGCTTGCCGTGGGCGACATGCTGCACGTGGGCGATACGCAATTGCGCATCGCCCAGGTCATCCGCTACGAGCCCGACCGTGGCATGCAGTTCGTCAACGTGGCGCCGCGCGTGCTGCTGCGGGCCGAGGACCTGCCCGCCACCGGGCTCATCGGCCTGGGCAGCCGTGTCGGCTATGCCTTGCTGCTGGCCGGGGACGAGGCGGCGGTGGCCAGCTACCGCGGCTGGCTGCAGGACAATCTGCAGCGGGGCCAGAAGATCGCCGACCTGGAGTCGGGCCGGCCCGAGGTGCGCCGCACGCTCGACCGGGCCCAGCTTTTCCTGTCCCTGGTGGCGCTGTTGGCCGTCATGGTCTGCGCCGTGGCGGTGGCGCTGGCCGCGCGCCGCTACACCTTGCGCCATCGCGACGGCGTCGCGGTCATGCGCTGCCTGGGGGCCACACAGGGCCAGCTGTTGCGCATGCTCGGCCTGGAGTTCGCCTTCATCGCGCTGGCCGCGTCGGCGGTCGGCTGCGTCGCGGGCTATGGCGTGCACGCCTTGCTGGTGGCGGGACTGGGCAGCCTCATCGACACGACCTTGCCGGCAGCCAGTTGGCGGCCGGGCGTGCAGGGCATGCTGGTGGGCAGCTGGTTGCTGTTCGCCTTCGCGCTGCCGCCGGTCGCCGAGCTGTGCCGGGTGCCGCCGGCGCGCGTCCTGCGGCGCGAAGGCGCGATGGCGGCCAGCTGCGCGGCCATCGGCTACACGGTGGGCGCGGCGGGTTTCGCCGGCCTGGTGTGGTGGTTCGCTGGCGATCTCAAGCTGGGCGCCATCGTGGCGGGCGGCTTCTTCGGCGCCTTTGCGCTGTTTGCCGGCGTGGCCTGGGTGGCCCTGTCGGCCGTGCGGGCCCTGCGCGCGCGCATCCACGGCAGGCCGGCCCTGCGTTTCGCACTGGCCGGCATGGCCAGGCGCCGGGCTGCGTCGGCCGCGCAGATCTGCGCCCTGGGCCTGGGCCTGATGGCGCTCTTGCTGCTGGCCATGACGCGCACCGATCTCATCGACGGCTGGCGCCAGACCATGCCGGCCGACGCGCCCAACCGCTTCCTCATCAATATCCAGCCCGACCAGCGCGAGGCCGTGCAGGCGCGGCTGCAGGCGGCCGGTATCCACGACGTGAAGCTCTGGCCCATGATCCGCGGCCGCCTGGTGTCCATCAATGCGCGCGCCGTGGCGATTTCCGATTACGAAGCGCCGCGCGCGCGCCGCATGGTGGATCGCGAGTTCAACCTGTCCTACGACAGCCAGGTGCCCGCCTACAACGAGATCCTGGCCGGCCGCGAGTTCGATCCCAAGGCCATGGAAGTCTCGATCGAAGACGGCCTGGCCAAGACGCTGGGCATCCAGCTGGGCGACACGCTGGGTTTTGACGTGGCCGGTGCCATCGTCAACGTCGAGGTCACCAGCCTGCGCGAGGTCGACTGGGACACGATGCAGGTCAACTTCTTTGCCCTGACGACGCCTGCCGCGCTGGCGGATGCGCCGCAGAGCTGGCTGACCTCCTTCCACTTGCCGCCTGAGCAGGCGGGCCTGATGCAGGCGCTGGTGCGCGACTATCCGAACCTGACCGTCTTCGACGTGGGCGCGATCCTGGCGCAACTGCAGACCGTGCTGGACCAGGTGGTGGCGGCGGTGCAGTGGCTGTTCGCCTTCACGCTGGCCGCGGGCGTGCTGGTGCTGGCGGCGGCCTTGTCGTCGACGCGCGACGAGCGCACGCACGAGGCGGCCCTGATGCGGGCCCTGGGCGCCACCCGCGGCCAGCTGGCGCGCGCGCAACGCCTGGAGCTGCTGGCGCTGGGCGCCCTGGCGGGCCTGCTGGCCGCGTCCGGCGCGACTGGCGTATCCTGGGCGCTGGCGCGCTTCGTCTTCGATTTTCCGCTGTCCCTGCACGCCTGGCCCTGGCTGGCCGGCATGGCGGCAGGCGCCCTGGCCGCCTGGGGCGGCGGTTCCCTGGCTTTGCGGGGCGTGCTGCGCACGCCGCCGCTCATTACGCTTCGAGGCGCCTGATGGCGACAGTCCTTCCCATTTTCGAACCCTTCGACACGACCCGCTCCCTCTACGATCAGCTCGGCCAGGAGGCCGGCGTGCGCGCGCTGGTCGACCGTTTCTATGACCTCATGGACATGGAGCCCGACCTGAAGGAACTGCGCGCCGTGCACGGCCCCTCGCTGGACAGCGCCCGCGACAAGCTGTTCTGGTTCCTCTGCGGTTACTTCGGCGGGCCGGACCATTACGTCTCGCGTTTCGGTCATCCGCGCCTGCGGGCGCGCCACCTGCCGTTCGCCATCGACAGCCAGGGACGTGACCAGTGGGTGACGTGCATGGGCCGCGCCATGCAGGACCAGGGCCTGCCCGAGCCCCTGGCCGAAAGGCTGTTGCACACCTTCTACGGCACCGCCGACTGGATGCGCAATCGTGAAGGCTGAGGCAACCGCCCAGGTTGCCGCGCCCGCCGGCGCGCAGGCCATCCGCCATGCCTGGCGGGGCGGCGCCATGCTGTATGACCCGGCGGTGATCACGCAGCCCGATCCGGCGCTGTTCGATCCCGCCACCCACGGCGAGCAGGCCCGTCCCGTGGGGGCAGGGGGCCGCCAGGCGGCCTGGTTCCTGTCCCTGCCCGGCGGCACGCAGGCCGCCTTGCGCCACTACCGCCGCGGCGGACTGGTGGGCAAGCTGGTGCGCGCCACCTATGTCTGGACCGGCGAGTCCGATACCCGCGCATTCGCCGAGTTCCGCCTGATGGCCGAACTGCGCGACGCGGGGCTGGCCGTGCCGCGTCCGCTGGCCGCCGGCTACTGGCGCCACGGCCTGGGCTATCGCGCCGCCTTGCTGACCGAGCGCATCCCGGATGCGCAGCCGCTGGCCTTGCGGCTGGAAGACGCGCTGTGCGAACCCGCCGCACAGGCCATCGCCGACATGCATGCGGCCGGGGCCTGGCATGCGGACCTGAATCTCTACAACATCCTGATAGACCGGCAGAACCAGGCCTGGCTCATCGATTTCGACCGCGGGCGCGGCGGCGGGGTGGACGCCGCCGCCCGGCAGGGCAACCTGGCCCGCCTGCGTCGCTCGTGCGAGAAGGTGGCAGGCGCGCGCGGCGTGGCGTTCTGGGCGTTGCTGGCGCGATCCTATGAAGCAGCCTGGCGGGCTCGGCAAGGCTGACGCCGGACACCCCGGATCGCCTCGTCTTTTCGCCATGTGAAGCCCGGCCCGGGCCCCGCCCCACGGCGGAAAAAAGGCTTTATTATTTTGGGTTTGGCAATTTTCTGGTTCTACGCGGGGGAACTCTCATGTCTATCGGAAACGCGGGACGCGGCGGCAAGACCGTGTCCGGGTTGGTCGCGGCGCTCATGGCCTTGTCGGTCTCGGCAGCCGCCCAGGCCCAGGACAACAAGACCGTCAACGTCTACAACTGGGCCGAGTACACCGCGCCCGACACCCTGCCCGGTTTCGAGAAGGAAACCGGCATCAAGGTGCGCTACGACGTCTACGACAGCAATGACACCCTGCAGGCCAAGCTGCTGACCGGCAAGTCGGGCTACGACATCGTCGTGCCGTCCACGCACTACGCCGCGCGCCAGCTGGAAGGCGGTCTTTTCCAGAAGCTGGACCGCAGCAAGATCCCCAACTGGTCGCACCTCGATCCCGAGATCATGGCGCTGGTCGCCACGGTCGATCCGGGCAACCAATACCTCGTGCCCTGGGGCTATGGCACCAACGGGCTGGGCTACAACGTGACCCGCGCGCGCGCCGCGCTGGGGGCCGATGCCGACCTGGGCAGCTGGGACACCCTGTTCAAGCCCGAGAACGCCGCCAAGCTGCAGTCCTGCGGCATCTCCATGCTGGACGAGGCCGCGCAGGTTTTCCCGGCCGTGCTGCACTACCTGGGCAAGGATCCCAACAGCAGCGAGCCCGCCGACTACCGCGCCGCGCTGGACGTCCTGAAGAAGATCCGCCCCTACATTCGCCAGTTCAGTTCCTCGGGCTATATCGACGAGCTGGCCGCCGGCGACCTGTGCATGGTCTATGGTTTCTCGGGAGACGTGCTGATCGCCGCGCGCCGCGCCAGGGAAGCCAGGAAGGACTACGAGATCGACTACTACCTGCCCAAGGGCGGGGCGCCTGCCTGGTTCGACACCATGGCCATCCCCAAGGACGCGCAGAACGTCGATGCCGCGCATGCCTTCATCAACTACATCGAGACGCCGAAGGTCCACGCCGCCATCACCAACCACATGTTCTACCCGAACGCCAACAAGTCGGCGCGCGAATTCGTGAACAAGGACGTGGCGGGCAACGTGAACATCTATCCGCCGGCGGAGGTCTCCAAGACCCTCTACGTCATCAAGCCGCAGCCGCTGGCCGTGCAGCGCCTGCAGACGCGCCTCTGGGCCGAACTGAAATCGGGACGCTGAGCGATCATGGCAGATAGCCGCCAGGCGGTGCAGGACACCGCGGTGGACGCGGACGAGTTCGTCCGCGTCGAGGATGTGGTCAAGGTCTTCGGCGACACGGTCGCCGTGCGCGGGGTGAACGTCGCGGTGCGCCGCAACGAGCTCTTCTCGCTGCTGGGCAGTTCGGGCTGCGGCAAATCCACGCTGCTGCGCATGCTGGCCGGTTTCGAGACCCCCAGCTCGGGCCGCATCCTGCTCGACGGCCAGGACATCACCGGCATGCCGCCGTACCGGCGGCCTGTCAACATGATGTTCCAGTCCTATGCGCTGTTCCCGCACATGACCGTCGAGGGCAACGTCGCTTTCGGCCTGAAGCAGGAAGGCGTGCCGGCCAACGAGATCTACGAGCGCGTGCAGGAAGCGCTGGAGCTGGTGCAGATGGGCCAATATGCCCGCCGCAAGCCGCACCAGCTGTCCGGCGGCCAGCAGCAGCGCGTCGCGCTGGCGCGCAGCCTGGTCAAGCGCCCGAAGCTGCTGCTGCTGGACGAACCCATGTCCGCGCTGGACAAGCAGATCCGCCAGAAGACGCAGATCGAGCTCGTGCGCATCATCCAGCAGGTGGGCGTGACCTGCATCATGGTCACCCATGACCAGGACGAGGCCATGACCCTCTCCGACCGCCTGGCCGTCATGACCGACGGGCAGATCGTGCAGGTGGGTTCGCCGCAGGATGTCTACACCTTCCCCAGCAACCGCTTCGTGGCGGGCTTCATCGGCTCGACCAATCTCTTCACCGGCACCATCGTGGTGGACGAGCCCGATCACATCGCCATCGAAAGCGACGACCTGCCGCGCCCGCTCTTCGTGAGCCACGGCGTCAGCGAGCCGCTGGGCATGGAAGTGCACGTGTCCATCCGGCCCGAGCAACTGCTGCTGTCGCGCGAGCAGCCACGGGTCGAGCACAACTGGGGCTTCGGCGTGGTCAGCCACGTGGCGTGGCTGGGCAGCCATGCGCGCTACCAGGTGCGCCTGTCCTCGGGCAAGATCGTCGAGGTCAGCGTATCGGGCCGCCAACTGGCCGGCCCCGACGCGCCGGGCCTGGACGAAGAGGTCTACGTCAGCTGGGACAACGACAGCGCCATGGTGCTCGCATCATGATGCGCCTGGACGTGCGCAAGCTGCTTCCGGGCAGCCGGGCGCTGGCCATCGTGCCGCCGTATGCCTGGCTGGCGCTGTTTCTGCTGGTGCCGTTCTTCCTGGTGCTGAAGATCAGCTTCGCCGAGCTCGAGTTCGGCGTGCCGCCGTACACGCCGCTCTACGAGTTCAAGGACGAGACCATCACCCTGGCGCTGCACCTGCGCGGCTACGCCATGCTGCTGGCCGACTCGCTGTACGTCCAGACCTATCTCAACTCGCTGGAGATGGCCGCCATCACCACGCTGTGGTGCGCGCTCATCGGCTATCCCATCGCCTATTACATCGCGCGCTCGGCGCCTGCCGTGCGCAACGTGCTGCTGCTGGCCGTGATCCTGCCGTTCTGGACTTCGCTGCTGCTGCGCGTCTACGCCTGGGTCGGCATCCTGCGCAACGACGGCCTGCTGAACAATTTCCTGATGTGGCTGGGCGTCATCGACAGCCCGCTCGAGATATACCGCACGGACCTGGCCGTCTACATCGGCATGATCTACGCCTATCTGCCGTTCTTCATCCTGCCGCTCTACGCCAATCTCGTGAAGCTGGACACGCGGCTGCTGGAAGCCGCCTACGACCTGGGCGCGCGTCCCTGGCAGGCCTTCCTGAAGATCACGCTGCCGCTGTCGCGCGCCGGCGTCATCGCGGGCGCCATGCTGGTGTTCATTCCCTGCGTGGGCGAGTACGTCATTCCCGAAATGCTGGGCGGCGCCAACACGCTCATGATGGGCCGGCTCATGTGGAACGAGTTCTTCACCAACACCGACTGGCCGATGGCCGCGTCCATCACGGTGGTCATGGTGTTGCTGCTGCTCGTGCCGCTCGCGCTCTTCCAGAAGAGCCAGGTGCGCCAGATGGAGCTGCAGCGGGAGGGCGCGCGATGAGCACCGCCATCGCCCCCAACCCCTGGCTGCGCGGCCTGGTCCTGTTCCTGGGCTTCGGCTTCCTTTACCTGCCCATCGCCACGCTGATCGTCTTCTCGTTCAACGACTCGGCCATGGTCACGTCCTGGAGCGGCTTCTCGTTCCGCTGGTACACCGCGCTCTTCAATGACTCGGTGCTGCTGTCGGCGGCCTGGCTGTCCTTCCGCATCGGCGCGCTCAGCGCCACCGCGGCGGTCATCATCGGCACCTGGGCCGGTTATGTGCTGGCGCGCATGGGGCGCTTCCCCGGCTTTTCGCTGTATCTCGGCATGGTCAGCGCGCCGCTGGTCATCCCCGAGGTCGTGCTGGGCCTGTCGCTGCTGCTCATGTTCGTGGAAATGGACAAGCTCTTCGGCTGGCCCGGCGAGCGCGGCATGTTCACCATCTGGGTGGGCCACGTGCTGCTGTGCACGGCCTATGTCGCGGTCATCATCCAGTCGCGCATCCGCGACCTGGACCGCTCGCTGGAAGAGGCTGCGCTGGATCTCGGCGCACCGCCGCTCAAGGTCTTCTTCCTGATCACGCTGCCGCTCATCGCGCCGGCTCTGGGCGCGGCCTGGCTGCTGTCCTTCACGCTGTCGCTCGACGACGTCGTCATTGCCTCGTTCCTGTCGGGGCCGGGCTTCACCCCCTTGTCGCCCGAGATCTTCTCGCGCGTGCGCCTGGGGCTGAAACCCGAGGTCAACGCGTTGGCGACCTTGTTCATCCTGGCGGTGGGGGTGTGCGTCATCGTCGCCCATCGCCTGCAGAAACGGAGAGAGGAACGATGAGCCTGACCTTGTACGGCCTGAAGGCCTGCAGCACCGTCGCCAAGGCGCGGCAATGGCTGGACGCCCACGATGTGGCGCATGACTTCGTCGATTACCGCGAGACGCCCGTGTCGCCCGCCCTGTTGAAAGACTGGGCGGCACAGCTGGGCGGCTGGGAAAAGCTGGTGAACCGGGCCTCCATGACCTGGCGCAACCTGGATGAAAGCCGCAAGTCCCCGGCTTCCGATGCCGAGTGGCTGGCCCTCATCGCCGAGTACCCCGCGCTGGTGCGCCGTCCGGTCTCGCAGGCCGGTGACGGCACGGTGGCCGTGGGCTTCAACGAAAAGCGCTACACCGAGCGCTTTCTCTGACCCGGCCGGCGGGCGCGGCCAGCGCCCGGCTTCCTGAGTCTCGTCCATGCTGCCCGACGCCTTCTTCGACCGGGACGCCCTGACCCTGGCGCGTGAGCTGCTGGGCATGGTGCTGCGCCATCGCGTGGGCGGCATCTGGCGTTCGGCGCGCATCATCGAGACCGAGGCCTATACCCTCGACGACCGCGGCAGCCATGCGTCGCTGGGCTACACGCACAAGCGCCGCGCGCTGTTCCAGGATGGCGGCGTCATCTATATGTATTACGCCCGCGGCGGCGATTCGCTGAACTTCAGCGCGCACGGCCCGGGCAATGCGGTGCTGATCAAGTCGGCCTATCCCTGGCTGGATGCCAAGGCCGGTCCGCGCGCGCTGGCCGCCATGCAGCGCGCCAACCCCGATGCGCAAGGCCGGCCGCGCCCACCCGAACGCCTGTGCGCGGGGCAGACCCTGCTGTGCCGGTCGTTGGGCTTGCAGGTGCCGCATTGGGACGCGCAGCGCTTCAACGCGTCGCGCTTCTTCGTGGAAGACGTGGGCGAACGACCGGCAGTGCTGGTGCAGGCGGCCAGGCTGGGCATTCCCGCCGGCCGGGACGCGCACCTGCCTTACCGCTATGTGGACGCGGCCTATGCGCGCCACTGCACGCGCAACCCCTTGCGGCGTGGCCAGACTGCCGGGCTGGATTACCGCCTGGTGGACCGGCAGGGGCTGCCCTTGCCGGCGTCCCCGGCGGATTGAACTGGCCCGGTGGCAGGCATCGGGCAGCCTGAGACTGTCCGGCCAGGCAGCTATCCCGCGCTCTACAATCCTGTCTTCCCGGAGAACACCTTGACCGCTATCCTGCTCTGGCTGGCCGCCGTGGGCGCCGTTTTGGCCACCTTGCTTGCATTGCTCGCGCTCCTGCGCGGACAGCGTCCCGATCCGCGCCTGGACCGTCTGCTGGAAGGCCAGGACAAGCTGGCGCGCGGCCTTCGCGCCGACCTGGCGGAGGGGCAGCGTGCCTTGCGCGCCGAGTTCTCGGAGTCCTCGCGCGCCATCCGGGCCGAGCTGGCGCAAAGCCACGAGGCGCTGCGTGCCGTGCTGTCGCGGGATGCCTCGGCATCCCGCACGGAACATGCGGAAGCCCAGGCCCGTTTCGTCTCGCGCCTGACCGAGCAGCTGCAGGGCCTCATCGAGATCAACGAGCGGCGCCTGTCGGAAGTGCGGCTGACGGTGGACCAGCGCCTGCAAAGCCTGCAGGCCGACAACACCGCCAAGCTCGACGAAATGCGTCGCACCGTCGATGAAAAGCTGCACGCCACGCTGGAACAGCGGCTGGGAGAGTCCTTCAAGCTGGTGTCCGAGCGCCTGGAGGCCGTGCACAAGGGCCTGGGCGAGATGCAGTCGCTGGCCGCCGGCGTCGGCGACCTGAAGCGCGTGCTGACCAATGTGAAGAGCCGCGGCACCTGGGGCGAAGTCCAGCTTGCACGCCTGGTCGAGGACACGATGACGGCCGACCAGTACGGCCGCAACGTGCGGCCGGTGCCGGGCAGCGACGCCATCGTGGAGTTCGCGATCCGCCTGCCGGGCCGCGAGACCGAGGGCCAGCCTGTCTGGCTGCCCATCGACGCCAAGTTCCCCAAGGAAGAGTACGAGCGCCTGGTCGACGCGCAGGACACGGCCGACGCCGACGCCGCGCGCGTGGCGGGCAACGCGCTGGCGCGGGCCGTCGAGATCCAGGCCAAGCTCATCGCCGACAAGTACATCGCGCCGCCGCACACGACCGATTTCGCCATCATGTTCCTGCCCACCGAGGGCCTGTACGCGGAAGTGCTGCGCCGCCCCGGCCTGGTCGACAAGCTGCAGGGCCTGCGCGTGAACGTGGCCGGCCCGAGCAACCTGGCCGCGCTGCTCAACAGCCTGCAGATGGGCTTCCGCACGCTGGCGATCGAACAGCGCTCGTCTGAAGTCTGGCAGGTGCTGCGGGCGGTGAAGACGGAGTTCGGCAAGTTCGGCGAGTCGCTGGCGAGCGTGAAGAAGACGCTGGATACGGCCAGCAGCAAGATCGGTCTGACGGAGACGCGGACGCGGGTGATGCTGCGGAATCTGAAAGCGGTTGAGGCGCTGCCTGATGGGGAGGCGCAGCGGTTGTTGGGGGAGGCTTCTGAGGAGGAGCGGGTTGATGAGGGGTGATTTTTTGGAAGGGGGGTTGAACCGCTAGGTTGACGGCCGCCGAGGGTGGTCGTGCCGTCGGCCGCCTGCCGCGCGGTGGGGCGCCCACAGCGCCCCGCCCCCCGCAGAAGGCGCCCGCCGTCCCGCCCACCCTCGACGTCCTGCGTTTGAGTGGTGTGTACCGGAGTCATCCACCGTAGTCCTGCTCGCATTCTTGCCTTGCGCTCGCTGCCTGTCCGAAGATCTCGGCTTGCCGCTCAGCAATGGGCGCCCACAGCGCCCATTGCTGAGCATTCGGGAAAGCAATAGGGCAGCTTTTGAGAGAGGGGGGAAGGGGAGTGGAGGTGGGGGGCATCGCGCTTCGGGCGGGGGCCCCCGTCAGGCTGCGTTGTCTGCTTGGAGGCGTTGTTCCGTCATCGTGACTGAATGGCGGGAGTCTTGCGCGGGCAGAGGCACCGAGACATTGATGAGCCTGGCGGCTTCGGCCGCTCCGTGACGGTGGTGGAGCAGCCTTTCCAAGCAGGCAACACGGCCAAGCGGCGCCCGTAGTCCGAAGCGTGCTGCTTCCCCCCTCCAACTCTCGCCCCCACTCTCTCAAAAGCTGCCCTATTGCTTTTCCGAATGCTGGCCGGTGGGCGCTGTGGGCGCCCTCCGGCCAGCGGCAAGCCGAGATCTTCGGGAGGGCAGCGAGCGCAGGGCAAGAATGCGAGCAGGACTCGGGTTGCTGACTCCGATCCAGAACCCCTAAGCGCAGGACGTCGAGGGTGGGCGGGACGGCGGGCGCCTTCTGCGGGGGGCGGGGCGCTGTGGGCGCCCCACCACGCGGCAGGCGACCGACGGCGCGACCACCCTCGACGGCCGTCAACGATGCGGTATCACAACCTCACCCACCCCCCCCCGCAGCGAAAGCTTCCCTCCAAACCGATCTGCTACATTCCCGGCTTCACCCCGAAATTCTGTCGCGGCGCCTCTCCGGTGTCCCTTCCTATGCTTACTCAACAGCAACTCAAGCAGCAGGCGGCCGATGCCGCGCTCGATTACATCGACCCTTTCGTTGGTCCCGACGTCGTCATCGGCGTGGGCACCGGCTCCACGGCGGATCTCTTCATCGATGGCCTGGTGCGGTTCAAGGGACGGGTGCGGGGCGCCGTGGCCAGTTCCGAGCGCAGCGCCGCCCGCCTGGCGGCGCACGGCATCACGGTATTGGACCTGAACGACGTCGCCGACATGCCCGTCTATGTGGACGGCGCCGATGAAATCGATCCCGCGCTGAACATGGTCAAGGGCGGGGGCGGCGCGCTCACGCGCGAGAAGATCGTGGCCTCGGTGGCCAAGCGCTTCGTGTGCATCGCTGACGAATCCAAGCTGGTCGACCGCCTGGGCGCCTTCCCGCTGCCCGTCGAGGTCATTCCCATGGCCCGTGAGGCGCTGGCGCGCCGCCTGGCCGCGTTGGGCGGCCAGCCCGTCTGGCGCCAGGGCTTCGTCACCGACAACGGCAACATCATTCTGGACGTGGCGGGTCTGACGATCAAGGATCCAGCCGCGTTCGAGGCCGAGGTCAACAACATCCCCGGGGTGGTCACCTGCGGCCTGTTCGCGCGCGCGGGCGCCGACGTCGCGCTGCTGGCTACCCAAGGGGGTATTCGCCGCCTGGACCGAAAGTCATAATGTTGTCACATGCGAGTCATAAGCTTGCTGGATCGTGCGTAAGCCCGCCGAAATGCAAGCGATGCGGCTCACCACCCCCCACCCGGCGCGGCCTCCCGCGGCATGCCGGCTGAAATATGACAGCGCCTTGTACAAGGCAGGAAACAGGGATCAGGCATGACCGAACATACCAACAAGCAGTTCGACCAGGATCTGGAGCGCATCCGCTCGCAGTTTCTGCAGATGGGCGGGCTGGTCGAAGCCATGATCCAGGACGGCATCGATGCCCTGGCCAGCGGTGATCTCGACCTCGTCGAGAAGGTCCGCGAGCGCGAAAAGGAAGTCAACCGCCTGGAAGTGGAAATCGACGAGCGCATCAGCCTGATCCTCGCTCGCCATCAACCCACCGCCATCGACCTGCGCATGATGCTGGCCGTCTCCAAGATGCTCACGGACATGGAGCGTTCGGGTGACGAGGCCGAGAAGGTCGCCACCGTCGCCCGCCGCGTGCACGAAGGCGAAAGGCGCTACCAGCCGGTCGTCGAGCTGCGCCACATGGCCAACGGCGTGCTGGTCATGCTGCGCCAGGCCCTGGACTCCTTCGCCCGCCTGGACGCCATCCAGGCCGCCGCCGTGGTGCGCAGCGACAAGGAAGTCGACAAGGAATGGAAGGGTGCGCTGCGTCACCTGATCACCTACATGATCGAAGACCCGCGCACCATCTCCCGCTCCATCGACCTGATCTTCATCGCGCGCGCGCTCGAGCGCGTGGGCGACCACTGCAAGAACATGGCCGAGCGCGTCATCTACATGGTGCACGGCGCCGACGTGCGCCACACCGGCGTGAAGAACACCGAGCGCCTGGCGCGCGGTGAGACCGAGCCGGACGCTGGCGCCGAGTAAGCCCGCCGGGCCGGATGCTGTCCGGCTTGCGCAAGAAAAAACGCCATCCTTGCGGATGGCGTTTTTTTTCGTCTCGGGGTGGGGCTCAGGCCGAGGGGGGCACGTAGCCGTGGGCTTCGACGTCGCTGTCCTCGAACAGGAACTTCTCCATTTGCTGGGCCAGGTACTTGCGGGCGCGGCTGTCGGCGAGGTTCAGGCGGTTTTCGTTGACCAGGCGGGTCTGCACCGACTGCCATTCCTGCCAGGCTTCCTTGGAGATGCTCTGCCAGATGCGCGTGCCCATCTCTCCGGGATACGGAGGGAAATCCAGGCCTTCGGCCTCGCGCTTCAATTTCACACACTGGACGGTACGGGCCATGATCGACTGCCTATGAAAAGTAATGGTTCATTCTAACCTTGCCCATCCGGCAAGACCGGCCAAGCCCCCAAGGGTCATGGGGGCGGCGAGGGTGCAGGCTCAGAGCCGCTTGATGAAGATCAGGCTGTTGCGCGAGCGGTTGTAGCTGGCCTGGCGCTCGCGCGGCAGGTCGGCGACGCCGCCCTGCGTGAAGCCGCGCTTCAGGAACCAGTGCGAGGTGCGGGTGGTGAGCACGAACAGCCGCTTGATGCCCTGCGCGCGCGCGCGTGATTCGATGTGGCGCAGCAGGATCTCGCCTTCGCCCGCGCCTTGCCACTCGGGATGCACGATGAGGCAGGCCATTTCCGCCATCTGCTCGCCCGGATAGGCATGCAGCGCGGCGCAGCCGTAGATCACGCCGTCGTGCTCCAGTACCGTGAAGTTCTCCACGTCGCGTTCGATGACGCTGCGGCCACGGGCCACCAGCGTGCCGTCGGCTTCCAGCGGCTCGATGAGCTGCAGGATGGCGCCCACGTCGTCGACGGTGGCGGCGCGCAGGTCGTCCAGCGTGTCCTCGACCACCATGGTGCCCACGCCGTCGTGGGTGAACACTTCCAGCATCACGCTGCCGTCCAGGGCATAGGGCACCAGGTGCGCACGCGCCACGCCGCGCTTGACCGCGCGCGAGGCGTAGCGCAGGAAGAAGGCGGTGTCCTCGTCCAGCGCGCCTTCGGCCAGCAGCGAGTCGGCGTCGTCGCGGGCCAGCTCGGTGTCGACGTTGCCGTCGGCATCCAGCACGCCACGCGTGTCGGTCAGGAAGATCAGCTTCTCGGCGCGCAGGGCCACGGCCACGCTCGTGGCCAGCTCTTCCATGGCCAGGTTGAAGGCGTCGCCCGTCGGCGAGAAGCCCAGCGGCGACAGCAGGACCACGGCGCCGCGCTCCATGGCGAAACGCAGGGCGTCCGCGTCCACCTTGCGGACGTGGCCGGTGTGGCGATAGTCCACGCCGTCGATCACGCCGGCAGGGCGGGCGGTGATGAAGTTGCCCGACAGCACGCGGATGTGGGCGTGCGACATGGGCGTGTTGGGCAGCCCCTGGCTGAAGGCGGCCTCGATGTCCAGGCGGATCTCGCCGGCGGCTTCCTTGGCGCATTCCAGGGCGGCGGCGTCGGTGGGCGACATGCCGCGACCGAACTGCTGGTCCAGCCCCTTCAGCCGCAGCTGTTCGTTGACCTGCGGGCGCGAGCCGTGCACCAGCACCAGCTTGATGCCCAGGGCCGACAGCAGCGACAGGTCCTGGATCAGCACGTTCAGCGCGCCGGCCTGCACCAGTTCACCGCCGAAGCCGATGACGAAGGTCTTGCCCCGGAACGCGTGCACATAGGGCGCCACCTCTCGGAACCATCGCACGAACTGCGCGGCGGCGAATTCGGGGGCTTCCAGGGCGGAGACGGTGTCGGGTTCCAGGTCATGCATGGCGGTGAGGGGGTATCCAGCGAAAAGAATCGGAAAACGGAGCGGGGATGGGTCCCCCTGCCGGTCCACGGCCGGGCAAAACGCCTGGCGCGTGGCGGAAATTATAATGATGGGCTTCAAGTAGCGATTCAACCCATGTCCGACAATCCCGGCACGGCCGCAAGCGCGGCGCGACGGGGGCCTGCCAGGCAGGCGCCCGAGACCGACGCGCCGCCGCGCGTCGCCCCGCCCATCCAGTACCCCGAAGACCTGCCCGTCAGCGCGCGGCGCGACGAGATCGCGCGCGCCATCGCCGCCCACCAGGTCACGATCGTGAGCGGGGAAACCGGCTCGGGCAAGACCACCCAGCTTCCCAAGATCTGCCTGGAACTGGGGCGCGGCCTGCGCCGCATGATCGGCCACACCCAGCCGCGCCGCCTGGCCGCCACCTCGGTGGCCAAGCGCATCGCCGACGAGCTGGGCACGCCGCTGGGGGAGTGGGTGGGCTACCAGGTGCGTTTCAACGACCGCACCGGGCCCAATGCGGCCATCAAGCTCATGACCGACGGCATCCTGCTGTCGGAGTCGCAGCGCGACCCGCTGTTGCGCCGCTACGACACGATCATCATCGACGAGGCCCACGAACGCAGCCTCAACATCGATTTCCTGCTGGGTTACCTGAAGCAGCTCCTGCCGCGGCGGCCCGACCTGAAGGTGATCATCACCTCGGCCACCATCGACGCCGAACGCTTCGCCACGCACTTCGCCGACAAGCGCGGCCGGCCCGCGCCCGTCATCGAGGTCTCGGGCCGGCTGTACCCGGTGGAAATCCGCTATCGCCCGGTGCGCGAGGAAGAGGAAGACGGCAAGCCCGCCAAGCGCGGCGGCGAAGGCGAGCGGCTCTCGGGCGACGAGGAACGTGATCTCATCGATGCCATCGTGGACGGCGTGGACGAATGCGCCCGCAGCGGTCCTGGCGATGTGCTGGTCTTCCTGCCCGGCGAACGCGAGATCCGCGAGGCCGCCGAGGCCCTGCGCAAGCACCATCCGCCGGGCACCCAGGTGCTGCCCCTGTTCGCGCGGCTGTCGCAGGCCGAGCAGGAGCAGATCTTCCGCCCCACGGGCAATGGCCGCCGCATCGTGCTGGCCACCAACGTGGCGGAGACCTCGCTGACCGTGCCCGGCATCCGCTACGTCATCGACAGCGGCCTGGCCCGCATCAAGCGCTATTCCTGGCGCAACAAGGTCGAGCAGCTGCGCATCGAGTCCATCAGCCGGGCATCCGCCAACCAGCGCGCCGGCCGTTGCGGCCGGGTGGGGCCGGGCATCTGCCTGCGGCTCTATGACGAGGCCGATTTCGCGGCACGCGCGCCCTTCACCGATCCGGAAGTGCTGCGTTCCTCGCTGGCCGCCGTCATCCTGCGGATGAAGGCCCTGCGCCTGGACGATATCGAGCAGTTCCCCTTCGTCGAGGCGCCGCCCGGACGTGCCGTGGCCGATGGCTACCACCTGCTGCAGGAACTCGGCGCCATCGACGAGGCCAACGTGCTGACCGAGGTGGGCCGCGAACTGGCGCGCCTGCCGGTGGATCCGCGCATCGGCCGCATGATCCTGGCGGCGCGCCAGCACGACTGCCTGGCCGAGATGCTGGTCATCGCCGCGGCGCTGTCGGTGCAGGATCCGCGCGACCGCCCGCTGGAGCAGCGCGAAGCAGCCGAGGCGGCCCACGCACGCTTCGCCGACGAGAAATCCGAGTTCCTGTCCTTCGTGAAGCTCTGGCAATGGTATGGCGAACAGGTGGCGCACAAGGGCTCGCAGCGCAAGCTGGTCGCGCTCCTGCGCCAGCATTTCCTCTCGCCCATCCGCCTGCGCGAATGGCACGACGTCCACACGCAGCTGGCCGCGGTCGTCGGCGAGCAGGGCTGGCGCGTCAACCAGAGCCCGGCCACCTACGAGCAGGTGCACCTGGCCCTGCTGACCGGGCTGCTGGGCAATATCGGCGTGAAGAGCGAGGAGGCGGGCCACTTCCAGGGCGCCCGCGAACTGCGTTTCCACATCCACCCCGGCTCGAGGCTGGCCCGCAAGGCCGGGCGCTGGGTGGTGGCCGGCGAACTCATGGAAACCTCGCGGCTGTACGCGCGCTGCGTGGCGCGCATCGAGCCCGTGTGGCTCGAGCGCGTGGCTTCGCACCTGATCCGCCGCGCCCATGCCGACCCGCGCTGGGAGCGCAAGGCCGGGCAGGTGGTGGCCAACGAGCGCGGCACCTTGTATGGCCTGCCGGTCTACAGCGGCCGGCGCATCCACTATGGCCGCGTGAATCCCGGGCACGCCCGCGAGCTTTTCATCCGCCAGGCGCTGGTGCCGGGCGACATCGACACGCGCCTGCCCTTCGTGGCGCAGAACCGCAAGCTGATCGCGCAGATCGAGAAGCTGGAGCACCAGACGCGCCGTCCCGATATCCTGGTCGACGACACGCTGATCTTCGCCTTCTACGACAAGCTGCTGCCTGAGGACATCAGCCAGACCGCCACGCTGGAAGCCTGGTACGCCAAGCTCGACAAGGCGGGCGCGCAAGCCCTGTTGCTCACGCGCGATGCGCTGATGCGCCACGAGGCGGCGGGCGTCACCACCGAGGTCTTCCCGAAGAAGGTGGAATGGCAGGGCGTCGCGATGGCGCTCGACTATCACTTCGAGCCCGGCTCGCCGCGCGACGGCGTGACCTTGTCCGTGCCGCTCTTCGCGCTCAACCAGATCGACGCGCAGCGCTGCGAGTGGCTGGTGCCCGGCATGCTGAAGGAAAAGGTGCAGTTGCTGCTGAAGTCCCTGCCGCAGAAGCTGCGTCGCCACTGCGTGCCCTTGCCGGACTACGCCTCGGGTTTCTACGACCGCTGGTTCGAGCGCCTGGACGACCCGCAGATGGGCCTGGTCGAGGGCATCATCGCCGACATGTGGGAGCAGGTGCAGATCCGGCCGCAACTGGCGGACTTCAAGCTCGAGACGCTGCCCGCCCACCTGTTCATGAACTTCAAGGTCATCGACGAGCATGGCCGCATGCTGGAGGCGGGCCGGAACCTGGCGCAGCTGAAAGCGGGGCTGGGCCGCCAGGCCCAGGTCACCTTCCAGCAGATGGCCGCGCGCGATGCGGGCGTGGCCCAGGCGCTGTCGCACGAGAACCTGAGCGACTGGACCTTCGGCGCCTTGCCCGAGCTGCTGGAAATCCAGCGCAAGGGGCAATCCTTCGTGGGGTATCCGGCGCTGGTCGATCGGGGCACGCATTGCGACCTGGACGTCTATGACGATCCCGAGGAGGCGCGGCGGCACCATCGCGCGGGCCTCTTGCGGCTTTTCAAGCTGGGCCTGCGCGAGCAGGTCAAGTTCCTGGAAAAGAACCTGCACGACCTGACCAAGACCAGCATGCTCTTCATGCCGCTGGGCACCCTGGAAGAACTGCGCGACCAGATCGTCGACAGCGCCATCGGCCAGGCCTGCCTGGCCGAACCCTGGCCGGTGGACGCCGAGGCCTTCGCGGCGCGGCGCGCCGAAGGCAAGGGCCGGCTGGGGCTGCTGGCGCAGGAAGCCGCGCGGCTGGCCGCGACGGTGCTCACCGAATGGGCGGCGGCGCAGCGCAAACTGCCGCAGGCCAAGGGGCATGCCGCGGCGCATGCCGACATCCAGCAGCAACTGGGGGCGCTGGTCACGCGCTGGTTCATCCGCGACACGCCGCAGGCGCAGCTGGCGCATTTCCCGCGTTACCTGAAGGCGGTCAGCGCCCGCATCGACAAGCTGCGCGCCGATCCCGCCCGCGATGCCCGCATCATGCAGGAGATGGCGCCGCTGCTGACGCTCTACCAACGCGCCCGTGCAGCACGCAAGGGCGCGCCCGACGCCGGCCTGGACGAGTTCCGCTGGCTGCTGGAGGAGCTGCGCGTCGCGCTTTTCGCCCAGGAGTTGCGCACGCCCATGCCCGTGTCGGTCAAGCGCCTGCAGAAGAGTTGGGAAGCCATGCAGCGCTGACGGGCGCTGCCGCCCGCGCCCGAGCGTCGCCACGCGATGGCGCCGGCTCGGGCGCGAAGCCCCTGATGGCGACAGGACATTCATCGCAATTTCAACTGCTGCACTGCACAATACCAGCTTCGCACGTCCCGCGCGGGGCAGGGGAGCGCTTTTGCCGTGTCCGCCGCCCCGCAAGGCAGGCTGTTTCCCGGGCAGCGTGCCGGGACGGCCAGCAACACTCGAGGACACATGGATTTCAGTATCAAGGACAACGACGCCGGTGACGGCGTCGCACAGGAACCCGCCCGCCCACCCAAAGGCGGCAGCGTCGGACGCGCCGTGGTCGCCATGGCCATCGGCGGTTTCGGCATCGGCACGGGTGAGTTCGTCATCATGGGGCTGTTGCCCGAAGTCGCGCAGGACATCGGCATCACGATCCCCCAAGCCGGCCACGTCATCAGCGCCTATGCCCTGGGCGTGGTGATCGGCGCGCCGCTGCTGGCGGTGCTGGCGGCGGGCTGGCCGCGCCGCCGCCTGCTGGTGGCGCTCATGATCTTCTACGCGCTGGGCAATTTCGCCAGCGCGATGGCGCCCAGCTACCTGACGCTGAACCTGCTGCGTTTCGTCGCCGGCCTGCCGCACGGCACCTATTTCGGCGTCGCCGCGCTGGTGGCGGCGTCGCTGGTCGAACCCTGGCGGCGCGCCCAGGCGGTCGGCTGGGTCATGCTCGGGCTGACGACGGCGACGCTGGTGGGGGTGCCCATCGCCACCTGGCTGGGTGAAGTCTTCGGCTGGCGCGCGGCCTTCGCGCTGGTGGGCGTCATCAGCGTGCTGGCAGCCGTGATGGTCCAGCGCGAAGTGCCCGACCAGCCCGCGGACCATCGCGCCAGCCCCATGCGCGAGCTGGGCGCGCTGCGCCGCAAGCAGGTCTGGCTGACCCTGGGCATCGGCGCCATCGGCCTGGGCGGCCTGTTCTCGGTCTTCAGCTACATCAAGCCCACGCTCATCGAGGTCGCGGGCATGAATGCCTCGCTGGTGCCCGCGGTGCTGGCGCTCTTCGGCTGTGGGATGATCGTCGGCAACCTGGCGGGGTCCCGCCTGGCCGACAAGGCCTTGATCCCCACCATCGGCGGCCTGCTGGTCTGGGCGTTCGTGGTGCTGGGCGCCTTCGTGTTCACGGCGCACCATCCCTGGCTGGCCGCCATCAACGTCTTCCTGGTGGGCACCATCGTGGCCATGGGCCCGACGCTGCAGATCCGCCTGATGGACGTCGCGGGCGATGCGCAGACCCTGGCCGCCGCGCTCAATCATTCCGCCTTCAACATGGCCAACGCGCTGGGGGCCTGGCTGGGCGGCCTGTCCATCGCCGCTGGAATGGGCTATCCGTCCACCGGCTGGGTGGGCGCCCTGCTGGCGGTGGCGGGCTTGGGCGTCTTCGCCTGGTCGGTCAGCGCGGCGCGCAAGGAAAAGGCTGCAGCGGCCTGAGCGGCAGCGGGCCTTGCAGGGCCGGGCCACCGCGTGCCCGCGTCCCGCAATGAAAAACGCCCCCGCGGCAGCCTGCCGGCGGGGGCGTTTTCTTGCCTGTGGGCCTACAGCGCGATGAAGCCGATCACCACCAGCGCGATTAGGCCCCACTTGGTGGCCTTGTAGACCGTCTTGTTCCACTTCTTGAACGTACGGCGCTTCTGGTCGATGCGGTAGTGCAGGTGCGTCAGGCGGTTGATGGCGCCCGTCTTGTCGCCGCTTTCGTTGGGCGAGCTGGCCGCCGACATCACCGCCTTGCCGAACCAGCGGTTCAGCGCGCCGACCCAGCCCCAGCGCACGGGACGCTCGATGTCGCAGAAGAGGATGATGCGGTTCTGCTCGGTGCCGTTCAGCGCCGAGTGGATGTAGGTTTCGTCGAACACCACGCTGTCGCCGTCGCGCCAGCTGTAGCGCTCGCCGTCGACCTCGATGTAGCAGCGGTCGTCGTTGGGCGTGACCAGGCCCAGGTGGTAACGCAGCGATCCGGCATAGGGGTCGCGGTGCGCATTGAGCTTGCCGCCGGGCGGCAGCTGGGCAAACATCGCCGCCTTGACGGAGGGCAATTGGCGCAGTAGCGCCACGGTGCGCGGGCACAGGGCTTCCGCGGAAGGGTGGCGAGCGTCATACCACTTCAGGTAGAAGCGCTTCCAGCCGTACTTGAAGAAGGAGTTGAAGCCGATGTCGTCGTGCTTCTCCGCCGCCTTGATGTGCTGCGCCTCGGCCATGGCCAGGGCTTCCTCCCGGATCATTTCCCAGTTGTCGTCCAGCACCTTCAGGTCGGGCATGTCGGCCGGCGCCACGTAGGGCGTGGTCGGCACCTTGGAATTGAGCACCATCAAGGCATTGATGGGCGCCAGCAACGCCGAATGATCCAGCAACTGCCGCACGAAGGGCAGGCGCACGCGCCCACGCAGGTGGCCATACAGGATGGCGGCCAGCCAGATTCCGGGAATCAGCCATTTCATATCGTGAAAACCTTCCGTAACGTCCTAGTGGCACCGTGCCGGCGCTTGGGGGCCTGGGCGCGTGGGTACAATTCCGTCCATGTCAGAATCCGCAACGCCCCCTTCCTTCGTCCATCTGCGCGTCCATTCCGAGTTTTCGGTGGTGGACGGCATCGTCCGTATTTCCGATCTGGTCAAGCAGGCCGCCCGCCTTGGGCAGCCGGCCGTGGCGCTGACCGACCTCGCCAACCTGTTCGGATTGATCAAGTTCTACAAGGCGGCCCGCGGGGCAGGCATCAAGCCGATCGCGGGCTGCGACCTGTGGCTGACCAACGAGGATGACCGGGACAAGCCTTTCCGCATCCTGTTGCTGGTCGCCAGCCGCGAGGGCTATCTTAACCTGTGCGCCCTGCTGACCCAGGCCTGGCTGACCAACCAGCATCGCGGCCGGGCCGAGCTGCGCCGCGAATGGCTGCAAGGCCAGGCCGGCCTCATCATGCTGTCCGGCGGCCGGGCGGGCGACATCGGCCAGGCGCTGGAAGCCGGCAACATGGCCACCGCGCAGGTCCTGGCGCGCCAGTGGGCGCAAACCTTCCCCGGCAGTTTCTACATCGAGCTGCAGCGTTCGGGCCACGACGGCGACGAAGCCTATGTCCAGGCCGCCATGCGGCTGGCGGGCGAGTGCGGCCTGCCGGTGGTCGCCACGCACCCTGTGCAGTTCCTGTCCCGCGAAGAGTTCCGCGCCCACGAGGCGCGCGTCTGTATCGCGGAAGGCGAAATCCTCAGCAACCCGCGCCGCGCGCGCCGCCACACCGAAGACCAGTACCTGCTGGACTCGGCGGAAATGGCCCGCCGGTTCGCCGACGTGCCGTCGGCGCTGGCCAACAGCGTCGAGATCGCCAAGCGCTGCAACCTGACGCTGGTGCTGGGCAAGCCCCAGTTGCCCAATTTCCCCACGCCGGAAGGCGTGACGCTGGACGATTACCTGGTGCAGCTGTCGCGCGAGGGCCTGGAAGTGCGCCTGGCGCAGCTGTTCGCGGAAGCGGCCGAGCGCGACGCCAAGCGACCGGAATACCTGGCGCGGCTGGACTGGGAGTGCAAGACCATCATCCAGATGGGCTTCCCGGGCTACTTCCTGATCGTGGCCGACTTCATCAACTGGGGCAAGAACAATGGCGTGCCCGTGGGGCCGGGCCGGGGCTCGGGCGCGGGCTCGCTGGTGGCCTACGCCTTGGGCATCACCGACCTCGATCCCATCCGCTATGACTTGCTGTTCGAGCGCTTCCTGAATCCGGAGCGGGTGTCCATGCCCGACTTCGATATCGACTTCTGCCAGGACAACCGCGAACGCGTCATCGACTACGTCAAGCAGAAATACGGGCGCGAGGCCGTCAGCCAGATCGCCACTTTCGGTACGCTGGGCGCCAAGGCCGTGGTCCGCGACGCAGGCCGCGTGCTGGACATGCCCTACACCATGTGCGACCAGCTCTCGAAGCTGATCCCCTTCAATCCCGCCGATCCGTGGACCCTGGAGCGCACGCTGGCCAACGAGCCTGCCTTCAAGGAGCGCTACGAGCAGGAGGAAGAGGTGCGGGCGCTGGTCGACCTGGCCAAGCCGCTCGAGGGCTTGACCCGCAACATCGGCATGCACGCGGGCGGCGTGCTGATCGCGCCCGGCAAGCTCACCGATTTCTGCCCGCTGTATTGCCAGCAAGGCCAGGAAAACAGCGCGGTCTCGCAGTACGACAAGGATGACGTCGAAGCTGCCGGCCTGGTGAAGTTCGACTTCCTGGGCCTGCGCAACCTGACCATCCTGGATTGGGCCGTGCGTTTCGTGCGCCGCTTCAATGCGGACAAGCGCGACTTCGACGTCATGGCGCTGGCGCTCGATGATCCGGCCGCCTACAAGGTGCTGTGCGACGCGAACACCACCGCGGTGTTCCAGCTGGAATCGCGCGGCATGAAGGAACTGCTGAAGAAGCTGCGGCCCAGCACGTTCGAAGACGTCATCGCCGTGCTGGCGCTCTACCGCCCGGGTCCGCTGGAGTCGGGCATGGTGGACGACTTCGTCAACCGCAAGCACGGCCGCGCCGCGGTGGATTACTTCCACCCGGACCTGGAAGGGACGTTGAAGAGCACCTACGGGGTCATCGTCTACCAGGAACAGGTGATGCTGATCTCGCAGATCTTCGGCGGCTACTCGCTGGGCGGCGCCGACCTGCTGCGCCGCGCCATGGGCAAGAAAAAGCCCGAGGAAATGGCCAAGCACCGCGAGCTGTTCCAGAAGGGCGCGCAGGACAAGGGCCATGACCCCGACCTGGCCGTCCAGCTCTTCGACCTGATGGAGAAGTTCGCCGGCTACGGCTTCAACAAGTCGCACTCGGCCGCCTACGCGCTCATCTCGTATCACACCGCCTGGCTCAAGGCCTACCACCCGACCGAGTTCCTGGCCGCCACGCTGTCCTCCGACATGGACGACACCGACAAGGTCCAGACCTTCTGGAAGGATGCGCTGGCCAACGGCATCACCGTGCTGCCGCCCGACGTCAACCATTCGAACTACCGCTTCGAACCGGTGGAGGACGCGCACACCGCCCAGGGCCTGCCGCCGCGCACCATGCGCTATGGCCTGGGCGCGGTCAAGGGCACGGGCCAGGCCGCGGTGGAAGACATCCTGCGCGCGCGGGAGGAGGGCGGTCCGTTCAAGGACCTGTTCGATTTCTGCCGGCGCATCGACCGTCATTCGGTCAACCGCCGCACCATCGAGGCGCTGATCCGCGCCGGTGCCTTCGACACCATCCTGGCCAACCGGGCCGCCTTGCTGGCCTCGGTGCCCACGGCGATGGAAGCGGCCGAGCAGGCCGCGCGCAGCGCCAACCAGGTCTCGCTCTTCGGTGACTTCGGCGACGACGGCACGGACGTGGTGGCGGGGCAGCTGGCCAAGGTCCAGCCCTGGGACCTGCGCACCCAGCTGTCCGAGGAAAAGGCCGCGCTGGGCTTCTTCTTCAGCGGCCACCTGTTCGACGCCTGGCGCGACGAGGTCCGCCGCTTCGTGCCCACGCCGCTCGCGCGCCTGGAACCCGCACGCGAGCTGCAATGGATGGCGGGCGTGCTGGCCGGCGTGCGCACCATGATGACCCGCCGCGGCAAGATGCTGTTCGCGGTGCTGGACGACGGCTCCTCCCAGGTCGAGATCTCGGTCTTCAACGAGCTGTTCGAGCAGAACAAGACCCGCCTGCGTGAAGACCAGTTGCTGATCGTGCAGGGCAAGATCAGCAATGATGAATACTCCGGCGGCATGCGCATCGTGGCCGACACGCTGCACGACCTGCAGCTGGCGCGCGAGGCGCGGGCGCGGTCCCTGCGCATCACGCTCAATGGCAACGCCGACGCCGCCGAGCTGCGCCGCCTGCTGAACCCCTTCCGCGCCGAACCCGAGAATGGTTTCCCGGGAACGCCGGTGGAAATCTATTACGCGCGGGATGACGCATGCGGGCTGCTTCGCCTGGGCGAGGAGTGGCGCGTGCGGATGTCCGAGACGCTGATCGACCAGCTCAACGCCTGGACCCAGCCTTATCCTGTCGAGATCAACTACTGATGGATCGCGCTTCCATGCCTCGCGTCTCGGTCATCATCATCACCAAGAACGAGTCGGCCCACATCCAGGCATGCCTGGAGAGCGTCGCCTTCGCCGACGAGGTGGTGGTGCTGGACTCGGGCAGCACGGACGATACCCGTGACCTCGCGCTGGCCTGGGGCGCCCGGGTCGAGCAATCACCGGATTGGCCGGGTTTCGGCCCGCAGAAGAACCGCGCGCTCGATCTGGCGACAGGTGACTGGGTGCTCTCGCTGGACGCCGACGAGCGGGTCCCGCCCGAATTGGCAGAGGAAATTCTCGCGGTCATCGCTTCCCCCCAGCACGACGCCTATGACGTGGCGCGTCTGTCCGAGCTGTGCGGGCGTCCCATCCGCCACAGCGGCTGGTGGCCGGATTACGTGCTGCGCCTCTTCAGGCGCGGAACGGCCCGCTTCACCGAGGCCGCCGTGCACGAAAAGGTCGTGCCGCAAGGCAGCGTCGGCAAGCTCAGGCATCATCTGCTGCATTTCCCCTACGCCGACCTGGAAGCGTTGATCGCCAAGAACAACCGCTACTCCTCCGATGCCGCCGCGCAGATGCACGCGCGGGGCAAGCGCACCACGCCGCTGGGCATGCTGGGCCACGGCATCTGGACCTTCATCCGTATCTATTTCCTCCGGCGGGGCTTCCTGGATGGCCGCCAAGGCTTGGTGCTGGCGCTGTTCGCCGCGTCGGGCAGCATCTTCCGCTATGCGAAACTGCTGCTCTGGGACGAAACCCGCGGGAAAGGGTAGGCGACGGGCGCCGGCTATATCGGCGCCGTCGCGCGTTCCAGCTCGCTCAGCCAGCGTATCGCGTGTTCCCGGCTGCCGCCGCACATGTCTTCGGAGGGCTGGAGGCCGCCACAGAAAGCCGGCCGCTCTGGTTGCCCGAAGATGCGGCACCGGTGATCCTCCGCCAGCTGGATGCAAGGCACACCCGCTGGCTTGCCCTGGGGCATGCCAGGTATCGCGCTGGTGATCGACGGCGCCGTGCAACAGGCGCCGCAATCGGGCCGACAGGCCATGCCCATCAGACCCACCCGCGCAGCCAATACACCAGCAGGCCCGCATACTCCTTGATGATCGAGCGGCTGGCGTCCATCGTCCGCTCATCGGGCCACCACGGCGAGAACGCCGGGTCTTCGGGGCGGACGATCTGGGGGGCGGCCGGCGCCGCGGTGGCGGCGATGCCTTGCTTGCGGAAGGCCGCCATGGCGCGCGGCATGTGCAGCGCGGAGGTCACCACCAGCACCGTGCGGATGTTCTGGCCACGCAGGTGTTCTTCGGTGCGCTCGGCGTTCTCATAGGTGTTGCGGCTTGCGTTTTCCAGCACCAGCGCGGCATCCGGCACGCCCATCTGCTTGAGCGAATGCGCCATGCCCTGGGCTTCGCTGACGTCGCCTTCCAGCGCGCCCCCCGACAACACGATACGCGGTGCGCGGCCCGCGTGGTACAGCTCGGCTGCCCGGCCGATGCGGGTCACCCGCTTGGCGGGGTCGATGGGCTCGAACCAGTTCGCGCGATTGCCCGCCGTATGGCCGCCCAGCACCACGATGGCGTCCGCCTGCTGCACCTGGCCGGGCGGCAGGAAGGCATAGGTGCGCTCCAGCGCGCCGCCCAATGCCAGCGAGGTCGCGGGCAGGGACCAGGCCAGCGACCACGACAGCGCCAGCACCAGCACCGTCGCGGCCAGGCGCCGCCAGCGCAACAGCGCGAGCACGGCAGCCAGCACCAGCAGTGCCACGCTCAGGTTGATGGGGACGATGAGGGAGGTCAGCATGCTGGAGACGGAGGGCATCGATACTCAGGTCAGGGACGAATGACGGAAACGAGCTCAGACTGTACACGGTCGAGCACGGACTCGGCGCTGGGCCAGGCGTTATCGGCGCCCAGGCAGATCGCAGTCTGCGACCAGGGCCCGGTACGGGCCGGGTCGGTCACGCCAAAGAGCGTGACCTGGCGCGCGCCCGTGGCGCTGGCCACGTGCGAGACGCCCGAGTCGTTGCAGACCACCAGGCTGGCGGCCTGGGTGAGGGCGGCGAAAGCGCCCAGCGACAACGGCGGCAGCACCTGTGCCGTCGGGGCGTTGCGCTGCGCCTCCTCCAGTTCGGCCGGGGGCGGGCACATCAGGACGGTCCGGCCGGCGGCCTGCAGGTCCTGCGCCAACTGGGCGAAGCCTGGCCACACCTTCACCCGGCCACGGTGCAGGCCGGTAGCCGTGGGGGCGATCAGGACGAAGTCCTTGCCGTGCAGGCCGGCTGCCGCGAGGGCGGCATGGGCTTCTTCCTGGTGTTGCCGGGTCAAGGGCAGCGTCAGGCCAGGTTCGGGCTGCGCCGGGCCGGCGGGTAGCTGCCAGGCCTGCAGCGCCAGGCGGGTCAGGCGGTACCACGATTCCACGGCGTGCAGCCGCTCGCGTGATTTGGCCTGGGGCCAGCGCAGCAGCAGGGATCGCCCGTCATCCCGGTACCCGGCGCAGCGTATGCCAGCCAGGCGGAAAACGGCGGCGCTGGACAGCGAGTCCGGCAGGAGCAGTCCCGCCACCTCGGTAGTCCGGACGCCTTGCCCGGAAAAATGTTCGCGCACGCCGCGGCGGTCATCGCCCAGCCGTCCCGTCATGGGGATGAATCCCGCCAGCGGCAGACCCGCCAACAGGCCGCGCGCCCACGGCCGGGCGCAGACGTGCACGGGCAGCCCGGTTTCGAGCAGGCGCGCCAGCGAGGGCAGGCTCATGCAGACATCCCCCACCCAGTTGGGCAGGCGGACCAATAGATGGGACGGAAAGGCCATGAAAGTGATGAGCGTGTCTGACGGCGGAGGCCGGACGCTACCAGGAAGTCCTGGATGCGCCCGATAGGGATCGATGTCGCAGGCGGAGGGGGCGGCAGGCGGCAGGCGCCAGCCCGCAGCCGCGTGCGACGGGGCAATCATAAACGCAAGCGTGCCGCGCCTGCCGGCGCGGATCCGGCAGGCAAGGGCGTCGCACTGGGTACAATCCGTGCAGGATTCCACAGAAAAAGCGAGTGTCTTTCCCATGTCAGCCCCACGTTATGCCGCGGCCGGCTCCCAACCCGTCAAGTCAGAGCTGTGGCGGCGGGTCTATACCCGGGTCGGCGGCTATTGGAAGGGTTTGCTGCTGGCCATCCTGCTGATGGCCGGCGCGGCGGCCACGCAGCCCACCCTGGCGGTCATCATGAAGCCGCTGCTGGACGACGGTTTCGCCGGCACCAAGCCGCATTATGTCTGGGCCATCCCCCTGGCGGTCGTGGGCCTCATCTTCATCCGCGGCGTGTGCAATTTCTTCAGCGACTATCTGCTCGCCTGGGTCGCGAACAACGTCTTGCTCGGCATGCGCAAGGACATGTTCGACCGCTTGCTGGGCCTGCCCGACGCCGAGTTCAAGCGCGGCGACTCCGGCCGGCTGCTCAACCGCTTCACCATCGATGCCGGCAACGTCACCGGCTATGCCACGGACGTCCTCACGGTGCTGGTGCGCGAAACGCTGGTCGTGTGCGCGCTCATCGTCGTGCTGCTCTACATGTCGTGGAAGCTCACGCTCATCGTCATCTTCATGCTGCCGGTTTCCGTGCTGGTGGCGCGCACCTTCATCAAGCGCCTGCGCCGCATCAACCGCGACACCGTCAACATGAACGCCGAGCTGACCCGCGTGGTCAGCGAAGGCATCGACGGCCAGCGCGTCATCAAGCTCTTCGACGGCTACGAAAACGAAAGCAAGCGTTTTGGCTATGTCAGTGGTCGCCTGCGCCGTTTCGCCATGCGCTCGGCCACCGCCGATGCCGCCATGACGCCGCTCACCCAGATCTGCATCGCCATCTCGGTGGCGGCCGTGATCGCGGTGGCGCTCGGCGAGGCCTCGTCGGGCACCCTCACCGCGGGCGGCTTCGCGGCGTTCATGGCCGCGCTGGCGCAGATCTTCGATCCCATCAAGCGCCTGACCAATATCGCGGGCAAGATGCAGAAGATGCTGGTGGCCGCGGAAAGCGTCTTCTCGCTGATCGATGAGCAGCAGGAGTCCGACAAGGGCACGGCGCATTTCCAGGGGCCCGTGCAGGGGCGCATCGCCTTTCGTGGCGTCTCGCATCGCTTCCCGGATTCGCAGCGCGACACGCTCAGCGACATCGAGTTGCTGGTGGAGCCCGGCCAGACCGTCGCCCTGGTGGGCAGGTCGGGCAGCGGCAAGACCACCCTCGTCAACATGATTCCGCGCTTCGTCTCGCCCACGGGCGGACAGATCCTCATCGATGGCCACGACATCGAGGCGCTCGCGCTGCGCGACCTGCGCGCCCAGCTGTCGCTGGTCAGCCAGGACGTGGTGCTCTTCGATGACACCATCGGCGCCAACGTCGGCTACGGCGCCTTGCACGATGCCAGCGAGGAAGAGATTCGGCGGGCGCTGGCCGACGCCAACCTGCTGGACTTCGTCGATTCGCTGCCCGACGGGCTGAATACCCAGGTGGGCGAGAACGCCGCCCGCATGTCCGGCGGCCAGCGCCAGCGCCTGGCCATCGCCCGCGCGCTCATCAAGAATGCCCCCGTCCTGATCCTGGACGAGGCGACCTCGGCCCTGGACAACGAGTCCGAGCGCCAGGTGCAGATCTCGCTGGAGCGTCTCATGCAGGGCCGCACCACCCTGGTCATCGCGCACCGCCTGTCCACCGTGCAGAAAGCCGACATCATCGTCGTGCTGGACGCGGGCCGGATCGTCGAGCAGGGGCGCCACGCCGACCTGCTGGCGGCCAACGGGCTGTATGCCTCGCTGTATGCGATGCAGTTCCAGGAGGATTGAAGGCGTGGATGCGACGAGGGTGGCGGATCCACAGTCCGCCGCGCCTCTCGTCGGCGACAAAGAAAAGGCCGGGATCTCCCGGCCTTTTCGTTGGTGATTGCGCCTATCGGGATGTCACTGCGCGCCAGGCGGCGTGAACTTCAATCCCACGGCGATCCGGTTCCAGGCATTGATCAGCCCCACTGCCGCCGTCAGGAAGGCCACCTCCGACTCGGAGAATTGCTCGCGCACCTGCGCGTACAAGGCATCCTCGGCGCCCTGGTCCTTGCGGGTCAGCGCTTCGGTCCAGGCCAGGGCGGCCCGCTCCCGCGCCGTGAACACGGACGAATCCTGCCACGCCGCCAACTGATCCTGCTGCGCCAGTCCCACGCCGGCGCCGCGCGCCACGTTCAGGTGGAACTGCAGGCAGAAGGCGCAGCCATTGATTTGCGAGGCGCGCAGCTTCACCAGTTCAGTCAGCGTCTTTTCCAGCCCCGAGGCATCGATGGCCTTGCTGAGCGCGATCAGGGCGGCGTTCGCATCGGGCGCGAGCTGGGCAAAGGCGGCGCGCTCCAGGCGCGGGGTGGGCGGCGTGATGGCCATGCGGTCTCCGGGGGATGCAAGGTAAACAGGGTGAAAACAAGCAGGGTGCGCGGCGGGGCCGCCTACATCAGGATCAGGTCGTACTGTTCCTGGTGGTAGCTGGCCTCGACTTCCAGTGAAATCGGCTTGCCGACGAAATCCCCCAGCATGGCCAGGTGCTGGCTTTCCTCTTCCAGGAAGAGGTCGACCACATCCTGCGAGGCCAATATCCGGAATTCGCGCGGATTGAATTGCCGCGCCTCGCGCAGCACTTCCCGCAGGATCTCATAGCAGACGGTGCGCGCCGTGCGGACCGTGCCGCGTGCCTGGCAGGTCGGGCAGGGCTCGCACAACTGGTGCGCAAGGGAATCGCGCGTGCGCTTGCGCGTCATTTCCACCAGGCCGAGCTGGGTGAAACCGTTCACCGTCATGCGCGTGCGGTCATGCGACAAGGCCTTGCGCAGTTCGGCCAGCACGGTGTCCCGGTGCGCGTGATCCTCCATGTCGATGAAGTCCAGGATCACGATGCCGCCCAGGTTGCGCAGACGCAGCTGGCGGGCAATGGCCTGGGCCGCCTCCAGGTTGGTCTTGAAGATCGTGTCGTCGAAATTGCGCCCGCCCACGAAGCCGCCGGTATTCACGTCCACCGTCGTCAATGCTTCGGTCTGGTCGATGATGAGATAGCCGCCGGACTTCAGGTCCACGCGCCGCGACAGCGCGCGCGCGATCTCGTCATCCACGTTGGCCGTGTCGAACAGGGGCCGCTCGCCGCTGTAGTGCCCGATGCGCTCCGCGACGGAAGGCGTATACAGGCGCGCCCACTCCACCATTGCGGTCGTCGTGGTGCGCGAATCGACCAGGATCTTGCCGGTGTGGGGGCCGACCATGTCGCGCAGGACGCGTTGCGCCAGCGACAGGTCACGGTGCAGCACCGAGGGGGCAGGCAGGCTGCGGGCACTGGCCTGGACGCTGGCCCACAGCTTGCGCAGGTATTCCAGGTCGGCCAGCAGCTCCTCGTCCGTGGCGCCTTCGGCCTGCGTGCGCACGATGAAGCCGCCTTTCTCTTCGGCGGGAATGAGGGCCTGCAGCCGCTCGCGCAGGCGATTGCGCTCGGCGTCGCCGTCGATTTTCTGCGAGATGCCGATATGCGGGTCATGCGGCAGGTGCACCAGCATGCGCCCTGCCATGCTGATCTGGGTGGACAGCCGGGCGCCCTTGGTGCCCAGCGGATCCTTGATCACCTGCACCATGAGGGTCTGCCCCTCGAAGAGCAGCTTCTCTATAGGAGTGGGCGGTGTTCCCTGGGCGCGCTCGCTGCGGTTTTCTCGCAGGTCGGCAATGTGCATGAAGGCGGCGCGCTCCAGGCCGATATCCACGAAGGCGCTCTGCATGCCGGGCAGCACCCGCACGACGCGCCCCAGGTGGATGTTGCCGACATGACCGCGCTGGATGCTGCGTTCGACGTGCAATTCCTGCACGGCTCCTTGTTCCACCAGGGCTACCCGGGTCTCGAAGGGGGTGACATTGATCAGGATGTCTTCAGTCATGGTGGTGCTGCGATGCTGCATATATATAGGGAAGCACGTGCCAGGCGCGTGCGCACAGGCATCCATCATGACATCTATTGGCCTTGCGGACCGATGCCTTCCTGGGAGAACGGGGGTTTCCCCCTGGGGACGGCAGGGACGGCGGACAAGAATTTCCTCTTTTTTGGTGTTTGACTTGCAAAGTGCAAAAAAAGGGTGCTATAGTTCGCCCCCTCGCAACACGACACGCAAGTTGTTCTGCAACAAAAGTGTGGTTGTTGGGGGTGAGGTGGGTGGGGTGCTTAAGCGAAAACGCGGTGCGCCACACAAACTAAAAAAGTTGTGTTATAGTTTCGGGCTCGGCAACACGAACTGATTAAGGGTTAACCCTGATGAGTTCGGCGAGTCGGGAAGCGAGAAGAAGCGAGGCGGCGTAAGCCAAATCGATTTTTCGGGAAGTCAGTGGTTGGCGTTGTTAGGCTTAAGTCAAAACGCAAACGACTTGACAAACGAAAAAAACTGCTTCATAATCTCGTTTCTCTGCTGCTGAAACAGCAAGCGACGCGAAAGTAGCGCTACTGAGTCAGAAGCGAAGTTGATAGCAGTAACGACCGCAAGGTCACCGTTCTTTAACAACTAAACAGCCGATAAGTGTGGGCGCTTGGAATGAGTGCGCGTGCCAACGATTCAGCTTGCTGGATTGGTGGCTAGCCAACTAAATCAAGTGCTCACTTAATGAAGTAAGGTTTTTTAAACCTCACTTCCTTTGAGTAGCAGCGACGTATGACCGGCCTTCTTCGGAGGGTTGTTAATACGGAAATTACAGAGATTGAACTGAAGAGTTTGATCCTGGCTCAGATTGAACGCTAGCGGGATGCTTTACACATGCAAGTCGAACGGCAGCACGGACTTCGGTCTGGTGGCGAGTGGCGAACGGGTGAGTAATGTATCGGAACGTGCCCAGTAGCGGGGGATAACTACGCGAAAGCGTAGCTAATACCGCATACGCCCTACGGGGGAAAGGGGGGGATCGCAAGACCTCTCACTATTGGAGCGGCCGATATCGGATTAGCTAGTTGGTGGGGTAAAGGCCTACCAAGGCAACGATCCGTAGCTGGTTTGAGAGGACGACCAGCCACACTGGGACTGAGACACGGCCCAGACTCCTACGGGAGGCAGCAGTGGGGAATTTTGGACAATGGGGGAAACCCTGATCCAGCCATCCCGCGTGTGCGATGAAGGCCTTCGGGTTGTAAAGCACTTTTGGCAGGAAAGAAATTGCGCATATTAATACCATGCGTAGATGACGGTACCTGCAGAATAAGCACCGGCTAACTACGTGCCAGCAGCCGCGGTAATACGTAGGGTGCAAGCGTTAATCGGAATTACTGGGCGTAAAGCGTGCGCAGGCGGTTCGGAAAGAAAGATGTGAAATCCCAGGGCTTAACCTTGGAACTGCATTTTTAACTACCGGGCTAGAGTGTGTCAGAGGGGGGTGGAATTCCGCGTGTAGCAGTGAAATGCGTAGATATGCGGAGGAACACCGATGGCGAAGGCAGCCCCCTGGGATAACACTGACGCTCATGCACGAAAGCGTGGGGAGCAAACAGGATTAGATACCCTGGTAGTCCACGCCCTAAACGATGTCAACTAGCTGTTGGGGCCTTCGGGCCTTAGTAGCGCAGCTAACGCGTGAAGTTGACCGCCTGGGGAGTACGGTCGCAAGATTAAAACTCAAAGGAATTGACGGGGACCCGCACAAGCGGTGGATGATGTGGATTAATTCGATGCAACGCGAAAAACCTTACCTACCCTTGACATGTCTGGAATCCTGAAGAGATTTAGGAGTGCTCGCAAGAGAACCGGAACACAGGTGCTGCATGGCTGTCGTCAGCTCGTGTCGTGAGATGTTGGGTTAAGTCCCGCAACGAGCGCAACCCTTGTCATTAGTTGCTACGAAAGGGCACTCTAATGAGACTGCCGGTGACAAACCGGAGGAAGGTGGGGATGACGTCAAGTCCTCATGGCCCTTATGGGTAGGGCTTCACACGTCATACAATGGTCGGGACAGAGGGTCGCCAACCCGCGAGGGGGAGCCAATCCCAGAAACCCGATCGTAGTCCGGATTGTAGTCTGCAACTCGACTGCATGAAGTCGGAATCGCTAGTAATCGCGGATCAGCATGTCGCGGTGAATACGTTCCCGGGTCTTGTACACACCGCCCGTCACACCATGGGAGTGGGTTCTACCAGAAGTAGTTAGCCTAACCGTAAGGGGGGCGATTACCACGGTAGGGTTCATGACTGGGGTGAAGTCGTAACAAGGTAGCCGTATCGGAAGGTGCGGCTGGATCACCTCCTTTAAGAGCGAAGTGCACGAAGCGAAAGCGTCCACGCTTATCGGTTGTTGTTTGATTGGTTAGTTTGTTGACCGGGGTTAGAGAGATCTTTCTCTGGCGATGGGCTGGGTTGCTGGTCCTAACGGTTTGGGTCTGTAGCTCAGTCGGTTAGAGCACCGTCTTGATAAGGCGGGGGTCGTTGGTTCGAATCCAACCAGACCCACCATCGAGTGTTTCTGGTCCTGGGTTCAGGATTGGGATATTCCGGGGGATTAGCTCAGCTGGGAGAGCACCTGCTTTGCAAGCAGGGGGTCGTCGGTTCGATCCCGTCATCCTCCACCACTACAAATTAATCAATTGGCACGACATTGGATGTGAGTCCAACTGTCAGCGTTTACTGAATGCTGACAGTTGGGTTTATCCCAACGGCTGTTTTGTTCTTTAACAATCTGGAAGAAGCACAACGAAGTGTGTTTGATTGGTAGATGCTTAGGCATCGACGATTAGACACGGGTTGTGATTGCATTAATAGTTCAAGTTCTCAAGGATTTGGCGCAAGCCGAATCTTGCTTTGAAACTTATGAACGGCACAAACGCTACAAAGTATCAGCGTCTTATAGCCGACATGGTTATAGGATCAAGCGACTAAGTGCATATGGTGGATGCCTTGGCGATCACAGGCGATGAAGGACGTGGTAGCCTGCGAAAAGCTACGGGGAGCTGGCAAACAAGCTTTGATCCGTAGATGTCCGAATGGGGAAACCCACTCCGCAAGGAGTATCCCTGACTGAATACATAGGTCAGTGGAAGCGAACCGGGTGAACTGAAACATCTCAGTAGCTCGAGGAAAAGAAATCAACCGAGATTCCGAAAGTAGTGGCGAGCGAAATCGGAAGAGCCTGTACGTTTTAGCCTTCGTGATAGTGGAACGGATTGGAAACTCCGGCCATAGCAGGTGATAGCCCTGTACACGAAATTACGAAGGTGGAACTAAGCGTACGAGAAGTAGGGCGGGACACGTGAAATCCTGTTTGAAGATGGGGGGACCATCCTCCAAGGCTAAATACTCGTGATCGACCGATAGTGAACCAGTACCGTGAGGGAAAGGCGAAAAGAACCCCGGAAGGGGAGTGAAATAGATCCTGAAACCGTATGCATACAAACAGTAGGAGCCTCCTTGTGGGGTGACTGCGTACCTTTTGTATAATGGGTCAGCGACTTACATTCAGTGGCGAGCTTAACCGAATAGGGAAGGCGTAGCGAAAGCGAGTCCGAATAGGGCGTTCAGTCGCTGGGTGTAGACCCGAAACCAGATGATCTATCCATGGCCAGGTTGAAGGCACGGTAACACGTGCTGGAGGACCGAACCCACTAATGTTGAAAAATTAGGGGATGAGCTGTGGATAGGGGTGAAAGGCTAAACAAATCTGGAAATAGCTGGTTCTCTCCGAAAACTATTTAGGTAGTGCCTCAAGTATTACTGCAGGGGGTAGAGCACTGTTATAGCTAGGGGGTCATGGCGACTTACCAAACTATGGCAAACTCCGAATACCTGCAAGTACAGCTTGGGAGACAGAGCACCGGGTGCTAACGTCCGGACTCAAGAGGGAAACAACCCAGACCGCCAGCTAAGGTCCCAAATCATTGCTAAGTGGGAAACGAAGTGGGAAGGCATAGACAGTCAGGAGGTTGGCTTAGAAGCAGCCATCCTTTAAAGAAAGCGTAATAGCTCACTGATCGAGTCGTCCTGCGCGGAAGATGTAACGGGGCTAAGCAATGAACCGAAGCTGCGGGTGTGTACTATGTACACGCGGTAGGAGAGCGTTCTGTAAGCCTGCGAAGGTGGCTTGTAAAGGCTGCTGGAGGTATCAGAAGTGCGAATGCTGACATGAGTAGCGATAAAGGGGGTGAAAAGCCCCCTCGCCGTAAGTCCAAGGTTTCCTGCGCAACGTTCATCGGCGCAGGGTGAGTCGGCCCCTAAGGCGAGGCAGAGATGCGTAGCTGATGGGAAGCTGGTTAATATTCCAGCACCGTCGTACAGTGCGATGGGGGGACGGATTGCGGAAGATCATCAGGGTGTTGGATGTCCCTGTTGCTGCATCGAAGAAGGCGCTTAGGCAAATCCGGGCGCGTAATTCAAGGGTGTGGCGCGAGCGAACATTGTTCGCGAAGTGATTGGAAGTGGTTCCAAGAAAAGCCTCTAAGCTTCAGCTGTACGAGACCGTACCGCAAACCGACACAGGTGGACGGGATGAATATTCCAAGGCGCTTGAGAGAACTCGGGAGAAGGAACTCGGCAAATTGATACCGTAACTTCGGGAGAAGGTATGCCCCGGTAGTGTGAAGAGCCTGCGCTCGGAGCATGATGGGGCCGCAGAGAATCGGTGGCTGCGACTGTTTATTAAAAACACAGCACTCTGCAAAGACGAAAGTCGACGTATAGGGTGTGACGCCTGCCCGGTGCCGGAAGGTTAAGTGATGGGGTGCAAGCTCTTGATCGAAGCCCCGGTAAACGGCGGCCGTAACTATAACGGTCCTAAGGTAGCGAAATTCCTTGTCGGGTAAGTTCCGACCTGCACGAATGGCGTAACGATGGCCACACTGTCTCCTCCCGAGACTCAGCGAAGTTGAAGTGTTTGTGATGATGCAATCTACCCGCGGCTAGACGGAAAGACCCCATGAACCTTTACTGTAGCTTTGCATTGGACTGTGAACCGGTCTGTGTAGGATAGGTGGGAGGCGCTGAAGCGTGGTCGCTAGATCACGTGGAGCCGTCCTTGAAATACCACCCTGGTTTGTTTGCGGTTCTAACCTAGGCCCGTTATCCGGGTCGGGGACAGTGCATGGTGGGCAGTTTGACTGGGGCGGTCTCCTCCCAAAGTGTAACGGAGGAGTTCGAAGGTACGCTAGGTACGGTCGGAAATCGTGCTGATAGTGCAATGGCATAAGCGTGCTTGACTGTGAGACTGACAAGTCGAACAGGTGCGAAAGCAGGACATAGTGATCCGGTGGTTCTGAATGGAAGGGCCATCGCTCAACGGATAAAAGGTACTCTGGGGATAACAGGCTGATACCGCCCAAGAGTTCATATCGACGGCGGTGTTTGGCACCTCGATGTCGGCTCATCTCATCCTGGGGCTGTAGCCGGTCCCAAGGGTATGGCTGTTCGCCATTTAAAGAGGTACGTGAGCTGGGTTTAAAACGTCGTGAGACAGTTTGGTCCCTATCTGCCGTGGGCGTTGGATACTTGACGGAGCCTGCTCCTAGTACGAGAGGACCGGAGTGGACGTACCTCTGGTGTACCGGTTGTCATGCCAATGGCATTGCCGGGTAGCTAAGTACGGAAGAGATAACCGCTGAAGGCATCTAAGCGGGAAACTCGTCTGAAGATTAGGTATCCCTGGGAACTTGATTCCCCTGAAGGGTCGTTCGAGACCAGGACGTTGATAGGTCGGGTGTGGAAGCGCAGTAATGCGTTAAGCTAACCGATACTAATTGCCCGTGCGGCTTGATCCTATAACCCTGGCGGTTAAACGCTGATAGTTATAGCGACAGTGTCGTTCAAAACTCAAAACTTGCTGCACCGTCTGCAGCAAGCCAACAATCCCAATTCGTTGTCTCAGGCCCAGCCTGAAACACACTTCAATACGCTTCTTCCCAGATTGGATGTGACGCCCTAAACCGCGACACATCAAACAGTTACGCCTGACGACCATAGCAAGGTGGTACCACTCCTTCCCATCCCGAACAGGACAGTGAAACGCCTTCGCGCCGATGATAGTGGACGGACGTCTGTGAAAGTAGGTCATTGTCAGGCTCTTATCCCCAAAACCCCATCCGGTCAACCGGATGGGGTTTTGCTTTTGGGCGACCAGATCTCGGGCCCGAACAGATTCAGTGTTCCCGGCCCAGGCTTACAATGTCCGGGACTAGCGTGTTCCGGCCTTGTGGCCAAGGTGGAGCACGGCGGAACCCATGGATCCCTCCCACTCTCAAGATGATTTGCCTTCGGCTGCGCGTGGCGCCGCCGATCCTGCCTGCTCGGCGGTGACGCCTGCGACGGCGGGGCAAGGCAAGGTGCCGCCGCAAGACCCGCCGGACGTGGCGGCCACGCATCGCCTGGTGCCTGAAAGCCGGCTGGCACGCGCCTGTTATCTGGTGCTGGGCTTTCTTTTCATCGGCCTGGGCCTGATTGGCGCGGTGTTGCCGGTGATGCCGACGACGATCTTCCTGATCCTGGCTGCGTGGTGCATGGCGCGTTCGTCGCCGCGCATGGAGGCGTGGTTGCTGAATCACCCCACCTTTGGGCCGACGCTGCGCGATTGGCAGCGCAATGGCGCGATCAGCCGCAAGGGCAAGGCGCTGGCTTGCACAGGTATGACGGCGGGGTATGTGATCTTCTGGCTGAGTGTGCGGCCGCAATGGCCGCTTGCCACGGTGGTGGGCATGTTCATGGCTGCCTGCGCGGCGTACGTGTTGAGCCGGCCGGCGCCGCCTGTCTGAGCGCAACGCAGGCAATCAACCCTGAAAATGAAAAGGCAGCGCCGGGGAGCTGCCTTTTTCATGGCACCCAGCTGCATCAAGCGCGGTAGCGTTCGATGAGCGTGGCGGTGCGTTCGATGGCCTGGACGGCAGCCTGGTGGTTCTGCGAGAAGTTCAGGCGAATGCTGTCGGCCGAGTGGGGACTGAACTCTGTGCCGGGCGTCACGATGACGCCGGCCTGCTGGCGCAGCAGGCGCACGAAATCGAGCGGCGGGACGCTGAGCTTGGGCAGGCGCGGGAACAGATAGCTGCCGGCCTGAGGCGTGCGGGCGGCCACGCCTTCGATGCCACGCAACACTTTCAGCAGGTCATCGCGGATGGCCTGGTGCTGGGCGATGCGCGTGTCCATGTAGCCTTTGGGCTCTTCGAACCAGGTGGTGAGCACGGCCTGGCAGTAGCCCGGCGCGCGCAAGGACACGATGGCCTGCAGCTTTTCCATGCGGTCGATGAGTCGGGCGGCGCCGAAGGCCACGCCCAGGCGATAGCCGCTGAGCGACTCGGTCTTGGACGGTCCCATGATGGTGATGAGATTGTCCGGATTCATGGCGGTCGCGCGCAGGTGGGTGTATTCGGTGCCCGTGTAGCGCAGGCGGGAATACAACTGGTCCGCGATGACCGTGGCGCCGTATTGGTTGGCCAGCGCGGCGATCTGCGCGATCTCTTCCTTGCTGTAGACCACGCCGGCGGGGTTGTTGGGATTGGAGAACAGGAAGGTCTTGGCACCCGATTTGAAGGCGGCTTCGAGCTGGCCGAGGTCCAGGCCGGCACGCACGTCGTTGCCCAGGTAGTCCATGTCGACGGGCACGATTTCCGCGCCCAGGAATTCGACGAGCTTGCGATTGGCGAAGTAGTCGGGGCGCACGATGGCGACCTTGTCGCCTGCGGTGACGGTGGCCGCGATCGCCAGGAACAGCGCGCCCTGCGTGCCCGGGGTGATGATGAGTTCGCGGTCGCCGGAGACCGGCGCGCCGGTGAAGGTGCTCAGGTGGGCCGCCACGCGTTCGCGCAGGGCGGCGCCGCCGCGGTATTCGGTGTAGGCCTGTTCGCCGCCGCGATGGACGCCATCGACGAAGGCCTCCAGCGAGCCCGGCGTGGGCGCGAAGGCGGAGTCGTTGACGTCGCCGTGCGAGAAATCGACGGGCGTGCCGGGCAGGTTCTCACCCTTGGCTTGCGGCTGGCTGCCCTCCGCGCGCAGGCGGACCTCCTGGCCGGGTGCGTTGTCGGTGGAAAGCCTGGCGAATTTCTGTTCGATTGCGTTCATGGTTTCCTTTTGTCTCCTTGTGCCGCCCGGGCGTGGGCGCTGGTGGTCTGGCTGAACCGCCGCGCGGTGTGACACCGCGCGGCGGGTGCGTGGGCAATCAGCCCGACGCGGACGTGCGCGACGCGATCCAGGTCTCCAGGTAATGGATACCCGCGCCGCCTTCGCAGAACACCGGGTCCGTCAACAGGTCCCGATGCAAGGCGATGTTGGTGTCGATGCCCGCGACCACGGTCTCCCGCAAGGCCACGCGCATGCGCGCAAGGGCTTGTTCACGCGTGTCTCCATACGCGATGAACTTGCCAATCATTGAATCATAGTGAGGGGGGACGATGTAACCCGGGTAGGCATGCGAATCGACGCGGATGCCTGGTCCGCCCGGCGCGATCCATTCCGTGATGCGGCCGGGCGAGGGCAGGAAGCTGCGTGGGTTCTCGGCATTGATGCGGCATTCGATGGCGTGGCCGCGTCGCTGGATGGCGGACTGTGGCCAGGGCAGGGCTTCGCCGGCGGCGATGCGGATCTGCATCTGGACGAGGTCGATGCCGGTGGTGAGCTCGGTGACCGGGTGCTCCACCTGCAGGCGCGTGTTCATCTCGATGAAGTAGAACTGGCCGTCCTCGTACAGGAACTCGAAGGTGCCGGCGCCGCGGTAGCCGAGCGTGCGGCAGGCTTGCGCGCAGCGCTCGCCGATGGCGGCGACAGCGCCCTCGGGCAGCCCCGGCGCCGGGGATTCCTCGATGACTTTCTGGTGGCGGCGCTGCATGGAGCAGTCGCGTTCGCCCAGCCAGACGGCGTTGCCGTGCGTGTCGGCCAGCACCTGGATCTCGATGTGGCGTGGCCGTTGCAGGAAGCGCTCCATGTAGAGCGCCGGGTTGCCGAAGGCGGCCGCTGCTTCCGCGCGGGTGGTCTCGACAGCGGCCAGCAGCGCGGTTTCGGCCTCCACGACGCGCATGCCGCGGCCGCCGCCGCCGCCAGCGGCCTTGACGATCAGGGGGTAGCCGATCTTGCGGGCGGCGGCCAGGATGGCTTGCGGGTCATCGGGCAGTTCGCCCTCGGTGCCGGGCACGCAAGGCACGCCGGCAGTCAGCATGGCCTGCTTGGCCTGGACCTTGTCGCCCATTGTCCGGATGGCGGCGGCGGTGGGACCGATGAAGGCCAGGCCCGCGGCCTCGACGGCATCGGCGAAGCCGGCGTTCTCGCTGAGAAATCCGTAGCCAGGATGCACGGCCTGTGCGCCGGTCAGGCGGGCGGCGGCAAGAATGGCCGGAATGTTCAGGTAGCTGCGGGCGGATGGGGCGGGGCCGATGCAGAGGGCTTCGTCGGCGTGCCGGACATAGGCGGCATCGCGGTCGGCCTCGGCGTGCACGATCACGGTCTGGATGCCCAGTTCGTGGCAGGCGCGCTGGATGCGTTGCGCGATCTCGCCGCGATTGGCGATGAGGATCTTACGAAACACCGCGTGTCTCCTCGAGGGCCAGGACGAACAGGGGCTGGCCGGCTTCGATCAGCTGGCCGTTTTCGCACAGGATCTGCGCGACGCTGCCGGCGTGCTCCGCTGGCAGTTCGTTGAGCATCTTCATCGCCTCGAGCACGCACAGGGGCGTGCCGATCTCGACGCGGCTGCCCACGCTGACCAGGGCATCGGCGCCGGGGCGGGCCGCGCGGTAGAAGGTGCCGGACATGGGCGAGAGGATGGTGTGCGTCTGCGAGGCGGAGGCTGCCGCGGCACGCGCCTGGGGCGGGGCGGCGCGGGCGCCTGCGGCCTGCTCTTCGACTGCCGTGCTTGCCGTGGCGGGCGGCGACGCGAACGTGAAGAGCGCCATGCCGTAGTCGGCCAACTGGCCGTCTTGGCCCAGCACCCTGTCGATCGTGCCGGCTTGCGGAGCAAGGACGGGCGTGAGCGTGTCCTCGAGTTCGAGCAAGGCCAGCAGCTGGCCGTGTTCCACCTTGTCGCCGGGCTGGATGGCTTGGGTCAATTGCGCGTCGTGGCTCAGCCGCAGCAGGCCCAGCCCTTCGCTGCGGACGGTGACGGCTGGCGCGGCAGCGGGAGCAGGGTTGTGCGCGGGCGCTGCGCCGGCAGCCGTATGGAGCGGCAGGCGCAGGTGCGCCACGCAATCGGACACGCCGATTTCCAGCCGTTCCACGCCAAGGCGGCGCAGCTGGCTGGCGAGGTCCTGGATGAGAGAGGCGTCGATCATGCGGGCTCCGCTCAGCGCACCGTGCCCAGCGCGCCCAGGGCGCGGCGGATCATGTCCTCGACGACTGGCTGGGCGCGCGCGGCCAGGTCTGGCCGATAGCCGTAGGGCTCGTCTTCGTCCATGTAGAGGCACTGGGCCATTTCCAGCTGGACGGCATGCACGCCGTCTTTCGGCTGGCCGTAATGCCGGGTGATGTGGCCGCCCTTGAAGCGGCCATCCGCCACCCAGGTGTAGCCGCTGTCGCTGGCCGCGGCGATGGCGGCGTCGCGCAGTGCCGGCGCGCAGGCCGCGCCGCTGTAGGTGCCGATGTTGAGGTCGGGCAACTGGCCGTCGAAGAGACGGGGCAGCACGCTGGCAATGGAATGGGCTTCCCACAGCAGCACCTGGCTGTGTTGCTGGCGCAGGCGATCCAGCTCGGCGCGCAGGGCATCGTGGTAGGGCACCCAGTAGTGCGCGACGCGTTCGGCGGTCTCGGCGTCGTCGGGCGCCTGGCCGTCGGCATAGATCAGTTCGCCGCGGAAGGTTTCCGTGGGGCACAGGCCCGTGGTCGTCTGGCCGGCATACAGGCTGCTGCCGTCGCGCGGGCGGTTCATGTCGATGACGTAGCGCGAGTAGTTGGCCTGCAGGATCGAGGCGCCCATGGCGCGCGCGAAATCGTAGAGCCGCGACAGGTGCCAGTCGGTGTCGGTGAGCTTGCGGGCGGCGGGCGTCATGCGCTGGGCCAGCGCCTCGGGCAGGCATTCGCCGCCATGGGGGATGGAGATGAGCAGGGGCAACGTGCCCTGTTCCAGGGTGATGATGGGGCGTGTCATGCGTGGTCCTCGCGAACGGGCAGGGATGAGAGCTGGCGGCGGCGGTCCCACACTTCAGGGCGCACCATGTGCGCGGGGCGCTGGCCGTTCAGCACGGCGATGATCTGTTCGGCGCACTGGCTGGCCGTGGCATGCAGGGCTTCCTGCGAAGAGCCTGCCACGTGCGGCGTGAGCACGACGTTGGGCAGGCCGGCCAGCGGCGAGTCGGCCGTCAGCGGTTCCTGCTCGAAGACGTCCAGGCCGGCGCCGAAGAGGCGGCCATTGCGCAGCGCCTCGACCAGCGCAACCTCGTCGATGAGGCCGCCGCGCGAGGTGTTGACGACGATGGCGCCGGGTTTCATCTGTGAGATGGTAGCGGCATTGAGCATGTGTTGCGTGTCCGCGCGCAAGGGCCGGTGCAGCGCGACGACGTCCGAGGCCTGCAGCAGCGCCTCCAGGCTGTCGACGCGCGTGACGCCCTCGCCCAGGGTTTCGTCCGCGGGCAGGCTGGGTGACCAGACCAGGATCCGCATGCCAAGCCCGCGCGAGGCCATTTCACTGAGGATGCGGCCGGTGCGGCCCAGGCCTGCGATGCCCAGCGTCTTGCCATGGAGCGAGAGCATGGGCTGTTCGTATTTGAAGCGCCAGTGGCCGCGGCGCGTGGCGGCGTCGGCCTGCGCGGCCTGGTGGGCGGTGGCGAGCATCAGGGTGAGCGCGTGCTCGGCGACCGCGCGGACGTTGGCGTCGGGCGTATAGACGACGGGCACGCCGAGTTCGGTGGCGCGCGCCACGTCGATCTTGTCGGTGCCGGTGCCGTGGTTGGCAATGACGCAGAGGCCGGGTGCGGCGTCGATGAGGTCGGCGGGCAGGCTGTCGCGCACCAGCACGGCGTTGGCATTGGCCATGACGCTGCGCACGGAAGCGAGGTCGGGGCCGGGCGCCTGGATGACGTCGATGCCGGCGGCGCCGAGCAGTTGCGCGCCGACGGGGTGTATCGGTTGGGCGATGACGCAGGTGGGCATGGGCGTTGAGTCTCGGAAAGTCGGAGGTCAGGGGTGTCAGGACGCGATGGGCGCGCCGGCGCGTGCGATGCCTGCGCGCAGGCCCAGGACCTGGCCCAGGACGCGGGTGGCGGCGGTGAAGTCGCGCATGTCCAGCGCCTCGTCCGGGTTGTGGCTGCCGTGGGCGTTGCGCACGAAAAGCATCGCGGTGGGCACGCCCTGGTTCGAGAACGTGGCCGCGTCGTGGCCGGCGCCGCTGGGCATGCTGCGCGACGGGGCGCCGATGGCATCGGCGGCCGCGTGCAGGGCCGCCTGCAGGCGCTCGTCCATGATGGCGGGCTGGCTGCCCGAGGTGGCGCCCCAGTCGAAGCGCACGCCGTGCGCAGCCTCCAGTTCGGCCGCGATGCCTTGGACGTGCGCATCCATCTGGCGCAGGCTGTTGGTGTCGCGCGAGCGGATGTCCACGCAGAAGCTGACCTGGCCGGGCACCTTGCTGAAGTCGGCCTGCTGGGCGTCGGTGTAGACCTGGCCGAAGGTGAGCGTGAGCTCGTGGCCGGCTGCTTCCATGTCACGCCAGGCATCCTGCAGGCGCGCGATGAGCGTGGCCAGCGCCACCACGGCGTCGCTGCGGTGGCCGCGTGGGGCGGCGCCGGAGTGGGCGTAGCGCCCGAGGACCTGCGCCTGGCGATAGCGGTGGCTGCCGCAGATGCCCGTGACCACGCCGAGCGTGTCGCCTTCGCCGATGAGCACGGGGCCTTGTTCGATGTGCAGTTCCACGAAGCAGTCGAGCGCCTCGGGGCGCAGCGCGGCCTCGCCGCGCGCGACGGCTTGCGGGTTGCCGCCCAGGGTGGCGAGGTGGTCCGACAGGGCGCGTTGGGTGTCGGCCCGTCGGGCTGCCAGCGCGGCGGCGTCCAGCAGGCCGAAGGCGGCCTTGCTGCCCACGTAGGACACGGGGAACCACGCGCTTTCTTCCGCGCGCACGCCCATGACGGTGACGTCGCGTGCCGGGCGGACGCCTGCGCGCACCCAGCCGGCCAGCACGGCCATGCCGGCTACCACGCCGGCCGCTCCGTCGTAGTTGCCGCCGCGCGGCACGGAGTCCAGGTGGGAACCCGTCATGACGGCGGGCGCCTGGCGGTCCTGGCCGGGCAGGGTCAGGTAGAGGTTGAGGGCGGCATCGCGCCGGATTTCCAGGCCCAGGTCGCGCGCGGTCTGCGCCAGCAGGTCGTGCGCGGCCTGTTCGCCGGGACCATAGGTGTCACGGGTGATGCCCACGCCGTCGAAGCTGTCCGCGCGCAGTTGCGCGAAGAGGCTTTCGGCCAGGGCCATATCGGGTTCCATCATCGTCATGCGGGGCTCAGCGCCCTCTCGTTGTCCTGGGTGAATGTCTCCACGGCCGCGCCAGGATCCCAGTCGCGGCCGGGGACGGCGGCGATGAGCTGGCGCGTGTACGGGTGCTGCGGGGCGTCGAAGATCTGGGCGGGCGGGCCTTGTTCCACGACCTTGCCCTGGTGCATGACCAGGATGTGGTCGCAGATCTGCGCCGCGACGCGCAGGTCGTGGGTGATGAAGATGAGCGCCAGGTCCAGGCGCTGCTGCACGTCGTGCAGCAGCTTGAGCACCTGCGCCTGCACCGACACGTCCAGCGCCGAGACGGACTCGTCGGCCACGATCAGGCGCGGGTCCATGGCCAGCGCGCGGGCGATGCCGATGCGCTGGCGCTGGCCGCCGGAGAACTCGCCGGGGTAGCGGTCGAAGGCCGAGGGGTCCAGCTCGACGAGCTTCAGCAGTTCGCGCGCGCGGCTTTCGGCCTGCTCGCGCGGCACGCCGTTGGCGCGCGGGCCGTCGCACAGGATGCGGCCCACGGTGTGGCGCGGGTTGAGCGAGGCGAAGGGATCCTGGAAGATCATCTGGATGTGGCGGCGGTGCTGGCGGAACTGCGCTTCGGGCATCGGCGCGATGTCGGTGCCGTCGAAAACCATCTGGCCGCCGTCGATGTCGATGAGCTTCAACAGGCATTTGCCGATGGTGGATTTGCCCGAGCCCGATTCACCCACGATGCCCACGGTCTCGCCACGGCGGATGCTGAAGCTCACGTCGTTGACCGCATGCACTTCGCGCTTCTTCTGGAACAGGCCGCCGCCAGTGACGTAGGTCTTGTTCAGGTTCTCCACACGCAGTACCGGATAACCCTCGGGTTCGGGACGGCCGGCGTCGCCCGCGCGCTGGCGCGGCACGGCGGCGATCAGCCGCTGGGTGTATGGATGGCGCGGACGATTCAGCACTTCATCGGCCGTGCCCTGTTCCACCAGGATGCCTTTCTCCATGACCGCCACGCGGTCGGCGATCTGTGCCACGACGCCGAAGTCGTGCGTGACGAACATCACGCCCATGCCTTTCTCTTTCTGGATGCGGGCGATGAGCGCCAGGATCTGGGCCTGGGTGGTGACGTCCAGCGCGGTGGTGGGCTCGTCGGCGATCAGCAGTTGCGGTTCCAGCGCGAGCGCCATCGCGATCATGACGCGCTGGCGCTGGCCGCCCGACAGGCGGAAGGGATAGGCGTGGCGCAGCGTGGCGGGGTCGGGCAGGCCGACGAACTGCAGCAGCTCCAGCACCCGCTGCTCGCGCGCCTCGCCCGGATAGGCGTTGTGCACCTGCATGACCTCGGCGATCTGTTCGCCCACGGTCTGCAGGGGGTTGAGCGCCGAGAGCGGCTCCTGGAAGATCATGGCCATGTCACGCCCGCGCATGGCGCGCAGTTCGTGTTCGGGGCGCGTCAGCAGGTCCTTGCCCTTGAGCAGGATCTGGCCGCCCTCGGGCTGCAGGTAGTCGGGCAGCAGGCCCATGATGGCGTTGGCGCTCATGGACTTGCCCGAACCGGACTCGCCCACGATGCACAGGATCTCGCCCGCGCGGATGTCGTAGGACACGTCCTTGACGGCGTGCGCGCGGTCGCCGCCCTTGGGCAGGGCGATGCTGAGATTGCGCACGGACAGCAGCGCGGGCTGGGCGGCTGCGGGCTGGGTGGTGGCGTTGTCTTGGGTCATGCTGTCACGCTCCACGCTTGCGAAGTTGCGGGTTGAGGGCGTCGTTCAAGCCTTCGCCGATCAGGTTGATGGCCAGCACGGTGAGCATGATGGCCATGCCGGGCCACAGGCTCATCCACTGCGACTCGCGCAGCATGGTGCGGGCCGCGCCGATCATGTAGCCCCAGCTCATCAGGTTGCGGTCGCCCAGGCCCAGGAAGGACAGCGCGGATTCGGTCAGGATGGCGGTGGCCGTCATGAGCGAGGCGGTGACGATGATGGGCGAGGCCGTGTTGGGCAGGATCTGCGTGAGGATGATGCGGCTGGGACGCTGGCCGATGACGACGGCCGCCTGCACGAATTCACGCGTCTTGAGCGACATGAATTCCGAGCGGACCAGGCGCGCGACAGGCGGCCAGGACACCATCGCGATGGCGCCGACGATGGAGTAGAGCGAGGGCTTGAAGATGGCCACGAGCACCATCGCCATGGCCAGTTGGGGCACGGTCTGGAAGAACTCGGTGGCGCGCATCAGCACGTCGTCGACCCACTTGCCGTAGTAGCCGGCCAGCGCGCCCACCAGGATGCCGACGAACACCGCGACCAGGGTGGAAATGACGCCGATCATGAGCGAGACGCGGGCGCCGTGCGCGAGGCCGGCGGCGATGTCGCGGCCCAGCATGTCGGTGCCCAGCGGATAGGCCGGATCGGTGAAGGGTTCGATGAGGGGCTGGGCCACCATCATCCACGGCGAGCCTTCGTACCAGAAGCTGGCGAAGCAGCCGGTGAGGATGACGGCGAGCAACAGCACGGCGCCCAGGGCGGCCCCGCGGTTGGAGAGGAATCGTTTCAGGAAGGTCATGTGTGTGTCTCTCTCTCAGCTGCCCTGGATGCGCGGGTCGACAAAGCGGTAGATCAGGTCGGTGAGCAGGTTGAAGAGCACCACCATGGTCGAGGTCACCAGGAACACGCCCAGCAGCAATTGATAGTCGCGCTGCATCAGGGCATCGAACATCAGGCGGCCGATGCCGGGCCAGCCGAACACGGTTTCCGTGAGCACCGCGCCGCCGGCCATCTGGCCGAGCTGGATGCCCGCGAACGTCACGACCGGCAGCAGGGCGTTGCGCAAGGCGTGGTGGCGGATGATCTGGCCGACCGGCACGCCCTTGGCGCGGGCGGTCTTGATGAAGTCCATGCCCAGCACTTCCAGCATCGAGGCGCGGGTCAGGCGCGCATAGACCGCCATGAAGAAGCAGCCCAGCGAAATGGTGGGCAGCACCAGGTGCGCGGCGACATCCTTCACGCGGGCCCAGCCGGTGTAGCCACTGCCGATGGTCTCCATGCCGAAGGGCGGCAGCCAGCCCAGCTGCAGCGAGAAGAAGATGATGGCGAGCAGCGCCAGCCAGAACTGCGGCGTGGCATAGATGAGCAGCGAGCCGGTCATGAGCACGCTGTCGACCCAGGGCCGCTTGCCCTGGTAGCGGCAACGCGAGGCGATGATGCCGAAGAGCACCCCCAGCGTGATGGCGAACACGAAGGCACACCCCATGAGCAGCAGGGTGGCGGGCAAGCGGTCCATGATGAGGTCGAAGACCGGCAGGCGCTCGCGGTAGGAATAGCCGAGATCCAGCTGCACCACGCCCTTCAGGTAGGTGGCGAGCTGGACGTAGAGGGGCTGGTCCAGGCCGAACTGCTCGCGCAGCTGTTCCACGTAGGCCGGGTCGGAAGAGCCGGATTCGCCTGCCAGCACGGCGGCGGGGTCGCCCGGCGCCATGCGGATCAGAATGAAGTTGATGATCACCACGCCCAGCACGACAAAGACGGCTTTGCCGAGGCGCGAGATCAGGAAGGACAGAGTCTGCATGCGGTGTTATCCCCTTGTGTTCGTCAGGCCGGGGCGCGTCTTGCGCGCGGGGCGCGGCGCCCCGGCCGGTACTGCGGTGCTGCTTACTTCTCGATGTACACGTCGGCGAAGGTGTCATGCAGGCCGATGGCCGACTTCACCAGGTTGTGCACCTTGTTGCTGTAGAGCGTGGGGTTCTCGATCTCGAACAGGTAGCCGTTGGCCACGTCCTCGACCAGCTTCTGCTGGATCTGCGTGTAGAGCTTCTGGCGCTCGTCGTTCGAGGTGGTGGTGGCGGCCAGGTCCCACAGCTTGTCGGCCTCGGGGTTGTTGTAGCCCTGGTTGTTCACGAAGGCCGAGCCCTTGACGATGTTGCGGGCCAGGTACAGGCGCGAGACGCCCAGCGCGGGGTCGCCGTATTGCGAGGTGAAGCTGAAGGTCAGGTCGAAGTCGAATTCCGAGACGCGCTTGGACCAGGTGCCCGAGTCGGCCGCTTCGATCTCGACCTTGAAGCCGACCTGCTCCAGGCTCTGGCGGGTGTACTCGCCCAGGCGGTCCCACACGGCGCCGTAGGGATACGACAGGATCTTGATGGGGGTCTTGGACAGGTCGACGCCGGATTCCTTGATCAGGGCGCGCGCGGCCTTGATGTCGAAGTCGTAGGCGCGCACGTTGCCGTCATAGAACGGAGTGCCGGACGAGATGGGGCCGGTGGCGACCTTGCCCAGGCCGAAGAAGATGTTGTCGACGACGAACTTGCGGTTCAGCGCGGTCATGACGGCCTGGCGCACCTTGACGTTGTCGAAGGGCGGCTTGCGCTGGTTCATCTGGATGTACGACTGCTGCGAGAACATTTCCCAGCCCTTGGTGGTGTATTCCACGTTGGGCAGCTTGCGCAGGCGGCGCACGTCCACGCTGTCGGCGTCGCCGCTGCGCAGCACCTGCACGTCGCCGCGCTCGAAGGCCACGGCGCGCGAGGCGGCGTCGGGGATCACGCTGAAGACGATGCTGTCCAGGTAGGGCTTGCCCTTCTGCCAGTAGCTGGGGTTGCGCTCCAGGATGATGTGCGAGCCCTTGCGCCATTCCTTCAGCTTGAAGGGGCCGGTGCCGATGGGCGTCTGGTTGGCGGGGTTGCTGCGGAAGTCGGTGCCTTCGTAGATGTGCTTGGGCACGATGGGCATGTTGTCGCTGACGAAGGCCTTCAGGAACGGCGCGAAGGGCTGCTTCAGGCGGATCTCGACCTTGTCCGGGGCCGTGGCGGTGACCGACTCGACGAACTGGTTGATGATGACGCGCGCGCGCGGGTGGACTTCGCGCAGGAACTTGTCGATGGAGAACACCACGTCGTCGGCCGAGAAGGGCTTGCCGTCGTGCCAGGTGACGCCGGATTGCAGCTCGAAGCTGTAGAGCTTGCCGTCGTCGGAGATCTTCCACGACTTGGCCAGGCCGGGCGCGGGCTCGATGGCGGGCGTCCAGGTCAGCAGGCTTTCATAGATCTTGCCGGCCACGTATTGCGTGGGGATCTGCTGGTTCAGGCCCAGCATGAGGATGGGCGGCTCGGGCTGCACGATGGCGCGCAGGGTGCCGCCCTGGGTCTGGGCGAAGGCGTTGGCGCCGGCCAGCGCCAGCATGCCGGCCAGGGCCATCGACAGCAGCGGGCGCTTGGCGCGGAAAGAGGAGGAGAGGTTGGCTGCGGAGGTCATGCGGTCATTCCTTGTTATGGGAGAGGCGGGAACGTCGTCGGGGTGTGGGGTCAGGTGCTGCGGATCGTGATGCCGTCGGCTTCGAGCGCGGCGCGGATCGTGCGCGCGAAGACGGCGGCGCCAGGCTGGTCGCCATGGATGCAAAGCGTGTCGGCGCGGATGGGCACTTCCTTGCCCGACAGCGCGCGCACCACGCCGTCCTTGACCATGCGCTTGACCTGCGCGATGGCCTGGTCGACGTCCTCGATCATGGCGTGCGGCTGCGAGCGCGGCGTGAGCGTGGCGTCGTCCTGGTAGCTGCGGTCCGCATAGACTTCGTAGACGGTCGGCAGGCCCAGCTTCTCCGAGGCCGCGGCGATGGCGGCATTGGCGACGTAGATGGGCAGGGCCGGGTCGATGTCGTGCACGGCTTGCGCCACGGCCTCGGCCAGCGCCGGGTCCTTGGCCGTCATGTTGTAGAGCGCGCCATGCGTCTTGACGTGGTGCAGGCTGCCGCCCTGCGAGCGGGCGAAGGCCTGCAGCGCGCCGACCTGGTAGACGACCAGGGCATAGACCTCGTCCGGGCGCATGGCCATGACGCGCCGGCCGAAACCCTGCAGGTCGGGCAGGCCCGGGTGCGCGCCGATGGCCACGCCGTGCGCGATGGCGCCGCGCACGGTCTTCAGCATGACGTCGGGGTCGCCTGCGTGGAAACCGCAAGCGATGTTGGCCGAGGTGATGTGGGCCAGCAGTTCGAGATCCTGGCCCATGACCCAGGGCCCGAAGCTCTCTCCCATGTCGCAGTTGATGTCCAGTGTTGGCACGTTGTTTTCTCCTTGGGGGCTGGGGCGGTCCGCTACCGTTGCAGGGCAAGGGCGGCCGCTTCCTGTATTTGGATGAGACGATCCTCGGCGGCCAGCCAGGCAGCTTCCGCCTGGGCCTGGTCGACAAGGGTGAAATGCAGGGCATCGCCCGGCATGGCTTGCGCCAGCAGGGGCAGGTCGGCGCTGGCGACGTAGCCGATCTTGGGATAGCCGCCGGCGCTTTGCCGGTCGGCCATCAGCACGATGGGCTGGCCGTCGGGCGGCACCTGCACGGCGCCGAACACCGTGGCTTCGGAGACCAGTTCCAGCGGCGCGATGAGCGACAGCGATTCGCCTTTCAGGCGGATGCCCATGCGGTCGGACTGTTGCGTGGCGGCGTAGGGCTGCGTGGTGAAGCTGTGGTGCGCGGCGAGGGTGAAGGCCTGCCAGTGCGGGCCGGCGATGACGCGGATCGCCGTGTCCGGCCGAGGGGCTGTCGCGGTGTCGATGGCCGGGGCCAGCAGCACCGGCAAGCCGCTTTGCACCATCCGGCGTTCGATGGGCAGCATGGGCAGCGCGCGCCGCGGCGCCAGCGCCACGCGGTCGCCGCCTTTCAGCGCGCGTCCCTCGTGGCCGCCGAAGCCCGCGCGCAGATTGGTGCTGCGGCTGCCCAGCACGGGCGGGGGGGCGAAGCCGCCGCGCACGGCCAGGTAGGCGCGCGCGCCGTCCTGGCGCAAGCCCAGGTCGAGCACGGTGCCGCGCTTGAGCAGCACGGCACGGTCCTGCGGGATGGCCTGTCCGCCCGCCGTCACCGGCAGGCGCGCGCCGCAGACGGCGATGAGCGTGTCTTCGGAGAAGACCACGCGCGGGCCGCCCAGCGTGCACTCCAGCACGGCGGCCTGTTCAGGATTGCCGACCAGCGCGTTGGCCAGCCGGTGCGACCACTCGTCCATGGGGCCGTTGACCGACACGCCGTACTGTTGCTGGCCATAGCGGCCGGTGTCCTGCAGCGTGCTGAGCAGGCCGGGGCGTTCGACTCGCATCGTACTCATGCGCGCGCCTCCTGCAGGTCCCGGTATTCCTCTGGCGTGACGGGGCGGAAATGAATGCGGTCTTCCAGGCGCAGGCGCGCGGGCGGCTGGGCTTGCGGATCGAAGAGGCCGAGCGGCGTGCGCGCGATGACGTTCCAGCCGTTGGGCGAGGCCGTCTGGTTGATGGCCGTGAGCCCGTTGGCGATGGAGATCGTGCCGGCTTCGACCCGCGTGCGCGGCGTGGCGCGGCGGCCGATCTGCAGGCGCGGGTCCAGCGGGCCGGCGAAAGGCTGGCCCGGCGTGAAGAAGAAGGCGTAGATCATGAACGGCGCCAGGCTGTGCAGGGCGATGACCTCTTCCACGGCCAGGCCGCAGTGCCGCGCCACGGTTTCCAGGTCGGGGCCGAATTCACCGCCATAACAGGCCGGGATCTCGATGACGCGGCCGGTGCGGGCGTCTTCGGCCAGGTCCTGTTCGAGCAGGCGCCACAGTTGCGCGGTGAGCTGTTCGGACGCCGGGCCCGCCTCGCGCGGGAAGGCGCGAGGCTGGTAATGCACGGCGACCGTGGTGAAAGCCGGCACCACCTCCACGACGCCGGGGAGCTGGCTGGCCGTGAGCAGCCGCGTGACGGCGTGCACGGTCCGGCTGGTGCCTGCGTCGACCACCTGGCCGAGACGCACGAGCACGCAGCGGTCGCCGACCGGCTCTATCTGCCAGTCTCGCAGGGACGGGGAAGTTTCGGCCACGATGACGCTCACGCCTTGGCCAGTTGGCCGCAAGCCGCGACGATGCGTTCGCAGGCAAGCTTCAGGCGTTCGTCGGACAACGCGAAGGCCAGGCGCAGGTAGGGGGCGAGGCCGAAAGCCGTGCCGGGCACGACCGCCACGCCGGCCTCTTCCAGCAGGTAGCGGGCAAGGTCGAGATCGCTGCCGATGACCTGGCCTTGCGGCGTGCGCAGGCCGATGGCCTTGCCGCAGTCCGCGAACAGATAGAAGGCCGCGGGCGGACGGCTGATGGACAGCAGCGGGGTCTGGGCCAGGATGGACAGGGCGGTGTCGCGGCGCACGCGCAGCCGGTCGCGCCAGTCGTCCAGGAATTCCTGCGGGCCGTCGAGCGCGGCGGTGGCGGCGGCCTGGCTGACCGAGCTGGGGTTGCTGGTGCTTTGCGACTGCAGCAGCTCCATGCCCTTGATGAGCCAGGCCGGGCCGCCGGCGTAGCCCAGGCGCCAGCCGGTCATGGCATGGCTCTTGGACACGCCATTGATGGTGAGCACGCGGTCCTTGAGGTCGGGCGCTGCCTGGGCGAAGGAGGTGAAACTGCCTTCGTAGAGGATCTTTTCGTAGATGTCGTCCGACAGCACCAGGATGCGGGGATGCTTGCGCACGACGTCGGCCAGCGCCGCCAGTTCTTCACGGGAGTACAGCGCACCCGAGGGGTTGCAGGGGGCGTTCAGGATCAGCCAGCGGGTATTGGGCGTGATGTGCGCGGCCAACAGGTCGGGCGTCAGCTTGAAATGATCGCCGGCGGGCGGGGTGATGACGACTGGCGTGCCGTCCGCGATTTGCACCATTTCGGTGTACGAGACCCAAAATGGTGCAATAACCAGTGCCTCATCGCCCTGGTTCAGCGTGGCCAGCAAGGCGTTGAACAGCAATTGCTTGGCGCCCGTGGCCGCGATGATTTCCGAAGGTTGATAGTCGAGGTCGTTGTCGTCGCGGAATTTGCGCTGGATGGCTGCCTTCAGGGCCGGCGTGCCGCCGACGCTGGTATAGCGGGTCTGGCCGCCGATGATGCCCTTGATGGCCGCGTACTGGATGTGCGCGGGCGTGTCGAAATCCAGCTCGCCCTCGCTCAGGCTGATGATGGAGCGGCCTTCGGCCGCAAGGCGGCGGGCCAGTTCGGAGACGGCGCCCGTGGCGGAGGGGCGGGCGGCGGCCAGGCGGTTCGAGAGGATGGCGTGAGGGGCGGACATGGCGGCTCGGATTCAGGTGTCGGGAAGACTCAGCTTGGGGGATGTGGCTACCGATGTACATCCGGTATACCACCTAGATTCCACTATAATGCCAGTGGTACAAGCAATATCCGTGCCTGGTTTTGTACCGGTTCCAAGCTGGCACGGATCGTGCACAATCACGCCCATGGATATGAGCCAGACAATGGAAAGAGAAAGCCAGGAAGCCGCCAGCGGCGTCCGGGGGCTGGGCAACCAGGCCTATGACGCCCTGGTCGACATGATCCTGTCGCGCGAGCTCAGGCAGGGGGAGCAGGTTCAGGAGCGCATGCTCGCCGTGCGGCTGGGGGTGTCACGCACGCCCCTGCGCGAGGCCATGCACCGGCTCGAAGGCGAGCAGCTCCTGGAACGCAAATCCAACAACCGCCTGTTCGTGCGGCAGGTCACGCTGCAGGAACTGATGGAAGCGCTCTATATCCGGCGCCTGCTGGAGGGAGATGCCGCGGCCAGGGCGGCGGGCAAGGTGCCGCTGGACAAGCTGGCCGACCTGCGCGAGCGCATCCAGTGGCTGATGGAACACGGCGCCGCCGGTGACCCGCTGCACCAGCAGCTGGACGCCGAGCTGCACGGTTTCATTTCCGATTACTGCGGCAACGAACTGCTGGCCGGCATGATCGCGAACCTGCGCCAGAAAACCCGCATGTTTTCCTTGAAGCGGCTGGAAAACCGCATGGTGCCGGTCTGTGACGAGCACATGGCGATGATCGATGCGCTGGCGCGCGGCGACGGCCAGGCGGCGCAGGCCGAGACCATGCGACACATCGACAACATCCGCCAGTCCATCATCGACAAGCTGGCGGGGTCCTACTAGGACGGTTGGCTGTTGCCTGCGGGGCTGCCTGGCTGGTAGGCGCTGCGGTCGATGCCATGGCGCTGCAGCTTGTCGTAGAAGGTCTTGCGGGGAATGCCCAGCGCCTGCAGCGTGGCGCGCACGTCGCCCGCATGACGGGCAAGCGCCTGGCGGATCAGGCCGGCTTCGTGCTTTTCCATCAATGCCGGCAGGCTTTCCTCGGCGTCCGCGGGCGAGGCCTGCGGCATCAGGGCGTCAGCCAGGCCCAGCACCTGGCGTTCGGCGTAATGCGCCAGTTCGCGCACATTGCCCGGCCAGTCGTGCCCATGCAGATAGTCCAGGATCGTGCCGTCGGGCAGCACCGGCTCGCGCTTGAAGCGCGCGGCCGCGCGCATCGAGAAGTGCGTGAACAGCATCGCCAGGTCTTCGCGCCGCTCGCGCAAGGCGGGCAGGCGCAGCGTCACCACGTTCAGGCGGTAATAGAGATCGGCCCGGAAGTCGCCGCGTTGCGACGGGTCGCCCAGGTCCACCTTGGTGGCCGCGACCACGCGCAGGTCCACCGGCCGCAGTTCGTTGCTGCCCAGCGGCGTGACCGCGCGGGTTTCCAGCACGCGCAGCAGATTGACCTGCGCGGCGGCCGGCATGCTTTCGATTTCATCGAGGAACAGGGTGCCGCCGCTGGCGTATTCGATGCTGCCCACGCGGCGCTTGTGCGCGCCGGTGAAGGCGCCGGCCTCGTGCCCGAACAGTTCGCTTTCGATCACCGTGACAGGCAGCGCGCCGCAATTCAGTGCCACGAAGGGGCGCGGCGCGCGCCGGCTCAGGCGATGCAGCGACGCGGCCACCACTTCCTTGCCGGCGCCCGTTTCGCCTTCGACCAGCACGTCGACGTCGGCGTCGGCGATGTGGCGCAGCGTCTGCCGCAGGCGTTGCATGGCCGGGCTTTCGCCGATGAGCGGCAGGTCGTCGTCGACCGCGACCGCCTGCGCTTTCAGCCGCCGGTTGTCCAGCGCCAGCCGGCGCTGGGCGCAGGCGTTGCGCACGGCGGTGAGCAGGCGTGCGCTGGCATAGGGCTTGGCGAGGAAGTCGTACGCGCCTTGCTGCATGGCCTGCACGGCCATGGGGATGTCGCCGTGGCCGGTGATGAGGATGACGGGCAGGTCGGGGTCGCGGGCGCGGACCGCCTGGAAGAGTTGCAGGCCGTCCATGCCGGGCATGCGCACGTCGGTGACGAGCACGCCGTCGAAGTCGGGGGGCAGGGCGGCCAGCGCGGCGTTGGCGCTGGCATGGACCGTCACCTGCACGCCATGCAACGCCAGGCTCTGCGCCGTGGCCTGGCGCAGGTCGGCGTCGTCGTCCACGAAGAAAACATGCTGGGCGGCGTTCATGCGGCGTCTGCCTTTCGAAGTTGGAGGAGGAAGGTGGCGCCGCCATCGCGCGGCGTCACGGCATCGAGCTCGCCGCCCAGTTCGCGGGCGATGTCGCGGCTGATGACGAGACCCAGTCCCAACCCGGCCGGCCGCTCGGAGGAAAAGGGCGTGAAGAGCGTGGCGCGCGCGGTGGCGGACAGGCCCGGGCCGTTGTCGCTGATTTCGATGTAGAGGCGGGTGTCGGCCGCCCAGGCGCGCACGCGCAGGAAACCGTCATCGCGGCCGGCCAGGGCATCCAGCGCGTTCTGCAGCAGGTTCACCAGGATCTGCTCCAGGCGCACGCGTTCGCCCTGGGCCAGCAGGTCGTCGGGGATGTCGCTGGTGTGGAGACGCACGCCCAGCTGCCTGGCGCGCGGAGCCAGCAACAGCAGCGCGCCGTCGACCGCGTCGCGCACCCGCACGGCGTCGTCCCGGGCCAGCGGCTTGCGCGCGAAGCCGCGCAGCTCGCCCGTGATGTGGCCGATGCGCTCGGTCAGCGACACGATGGTGTCCAGCGCCTGGCCGGCAGACTCGGGGCGCTGCTGGCGCAGCAGTTCGCCGGCATTCTCGGCATAGGTGCGGATGGCGGCCAGCGGCTGGTTGATCTCGTGGGCCACGCCTGCCGAGATCTGGCCCAGCAGCGACAGCTTGTTGGCTTGCTCCAGTTCCGCCTGCAGGGCGCGGGCGCGCGCCTGGGTGCGTTGGCGGTCGGCCATTTCCGTGGTGAGTTGGGCATTGCTGTCGCGCAGCGCCTCGGTGCGCGCCTGCACCAGGGCTTCGAGCGTGGCGCGCTGGCGCTTTTGCAGGGCCAGTTCATCCTGCCGGCGGCGGCGATACAGCAGCCAGGTGGCGGCGACGGCCAGCGCCAGCAGGCAGGCCAGCAAGGAGGCCTGGCGGGTTTCGGCGATTTCCTCGGCATAGACCGGCGCCACCGGCACCAGCGCCCGCAAGGTCCAGCCCAGGCCGGTGATGGCCTGGCGTGCCTCGGCATAGCGCGTGCCCTGGATGACGACTTCGCCGGGCGTGCCGGTCACCTGCCGCCAGGGCAGCAGCGTGAGCGGCGCGTCGCCGAATTGCAGGCTGTCGCGCAGCACGCGTGCGCGTTCGGCGGTGACGGGCGACAGGGTCAGGAAGCGCCAGTCGGCCTGGCTGCCGAACAGGATGATGCCTTCTTCGTCATGCACCAGATAGCGTTGCGGCAGCTTGCGCCAGATGGTCTCCATGCCATGGAACTCCACCTTCACCACGAGCACGCCCAGCGGCTGGCCGTCGTCGTCGTCGATGCGGCGCGACTGGTACAGCCCGGGCAGGCGGCTCGCCGTGCCCAGCGCGAAATAGTCGGCCGTGCCGTGCTGCCAGGCGTCCTTGAAGTACGGCCGGAAACCGTAGTGCACGCCTGCGAAGCTGGTGGGCGTGCGCCAGTTGCTGGCGGCGATGGCCAGGCCGTCCTGGTTCAGCAGGTAGACGACCGAGGCACCGGTGCCCGCGGGCAGGCCTTCGAGCTTGGCATTCAGCGTGGCAAGCGCGGCCCCGGTGGGTTGGCGCAGCACATCGCGCAATTGCCGGTCCTGCGCCAGCACGAAGGGCAGCGTGCGGAACTTGTTCAGTTCGCTTTCCAGCAGTTGCGCCTGTCCCTGCGCGACAGCCTGGGCCTGGGCCACGACGCGTTCGTGGGCCGTCACGCTGCCCACGCGCCCGGCGCTGGTCCAGGTGAGCGCCAGCACGATCACGGCGAGCGCGAACAGCAGCCAGGCGCCGCGGCGGGAGACGCGGGGAGGAGGGGGAAAGCGGGTGGGCATGCGAAGTCACGGACGCAGGTTGTGCGGATTTCCGCACATTCTACGGCGGAATTTGGCGGAATTTCGCCAAGTTTGTGTCATCTCAACCGGGAAAGGAAAAAATTTCCTTTATGAATCAAGGCTATTCCTGATCGTGATTCAGGTTATTCCGTTGGCACGCGGCTTGCATTGGAGAGTCCACGCGGCATGACAGCCGTGCGGGGCGCGCGCCCATCACACCGGGACGCGCGCTTATTCAACAACAGATGCTTGGTCGCCGGCCTCCTATCCAGACCGGCTGGCGAGAAGCACCAGGTGGGGACAGCCCAACATGATCGACGCGCCCAACGCCGCAGCAACGCCTGCGCGCAAGCTCAAGTTCTATCAACTTCTCTATGTCCAGGTGCTGGTGGCAATCGTCATCGGCGTGCTGCTGGGACACTTCCATCCGGACCTGGGCGCGAGCATGAAGCCGCTGGGTGACGCCTTCATCAAACTGGTGAAGATGATCATCGCCCCGGTGATCTTCCTGACGGTGGTGACCGGCATCGCCGGCATGAGCGACATGCAGAAGGTGGGCCGCGTGGCGGGCAAGGCCATGGGCTACTTCCTGGTGTTCTCGACCCTGGCGCTGATCGTGGGCCTGATCGTGGCCAACGTCGTGCAGCCGGGGCACGGCCTGCACATCGACCCGGCCTCGCTGGACACCAAGGCGGTCTCGACCTATGTCGAGAAGGCGCATGACTCCACGCTGGTCGGCTTCCTGATGAACATCATCCCGACCACGATCTACAGCCCCTTCAACTCGGGCGACATCCTCCAGGTGCTGTTCGTGGCCGTGCTGTTCGGCATCGCGCTGGCCCTGGTCGGCGAGCGCGGCAAGCCCGTGCTGGACTTCTTCCACGCCATCACCGCCCCGGTGTTCAAGCTGGTGGCGATCCTGATGAAGGCTGCCCCGGTCGGCGCTTTCGGCGCGATGGCCTTCACGATCGGCAAGTACGGCATCTCGTCGGTCGTGAACCTGGCGATGCTGGTGGGCACGTTCTACCTGACCTCGCTGCTCTTCGTGCTGGTGGTGCTGGGCGCGGTGGCCCGCTACAACGGCTTCTCGATCCTGAAGCTGATCCGCTACATCCGCGAGGAACTGCTGCTGGTGCTGGGCACGAGCTCGTCGGAAGCCGCGCTGCCCACGCTGATGCAGAAGCTGGAGCGCGCCGGCTGTGGCAAATCGGTGGTCGGCCTGGTGGTTCCCACGGGGTATTCGTTCAACCTGGACGGCACCAACATCTACATGACGATGGCCGCGCTGTTCATTGCCCAGGCTTGCGACATCCCGCTGTCGCTGACCGACCAGGTCCTGCTGCTGCTGGTGGCCATGATAAGTTCGAAGGGCGCCGCCGGCGTGACCGGCGCGGGCTTCATCACGCTGGCCGCCACGTTGTCGGTGGTGCCCGCCGTGCCCGTGGCCGGCATGGCGTTGATCCTGGGCGTGGACCGCTTCATGTCCGAGTGCCGCGCGCTGACCAACCTGACCGGCAATGCCGTGGCCTCGATCGTGGTGGCGCGTTGGGAAAACGAGCTGGACCGCGAGCAACTGGACCGTGCGATGGCCGGTGACCTGCCTGCCGTGCCCGCGCCGGAAGCATCGCCTGCTCCGGCGCACGCCGCGCCGGTGTCGCTGGCCCCGCAGCGCGCCTGATACGCACTGCTTGCACGATGCACCGTCCATGACAGGGCGGCGCATCGCGTCGCGGGCGTCAGATGCCCGCGCCGCCCGCGATGTCGATAACGCCGCCGGTGATGTATCCCCCGTTGGGCCCGGCCAGGAAGACGGCCATTGCCGACACTTCCTCCAGCCTCGCGATCCGGCGTATCGGGTGCAGGTCCAGCAGCGCGTCCGGCACGTCGTCGCCGAGCACTTCCTGGGCCATGTCGGTCGGCATCACGCCGGGCTGGATGACGTTGACCGTGATGTCGCGCCTGCCCAGGTCACGGGCCGCGCCTTTCGCGTAGCCGGCGATGGCGGCTTTCGTGCCCGCATAATCCGCGGCACCCGGGAAGAGGACGCGACTGCCCAGCAGGGAGCCGATGAACAGGATGCGGCCGCCATCCTGCAGCACTGGTGCCGCCGCGCGCGTCGTCGCTATCGCACCCAGCACGTTCACCTGCCATTGATGATCCAGCCTGGCCGTATCGAGCGCGGGGTCGTCGACTGTCTGGCCCTGGACCGCGATCGCGGCATTGTTCACCAGGATGTCCAGTTTCCCGAAGTGCTGGATGACCTGGTCGATCAGGGGCTTGGCGCCGCGCGTATCCGCCTGGTCGCTGCGGATCGCCTGCGCCCGGACGCCCTGTGCGCGTAGCGCCCCGACCACCGCCTCCGCCTTGCCGGCCGAAGACGCGTAGCTGATCGCGACGTCCGCGCCCTCCGCCGCGAGTGCCTTGGCGAGGGTGGCGCCCAATCCGCGCGAGCCGCCCGTGACGAGCGCGACCTTGCCGTGCAATGTTCCCTTCATGACTTTCTCCGTTGCAGCCGAGCCGGGTGGGCTCGGCGGGATGAATTTAATGTGTGTCGATCACTACAAAATTCATGCTACGAAGAGGAAGGGGCGGGTGTCAATGTTTTTATATCGATTGATATAAAAATATGTGGCGCGCAAAGGCCCGGGCCTGGGCCGAAGGCGTGACGCGCCGCCTGGCGCGCCTGCGCCAGGGCCGGGATGGCTCAGGGCCGCTGGATGCCCACGCGCGCCAGCAGCGCCGCCGTCTCGCACAGCGGCAGGCCCATGACGCCGGTGTAGCTGCCGTCCAGCCGCGCCACGAAGGCGCCGGCCAGGCCCTGTATGCCATAGGCGCCGGCCTTGCCATAGGGCTCGGCGGTGGCGCAGTAGCGCTGGATTTCCGCGGGCAGCAGGTCGCGCATCCACACCTGCGAGGCGCACAGGATCTCGAAGAGCGCGCCGTCGTGCGCCACGACCACCGCGGTGCGCACGTCGTGGCAGGTGTTCGAGAGCTTGCGCAGGATGCGGGCCGCGTCGGCGGCATCCGTGGGTTTGCCGAAGATCTCGTCGTCCAGGCTCACGCAGGTGTCGGCGGCCAGCAGCGGCAGCGCGGGCAGGCCTTGCTCGCGCCGCCAGCGCAGGGCACGCATGGCCTTCTCGCGCGCGGTGCGGCAGACGTAGGCATGCGGCGATTCACCGGGCAGGCGCGGCTCGTCTTCGCCAGGAGGCGCGGGCACGGCCAGCGCCTCGTGCGGGACGCCCAGCTGCAACAGCAACTCGCGGCGGCGCGGGCTGGCCGAGGCCAGGTGGACGATGGCGGGAGCGGAGGCGTGCGCCGGGGGCGGGGCCGAGGGGTGCGGCGAGGCAGGGCGCATGGCGGAATCAGGCTCGGTGATAGGGATGATTGGTCAGGATCGCCCAGGCACGATAGAGCTGCTCTGCCAGCAGCACGCGCACCATGGGATGCGGCAAGGTCAGGGAGGACAGGCGCAGGCTTTCCGCGCTGGCGGCCTTCAGGTCGGGATCGAGGCCGTCGGGGCCGCCCACCAGCAGGGCGACATCGCGTCCGCCTTCGCGCCAGCCCGACAGGCGTTGCGAGAGCTGCATGGTGGTCTGGTCGCGGCCGCGTTCGTCCAGCGTCACGCGCAGCACGCCGTCGGGCAAGGCCGACTCGATGCGGCGCGCCTCGGCGGCCATCATCTGGGCGGGCGTCTTGCCCAGGGTACGGGGTTCAGGCTTGATTTCGCGCAGTTCCAGCGCGCAGTCGGGCGGCAGCCGCTTGGCATAGTCGTTCCAGGCTTGCTCGACCCAGCCCGGCATCTTGTTGCCCACGGCCGCCACGATGAGCTTCACCGTCAGGACCCGTCGTCCTGGCTGGCGCCGCCGCGGTTGCCGTCAGGCAGCAGCTTCATGCGCACGAGCTTGCCGCCCCAGATCTCTTCCAGGTTGTAGTACTGGCGGATGGCGGGCTGCATCAGGTGGACGACGATGTCGCCCAGGTCGACCACGACCCATTCGCCGGTGTCTTCGCCTTCGATGGCGATGACGCGCTCACCGTTCTCGCGCCATTTGTCGGCGACGCTGTTGGCGAGCGCGCGCGTCTGGCGGTTGGAGGTGCCGCTGGCGATGATCACGCGGTCGAACAGGCTCGTCAGGTGCGTGGTGTTGAACACCTTGATGTCCTGGGCCTTCACGTCTTCAAGCGCGTCGACGACGACGCGCTGCATTTTCTGGATGTCCATAGGCGGGAATATAACGCGTGCCGGCGGTGGGGCCGGCTTGCGGGTCAAGTGCGGGTAAAGGGAGCGGCGGCGGACTGGTACAGGCCGTGCCGTGCAATGTAATCGGCCACCGCGGCGGGCAGGCGGCCCGCGGTGGAAACGCCCTGGGCCAGCCGCTGGCGGATGTCCGAGGCGGAGACGTCCATGGGCGTGAAGGGCAGGGCAAGCAGGCTGCGTTGCAGGCCGCGCAGGCGCTCGGTGAGGGCCTGGGGGGCGGCCAGCGGCGTGCCGGGGCGCGAGGCCACGGCGAGCGTGACGCGCTCGACGATCTCCTCCCAGCCGTTCCAGGTGCAGAAGTTCGCCAGCTGGTCGGCGCCCAGCAGCCAGATGTAGTCGGGGCCGGCGGGCAGCGCGCGCAGGGTTTCCAGCGTATAGGTGGCGCCCTGGCGTTGCAGTTCCATCGGATTGATGGCCAGGCTGGGCAGGCCGGCGATGGCCAGTTCGAGCATGGCGAGGCGGTCGGCCGGGCTGGCCTGCAGCGGCGCGCGCTGCCAGGGTTCGCCCGCCGGGATGAAGTCGACGCGGTCCAGCGCGAGTTCGCGCAGGGCGGCTTGCGCCAGCGCGACGTGCGCGACGTGGATGGGGTCGAAGCTGCCGCCCAGCAAGCCCACGCGGGCCTTGGCGCGCCGCGTGGACGAGGGCTGCGCGGCGGTCACAGCCATTCGCGCGGGCTCAGGTAATCGTAGAGGCGCGCCTCGGGCGTGCCGTCCTCGGGGCGCCAGTCATAGCGCCACGCGGCCATGGGCGGCATGGACAGCAGGATGGATTCGGTGCGGCCGCCCGATTGCAGGCCGAACAGCGTGCCCCGATCGAACACCAGGTTGAATTCCACGTAGCGCCCGCGCCGGTAGGCCTGGAAGTCGCGCTCGCGCTCGCCGTAGGGCAGCGCCAGGCGTTTCTGGACGATGGGCGCGTAGGCCGGCAGGAAGGCGTCGCCCACCGCGCGGGTCAGCGCGAAGCTGGCCTCGAAGCCGGGGGCGTTCAGGTCGTCGAAGAACACGCCGCCCACGCCGCGGGTCTCGTTGCGGTGCTTCAGGAAGAAGTATTCGTCGCACCACTTCTTGTAGGCGGGGTAGTACTGCTCGCCGTGCGGCGCCAGTGCGTCGCGGTAGGCGCGGTGGAAGTGGGCCGCGTCTTCCTCGTAGGGATAGATGGGCGTCAGGTCGCCGCCGCCGCCGAACCAGAACACGTCCTGCTCGTGCGAGCCAGGCTGCGCCAGCGCGGCGAAGCAGCGCACGTTCATGTGCGTGATGGGCACGTAGGGATTGCGGGGGTGCAGCACCAGCGAGACGCCGGTGGCTTCCCAGGCGCGCCCGGCCAGTTCGGGGCGGTGGGCGCTGGCCGAGGGCGGCAGCGTCTTGCCCTGGACATGGCTGAAGAGCACGCCTGCGCGCTCGAACACCCGGCCGCCTTCCAGCAGCCGCGACAGCCCGCCGCCGCCCTCGACGCGCTGCCACGCATCGCTGCGGAAGGGACCTTCTTCGATGGCTTCCAGTTCGGCGACGATGCGCGCCTGGAGATCAAGGAGGTAATCGCGGACGTTGGACAGCGGCAGGGTAGTCATGCGGGCAGGCGGGCTCCGTGGCTCAGCGGGCGTTGGGCGTGCGCTTCAGGGCGCGCCAGCCGATATCGCTGCGGTATTGGCGGCCATCGAAGCGCACGCGCTCGATGGTTTCGTAGGCGATTTCACGCGCGATGCGCACCGAGTCGCCCAGGGCCGTGACGCACAGCACGCGGCCGCCGGCCGTCTTGATGGCGTCGCCGTCCTGGACCGTGCCGGCGTGGAAGACCATGCAGTCGTCGTTGTCGGCGGGCAGGTCTTCGATGACATCGCCCTTGCGCGGGGTTTGCGGATAGTTGGCCGCGGCCAGCACCACGCCCAGCGCGGTGCGGCGGTCCCAGGTGATCTCGGCCTGGTCCAGCGTGCCTTCGACGGCGTGCTCGAATACGTCGAGCAGATCGCTCTTCACGCGCATCATGATGGGCTGGGTTTCCGGGTCGCCCATGCGGCAGTTGAACTCCAGCACCTTGATGGGGCGCGCGGGGTCTTCACCCGGGGCGATCATCAGGCCGGCATACAGGAAGCCGGTATAGGGGATGCCGTCGCGCGCCATGCCCTGCACGGTGGGGTGGATCACCTCGCGCATGATGCGGTGGTGCATTTCGGGCGTGACCACGGGCGCGGGCGAATAGGCGCCCATGCCGCCGGTGTTGGGGCCCTGGTCGCCGTCCTGCAGGCGCTTGTGGTCCTGGCTGGTGGCCAGCGCCAGCACGTTGCGGCCGTCGACCAGCACGATGAAGCTGGCTTCCTCGCCTTCCAGGCACTCCTCGATGACCACGCGCGCGCCGGCTGCGCCCAGCGAGCCGTCGCCCAGCATGGCGTCGACCGCCTGGTGGGCTTCTTCCAGCGAGGTGGCCACGACCACGCCCTTGCCGGCGGCCAGGCCGTCGGCCTTGATGACGATCGGCGCGCCTTGCGCGTCGATGTAGGCGTGGGCGGCGGCGGGATCGGTGAAGGTCTGGTAGGCCGCCGTCGGAATGTTGTGGCGGATCAGGAAGGACTTGGCGTAGTCCTTCGAGCTTTCCAGCTGGGCGGCGGCGCGCGTCGGGCCGAAGATCTTGAGCTTGCGCGCGCGGAACACGTCGACCACGCCCGCGGCCAGCGGGGCCTCGGGGCCCACCACGGTCAGCGCGATGCCTTCGCGTTCGGCGAAATCGGCCAGGGCCTCGGGGTCGGTGATGTCGACGTTCTCGAGGTTGGGGTCGCGGGCCGTGCCGCCGTTGCCCGGGGCGACGAAGACCTTGTGCACGCGGGCCGAGCGCGACAGGCGCCAGGCGAGGGCATGTTCGCGGCCGCCCGATCCGATAACCAGCAATTTCATGATGTGTGTTCAGTGCAGGGGGCGTCCCGGAGGACGCGGGGCGCGTCGATTGCGGCAGGCCGCAAGCGACGCAAGAAAATCATGCGGTCAAGCTCAGGCCGTCTCGTCCAGCACGGCCGTGGTGTAGACCTCCTGGACGTCGTCCAGGGATTCCAGCACGTCCAGCAGCTTCTGCATGCGTTCGGCGTCTTCGCCGGCCAGCTCGGTCTCGTTCAGGGCCTTCATGACCACGCCGTCGACCTCGGGCTTCAGGCCCGCGGCCTCGAAGGCCGCGCGCACGGCCGGGTAGGCCGGCGGCTCGCAGGTCACTTCGATGACGCCTTCCTCGTCGGTCACGATGTCGTCGGCGCCGGCCTCCAGGGCCAGTTCCATGACCTGTTCTTCCGAGGTGCCGGGGGCGAAGATGAATTGCCCGCAATGCTTGAACTGGAACGCCACCGAGCCTTCGGTGCCGAGGTTGCCGCCGTTCTTCGCGAAGGCGTGGCGCACTTCGGCCACCGTGCGGGTGCGGTTGTCGGTCATGCAGTCGACCAGCACCGCCGCGCCGCCCAGGCCATAGCCTTCGTAGCGCACTTCCTCGTAGTTGTCGCCGTCGGCGCCACCCGCGCCGCGGGTGATCGCGCGCTGGATGTTGTCCTTGGGCATGTTGACCGCGGTGGCCTTGTCCCATGCCAGGCGCAGGCGCGGGTTGCTGTCGGGGTCCGCGCCGCCGGCGCGCGCCGCGACGGTGATTTCACGGATGATCTTGGTCCACAGCTTGCCGCGCTTGGCGTCCTGGCGCCCCTTGCGGTGCTGGATATTGGCCCATTTCGAGTGTCCGGCCATGATGGTCCTGGGTGATCCTGGAAGTGCCGCGGGCTGGGCCCGTCGGACAGGTTGGTTGCGGTTGTCTGAGACTGCTTCTTGGCGCCGGGACGGCCATGCGACCCTGGCGATGCAGGGCCCGGGCAGCCGGGCGAACCATGTATTTTAGCGCGTCGCCCACACCCCGCTCCGAGCCGCTACACTCGGCGGTGATGGCGCCCTCCAGGCGCCCATGCCAGATACCAGGGGCACGACTATGACCGATCCCATTGCCATCGCCCAGGGCGAGCACGGCGCGCTTGCGCTGCTGCCCGCCATGGCCAACCGCCACGGCTGCATCACCGGCGCCACCGGCACCGGCAAGACCGTGACGCTGCAGGTGCTGGCCGAGCAGTTCTCGCGGCGGGGCACGCCGGTGTTCCTGGCCGATATCAAGGGCGACCTGACCGGCATTTCGCAGGCGGGCGCCTCGTCCCCCAAGATGCAGGAGCGCCTGGCCGCCCACGGCATCCCCGAGCCCGCCTGGGGGGCGAGCCCCACGGTGCTGTGGGACGTCTTCGGCCAGCAGGGCCATCCGGTGCGCGCCACCGTGTCCGACATGGGGCCGCTGCTGCTGGCGCGCATGCTGGAGCTGAACGACACCCAGGAAGGCGTGCTGAACATCGTCTTCAAGGTGGCCGACGACGAAGGGCAACTGCTGCTCGACCTGAAGGACCTGCGCGCGATGCTGCAGGACGTCGCCGAGCGCGCGGCCACCCTGAAGCTGCGCTACGGCAATGTGTCCTCGGCCAGCGTGGGGGCGATCCAGCGCAGCCTGCTGCGGCTGGAGTCGCAGGGCGCCGAGCAGTTCTTCGGCGAACCCATGCTGGACATCGCCGACCTCATGCGCAACGACGCTACGGGCCGCGGCATCGTCAACATCCTGGCCGCCGACAAGCTGATGCAGTCGCCCCGGCTCTACGGCATCTTCCTGTTGTGGCTGCTGGCCGACCTGTACGAGACCCTGCCGGAGGCCGGCGACCTGGACCGCCCCAAGCTGGTCTTCTTCTTCGACGAGGCGCACCTGCTCTTCAACGACGCGCCGCCCGCGCTGCTGGACAAGATCGAGCAGGTGGTGCGGCTGGTGCGCTCCAAGGGCGTGGGGGTGTATTTCGTCACGCAGAACCCCTTGGACATCCCCGATGCGGTGCTGGGCCAGCTGGGCAACCGGGTGCAGCACGCGCTGCGCGCGTTCACGCCGCGCGACCAGAAGGCCGTGCGCACGGCCGCGCAGACCATGCGGCCGAATCCGGGCCTGGACATCGAGGCGGCCATCACCGAGCTGGGCGTGGGCGAGGCGCTGGTGTCGGTGCTGGATGCCAAGGGCCGTCCCACGCCGACCGAACGCGCCTGGATCATGCCACCCGGCAGCCGCATCGGTCCGGCCTCGGATGCCGAGCGCCAGGCGCTGCGCAGCCAGTCCGGCCTGGGGGGCAAGTATGAACAGGTGATCGACCGCGAGTCGGCCTACGAGGTGCTGATGGCGCGGGTGAATGGCGCGGCGCCCGCGGGCAAGGGCCAGGCGGCGCCCACGCCGGCACCTGCCGCGGAACCGGCAGCCGAGGCGCCCGCCACGCGCCGCGCGCCGGCGGGCGTGCCCAAGCAGGAACCCGCCGAGCGCGGGCTCATGGACGAGGTGAGCGACGTGCTGTTCGGCTCCACCGGTCCGCGTGGCGGCCGCCGCGACGGCGTCGTGCAGACCGTGGCCAAGAGCACCGCCAGGCAGGTGGCGCGCGAACTGGCGCGCGGCCTGCTGGGGTCTTTGCTGGGCCGCCGCCGCCGTTGAAACTCAGTGCGCGCCCGCCGCTTCGGCGGATGCCGCGCCGCCTGAGCGGGCCGGCCGGGCGAACCAGGCCAGCACGATCAGCAGCAGGAAAATGATGGCCGAGGCATGGAAGATGTCCAGCGCCGACAGCGTGTAGGCCTGGGCATCCACCATGCGGTTCAGCGTGGCAAGCGCCTGTTCGGACGTCAGGCCGCGCGCCTGCATGCCCGCCACCGTCTGGTCGAAGGCGAGCACGCCCGGCCGCGCCACCTCCACCAGCTGGGCATGATGCAGCGTGGCGCGGTCTTCCCAGACGGTCGTGGCGATCGAGGTGCCGAAGGCGCCGGCCGTCAGCCGCAGGAAGTTCGACAGGCCCGACGCCGCCGGAATGCGCGAGGGGTCCAGCCCCGACAGCGTGATGGAGGTCAGCGGCACGAAGAACGCCGCCATGGCCGCGCCCTGGATGATGGTGGGGATCATCAGGGTGCGCATGTCGACCTGGGTGTTGAAGCCCGCGCGCATGGCGCAGACCAGCGCGAAGATGAGGAAGGCGCCGGTGACCAGGCGGCGCGGGTCGACCCGGCCGATCATCTTGCCGACGACGGGCGTGAGCAGGATCGCCAGCAGGCCCACCGGCGCGGTCACGAGGCCGGCATAGGTGGCGGTGTAGCCCATGTAGCTTTGCAGCCAGAGCGGCAGCAGCACCACGCCGCCGAAGAACACGCCGTAGGCCACGGCCAGCGTGACGGCGCCCACCGTGAAATTGCGTTGTGCGAAAAGCCGCAAGTCCACGATGGGGTGGGCGTCGGTCAGTTCCCAGATGAGGAAGATGACGAAGGTGGCGAGCGACAGCGCCGCCAGGCCGACGATGAAGCCGCTGGCGAACCAGTCGAGCTCCTTGCCCTTGTCCAGCATGATCTGCAGCGCGCCGACCCAGACGACCAGCAGGCCCAGTCCGATCTTGTCGATGGGCAGGCTGCGCGTGGGCGACTCGCGGTGGCGATAGATGCGCCAGACCACCCAGGCGGCAAAGAGGCCGATGGGCACGTTGATGTAGAAGATCCAGGGCCAGGTGTAGTTGTCCGAGATCCACCCGCCCAGCAGGGGCCCGGCCACGGGCGCGACCAGCGTCGTCATGGCCCAGATGGCCAGCGCCATGCCCGCCTTCTCCTTGGGGAAGCTGGCCAGCATCAAGGCCTGCGACAGCGGGATCATGGGGCCGGCCACCGCGCCCTGCAGCACGCGGAACAGCACCAGTGCTTCCAGCGACGGCGCGAAGCCGCACAGCCAGGACGTCAGCACGAACAGCAGCGTGGAGGCCAGGAACAGCCGCACCTGGCCGAAACGCTGCGTGAGCCAGCCGGTGAGCGGCACGGTGATGGCGTTGGCCACCGCGAACGACGTGATGACCCAGGTGCCCTGGCTGGCGCTCACGCCCAGGTCGCCCGAGATGGTGGGGATGGACACGTTCGCGATCGAGGTGTCCAGGACGTTCATGAACACCGCGGCCGACAGGGCGACGGAGCCGATGACGCGCAGCGCGCCCTCCAGCGGCGGATGGCCGGCGGGCGATCCCGTGGCGGGTGCAGCTGGCGCCGGCGCGGTGTTGGCGGGCGTGCTCATGCCGAGAGGTTGCTGGTGATGATCTGTTCGATCAGCGTGTCGGCCTGGGCCGACTCGGCATCGAAGGCACGGGTGGACAGGGCGGGGCCGCTGCGCGTGGGGGGCGAGGCGGGCTCGGCCGACACGTCGACCTCGACGTTCATGGACAGGCCCACGCGCAGCGGATGCTGGCGCAGCGTTTCCGGGTCCAGTGCGATGCGCACGGGCACGCGCTGCACGACCTTGATCCAGTTGCCGGTGGCGTTCTGCGCGGGCAGCAGCGCGAAGGCGCTGCCGGTGCCGGCGTCGAGACCCACGACGGTGCCGTGATAGGTGACCGACTTGCCGTAGAGGTCGGCCACGACGGTGGCAGGCTGGCCCACGCGCATCTCGCGCAGCTGGCCTTCCTTGAAGTTGGCTTCGACCCATACCTGGTCCAGGGGCACGACGGTCATGAGCGGCGTGCCGGGCGCCACGCGCTGGCCGACCTGCACGCTGCGCTGCGCGATCATGCCGTCCGCGGGGGCGGGCAGCGTGGCGCGCGAGGCATCCAGCCAGGCCTGGCGCAGCGCCGAGGCCGCCTGCAGGACATCGGGATGGTGCGCCACGTCGGTGCCTTGCGTCAGCGCCTGGTTGGTGGCCAGCTTGGCCTGCGCCGCGGCCAGTTGTGCCTGGGCCTGGGCCAGGCCGGATTCGGCCGATTGCAGCGCGGTGCGGGCGTGCAGGATCTCCTCGCCGCTGACGCCGCCCGATTTCGACAGCGCCTGGCGGCGTTGCCAATCGCTGCGGGCGCGGGCCAGCTCGGCCTGGGCGCGGCTGATGTCGGCGCGGCGCACGTTCACGTCGGCGTCCAGCGCATCGTTCTGCACGTACAGGGTGCGGGTCTGGCGCACGGTCTGGGCCAGGCGCGCCTTGGCTTGCGCCAGGGCGACGTCCGCATCGGCGGCGTCCAGGCGCACCAGCGGCTGGCCGGCGCGCACGGTGTCGGTGTCATCGGCTTCGATGGCGACCACCGTGCCGGCCAGGCGCGGCGTGATCTGGACCAGGTTGCCGTGCACATAGGCGTCGTCGGTGGCTTCGTAGTGCGAAGCCACGAGCGTCCACCAGGCGCCGTAAGCAACGGCGACCGCGGCGATGCCGATGCCGGCCAGGATCAGGAGCCGCTTGCGGGCGGCGGGGCGGGGGGCGGCGGGAGCGTTCATGTCGTATCTGCCGGTCGAAGTGAGAGGTCGGGGATTGGATGGGTTCAGGATGCGTCGGGCGCATAGCCGCCGCCCAGCGCATAGGCGAGGTCTGCGTCCAGCTGGTAGCCGCGCAGCCGCAGGTCGGTTTCCTGGCGGCGTTGCTGCAGCACGCCGTCCTGGGCGATCAGGACCGAGAGGTAGTTGCCCAGGCCGCTGCGGTAACGGTCCCGCGCCAGCGCGTAGGCTTCTTCCACGGCCGCGCGCGCCTGCGTCTGGGCCTGGCTTTCGTCGCCCAGCAGGCGCAGGGCATCGACGGCGTCGGCCACCTGGTGTACGGCGGTCAGCACCGTGTCGTTGTAGTCGGCCACCGCCAGGTCGCTCTCGGCGCGCCGGCCTGCCAGCGCGGCGTTGAGCCGGCCGCCTTCGAAGATGGGCAGGCTGATGGCCGGGCCGATGCCGGCCATCCGGCTGCCGGCGTTCAGCAGGTTCCCCGTGGACAGCGAAGCGAAGCCCAGGAACGCGGAGAGATTCACATTCGGATAGAAGGCGGCGCGCGCGCTTTGGATGTCCTTGCGCGCGGCTTCGGCACGCCAGCGCGCGGCCACCACGTCGGGACGGTGGCCCAGCAGTTCGATCGGCAGGGTGTCGGGCACGGCCAGCGGCAGGCGGCGCAGCGCCGCGGCCTGGATGCCGCGCGCCAGCTCGGGCCCGCCACCGGCCAGGGCGGCCAGCTGGTTGCGGCCCACGGCCAGGCGGGTCTGCACCTGCACGGCTTCCACCTTGGCCGCGGCCAGCGCGGATTCCGCCTGCTTCACTTCCACCTGGGTGTCCAGGCCGGCGGCCTGGCGGTCGCGCGTCAGCTGGGCGACGTCCTCGCGCTGGCGCACCGTGTCGGCGATGACCTGCTGCTGGGCAAAGGCGTTCTGCAGGTTCAGGTAGCTGCGCACGACCGCGCTGGCCAGCAGGTTGTGGGCGGCGCGGGCTTCGGCCTCGGCCGATTGCACCCGCGACAGCGCCGCTTCGTGTTCGGCGCGGTGCTTGCCCCAGAAGTCGATCTCGTAGCTGAAATCCAGCGCCAGCCTGTTGTCGGTGCCGACCGAGCCGCCCAGGGGCGGCGGGTAGATGTAGTTGCCGCTGTAGCGCTGGCGCGTCAGGCCGTAGTTGCCGGTCACCGAGGGCAGCAGGTCGGTGCGGGCCTGGGCTGCGGCGGCGTTGGCCTGCGCGACGCGCGCCTGGGCGGCAAGCAGCGAGGGGCTGCCGGCCACTGCCTGCTCGACCAGCCGGTTCAGTTGCGGGTCTTCATAGCGCTGCCACCAGTCGGCGGCGGGCCATTGCACCGGGCTGGCGACCAGGCCCAGGGTGGCCGCGTCCACGGGGTCGGCGGGCGTGGCGCCGGGGGCGATCTGCGCGCAGCCGGTGGCCAGGAGCAGGGGAAGGAGGGCAAGCAGTCTTTTCATGCTGACAAATGGCTGAAAGTGTTTGACTGGTTCGAATCTGACTAGGCAAATATATAGGGAAAAAAAACGGCGTCAACTGAGCTCGCCGCCGTTGGCGATCATGCGTCGCAGGAGGCCGCCGAGCACCGCGGCCTCTTCGTTGGAGAAGCCGCGCAGGTGCAGGTTCAATGCGCTGGCCAGCAGCGGGGGAATCCTTTCGCTGGTGGCCTGGCCGGCTTCGGTCATTTCGAGCTTGATGACGCGGCGGTCTTCGCTGCTGCGCACGCGGCGCAGGAGGCCCTTGCTTTCCAGGCGGTCCAGCGTGCGCGTGATGGCGCCGGTATCCACGCCGATCAGGCGGGCGAGCTCGGCCGGGGTTTCCGCCCGGCGCAGCGCCACCATGATGAGCGGGCGCCATTGCATGGCGGTGAGCTCCAGCGGCGCCATTTCCTTGTCGATGACCCGGTTCAGCGACAGGTAGACCTGCTTGATCAGGTAGCCGATGCTGTCGTTGGACAGGCAGCGGCTATCGCCGCGGTAATGCGCGGCGGGTGTGCTGTGGGGGTCGGTCGACGGGGTAGACATGCCGGCCAATTTAGTTGCCTAGTCAGTTTCTGTCAAGCGGATTGGTCGCCGGGCGCCGGCGCGCGCGCATCACTTGGGACGCGCGGGCAGGACGATGGCCAGGATGATGAGCGCGGCGCCCAGCATCATGCGCGGGCTGGGTTCCTGGCCGAACAGCAGCCAGGCGCCGGCAATCGCATAGACCGGCTCCAGCGCGATGACCAGGCCGGCCGTGCGGGCCTTGATGACCTGCAGGCTGGACACGAACAGGAAATGCGACAGCCCCGTGCAGAAGACGCCCAGCGCGGCCAGCCACAGCCAGTCGGCCGTGCGCAGCGCATGCAGCTCGGGCACGGCGAAGGCGGCCACCGACAATGCCACGGCCAGGTTCTGCCACCACGCCACCTGCACGGGGTCGGCGCCCTTGGCGCTGCGCCGGTTCAACAGCGCCAGCAGCGCGAAGGACAAACCCGAGGACAGGCCCCAGGCCAGGCCCACGGTGCCCTGGTCGGCCCAGTCGTACGAGGGCACCACCAGCACCAGGCCGAGGGAGACCAGCGCCAGCACGCCCCATTCCGCCAGGCGGATGCGCTCGCGATAGAAGAGGCCCTCGAGCAGCATGGTGAAGGCGGGGAAGCTGGCGAAGCCCAGCGTGGCCACCGCGATGCCGCCCACTTTCACGGCGATGAAGAAGGTGACCCAATGCGCGGCCAGCAGGATGCCGCAGACGGCGAGCAGCCCCAGCTTGCCCGCGTCGATGCCGCGCTTGAGCGGGACGCCGCGCAGCCGGGCGAAGGCCGCCAGCGAGACCAGGGCGAACAGCGCGCGTCCGAAGGTGATGACGGCAGCACTGGCCTGTATCAACTCGCCGAAGATGCCGGTCAGGCCGAAGAGAACCGCCGCGGCGTGGATGGAGAGGAGGGCGTTGCGATGCTGCATGGAAGCGTGTGCCGGCGGAATGGGCGGAGACGGGAAAAAACGGGGCCCGCATGAAGAGGGCGGAGACTAAAATCATCGCATGAATCCAGAATCCGGTCCTGGCGGCGCTGCCTCGCGCGTCATCCTGTCCGCCCGCAGCATCGGCATCCTGCTGGCCGCGTTGGGCGCCATCCTGTTCGCGGCCAAGGCCGTCGTGGTGAAGCTCACCTATCGCTACGACGTGGACGCCGTCACCGTCATCGCCTTCCGCATGGCGTTCTCGCTGCCCTTTTTCCTTGCCATCGGATGGTATGAAGCCCGCCGCGCGCGGCGCGGGCTGCAGCCCAGGCTCACCCGCCGCGACAGCCTGCAGCTGGCGGCGCTGGGCTTGATGGGCTATTACCTGTCCAGCTTCCTCGACTTCATCGGCCTGCAGTACATCAGCGCCGGGCTCGAGCGCCTGATTCTGTTCCTGGCGCCCACCATGGTGCTGCTCATCAGCGCGTTTTGGCTGGGACGGCAGATCTCGCGCGCCCAGTGGGTGGCGCTGGCCCTGTCGTATGCCGGCGTGGTGCTGGTGTTCGCGCATGACGTGAGCTTCGGCGGCGACCATGTGCTGAAGGGCTCGCTCTTCGTGCTCGGGTCGGCGCTGACCTATGCGCTGTACCTGATCGGCTCCGGGGAGCTGATCGCCAAGGTCGGGGCGACCCGCCTCGTGGCCTATGCAATGACGGTCTCCAGCCTCGCCTGCATCGTGCAGTTCTTCGTGGTGCACGGCACGTCCCAGGTGATCCAGCCGATGCCGGTCTATAGCTGGTCGGTCGTGCATGCCACGCTGAACACCGTGGCGCCCGTCTTCATGATCATGTGGGCCGTGGCCCGCGTGGGGGCGCCCACCACTTCGCAGGTGGGCATGATCGGCCCGGTGTCGGTGCTGTTCCTGGCCGCCTGGCTGCTGGACGAGCCCATCACCGTCTGGCAGTTGGCCGGGACCGTCCTCGTCATGGCCGGGGTCTTTGTTCTCAGCGTCCGCCGCAAGCGGTAAAGTCGGCGGCGTGCATCTGCTTTCCCTCGCGGTCGGGCGTGTCTCGCCGCAAGCCATCTCCTTCCCAGTTCATCGCGCGTTCAGGAGCTAGACATGAGCAAGACAGTCCAGGCAATCCGCATCGACCAGCACGGCGGTCCCGAGGTTCTCAAGGTGGCCGATGTCGTCCTTGCGCCGCCCGCCGACACCGAGGTGACGATCCGCCAGCATGCGGTGGGCCTGAATTTCATCGATATCTATTTCCGCACGGGTCTTTACCCGCATCCGCTGCCGCATGGCCTGGGCTTCGAGGCCGCGGGCGTGGTCGAGGCGGTGGGCGCCAAGGTGGGACACCTGAAAGTGGGCGACCGCGTGGCCTACGGCCAAAGCCCCCTGGGCGCTTACGCGCAGGCGCGCAACGTGCCGGCCCATCAGGTCGTCAAGCTGCCCAAGGGCGTGAGCTTCGAGGAGGCGGCCGCGCTGATGCTCAAGGGCCTGACGGTGCAATACCTGTTCCGCCAGACCTATCGCCTGCAGGGCGGCGAAACGATCCTGTTCCATGCCGCGGCCGGCGGCGTGGGCCTGATCGCCTGCCAATGGGCGCGCGCCCTGGGCGTGAAGCTGATCGGCACGGTGTCCAGCCCCGAGAAGGCCGCGCTGGCGCGCGAGCATGGCGCCTGGGAGACCATCGACTACTCGCGCGAGAACGTCGCTGAGCGCGTCAAGGAACTGACGAGCGGGCGCAAGGTGCCGGTGGTGTATGACGGCGTGGGCAAGGACACCTGGCTGGCCTCGCTGGACAGCCTGGAGCCGCGCGGACTGATGGTCAGCTTCGGCAACGCGTCGGGCCCGGTCACCGACGTGAACCTGGGCATCCTGGCCGACAAGGGCTCGCTCTACCTGACGCGCCCGAAGCTGGGCAGCTACGTGGACACGCAGGCCAAGATGCAGGCTGCCGCCGATGATCTTTTTTCGCTGGTCGTGAAGAAGAAGATCGCGGTGCGCATCGACCAGCGCTATCCGCTGGCGAAGGCCGGCGAGGCGCAGGCCGCGCTGAGCAGCCGCAAGACCACGGGCGCGACGGTCCTGACGCTGGATTGAGCCGCGGCGCGGCAAGCGCCGGCGTGGCGTGGCGGCCTCAATATGTGTCGGTGTGTTCCCCGCGCAGGCAGGATTTCCGGGCGGCGAGGAGCGGCCCGGCGCGCAAGCGGGCCAAGCCTGGCGGGGATTGCGCAAGCGGTGCCTGGGGCAGGGGAGGATTCTTACAGTCGGAAGGCGTTTGCAGACATCCGGTTACGGCCAGCCTGGCGCGCTGCTTCTAAGATGACTTCGCATTCATCGCCTAGGAGATCATCATGACCCTGAAGACCTTGACTCTTGCCCTGACCGTGGCCGGCGCTGGCGTTCTGGCCGGTTGCTCCTCGCCCTCGATCGTGACCAAGAGCGACGGCTCGCAGACCGTGACCGCCGACGCGCCCGAGTACGACAAGCGTTCGAACACCTATTCGTACGAGGAAGACGGCCGCAAGGTGCAGGTCAACAAGGATCGCGTCGACCGCATCGAGGAAGTGAAGTAAGCGCGTGGTCGAATGACGCATTGCAGCGCCCGTTGCGGGCGCGCATGAAGAACGGCGCCTGATGGCGCCGTTCTTCATGCCGAGGCCGAAAGGCCTATTGTCCGGCTTCGCGGTGGTATTGCGCCACGCGCTCGACTTCGTTGCGCGAGCCCAGCACCACGCCCACGCGCTGGTGCAACTGCCCGGGCTTGATGTCCAGGATGCGGTTGACGCCGTCCACCGCCGCGCCGCCGGCCTGTTCGACGATGAAGCTCATGGGATTGGCTTCGTACATCAGGCGCAGCTTGCCCGGCTTGCCCGGCTCGCGCGCGTCCCAGGGATACATGAAGATGCCGCCGCGCGTGAGGATGCGATGCACGTCGGCCACCATCGAGGCGATCCAGCGCATGTTGAAGTCCTTGCCGCGCGTGCCGGTGGCGCCAGCCAGGCATTCGTCGATGTAGCGGCGCACGGGCGGTGCCCAGTGGCGCATGTTGGACATGTTGATGGCGAATTCGCGCGTGTCCTCGGGGATGCGGATGTTTTCGTGCGTGAGCACCCAGGAGCCCATTTCACGGTCCAGCGTGAAGCCCACCACGCCCTTGCCGACGGTGAGGACCAGCATGGTCTGGGGGCCATAGACGGCATAGCCCGCGGCCACCTGGCGGCTGCCTTCCTGCAGGAAGTCGGCTTCGGTGACGGGCGCGCCGGCCACGTGGGTGGGTGCCTTCAGCACCGAGAAGATGGTGCCGATGGAGACGTTCACGTCGATGTTCGACGAGCCGTCCAGCGGATCGAACAGCAGCAGGTATTCGCCCTTGGGATAGCGGTTGGGAATGGCGTGGATGGTTTCCATTTCCTCGGAGGCCATGGCGGCGAGGTGGCCGCCCCATTCATTGGCTTCCAGCAGGATTTCGTTGGAGAGCACGTCCAGCTTCTTCTGGACTTCGCCTTGCACGTTCTCGCTGTCCAGGCTGCCCAGGACGCCGCCCAGCGCGCCCTTGCCCACGGCGTGGCCGATGGACTTGCAGGCGCGCGCGACGACTTCGATGAGCAGGCGCACCTCGGCGCCCAGGCCATCGGCCTGGCGCTGCTGTTCGACCAGGTATTGCGTGAGGGTTTTACGTTTCATGGCGTCGGGATAAAAGTGGCGGTTTCAGGGAATCAGATGTCGAGCGCCTTGGCGACGATCTCGGCGACGTTGCGCGACAGGCCGGCATGCGCGCGCACGCGGCCGAGCGCGGCCTGCATGCCCGTGCGCAGCGCCGGGGCATAACGGGCCCAGTTGTCCATGGCGCGCGCCAGGCGCGCGGCCACTTCGGGATTCAGCGCGTCGAGGGCCAGCACCTGCTCGGCCCAGAAATCGTAGCCGGCGCCATCGGCGGCATGCAGGCCGCGGGCGTTGTTCAGGCAGAACTGGAACACCAGCGCGCGTGCACGGTTGGGATTGCGCAGCGTGAAGGCAGGATGCGCCATCAGGGCGCGGGCGGCAGCCACGTCGGTGCCGCGCGCGGTGGCCTGCAAGGCGAACCACTTGTCGATGACCAGCGGGTCGTGCTGCCAGCGTGTGTGGAAGTCGGCGATGGCCTGGCCGACGGCGTCGCCGCTGCCTTCGTTGACCAGTGCGCTCAGCGCGCCCATGCGGTCGGTCATGTTGGCCGCGCCGCGATACTGCGTTTCCGCCAGCGCCTGGTTGGCGGCTGCGTCGCCGGCCATCAGGTAGGCCAGCGACAGGTTCTTCAGTGCACGGCGGCCCGCCGGGCCAGGCGCGGGCGAGAACGCGCCCTCCGTCTGGTTGTCCTGGTAGGCGGCGCGCCAGTCCTGCGCCAGCTGGCGGCCCAGCTCGGCGCGCAGGAAGTCGCGCGCGGCGGCCAGCGCGGGCGGATCGATGGGCTGCATGCGTTCAGCCAGCGTCTTTTCCGACGGCAGCATCAGCGCGCGGGCGCGATAGGCCGCATCCAGCTTCGGGTCGCGCAGCGTGGCGCGCCAGGCGTCGACCAGCGTGGGGTCGGCCGCCAGCGGCTCGCCTGCCTGGTGGCGCGCGGCGTTGGCGAGGATCTGCCGCGTGGCGAGCTCCTGGCCCGCTTCCCAGCGCGCGAAAGGATTGCCGTCGTGGGCCGACAGCAGCGCCAGCGCCGCATCGGTCCAGGGATAGTCGACGATGACGGGCGCCGAGAAGTCACGCAGCAGCGAGGGGATGGGTTGCGCGGGGATGTTCTCGAAGGTCCATTGCGCGCTGGCGGTGGTGAGCTCGAGCAGCACGGTTTCCTGCGTCTTGCCGTCCAGCGTGAGCGGCAGGGCGCGGCCTTGCGGATCGAGCAGGCCCAGCGCGAAGGGAATGTGCAGCGGCGGCTTTTCCTGGGCCGAGGCATCCTGCTTTTCCACGCCCACTGCCGGGTTGCGCTGGCTGAGCGTGACGGTGCAGCGCTGCGCGGCGGCGTCGTGGTCCAGCGTGACCGACACGCGTGGCGTGCCCGCCTGTTGATACCAGCGGCGGAAGACCGACAGGTCGCGGCCCGGGTGCAGGTCGCGATAGACGGATTCCATGGCGTCGACGAAGTCGTCGCAGGTCACGGCCTGGCCGTCATGGCGGCGGAAGTACTCGTCCATGCCGGCACGAAAGCCCGCCTCGCCCAGCAGCGTGTGCTGCATGCGGATGACTTCGGCGCCTTTCTCGTAGACGGTGGCGGTGTAGAAGTTGCCGATCTCCTGGTAGCTTTCCGGGCGGATCGGGTGCGCCATGGGGCCGGCGTCCTCGGGGAACTGCGCGGCGCGCAGCGTGGCCACGTCGTCGATGCGCTTGACGGCGCGCGCGCTGGCGGCGGCTGCGGCGTCCTGGCCGCGCGCCATCATGTCGGCGGTGAATTCCTGGTCGCGGAAGACGGTCAGGCCTTCCTTCAGGCTCAACTGGAACCAGTCGCGGCAGGTGACGCGGTTGCCGGTCCAGTTATGGAAGTACTCATGGCCGATCACGGCTTCGATGGCCAGGTAGTTGGCGTCGGTGGCGGTGTCGGGATCGGCCAGCACGTAGGCCGCGTTGAAGATGTTCAGGCCCTTGTTCTCCATGGCGCCCATGTTGAAGTCGCGTGCGGCGACCACCATGAATCGGTCCAGGTCCAGTTCCAGCCCGAAGCGGTCCTCGTCCCAGCGCAGCGAGCGCTCCAGCGACGCCAGCGCCCACTCGGTCTGGCTTTCCGAACCGGGGTCGCTGTAGACCTGCAGGAGCACGTCGCGGCCGGAGCGCGTGCGGGTGCGCAGTTCGCGGCAGGTGAGGTTGCCGGCGACCAGGGCAAACAGGTAGCAGGGCTTCGGGTGGGGATCTTCCCACACGGCCTGGTGGCGGCCGTCGGGCAGGTCGCCGGCATCGACCAGGTTGCCGTTGGACAGCAGCAGCGGGTAGTCGGCACGCGTGCCGCGCAGGGTCACGCGATAGCGCGACATGACATCGGGGCGGTCGGCGAACCAGGTGATGCGCCGGAACCCTTCGGCCTCGCACTGCGTGAAGAGGCTGGCGCCGGACACATAGAGCCCCATCAGCGTGGAGTTCTCGGCGGGGCGGCAGTCGCTGACGATCTCGACTTCGCAGGCGGCGGGCAGGCCGGTCAGGCGCAGGACGCCATCGCTGATCGTGTAGCCGCCTTCCGCGATCGGGCTTCCATCCACGGCCACCGATACCAGCGCCAGGTCTTCGCCCTTGAGCGCGAGCGGCGTATCGGCGGGCACGCCGGGCTGGCGTTCGATCGACAGGCGGGACAGCACGCGCGTGCGCGCAGGGTCCAGGTCGAATTCCAGCGCGATGCTGGGAATGGCGTAGGGGTAGGGGAGGTAGTCGCCGCGGGCGACGGTAACGGCTTGCTCTGTGCGCATAAGACCTGGCCTGGATCGACAAGCCGCCATTGTAGACCCGGGGGCGGGGGCAATCCTGCCCCGGGCCGGGCTGTTACCTGCTGCTTACCAGGCCGTGCGCAGGCCGTAAAACTTTGGAACGCCGGCGCGGTCCAAGCGTGGGTATCATTATTACAGCGCGATGATTGCAGCGCGCCAGGTCCGCAGCGGCGGACGGCGCGTGCATGTAGCCGAGGTTGCCATGTCCCAGTCTCTCCACCATTCTCCTTCCGCCCGGGCGGACGTCCTTTCCGCGGGGCTTTCCTGGCTTTGGCGCCGTTCGCTGGGGCGTCTTGCCCTGGCCGGTTGCGCATTGCTGCTGTCGGGTTGCGCCTCCACGCTGTCCGCCCGCGTCACCACGTTCCAGCAATGGCCGGCCGGCGTCGAAGGGCAAAGCTACCGTTTCGACACGCCCGCCAATGGCTTGGGCGAGTCGCTGGAGTACCAGACCTATCGCGACATGGTGCGCGCCGCCATTGGCGCCACCGGCCTGGTCGAAGGGCAGGACCCCAAGTCGGCCCGTTTCGCCGTGCGCTTCACCTATGGCAGCGAACGCACCCAGGTGACGGTGGCCGAGCCGCGTGATCCCTTCTTCGATCCCTATTTTGCCTATCCTGGCGGGTATGGCTACTACGGGCGGCGTGGCTGGGGGGGCGGCTGGGGCGGCGTCGGCTATTACGGCCCGCATTGGGCGCCAGTGAATATGGAAGCCTGGCGCAATACCCTGACCGTGGAAATCCGCGACACCACGCGCAACAATGCGGAGGTTTATCGCGCCAGCGCCATGTCGCTGGGCCGCTCGGATGACATGGTGCGCCTCATGCCTTATCTGGTTCGGGCCATTTTCGACGATTTTCCGCAGAATAACGGCCAGCAGCGCGAGGTGCGTTACCGCACCGACTGAACACGTGCCCGGCTGGCGCCTGCTTCAAGAACGAGCACGCAAAAAAAGGAGCACGATGTGCTCCTTTTTGCTGGTCCTTCAACCGGGACGGCATGAGCCGGCTCAGGCTGCCGGCTGCTGAATAAGGAAAGACTCGCGCTTGGCGCCTTGTTCCTCGGCGGCTGCCAGCCAGCGCGGGGGCTTGCCACGGCCGCTCCAGGTTTCGCCGGTGTCGGGATGGCGGTACTTGGGGGCGACGGTTTTCTTGGCGACGGCGGCGCCGGTCTTGCGGGCGGCGCCAGTGGCGGTGCCGCGGCGGGCTGCGGTCTTGCCGAAAGCGGTGGCCACGTCTTCGGGGGAGATGTCATATTCACGCATGGAGCGCACGATCGAGTCCATCACGGGCTTGCGGCGTTTTGCCTGCAATGATTCCTTTTTCTTTTGCAGCTTGCTGATTTCCTTCTCGATCTTCGCCTGGAGCAGGGAATAGGATTCGCGGGCCATTTGGTATTCCTTTAGTGAGTGGATGCTCGCCAAACAGCACGTCGGGTATTTACCATCCTGTTTGGCGAATGCCAGAATTATATATACAAAGGACATTTTCCCTGCGCGCTAACACCCTGAAAATGTTTGATTTTGTATTCTGTGGCTTTTCCAATGACGGGTTTTAAGCCTTTTGTTATATTTTTTCCTCAACAGATGGAACGAACATGCCTGATTCCTGCAGTACAAGTCCCGACGGACATTTTCATGTCGCTGCCGTACAGATGGTTTCCACGCCGGATCGCGACGAAAACCTGGCGCAGGCAGGCGAGTTGATTGCGACGGCCGCGGCGCAAGGCGCGCGGCTGGTGGCGCTGCCCGAATACTTCTGCTTCATGGGGCGGGCCGACCGCGACAAACTGGCGATCCAGGAGGAAGAGGGCAGCGGTCCGATACAGGAATTCCTGGCGCAAACCGCGCGCCGGCACGGTATCTGGCTGGCGGGCGGCACCTTGCCCTTGCGCTCTCCCGATCCCGACCGGGTATTCAACACGATGCTGGTTTTCGATCCGGACGGCACCCAATGCGCGCGTTACGACAAGATCCATCTTTTCAATTTCACGCGCGGACAGGAGTCGTACGACGAGTCCCTGGCCATTCGTCCAGGCGGCGAAGTCCGCAGTTTCGAGAGCCCCGGTGGCACGGTCGGCCTGTCCGTGTGCTATGACCTGCGTTTTCCTGAGCTTTATCGGGCCCTGCGCACGTCCAGCCTGCTGCTGGTGCCCGCGGCCTTTACCTATACGACGGGGCAGGCCCATTGGGAGCTGCTGCTGCGCGCGCGGGCCATCGAGAACCAGTGCTACGTGCTGGCGCCGGCGCAGGGCGGGCGCCATCCCAACGGCCGCCGCACGTGGGGGCATTCCATGCTGGTCGACCCGTGGGGCGATATCCTGGACGTCCTGCCGGAAGGTCCGGGCGTCGTTGGAGGTACGATAGATGCCGAGCGCCTGGAGTCCGTGCGAACCTCCTTGCCGGCCTGGCGCCACCGTGTCCTTTAGAGCAAAGTCCTGACCTGATGAAAGTTACCGATCCCGCCATCGCCAGCCTCGCCACCGCCAAGTCGCTGCTGCTCGACCCCTGGGGCCTGACCGAGGCCGACATGGCGCGCGCGCTGGGCGAGATATTCACCCACAAGGTCGATTACGCCGACCTGTATTTCCAGTACACGCGCAGCGAAGGCTGGAGCCTGGAAGAAGGCATCGTCAAGACCGGCAGCTTCTCCATCGGCCAGGGCGTGGGCGTGCGCGCCGTCAGCGGCGAGAAGACCGCCTTCGCCTATTCCGACACCTTGTCGTCCGATGCGCTGATGTCGGCCTCGCATGCCGTGCGCAGCATCGCGCGCCAGGGCGCCGGCAAGGCGCGCGTGGCGGCGCAGTCCTCCGCGCCCGGCCTGGCGCTGTACCCGCCCATCGATCCGCTGACCACGCTGACCGCGCCCGAGAAGGTCGCGCTGCTCGAGCGCGTGGAAAAGATGGCGCGCGCGCGCGATCCGCACGTGATCCAGGTGATGGCCGGCCTGGGCGCCGAATACGATGTGGTGCTGGTGGCGGGCAGCGACGGCCGCCTGGCCGCCGACGTGCGGCCGCTGGTGCGCCTGTCGGTGACCGTCATCGCCGAGCGCGATGGCCGCCGTGAAATGGGACATGGCGGCGGCGGCGGACGCAGCGGCCTGGCGTATTTCACCGACGATGTCCTGCGCGGCTATGTCGAGCGCGCCGTGCATGAAGCCATGGTCAACTTGGAAGCGCGTCCGGCGCCTGCCGGCGAGATGACCGTGGTGCTGGGCTCGGGCTGGCCCGGCATCCTGTTGCACGAGGCCGTGGGCCACGGCCTGGAAGGCGACTTCAACCGCAAGGGTTCCAGCGTGTTCTCGGGCCGCATCGGCGAGCGCGTGGCGTCCAAGGGCGTCACCGTGGTGGACGACGGCACGCTGCCCGACCGCCGCGGCTCGCTGAACGTCGATGACGAGGGCAACCCCAGCCAGCGCAACGTCCTGATCGAGGACGGCATCCTGCGCGGCTATATGCAGGACACGCTGAACGCGCGCCTGATGAAGACCGCCGCCACCGGCAACGGCCGGCGCGAATCGTTCGCGCACCTGCCGATGCCGCGCATGACCAATACCTACATGCTGGCCGGCCAGACGCCGCCCGAGGAAATCATTGCCTCGGTCAAGCGCGGTCTCTATGCCGTCAACTTCGGCGGCGGCCAGGTCGACATCACCAGCGGCAAGTTCGTGTTCTCGGCCTCCGAGGCCTACATGATCGAGAACGGCAAGGTCACCTATCCGGTCAAGGGCGCGACGCTCATCGGCAGCGGTCCCGAGGCCATGAACCAGGTCAGCCTGATCGGCAACGACCTGGCGCTTGACAGCGGCGTGGGCACCTGCGGCAAGGACGGCCAGAGCGTGCCGGTGGGCGTGGGCATGCCGACCGTGCGCATGGACGGGCTGACGGTGGGCGGGACGGCCTGAATCAGGCGGGGTCTTTCGGCTGGACCTTGACCGTGGGTGCCTGCGGCGGTGCCAAAGGGGGGGCCACGTTGGGCGTCACGGATGTCTGCGCGGGTTTCCCGCGCCCTGCGCGTGAACCAGGCGAGAAAACGCCCCAGTTGATACATCAGCACGGCATTGACCATCGCGCCGAGGTGCGAGCCTTGCTTCTCCGTGAGCCAGTCAGTCGGGATCAGCGCATTCCAGGGCAGGGCCAGCAGGTACTTGCCGAAGTCGCAGCCAAGGAAGCCGCAGTTCCCGGGGGAGGGTTGTGCGAAGAAGGCCGTGAAGTACAGGGCGGTGAAGACGAGACCCGTGCGCGACAGTGTTTTCAGGCGTGTCATGGGCAGGTTTTAGCATGCCCTGCCGGCGGGCTTGTCCTGGCGGGGGGTGTCTTGCCGTCATGCGACTGTCACTGGCAGTAAGAAAAACCGTGCTACCATCGCTGCACTATGCAAAACGCGTTCGCCCGATTTTATTTTTATTTTGCTTTTCCGATGCCGCTGGCGGAGGAAGGATCGCGCGTAGCCTAAAGCCTAGTCCGATTCCTGAAAAAGCCGCCAGCGGAAACCGCTGGCGGTTTTTTTTCGTCCGCCAGCCGTGTCTGGCGGGCTTTTCCAGAAGTCGGCGCCGAACCCTGACCCTGCATGACCGACCCCTGGAGCCTTACCGTGTCACACAATACCGACGATCAACGTATCCGTGAAATCAAGGAGCTTGCCCCGCCCTCGCACACGATGCGCGAGTACCCGTGTACCCCCGCCGTGTCGGAGCTGGTGCACGGCACCCGCCAGGCGCTGCACCGCATCCTGCACGGCATGGACGACCGCCTGGTCGTGGTGATCGGGCCCTGCTCGATCCACGATCCCAAGGCCGCCCACGAATACGCCAGCCGCCTGCTGCCGCTGCGCGAGAAGCTGCGCGGCGAGCTGGAAATCGTCATGCGCGTCTACTTCGAGAAGCCCCGCACCACGGTGGGCTGGAAGGGGCTCATCAACGATCCGGACATGGACGGCAGCTTCAACATCAACAAGGGCCTGCGCGGCGCGCGCGAGCTACTGTTGGCCTTGAACGCCCAGGGCGTGCCGGCCGGCTGCGAGTTCCTGGACATGATCACCCCGCAATACATCGCCGACCTGGTGTCCTGGGGCGCCATCGGCGCGCGCACCACGGAAAGCCAGGTGCACCGCGAACTGGCCTCGGGCCTGTCGTGCCCGGTCGGTTTCAAGAACGGCACCGATGGCAACGTGAAGATCGCGGTCGACGCCATCAAGGCCGCATCGCAGCCGCACCACTTCCTGTCGGTGACCAAGGGCGGCCACTCGGCCATCGTGTCCACCGAGGGCAACGAGGATTGCCACGTGATCCTGCGCGGCGGCAAGGCGCCGAACTATGACGCGGCCAGCGTGGAGGCGGCCTGCCAGGACATCGCCAAGGCAGGCCTGGCGCAGCGCGTGATGATCGACGCCAGCCATGCCAACAGCAGCAAGAAGCCCGAGAATCAGCCGATGGTCATGGATGACGTGGCGCGCCAGATGGAAGCCGGCGACCAGCGCATCGTGGGCGTGATGATCGAGAGCCACCTGGTGGGCGGCCGCCAGGACCTGGTGCCCGGCCAGCCGCTGGTCTACGGCCAGAGCATCACCGACGGCTGCATCGATTGGGATGCCTCGGTGAAGGTACTGGAGCGCCTGGCCCAAGCCGTGCAGGGTCGCCGGTCGGCCCTGTCGAGCACCGGCAAGTAAGGTACCCCCACGCTGCGCCTTCGGCTTGCTGCCCCCGAGGGGGGGCGCATTTGCCTTGGGGCGGCCCGGCGGCAAAAGGCTCCCCGGCCGATGGTCGGACAGCAGAGGGCCGGCGCCGCTTGGGCCGGCCCGCACGCCCGGGAAATCGCCGGGCGTATACTGGGCCGCTATCCAGTGGCGCCCGAGGCGGCGCCCGTATCCGCCAGCAATACCGGCCAGAAATACCCGCCAGGAAGACCCCCAATGAATGCCCTGACTGAAGGCCAGCGTCTGCGCCGCCCCGTTCCCGATGCCATGTGGGAGGCCCTGCAGGCGCGCTTCGGCGACCGCCTGTCGCGCGCCGAGGCCGTGCGCGAGCACCACGGCCGCGACGAGTCGCCCTATCCCGCCATGCTGCCCGACGCGGTGGTGTTCGCCCAGGGCACGGATGACGTGGCTTTCGTCGCGGGCCTGTGCAACGCGCACGGCATTCCGCTGATTCCCTATGGTTCGGGCTCGTCGCTGGAAGGCCATCTGCTGGCCATCGAGGGCGGCATCAGCCTGGACCTGCAGGCCATGAACCAGATCGTCTCGGTCAATGCCGAGGACCTGACCGCCACGGTGCAGGCGGGCGTGACCCGCAAGCAGCTGAACGAGAACCTGCGCGACACGGGTCTCTTCTTCCCCATCGATCCGGGCGCGGATGCCAGCCTGGGCGGCATGGCCGCTACGCGCGCCTCGGGCACCAACGCCGTGCGCTACGGCACGATGCGCGAAAACGTCATGAGCCTGACGGTGGTCACCGCCGATGGCCGCGTGATCCGCACGGCGAGCCGCGCGCGCAAGTCGTCCGCGGGCTACGACCTGACCCGCGTGTTCGTGGGCAGCGAGGGCACGCTGGGCATCATCACCGAAGTCACCGTGCGGCTCTATCCGCAGCCCGAGGCCGTGGCCGCGGCGGTCTGTAATTTCGATTCGCTGGACGCCGCCGTGCAGTGCGTGATCGAGACCATCCAGCTGGGCGTGCCGGTCGCGCGCGTGGAGTTCATGGATGCCGCCGCGGTGCGCAGCGTGAACCTGCACAGCAAGATGACGCTGCGCGAGTCGCCCATGCTGGTGTTCGAGTTCCATGGCAGCCCCGCGGGCGTGCAGGAGCAGGCGGGCCTGGTGCAGGACCTGGCGCGCGAGCATGGCGGCAAGGACTTCGAATGGGCCGAGCGCCCGGAAGACCGCAACCGCCTGTGGACCGCGCGGCACAACGCGTATTTCGCGGGCCTGCAACTGCGCCCGGGGTGCCGCGCCAGCACCACCGACGTATGCGTGCCGATCTCGCGTCTGGCCGAGTGCGTGGGTGCCGCGGCGCAGGCCCTGGCCGCGGCCAGCTTTCCCTCGACCATCGTGGGGCACGTGGGCGATGGCAACTTCCACGTGCTGATGTTGCTGGACCCGGACAGCCAGGCCGAATGGGACGAATCCGAGCGCATTAACCATGCCATCGTGCGCCAGGCCATCGAGGCCGACGGCACCTGCACGGGCGAGCACGGCGTGGGCCTGCACAAAATGCAGTTCATGGCTCAGGAACATGGCGAGGACGCGCTGGCGCTCATGCGCAGCCTGAAGCACGCCTTCGACCCCAACAACATCCTCAATCCCGGCAAGATCGTGTCTTGGTAAGGAAACGCTTCAACGAGGCGCGCAAGCGCCTCGGGAAGACCCGTCCCTAGGGAAAATCCGGGCCTGCGCAAGCGTGGTGGTCCAGGATATCTTCCCTGCATGAGCGCCATCGTCGAGACAGGCATCGCGGCCACGCCTGCGTCGCCCACCCAACAAGAACTGATCGCGGCCCTCAAGGGGATATTGCCCACGCATTGCATCCTGCACCGCGAAGAGGAGACGCGGCCGTACGAGTGCGATGGGTTGTCGCTGTACCGCGCCTTGCCCAAGGCCGTGGTGTTGCCCGAGACCGAAGCCCAGGTGCAGCAGACCTTGCGCCTGTGCAAGCGGCTGAGCGTGCCGGTCGTGGCGCGCGGGGCAGGCACCGGCCTGTCGGGCGGCGCCATGCCGCATGCCGAGGGCGTGCTGCTGGGCCTGGCCAAGTTCAATCGCATTGTGCGCATCGACCTGCCCAGCGCCACGGCCGTGGTGCAGCCGGGCGTGCGCAACCTGGCGATTTCCGAAGCGGCCGCGCCATATGGCCTTTATTACGCGCCCGATCCATCCAGCCAGATCGCCTGTACGATCGGCGGCAACGTGGCCGAGAACTCCGGCGGCGTGCATTGCCTGAAATATGGGCTGACCGTGCACAACGTGCTGCGCGTGCGCATGGTCACCATGGACGGCGACGTCGTCGAGCTGGGCAGCCTGGCGCCCGATGCGTCGGGGCCGGACCTGCTGTCGGCCTTCATCGGGTCCGAGGGCATGCTGGGCGTGGTCACCGAAGTGACGGTCAAGCTCGTGCCCAAGCCGGCGCGCGCCGTGGTCATCATGGCCAGCTTCGCGTCGGTGGAGTCGGCCGGCGACGCGGTGGCCGCGGTCATCGCCGCGGGCATCATCCCCGCCGGCCTGGAAATGATGGACAAGCGCGCGGTCGCGATGGTGGAGCCCTTCGTGCGCGCGGGCTACGACCTCGAGGCCGAGGCCATCCTGCTGTGCGAATCCGATGGCACCGACGCCGAGGTGGCCGACGAGGTCGCGCGCATGGAGGCCGTCTTTGCCAGCGTGGGCGCCACGCGCATGCAGGTGTCCACCACCGAGGCCGAACGGCTGCGCTTCTGGGCGGGCCGCAAGAATGCCTTCCCCGCCGCGGGCCGTGTCTCGCCGGACTACTACTGCATGGACGGCACGATTCCGCGCCGGCACCTGGCCCGCGTGCTGTCGGCCATCCAGCAGATGGAGGACGAATACGGCCTGCGCTGCGCCAATGTTTTCCACGCCGGCGACGGCAACCTGCATCCGCTCATCCTGTTCGATTCCAACAAGCCCGACGAAGTGCGCCGTGCCGAGAAATTCGGATCGGCGATTCTGGAGCTCTGCGTACAGGTGGGCGGCACGGTCACGGGCGAGCACGGCGTGGGCATGGAGAAGATCAACGAGATGTGCGTGCAGTTCTCGCGCGAGGAGCTGGATGCCTTCAAGGCGGTGAAGGCGGCCTTCGACCCGAGCGGCCTGCTCAATCCGGACAAGGTGATTCCCACGCTGGCGCGCTGCGCCGAGCACGGCAAGATGCACGTGCACCATGGCGCCTTGCCCTTTCCCGAACTGTCGCGGTTCTAGGCACGGAGGCCCGCATGGAATTCGTGTTGTCCGAACTGTGCGACCAGGTCATGACCGCGAGCGCCGCGCATCGTCCGCTGCACGTGGGCGGCGGTGGCACCAAGGCGTTCTATGGCAATGGCCGCGCCCCGCAGGGCGAGCCCCGCCACGTGCTGGACATGACGGTGTATCGCGGCGTGGTCACCTATGAGCCGTCGGAACTGGTGGTGACCGTGCGCGCCGGCACGCCGCTGGCCGAGCTGGAGGCCACGCTGGCCGCGCAAGGCCAGATGCTGGCCTTCGAACCGCCGCATTTCGGCGCGAATGCGACCGTGGGCGGCTGCGTGGCGGCCGGCTTGGCCGGACCGCGCCGCGTGGCGGCGGGCGGCGTGCGCGATTTCGTGCTGGGCGCGCGGCTGCTGGATGCGCAGGGCAGGGTGCTGCGCTTTGGCGGCGAGGTCATGAAGAACGTGGCGGGCTACGACGTCTCGCGGCTGCTGGCGGGCTCGCAAGGCATATTCGGCGCGTTGCTGGACGTGTCCTTGAAGGTCGTGCCGCGGCCCATCGCCGAGGCGACGCTGCGCCTGCAGATGGGACAGGCCCAGGCGCTGGCGCAGTTCGGCACCTGGCGCGGCAAGCCGCTGCCCATTTCCGCGACGGCCTGGCGCCAGGCGGAGGGGCCGGCGGACAGCGGCATCCTGACGGTGCGCCTGTCGGGGGCGCCGGCCGCCGTGGACGGCGCGCGGCGCCTGCTGGGTGGCGAACTCATGGCCGACGGCGAGGCGCAGGCGTGGTGGCAAGGCCTGCGCGAGCACACGCTTCCCTTCCTGGCGCAGGGCCCGTTGTGGCGCCTGGCCGTGCCGCCCATCACGCCGCCATTGGGCCTGGGCCCGACGCTGATCGAGTGGGGCGGCGGGCAACGCTGGCTGGCGGGCGGGCACCTGTCGGCTGCGTCCTTGCGGGCCGCGGCCGCGCAGGTAGGCGGCCACGCCACGCTGTTTCGCGCGGGCGAGGCGGGCGGGCCCGCCGATGGCGTCTTTCATCCCTTGGCGCCGGCGGTGGCCGCGATCACCCGCCGCCTCAAGGAAGAATTCGATCCGCTGGGGATATTCAATCCCGGGCGCATGATTCCGGGCCTCTGATCCATGCAGACCAATCTTGCCGAGTGGGCGCGCGACACCGAGACAGGCCGGGAGGCCGACGAGATCCTGCGGCGCTGCGTGCACTGCGGCTTCTGCACGGCCACCTGTCCGACCTACCAGGTGCTGGGCGACGAGCTGGACAGCCCGCGCGGCCGGATCTACCTGATCAAGCAGGTGCTGGAAGGCGAGGCGCCCACGCGCGCCACGCAGACACACCTGGACCGCTGCCTGACCTGCCGCAACTGCGAGACGACGTGTCCTTCGGGCGTGCAGTACGGCCACCTGATCGACATCGGGCGCGCGCTGGTCGAGGAGCGCGTGCAGCGGCCGCTGGCCGAACGCATGAAGCGCGCGGCCTTGCGCCGAGGCTTGAACTCCCCCTTGTTCGCGCCGGCCTTGCGCCTGGGGCAGGCGCTGCGCGGCGTGCTGCCGCCGGCCTTGCGCCGCAAGGTGCCGTTGCGCCGTCCCGTGGGCGTGGTGCCGCGTGGCGAACAGCACGCCCGGCAAGTGCTGCTGTTGGCGGGGTGCGTGCAGCCCGCCATGATGCCCACCGTGGATGCGGCCACGGTGCGCGTGCTGGACGCCATCGGCATCGGCGCGCGCGTGGCGGCGGGCTCGGGCTGCTGTGGCGCGGTCAATTTCCACCTGGATGACCAGCAGGCCGGGCTGGCGCAGATGCGCGCGAACATCGATGCCTGGCTGCCGCTGGTGGAACGGGGCGACGTCGAGGCCATCGTGATGAACGCCTCGGGTTGCGGCGCGATGGTGCGTGAGTATGCCCATCACCTGCGCGCCGATCCGGTCTATCGGCCCCGGGCCGAACGCATCGTGGCGCTGGTGCGCGACGTGAGCGAGCTCGTGGCGCCACACGCCGCGACCTTGCGCGAACGCCTGGGCACGTCGCTGCACGCGCGCCGGGCGGCTTTTCATCCGCCTTGCACCCTGCAGCACTGGCAGGGCCTGCGGCCCCTGACGGAGAAGCTGTTGGCCGACCTGGGCTTCGCCTTGCAACCCTTCCAGGACACGCATCTGTGCTGCGGCTCGGCGGGCGCCTATTCGGTCATGAATCCCGGGATTGCCGGGTCGCTGCGCGACCGCAAGCTTGCCGCGATCGGCCAGACCCGGCCGGATGTCATCCTATCGTCCAACGTCGGCTGCATCGGCCATTTGCAGGGGGGCACCGAGACCCCGGTGCGGCATTGGATCGAGGCCGTGGACGAGGCTTTGTCGCGGGCGCCCGCCCGGGCCTGAGACACCGGTTCGTTCCCGGTTCGTCCCCCGCGGATGCGAAATCCGGCGGCAAGTGTTTCAACTTGTCAATCGCCCACGCAGGGCGCGCGGCGTATGCTTGAATGCAGCTATTTTCCCAACACGCCCGGCGTGCCAGCCGGGCCGGCAGGAGGTAGAGGCAGCATGCGCAATCACCTTAACGGCATCGATCACGTCGTCGTCGTCGTGGGCGACCTGGATCAGGCGGTCAGCGACTACGAGGCGCTGGGATTCAACCTGACGCCGCGCGGCCACCATTCCCTGGGCTCGGCCAATCATTGCGCCATGTTCGGCAAGGACTACCTGGAGCTGCTGGGCCTGCCGCCTGGCTTCACTGGCGCGCCTGCCTTCGCGCGTTTTCTCGAGGCGGGAGGGCCTGGCCTGGCCGCGCTGGCCTTGCGCACCGACGATGCACAAGGCGCGCATGCCGAGTTGCTGGTGGCGGGCATGACGCCGGGCGAGGTCCGCGATTTTTCGCGGCCGGTGGACCTGGACGGCCGGCAGGCCGAGGCGCGGTTTCGCACCCTGGACATGCCGCCCGCGGGCACGCCCGGCGCGCACACCTTCGCGTGCCAGCACTACACGCCCGAAGTGGCCTGGCGGCCGGGCTATGACTCGCATCCCAACGGCGTGACCGGACTGGATGCGCTGGTGCTGGTGTCGGAGACGCCCGAGCATGACCTGGAGTGTTATGGGGCCTTGCTGGACGTGCCGGTGGCGCCTTACGGCCTGGGATGGCGGCTCGAGATGCCGGGCGCCAGCCTGATCGCGGTCGAGCCGGGAAACGTGGATTGGCTGGCGCACGGGCAGCGGCATGCGCCGCGTGCCTTGCCGCACCTGGCGGTGATCCGCTTCCGCGTCGCGGACCTGGCGCGCACCGCCGGCGTGCTGGCCCAGGCGGGAGTGTCGTTCCTGACGCAGGCCGATGGCAACCTGCAGGTGTCGCCCGATCACGCCCAGGGCGTGACCGTGGTCTTCGTGCTGTAAAGGCATCGATGGCGGGCCGGCAGGCCCGCCTGCTTCATACCTGCGCCAGCGTCCAGGCGGCCAGCGCGAGCGTGAGTTCGCAGAGGTCGTTCTTCAGCGTGGCGTAGCGCTCGTTCGGACGCAGGGTCACCTCGTCCATGTACAGCTTGCGGTTCAGCTCGATCTGCACGCTGTGGCGGCCCTTGGCCGGATCGCCATAGGCCCGCACCAACTCCACGCCCTTGTACGGATCGTTCACCGACACGCCGTAGCCCCGCTCGCGCAGCCAGGCGGCGATGAACTCGCGGAAGGCCGGATCGCTGGTGCTGCCGTCGCGGTCGCCCAGCACGACATCGGGGTGGACGAGGCCGGGCTGGTCGGTGGCGAACTTGCCCGCGACGCTGGGCATGGAGTGGCAGTTCAGGTGCCAGACCTTGCCGAAGTGGCGGTGGGTCTCGTCCAGCGTGTCGCGCAGGCGCGCGTGGTAAGGCTTCCAGCAGGCTTCGATGCGGTGCCTGACTTCGGCCAGCGAGAGTTTGCGGTCATAGAGTGGCGTGCCGTCATCCAGCAGGCGCCAGATCAGGCCCTTGCCCAGCCTTACCTTGGCCGACGGCTCGAGGGCTTCGGGCCAGGCTTCCTCCAGCAGTTCAGGGTCGATGTCCTCGAGGCCGCGGTTGGCGTCGATGTAGGCGCGCGGGAAGGCTGCTTGCAGCAGCGGCACGCCGATGGCCGGCGCGTCGCTCCAGAGGTCGCCGACCCAGGTGTCCTCGGCGGTGCGCAGCACGCCCGGCTCGATGACGGAACGGAAATCAGGGGGGTAGGCGGTGCCGCTGTGCGGCGAGTCCAGCACCAGCGGCGCGGCGATGTCGGTGTCGGGAAAGGCGTCGGGGGCGTCCAGCCGGTAGGACAGGGGATGGGTAATCAGCATGATGGGGATGGGCCTCGCTGCCGGCCCCGCGCTCGCCAGGGGTGGCGGGCGCGGACTGCGGCCGGCGGTTGGTGGGCGCCGCGGCCGGTGCCGCGGTGCCTTGCTCGCTGTGGCGACGGGGGTCAGTCGATCTTGATGTTGGCCGTCTTGGCGATGCGCTTGTTCTTCTCGACCTCGTCGGCGATCTGCTTGGCGAAGGCGTCGGGGCTGTTGCCCACGGGCTCCGCGCCCAGGCTGACCAGACGCTCCTTGACCGCCGGATCGGCGGCGGCCTGCTTCACGGCAGCCGACAGCTTGTCCAGGATTTCCTTGGGCAGATTGGCGGGCGCCACCAGGCCGAACCACGAAGGATCGTTCACGGGCGCCAGGCCCACTTCAGCGAAGGTCGGCACGTCGGGCAGGGCGGCCACGCGCTTGGGCGTGGCGACGGCCAGCGCGATCAGCTTGCCGGCCTGCACGTGCGGCAGCGTCGAGGGCAGGTTGTCGTACATGACGTCGACCTGGCCGGCCAGCGCGTCGTTCAGCGCCGGGCCGACGCCACGGTAGGGCACGTGCATCAGGTCGGTGCCCGAGGCGCTCTTGAACAGTTCGCCCATCATGTGCGAGACCGAGCCGTTGCCGGCCGACGCATAGGTGTACTTGCCGGGCTCGGCCTTGGCGGCCTTCACGAAGTCGGCCATGTTGCGCGCGGCGACGCGGTTCGGGTTGACCGTCATGATGTTGGGAACGGCGGCCAGGTTCGAGATCGGCGTGAAGTCCTTCAGCACGTCGAAGGGCAGCTTGGGGTAGACGGCCGGGTTGATGCCGTGGGTGCTGACGGTGGCCAGGCCCAGGGTGTAGCCATCGGGCGCGGCGCCGGCAACGTAGCTGCTGCCGATCGAGCCGCCCGCGCCGCCCTTGTTCTCGACCACGACGGTCTGGCCCAGTGCCTGGCCGAGCTTGTCGGCATACAGCCGGCCGACCAGGTCGGTGGTGCCGCCCGCCGGGAAGGGCACGACGAGGCGGATGGGCTTGTTGGGGTAGTTGTCGGCGGCCACGGCGGCGCCGGAGAAGACGGAGGCGGTCAGCGCGGCGGCGGCACAGACCTTCAGGAGGGTACGGCGGTCTTGCATGGGATTCCCCTTGATATGGTTTCGTAGGACGGCGGTTGTCTGGACCCCGCGTCCAGATGCGGCCAGGGCGCGGGGCGTGGGCTCGCGTCAAGCACACAGGGCATTCTTGTCCGCCCGGCGGCGTTTGTACAAACGAAAAAATCTCCCTAAGCTATGACTTAATTTCATGGCTGAGGGCAAGCCTGCCTTCAGCGTCACTGCAAAAAGTACGCCTCATGCGCCGTTTCTGCCCTTCGCTGACCGAACTGATCGCCTTTGAATCCGCCGCCAGGCATGGCAGTTTTACCCGCGCGGCTGAGGAATTGTGCGTGACGCAGGGCGCGGTCAGCAAGCAGGTGAAAAGCCTGGAGGCGACGGTCGGCGTGGAGCTATTCCTGCGGGTCAGGCAAGGACTGATGCTGACCGACGCTGGACGCGGATACCTGAGCCAGATCAAGGGCGGCCTGGACCAGATCGAGACGGCCAGCCTGGACCTGCTGTCGCACCGCGGCCAGGGCGGCTTGTTGACCTTGACCAGCATGCCGACCTTCGGCGCCAAGTGGCTGATTCCCCGATTGAACGCCTTCCTGCGCCTGCGCCCCGACATCCGCATGGAGTTCCTGCCGCACCATCGCGGCTATGATTTCTCGGTGCCCAAGCTGGATGCCGCCGTGCGTTATGGCGAAGGGCTGTGGCCGGGCGCGCGCGCCGATTACCTGGGCGGGCGAGAAGTGGTGCCTGTCTGCAAGCCGCAATTGATCGCGGGCGGAGAGCGGCAGCCCGCCGATCTGCTGCGGTATCCGCTGCTGCATCACACGACGGCTCCCCAGGGCTGGCACGAATGGTTCGAGCGCGCCGGCTGCGCCTCGGCCCGCAGTTGGGAGGGTTCGCGCTTCGACCAGTATTCGCTGCTGACCGAGGCCGCCGCTGCCGGTTTCGGGCTTGCGCTGATCCCGCGCTGCCTGGTCGAGGACGAGCTGCGCGACGGCAAGCTGGAGGTGGCGGTGAACCTGCCCATCCTGGCCAGCCAAGGGTATTACCTGTGCTATCCGGAGCAGAAGGCCAACCTGCCTGCCCTGCAGGCCTTCCGCGCCTGGCTGCTGACCCAGGTGGAGGCCGATCCGCTGGCCGCCTGAGAGATCGGACCGGGCGCGGGCGCGTTGCCGGGCGGGTCAATCCGGAGCCTGGCGGGCGCCTCAACTAGAATGACGGGCTGAACGTATCGCTTTCCTGCCCCCATGACCACCAGCAGCAGTGCCCCTGTTTCCGAGTCCGGCGTCGCGTCCGCGGATGCCGTCCCGTCTTCCCGTCCCGCCCGCGCGGCGCGTCCCACCAAGGGCCGCGTCGTGGTCGGCATGTCCGGCGGCGTCGATTCCTCCGTCACGGCCTGGCTGCTGAAGGAGCAGGGCTATGAGGTGGTCGGCCTGTTCATGAAGAACTGGGAAGACGACGACGATTCGGAATACTGCTCCACGCGCCAGGACCTGCTGGACGCGGCCAGCGTGGCCGACATCGTGGGCGTGGACCTGGAGGCGGTGAACTTCGCCGCTGAATACAAGGATCGCGTCTTCGCCGATTTCCTGCGCGAGTATTCCGCCGGCCGCACGCCCAATCCCGACGTGCTGTGCAACGCCGAGATCAAGTTCAAGGCCTTCCTGGATCACGCGATGGGCCTGGGCGCCGAGTTCATCGCCACGGGCCACTATGCCCGCGCCCGCACGGTGGATACGCCCGCCGGCCCGCGCCGCCAGCTGCTGAAGGCGCTGGATGCCAGCAAGGACCAGAGCTATTTCCTGCATCGCCTGAACCAGGCGCAACTGGCGCGCACGATGTTCCCGCTGGGTGAGCTGCCCAAGACACAGGTGCGCCGCATCGCCACCGACATCGGCTTGCCCAACGCAGCCAAGAAGGATTCCACCGGCATCTGCTTCATCGGCGAGCGGCCGTTCCGTGAGTTCCTGAACCGCTACCTGCCCACGCAGTCGGGCCCCATCCGCACGCCGGACGGCAAGGAGGTGGGCAAGCACCAGGGCCTGGCCTTCCACACGCTGGGACAACGCAAGGGCCTGGGCATCGGCGGCGTGAAGGGCCGCCAGCGCGAGGATGGCACGGCCGATGCCTGGTACGCCGCGCGCAAGGATCTGGCCAGCAACACCTTGTACGTCGTGCAGGGCCATGACCATCCCTGGCTGCTGTCGCGCGCGCTTTCGGCGCAGGATGCCAGCTGGATCGCTGGCGAGCCGCCGGCCGCGGGCGCCTATGGCGCCAAGACGCGCTATCGCCAGGCCGACGCGGCCTGCCGCCTGCGTGCCGTTGCGGGCAGCGAGACCTTCGCGCTGGATTTCGACGCACCGCAGTGGGCGGTCACGCCGGGGCAGTCGGCGGTGCTCTACGATGGCGACGTCTGTCTGGGCGGCGGCATCATCGTGTGATGTCGGGCCCTCGCCTGGCGGGGGCCTCGGGTTTTATCTACAGTCAAAAAAGAGAGGGGAAGTCGTGGATCCGTTGTTTCTGGTAAGTCTGCTCGCGCTGGGTGCCGTCGCGGGGTTCGCCGCCGGCCTGCTGGGCATTGGCGGCGGCATGCTGATGGTGCCGTTCCTGACCATGCTGTTCACCTGGCAGAAGATGCCGCTGGATCTGGTCGTGCATGCGGCCATCGCTACCTCGATGACCTCCATCCTTTTCACCTCGCTTTCCAGCGTCTGGGCCCACCAGAAGAAGGGCGCCGTGCGCTGGAACATCGTCTGGGCGATGGCGCCGGGCATCATCATCGGCGGCCTGTTCTCGGGCGGCGCGGTCTTCGCTTATCTCAACACCGCCTGGCTCTCGCTCTTCTTCGCGCTCTTCGTCGGCTATTCGGGCTACAGCATGATCAACGGCAAGAAGCCCAAGCCCACGCGCCAGATGCCGGGGCCGGTGGGGACCACCGCCGTGGGCGGCGGCATCGGCTTCCTGTCGGGCCTGGTCGGCGCGGGCGGCGGTTTCCTGTCCGTGCCCTTCATGACCTGGTGCAACGTGCCCCTGCACCAGGCAGTGGCCACGTCCGCGGCGCTGGGCTTTCCCATCGCGCTGGCCAACAGCATCGGCTACATCTATGCGGGCCTGTCGCAGGATGTCAGCCAGCCGGGCATGCTGGGCTACATCTATTGGCCCGCGCTGCTGGCCGTGGTGGCGGTCAGCGTGCTGCTGGCCCCGCAAGGCGCCAAGGTGGCGCATCGCCTGCCGGTGGGGTCGCTGAAGAAGGTGTTCGGCGGCCTGCTGTTCCTGCTCGCCGCCTACATGCTCTACAAGGCCTGGGTGGCATTTGCCGTGGGGGCATGAGCCTCGTTTGCGCACATAAAAAGGCACCGCATGCGCGGTGCCCTCGCCCTTCGTTGTAACGTGCAGCGCCCCCTTAGGCCACGTTCTTTTTGACGATCTGGCTAAAGCAACCAGCGCCGAACTCCGTCTGCAATCGCTGGTGGAATCGCGTGGCTTCCATTGTATGGAATTTCGCGGTAAATTGCGCTCCGTAACAGGGAGGGCGACATGGCTGGACGCGCAATTATCCGCAAAGGCGACACCACGTCCCATGGGGGGATCGTGATCGAAGGGCACCCCATGGGCGTGCTGTTCGGGCGCGAAATTGCCCTTGTCGGGCATCGTGTGATGTGCTCGAAATGCAAGGGAGCTTTCCCGATCCTGCCCGACACGGGCCGGCGCCACACTTTCATGAATAAAGAGACGGCGGTCGAAGGCATGCGTACCGCCTGCGGGGCGGTGTTGATCGCATCGCAGACCGTGGCTCGTATCGGAGAGGCTGAGGGGGCGGCACTCCCGAAAACAGCGCCTCGCTGCAAAGTGAAACGCTTTGTCTGGAATGCCTGGAAGCCGCCTCGCGCAATGCAGCGACCACCGTGGGGCGGGGTTAGGCCAAGATGCGCAAGGACATTGCGCGCTGCTTGGCAGCCCACCAAGAACGGATGGGCTATCCGCTGCGGCTCTACGGGCTGGTCGATGGGCTGACGCATGCTCGCGTCAGCCCGAATGATGCGTTGTCGCGGTCCGAATCATCCGCCGCTTTATTCGATGGCACGCCCGACCAAGTGCTTGCCCACGCGGGGCCTTGGCTACTGGAGGCCACAGATCAAAACGGCCCTCATCGGGCGGTGCTGGGCGTACTGGCCGAGAGCGAGGAAGGCTTGATCTGGTTGATCAGCGCCTACCCCCTTTCAGATCTGGCTGACGCGCTGCGCGAACGCTTGAATGTCCGCCTGCCTTCCGGAAAACTGGCCCTGCTGCGCCACTACGATGCCAGGGTGAGTGGGGCGATTCTCGGATTGCTGTCCGAGAGGCAACGCGCCGAGTTTTTTGCGCCCGTGCATGGATGGCTGACCCAGTGCACGGGGAAATTGACCAGGATTCATCCCACCGATGCAGCTTGAGTTCACTGCCCAACAACTCGCCGGCCTGGGCGAGATCGATGCTGAAACTTTTGTCCTGGGGGTGCAGCAGGATTTGCTCAGCGAATATCCGGGACTGCCCCAGGCTGGACTGACAGCGCGATTGTCGGCGTCGTTGAAGGCGGCACGCGGTTTGGGCATTGACGCCGATGCCAACCTAGTCAACTTCCTCAGGACCGAGGCAATGGTGCCGGGTTTCTACACCCAGCCGGGGTTCGGCGCATGGATGGCCAAGGCGGGCCGGCCACCCGACCAGCGTTTCCATGACTACATGCAAGTCATGCAATGGCAGATGCGCCGTGCGGGGCCAGGCCACGACAAGGAGTGAGGTGACATGCCGGGACCATTGGCGGTACCGATAGCGACGTGGGTGGCCGAAGCGCTGGCGGCGGCTGCGGGTCGCTTGGCTGTGGGCGCAGCGACGGGCGCCGTGGTCGGCGGCGCGGCCAGCCTGCCGGGCGACACGCCGCGCGATGACAGCGAGGCCAACCCAGGGGCCAAGGCGACAGATCGTGAGATGGCATGCACGGCGGAGGACTGCAAAAAATGCCCGCCCGACATGGGCGTGATCGTCAGGCGGGCGCATGGCGTGAACTGGAACGCCTACACTTACCAAGCCAGAATCACCGGGTTCCCTTTCGACACAGTGAGCTGTCGCTGGAGTGATGAGTGGCTTTGGATGGGAGTGCATTTCGATGGATTCCAACCCGGAGAGTGCCTGTTACAGGAAACCAAGGGGAATTACGACAACTTTGTCGACGCCGAAGGCAACGTCTACGGGTGGTTCAAAGGATATGGGTGGTTGCGAGTCGAGGCCAGGCGGCAAGCGACCGTGTGCAACAGTTCGCCGCCCGCCAGGTTGCGGTGGTATTTCCAGACACCCAAAATGTGGGAGGTCATGGCGCCCTTCCTGACTTCAATGCGTATCGAATCGGTACTCGCCCCATAGGTTATTCATGCTCATCCAGTGTCAATTCCGAGACCCCACGCTTCGATCGGATGATTTCGCCGAGATGCTGCGCCGAATGCGCGTCATTACCTTGCTGTTGGAAGAGCACTCAGAGCGGGAGATTCAGTGGTTTGCCCAAGGGGATACGTTGGAAGAGGCTTTTCTCTATCCAGCTTTTGAGGGGGCTGAGCCTTCAACCGCATTGCTTGCTGTTTTAAAGGAGGAGTTCCGAGAGGACCAGTCTTTCACGTTCGCGGCGATCTGGAACGGGACGGAGAAACAATCAAAAAGCGTCTCTTTAGCGGTGGAAGCCAATAGCGTCGGCCAACCTTGCACCTTCTCCCTTTCCTATTCAAGTGGACACAACGGTGGCTTTGGCAAAGTCACCTCGGTGATAGCGATCGTCAAGGAAATAGTCGCCCTTTTTCCTCCACAGTACGTTTCCGTCGCACCTCCGCTTTACTCTCGCCATCAGGTATTCAAGGACAAGCCAGGGGCCGGATGGATGCTCTACCTGCCTCGGATCATCACGGTCGAACAGGTCCCGGAGGCGGAGGCACTGATTCCGTTGCCGGCACCTGGAAAAAAACAAACTGGCACGCTTATCGTCAGCGTTGCGAACGACGTGTTTTCCCTGGACAACCCCAAGCATATCGAGGTCGCCAACCAGATTGAGCTGCGCCTGGTCGACCAGGACCTGATCGAGCGGTACGAGGATATGTATTGGTCGGTGTAGCCGAGCGTGCGCAGTGCGCCACTCGGCCCCGCCGCAGACCCTGTGCCAGGGGCGCTGAATTGAGCGGAAGTCAAGAAGGTGGTGTGACGGCGAGTCGCTGCGGTTAGCGCAGTTCAGCGGTTTATGCCCGCTCGGCTTTCCGTTGGACAAATCGCGCGTTCAGACCCGCGGCGGCACCGTGTCGATGAACGACTGGCGGGCCGAGAGCTTCTCGTACAGGCGGGCCAGGTTGGCGTGGCCGGCGCGCCAGTCCAGGTCGCCGAAGCGCAGGTCCAGGTAGCCCAGCGTGACGCCCACGGCGATGTCCGCCAGGCAGTAGTTCACGCCCTGGCAGAACGCGTTGTCGCCCAGGCTCTTGTCCATGGCCGCCAGCGAGGCGTGGATCTTGCCGTACTGGCGCGCGATCCATTCGGCGCTGCGCAGGTTCTCGGGGCGCTGGTTCTCCTTGAAGATCAGCACGCAGGCGTCGAGCACGCCGTCGGCGATGGCTTCCCAGCACTTCACCGCGGCGCGGTCGCGGCCGGTTTGCGGGATCAGGCGGCTGACGGGGGAAAGGGTGTCCAGGTACTCGACGATGACGCGCGAATCGAACAGCGCGCCGTTGTCTTCCATGACCAGGCAGGGCACCTTGCCCAGCGGGTTGTAGTGCTGGATGGTCGTGTCTTCGGCCCAGACGTTTTCGAGTTCGAGACGGTAGTCCAGTTTCTTTTCCGCGAGGACGACGCGCACCTTGCGGACATAGGGGCTGGTGAGGGAACCGATGAGTTTCATTGGGCCTGCAAATCAAGAGGCCGCGGCAGGTGCAAGCCGTGGCGGATTGGCAGCGAACGTCGCTGCGACAGAACTGTGCCGCCATCCCGTCACATGGGCTTGCGGCTCCCGAAGGGGGACCCCCACGCCGCGCCTTCGGCTTGCTGCCCCCCGAGGGGGCGCCTTTTGCCTTGGGGCGGCCTGGCGGCAAAAGGGCCGCATTTTGCCTGGGTGACGAGGCTTCGGCAAATCAGGCGCTTCAAGTTTATCTTGGCACACTGGTTTTGGGCGTCAGGGGAGGAGGGGGGCGGGTGATAAAATTGCGGATTCGATTTCTGTCTCTTTTTCACATCATGCAGATTGCCGCCCAGCTCAGCCAACTCAACGCCCTGTCTCCCCTGGACGGGCGCTATGCCTCGCGCGGCGACGCCCTGCGCGGTCTCCTGTCCGAGGCAGGTTTCATGGCGCACCGCGTCGAAGTCGAGGTGGCCTGGCTGATTGGCCTGGCCGACGCCGGCCTGCCCGAGCTGCCGCGCTTTTCCGACACCGCCCGCGCCCGCCTGCTGGCGCTGGTGGAAAACTTCTCCGAGGCCGACGCCGGCCGGATCAAGGAGATCGAGCGCGTCACCAACCACGACGTGAAGGCCGTCGAATACTGGCTGAAGGAGCAAGTTGCCGGCGACGCCGAGCTGGACCGCGCGGCCGAGTTCATCCACTTCGCCTGCACGTCCGAGGACATCAACAACACCTCGCACGCGCTGATGCTGACCCGCGCGCGCGACCAGGTGGTGCTGCCGCAACTGCGCACGCTGCACGCCAAGCTGGCCGAGCTGGCGCGCACGCACGCCGCGCAGCCCATGCTGTCGCGCACGCACGGCCAGCCGGCCAGCCCCACCACCGTGGGCAAGGAGTTCGCCAACGTCGCCGCCCGCCTGGCGCGCGCCATCGACGCCATCGCGGCGGTGCAGCCGCTGGCCAAGCTGAACGGCGCCACCGGCAACTACAACGCCCACGTCTCGGCCTATCCGGAAATCGACTGGCCCGCGTTCTCGGCCGGCGTGCTGAAGGGCCTGGGCCTGACCCAGAACGTGCACACCATCCAGATCGAGCCGCATGACTGGATGGCCGCGCTCTTCGACGCCATCGCGCGCGCCAACGTCATCGTGCTGGACCTGGACCGCGACGTCTGGGGCTACATCTCGCTGGGTTACTTCAAGCAGCGCCTGAAGGAAGGTGAAGTGGGGTCGTCCACGATGCCGCACAAGGTCAACCCCATCGACTTCGAAAACTCGGAAGGCAACCTGGGCCTGGCCAACGCCACCCTGCGCCACCTGTCCGAGAAGCTGCCGGTCTCGCGCTGGCAGCGCGACCTGACCGATTCCACGGTGTTGCGCAACCTGGGCGTGGGCCTGGGTTACTGCATGGTGGCCTATGACGCCTGCCTGCGCGGCCTGGGCAAGCTCGAGCTGAACGCCGTCGCGGTCGATGCCGACATCGACGCGTGCTGGGAAGTGCTGGCCGAGCCGGTGCAGACCGTCATGCGCCGTTATGGCCTGCCGCAGCCCTACGAGCAACTGAAGGCGCTGACGCGCGGCAAGGGCATCACCGAAGACGCATTGCGCGAGTTCGTGCAGGGCCTGGACCTGCCAGCGGAACCCAAGGCACGCCTGCTGGCCATGACCCCGCGCAGCTACGTGGGTCTGGCCGTGACGCTGGCCCAGCAGGTATAGTCGGGCGGCGCGGGCAAGCCCCGCGCATTGCCCATGCCTGCCGCGCCGCCAGCGCGGATGGGCCTGGCAAGGCTGGCGGGAGGCTTTCCCGCTGGTCCGGCCAGGCCCGTTTTGTTTGTCAACGCCAGTCTCTTCCCTCAGTCTCTTCCCTGCCTCGGAGAGTATCCATGAAGAAAATCCTCGCGCTGTTCGCCGCGTCCTGTACGGTCGCCGGCGCGCTGTGGTCCGCGCCGGCCGCCGCCCAGTTCGCCAAGCCGGAAGACGCGGTCAAGTACCGCCAGTCGGCCTTCACGCTCATCGGTTCGCACTTCGGCCGCATGGCGCCCGTGGTCAAGGGCGACGCCCCGCATGACCCGGCACAGATCAAGGCCAATGTGCAGGTGCTGCAGACGCTGGCAGGCCTGCCCTGGGCGGCGTTCGGCGCGGGCACCGAAGGCGGCGGCGCCAAGGCCGAGATCTGGCGCGACGAAGCCGGTTTCCGCAAGGCGCAGCAGCGCTTCAACGACAGCGTGGCCAAGCTGGCCGTGGCTGCCGACGGCAACGACCTGGGCCAGCTGCGCGCGGCTTTCGGCGACGTCGGCGCCAGCTGCAAGGCCTGCCACGACTCCTACCGCCAGCGCCGCTGAAGCCTGCGCTTCCGGCACCCATGAAAACGGCCCCATCGGGGCCGTTTTCATGCGCGGCGAGCGATGCGCACGAGGCTCAGAAGGACAGGCTCATCGCCGCCTGCTGCGCATTGATCCACAGCACCAGCGCGGTGGCGGCCGCCGCCAGCACGATGGCGCGCAGCCACACGGACGGGCCATCCTCGGCGGCGGGTGCGCGCTCGGGCAGGTCGCTGGCGCGGGCGTTGCCCGTCACCATGGGGGTCACCAGGCGCTTGTGTCGCACCAGCGTGTACCAGAGGATGGCCAGCAGGTGCAGCGCGATCAGGCCGTAGATGATCCATTCGTTCTGCGAATGCAGCCAGGTCAGGGTGCCCGACAGGCTGCCGTCGATGGTGTGGGCAAGCGGGCCTTGGGTCAGGATGTCGTCGTTGGCGAAGAGGCCGCTGACGGACTGGAAGCCGATAACCAGCAGCATGGCGATCACCGACCATGCGCCCAGCGGATTGTGGCCGGCGGGTGCCGGGGCCTTGCCCGACAGATAGCGCCAGACGCCGACGGGGCCGCGCAGGAAGGTGGCGAAGCGCGCGTAGCGCGGGCCGATGAGGCCCCAGGCCAACCGGAAGGCGACGAGGCCGACGGTGGCCAGGCCGAAACGCACATGCCAGTCCATGTAGGTGCCGCCCAGCTTGATCGTGACGAGGGCACCGGTCACACAGGCCACGAGAGCCCAGTGGAACAGCCGGGTGGGCAGGTCCCAGACGCGGACCGGGGGATTGAAGCTGGCTGGCACGATGGCATTCCTTGCGGGTGACGTGGCGGGACGCACGCCCGCCGGTATCGGCGGTTTTCTTACTGCCTGCGGTCCGCGGGCGGGCTGCGGCGCAGCAGGGTGGTCAGCGCTTCTTTCAATCCCGGGGAGAACACCGGCACGATCTGGGCGACGCCCATCTGGTCCGCGCCCTGGCGCAGGGTGACCGTCTGGCCGTTGAAGGCGGCGGGGGAAGCGCCGATCTCGACATAGCGGCGCAGTAGCGCGTCGACGGCCTGTTGCGCGGGAATCAGCGCCAGCGCGCCGCCTTCGCGGGCGTCGTCGTGCTGCGAGAGCACGCGATGCAGGTCGTCGATGAAGAAACCCAGCGCGCGATCGCCGCGGCAATCGGCGCGCTCGTGGCCCCAGGATGGTGCAAAACCGCGCGGGAAGGCCGGCGCGCGAGGAGGAGGGGTGCTGTTCATGCCGGCATCCTAGCGCACTTGGCGTGTCCGCGGCGGGACGGCCGCGGCTTGCGGTGATGCGTCCGCGCGCAGGGCGGCAAAGAAAAATTACCGATTTTTTAAGCAAACAGTCAGAAAATGGGAACTTCCCGGAGAAAACCCTTTCTGACGGGACAGTGCCGCCCGCTTGCACCGGGCGGCGGCCGCGGCGGCCTTCTCCCTGCCATGCGCAGGGACCCAGGCTGCCGCAAGCCGTTTTGCGTTCCCTCCTGACATGCCCTTCACACGGATACCCATGAGCGAAGTCGCCCAGCCCACCAGTGCAAGTCCCGCAGCATCCTCCCCGTCATCCGCCGCCCCCGACACCGCGCCGCGCCGCCTGCTAGGCACGATCGACGTCATGGCCCTGATCATCGGCATCGTGATCGGGGCGGGCATCTTCAGCGCGCCCGCGCTGGTGGCGGCCAACTCCCATTCCGTCACCGAGATGATGTTCGCCTGGCTGCTGGGCGGACTGATTTCCATCGCGGGCGCGCTCTGCTATGCCGAGCTGGCCACCGCGCATCCGAACACGGGCGGGGACTACCACTTCCTGCGGCTGGCTTATGGCGACCGGCTGTCCTTCCTGTTCGCGTGGGCGCGGCTGACCGTCATTCCCACCGGCTCCATCGCGCTGCTGGGCTTCGTGTTCGGCGACTACGCCACGCAGGTCTACAGCCTGGGCGAGTATTCCTCCGCCTTGTACGCGGCGGGCATGGTGCTGGTGCTGACGGCCATCAACCTGGTGGGTCTGCGGTCGGGCAAATGGACCCAGAACTTCCTGACCCTGCTGGAAGTGGGCGGCGTGCTCTTCATCATCGGCGCGGGTCTCTTCATGACGCCGGATCCGCAGGCGGTGGGCGCGCTCAGCCCGGCCACGCGCGAAGCGACGCAATGGGGCCTGATCCTGGTCTTCGTCATGCTGACCTACGGCGGCTGGAACGAAGCGGCCTATGTGTCTGCCGAGACCGTCGGCGCGAACCGCAACCTGCCGCGCGCGCTGTGCTGGAGCCTGGGCATCGTCACCATTGCCTATTTGCTGGTCAACCTTGCGTTCGTGCGGGTGCTGGGCCTTGAGGGCGCGGGCGCCACCGACGCGGTGGCCGCCGACATGCTGCGGGCCCTGATGGGCGAGAGCGGCGCGCGCATCATCAGCGTGCTGATCGCCGTGTCGGCGCTCACCTCCGCCAATGCCACCATCCTGCTGGGGGCTCGCACCATCTATGCCTTCGGCCGCGACGAGCCGATGTTCAGCTTCCTGGGGCGCTGGAACGCACGCCACGATGGTCCCACCAACGCGCTTGTCACGGTGGGCCTGATCTCGCTGGCGCTGGTGGCCCTGGGCGCCATCACCCGCAGCGGCTTCTCGACCATGGTCGACTACACCGCGCCGGTGTTCTGGTTCTTCTTCATGCTGACGGGCATCGCGCTCTTCGTGCTGCGCCGCCGCTGGCCCGATCATCCGCGTCCCTTCAAGGTGCCGTTCTATCCCTTCACGCCCATCGTCTTCGTCGCCATCTGCGCCTACCTGCTGTATTCCAGCGTGATGTACACGGGCATGGGCGCGTTCGTGGGCATCGGCGTGCTGCTGCTGGGCGCGGTGCTGCTGTTGTTCCGCCGTACGCCGCCCGCCGCCAGCGATCCCGGCAAGGCGTCCTGACGCCGTCTCGATTTCCCTGCGTTGTTTCCTGCCTTACCCTCTTAGGAGCTAGCCGTGAAAAGTCCCCTGACCTGGTTGTCCGCCTTTGCCGGCGCCGCGCTGCTTGCCGGCACCGCCTCGGCCCAGAACGCCCCCTCGCGCACGCCCGACGTGATCTTCGTGCCGACGCCGCAGGAAGTCGTCGACGCCATGCTGGACGTGGCCAAGGTCGGCCCGAACGACGTGCTGTATGACCTGGGCTCGGGCAACGGCATCATCCCGGTGACCGCGGCCAAGCGCTTCGGCACGCGCGGCGTGGGCTTCGACATCGATCCGCAGCGCATCGAGGAAGCCAATGCCAACGCCAAGGAAAACGGCGTCACGGACAAGGTGAAGTTCATCCAGGCCGACCTGTTCGAGCAGGACCTGTCGGAAGCCACCGTCATCAGCCTCTATCTGTTGAACTCGTTGAACCTGAAGCTGCGTCCGAAGCTGCTGGCGCTGAAGCCGGGCACGCGCATCGTGTCGCACGCCTTCGACATGGGCGACTGGAAGCCCGACCAGACCGTCAACGTCGACGGCCGCATGGTCTATTTCTGGACCGTGCCTAAGCGGTGACCCCCCCCGAGGCGCTGCGCGCCTCCCCCCCCCCCGGGGGGGCGGTGCTGGTGGACCGGCGGAGCCGGCTCCACTGCACCCCTGATTGCTGAGCTTCTTCTGGCGGGTTTTTAATATTTCACTTGCAGTCTTGCCCAGACCGAGCGGCCGGGTTCGTTGATCCTGGTGTCTGCCGGGAAGCCGAAGCCGGCGTCGCCTGCCAGGTTCAGGTGTTCGCTGTAGGCCTTGTCCAACACATTGTCGACGCCGATGGCCAGGCTGACCTGCTTGTTGACCGCCAGGCTGGCGTTCAGGGACAGGATGCCGAAGCCCGCGCTGGGGCCGAAGTCCTTGCCCACCACATTGCCCACGCCTGTCGCCACCCGGCGTTGCGGCGCGACCAGGCGCCACAGCGCGCCGGCCGACCACGTGCCGTCGTCATACGCCAGGTTCAGCCGCGCCTCCAGCGGCGGAATCTGTGCCAGCGGCCTGCCGTCGCTGCGGTTCTCGCCCCAGGCATAGGCCACCGTGGCGCCTGCTTGCCAGGCCGGCCGGAAGCGCCAGGTGACGCCGGTTTCCCCGCCCGCGATGCGGGCCTGCACATTGTCCGCACGCGAACTCGCGCCCATCATGCCGCCTGGCACATAGGTGAAGAGGATGTAGTCGCGCACCACGCCGGCATAGGCCGATATCCAGGCATCGACGTCCTTGCCACGATACTGCGCGCCCAGATCCAACTGCGTTGTCTTCTCCGGCAGCACGCCAGAGAAGGCGTTGTCGCTGCCGGTCGGGCCCGCGTTGGGCGAGAACAGCTCCCAGTAGTCCGGAAAACGCTGCACGTGGCCGATGCCGGCATACCAGCTGGCGGGCAGGCCGTGCAGGTCTTCCTCATAACGAAGGAAGCCGGCGGGCAAGGTACGCGCGCGGCGCTGGTTCGCAGTGGGGTTGGGCATGGGCATCATCATGCCGCCATCCGTGGCGCGGAAGTCCTTGGCCGACACGCGGTCCAGGCGTGCGCCGCCGATGATACGGCCCTGTTCGCCAGTGGCCCATTCCAGCTCGCCGAAGACGCCCGCCTGACGCGAATCGGCGTCCTTGGTCCAGGCCTGGTCGCGATAGTTGTCGACATCGCTGCCGCTGCGCTGCCGATGGCGGCTAAGTTGGAAGTCCGTTCCAACCGTGAGCGTGGCGGGCTCGGCCACGCGCAGGGTGGCGGCCATGCGTCCCCCCCAGGTGCTGCGTTCCACGTTCGCGGCCATCGCCGTGGGCATGGCGCTCATGGGATCAGGCGCGCGCAGCGTGTAGTTATCCATCACGTGGTCGGCACGGTTGTGGAAGAGGCGCGCTTCCACCTTTTCCAGCAGGCCGCTGTTCACGCGATGCTCGGCCCGCAGGCCCAGGCTTTCGCGCCGGAAGCGCGAGCCGTCCATGCTGCGGCCGGCATAGCGCGCGCGGCCGTCGCCCACGCCAGCGCTCAGTTCCACAAGGGTGTCCGGGTCCGGCGTCAGGCCCAGCGCCAGGTCGGCATTCCACTTGTCCCATTTCGACGGCACGCGGTCGCCGTTGCCGTCGCGGTAGTCCTGCGCCTGCGAGTGGTTGGCCGTGACGCGGGCGTAGCCCTTGGCCGCGCCCGCGGTCAGGTCCACGGTCTGGTCGTTGCGGCCATGCGAGCCGCCCACCAGCGTACCGTCGAAGCGCACGCCCGGCGCGTCGAAGCGTGGCGTGTCGCGCTCGAAGCGCACGGTGCCTGCCGATGCGCCCGGGCCCCACAACACGGTCTGTGGGCCTTTGATGACCGTGAGCCGGTCGAAGGTCTCGGGCGAGATATAGGAGCTGGGCGCGTCCATGCGGGCCGGGCAGGCGCCGGGCATGGCGGCATCGTTGGCCAGCACGTTCAGGCGCGAGCCGAACATGCCGCGCAGCACGGGGTCGCCGTTGCTGCCGCCGTTGCGGATGGCCGAGAAGCCGGGAATGGTTTTCAGGTAGTCGGTGCCGTCGCTGGCGGGCAGCGGTTGGCGGGGGGCCTTGGGATCGGTGGTGAAGGTCAGTGGCGATTCGGGGGCCACGGCGGTGACCACCACCGGGTTGAGCACATCAAGAGAGGCCGCGGCCACCGGGGCGGCGGCCAGGCAGGCCAGGGCCGTGGCCAGGTAGTTGCGGGAAAAGCGTTGATGCTTGGGCATGGTGAAAATCCAGGTCTGTCCTTGTGGCCGCGCGCCTGCCGCCGACAGCGGCTAGGCGCGTAGCGGCGGGCGCGATGGCCCGGCGCATGAGAGGGTGCGGCGAGCCGTCAACGGCCAGGGTTTGGGAGAGGCGCGCATGACACGCACGCGCGGCAAGATTGCGCCGCGGCGGAAACCGGCAGGCGGCCAGGCGCGGCAGTGCCTGGGTTACCTACGGTGTTCGCGATCAGACCTGGGGCGGCGCCCGCGAGCCCAGCGGTGGTCCGGTCGGACCGTGGGCGGCAAGGACGAGGAAAGGGGGAGGCGCCGGTGGCGGCAGCGTGCGCGGCAAAGGCAGGGCGATGGCCGGCGCGGTGGCGGGCATGGCGGCCTGCTGGTGCGCATGCAGCCAGAACGGGCAGGTCTCGGCGGAAGCGTCATTGCCTTCGAGGCCGCCGTCCTTGGAGCCGGCGTCCAGCCACATCGGCACGCTGGTGACGTGGCCTGCCACGCACAGGCTGATCTCGATGCGCCCCTGCTTCAGGGCGGCGGCATCCGGCATGTAGCCGGCGGGAATCGCCCCGCGCGCGATGACCGACAGCAGCAGCAAGCCCAGCAGCAAGCGGGCTTGCTGCCATGGCATCCATGCTGGGCGGTTGCGCGTCGACATGCCGCGCATTCTAGCGGCAGGATGGGTTGCCTGGATTGCGGCAACGCAAGATGCGCGCGCTGTCAGGCCACGCCAGACCGTGGCCTCAGGCCCGCCAGGGGGCGCCGGCCTCGCCCAGGTCCCAATACAGGCCTGCCATGATCTGCAGGCCCTCGCGGGCAATGGCGGGCAGCAGGTGTTCGTCGGGGCCGTGCTGCGCGCAGGCGGGATACGAGTGCGGCACCCACAGCGTGGGCAGACCCAGCACATCGGCGAAGGCGTCGTTGGGCAGCGAGCCCGCCAGGTTGGGCATGACGGCGGGGGCGTCGCCGGTGGTGCCGGCCAACGATCCTTGTGCCCAGCGCACCCAGGGATGTTCCACGTCCAGGCGCGTCGCCGCCGTCTGCATGGTCACGTCGATGTCGATGGCCTGGAAGCCCCGCTCATCCAGGTGGCGGCGCAGGTGCCGCGCCAGGTTCGTCCAGTCGGTGCCCACCACGAAACGCAGCTGGCAATGCGCCACCGCGGCGGGCGGGATGGCGTTGACGGGGCGCTCGGCCGAGCCCGCGCCCAACGCCAGCACTTCCAGCGTGTTCCAGGCCACCAGCCTCTCGGCGGGCGTCATGCCAGGTTCGCCCCAGGCCGGGTCCAGCGCGGGATCGTTCACATCGCCGCCGATGGGCAGGCCGTCCAGCGCGGCGCGCACGGCATCCGTCACGGCGGGCGCGCGCAGGCCTTCCACCCCCAGCACGCCGCGCGCATCCACCATCGATGCCAGCGCATTCGCCAGCACCGTGGCCGGGTTGGTGATGACGCCGCCCCAGTTGCCCGAGTGATAGGCGCGCTCACGGCAGCGCAGGCTGAGCGTGAAATTCACCATGCCGCGCGAGCCCAGGAAGAGCGTGGGCAGGTCGGCGCGCACACGCGGGCCATCGCAGCCGATGAAGAGTTCCGCTTCCAGTGCCTGGGCCTGGGCGGCGCAGAAGTCGTTCAGGCCGGGCGAGCCGGCTTCTTCGCCGGTCTCGATCAGGACCGTCACGTTGTAGCCCAGCTTGCCGTCGCGGGCGGCGATGGCGGCCGCCAACCCGCCCAGGTTGACGGTGTGCTGGCCCTTGTTGTCGGCCGTGCCGCGGCCATACCACTTGCCGTCTTCCACCGTGACGCGCCACGGCGCCAGGCCTGCCCGCCATTTGCCGACCTGGCCGTTGACCACGTCGCCGTGGCCATAGGTCAGCACGGTCGGCAGCGCGGGGTCTTCGACGCGGCGCGCGATCAGCAGCGGGCCGCCGCGCGGCGAGGGATTCTGCAGGATCTGGCAGTCGAAGCCCAGCGGCGTCAGGGTGGGCGCCATCTCGTCACGCAGGTACTGCGCCAGCGACGGCGGCACTGTCCCGCCGTCGCTTTCGGTGGGACAGGCGACGCGCCGCTCGAGGTCGGACAGGAATCGGCCGTCATCGAAATAGGCGGCGGCCAGAGCAAGGGACTGGGATCGTGACATGGCGGCATCAGGCGCACAGGCCGGCGCGGGGCCGGCCTGTGCAATAGGGAGGTGGATTTCAAGCGATACGCGCGGGCCATGTGCGGCCCCCGCCATCGCTCAGTTGCGTTCGATGTTGTTGTCGCGCGCAATCGGCGTGAGCTTGGCGATGTCGCCTTCCACGCGCGAGACGTAGCCCGAAGGCGGCTCGTAGCCGGGTTGGATGCCGACTGCGCTCAGCTTTTCCTTCAGCGCCGGGTCGGCCAGCGTGTCGGACAGGGCCTTGCTCAGCTTGTCCTGCGCGTCCTGGGGCACGCCGTTGGGGGCGACGATGGCGAACCAGGTCTGCATCGAGAAGCCGGGATAGCCGCTTTCGGCCACGGTCGGGGCTTCCGGCATCAGCGGCGAGCGCTTGTCGCTGGTGACGGCCAGGATCTTCACGCGGCCGCCCTTGGCGGCGGCGATGGCGGCCGGCAAGGCTTCGAAGCTGAGCGGAATCTGGCCGCCCATCAGGTCGTTGAGCGCGGGCGAGGAGCCCTTGTACGGAATGTGCGTGACCTTGACCTTGGCGGCCGACCACAGCATTTCCGCGGCGAAATGCACGGGCGTACCGTTGCCGTGCGAACCGTAGGAATACTTGCTGGGGTCCTTGCGGACGTTCTCGATCAGGCTCTTGATGTCGGTCGAGGGCTCGTTCTGCGAGGCCATCACGGCCAGCGGCGTCGTGCCGATGACGCCGATGGGCGCGAAGCTCTTGAGCGGATCGTAGGGCAGGGTGGGATACAGGATCGGGTTCAGCGTGAACGTGGTGGCGGTGCCCATCAGCAGGGTGTAGCCGTCGGGCGCGGATTTCGCCACGCTGTCGGCGCCGATGATGGTGGCCGCGCCAGCCTTGTAGTCCACGATCACCGACTGGCCGAGCTTCTCGCCCATGCCCTGGGCGATGAAGCGCGCCACCGTGTCGGTGGTGCCGCCGGCCGGGAAGGGCACGATCAGCTTGATCGGGCGCTCCGGATAGGCTGCGTGGGCGGCGCCGGCCAAGGTGGCGCCGATGAGCGCCATGGCGCCCGCGATGGTCTTGAGTGCATGTTTCATGCTGTTTTCCCCTTGTTTCGTCGAGGCGTTCAGTGCGCCTGACGTTGGTTGGTATCGATGGTAACGATACGGTTGAAATCTTCCTGGTCGGCCAGTTCCTTGTCGCTACCCTGCCAGATCGCGCCGACGGTGCGGCTGACCGGCAGGTCCAGGCCCGATTCGCGCATCAGCGATTGCGCAAGGCGCACGTCCTTGCGCATCAGCTGCATGGTGAAGCCCGAGTCGAAGCCCTGGTTCAGGATGCGGCTGGGGTAGTTGTAGAGCGTGACCCCGCTGCGGCCGGAGCCCGCATTGATCGACTCCAGCAATTGCTCGGTGCGCACGCCCGCGGCTTCGGCGATGCGGAAGGCTTCGCTGGCGGTCAGCAGGTGCGAGGCGACCAGCAGGTTGTTCACCAGCTTGGCGATATAGCCCGCGCCGGCCTCGCCGATATGGAAGCGCTTCTCGCCCAGGGCGGCCAGCACCGGGGTGGCGGCTTCCAGGTCCTCGGCGGCGGCGCCGATGAACATCGTCAGCGTGCCCTTGGCCGCGCCCGCCGGGCCGCCGCTGACGGGGGCGTCGACGAAGCGCACGCCGGCCTCGCGCAGCGCCGGGATCAGCGCCTGCATGGTCTTCGGATCGGCGGTGGTGGTGTCGATCAGGATCGTGCCGGGGCGAGCCAGCGCGATCAGGCCTTCGGGGCCTTCCAGCAGCGCACGCACGATGTCGGAGTTGGGCAGCGACAAGACGATGGCGTCGGCCAGGCCGGCCAGTTCGGCCAGCGAGTCGGTGACGCGCAGGCCGTCGGCGGCGCAGGCTTCGCGCGCCGGGGCGTAGGCGTCCAGGCCGATGACCGACAGGCCCGCGCGCTGGATCGAGTTGGCCATGCCGCGGCCCATCTTGCCCAGGCCGATGACGCCGATGGTGGAAAGCTTGCTCATGTTCTTGGGTGTCCGTGTAAGGAAGAAGGCGTTTCAGGCGCCGTGGGAGTAGGGGACCCAGACGTTCTTCGTCTGGGTGTATTCGTGCAGGGCTTCCTCGCCGCTGCCGCGGCCGTAGCCGCTGTTGCCGTAGCCGCCGAAGGGCGTGGAGGCGTGCATCTCGCGGTACATGTTGATCCAGAAGATGCCGGCATTGACGCTGGCCGCCACGCGGTGCGCGCGGGCGATGTCGCGCGTCCAGACGGCGCCGGCCAGGCCGAACTCGCTGTCGTTCGCCACCGTGATCGCCTCTTCTTCCGTGTCGAAGGGAATGGCGACGACGACGGGACCGAACACTTCCTCGCGGGCGATGCGCATGCCGTTGTTCACGTGCTTGAGGATGGTGGGCGGCACGTAGTAGCCCTGCGCATCGGCGTCGGGCGCGGCCTTTCCTTCGGCCAGCTCGGCGCCTTCGGCCAGGCCCATGGCGATCATGTCCCACACGCGGCGGTACTGCGCCAGGTTGTTGATGGGGCCGCAATCCGAACTGTCGTCCAGCGGCGCGCCGACCTTGTAGCGGCGCGAGGCCACGGCCAGTTCGGCGACGAAGCGGTCGTAGACGGGACGCTGCACCAGCAGGCGCGAGCCGGCTGCGCAGTTCTGGCCCGTGTTGGCGAAGGCCGCGATCACGGCGGCATCCACCGCGGCCGGGATGTCGGCGTCGGCAAAGACGATATTGGCCGACTTGCCGCCCAGTTCCAGCAGGCAGGGGATCGGCCGCAAGCCCGCGGCGCTGTTCACGCGGCGGCCCGTCTGGGTCGAGCCCACGAACACGACCTTGCGCGTGGCCTCATGCTCGATGGCCGCGGGGCCGACGGTCTGGCCCAGGCCGTTGACCACCTGCAGCACGCCGGCGGGCAGGCCGGCCTCGATGGCAAGGCGGCCCAGCACCAGCGAGGACAGCGGCGTGAGTTCCGAGGGCTTGAGCAGCACGGCATTGCCCGTGGCCAGCGCGGGCGCCATGCTGCCGCCGGCCAGGTACAGCGGCGAATTCCAGGGCATGATCTGCAGCACCACGCCCAGGGGCTCGCGCAGCGTGTAGTTCAACTGACCGCCCGGCACGGGGGTGACCTTGCCGGCGAACTTGTCGGTCCAGCCCGCGTAGTAGCGGAAGCTCTCGGCGACCGCGCCCATCTGCGCGCGACAGCCTTTCAAAGCCTTGCCGGTCGACCAGGCTTCCAGCCGGGCCAGTGCCTCGGCGTGTTCGCCGACGAGTGCCGACAGGCGCGCCAGCACGATGCCGCGCTCGCGGGCGGGCTTCGCGGCCCAGACACGTTGTGCCTGGCGGGCGTCTTCCAGCGCCGCGCGCACCGTGTCGGCCGTCGTGTCCTGGTAGCTGAGCAGCGGCGTGCCATCTGCCGGGTTCACCAGGTCGATGGCCTGGCCGGTGCCTGCCACCAGCTTGCCCGACACATACGAGCCCACGACCGCGTCGGGCCCCATCAGGGCGGCGTAGAGGCGCTCCGGCGCCAGGGTGCGTGCGTCGGTGCTCATGCGCTGGCTTTTTCGGCGTCGAATTCGGCGAAGAACAGGCGGGCGACGCGGGTGGCGTCGCTGCCGGTGGGCACGCCGCAATACAGGGCGACCTGCAGGAAGATTTCCTGGATTTCGTCGCGGGTGACGCCGTTGTTCAGGGCGCCGCGCAGGTGGATCTTCAGTTCGGCGGGGCGGTCCATGGCGGCCAGCATCGCCAGGTTGATCATGCTGCGGCTGCGGCGGTCCAGGCCGGGGCGGTCCCAGATGTCGCCCCACAGGTTCTTGATGGCGAACGTGCGCATCGGCTCGCTGAAGGCGTCGGTGACGGCGGCCGAATTCTTGACGTAGGCCTCGCCCAGCACCTCATTGCGGATTTCCTCTCCGCGCTTGAACAGATCCTTGCTCATTTTGCTTGCCCTTTCTGCGTGTCGGTCCGGCCCGGAAGGTGGGCCATGCGATGCAGTCTAAGTAAGCCAATGCGATCTCGTAAGATGCGAATATCGTTATCATGATAAGCAAAGATTATCGGGGTAATTCCCATGACAACGGCATGACACGTCCCTGCCGAAACCCCGGAAACCAGCCGGAATCCGCAGTTTTTCGCCCAAAAAAGGCCAGAAAATGACCTTGGACCAATTACGGGCCTTCGTGGCCATCGTCGAGCACGGCAGCATCCGGGCAGGCGCCCGAAGTCTCGGTATCGCGCAAAGCGGGCTCACGCAGCAGTTGCGGCGGCTGGAACACTCCCTGGGCACCACGCTGTTCGTGCGGGCCAGCAGCGGCGTGGTGCTGACCGATCATGGGCATACGTTGCTGGCGCGGGCGCGCATCATCCTGGGGGAGTGCCACCGCGCCGAGCAGGAGTTCAGCCACCTGAAGGGGGAGTTGTCGGGCAGCATCAGCGTCGGGGCCTCGTCAGAGGCCTGCGCGCGGCTGGTGCCGGCGGCGCTGCAGCAATTGCGCTGGGCCTATCCCAAGGTGCAGGTGCACCTGGCCAGCGGCCCCTCGGCGGCCCTGCTGTCGGGAATCCGCGAAGGACGGCTGGATTTCGCGGTGACGCTGGTGTCACAGGCCAGCGACATGAGCGACCTGTCCAGCACCAAGATGGGCGATTCGCGGCCCGCCATCCTGTGCCGGCGCGGCCACCCGCTGGCGGATGCCACGTCCATCCAGGCGCTGGCGCAGGCGCAATGGATCAATACGCGGCCACTGGGACCATCTGGCACGCCGTCGAACCGCCTGGGCGACTGGTTCGCCGCGCACGGCATGGCCAAGCCCAACGTGGCGGTCACGGTGGATTCCCTGCTGGATACCTTGAAACTGGTGGCCGAGACCGACTATCTCTTTCTCGGCCCGGGTTTCGTGGTGGAGGACGGCACCTTCACCCGTGAACTGAAGGCACTCGCCTTGCGCGAGCCCATTCCGCACGCGGACATCAGTCTGGTGCAGCGCACGGCCGTGCCGCTTGCGCCGGCTGCGCGGGTATTTGCCGCGATGCTGCTGTCCCTGAACCATGGGCGCGATGCGCGGCGAGACGGCGCCGCGCCAAATCCGTGAAGACGTCTGCCTCGCCGGGTTTGGGAGGTTTGCGCACGGGCGGGACAGGGTCGTCGGGGGGCAGGGGGATAGGCGCGGGTTGGGTGTCCTCTTCAGGCAATAGCGCGGGAACCTCCTCTGGCTTGCGGTCGGGGCGGGGTGGCTGCTTCATCGTTGCTCCTTCTTGCATCCTGACGCTTTCATTCGGGAAAGACGCAACGAAGACATTAATGTGTGCCCGTCTATTGCGACAGAGGACGGCGCACCACTCTCTCTAGTACTTTTGTACCGGTAGCCCTGCACTAACGGAGGAGTGATGCAGCAATCGACCACCGCGTTCACGACGGAGCGCAGGCACCTGCTCGAGATCATCGATGGACTCATCGAGGGCATCATCCTGCTGGACACCGACCGGCATATCGCCTGGGCCAACGACACCGCGCTGGCCATGTATGGCGCGGCCAACCTGCTGGAGCTGGGCGGCACCGCCGCGGGCTTTCGCAAGCACTACGCCCTGCGCCACCGCAATGGCAAGCCGCTGCTTGCCTCGCGTTATCCCATGGACCGCGCCCTGGCGGGCGAGGCCTTCTCCGACGTGGTGGTCGAGGTTACGCGCAAGGGCCAGGCGGATGCGCCGATGCGCGTGCATCGCCTGCGCAGCCTGCCGTTGCTGGACAGCGATGGCGTGACCGAAGGCATGGTGCTGGTTTGCCTGGACGAGACGGATCGCTATAGCGCCGAGGAGCGCTTCGAGCGCGCCTTTGCCGCGAACCCTGCGCCCGCCCTGATCTGCCGCCTGGACGACATGCGCTGCATCAAGGTCAACGAGGGCTTCATGGAAATGACCGGTTATTCGCGCGACAGCCTGCTGGGCCGCAAGGCACGCGAAATCGGCGTGCTGGGCGCGGGCCCGGGCCGAGAGCGCGCCCTGGCGCGCCTGGGCGAGGGCCGCACCATTCCCCAGACGGAGACCCTGCTGACGATCAAGGGGGGCGGCAACAAGCTGGTGGTGGTGGCGGGCCAGCCCATCGACGTCGGTGGGCACGAGTGCATGCTTTTTACCTACAACGACCTGGAATCGCGCCGCCGCGCCGAGATCGCCTTGCGTCAGAGCGAGGAGCGGTTTTCGCGGGCCTTCCGGCTGGCGCCGGTGCCGATGGCGCTGGATACGCTCGAAGGCCAGTATCTCGAAGTCAATGATGCGTTCGTCAAGGTCACGGGATATGCCGCCGAGGACATCGTGGGCCGCGCCGATGCGGCGGGCACCTTGTGGGTCGACCCCAGCGCCTATCGCGAGGCGGCACGCGCGCTGCGCGCCACGGGCAGCATCAGCGGCCTGGAAGCGGTGCTGCGCGCCAGTGATGGCAGCACGCTCGATTGCCTCGTTTCCGCCGAAGTGGTCACGATAGATGACATCGCCTGCGTGCTGACCGTGTACCAGGACATCAGCGAGCGCAAGCGTTCCGAGGCCGACCTGTATGCCGCCATCCAGACGGTGATGCAGGACACCTCGTGGTTCAGCCGCACGGTGATCGAGAAGCTGGCGCAATTGCGCATGCCGCATACCGAGGCGCGTCAGGCAGGGGGTGAGCTGGCCGACCTGAGCACCCGCGAACGCGAGGTGCTGGGGCTGATGTGCCAGGGCCTGACCGACACCGAGATCGCGCTGGAATTGCATTTGTCACGCAACACCATACGCAATCACGTTGCCTCGCTGTACAGCAAGATTGGCGTGAACCGCCGCAGCGCCGCCATCGTGTGGGCGCGGCAGCGCGGCATCGTGGGCCGGGAAGTGCCGGCAGTCGCCAGCCGCCAGGCCGGGCGCTTCAAGCCCGCGGCACCGCCCGCGCCCGTCAAGGCAAGGAGCAAGACCAGGGAGAAAGTGAAACCCGCCGCGGTGCCAGGAAAACCGCCGGGCAAGGGCAAGGCGGTCAGGCGCAAGACCTGAGCGCGCCGCTCAGAGCGCCAGGTACAGCGTTTCCTTGACCTCCTCCATCACCACGTAGCTGCGGGAGGAGGCCGAGGCGGGCAGGCGCTTCAACAGTTCGCCCAGCAGCCGGCGATAGGCGCGCATCTCGCCCAGCCTGGCCTTGACGAGGTAATCGAACTCGCCGGACACCAGGTGGCATTCCAGCACTTCGGGCACTTCCATGAGCTCGCGGCGCACTTTCTCGAAGACGTCGCCCGACTTGGCCGACAGGTTGATCTCCAGGAAGACCAGCAGGTCCTTGCCCACGGCCTGCGGATTCACCCGGGCGTGGTAGCCCATGATGATGCCCTCGCGTTCCAGGCGCTTGACCCGCTCGGAGCAGGGCGTGGTGGAAAGATTGACCCGCCCGGCCAGCTCGCTGATGGGGATGCGGCCCTCTTTCTGCAGGATGTCCAGGATCTGCCGGTCGATCCTGTCCAGTGGGCGAATTTCACTTCCGGCCGGGGTTTTTCTGGAGGATGCCATGACTTATTTCTTGTTTGGGGCCCATAAAACAGGAAAAAAAACTGGGGAATTGTCCATAGACTAGCCGAATTGACTTACACCAAACAACAGGGGAATGCCATGAACGTGGTCATCTTGGGCGGCGGCGTGATCGGCGTGACGTCCGCCTATTACCTTGCGCGCCAGGGCGCGCACGTGACGCTCATCGACCGCCAGCCTGGCGTGGCGCTTGAAACCAGCTACGCCAACGCAGGCCAGGTCTCGCCGGGCTATTCCACGCCGTGGGCCGCGCCCGGCATTCCCATGAAGGCGCTGAAGTGGATGTTCCAGCGCCATGCGCCGCTGGCCATCCGTCCCGACGGCAGCGCCTATCAGCTGCGCTGGATCGCCCGCATGCTGCGCGAATGCTCTTCCGAGCGCTATGCCATCAACAAGGAGCGCATGCTGCGGCTGGCGGAGTACAGCCGCGACTGCCTGCGCGCGCTGCGCGACGACACCGGCATCCAGTATGAGTCGCGCACGAAAGGCCTGATGCAGCTGTTCCGCGATCCGGCGCAGATGCAGGCCGCGCAACGCGACACCGCCGTGCTGGAAGAGTGCGGCGTGCCCTATGAACTGATTTCGCGCGACCGCCTGGCCGAAATCGAGCCGGGCCTGCGGCGTTCGCTGGACAAGCTGGCGGGTGGGCTGCGCCTGCCCAACGATGAAACCGGCGACTGCCATCTGTTCACGCGCCGCCTGGCCGAGCTGGCCGCCTCGCAAGGCGTGGTGTTCCGCACGGGCCAGCAGGTGGACGGCCTGATGGTTGAGAACGGCCGGATCGCGGGCGTCCGCCTGGGCGAAGAAGTGTTGCGCGCCGACCGATATGTCGCCGCCTTCGGCAGCTACAACCGTGATTTCCTGGCGCCGCTGGGCCTGGACCTGCCGGTGTACCCGGTCAAGGGCTATTCGCTGACCATCCCGATGACCGACGAGGCCGCCGCGCCGACGTCCACGGTGCTGGACGAGACCTACAAGGTTGCCGTCACGCGCTTGGACGGCCGCATCCGCGTGGGCGGCATGGCCGAGCTCTCGGGCTACGACCTGCGCCTGAATCCGCGTCGCCGCGAGACGCTGGAGCGCGTGGTCAACGATCTGTATCCGGGCAGCGGCGACGTCGCGCGCGCCGAGTTCTGGACCGGCCTGCGCCCGATGACACCGGACGGCACGCCCATCGTCGGCCGCACGCGCTACGAAAACCTGTATCTCAACACCGGCCACGGCACGCTGGGCTGGACCATGGCCTGCGGTTCCAGCCGCCTGCTGGCCGACCTGCTGATGGGCCGCAAGCCCGAGATTTCCACCGAAGGCCTGGACATCTCGCGCTACGGCGCCGATGGCGCGCCTCGGGCCGGCGTCTCACGCCACGCCGTCGGCGCTTCTGCCTGAAAAAAGGGGCGGGCGAGCTGCCTTGCCGCCCCCCTCGTCCTTGTGTCTCATCCGCCGCCCCGGGCATCCTGCCCGGGGCGAGTACCATTGCATCTGATGTTCGTATTTCACGGAGTGCCCGCATGACCCGCCCCGCCCGCGCGCTGATCGACCTGGATGCCTTGCGCCACAACTACGCCCTGGCGCGGCGCCTGCACGGCGGTCAGGTGATGGCCGTGCTGAAGGCCAATGGCTATGGGCATGGCAGCATCGCCTGCGCCCGCGCCTTGCAAGGCCTGGCCGACGGCTATGCGGTCGCCTTCATGCAGGAAGCTTCGCTGCTGCGCATGGCAGGCATCGACGGTCCCATCCTGGTGCTGGAAGGCGCGTTCTCCGATGACGATGCGCAGGAGGCGGCGCGCCATGATTGCGCGCTGGTCGTGCACAGCGACGTCCAGATCGAGATGCTGCAGCGCCTGCGCGACACGCGGCCGCTGCAGGTCTGGCTGAAGGTGGATTCGGGCATGCACCGTGCAGGCTTCACGCCTGCGCAGGTCGAGTGGGCGCATGCGCGCCTGCGCGCGCTGCCGGCCGTGGGCGAGATCGGTTTCATGACCCACTTCGCGCGCGCCGACGAACCCGCCAGCGACATGACCACCGCCCAGGTGGCCTGTTTCGACGCCGCCGTGGGCGCCTTGCCCGGCCCGCGCAGCCTGTGCAATTCCGCCGGCATCGTGGGCTGGTCCCCCGCCCGGCGCGACTGGGGCCGCGCGGGCATCATGCTGTATGGCTCCGACCCTGGCGGCATGCTGCCGCGCGAGGGCGAGGATGCCTTGCGCGCGGTCATGACCCTGCAAAGCGAGATCTTCGCGGTGCGCACGCTGCCCGCCGGCGAGCCCGTCGGCTACGGCGCGCGCGACGTCACGCGCCGCGACACGCGCGTGGGCCTCATTGCGATGGGCTATGCCGATGGCTACCCGCGCAACGCGCCCGCCGGCACGCCGGTGGCCGTGGACGGCCAACTGGCGCCGCTTTTCGGGCGGGTGTCGATGGACATGATGACGGTCGACCTGACCGACCTGCCGCAGGCCGGCGTGGGCAGCAAGGTCGAGCTGTGGGGCGCGCAGGTGCCGGTGGATCGCGTGGCCGAGGCCGCCGGCATGATCTCGTACGAGCTGCTGTGCAACGTCAAGCGCGTGGCGTTTTCCTATGTGTCTTCCGATGCGCCGGTGGCCGCGGCATCGGCTGCGCGCGGACAGCACGCGCTGGCCTGAGCGTCGCGTTCAGACGGGCTGCAGCGTCGCCAGGTCCAGCAGGGTGAAGCGCCCCTCGGGCGTCCAGCCCGCCGTATCGATGTAGTGCACGTTGCCCAGCACCAGCGGGTCTGCCATGGGCTGGTGGCCCACCACGACGGCGCGTACCCCTGCGATCGGCGTGGTGTCTCCTTCCTGCGCCTTGCGGCGGGACCAGGTGGCCAGGCCGCGCGCGCTGCGCAAGGTCAGCGCCTGCGCCACGCGTTGCCAATCGCGCGAAGGGGACGCCGCGTGGATGATCCCGACTTCCCCCTGCGGCGTCGGCACCGACAGGGCATAAGGGAGTTGTGCATACGCCGCCGCGTGGCGCGCCTGCGCCTCGGGCGGCAAGGCCAGGAACCAGCCGCCGCCGTTGCGCGCGTAGTTCTCCCTGTCCACCAGGCCGGTGCGCACCAGGCGCACCGGATAGTCCTCGTGATTGCCGCGCACGGCATGGAACCAGGGCTGCGCCAGCCATTCCAGCGCCCGCTCGCTCTCGGGCCCGCGGTCGATGAGATCGCCCACGCTCAGCAGGCGGTCGCGCGCGCCGTCGAAGCCCACGCGCGCCAGGGCGTCGCGCAGCTTCGAGAAGTGGCCGTGGATATCGCCCACGGCCAGGTCGCGCCCTGACGGGTTGGGCGCCAGGCGCAACAGGTGGCTGCCCGCGGGCAGCATGGGCCGGGGCAGGGCGGGCGGGCCGTAGGCGGGCGGCGCGGCGGTGTCGGGCGGTGACATGCGGAAGTCAGCGGGTGCGCGTCGGGACTTCCACGGCGTCGACCTCTATCACGTCGCGATGGCCTTCGGCGATCAGCGTGCGCCGCACGACTTCGTAGCATTCGTTGATGTGCTTCACGCCGATGCGGCGCAGGACCACGTAGCTGACGGTGGCCGCCACGGCGCTGCCCACGATGGGCACGATCTTGGCGGCGCTTTTGCCCGCCAGCTTCTTCACGCCCAGTTTCTGCAGCACCGTGATGACGCGTTGCGGGGTCAGCACGCGGCCCAGGAACTCGGTGCCAAGGCTGACCGAACTGGCGGTCAGGATCTTGCGGGTGTCGGGGCTGAGTGCGTCGATCTGCTTGGCGCTCAGGCCGAAACGCTCGTTGATCTGGGGCAGCAACTGCATCAGGATGGCCACGTCGGTGCCCACGTCCAGGCCGGGCACGGGCACGGCCGCGGCGCCTGCCGACAGCAGGGCCTTGCGCTGGACCAGTTTCAGGCAGCGGTCGCGGATCTCGTCCAGTTCGGACAGGGTCTGGGGCAGCATGGGACTCCTCGGGGCGATGGCACGGCCATCGGTCAGGAACAGGCTAGCACAGGGGTGTGCCGCCGATTGTTGTGATGGCGGAGTTCCTCATGGAAATCGCGCCCGGGCTGACGGGTTGCGGGGCAGGGGCCGACACTTCAAAGCCAGCGCTCGAACAGGCGCGAGAAGCCTTCCATGAGGCGGTCACCCGCAGCACGCGAGCGCCATTGCTCCAGCGTGACGCGCTCGGCCGCCTGCTGGTCCTGCTCGAACAGCGTTTCCATTTCCCTGGCGAAGCTGGTGCCCAGGATCACCGCGTTGATCTCGTGGTTCAGCGCGAAGCTGCGCCAGTCCAGGTTGCTGGAGCCCACCGTCGACCACACGCCGTCGATCACGATGGTCTTGGCATGCAGCAGGGCATCCTTGCGTTCATACAGCTGGACGCCGGATTTCAGCAGCGACGTGTAGTGCGAGCGGCCGGCGTGGAACACCAGCTTCGAATCGGTGAAGCCAGGCAGGATCAGCCGCACGTCCACGCCGCGCTGGGAGGCTTCCTGCAGCGCCTGCACGAACGCCGGGTCCGGCACGAAATAGGCCATCGTGATCCAGATACGCTTCTGCGCGCTTTGCAGCGCCGACATCAGCGTCAGATATACCGTGTAGCCGTCTTCCTCGCCGGGCTGGTTGGCCAGGATGCGCACCGTCAGGTCACCCGCAGCCGACGCGGCGCCCAGCGTCTGGCGCTGCGCGATGGGCGGCCCCTTCTGTTCGTTCCAACCTTCCAGGAACACTTCCTCGATGCGCTGCACCGCCGGGCCGCGAATCTCCACGTGCGTGTCGCGCCAGGGCGCGTCGTCGGCCCCTTTCGCTTCCTGCGAGTCGCGCTTGCCCAGCAGGGAGGACGAGGCGTAAACCCCGCTCACATTGATCCCGCCCAGGAAGCCCACGCGGCCGTCCGTGACCAGGATCTTGCGGTGGCTGCGCTCGTTCACCGACCAGCCGGCCCTGGCCGCCAGCGGATTCAAGGGGTTGAACACCACGACCTGCACACCGGCATCGCGCATGCGCGCGAACATCTCCTCGCTGGCCGCCAGCGTGCCGATGGCATCGACCATCAGCGCCACGTCCAGGCCGGCGCGGGCGCGTTCGATCAACAGGTCGGCGAACAGGTTGCCGATCTCGTCGTCGTCGAAGATATAGGTTTCCAGGCGGATGGAATGACGCGCCGCGCGGATCGCCTGTTGCATCGCCTTGTAAGTGGCGGGGCCATCGGTCAGCAGCCGCACCGAATTGCGCGGCCACAGCGGCTGCGCGCTGACGGCTTCTTCCACCGCCATGTGCAAGGCCAGGAAGTCATCCTGCTTGCTGCTGGTGGCATCGCGAACGATGTCACGGCCACGCTGGTAGCCTTCCTGGCCGGACTCCCGCGCTGCCTGGACCTGCGCGCGCTGCTCGGCCAGGACCTCCGGTCCCGGCACGGAAGCGCAATGGGTCAGCAGCGCGCAGGCGGCCGCTGCCCCCAAGCCTCGCAGCGCATTCACATTCAGCGCACCGCGATGCGGTTGTCCACGCCGGCCAGGCCAGGCGACTGGGCGATGGCCGCCTCGATGTCCTCGCGCACATGCGCCTCGGCGACGCTGCCGGTCAACACCGCGCGGCCGCCTTCCACGCTCACGTTCAGGTCATGGGCATCGAGGAAAGGGCCGCCTTCCGCCAGCCGGGCGCGCACGTCCTCGATCAGCTTCACGTCGCTGTCGGTGGGCGCGTTGCGGGCCTCTTCGGCGGCGTCGGGCGCCAGCGGGTGGTGCTCGAACTTGCCCTCGTCATAGCTGCCCTGGTAGCCACCCTGGCCGGGCTTCTGATAGCCGCCATGCTTCAGGTCGCTGGCCGTGCCTTCTTCCTTGAACTCCTGGGTGAAGGCGCCCGGGCCTTCGTTTTCCTTGCGCTGCTTGTCCTGGTCGGCGCTTTCCGGGTTTTTCTTGAGCGTGCTCATGGTGATTCTCCTGTCTCGGAATGGGGAAGTGCCGTACTGATTCACATGGATCATTGACCCGCAAGCGGGTGTCTAGCGCATGGGCGCGCCCGCATTGGGCGGCGCGTCGCCAGGCGTGACGGGCTGTGGCGCCTCGACGGGATCGAAGTCCACCCAGCGACCCTCGCGCCAGCGGCCCTGCGCCCGCTCCACGTCGGAGCCGCCCAGTTCACGCAGCCTTTGGGCCACGTCCTGCTGCTGGCCTGCTTCGACGTGCACGGCCAGCAGGACGCCTGCCGGGCGGACCTTGGCGGGGGACGTTTCGCCAGCCAGCGAGGGAAAGGCTGCCTTGCCCCGGCCCGCCAGCAGCAATGCCCCGGCGAATGCCCCAAGGTAGGCGCCCAGCGCGCCGCCCACCACCAGGCCCCAGCCCGCGCCGCCGACGAGCGCGAGCAGGCCGGCGCCGATCGCGGCACCCACGGCCCCGCAAAGGGCCGCACCGCTCCACGCGCCTTTCTGTGCGCCCTTCGCATCCGGATCGACCGCGCGGTCGCCCCCTACCGGGTATCGGTCATGCGCCCCGGGCGGATTCACGAAAAAGATGTTGATGGCGTCCTCGGCCCAGCCTTGGGCGAAGAGCTTGCCGGCTGCCGCCTGCGCGGCATCGAAGGTCTCGAAGCGTGCTGCCACAATCAAGGACATGTCGGTCTCCTTGTGTCAGTGCCCGGCCCATTCGGGTGCCCATTGGGGGCCGCGCGACGGCAGGCGAGGCCGCGAGCCCCGCGCCGCCGCGTTGTCGGGCGTGTTCAGTAGCGCTTGCCCAGGCAGGCCGATGCGGCCAGGCAGCCGATGACGATGCCGACCACGGCCACCGCGCCCACCGACTTCCAGACATTGGCGTGCACGTAGTCGTCCGCGGCGCGCGCGGCCTGGCCGGTGCGGGCCAGGGCCACTTCTTCCCAGTCATGGGCGCGTTCGCGGGCGTGAGCCAGTTGGCGCTTCAGTCGGGCGCGGGCGCCGTCGACTTCCTCGCTGGTGTGGGCGGCGGTCGAGCGCAGCAGGTCTTCCGTGCTCGAAAGCAGGTCGCGGAAGCTGCGTTCCATGTTGTCACGATGACGGACGGGCTTGTTGCGGTGAAGGCTGAACATATCGTGGCTCCTTTGAGAAGTTCTGAAGTCCGGAGAATGTGTTCATTGTGCCGATCACCGCGCCGCGGGGGCTGTGCGGTTGGCTACGAGCCGTAAGCGCCCGTATCGCACGGGATTGGCCCGTGGCCCGGCCAACATACGGGCTTGATGCAAATCGGGAAAACCGTGCTAGAATCTCGGTCTTCGGTTTTCCGAAGGCGCATTAGCTCAGCCGGTTAGAGCGACGGAATCATAATCCGCAGGTCCCCTGTTCGAATCAGGGATGCGCCACCAGTATCCTCAAGGGCGCCCGCGTAAGCGGGCGCTTTTGTTTTGGGCGTGGGCAGGTATTGTCCTGGCATTGCCGCCTTTTTTGGGCAGGCGAGGGCCGGAACTTGGCCGGATGGCTGATTTCAAACGCTCACTCTCTTTCGGAATTGTTTCCGTTGGACCTGCCCGCGACAAAGACAGCATTTCCCTTCCCACCCACTGACAGACACGCCTCGGATGCATGGGGCAAGAGAAAAACATGGACAAGCTTGAGCATTACACCGTTGACTGGGACCGAGGCAGTCCTGAATGGGTCCAGGAACCCCTTCCCACCGGCGAGTGGGTGGACGTGGCCGAATGGAATGCCATGGTCAACACGGACGACGAGCACTACGAAACCCGTGTCCGCATCGTCGACGGCAAGGAAGTGAAATACGCACTGACCATCGTCTGGTGGGATTGATCGCGGCATGAGCCCGCCGGCAGGGGGGGGGGCGGCCGGGCGGGCGCTGCCAGCAATCGCAGGCCGCTGGGCGGAGGGCTCCTTTCAATGCCCGGCCTTCGAAAACAGATTGATCACCAGCACCCCGCTCACGATCAGCGCAATCCCCGCCACCGCCGCGGTATCCAGCTTCTGCCCGTACACCGCCCAGGCAGCCAGCGAAATCAGCACCACGCCCACCCCCGACCAGATCGCATACGCGATCCCCGTCGGCACCGTCCTCAGCGTCAGCGACAACAGGTAGAACGACACGGCATAGCCCAGGATCGTGCCCACGCTCGGCCACAGGCGTGAAAACCCATCCGAGGCCTTCAGCAACGTCGTCGCCACCACTTCAAAGACGATGGCGCCGCCCAGCAAGACATACGGATTCATCGGTTGGTGTCCTCTTCATCATCGGCAAGCGTCCGCAGCGCGCGCGCCAGCGAGGCGCGTTCGGCGTCGGACAGGGAATAGGTGCCCAGTGTCTCGGACAGCCACAGGCCGTCCGCCGCCAGGCGGGCAATGAGCTTGTTCGCGTTCGATCCTTCCTTCGCACGGTCCGACGCCACCCAGGCCGACCAGCGTTGCGCCACGCGGTGCTCGGCCGCGGAGGCGGCCAGCAGGGCGCGCCACAGCGCGGCGGGGGCCGGGTCGGTGGCCAGGGCAAGCGTGGCTTGCACATAGCGGCCGGCGGGCGAGCGCGCCGTCGTGCAGTCGGCCAGCTGGCGCTCGAACCTGGCCAGCAGATCGTCGTAGATGGCCTGCACCAGCGCGTCGCGCGTCGCGAAGTGGTGCTGGACCGCGCCCTTGGTGACATCCGCCAGTGCGGCGACCTTGCCGATGGAGACGGCGTCTCCCTGGGCGAGCAGAGCGGCGCCGGCCGCCAGCAGGCGGGCGCGCACGAGGTCGGGCTGCTTGGGGCGATGGATGTCTGCGCACATGGCGGCAGCATAACATTACGATCGTAATGTTCGCGGGCATGATGCGCCCGGCCGGATGGGTACCGTCCGCATCGCAGCCGGGAGGAATGACCTCAGGGCACCCAGGATGCGTAACTGGGCGTTTCCTCTCCTAGCTCCGCATGATGAATCTTTTATGACAACTTGCACTTTTGCCAGCGCCCAAGCGTCTAGTAAGCAAGGAGCAACAATAAAACCGGAATCGCGGAGCCAGGATGGCAGTCGTGCGCTTACTCGTTGGATTCTGCCTGGGCTGGTGCCCGGCGATGTGCCTGGGGCTCATCGCCGCGACGCTGGCCGGGGTGCCGGACACGGTCGTGGCCATCGCATTGCTGTGGCTGATCGTGCCCTGGCAATGCCGCCGCTACCTGCGCGCCAACACGCGCCACCCCACGCGCGCCGAGCGCCGCGTCGCCCTGGCGGGCATGACGGCAGTGGTGGTGGGCGTGAATACCGCCTTCAGCCTCATGCTGCTGCCCAGCAGCCCGTTCCCCGCGCAGGATCTCGCCACGCGCAACCTCTTGCTGGGCGGCGCCTGGTTGACCGTGCCGATGTACGCCGCGCTGCTGTGGCGCCTCATGCGCGCGGCCTGGGGCGTTGCGCCCCGCCGTGCGTCCGCCGCGCAGGCCGTGCGCGCCGCTCGCGACTCGGCGGCCGTGATGAGGGTGGATGAATCGGTGGCCACGAATGGCACGGATCACCTGCCGTCCGCCAGCGCCTGATCCTCTCCCCCCGCGGCCTGATTGCGATCAGGCCGCCTGCTCGGCCTTTGCCGACGCCGCATGCATGCGTGACAGCGCATCCCCCAGGTCATAGGCAGGTGCAAAGCTGTCTGCGCGGGCCATGGGCCAGGCCGCCCGATAGATCGTGTGGCGGAACTCCCCGCTCAGCAGTTCGCCCGGCATCAGGTCGGGCACCAGCGCCGACAGCAGCCGCACTTCGCCATCCGACACGCGCCGTGCGATGTGGTGCGGGCGCAATGCCGAAGGATGCGAGATGCCGGCGGCCGACAGCAGTTCGGCCAGCGCGTGCAGCGTGTTGCGATGGAAGTTCGCCACGCGCCGCGACTTGTCGGGCACGACCAGCGCGCGCTGGCGCAGCGGATCCTGCGTGGCGACGCCCGTCGGGCATTTGTCGGTGTGGCAGGCCTGCGCCTGGATGCAGCCGATGGCAAACATGAAGCCGCGCGCCGCGTTGCACCAGTCGGCGCCCAACGCCAGCGTGCGTGCCACGTCGAAAGCCGAGATGATCTTGCCCGAGGCGCCGATCTTCACGCGGTCGCGCAGGCCCACGCCCACCAGGGTGTTGTGCACCAGGCGCAGCGCTTCGCGCAGGGGCGTGCCGACGTGGTCGACGAATTCCACGGGCGCGGCGCCGGTGCCGCCTTCGCCGCCGTCGACCACGACGAAGTCTGGCGAGATGCCGGTCTCCAGCATGGCCTTGGTGATGGCGAACCATTCCCATGGGTGTCCCACGCAGAACTTGATGCCCACGGGCTTGCCGCCCGACAGGCGGCGCAGCCTGGCCACGAAGTGCATGAGCTCGATCGGGTTGCGGAAGGCGCCGTGGGCGGACGGCGAATTGCAGTCCTGCCAGGGTTTCACGCCGCGGGCTTCCGCGATCTCAAGCGTGACCTTCGGGCCGGGCAGGATGCCGCCGTGGCCGGGCTTGGCGCCCTGGGACAGCTTGATCTCGATCATCCTGACCTGCGGCAGCGTGGCGTTGCGCGCGAAGGCCTCGTCGGAAAAGCCGCCGTGCTCGTCGCGGCAGCCGAAATAGCCCGAGCCGATGTTCCAGACCAGGTCGCCGCCCGGCGTGCGATGGTGCACGCTGATGCCGCCCTCGCCGGTGTCGTGGGCGAAGCCGCCCTGGCGCGCGCCTTCGTTCAGCGCGTGGATGGCGTTGCCAGACAGCGCGCCGAAACTCATGGCCGAAATGTTCAGCACCGACATGGCATAGGGCTGGGTGCAGTCCGGGCCGCCCACCGTCACGCGGAAGTCGCTGTCGGTGACCTGCGTGGGCGTCATCGAATGGTTGATCCATTCATAGCCGTCCCCGTACACGTCATGCTGCGTGCCGAAAGGACGCTTGTCGATTTCCTGCTTGGCGCGCTGGTACACCAGCGAGCGTTGCGCGCGGGAGAACGGCGCGGCGTTGGTGTCGTCCTCCAGGAAATACTGGCGGATCTCGGGCCGGATCAGCTCGAAGAGAAAGCGCAGGTTGCCCAGCACCGGATAGTTGCGGCGGATGGCGTGGCGCGTCTGTGCCAGGTCATACAGGCCCAGCAGCAGCAAGGCCGTACAGGGCAGGGCGAGCCACAGCCACCCCAGGCCGCGGCCCGCCAGCAACCAACCGGCCAGCGTGCCCAGCGCGACGAGCGCCAGGGTGGCATAGCGGGGTACCAGGACATTCATCGTCATTTCTCCTAGGCGTGCCTTGCTGTTCAGGACGGCGGGCAGCCTGGCTGGCCAGGTCCCGCGTCGCGTGCCAGCGTATCGTCCCAGCCTGGCTGGAGCAAGCGCGGCGGGCGATAATACGGCTTCCATCCGACCCGGAGCCTTCCTTTCCATGCCGCAAGCCCTTCCTCCCCGCATCGTCCTTGGCACCTGGGACCGGCTGCGCGATGACGCCTATGGCGTGCGCCACGAGGTCTTCGTGCTGGAGCAGGCGGTGCCGGCCGACATCGAGCTGGATGACATGGATGCGGTGTCCGTCCATGCCGTGGCCTACGGCGAAAACGGCGAGCCGCTGGGCACGGGCCGCCTGCTGCCGGACGGACACATCGGCCGCATGGCGGTGCGCCGCGCCGCGCGTGGCCTGGGTGTCGGCGGCCTGATCCTGGACGCGCTCATCGAAGAGGGAAGGGGGCTGGCTCACCGGAAGCTGGCGCTGCATGCGCAGACCCACGCGCAGGGGTTCTACGAGGCCCACGGCTTCCAGGCCGAAGGCGAGACCTTCGAGGAAGCAGGCATCGATCACGTGCTGATGGTGCGTGACCTGTAGACGGGCGGGCTCAGGCTGAGGGGCGGAGCGTCTCCGACGCGCTCTGGGCGGCTGCCGCTGCCGCGGCGGCGGCCACCGAGGGGGCCGCCGCCAGGTCGTCGAACAGTCCTTCCCGGTCGGCCCAGCGCTCCCTGATCAGCAGGATCTCGGGCAGGCAGCCCAGGAACAGCTCCGCCAGCACGGGGTCGAAATGCTTGCCGCCTTCGCGGCGGATCAGGTCCAGCGCCTCTTCCAGCGGCCAGGCGGGCTTGTAGGGGCGGGCGCTGGTCAGGGCGTCGAACACGTCGGCGATGGCGACGATGCGCGCCACGTGCGGAATTTCCTCCCCGCGCAGGCCTTGCGGGTAACCCGTGCCATCCCATTTCTCATGGTGGTGCAGCGCGATCGTGCGGGCCAGCCGCAGCAGGCCCGTTTCGTGTTCGCCGATGATGCGCGCGCCAATTTCCGCATGACGGCGCATGACGTCCCATTCGGGGCCCGTCAGCTTGCCGGGTTTTTGCAGGATGGCGTCGGGAATGCCGATCTTGCCCACGTCGTGCATGGGCGCCGCGTGCAGCACGTCCTCGGCCTGGGCGGCGGTGTAGCCCGCCGCCAGGGCCAGCCGGTGGGCATAGTGGCTCATGCGCACCACGTGCATGCCGGTTTCGTTGTCCTTGTACTCGGAAGCCATGCCCAGGCATTGCACGATCTGCAGCCGGGTGTTGCGCAGCACGTCGACCTGTACCAGCGACAGGTGGGTGCGCACGCGCGCCTTGACGATGGCGGGACTGAACGGCTTCGTGATGTAGTCCACGGCGCCCAGCGCGAAGCCGCGCTCCTCGTGCGCGTCGCCGGTCAGCGCCGTGACGAAGATGACGGGAATGCCGGCGGTGGCGGGGTCTGCCTTCAGGGCCTGGCAGACGTCATAGCCGGAGGTGCCCGGCATCATGATGTCCAGCAGGACCAGGTCGGGCAGCTCGGCGCGCGCCAGCGCCAGCGCCTTGTTGCCGTCCTTGGCGAACAGCAGGCGGTAGTCCTGCTGCAGGGTGTGGTTCAGCACCTGCAGGTTGATGGGTTCGTCGTCCACCAGCAGCAGGGTCTGGCGCGTGTCTCGCAACTGGGTCATGGCGAGTCCTTGTCGTCCCGGTCCAGCCGGTCTTGCAGGGTGCGAAGCATTTTCCTGGCGTCGTCGAATTCGAAGCTGTCCAGAGCATCGCGCAGGGTATGGCACAGCGCAGGTTCACCGCTGGCGCGCAAGTGTTCGCAGACGGCTTCCAGCGCGGCATCGTTCAGTTCGCCCCGGTCCACGCAGTCCAGCAGCTCATCGACGCGGGCCCGCACTTCGGCGCGCGGCACGCAAGGGCTGGGAGGGTGCTGCCGGGCCTCGGCCAGGGCTGGCGAGGCATGCAGCGCGGCGTCGGCATCGGCCAGCGCCTGCCGCAGCGCCTCGATGTGCAGGCCCAGGTCCTCGCGCTGCCCGCCGCGGATGCGCAGTTCCAGCTGGGCGGCGATGTCGGCCACGACGGTCATTCCCAGGTTGCCGGCAGCGCCGCGCAGGCCATGCAGGCTCTCCAGCGCGGCGGCCCCGTCAGGCGAAATTTCGGTGTCCTTGGGCAGCGGATGGCGCTCGGGCTGCTGGGCGAGGAAGCCTTCGATGGCACGTGCCAACCGCGGGGCGCTTCCCCACAGGGCGATGCCGGCGGGCCAGTCGATGGCCTGGCGGGCCGCCTGGGCCCGGGCTGACGGGTTGCGCGCGCCCTGGGCCGGCAGGCGATCACCCGCCAGCACGCGTGCGATTTCCGCGATCAGGCGCGGTGCGTCCAGCGGCTTGACCGCGAAGCCGTCCATGCCGGCCTGGCGCGCTGCGCGCCGGTCCGAATCCATGACGCTGGCCGTCAGCGCAATGATGGGCGTGGGCGTCAGGCCCTGCGCCTGTTCGCGTTGGCGGATGTGGCGGGTAGCGTCCAGGCCGTCAGTGCCGGGCATGTGCACGTCCATCAGCACCACGTCGTAGCGCTGCTCGCCAAAGCGCGCGAGCACTTCGTTGCCGTCCCGCGCGATGGTGAGGCGATGGCCGCCGTCACGCAGGATCAGCGTCAGCAGTTCCAGGTTCTGCGGCACGTCGTCGGCCGCGAGGATGCTGAGCGGCGGCAGCGGCATGCTGTCGCTGTCGGCGCGCGCGGGTTCCGGGGCGTGTCCGAGCCGCAGCGGCAACAGGACATGGAAGGTGCTGCCCAGGCCGATTTCGCTTTCCACGCGGATGGACCCGCCCATCAGTTCCACCAGCTGGCGCACGATCGTGGTGCCCAGGCCGGTGCCGCCGAAGCGGCGGCTGATGGAGGCATCGGCCTGCACGAAGGGTTCGAAGATCTTGTCGGCCTGCTCGGGGGTCATGCCGATGCCGGTGTCGCTGACCTGGATGTGCACCATGCCGTCCAGGGTGGCGAAGCGCAGCGTTACCTGGCCTTGCTCGGTGAACTTGAGCGCATTGCCCAGCAGGTTGGTCAGCACCTGTTGCAGCCGCAGGGGGTCGCCCTTGTAGAAGGGCGACATGTCGGCGGGATAGTCCAGCGTCAGGGTCAGGTCGCGCGCCTGCGCGCTCAGGCGCAGCGAGGCGATCACCTGTTCGGCCACCGCCTTCAGCGAGAAGTCCAGGCCCTCCAGCTGGAAGGTGCCGCGCTCGAGCTTGGTGGTGTCGAGAATATCGTTGAGCAGCGCCAGCAGCGAGCGCGCCGATTGGCGCACGGTATTCAGGTGGCTGCGCTGCAGCGCATTCATCTCGCTTTTCAGCAGCAGTTCGGTGAAGCCGATGATGGCGTTCATCGGTGTACGGATTTCGTGGCTCATCGTGGCCAGGAAGGTGCTTTTGGCCGTGGCGGCCTGTTCCGCGCGCGCCGCCGTTACGCGCAGCGACGATTCCAGTTCCTTGCGCTGGGTGATGTCGCTGACGAAGCCCACGAAGAGCGCTTCGCCGGGCAGGTCGACCTGGCCCACCGCCAGGCGCATGGGAATCAGGCTGCCATCCTTGCGCAGGCCGGTCACTTCGCGGCCCGAGCCGATGATCTTGGCTTCGCCCGAGCGCAGGTAGTTGCTGAGATAGCTGTCGTGGCGCGACTGGTCGGGTTCCGGCATCAGCATCTTGATGTTGCGGCCGATGACCTCGCGCGCCTGCCAGCCGAAGAGGCGCTCGGCGGACGGGTTGAAGGCCTGGATGATGCCGCGCCCGTCGATGGTCAGGATGCCGTCGACGGCCGTCTCCACGACGGCGCGCATGCGGGACTCGCTGTCCTCCATCTTCCGGTACAGCTGGCGATAGCGCAGCAGGCCGTTGGCCGCGGTGACGAACACCGTGAGCGTGATGGTGAAGGTGGACAGCATCACCGAGACGAAGGTGCTGTTGAACACCAGCGCGATCTGCGGCGTCTCGCTCATGCCGATGACGCGCGCGGCCGCCATGCCGGTGTAGTGCATGCCCGAGATCGCCAGGCCCATGACGGTGCCGGCCACGACCAGGCGCTGGGTTTGCGTGAGGCGTGTGCGCAGCAGGCGGAAGCGGATCCAGAGCGAGAGGATGGCCAGGCCCACCGCCACCGCCAGCGAGAGGGCGAACATGAGGGGGTCGTAGCGCAGTTGCGGCGCCATCTGCATGGCGGCCATGCCGCTGTAGTGCATGGTGCCGATGCCCGCGCCGACCAGCACGCCGCCCAGTATCAGGTGGGGGGTGGAGACGCGGGGACGCGCGAGTATCTGCAGCGCGACCCACGATGCCGCCCAGCCTGGCAGGATGGAGAGCAGCGTGAGGCCGGGGTCGTATTGGACCGTGGTGCACAGTTCAAAGGACAGCATGCCGATGAAGTGCATGGTCCAGATGCCGCCGCCCAGCGCGAACGAGCCCGTGCCGATGGCGATCTGGCGGTGCAGGGGGAGATCGGAGGCGCGGGCGATATGGGTGGTCTGCAGGGCCATGCTGGCGGAAAAGATCGCCACCAGGATGGAGAGTGCCACCAGCCACGAGTTATGCGTGCCGGCGACCTGCTGTAGCGCGTCGACCGACGAATCGAGGAAGAAACCTCCCATTACCCACCTATGCGTTGTTCTTGTCGAGACACATGGCGCAAAGGCGCGTGCCTGACGTTAACGGCGCGCATCGGCTGGCCTTTAGTGGCCTTTTAGTGGAGAGGGCCGGACAACAAAAAACCCGCCATCGCGGGTTTCTGTTTGTGCAAGCGCGATGACGCGACCTGCGTGATGCTGTTTGGGTGGTGCCCAGGAGAGGACTCGAACCTCCACACCTTGCGGCACATGGACCTGAACCATGCGCGTCTACCAATTCCGCCACCTGGGCACTGCTGACTTGTTATTGCTAACGCATCACTTCACTGCTTGTTTTACTGCCTTGCTGAAACCAGGGCGATACGGCCTGCCCGGTTTTTTGCTGCTTTGCCTTACTGCTTGCTTTAGAATCTTGTGGTGCCCAGGAGAGGACTCGAACCTCCACACCTTGCGGCACATGGACCTGAACCATGCGCGTCTACCAATTCCGCCACCTGGGCTCTAAAGCAATCTGGTCTAGCGCTTCGGTCGTCAGTGCCGCGTACTTGCAGTGCTAAACTTCCGAAGCTGCGCATTATATAAGAGACTTTTCAATTTTGGCAAATCGATCGAACAGTAACGCAAACAGTAACAACAGAACCGCGTCGGTTTCGCCCGATCTCCCCCCCGACTTCGACCCTGACGTCCCCAGTCGCGAGGCCATCCTGGCTGCCTTGCGGGACGCGGGCGCACCTCTCGAGCCGGCCGAACTGGCCGAGCGCATGAAACTGACCCGCCCGGGCACCTTGAAGGGCTTCGAGCGGCGCCTGAACGCCATGGAGCGTGACGGGCAACTGATGCCCAACCGCAAGGGCGTGCTGCTGCTGGCGAACAAACTGGACTTCGTGCCCGGCAAGGTGCTGGGCCACCGCGACGGCTTCGGCTTCCTGGTGCGCGACGACGGCGCCGGTCCCGACATCTTCCTGTCGCCGCGTGAAATGCAGAAGGTGCTGCACGGCGACCGCGTGCTGGTGAAGCCCACCGGCGAATACCGCGGCAAGCCCGACGGCACCATCGTCGAGGTGATCGAGCGCCGCACCAACAAGCTGGTGGGCCGCTTCCTGAACGAGCGGGGCCTCTCCATCGTGGTGCCGGAAGACCAGCGCATCAAGCACGACATCCTGGTGCCGCCTGGTGAAACCGGCGATGCCCAGCATGGCCAGGTCGTCACCGTCGACATCATCGAGCAGCCCACCCGCCACAGCCAGCCGCTGGGCCGCGTGTCGCAGGTGCTGGGCGAGATCGACGATCCCGGCATGGAAATCGAGATCGCCGTGCGCAAGTTCGACGTGCCGGTCGATTTCTCGGAGGGCGCGCTGAAGCAGGCCGACCGCCTGCCCGACGTCGTGCGCAAGTCCGACCTGAAGGACCGCATCGACCTGCGCGACGTGCCGTTCATCACCATCGACGGCGAGGACGCGCGCGACTTCGACGACGCGGTCTACTGCGAAGCCATCGAACTGGGCACTGGCTCGCGCAAGCGCCCGGCCTGGCGCCTGCTGGTGGCCATCGCCGACGTCAGCCATTACGTCCAGCCTGGCGACCACCTCGATGCCGACGCCGTCGAGCGCGGCACCAGCGTCTATTTCCCGCGCCGCGTCATTCCGATGCTGCCGGAAAAGCTGTCCAACGGGCTGTGCTCGCTGAATCCCGACGTCGACCGCCTGGTGCTGGTCTGCGACATGGTGATTCCTGCCTCGGGCGCCAAGGCCGGCACGATCACGGCCTACCAGTTCTACAACGCGGTCATCCACTCGCACGCCCGCACCACCTACACCCAGGTGTGGGGGGCGCTGCAGCAACCCGAGGGGCCGGCGGCGCGTTCGCTGCCGGGCGTGTTGCCGCATGTGCAGGATCTGTATGAACTCTATCAATTGCTGGCGCAATCGCGCCGCACGCGTGGCGCCATCGATTTCGACACCATCGAGACGAAGATCGTCTGCAACGAACTGGGCAAGATCGAACAGATCGCGCCTTACGTCCGCAACGATGCGCATAAGCTGATCGAGGAGTGCATGCTGGCGGCCAACACCTGCGCTGCCGACTTCATGGCGCGCAGCAAGCATCCGGGGCTCTACCGCATCCATGAAGGACCGACCACCGAGCGCCTGCAGGCGCTGCGCGAGTTCCTGCGCACCGCGGGCCTGTCGCTGGGCGGCGGCGAGGATCCCACCGCCAAGGATTACCTGAAGCTGCTGGAAGCCGCCCGCGCGCGGCCGGACTACCAGCTGCTGCAGACCATGTGCCTGCGCTCGATGCAGCAGGCCATGTACAGCCCCGACAACGTCGGGCACTTCGGCCTGGCGTACGACGCCTACACGCACTTCACGTCGCCCATCCGCCGCTATCCCGACCTGCTGACGCACCGCGTCATCAAGTCGCTGCTGCAGACGCGCCGCTATGTGCCGCAGGTGGAAAACCACGCCGTCGCGCTGGCCGCCACGGCGCGCGAGCAGGAGCATGCCGTCTGGGAACGCCTGGGCCTGCTGCTGTCGGCCAACGAGCGCCGCGCCGACGAGGCCTCGCGCGATGTCGAGGCCTGGCTCAAGTGCTGGTTCGTGAAGGAACGCGTGGGCGAGACCTTCAGCGGCCGCGTGACGGGCGTGGCAAGCTTCGGCATCTTCGTCACGCTCGAGACGCTGCACGTCGAAGGCCTGGTGCACGTGTCCGAGCTGGGCGGCGAATACTTCCAGTTCAACGAGGCGCTGCACGAACTGCGTGGCGAGCGCACCGGCATGCGCTATCGCCTGACCGACAAGGTCCAGGTGCAAGTGTCGCGCGTGGACCTGGAGGCGCGCCGCATCGAGTTTCGCCTGGTGCCTGGCACGAGCTTCGACGCCTTGCGCCGCGCCGCGGGCCGCGGCGAAGAGCCCGCGCCGCGCCGCGTGAAGAAGGCGGCCTCCGCCAAGCCGGCGCCGTTGCGCGGCACCACGGCCAAGGAGCGCCGCGCCCAGGCCAAGAAGAGCGCGCAGCAGGCGGCGCGTCCGGCGGCCTCGCCGGCGGGCAAGAAGTCCGCCAGCCGCAAGCGCAGGTAACGGCAGCACGGCGGGATGGGCGGGCGGATGTCCGCCCATCCACTACTATCCTTCCTATCGACACGACTTACATTTCAGGACGACATGGCAGCATCCCAGGTATTGGCCGGTTTTCATGCGGTGGTGGCGCGCTTGCGCCACGCGCCCGACTCGGTCAAGGACATCTATTACGACGGCCAGCGCCGCGACAAGCGCATGCTGTCCCTGCTCGAGCAGGCCGAGCGCGCGCAGCGTCCGGTGCATGCGGTCAATGCCGAGCGCCTCGATGGCCTGGCACGCGGCACGCGCCACCAGGGCGTGGTGGCGCTGGCCGACGCGCGCAGCCTGGCCGTGGACCTGGATGAAGTCCTGGAGACGGCGAACGCCGTGCCGTTCCTGCTGATCCTCGATGGCGTGACCGATCCGCACAATCTGGGCGCCTGCCTGCGCACCGCCGATGCGGCGGGCGTGCACGCGGTCATCGCGCCGCGAGATCGCGCGGTGGGGCTCAACGCCACGGTGGCGCGCGTCGCCTGCGGCGCGGCCGACACCGTGCCCTACCTGATGGTCACCAATCTTGCGCGGACCATGCGCGAGCTGAAGGATCGCGGCGTCTGGCTGGTCGGCACCGATGACCAGTCGCAGGACACCATCCACGATGTGGACGCCAAGCTGCCCATGGCCTGGGTGATGGGCGCGGAAGGCGAGGGCATGCGCCGCCTGACGCGCGAGACCTGCGACCGCCTGGTGCAGATCCCCATGCAGGGGTCGGTCGAAAGCCTGAACGTCAGCGTGGCCAGCGCCGTCTGCCTGTACGAGACGGTGCGCCAGCGCCAGCCCTGATACCGGTGGCCGCCGGGCGGCGGCCACCCCGCCAATAAATAAAGAAAGCACCTGGACGTTGCATCATGAGCAAGCACGGCTTTACCACCACCATCCTGCACGGCGACCGACGCCAGGGCGTCGAACATGGCGCGGTCCACAAGCCCATGCACCCTTCCTCGGAATATGCCTATAAGGACGCGCGCGAATTGACGGCCGTGTTCCAGGGCAAGTCCGGTTTCAGCTATGCGCGCCAGGGCACGCCCACCACGATGGCGCTGGAGGCGAAGATCACGGCGATGGAGTCGGGCGCCGGCACGGTGTCCTTCGCCACCGGCATGGCCGCGCTGGCCGCCATCTTCACGACCTTGCTGCGCCGCGGCGATCACCTGGTGTCCAGCCAGTACATCTTCGGCAACACGAACAGCCTGCTGGGCACGCTGCAGGAACTGGGCGTCGAGGTAACGATGGTCGACGCCACGGACGTTGCGCAAGTGGAGGCCGCCATCCGGCCCAACACCCGCATGGTATTCGTCGAAACCATCGCCAACCCCGGCACCCAGATCGCCGACCTCATGGGCATCGGCGCCCTGTGCGGCCGCGCGGGCCTGGTCTACGTCATCGACAACACGCTGACGTCGCCCTGGCTGTTCAAGGGCCGCGACGCGGGCGCCGCGCTGGTGATGAATTCGCTGTCCAAGTACATCGGCGGCCACGGCCACGCGCTGGGCGGGTCGGTCACCGACACCGGGCTCTTCGATTGGAAGGGGCATCCGAACATTTTCGAGTCCTACCAGAACGGGCCCTCGACCACCTGGGGGCTTACCCAGATCAAGAAGAAGGGACTGCGCGACATGGGCGGCACGCTGGCCGCCGAGCCCGCGCATCGCATCGCAGTGGGCGCCGAGACGCTGGCCTTGCGCATGGACCGTGCCTGCGCCAACGCGCTGGCGCTGTCCCGCTACCTGGTCGAGCATCCGGGCGTGGCGCGCGTGCACTATCCGGGTTTGCCCTCGCACCCGCAGCACGTCCGCGCAGGCGAACTGTTCCGTGGCCGCCATGGCGCGCTGATGGGCATCGAGCTTGCCGAGGGCATCGATTGCTTCGATTTCCTGAACCGTCTGTCGGTCGTTGCGCTGGCAACCCATCTGGGAGATACCCGTACGCTGGCCTTGCCTGCGGCGCACACCATCTATTACGAGATGGGTGCGCAACGGCGCGCCCAAATGGGTATTGCCGACAGCCTGATCCGCGTGTCGATCGGCATTGAAGACGAAGCGGACCTGATCGACGATTTTGACCGCGCGCTGCGCGGTGCCTGATCGGTTTGGCTTCGTCCCGTTTTTTTGCGCTTGCGGGCATGGCAACTGACAGTCATATTCAAATGACGTTGATGCGGCGCAAAGCCAGTAAACACGCGGCTTGTCGTGTGTTTTTTGCTTGACAGCCGCCTGGGGGCGAGGCCTAATACGCCTCTGCGCCGAGACGGAACGTTTGCGCGGTTTCGTCCGGTGTGGTGGCTTTAATTCAGCGGCTTCAAAACTTTTTTGCTTGGCAGCCCGTTTCTGTTATGCCACGCAAGCGTCCCGCGCGTGAATCCGCGGGCCGATTGCGGGCCGGCTATGCTGAACGACAAACCTTGTATTTTTGTACCTTGTGAGGGGTAAACCTGTAATGAACAAAACCGAACTTATCGACCACATTGCCAGCAAATCCGACATCTCCAAGGCTGCAGCCGGCCGTGCGCTGGACGCCCTGATCGGCGCCGTCAAGACCACCCTGAAGAAGGGCGGCACGGTCACCCTGGTGGGTTTCGGCACGTTCGCCGTGACCGCCCGCGCTGCGCGCACCGGCCGCAACCCGCGCACCGGCGAAACCATCAAGATCAAGAAGGCCAAGGTGCCGAAGTTCCGTCCGGGCAAGGCCCTGAAGGACGCCGTCAACTAAGTGTTGATGCGCCAAACCGCGGCGTGCCGCGGTTTGCTCCAAACTACGCGGTCCGGTAGAATCCGGACCGCGTAGTTTTTTGTGGCGCCGCTGTCTGCATGGGGCAGCGCATCGCCGGGTTGCAGAGCCTCTGTTTTCCCGGGCGTCACAGGCAGTCTTCCACGACACCGTCGCGGGCCATCCGCCGGTACGCATCAAGTGGCCCCTGGCCCGCGCAACGCGCTGGCTTGCCATTCGCAAAAGGGGTGCTTAGCTCAGTTGGTAGAGCGGCGCCCTTACAAGGCGTAGGTCACAGGTTCGACCCCTGTAGCACCCACCACTTACTTTCCCTTTTGCTTCTTTCCCCCTGGGATCCCGGCTCTGCTTTCGGCTTGGCGCCGCGCCTGTTCGCGCGCCCTTGATACGCCACAAGCGGAATTGCTGCAACTTGTTTGCGAATAAGTCGTATTTAAATTACTATCTCTGGCTGGATTCACTGGCCAGCTGCCGGGCGCTCGCGTGCCAGGGGCTGCCGCTCTCACGCATACTCCTGCATGCCTCATTCCCGTTCTGCCTGGGCGTCATCGCAGTTTTCCCCCGCGTTGCGCATCGTGGCCGGCACGACCGTGCTGGTCCTGCACGCCGCGGTCATTGGCGCCCTGTTCACGGCCTCCAGCTCCAAGCCCGAAATGCTTGAGCCCGAAGCCGTCATGGTGCGATTCGTGGAAATCGGCCCCGATCCCCAGGAGGCCAAGGCCGAGCCTTTGCCCGAACCGCCCGCGCCCGTTGCGCAGCCTGAACCCGAGCCGGAACCCGAGCCCGAACCGGAACCAGAACCAGAGCCCGAGCCGGAACCTGAGCCCGAACCCGAGGTGACGCCGCCGCCGGTGCCCGAGGCGCCGCCGAAGCCGAAACCCAAGCCCAAGCCGAAACCCAAGCCCGAGGTGAAGAAACCCGAAGTCAAGCCGGAGATCAAGCCCGATCCCGCGCCGCCCAAGGTGGAAACCCCGCCCAGCGGCACGCCGCAAGGCGAAGGCAAGCCGCAAGGCCCGCAGCAGGGCCCCCCGCCCGATGAGCGCCGCCAGATCGGCCGCATCGACTACCTGGGCGGGCAGCCCATGGCGGTGTATCCCCGCGCTTCGCAATTGCGCCGCGAAGAAGGCCGGGTGCTGATCCGTATCCTGATCGACCGCCAAGGCCGGGTCGAGCGCGCGACCGTGGAGAAGTCCTCGGGTTCGCCGCGCCTGGACGAGGCCGCGCTGGATGCCGTGCGCAAAGGCCGCTTCAAGCCCTATACCGAGAACGGCGTGCCGTATCCCGCCGAAACCATCGTCCCCTACGATTTTGTCCTGAGGTAATCACATGTCCATTCTGATGCAAGCCGCCGCCGCGATGCTGGCGCAGGCCACTCCCTCCACCGCTGAGGTGGCGCCGGCTGCCGCGCCCGCTGCGCCTGCCGCTGCACCTGCGGCACCCCTCGTCGACAGCCTCGCGCCCGCGGCCAATGCCGTGGGGGGCGCCGCCGCCGACGCGCAGATGGGCTTCATGCACTTCATTGCGCAAAGCGACATGGTGGGCAAGGGGCTCTTCATCGTGCTGATCGTGATGTCGCTGGTGACGTGGTACCTCATCGTCGTCAAGGCGATCTCGAACATGCGCACCCGCCGCCGTTCAGACCAGTTCCTGAACACGTTCTGGAACTCGACCTCGCTGGAAAGCGTCGAGAACGAAATGCGCACCCACGGCGTGAACGACCCATTCTCGCACCTGACCAGCCATGCGGTCCATGCGCGCACGCACCACGCCAAGTATGGCGCGACGCGCCTGGAGGAAATCGGTTCCAACGGCGAGTTCGTCACCCGCACCATGCGCAAGGTGATCGACGAGGAAACCGCCAAGCTCGAGAACGGCCTGACCGTGCTGGCCTCGGTGGGCTCCACGGCGCCTTTCGTCGGCCTCTTCGGCACGGTGTGGGGCGTGTACCACGCGCTGGTCGGCATCGGCATGTCGGAAGGCATGACCATCAACCGCATCGCCGGCCCGGTGGGCGAGGCGCTGATCATGACGGGCCTGGGCCTGGCGGTCGCCATTCCCGCGGTGCTGGCCTACAACACCTTCGTGCGCAGCAACCGCGTGCTGCTGGCGCGCCTGGACGCCTTCGCGCACGACCTGTTCGCCTTCCTCTCGACGGGCCAGCAGGTGGTGTTCCCGGACAGCAAGGTGCGTTCCCTGCGCCGCTCGGTGCCGGGTAGCAAGGGGAGCGAATAATGGCCTTTGGCAGCTTCGACAGCAAGTCGGGCGGCGGCCACGCAATGTCCGAGATCAACATGGTGCCGTTGATCGACGTCATGCTGGTGCTGCTGGTGATCTTCATCATCACGGCGCCGCTGATGGCGCACTCGATCCGCATCAACGTGCCGCAGGTCAGCGCCGAGCAGATCGACGAGAAGCCCAAGGTCATCGACCTGGCCATCGACGACGCCGGCCAGATCTTCTGGGACGAGCAGCCCGTGGCGGTGGACGCGCTGCAGGCGCGTTTCGCGGCGATCGCGGGTGAAAAGCCCCAGCCCGAACTGCGTATCCGTGCCGATGTGAACACCCGCTATGAAGTGCTGGCCAAGGTCATGGCCAGCGCGCGCCGGGGCGGCATGGCCCGTATCGGCTTCGTGACCCAGCCGGCCTCGGCCGATGGCGCTGCCGCCGCCGCGCCGACGGGCACGGGCGCCGCCGCGGTGCAGACGCCTGCCGCGCCCTGAGCGCAACACGCAGTCCGGCCGTCTTGACGGGCCGCCCCTGGGGCGGCCCGTTGTTTTTTGTCTTTCAGGAAGCGCGCCGCTCAAAGGATGGCGCTAGAATCGCGGCATGCGTGTACTAGTAATCGAAGACGACACCACCCTGGGCCATGCGCTGCAGGAATTCCTGTCCGACCAGGGCTATGCGGTCGACTGGCTGACCGATGGCGAGCCCGCGCTCAGCGCCCTGGCAGGCGAATCCTATGAACTGGTGGTCCTGGACCTGAACCTGCCCGCCATGAGCGGGCTGGACATCCTGCGCCGCCTGCGAGGGGAGGGCAACAGCATCCCCGTGCTGATCCTGACCGCCCGCGATGGGCTGGAGGATCGCGTGGCTGGGCTGGATGCCGGCGCCGACGATTACGTCACCAAGCCTTTCGACCTGCCCGAGCTGGCCGCGCGCGTGCGCGCCCTGGCGCGCCGCCGTACCGGCCAGGTCCAGCCGCTGCTGGAAATCGGCCCGCTGGTCTTCGACACCGTCGGCCGTGAAGTCCGTGTCAACGGCGAACGCATCGCCTTGTCGGTGCGCGAACTGTCCGTGCTGGAAATGCTGATGGCCCGCGCCGGCCGGGTCGTCACCAAGCGGCAGATCGTCAATTCGCTGTCGGCCTGGGATGCCGACTTCAGCGAGAATGCCGTCGAGGTCTATGTCTACCGCCTGCGCAAGCGCCTGGAAGGCACGGGCGCCGGCATCCAGACCGTGCGGGGCTTCGGCTACCTGCTGGACGTCGAGTCCGCCGCGTCCACCTGAGCTGACGCTCCGGCCGCGGGACGCCCACGCCCATGCCCACGCGTTCCCTTCCCCCCTCTCCTGCGCCGCGCCGTCCCGCTGATCCCGAGGACGGCGCGCGCAAGCCCATCCTGCCCGCGGGTTCGCTGGCCCGCCACCTGGTGGTGCGGCTGTTGCCGGCCATCCTGCTGCTGGTGGTGCTGGACCTGGGGGCGATCTGGGTCATCACCCACAAGCTCGACATCTCCGACTGGGTGCTGGAGGACATCTTCTGGCTCATGGTGCTGGGACAGACGGTGCTGCTGCTGCTGTTCGCCTGGGTCGTCGTGGCCGGCGTGCGCTCGGGGCTGCGCGGCGTCAACCATCTATCCGAGGCGATCCGCCAGCGTTCCGCCGACGACCTGCAGCCGCTGGACGTGGTGGGCCTGCCGCTGGAAATGGAGCCCATGGTGGCGCGCACCAACGAATTGCTGGCGCGGCTCGAGGCCGCCCTGGCCGCGCAGCGGCGCTTCGTGGGACATGCCGCGCACCAGCTGCGCACGCCGCTCAGCGGCTTGAAACTGGAGTCCGAGCTGATGCTGGCGCGCCCGCTGTCGGACGACGTGCGCGACCGGGCCGAACGCATCAAGTCGGTCACCGACCGCATGATCCGCCTGGGGCAGCAGTTGCTGGTGCTGGCACGCGCCGACCCCGGCATCCGTCCGCAGGACAGCTTCGTGCGCCTGGACCTGTGCGAGTGGGTGCGCGAGACCGGCGCCACCTGGCTGGGCCGTGCCCGCGCGCAGCATATCGACCTGGAGTTGATCGCGCCCGACACCCCTGCCTGGATCGATGCCGATGCCTTGCTGCTGGGCGAATTGCTGGGCAACCTCATCGACAATGCCTTGCGTTATGCCGAAGGCGCGACGCGCATCCGCCTGCACGTGGGCACCAATCCGCCGTCCCTGACGGTCGAGGATGACGGCGTGGGCATTCCGCCCGATGAACGCGAGCGCGTCTTCGAGGCCTTCTATCGTTCGCCGCGCTCGGCGGCAGGCGGTTCCGGCCTGGGGCTGGCGATCGTGCGCGAGATCGCGGGCGCGCACGGCGCGTTCTGGAATCTCGTCAGCCGGCCGGAGTATCCCGGCACGCGCCTGAGCGTGGTTTTCCCCGGCCCGCGCATCGGCGCCCAGCTCACCCGGCAGGAACGCAGCGCATGAGCCAGGCCGCCCACGCCGCCACGCCGCGGGCCGCCCTGGTCATCGGTGCGCTGGGCGTGGTGTATGGCGACATCGGCACCAGCCCGCTCTATACCTTGCGCGCCTGCATGACGCTCTTGCAGGACTTCTCGCCGGACACGGTGCTGGGCGTACTGTCGCTGCTGTTCTGGATGCTGATGATCGTGGTGTCGCTGAAATACGTGATGCTCATCCTGCGCGCCGACAACCGTGGCGAAGGCGGCACGCTGGCCCTGCTGGAGCTGGCCTTGCGGGGAAGAGGAGGGCGGCTGGGCGCGGTGCTGACGGGCCTGGGCATCTTCGGCGCAGCGCTTTTCTATGGCGACAGCATGATCACGCCGGCGATCTCGGTGATGTCCGCGCTGGAGGGCATCGGCGTGGTGTCGCACACCCTGGATGATTGGGTGGTGCCCCTGTCGCTGGCGGTGCTGGCGCTGCTTTTCGCCGTGCAGTCGCATGGCACCGCAGCCATGGGCAGGCTCTTCGGCCCGGTGATGATCGTCTGGTTCCTGACGCTGGCGGCGCTGGGCATCGCGCAGATCGCCGAGCATCCGCAGGTGCTGCAGGCGCTGGATCCGCGCTGGGCGCTGTGTTTCGTGGCGCGTGATCCGTGGACGGGGTTCCTCCTGCTGAGCGCCGTGGTGCTGGCGCTGACGGGCGCCGAAGCCCTGTATGCCGACATGGGACACTTCGGCCGCCCGGCCATCCGGCGCGCCTGGTTCGTGCTGGTGCTGCCCGCGCTTACCTTGTGCTATTTCGGCCAGGGCGCGCTGCTGCTGATGGACCCCGGCGCCATCCGCAACCCCTTCTACCTGATGGCGCCGGGCTGGGCGCAATGGCCGCTGGTGGTGCTGGCGACCATCGCCACCATCGTGGCGTCGCAGGCCGTCATCTCCGGCGCCTATTCCGTGACCCGGCAAGCCGTGCAACTGGGCTTCTGGCCGCGCATGGATATCCAGCACACCTCGGCGCGCGAGCAGGGCCAGGTCTACCTGCCACAGGTCAATCGCCTGCTGCTGGTGGCCGTCATTGCGCTGGTGCTGCTGTTCGGTTCTTCCGAGGCGCTGGCCTCGGCCTATGGCTTCGCGGTCACGGGCACGATGCTGGTCACCACCATCCTGGCCTTCGCCGTGCTGGCGCACGGCACGCGCGGCTGGCGCCGGGTGGCGTGGTGGACGGTGCTGGGTTTCCTGCTGGTGCTGGACCTGCTGCTGTTCGGCGCCAATGCGGCCAAGATGCACGAGGGCGGCTGGATGCCGCTGACCGTGGGCCTGGCGATCTTCACGTTGATGATGACCTGGCGGCGCGGCCGCGCCATCCTGACCGAGATCGAGCACCGCGACCGCCTGCCGGTGCAGGCGTTCATGGTGCAGCTGGAAAACTATCCGCCTGCCCGGGTGGACGGCACGGCGGTCTTCATGAGCATGCGCGAAGGGGTCGCGCCGCCGGCGCTGCTGCACAACCTGAAGCACAACCAGGTGCTGCATGAGCACGTGCTGTTCCTGACGGTGTGCATCCGGGACGTGCCCTATGCCGATCCGCAGGAACGGCTGAAGGTCGACAAGCTCAGCGCCTCCAGCTGGCAGGCGGTGGTGTACTACGGTTTCATGGAAGAGCCCGACGTGCCGCGCGCGCTGGAAGCGATTGCGCAGCACCATTCCGAGATCGCGCTGGCGCCCATGCGGACGTCCTATTTCCTGTCGCGCGAGACCATCGTGCTGGGCAGGAAAGCCGGCGCCATGCCGCGCTGGCTGGCACGGCTGTATGCCTTCATGGCGCGCAACGCCACGCGCAGCACGCGTTTCTACCGGATTCCGCCGAACCGGGTGGTCGAGATGGGCATCCAGGTGGAGCTGTAGGGGCAGAAGCCGTCAGGCTTCCTGGCGGGCGTAGACCACCAGCCGCAAGTGCCGGTCTGCGTCGATGGTGAGCGTGCTGTGTTCGAAGGGTTCGGCCTTGCCGGCCACCCGCAAGCGGCGCACGCCGGCGCAGGGCGCATGCACATCGTCGTGCTGGCGCCATCCCTGCTTGAATTCCGGCGATACCTTTTCCAGTTCGGCGAGCAGCGCCAGGATGTCGGCCTCCTGCGTGGCGCGCGCATAGTCGCGGCGAAAACTCGACAGCATGCGCGGCGCCTCGGCGTCCCAATCCACCAGCGTCTCGCGCAAGGCGGGGTCCGTATACAGCAGCCAGAGCAGATTGCGCCGCGCGGGCGCGTGGCGGTCATAGCCGAAGAGGGTATTGGCCGCGGCATTGCTGGCCAGCACATCCCAGCGCAGGTTCAGCACGAAGGCCGCATGGGGCGCCAGGTCATGCATCAGGCGCAGGATGGGCGGTGGCACCACGCACCAGGTCTTGCCCGATTCAGCGGGGGGACGTTCATGGGCCAGCAGATAAAGATGCCGGCGCTCGGCTGCGTCCAGCTTCAGGACGCGCGCCAGGTTGTCCAGGAAGGCGCTGGAGACGCCGATCTCGCGTCCCTGTTCCAGCCAGGTGTACCAGGTGAGCCCGACCCCGGCCAGGGCCGCGACTTCCTCGCGGCGCAGCCCGGGGGTGCGGCGGCGGGTCGAGGCGGGCAGCCCGGCTTCGGCGGGCGAAAGCCGCTCGCGGCGCGCGCGAAGAAAGGCGGCCAGTTCGCCCCGGTTGCGAGCGAGGTTACGCATGGGAGCCTGTCGCTTTAAGCAATAGCATAAATGGCTAAATTGTAATGGGATGGCAAGGCTTCCAGAATGTGCGCTTTCCTGGTCGAGAGCAAGCACGATGTCCCTGCATTCCGATATTTCCCGCTGTCCCTCCCCCGCGGCCGCACAGGCCGGGCCCATGGCGGTGGTCGTCCTGGTCGCCCTGGGCGCCTTCGCGCTGGGCATGGCCTCGTACATGACCGCGGGGCTCATCCCCCTGATCCAGTCCTCGTTCGCCGTGCCATTGGCCGTGGCCGCGCAGCTCGTCACGGCCTTCACGCTGGCCTATGGCCTGGGGTCGCCCGTGGCCGTGGCGGTATTGCCCCCGCGAGGCCAGCGCACTGCGTTGCTGGTGTCGCTGGCGATATTCGTGGCGGCAAATGCCGCCAGTGCCCTGGCGGGCAGCCTGTCCGCGCTGCTGCTGGCGCGCGCGGCGGCTGGCGTGGGGGCGGGCGTCTATCTGGCGCTGGGCATCGGTGCGGCGGCCGCGGTCGCACCGCCTGCCAGGCGTGGGCAGGCCATTGCGATCATCATGGGCGGCATGGCCAGCGGCACCGTGCTGGGCGTGCCGCTGAGCCTGTTGCTGGCCGGGTGGCTCGGATGGCAGGCGGCCTTCTGGCTGGTCGCCGCCTTGGGCGCATTGGCCTGCGCGGGGCTGGCCGCGCGATTGCCGGCCCTGCCGCTTGCGGCCGCCTTGCCCCTGTCGCGCAAGCTTGCCTTGTTGGCCGACAGGCAGGTGCTGGCGATCCTGGCGGTATCGCTGCTGGCCGCCATCGCAAGCCTGGGGCTCTATACCTATCTGGCTGCCTTGCTGGTGCCGGGGGAGGGCAGCGGTTCAGTGTCCTTGACGGCATCGCTGTGGGTGTGGGGCCTGGGCGGCATCGTGGGGAGTTTCCTGGTGGGACTCCTGGCCGACCGGGTCCGTGCGCCATGGCTGACGCTCGGCATCATGGTCTTGCTGGCCATGGCCCTGTCCGTGCTGCCGCTGGCCGTGGGCGTGAGCCCCTGGGGGGCGCTGTTGCCGATCGCGGTGTGGGGCGCCGTCGGCTGGGCATTGCAGGTGCCGCAGAACAAGCTGCTTGTGCAATGCCGCGAGCGGCAGGGGGATGGCAACGTGGCGGTGGCCTTGAACGAGTCAGCCCTGTATCTCGGTAGTGCATTGGGCGCGGCGGGGGGGGGCCTCATGCTGGCGGTGCAGTGGCCGGCGTGGTCGCTTGCCACCGGGGCCGCCGCCGTGGCGGCGCTGGGGGCCTTGCTGCAGGCGGCCTGCCTGCGGGGCCTGGCGCGCTGAATGGCGCCTTGCCGGCGCAGATCGGGCAGGACAAAGAAAAACCCCGCCGGGCTGGATGCCACCGGCGGGGTCCGTGCTGTCGGCGCAGGACCGATCAGGACTTGTCGTTGCCGTCCTTCAGCTGCGGCAGGGCCGAGCCGGAGGTGGGGGCCAGCAGGCCCGCCTTTACATAGGTGACCAGCTTGTCGCGCGTGTCGACGATGTCGAGGTTGCGCAGGGTGAGTTGGCCGATGCGGTCGCGCGGCGAGAACATCGATTCGCCCTTTTCCATGGTCAGGCGCTCGGGCTGGTAGGTCAGGTTGGGCGAGGTGGTGTCCAGGATCGAGTAGTCGTTGCCACGGCGCAGTTCCAGCGTGACCTCGCCGGTGATGGCGCGGGCCACCCAGCGCTGGGCCGTTTCGCGCAGCATGATGGCTTGCGGGTCGAACCAGCGGCCCTGGTACAGCAGGCGGCCCAGCTTGCGGCCGTGGTCGCGGTACTGCTCGATGGTGTCTTCGTTGTGGATGCCGGTGACCAGGCGCTCGTAGGCGGCGAACAGCAGCGCCATGCCCGGGGCTTCGTAGATGCCGCGGCTCTTGGCTTCGATGATACGGTTCTCGATCTGGTCGCTCATGCCCAGGCCGTGACGCCCGCCGATGCGGTTGGCTTCCAGCATCAGTTCGACCGGGTCGGCGTATTCGACGCCGTTCAGGGCGACCGGCTGGCCTTCCTCGAAGCGCACGCTGACGGTTTCAGCCTTGATGGCGACGTCTTCGCGCCAGAACGCGACGCCCATGATGGGCTGCACGATGCGGATGCCGGAGCTCAGGTACTCCAGGTCCTTGGCTTCATGCGTGGCGCCCAGCATGTTCGAGTCGGTGGAGTAGGCTTTCTCGCTCGACATCTTGTAGTCGAAGCCGGCAGCGCGCATGTACTCGGACATTTCCGCGCGGCCGCCCAGCTCGTCGATGAAGGTCTGGTCCAGCCAGGGCTTGTAGATCTTCAGTTCCGGGTTGGTCAGCAGGCCGTAGCGGTAGAAACGCTCGATGTCGTTGCCCTTGAAGGTGCTGCCGTCGCCCCAGATGTTGACGTCGTCTTCCTTCATGGCGGCCACCAGCATCGTGCCGGTGACGGCACGGCCGATGGGGGTGGTGTTGAAGTAGGTGATGCCGGCCGTCGAGATGTGGAAGGCGCCGCTTTGCAGGGCCGCAATGCCTTCAGCCACCAGCTGCTTGCGGCAGTCGATCAGGCGGGCGTTCTCCGCGCCGTATTCCTTGGCGCGTCGCGGGATTTCTTCGTAGTCGGGCTCGTCGGGCTGGCCCAGGTTCGCCGTGTAGGCGTACGGCACCGCTCCCTTCTTGCGCATCCACAGCAGCGCTGCGCTGGTGTCGAGGCCGCCCGAGAAGGCGATGCCGACCTTTTGGCCGGAAGGAAGATGGGGGAGGATAGTGCTCATTGTTCCTGGGGTCTTGGCGGCCTGCGTGTCGGCGGGGTGCCGGGCGTTCAGCCGCGAATGTTGAGGGAAAGCCCGTGAATGGCCGGTCAACCTTGCATTCTAGCGCGTTTGCCTCGGTGGCTGGCAAGGGAGGGGGCGTGCCTGCAACAGCGCAGGCCGTGCAGCCCCCGTCCATGACATTCGTGGCCTGGCAGTTGGCTGCCCGGCGGCGCCGGCATCCGCCAGGGGCGCTTCACCGAAGCGCCCCCTTGTTTTGCCTGCCGAGGAAAAGACTCAGTCCTGCTGGCCCAGCAGCAGGAACTCCATCAGCGACTTCTGCACGTGCATGCGGTTCTCGGCTTCGTCCCACACCACGCTTTGCGGGCCGTCGATGACTTCTCCCGTCACTTCCTCGCCGCGGTGCGCGGGCAGGCAGTGCATGAAGAGGGCGTCGGGGGCGGCCAGCTGCATGAGTTCGGCGTCCACGCACCAGTCGGCGAAGGCCTTGCGGCGTTCCTCGTTCTCGTCCTCATAGCCCATGCTGGTCCAGACGTCGGTCGTGACCAGGTGGGCGCCGGCGCAGGCCTCGCGCGGGTCGGCGAACTGGCGCAGCACGTCCTCCGACACGCCGCCCACGCGCGTGGCGTCGAGCTCGTAGCCCGGCGGCGTCGAGACGTGCAGGCGGAAGCCCAGCAGCTCGGCGGCCTGCACCCAGGTGTAGGACATGTTGTTGGCGTCGCCGATCCAGGCCACGGTCTTGCCCTGGATGGCGCCGCGGTGCTCGATGAACGTGAAGATGTCGGCCAGGATCTGGCAGGGATGGAACTCGTTGGTCAGGCCGTTGATGACCGGCACGCGCGAGTGCGAGGCGAAGCGCTCGATGCGCGTCTGCTCGAAGGTGCGGATCATGACGAGATCGACCATGCGCGAGACCACGCGCGCGGTGTCCTCGATGGGCTCCGAGCGGCCTAGCTGCGAGTCGTTGGTGGTCAGGTGGATGACCGAGCCGCCCAGCTGGTACATGCCGGCCTCGAACGACACGCGCGTGCGGGTGCTGGCCTTCTCGAAGACCATGGCCAGCGTGCGGTCATGCAGGGTCAGGTGCGGCGCGTAGCGCTTGAACTTGTCCTTGATGACGCCAGCGCGTCGCAGCACGTAGTCGATCTCGCCGCGGCTGAGGTCGCGGAATTGAAGGAAGTGGCGCAGCGGGCCGTTCTGGGGGGAAACGTTCGTCATCTTGGATCCGGTTTTGCTGGGGCTACGGGGTCCGTGGCGGGTTGCCGCGGACCGGGTTCGGTCAGGCTTGTTCGGCCAGGAATTGCTTGATCAGCGGCACGAGCTGGCCGACGAGGTAGTCGGCTTCTTCGCGGGAAAGGATGAGGGGCGGCAACAGGCGCACGACCTTGTCGCGCGTGACGTTGATGAGCAGGCCCGCATCCAGCGCGCGGCGCACCAGCACGCCGCAGGGGCGGTCGAGCTCGATGCCGATCATGAGGCCGCGGCCGCGGATCTCGGCCACGCCCTGCACGCCGGCAAGCGCCTGCGCCAGGCTGTCCTGCAGGTATTGGCCGACGGTGGCGGCATTCTCCAGCAGGCCTTCTTCTTCCAGGGCCTGCAGCGTGGCCAGCGCTGCCGCGCTGACCAGTGGCCCGCCGCCGAAGGTGGTGCCGTGGTTGCCGGGACCGAAGACGCCGGTGGCGCGGCCCGCGAAGGCAGCCGCGCCGATGGGCACGCCGCCGCCCAGGCCCTTGGCCAGCGTGACGACGTCCGGCACGATGCCTGCCCATTGGTAGGCCATCCACTTGCCCGTGCGGCCGATGCCGGCCTGCACTTCGTCGAGCATCAGCAGCCAGCCGCGCTCGTCGCACAGCTTGCGCAGGCCTTGCAGGTAGGCCACGTCGGCCGGGCGGATGCCGCCTTCGCCCTGCAGGGCTTCCAGCAGCACGGCGGTGACGCGCGGTTCCTTGTCGCCAGCGGCGGCGACGGCGGCCAGGTCGTTGTACGGCACCTGGATGAAGCCTTCGGGCAGGGGGCCGAAGCCCTTGCGCGCCTTCTCGCTGCCGGTGGCGGCCAGCGTGCCCAGCGTGCGGCCGTGCCACGACGACTCCATCACGATGATGTGGGGGAATTCATTGCCTTGCTTGTGGCCGTAGTAGCGGGCGGCCTTGATGGCCGCTTCGTTGGCTTCGGCGCCGCTGTTGGCGAAGAGCACTTCCTGCATGCCGGCGATGGCGGCGATGCGCTCGCCCAGGGCGGTCTGCTCGGGCACCTCGTAGAGGTTCGAGGTGTGGATGAGCTTGGCGGCCTGCTCGGTGATGGCGCCCACGAGCTTGGGGTGGGCGTGGCCCAGGCAGGACACGCCGATGCCGGCCAGGCCGTCGAGCAGCTTGCGGCCCTCGGTATCCCACACCCAGACGCCCTTGCCGTGGGACAGGGCGACAGGCAGGCGGGCGTAGATATTGGCCAGGGACGAAGACATGCGGGACTCCTGCGGAAAAGAAGAGTGGCGGATCGTTGCGCGCTTCAGGCGAACGACGGGGTGCCGAAAGGGTCAATCATATACAATCCGCGGCGCAGGCCATATGAACCGCCAGGCGGAAAAGGCTAGCCCCGATACGGTATTTCATGACACAGAACGTCAGGCAATTCATTCTTCACGGCGTCACGCAGGACGGCCACCGCTTTCGCCCCAGCGACTGGGCGGAACGGCTGGCGGGCGTGATGGCTTCGTTCCGGCCTCCCGGCGCGGCGGGCAACCACCTGACCTATTCGCCCTATGTCGTTCCCGTCCTCATCGACGGCGAGCGCTGCGTGGTGGTGGATCAGCGCTTGCGCGACCTCGAGCCGCTGGCCTGGAAGTTCGTGATGGATTTCGCCCGCGACAACGGGCTCAAGACCAGCGAACGCACGGTCTAGCACCCCGGCGCCCCGGTGTCCGCGGGCGTCGCGTGCTTGCTTGACCATTTTGTTTAAATTTAAAGCGAGTAGGGCCGGGCTTTCTCCGGACTCAGCCAGCCCTGGTGACAGGCCTGGCTCTTTTTTTGTCGCCGGGCCCCCAAGGCAAAAAGGCGGCGCCTGTACCGGGGGCTGCGGTTCGGACCTCAAAATAAGTTGACAGCGTCAACATGCGGGCATATTGTCGAGTTGACATTGTCAACAAAGGAACCTTGATGCCCTCTGTTTTGATCACGGGAGGCCACAAAGGCCTCGGCTTGCACGCAACGACGGCCATTGCCCGGCGCGGGGGAGTCGACATCGTTCTGGGCGGGCGGAGCAACGCCGAGGTGAGCGCGGTAGCGCAGGAGCTTGGCGCAACGTACGGGGTCACCGTTAGGGCCCTGGCTTTGGATGTGTGTTCACTGGCGTCCGTGGCCGCGGCTGCAAAGGCTGTACAAGAGCTTGTGCGCGATGGTGCCATCGCCCCCTTGCAAGCCCTGCTGCTCAATGCGGGCGCGCAGTTCATGGGGCCTATCCAATACAGCCCGGAAGGCTATGAAAAGACGTTCGCGACCAATTGCCTGGGGCACTTCATGCTGGTCAATCGCCTGCTTGATGACATCCAGCCAGAGGGTCGAATTGTGTTCACCGCGAGCGGCACGCATGACCCCGCCACGATGGATGGCAAGATGGTGGGCAGGGCCGCCTTGCCGGATGCGATGAGGCTGGCCAATGAGGGCAAAGCAGGCAAGCCGCTGTCGCCCGGTCAGCGTTACTCCACCTCCAAGCTCTGCACGATCATGTACGCCTACGAGTTGGATCGCCGCTTGCGCGCCCGGGGTTCCTCCATCCTGTCCATCGCGTTCGATCCGGGGCTGATCGTCGAAACCAACCTTGCACGCACGGCACCGCCATTGATGCAGTGGGCGGCGCGTACCGGTTTTGCAAAATGGCTTGTCAAGCGGATGGGCGTCACCATGGGCAGCTTGACCTTCTCCGGGGAGGTATTGGCAAGGCTCGCCATCGATCCCGAGTTCGCCGACGCCTCGGCCAAGTACATTCAATCATGCAATGGCCAATGGGTTGAACAGCGCTCGTCGGCGATGTCCTACGACAGTACACTTGCGCGCAAACTCTGGACCGATTCAGAGGCACTGGTGGGTTTGCCATCCACGGTACAGGAGACTTGATTGAATACACGAGAGAGGCTGCTCACCGAAGCCGCGCGCCTGCTGGATGCAGGCGGCGAGTCCGTCGTGACGTTGCGGGCCGTTGCCCAGGCGGTGGGCGTTTCGCACAACGCACCCTATCGGCATTTCGTGGACCGCAATGACCTGCTCGCAGGGGTCGTCGAGCGTGACCTCACGCTGTTGGCCGCTGGCGTCGAGGCGGCGCGCAGCGGCGATGGCTCGGCTTCAGAGCGCCTGCGCCGCGGCTTGGCTACGTTTGTTGATTACGGCTGCCGCTACCCATCTCGCTATCGCCTGATGTTCAGCAAACCTGAGATTGTCCTGGCCGAGAGCGCGCTCGAAGCGGCCGGGACGGCCGCGTTCGAGGCAGTCATCGGCCTTGTGCAGGATGGCCAGAAGGCAGGGGTGCTGCCGGCCACGCCGACACGCGCGCTGGCCAATTTGATCTACGCGACGATTCACGGCCTCATCGATCTTGAAATCGCCGGTTGCGTGACCGAACAGGATGGGCTTCCAGGCAGTGCGCAAGGCATATCGTTGCTCCTGAATCTCATGCGGCAAAGCGCAAAAAAGGGCCAAGGGCAATTGGAAGGCAGTTAGTGCGGTGTCACGGCTGAAATCGCGAATACTTGCGCTCCGATGGGTGTGTCGTGCCGTGCGCTGCTACCTGGGACCGATGGAAATGCGGCTGGCCGAATACCGTTACGGTGTTTGGCCTGAACGCACACGGGGCAGCCCTGGCGGCTGCCCCGTGTCGTCCTTGCGCTGGCCGCGTGTTCAGACCGGCGTGATGACCTTGCCGTCGGCGAAGAAGCTGGCCAGGTTGTCGAACAGCATGCCTGCCATGGCTTCGCGCGTCTCCAGCGTGGCGCTGCCCACGTGCGGCAGCAGCACCACGCTGTCCATCTTTTTCAGCGCATCGGGCACCTTGGGTTCATGCTCGAACACGTCCAGGCCTGCGCCGCCCAGCTTGCCGGACGACAGCGCCTCGACCATCGCAGCCTCGTCGATGACCGAGCCGCGCGCGATGTTGACGATAATGCCCTGGGGACCCAGCGCGTCGAGCACGGGTGCGTTGATCAGGTGGCGCGTGCTGGGGCCGCCCACCGTGGCGATGACCAGGTAGTCGGCCCAGGCGGCCAGCGATTCCAGCGAGGCCTCGTAGCCATAGTCGGTGTCGTTGCGCTGGCGGCGGCTGTGATAGCGCACGTCCATGTCGAAGCCGGTGCCGCGGCGGGCAATCGCCTCGCCGATGCGGCCCAGGCCGACGATGCCCAGCTTCTTGCCGCTGACGCGCACGCCCAGCGGGAAGGCGCCGTGCACCTGGCCCCAGGAACCCTCACGCACATAGCGGTCGCCCTGGGCGATGCGGCGGGACACGCCCAGCATCAGGCCCCAGGCCAGGTCCGCGACGCAATCGGTCAGGACGTCCGGTGTGTTGCTGACCAGCACCTTGCGGGCGTGGGCAGCCTCGACGTCGATGCTGTCATAGCCCACGCCCCAGCTGCAGATGGCTTCCAGCTTGGGCAGGGCGTTGATGACGTCGGCCGGGCAGCCGAAGCTGGCCGTGGTGACGACGACGCGCACGTCCTGGGCTTCACGCGCGATGAAGGCTGCCTTGTCTTCCTGCTTCCACAGTTCGAGGGGCGTGTAGCTGGCCTGCAGCCGTTCCTGGGCGGAGGGGGAGCCGGCCAGCGGGCCGATCTGGAGAACGCGCGGTTTGGTCGTCATTGGACTCTCATGCTGGGGGTGGAAGGGAAGGACAACTTGCTGACAAGCAAGCCGCTCACTTTAACCCTTAACTTCACCCCTGGTGTCATGCGGTGCCGAGGATGTCTTCGGCGCATGAGGGAAAGGCCAATGAAAAAAGGGGCTGGAAGCCCCTTTTTCACTTCATGCTGCCCGGAGGCAGCCACACCAGTCTTTCGACCTGATGTGCCAGCTCAGGCCATTGCCTTGACGGCGGCAGCCAGGCGGCTCTTGTGGCGAGCGGCCTTGTTCTTGTGGATGATGTTCTTGTCGGCCACGCGGTCGATGACGCTCGTGGCCTTCTGCAGCGTTTCGGCGGCGGACGACTTGTCGCCGGCGACGATGGCGCTGCGCACACGCTTGATGGCCGTGCGCAGCATCGAGCGCAGGCTGGAGTTGTGCTGGTTGCGCACAACCGATTGACGTGCGCGCTTGCGGGCTTGGGCGGTATTGGCCATGTGTGTCTTGGAGTCTGTCTGGTGTCTGTTGGCGCTATGCCCTGTGGGTCGAGTCGGGGCTGGAGGCTGGTATGTTCAACCAGCGGGAAGTCGCGACGGGATCTCTGCGTCGTGGACCTTCCGGGGACATTGATGTCCGTGCGGCGACCTCGACGGGCCTAGCAAAGCATTAAATTATAGCAACTCCAGCTGTGAGAGCAAGCCCTTTGCAGGGAAGGGCGTCGTAAAAATGCCTGGCACGGTATTTTTCCTGGGTAAATCGGATCAGGGCGCTTCGCCGGGAGGCGGGGCATCGGCCGTTTCCGTGCGTGGCCGGCGGCGGAAATCGGCGGGCCGGATGCCCAGCGCCATGAGCACCCCGAAATACAGCACGGCCGCGCCGCCGGTGACGCCGCCCAGGTAGAGGATCCGCAGCAGCGGGGTGGCCTGCAGGGCGATCCAGTCTATCCTCTGGTCGGCCGCGTACAGCGCGGCGGCCATGGCAAACAGCGCGGGCAGCAGCCGCAGCGCGAAGCCGCCCCAGCCCGGGCGCGGGGTGTAGATGCCGCGCGTGAGCAGGCCGCGCAGCAGCACGCCGGCATTCAGGCAGGCGCCCAGGCCGATGGCCAGCGCCAGGCCTGCGTGTTGCAGCGCGGGCACCAGCACCAGGTTGAGCAATTGGGTGAAGATCAGCACGGCGATGGCGATGCGCACGGGCGTGCGGATGTCCTGGCGGGCATAGAAGCCCGGCGCCAGGATCTTCACCGCCAGCATGCCGACGAGCCCCACCGAATACGCCATGACGGCCGCGCGCGTCTGCATGACGTCGGCCGCCTCGAAGCGGCCATAGTGGAACAGCGTGGCCACCAGGCCGTCGGCGAGCAGGGCCAGGCCCATGGCCGCCGGCAGGCCGAGCAGCAGCACCAGCCGCAGGCCCCAGTCGAGCAGGGCGCTGTAGTCTTGCGTGGCCCCCTTGGCGTGGGCCTGCGACAGGCTGGGCAGCAGCACCGTGCCCAGCGCCACGCCCAGCAGCGCGGTGGGGAATTCCATCAGGCGGTCCGCGAAGGACAGCCAGGAGACGCTGCCGGGCGCCAGCCAGGTGGCGATGTTGGTGTTGATGAGCAGGGAGATCTGTGCCACCGAGACGCCCAGCGTGGCGGGGGCCATCTGCTTCACGATGCGCTGCACGGTGGGGTCGCGCCAGGCTTCGCGCAGCTTGAGCGAGGGTCGCGGTGCAAGGCCCAGGCGCTTGAGTGCAATCCATTGGACGGCCAACTGCGCCACGCCGCCCGCCAGCACGCCGACGGCGAGGGCATGGACCGGCTGCGCCATGCGGGGCGCCAGCCAGATGGCGCTGGCGATCATCGCCACATTGAGCAGCACCGGCGTGAACGCCGGCACGGCGAACTTGCGCCAGGTGTTCAGCACGCCCGATGCAAAGGCGACCAGCGACATGCAGACGATGTAGGGGAACATCGTGCGGGTCATCCAGACCGCGGCGTCGAAGTCCTGCGCGCGCGAGGCGTCGCGCAGGCCGGTTGCCATGATGCTGACCACCCACGGCGCGGCCAGCATGCCGATGACGGTAATGGTCATCAGCACGAAGGTCAGCACGCGCGCGACCCGGTCCAGCAGCACGCGCACGGCGGCTTCGTCGTGTTCGGCCCGGGCCGATCCCAGGATGGGAACGAAGGCCTGGGCGAAGGCGCCTTCGGCAAAGAGGCGGCGCAACAGGTTGGGGATGCGGAAGGCGACCCAGAAGGCGTCGGTCAGCGGCCCCGCGCCAAAGGCGCGGGCGATGATGACGTCACGGACCAGGCCGGTGATGCGCGACAGCAGGGTAAAGCTGCTGACGGTGGCCGCCGAGCGGAGCAGACTCATTGCACGGACTTCTAGGGCTGACTCGAAGGCGCAATGTTACTTCGGCGGCATGCGGATGGCGCCATCCAGGCGGATGGTTTCACCGTTGATCATGTCGTTCTCGACGATGTGGCGCACCAGCTTGGCGTAGTCTTCCGGGCGGCCCAGGCGGGACGGGAAGGGAATGCTGGCGGCCAGCGAGTCCTGCACTTCCTGCGGCATGCCGAAGATCATGGGGGTGCCGAAGATGCCCGGGGCGATGGTCACGCAGCGGATGCCGTTGCGGGCCAGATCGCGGGCGATGGGCAGCGTCATGCCGACCACGCCGGCCTTGGAGGCGGCATAGGCTGCCTGGCCGATCTGGCCGTCATAGGCCGCGACCGAGGCGGTGTTGATGATGACGCCGCGTTCGCCGGTGGGCTCGGGCGTATTGCCGGCCATGGCGGTGGCGGCCAGGCGCAGCATGTTGAAGGTGCCGATGAGGTTGATGCCCACCGTGCGCTGGAAGAGTTCCAGCGGGTGGGCGCCGTCCTTGCCGACGGTCTTGGCGGCGGGGGCGACGCCCGCGCAGTTGACCAGGCCGAACAGCGGGCCCAGGGCGGTGGCGGCTGCCACCACGGCCTGGGCATCCGTTTCTTTCGTCACGTCGCAATGCACGTATCGTTGGCCGAGTTCGGCGGCCAGCGCCTCGCCAGCCGCGTCCTGCAGGTCGGCCAGCACGACGCGCGCGCCCTGTTCGACCAGCATGCGCACGGTGCCCGCGCCCAGGCCAGAGGCCGCGCCGGTCACGATGAAAACCTTGTTGGTGATGTCCATGTCTGTTTCCTGGCTGGCGTGGCGCGCACGCGCGGCAGGGGATGGACCCCGATGGACAGGCGCCTGGCCGATCCTGCGCCGCGCGGCGCGTGACGCCTCTTGCCCTGGCGGGCGGGAGGGGGGATTGCCGGCGGCGCACCGGGGCGCGCCGCCAGGCGTGGGCACGATGGGAACTTAGTCTTTCAGGGCGGCGAACAGGCGCGACTTGATTTCCTCGACGCTGCCGACACCGGAGATCTTGCGGTAGCGCGGCGCGGCGGCGGGGTCCTTGGCGGCCCAGCTGGCGTAATAGTCCACCAGGGGACGCGTCTGGTCGCGGTAGACCGACAGGCGGTGGCGCACGGTTTCCTCGCGGTCGTCGTCACGTTGCACCAGCGCTTCGCCGGTCACGTCGTCCTTGCCTTCGACCTTGGGCGGGTTGAAGCGCGTGTGGTACGAACGGCCGCTGGCCGGATGCACGCGGCGCCCGCTCATGCGTTCGATGATGTCGCTCTCGGGCACTTCGATCTCGACCACGAAGTCCAGGCCGATGTTCGCATCCTTCAGCGCATCTGCCTGGGGGATGGTGCGGGGGAAGCCGTCGAACAGATAACCGGGCTGGCAGTCGGGCTGGTTCAGGCGATCACGCACCAGGCCGATGATGAGGTCATCCGACACGAGGCCGCCAGCATCCATGATTTTCTTGGCTTCGAGGCCCAGCGGCGTGCCTGCCTTGACGGCGGCGCGCAGCATGTCGCCCGTGGAAATCTGGGGAATGCCGTATTGCTGAGTGACAAAGGCCGCCTGGGTGCCTTTGCCGGCGCCGGGCGGCCCGAGCAGGATGAGACGCATGAGTGCTCCAGTAAGAACGCTGTTTTTGTGAAATCGGGGCGATTATGCAGGATTTACGCCGCTAAGTTTCGCCATTCTGGTTATAAAAGGCCGGAGCCCGTGGGGCGAAAATGGCGGCGAGCCTTTCTTATACCTTATTTGCGAAGACGGCACGCACGCGCGCCAGGTCTTCGGGCGTATCCACGCCCGCCGCAGGCGGCGTCGGCGTCTTGTGTACGACGATGGTATGACCGTGCTCCAGCGCACGCAGCTGCTCCAGCGACTCGAAACGCTCCAGCTCGCCTTGCGGCAGGGAAGGGTAGCGGCGCAGGAAGCCGACGCGATAAGCATACAGGCCGATGTGGTGCCAGGCGGGCAGTCCGGGGGCCAGCCTTTGCGCGCCGTCAGACAACGCGTCGCGGGCCCAGGGGATGGGCGCGCGCGAGAAATACAGGGCCCGGCCGTCTGCGCCGCACACCACCTTGACGATGCTGGGCGTGAAAAGCGCCTGCGCATCGGCCAGCGGGCAGGCGCAGGTGGCGATGGCCGCGTCGGGCCGCTGGGCCAGCAGGTCCGCGACGGCGTCGATCAGCGCAGGCTCGATGAGGGGTTCGTCGCCTTGGACATTGACGATGATCTGCGCATCGTCCAGGCCCAGTTGCTCGGCGGCCTCGGCAAGACGGTCGGTGCCGGTGGGGTGGTCCGCGCGGGTGAGCAGGGCCTCATGGCCGTGCGCCCGGACCGCTTGCGCGATGCGCGGCGTGTCGGTGGCGACCAGCACCCGGCTGGCGCCGCAGGCCTGGGCCCTTTCAGCCACGCGCACCACCATCGGCTTGCCGCCGATGTCGGCCAGGGGCTTGTCGGGCAGCCGGGTGGAGGCCGCACGGGCAGGGATCAGCGCAATGAAGCCCACGGTTCAGGCAGGCTGGGCGGGCGGGCGCTCGGCCTGGGGCTCCAGGCGGCGGGCTTCGCTTTCCAGGAGGATCGGCACGCCGTCACGCACGGGATAGGCGAGGCGATCGCCGCGGCACACGAGTTCCGAGTGCGCGCGGTCGTAGTGGAGGCGGCCCTTGCAGGCGGGGCAGACAAGCAGGTCGAGCAGACGGGATTCCATCCAGGAATTCTAGTCGACTTTCCCGGGCGGGGGGGGGGGCTGGGTGTGCCGCTGCCGTCGCTGGGCGGCGGCGGCGCGCAGGCGGACGTCGAGCCAGTCGAAGAGGGCCGGGCGCGAGAACGCGGTGTCGGCGTGCACGGTCCAGAGCCGCTCGTCGCCCAGGCCCGCGCACTTGACCGCGTCCTTGGCGGTGATCAGCACGCCTTCGGCTTGAAGGCTATCGAAAGGCGAGCCGTGATAGGCGTAGTGATCCGGCAGGGGCAGGGTCTGCACCAGGTTCAGGCCTGCGTGGCGCAGCATCGAGAAAAACCGCTCGGGCTGGCCGATGCCGGCGGCGGCGGCCAGCGGCGTGGCGCCATAGCGCGCCATGAAGTCGGCCGCAGACAGGGATTCGCCCGAGACGAGGTTGACGTAGCGCGAGGGCGTCAGGCGCATGTCGCTGCGGTAGGGCACGCCCAGGGCCGCGCCTGCCGCGCTGTCGGACGTGGCGTGCATGCTGCGATTGGTGACGATGGCGTCCACGGTGTCCAGGCGTGCGGGCGGTTCGCGCAGCGGGCCGGCCGGCAGCAGCAGGCCGTTGCCCACGCCGCGCTCGTCGTCCACGGCGATTTCCACGTCGCGCCCCAGCGGCAGGTGTTGCAGGCCGTCGTCGCAGACGATCACGTCGACGTCGGGCCAGCGGGCCAGCAGGGCCTTGCCGGCCAGCGGGCGTTGCGGGTGCACGGCGACCGGCACCTGGGTTTCCTGGGCGATGAGGGCGGGTTCGTCGCCGAAGTCGTCGGCCGAGAGCGTGCCGCGACCGCTGCGCGGGGCGGGGCCGATCTTCACGCCATAGCCCCGGCTGATAACGCCGGGGCGCCAGCCGCGCTCGCGCAACGCGCGCACCACGGCGATGGTGACGGGGGTCTTGCCCGTGCCGCCGACATAGACGTTGCCCACCACGACGACCGGCACCGGGGCCCGCCAGGTCTTGCGCCAGCCTTGCGCGTGCGCCCGGCGGCGCAGCCGGATGGCCAGCCCCGTCAGGCAGGACAGCGGGCGCAGCAGGGTGGACAGCCAGCCGCCGGTCTGCCATTGGCGCTGGAGCAGCGTTGCGCCGCGGCCCATGGTCATGGTGCGCGCTGCGCGGCGAAGTTCACGCGCGCGATCCCGGCTTCACGGGCGGCTTCCATCACGTCGACGACCGACTGGTGGCTGGCCTGCCCGTCGGCATTGATGACGAGGACGGCATCGGCCTGGCCCGCGGCGGCGCGCGCCAGTGCCTGGGCGATGGCGGCTGCGCCGCTGGCTTCCAGCAGCTCGCCGTTCAGGGCATAGCGGCCATCGCGGCTGATGGCGATGTCCAGGGCCTGGGGGGGCGAGGCAGCGTCGGCCTGGGCGCGGGGCAGGGCGACTTCCAGCGCGCTCTGGCGCATGAACGAGGTGGTGGCCGCCAGGAAGATCAGGACCACCAGCAGGACGTCGATGAGCGGGATCAGGTTGATCTCGAGTTCTTCGTGGCCGGCGCGCGGACCGCCAAAATTCACGACACGCCCTCGTCGCGGGCCAGCACCCGCGCCAGGCGGGCGGCGGCCGTCTCCATGTCGCGCAGGAAATCCTCGACGCGGGCACGCAGGTGGCGGTGGAAGATCATGGCCGGGATGGCGATCAGGATGCCGAAACCGGTGTTGTACAGCGCGACGGAGATGCCGCGCGCCAGCTGGGCGGGGTCGCCGCCGTCGGGGGTGTAGGCGCCGAAGATCTCGATCATGCCCACGACCGTGCCGAACAGGCCCAGCAGCGGCGCCACCACGGCGATCGTTCCCAGGCCGGACAGGTAGCGGCCCAGCTTGTGGGCCTCGGCGCGGCCGGCATCCTCGACCGCCAGGCGCTGTTCGGCGCGCGGCAGGTGGCGGTTGCGCACGACCTCGGCCAGCACCCGGCCCAGCGGGGAGTTGGTGGCCAGGCGCGACAGGGCTTCCGGCGTGTCCTGGCGGCGGCGCAGCATGTCCAGCACCTGTTCGGTCAGGCCGCGCGGCAGCACGCGGGCGCGCCGCAGGGCCAGCAGGCGTTCGATGATGAGCGCCAGGCCCAGTACCGAGGCGAACAGCAGGGGGATGACGGGCCAGCCGGCATCGTGGAGGATGGAAAGCAAGACGGTAGCTCCTGGGCGATCCGGCGGCATGCCGGTCAGGCGACAGGTTGGCAATGATAGTGCATCGGCGCGGGGCGGCAAGCCCCTGTTACGGGAGGTTGCCCCCGGCGTTTGATCCACGCCGAAACTATCCACAGATTCTGTGGATAATTCTGTGTGCAAGTCGGCCGGAGTACGCGTGGATAGGGCTTGCGCGCCGGTACGCGCTCAGGGCACGCACTGCCCGTTTTTCCATGTTTTCTTATAAATCAATGGCTTGCATGGTTTCTTTGAAGGCATCTGGCAGGGTTGGGCCAAATCGGTGGCTGTTGTATCATCCGTTCCCCGCTCCGCCGGCCTGTGGACAGCTCCCTCTGCGCTCAGCCTTATGACAACACGACTTTCGGTCACAAATGACGATTTGGCGCGGTCTGTCCTGACGGTTGCCCAGTTGAACCAAGCGGTGGGGCAGTTGCTGGATCGCAGCATTCCGGCAGTCTGGGTGTCGGGCGAAATTTCCAATTTCACCCAGGCGGCATCAGGCCACTGGTATTTCACCCTGAAGGACCCCCAGGCCGCCGTCCGCGCGGTCATGTTCCGCGGACGCGCCCAGGCGGTCTCCTTTTCCCCCCGGGCGGGCGACAAGGTCGAGATCCGGGCCAGGGTGTCGCTTTACGAACCTCGCGGCGACTACCAGCTGCAGGTGGACGCCATGCGGCCGGCGGGCCAGGGCGGTCTCTACGAGGCCTTTCTGCGGCTGAAGGAGAAGCTGGCTGCCCAGGGGCTCTTCGACCCCGAGCGCAAGCGCGAGCCCGTGGCCTTGCCGCGCGCCATCGGCGTCGTGACCTCGCTGCAGGCGGCCGCCTTGCGCGATGTCCTGTCGGCGCTGGCCCGCCGCGCCCCGCATATCCCGGTGGTGATCTATCCGGCGCCCGTGCAGGGCGCCGACGCGGCCGCCAGGTTGGCGGCCGCGGTGCGCGCGGCGACCGCGCGCGCCGAGGTCGACACGCTGCTGCTGGTGCGAGGCGGCGGCAGCATCGAGGATCTCTGGAGCTTCAACGACGAAGCGCTGGCCTACGCCATCCTGGACAGCGCCATCCCCGTCATCAGCGGGGTGGGGCACGAAACCGATTTCACCATTGCCGATTTCGTCGCCGATCTGCGCGCGCCCACGCCCACCGCGGCGGCCGAGCTGGCCGCCACGCCGCGCGGCGAGTGGCTGGCACGGGTCGCGCAGGCCAATCGCGCCCTGGCCCGCACGCAGCAGCGCCGCCTGGAGCGCGCGGCGCAGCGCCTGGACCGGGCCGCCGCGCAACTGACGTCGCCCGGCCAGCGCCTGTCGCATCAGCGGGATCGGCTGGATGCCCTGCGCCATCGCCTGGGCGTGGCAGCGCGCCGGCCGCTGGCCCGCCGCGAAGCGCGCCTGGAGGTATTGCATACCCGGCTGGCGCACCGTCGCCCGGACGTGCGGCGCGCGGCGGAACGCCTGGCGCGGGTGCAGGCAGCCCTGGCCCAGGCCGGCAGGCGGCTCACGCCGGCCCGCCAGGCCGCCCTGCAGGCCTTGTCGGGGCAGTTGCGGGCCCTGGATCCCCAGCAGACGCTGGCGCGCGGCTACGCGATCGCAAGAGACACGGATGGGCGGATCGTGCGCGATGCCGGGACGCTCGCGCGCGGCGCGCGGCTATCGCTGCGTTTCGCTCGGGGCGAGGCGCAGGTCGACGTGCGGGACGTCACACCGGAAGACGGCGCGGCGTGAACAGGCGCGGCGCGCAGCGGTGTGCGCCGAGAGACAGGCGGGGGCTTGCAGGCCGCTCAGCGGCCGGCTGCCGGCAGCCCCTGCAGCCGGGCGCCGGCCTGGATGCCGCGCTGGCTGAACCAGCCCTGCTCCATTTCCAGCGCGTAGCGCACGGGTTCGGCCGAGCAGTGCGGCGTCTCGGTATGGGGCGCCATGTCGGCCAGGTTCACCACGCGGCCCGCGTCGTCGAGGAAGGCGATGGTGAGCGGCAGGGGCGTGTTGCGCATCCAGAAGCAGCGCGTGTCGCTGTCCTGGAAGATGAACAGCATGCCGTGGTTGGGCGCCAGCGATTCCCGTCGCATCAGGCCGCGTGTGCGGCTGGCGTCGGTGTCGGCGATTTCTGCGTGGATGCGGTGCATGCCGGCCGTGAGCTCGCGCAAGGGGAGCGCGCCGGAGGCGGCGAAGACCGAGGCGGGAAGCAGCGCGGCACAGGCGAGCAGCGCGTGCAGGCGCCGGTCCGAGCGGAAAAAGGTTCGGATGCGTGTCATGCGGTGTTTATACACCGCGGCGGTCCGGTTTTGGGCCGGACCGCCGGACCGGGCCGCGAGGGCTGGCGGGTCAGGCTGCCGTGATGTTCAGCGCCTGTTTGCCCTTGGGCCCCTGGATGATCTCGAAGGCGACTTTCTGTCCTTCCTTCAGGGTCTTGAATCCATTCATCTGGATGGACGAGAAATGCGCGAAAAGGTCTTCGCTGCCATCGTCGGGAGTAATGAATCCGAATCCCTTGGCATCGTTGAACCACTTTACGATGCCGGTCGATTTGGGTGTATCCCCTTGGCTGGCGGTTGCGGTCGTTTCAGACATGCGGACTGCCTCACATATTGTTCATCATGGGTTTTTGCCACCGGGTCCCGCCGGCAAGCATCTGCTTCCAGGGGGCCCCCGCGTTGCGGAACCTCCGGAAGCAACTGATGATGCGCACGTTTGACAGGTGCGTCAAGTATGGTTATTACGCATGCGAACGTCGCATTTTCAGGCAGGAAACCGGGGGCGAGCGGCGGAGATATCCCGTGGCCGCAAGCCGGTTTTTACGCTTGGATGCGCACAAGCACGCGCGCTTTTCCTAAAATGCCGGAATCATGAGTACACGCTACGACCCTCAGCACGACACTGTCGTGGAGCCCGAACTTGCGCCGCCCGCACCCCCGCCCATGTATCAGGTGGTGCTGCTCAATGACGACTACACCCCCATGGAGTTCGTCGTGAAGGTGCTCCAGAAGTTCTTCGGCAAGAATATCGAACAGGCCACGCGCGTCATGCTGCAAGTGCATCATGAAGGGCGTGGCATCTGCGGTGTCTACCCCCGCGACATCGCCTCCACCCGGATTGCCCTGGTCGGCCAATACGCCCAGGCGCGCCAGCATCCCCTGCAGTGCATCATGGAGCCGGTGGACGACTAGATCCTTCCCAGGCGCGTTCGCGCCTCTTCCCGGAAGCGTTGGCGGACCCGCCTTGCCGGTCCGCGGCGCCCCGGTTTGCTCGGCGGCCGGCAACGGCCTGTTTTTCCGGTTTTTTCCTCTAGATATCTATATCCATAAGAAGCAGGAGTCGTCGCGGTGGCCAGCAAACGCTTTTCCTGGGGTCTAGTTGCCGCTGTGGCGGTGGTGTGCGCCGGTGCGGGCGCGGTGGGCTGGTGGGCCGGGAAAGGCCGGCTCGGCGCCAGCCCCGACGCGGCGCCGGTCGTCGTCAACGTGTCGCAGCACCGGCCTTCGCCCGCCGCGGGGTCGGCGCCGGGCTCCACCATCGGAGATCCCGATCCGTTCAATGCCGTCACCTGCCAGGCGCGCGAATTCAATGATTCGCTGGCGCTGGCCGTGACCTTCACGCAGCCGGTGGATGGGCGCCGCAAGCTCGATGGCAATCTGCGCGTGATCGACACGGGCGAGGCGCCTTCGGAGGCGGGCCGGGCCGACGAGGCCAAGCAGGGCGGTGCCCAGCCTGGCACGCCGTTTGCCCTGAGCGACGCGCCTGCCCGCGGCGGCCAGCCTGTCCAGGGCAGCTGGACGATGGGCGAGAACCCCCGCGTCATCTATTTCCCCTACGTGCAGCCCGAGCGGCGCTATGAAATCACCCTGGGCCGCGAGCTGGCCGCCCAGGGCGGAACGACCCTGCCGGAAGGCCTGCGCTGCGTGGTCGATACCGAGGCGATGCCGCCTTCCTTCTATTTCGCCAGCCGCGGCGTGGTGCTGCCCGCCGGCCAGAACGGCGGCCTGCCCGTGACCACGGTGAACCAGCCCGAGGTCGACGTGCAGTTCCTGCGCGTGGCCCCGGACAAGGTGCCCGAGTTCTTCAGCAACGTCCTGGGCATCGGCGCGACGCGTTCGGACGACGATGACGACTACGACGAAGAGGGCGGCAACTGGCGCTATTCGTCGAACCGGACCTTGAAGGGGTCGGTCGATCAATGGGACCTGGACCGCCTGCGCAACCTGACCACCAGCGTGTACCAGGGCCGCTTCCTGACCGACGACAAGCCGAACCGCCGACACGTCACCTTCCTGCCGGTCGAGACCATCGCCCCGCTGAAGGAACCGGGCATCTATGTGGCCGTGATGTCGCAGCCCGGCCGCTTCCGCTATGACTACCAGGTGACCTATTTCTATGTCAGCGACATCGGCCTGCACGCGCGCCGCTATGCGGGGCAGCTGGAGGCCTTCGCCGTGTCGCTGTCCTCGGGGGCGCCGCTGGCCGACGTGGACGTCGAGGTGCTGGACGACAACGCGAAAGTGCTGGCCCGCGCGCGCGCGGATGCCCAGGGCCATGCCACGCTGACCGGCGACTTGAGCAAGGCGCGCGTGTTGCGCGCGCTGCGCGGCAAGGAAATGACGGTCCTGGCGCTGGGCGAACCCGCGCTGGATCTCTCCGAGTTCGACGTGGGCGGCCACCCGGCCCGTGCCAACAGCGTCTTCGTCTACGCGGGCCGCAACCTGTATCGCCCCGGCGAGCGCTTCCATGTCTCGGTGCTGCCGCGCGATCCCGATGGCCGCGCCTTGCCGGCTGCGCCGCTGTCCTACAGCATCAAGCGCCCCGACGGGAAGGTGTCGCAGTCCGGCACCTGGAAGGGCGATGAAAAGGTCGCCGCTTATGTGCAGCAGGCGATCGCGCTGCCCGCCGATGCCCCGACGGGCGGTTGGACGCTGGAACTGCGCGTCGATCCGGCCGCGCGCGTGCCGGACGCCAGCTGGAAGTTCCAGGTCGAGGAGTTCCTGCCCGAGCGCATGAAGCTGGCGCTCGATGGCGGCCAGGGCGTGTTGTCGCCGGGCGAGAACTGGACGGTGGCGGTGCAGGGGGACTATCTGTACGGCGCGCCCGCCGACGGCATGCGCCTGCTGTCCAGCCTGCAGGTGCGGCGTGACCGCGTGGCCTTGCCGGCGCAGTGGCCGGGCTTCATCTTCGGCGACGTGGCGGACGATGCCACGCGGCGCTACGAAGAACTGCCCGAGAAGGAGACCAATGCCCAGGGCGGCGCCAGCCTCGATATCGACCCCAGCGTGGAGGGCGCGCGTTCGCCCATGCGCCTGCGCCTGTCGGCCAGCCTGCTGGAGTCGGGCGGGCGGCCCGTCGTGCGTTCGCTGGAGCGTTCCGTCTGGCCGGCGGACAAGCTGATCGCCGTGCGCCCGCTGTTCGACCGCGACGTCACCCGGGAGTCCAGCGGCGCGGCCTTCGAGGCCGTGCGCGTGGACGCGCGCGGCGAGATCGTGCCGCTGGCCGCGGCGCAAATGCGGCTGTATCACGAGCGTCGCCAATACTACTGGCGCTACGACGACAACCGCGGCTGGAACAGCGGCTACACCGATACCGACGAACTGGTCGAGTCGCGGCAATTGCCCCTGCACATCCGCATGCCGTTCTCGCTGCAGGTGGGCTGGGGACGCTACCGCCTGGAAATCACGGATCCGGAAACCGGACAGACGCTGCGCTATCGCTTCTACGCCGGCTGGGACGCGCAGAACGCGGACGAGATCGGCAACCGGCCCGACCGTGTGCAGATGCAGCTGGCGCGCGTGCCCGCCAAGCCGGGCGTGCCCGTCAGCCTGACGTTCCGCCCGCCGCATGATGGCCGCGCGCTGATCACGGTCGAGGGCGACACGCTGCTCTGGAGCAAGTGGGTCGATGCGAAGGCCGACGGCACGCAGATCGACATTCCCCTGAATGACGAATGGCGCCGCCATGATCTCTATGTCTCGGCCACCGTGTTCCGGCCTGGCAGCACGGGTGACCGGGTCACGCCCGCACGCGCCGTCGGCCTGGTGCACCTGCCGCTGGACACCACGGCGCGCGGCCTGAAGGTGGCCTTGGACGCGCCGGCCAAGGTGCGTCCGGAAACCCAGGCGATGGTCCAGGTGCAGGTCGAAGGCGAGGGCGCGAAGACCGCGCACGTCACGCTGTCGGCCGTGGACGTGGGCATCCTGAACATCAACCAGTACGCGACGCCCGATCCCTTCGATTTCTTCTTCGGCAAGCATCGCTATGCGCCGGAGCTGCTGGACATGTACGGCAAGCTGATCGAGAAGATGGACGGCACGCGCGGCCGGCTGAAGTGGGGCGGCGATGCCGCGCTGCGCGGCGACACGCGCAGCCTGCCGCGCAAGGTCAAGCTGGTGGATCTCTTCTCGGGCGTGGTCGCGCTGGACGAGCAGGGCCGCGCGCGGATCCCGCTGGACCTGCCCGATTTCAACGGCACGCTGCGCCTCATGGCGGTGGCGTTCACCGATGAACGCTATGGCCATGCCGATGCCGAGATGGTCGTGGCCGCGCCCATCGTGGCGGAGCTGTCGACGCCGCGCTTCATCACGCCGGGCGACCAGGCGGCGGTGGCGCTGGATGTCAGCAACATGACCGAGACCACGCAGCAGGTGTCGGTGACGCTGTCGGCCGCCAATCCGCTGGCCATCGCCGACGGCGCGCGCACGGTCACGCTCAAGCCGCGCCAGCGCAGCACGCTGCGTTTCACCGCCACCACCACCGGCTCCCTGGGCGCGGGCAAGATCACGCTGAACCTGGAGGCGCGTGGCGGCCCCGAGCCCGTGCGGATCACGCGCGAATCCGAACTGACCGTGCAGCCGGCCTATGCGCCGCGCCGCGAGGTGCTGCGCCTGCGCCTCGCCCCGGGCGAGTCGCGCGCCTTGCCGGTGGCGTTCGGCGATGACCTGCACATGGATTCGGCCACGCTGGCCGTGACGGTCTCGTCGCGTCCGCCCTTGAACGTCGCGAAGCTGGTCAAGGACCTGCTGGACTATCCCTACGGCTGCACCGAGCAGACCGTCAGCGCCGCCATGCCCTACGTCGTGCTGGACGACGAGGCCGCGCGCCTGGCAGGCCTGCCCGCGCAGACGCAGGAGGTCCGCGCCGCCAGGATCGAAGGCGCGCTGGCGCGCCTGTCGGGCATGCGCGGCGGGTCGGGCGCCTATTCCACCTGGGGCGAGGGCAGCCAGAACCTCTGGACCAGCGCCTATGTGCAAAGCTTCCTGCTGGATGCGCGCGAGCAGGGCTTCAGCGTGCCCGACAGCGCCCTGGCGCGCACGCGCGATTGGCTGATGGCGCAGTTGCGCCAGGCGCCCAACCGCTTCGGCACCTTGCCGCAAAGTACGCAACAGGCCTTGGAAACCGGCCGCTACGAGTCGCGCGACCTCAACCTGCTGCGCGACAGCCACCAGCGTTTTGCTGAACTGGCCGCGGTGTCGCTGGTGCTGGCGCGCGAAGGCAAGGCGCCGCTTGCCAGTCTGCGTGTGCTGTACGACGACTACCAGGACCGCGCGCGCTCGCCGCTGCCCCTCATTCAGATGGCCGTGGCCTTCCAGTTGACGGGCGACGAAGGGCGCGCCCGGCAGGCTGTCGATGCCGCCATGCAACGCACCTACGGTTTCGGTGGCACGGGCTACACCTGGCTGGGCGACTACGGGTCGGCCGTGCGTGACTACGCCATGGCCTATGCGCTGATGGCGCGCCACAAGCTGGCGCATCCGCAGCGCGAGAACCTGCTGGCCGAAGCGGCAAGCCGCCTGGGCGGCCGCAGCTATCTGTCGACGCAGGAACAGGTCTCGCTGCTGCTGGCCGCGCGCGCGGCCGGCGGTGGGGCGGGCAAGCCCTGGTCGGCGGAGCTGAGCGTGCCTGGCGCCACGCCGCGCACGGAAACGGGCACCGACGACCGGGTGCTGTCGGTGGGTGCCGCCGTGCTGGAAAGCGGCCTGACGCTGCGCAACACCGGCAAGGAGGCGCTCTTCGCCGAAATCGACCTGCAGGGTTATCCCATGGCGCCGCCCGCAGAGCGCCACGACCCGATCTCCCTGCGCAAGACCTGGTATCACACCGATGGCCGCGTGTGGGATGGCAATGCCTTGCGCACGGGCGACGTCATGGTGGTGCGCCTGCAGGCCACGGCGCGCCAGCGCATCGCCGACGGGCTGGTGGTGGACCGCGTGCCGGCAGGCCTGGAGGTCGAGAACATCAACCTGGTGCAGGGGCCGCAGATGCAGGACTGGACCCTGGGCGGCAAGCGCGTGCAGGCTGCGCTGTCGGATTCGCGCGTGAAGCACACCGAATACCGCGATGATCGCTTCGTGGTCGCCGCCGAGCTGAACAGCCAGACGCTGGATATCTTCTACATGGTGCGCGTGGTGTCGCCCGGCCGCTACACGGTGCCCGCCGTCGAGGCCGAGGACATGTACCGGCCCGAACTGCGCGGCGTGGGCGCGAGCTGGGGCACCGTGGAAGTGCGCGACCGGCAGCCTGCCTCGAAGTCGGGCGGGTGAACGGTTCCGCCGCAAGCTGGCGGCAGGCCGCGCGGCGCGGCCTGCTCGTCCTGCTGCTGATGGTGCTGGGCATCATCCTGCTGGACCGCGCCTTTCCCTTGCCCGATCCGCGCGCGCAGGGCGGCCTGGTGGTCACCGACCGGCACGGCGAGCCCTTGCGCAACTGGCCCAGCGCCGACGGCGTCTGGCGCTATCCCGTGACCGCCAAGGATGTCTCGCCGCGCTATCTGCAGATCCTGCTCGATTACGAGGACCGCTGGTTCCGCTGGCATCCCGGGATCAACCCTGTCGCATTGGCGCGCGCCGCCTGGCAATGGCTGTGGAACGGCCGCATCGTCTCGGGCGGCTCGACCTTGACGATGCAGGTGGCGCGGTTGATCGACCCCGCGCTGGCGGGCGCCGATTCGCGGCGGCTGTCCGCCAAGCTGCGCCAGGCCTTGCGCGCGTTGCAGCTGGAACTGCATTACGGCAAGGACGAGATCCTTTCCCTGTACCTGAGCCGGGCGCCCATGGGGGGCATCGTCGAAGGCGTCGAAATGGGCGCGCGCCTGTGGCTGGGCAAACCCGCCGCGCGCCTGACCGATGCCGAGGCCGCGCTGCTGGTGGCCCTGCCGCAGGCGCCGTCCCGCCTGCGTCCCGACCGCCATCCCGAGGCCGCGCAGGCCGCGCGCGACAAGGTGCTGGCCCGCATGGTGCAGACCAGCGGCTGGACCGAGGCGCGGGTGGCCGATGCGCGGCTCGAGAACGTCGTGGCGCCGCCCTTGCGCGCGCGCTGGCTGGCGCCGCTCGCGGCCGAGCGCCTGCGCCGGCGCGCGCCCGCAGGGCAGGAGGTGCTGGCCTCGACACTGGATGCCGAGATGCAGGCCACGGTCGAAGGCATGCTGCTCGATCGCATCGATCTGCTGCCGCCGCGTGTCTCGGCGGCCGTGATCGTCATGGACAACGACACGCTGGCGCTGCGGGCCTATGCGGGCTCGGCGGACTTTGGCGATGATTCCCGCTATGCCCACGTGGACATGGTGCAGGCCGTGCGCTCGCCCGGCTCCACGCTCAAGCCGTTCCTGTATGGCTTCGCGCTGGATGACGGCCTGGTGCATTCCGAAAGCCTGCTGCGCGACGACCCGCTGTCTTTTGGCGGGTATGCTCCGGGTAATTTCCAGGCCGCGTTTTCCGGACCGGTGAGCATGGCGCAGGCCTTGCAACGTTCCTTGAACGTGCCCGCCGTCGACCTGCTGGACCGGGTGGGGCCGGCCCGTTTCGCCTCGGCCATGCAGGCGGGCGGGGTGCGCCTGCGCATGCCCGCGGGCGCCGTGCCCAATCTCAGCCTGATCCTGGGCGGCGGCGGCACCACGCTGGAAGAGCTGGCAGGCGCCTATCGGGCGCTGGCGCGCGGCGGGCTGGCGGGCCGGCCGCGGCTGGAGGAAGGGCAGCCGTTCAGGGAGTCGCGTATCATGAGCCAGGGCGCTGCCTGGATCATCCGCGACATCCTGGAAGGGGGCGGCCATCCCGACCGGCCGTTCCAGCAGTCGGGCGCCATGCTGGCATGGAAAACGGGCACGAGTTTCGGGTTCCGCGATGCCTGGGCGCTGGGTGTGACCGACGACTGGACGCTGGGCGTCTGGGTCGGGCGGCCCGACGGCACGCCCAATCCGGGTTTTTTTGGCGCGAACGTGGCGGCGCCATTGCTGCAGGACCTGGCGGCGGCATTGCCGCGAGGCCCCGCAGGCACCGGCATGGCCTGGCGTGTCCGCCCTGTAACGGTGCAGCCCGTCACGACGTGCTGGCCACTGGGCGTCACGCCCGAACGGGCGCCGGACGGCGTCTGTCCGCAACGGCGCGCGGCCTGGTCGCTGAATGAAACCGTGCCGCCCACGTTCCCGGCCTACGCCGAACCCGCCGACGGGCCCTTGCGTCTGACCGGGGTGGCCCCACATGCAGTATTGCGGCCACCACCAGGCCAGCGCGAGGTTCGGCTGGCATTGGGCGCGGAAGGCACCCGGGGAGAACTCTGGTGGCTGCTCGATGGTCGAATCGTGGCACGCAGCGATGCGCGCAAAGGCGCCGAGGCAGCGGTCCAGACCCTGGTACTGTCGCGTAATGGCACGTATGTCGCCACCGTCATGGACGCGCAGGGGCGCCACGACAGCGCGACATTCCAAATCGCTGGTGTTGTGCCGTGAACGGCATAGAATAGGAAGCGTGGATTTACTGGTCCGCTTCGATTGGAAGACGGAGGAAGCGTGATTTCTCAAGAGCTTGAAGTCAGCCTGCACATGGCGTTTGTCGAGGCCCGTTCGGCCCGGCATGAATTCATTACCGTGGAGCACCTGCTGCTGTCACTGCTGGACAACGCGTCTGCGGTGGAAGTGCTTCGCGCCTGCGCGGCCAACATGGACGAACTGCGCCGCAACCTGCGCCAGTTCATCACCGAGAACACGCCCGTCATCCCGAGCGGCGCCGAAGTGGACACGCAGCCCACGCTGGGTTTCCAGCGCGTGATCCAGCGCGCCATCATGCACGTGTCGTCCGGCGGCGCCAGCAAGAAGCCGGTCACCGGCGCGAACGTGCTTGTCGCCATCTTCGGCGAGAAGGATTCCCACGCCGTCTATTACCTGCAACAGCAGGGCGTGACGCGCCTCGATGTGGTCAATTTCCTGTCGCACGGCATCACCAAGCAGACCCAGGTCGAGTCCAGCAGCCCGGCCAAGGAACCGCCGCCCGCCGAGGAAAATGCCGAGTCGCGCCAGTCGGCGCTCGACCAATACGCGCAGGACCTCAACGCGGCCGCCCTGGCTGGCCGCATCGATCCGCTGATCGGCCGCGAGCAGGAAGTCGAGCGCGTCATCCAGGTGCTGTGCCGCCGCCGCAAGAACAACCCCCTGCTGGTCGGCGAGGCCGGCGTGGGCAAGACTGCCATCGCCGAGGGCCTGGCATGGCGCATCACGCGCGGCGACGTGCCGGAAATCCTGGCGCAGGCCCAGGTCTACGCGCTGGACATCGGCGCGCTGCTCGCCGGCACCAAGTATCGCGGCGACTTCGAGCAACGCCTGAAGGCGGTGCTGAAGCAGCTGCGCGCCAATCCCAACGCGGTGCTGTTCATCGACGAGATCCACACGCTGATCGGCGCGGGCTCGGCCTCGGGCGGCACGCTGGATGCCTCCAACCTGCTCAAGCCGGCGCTGTCGTCGGGGCAGTTGAAGTGCATCGGCGCCACCACCTACACCGAATACCGCGGCGTCTTCGAGAAAGACTCGGCGCTGTCGCGCCGTTTCCAGAAGATCGACGTGCCCGAGCCCAGCGTCGAGCAGACCGTGCAGATCCTGCGCGGCCTGAAGGCGCGCTTCGAATCGCACCACAGCGTGCGCTACTCGGCCGCCGCGCTGACCGCGGCGGCCGAACTGTCGGCGCGCCACATCACCGACCGCCATCTGCCGGACAAGGCCATCGACGTCATCGACGAGGCCGGGGCCGCGCAGCGCCTGCTGCCGCGCTCGCGCCAGAAGAAGGTCATCGGCAAGGGCGAGATCGAAAGCATCGTGGCCAAGATCGCGCGCATTCCGCCGCAGTCGGTGTCCACCGATGACCGCAATCGCCTGGCCACGCTGGAACGCGACCTCAAGACCGTCGTGTTCGGGCAGGAACCCGCCATCGAAGTGCTGGCCTCGGCCATCAAGATGGCCCGGTCCGGCCTGGGCAAGCCCGAACGCCCCATCGGCTCCTTCCTCTTCTCCGGCCCGACGGGCGTGGGCAAGACCGAAGTCGCCCGCCAATTGGCCTTCACGCTGGGCGTCGAGTTGCTGCGCTTCGACATGTCCGAATACATGGAGCGCCACGCGGTGTCGCGCCTCATCGGCGCGCCTCCTGGCTACGTCGGCTTCGACCAGGGCGGCCTGCTGACCGAGGCCGTCGCCAAGCAGCCGCATTGCGTGCTGCTGCTCGATGAAATCGAGAAGGCGCATCCCGATGTCTTCAACATCCTGCTGCAGGTCATGGACCACGGCACGTTGACCGACAACAACGGCCGCAAGACCGACATGCGCAACGTCATCCTGATCATGACGACCAATGCGGGCGCGGAAGCGTTGGGCAAGCCGTCCATCGGCTTCGCCAATTCGCGTGCCACGGGCGATGAAATGGCCGAGATCCGGCGCATGTTCACGCCCGAGTTCCGCAACCGCCTGGACGCCATCATCTCGTTCGCGCCGCTCAGCCGCGAGGTCATCCTGCGCGTGGTCGACAAGTTCCTGATGCAGCTGGAAGACCAGCTCCACGAGAAGCGCGTCGAGATCACGTTCACCGAAGCGCTGCGCGACTACCTGGGCAAGAAGGGCTTCGACCCGCTGATGGGGGCGCGTCCCATGCAACGCCTCATCCAGGACACCATTCGCCGGGCGCTGGCCGACGAGTTGCTGTTCGGCAAGCTGGTCGATGGCGGCACGGTCACGGTCGACATCGACGAGAGCGAGGCGGTGCAACTGAGCTACGGCGACACGCCCGCCAAACCCTCGAAGGTGGACAAGGCCAGCAAGCCCGAGGTCGAACTGGTGGAGTAGCCCCGCGCCCGGGTCGCCACCGCCGAAAACGCGTGTACAGGTCCAAGCCGGTGCACGCGTTTTTTATTGCCGTGTCAGGTTGCACCGCAACATCGAAAAAGTGCAACCTAAAGGGTAAACCCTTATTAAATTCGAAGGGCGACTGGCGAATAATCCCGCCATCCCGATTTGGGGTTTTTCACGGACAACAGAAGGCGACATGGCCACCACCACGCTCGGAATCAAGGTAGACGAAGCACTGCGTGCGCGCTTGCGCACGGCGGCTGAACAGGTGGGGCGTACCCCGCACTGGTTCATCAAGCAGGCGGTGCTCTCGTATCTCGATCAAATCGAATCCGGGCGCTTGCCGGCCGAGCTCTCCCACCTGTCGAATGGCGAGGCGCAACCCGAAGACGCCGACGCCGCGCAAGACGTGCAACCCCAACCCTTCATCGAATTCGCCCAGGGCGTGGCCACGCAATCGGTGCTGCGGGCCGCCATCACCTCGGCCTATCGCCGTCCTGAACAGGAGTGCGTGCCGCTCATGATCGGCCAGGCGCGCGCCGCCCAGTCCGAGCGCGCGCAGGCCACCGCCATCAAGCTGGTGCAGGCCCTGCGCGCCAAGCGCCACGGCGGCGGCGTGGAAGGGCTGATCCAGGAATTCTCGCTGTCCAGCCAGGAAGGCGTGGCGCTGATGTGCCTGGCCGAAGCGCTGCTGCGCATTCCCGACCGCGCCACGCGCGACGCGCTGATCCGCGACAAGATCAGCCGCGGCGACTGGCATGCCCACGTCGGCCAGTCGCCCTCGATGTTCGTCAATGCCGCGGCCTGGGGCCTGGTGCTGACGGGCAAGCTGGTCTCCACCAGCAGCGAGCAATCGCTGTCGCGCGCGCTGACCCGCATCATCGGCAAGGGCGGCGAGCCGCTCATCCGCAAGGGCGTGGACATGGCCATGCGCATGATGGGCGAGCAGTTCGTCACCGGCGAGACCATCTCGGAAGCGCTGGCCAACAGCCGCAAGTTCGAAGCCAAGGGCTTCCGCTATTCCTACGACATGCTGGGCGAGGCGGCCACCACGGCCGAGGACGCCGACCGCTATCACGACGCCTACGTGCAGGCCATCCATGCCATCGGCAAGGCCTCCAACGGCCGCGGCATCTATGAAGGCCCGGGCATCTCCATCAAGCTCTCGGCCCTGCATCCGCGCTATTCACGTTCGCAGCAGGACCGCGTCATGGCCGAGCTGCTGCCGCGCGTGACCGAGCTGGCGTTGCTGGCGCGCCGCTACGACATCGGCCTGAACATCGATGCCGAGGAAGCCGACCGCCTGGAAATCTCGCTGGACCTGCTGGAAGCGCTGTGCGCCGACACGCAGCTGGAAGGCTGGAACGGCATCGGTTTCGTGATCCAGGCCTACCAGAAGCGCGCGCCCTACGTCATCGATTTCGTCATCGACCTGGCCCGCCGCACGCGCCACCGCATCATGGTGCGCCTGGTGAAGGGCGCCTACTGGGACAGCGAGATCAAGCGCGCCCAGCTCGACGGCCTCGAGGGCTATCCGGTCTATACCCGCAAGGTCTACACCGACGTGTCCTACCTGGCCTGCGCGCGCAAGCTGCTGGCCGCGCCGGAAGCCATCTTCCCGCAGTTCGCCACGCACAATGCGCAGACGCTGTCGGCCATCTATCACATGGCCGGCCAGAACTACTACCCCGGCCAGTACGAGTTCCAGTGCCTGCACGGCATGGGCGAGCCGCTGTACGAGGAAGTCACCGGCGCGCTCGCGCAAGGCAGGCTGAACCGTCCCTGCCGCGTCTACGCGCCGGTCGGCACGCATGAAACGCTGCTGGCCTACCTGGTGCGCCGCCTGCTGGAGAACGGCGCCAACACCTCGTTCGTGAACCTGATCGGCGACCAGGACGTGAAGGTCGAGGACCTGGTGGCCGATCCGGTGGAGGTCGCCTCGCGCATCCAGCCGCTGGGCGCGCCGCACGACAAGATCCCGCTGCCGCGCGAGCTCTATGAAGCCGCGGGCGAGAAACGCGCCAACTCGCAGGGCCTGGACCTGTCGAACGAACACCGCCTGGCCTCGCTGTCGGCCGCGCTGCTGGCCAGCGCCGCCACGACCTGGCAAGCCTTGCCGCTGCTGGACCAGGACAGCCAGACCTATCCGGCCGAGCGCCACCTGCCGGTGCGCAATCCCGCCGACCACCGCGACGTGGTGGGGCAGGTGGTGGAAGCCGATGCGGCCGACGTGGAAGCCGCGCTGCATGCCGCCACGCGTGCCGCGCCCATCTGGCAGGCCACGCCCGTGTCCGAGCGTGCCCAATGCCTGCGCCGCGCGGCGCAAGGCCTGGAAGACCAGATGCAGCCGCTGCTCGGCCTGATCGTGCGCGAGGCCGGCAAGTCCCTGCCCAACGCCATCGCCGAAGTGCGCGAAGCCGTCGACTTCCTGCGCTATTACGCCCTGCAGATCGAGCGCGATTTCTCCAACGATACGCATCGCCCGCTGGGGCCGGTGGTTTGCATCAGCCCCTGGAACTTCCCGCTGGCGATCTTCGTGGGGCAGGTTGCCGCCGCGCTGGCTGCCGGCAACACCGTGCTGGCCAAGCCCGCCGAGCAGACCCCGCTCATCGCGGCCCAGGCCGTGGCCATCCTGCACGGCGCCGGCGTGCCGCGCGGCGCGGTGCAATTGCTGCCGGGCCGCGGCGAGACCGTGGGCGCCACGCTGACCTCGGACGCCCGCGTGCGCGGCGTCATGTTCACCGGCTCGACCGACGTGGCGCGGCTCATCGCCCGCACGCTGGCCGAACGCCTGGACGATGCCGGCCAGCCGATCCCGCTGATCGCCGAAACCGGTGGCCAGAACGCCATGGTGGTCGACTCCTCGGCGCTGGCCGAGCAGGTCGTCTTCGACGTGCTGGCCTCGGCCTTCGACTCGGCCGGCCAGCGCTGCTCGGCCCTGCGCGTGCTGTGCCTGCAGGAAGACATCGCCGACCGCCTGCTGGACATGCTGCGCGGCGCGCTGCGTGAACTGGCCGTGGGCAACCCGGACCGCCTGTCCGCCGACGTGGGGCCGGTGATCGACGCGGAGGCCAAGCAGATCATCGACAGCCATATCGAAGGCATGCGCAGCGCGGGCCAGCGGGTGGAGCAATTGCCGCTGCCCGAAGGCTGCCGCCACGGCACTTTCGTCGCGCCCACCCTGATCGAGCTGAAAGACCTGTCCGCCCTCAAGCGCGAAGTCTTCGGTCCCGTGTTGCACGTGGTGCGCTTCCCGCGCGCCGGCATGGGCGCCCTGATCGACGACATCAACGGCACCGGCTACGGCCTGACATTCGGCGTGCACACCCGCATCGACGAGACCATCGCCCAGGTGACGCAGCGCGTGCATGCGGGCAACGTCTATGTGAACCGCAACATCATCGGTGCCGTGGTGGGTGTGCAGCCTTTCGGCGGCGAGGGCCTGTCGGGCACGGGCCCGAAGGCCGGCGGCCCGCTCTACCTGCTGCGCCTGCTGGCACGCAAGCCGGAAGGCCTGCCTGCCGTGATCAAGGGCGCGGGGCCTGCCCTGTCGGTGATCCTGCCGGGGCCGACGGGCGAATTGAATACCTGGTCGCTGGTGCCGCGCGGCACGGTGCTGTGCGTGGCCGCGACCGAGGCGGGCGCCCGCGCCCAGTGGGCCGCGGTCCAGGCCAGCGGCAACCGCGCGCGCTTCGTCGACGGCGATGCCGCAAGCGCCCTGATCGCCAGCCTGCCGGCTGACGCCAGGTCGCGCGTCGATACGGTTGCCGAGACACAGGTCGACGAGGCCGATTTCCAGGCCGTGCTGTTCGAAGGCGATGGCGATGCCTTGCTTGCGCTGAACCGCCGGGTGGCGGCGCGCGCCGGCGCCATCGTGTCGGTGCAGGGACTCACGTCGGCCGCCTTGGCCGGCGGCGCGGGCTACGCGGTCGAGCGCCTGTATGCCGAGCGCTCGGTCAGCGTGAACACGGCGGCGGCGGGCGGCAACGCCAGCCTCATGACCATCGGTTGATCGCAGTTTCCGTTGTTGTGGTGCCAGGCCGGAAGCCTCGTGTGGATATGCGGGGCTTTCCGTTGATTCGATCTCTATAATCCGCCGCACCGGCCAGCCCGCCATCAAACAGATCGGGCCCGGCCGAGGTGACCGGAGTTTTTTCTACAAATCCAGGAGGGAAACATGAAGTCGAACAAGATCAAGCAAAGCATCGTCGCGGCCTGCGTCGCGACCCTTGGCCTGGCAGGCGCTTCGGCGTATGCCAAAGATGTGCGCTTCGGCTTCGCCGCGCCGCTGACCGGTCCGCAGTCGCACTACGGTGAAGACATGCAGAACGGCCTGACGCTGGCGCTGGAAGAGGCCAACAAGAAGGGCATCGAGATCGACGGCGGCAAGGCGACGTTCGTGCTGGTGTCGAAGGACGACCAGGCCGACCCGCGCGTGGCCGTGCAGGTCGCGCAGCAGCTCGTCGACGAAGACGTCAACGGCATCCTCGGCCACTTCAACTCGGGCACCACGATCCCGGCCTCGCGCGTCTACAACGACGCAGCCCTGCCGCAGATCGCCATGGCGACCTCGCCGGAATACACCCTGCAAAAATACGACACGACCTTCCGCATGATGACCAGCGACACCCAGCAGGGGTCGGCTGTCGGGAAGTTCATCGTCGAGAAGCTGGGCGCCAGGAAGGTCGCGCTGATCGACGACCGCACCGCCTACGGCCAGGGCCTGGCCGACGAGGTCGAGAAGGCCGTGAAGGCCGCCGGCGGCCAGATCGTGCGCCGCGAGTACACGACCGACAAGGCCAACGACTTCACCTCGATCCTGACCAACATCCGCGCCGCCGCGCCGGACGCCATCTTCTTCGGTGGCCTGGATGCGCAATCGGGTCCGATGAAGCGCCAGATCGTCACGCTGGGCATCAAGGCGCCGCTGGTTTCGGGTGAAATGACCCGCAGCGACACCTTCATCAAGCTGGCTGGCGATGCCGCCGACGGCACCTATGCGTCGCTGGCCGGCGTGCCGCTGGCGCAGATGGCTGCGGGCAAGGACTTCGAGGCGGCCTACCAGGCCCGCTTCAAGAAGGCGCCTGGCGTGTACGCGCCCTACGCCTACGATGGCGCCTGGAACATGATCACCGCGATCCAGAACGCCAAGTCGGCCGATCCCGCCAAGTACCTGCCCGAGCTGGCCAAGCTGAGCCGCAAGGGCGCGACCAGCGAGCACATCGCCTACGACGCCCGTGGCGATCTGAAGGAAATCTCCGTCACGATCTACCAGGTCAAGGGCGGCAAGTGGGAAATGGTCGAAACGATGGTCAGCCAGGCCAACTGAGGCCTGCCACGCAATCTTCCCGAGTGAGTCGGCCGGGTGGCGCCACGGCGTCCCCGGCCAAGCATGCAGCCGCGCCCGTCCGGGCGGCGGCCTGCCTTTCCCTTCTGGTCTTCAACGATCACCTGTCCCGCCTGTCACCGTGCAGGCAGTAAAGGCGCAGCATGGAAATATTCCTGCAACAGATAATCAACGGGCTGACGCTGGGCAGCGTCTATGCCCTGGTGGCCCTGGGCTACACCATGGTCTACGGCATCATCGGCCTCATCAACTTCGCCCATGGCGACGTGGTGATGATCGGCGCGATGATCGTGACCATCGTGGCCGGGTCGCTCGTGGCCTCGCACCCCGACATGTCGGCCTGGCTGGTGCTGGCCGCGGGCATGGCCATCGCCATTCCCACCTGCATGGCCGTGGGCTGGACCGCCGAGCGCATCGCCTACCGGCCCTTGCGCCGGGCGCCGCGGCTGGCGGCGCTGATCACGGCGATCGGCGTGTCCATCATCCTGCAGAACCTGGCGATGATGATCTGGGGCCGCAACTACCTGAGCTTCCCGCAGATCATCCAGCCCGAGGTCTACACCGTGATGGGCGCGCGCATCAGCGGCCTGCAGGTGTTCATCATGGTCGCCGCCGGCGCCCTGATGGCCGGCCTGCATTTCGTCGTCCATCGTACCCGCCTGGGCACCGCCATGCGCGCCACCGCGCAGAACCGCGAGGTGGCCGGCTTGATGGGCGTCAACATCAACACGGTCATCGCCGCGGCCTTCCTGATCGGCTCGGCGCTGGCCGCCGTCGCCGGCACGATGGTCACGACCTACTACGGCGTGTCGCAGTACACGATGGGCTTCATGCTGGGCCTGAAAGCCTTCACCGCAGCGGTGCTGGGCGGCATCGGCAACCTGGGCGGGGCCATGCTGGGCGGCCTGCTGCTGGGCGTGATCGAAGCACTGGGCTCGGGCTATATCGGTGACCTGACAGGCGGCTTCCTCGGCAGCCACTACCAGGACGTCTTCGCCTTCGTGGTGCTGGTGCTGGTGCTGATCTTCCGACCCTCCGGCCTCATGGGCGAACGCGTAGGAGACCGCGCATGATGACCCATACGCTCAAGCGTCCGACCTCGGCGCGCGCCTTCGTGGCCATCGCGCTGATCGGCGTGCTGCTCGCCGTCCTGCCCTTCATCGTCGGCGCCGCCGGCCAGAGCTGGGTACGGATCCTGAACTTCGCGCTGCTCTACGTGATGCTGGCCCTGGGCCTGAACATCGTGGTGGGCTTCGCCGGCCTGCTGGACCTGGGCTACATCGCGTTCTACGCGGTGGGCGCATACACCTGGGCATTGCTGGCGTCGCCGCATTTCGGCCTGCACCTGCCGTTCTGGGCCATCCTGCCGATCGCGATCGCGCTGGCGGGCCTGTTCGGCGTGCTGCTGGGCGCGCCCACGCTCAAACTGAGAGGGGACTACCTGGCCATCGTCACGCTGGGGTTCGGCGAGATCATCCGCATCTTCCTGACCAACCTGAACGCGCCGGTGAACATCACCAACGGTCCGCAGGGCATCAACCGCATCGATGCCTTCACCGTGGGCGACTTCACCTTCGGCCGGGCGGAAACCATCATGGGGATGCGCTTCACCGGGCCCGAGAAGTATTACTACCTGCTGCTGGCCTTCACGCTCATCATCCTGCTGATCTGCGTGCGCCTGCAGAACTCGCGCATCGGCCGCGCCTGGGAAGCCATCCGTGAAGACGAGATCGCGGCCAAGGCGATGGGCATCAACACCCGCAACGTGAAGCTGCTGGCCTTCGCCATGGGCGCCTCGTTCGGCGGCGTGGCGGGCGCGATGTTCTCGGCCATGCAGGGCTTCGTCAGCCCCGAAAGCTTCAGCCTGACCGAATCCATCTCCATCCTGTGCATGGTGGTGCTGGGCGGCATGGGCCACATCCCGGGCGTGATCCTGGGCGCCATCATCCTGGCCGGCCTGCCGGAGTTCCTGCGCGCGGTGGTCGAGCCGCTGCAGCACGCGATCTTCGGCGCCGTCGTCCTGGATCCGGAGGGCATCCGCATGCTGATGTTCGGCCTGGCGATGGTGCTGGTGATGCTGTTCCGTCCCGCGGGCCTGTGGCCCTCGGCCGTGCGCAAGCGTGAACTGTCGAGCAAGGGAGGCCAGGCATGAGCGATAGTTTGCTGCAGGCCCAGGGCCTGTCCAAGCGCTTCGGCGGGCTGCAAGCCCTGTCTGACGTCAGCTTCCAGATCAGGCAGGGCGAGATCTATGGCCTGATCGGTCCGAACGGCGCGGGCAAGACCACCTTGTTCAACGTGCTGACGAGCCTGTATATCCCGGAAAGCGGCACCTGCACTTTCGGCGGGCAGGCGCTGACGGGCCGCAAGCCCCATGAGATCGCGGCGCTGGGCCTGGCCCGGACCTTCCAGAACATCCGTCTCTTCGGCAACCTGAGCGCCATCGAGAACGTGATGATCGGCCGTCACATCCGCACCCGCGGCGGCGTGCTGGGCGCGGTGCTGCGCACCGGCGCCACGCGCCGCGAGGAGACCGCCATCGAGGCGCGCGCGCATGAGTTGCTGGATTACGTCGGCATCGGCCATCGCGCCAACGACGTCGCCCGGTCCTTGCCCTATGGCGACCAGCGCCGCCTGGAAATCGCCCGCGCCCTGGCGACCGAGCCCAAGCTGCTGGCGCTGGACGAACCCGCTGCCGGCATGAACGCGTCCGAAACGGTGGTGTTGCGCCAGCTGATCGAGAAGATCCGCGCCGACGGCATCACGGTGCTGCTCATCGAGCACGACATGAAGCTGGTGATGGGCCTGTGCGATCGCGTGCTGGTGCTCGAATACGGCAAGGTGCTGGCCGAGGGACGCCCGGCCGAGGTCCAGCGCAATCCCAAGGTGATCGAGGCCTACCTGGGCGCGGGCGCGGCCCACGACGCCCAGACTGTTCCAGGAGGCGAGGCATGAGCGTGCAGAGCCAGAAGCAACCCCCTGCATCCACTGCCCAACCCCTGCTGGCCCTGCGTGGCCTGCAGGTCGCCTATGGCGGCATCCGCGCCGTGCGCGGCGTGGATCTCACCGTCGGCGAAGGCGAGCTGGTCTGCCTGATCGGCGCCAACGGCGCCGGCAAGAGCACCACGCTGCGCGCCATCTGCGGGCTGGTGCCCGTCGCGGGCGGCGAGGTGCACTATGCCGGCCAGGCCATCACCGGGACGGCCTCGTTCGAGCTGGTGCGCAAGGGCCTGGTCATGGTGCCGGAAGGCCGGGGCATCTTCGGCCAGCTGACCATCGAGGAAAACCTGGCCATGGGCGCGTATACGCGCCGTGACCCGGCCCAGATCCGCCGGGATACCGAGCGCGTGTTCTCGCTGTTCCCGCGCCTGGCCGAGCGCCGCAAGCAGTCCGCCGGCACCTTGTCGGGCGGCGAGCAGCAGATGGTGGCCATGGGCCGCGCCATGATCGCGCGTCCCCGGCTGCTGTTGCTGGACGAGCCGTCGATGGGCTTGGCGCCGCTGATGGTCGAGAAGGTGTTCGAGGTCGTGCGCACCATCGCGTCCGAGGGCGTGACCATCCTGCTGATCGAGCAGAATGCGAAGCTGGCCCTGGAAAACAGCCATCGCGGCTATGTGATGGAATCGGGCGAGCTGATCCTGCAGGGGCCGGCGCAGCAGTTGCTGCACGACCCGAAAGTGCGGGAAGCCTACCTCGGCGAGATCTAGCTGCCCCCAAGGCGCTCGCGCGCCTTCCCTGGGGGGGCGGTGCTGGCGGACCGGCAAGGCCGGCTGCGCGGCACCCCGGCTATCCACCCCCCCGGACTTTGGGCCGGGGGGCTTTGGCGGCCACGCTGCCGCGCGCCGTGCCGGCGGCGCCCATGACGGCATCGCAGGTCAGCAGCCAGGCGCGCGCGGCGTGCGAAAGATAGCGTTCGCGCGGCCAGACGTGCGCGATCTGCCAATGCAGCGCGGGTTGGGCCAGGCGCGCCACGGCCAGGTCGTCGGTCTGCAGCCTGCGCAATAGCGGCGCGGGCAGCAGCGCCACGCCCAGGCCGGCCGAGGCCATGTCCACCAGGAACTCCCAGTGCGTGCTTTGCGTCGCGACGCGCGGCGTGATGCCGGCGCGCGCGAAAGCCTGGCGCAACAGGCGCGTGAGCGCGAAATCATCGGAGAGCAACAGCAGCGGCGTGTCGCGCAGCGCGGCCAGCGGCAGCGTCTTGCGCTCGGCCCAGGGCCAGTGCCGCGCGCCGATCGCGCAGACGGGATGCCGCGCGACCGGGCGCGTCAGCAGGTCCAGGCCGTCGTCCACCGGCAGCACGATGGCGCCCACGTCCAGCTCGCCCGCATCCAGGCGGCGGGCGATCTCGGGGGCGGCATCTTCGTGCAGTTGCAGGCGCACGCCGGGATAGGCCTGGGCATAGGCCTTCACCGCGTCGGTGAACAGCAGGTTCACCGTGGGCGGCAGGCCCAGGCGCAATTCGCCGCGCTTCAATTCGGCCACGTCCTGCACTTCCACCGACAACTGCCGTATCAGCGCCAGCGCCTGGAGGCCGCGCTCATAGACGATCCTGCCGGTGTCGGTGGGCACGATGCGCCGGCCATCGCGGATGAGCAGCGGCGCGCCGACCTCGTCCTCGAGCTGGCGGATCATCTTGCTGATGGTGGACTGCGTGAGGAACATCGCGTCGGCCGCGCGTGTGAAGCTGGCCTGGCGGACGGTCTCGACGAAATAGCGCAGGGCGCGGAGATCCATGGGGAAGAGGGCGCCGAGGCGCAAGCCGGGCGCGGGCAATGGCATGAAAAATACGACTGGAATCAATGATTTTAAGTCATAAAACGATGGTTCCAGGATTCCTATACTTCGGCTCATCCCCATCAGAAACAGAAACAGGAGACTGGGATGTCCCTTACCCGCATCCGCCATCGCGCCTTGCATGGCAAGGTCATGAGCGCGGCCCAGGCCGCCGGCTTCATCCGCGACGGCATGACGGTCGGCATGAGCGGCTTCACCCGCGCGGGTGATTGCAAGGCCGTGCCCGAGGCCCTGGCCGCGCGCGCCGCGCACGATCCCTTGCACATCACGCTGATCACCGGCGCCTCGCTGGGCCACGACACCGACAGGCTGCTGGCCGAGGCCGGCGTGCTGGCGCGCCGCCTGCCGTTCCAGGTGGACCGCAGCCTGCGCCGCAAGATCAATGCGGGCGAGGTCATGTTCATCGACCAGCATCTTTCCGAAACCGTGGAGCAGTTGCGCAGCCACCATCTGGCGCCCATCGACGTGGCGGTGATCGAGGCCGTCGCCATCACCGAGACCGGCGGCATCGTGCCCACGACGTCGGTGGGCAATTCCGCGCAGTTCGCGCAGCAGGCGCGCCAGGTGATCGTCGAGATCAACCTGAGCATGCCCGAGGCGCTGGAAGGCCTGCACGACATCTACGTGCCGCAAGACCGTCCCGCGCGCCAGCCCGTGCCGCTGACCTCGCCGGCGCAACGCATCGGCCAGCCATTCATCGCGGTGGATCCGTCGCGCATCGCCGCCATCGTCTTCACCGACAAGCCCGACAGCCCCTCGAACGTGCTGCCGCCCGACGACGAGACGCGCGCCATCGCCGGGCACATCAATCGTTTCCTGATGGACGAGGTCCACGCCGGGCGCATGCCCGCCACGCTGCACCCCCTGCAGGCAGGCATCGGCACCATCGCGAACGCGGTGCTGCAGGGTTTCGAGGACTCGGACCTGCAGGGCCTGACGATGTATTCGGAGGTCCTGCAGGACAGCGCCATCGCCTTGCTGGACAGCGGCAAGCTGGCCTTCGCGTCGGCCGCCTCCATGACCTTGTCCGAGCCGGTCTACCGGCGCGTCATCGAGAACCTGGACTTCTACCGCTCACGGCTGGTGCTGCGTCCGCAGGAGATCAGCAACCTGCCCGAGATCGTGCGGCGCTTCGGCATCATTGCCCTGAACACCGCGCTGGAGTTCGACATCTATGGCAACGTGAACTCCACGCACGTGAACGGCACGCACATGATGAACGGCATCGGCGGGTCGGGCGATTTCGCGCGCAACGCGCACCTGTCCATCTTCGTCAGCAAGTCGGTGGCCCGCGATGGCGACATCTCCAGCGTGGTGCCGATGGTGCCGCACGTGGACCACACCGAGCATGACGTGGACGTGCTGGTGACCGAAATGGGCCTGGCCGACCTGCGTGGCCTGGCGCCGCGCGAGCGCGCCTTGCGCGTGATCGAGCACTGCGCGCATCCGGATTACCGCGCCGACCTGAAGGATTACTTCCAGCGCGCCTGTCGCCGCGCGGGCGGCCAGACGCCGCACCTGCTGGACGAGGCCTACTCCTGGCACACGCGCTATGCCCGCACGCAGACGATGCGGCGCGCGCCGGCGCGGGCGCGTGAAGCCGAGGTTGTGTTGGCGGGCTGAAGGCCGCGAGGGCGGCTCGCCATCGATGGTGAGCCGGGGTTCGTGAAGATTGGGCCGTCCTGTCGACGCTGGTGGGATATTCGGGCATCCTTGGGTTCCTGATCATCCGTGCCGATCCGCCATGAACCTGAACCGCTTGAACTGGAACGATCTGAGGATTTTTCTTGCAGTGGGCCAGGCGAGCACCTTGAGTGCCGCAGCGCGTCGGCTTGGCGTGAATGAGTCCACCGCCAGCCGGCACATCTCCCATCTCGAACAGGCAATCGGCGAGCTGGTCTTCACGCGGGATCACCAGGGTTTCCACCTGACACCACGCGGGCGTGAACTGTTGGAGCACGTCCAGGCAATGGAAAAAGGGGCGCTGGGTTTCGCCGAGGCATTGAGCGGCACCCAGCAGGACGTGGCGGGGAGGGTGCGCGTGGCAACCATGGAGGGCATCGCCACGCTCTATCTGTCCGGCGCGTTCGCCGAGCTGCGCAGGCGCCATCCCGCGCTGGAGGTGGAACTGCTGACGTCGGCGGAGCTCGTGCACGTCAATCGGCGGCAGGCGGATGTCTTTCTCAGTTTTTTTCCATCAGAGGGAAGAGGCCTCGAGGCGGCCCCCGTCGGTGAGTTCCAGCTTCACCTGTATGGTTCCGAGGCGTATCTGGCTACGCACGGTCGTCCGGCTTCCCGTGCCGATCTTTCCCGGCACGTCTTCGTGTCCTACGTGGACGATCTGGTGCAGCTGGACACCGTGCGCTGGTTGAGCGAGGGGGTGGAAGATCCCAAGGTCGTGTTTCACTCGACCAGCATGCTTGCCCAAATGTTCGCGGCCGCCGCCGGGACCGGCCTGGTGATGCTGCCGACCTTCGCCCGAGCCGAGCGATTCGGCCTGACGCCGATTCTTGCGCAGGAAGTCCGCGTGCCGCGGATCATCTGGCTGACCGTGCACCGAGACCAGCAGTACTCCCGTCGCGTCAAGGCCGTGACGGGATTCCTGCGCGAGATATTGCGGCGCGACTACCCTTGCGCGCCGGGGATCAAGCCAACGTAGGCACGGTCTCCTGGGGCGTCAGCGTCGTGTCCTGTCGTTGATGGCGTGAGACAGAGGTCAGCCTGTCGTCCGTGAATGACGCGGGCTGAATCCGGCGCCGGTCGATCGACAGGTCAAAGACGTCATAGCGGTTGTAATAGCCAACGATGTCGTGGAATTGCTTGGGCTCGATGCAGTCGTCCAGGTCGAAGTGCGCATAGGCCAGGCCCTCGTCGTTCTGCAAGGTATCGCCGATGACGGCACCTGTCGGGTCCAGAAACTGCGTTGCCGCGCGCGGCGTCCGTTCCAGTACTTCGCGTGCCTCCTCGTCACCGCCTTCCAGCAGGCAGTCGAGGGTCGCCTTGCTCAGGAAGCCAGCGTTGAGGACACCGAAAGCCTTTGCCTCGAATGAATGGCCGCCCGCGCGGATGCGGTTGGCCGCCACGTTGTCGAAATTCTGGGCGCCAGGTTTGCGCGTGGGCCAGATGGCTGGCCAGGCCGAGATGTGGATCTGCTCGCCCTGTGCCGCCAGGGAGTAGCGAGCCAGTGGATTCGTGTTTTCGCCGCAAATCAAGGCGCCGATCTTGCCGATGCGGGTATCCGACACGCGCAGCCCATGGCCGTCGCCAGGCGCCCATACCATCTTTTCATAGAAGGTCGGAACGAGCTTGCGGTGATGGTTGAGTATCAGGCCATCGTCGCCGATCAACACGTTGCTGTTCCATAGGCAGCCCAGGCTGTAGGCGGCCGCTTCGCTGAACCCCAGGGAAACGAAAACGCCATGACGTTTGGCTGCCGCCTGGATGGCGGCCATCTCCGGTCCGTCGATCAGTATGCTGTTCGCGGCCATCCGCTTGAACCAGTCGTGATTGTAGAGGGGCGCCCACAGCGCAGCCCAGATTGGAAAGCCCGGTATGAATGATTCGGGAAAGACGACAAGCTCGGCGCCGTTGCTTGCGGCCTCGCTGATGAGGGAGAGTGCCTTCTGCACCGTGGCGGCCTTGTCCATATAGACAGGCTCGGCGTGGGCGGCAGCGACTTTTACTTTTGGCAGTGACATGAGGATTCCTTGGCAATCAGGGGGCTGGTCAATGGGCCGAGGGGCGGGCAAGGCCGATACCCGTCTCGCGGCGGACGGCGAACTCGCTCCAGCGCGCGGTCGAATGCTTGCTGGGGAACAGTAAGGAAAAGAGCAGCACCAGCAGGAATCCAACGGGAATGGAGATCAGGCCTGGGTTGCGCAAGTCGATGAGCGGCTCGCTCAGGCCCAGGATGCTTGTCGCATCGGGTGGAATCGCGGCGGCGCGTTGTCGTGCCGCGTCGGCATCCCGTCGCCATGCCGCGACCTTTTCCTGCGTGGCGGTCAACTCGCCACGCTCGGCACGTTGGAGACTGCGTTCGAGTTTGGTTTGCTCGGCGACGGCTTGGGCCTTTTGCTGCAATGGGTAGGTCATGTTTGGCGAGGCGAGCACCAGTCCGATGGATAGCAGCGTTCCTCCCACCACCCCGGCCACGACGCCGGCGGTGCTGCAACGACGCCAGTAAAGCGTCATGACCAAGGCGGGCAGGTTGGCCGACGCTGCCACGGCATAGCCCAGGCCCACCAGTTGCGCGACATTCTGGCCCTTTGCCGCAATGCCGGCGAGGATCGAGACGATGGCCATGGCCAATGTGGCGATCCTCGCCGCATTGGCCTGCTCGCGCTCGCTGGCCTGCCCTCCGCGGATGGCGCCGACATAGACATCGTGCGCAAGCGAGGAGGCAGCCGCCAGCGTCAGGCCTGCGACCACGGCGACGATCGTCGCGAAGGACACCGCCGCGACCAGCGCAAGCATGAGGTTGCCGAGCAGGCTTTCAGGACCTCCGCCCAGGAATTGCGCCAACATCGGCGCCGCGAGGTTGCCCCCCTTGTCCAGGCCAAGGATGGCCAGCGGTCCAGTGTTCAACGCGGCCGAGAATCCGATGACGATGATCAGCAGATGGCACAGGCCGATGGCGAACATGGCGTACAAGGCGGATTTGCGGGCGCTCTTGGCATCCGCCACGGTAAAGAAGCGCATGAGAATATGCGGCATCGCGGCGGTACCCAGCACCAATGCCAGGCTGAGCGATATCTGTTCCAGCGGATTCTTCAGGTAGAGGCCGGGCTGCAGGAAGCGCTGCCCGGCCTCTTGCGGGCTCAGTGCCGAATTGGCGCCCATCAGCGTGTCGAGCACATGTCGCTGAATGCCTTGGCTGGCGGCGACGTCACGGAAGAAATGGCTGATGTCAAAGCCGTAGGGGATCCATGACAGCAACACGAGCGCAAAGCAGAACCCGATCAGCAGTGCTGCCTTGAGGATCTGCACCGCGGTGGTGGCACGCATTCCCCCGAACATGACGTACATCAGCATCAGGACGCCGACCGCGATCACCGAGGTCTCGTAGGGCACGCCGATCATTGCGCGGATGATGACCGCGCCTCCCACGATCTGCGGAACCATATAGAAGAGGGCAACCAGAATGCTGGATATCGCGACGACGGACTTTGTGGCGCGGAAACTGTTCCTGAAGGCGAGGACATCTCCCAGCGTGTATTTGCCCAGGTTGCGGCACGGTTCGGCGACCAGGATCAGCACCGGGATGAAGGATACGAAGAACCCGACCAGGTAGATGATGCCGTCCAGGCCGTACAGCGCGATCAGGCCGGAAACGCCAAGGAATGCCGCGGCCGACAGATAGTCGCCCGCGATGGCCAGTCCGTTCATGCGGGGGGCGATGCCGCCCCCGGCGGTATAGAAATCTCCGACGCCGCGATTTCGCCTGGCCGCCAGGTAGGTAATGAAGATGGTCAACGACACCAGGGCGGCGAAGATGCCGAAGGTCATGAGCCGGTTGTTGTCCGATACCAGGGTCGTTGTCTGCGCCTGAGCAGCCTGCGAGGCCGCCAACCCGAGCGCCAAGCCCGCGCCCGTCTTGCCAAGACGTTGTTTCATGATCCTTTCCTTGTCAGTGCGCGGTGTGGGAGGGAGTGCTGTCGAGCGCAAGCCGGGCGAGTTCGGCGGCTTGCGCGTCCAGGCGGCGCAACTGCACGCAATAGCGCCAAGCCACCGCGCCGCCAATGGCATATTGGCCAACGAGGAACAGCAGGCCGAGGTTGATTTCCCCGATGACCTGCGTGTGGAACCAGTGAGGGAGAGAGTGCGAGATAAGGGGAATGGAAAGAAAGGCGCTCATGCTTACGGCAAGCAAGCGCAGCATGATGGCGCGTCGTTCTCTTACGAGTCGGTCAAAGTCGGGGCGTGCATGGATAGCATCCCACGGGACAGCGCTGGTGCCCATGATGAATTTTCCTCTTGATCAGTTTTCTTTGTTTTTCCCGACGGTGCTTGATGCCCGTGGGTTGAGCGCAGTCTAAGCAAGGCATCGCCACGGGTGAAGCGCGAATATGGCAAGAGGTCTTGCAGCGATGCAGCACCAAAACCAGGCGATGCAAGGCGCGGTTGCCCTGGCCTGGTGCTTCAGGGCCTGTGGCGCCGAGTACTGCTGACGTCTTCAGCCGCAGGCGCGGCGTGGGGGTGTTTTTTGGTACTGAATGTTCCAGTCAGCGTGCGCGGCAATCCTGCGCACTACAATCGGCGCGCTGGGCCGGCCCTTCCGCGCTGGCCGGGAGCCGCGGTCCATGTCCACCATTCTCCGTCCCTCCTTGCGGCCGCTGTGCCGCGCCCTGGCGCTGGCAGCCTTGCCAGGGGCCATGATCTGGACCGTGCCCGCCACGGCCCAGGATCAGCCCGAGGCCCGCATCCATGCCATCACGCTGTCCTCGGGCGGGGTGGCGGAAGTGCAGCGCCGCGTCGAATGGAGCGCGCCCGGCAGCCTGCGCATCGAGGTGCCGCTGGCGCAGGTGGACGACGTGCTCAAGAGCCTGGTCGTGCGCGATCCCAAGGGCACGGTCGGGGGCATGACGCTCGATGGCCTGTCGCCCGTGGATGAAACCTTCGGCCGCTTGCCGTTTTCCCAGCAGGACATGGCGTCGATCGCCGGCCTCGCGGCCGCCTTGCAGGGGGTGCCGGCCAGCGCCAGTTCGGGCGGCCGCACGGTGCAGGGTCGCATCCTGGGCGTGGCGCAGGCCGATGGCGGCACGGCCGCCGAACCGCGTGTCGAACATATCCTCTCGATGATGAGCGAGAGCGGCCAGGTCCAGTCCTTGCGCCTGGGGCCGGACGCGACGCTCGACATCCAGGACGACACCCTGCGCAAGCGCATCGCCGACGCCGCGCGCATCAGCGGACAGGCCCGTGCCGATGGCGTGCGGACGATCTCGATCGCGCTGGCGGGCGAGGGCAAGCGCGACGTCGGCATCAGCTATGTCGTGGCCGCGCCGGTCTGGAAGGCGTCCTATCGGCTGGTGTCGGGCCACGAGCCGGGCAAGGCGCGCTTGCAGGCCTGGGCCGTGGTCGAGAACGCCACGGCCGAGGATTGGCAGGGCGTGACGTTGACGCTGGCCGCGGGTGCGCCTGTATTGCTGGCGCAGCGTCTGCACCAGCGCTATTGGCATGCGCGCCAGGACGTGCCGGTTGCCGCCGGCGCTGCCGAGGCGCCGCCCACCGATGACTATGCCGAGATGATGGCCGACGCGGCGGGGCCTGGGAGCCAGGCGATGGCGGAGGCCGCGCCGCCGCCCGCACCGGCGCCGGCGGCCATGGCGCGCGCCCAGGGTGGCATGGGCCGCCCCGCGCCCGCGCCGGTCGCCCGGGCCGCGGCGACGGCGGCTGCGCAAGAGGGCGAGATCTCGGCAAGCTACCGCCTGCCGCTGCCGGTGGACCTGCCCGCGGGCAAGACCCTGTCGGTGCCTTTCCTGGACGTGGCCCTGCCGGCGGAACGCCTGTCCGTCTATCGCGCCGGCCGCGCCAGCCGTCATCCCGTGGCCGCGATCTCCCTGGACAATACCTCGCAGGGCAGCCTGCCTGCGGGCCTGCTGACGGTGTACGACGCACGCGACGGCCATGTCGGCGATGCGCAGCTGTCGGGCCTGCCTGCGGGCGAGTCGCGCCTGGCGAGTTTCGCCGAGGACCGCAAGGTGACCATCACCACGAACCGCGAGCGGGGCGAACCCATTACCGAAGTGACCCTGGCCGATGGGCTGCTGCAGGTGCGGCGCCTGAGCCGGGAAAGCACCACCTATACCGTGCAGGGCGCGGCGGATGCGCCGCGCACCGTGCTGATCGAGCATCCGCGCGTCTCGGGCTGGACCTTCGCCTCTCCGTCGCTGGTGGGACAGACGGCCACGCACCATCGCCTGAAACTGAGCTTGAAGGCGGGCGAGAACGGCAAGATCGATACGGTCGCCGAAAGGCCGGTGTCGCAGCGTTACGCCTTGCTGGACCTGGATGCGCCGACCCTGCTGTCGTGGTCGGGCAGGGCGCTGGATGCGGCTGCCGCCGCGCGCCTGAAGACGCTGGCGGAGCGCCGCGCAACGGTTGCGCAGGCCGAACAGCGCCTGGCGCAAGCCGTGCAGGCGGTAGAGCAGGCGGAAGCGAACCAGTCACGCGTGCGTGAAAACCTGGGCGCCGTGGCCGCCGACAGCGAACTCGGGCAGCGCTATGCGCGCATGCTGGCGCAAGAGGAAGACCGCATCGCCGCACTGCAGCAGGCGCAGGCCAAGGCGAATGATGCGGTGGAGCAGGCCAAGCGGTCGTTGGTCGAGGCGCTGAAGGCCTGAGAGGCCCGCCAGGCAAACAGGCGTGCCTTGATCAGGGTGCCGTCCGCGGCCTGCGGCCGCGGACGGAAGTATTGCGCCAGCGCCCTTACGACTCGAGCTTGGCGTCCAGCGTGATCTTGGCGTTGAGCACCTTGGACACGGGGCAGCCGGTCTTGGCCTCGTTGGCGGCCGCATCGAAATCGGCGGCCGAGAGGCCCGGCACCTTGGCGCGCAAAATCAAGTGCACGGCCGAGATGGCGAAGCCGCCTTCCACCTTGTCCAGCGTCACTTCGGCGCGGGTGTCGATGCGCTCGGCCTTGGCGCCTTTCTGTCCCAGGATGTTCGAGAGGGCCATCGAGAAGCAGCCGGCGTGCGCGGCGCCGATCAGTTCTTCCGGGTTCGTGCCCGGGGCGCCTTCGAAACGGGTGTTGAAGCCATAGGGCTGATCCTTCAGCGCGCCGCTCTCGGTCGAGATGGTGCCCTTGCCAGTCTTGAGGTCGCCTTGCCAGACGGCGCTTGCGGTTTTCTTCATGACGGAATCTCCTGTTCAGGTTGCATGGGACGAGCCAGGGCCCATGGTAACTGGGGCATGGGCGCGCCAGCGTGCTCGGGGCGCTTCGGTTCGCTACCAAACGTGTATCACTGCGGTGTCCCACTGCGGTGTCCCACTGCGGTGCATCGAACCCGCCCATCGCCTCGTGCATGGTCCCCGGGCCGCTTGGGGCAAAATGGCGGATTGCATCCCCCTGTGTCTTCCGACCCCAAGGTTTCCGCCATGCGCCTGTCTTCCCGCCGCTTCCTTGCCTTTTTCGCGCTCGCCGCCATGGCGTCCACGGCAGCCCATGCCGAGATCACCATCGGCGTGACGCTGGCCTCGACCGGGCCGGCGGCGGCCATCGGCATCCAGTCGCAGAATGCGGTGCGCCTGTGGCCCGCCACGCTGGGCGGGCAGCCCGCCCGCTACGTGGTGCTGGATGACGGCACCGACGTCAGCCAGGCGGTGCGCAACTTGCGCAAGCTGACGGCCGAGGACAAGGTGGACGCGCTGGTCGGGCCGAACATCACGGCCTCCGCGCTGGCCGGGCTGGACGTGGCGAACGAAACGGGCACGCCGCTGGTCGCGCTGGCGGCCTCGGCCTCCATCGTCGAACCCATGAGCGATCCGCGCCGCCGCTGGGTGTTCAAGATGCCGCAGAACGATTCGCTGATGGCGGGCGCGCTGGTCGAGCACATGCGGGCGCATGGCGTGAAGACGGTGGGCTTCATCGGGTTTGGCGATTCCTACGGTGACAGCTGGTGGAAGGCTTTCAACGATGCCGCGGTCGGCAATCCGGCCATCGTCGCGCAGGAACGCTTCCAGCGCACCGATGCGTCGGTGACCGGGCAGGCGCTGAAACTCATGGCTGCCAAGCCTGATGCCGTGCTGGTGGCGGGTTCGGGCACGCCGGCCGCGCTGCCGCAGAAGACCTTGGCGTCGCGCGGCTACAAGGGCGTCATTTACCAGACCCACGGCATCGGCACGCTGGAGTTCCTGCAGCTGGGCGGCAAGGACGTGGAGGGCACGCTGTTTCCCACGGGGCCGGGCGTGGTGGCGCGCGGCCTGCCGGCCGACAATCCGGTGCGCAAGGTGGCGCTGGACTTCACCGAGAAATACGAGGCCCGCTATGGCGCCGACACGCTGACGCAGTTCGCGGGCGACGCCTGGGGCGCCTGGGTGCTGCTGGACGATGCCGCGCGCCGCGCGCTGGCAGGCGGGGCGCAACCTGGCACGCCCGCCTTCCGGGCGGCCTTGCGCGATGCGCTGGAAGCCACGCGCGACCTGGCCGTGCCCAATGGCGTGCTGAACCTGTCACCGCAAGACCATCAGGGCTTCGATGCGCGCGCCCGCGTGATGGGCGTCATCCGTGACGGGAAATTCCGCTACGCAGGGCAGTAATCGCGCGTCACGCCGCGTCCGCCCCGGATACTGGGCGGTTGGCGGGCGGGATTGTGTAACTGATGTGACGGGCCGCCAGGCCCGTTTTTCATTGTGCAGGGCAGCGAGCCCACAGGGGGCTTCAATTCATTTGTGACAAATTGATTTGAACAAGAATGATTTTGTGCCGTACCATTTTTCCCGGGTGAGAACCGGAAAAAGGGGAAAACAGCATGAAGCAAGCCCTGAAATGGGCAGTCCTGGCGTGTGGCATCAGCCTTTTGGCAGCCTGCTCGGACAGCACTGACAACCGCGCCGCGGCAAGGCAGAACACCCTGGAGGCCGCCAAGGCCTCGGGCAAGATCCGCATCGGCTACGCCAACGAGGCGCCGTTCGCCTACATGGACAGCGCCAGCGGCAAGGTGACCGGCGAGGCCGTGGAGATCGCCCGCGTGATCCTCGGGCGCATGGGGGTGAAGGAGGTCGAGGGCGTGCTGACCGAGTTCGGCTCGCTGATCCCGGGCCTGCAGGCCGGGCGCTTCGACATCATTGCCGCCGGCATGTACATCACGCCCGAGCGCTGCAAGCAGGCCAGTTTCTCGAACCCGTCGTATGGCGTGGGCGAGGGCTTCCTGGTCAAGAAGGGCAACCCCAAGGGCTTGCACAGCTATGACGACATCAAGAACAACGCCGACGTGAAGATGGGCGTGGTGGTGGGCGCCATCCAGTCCGAGTACGCCCAGAAGGTCGGCATCGATGGCGGCCAGGTGATCATATTCCCCGATCCCGTGAGCGCCCTGTCGGGCGTGGAGGGCGGGCGCGCGGATGTCTATGCCGCCACGGCGCTGACCGTCAACGACCTGATGAACAAGGTCACCGACCAGGCGCTGGAGAAGGCCGAGCCCTTCACCGAGCCCAACATCGACGGCGTGGACCTGCGCGGCTATGGCGCCTTTGCGTTCCGCAACGCCGACACCGAATTCACCGAGGCCTTCAACAAGGAACTGGCCTCGTTCATCGGGACCCCCGAGCATGCCAAGCTGGTCGAGCCTTTCGGCTTCACCCGTGATGAGTTGCCGGGCGACGTGACCGCGGCCAAGCTGTGCGGCCAGTGACGAAGGGACACCCTCATGGATGACGGTTTGCAGACATTACTTCCGCCGCTCTTGCAGGGGCTCTGGGTCACGGTCCAGATCACTGTCGGCGCGGCCCTGCTGGCGATTCCGCTGGCTATCCTGTCCGGGCTCGGGCGCCTGTCCAGCCAGCGCTTCCTGCGCTGGCCGGCCTCGGTCTATGTCGAGGTGTTCCGCGGCACGTCCGCGCTGGTGCAGCTCTTCTGGTTCTTCTTCGTGCTGCCGCTCTTCGGCATCCAGTTGCCTGCCTTGCTGGTGGGGATCGTGGTGCTGGCCCTGAACGCAGGCGCCTATGGCGCCGAGGTGGTGCGCGGCGCGGTCATGGCCGTGCCGGCAGGCCAGCGCGAGGCGGCAGTGGCGCTGAACATGACGCGCGCCAAGATCATTCGCCGCATCGTGCTGCCGCAGGCCATTCCGGCCATGCTCCCGCCCGCCACCAACCTGATGATCGAACTGCTGAAGAACACCGCGCTGGTGTCCCTCATCACGATCACCGACCTGACCTTCCGCGGCCAGTTGCTGCGCAGTGAAACGCTCAAGACAGTGGAGGTCTTCGGCCTCATGCTGCTGCTGTATTTCGCCGCGGCGCTCGTCATCACTGCCGGCATGCGCATGCTGGAACGACGCTTCAAGGTGGGCCGATGAACCAGGACGTCATTTTCGATTGGGGCTACGCGTTCTCGCTGCTGCCCGACCTGGGCCAGGCGCTCGTCATCACCATCCAGGCCACGGTGCTGGGCATGGCGCTGGCCGTCACGCTGGGCCTGTTGCTGGCGATGGGGCGGCGCGCGCCGTGGGCCGTGCTGTCCTACCCGGTGGCCTTCGTCATCGAGTTCGTGCGCAGCACGCCGCTGCTGGTGCAGATCTATTTCCTGTTCTACGTGCTGCCGGGGCTGGGCCTGCAGCTGTCGCCGCTGACCACGGGCGTGCTGGCGCTGGGCATCCACTATGCGGCGTATTGCGCCGAGGTCTACCGGGCCGGCATCGAGGGCGTGCCGCGCGGCCAGCTGGAAGCGGCGCGGGCGCTGAACCTGTCGTCCTGGCGCACGGCCACGGGCATCGTGCTGCCGCAGGCCATCCCGCCGGTGGTGCCGGCGCTGGGCAACTACCTGATCGCCATGTTCAAGGACACGCCGCTGCTCTCGGCCATCACCGTGGTCGAGGTGCTGCAGCAGAGCAAGATCATCGGCTCGGCCACCTTCCGCTATACCGAGCCGCTGACGCTCGTGGGCGTGATGTTCCTGGTCCTGAGCCTCGTGGCCGCCTTTGGCGTGCGCCAGCTGGAAGGCTGGCTGCAGCGCCGTGGCCGCCGCTGAGCCAAGCGCCGCATCCTGCAAGACATCGCGGCCCGCCTGAGCGGGCGGGCCGCTCCAAGCATCGCCAAGGCGCGTTCGTTGCGCCCCACGGAGGAAAGACCATGAGTTCCAGCATTCGATTGAACAAGCTCTGCAAGCGCTATGGCGAGGTGGATGTGCTGCGCGGCATCGACCTGGAGATCCCGGCGGGGCAGACGGTCTCGATCATCGGGCCCTCGGGCTCGGGCAAGTCGACGCTGCTGCGCCTCCTGATGACACTGGACCGGCCCACCAGCGGCACCATCGAGATCGACGGCGAGTCGATGTGGACGCAGCCGGATGGCAGTCCCGCCAGTTCCGCGCACGTGCGCAAGGTGCGCGGCAAGATCGGCATGGTGTTCCAGCACTTCAACCTGTTCCCGCACATGACGGCGCTGGGCAACGTGATCGAGGCGCCCATCCACGTGGGCGGCCTGTCGCGCGACGAGGCGGTCGAGCGGGGCCGGCATTACCTGGACCTGGTCGGCCTGGCCGACAAGCAGGACGTCCATCCCGCGCAGTTGTCGGGCGGCCAGAAGCAGCGCGTGGGCATCGCGCGGGCGCTGGCCATGCGGCCCGAGATCATGCTGTTCGACGAGGTGACCTCGGCGCTGGATCCGGAACTGGTGGGCGGGATCCTGCAGATCGTGAAGGACCTGGCCGACAAGCGCGAGATGACGATGATCCTCGTTACCCACCAGATGAAGTTCGCCGAACGCAGTTGCGACCGCACGCTGTTCTTCGACGAAGGCAACGTGGTGGAGGATGCCCCCTCCGAGGAACTGTTCTCCAACCCCAAGGAGCCGCGCACCCAACAGTTCCTGCAGGCGGTGATCGAAGCGGAGTGAGGCCGGTGGCCGCCGGGCGGGAAAGCCCGCGCCGGGGGCAGGGGCATGCAGGGAATGGTGGTGGATATATCTTAAGATATGGTTTCTCGATATATCTCCGACCCTTCCATGTCCGACCTTTCCACCCAATCGCCTTTGCCGCCCGATGCCCAGGACGCCAGCCTGTTCCTGCGGGGGCGCAAGCTGGGCGCCGAGGATCTGCAAGTGGTGCTGCTGGCGCTGCTGGCCCAGGCGCCCTCGCATGGCTACCAGCTCATCAAGCAGCTGGCCGAGCATTCGGAGGGCTTCTATGAGCCCAGCCCCGGCATGGTGTATCCCGCGCTGGCCAGCCTGACCGCGGCGGGATTGGCATCGGCCCAGGCCACCGCGGGGCGCAAGCGCTATCGGTTGACCCCGGCAGGCACCCAGCGATTGTCCGAAGTGCGCGAGCGTGCCCACACCATCCTGGACGTGCTGCGCCGGACCGGGACGCGGATGGCGCAGGTGCGCCGCGTGTTCGAGGGCGGCGACGGTGCGGAGGTCTTCGCGCCTGGCACGCACGAAGACCTGATGCTGGCCCGCTATGGCCTGAAGCGCGCGGTCCACGCGCGCGCGGCGTCCTGTACGCCGCAGGAGGCCGTGCGCATCGCGGCCATCCTGCGACGCGCGACGGTGGAGATCCTCGGCGACACTCCCGGCGAAACCTGAGCGCGCCCCGCGCGCGCCGCAGCCACACAGGAATACGAATTCATGCAGACCCCCGATACGACACTTGCTTCTTCCGCTTCTTCCGTGCCGCGCGCCACGCAGCGCGTGCGCCATGACCTGCGCTTCCGCCTGCTGGAGGTCTCGCGCGTGACCCAGGTCACCCCGCGTCTGCTGCGCGTCACGCTGACTGGCCCGGACCTGGACGGCTTCACCAGCCTGGCGCACGACGATCACGTGAAGGTGTTCTTTCCGGCCGAAGGACAGCGCACGCCCGTCCTGCCCGTGATGACGGCGCAAGGGCCGGAGTTCCCTGCCGGCCAGCCGCGTCCGGCCGCACGCGACTACACCCCGCGCCGCTTCGATGCCGAGCGCCGCGAACTGGACCTGGAATTCGTGCTGCACGGCGAAGGCCCGGCCGCCACCTGGGCCGCCCAGGCCGCGCCCGGGCAGGTGCTGGGCGTGGGCGGGCCGCGTGGCTCATTCGTGCTGCAGGGCGAGTTCGATGCCTATCTGCTGGTGGGCGACGAGACCGCCTTGCCGGCGATTGCACGGCGGCTGGAAGAGCTGCCGGCGCATGCGCACGCGCATGCCGTCATCCTGGTGGACGATGCCGAGGATCACATCGCTTTCCCGTCGCAGGCGCACGTGGCGGTCCACTGGGTGCATCGCCGCGCGCTGCCCGCGGGCGGCGAGGTGGATGCGCTGCGCGTGGCCGTGGGCAGCCTGGCGCTGCCGGCCGAGGGCGTTTATGCATGGGTGGCGGCGGAGTCCGCGACGGCCAAGGCGCTACGCCAGTATCTGGTCGAGACGCTGAACATGCCGCGCCAGTGGGTCAAGGCCGCGGGCTACTGGAAGCAGGGCGCCGTGGCGACCCACGAATCGCACGACGACTGAGGACACGGAAAAAAGGGGGGCGTGCAAGCCCCCCCCCGTCGCATCCGTCCGGTCAGCCCCGGCCTGTGCTGCCGAAACCGCCTGCGCCGCGTTCGCTGGCCGAGAAATCCTGCACTTCCTCGAAGCGGGCCTGCACGATCGGCACGATGACCAGTTGCGCCAGGCGCTCCATGGGTTCCAGCGTGAAGGAGGTGTCGCCGCGATTCCAGGTGGAGACCATCAACTGGCCCTGGTAATCGGAATCGATGAGGCCGACCAGGTTGCCCAGCACGATGCCGTGCTTGTGGCCCAGGCCCGAGCGCGGCAGGATGAGCGCGGCGAGGCCGGGGTCGCCGATGTGGATGGCCAGGCCGGTGGGCACCAGGTGCGTGGCGCCGGGCGCCAGCACCAGCGGGGCGTCCAGGCAGGCGCGCAGGTCCAGCCCGGCCGAGCCGGGCGTGGCGTAGGCGGGCAGGTGCGCGCGCATGCGTTCATCGAGGACTTTGAGGGCGACGGTCGTCATGGTTGAAAGCAAGGAAAAGGACAAGGAAAGCGTCCCGGTCCGAAGCCCGGGAGCAGGAGGGCGGGATCAGCGCGGCGGGGCGTCCTTGCGCGCAATGGTGGAGAGCGGCGGCAGCTTCATCAGGGGCTTCCTGGCGCCGGCCTTGTCCTTGCTGCCCATGCGCAGGAAGGTCCACGCAAAGACCAGCAGGAAGATGCCGCCCACCAGCCCGTCGCCATCGTTGGCCATGGCGACGATCACCTTGTTCAGGCCGAACAAGGCCAGGATGCCGCCGACCAGCAGGCCGCCCAGCGAGCGGCGCTGCGCCCGGTTGCGCGAGGCCAGGGTGTCCGGCGCTTCGGCAGCGGGCGCCGGCGTGGTCGCGCCGGGCGCAGGGGTCTCCCACGTGACGGGTTGCACGGCTTCGCGCGGCGGCTGCGCGGCGGGAACAGGCGCGGGCGCGGGGTTGGCGGGCGGCAGGGCGGGCCAGGGGCTGGCATCCAGCACGTCGTCATCTTCCCAGCGGGACCGGGCGCGGGTGTGGCCACGGGTGTCGTGGCGCGCCTTGCCGGCGATGCTGTCCAGCTCTCTCAGCACCTGGCCGGGGGCACGGCTGCCGCTGTTGACCAGCTTGTCGATATAGGCGGCGTAGTCGCCGTTGCGGGGTTCGCCTTCGAAGGCCATGCGCGTGCTCCAGGGCTTGCAGGGTCAGGGCTTGCGGGGCGCCTGGCGGCGTTTGCGAGCCATCTTGTACATGACGTAGGCCGCCACGCTGACCGACAGTATGGTGCCGACGATCAGGGTTGCCTGCGAACCGCTTTCGATGGCGCCCACGCTGCGCGCGGCCAGGTAGCCGGGCGCGAACATGAGGGGCACCCACAGGATGGCCGAGAGCACGTTGGCGGCCTGGAAACTGAGGTGGTTCATGCGCATCATGCCGGCCACCGTGGGAATGGTGCTGCGGATGGGGCCCAGGAAACGCCCGATCAGGATGGACATGAAGCCGTAGCGGTAGAAGAACAGCCGCGCGCGGGCCACGGTGCTGCGCTGCTGGCGCAGGGGCCAGCGATGGACCAGCGCCGGGCCGATCCAGCGGCCCAGGTAATAGGAAATGGCGTCGCCGATGACCGCGCCCAGCATGGCCCACAGCAGGATGGGGGTGAGCGGCAAGGTGCCGGTGCCCAGCAGGCCGCCGGTCATGATGAGCAGCGCCGTGGCGGGGATCAGCAGGCCGACCACGAGCAGCGATTCGCCCAGCGTGATGAGGGCGATGATGGGGCCGGCCCAATCCTGGTTGTCGCGGATGAACTGCTCCGCCAGGGCAATGTATTGATCCATGGATGGTGAACCTGTGGAACCTCTGTGATGTTGCGGTATCTTAACGCGACCTGAAATTGTTCCTTGCGTGATGTCGCTGCCTTTCGCGCCGTTCCTCGCGGCCTTGCGCAACCTTCTCCCCCCCCCTCATACCGCTACCACTGATGGATTCTCTGACTCAGGCCGTGCTCGGCGCTGGCATACAAGGCGCGTTGCTCGGCCGCTTCCAGGGACGCCGCGCCCTGCTGTATGGCGCCGCCCTGGGCACCTTGCCCGACCTGGACGTGGTGATTTCCTACGCCGATCCGGTCAGCGCCATGACCTTCCATCGCGGCTTCTCGCATTCCGTGTTCGTTCTGACGGGCCTTGCCGCGCTCATGACGGCGGGCATCCGCAAGCGCTGGCCCGATACGGGCTACAGCGCCTGGCGCCTGTTCCTGGCCTTGTGGCTGGTGCTCATCACGCATCCCCTGCTGGATGCCTTCACCAGCTACGGCACGCAGCTCTTCTGGCCTTTCCATCCGATACCCGCCAGCTGGTCCAGCGTGTTCATCATCGATCCGCTCTTTACCGTGCCATTGACCGTGGCGGTGCTCGCCGGCCTGGTCTGGGGAGCGGGGTCCCGCGTCTGGCGGGCACAGGCCTGGTGCCTGGGCTGGTGCGTGGTCTACCTGGCGGCAAGCCTGGCGGGCAAGAACATGGCCGAGACCCGCGTGCAGGAAGCGCTGGCCGCGCGCGGTGTCCGGGCCCAGACGATGTTCTCGGCGCCCATGCCCTTCAATACCTTGCTGTGGCGCGTGGTGGTGCGCGATGGCGATGGCTACTACGAGGCCGTCACGAGCTGGTTCGACCGCAAGGAGCCGGAGCTGGTGCGCCAGCCGCTGCACCCCGAGCTGGTGCCGCCCTTGCTCAACAGCCCGCAGTACATCCGCCTGGCCTGGTTCACCGGCGGATGGCTGCGCCACGATGCCATCGGCGATGAACTCGTCGTCACCGACCTGCGCATGGGCATGACCGGCTATTACACCTTCCGCTTCGTGATGGCGCGCCGTCAGGGCGACCTGTGGCGTCCGGTGCTGCCGGAACGCTGGGCCAGCTCGCGCGGGGGCGTGGACGAACTGCGCCAGGTGGGCAGGCGCATCGTCCAGGCGCAGCCGCCGCTGCCATTGGCGGAGTGGTCCTTGCGCAATGGTGAAGGGCAGGTGCCCGCGCCGGTGGAGACCCTGCTGAAGTGAACCGGACCGGGGGCGAGCAGGCGCCCCGGTCCGGGCCTGGCGCGGCTCAGGCCGTGAGCGGCCCGCGCGGCGGCAGGCGCGCGGCAATCTCCGCCACCAGGCGGCGGGCTGCCGTCAGCTTGTCGGCTGCCGGCATCGGATGCACGCCCTGTGCGTCGAAGAGCTGCAGCGCGGTGGTGTCGGCGTCCATCACATCCTGCGCCAGGTTGCCCACCAGCAGGTCGATGCCCTTGCTGCGGCGCTTGGCCTCGGCGTGTTCGGCCAGGTTTTCGGTTTCCGCCGCGAAACCCACGCACCACGGACCGTCGGGCAGGGCCGCCACGTCGGCCAGGATGTCCGGGTTGGCTTCGAAACTCAGCGTGGGCAGGCCGCTTGCATTGCCGCCCTGTTTCTTGATCTTCTGCGTGCTGGCGTTCACGACGCGCCAGTCGGCCACTGCCGCCACGGCGATGAAGACATCGGCCAGCGGGGCCACGGCCAGCACGGCCTCGTGCATCTGCCGCGCGGTTTGCACGCCGACGCGACGCACGCCGCGCGGCGCGGTCAGCGCGGTCGGCCCCGACACCAGCGTGACATGCGCGCCGGCCTCGGCGGCGGCGCGGGCCAGCGCATAGCCGGTCTTGCCCGACGAGCGGTTGGTGATCACGCGCACCGGATCGATGGGTTCGGCCGTGGGACCCGCGGTGAGCAGCACGCGCTTGCCCGCCAGCAGCTTGGGCTGGAAGAAGGCGGCCAGTTCCTCGCGCAGGGCCAGGGGTTCCAGCATGCGGCCCTCGCCGGTTTCGCCGCAGGCCTGGTCGCCCACGTCCGGGCCCAGCACCGTCACGCCGTCTTCGCGCAATTGCGCGACGTTGCGGCGCGTGGCGGGATTGCTCCACATCTCGATGTTCATGGCAGGCGCCACCAGCAGGGGACAGGCGCGCGCCAGGCACAGCGTGGAGAGCAGGTCGTCGGCCGCGCCGTGCACGAGCTTGGACAGGAAGTCGGCCGAGGCCGGCGCGACCAGGATGGCGTCGGCGCCACGCGTCAGCGCGATGTGCGGCATGTTGTTGGGCACGCGCGCATCCCAGGCATCGGTGTAGACCGGCCGTCCCGACAGTGCCTGCAGCGTCACGGGCGTGATGAAGCGGGTGGCGGCCTCGGTCATGACGACGTCGACCGTGGCGCCTTGCTCGATCAGCCTGCGCACGAGGTCGGCGCTCTTGTAGCAGGCCACGCCGCCGGTCAGGCCCAGCACGATGCGTTTGTGCGCGAAGTCTTGCATGCGTTTTCCCTTCGATGGATCGCAGCATTATGCGACAGATCGAGCCCCGTCCCGTCCGTGAACCCGGCGGGTTTGTCGGGGCGCCTTGACGGCTGCCACCTGCTCTGGCTAACATTTGTTCCAGATTAAGGAACATGAGTTCCATTTTTAGGAACTCACTCAGTGGCAAGACCCGCGTCAGGCGGTCCCGTCCAGGGGCCGGCGCTTTTTCCTCTTCTCTTTCCTCTCCGGCCAACCCCCATGAGCATCCTCGATGGTGTGCAGAAAGTGCTGTCGCTGTACGCGCAAGGCGTGGGGCCCCAGACCTTCAGCGAGATCGCTGCGCGCCTGGCCCTGCCCAAGAGTTCTGCCTCGCGGCTGCTGAACCAGATGCAGCTGTACGGCCTGCTGGACCAGGATCCGGCGTCGCGCCGCTATCGGCCTGGCAATCTGCTGGCCCTGGCCGTGCAGGCCGACCAGGCGTCCACGCCGCTGGACGATGCCTGCCGCGAGGTGCTGACGCGACTGTCCGAGCGCAGCGGCATGACCGCTTACCTATCCACCTTGAATGGCCCGGAAACCGTGGTGCTGCAGCGCCTGAACGGCTCGCATCCGGTGCAGGTGCTGTCTTCGCCGGGCTCGCGCCGCGCGGCGGCCGGCACCGCCATGGGCCGCGCGATGCTGGCCCGGCTGGACGATGCGCAGCTTGCCGCCCTGTATGGCGACGACGGCGCGCTGCCGCCGGGCCGGGAAGGGCGCGACCCTCCGGCCAGCGTGGCGGCGCTGCGCCAGCGCGTGGCGCGCGCCCGCGAGGCGCGTTGCGCCGTGGCCATCGACGAGGCCATGCCCGGCATCGGCGCAGTGGCGGCGGCGGTGAGGGATCCCGCCAGCGGTGAGTTGCGCGGCCTGTGCGTGTCCTTCGTGTCCTTCGAGATTTCCGACGACCAGGTGCAGACCTTGCGCGCGCTGTTGCTGCGCGAAGTCGGCGCGCTGGGCGCGCGGCTGGGCGACCCCTACTGGGCGGGCGCATTGCCGGCCGCCACCGATGTTTCCTGACTTTTTGATCGTTCCTGTCTGTCTCCATGAATCTTCTTCTTTTGAGTAACTCCAGCAGCGACGCGGGCTACCTCACGCACGCGCTGCCCTGGATCAGCGACCTGGTCGCCGGCCTGCCCGAGGGGCCCGCGCTTTTCCTGCCCTACGCGGGTGTCACCCGCAGCTGGGACGACTATGCCGACCTGGTGGCGGGGGCGCTCGCGCCCGCCGGCATCGCCGTGCAGTCGCTGCATCGCGAGGCCGATGCCGCCGCCGCGGTGGCGCGCGCCGCGCTCTTCATCGTCGGGGGCGGCAACACGTTCCAGCTGCTCGCGCAGGTGCGCCAACTGGGCTTGCTGACCCAGATCGCCCGCCGCGTGCGCAGCGGCCAGGCGCGCTACCTGGGCTGGAGCGCGGGCGCCAACCTGGCATGTCCCACCATCCGCACCACCAACGACATGCCCATCGTCGACCCGGGCGGCCTGGACGCGCTGAACCTCGTGCCTTTCCAGATCAACGCGCACTACACCGAGGCGCATCCGCCCGGCCATCGCGGCGAGACGCGCCGCCAGCGGCTGGCGGAGTTCTGCCGCGTCGATCCGGTCACCCCGGTCGTGGGCCTGCCGGAAGGCACGGGCCTGCACGTGCTGGATACGCGCGTTGCGGTGCTGGGCGGCCAGCCCGCCGTGTTGTTGCAGGGCGATGCGCCGCTGCGTGAACTCACCGCCGACACGCTGGAGGTCCAGGCATGAAGCAGGTCATCGACGTCATTGAAATGCTGTCCTCCGCCCACGTCACGGGCGAGCAGGTGGCCCAGGCGCTGCGCGCGGCGGGCAACTGCGAAGTGGAAGTGCGCACGCTGGCCCGCGACGGCCTGAGCACGGATTTCCTTTCCATCGTCATTCCCGGGAGTGATCCCGAGGCGCCGCAACTGGGCATCGTCGGCCGCCTGGGCGGCATCGGCGCGCGTCCGGCGGTCACCGGTCTCGTGTCCGATTCGGATGGCGCGGTGGTGGCGCTGGCCGCCGCCTTCAAGCTGATGGCCATGGCCAATCATGGCGACGTGCTGCCCGGCACCGTGCGCATCCGCACCCACATCTGCCCGCGCGCCGGCACCCGGCCGCACCATCCCGTGCCGATGATGCGCTCGCCGTTCCCCATGCGCGAGATGATGTCCTACGAAGTGGACCCGGCCATGCAGGCCATCCTGTCGGTGGACACCACGCGCGGCAACCGCCTGGTGAACCATCGCGGCGTGGCGCTCACGCCCGTGGCCTGCCAGGGCTGGCTGCTGCGCCTGCCCGAGACGCTGCTGGACGTGCTGGGCTGGGTCAGCGGCGAGCTGCCGGTGACGCTGCCGCTCACCATGCAGGACATCACGCCTTATGAAAACGGCCTGTATCACGTGAACTCGCTGATGCAGCCCGCCATCGTCACCGATGCCCCGGTGGTGGGCGTGGCGCTGACCGCCCAGACCACGGTGCCGGGTTGCGCGACGGGCGTCACGAACGCCTATGACGCCGACGTCGCGATGCGCTTCTGCATCGAGGCCGCCAAGCTGTACGGCCAGGGCATCCTGACGTTCGTCGACGAGGCCGAGCAGCAGGCATTGCTGGCGCGCTATGGCTCGATGGCGCATCTGCAGACGTTGGGCAACGAGCCCGTCGCGGAGGCGCGATGAGCGCCCCGCGCCGCGTCGCGTTCTTCACCATCGGGCAGTCGCCTCGCATCGACGTGGTGCCGGAAATGGCCGAGGTGCTGGGCGCGCATGTGCGCATCGACGAGTTCGGCGCGCTGGATGACCTGGACGCCGCCGCCATCGCGGCGATGGCGCCGCGCTCGGGCGCCTATCGCTTCGCCACGCGCATGCGCGACGGCAGCCAGGTCGAGCTCGACAGCGTGCTGGCCGAGGAGCGGCTGGAACGCGTGATGGTCGACGCCGACGCGCTGGGCTACGACGTGCTGGTGCCGCTGTGCACCGGCACGGCCATCGCCACGTTGCGCACGCTGGTGCTGGAGCCGCAGCAGGTGGTGGACCACGCGCTGGCGGGCATTGCGCGCCATTGCCGGAAAGTCGGCCTGATGGTGCCGCTGGCCAGCCAGCTGGAAGGTTTTCACATGGTGTGCGAGCTGCCCTGCGCCAGCCGCCTGGCGCATGCCTCGCCCTATGAGCCCGATCGCGCGCGTGCGCTGGCACGCTTTGCCGACGCCGGCCGCGAGCTGGCCGACTGCGATCTCATCGTCATGCACTGCATGGGCTACGCCTCGTGGATGCGCGAAGCCGTGGCGCAGGCCAGCGGCCGCCCGGTATTGCTGTCGAACCGGCTCGTCGCGCAGTCGCTGGCGCAATTGCTGGAATGAAACGCTCGAACCGTTTGCTCGCATAACAACAAGGCTGCACAAGCAAGGGGAAGGATCGGGAGACATCGCCGTTGCCCCATTCCGTCATTCAGATCTGATCAGTCAGTAGGAGTTCTTTTCATGTTCACGCAAGTCACCCGCCGCGCCGTTCTCGCCATGAGCCTGGCCGCCGTTTTCGCCGCCACCCCGGCCGCTGCCGCCGAGGCCTGGAAGCCGACCAAGCCCGTGCGCCTGCTGGTGGGTTTCGCCCCCGGCGGTTCCGCCGACACCCTGGGCCGCCTGCTGGCCGAGCCGCTCTCCAAGCAACTGGGCGCGCCCGTGGTGGTGGAGAACCTGGCCGGCGCCGGCGGCAACATCATGGCGCAACGCCTGGCCACCTCGGCCGCCGACGGCTACACCATCGGCATCGGCGCAGCCGGCGCCATGGCCATCACCTACGCCATCAACGCCCAGGGCACGCGCTACAAGCCCGCCGACTTCACGCCCATCACCCTGGCCGCGACCCAGCCCAACGTGGTGCTGGTGAACGCCGACGTGCCGGCCAACAACCTGGAAGAACTGAAGGCCTATTTCCAGAAGACGCCGACCGCCACCTATGGCACCGCCGGCGTCGGCATCTCGAACCACCTGATCGCCGAAACGCTGCTGCACCGCCTGGGCGTGAAGGTCGAGCACGCCGCCTACCGTGGCGCCGCGCCCGTCATCACCGACCTGCTGGGCGGCCACATCGTCATGACCGTGGACAACATCTCCACCGCCGCGCCGCTGGTCAAGGACGGCAAGGTCAAGGGCCTGGCCGTGACGTCGCTGGTCCGTTCGCCGCAGCTGCCCAACGTGCCGACGGTCGACGAGCAGGGCCTGAAGGGCTTCGACATGCCGACCTGGCAGGGCGTGTTCGCGCCTGCCGGTCTGCCCGCCGAGATCCTGGCCGCCTACGAGCAGGCGCTGCAGGCCGTGCTGGCCCAGCCGGAAACGGCGCAGAAGATGGCCGGTCTGGGGTCCGAGCCGGTCAAGGGCGTGACTTCCACCGCGTTCGAAGCCTTCCTGGAGAAGGACCGCGCGCAGTGGGCCGATATCGCCAAGGCCGCGAACATCAACCTGTCGCAGTAATCGGCCACTCGCTGCCCGACGTGCGCATCGGCCCCGGCAATGGCTTGCCGGGGCCGATTTTTTTCATCGCGCCGCGTCTGGAGGCGGCCTGCGGTCAGACGTAGCAAGGCCCCTCGATCAGCGGATGCGCCTTGATGAAATCCAGGTCCAGCTTCAAGCCCAGGCCGGCACCTTCGCGGGGCGCGACGCAGCCCTGCGCGTCCAGTTCATAGGGCAACTGGTCGGCCATCTCGTCGCGGAAGGGGTTGAGCCCCGTGACGTCGCCTTCGAAGTAGCCGGGGTTGTCCACCGCACACAGGAAATGGATGGATGTCGCCATGTTGATGGCGGTGGCCGAGGTGTGCGGATTCACCGTGAGCTTCCGTGCGCTGGCCATGGCGGCGATGCGCATGGCTTCGGTCACGCCGCCCGTCTTGGACAGGTCGGGCTGCACGAAGCGCACGGCGCCGTCCTGCAGCAGCGGGCCGAATTCATAGCGCGTGTAGTGGTTCTCGCCCGCGGCCAGGGGCGTGCGGCCCAGCGCGGCCGCGCAGAGGTAGGCCTCGCGGTCCCAGGCGGGGAAGGGTTCCTCCAGCCAGCCGATATCCAGCTCGTCGTAGGCCGGCATCACGCGGCGCACGTCGTCCAGCGTATAGCCGGTGTTGGCATCGACCAGCAGTTCGATCTCGTCGCCCAGCGCCTCGCGCACGGCGCGCACGCGCGCCACGTCGCGGCGGGCCGTGTCGCCCACGCGCAGCTTCAGCGCGCGGTAGCCCTGCGCCACCAGGCCGTGCGCCTCTTCCACCAGCGCGGCGGGTTCCTGCCAGCCCAGCGCGATGCCGCCTGCATAGGCCTTGATGGGTTTGGCCGAACCGCCCAGCAGGCGGTACAGCGGCCAGCCTGTTTCCTGCGCGCGCAGGTCCCACAGCGCCAGGTCCAGGCCGCTCAGCGCCAGCGCGGCGGCCGCGCCCATGCCGTGGCTGGCCAGTTGCATGCGATAGACACGTTGCCAGACGCCTGCGACGTCCAGCGCGTCCATGCCCACCACCAGTTCGCGCAAGGTCGTATCGATCAGCCGGGCGATGGCGCCGGGGCAGCGGCCGTGGTGCGCCTCGCCCCAGCCGACGTGGCCCTGGTCGGTTTCCACGCGCACCAGCACGGCGTCGCGCTTGACGCTGCGGCCGATGCCCAGGCGCACGGACTTCTCGGGCGGGACGGGAAAGGAAATGGGCACGGCGCGGATGTCTGCGATCTTCATGTTGCCTCTTCGATGTGGGGTCAGCCGTGGATGGCGGGATTGACGAGGTGGCGGGGCCGCTCGCCGCGCAGGATGGCCAGCATCTGCTCGGCCGCGCCCATGCTCATGTTGCGCATGCTGGTGGCGGTGATGCCCGCCACGTGCGGCGTCAGCAGCAGGTTCGGGCAGTCGCGCAAGGGGTGGTCCAGCGCCAGCGGCTGGACCGCGTGCACGTCCAGCGCCGCGCCGCCCAGGCAGCCCGCGCGCAGCGCATCGCCCAGCGCCTGCGCGTCGACGATGGGGCCGCGCGCCACGTTGATGAGCAGGGCGCCGGGCCGCATGCGCGCAATCGCCCGCGCATCGATCATGCCGCGCGTGGCCTCGGTCAGCGGGCAGCACAGCACGACGATGTCGGCGCGCGCCAGAAGGTCTTCCAGGGATGCGGCTTCGACGCCCTCGGGCAGGGTGTCCGGGTGCGGCGTGACGCCCAGCACGCGCAGGCCCAGCGCCTGGGCCTTGCGCGCCAGCTGGCTGCCGATGGCGCCCAGGCCGATGATGCCGCAGGTGCTGCCTTCGATTTCCTGCGTGTCGTCGGCCAGCGGACGCGCGACGGCCCAGCCCTCGCGGCGCATCAGGTCGTCCATGCGCGCCACCCGGCGGCGCAGCGTCAGGATGGCCGACAGCGCGTACTCGACCACGGCCGTGGTGTTCGAGCCGGGAACGTTGGCCACCGGAATGCGCCGCGCGGTGGCGGCCTCCACGGGAATCATGTCCAGGCCCACGCCGTGGCGCACCACGCCGCGCAGGCGCGGCGCGTTCTCGAAGATGTCAGGCGGCAGCATGGCGCGCACGATGATGCCCTCGGCTTGCGCGGCCAGGCGCTTGAGGGTGTCCGGCGCGGTGTCGGGCGCCAGCACCAGCCGGGCGTGCGGCGAGAGCAGGGCGCGGGCGTCCGGGTGGATGGGGTTGGTCAGCAGGATGGCGGGTTGATCGCTCATGGTGGGCTCGTGAATCGCCGCCTATCCGGCGGCGGCAATGACAGGATTGGAAAAACCGCCCAGGCCCGCGATGCGCAGCGTCACGGTCGTGCCGGGCGCCAGCCAGCGCGGCGGCGTGTGCGCGCCGGCGACGCCGGCAGGCGTGCCGGTGGCGATCACGTCGCCCGGGTCCAGGGGCATGCGGGCCGAGATATGGGCGATGAGCTCGGCCAGGCCGAACAACATGCGCGAGGTCGACGAGCGTTGCAGCACGTCGCCGTCCACGTCCAGGCCGATGTCCAGCGCCATGGGGTCGCCGGCCGCGTCAGGGGTGGTCAGCCACGGTCCGAGCGGGCCCGAGGTGGGCTGGTTCTTGCCGCGTACGAAGCCGCCGTCGGCCTTCACCAGCGCGGTGGCGCTCACGTCGTTGAACACGGCATAGGCGCACACATGCGACAACGCGTCTTCGCGGGACACCCGCAAGGCCGGCTTGCCGATGACGGCGGCAAGCTCGGCCTCATAGGTGACCTGCTCGACGCCGGGCGCCAGCACGATGGCCTCGCCCGGTCCGATCACCGTGCGGCCCGATTTCACGAACACCGCCGGCTCGCCCGGCGGCGTCATGTTCCGCTCGGCCAGGGCATCGGTGTAGTTGAAGGCCGCGCCCACGATCTTGCCCGGGCGGGGCAGGGGCGCGGCCAGCCGCAGCCCGGCCAGCGGCCGCCAGGCCTCGGGCGGGGGCGCCAGTGACTGCAGGCGCTGGCCCACTTCCGCCAGGCCCCGCTCGACCCAGGCCAGCATGTCGGGCCGCAGCCCGTCCAGCACGGCCACGCACGCGGGATGCGCGCCGTCCAGCACGCGCGCCTGGCCGCCGTCGGGATCGCCTTGCAGCCAGCCCGGGACGATGACGCCGTCCTCGCGATGAAAGGAGACGAAGCGCATGCTCAGGCCACCCGGTACTTGTCCAGCACCTCGCGCCGGACCTCGATGCCCAGGCCCGCGCCGGTCGGAATCCGCACGACGCCGCCAGTCTGCACGATGGGCTCGGCCGACAGGAAGTCGCGGAAGGGGTTCTCGCATTGCTCGAATTCCAGCAGCGGCGGCATGGGCCGGTAGCTGGGCGGCTGGTCGGGCAGGGCGGCCAGGAAGTGCAGCGTGGCGGCCAGGCCGATCGCCGAGCCCCAGGCATGCGGCACGCATTCCACGCCGTGCGCGGCGGCCAGCGTGGCGATCTTGCGGCATTCGCTGATGCCGCCCGCCGCGCACACGTCGGGCTGGATGATGTCCATGGCCTTGCGCGAGACCAGGTCCCGGAAGCCCCAGCGGGTGAACTCGTTTTCGCCGCCGGCCACGGCCATGTCCAGCGCCCGCGTCACTTCCACGTAGCCGTCCACGTCCTCGGGGGAAATCGGCTCCTCGAACCATTCCACGTTCAGCTGTTCCAGCTCGCGGCCCAGGCGGATGGCCTGCGGCACCGTGAAGCAGTGGTTGGCGTCCACCATCAGGCGCACATCGTCGCCGACGGCGCGGCGCACCGCGGCCACGCGTTCGATGTCCAGCTTGGGCGAGCCCAGGCCGATCTTCATCTTCACGGCGGTGAAGCCCTCGGCGGCATAGCCCTGCGCCTCCTCCACGGCCTCCTCGATGAGACGGTCCATGTCGATGAAGTACAGGCCCGTGGCGTAGGCCTGCACCTCGGTGCGATAGGCGCCGCCGATCAGCTTGTGGACCGGCTTGCCGCACACCTTGCCGATGATGTCCCACAGCGCGATGTCGATGCCGCTCAGGGCCGAGATCGACATGCCCTTGCTGCCATAGTCCTTGATGCGGTTGTACAGGTCCTCCCAGATCACCTCCACGTCGAAGGCGTCGCGGCCGATGAGGCGCGGCGCGTACTGGCTCTCGATGAAGGCGCGGGCGACTTGCGAGGGGCCGTAGCATTCGCCCCAGCCCACGACGCCGTCCTGGGTCTCGATCTCGACGATGCACGAGCCGCGGGTTTTGTAGAGCCAGCCGCGCGACGACGTGAAGGGACGCTCGACCGGCGCGCTGACGACATGGCAGGTCACTTTCTTGATGATGCTCACGGATGCCTCACTGGGGTTTGGAAGATTGCTTGAAGACCTTGCTGCCCACTTCGTTCAGGGCGCCCTGCACGGCTTGGATTTCCTTCTCCAGCGCGTCGCCGGTCAGGTCGTCCACCACGAAGCCGTTCTGGTCGGCGAAGGCGAGGAACTTGGGACTCTGGATGGCCTTGCGGAAGGCCTCGATGAGGCGCTGGCGCACCGGCTCGGGAATGCCTGCGGGCGCGACGACATAGGCCATCTGCACCAGCGGGCCATAGGGGAAGGCGTCATGCCCGGCCTCCTTGAAGGTCGGCACGTCGGGCAGCACCTTCAGGCGCTGCGTGTCGAACACCGCCAGCGGCTTCACATAGCCCGCGTCGATCTGGCCGCGGCTTTCCGAGGGCTTGAGCACGGCGGCCTCGATCTGCTTGCCCGACAGGTCGGCGATCACGCGCGAACCGCCGGGATAGGGCACGTTCACGTAGCCCACGCCCGCGGCGCGCGCGGTCATCTCGGCGAAGATGTGGTTCAGGTTGTTGGTGCCGGGCGTGCCGATCGACACCTTGCCCGGATTGGCCTTCATGTGGGCCAGGAAGGCGTCCACGTCGGCCGGGCCGTCCTTGGGCACCAGCAGCATCAGCGGGTCGATGGAGACGCGGGCGATGTGGGTGAACTGCTCGTTGCGCAAGGGCGTCATCTTCTGCGCGATCTGCGCCAGCGTCGAGCTGGTGCCCATGCCCAGCACGTAGCCGTCGGCGGGGGCGTTGGCGACCTTGGTCAGCCCGATCGCGCCGGTGGCGCCCGGCGCGTTCTCGACCACCATGTTGATGCCGCTCTCGGACAGGATCTGCTGCAGCGCGCGCGCGGCGATGTCGTTCGAGCCGCCCGCGTTCCAGGGCACGATGTAACGGATTTCGCGGTTGGGGAAGTTGCTGTCGGCGGTCCAGCCCAGCGCCGGGGCGCCGATCAGGCAAGCGCCAAGAATTGCCTTTTTTATCAAGGACATGTTTGTCTCCTCTGTGGGAATGCCAGATGCCTGGCTTGTGGTGTTCTGGGGTCAGTATAAGCATTGTTATAACGAACAACAATAGAAAAACGTGGTCAAATCCCCTTCAGGAAAAATTGGCCATGCGCGCCAGGGAGACAGTCCAGTGTCAGACAGCCGGCTCAAACCGATAGACCGCCAGACGCTTTGGGACCGCGCCTATGCGGAGCTACGCAATGCCTTGCTGGCGGGACGTTTCGCGCCCGGCGAGCGCATCCTGCTGCGCGAGATCGCCGCGGAACTGGGCATCAGCCTGACGCCCGTGCGCGACGCGGTGAACCATCTGATTGCCGAGCGCGTGCTCGAACGTGGCTCGGGCGGGCAGGGCGGCGGCGCAACCGTGCCCCAGCTGGGCGCCGAGCAGTTCCGCCAGCTCACGATCATTCGCGCCGACATCGAATCGCGTGCCGCGCTGGAAGCCGCGCTGCACGCCACCGATGACGACGTGGCGCGGCTGAGCGGCTGCCTGGAAGGCATGCGGACCATGATCGAGCAGGAAAGCGGCGCGGAACGGCGCCAGGGCTACCTGGACCTGCACCGGCAGTTCCACTTCGGCATCTATGCGCTGGCAGACCTGCCGGTGATCCACGACATCATCGAGAACCTGTGGCTGCGTTGCGGCCCCATGCTGACGGCCGTGCTGCCGGAATACGTGCCCTACCTGAAGCGCGCCGACCACCACGAGGTGGCGCTGCGCGCCCTGGCCAATCGGGATGGCGAAGGCGTGGCCGCCGCCATCCGCCGCGACATCACCGAGGCGGGGACCTATATCCACCTGCTGCTGCAGACGGCGGAGCAGGAGGCGGGGGCGCGGGTCTAGGCATGGGGCGCGTGGTTCAGCATCGCTTGGCCTACGTCCACCTCATCTGCGAGGTTCGTCGTGACCTGGGGGGCCTGCTCACCCGCAGGCTGCTCGGCGCCGTTTAGTCGAGCCAGGCAAAAATGAAGCCACCCGCGGGTGGCTTCATTTTTGCCTTGGCCGTCCCGGCGTCCGGGTCAGCCTTTCTTCTGCGCCGAGCGTGCCCGCAGGATCTCGTCCAGCACCAGCAGGATGGCGCCGCACACGATGCCGATGTCGGCCACGTTGAAGGCCGGGTAGTACCAGTCGCGCCAGTAGAACAGCAGGAAGTCGATGACGTGGCCGTGCTGCGTGCGGTCGATCACGTTGCCCAGCGCGCCGCCCAGGATCATGGAGAGCGCCAGGCAGAAGCGGAACTGGCCGCGGTTGCGATGCAGCAGCCACAGGATGAAGACCGCCGCGCCCACGCCCAGCGCCGTGAACAGCCAGCGCTGCCAGCCGCCCGCCGTGCTGAGGAAGCTGAAGGCCGCGCCCCGGTTGTAGAGCAGCGTGAAGTCGAAGATCGGCAGCAGGTTGATCCGTTCGCCATACTGCAGCGCGCTGTCGAAGTAGACCTTGGTCCACTGGTCGACGAGGATGATGGCCAGCGCCAGCGCCAGCCACGGCCAGAGGGCAGGCCGGCGCGCCGGGGCGCCGTCTGCCTGGCCGGTGGGAGCGGGGCCGCTCATCGGGTTACCTGCGTGCTGCGCACTCCGGTCTTCGCCCTTTGGGCGGCCCGGCGCGCTCATGCCGCGCTGCGCGGTTCGCCCGCGCCGAACAGGTTGCTGACGCAACGGCCGCACAGGCCCAGGTACTTGCTGTCGGCGCCCACGTCGGCACGGTAGTGCCAGCAGCGCTCGCACTTGGCGTGCGCCGAGGGCGCGATGGCCACGCGCAGCTCGCCTTCGCCCGCATGCACGGTCGCGCGCGAGACGATCAGCACGAAGCGCAGGTCGTCGCCCAGGCTTTGCAGCACGGCCAGGTCGTCGCCGCTGGCGTGGATGTCCACTTCCGCCTGCAGCGACGCGCCGATGCTGCCCTGCGTGCGGACGTCTTCCAGCTGGCGGGTGACCTCGGCGCGCAGCGTGCGCACGCGCGCCCACTTGTCCAGCAGCGCCGTGGCATCGGCCTCGACCGGCACCTGGTGATATTGCTCGGTGAAGATCGTGAGCGCGTCCGGCTTGACCAGCGCCCAGGCTTCCTCGGCCGTGAACGAGAGCACGGGGGCGATGAGCTTGAGCATCGTCTGCACCACGTGCCACAGCGCCGTCTGCGCCGAACGGCGCGACACGCTGTCGGCGCCGGTGGTGTAGAGGCGGTCCTTCAGGATGTCCAGGTAGAACGCGCCCAGGTCTTCCGAGCAGAACACCTGCAGCTTGGCGATGACCGGGTGGAATTCGTAGACGTCGTAGTGCGCCAGCGTCTCGGCCTGGAACTGCGCCAGGCGCGCCAGCGCCCAGCGGTCGATTTCCAGCAGCTGGTCGGCGGGCACGGCATGGACGGCAGGATCGAAATCGCTGGTGTTGGCCAGCAGGAAGCGCAGCGTGTTGCGGATGCGGCGATAGGCGTCGACCACGCGCGCCAGGATCTTGTCGTCGCCGGCGATGTCGCCGGAGTAGTCGCTGGCGGCCACCCACAGGCGGATGATTTCCGCGCCCAGCTTCTCGCTGGTCTTCTGCGGGTCCACGCCGTTGCCCAGCGACTTGCTCATCTTGCGGCCCTGGCTGTCCACGGTGAAGCCATGGGTCAGCAGGCTGCGGTAAGGCGCGCGGCCATACATGGCGCAGGCGGTCAGCAGCGACGAGTGGAACCAGCCGCGATGCTGGTCATGGCCTTCCAGGTACAGGTCGGCCTCGATGCCGTGCGTGTGGTGGCCCAGGTCGCGCTCGCCGCCTTCGGCCAGTTCGTCGTCCAGGTGCGAGCCGCGCAGCACGTGGAAGTGCGTCGTGCCCGAGTCGAACCACACGTCCAGGATGTCGTTGCTCTTGGTGTATTGCTGGGCATCCTCGGCGCCGATCAGCGATTCCGGCGTGGCCTTGCTCCAGGCCTCGATGCCGCCTTCCTCCACCAGCAGCGCCGCCTGCTCCATGATCTCCATGGTGCGCGGATGCAGCTCGCCCGTGGCGTTGTGCAGGAAGAAAGGCAGGGGCACGCCCCAGGACCGCTGGCGCGAAATACACCAGTCGGGCCGGTTGGCGATCATGTCGTGCAGGCGCGCCTTGCCGTTCTTGGGATAGAAACTGGTCTGCTCGATGGCGTCCAGCGCCATTTCGCGCAGCGTGCGCGGCGCCTTGTCGGACGTGAAGACGCCTTCGCCCTCGTCCATGCGCACGAACCACTGCGCGGCGGCGCGGTAGATGACCGGCGACTTGTGGCGCCAGCAGTGCGGATAGCTGTGGGTGATGGTTTCCGTGGCCAGCAGGCGGCCGGCGTCGCGCAGCGTGTCGATGACGACAGGCGCGGCCTTGAAGATGAACTGGCCGCCGAAGAGCGGCAGCGTGTCGGCATAGACGCCGTTGGTCTGCACCGGGTTCAGGATGTCGTCGTGCGAGAAGCCATTGCTCATGCACGACTGGAAGTCGTCCACGCCATAGGCGGGGGCCGAATGCACGATACCCGTGCCGTCATCGGCGGTGGCATAGTCGGCCAGGAAGATGGGGCTCACGCGCTGGTAGCCCGCATCCACGTCGTACAGCGGATGCTTGAAGGTGATGCGGTCCAGTGCCGCGCCCGCCACGGTGGCCAGCACGGTGCCTTCCAGCTGGTAGCGGGCCAGGGCCTTTTCCACCAGGGCCTCGGCCAGCAGCAGCACGCCGCGCTCGGTCTGCACCAGCGCGTAGTTCAGCTCGGGATTCAGGTTCAGCGCCTGGTTGGCGGGAATCGTCCAGGCCGTGGTCGTCCAGATGACGGCGTAGGCGGGTTGGGGCAGCGACGCCAGGCCGAAGGCCGCGGCCAGCTTTTCCGGCTCGGCGCATTCGAAGGCGACGTCCAGCGTCTGCGACTTCTTGTCGGCGTATTCGATCTCGAACTCGGCCAGCGAGCTGCGGCAGTCGAAGCACCAGTACACGGGCTTCAGGCCGCGATAGACGAAACCGCGCTGCATGATGCGCTTGAGCGCCCGGATCTCGTCGGCCTCGTTGCGCGGGTTCATCGTCAGGTAGGGGCGGTCCCAGTCCGCCAGCACGCCCAGGCGCTTGAAGTCCTTCATCTGCAGGGCGATCTGCTCGGTGGCGTAGGCGCGGCTCTTGGCCTGCACCTCGTCACGGCCCAGGTTGCGCCCGTGGGTCTTCTCGATCTGGTTCTCGATGGGCAGGCCGTGGCAGTCCCAGCCGGGCACGTAGACGGCATCCATGCCGCCCAGCTGGCGCGACTTGACGATGATGTCCTTCAGGATCTTGTTGACGGCGTGACCCATGTGGATCTGCCCATTGGCATAGGGCGGGCCGTCGTGCAGCACGAAGCGCGGGCGTCCGCGACCGATTTCGCGGATGGCCTGGTAGACGCGCTTGGCTTCCCATTCTGCAATCCAGGCCGGCTCGCGGCGGGCCAGGTCGCCCCGCATCGGGAAGGCGGTGTCGGGAAGATTGAGGGTGTCTTTATAGTCCATGAACGGCGAAATAAGCGCGTGCGTTCCGGGCATCGAGTTCGATGGCCTCGGTCAGCGCGTGGAGGTCGGGGAATTTTTCTTCGTCCCGCAGGTGCTGCAGGAATTCGATGCGCACGAGTTTACCGTAAGCATCCATGCGGGCATCGAGCACATGCACTTCCAGCAGCACGCGGCCGTCGTCCTCGACGGTCGGACGCACGCCCAGGCTGGCCACGGCGGGCAGCGCGTGCTCGCCCAGGCCGTGCACGCGCACCACGTAGATGCCGGAGCGCGCGGCGCAACGCGGCGTCACGCGCAGGTTCAGGGTGGGATAGCCCAGCTCGCGGCCCAGCTTGCGGCCGTGGGTGACGTGGCCGCTGATCTGGTAGGGGCGGCCCAGCAGGCGCGCCGCGCGTTCCAGGTCGCCCACCGCCAGGGCGTTGCGGACCTCGGAGCTGGACACGCGGTGGCCGTCGGCGTCGGTCACGTCCGCCAGCGTGGCCACCTCGAAGCCATGGCGGGCGCCCGCGTCGCGCAGCAGCGCGATGTCGCCGCTGCGGCGGTGGCCGTAGCGGAAATCCTCGCCCACCAGCAGCCAGCGCACGTCCAGGCCCTGCACCAGCAGGCGCGCGATGAAGTCCTGCGCCGACATCTCGGCCAGCCGGGCGTCGAAGCGCTGCAGGATCACCTGCTCGATGCCGCTGGCGGCCAACGCCGCCATCTTGTCGCGCAGGCCGCTGATGCGGGTGGGCGCAAGCTCGGGCCGGTGCGCCAGCAGCGCGAAATACTCGCGCGGATGCGGCGCGAAGGTCATGACCGAGGGCGCGAGATCGCGCGCCAGGGCGGCCTCGCGGACATGGGCCAGGATGGCCTGGTGGCCCCGGTGCACGCCGTCGAAATTGCCGATGGTGAGCGCGCAGGGCCGGCGTGCGCCGGGCGGGGGCAGGGAACGGTGGAGTCGCGGCATGGGTTTCACGGGCGACAGTTTACAATTTCGGGTTGCCCGCAACGAGATTGCCATTTTGTCCTCATCCCCCCCCATGCAAGCGCGGCACCGCCGGATCGTCATCCTGATCTCCGGGCGGGGCAGCAACATGCAGACCCTGGTCCAGGCCTGTCGCGAACAGGATTGGCCCGCCGGCATCGCCGCCGTCATTTCCAACCGCGCCGACGCGCCTGGCTTGGCCTGGGCAAGCGGGCAGGGCATCGCCACGGCGGCCGTGCCGCACCGTGACTACCCCACCCGCGAGGCTTTCGATACCGCGCTGGCCGAGGAAATCGACCGCCATGCGCCCGACGTGGTCATCCTGGCGGGCTTCATGCGCGTGCTGACGCCCGGTTTCGTGCGGCGCTACGCAGGCCGGCTGGTGAACATCCACCCGTCGCTGCTGCCCGCCTTCCCGGGATTGCACACGCACGCCCAGGCGCTGGCCACGGGCGTGCAGGCGCATGGCTGCACGGTGCATTTCGTCACGCCGGTGCTGGATCATGGCCCTGTCATCGCGCAGGGCGTCGTGCCGGTGCTGGCCGGTGACACGGCGGAAACGCTGGCGGACCGGGTGCTGGAAGTGGAACATGAGGTCTTTCCGCTGGCCGTGCGCTGGCTGGTCGAAGGCCGCGCCCGCCTGGGCGAGGAAGGACGCGTGGAAGTCGAGGGCGTGGCCCGGCGGCTGGTTGTGTGGCAGCAAGGAGAATCTGAATGAGCACCCGTAAACCCTCTGACGCCCCGCGCCGCGGCGGCAGTCTGTCCGCCTTCAAGGCCGCCCGCGACACCTCCGGGCGCGAGTCTTCGCCGCGCGCGCCATCCCGTCCGGCGCCGCGTGATGACGCCGCCGCCCCGGCCCCCCGGCGCAGCGCCGGCCTGCCGCCGCCCGCGCAGGCGCGTGGCGACCGTCCCGTGCGCGAGAACCGCCAGGAGCGGCCGGCGCGCGGCGAATGGGAAAACCGTCAGCCGCGCGATGGCCGTCCCGCTGGCGACAGCCGTCCGCCACGCGATGGCCGTCCTTCGTACGACAACCGCCCCCCGCGTGACAACCGTGCGTCCGGCGACAGCCGTGGCAACTGGGAGCCGCGTGGTGGCCAGGACGCCTCGCGTGGCCGCCCGGAACGGGGCAACGATCGTGGTCGCGATGAGCGCTACGGTGGCGACCGCAATGACCGTGGTGGCAACAGCCACGGCGGCAATGACCGTAACCGCAACGACCGCGGCGGCGCCAGCCGTGGCGGTCCTCCCCAGTCGCCGCGCGCGGCCATGCCGCCCGCGCGCGGCGCCTGGACCGCGCCGCGCAACGTCGACGCCGCCGAGCAGCGCGACTTCGCGAGTCGCGCCGCCGCGCCCCAGGACGCCAAGCCTGCCGCGCCGCAGCGTCCGCGCCTGGCCCCCGCCGCCTGGCGTCTGGAGCAGTTGCGCGACGTGCTGGAAACGGTGCTGACCTGGGAATACCCGGCCGACGCCTCGCTGTCGCACTGGCTGCGCGCGCATCCCAAGCTGGGCGTGCGTGACCGCGCCGAGCTGGCCGAGGCGGTCTACGACATCCTGCGCAACCTGCGCCGTTACCGCCAGTTCGGCGAAAGCGGCGTGGGCCACGCCGTGCGCCGCCTGGCCATCCTGGGTCTCTACAATACGGGCAACGCCGAGGCGGTCAAGGCCGTGCTCACGCCGCCCGAGCAGGAGTGGCTGGCGCGCGTCACCAGCATCGACCTCGATACGCTGCCGCCCGCCGTGCGCGACAGCCTGCCCGACTGGCTGGATGAGCGCCTGGCGCTGCTGCCCGACGCCCAGCCCCTGCGCGAGTCGCTGAACCAGCAGGCCGATCTGGACCTGCGGGTCAATCCCATGAAGGCCGAGCGCGACGAGATGCTGGCCGCGCTGGTCAAGGGCATGCCGCAGCACAATCCGCGTCCCACGCCGTATTCGCCCTGGGGCATCCGCATGTCGGGCCGCCCGCCGCTGAATCGCTGGCCGCAGTTCGAGCATGGCCTCATCGAGGTCCAGGACGAAGGCAGCCAGCTGCTGGCCGCGCTGGTCGCGCCCAAGCGCGGCGAAATGGTCATCGATTTCTGCGCCGGCGCGGGCGGCAAGACGCTGCTGCTGGGCGCGCTGATGCGCTCCACCGGCCGGCTCTATGCCTTCGACGTGTCGGCCGCGCGCCTGGCCCGCGGCAAGCCGCGGCTGGCCCGCAGCGGCCTGTCCAACGTGGTGCCCGTGGCCATCGACGGCGAGAACGACGTGCGCGTCAAGCGCCTGGCCGGCAAGGCCCAGCGCGTGCTGGTCGACGCGCCGTGCAGCGGCATGGGCACGCTGCGCCGCAATCCCGACCTGAAGTGGCGCCAGAGCGTGCAGGCCCTGCATGAGCTGTGCGCGCTGCAGAAGCGCATCCTGGAAAGCGCCGCGCGTTGCGTGGCGCCGGGCGGACGCCTGATCTACGCCACGTGCAGCCTGCTGCCCGAGGAAAACGAGGAACAGGTGCGCGCCTTCCTGGCCCGCCATCCCGAGTTCGTGCAGCGCGATGCCGGCGAGATCCTGGCCGCGCGCGCGCCCGATCTCACGCTGGATGGACCGTTCCTGAAGCTGCGTCCCGACGTGCATGGCACGGATGGCTTCTTCGCCGCCGTGCTGGAGCGTGTGAAGCCGGCATCCGGCAAGGGCGGGGCCGAGGCGGCTGCCGGCGTGGCGGCGGCCGCGCAGGCCGAGGCGGTGATCGAGGCTGCCAGCGCGGCAGCCAGCGAGACCTTGGACGAGCAAGCCCCGGGTGGGGAGACGGCGGACGCCGAACCCGGCGAGGCGCCGGATGAGGCCGCGCCGGTGGCGGATGCCGGCGAACAGCCGGATGCGCCGCCCCGCGACGCCTGACGCCTGAGCTAACCCACTAACGGCCGGTGGCCGTCACCCGCCCGCGCACCGTTTCCACGCGCGGCGCGGGCCACTGCCACTGCACCCGCCAACCCACGTCCTGGAAGCCGGCCGCGGCGCCGGCGTCGTACATCACCTCGCTCATCGGCGTCTTCAGCGGCGGGCACCCCCGCACCTGCAGCACGGTGGTGCCCTGGGCCACCCACAGGCGTCCGCCCGCCGGGCGCTCCTCCAGCGTCACGACCGGCGCCATCAGGGGTTGGCAAGTCTGCGCGCGGACTTCCGCGTAACGCGCCAGGCTGACGGGCGCGGTGCTGTCGGCCTGGCCGAAATGCCGGCGCGGGCCTTCCATGCCGGGCGTGTCGGGCGCCGCGCCTGCCAGTTCCGGCAGCAGGCCTGCCATCAGGCAGCCCGACAGGGCCACCATGCGCAGGCGATTCCTTCCGCACAGGACGCGATTGTGGTGAAAAGGGGACGTCGCGAGGCGGCGTCCCGGGGCGGCGGCGTAAGGGATGGACAAATCAGACCCGACAGTAGGGGGAAAGGGCGACACGGAAGGCATTTCGTAGGAAAATAGCAGGTATCAAGACGGCGGACCGGGTGAATTCTCCCCGGCCAATATGCCGCAAGGCCAGCCACCCGCGACGCGGGCGTTCTCCTGGCCGGCTGGCCCGGCAGATTCCGGGCACCGACATTCCTGATGGTCGCACGCTGAAATCCCTGCCAGAACAAACAGTTAGGCTTTGATTTTGCGCAAAAACTTTTTCGTGTACGACCTGTCACAGGATTGTCAGGTGGGCTACACTGCCCGCCAATCTACCAGCGAGACCTCATGACATTCATGGATTCCGTGTTTTCCTACGCGCTCGATTTCATCAAGGGCGGCCTGCTCCAGGCATCCTGGTGGCAAGTCGTGCTCATCACCCTGGTGCTGACCCACATCACCATCGTTTCGGTCACCGTCTTCCTGCACCGCAGCCAGGCGCACCGGGGCCTCGACCTGCACCCCGCGGTGTCGCATTTCTTCCGTTTCTGGCTGTGGCTGACCACCGGCATGGTCACCAAGGAGTGGGTGGCCATCCACCGCAAGCACCACGCCAAGTGCGAACGCGAAGGCGATCCCCATTCGCCCATGATCTTCGGTATCTGGAAGGTGCTGTTCCGCGGCGCCGAGCTCTATCGCGAAGAGTCGAACAACGCTGAAACCATGGCCAAGTTCGGCCACGGCACGCCCGATGACTGGATGGAGCGCAACGTCTACACGCGCCACAGCATGGGCGGCATCCTGATCATGCTGGCCATCGACGTCGCCCTGTTCGGCGCCCTGGGCCTGACGGTCTGGGCCGTGCAGATGGCCTGGATTCCCTTCTGGGCCGCCGGCGTCGTCAACGGCATCGGCCACTTCGTCGGCTACCGCAACTTCGCCAGCCCGGACACCAGCACGAATCTCGTGCCCTGGGGCATCATCATCGGCGGCGAGGAACTGCACAACAACCACCACGCCCATGGCACCTCGGCCAAGTTCTCGAGCAAGTGGTACGAGTTCGACATCGGCTGGATGTACATCTCCATCCTGCGTTTCTTCGGCCTGGCCAAGATCAAGAAGGTCGCGCCCAAGCTCAAGCTGGAAGCCGCCGGCAGCAAGCCCGCCGTCGACCTGGGCACGCTGCAGGGCGTCATCACGCACCGCTATGAAATCATGGCGCGCTATGCCGATCTCATGAAGCGTGCCTGCACGCAGGAAATCGCCCGCCTGCAAGGCGATTCCTCCGCCAAGCACGGCGAGTCGCTGTCGGTGCTCAAGCGCGCCCGCAACTGGGTCCGTATCTCGGAAGACAGCCTGCAGCCGCAACAGCGCGCCGAGATCGACCAGGCCGTCACGCGCAGCCCCGCGCTGGCCACGCTGGTGCAGATGCGCGCCGAGCTGGGCCGTCTCTGGGAAAGCTCCAGCGCCAGCAGCGAGCAGCTGTTGCATGACCTGCAGGCCTGGTGCCAGCGCGCGCAGCAAAGCGGCATCGATGGCCTCGAGCAGTTCGCCCTGCGACTGCGCCGCTACGCGGCATGATCGAGCAGCTCAACCCGGAACAACGCGCCGCCGTCACACTCAAACCGCAACACGCCCTCGTGCTCGCCGGGGCGGGCAGCGGAAAGACCCGGGTGCTCACCACCCGCATGGCCTGGCTGATTCAAACCGGCCAGGCCAGTCCATTTGGGCTGCTGGCCGTCACGTTCACGAACAAGGCAGCGCGTGAAATGGTGACGCGCGTGTCGTCGTTGCTGCCCATCGACACGCGCGGCCTGTGGATCGGCACCTTCCACAGCCTGTGCAACCGGCTGCTGCGCGCGCATCACCGCGACGCGGGCCTGCCGCAGTCCTTCCAGATCCTCGACACCACCGATCAGCTCGCTGCCATCAAGCGCCTCATCAAGGGCGCGAACATCGACGACGAGAAGTATCCGCCGCGCGACGTGCAGCGCTTCATCAACCACGCCAAGGAGTCGGGCGAGCGCCCGGGGGCGATGGAAGCGTATGACAACCATACGCGGCGCATGATCGAGATCTATGAATTGTACGAAGCGCAATGCCAGCGCGAAGGGGTGGCCGACTTCCCCGAGTTGCTGCTGCGCGCCTATGAACTGCTGTCTCGCAACGCGCCCATCCGCGAGCACTACCAGCGCCGCTTCCGGCACATCCTGGTCGACGAGTTCCAGGACACCAACACGCTGCAATACCGCTGGCTGACGCTGCTGGCGGGCGGTGGCGCCAGCCTCTTCGCCGTGGGCGACGACGACCAGTCCATCTATGCCTTCCGTGGCGCGAACGTCGGCAACATGGCCGATTTCGAGCGCGACTACGCGCGTGGCACGGTCATCCGCCTGGAGCAGAACTACCGTTCCTATGGCCACATCCTGGACGCCGCCAATGCGCTGATCGAGCACAACAGCGGCCGCCTGGGCAAGAACCTCTGGACGTCCCAAGGCGCGGGCGAACCGGTGCGCGTCATCGAGCAGCCCACTGACGGCATGGAAGCCCAGTGGGTGGTCGACGAGATCCGCGCCCAGATCAACGAAGGCCGCGAGCGCCGCGAAATCGCCATCCTGTACCGCAGCAATGCGCAGTCGCGGGTCATCGAGCACACGTTGTTCACCGCCGGCATTCCCTACAAGGTCTATGGCGGCCTGCGCTTCTTCGAGCGCCAGGAAATCAAGCATGCGCTGGCCTACCTGCGCCTCATCGCCAATCCGGACGACGACACCTCCTTCCTGCGCGTGGTGAACTTCCCCGCGCGCGGCATCGGTGCGCGCACCATGGAAACGCTGGTCGACATGGCCCGCGCCGACGGCGCCAGCCTGAACGCCACCGTGGCGCGCGTGCCCGGCAAGGGCGGCTCGAACCTGATCCAGTTCGTCAGGCTCATCGCCCAGCTGGCCGAGGACACGCGCCAGCTTCCGCTGCCGGAAGCGGTAGAGCATGTCATCGAGCACAGCGGCCTGCTGCAGCACTATCGCGGTGAGCGCGAAGGTGCCGAGCGCATCGAGAACCTGGGCGAACTGGTCACGGCCGCCGCGGTGTTCTCGGGCGAGGACAGCAGCCACGGCCTGCCTTCGGGCCTGCCGCGGCCCGTCGATGACAGCGTGTCGGCCGATATCGATGCCGCGCCCAATCTCGCCGCCGGCCTGTCGCCGCTGTCCGCCTTCCTGTCCCATGCCTCGCTGGAGTCCGGCGACAACCAGGCGCAGGCGGGCGAGGACGCCATCCAGCTCATGACCGTGCACGCGGCCAAGGGCCTGGAGTTCGACTCGGTCTTCATCACCGGCATGGAAGAGGGCCTCTTCCCGCACGAGAACAGCATCCTGGATGCCTCGGGCCTGGAAGAAGAGCGGCGCCTCATGTATGTCGCCATCACGCGGGCGCGCGAGCGCCTGACCATCACGCTGGCGCAGAGCCGCATGCTGCATGGCCAGACGCGCTACGCCATGCGCTCGCGCTTCCTGCAGGAAATTCCCGAGCAGCATCTGAAGTGGCTGAGCCCCAAGGTGGCCGCGCCGCGCATGCAGGACAATGCCTGGGGCGGCTCCCGCCAGGGCGATGCGTTCGGCCGCGCCGCCACCGGCCGCATCGCACCCCGCGAATCGCGTGGCGTCACCACGGGCGTCACCGTGGGCGACCAGCACTTCCGCATCGGCACGGGCGTGCGGCATGCGCGCTTTGGCGAAGGCACCGTGCTGGGGCTGTCGGGCTCGGCGCAGGACGCCCAGGCGCAGATCCAGTTCCGCGACGCCGGCATGAAGACGCTGGCCCTGGGTATCGCGAAGCTCGAGATCGTCAGCTGACGCACACGCGGCAAGTGCGGCACCAGCGAAACCGGCGCCTGAGGGCGCCGGTTTTGCATCGAGGCTCAGGTTTCCGTCGTGACGCCGCAGCAGGCCAGGAAGGCCTGCATGCCCGGCGACAGCCGGCGTGCGGGATGCTGCACCAGATACAGGCGCCGCGACAGCGTGCCCAGGCGGGTGTCCAGCACGGTCAATCGCCCCAGCGCCAGCAGGTCCTCCACCGCGCAACGCGACAGGCAGGCCAGTCCCAGGCCCTGGGCCGCCGCCTGCTTGATGGCCTCGGTGCTGCCCAGCCGCAAGGGCCGTTCGAAATGATCCAGTTGCGGCAGCAGGATGCGCTCTGCTGCCTCACCCGTTCCCGAACCGGCCTCCCGCAGCAGCCAGCGCGCCGCGCGTAGCGCCTGCGGCGTGCGCGCGGCGGGGGGCAGGGCGGCCAGGGGGTGGCCCGGCGCGCACACGACCACCAGCTCGTCTTCCTGCCAGGGCGTGACCCGCAGCGTGGGGTCGTGGCACGGGCCCTCGATGAGTCCCAGGTCGATTTCCAGGCGGGCCACGGCCGCTGCCACTTCCCGCGTGTTGCCGATGAACAGGTCCAGCGTGGCTTGCGGCCGGCGTGACAGGAAGTCCGCCATGATCGCCGGCGCCAGGTAGTTGCCGATGGTGGTGCTGGCGCCCAGGCACAGATGCACGGGCTGCTCGCCGGCCGCGCCGCCTGCCGCCGCGCCCGCTTCAAAACTGCGCGTGATGTCGCGCGCCGCCTCCAGCGCCACCAGCGCCCGCGGCAGCAGCGCGCGGCCGGTGTCGTTCAGCGACAGGCGCTTGCCCAGCCGGTCGAACAATTGGGTATCCAGCAGATGCTCGAGTTCGCGCAAGGCGCCGCTGACCGCGGACTGCGACAGCGCGATGCGCTGGCTGGCGGCCGAGGTGCTGCCGGTCTCGGCAATGGCGACGAAGATCTCGAGTTGGCGCAGGGTCAGGTGCATGAGGCAGACAGCTTATCGCTTATTTCGTTAAGCCATAACGATATAACCTGTTTTGCAGATAAGCGAGCGAAAGGCAAAGTGTGGGTCATATCGAACGGCGCGTGTGCTTCCTGGACGTGCGTCGGGTCTTGAATCCTCTCGCCAGCGTCCTCGTCGTGCCTCCCACCTCCGCCCATTCCTCGCCCTTCGCCGCCGCCAGCCTGTCGCGCCAGGTTGCGGGCGCCTGGCCGGGCGGCTGGATTGGCGGGCACGCGCCCGGGGTGCTGCTGGCCACCCTCATCGCGCTGGCCGCCACCAGCCTGGGCAGCCTGCCTGCCTTGCAATCGCGTGGCCTGGGCGCGCTCACGCTGGCCATCCTGTTCGGCATGGCGGCCGGGGCACTGCTGCCGGCCCGCCTGGACGCACGCGCAGCACCTGGCCTGGATCTCACGCGCCAGAAACTGCTGCGCCTGGGCATCATCCTGTACGGCTTGCGGCTGACCTTCCAGGACATTGCCGCCGTGGGCGCCGCCGGCCTCGTGCTCGACGCGCTGGTCGTGGCCAGCACTTTCGGCCTGGCCTGTTGGGCCGGCTTGCGGCTCTTCAAGCTGGAGCGCGGCACCGCGATGCTGATCGGCGCGGGCAGCGCCATCTGTGGGGCCGCGGCCGTGCTCGCCACGCAGCCCGTGGTGAAAGGCCGCGCCGACCAGGTCGCGGTGGCCATTGCGACGGTCGTCGCCTTCGGCACGCTGTCGATGTTCCTCTATCCCGTGGCCTTTGCCTGGCTGCAGCAGGCCTGGCCGGGCCTGGTCGATGCGCGCGGCTACGGCCTCTTCGTGGGCGCCACCCTCCACGAAGTGGCGCAAGTGGTCGTGGCCGGCAGCGCCGCCGGTCCGCAGGCAGCTGACAGCGCCGTCATCGTGAAGATGGTGCGCGTCATGATGCTGGCGCCGTTCCTGATCCTGTTGTCGGCGTGGCTGGCGCGCAAGGATGCGCCGGATGCCGGCGCTGCCCGCAAGGTGGCCGTGCCCTGGTTTGCCGTGGCCTTCGTGGCAATGGCGGGCGTCAATTCCCTGGGCGTGATGCCGGAACCGCTGCGTGCGGCGGGCGCGGCGCTGGGGATGTTCGTGCTGGCCATGGCCATGGCCGCGCTGGGCGCATGCACGCGGGTGGGCGCCATCCGCCGCGCGGGTGCCAGGCCGCTGGCGTTGGCGGCGGGCTTGCTGGTCTGGCTGGTGGCGGGCGGTGCGTTGATGGGCGTGGCGGTGCACGCCTTGCTGGGTTGATCCGCCGGGCAGATCAGGCCTCGCGCACTTCGCTCAACAAATCGGGGTGGCGATCCAGCACCTTCAGCAGTTTGACCAAGGCCAATGGCGGTCTGGTCTTGCCGTTCTCGTAGCGAGAGAACGCATTGACGCCGCCTCCAAAAATCTCGGCGGCTTCCCGCTGATCCAGGCCCAACTTCTTTCTGACGCTGACGATGAAACCCGGGTCGACGATGCCCGCGTTGACCTGCCGATTGAACGCGAGCATCGCCGCACTGACACGTGCTGATTCGACGGTGCCGAGCAGGCTTTGCCCGCAAGCGGGGCAGTAGTCGCCCGTCACGGCCGGAATCGCGATCGTTTCCCCCTTGTAGGTATAGGGAAGATCGCGGGTGTCATGGTTCAGTTCCGCCTGTGCGCAGAGAGGGCATTGCATGGTCACAGTTCCTTGAAGGACACGATGAGCACGTCATCAATGACCGTGAGTTTCAGATAGACCTTACCCATAGCTGTCATCGGTACACGTCTTGCCAGATGCGCTGGTCGGCGTGTGTGGTCATGCTCTTGTGGAAGTCCTGGGGCGTCAGTGCGGTGACCACATTGATCATTCCGCGGAAATCCAGGCCCAGCGCAGCAGCGCCGGCCAGTGCGGAAGCCGTTGTGCGGACATGTCCCCTTTCGACCATCGCCCTGATTGCCGATAACTTGCAATGCGGAGTGCCCTTTTCCATACAAATTAACCTGATAGGTTTAATTTGGCAAGTTGGTTAATGGCTGGGTAATAAAAAGGCCGTTGCCATGATCATGGCAACGGCCTTTGTCTCGGCCTATCAGGGATTCCCGAGATCAGACGCTACGACGCCGACAACGCCTCGATCTGCTCCTGCAGCCCCAGCCAGCTTTCCTCCAGCTCGCCCAGCCGCTTGGCCGACTCGCCGTGCTCGGCCATCACCTTCTGGCGCTCGTCGCGCCGCGCATCCGTATACAGCTCCGGGTCGGCAATGCGGGCGTCCAGTTCCTGCACGCGCTGGCGGCAGGTTTCCATCTCCGCCTCGACCTTGGCCAGCTGTTTCTCCAGCGGCTTGCGCAGCACCGACAGGCGCTGGCGTTCTTCCGCTTCCTGGCGTTTCTGGGCCTTGCGGTCGACGCCCTGTCCGTCGGCCTGCGCGCGGTTCTCGGCGGCCTGTTCACGGCGGTCCTGCGCCGTGCGCTGGGCCAGCCAGTCGCGATAGTCCTCCAGGTCGCCGTCGAACTCGCGCACCGTGCCGTCGGCCACGATCCAGAACGAATCCACCGTGGTGCGCAGCAAGTGCCGGTCGTGCGACACCATCAGCATGCTGCCGCCGAACTCGGCCAGCGCCGTCGCCAGCGCTTCGCGCGTCTCCACGTCCAAGTGGTTGCTGGGTTCGTCCAGCAACAGCAGGTTGGGTTTCTGCCAGACGATGAGCGACAGCGCCAGGCGCGCCTTTTCACCGCCAGACATGGGGCCCACCGGGTCCAGCACGGTATTGCCCGAGAAACCGAAGCCGCCCAGGTAGTTGCGCAGGTCCTGCTCGCGGGCCTCGGGCGCCAGGCGCATGAGGTGCGCCAGCGGCGTGGCCTGCAGGTCCAGCACGTCCAGCTGCTGCTGGGCGAAATAGCCGATTTCCAGTCCGCGGGAAGCTTGGCGCGTGCCGGCCTGGGGCGCCATCTCGCCGGCCAGCACCTTCACCAGCGTGGACTTGCCGGCGCCATTGGCGCCCAGGATGCCGATGCGGCTGCCGCCGCGCACCATCAGCTTCACGTCGCGCAGGATGGCGGTCTGCTCGCCATCCGCACGGGTGTAGCCGGCCTGCATGCCTTCCAGCACCAGCAGCGGATCGGGCATGCTGTCGGGCGAGGGAATGCGGATGTCGATGCCGGCCTCCGCGTGCAGCGGCGCCAGGTTTTCCATGCGGGCCAATGCCTTGACGCGGCTTTGGGCCTGCTTGGCCTTCGAGGCCTTGGCCTTGAAGCGGTCGATGAAGCCTTGCAGCCTTGCGGTTTCGCGGGTCTGGCGATCCCAGGCGGCACGCGACTGGCGCAGGCGCTCGGCGCGCTGCGTGATGAAGTCTTCGTAGCCGCCGCGATAGCGCACCAGCTTGGCCTGGTCGAAATGCAGGATGTGGCGCGCCACCGCGTCCAGGAACTCGGTGTCGTGCGAGATCAGCAGCACCGTGCCTTCATAGGCGCCCAGCCAGCGTTCCAGCCAGAGCATGGCGTCCAGGTCCAGGTGGTTGGTCGGCTCGTCCAGCAGCAGCAGTTCCGAGGGCGCCATCAGCGCGCGCGCCAGGGCAATGCGCATGCGCCAGCCGCCGGAAAAGCTCGTGACGGGCGCCATCCATTCGTGTGGCTTGAAACCCAGGCCGGCCAGCAGTTGTTCGGCGCGCGACGCCGCGCTCCAGGCGCCGGCCTCGGTCAGCAGGGCTTCCAGCTCGCCGATGCGCGTGCCGTCGCCGTCCTCGCCCAGCGCGTCGCGCTCGGCCTGCAGGCTGCGCAGGCGGGTGTCGCCGTCGATGACGAACTCGCGGGCGGGCTGGTCGGTGGCGGCGTATTCCTGCTGCACGCTGGCGATGCGCCAGGAGGCCGGGACGTCCAGCGTGCCGGCGTCCTGGTCCATTTCGTGCTTGAGCAGGGCGAACAGCGTGGACTTGCCCGCGCCGTTCTTGCCGACGATGCCGACGCGTTCGCCGGGATTGATCACGAAGTCCGCGGCGTCCAGCAGCACTTTCGTGCCGCGCCGCAGGGTCAGGCCAGAAGCACGGATCACGACAGCAGTTGCTCGCGGGTCAGGAGCAGGATCGGGTCGCCTTGCGCCTCGGTTTCCAGCCACACGGGCTCCAGCCCGGGAAAGGCCGCGGCGAAGTGCGCGTGTTCGTGGCCGATTTCCAGCACCAGCACGCCGCGCTCGGACAGATAGTCGGGCGCGGCGGCCAGGATGCGCCGCACCAGGTCCATGCCGTCGGTGCCGCCGGCCAGCGCCAGCGACGGCTCGTGACGGAACTCGGCCGGCAGGGCGTCCATGGAGGTGGCGTTCACATAGGGCGGATTGCACACGATCACGTCGTAGGCCGCCTTGGGCAGCGCCGAGAACAGGTCGCTGCGATGCAGCGTCAGGCGCTCCTGCAGGCCGTAGTCTTCCACGTTGCAGCGCGCGACGGCCAGTGCGTCTTCGGACGTGTCCACGGCGTCGACCTGCGCATAGGGAAAGGCCAGCGCGGCCAGGATGGCCAGGCAGCCCGAGCCCGTGCACATGTCCAGCGCACGCGATACGTCGTCCGGATGATCGACCCACGGCGACAGGCCGCTTTCCAGCAGCTCGGCAATGGGAGAACGCGGCACGATGACCCGCTTGTCCACGTAGAAACGATGGCCGCGCAGCCAGGCTTCCTGCGTCAGGTAGGCGGCCGGCACGCGTTCCTGGACGCGGCGGTCGATGACGCTCAGCACGCGCTCCCGCTCGGACGGCAGGATGCGGGCATCCAGGAACGGTTCCAGCGTGTCGGGGGGCAGGTGCAGGGTGTGCAGCGTCAGGTAGACGGCCTCGTCCCAGGCGTTGTCGGTGCCGTGGCCGAAAGCCAGCTTGGCGGCGCTGAAGCGCGTCACGGCATAGCGCAGCAGGTCGCGCAGGGTCAGCAGTTCTTTGCGTTCGGTAGCGGGCATGGGTAAGGGCGTCAGGGCAGGGTACGGAAGGATCAGCGCGGCAGCAGGAGGTTTTCCAGCGTGCGGCGGTAGATGTTCTTCAGGGGTTCCAGGTCGGCCACCTCGATGTTCTCGTTGACCTGGTGGATGGTCGCGTTGCACGGACCGAACTCCACCACCTGCGGACAGATCCTGGCGATGAAGCGGCCGTCCGAGGTGCCGCCCGTGGTGGACAGCTCGGTCGTCACGCCCGTCTCGTCCTGGATGGCCGAAGACAGCGCTTCGCTCAGCGAGCCGCGCGGCGTCAGGAACGGTTCGCCGCCCAGCGTCCAGGCGATGTCGTATTCCAGGCCGTGGCGGTCCAGCGTCTGCGTGACGGCGTCCTTCAGGCCTTCCGGCGTGCTGGCGGTGGAAAAACGGAAATTGAAGTCGATGACCGCTTCGCCCGGCACGACGTTGGTCGCGCCGGTGCCGGCGTGGAAGTTCGAGATCTGGAAGGTCGTCGGCGGGAAATACTCGTTGCCCGCGTCCCACTCGCGCACGGTCAGCTCGGCCAGCGCGGGCACCACCTGGTGCACCGGGTTGCGCGCCAGTTGCGGATAGGCCACGTGGCCCTGGATGCCGCGCACCGTCAGCTTGCCCGACAGCGAACCGCGGCGGCCATTCTTGATCACGTCGCCCAGGGCCTTGCCCGAGGTCGGCTCGCCCACGATGCAGTAGTCCAGCTTTTCACCTCGCGCGAGCAGCGCTTCGCACACCTTCACGGTGCCGTGCACGGCCGGGCCTTCCTCGTCCGAGGTGATGAGCATCGCGATGGAGCCCGCGTGGTCCGGATGCCGGGCCACGAACTCCTCGGCCGCGATCGTGAAGGCGGCGATCGAGCTTTTCATGTCCGCCGCGCCGCGTCCGTACAGGCGACCGTCGCGTTCCGTGGGCGTGAAGGGCGGGCTCGTCCACTTTTCCAGCGGGCCGGTCGGCACCACGTCGGTGTGGCCCGCGAAAACCAGCACCGGCTGCGCCGTGCCGCGGCGCAGCCAGAGATTGGTGACGCCGCCTTCGGCCAGCGTGTCGGCAACGAAACCCGAGGCCGCGAGGCGCTCGGCCAGCGCCGTCTGGCAGCCGGCATCCTCGGGTGTCACGGAAGGTCGGGCGATCAGGTCCTTGACCAGCGCCAGCACGGCGGATTGCGTCATCAGGCCCTCAGCAGATCGTTGATGCTGGTCTTGGCGCGGGTCTGCGCGTCCACGCGCTTGACGATGACGGCGCACGCCAGGCTGTGGCTGCCGTCCTTGGAGGGCAGCGAGCCAGGCACCACGACCGAGCCCGAGGGCACGCGGCCATAGGTGATCGTGCCGCTGGCGCGGTCATAGATCTTCGTGCTTTGCGACAGGTACACGCCCATGGCCAGCACCGAGTTCTCTTCCACGATCACGCCTTCGACCACTTCCGAGCGCGCGCCGATGAAGCAGTTGTCTTCGATGATGGTGGGGTTGGCCTGCAGCGGCTCCAGCACGCCGCCGATGCCCACGCCACCCGACAGGTGGACGTTCTTGCCGATCTGGGCGCACGAACCGACGGTGGCCCAGGTGTCGACCATCGTGCCTTCGTCGACGTAGGCGCCGATGTTCACGTAGGAAGGCATCAGCACGACGTTGCGGCCGATGAAGGCGCCGTGGCGGGCGACGGCGGGCGGCACCACGCGGTAGCCGCCGGTCTTGAACGCGCTTTCGCCGTACTCGGCGAACTTGAGCGGCACCTTGTCGTAGAACTGCAGCGGCGCCTGGCCGACCACGTGGTTGTCCTGCAGGCGGAACGACAGCAGCACGGCCTTCTTGATCCACTGATGGACCACCCAGTCACCGGTGCTCTTGTCGGCCACGCGCAGGCGGCCTTCGTCCAGGGCGTGCAGCGTGTACTCGACGGCTTCGCGCACGGCGGCGTCGCAGGCGGCGGCCGACAGGTCGGCGCGGTTTTCCCAGGCTTGTTCGATGGTGGATTGCAGGTCTAGGGTCATGATGGCTCTGGCGTCTTCAGATGGGTAATCGGAGGGAAATGCGGAATGGGAGTGCGCGGAACAGCAGGCGCGGGAAAAGAGCGATGCGTGGCGGGATGCCGGCGCGGGCGGCAGGGCCGCCCTGGCGCCTAGCGCCGCCGCCGCGCGAAATCAGCGATGCGGTGGGCGGCTTCCAGGCAGTCGGCCAGCGGCGCGACCAGCGCGATGCGGATGCGGCCCGCGCCCGGATTGGCGCCGTGCGCCTCGCGCGCCAGCAGGCTGCCGGGCAGCACGGTCACGCCCGTCTGCGCGTACAGGTCGCGCGTGAAGATCGTATCCGAGCCATGGGTGCCCGCCCACAAATAGAAGGAGGCCTGCGGCCGGCGCACGTCCAGCACCGGTTCCAGCACCGGCAGCACGGCATCGAACTTCGCGCGGTACTGGGCGCGATTGTCCTCGACGTGGCCCTCGTCGTTCCAGGCCGCGATGCTGGCGGCCGTCACGATGGGGCTCATCGCGCTGCCGTGATAGGTGCGGTACAGCAGGAAGCGCGCGATCAGCGCGGCGTCGCCCGCCACGAAACCCGAGCGCAGGCCAGGCACGTTCGAGCGCTTGGACAGGCTTGAGAAGCACACCAGGCCGCGATAATCGTTGCGGCCCAGGCGGCGTGCCGCCTGCAGCGCGCCCAGGGGAGGGGCGTCCTCGTCCAGGTAAATCTCGGAATAGCACTCGTCGGCGGCGATCACGAAACCGTGGCGGTCGGCCAGTTCGAACAGCGTGCGCCACTCGTCCAGCGACATCACGTTGCCGGCCGGGTTGCCGGGCGAGCACACGAACAGCAGTTGGGTCTGCGCCCACACCTCGGCGGGCACGCGGTCCCAGTTGCAGCCGAAGTCGCGCGCCGGGTCGGCATTCACGAAGTAGGGCTGGGCGCCGGCCAGCAGCGCCGCGCCTTCATAGATCTGGTAGAACGGATTGGGGCAGACCACGCGCGCCGGACGGCTGGGGTCGATGACCACCTGCGCGAAGGCGAACAGGGCCTCGCGCGAGCCCAGCACCGGCAGCACCTGCGTTTCCGCGTCGGGCGCGGGCAGGTCGTAGCGGCGCGAGATCCACTGCGAAATGGCCGTGCGCAGGGCAGGGTCGCCTTTGGTGGGCGGATACACCGACAGCCCGTCCAGCGAGGCGGACAGGGCGTCCTTCACCCGCTGCGGGGCAGCGTGCTTGGGCTCGCCGATCTGCAGGCCGATGGGGCGCAAGCCCTCCGGCGGTGTGCCCGCTTCGGCCATGAGGGCACGCAGCTTTTCGAAGGGATAGGGTTGCAGAGCGTCGAGACGTGGGTTCATGGGGCAGAATTCTAACAAGCAAGCTACAATCGCGGATTGCCCATGGACAGCTTTGTCTCTTTGTCCATCGCGCAACGCATCAGGCAGGTTCCCAAGCGAAGGTGGCGAAATTGGTAGACGCACCAGGTTTAGGTCCTGACGCCGTAACAGGTGTGGGGGTTCGAGTCCCCCCCTTCGCACCACCTCTCTGATGCCACAGCCTTGGCGTTACGCCAACAACAGCCAACATCATAGGCGGTTTCGAGTCCCCCGGATTCCGTCAACGTCCTACCGTTTTGACGATTCCCCACTAAATCGCCTACTTTGCTACGCCAGGAATACGCCAAGGATTACGCCAAGGCGTCCGGCACGGGGTAGGGGATGGGCACATTCAGAAAGCGGGGCGATGTCTGGCGGGCAGAGGTCAGCAAGTCCGGCATCCGCGAAAGCAAGACCTTTGGCACCAAGCGCGAGGCCCAGGAGTGGGCGGCCAGGCGCGAATCGGAGATAGCCGGCGTGTCGGTGGCCGGGCTCATTCCCAAGACGCTGCAGGCTGTTTTGGAGCGCTACCGCGACGAGGTGGCTGTCAGCCACAAGGGCAGCCGCTGGGAAGAGGTTCGCCTCAACAAGTTCCTGCGGGACGAACTGACCCTGTGCGCCAAGCACATCCACCAGATCACCCCGGACGAGTTGGCCGAGTGGCGCGACCGCCGCGGCACCGAGGTGAAGCAGGCCAGCGTCCGGCGCGACATTGCGCTGCTGCGCACGGCGTGGCGCTACGCGCGCAAGGAATGGCGCAACGTGAAGGAAGACCCCTGGGCCCAGATTCACATCCCGCCCAAGGGCAAGAACCGAGAGCGCATCTACACCCAAGACGAGATAGGCCGGATTGTTCTGGCCCTGGGCTATGTGCCTGGCCAGCCGCCTCGCGACAAGCGGGCGCAGACCGGCGTGGCGTTCCTGCTGGCCATCGAGACGGCCATGCGATCCGGGGAACTGATCGGGCTGGAGTGGGCGGACGTTGACCTGAAGGCCCGGGTGGCCCGCCTGCATGACACCAAGAACGGCGACCGACGCGAGGTGCCGCTGTCGACGGCGGCTGTCAGGCTGTTCGAGGATATGAAGGGGCTGGACCCGGTGCGCGTCTTCACCCTGACCGATGGCCTGCGGGACGCCTATTTCCGTTCAGGCCGAACCTTGGCCCAGGTTGAGGGCGCCACGTTCCACGACGCGCGCGCCACGGCGCTGACCAGACTATCGAAGAAACTGTCGGTGCTGGAGCTGGCGAGGATGGTGGGGCACCGGGACCCGCGCAGCCTGATGATCTATTACCGCGAGAGCGCGGCAGACATCGCCAAGAAGCTGGACTAGGCCCGGCGCGCGGGCTTGGCTTGGCGCTGCTGCTCGATCCATTCCTCGATGTCGTCTTCCTTCCAGCGCCGTGCGCCGCCGAATGTGTACGCGGCAGGGAATCCGGGCCGGTGGGTGAGCCGGTCCCGAACGTGATCGGCGTTCAGGTTCAGCTTGCGGGCGATGTCTTGGTGGGTAATGAATTGGCCTTCCATGCCGGGCCTCCATGCTTTCCTGGTTGTCTCGATGATGCGTTGGGTGTGGGTCATGCTGCGGGTTTGGTTGATGACTGGGACTCTTTTTCTTTCCTTAGAATCTGGTCGGTCGCAACCTCCAGGATCGCCGCAAAGAAATAGAGCGCTGCGAGAACGCCGGAGGCAGCAAAGTACTGCCAGCCATTCGCGGATCCGGTGAGCATGTGGGATAAGGCCCCGATGCCAAATCCTGCCGGGATCAAGCGAACGATCAAGCAGGAGAAATTCAGCGTCATTGCAAATTTCTTCATGCTTTCCCCTTCGGCAGGTCGGCCACTTTCGCCATGACCCGCAGGTGGATGGTGGTGCCGAGTTCGGCGGACATGACCCGTTCCAGCGCGTCGATGATCGCGGCGAACGAGTCGACGGTGGGGCAGCTGCGCTGGGTCAGGTCGTGGACGGCCTGCAAGAGCAGGCGCTTGGCGAGGATTTCAGCCATTGCGGGCCTCCAGCTCAGCCACGCGGGCGGCCAGGCGGTCCCGCTCCTCGCGCAGCTCGCGAATGGCCTCGTCAGCATCCACCCCGATGCGGACAGCGGCCTGGATAGCCTCCTGATGCCCGCACCGGTAGGCGTCGATGGCACTGCGCTGGATGCCCGGCAGGCCTCGCGGGATGCCGGCGATTCGGTCAGCGATTGACATTGCTCTCTCCCTCCTGCTTCTGGCGTGGGCCAACGATGATGGTGTTCCCATCGCAGTAGAAGGCGACATCCTCGCCAGCAGCGCGCCGGCGCTCGGCTTCTTCCAGCGCACGGGCGGCTGCCGTCTGGTCGCCCAGGATGCGCACGGTGTGGCGGAGCATGAATTCCTGGATTGGCCGCATCATTCCTCCTTGGCGCGCTGGGCGTCGGCGGGCACAAGCATCCACGTCACGGGCTCGCTATGGACGTAGGGCCATACCCATGCGCCATTCCCGTTATAGGCTGCCTGCAACCAGTAGCCATCGGCGATCCGGTGATCCCCTTTGCCGCGCAACAGGATTGTGCTGCCATCCCTCGGCGCCGTCTCGATAGGCTGCCACTGCTGCCGCCCCTCCCGATCAGCGAGAACGGCGGCGCGCACCTGATCGGCGGTATACAGCGCCGATGGCCCCCGGGTCTTGGGCACCACGTCGATGGCTGTCTGGGCATCGGCGGGGCTGGAGTAAATCCCATACAGAGCCGCGCCGTGGAACACAGCCCACAAGTCGCTTTCGGGCAGTTGAATGTCTTTGATCATTTGTAGTTCACTCCCTTTACGATCCGCAGGACGACGCGTTGGGTGACGCCATATCTCTTTGCTAGCGCTCTCTGGCTGTGGTCCCTGTTGTTGGGGATGTAGGCGGCTCGGATGGCCTCTGCTTCTTGGTTGCTGAGCTTCCGCCGTTCCGATATCGCGTTGCGCCCCTTGGCAGCCCGGTCTCGGTTGTTGTCGCCTTTCGTGCCTAGCAGCAAATGGTCCGGGTTGTGGCAGCACGGGTTGTCGCACTTGTGCATGACGACGAGGCCCTTGATGTCATCAAGGAAAAGCCCGTTTGCTCTGACATATGCCAGCCGGTGAGCACCGACGGAGCGGCCGCCCGCCTGAACGCGCCCATAGCCGCAGTCGTCTCGGCGCCCGGTCCATTCAATGCAAGGGCTGCTCATGCTTCGCCTCCCTTGCTCTCCTGGCGCGCGGCGTCGAGCACTTCCACCGTGAGACGGACGCGCTTCCCTTCGTTCGCGTTTAGGTCTGTGGCATGGCGCATCACCAGCACATTCGCGCCGTTGCCGAAGTGCTCGGGATACCCGGTTTCCCAGGCGTCCCAATGCACGCCACGGCTGAAAATGTGCCCTCCACCCTGCGGGCAGCAGACGCAAACCTGTTCCGCAGGGTCGGAGCGCTTGAAATGCACCACGCCCTCGATACTGAATTGGTGCGCCACTGCGTCCTGCGCCTGCCCGCTGGCCTGGGCGGCGAGTCCCAGGTCAAATGCCTGTTGCAATGCCGCCTCCAGTTGGGTCCGAAAAGGCTCGTCGTCATCACCTGCGGGCTCGTGGTCGGCCACGAATTTCTCGATGGCGGTAGGCGCTTTCGCAAGCAGCGCATCGGAATACGGAGGAAGTGGCGGCAGAACTCCACATTTCTCGGTGGGCCGGGCCTGGGCGGCAACGGGGGAGAGATAGACACGGTATTCGCCGTCCGGAAGCCTGTTGCAGGACAGCACACGCGGCATCTCGTTCTCGCGTCCGGGCGTGGCACGCTCGTAGCGCAGCACGGCCAACGGCTCCGCGCTCGCGGCAGGCTGCGCCATTTCGTCATTGGGGGCGGGCAGATCAAAATCCGCCGTAGCGGGGCCGTTGCGCCCTGCGAACTTCTCGGCCATGCGAGCGCGTTGCTCGGCCTCGATCTGTTCACGACTGCCAGCGGCAGGCTGCGCACCGTGGCGGGCCAGCGGGATGCAAAACGAGGCTTTCGTGATGTCGTGCATGCCCTCGCGGGATTTCGCGTTGCAGGTGCGACCGTCTTCGGTCATCCAGGCAACTACGTCATCGCTCGGCGCGGCCTGCTCCTGCCGCTCCCGCTCAGCTTGCGCGCCGCCCAGATACGCCACGGTCAGGTCGTCACTGTGTTGCGTCAAGCACTCCAAGATGTGCAGGCATTGCGACTCGCTGACGGACTCCAAATCCTTGCGGATGATGCCGGAGTTCTGGCCGGCTTTGACGATGGCGTGCATCAGTGCATCGCGGCTGGCTGCTGCGTCGGTGTAGGGGTTGCTCATTTGGCATCGCCTCCATTGGTAGATTTGAGGGCGCGGATGGCGTCGGCTGCTGCTTTGGCGTCTTTCGCTTGATCGTGAGCGAATTCCGTCCAGTCGCTGCGTTCGTTGTTCGGATGCAGACGCAGATAGGCCGCCTGCGCCGCCTCTTCCAGCGCAGCATCCCGCACTGCCTGCTGGTCGAGCGCTGCCGGGGGAGTGGGGGAGATGACGCCAAGCGGTTCCACCCTTCGGCCATGCTCGCGCATGATGGCGGCGATATCAGCGCTCGTCGTTATGGTCCAGGAATTCGATTCTTCGTTGAGGTGCCTCCACGCCACTGCTTGCAGGCCGTCCGTTGCCGGTGCGCTGGCCTGGGCCTGGAGGGAGGATTGGGATTCAGGGGTGGGGGTGGTCATGCTGCTTTCCTTTTCTCAGTGGTGCAGCGGCGAGCCAGCTCAACGAGCCAGCGGGCCAGATCGGGGGGGGTATGCTCGCGCTCGGCCTTGGTCACGATGGGGAGGGTGCGGGGCACGCCGCGCTGCGGCTTGATGACGCCGGTGGGTTCGCCGCGGGGCGGCATGCCGGGCAGGTCGTCCGGGTGGACGCCGACGATGTACAGCCATGTGAGCTTTTCGGCCTTGTGACCCCAGTCGCACTGCCGGATCTGCGCCGTCCAGCCGCCGAACGCATCAGGCGAACGACCGGGCAGGGGCAGGCCCATGTGAGCCCACAGCGTCGACTCGGCAGGGTGTTCCAGAACGCCTCCGAGCTGGCGCACATGGCCGACTGCATCGACCGCCAACTGCCGCTCGGCCACTGGATCGGCAGCCTTGGCGAACTGTCGCAGCTTCGCCCACAGCCTGCACGGGGGATGCGCCACCACCGGCATGCCGCCGGGGAACGTCCTGGCGTCGCGGTCGATGTCGTACACGTCGCAGTCGGGCAGAGTCTTGTAGATGCTGTCCTGGCGCGCGAAGAGAACCGCGACCGTGCTCACGCTTCCCTCTGTTCGGTTTGGGTGGAGAGGGCGGCGCGGGCGATCTCCATGAGTTCGATGACACGAGTGCCCGCAGGCCATTCTGGGGACGCGATTTCCTCCAGCGCCTCCCTCAGCCGCGCCACCTCCGCGTCCTTGCGCTCCAGGGCGTCGAGCAGGGCGGTCAGGGTGACGGGGTTGGAGGCCGCGATGTATGCCGCATTCCAGGCCTGGATGTTGTTCAGCTTCTCGGTGGGGAACTGCACCCATTGTTCGTAGGCGATCAAGCCCTGCTTGACATCGGCGTTACCAGTGCTGAAGAACGGCCATTCGCGTTTCTCGCCACGCATTTGGGTGCCGACATCGGCGTAGATTTCCAGGCCTGCGCCGCGCGAGTCTTTGGCGACCCACGGCCCCGGCGTTGCCTTCGCGATCAGCTCGCGCAGCTTGGCTGTATCAACGGTCATGGCTTGACTCCTGGGTGCGGGCGCGGAGAAACGGACCGAGCATCCGCGCGCTCTCGCCCCACGTCGTGTAGTGTTCTGGTGCATCGTGGCGGTCATGCACGATCAGCGGGAATCTTCGGTCGGGGTGGCGCATTCGCAGAACCTCGTAGTCGCCCTTGGTCGGCTCTGCCGTCCAGCCGCGACCCTCGCAAAACGTCTGGAACGCGGCCAGACGGGTCTTGTGCAGCGTGCAGCGGCTACGCATCGCTTGCTCCCTCCGTATGGCGGGCGGTGGCGGCGGCGAGCTTGTTGCGAAGCTTGGTGATCTGGCCCTTGAGCGAGCGGATGTTGAAGTCTTTCTGTTCGAACTGGCCGCGCCAGTAGTTGGCGGACCGTTCGAAATCGTCGCGCTGACGGATCAGTTCGGTGTGACGCTGCGCCATCTTCTCCGTGGCGTCTGCGATGCGCTGCAGGCTCCCGGCGTTGATAGCCTCCAAGGAAATCTCGTCGTGGTTCCATTCCTTGCGGCTCATCTTCTTGATGTTCTCGCCCATGTCAGGCTCCTTGAGTGGTAGCGCGGTTCGACCGCCGCGCAAGGTAGATGCAGAGCCGAGCGCGGCGAATGCACTCGGCGCGGGTGTAGGGGATGCTGCCCAGCACAGCGGCTGTCGAATAGCCGGCGGGCGTTGCCCGGCCTTCCATTGCCATTGCGCACTCACGCCAGTGGCGCGCGGATGCTAGCCAGTCGACCGCGGTTAACGGGGAGCGCATGTGTCTGCCCCTTTGGTCGAAGCGGCCCGGGCCTGCCGCGCCAGCGCCACGGCGGTCTTCTCAGCCGCCCAAAGCGTTGCCACGTCGAACAGGCCCAGGATGGTGTCGATGACGCTGCAGGTGTGGGCGAGCGTCGCCAGTTGTTGATCGGTGAGTGCGGCGGGCGCCGTGTAGTCCTGAAGGCACAGCGCGCCCGCCAGCAGGTGGGCCCGCTCTTCCGCAAACCGCGCGTCGTTCTCGATGGCGACCGACACCGTGTTGAACGTCGCGGCCAGGTCGGTGCGTGCGTCGTCGTGCGGTGCCGTGCGCAGCACAAACAGCGCGAGATGCATGTCATCGCTGATCTGCTGCTTGAGCGGGCGCATCATCGGCACTCGCACGATGGTCTGGCGCTGCCTGTGGCGCGGTTTGCGGGAGGCGGGCATGGCGTCAGGCGTCCAGCAGGTTGCCCTGCTTCTCGGCGGCGGGCGTCACGCTGTGTGCCAGGGTGGCGGTTTGCTCTTGCAGGCTGAACATGCGGGATGCTCCAGGTGGTTGGGAGGCTGGGAATAGGGTGGCCGGCGCCAGGGGGCCTCGGTTGCGGCGCCGGCCGGGGAGATCAGGCGGCTTTCTGCCGCAGGGTCTGCTCGTAGCTGTCGACCAGGCCGGCGAAGGCCAGCAGGTCATCGACCATCGATTCGATGTAGTCGTCGTCGCGCGCGAACTCGCGCAGCCAGAGCTGTTTACCGATGGGCGCCAGGGCAGGGCAGTACAGGCCCAGGTGCCAGCGCTTGCGGCCCGTGATCCACATGCAGCCTTGCACTTGGTCCATGACCTCGCTGGCGTCGCCGTCGATGTGGAAGGCGCGCAGGCGATCGGGCGCCACGAAGCACTTGTATTCAGAGCCGCCGTCCTCGCCGAAGAGGCCGTCAGCGCTTGCGCCGAACAGGCCGTCATCGGTGAGCACGAACCCAGCGCGGTCGACCACCAGGCCGGTGGCCATCTCGTGCTCCATTCGGGCCTCGGGCTCCAACTCGTGGCCTCGCGCCATCTGCCAGGTCTCGAATCCTTCATCCAGCGGCGCGCCGGCGATGCGCTCGACCGCCAGCCGGAACGCGTAGTTCTTCGCCGTGTCCGACCAGTCGCCGACCTTCTCGCCTGCCAGCGCACGCTTGACCGCCTCGGCGCTGGGCGCGGCCTTGTAGCCGGCCTTCGTGGCGGCTTCCTTTTCAGTCATGCCGGCCTTGACGTAGGCCACATACAAGGCCTGCCGCTCGTCCAACTCGTTGACCCTGGTGCGCGCCGTCTTGAACATGCTGGCCGTGATGGCGCCAGCGCGCGCGGCGTGCCATTCGGGGCTGCCCTGCTCGCAATTAATGATCTGCATGGCCGTCTCCCGCGTTGTCCATTTCCTGAGCGAACTGGCTGACACCCTCGTCGATGGTCTTGCCGTCGTCGGGCGGCGTCTCGGTGCGGGTGGCCTCATCGCGCAGCACGGCGCCGCGCTGGCTCACTGCCGCCTTGAAGGCGTTGTAGAGGCCCTGGTCATTGGTCGGCCTCACCTCGGCCAGACCGTCCTTCCAGACCTTGGCCAGGGCGTCGGCGTCCGGCGCGGCTTCCACCGCCTTCAGCAGGCGCGGCAGCAGATCCGGATCGGCCTGGTGCTGGGCCGTGGTTGCCAGACCTTCACCGCCTTCGGTGTCGAGGTGGTGGATGGCTTGCCTCAGGCGGTCGTTTTTCGGCCAGTATTTGGATGCACGCTTGACCACGGTTTTCTTGGCCATTTCGGACCAGTCCGTGACCCAAGGGCACGATTTTTTCTTGGATACCCATGCCTTCCACGCGCTGCTGCGATCGCGAATGGCGTTCACATCGTCGACAGACATGGTGTCGGTCAGATAGTCGCCGTCGGCCGTCTTCACCACCACATAGACCCCAACGATCTCGCCGCGTTGCTTGGAGAACGGCGCGTAGCGATGCACCGGCTGTTTGTCGAAGCCATCGAGTTCGAAGTGGTCGTGTTCGTGCACGACACGGGCTTGTCCCCAGCGGATTGAGCCGGTCGCGATAGCCAGATCCATCAGGCCCATATAGCTGATGTCCAGGCAGATGCGGCCGTCGCGCGGCACCAAGTACGCTTGCTTCTTTGCAGGATTCAAGCTGATGCCGATGGCGGCAACATTGGTCACCGCGTTGATGACCGACTGCCGGTTTTGCATCGCGATGCCCAGGGCGTAGTCGCTGCCCTGCAGCACCTGGATGGCGAAACCGGCCTCCTTGTCGAAGTTCAGACTTTGGTCGGTCAGCACCGCGGCGAATTCTTCGCGGGTGCCGTAGATGTCCTGCTGGATGACGGCGATATTGTTCATGGTGGGGTGTGATGGAGAAGGGTCAGTGGGAAGCGCTGTTGATCCGCTGCTCGTCGTACCGGTCCAGCGTCGGCCCGATGGCTCCGCACGCGATGGCGATGGCCGCGGCCAGCGCGACGGCCCAGAGCGTGGTCTCGATGCGCTCCTTGGACGACCAGCGCGACGCGCGCGGCTCGGGCGGGTCCAGTTCTGGGGCTTCGACGTCGGGCAGCATCAGCGCCATGGCGAAGACCACCAGCGCGCAGACCACGAACACGGCGGCAGAGGCCAGCAGCCAGGATTCGATGACGGATAGGGGCAGGGCTGGGATCATCGCGACACCTCACGCTTCACCCACACAGCGCGGCCGCCATCCATGCGGTGGTCGGCGATGCTCTCGGCCAGAGCGGCTATGGAAGCCTGCTGCCAGCGCCACCACGCCTCACCGATCTGGCCGAACGTTGAACCAGGCCGGGTGATGGCGCAGGCATCGGCGAATAGCTTTTCCAGGTGCGCGCCGGTGGTGTCGTACAGCTGGTCGGCAACCGGCCATGCGCGCCCCGGCGTGCCGCCGTGAATCCATATCAGGCACAGATCGCGGGCCAGAGCGATGAGAATCTCCTGCTTGGCCTCTTCCACCAGCTCAGCATGGTTCGGGCCCGTGCCCTCGTGAGCAAAGTGCCCGTGGTCCGCCGTGCGCGCCGCGTCGTCGCGGTAGTCGTTAAGGCTCAGCATGTCAGGCCTCTTCGGACTCGGCCGGCTGCTCGACGGGCTCAGCAGGCTTGGCGCCACCCGGCACGGCCGGCGACATGGCGACGATCTGCTGGATGACCGGCTTCCACTTGCGCCACCATTCCAGCGCGCGCTCGTCCATACGGCGGATGCAGTCGTCGCTGAATCCCCACCAGCGTTCCAGCGTGTGGTGCTGGCAGCCGATCTGCATGTGGGTGGCGGTGTAGGTGACGCCCCAGGTTTCCAGTTGCAGGCTCTTGATCTCGGCGCGGTTGCCGGCCGTGTCCCAGATGGACCCCAGTTCGCCCAGGTTGGCACCGCCCAGGTCGGCACCGCCCAGGTCGGCACCGCCCAGGTTGGCATCGCGCAGGTCGGCACCGCCCAGGTTGGCACCGCGCAGGTTGGCACCGCGCAGGTCGGCACCGCCCAGGTTGGCATCGCGCAGGTCGGCACCGCCCAGGTTGGCACCGCGCAGGTTGGCACCGCGCAGGTCGGCACCGCCCAGGTTGGCATCGCGCAGGTCGGCACCGCCCAGGTTGGCACCGCGCAGGTTGGCACCGCGCAGGTCGGCACCGCCCAGGTTGGCATCGCGCAGGTCGGCACCGCCCAGGTTGGCATCGCGCAGGTTGGCACCAGCGGCCACGGACTGCTCCAGCGCCACGCGGGCAATGATCCCGCTTTCGGTGCCCTCGGGCACGTCCGCTTCGAACAGTACAGCGCCGGTGAAGCGGTTTTTGATCTGGTGTTTCATGACTGCTCCTGGCCCCGACAACCGGGGCGGTTGTGGGTGGGGGTCAGGCGGTTTGGCCGGTGGCCTTGGAGATGGCGGCGCGGGCTTTCTGCGCCACTGCGTCAGTGGGGTGCCAGCAGGCGCCCTTCTTTGCCAAGACTTCCTCCAGCGCCTCCAGCAGCTCCGGCGCGGCGGCGATCAGGACGAGGTTCTGGCGAGACACCGATTCGGCGATGAGGTAGCCGCCGTAGTGCTTGTGGTTCTCGTCATCGGCGTATGCAGCGGGTACATCAGCGACAACGGAGTCGCTCGGCTTGCCAATCCGCCAAGGCCCAGGCGTGTGCTTGCAATCCATGTCTTTCTCCAGGTTCATGAAAATGCCCGGACCTAATGGGTCGGCATTCAGATGAATCTGGGGCAGGGCACGCCTGGCTACTACCGTCTTTGACGGCTCCAGGTCGTGCACTGCCCACGCGGCTCTGTCGGCTCGGGGGCTCTCCGCTAACTACCCCATCTTCGCGTCCACCAGATTTCAGCTCTGGCTGGGCATTCCCTGCTGCGTTCACGCTTTGGGCTTGCGGGCGTTTGGTCAGGCAGCGCCACCTACCTACTGCTGTCCGGCCATGCCGGGGTACTGCGGTACTGCTTCCTTGCTGCAGCCCTACTGCACTAGCGGCAGGAAATTTCGCCTGCCGTAAGGCCCGTGCAATTCAAGGCTCTCTACGTCGTATCGGAAGGCGGCTTCAACATCGCTATCGAAACCTCCGATAACTCGTCGCCTTCCCTGCACAGTGATCCTCGCGAAGAACTTCCCTCGCCTGGAGTCCCTGTAAACACCCTTGAAACGGCCGCCGTTATCAGATCGACGGACGCGGTTCATGGCGTTCTGACTGATCGACGCCGCCCTCAGATTCGCTATGCGGTTGTCGCTGGCGTCTCCGTTGATGTGGTCGATCAATTTCGGGAGCCATCCGTGGAAGTGCAGGAACGCGGCTCGATGAACTCGAACCTCTTCCCCGCGCAACCTGAAACACAGACGGCCGAACCGATCCTTCCTTTGCCCAACTTGCTTCCCTGTAGAGCCGTCTTTCAAGCGGCGGAAGAGCTTCCCGGTTTCTGGCTCATAGATCAGTGCTGCAACCAGTTCTTCCCTCGTCATGACGCCTCTCCGTTAACTCCGCGCCCTACTTGGCTGGCTTTCGCCTAGGCGTTCTCTGCTGCGTTGGAAGAATATTAGAACGCTAATCACCGGGTGTCAATAGGAAACTAATAACGTAAGAAAAAAAGTAGCCCGGCAGGACCGGGCTAATAGGTGGCCTTCAGCAATCTGTCGTTTCATCCGCCCTGGCGGTAGACGAATTCCCCATGAATCTTGAGCCGACTCGCATGCTCGGGGTCGACCCGCTCGTCGGGGTACCGACGCTTGTCGGCGTTGCGGCTGCCCAGCACCCAGGAGCCGTCAATCTCTCGGCGCAGTTCCTTGATGCGTAGGCCGTCCGGGTGGTCGATCAGGAAAATTTTCCCGCTGCGAGGCTCGGTTTTGGATGTGTCGAAGATCACAATGTCTCCTTCTACGATGAAGTCGGCCATGCTGTCGCCATCGGCGTAGACGGCTATCGCGTTATCGGGGTTCAGCTTGTACTTTTGGAAGAAGCTGTATTCTTTTACCAGGTGTCCAGTGGGCATGTGTTCGTTGTTATCAAAGCCGCCACCACACGAACCCCGTGCTTCCCAATAGGGAATTTTGCCCACATCACTCGGCGCCAGTTCCTCGGGCACGACCATCTTCGCGCCTCTCGGGATCCGGGATGACTCCCCTTGTCCGGTTGCGAGCCATTCCGCCGACACTCCGAGCGCCCGAGCTATATCCGTAAGCCGCGTGCTGCCTTGGTTTATGCCGTTTTCGATCTGACCGATAAGGCCTTGCGAAACGCCGGACAACCTGGCCAGTCCTCCCTGGGTCAGGTGCTTTTCCTTGCGCTTCTCTCGGAGGCGTTCGCCGATCGACATTTCTTTTACCACCAACATTGCAGATCCCGAAGGTTATTAGCTATCTAAATTAGGGTGCTATTGACATTCAAGATTAGGAAGCTAATAATCGGGGTTATGAAACCCACTTTCCAAGACATGCTCAAGGATCTGGTCTCCCAAGGGATGACCCAGAGCAGCATTGCCGACAGCATCGGCGTCACCCAGGGGGCGATCTCTCAGGTCTTGAATAGCGACGGTCAGCGCGGCTTTCGCTACGAGGCAGGGAAGAAGCTCACCGCGCTTCACAAGCGCCGAACCCGTGCTCCTTCCGGCCCAGCCGTGGAGGTCGAGCATGCATAGCCACGGCGCCCTCGATTTTTCCAATCTCACGCCAGCGCAGGAATGTCTGATCTGCCTACAAGGCTGGCGGATCGGGAGCAAGTATCCCGACGGGTCGATTTGGCCCCAGCCGTCGAAACGCACCGTCAAGAAGCTGATTGAGCGCGGCTTGGTTGTGCTTCGTGAAGTGACCTCGGCGCTCGGCAACGGCATGCGCATGACCGTCACGGAATACGAGGTGCCGCTTCATGTCCACATGGCGTACTGCTTCCAGTGCCCGAGTGCCGCAGATCTGGAATCCCTCACGCCCATAGGCCCCGGCGATGTGTAGGGCCTCAATGCAGCGTCTCCCCGTCGTACGTCTCTCGGCGCACGGGCTCCCGCTCGTCGTACTCGACGCAGAGGCGGTGGAACACATCGCGGATCAGCGCTTCGCTGGCATCCAGGGAAGCGCGAAAGGCGATCTCTCTCGCCTCGGTCAGAAGTTTTTCAGTCGTCGTCACTGCGAACCTCGTTGTGTTGAGGCTTCCAGTGTGTCAAAGGCCGCGTTCAGCGGCATTCACTTTCACTTGAATAGCGTTGAAGCAGCATGAACGCAAACGTAATCCCTATCGCCACGGGCTCGCAGCCTCAAGGCGAGACCCTCATCCGCAAGGCGCTGACCTCCATGACGAAAGCGCAGCGCGCCAAGGTCATGCAGGCCGCTGGCTGGAAGGATGAGTCGTCGATCAACCAGGTCCTGAACGGCAATGCCGGCGTGAAGCTTGAGCAGCTGGACGCGATCCTGGACGTGTTCGGCCTTGCACTCGTCGAGCAGTGGTACATGGACTACCTTGCCCGCGGCAACACCATCGGCGCGAACTGCTGTCGTGCCCGGCTTAGCCAGGGTACGTGCGGAGCGCACTGAGATGAACGCCATTTCCGGAACCCGGCGCGCCATGAAGGAAATGGCTGACGGAACGATCCGCGTGCAGGTGGACATCGACCCGACTTGTCGTGGCGCCTTCCTAACTCTGTTCCCAAACATCGACATGCCTGTGGCGCTGGCGCCGCTTGTCTCCAATTTTGAGCATGCAAAGGGCGTTGACGCTCATAAGCAGGCCGAAGTGAGCGACAAGCCAAAGGGTGGCGATCTCTCGCGCCTAGCGGCGCAGTTGTGCCAGAACCCAGATTTTCTCGCCTTCTTGCAGATGGACTCCGAGGCCGTGGCGGCGGACCACATCAGGGATTGTTGCGGCATAACGTCCCGCTCGGAGCTGGATCACAACGCCATCGCCGCGCAGCAGTTTCATGAGGTGATCCGCAAGCCTTTCCTTGCATGGAAGGAGGGGAGGGCATGAAAACAGCTTTCCTGATCGCCTCTCTTGGGTTCCTGGTCCTGATTGTTTCTTGCCTGTTCTGGCAAATTGGTCGCAGCACCACCTACACCGGTTCTGGGGCCACGCAAACATTCCTGGTGTTCCTTGCCTCATGGCTCTTGGGCTTTGGCGCCGGATGGTTGAAGTGATGTGGAACTCCACCCTCCAGCGCAAGACGCCCATGCGCAGATCCAACCCTGACCGCCAGGAAGGCCTGGGGCACAAGGTTGAGGTCGTCATGGGCTTCTATCGACCCTTGGGTCACAAGCTGCCGGCGCGCCTGCGCAGCGAACAGCACCGCCGCAACGTGGCTGCGCTGGGCTGCCTGGTGACCGGTCAGCCGGCCCAGGCCTGCCATGTCAATTTCGACAAGGGCGGCGCCATGAAGGTCTGCGACAGCCTGTGCTTCCCGTTGAGCCCGGCATTGCACCGTGAACACGACCAAGGTGGTATCCCCAAGGCCGAGCGCCGCCGCCGCGAGTGGGAGTACGTCGACCAAACCCGCGCAATGCTCATGCAGCGCGGCCAGTGGTCGGCAGAGATCGAATTGCACTACCAGCGCGCCATCGAGCCTCTGCGCCGTCTGGTCAAAGGAGACGAGTGATGGCCGGCGACTGGATCAAGATGCGCGGCAACCTGTGGGATGACCCCAGGGTTGCCAGACTGGTGGACCTGACCGATAGCAGCGAAGCCGCCGTGATTGGTGGCCTGTACTGGTTATGGGCGACCGCAGACCAGCACACAGCTGACGGGCTGATGCCCGGCCTATCCACGCGACAGATCGACCGCAAGACGGGGGTGAAGGGGTTGGGTCAGGCCTTGGTTGATATTGGCTGGCTGATCGACCACGAGGACGGCGTGCGCATCGTCAACTTTGAAGATCACAACGGCGCCTCAGCCAAGAAACGCGCTCAGACAGCGAAACGCGTTGCCAATCACAGGATCGGTAACGCTGATGAAACGACGAAGGATGAATCGGGTAACGCACCCAGCGTTACGGGTGCGTTAGCTAGAGAAAGAGAAGAGAAGAATAAAGAAGAACTACCCCCCAACCCCCCTTGCCAGGGGGGAGGAGAGTCCGAACAGCCTCCGGCTGCCAAACCCAAGCGGGAACGCAAGGAGCGCCAGTCCCTGAAAACCTTTCTCGAACGTTGCAAGGCAGCGGGAGAGACGGCAGTCAGTGGCTACAAGCCCTTGCTGGAGTACGTGGACACGGTTGGCTTGCCCCAGGAATTCGTCCAGCTTGCCTGGGACGTTTTCAAGGCTGAACACCTGCCGAACGGCACGAACGAGCGCCGGCTGCAATCCGACTGGCGCCGTCATTTCCTCAACTACGTCACGAAGGGCTACTACCGCCTGTGGTACGCGGATGCTGCGAACAACAGCTACGTGTTGACCACGCAAGGGGTACAGGCCCAGAGGGCGCATGCCCGCAAGGAGGCGGCATGATTGCCAACCTGGACGCCGAGCAGGCCGTCATCGGCGCGCTGCTGCTGGACAACGGCGCTTTCGACCGAATGGGCCATCTGGAGGCGGAGCACTTCTTCCGAGCTGATCATCGCGCCATCTTCCGCGAGGTGTCGTCCTCGATTCTGAGGGGGCAGTCAGTCGATGTGCTGACCCTGATGGACCGCCTGGAAGGGACCGAAGCATCCGACCCGGTGTATCTGCACACCCTGGCGGCAAACACGCCCAGCGCGGCGAACATTGCCCGCTATGCCAGCATCGTCAAGGAGAAGGCCCAGCGCCGCGAACTGGCGCGCGCTTCTGCCGTGGCCGCCGACCTAGCCGAGAACGACATGAGCCGGGATGCGGCCAGCCTGATCGACGGGCTGCAGGGGGAGCTGGAGCGCCTGGCAGAATCCCGTTCCCAGAACGAGCCGGTACGGGTGGACGATGACCTGATCCCGTACCTGACCGAGTTGGAGGAAAGGGCAGAGGGAAAGGTGGCGCTGGCCATCCCCACGGGATTCCCTGATCTGGACAAGCGCCTCAATGGCGGGATTCGCCGCGGCGAGCTGATGGTAGTGGCTGCCCGCCCGAAGATGGGCAAATCGGCACTCGCATTCAACATCGCGCTGAACGCGAGCGTCGACCATTCGGTGCTGATCCTGTCGATGGAAATGCCCCGCAAGCAGATCCATGACCGGAACGTGTCGGTTCTGACGAAGATCCCGCTCAGCAAGCTGTTGAACCCGAGCAAGTTCGATCAGTCCGACTGGACGGAACTCACATCCGCCGTAGAGCGACTCAGGAGCCGCAATCTCAGCCTGGATGACCAAGGAGGTCTGCGCCTCATGGATGTGCGAGCCAAGGCACGCCAGACGCGCCGCAAGCATGGTCTCGACTTGCTGGTGATCGACTACCTCCAACTGATGGAGGGGGAGGGCGACAACCGAAACGCTCAAATCGAGCAGATCACCCGTGGCCTGAAGGCGCTCGCCAAGGAAATGGGTATCGGAATTGTTCTGCTTTCGCAGCTGAATCGAGACCTGGAGCGGCGCCCGAACAAGCGGCCTATGCCGGCCGATCTCCGGGACTCGGGCGCCATCGAGCAGGATTGCGACATCGCTCTTTTCCTCTACCGGGACGAGGTATACAACCCCGACAGCCGGGACAAGGGCATCTGCGAGGTGAATGTGGGACTGATCCGCCAGGGAGAGCCAGGGGTAGTTGGTCTGGTCTACGAAGCCGAGCGGACTTGTTTCAAGAGCCTGGAAATGGGGAGACAGTTCAACCAACCCGAGGCGGAAGGCAAGCGCGTCCGCTACAGCGCATTGAGGGACTGACCATGAACCTCGACCGCCTCACCATCGAATTGCCCTGGCCGGACATGGGGCTCATGCCCAACCGGAAGAACGGTCGGCACTGGACCGCCACGCACGGGAAGATGGCAGCCGCTAGGGACATGGCGGCGCTGGCTGCTCGCCAAGCACTGGGGCGAAACGCCATTCCGTCACAGGGCCGGATGAAGGTCACCCTGACGTTCGTGGCACCGGACCGCCGCCGGCGCGACATCGACAACCTGCTGGCCTGCATGAAGTCGCAGATGGACGGGATCGCCATCGCCCTTGGGGTGGACGACAGTCAGTTCCGCCCGATCACGCTGGATGACGGCCTGGATACCGCCCGGCGGGGATTCGTGCGGGTCGATATAACCGCTGCATCTGAGGTGTAACCATGCGCCTCACGGACTTCGATTGGCCCGAAATCATCCTGGATCTACGCCGGTCCGGAATGGGCCAGCACGAGATCGCCAAGGCCATGGGCCAGGCGGTCGGAGAGTCCATGGTGCGCCAATACCTGGCCGGCGCCACTCCGGCACACTGGCGCGGAGAAATCCTGCTCAGCCTGTGGGAAGAGAAAACCGACAAGACTCGCCAGCAAGCCCCACGGCGTCCCGCCGAAATCCGCCGCGCTGCCGAGCGACGCCCACGCACAGCCCAATCCAACCTGATGCCGTCTGAACACCTGCCCGCAGTGGCCAGGGCCTACGGCATGACCGTCCCCAACCTGATCCAGATGCTGACCAAGCGCCAAACACAGCCCGCACGGGTATCCGAAACACTTTCCCTGCCGGGGTTTGAATGACCAAGACCGAAAAGCCAGCGAAGGCGCCGCGCGGTCGCGCCAGCACCTACCGAGAGGAAGTGGCTGACCAAATCGTCTGGAGACTCGCCGAAGGGGAAACCCTGCGTGACATCTGCCGATCCGAGGGCATGCCGGCGTGGCGAACAGTCTACGATTGGCTGGATGCCCACCCCGAGTTTGCCGCACGCTTCGCGCGCGCGCGTGACCTAGGCTGTGATGCCATCGCCGAACAGACGCTGGAGATCCTGGACGAGAAGCCGGAGCGGACGCTGACAGAGCAGGGCGACAAGATCGACCCGGGGTTTGTGCAGTGGCAGAAGAACCGGGCAGAGCAGCGTCTGAAATTGCTGGCGAAGTGGCATCCCAAGAAGTACGGCGACAAGCAGCAGATCGAGCATAGTGGCTCGCTGAGCATCGCCGACGCCCTGCGAGAGGCCAAACTGCGACGCCAGCAAGGGGAAGGCACCGATGCGGGCTGAAGACGTTACTGCGATAGCCGAGTACGAGCACGACCCTCTGGGGTTCGCCCATGACATGTTCCCCTGGGGAGAGGGCGAGTTGGTGGAGCATACGGGGCCGCGGCAGTGGCAGGCTGACGTGCTGGACTCCATCGGCAGCCATCTGCGCGAACCGTCGACCAGGCACACGCCGCTCAGGGTGGCCGTGGCTTCGGGGCACGGGATTGGAAAGTCCGCCCTGGTGTCTCAGATCCTGAGTTGGGCCATGTCAACCTGCGACGACTGCCGTGTTGTGGTGACCGCCAACACCGAGACGCAGTTGCGAACCAAGACCTGGCCGGAAGTAGGGAAGTGGGCCAGGCTGGCCCGAAATCGTTCGTGGTGGTCGGTGCCAGCCATGTCCATGTACAGCGTGGAGCCGGGGCGGGAAAAGTCCTGGCGGGCGGACGCCACGCCATGGAGCGAGAACAACACAGAAGCGTTCGCGGGTCTGCACAACAAGGGCAAGCGGATCGTCCTGATCTTCGATGAGGCGTCAAGCATTGCCGATAAGGTTTGGGAAGTGGCCGAAGGCGCTTTGACCGACGAAGACACGGAGATCATTTGGCTGGCATTCGGCAACCCGACCCGCAACACGGGCAGGTTCCGTGAGTGCTTCCGCAAATTCCGCCACCTATGGAAGACATTCCAGATCGACAGCCGCACGGTCGAAGGCACCAACAAAGCCTATCTGGACGAGATGGTCCAGGCCCACGGGGAGGACAGCGATATCGTGCGCGTTCGGATTCGTGGCCAGTTCCCGGCCGCGTCGGCCAAGCAGTTCATTTCCACGGCTGATGTGGAGGCGGCTCAAGCCCGACACCTGCGCCCGGAGCAGTACAACTTCGCCCCTGTAATCCTGACCTGCGATCCAGCCTGGGAAGGGGACGACGAGCTGGTCATTGCCAAGCGGCAGGGGCTGCACTTCAAGGTTCTGCGCACCATAGCCAAGAACGACAACGATGTGGAAGTGGCTGCCATCCTGGCCGGACTGGAGGATCAGCACCAGGCCGACGCAGTGTTTATCGATGGCGGCTACGGCACTGGCATTCACTCAGCCGGCAAGACCATGGGCCGACGCCGTTGGCGAATCGTCTGGTTCTCTGGGGAGTCCGCTGACCCTGGCTGCCTGAACAAGCGTGCCGAAATGTGGAAGCTGACTCGCGACTGGCTGAAGGAGGGGGGCGCGCTGCCGCCGGATGACCAGGTGCTGGCCGATGACCTGATCGCGCCCGAGACCGTCGCGAGGCTGGACGGCAAGATCCAGATCGAGAGCAAGAAGGACATGAAGGCTCGCGGGCTGCCATCCCCAAACCGAGCGGACGCGCTGTGCCTGTCCTTTGCGTTTCCGGTTTCCACTGCGAAGGCCAGGGCTGGCCGACCAACTCGGGCAATCATGGATTAGAAACGCAGTTCTCTGCGCGCACGCGCAAACAATCTAGCGGCAATCTGAATTTCCAGTGAGCCGCTATGACCTCCCTGATCTCCGGCCCGAAAACGCCGAAGCTGCCTGACCCGCCTGCCCCCGCCGCCCCGCCCAGCGCCACCGACGCGGCAGCGGCAGGCGACGCTGAAGCGGAGCGTTTGCGCCGTCGCCGCGGTGCGGCCAGCACGATTCTGGCCGGGGAAGCGACCGCAGCTCCTGGCTCCGTCGCCACGAAGACCCTGCTGGGATCCTGATGCAGAACCAGGACGTCGATCTGGTGCGAGAGATCATGGCCGATTGGTCGGCCATGAAGGCGGCGCGCGAGTCGTTTCACGGGCAGTGGAACGAGGTGATCGAGCAGGTCCTGCCGCGCTATCGCAAATTCAACGAGGCCCGGACCAATCAGCCGGGCGAGAAGCGCACCAGCCAGATCTATGACGCGACGCCCATGCTGGCGCTGCGCCACTTTGCTGCGGCGGAAGATTCCTTGATCACGCCCCGGGTGCAGAAGTGGCACCGGCTTGCGGTGTCCGTGGAAGAGCTGAAGGATTCGCCGGCCATCCGTCAGTACCTGGAGCAGGTCACCAATACCCTGTTCGCCCATCGATACCGTTGGCGCGCGAATTTCGCCGCCCAGATCGGCGAGGCGTATGTTAGCCACGGCGCTTTCGGGTCCGGCGGGATCATGATCGATGACGTCCTGGGCGAGGGCATTCGTTATCGGACGCTGAGCATGAGCCGCACCTGGTTCAGCGAAGACGCGTTCGGCATGGTCGACAAATGCTGCCTTCAGTGGGGGCTCACCCTGCGCCAGGCGGCCCAACGTTTTGGGCGGGACGCGCTTACGCCGTCGATGCAGCTGGCGCTAGAAAAGAACCCCGAGACGGTCTATCAGTTCCTGCACGCCATCCGACCGCGCCGCGAACGTGATGACAGCCGGGTGGACAGCCGAAACATGCCGATTCAGTCAGTGTGGCTGTGCCTGGATGCCGGCAACCACGTCGTCCAGCACAGCGGTTATCGCACATTCCCGGCTGCCATCGGGCGCTTCTACGCCACGGACGACTCTCCCTATGGGTACTCGCCTGCCATGGACTCGCTGCCGGACGTGCGCATGCTGAACTCCATGGAGAAGACCAACATCAAGGCCGCGGAGAAAGCAGTCAACCCGCCGCTGATGCTTCCCGATGATGGCGCCCTGGAGGCGTTCGACCTGCGGGCAGGCGCCATGAACTACGGGATGATGACCGATGACGGCAGGCCGCTGGCGGCGCCGCTCAATCTGGGCACGAACGTCCCGCTCGGTATCGACTATGCCAATCAGAAGCGCGAGGCAGTGAATCTGGGCTTCTACGTGACGCTGTTCCAGATCCTGGTGGACAACCACCAGATGACCGCGACCGAAGTGCTGCAGCGTGCCCAAGAAAAGGGCGTTCTGCTTGGCCCGACCATGGGCCGGGTTCAGTCTGAAATGCTCGGCTCGCTCATCACGCGCGAGATCGACATCCTTTCCCATGCCGGCGTCCTGCCGGAAATGCCGCCTGAACTGGTGGAGGCTGGCGGCGCGGTCGAGATCGAGTACGACAGTCCTCTGAACCAAGCAATGCGCGCGGAAGAGGGCGCCAACGTCTTGCGTTGGGCCGAAGCATCTGCGCCATTCATCCAGGCTGATCCGCAGGCTGCCCGCGTCATGAACGCAGGCGCCATCGTGCGCGGCCTGGGAGACGTGTTCAGTGTCCCTCAGAAGTACATGCACACCGATGAAGAGGTGGCGGACATGGATGCTGCCGCAGCGCAGCAAGTCGAAACCGCTCAGATCCTCGAAGCCGCGCCGGTCGCCGCTGGTGCCGCCAAAGACCTCACGGCTGCTGCCGTCAACGCCACCAACGCCCGCATATGAACATCCGCCAGAAGTTCCAGATGATGCTGCGCCGCCGGGCGTCCTACCGGTCAGCGTTTCTCGATCCCGCTGGCCAGCCCACCCAGGCAGGGGCCGCAATCCTCGCCGATCTGGCGCGATTCTGTCGGGCCTATGAATCCACGACGGTCGTGTCTCCCGTGACGCGCACCGTGGATACGCACGCCTCGATGCAAGCCGAAGGCCGGCGCGAAGTCTTCAACCGCTTGACCTACTACCTCAACCTGACTGAAGCCCAGATCTACCAAATGATGGAGCGTGAGAATGCACGGAACTCTGAATAAGCGGGCGCTCTTCGCCCGAATGCTTCGCAACGAAGCCCCGTCCGATGGCGGCCAAGGTGGCAATGGCGCAACGCCGCCAGCCGAAACGCCTCCCGCAGTGACGCCCCCCGCGAATTCGCAGACGACTGCGCCTGCGTGGCACGAAAGTATCGAGGACGAAGGGCTGCGCAAGTTCATCGAAGGCAAAGGGTTCAAGGGTGCTGGTGACGCTGCGAAGGCTCTGCAGGATCTGGAAGGGAAAACGGCCGTTCCGGATTCTGTGGATGCCTACCAGCTACCGGTGCCGGAAGGCCAGGACAAGGCGTTTTCCCAGGTCGCTGCCGGGTGGATGCATAAGGCGGGAATCCCGGTCGCACAGGCGCAAACACTGGCTGCGGCCTGGAACCAGCACCAGGCAGAGCAGCAGCAAGCCGCGGACTTGGCCCGCCAGCAGCAAGGCGAGCGCGACGTGTCGGGCCTCAAGAAGGAGTGGGGTGGCGAGTACGACGCAAATACCGAGCTGGCCCGCCGTGCTGTGCGGACCTTCGGTGCAGACGAGCAGACGCTCGAGAAAATTTCCCAGGCCCTGGGCGACGGTGAAACGCTGCGGTTCTTCCACCGCATCGGCAAGCACCTCGGCGAGGGCACCTTGATACCGGCGGGCGGTGAACGCGGCAATGCCCAACCGGCCGACCCTGAAGCCGCACGAGCCGCTCGGATGTTCCCGAGCATGAAGAAGTGAACTCACTAGGAGAGATCGATGGCCACCATCGGTAACGAATCGCTCAGCATCATCGACGTCGCCAAGCGGCTCGACCCGAACGGCTCCACCGCCGACGTGGCCGAATTGCTGGCGCAGACCAACGAAATCGTCCAGGACATCCCCTGGGTCGAAGGCAACCTGCCCACCGGCAATCGCACGACCATTCGCACTGGCCTGCCGAATACCGTCTGGCGCAAGCTGTATGGCGGCGTGCCCGTCTCCAAGAGCACCACCGCCCAGGTGGACGATACCACGGGCATGCTGACCGCCCGTAGCGAGCCCGACGTCAAGTCGGTTGCCATGGCGAACGATCCGGCTCGATTCCGACTGGATGAGGCCAGTTCGTTTATCGAGGCCATGGGGCAGGACTTCTGCACCACGCTTCTGTATGGCGACACCTCGATCAACCCCGAGCGCTTCTATGGCCTCCAGCCGCGCTACAACGAACTGCCGGGCGTCGGAGCATCGCCTTCGGCTGCCAACGTCATCGATGCCGGCGGCACGGGGTCGGACAACACCTCGATCTACCTGATCGGCTGGGGTCGTACCACTGCGTTCGGCATCTACCCGAAGAACTCCCGCGCTGGCCTGGTCCACCGAGACCTGGGCGAAATCGACGCCTTCGACGTCAACAACGACCGCTATCGTGCCTATGCCGACCTGTTCGAATGGGACTGCGGCCTGGTGGTCAAGGACTGGCGCTATGTTGTCCGCATCGCCAACGTGGACGTCTCGGATGCCAGCTCGGGTACGGGGACCATGGCAAACCAGCGGCTGATCGAACTGCTGATCGATGCCAAGAACCGCATGCCGCGTCTTACCGGCAACATTCAGCCGCGCGTCTACGCCAACCGCACGATCCGCTCGGCGCTGGAAAAGATGGCCCTGAACAAGTCGAGCAACGCCCTCTCGATCCGGGAATCGGCCGGCCAGTTCCAGTCCGATTTCCTGGGCATCCCCATCCGTACGGTCGACCAGCTTCTGAACACCGAAGCGCGCCTGACCTAAACCTGGCAGCCGCCCTTCGGGGCGGCACTACTACCGAATCTCAGGAGAGAAAGCATGATCCTCGATAAGACCAACGAGTTCTCGGACGGCCAGGTTGTCACCGCCACCGCGATCTCCACCAACGTCATCGACCTGAACCCCTCGGCCTCCAATCTGGAGCAGGACATCGGCGCCGGTGAACCTGTGTGGCTGGTGGTACAGGTTGACCAGACCGCCACCGCCGCTGGCGCCGCAACCGTTGCCGTGTCGCTGGAGTCCAGTGCCGCGCCCGGTCTGACGTCCGCACGCACGCACATCACCACTGGCGCTCTGGCCCTCGGCGCCCTGACGGCCGGCAGCGAGATCGCTCGTTTCCGTCTGCCGGGCGGCGATTACCTGCGTTATCTGGGCGTGCGCTACACGGTCGCCACTGGCCCGCTGACGGCGGGCTCGTTCTCGGCCTTCATCGTCAAGGATGCTCAAGCCAACAAGGCCTACGCTTCCGGCTACCAGGTGCTGTAAGCCATGGCCCAGTACATCGCCAAGGAGCGGGGCCAGATCCCCGCCGATGACGTCCAGCCCAGCAAGCGTGCCGATTCCTCGCCCGGCCGCAAGGTGACGCGTATCGTTGAGAAAGGCGAGGTGTTCAACTTCCACGGGAAGCCCGGGAAGTGGATGGAGCCCGTGAAGGGCGGACAGACGGGTAAGGGTGGCCCGGGGGAGTCGACGGGCCGCCAGGGTGGCAGGACCCAGAGCGGCCAGACGGGTCAGGATGGTTCGCAGGGGCAAACGTCGCCAGACGAAAAGCCCGGCCGCGATTCTCAATAATGGACTGACCCATGGCCGTCTCGCGAGTAGACATCGCCAATCGCGCCCTCACCAAGCTTGGTGCAGGGCGCGTGATCGCTTTGGACGACGACAACCAGAAGTCCAACACGATCTCGTCTATGTTCGACATCCTTCGAGATGCCGAGTTGCGCGCGAACATCTGGCACTTTTCCAAGGCTCGTGCCGTACTGCCGGCATTGGCGGACAAGCCGCTGTTCGGATTCTCGCGCCAGTTTCAACTGCCTGCCGACTTCCTGCGCCTGATCCAGATCGGTGGCCGTCGTTGCAATCCTCGCCCGGAGGTGGATGGCTGGTATAGCTTGGAAGAGGGGCGAATCCTCATCAGCCAAGATGGTCCGCTGAGAATCCGCTATGTGAAGCGAGTGGAGGATGTGACGCTTTTCGACGCGCTCTTTGTCGAGGCGTTTGCGTGTCGGCTGGCGATGGAGTCCGCGGAGACGCTGACGAATTCCGGCACGAAGCGGCAATTGGCCCAAGGGGAGTACCAGCAGGCCATGGCCCAGGCTCGTCGCATGAATGCCATTGAGCGCCCGGTGGTGACCACAGCGGATGACACTTGGCTTGAGGCGCGTCGCTGATGGCTAAGGAAGCCCCGATCCTGCAGACGTTCGACGGCGGGGAGCTTTCTCCACGCCTTGGCGGGCGTACGGACCTGGCCAAGTATTTCAATGGCTGCAGTGTCTTGGAGAACTTCCTGCCGACGGTACAGGGTCCGGCCGTCCGCAGGGGCGGTACGCAGTACATCGCCAGAGCGAAGCCGGGTGGCGGGCGGGTTTGGTTGGTCAGGTTCCAGGTGTCTGAGCGGATATCTTACATGCTGGAGTTCGGGCATCTTTACATCCGCTTCTATGTCAATCGTGGGCAACTGGTGGTGGGGGGCGTCCCTGTCGAGGTGGTGTCGCCGTACACCTCGGCCGATCTGACCTCTATCGATGGGACTTGCGCTATCCGCGTGGCGCAGAGTGCCGACACCATGTACATCTTCCACCGCGGCCACCAGCCAAGGAAGCTCCTGCGCACCGGAGCCGAGTCGTTCTCTCTGGTGGCGGCGTCATTCACTGAAGGCCCGTTCGATGATGTGAACCCCAACAAGGCCATCACCGTGACGTCCAGTGGTGTCTCTGGTGCGGTCGCGCTCACCGCAAGCCAGAGCATTTTCCAGGCCGGGCATGTGGGTACGTTGTTCTACCTGGAGACGGCGGATTTGTCTGCCGTGCGGCCCTGGGCCGTCTACCAGGAGGTAGGGTTGGGAGATCGCCGCCGGGTGGACAACCGCGTTTACCAGTGCACCGCAGTAGGTGGTGCCAACGCTGTCACAGGTAACCAGACCCCGATCCACACTGACGGTAAAGCATGGGACGGCGACGGCGTAGATATCGACAATGACCAGCGAGGGCCTATCGGCGTTGAATGGCAGTACATCCATGCTGGTTATGGAATCGTTCGGATCGACGCTGTGTCCAGCGGGTCGGTGGCTACTGGCACGGTCGTGCTGACTTTGCCCACGGAGGTGATGCCGGGCGGCGGGTCGTCCACAACGGTGACAGATTTCCCCATTGCATCAATGTCCGCATCTTCCGCGCCGAACTGGATGCGTGTGAGCGCGCCGGGTCACCCTTTTATTGTGGGCGATCCTGTAGTGATCACCGGCACGAATTTCACCGCTTCTGGTCAGCCGAACGTTCAGCGCAATGGTTCTTTCGTCGTGATGGCGACGACGGCCAACACATACGATGTCACGGTAGCGCCGCCGGCAAGTCCCTATGCGTATGACCCGGCAGCGAGCGGTAGCGCGCGGCGCACGATCTCTGTGGTGTATCCGTCGCACACGCCGTCCTGGAAATGGGCGTTCTCCCTGTTTTCCAGCGTGAACGGATGGCCGGAGCATGGTGCCTTCTGGCGCCAGCGGTTGTCTTTGGTGTCGGGCCGAAAGGTGGCCCTCTCCGTCACTGGGGACTTTGAGAACTTCGCCGGTAAGATCGGCGGCGAGGTGACTACCGACTCTGCCATCGTGCAGACCTTGAATGCGCGCCAGATCAATCGAGTTGTCTGGGTGGTGGAGTCTGACGAACTGATCCTTGGTACCGATGGCGACGAGTGGCTGATTGGCCCGATTCAGCCCAACCAGGCTGTCGGGCCGGCCAACGTCCGCGCCGAGCGTCGGACGTTCTATGGCTCGCGCTCCATCCAGCCTGCCGAGGTAGGGGGGCGAGTATTGTTTGTCCAGGCATCTGGCCAGCGCATGCGCGACTACCAGTACGACTACAACACGAACAACTATGCCTCTGCCGACACCACTAAGTTGGCAGATCATATTCTGGTGCAAGGCGCGGTTGACCTGACCTACCAGCAGGAACCGGACTCGATTATCTGGGCAGCAAGGGCGGACGGCATGCTGGTCGGGTGCACCTATGACCAGGAGCCCGGCCGCAGCGACGTCTACGCATGGCATCCGCATCCGATGACCAATGGATTTGTCGAGGCGGTCGAGACAATGCCTGCACCTGATGGCGGATCCGATGAGTTGTGGGTGGTCGTGCGTCGGGAAATCAATGGCGAGACTGTGCGCTACGTCGAACTGCTCCGCGCGCCGCTCGGCGACCAAGAGGATCAGGCCGAGGCGTTCTACGTCGATTCCGGCTTGACCTACCGTGGCGCACCCACGATGAGTATCAGTGGGCTAGGCCACTTGGAGGGGCAAACGGTCCAGATACTGACGGATGGCGCTGCTCATCCTGACAGGGTTGTGGAGGGTGGACAGATTACGCTGCAGATCGAGGCGTCCGTGGTTCACGCCGGGCTGCCTGCTCCATGCGCTATGGCCACCATGAGCATCGAGGCGGGCGCGTCCAATGGCACCGCCCAGGCCAAGAAGAAGCGCCTGACGAATGTCTCGGTTCGCATGCATCGCAGCTTGGGGGGAAATCTCGGACCGGAGCGCGACGAAACTGAGACGATGGATTTCCGCCGGCCAAGTCAGCCCATGGGCGCGGCCCCTCCTTTGTTCTCGGGTGATTATTCCGTCTCCTGGCGCGGCGGGTACGAGGGCATTGCCAAGATTTGGTACACGAACAATCAGCCCCTGCCAGCCACGATTTTGGCATTCATGCCGGTGGTCTCCACCAACGACGACCGATGAAGATCGTCCGCCTGACCCCGGAACATATCCTGGCCGTCCAGCTGCAGCCGGCTCAGGCCTTCGCCCACGCATTGGTCGATCTAAAGAATGCGCAGGATCTTGCGGACTCACCTGGTGTAGCGTGGTCCGCAGTGGAGGGCGGCGAGGTAATCGCTTGCGCCGGAATCCTGGAACTGCATGCTGAGCGTGGCATGGCTTGGGCCATGCTCAGTGAGCGGGCACTGAGGCAATTCAAGACCATCCACCGCGTTGTGTCGCAGGTGGTGGATGCCGCGCCATGGCGTCGGGTTGAAATGGCGGTTGATGCTCGACACGCCACTGCGTGCGCGTGGGCTGAGAGATTGGGCTTCAAGCGTGAAGGCCACATGCAGGCATATACCGCAGACGGGCGGGATTGTTTTCTCTATGCAAGGGTGAAGTAATGGATCCGATCTCAGCTTTCCTGGTGGCGAATGCCGGCCCTATCGCGTTGGCCTCAGGCGGTATCGGTGCCCTGGGGGCGATCACAGGAGGCGACCAGCAGGCAGCCAGTTATCGGCAACAGGCTGACGCTGCTGAGCGAAACGCCCAGTTGGCAAACATCCAGGCCCGCCAGGCGTATGACGCTGGCCTGCAGAACGAACTGAGCCAGCGACGCACGGCCGGCCAGCAGCAGTCCGACGTTCGCGCCGCGGTGGCTGAGTCTGGGTTCGACGCCAATAGCGGCACGGCCCTGGCACTGCAATCCCAGTCCGCGCGGGACATGGAGCTGGATGCCTTGCAGACGCGATACCAGACATTGCTCCAAGGTGGCGCCTACGAGCAGCAGGCGCAGATGGATCGGTACGCTGCAAGAACTCTGCGCAGTTCTGCCAGGGGGGCACGCCGCGCTGGCATGATTGGCGCGGCCACCAGCATACTGGGCTCGGCCGCCTCCTATGGCATCGGCTCGGCTGCCCGCGGCGCAGCTACCGCCGCGGGCTCTGGCGTGCGGGCTGGCGGCGGATTGGGTCTACGCGTTGGCCCTGTCTCGCAGTATTGGGGATCCTGATATGGCGACCCGCATTCCCATCCCTCAATTTCAGCAGCGCCAGCAGACTCCTATCGGCATGCCTGTGGCGCGAACGCCTATGGTGGCGGTTGATGATCCGACTGGCCGGGCGCTGGCATCGGCCGGCAACACCCTAGGGCAGATCGGTGATGCGGCTCAGCGCGTCCAGCGCGAGCAGTCCATTGCCTGGGTATCGAAGGCGTCGAGCGATGACCAGATAAAGTGGCTGCAGCGGATGACTGAGTTGCAGGACACGGCCCAGCCAGGCGCACCGGACTTCACTCCCAAGTTCCTGGAGGAATTCGATACCTACGCGTCCGAGGCTGTGCAGAACGCCCCGCCCGAGGCTCGCAATGCATACCGAGAGTCGCTGACCCGCCAGCGGACCTACTTCGGCCAGAACGCCGTGACGTTCCAGGCGACACGGGAGCGAGAGCACACGGTGTCGCAGTACCAGGGCGGACTGGAGTCGGACGCCGCGGCGATTGCGCTGGACCCCAGCCTTTATGGTGAGCGCCGCGCCTTTCGCTTGGCAGCTCTTGGGGAATCCTCCCTGCCGTCGCAGGTCCGGGCGAAGCTGACCACGGAATCCGAGGCCGCTATGGCCTTTGCCGCTGGCGCCGCCACCATCGACCGTGATCCGCATGGCGCCGTCTCGGCAATCAATGCAGCGGCCCAGGGACAAGTGACGACTGGCTATGAATGGGTTGGTCGGCTGGACGCCGACCGCCTGCTGCAACTGCGCACGCGCGCTCATACCCAAGCCGACCGCATCGACAACCGTGCGAGGGTGGAACAGGACCGTTCGTTGGCACGGGCGCAGCGCGCTATCGGTGAACTGGATAAGCAGGTGGCCACTGGCGTCCCTGCCCGAACCGACGACATGCTGCGCTGGGCTGGCATGGTGGCAGGCACCGAGTACGAAGGTGCGTATCGCGACATGATGAAGGGTCAGGAGGAGGTGCAGCAGGTTCTGCGCATGCCGATTCCTGAGCAGGCCGCATTCATCCAGCGCCGCCGGCAGGATCAACAGCGTGCCGGTGCTAGCACGACCGACGTGGCGAACCTGGACCGGCTGTCCCGTGCCGTCGAATCCAACACCAAGATGCTGCGTGAGTCGCCGCTTGCTTGGGTGGAAAATCGCGCCGCCCAAGAAATACCCCGGCTGCAACCTGCTGCACTCTCTGAGCCGGGCGGCTCGGCTGTCATCGGCCAGGTGTTGCGAGGCCGCGGTGACGTGATTCGCGGCCTGCGTCGCGCCAACCCTGATGGTTTGGTGCAAATGCGGCCGCTCTTTGCTGACGAGGCGCAGCAAATCTCCAACACATTCCAGCAGGGCGGCGCGCGACAGAAGCGAGAATTGCTCGGGAATCTGTTCTGGGCATCGGATGGGCCCGATCTGTACCAGGGAGTTATCGATCAGGTTGAGGGGCTGTCGCCCTTCATGGGCAGGCTGGGCCGCCTGGCTGGCAGCTACGAGTCCGCGAAGCTGACCAATAACTGGTTCAGCGCCGATGTCGTCCAGTCTGCTGGTGATGCCGCCGCTCTCGCCATCCACGGCGACGAGATCCTGCGCAACGGCGGCAAGGACGGCACGATAAGCTACCCAGTGCCCAAGGACACGGAATTCACCCAGGCCATACAGGATCGGGTAGGCAGTCTGTACCGAGGCGCAGCGCCGGGCGACAGTGGTGCCCAGGAATTCATGCAGGACGCATATGCGGTCAAGGCCTATTACGTTGGCAAGGCGGCACAGGAAGGTGACCTGGCAGCGGATGTCAATACAGACCGGCTCGATCAGGCTATTATTGCTGTGCTCGGGCAGCCTGTGAATTTCCACGGTAACGGTCAGGTGCTGGCGCCTTGGGGGTTGAATGAAGCGGACTTCAGATCCCGTGCCAATCGGGCGATCTTCCAAGAGTTCGAAGCGCGCGGGCTCCAGGATCAAATGGGCCGATCCATGGGAAATGTGGGTCTGTTTGGCGTTGGTGCCGGAACCTATGCCGTGACGCTGGGCGGGACGCCTGTGCGAGATCCGCGGACTGGTGAGCCGGTCATCATCACCATGACGCCGGATGCAGATCAAGGGCGCGACGCCTTCGGTGGCAGGCTGGCCGACCAGATCCCGGGGGCGAGTGGTAGCGATGGAATGCTGGAATCGGGAAACATTGACCTGAATGCCAGGCCCGTGGTTCGAAACCCGGATGGGAGCATCAGCACGGTGCGCAGCATGTCGATCGAAGAAGACGGCCAAGAGGTTCTGATTCCGACCGTGAGCGAAGATGGCAAGGTGCTGGACGACGACTCGGCAGTGTCGCAGTATCGGCGCACTGGCCGCCACCTTGGCCGCTTCTCATCGCCGGAGGCGGCGACTCGGTATGCGGAACAACTTCACCGAGACCAGGAGCGCCAGTACGGGGGTCGTCAATGATGGCCGTAGATCCTCGCCGCCTACAGGCAGCCAGAGAGGCCGCGCGCACGCCAGGGCAGATATTCGGTGATGCAGAGCCCGGCGCTCTGTCCGGGTCGCTTTCAGCGATCCCGCAGGGCGTCGTCACGGGCGTTGCCCAGGTGGAAGGTGTATTGGCTGGCGCGGCAGCGGCCACCATTCAACCGGTATACGACGCCCTTGAGACGGCTACGGGCGTGACACCCTGGAATCCCTTCGCCTCCCTGCGCGACCAGGCTGATGTGTGGGCACAGCAATACCGCCCCGATCCACTCTCAACCGGCATGGCGGGACAGGTCATGTTCGACGTCGGCAGGGTGCTGACTCAGGTTGGCGTCGGCGCGGCAGCGACAGCGGCGACGGGCGGCGCCGGCGGTTCGGCGCTTCTGGGCGGGGCGGTTGTCGCCGGCGGCTCCACAGGCCGCGCCACCGCGCTGGAAATGCAGGAGCGCGGCGCGGACGTATCCACGGCGGTGAACGCCGGATTCATTGATGCGCTCACCGTGGGCGGCGGCGTGCTGCTGCCTGGCGCCATCGGTTATCAAAGCCTTGCGGCCCCGCTGGCAGCGACAGGGGCGGGGCTGAGCCGTGGCGCCTACTACGGCGCCAACGTTGCCTATGGTGTTGGCGCGAACGTCGCTTTGGGCGTGGCGCAGCGCGGCGCTACCCATGACCTGCTGGAATCTGGCGGGTACACGGCGATGGCGAAGCAGTATGCGCCGCTCGATGCCGCGGCAATCACCGCCGAGGGTGTGCTGGGTGGGGTGTTCAGCGCCATTGGCGCCAGGGCAGGCCTGCCGATGCGCGCCGGCCCGACCGTGGACGCAGCCCTGGCGGCACGCGACGCCAAGCATTCGGCTGTCGATACGTCGCCTGGCGTGCCGGCAGACCAGGAAACGGCAGGGGCGCATGGACGTGCGCTCGACAGTGCCATCCGTGCGCTGCTCGATGGCCGTCCCGTGGACGTATCCCAGACGGGGGCGGTCGATGGTCAGTACATCATGGGCCGTCGCAGCCAGGCAGTCATTGATGCTGCGCGAGACGAGTACGGCCTGGATATTCCGGCGTCTGCTCGCTATACGCCCAGCACCAGACTGGCTGATCTCCCGTCCTCCCAGCGGACCGCGCTGCGCTATGACGCCCCGGAACTGAACGAGTACGCAGCCCAGGTCGAGCAGCAATACGGACTGCCAGCAGGACTCATCAACGGCCTGAAGAACGCCGGGGAGCGCAGCAACAGCAATCAGGTCAGCCCGGCCGGCGCCAGCGGTGTTATGCAGTTCATGCCGGAGAACCTGCGCAAGTACGGCGTGACGGATGCCAGCGACCCCGTGCAGATGATCGACGCCGCAGGGCGGTATCTGCGTGACACCATGCGCCAGTATGGCGGCGATGTGGATGCGGTGATCGCGGACTACAACGGCGGCCCGCGCCAGGCCCGCGAGGTGCTGGCCGGCCGGCAGCCCAAGGCGCGCGAGACGCGCGAGTACCTGGCGCGGGTCCGGCAATGGCTCGGGCGAGATATGCCCGAGGCCGGGCAGGCGCTGCCCGTGGCCCGCGCCGCTGCTGGCGACGTGGCCGAGATCCCCGCTATCCCCGCCGAGCGCGCCCGGGTAGCGTCCTCCATCGAGCGGGAACTGGCCGCAGCCGAAGGCGAGCGCGCAGACCTAATCGCAAAGGCTGGCGGGGAAGCCGAGATTGGCCAAGTGACGGAAATCCGCGCGGAGTTGGTGGAGCTGCAAGCCCAGCGCGCGGATATCGGATCGGACGCATCGCTGCGAGAACTAGCCAAGAAAATTCAGGCCACGCCGCGCACAAGCTACAAAGAAGCGCTGAGCCAGGCACGTCGGCAGCGCTCGGCTGAGATCCAGGCCTTGGATGGCCGGATCGAGAGGCTGGAAGGGGCGCTGTCGCAGAACCGCACAGCAGCCCAGGCCGCCCAACGACTGGCCGTTCTGGATGACGAGATTGGAAACCTGCAGGCCAACCGTGCGGCCGTACAGGAACCGGCGGCCTTGCCGACCATGACCAATGTGTCGGTGCGCAGCGCTTTGGGTGAACTCGGCTTGTCCGACCCGCAGACGGCTCCCATCGATGCTGGGCGTCCGGCGGGGTCGAATCCGATGGCGCGCGCCCCGGCGCCGCCCCGACAGGCGGTGGCGAGGCCCGCTCGCGCTGAGGGTGAGGCTGCCGGTTCGCCGGCCCGCCAAGAGGGGGATGGGGGCGAGGCTCGGTCCAATGCGCAGCCTTTCGATGACCCGGAAACCCAGGCTGGCTTGTCGTTGCTGGATGAACAGGGCGATATCGTCGTGCCGGTTCAGGGTGCTGACGGCGAAACCATCAACGTGTCCCTGCGCCAGGCTCTGGCCGATGCGGATGCGGAACTGCAATACGGCCGACCTGAGGCATTCAATGCCGCCGTGGTCTGCGCTATGACGAGGGGTGCGTAATGCGCGCGGAATGTATTGAGGCAGTCTCCCAGGCGCTGGGCCGGTCGATTACGCAGGCCGAGGCCCAGAACATCGAGAACCGGATTACCCAGGCTATGCGCCGGCTGGCCGCCGAAGATCGGCAGAACTGGCTGGCTATGTCTCAGGGCGACCGGTTCACTGCGGCAGCCGAGAAGGCAGCGCAGGATGTGGCTGCCGATGCTGCTCTCAAGCGCCGCCGGGTGGCGTTGACAGCGCTTCGTCATGACGCCGTGAAAAGCTACCTCGATAGCCCGCAGGCACAGAGCCTGAAGGGTGGCCAGATCGAGGCGTTGCGCCGCATGCTGGCCTTCTACAGCGACGGACGCAGCGGCACGATCTCAATTGAAAGCACGGCGTCCGCCATCCGCAACGAAGCCATCGGCCAGATGGTGGATGTGTTCGACGTAACTCGCGGCAAGGTGCTGGGACTCTTCACCAATCAGGAGGGGGTTGCGAACCTGGTCCGCGAGCTGCGCGGCCAGGATTCCGGCAGCCCGGAAGCGAAGGCCGCGGCGCGCTCGTTCCAGGACGTGGCCGAGCGACTGCGCCAGCGCTTCAACCGGGCCGGCGGCGACGTCGGGCGCCTGGAAGACTGGGGCATGCCGCAGTCCCATAGTCAGCAACTGGTGGCCCGCGCAGGCAGAGAAACCTGGACGAATGACGTGCTGGGTTCGGTGGACAGGGATCGCTACACCAATCCGGACGGTTCCCTCATGACGGACGCGGAGCTGACGGAGTTCCTGGGGAATGCCTGGACGACCGTCGCTACGAATGGGGCGAACAAGCTGGAGCCTGGCCGACCGGCGGGCAATGGAATGCGCGCCAACCGTGGCAGCGCCGAGCGCCAGATCCATTTCCGGGATGCCGAGGCGTACTTGGCCTACCAGCAGAAGTACAGCGACACGCCCATGCTCCAGACGCTGCTGAGCCACGTCGACCGCATGGCGCGGGACGTCGCGCTGGTGGAGTCCCTGGGGCCAAACCCCAACCTGATGATGCGCTACTGGACAGACGCCGCGCGCCGGCAGATGACGGAGGCGGCACCTGGCCGGGCAGATGCAATCGAGGCCGAGACGTCGAAGCTGGAGACGCTCTACAACGAAGTGTCAGGGGCGCAGAAAACGGTGGGCAGCGTGCGCGTGGCCGAGGGTTTCGACACCTATCGCTCCCTGAATGTGGCATCACGACTTGGCTCTGCGGCGATCACTGCGGTGACGGACATCGGGACGCAGGCGCTCACGTCCATCTACAACGGGATGCCGGTCACTCAGGTATTCATGAACGAGTTGCGCTCGCTTAACCCGGCTTCGGCCGTCGACCGGCGGCAAGCGCTGCGGGCTGGTCTGGGCGTTCAGCAGTTCATCGGCGCGGTGAACCGGTGGGGTGTGGATGGTCTGGCGCAGGATGCTCAGGTGTCGGGGCGAATTGCCCGCTACGCCCAAGGCATGGCGGCTGGAGTCATGAAGCTGTCTGGCATGAACGCGTTGACCGGGGCCGGCCAGCAGGCTTTTGGCACGGTGATGATGGATAGCCTGGGCAGCCTAACGCGCGGGGCCGGAATGCTGGACGACCTTGCAAAGGCGGGTGGCGGTGATGGTCGACTAGCCCGTCGGCTCCAATCCTACGGAATCAGCGATTCCGATTTCGACGTTTGGAAGCTGGCCAATCCAGAGGACTGGAGGGGGCTTGGGGATACCGTCCTGACGGCGGAGAGCATTTATCGCCTGCCGGATGCGGCACTGGCGCCACTGGCCGCGCAGCAGCGCACCACTCCTACCGCCTTGCGCGAGCGCGCGGCAACCCGCCTGATGGCCGTGGTGGAGGCCGAGACGAGCATGGCTGTGATCGAGCCGGGCGCTCGGGAGAGGGCGGCGATCTACGGCAGCTTCAACCAGCGCCGCGGCAATCTACCCAGCGAGCTGTACCGCTCGGCGCTTCAGTTCAAGAGCTTCCCCATCGCCATGATGATGCGGCACGGTGCCCGGGCGATGGGTCAGCAGACTGGGTGGGGAAAGGCCGGCTATGTGGCCGGCCTCGTTGGGCTGACGACCGTGATGGGCGGGATCGCCCTTCAACTGAACGAGGTCGCCAGCGGCCGAGACCCGCGCGACATGACCGACCCGCGTTTCGTGGGCGCTGCCTTCATGAAGGGTGGGGCGCTCGGGATCTACGGAGATTTCCTGTTTGCGGACTACACACGGCAGGGCGGCAGTCTTGCTGGCGTAGTGGGCGGCCCGATCCTGGGGGACGTTGAAACCCTGTTCCGGGCGACGATGGGCAACGTCCAGCGTGCCAGCGAAGGCAAGGAAGGCTCGGGCGTGGCCGCTGTCCAGCTTCTCAAGGGCAAGGTTCCGCTCGCCAACCTCTGGTACACAAAGGCGGCGACGGACCGGCTGATCTTTAACCAGCTTCAGGAACTGGCGTCTCCCGGCTACACCCGTCGTATGGAACAGCGGGCGCGCAAGGAGTTCAAGCAGGGGTATTGGGCATCACCTGACGGGCGCCGCATTCGCGCGCCGGATCTAGGAGCGGCTGTCGGCGAATAGCCATCTTCGCAGAACTCTGCGCGCGCGCGCGACGAAAGTAGGGCGCAATCCGTCCCAGGTTGCGCGCCATGACCGTTTCGTCCGAAATCTCCCGTGTTCGATATGACACCGATGGTGTCTCCCAGTCTTTTACGGTCCCGTTTCGTTTTCTGGAGAATGATCATCTTCGGGTGACGCTATCTGATGGCGGAGTGGAGACCGTACTTACCCTTGGCACGGATTACTCAGTATCGGGGGCGGGCCAGCAATCTGGGGGAACCGTTACTACCTCATTGGTTCTGGCTCTGGGGCAAGGGCTGGCCATTGAGCGCATAGTCCCCATTACCCAGGAGACCGCTTATCAGCGAAATGACCCTTTCCCTGAGCGAGCACACGAGCAAGCGCTAGACAAACTGACAATGATCTGCCAGATGATCGCGGCAGTTTTCGGTATTACGCCTGGAGCCGAAGTCCGAGCGCTTCTACTCGGGGCGGCTGACATTGACGGGCAGGGCGCCTATCGTGCGCGTGGCAACCGCATCCAGGATTTGGGCGAGCCCCTCGAAACCACGGACGCCGCGCGACTGCAGGACATCATCACCCGCCTTGCCGACCTAGCCACGGACGACTCCGGGCAATTCGTAGTCGAGCGCCTGGCGGATACTGTCGCTCCAGAGAACGGCGCATCAATGGTAGGTTACAGGCAGACTGGCCCGCGCGCGCGGACGCGCCGTGTCATCGATCCACTTCGGGAGACCGCCAGTATCCTCGACTACAAGCTGGCCAACGACGTTGATGATACGGCCGCGCTACAGGCGCTTGTTGACTCTCACCTCTTCGGGCATATGGTCGGCCCTGAACAGGTCTACGTCATCAGCGATGCGATCCGCCTTCGCAATGGGCAGCGGCTGGACTTCCGTGGCGCTACCGTCGTGCAGACCGCCAGCCAAACGCCCATCTTCGATGGAGACGATACCGAGTTTGTGTCCATCTTCGGAGGACGATTCCGGGGCGCCAAGGATTTCATCAACAGCCCGTCCGCCCTCGACATCGGTATCAAAGCCGAGCGTGCCGCCATGCTCAACATCACGGGGTGTCATTTCGAGGACTTCGGCTATGCCGCAGTTCGTTCGTTCCTAGGCGGGGAGGGCATTTCTATCGCTCAGTGTCGGGTGCGGGGATTCGCCGACGAGTTGGGGACTACCGACCGGAACAACTCAGGGTTTGTGATTGGCGGTGATGGCATTCAGATTCACGGGTGCCGGATCACCAACACATCGCAGGGGCTGATTGTGGTTGAGCGAGCGTCCAATGTCTCGATCGCTTCAAACGTTATTACCGACATTCCCGTGGAGCATGGCATCTACATGGATACCGGGATTCAGAACGTTGCCGTCACGGGCAACGTCATTTCCCGCTGCGCCCATAACGGGATGAAATTTCAGTGGTATGACAATTCGAGTCCCGGCACTCCGGTTCCGAAGAACGTCACCATCAGCGGGAACACCATCGAGATTTGCGAAGAAGATGGGATCCAGGTTTTGAACAGTCAACCTACGCTTGCGCTGCCAGTGCGAGCATCCGGGATCACCATTACGGGGAACACAGTCCGCCAAGTTTCCCAGGATCTGATCAACGTTCGGTATGCGGACGACGTGACGATCAGCGGAAACGTGACCCGGCTGTCAGGGCGTTACGGGATCGCCATGACAAATTTGTCGCGCGCGACCGTGAGCGGGAATACCGTAGTCGAAGCTTACGAAAACGGCATTGCCCATTTCGGATCGGATGCAGGTGGGAGTCAGATCACAGTGAACGGAAATCAGGTCGTGGATTGCGGCTCGATCTACCCAACGTCACTGAATGAACGAGGCAGCGGCATTTTTATTGCCGGTTCGGTCTTCGCTTCCGTGTATGACAACCGCGTCATCAGTACCACGCTGGTAATGGGCTTTGGCGTTCAAATTGCATCGACTGTTGCGGGGTCCGCGACCATCATCTGTCACAACAATCACATCTACGGTAACCGCACGAACGCCGGTGTTTCCTTACCCGCTGGCACAACGTCTGTAGGGTATCTCGGGGACAACTCTGCGCGAGGTCAATCCACGAACAACGGGACCGCAAATGGCCCAGCGTTCTACCAGGGGAATCCTGGCAACCAGTACTACGGCACTGGCGTCCCCACTACGGGCACTTGGCGAGGCGGCGATGAATTGCGGGTCCTTGACCCGGCACCGGGCCAGCCATGGGGCTACCGCTGCACCACGGGCGGCACGCCTGGAGTGTGGAAATCAATGGGGAATTTGGCGGCCTAGTATATGCATCATTTCTTGAAGCCTACCCTCGTAGATATGGAGAAGCCATGACGCCACCGATTGCAGATCATTCTGGGGCGCAGGGCCATCGTTCAAGCGGTTGGCGCTTCGACCGCACGCTGAACATCCCCACCATTGCGACCGTCCTGGCCATGTTCATTTCCGTGGTCGGCTTTGCGATCAACGCCAACAGCAAAGCCGACGAAGCGCTGCGCCAGGTGCAGGAAGTGAAGGCCGCGCAGGTGGCCCAATCCACGGCGGCGAGCACGCAGACCAGCGCGCTGCGCACCGAGATTCGCGCCGACCTGCGCGACGTTAACCAGAAGCTCGACCAGTTGATGTTCCGCCTGGGTGGGCAGGCCAACATGAAGGAATGGACGCGATGAGCAAGACCACGCCGCGGGGAATCCGCAATAAAAATCCCGGAAATCTGGAATGGGGCGACCCCTGGCAGGGCTTGGACGCCGCAGGCAAGGGCCAGGACAGTCGGTTTGCCGTGTTCACGGCGCCGGCCTGGGGCATCCGGGCGCTGGCTCGGACCCTCATCACCTACCAGGACAAGTACGGCATCAGGACCATCGACGCCGCGATTCGCCGCTGGGCGCCGCCGGTCGAGAACGACACCGGCAGCTACGTGCGAGCCGTGGCCAACGCCGTGGGCGTGTCTCCGGTGGCGCCTGTGAATTTCCACGACCACGACATCCTGCGCCCGCTGGTCGAGGCCATCATCCGGCACGAGAACGGGGCCGGCCCGCTGCGCACGCTCAACACTTGGTACGACGCCACCACGATCGATGAAGGACTGCGGTTGGCCGGCGTGGTGCAGCCCAAGCCCGCTCTGGCCACCGTCGAGGGCGCGGCGGCAGGCACTGCGGTGGCAGCCGGCGGCGCCGCGGCAATTACCGAGGTGGTCGCGCAACTGGCCCCGGCCGTCACCCAGGTGCAGGGCGTGAGCACGGCCACGGCCGGCCTGCCCGGATGGCTGCGCGCCGTCATCGTGTTGCTGACCGTGGCGGCCGTTGTCGCCGCCGGCGTGGTGCTCGTGCAAAAGAGCAAGCGCGCCAAGGCTGTGCAGCAATGATGGCCGCACTGGCCCTCTGGCTGGGCAGAGCCTGGGGCAAGGTGCAAGGCTGGGCCATCGTCGCGCTGGCGCTGCTGGCCGCCGTGGGCGCGGTCTTTCTCAAGGGGCGCCGTGAGGGGCGTGAGCATGCCCAGGCACAGGCGCAGGCCGACAACGCGCGCCGCGACATCGCCGCTCGGGATGAGACGATCCAGGCCGGCCAGGAGAGAGCAGATGTGGAAAATGACATTGCTGGCCGGCCTGCTGGTGACGCTCGCCAGCGGCTGCACGACGATTGGTCGAGAGACTGAGCGTGTGCAGATGGTGCCGGTAGACACGTCTTGCAATTGGGTTCGCCCGATATTCGTAGGAGCGCAGGACTTGTTGTCGGAAGAGACAGCCAAAGCCATTCTCGCTCACAACGAGACAGGAGCAAGGCGCTGCGGTTGGAAGCGACGTCGGTAACTAAGGAGGCCCCATGATCCCTGACATCAACTTCCCAGCTGGAAGCTGGGTTGATCTGTATGCCCTATCAGCAAAGCCAGTGGGCACTCCTTTGCTGGTTACCAACAAAACTGCTTCGCATGTGGTCTTTGTTTGGGAGGGTGCTACGCCTCCAGCCAATCACGTCACGGACGGATTCCCGCTTGAGTCTTATAAAACGGTACGGATTTCTCCGGGTTCCGGTGGATGCTGGGCTTTATCACGGTCAGGGGCCGGACTGCCTCCCGGTCGAGTTCTGATTCAGGAGTGGGAAAATGATTCTGCCGAATGAAATGATCCCTGCTTTACCTGGCCCTCGAGGACTTCGCGGAGAGAACGGAACTGATGGTCAAGACGGCACTGACGGAATTGATGGCGACCAAGGACCGCCTGGCCCGCCTATGACCCCAGGCGCTCCTATCGTTGTTTCCAGCCCGCCCGCCGTGGGTGTTGCGGCTCGCGCCAGTGATACGTCCAAATCTCATTTTCTATCTGTATCACTGCAAACCGCGTTGAGCATCACGGTGGCGGGGACGGTCTCGGATGAACTGGAACTTCGCATTGGTTCGGACGCCACGGTCGCTACCGGAGGCGGCACGAGGGTAGCGTCAGCACGCCAGAGCTTGACTGGAATTCTCGCGACAGTTGGTATAGCCAGTGGGGCCCGTCAGCAATTGTGCACGCCCCTGCCCGCCGGCTGGTACTACGCCCTGCGCCGGATCGGGACGGGCAGCGGCATGACTATCAGCGCGGTCACCTTGACACCGCTCGGCTGAGCGAGGCTATTTGTTAAACTGCCGCCACTTCATAATTGCTATCTATGGCGGCAGCAGAATGAGAACAAACGCCCTGCTCCTATGGTTCGCATTCCCTGGGTATGCGATCTACCACGTATTGCGCCCCCACTTTTTGCCCAACACGGGCATCGGCCTGTTCACCATCACATTGCTCATCGCGGCTGCGGCGTCGGTGTCGAGTTGGTTGTACCGCGGCATTGCAGGGAAGCCTGTGCTCAACACGGCGGCTCTGCCAGTTGCTGGTCTTCACTGGGCCCTGATGATCTGGATGGCGTGCATCATCCTCATCAACACTGGAGCAGGTAACGTTGCTCCTGTTGATGCGGTGGCGAGTCTGCAGTTTGTAGTGGCGATGGCCGGGATGTTTTGCCTGGGGGTTGGATTTACGAAGCCAAGAGGCGGTGTTCTATTCGTCACCTGGTCCGGCTTCTTCCTGTGGGCGTGCATCTATTATTACGTCCCCTCTCTCGGGTACATTGAGATACCTCCAGGCTCGGTGGAAGATCAGCATACGGCCTACGCCCTGACTGCGAACTATCAAGGGATCGCCAGGTCCATCATGTATACCGGGTTGCTGTTCGTCCCATTCATCAAATCACGCCTCGTTAAGTCCGCGGTTTTCATTTTCTATTGCGGGCTTTTGGTCATGTCTGGATCCAGGACCGACGCAGCACTAATGGTCTTACTTGTTCCAGTCTTCGCGTATATCAATTACGGGCCAGTGAAGACTGTGATGCTTGGGGCGGCTGCGGTTGCTGGTTTGACGCTCCTGGCTTTGGCATACGGCCTGGAAGGCGGTGGGCGCTACAGCATGGGTGGTGCGTCTGCGTCCCTGGGGGAGCGCTCCCTGTTCTTGTCTTCAGGGCTGGAAAACATCCTAGCCAACCCCGTGCAAGGGGATTTCATGTATTACCTGAGGGAGTTCGGATCCTCAGGCGCCTACATCCATAATGGGTTGTCTATGTGGGCAGACTATGGCCTGTTCGCGATGGCGCTCTATGTGGCCTTGATCTTTTCTGCCCTCGCGGTCGGAATGGCCGAGGTCTTCTCTGGCAGGCGGACTGGCATTGCCGAATGTCTTTTGTATCTGTCAATCACTTCCCTGATCGGGGTGGCTATTTCACGATCCATTTCCTGGCCGATGCCAGCGCTGGCGTGGGGGATAGCCTATGGCATCCTCAGCAGAAAGACGCAGATGGGCCGGCAGGGTGCCGCTGTTCAATTGTCGACGCCTTCCCAATAGGCCTCGTCGTCCGTTCCTGGCTCACGGGTCCAGGAGCAGCATCCTCGTTCTGGCATTGGCCGGACCATGCCCGAGTCCAGACACCGGACGGCACCCCATCCGAACGGGCCACCGTAGTGCTGGCACGTGAAGCATCCGCCCGGGCGCTCCGGTGGTGGGGCGCCCATCATAATGTTCATGTTGATCGATTTGGACATGGCAATTCACTGGATGGGCGAACAGTGTATGGCGTTAGGGTAGGCCGCGCACCCTAGTCCGCCAGTACTACGCCAAGCCCGGGGTACACCGCGCCAATGCTGGTTCTCGTCGTCCCCCCCTTCGCACCATTTCCCCCAGTCCTCCTGGCCGGAAATTCGCCCGCCTGATCGCCTCTCTTCAGGTTTTCCCGGATCTTTCCCGGAAACCCGCACTTTTCCGGTCCCGGGCCTCTCCGTACATTCTGTTGCCGCGCCGCCCGCCTCCCGCGGTTTTTCGCGCCCAACCCCCCTTACAATTGCGCCGCCCGGGCGCCCTGTACATTGGGACAGCACGGCCCCGTCCCAAGCTTCCCCCGTCCCGCCGGACACTCGACGAATCACCACCATGAGCCACTCCACCCTCCATTACCGCGCCTTCATCTGCCTGCTGGTCCTGGTGTCGCTTGCTTTCGGCTGGGTGCTCTGGCCCCTGGTCGGCGCGGTCTTCTGGGGCTGCATCCTCGCCATCATCTTCATTCCGCTGCACCGCCGCATCCTGGCGCGCACCGGGCATCGCCAGAACCTGGCCGCGCTGCTCAGCCTGGGGCTGTGCCTGCTGATCGTGATCCTGCCGCTGGCCTTCATCACCGGCGCCATCGTCCAGGAAGCCGCCGCGGTCTACGAGCGCATCCGCTCGGGCCAGCTCAATTTCGGCGCCTATTTCCAGCAGACGGTGGACGCCTTGCCGGCCCCCATCCTGTCGCTGCTGCAGCGTTTCGGCGTCAGCGATTTCTCCAGCCTGCAGGCCAAGCTCTCCAGCGTGGCGGTGCAGGCCAGCCAGTTCGTGGCGGGCCAGGCCATCAACATCGGCCAGAACACCGCGCAATTCCTGGTGAGCTTCGGGGTCATGCTGTACCTGCTGTTCTTCCTGTTGCGTGACGGCGCCTCGCTGTCGCGCCGCCTGCGTGAAGCCATTCCGCTGGGCGAAGAGCACAAGCGCCACCTGCTGCGCAAGTTCATCACCGTGGTGCGGGCCACTGTGAAGGGCAACGTGGTGGTGGCCATCACCCAGGGCGCCTTGGGCGGCATCATCTTCTGGGTGCTGGGCATCCAGGGCGCGCTGCTGTGGGCGGTGCTGATGGCTTTCCTGTCGCTGCTGCCCGCCGTGGGCGCGGGGCTGATCTGGGGGCCGGTGGCCATCTATTTCCTGGCCACGGGCCTGATCTGGCAGGGCGTGGTGTTGACCGCCTTCGGCGTGCTGGTGATCGGCATGGTGGACAACGTGCTGCGCCCGATCCTGGTGGGCAAGGACACGCAGATGCCCGACTACCTGGTGCTGATCTCCACCCTGGGCGGCATGTCGATCTTCGGGCTGACGGGTTTCGTGGTCGGTCCCCTGATTGCCGCGCTGTTCATCGCGGTGTGGGATCTCTTCACCAGCATGAACGAGAACGCCGAACGCAGCTGATTCCGGCGCGGCACGCGGCGGCGAGTATGGCCGCCGCGTGACAGCTGTAACCGTTGCGAGCAGGGCCACGGGCAAACCGCCACATTGCGAGGGACTTCCTCAATACCCGACACCCTTGTTTACATCCAGCCGCGGTGCGCTTGGCTATCTTTGATCCCAAGCCGAATCCCGGCGCTCGATGATGGAAACGGAGGGAAATCATGCAAAAGAACGCGATGAATGCCCAGCGCGACAGCTCGCGCAAGGTCTGGAACAAGCCCGTGCTGGCCGTGCTGCTGGCCATGTCGGCGATCTCCGCCGGCTGCAATACCGTCGACGGTGCCGGCAAGGACATCGAGCGCGGTGGCGAAAAGATCCAGGGCGCGGCGGACCGCAACCGCTAAGCCCGGCAAGCATCGCGGTGGCGACACCGCGTTGGCGTGTGACCCGGCCAGACGCCGGCACACGTCGAAACGCCCTCCGGACGGAGGGCGTTTTTTATTGCGGCGCGCAGGGCGCCCGGCGGGCTCGCCGGCGTTGCCCTTACTGCTGCAAGGTCAGCTTCTGCTTGACCACCACATCCTTGTAGACCGCCAGCTCCTCCTTCATCTGCGCGGCGAATGCCTCGGGCGTGCCGGCCTGGATGATCGAGCCCGTGGCCTCGATGCGCTGCCGGATGCCCGGGTCCTGCAGCACCTTGCGCGTGGCCGCGTTGATCTTGTCGACGATCTCGCGCGGCAGATCCTTCGGTCCGACGATGCCGTAATAGGCCATGCGGTTGACCGGTTCCAGCCCCACTTCCTTGAAGGTCGGCACGTCGGGCAGCGCGGGCACGCGCTGCGGCGCCGCCACGACCAGCGGCGTCAGCCGCCTGTCCTGGATGAAGGGGAAGGCCGAGGGCAGGTTGTCGAAGATGATGGGCACCTGGCCCGCCACCGCGTCATTCAGCGCGGGGCCGCTGCCGCGATAGGGGATGTGCATCATGTCCGTGCCCGTCGAGAGCTTGAACATTTCCATCATCAGGTGCGTGATGCTGCCGTTGCCGGGAGACGCATAGGCGTACTTGCCGGGCGATTTCTTCACGGCCTCCAGGAAGCCCTTGTAGTCCTTGAAGGGCTGGCCCGGGTGCGCCGCGATCACGTTGGGCGTGGCCGCGATGTTGATGATGGGCGTGAAGTCGCGCGCGACGTCGTACGGGATGTCGGGATTGATGGCCGGATTGGTGGCCGTGGTGGACACCGTGGCCACGCCCAGCTGGTAGCCGTCGGGCGTGGCGCGGGCGGTGTCGGCCGCGCCGATGCTGCCGCCGCCGCCGCCCTTGTTTTCGACGACGACGGTCTGGCCCAGTTCGCGGCCCAGCGGCTCGGCCACGATGCGGGCGATCAGGTCGGTGGTGCCGCCCGCGGCAAAGGGCACCAGCAGGCGGATGGGTTTGGCGGGATAGCCGGACTGCGCCAGGGCAGGGCTGCCCAGCGCGGCCAGCAGGCCTGCGCCGATGGCCAGGCCCAGGAAATTGCGACGAATCATGCGGGTGTCTCCTCGGTGTTGTTATGGATACGCGTGAACGCCACGATGGCGAAAGACTAGATGGCCTTGCTCTCCCTCAGCGCTGCAATGGCGGCCGCGTCCAGGCCCAGGTCGCGCAGCACCTCGTCGGTGTGCTGGCCCAGGGCGGGCGGGGCGCGGCGGTAATCCACCGGGGTCTCGGAAAGACGCATGGGGCTGGCCACCGTGGCGATGCCGGCAATGCCGTCGCCGGCATCGCGCGGCAGGTCCACGCGTAAGCCGCGCGCCTGGACCTGCGGGTCGTCGAAGGCCTGCGCGATGGTGTTGATCGGGCCGCAAGGCACGGCGCGGTCTTCCAGCAGCGCGATCCACTCGGCGGTGGTGCGCAGCAGCATGACCGGACCCATCAGCGCCAGCAGCGCGTCGCGATGGCGCACGCGCGCGGTGTTGGTGGCGAAGCGCGCATCCTGCGCCCACGCCGGGCTCCCGATGGCCGCGCAGAAGCGCGCGAACTGGCCGTCGTTGCCGATGGCCAGCAGCACGTTGCCGTCGCGCGTGGGGAAGTCCTGGTACGGCGCCAGGCTGGGGTGGATGTTGCCGGCGCGCGCGGGCGCGTTGCCCGTGGCGAGGAAGCCGGCGGCCTGGTTGGCCAGCACGGCCACGCCCACGTCCAGCAGCGCCATGTCGATGTACTGGCCGCGTCCGCTGGCCTGGCGCGCATGCAACGCCGCCAGGATGGCGTTGCTGGCATAGAGCCCGGTGAAGACGTCGACCACGGCCACGCCCACTTTCAGCGGGCCGCCGCCGGGCTCGTCGTCGGCCTGGCCGGTCACGCTCATCAGCCCGCACATGGCCTGCACCATCAGGTCGTAGCCGGCGCGTTCCGCATAGGGGCCGTCCTGGCCGAAGCCCGTGATGGAGCAATAGACCAGGCGCGGATTCAGCGCGGACAGGCTGTCGTAATCGAGGCCGTACTGGCGCAGCCCGCCCACCTTGAAGTTCTCCACCACCACGTCGGCTTCGGCCGCCATCCGGCGCAGCAGCGCCTGGCCTTCGGGGTGCGCCATGTCCACGGTGATGGAGCGCTTGTTGCGGTTGCAGGCCGTGAAGTAGCTCGCCTCGCGCGTGTCCTGGCCCTGCGTGTCGCGCAGGAAGGGCGGGCCCCAGTGGCGGGTGTCGTCGCCCGCGCCGGGGCGTTCCACCTTGATGACATCCGCGCCCAGGTCGGCCAGCACCTGCGTGCACCAGGGGCCGGCCAGCACGCGGGAAAGATCCAGCACCTTGATGCCGGCCAGTGCGGCGCCCATCAGTTGGCGAAGGCCGCCAGGCCCGTCTGGGCGCGGCCCAGGATGAGCGCGTGCACGTCGTGGGTGCCTTCGTAGGTGTTGACCACTTCCAGGTTCACCAGGTGGCGCGCCACGCCGAACTCGTCGCTGATGCCGTTGCCGCCCATCATGTCGCGGGCCAGCCGCGCGATGTCCAGGGCCTTGCCGCAGTTGTTGCGCTTGATGAGCGAGGTGGCCTCGACCGAGGCGGTGCCTTCGTCCTTCATGCGGCCGAAGCGCAGCGCAACCTGCAGGCCCAGCGCGATCTCGGTCTGCATGTCGGCCAGTTTCTTCTGGATGAGCTGGTTGGCGGCCAGCGGACGGCCGAACTGCTTGCGGTCCAGCGTGTACTGGCGCGCGGTGTGCCAGCAGAATTCGGCCGCGCCCATGGCGCCCCAGGCGATGCCGTAGCGGGCGCTGTTCAGGCAGGTGAACGGACCCTTCAGGCCCTGGATCTCGGGGAAGGCGTTTTCCTCGGGCACGAACACGTCGTCCATCACGACCTCACCGGTGATGGAGGCGCGCAGGCCCACCTTGCCGTGGATGGCGGGGGCGGACAGCCCGGCCATGCCCTTGTCCAGCACGAAGCCGCGGATGGGGCCCACCGCGCCGCCGGCCGAGACTTCCTTGGCCCACACGACGAACACGTCGGCGATGGGGCTGTTGGTGATCCAGGTCTTGGCGCCGTGCAGGCGATAGCCGCCGTCCACCTTCTGCGCGCGGGTCGTCATGCCGGCGGGGTCGGAGCCGTGGTCGGGTTCGGTCAGGCCGAAGCAGCCGATCCATTCGCCGCTGGCCAGCCTGGGCAGGTATTTGGCCTTCTGCGCGTCGGTGCCGAATTCGAAGATCGGCACCATCACCAGCGAGCTTTGCACGCTGGCCATCGAGCGGTAGCCCGAGTCCACGCGTTCCACTTCGCGGGCGATCAGGCCATAGGCCACGTAGCTCAGGCCGGGGCCGCCATATTGTTCAGGAATGGTGGGCCCCAGCAGGCCCAGTTCGCCCATCTCGCGGAAGATGGCGGTATCGGCCTTCTCGTGGCGGAACTGTTCCAGCACGCGCGGCGCCAGCTTGTCCTGGCAGTAGGCCGCGGCGGCGTCGCGGATGGCGCGCTCGTCGTCGCTCAGTTGCTGGTCGATGAGGAAAGGGTCGTCCCATTGAAAGCGGGCGTGGGCCATGGTGTCTCCAGTGCGGCGGGTCGGGGTGGGGCCGGCAAGGCGTCCCGATCTATGCGTGATTGGTACGAGGTTGGAAGTCTTCTTCAGCGTAGTGCCACGCGCTGCCCGGCGGCAAGCGAGGAGTTCGCATCCAGGAATGCGATTTGGGAATACATGGAGTAGAGTGCCTGCCATGCGCCGCAACCTTCCTTCCGTCCAGGCCCTGTCCTGCTTCGAGTCCGCCGCGCGGCACGAAAGCTATACCCGTGCCGCGCAGGAACTGTCGCTGACGCAAAGCGCGGTGTCGCGCCAGATCCTGGCGCTGGAGGCCCAGCTGGGCGTGCTGCTCTTTCGCCGCACGCGCCATGGCGTGACGCTGACGCCCGCCGGCCGGCAGTACGGCCGGCAGGTGGCGCGCTGGTTGCAGGGCCTGGAGCGCGACACGCTGGACGTGATGGCGCACCAGGGGCATGGCGGCGCGGTCTCGCTGGCGGCGGTGCCCACCTTCGCCACGCGCTGGCTGCTGCCGCGCCTGTCGCGGCTGGCGCGGCGGCATCCCGACATCGTGGTGCACATCGAGACCCAGACCCGGCCTTTCCTGTTTGGCGATACGCCTTTCGATGCCGCGCTCTATGCCGGCACGCCCGAACAGGTCGCCAACTGGCCCGGCGTGCAGGCCCGGCGGCTGATGTGGGAAACGGTCGTGCCGGTCTGCAGCCCGGTCCTGCTGGCCACGGCGCTGGCGCGCGCCGGAAAGGGGCGGGAAGAGGGCGCGCAGACCCTGTCGCCGCGCCAGCTGGCCGAGCTGCCGCTCCTGCAGCAGAGCACCCGGCCGCAAGGGTGGCGGCAGTGGTTCGACGCCATGGGCATGCAGGACGCGCCGCGGGTGCTGGACGGTCCGCGCTATGAGCTGTTTTCCATGACGGCGGGCGCGGCCGCGCACGGCCTGGGCGTGGCGCTCATGCCGCCGATGCTGATCGAGGCGGAGCTGGCGCGTGGCGAGCTGGTGGTGGCCTGCGACAGGCCCTTGCGCCGGGAGCGGGGTTACTACCTGATCATGCCCGCCCAGCCCCAGCCGCCCGTGCTGGCGGCGTTCGCGCAATGGCTGGGCGAGATGGCCGCGGAGTCCGAGGCAGACCCGCGCGGCGAGTGAGCGTCAGTGCCTCTCGGCTTGCGGCCCGTGGCCGGCGGCCTGCATCGAGGCGCTGCTCAGCTTGTCGACATAGGCGATGCCGATGGCCGACAGGATGAAGGTGATGTGGATGATCGTCTGCCACATGACGCCTGTCTCCGTGAAGCGCGAGTTCGGCGAGCCGATGTTGCCCGCCTCGATGAAGGTGCGCAGCAGGTGGATCGACGAGATCCCGATGATCGCCATGGCCAGCTTCACCTTCAGCACGCTGGCGTTCACGTGGCTCAGCCACTCGGGGCTGTCTGGGTGGCCCTCCAGCCCCAGGCGGGAGACGAAGGTCTCGTAGCCGCCCACGATCACCATGACCAGCAGGTTGGAAATCATCACCACGTCGATCAGGCCCAGCACGAGCAGCATGATGTCCATCTCGCCGAAGCTGGAGGCGTGGGTCACCAAGTGCCACAGTTCCTTCAGGAACAGCAGCACGTAGACGCCCTGGGCCACGATCAGGCCCAGGTACAGCGGCAGCTGCAGCCACCGTGAGCTGAAGATGATGGATGCCAGCGGGCGCAGCGGCCGGGGCGTGGAAGAAGAGGGTTTCATGATGGAGCGGTCATCCGGCAAGAGGGAGATTCGAGGGAAGGGCAAACTGGGTGGGGCGGCATTCTAGCAACGCATCATGGCGTTTTCCCGCATGCTGCCCGGCGGGCTTGGACGGCCCATGCAGGGGGCTGGAACGGACCCCGCCCACTTTCCGGTAAAATGTCCCGTTGGTCGTGCGCGCAGGCCCTCAGGCTTGCGGTTTTCCCGGCCTGGCGCCGCGGCGCCGGCTGGTCTTCGCCACACGGCGGATGACGCTCCGGGACGGCACTTCGTGGCATCGATCAGGCTTCCTGGCCTGGCCGATCCCTCCATGACACATTCATTTTCGGGAAATAGGTTTTTCATGCAGCCTGTGGTTGAAACTCTCTCCGGCCTCCAGCGCCGCGTTGATCTGGCCGTTGCCCTGGCCGATGTCGAAAAGGAAGTCCAGGCGCAGCTCAAGCGTGTGGCAAGCACCGCCAAGGTCCAGGGCTTCCGCCCGGGCAAGGCGCCGCTGTCGATCATCGAGCGCAGCCACGGTCCCGGCATCCGCTACGACGTCATCAACAGCCAGGTTGGCCGCGCGTTCGACGACGCCGTCGGCGCCGCCAAGCTGCGCGTGGCGGGCGCCCCCAAGCTCGAGCCCAAGACGGAAGGCGTGCCCGAAGGCACGCTGGCCTTCACGGCCAGCTTCGAGGTCTATCCGGAAGTCCAGCTCCCCGAGCTGTCGACGCTGGAAGTGACCCGCGCCACCGCTGAAGTGGGCGAGGCCGAAGTCCAGCGCACCCTGGACATCCTGCGCAAGCAACGCGCGTCGTACGAAGCCCGCGCCGACCGCGCCGCCCAGGACGACGACCGCGTCACCCTGGACTTCGCCGGCTCGATCGACGGCGTGCCCTTCGACGGCGGCAAGGCCGAGGACTTCCCCTTCGTGCTGGGCCAGGGCCGCATGCTGCCCGAGTTCGAAACCGCCGTGACCGGCCTGAAGGCTGGCGACACCAAGACCTTCCCGCTGGCTTTCCCCGCTGATTACGGTGGCGCGGAAGTCGCCGGCAAGACGGCCGAGTTCGCCATCACCATCAAGGAAGTGGCCGAACCCGTGCTGCCGGAAGTCGACAGCGAGTTCGCCAAGTCGCTCGGCCAGGCCGAAGGCGACGTGGAAAAGCTGCGTGCCGACATCACCGCCAACCTGCAGCGCGAAGTGAAGCAGCGCGCCCTGGGCCGCACCAAGAGCAGCGTGATGGACGCCCTGGCCGCCGCCGCCAAGTTCGACGTGCCGCAATCCCTGATCGAGAACGACGCCCAAGGCCGCGTGGCTGCTGCCCGCGAAGACCTGAAGTCGCGCGGCGTGCCCAACGCCGAGTCGGTGCCGATCCCGCTGGAAGCCTTCTCCGCCGAGTCCGAGCGCCGCGTGCGCCTGGGCCTGGTGGTCGGCGAGCTGGTCAAGTCGGCCCAACTGCAAGCCAAGCCCGAGCAGGTGCGCGCCCGCATCGAAGAGTTCGCGCAGAACTACGAACAGCCCGCCCAGGTCGTCAGCTACTACCTGTCCGACCGCCAGCGCCGCGGTGAAATCGAAGCCGTCGTGCTGGAAGACAATGTCGTCGAATACGTCCTGGCCAATGCCAAGGTCACCGACGAGTCCGTGCCTTTCGAACAACTGATGGGAACTGCCTGATGCAACGCTTCACCGATTTCTATGCGTCCATGTACGGTGGCGAGTCGGTGACGCCTACCGGCCTGGGCTACATCCCCATGGTCATCGAGCAGTCTGGGCGCGGTGAACGCGCCTATGACATCTACTCGCGCCTGTTGAAGGAACGCATCATGTTCCTGGTCGGCCCGGTGCACGATGCATCGGCCAACCTGCTGGTTGCGCAGCTGCTGTTCCTCGAGTCCGAGAATCCGGACAAGGACATCTCGTTCTACATCAACTCGCCCGGCGGGTCGGTGTATGCGGGCATGGCCATCTACGACACGATGCAGTTCGTCAAGCCCGAGGTCTCGACCTTGTGCGCGGGCCTGGCCGCCAGCATGGGTGCATTCCTGCTGGCAGCCGGCGCCAAGGGCAAGCGTTTCGCGCTGCCCAATTCGCGCATCATGATCCACCAGCCCTCGGGTGGCGCTCAAGGCCAGGCAACCGACATCCAGATCCAGGCTCGCGAGATCCTGGACCTGCGTTCGCGCCTGAACCGCATCCTGGCCGATCGCACCGGCCAGCCGATCGAGCGCATCGAAATCGACACCGAGCGCGACAACTTCATGTCCGCTGAAGATGCGGTATCGTATGGACTGATCGACCGGGTGATGACGAACCGGGCCGAGGAAGCCTGATTTGGTGGCCTGGTCCTCGATGCCTTCGGGCGTCGGGGCCAGTCCCTCTCCCGCAGCCCTGTTCCTGCGGCGCAGTCCCAGCACCGGCCTGTGCCGCTCACCGAGACACTAGACGCATATGCCCGAAAAGAAAGGATCAGCCGACGCCAAAGTGCTGCATTGCTCTTTCTGCAACAAGAGCCAGCACGAGGTCCGCAAGCTGATCGCCGGCCCGTCGGTATTCATTTGCGACGAGTGCATAGATCTTTGCAACGACATCATCCGCGAAGAGGCGCAGGCCAACGCGCGCGCCGCGATTCGTTCCGATCTGCCCACCCCCGCCGAGATCAAGCGCTTCCTCGACCAATACGTCATTGGCCAGGACTCGCCCAAGCGCATGCTGGCAGTGGCTGTCTACAACCACTACAAGCGCATCCGCCACGGCGAGATCAAGGGTGACGAGGTCGAGCTCTCGAAAAGCAATATCCTGCTGATCGGCCCCACCGGCTCGGGCAAGACGCTGCTGGCCCAGACGCTGGCCCGCCAGCTCGACGTGCCCTTCGTCATGGCCGATGCCACCACGCTGACCGAAGCCGGCTACGTGGGCGAGGATGTCGAGAACATCATCCAGAAGCTGCTGCAGAACTGCAATTACGATGTCGAGAAGGCGCAGCGCGCCATCGTCTACATCGACGAGATCGACAAGATCTCGCGCAAGGCCGACAACCCCTCGATCACCCGCGACGTGTCGGGCGAGGGCGTGCAGCAGGCGCTCCTGAAGCTCATCGAAGGCACGGTTGCCTCCGTGCCGCCCCAGGGCGGCCGCAAGCATCCGAACCAGGATTTCGTCCAGGTCGACACCACCAATATCCTGTTCATCGTGGGCGGCGCCTTCGACGGACTGGAAAAGGTCATCCGCAACCGCACCGAGCGTTCCGGCATCGGCTTCTCGGCCTCGGTCAACGCCAAGTCCGAGCGTTCGGTGGGCCAGATGTTCTCCGAAGTCGAGCCCGAGGATCTGGTCAAGTTCGGCCTGATTCCCGAACTGGTCGGCCGCCTGCCGGTGGTCGCCACGCTGGCCGAGCTGGACGAGGACGCGCTGGTCAGCATCCTCACCGAGCCCAAGAACGCCCTGCTCAAGCAGTTCCAGAAGCTCTTCGCCATGGAAGGCGCCGAGCTTGACGTGCGGCCCGCCGCCCTGCGCGCCATCGCCCGCAAGGCGCTCAAGCGCAAGACCGGCGCCCGCGGCCTGCGCTCCATCCTGGAATCCTCGCTGCTGGACACCATGTACGAGCTGCCCTCGCAGGGCAACATCTCGCGCGTGGTCGTGGACGAAACCGCCATCGAAGGCAGCGGCAAGCCGCTGCTGATCTATGCGGACGAAGCCAAGGAAGCCCCCGCCAAGCCCGACCGCGGCGCAATCCGCGACGCCGCGGCCTGATCTGCCGGTGGTTTCCACCCGGGTAATCCACCGATTGCCCGCGGCGGCTTCCCCTGGACTTGACGCCAGCAAGACACGAGCAACCCTGCGCCACGCAGGGTTGCTCGTTTTTTGCGGCCCTCGTCCAAGGACAATGGCCAGACGGACTGCCGAGGAAAGCCTCTCCCGAGGGGCGCGGGCGCTTTTCGAGGCACCGCGCGTCGAAGGGATCCCGATCCACTATTGATTTTTCGGCTATTGTCTTCATATCGGACCTATGAGCGGCTCGCGGCCCTTGAACTGTCAAAGATCTTTCAGCCGTCCGCAGCCGAAACGCCGTAACTCTTGAAGGAAGCCCATATGTCTGCCAGCCAGACCTTGCCCTCCGAACCGATCGAGCTTCCGCTGCTGCCGCTGCGCGACGTCGTCGTGTTCCCGCACATGGTCATTCCTTTGTTCGTTGGCCGTCCCAGGTCCATCCGCGCCCTTGAAGCCGCCATGGAGGCGGGCAAGAGCATCATGCTGGTGGCCCAGAAGTCGGCTGGCAAGGATGACCCGACGCCTGAAGACGTCTATGAAATCGGCTGCGTGGCCGGCATCCTGCAGATGCTGAAGCTGCCCGACGGCACCGTGAAGGTGCTGGTCGAGGGTTCGCAACGCGCCCGCATCACCCGCATCGACGACGCCGAGTCGCACTTCACCAGCGAAGTCGTGCCCATCGCGCCCGAAGCCCAGCTCGGCGCCGAGACCGAGGCCCTGCGCCGCGCCATCGTCGCCCAGTTCGAGCAATACGTGAAGCTCAACAAGAAGATCCCGCCCGAGATCCTGACCTCGCTGGCCGGCATCGACGAGGCTGGCCGCCTGGCTGACACCATCGCCGCGCACCTGCCGCTCAAGCTCGAGGAAAAGCAGAAGATGCTCGAGGTGTTCGGCACGTCCGACCGCCTGGAAGCGCTCCTCACGCAGCTGGAAACCGAGATCGACATTCTCCAGGTGGAGAAGCGCATCCGCGGCCGCGTGAAGAAGCAGATGGAGAAGAGCCAGCGCGACTACTACCTGAACGAGCAGGTCAAGGCCATCCAGAAGGAACTGGGCGAAGGCGAGGAAGGCGCCGACATCGAGGAACTGGAAAAGAAGATCCTGGCCGCGCACCTGCCCAAGGAGGCCAAGAAGAAGGCCGATGGCGAGCTCAAGAAGCTGAAGCTCATGTCGCCCATGTCGGCTGAAGCCACCGTCGTGCGCAACTACATCGACACGCTCATCAATCTTCCCTGGAAGAAGAAGAGCAAGGTCAACAACTCGCTCTCCAACGCCGAGAAGGTGCTGGACGACGACCACTACGGCCTCGAGAAGGTCAAGGAACGCATCCTCGAGTATCTCGCGGTGCAGCAGCGCGTGGACAAGGTCAAGGCGCCCATCCTGTGCCTGGTCGGCCCGCCCGGCGTGGGCAAGACCTCGCTCGGCCAGTCCATCGCCAAGGCCACGAACCGCAAGTTCGTGCGCATGGCCCTGGGCGGCGTGCGCGACGAAGCCGAGATCCGTGGCCATCGCCGCACCTACATCGGTTCGATGCCCGGCAAGATCCTGCAGAACATGTCCAAGGTGGCCGTGCGCAACCCGCTGTTCCTGCTCGATGAGATCGACAAGCTGGGCATGGACTTCCGCGGCGATCCCGCGTCGGCGCTGCTCGAGGTGCTGGATCCGGAACAGAACCACACCTTCCAGGACCACTACATCGAGGTCGACTTCGACCTGTCGGATGTGATGTTCGTGGCAACGAGCAACACGCTGAACATTCCGCCGGCGCTGCTGGACCGCATGGAAGTCATCCGTCTGTCGGGTTACACCGAGGACGAGAAGGTGCACATCGCCCGCGAGCATCTGCTGCCCAAGCTGATGAAGAACAACGGCGTGAAGCCCGAGGAACTGGCTGTCGACGAATCGGCCATCCGCGACATCGTGCGTTACTACACCCGGGAAGCCGGCGTGCGCGCGCTCGAGCGAGAAATCGGCAAGGTCTGCCGCAAGGTGGTCAAGCAGCTGCTCACGCAGTCGCAGGCCGACGGCGCGAAGGCCTCCGAGCCCGTCGTGCAGGTCAAGGTCAACGCCGACAACCTGAACGACTACCTGGGCGTGCGCCGCTATTCCTTCGGCATGGCCGAAAAGGAAAACCAGGTCGGCCAGGTCACCGGTCTGGCATGGACGGAAGTGGGCGGCGATCTGCTGACCATCGAAGTCGCCGACATGCCCGGCAAGGGCGTCATCCAGCGCACGGGTTCGCTGGGCGACGTCATGAAGGAGTCGGTCGAGGCTGCGCGCAGCGTCGTGCGGGCCCGCGCCCGCCGCCTGGGTTTTGCCGACAGCGTGTTCGAGAAGCACGACATGCACGTGCACGTGCCGGAAGGCGCCACGCCCAAGGACGGTCCGTCCGCGGGTATCGCCATCACGACGGCCATCGTCTCGGCGCTGTCCAGGATCCCCGTGCGCGCCGACGTCGCCATGACCGGCGAAATCACGCTCCGTGGCGAGGTGCTGGCCATCGGCGGCCTGAAGGAAAAGCTGCTGGCAGCCCACCGTGGCGGCATCAAGACGGTGCTGATCCCCGAGGAAAACGTGAAGGACTTGGCCGAGATCCCGGACAACGTCAAGAACCACCTCGAGATCGTGCCGGTGCGCTGGATCGACAAGGTGCTGGAAAAGGCGCTGGAACGCCTGCCCACGCCGCTGCCCGAGGAAGAGCCCGCCAAGGCCGAGTCGGTGGTGGCTGCCGGCAAGCCGGCCGACGCCGACCCCGTCATCAAGCACTGATCCCGGCCTGGGCGTCGGCCCAAGGCTGGCGATTCGATCCCTGCCTTCTTCTTGCGAGGAAGGCGGGGATTTTCATTTGAGAGCAGGCGAGGAGCCGGGATGGTGCAGGAGGACGAACGCCACGGCGTGCGTATCGACAAGTGGTTATGGGCGGCGCGTTTCTACAAGACCCGGTCGCTGGCCAGCGCCGCGGTCGAAGCGGGCAGGGTGCTGGTCAATGGCGCAAGGGCCAAGCCTGCGCGCATCGTTCGGCGGGATGACCGCATCGACATCACCGGGCAGGCCCAGCAGCAGTGGGTGGTGATCGTGCGGGGATTGGCGGAAAAGCGCGGCTCGGCCACGCTGGCGCGCCTGCTGTACGACGAAACGACCGAGAGCATTGCCGCAAGGCTGTTGCGGGAAGAGGCGCGCCGCTGGCAGCCGGAGCCTGAGGAAGACCGCCACGGCCGTCCCACCAAGCGGGAACGGCGTGACCTGGACCGTTATCGTCACCGCGACTAGGCTGCCGTGGCGGCGTGCGCGGCGTGTGTTGCCTAGTGCAGCGGTTGCGTGCGGATCAGGCCGACCGCAATGCCTTCGAGCACGAAATCCTGCCCGGGCTGGATCTCGATGGGGGCGAAGTCGGGATTTTCCGGCAGCAGCGCAATCCGCGAGCCGCTGCGCTGCAGGCGCTTGACGGTGACGTCGTCATCGAGACGCGCCACCACGATCTGGCCATTGCGCGCTTCCGGGGTGCGCTTCACCGCCAGCAGGTCGCCATCCAGAATGCCGGCGTCCCGCATGCTGAGCCCGCGCACCTTGAGGAGGTAGTCCGGCGTCTGCGTGAAGAGTCCGGGATCCACGCCCACCTCGCGTTCGACGTGCTCGGTGGCGAGGATGGGACTGCCTGCCGCGACGCGCCCAACCAGCGGCAGCAGCATCTGTGCCAGGGCCGGGTGGGGCAGCAGGGCCTGCACCGGCTCGGGCGCCTGGTTGAGCAGCCGGATGCCGCGCGAGGCGCCGGCGGTCAGCTCGATGGCCCCCTTGCGCGCCAAGGCCTTCAGATGGTCTTCCGCGGCATTCGGCGACCGAAAGCCCAGCGCCTGGGCAATCTCGGCGCGCGTGGGCGGGAAGCCCGTCTGCGCGAGCGTGCGGCGGATGAGATCCAGGATTTCCTGCTGACGGGCGGTGAGCTTGGCGGCCATGTTTCTCGTACTGTATATGTATACAGGCTCGATTGTGGGGCATGCGCAGGGGGATTGCAAGCGATGGCCGCCGGGAGCGGCTGGCGCCAAGCCCGTCGCGCCCTCACAGGGCGCTGTCGGAGGCTGCCTGGCCGGGCATGGGGATGCCTGCCGGCCGCAGCGCGTAAGGGCCGTTGGCCAGCTGTTCGCGCAGAAAGCGCACGCACACGCCGATCTTGGCCGACTCCGACAGCCTGCCCGGCGTGACTGCCCAGATATCGGCAGGCCAGCGATACGCGGGAAGCACGGGAACCAGTTCTCCCTTCTGCACGCTCAGCGCGCAATCCCAATCCGCCAGCCGCACGATGCCGTGGCCATCCAGCGCCCATTGGCGAATGATGTCGTTGTTGTTCGAGGAAAGCGTGCCCGTCACCTTCACCGTCTCCAGGCCCTTGGGGCCGACCAGCCGCCAATTCCCGAAGGGCTGGTCACGCTCGCGGAAGACCAGGCAGCTATGGCGGCACAGTTCGTCCAATTGTTGCGGCATGCCGCGCGCTTCCAGGTAGGACGGCGCGGCGCACAGCAGGCGGTGGCTATGCGCGATACGGTGGGCAATCAGATGCGGCTCGGGCACGCCGCCGATACGAATGTCCAGGTCCAGCCCCTCTTCCAGCAGATCCACCGGCCGGTCCAGCACCGTCAGCGATACCTCCAGTTTGGGATAGCGCTTCGCCAGCAGCGAAATGGCGGGGGCGACGTGATTGCGTCCCAGCCGGAAGCTGGAGCTGACGCGCAAGCGGCCCCGGGGCTCCGACACTTCGTCCGCCAGCGCGTCGCGTAACTGGCGCACATTTCCCAGGATTTCCCGGGCCCATTCGTAGGTCTGCTCGCCCTGCGCGGTGGCGCTCAGGCGCCGCGAGGTGCGATGCAGCAGCCGCACGCCCAGATCCTGTTCCAGGATGCCGATGCGTTTGCTGACGTAGGAGGGCGACATGCCCCATTCGTCGGCCGTGCGGGCGAAGCTGCCCAGGCGGATGACTTCGGTGAACAGGTGCAGGTCGACGAGCGAGGGCTGGTGATCGGCCACGAATCGTGTATTGAGAAGTTCCGGATTCGGGGATTCTAAAAGGTTTCGTGGCCGATACGATATGCGGACATGCCTTGGTCACCTTTTCGAGCAAGGCCATAACAATATCGGGAGAGACACCATGACATCGTCCACCACCACCGTCCAGCGCCTGCTCCTGGCCGCGCTGGCCGCATGCGGCATCGGCACCGCTGCCGCGCAGGAAACCTATCCCGCCAAGGCCATTACCTGGCTCGTGCCCTTTGCGGCAGGCGGCCCCACCGACGCAGTCTCCAGGAACGTCGCGCAACGGGTTTCCGCCGCGCTGGGGCAATCGATCGTGGTGGAGAACCTGGGCGGCGCCGGCGGCACGATCGGCGCGGCAAAGGTCGCGCGCGCCAGGGCTGACGGTTACTCCCTGTTCGTGGGCCATATCGGGACCATGGCGGCCGCGCCGTCTCTCTTCAAGTCGCTGCGCTACGACCCCAACCAGGATTTCGTTCCCGTGTTCCGTTTCCCCGACACGCCCATGGCCTTGCTCGTGGGCGCCAATTCGCCTTACCGCACGGCCACCGACCTGTTCGAGGCGGCCCGCAAGGATCCGGGCAAGCTCACCTTCGGCACGGCGGGCGTGGGCTCGTCTTCCCACCTGGCTGCCGAACATCTCGCGTCGGTGGTCAAGGTGCAATACACCTTCGTGCCCTACAAGGGCACGGGCCCGGCCATGGCCGACCTCATGGGCGGCCAGATCGACGCCATGCTGGACCAGACCAATGTCTCGCTGCCGCAGACCCAGGGCGGGCGCCTGCGCGCGCTGGCCCTGACCTCGCAGGCACGGATGGCGCTGTTTCCCGGCGTCCCGACGCTGGCGGAAAAGGAAGTGCCCGGTTTTCTCGCCTCGACCTGGTACGGGCTATATGCGCCTGCCGACACGCCGGCGCACGTGATCGACGTCCTGCAAAAGGCCTACGCCGAAGCCCTGGCCGACAAGGAATACGTGCAATCGCTGGAGAAGCAGGGCATTGAAGTACTGCCCGCCGAGTCGGTCAGTGCCGACGCGCTGGGGCGCTTCATGCGCAGCGAGCAGGAAAAGTGGCAGCGCGTCGTGCGCGAAGCCGGTATCGACCCGCAGTGATACCGCGCCCATCTCTCATCGGAAACAAGGAGACACAGTGAAGATCGAACACGTCGAGGCCATTGCGCTGGACATGCAGCTCCAGGAGGTATTCAAGGGCGGCACCTATCAGGTTGCCACCCGCCCCACCATCATCACCCGCGTCCATCTGGAAAACGGCTTGGTGGGGGAAACCTACGGCGGCGATGAATTCCACACCCAGGCGCAGATCGTCCAGGTCATTCGCGATCATCTGGGGCCGCTGCTCCAGGGACAGGACGTGCGCGACTTCCAGCGCCTGTGGGAGGCGATGTTTAACATCGACCTGGACCTGGGCAATCGTGGCCTGCATCAGTTGGACATGCACCCGCGTGGCATCCTGCTGCAGGCCATCAGCTGCCTGGATAACGCGATGTGGGATGCGCGCGGCAAGCTGTACGACGTGCCGGTCTACAAGCTGCTGGGGGGTGTGCGCGACCGGGTGCCAGTCATCTCCATCGGTGGCTACTACCCCAAGGACGGCAGCGATCCGGCGGTGGCCATCGCGAAGGAAGTCGAAAGCGTGCGCCAGGCCGGCTGCATCGGCATCAAGATGAAGGTCGGGCGTGCCACCCTGGAGGAGGATTTCGAGCGGGTGCGGGCGGCTCGCAAGGCGGGGGGCAAGGATTTCGTCATCACCGTGGATGCCAACCAGGGTTGGCATCCGCTGGACGCGGTGAAGTTCTGCGTGGCCATGGAAAAGGCTGATCTGGGCGTACGGTGGATGGAGGAGCCGGTCAAATGGTATGACCAGACCGACGGGCTGATGCTGCTGGCGACCAAGACGTCCATACCGATCAACGTGGGTCAGGGGGAAATCACCGGGCGGGCCTGCCGGGATCTCATTACCAAGGGAGGTGTCTCCATCCTGAACCTGGACGTGACGCTGTGCGGCGGCATCACCGAGTGGCAGCGCGTGGCCGACATGGCGCGGTTCATGAATGTGGAGATGGCGCACCATGAAGAGCCCCAGGTCGCCATCCACCTGATGGCAGCCAACCCGCACGCACTGTTCGTGGAGATTTTCGCGAATCGCCAGCGCGACCCCTTGTTGTGGGAGCTGCCCGAGGGTTTTCCGGACATCCGCGATGGCTACATGGCCGTGCCGCAAGCCCCGGGCCTGGGGATCCGCCTGCGGCCCGAGGTGATCGAACGCTATCGCGTCGACGTCTGAGCCGGGGCGGGCGCCCTCGTGCCGACGGCGGCGCCCCGCCCAAAAAGCAAAAAGGCCCCTCGGGGCCTTTTTGCCTGTCCTGCCGGAGACGGCGGGATTACTTCAATGCCTTGGCAATCGCGGCCGCCACGACGTCGATATTGCGGCTGTTCAACGCAGCGACGCAGATACGGCCCGTCGACAGCGCATAAATCCCCGATTCTTCACGCAGCGTCTCGACCTGCGCCGCCGACAGCCCCGAGTACGAGAACATGCCGCGTTGCTTCACGACGAAGCTCAGGTCTTGCGTGGCGCCATGTGCCTTCACCTTGTTCACCAGTTCCTGGCGCATCAGGCGGATGCGGTCGCGCATGCCGGCCAGTTCCTCGTCCCACAGCTTGAACAGCTCGGGCGAGTTCAGCACGGCGGCCACGACGCTGGCGCCGTGAGTGGGTGGGTTGGAATAGTTCGTGCGGATGGTGCGCTTGACCTGGCTCAGCACGCGGCCGGTTTCTTCCTTGTTGCCGGCCACGACGGTCAGGGCGCCCACGCGCTCGCCGTACAGCGAGAACGACTTCGAGAACGACGAGCTGATCAGCATGGTCAGGCCGGCGTCGGCGAAGCGGCGCACCACCTGGGCGTCCTGCTCCAGGCCGTCGCCGAAGCCTTGATAGGCGATGTCCATGAAGGGCACCAGCTTGCGCGCCTTCACGATTTCCAGGATTTCAGCCCACTGCTCGGCGGTGGGGTCCACGCCGGTCGGGTTGTGGCAGCACGCGTGCAGCACGACGATGCTGCCTTCGGGCAGCGCGCGCAGGCTGTCGGTCATGCCGGCGAAGTTCAGGCCACGGGTGGCCGCGTCGTAATAGGCGTAGGTGACGACGTCGAAACCGGCGCGTTCGAACAGCGCGCGGTGGTTTTCCCAACTGGGGTCGCTGATGGCGACCTTGGCGTCGGGCAGGAACGCGCGCAGGAAGTCGGCGCCGACCTTCAGGGCGCCGGTGCCGCCCAGGGTCTGCACGGTCAGCACGCGGCCTTCGGCGACCAGCGGCGAGCCTTCGCCCAGCAGCAGCTTCTGTGCGCCCTGGTTGTAGTTGGCGATGCCGTCGATGGGCAGGTAGCCGCGGGCCGCGGCGGCTTCCAGGCGGGCCTGTTCGGCGCGGCGCACGCTTTGCAGCAGCGGGATGCGGCCTTCGTCGTCGTAATAGACGCCCACGCCCAGGTTCACCTTGCCGGGGCGGGTGTCGGCGTTGTACTGCTCGGTCAGGCCGAGGATCGGGTCGCGCGGGGCGAGTTCGACGGAAGCAAAGGGAGAGATCATGAGGGCGGAATGGGCGCTAGGGCCGCAAAGGAGGGGAGGTTAGGAAAGCGTGACGGATGGAGGACAAAGCTGTCGTTCAATCTCGGTTGCCCGTCGGCGTGGGCCGGCGCGGCGGGGTGTCTCTAGGGGCTGGATCGGGCCGGGCGTCGGCGCGGGCCCGGGGCGGCGGCAGGAATGCGCCGGAAGGGCAGGGTGGACGCTGGCAGGATCGGGGGGGATAATGTTCTGTTTACCCCACACCAGTCTAGCATGAGCGATAGCGGTTTCGTCGACTACCCGGACAGTCCTTTCCACCTCTACCAGCCTTATCCGCCGGCGGGCGACCAGCCCCGCGCGATCGGCCAGCTGGTGGAGGGCGCGCGCGACGGGCTGATGTTCCAGACCCTGCTGGGCGTGACGGGCTCGGGCAAGACCTACACGATGGCAAACACCATCGCGCAGCTGGGCCGCCCGGCCCTGGTGCTGGCGCCCAACAAGACGCTGGCCGCGCAGCTCTATGCGGAAATGCGGGAGTTCTTTCCGCGCAATGCGGTCGAGTACTTCGTCTCGTACTACGACTACTACCAGCCCGAAGCCTACGTCCCGACCCGCGACCTCTTCATCGAGAAGGACTCGTCCATCAACGAGCACATCGAGCAGATGCGCCTGTCGGCGACCAAGAGCCTGCTCGAGCGCCGCGACACGGTGATCGTGGGGACGGTCTCGTGCATCTACGGTATCGGCAACCCTGGCGACTACCACGCCATGGTGCTGATCCTGCGCGCTGGCGACCGGATCGGCCGCCGCGAGATCCTGGCGCGCCTGGTGGCCATGCAATACACCCGCAACGACGCCGACTTCACGCGCGGCACCTTCCGGGTGCGCGGCGAAACCGTCGACATCTTCCCGGCGGAAAGCCCCGAGCTGGCGCTGCGCCTGACCCTGTTCGACGACGAGGTCGAGTCGCTGGAGCTGTTCGATCCGCTGACCGGCCGCGTGCGCCAGAAGGTGCCGCGCTACACCGTCTATCCCGGTTCGCATTACGTGACGCCGCGCGACACCGTGCTGCGCGCCATCGAGACCATCAAGGCCGAATTGCGCGAGCGGCTGGATTTCTACGTCAAGGACGGCAAGCTGGTGGAAGCGCAGCGGCTCGAGCAGCGCACCCGCTTCGACCTCGAAATGCTGCAGGAGCTGGGCTTCTGCAAGGGCATCGAGAACTACTCGCGCCACCTCTCGGGCGCCGCGGCCGGCGAGCCGCCGCCCACGCTCATCGACTACCTGCCGACCGATGCGCTCATGTTCATCGACGAGAGCCACGTCACCATCGGCCAGCTGGGCGGCATGTACCGCGGCGACCGGGCGCGCAAGGAAACCCTGGTGCAGTACGGGTTCCGGCTGCCCTCGGCGCTGGACAACCGGCCGCTCAAGCTGGAAGAGTTCGAGGCGCGCATGCGCCAGTGCATCTTCGTCTCGGCGACGCCGTCGGCCTACGAGAACGAGCACACCGACAACGTGGTCGAGCAGTTGGTGCGGCCCACCGGCCTGGTCGACCCCATGGTCGAGGTCCGCTCGGCGCGGACCCAGGTCGACGACCTGCTGGGCGAAATCCGCCTGCGCGTGGGCGCCGGCGAGCGGGTGCTGGTGACCACGCTGACCAAGCGCATGGCCGAGGACCTGACCGACTTCCTGTCCGAGCACGGCGTGAAGGTCCGCTACCTGCATTCCGACATCGATACGGTGGAGCGGGTGGAGATCCTGCGCGACTTGCGCCTGGGCACCTTCGACGTGCTGGTGGGCATCAACCTGCTGCGCGAGGGCCTGGATATCCCCGAGGTCTCCCTGGTGGCCATCCTGGATGCCGACAAGGAAGGCTTCCTGCGCTCCGAGCGCAGCCTGATCCAGACGATCGGCCGGGCGGCGCGGAACCTAAATGGCCACGCCATACTCTATGCAGACAGGATCACCGATTCCATGCGGCGCGCCATGGACGAGACCTCGCGCCGGCGGGAGCGCCAGCAGGCATTCAATGCCGAGCATGGCATCGTGGCCCGTGGCGTGAACAAGGCCGTGCGCGAACTCATCGACGGCGTCGTGGGGGCCGAATCCCTCAAGCCCAAGGCGGACGACGTGCCCTTGGCCCTGCTGGGCGACGAGAAGGCCCTGGCGCGAGAAATCCGCCGCCTGGAAAAGCAGATGCTGGATCATGCCCGCAACCTGGAGTTCGAGCAGGCCGCCGCCACCCGCGACACGCTGCAGAAGCTGAAGGACCAGGCCTTGCTGGGGCAGGGATCCATGTAATGGAAACGTCCGATATGCATGAATGTGGTGCATATCAGACGTTGATGGCAGGCCCCGGTGCATGGCCTTTTTTGCACTGCGCACAGCTGTGGACAACTGGGCCCCGAAGTGGGGATTCCTGCCTCGTCAGGGACGTGAAAGGTGCTTGCTAAGCGGTTGTTTTAAAAGAAACTATTCTTGTTTCATGTTTTTTGCACCGCCCTTGCGCACGTGCAAAAAAAACTTGCCTTGTTGCGGGTTTTCCCGCACACTTATGGACATGATGACCAAGGTTCTTTTCGTTTGCATGGGTAATATCTGTCGCTCGCCCAGCGCAGAAGGCGTGTTTCGCCATTTGGTCGCCGACGCCGGTTTGTCCGACGTGGTCGGCGTCGATTCGGCTGGCACCCATGGTTTCCACGTGGGCGAGGCGCCGGACGCGCGCGCTCAGGCCGCAGCGCGCAAGCGCGGCTACGACATGGCCCATCGCGAAGCGCGCCAGGTCACGGCGGAAGACTTCCGTGATTTCGACCTGATCCTGGCCATGGACTGGGAAAACCTGTCCGCCATGCAGCAGCAATGCCCCAAGCAGTATCAGCACAAGCTGATGCTCCTGATGCGTTTCGCCAACGAATTCGAAGAGGCCACTGTGCCCGATCCGTACTACGGCGGCCCGGAAGGCTTCGGCAAGGTCCTGGATTACATCGAGGACGCCTGTCAGGGCGTGCTGGAGCTGGTGCGCAAGCGTGCCACCCAGTATCAGGCTGCCTGATTCCCACCAGACCGGGAATTCCCAGAAAAAACGCGCTTCGGCGCGTTTTTTTACGTGAGGTACCCAAGCAAAATAGTCGGGAATTTGGTATGCTTGAGTTAATTGCTCAGGTATTGGTGAAGGGCGCGGGGACTCCCCCTTGCCATTCCCGGCCTAAAGGAAAGACATCATGCGGCTGACCACGAAAGGGCGCTTCGCCGTGACGGCGATGATCGACTTGGCCTTGCGCCAGCACAGTGGCCCCGTGACGCTGGCGGCGATCAGCCAGCGCCAGAACATCTCGCTGTCCTATCTGGAACAGCTTTTCGGCAAGTTGCGCCGGCACGAGCTCGTCGAGAGCGTGCGCGGCCCGGGTGGCGGCTATTCGCTGGCCCGCCTGGCGCGCAACGTGACCGTCGCCGACATCATCTTCGCGGTGGACGAACCGCTGGACGCCACGAGTTGTGGCGGCAAGCGGGACTGTACGAGTGGCAATGACGGCAAGTCCGGCAAGTGCATGACGCATGAGCTGTGGGCCACCCTCAACCGCAAGATGGTCGATTACCTGGACTCCGTGTCGCTGCAGGACCTCGTGGATCAGCAGCGCGTGCGCCAGCTTCAGGAAGCCAACCAGGAAAAAGCGTGTTCCGCCGTGCGCGTGGACCGTCTGGGTGGCGCCTCGCCTGTTGGCACCGCAACCGCCAATACGGCCGAACGCCCCCGCCCCGCGCGCGCCGCGGCTTGAATTCAGGAGCCTTTCCCATGACCACCCGTCCCATCTATTTCGATTACTCGGCTACCACGCCCGTCGACCCCCGCGTGGTCGACAAGATGGTGCCCTGGCTTTACGAGAACTACGGCAATCCGGCCTCCCGCAGCCATGCAATGGGCTGGGCCGCCGAAGAGGCCGTCGAGCAGGCGCGCGCCGATGTCGCCGCCCTGGTGAATGCCGATCCGCGCGAAATCATCTGGACCTCCGGCGCCACCGAGTCGAACAACCTGGCCCTGAAAGGCGCCGCGCACTTCTATGCCGAGCGCGGCAAGCACCTCATCACGGTCAAGACCGAGCACAAGGCCGTGCTGGACACCTGTCGAGAACTGGAGCGCCAGGGTTTCGAAGTGACCTACCTGGACGTGCAGGAAGACGGCCTGATCGACCTGGCCGCGCTGGAAGCCGCCCTGCGTCCCGACACCAGCGTGGTGTCGGTCATGATGGTCAACAACGAAATCGGCGTCATCCAGGACATCGAGGCCATTGGCGAACTGCTGCGCGCGCGCGGCATCATCTTCCACGTCGATGCCGCCCAGGCCACCGGCAAGGTCGTGATCGACCTGCAGAAGCTGAAGGTCGACCTGATGTCGTTCTCGGCCCACAAGACGTATGGCCCCAAGGGCATCGGCGCCCTGTACGTGCGCCGCAAGCCGCGTGTGCGTATCGAGGCGCAGATCCATGGGGGCGGCCATGAGCGCGGTTTCCGTTCGGGCACGCTGGCCACGCACCAGATCGTCGGCATGGGCGAAGCCTTCCGCCTGGCGCGTGAAGAAATGGCCGTGGAAAACGACCGCGTGCGCATGCTGCGCGACCGTCTGTGGCAAGGCCTGTCGGACGTGGAAGAGGTGTACCTGAACGGTCACATCGAGCGCCGCGTGCCGCACAACCTGAACGTCAGCTTCAACTACGTCGAAGGCGAGTCGCTGATCATGGCGATCAAGGAACTGGCCGTGTCCAGTGGGTCGGCCTGCACCTCGGCCAGCCTGGAGCCTTCCTACGTGCTGCGCGCCCTGGGCCGCAACGACGAACTGGCGCACAGCTCGATCCGTTTCACCATCGGCCGTTTCACGACCGAGCAGGAAGTCGACTTTGCCGTGCAGCTCCTGAAGAGCCGCGTGGGCAAGCTGCGCGACATGTCGCCGCTGTGGGAAATGGCCAAGGACGGCGTTGACCTCAACACCGTCCAGTGGGCTGCCCACTGACAAGTCCCACCGCCGAGGCGCTTGCGCGCCTCCCCCTCAAGGGGGCGGCATCGGCGGACCGGCGAAGCCGGCTCCGCAATGCCCCGGCTGGCAGTAGTGACGGTATTCAAAAGTAAGGAGCAATCATCATGGCATACAGCGACAAAGTTCTGGACCACTACGAAAACCCCCGCAACGTGGGTTCCTTCGACAAGGGCGACACCAACATCGGCACCGGCATGGTTGGCGCGCCGGCCTGTGGCGACGTCATGAAGCTGCAGATCCGCGTCAATGACGAAGGCGTGATCGAAGACGCGCGCTTCAAGACCTACGGCTGTGGGTCGGCCATCGCTTCCAGCTCGCTGGTGACGGAATGGGTCAAGGGCAAGACGCTGGACCAGGCCATGGCCATCCGCAACACGCAGATCGCCGAAGAGCTGGCACTGCCGCCCGTGAAAATCCACTGCTCCATCCTGGCCGAGGACGCCATCAAGGCGGCCGTCAAGGACTACCAGGACAAGCACGCGAGCTGATCATGGCCGTTACGCTGACCCAACAGGCCGCCGATCACGTCGGCCGCTACCTGCAAAAGCGCGGCAAGGGCGTCGGCCTGCGCCTGGGCGTACGGACCACCGGCTGCTCGGGCCTGGCCTACAAGCTGGAATACGTGGACGCGCCGGCTGCCGAAGACCAGGTCTTCGAGAGCTTCGGCGTCAAGGTGTTCATCGACCCGAAGAGCCTGGCCTATCTGGACGGCACCGAACTCGACTACGCCCGTGAAGGCCTGAACGAAGGCTTCAAGTTCAGCAATCCCAACGAGAAAGCCAGTTGCGGTTGCGGCGAATCTTTCACGGTGTAGGCCTTGGCTGACGATCACTTCAGCCTGTTCGGCTTGCCGCGCGCGTTCGCGCTGGACGCCGACGCGCTCGAGCGCGCCTGGCGCGACGTCGCCGCGCGCGTGCACCCTGATCGCTATGCCACGGCCTCGGCTGCCGAAAAGCGGGTGGCCATGCAATGGTCGGCCCGCGCCAACGAGGCGTATCGCACCTTGCGCGATCCGCTGCAGCGCGCGCGCTATCTGTGCGAGACGGACGGCGTGGACCTGCAGACCGAAAGCAATACGGCGATGTCGCCGGATTTCCTGATGCAGCAGATGGCCTGGCGCGAAGCGCTGGACGATGCGCGCGAGTCCGGCGATCCGCAGCAGTTCGCGGCGTTGGCCGAGGAACTGCGCGATGCCGAGCGTGAGCTCGGGGCGACGGTGGGGGCGTTGCTCGACGAAAAACAGGATGTGGCCCAGGCTGGCTTGCGCGTGCGGGAATGGATGTTCCTGGATCGCCTGGCCGAGGCGCTGCGCGCGGAGGCGGGCGCGACGTCGCCGCGCTGATCGCGCGCATCGTCTGCCCGGAAGAAGAATTGCGGCGCCCGGCAAGGGTGCCCACCGTGGCCGCCGTTGCCAGGCGTGCCGCGCAGGACAGGATACATATGGCTTTTCTGCAGATTTCCGAGCCGGGTGAGTCGCCCGCGCCGCATCAGCGCAAGCTCGCCGTGGGCATCGACCTGGGCACCACGCATTCGCTGGTGGCCGCGGTGCGCAGCAGCGTTGCCGAGGTCCTGCGCGACGCGCAGGGCAGGGCGCTGCTGCCTTCGGCCGTGCGCTACACGCCGGATGGCGAGGTGGCCGTCGGCGCCGAGGTGTTGCCGCTGCAGGCCAGCGATCCCCTGAATACCATCGTGTCGGTGAAGCGCTTCATGGGGCGTTCGCTCGCCGAGGCGCAAGCCTCGCGCGCGCCCTACGAGTTCGTCGACGCGCCGGGCATGGTGCGGCTGCGCACCGTGCAGGGCGACAAGAGTCCCGTCGAGGTGTCGGCGGCCATTCTCTCGGCGCTGCGCGAACGGGCCGAGGCGACACTGGGCGATACGCTGGTGGGCGCGGTGATCACCGTGCCGGCCTATTTCGACGACGCACAGCGCCAGGCGACGCGCGACGCGGCCAAGCTGGCCGGCCTGAACGTGCTGCGCCTGCTGAACGAGCCGACCGCGGCCGCGCTGGCCTATGGCCTGGACCATGATGCCGAAGGCGTCTATGCGGTGTATGACCTGGGGGGCGGCACGTTCGACATTTCCATCCTGCGCCTGACGCAGGGGGTGTTCGAAGTGGTGGCCACGGCCGGCGACACGGCCCTGGGCGGCGATGATTTCGACGCGCTGATCGTGGACGAGTGGGTGAAGGACGATCCCGCCGCCGCGCAACAGGCGCTGCGCGAGCCGCGCGCCTACCGCGCCTTGCTGGTGGCCGCGCGGGCCGCCCGCGAAGCGCTGTCGGCGCAGGAAAGCGCCGATTACACCGTCGAGCTGCCTGATGGCCAATGCCTGGCGGGCACGCTGACGCGCGCGCATTTCGAGACGCTGGCGCAACCCTTGCTGTCCCGCACGCTGGAATGCGTGTCCCGCACGCTGCGCGATGCGCGCCTGGCGCCTGCGGACGTGCGCGGCGTGGTGATGGTGGGCGGCGCCACGCGCATGCCGGTGGTGCGCCGCGTGGTGGGCGAACTGTTCGGTGCCGAGCCGCTGACCGACCTCGATCCCGACCAGGTGGTGGCGCTGGGCGCCGCGTCGCAGGCCAACCTGCTGGCGGGCAACCGCGCACCGGGCGAGGACTGGTTGCTGCTGGACGTGCTGCCGCTGTCGCTGGGCCTGGAAACCATGGGTGGCCTGGTCGAACACATCGTGCCGCGCAACAGCACCATCCCGGTGGCGCGCGCGCAGGAGTTCACGACCTTCAAGGATGGCCAGTCGGCCATGAGCATCCACGTGGTGCAGGGCGAGCGCGACCTGGTGGCCGATTGCCGCTCGCTGGCGCGCTTCGAGCTGCGGGGCATCCCGCCCATGGTGGCGGGGGCGGCGCGCATCCGGGTGACCTTCCAGGTCGATGCGGACGGCCTGCTGGGCGTGTCGGCGCGCGAGCTGACCACCGGCATCGAGGCCTCGGTAACGGTCAAGCCGTCCTATGGCCTGAGCGACGAGGAGGTCGCGCGCATGCTGGCCGACAGCATTTCGCAGGCCGATGCCGATGCGCAGGCCCGCATGCTGCGCGAGCAGCAGGTCGATGCCCGCCAGCTGGTCGAGTCCGTGCAGGCCGCGCTGGCCGCCGACGGCGACCTGCTGTCCGCGGAAGAGCGCGCCCGCGTGGACGCCGCGCTGGCCGACGCCGCCGGCGCCCAGTCGCTGGAAGACGCCGATGCCGTGCGCGCCCGGGTCCAGGCGCTGTCCGACGCCACCGACGAATTCGCTGCCCGCCGCATGGATCGCAATATCCGCGCCGCGCTGTCGGGCCGCAAGCTGGATGAACTTGCCTGAACCACCATGCCGAAACTGACCGTATTGCCGCACCCCCAACTCTGCCCCGAAGGCGCCGTCATCGAGAACGCGCCGCGCGGCGAGTCCATCTGCCGTGTGCTGCTGGATAACCACATCGAGCTGGAACACGCCTGCGAGCTGTCCTGCGCCTGCACCACCTGTCACGTGGTGGTGCGGGAAGGCTTCGACACGCTGGAAGAGGCTTCCGACAGCGAAGAAGACATGCTGGACCGTGCCTGGGGTCTGTCCTCGACCTCGCGCCTGTCCTGCCAGGCCCGCATCGCCGACGCCGACCTGACCGTGGAGATTCCCAAGTACACGATCAACCACGCCAAGGAAAATCACTGATGAAGTGGACCGATACCTACGCGATCGCGGAGGGGCTGGCTGACGCCCATCCCGAGGTGGACCCCAGGACCGTGCGCTTCACCGATCTGCACGCCTGGGTGTTGGCGTTGCCCGGTTTCAACGACGATCCCGAGCGCAGCGGCGAGAAGATCCTGGAAGCCATCCAGATGGCCTGGATCGACGAGGCGGAATAAGCCCCGTCGCGGTCTGCGAGGGCGGACAGGGCGCGCCCGCGGCAAGCCCCCGCGGCAAGCCCCCGCGGTAAGCCCTTATGGCAGCCCGGTCGCGCGGGCGAGGTATCATCGATACCCCGTCATCCGTCCGTGTGTTTCCGTCCATGATCGCCACCCCCCTGCGCTTCGGCCTGGCCGCCAACCGCCTCCACCACGAGACGCCCGACGCGGCGTTGTTCAAATGGCTGCGCGCCTGCTCCGACACGATCCGCCAGTTGGGCGTGCAACTGCACACGGTGGGCCGCACGCATGACGCCATCGAGCGCGAAGGCATGCTGCCCGGTTATTCCGGCCTCATCCGCTATCCCTATGGCCGCGAAGGTGGCCTGATGAAGCTGGTGGCCCGCGTGACCGAAGGGCGCGATGACGTCGCCCCGTTCGATGGCGCCATCTACCTGATCGACCCGGTGGACCCCTCGTCCATCTTCCCCGAGGCGCTGGCCCTGAAGCGCCAGTGCATCACGCATGGCCGTCCCTTCATTTCCACGCTGGCGGGCGCCATCGAGTGGATGTCGGTCGAGCGCATCCATGCAGGCCTGTCGCTGGATGCCGCGCAGCAGCGCAGCTTCGATTTCTCCAGCCAGACGCTGGCGCTGATCTCCCACGATGCCCTGAAGGAACAGATGGTGGCGTTCGCCGCCGACCACTTCGACCTGTTGTCGCGCTTTTCCAAGCGCGTGGCCACGGGCACCACGGGCGGCCTGCTGAACGAGCTGGCCTGGTCGCGCGGCTGGCCGCGCGAGCGTGCCTGGGTGCAGCGTTACCTGAGCGGCCCGCTGGGCGGCGACGCGCAGATCGCCGAGATCGTGCTGGAACGGCAATGCCAGCGCGTCATCTTCTTCGAGGACCCGCACGTTGCCCGCCAGCACGAGGCCGATATCCAGCTGCTGGAGCGCGCGGTGCGCGTGGTCACGGATATCGCCAGCTGCGCGACCTCGCCCACGGTGGCGCGGCGCTGGGCGCAGGCGGTGGAGCGTTCGGGCGTCTGAACCCGGCACGGCGCAGGACGCAGGCGGCTTGCCCGCGTGCCAGCGTTGGCAATGCAAAAAGGCCGCGTGAGCGGCCTTTTTGCATGCGGGGGAGCGCCCTTGGCTGTCAGCGGCAGCGGTACGCAGCCACGCCACAGCCCAGCGACAACAGCAGCGACACGCCTGCCAGCGGCAGGAGGTAGCCGGCGCCGTCGGTGTGGCCGCCTCCCGCGGTGGCCGACACGCTGCCCATCCACAGGATGAACGAGGCGCCCGCCGACAGCAGGAAGAGGGCGCAGGCGACGCACGCCACGACGAAACGCATGCGTCCGGGCAGGCGCCGGCGCGCGGCGCCGCGCAGCCCGGGGAACAGCAGATAGGAAAGCCCCGCGAGCAGGATGGCGAAGATGACGAGTTTCACCAGCATCGCCGGGCCACGTCCTCAGTCTTCGCGGCGCAGGTGCGGGAACAGGATCACGTCGCGGATGCTGGCGCTGTCGGTCAGCAGCATGACCAGGCGGTCGATGCCGATGCCGCAACCGCCGGTGGGCGGCATGCCGTATTCCAGCGCGCGGATGTAGTCCGCGTCGTAGAACATGGCTTCCTCGTCGCCGGCGTCCTTGGCCTGCACCTGGGCGCGGAAGCGCTCGGCCTGGTCTTCGGGGTCGTTCAGCTCGGAGAAGCCGTTGGCGATTTCACGGCCGGTGATGAAGAGCTCGAAGCGCTCGGTGATGCCCGGCTGCGTGTCCGATGCGCGGGCCAGCGGCGAGACTTCCACCGGATAGTCGATGATGAAGGTGGGGTGCCACAGTTGCGACTCGGCGGTTTCCTCGAAGAGGGCGAGTTGCAGGGCGCCCAGGCCGGCGCGCGACAGCACGGGGCCATCGACGTCCGCACCCAGTGTCTTCAGTTCGGCGCGCACGAACGCAACGTCGTCGAGCTGGGCCTGCGTGTAGCGCGGGGCGTACTTCAGGATGGCGCCGGTGATGGTCAGGCGGTCGAAGGGCGCGCCCAGGTCCAGTTCACGGCCCTGGTATTCGAGCTTGGCCGTGCCGGCCGCGGCGATGGCGGCGCGTCGGATCAGCGTCTCGGTGAAGTCCATCAGCCAGCGGTAGTCCGCATAGGCCGCGTAGAACTCCATCATCGTGAATTCGGGGTTGTGACGCGGGCTCACGCCTTCGTTGCGGAAGTTGCGGTTCACCTCGAAGACGCGCTCGAAGCCGCCGACGATGAGACGCTTCAGGTACAGCTCGGGCGCGATGCGCAGGAACATCTCCATGTCCAGCGCATTGTGGTGCGTGATGAAGGGCTTGGCCGCCGCGCCGCCCGGGATGGGGTGCAGCATGGGGGTTTCCACTTCCAGGAAGCCGGCCTCCAGCATCTGCTGGCGGATGCCGCCGATGGCCTTGCTGCGCGCCTCGAAGGTGCGGCGCGTGGCGTCGGTCATGATGAGATCGACGTAACGCTGGCGGTAGCGCAGTTCCTGGTCGGCCACGCCGTGGAACTTGTCGGGCAGCGGACGCAGCGACTTGGCCAGCAGGCGGGCCTGCGTGGCGTGGATCGACAGCTCGCCCTTGTTGGTCTTGAAGATCGTGCCTTCGATGGCGATGATGTCGCCCATGTCCCATTGCTTGAAGGCGGCGTAGGGCGCTTCGCCCAGCGTGCCGCGTTCCAGGTAGATCTGGATGCGGCCGCTGCCGTCCTGCAGGGTGGCGAAGCTAGCCTTGCCCATGACGCGTTTGAGCATCATGCGGCCGGCGACCTTGACCGTGACGGCCTGCGCCACCAGTGCCTCCTGCTCCTGCTCGTCGAAACGCGCGTGCAGGTCGGCGGCGTGCGCGTCCGGCGTGAAGTCGTTGGGGAAGGCCACGCCGGCTTCGCGCAGTTTCGAGAGTTTGGCGCGCCGCTCGGTGATCAGGCGGTTTTCGTCCTGGGCGGTCGGGGCGGCGGGCGTCGTGTCGGTCATGATGGGTGCGTCAGTGGGTCAGTCGTAGTGGCGGATGTCGTCGATGACGGTCGTGCCGAAATCGTCGCGTTCGAGATAGGCGAGGATGCGCTGGGCGGTCTGCTCGGGGCTGCTGAGCGCACCGCTGTCGTGCATCTGCTGGAAGCGTTCCAGCGCGGGGAAGCTGGCGGGGTCGCTGGCGCGGATGGCGGCCTGCATGCTGGTGTCGATCACGCCGGGCGCCAGCGACACGATGCGGGCGCCAGCGGTGCCCTGTTCCTGGGCGGTCACGCGCGAAGCCATGTCCAGCGCGGCCTTGGTGGCGCAGTACACGGTCCAGCCCGGGTTCGGGTTGCGGCCGGCGCCGGACGAGATGTTGAGCACGCGGCGGTCGGCGTTCAGGCCCTTGAGCCGGGCGAGGAAGGCCGAGGACAGCAGCAGCGCCGCATTCACGTTCAGGTTGAAGGCGGTGGCGATGGCGGCGCCGTCGTCCAGCTGGTCGGCGCGCGCCACGGGCGCGAGCGTGCCCGCATTGTTGACCAGGCGGTAGCGCAGCCCGGCGTCGCGCGGCAGGGCGTCACACACCTGGCGCGCGGCCCGGGTCGCGCTGGCGGCGTCGGACAGGTCGACCTGCACCTGTTCCAGCTCGGCGCCCTGGGCGCGGGCGAGCTCGTCCAGCGCCGGGTCGGCGCTGCGCGACAGCGTCACGAGCCGCGTGCCGGGATGCACGAGTCCGCGCGCCAGCGCGGCGCCGAGGCCGCGCGACGCGCCGGTGAGGATGGCGATGGTGGTGATGGACATGCCGCTACGCTCCTTGAACAGGACACGCCACGGCCGGGGCCGTGGCGCGCGAGGGTCAGACGCCTTGCTTCAGGCTGGCCTGGATGAAGGGGTCCAGGTCGCCGTCGAGCACCTTCTGGGTGTTCGAGATTTCGACGTTGGTGCGCAGGTCCTTGATGCGGCTCTGGTCCAGCACATAGGAGCGGATCTGGTGGCCCCAGCCCACGTCGGTCTTCGAGTCTTCCAGCTTCTGCTGCTCGGCCATGCGGTTGCGCATTTCCAGCTCGTAGAGCTTGGACTTCAGCATCTGCATGGCTTCGGCGCGGTTGCGGTGCTGCGAACGGTCGTTCTGGCACTGCACGACGATCCCGGTGGGCATGTGCGTCAGGCGCACGGCCGAATCGGTCTTGTTGATGTGCTGGCCGCCCGCGCCGCTGGCGCGATAGGTGTCCACGCGCAGGTCGGCCGGGTTCACCTCGACCTCGAAGGAGTCGTCCACTTCCGGGTAGGCGAAGACGCTGGCGAACGACGTGTGGCGCCCGCCCGAGGAGTCGAAGGGGCTCTTGCGCACCAGGCGGTGCACGCCGGTTTCGGTGCGCAGGTAGCCGAAGGCGTATTCGCCTTCGATCTTGATCGTGGCCGACTTGATGCCGGCGATTTCACCTTCCGACTCTTCCAGCACCTCGGCCTTGAAGCCCTTGCGCTCGGCATACTTCAGGTATTGGCGCAGCAGCATGGATGCCCAGTCCTGGGCTTCGGTGCCGCCCGCGCCGGCCTGGATGTCCAGGAAGCAGTTCAGCGGATCGGCCGGGTTGGCGAACATGCGGCGGAATTCCAGCGCTTCCAGCTTTTCCTGGAACCCGTCGGCGTCCGTCTCGATGGCGAGCAGGGTGTCGTCATCGGCGTCGCTTGCCGCCAGCTCGAACAGTTCCTGGGCGTCGGCGATGCCCGTGCCCAGGGCCGAGAGCGTCTCGACGACGTCTTCCAGGCTTTTCTTCTCGCGGCCGAGATCCTGGGCGTGCTTGGGATCGTTCCAGACCGCCGGGTCTTCGAGTTCGGCGTTTACGACTTGCAGGCGTTCAGTCTTGGCATCGTAGTCAAAGATACCTCCGCAGTTGCAGCTCGCGGTCGGCGTAGTCCGACAGGCGGGCGGCGATCTGGTTCTGGCGTTCGGCTTCCATGCACATTCCTTTGGCGTATTCTTGGCGTAACTGCGTATTTTACCGCGCCGCCGCGAAGGCCGCAGCCTGTAGGTTGGGTCAGCCGGGCGGCGTGCCCAGCCAACCGCCGAGTCTTGCCATGTCCGATCCCCGTCTTGATTACGTTACCTGCGCCAGCCCCGCCGGCCTGCACCGCATGGCCTATTGGGAGTGGGGCGATCCCGACAACGACCGTGTGCTGGTGTGCGTGCACGGCCTGACGCGCACCGGCCGCGATTTCGACGTGCTGGCGCGGCGCATGGCCGCCGAATACCGGGTGGTCTGCCCCGATGTCGCCGGCCGCGGACGTTCAGACCGCCTGCGCAATCCGCTGTTCTATACCGTGCCGCAGTATGTTTCCGACATGGTGACCCTGCTGGCGCGGCTGGATGCGCGCACGCTGGACTGGGTGGGGACCTCGATGGGCGGGCTGATCGGCATGGCGCTGGGCGGCTCGGCCGCCCTGTCGCGCCTGGCGCCGGCGGCGGCGCCGGCGGGACTCGGCGAGTTGCCGGGCACGGGGATTGCCGTGGGCCGCATGGTCATCAACGACGTCGGCCCGACCCTGGAGACCGCCGCGCTGGCGCGCATCGGCCAGTTCGTGGGGCAGCCGGTGGAATTCGACAGCTTCGAGGAGGCGGTGGCTTACGCGCGCACTGTCTCCGCCGGTTTCGGCCCCCACAGCGACGCCCAGTGGCAGGATCTTGCCCGCCACGTCTATGTGCCCCAGGCCGGCCGCTGGGTGAAACATTACGACCTCGGATTGGCCCAGCCCTTCGCCCAGCAGGACCCGGCATCCGCGGCCGCGGGCGAGGAATTGCTGTGGCAGCTCTACGAGGCGCTGGATTGCCCGCTGCTGGTGCTGCGCGGCAGCGAGTCCGACCTGTTGTCTGCCAGCACTGCCGAGCAGATGCTGGCGCGCAACACCCGGGCAAGCCTGCATGAGGTGGCGGGCGTGGGGCATGCGCCGACGCTGATGGCGCCGGACCAGGTGGAGGCGGTGGCTGCGTTCCTGTCGGGGCGGGCCTAGGCCTACAATCAAGCCATGCGCACCGCTGTCCCCCTCATCTACGACCTGCATTGCCATTCCACCGTCTCCGACGGGCTGCTCGCCCCGGAAGCGGTGGCGGAACGCGCCTATGCGAATGGCGTGAACGTGTGGGCGTTGACCGACCACGATGAAATCGGCGGGCTGGCGCGCGCGGGCGATGCCGCGCGGGCGGTGGGCATGCGGTTCGTGACCGGGGTGGAAATTTCCGTGACCTGGGCCAGCCAGACCGTGCACATCGTGGGCCTGGCCTTCGATCCTGCCGATGCCGCGATGGCGGCCGGCCTGGCCGATACGCGCGCCGGCCGTGCGCGCCGGGCGAAGCAGATGGGCGAGCGCCTGGCTGCGATGGGCATGCCGGGCGCCTATGAAGGCGCCTTGCCCTTCGCCGGCAATCCGGAGCTGATCAGCCGCACGCACTTTGCGCGCTACCTGGTCGACGCGGGGTATTGCCCCGACGTGCAGACCGTCTTCAACAAGATCCTGGGCGACGACTGCCCCGGGCACGTGCCCATGCAGTGGGCCACGCTGGCCCAGGCGGTGGCGTGGATCCACGGCGCGGGCGGACGGGCCGTGATCGCCCATCCGGGCCGCTATAAATATTCCCCCGTGCAGTTCGGCGCGCTGTTCGATGAGTTCCGGGACCTGGGCGGGGAGGGCATCGAAGTGGTGACCGGCAGCCACCGTCCCGATCAATACCGCGAATACGCGGACGTCGCGCGGCACTATGGCTTCCTGGCCTCTTGCGGCTCGGACTTCCACGGGCCCGGCGAAAGCCGCCATGACCTGGGCAGCCTGCCGCCGCTGCCCGCCGGCCTGAAACCCGTCTGGCACGACTGGGCTTGAATGAGGAAAGGGCGGCCGGGCCGCCTTTTGTTCGGGATCGTGTCCGCGGGGCCTCAGCTTCCCTCCGTCACCAGCGCGCTTTCGAAGAAATAGTCCCGCCATGACGTGGGCCTGGTCTTGATGGCGCCGACGTCATGCAGGAATTCGGCGAGCTTGAAGGTGTTCTGCGGCTGCAGCGTATAGCGCACGTCCGGATGGCTGATGATCGCTTCGATTTCCTCGACCGGCAGGTTCGACCCTTCCAGGCTGGCATAGATCTGCGCGGCGCGTTTCTTGTCGCGCAATACGCGTTGCAGGCCTTCCTCCAGCGCCTTGCGCAAGGCCGCGACGGTACGCGGGTTCTTGTCGTGGAAGGTACCCGTGGTCCACAGGATGTTCAGCGTGCTCGGTCCGCCCAGGATGTCATAGGAGCCCGTCACCTTGTGGATGGCGGGATCCTTCAGGGCCTTGAACCAGAAAGGCGGGCTGGAAAAATGGTTGTTGATCTCGGTCTTGCCAGAAAGCAGCGCCGCGGTGGCCTCGCCGTGCGGCAGGCTGACGGTGTAGGCGTCATAACGGGCGAACTGCGCCTTGCCGTGTTTCTGTGCCGCGGCGATCTGCAACAGGCGCGCATGCAGCGACACGGTCGTGGCGGGCAGCGCGATCTTGTCGGACGGGCCGAGATCGTCCAGGCTCTTGACGGCGGGATTGCGCGACAGGAGGTAGACAGGCAAGGAACCCAGGGCGGCGATGGCCTTGATGCCCTGCCTGTTCCGTGTCCGATCCCAGATCGTGAGCAGCGGCGGCAGGCCGGTGGACGCGACGTCGATGCTGTCCGAAAGGATGGCGTCGTTGATGGCGCTGCCGCCGGACAGCTGCCGCCAGTCCACCGCGATGTTCAGGCCATCGGCCTTGCCGTGTTTCTCGATCAGCTTCTGGTCGCGCACCACGTGCAACACGATGTCGCCGACGTCGAATTGATAGGCGATGCGCAGGGTGCCTTCGGCGCTGGCGCAGGTGGCGCCCAGGCCAAGGATGAGGGGAAGGGTGGCGCGGAACAGCGTGCGCAGCGGGGACGCGAGGGACATGGTGAGCCAGGAGAGTGTTGCGGAGCAGGAATTCTAGGTAGCCGGCGCCGCCGGGTGTAATACGCAGTTTTCACTTGCATATGCTTGCCTGTGAAACACCGCTTGCCGGCGCGGGCCGCGCCCGGGCTGGGCTAACATTCCCGTCAGGCCCACTCTGCTCCAACCCGATATGAACAAGGCTTTCGTCAAGGAATCCGACCGCGACGACGAGGACGACATCCCCGAAGCGCAGTCGCTGCCCGCCGGCACGCGCAACTACATCACGCCGGAAGGCTACGAGCGCTTGCGCGCCGAACTGTCGCAGCTGATGAATGAAGAGCGTCCGGCCGTGGTGCAGATCGTGTCGTGGGCGGCGTCCAACGGCGACCGCTCCGAGAACGGCGACTACCTGTACGGCAAGAAGCGCCTGCGCGAGATCGACCGCCGCATGCGCTTCCTGACCAAGCGGCTGGATATCGCGGAAGTGGTGGATGCCTCCTTGCAGCCCAACCGCGACCAGGTGTTCTTCGGCGCCACGGTCAATTACGAAGACCGCGCGGGCGAGTCGCACACGGTGACCATCGTCGGCGTGGACGAGGCCGAGCCGCTGGTGGGCAAGATCAGTTGGATTTCCCCCGTGGCGCGGGCGTTGACCAAGGCGCGCGAAGGCGAGACGGTGGTGCTGCGCACGCCCGCCGGGGTGGATGAGCTGGATATCCTTGAGGTGAGCTACCCGACTCGCGGGTAGGAAAGCGGGCCGGCCTCAGGTGCCGGCCGCGCGGATCAGCCCTGCACGTCCTGCAGGTCTTCTTCCTGGCCGTAGTACTTCACGCCGATGACGATGCGGTCGCGGCCCTGGCTGCGGCGATGGCGGTTGGTGTCGCGCAGCGAATAGACGCAGCCGCAATATTCCTGCTGGTAGAACGCTTCGCGCTTGCTGATCTCGATCATGCGCGCGGCGCCGCCGCCTTTGCGCCAGTTGTACGTCCAGTACAGCATGTTCGGATAGCGTGCCGCGGCGCGCTCGCCGCAGCCGTTGATCTGGTTCATGTCCTTCCAGCGCGAGATGCCCAGCGAGCTGGTGAAGGTGTCATAGCCGTGTTCGAAGGCATAGAGTGCGGTGCGCTCGAAGCGCATGTCGAAGCAGGCCGTGCAGCGCGGGCCGCGCTCGGGCTCGTTCTCCATGCCCTTGACGCGTTCGAACCAGTTGTCGACGTCGTAGTCGGCGTCGATGAAATTGATGCCGTTGTCTTCGCAGAAACGGATGTTTTCGTTCTTGCGGATCTCGTATTCCCGGACCGGATGGATGTTCGGGTTGTAGAAGAAGAGTTCGTACTGGATACCGGACGCCAGCATGGCCTCCATGACCTCGCCCGAGCATGGGGCGCAACAGGAGTGCAGCAGCACCTTGTCGCGGCCTTTCGGCAGCGCGAGCGCCTTGCGCGTGGGGGCGGGGGCCTCGGCCCTTGCGGGGCTGGCCTGTTGGGCGTCGGCGGCGGGGTTGCGGTCTTGAGTGCTCATGGGGCGTCTGGGGCGTCTGGGCAACGAGTCTTGGCGCGGCGGGAATTGAAAAACTGGGCGCCAATCCCGCATTTTACCTGCCATGCGCGCCGCCCGGCCAGCCGGGCGGCCCCGCTTGGGCTTGATCCGGATCAGCCGCCGGGCGGTTTCGGGCCAGGTTGGCCCAGGCCCGTGCCACGCTCGCGTCCCAGGCCGGTGGCGTCGCCCGGGGCGCCGCGTTCGCCCATGACCGCGTCCCACAGGGCGCATACGGCCTGTCGTTCGGACGCGACATCCTCGGGCGGCACGCGGGCCTTCTCCGCGCCCAGCAGCCGCAGCGCGTGCTGGCGCTTGCGCAGGCTGCGGTAGGCGTCGCCGGCGGCCTGGGCGACCGCCTCGTCCACCAGGCCGGCCGCGCTGGCCAGGCGCAACAGGGTGATGTTGCCCAGGTTGTCGACCAGCTTCGGGTGTTCGTGCGCATGGCGCAGCACCAGGTATTGCGTGACGAATTCCACGTCGACCATGCCGCCGCGGTCATGCTTGAGATCGAAGTCCGGGCCGGGATTGGGGTGGCCCGACGCGATGCGTTCGCGCATGGCGCGCACTTCGGCGGCCAGCGCCTCGGGCTCGCGCGGGGTGAGCAGCACCGCGCGGCGCACGGCTTCGAACTGGGCGCCCACCTCGCCGTCGCCGGCGGCAAAGCGCGCGCGGGTCAGCGCCTGGTGCTCCCACAGCCAGGCGTGGCGTTGCTGGTATTGCTCGAAGGCTTCCATCGACACGGCCAGCAAGCCCGCGTCGCCGTCGGGGCGCAGGCGCAGGTCCACTTCATAGAGCCGGCCCGAGGAGGTCATGGTCGACAACCAGGAGGTCATGCGCCGGCCCAGCTTGGCGTAGCGTTCGGCGGCATCCTCGGCCGGATCGTCGAAGAGGAACACCAGGTCGAGGTCGGACGCGTAGCCCAGTTCCTTGCCGCCCAGCTTGCCGTAGGCGATGACGGCGAAGCGGGCCGACTCGCCGCCCTGGGCGCCACGCACCAGCGGCCAGATGCGGCGGATGGTCTCCTCGAGCAGCAGGTCGGCCAGGGCGGAAAGCTGGTCGGCCAGCTTCTCCACGCTGAGCTCGCCTTCCAGGTCCTGCGCCAGCAGCTGGAAGCTGGCCTGGCGCTGCACGTCGCGCATCAGGTTCATCTGGCGCTCGATGTCGGGCTGGCCATCGGGCAGGCGGCAGGCGTTCAGGTCCGCCTGCAACTGGCGGGCGATCTGCGGGAAGTCCAGCGGCTCGAACAGGGTACGCCAGTCGATCAGGCCGTCGAGCAGCAGCGGGTGCTGGGTGAGGTATTGCGCGGCCCAGGGGCTGGCCGCCACGATGCGCGCCACGCGCGCCAGCGTGTCGGGGTATTCGGCCAGCAGGGCCAGGTAGGCGCTGCGTTGCGCGATCTGTTCGATCAGGTCGAAGAGGCGGATGGCGGCCTCGCGCGGCGCGGTGGTCTGGCGCGCCGCCGCGACCGCGGCAGGCAGCAGGGCGTGCAGGCGCTTGCGGCTGGTCTCGGGCAGGGTGCGCACGCGATGGCTGGCCAGCAGCGACTCGGCGCGCTGCAGCACCGGGGCGGCATCGTCGCCGAAGGATTCCTGGATGCGGTCGGCCAGTTCGGCCTCGACGTCGCCGCCGCTGCGGTCCTCGTCGCCGCGGCCGCCGTTGCCGGACGCCGGCTGGCCGGCGGTGCCCTGGCCGCGTGCGCGTTCGTCGCCATCGCCCAGGCCGGCGATGCGGAAGGCGTTGCGGAAGATGCCCGCCACGAATTCGCGATGGTCCGACAGCGCCTTTTCGAAGGCCGGGCTTGCCATGCCCAGCGCGTCGGCCAGTTGGGCGCGGCGTTCCGGGTCGCTGGGCAGCAGATGGGTCTGCTCGTCTTCGCGGTACTGCAAAGCGTGTTCGGTGCGGCGCAGGAAGCGATAGGCGGCTTCGAGCTGCTGCGCGTCAGCCGCGGGGATGAGGCCAGCCTGCGTTTCCACGCGCAAGGCATCGAGCAGGCCGCGCTGCTGCAGCGCCGGCATGCGCCCGCCGCGGATGAGCTGGGCGAGTTGCACCACGAATTCGATTTCGCGGATCCCGCCTTCGCCCAGCTTCACGTTGTTGATGGTGTCCACGCCCGTGCGCGCCAGCGCGCGGCGCTGCCAGTCCTGGCGGATGCGTTCGCGCAGGCCGCGCAGCGCCGAAAGCGCGTCGAAGTCCAGGTATTTGCGATAGACGAAGGGCACGCGCAGGCTTTCCAATTGCTGGCGCTGCGTAGCGGGATTGCTGCCTTCGAAGGCGAGGCCGGGCATGATGCGGGCTTTCAGCCACGCATAGCGTTCCCATTCGCGACCCTGGGCCACCAGGTACAGCTCCAGCGCGTCCAGGCTCCAGGCCAGGGGCCCGGCGTCGCCGTCGGGCCGCAGGCGCAGGTCCGTGCGGAAGACGTGGCCGTGGGCATCGACCTCGGAGATCACCGGCATCATGCGTTGCGTGAGGCGGCCATAGAACTCGTGGTGGGACAGGCGGCGCCGGCCGTCGGTCTCGCCTTCCTCGCCATAGAGCATGATGAGATCGATGTCGGACGAGACATTGAGCTCGCGCCCGCCAAGCTTGCCCATGCCGAGGATCAGCATTTCCTGCGGCGCGCCCTGCGGGTCGCGCGGTACGCCGTGGGTGGCGGCCAGATCGCTTGCCACGCTGCGATAGGCTTGCGCGACGGCAATGTCGGCAAGCGTGGTCATGGCGCCGACCACTTCCTCCAGCGGCGCGCGGCCATCCAGGTCGCGCACGATCAGGCCGCAGAACACCCGCTCGCGCAACTGCCGCAGCACGCGCCGGCAGTCTTCCACCGCCAGGGCGGGCGCGTCCAGGGACTGGCCGGCCAGTTCGGCGAACCAGCTTTCCAGCGAGGCGGGCGTGACGGGTTGCGCGCAAGCCTGGGCAAGCCAGTCTTGCAGCGCGGGGCGGGCGGCGAGGCGGCGGCGCAGGTGGCCGGACCAGTTCAGGGCACTCTGGGGCAGGGACATGGTGGGGGGCGGAAAGAGGGGGGCAAGTGTGGCGGTGCCGCTATTAGACATGGAGAATGGCCGCAAGGGGGCGCCACGCGGCCTGTAACCAGCTGTCAGGACCGTGGAACAAACGCCCGCGCGGCCTCTCCATCAGGTATAAACGGAAGGTTGAACTGCCCCCAATTTTTTCGCCCCGATGCCGCCATCGGCGGCGTGGCAGCCTGCCCGCATTGCCCGAACCCGTCCACGCGCCTCCCATCTTGTCCAAAACGTTCTTCCGCACGCTGTTCTGGGTCGCCATGGCCGTCTATTTCGCCATTGCGGTCACGCTGCTGGTGCTGCGCTATGGCGTGTTGCCGCGCGTCGACAGCTGGCGTCCCCAGATCGAGCAGGCCGCCAGCCAGGCGCTGGGCGGCGAGGTGCGCATCGGCCGTGTCGAGGCCGACTGGCGCGGGCTCAATCCGCGCCTGGCCTTCCACGATGTGCACGTGCATGACATGGGGGTGTCGTCGCCGGTGCTGGACATCCCCTCCGCCACGGGGGTGCTGTCGTGGCGCAGCGTGCTGCAACTGACGCCGCGTTTCCTTTCCCTGCAGATCGATGGCGTGGCCTTGCGCCTGCGGCGCGACGCGGAAAACCGGCTGTGGGCGGCGGGCCGGTCCTTCTCGCTGGAAGGCGACGGGGAGGGCATGTCGCTGGACGATCCCGCGCTGAAATGGATCGCGGCGCAGAAGGAGGTCGTGCTGCGCGGCGCGACCCTGGTCTGGCAGGATGACCTGCGCGCGGCGCCGCCGCTGACGCTGGCGCAGGTGCACCTGCGCTTGCGCAACGGTCCTTTCAGCCATGCGCTGGTGCTCGATGCCGCGCCCCCGCCGGCCCTGGCACGCGGCATTTCCGTGCGTGCCGCGATCGATCGCAGTTTCTTCTCGCTGGCCACGCTGAGCGACCTGCGTGACACCGCGCGCCAATGGCGCGGGCAGGTCTACGCCGAACTGGAGGATGCCGAACCGGTGGCCTGGCGTCCGTGGGCCGACGTGCCGACGGGCGCGCATGGGCGCGCCGCCTTCCGGGCCTGGGGCCAGTTGCAGGAAGGCAAGCTGGCGCAGGTGACGCTGGACCTGGCGCTGCGCGACCTGCGCATGGAAAGCGATGAGCTGGACATCGGCTTGCGCCTGGGCGCCTTCCAGGCCCGCCTGCAGGGAGCGCCCGGCGATGTGCTGGCGGGCGCACTGGAGCCCGAGATGCTGCGCACGCACGAACGTGAGGGCCTGGCGCTGCAATTCACCGCGCGCGATATGTCGTTGCGGGCGGGCGCCGTGTTCGATCCCGGCCTGCCGGACCTGCGCGAGGTCAGCGCGGACCTGTCCTTGAACCGTCCCGATGACGGCCCCCTGGTGCTGCGCGTGCGCCAGGCCTTGATCGAGAACGACGACCTGCGGGCGACGCTGCAGGGCGAATGGCGCGACGAAGGCAGTTCCTCCGCGGGCACCGCCGACCTCGGCGGACAGCTGGAGCGCGTCTCGCTGCCGATGCTGTGGCGCTACCTGCCCAGCGAGGTGTCCGGCGATGCCAGGCAATGGTTGTCGCAGGGGCTGGTGGCGGGGCAGGTCAGCGGGGCGACTTTCACCGTGCGGGGCGACCTGGCGCAATTCCCCTTCGACGGCGAAGGGGATCCCGGCAATTTCCGCGTGGTGGGCAGCGTGGCGGGGGCCATCGTCGACTATGCGCCGCCCCGGCCCACGCGCAAGGGCTGGCCTCGTCTGGAGGGCCTGGACGGGACCTTCGAGATGCTCCGCGATACGCTCAGCCTGCGCACGCAGGGCGGCCTCGTGCGCGTGACGCCGCGGCACGCCGTGGCGCTGCAGACGGTCGAGGCCGTCATTCCGAACATGAACCGGCAGGGCGTGCACGTGAAGGTCGAAGGCACGTCGCAGGGCGACGCGGCCGCTTACCTGGCGCTGTCCGGCGCATCGCCGCTGGGCACCTTGCTCGATGGCCTGCTGGACGACACGCGGGCCACGGGCCAGTGGCAGGTGCCCATCAAGCTGGACATTCCCTTGCTGGACATGGACGACACGACGGTGGCGGGCAGCGTCGTGTTCGATGGCGGCGAGGTGCGTCAATGGGCGGATATCCCGCCGTTCCGCCAGGTGCGCGGCAGGCTGGGCTTCACCGAGAAGGGCATGTCCGCGCATGACATCACCGGCCAGTTCCTGGGCGGCGGCTTCCGCCTGAATGGCGAGCTGGCCAGCGACAAGCCGGGCCTGGCGTTCACGGGCACCGTCAGCGCCGCGGGCATCCAGCAATTGAGTCCTTCCGCCGGGCTCAAGCGCCTGAGCGGTCAGGCGCCCTACACGGGCAAGCTGGTGATGAACGCGGCCAAACAGGTGGATGTCTCCGTGGCCTCGGACCTGCGCGGGCTGGCCCTGGATTTCCCCGCGCCTTTCGGCAAGGCGGCCGCTGCGCCGCTGCCCGTGCAGGCCGAATGGACCGCCGCGCAGGATGCCGGTCCCGGCAATCGCCGCTGGTTGACCGTGACGGCCGGCGAGAACATCAACATGCTGTTCGAGCGCCACATGGGCCAGCAGGGCGGCGCGTACTTCCAGCGCGGCGCCTTGGGCGTGGAACGGGCTGCCAGCCTGCCCGAGGCAGGCATGAGCGTCAGTGCCCGGGTGCCCGTCTTCGACGTGGGCGCGTGGCAGGTCGTGGACGAGGAGTTTTCCGGCAAGGGCGCCGTGGCGCCCGCCGTCGTGCCGGGGGCTGCGGCAAGCGCTGCCGCCAGGCCGGGGACGGCAAAACCGGCGCAGGCGGCTGCGTCCAGCGACGAAACCCTGTTCCCGGGGTTGCAGCGGATCTCGCTGCAGGCGGGAACATTGCAGATGGGCGGCCATGCCTTCGATGATGCGAACCTGTATGCCACGCGTCCCGCCGCCGACCAGTGGCGGGTCGAGTTGGCGTCCAAACAGGCCGAGGGGGCGGTGTCCTGGCGCGAGGCGTCGGGGGCGATTGCCGGCCAGGTGACGGCGCGCTTCAAGCGGCTCGCGCTGGGCACGGCCCCCGAGCCGGGCGCGCAAGACCCGCCGGCGGCCAAGGCCGAGGGCGACGAGGAACCCAATTTCAGCGAGGATGCGCTGTCCGATCTGCCAGGCGTGGACTTGCGGGTGGATAGCCTGGCGCTGTATGGGCGCGAGCTGGGCGAGCTGGACCTGGAGGGCAGGAACCAGGAGCGTGGCCGCCGCTGGCAGCTGGATCGCCTGACCCTGAAAACGCCCGAAGGGACGCTGAGCGCGACGGGCACCTGGCGCACCAGCGGCCTGGATCGCGGCTTGACCACGGATGCGCGGCTGGAGGTGTCGGACCTGGGCAAGCTGCTGGGCCGCCTGGGATTCCCCGATCGGGTGAGCGGCGGACATGGCGAGATCAAGGGGGAATTGACCTGGCGCAACCTGCCGTGGCGGCACGATTATGCCGATCTCACGGGCACGCTGGATGCCAGCCTGGACAACGGCCGTTTCGTGCACCTGAAGTCACGCAGCGCGCGCCTGCTGGAGCTGCTCTCCTTGCAATCGGCGCAACGGCTGGCACGGCTGGACTTGAATCCGGCGTCGGCGCTGCGCGAAGGCTTCCCCTTCGATACGTTGCGCACGCAGCAGCGCTTTGCCAATGGCCGGGTCAGCACCGAGGGCTTCAAGGTGACGGGCCCGGCCGCGACCATCGTGCTGGCGGGCTCCACCGATCTCATCAATGAGCAACTGGACCTGCACGCCGTGGTGATTCCCAACCTGGACGCCAGCGGCGCGGCGATTGCCGCGGGCATCGCGGTCAATCCGATCATCGGGATCGGCGCGTTCCTGACGCAATGGCTGCTGAAGGCGCCGTTGGCGCGCGCCATGACGGCCGAGTACAGCGTGCACGGCAACTGGGAGGACCCCAAGGTCGAGCCCATCGATACCTCGGCCACCGGCCTGAAGGTCGAGCGTTCGACCGACCGCCTGCCGGAGCCGGTGGGCAACTGAGACCGGGCCGCGAGGGCCGGGCCGGATCGATTCCCGCGCCGCAAACGACGACGCCAGGCCGTCCCCTGGGGGCGCGAGCCTGGCGTCTGCGCGGGCGCAAGGGCCGCGAGGAGCCCTCCGGCCTGTGCCGGTCCTACTTCTTCATCATGTCGAAGAATTCGGCGTTGTTCTTGGTGGCGCGCATCTTGTCCATGATGAACTCCATGGATTCGATCTCGTCCATGTCGTGGATGAACTTGCGCAGCACCCAGACCTTCTGCAGCAGGTCGGGCTTGATCAGCAGTTCTTCGCGGCGCGTGCCCGACTTGTTCAGGTTCATGGCCGGATAGATGCGCTTCTCGGCCAGGCGGCGCTCCAGGTGCACTTCGGAGTTGCCGGTGCCCTTGAATTCTTCGTAGATCACTTCGTCCATGCGGCTGCCGGTCTCGATCAGCGCGGTGCCGAGGATGGTCAGCGAACCGCCTTCCTCGAGGTTGCGCGCGGCGCCGAAGAAGCGCTTGGGGCGTTGCAGGGCGTTGGCATCCACGCCGCCCGTCAGCACCTTGCCCGATGCGGGCACCACGGTGTTGTAGGCGCGCGCCAGGCGGGTGATGGAGTCCAGCAGGATCACCACGTCCTTCTTCATCTCGACCAGGCGCTTGGCCTTCTCGATCACCATTTCAGCGACCTGCACATGGCGGGTGGCGGGCTCGTCGAAGGTCGACGCCACCACTTCGCCGCGCACCGTGCGCTGCATTTCCGTCACTTCCTCGGGACGCTCGTCCACCAGCAGGACGATCATGACCGCGTCGGGGAAGTTGGTCGTGATGGCATGCGCGATGTGCTGCATCATGACCGTCTTGCCCGACTTGGGGCTGGCGACGATCAGGCCGCGCTGACCCTTGCCCAGCGGGGCGAAGATGTCCAGGATCCGGCCGGTGAAGTTCTCTTCGCTCTTGATGTCGCGTTCGAGCTTCATCGGCTGGTTGGGATGCAGCGGCGTCAGGTTCTCGAACATGATCCGGTGCTTGATGGACTCGGGCGGCACGCCGTTGACCTTGTCCACCTTGACCAGCGCGAAATAGCGCTCGCCGTCCTTGGGCGTGCGGACTTCCCCCTCGATCGAGTCGCCGGTGTGCAGGTTGAAGCGGCGGATCTGCGAAGGCGAGATGTAGATGTCGTCGGTGCTGGCCAGGTACGAGGTATCCGGCGACCGCAGGAAACCGAAACCATCGGGCAGCACTTCCAGGACGCCATCGCCAAAGATCTGCTCGCCCTGCTTGGCGCGGCGCTTCATGATGGCGAACATCAACTCCTGCTTGCGCAGGCGATTGGCGTTCTCGATTTCCAGGCCTGCGGCCATTTCCAGCAGCTGCGAGACGTGCTGCGCCTTCAGTTCATTGAGATGCATTGCTTGAGGGGGAAAGGGATAGGGAGGAGGGAATGCCGGCGGGCCACAGACGGGCCCGCGCGAAGAAAAACAATATTGGCGCAGTTTACAACGAACTGTCCAGGAATGCCGCGAGTTGGGACTTCGACAGGGCACCGACCTTGGTCGCGGCAACCTGGCCGTCCTTGAACAGCATCAGCGTGGGGATGCCACGGATGCCGTACTTGGCGGCGATGTCCTGGTTTTCGTCGACGTTGAGCTTGGCAACCGTCAGGCGGCCTGCGTATTCGCCGGCGACCTCTTCGAGGATCGGGGCGATCATCTTGCAGGGACCACACCAGGCGGCCCAGTAGTCGACCAGGACGGGTTGGCCGGATTGGATGACGTCGGCTTCGAAGCTGGCGTCGCTGACGGTCTTGATGTTTTCGCTCATGGTGATTGTCTCGCGGATATCGGGCCGCGCTGGCACGGGGGCCTGGGCCCGGGGAGCTGGGTACGAAGATGGTTCGGAAAGTTGAACGCCTGGGTCCCGCGTGGTTCCGCGCCAGCAGTGCGGGACGGGAACTGTAACGCAGGAAAGCATACCATCGAGAATACCACCGGCAGGCGGGGCGGACCCAAACGACCCTGCTCACTTCATGCCCGTTCCAGCTCGGACCGCGACAATCCTCGCGCTATCCGTAAAATGTCGGTTTTTTTCCACAGCAGTTGGGGATAACTTCTTGGCCACCACACCGCGATACACCGAATCCTCGATCCGGGTCCTGAAAGGGCTGGAGCCCGTGCGCCAGCGCCCGGGGATGTACACCCGCACCGAAAACCCGCTGCACATCGTGCAGGAGGTCATCGACAACGCCGCCGACGAGGCGCTGGCCGGCCACGGCAGGCAGGTGCAGGTCACCCTGCATGCCGACGGCAGCATCTCGGTCGAGGACGACGGCCGGGGCATCCCGGTCGGCCTGCATCCCGAGGAAAATGCGCCCGTCGTCGAACTGGTCTTCACGCGCCTGCACGCCGGGGGCAAGTTCGACAAGCAGGGCGGCGGCGCCTATGCCTTCTCGGGCGGCCTGCACGGCGTGGGCGTGTCGGTGACCAACGCCCTGGCCACGCGCCTGGAAGTCGTCGTCTGGCGCGACGGGGGCGTGCACCGCCTGGTCTTCGCCAATGGCGACGTCATCGAGCCCATCGCGCCGTTCCCCGAGGGCGGCCGCAAGAAATCGGGCACCCGCGTGCGGGTCTGGCCCGACGCCAAGTATTTCGACAGCCCTGCCATCCCGCTGGCCGAGCTCACCCACCTGCTGCGCAGCAAGGCCGTGCTGTTGCCGGGCGTGAAGGTGGTGCTGCGCAACGAGAAGACCCAGGACACCAAGACCTGGTTCTACGAAAAGGGCCTGCACGGCTACCTCGCCGAAGCCCTGGCCGGCGCCGAGTTGATGGTGCCGTTCTTCGAGGGCGGTGAATATGCCGGACGCGACCACGAGACCTTCGCCGAGGGCGAGGGCGCGCAGTGGGTGGTGGCCTGGACCGAGGACGGCAACGCCGTGCGCGAGTCCTACGTGAACCTCATCCCGACGCCTGCTGGCGGCACCCACGAGGCGGGCTTGCGCGAAGGGCTGTTCGCCGCCGTGAAAGGCTTCGCCGAGCTGCACAGCCTGCTGCCCAAGGGCGTGAAGCTGCTGCCCGAGGACGTGTTCGCCCGCGCCAGCTTCGTGCTGTCGGCCAAGGTGCTGGATCCGCAGTTCCAGGGCCAGATCAAGGAAAAGCTGAACAGCCGCGACGCGGTGCGCCTGGTCAGCGGCTTTGCCAAGACGGCCCTGGACCTGTGGCTGAACTCGAACGTGGAGTACGGCCGCAAGCTGGCCGAGCTCGCCATCCGCCAGGCCCAGGCGCGCGCGCGCTCTGCCCAGAAGGTGGAAAAGAAGAAGAGTTCGGGCGTGGCCGTGCTGCCGGGCAAGCTGACCGATTGCGAGTCCAGCGACGCCACGCGCACCGAAGTGTTCCTGGTGGAGGGCGACTCGGCAGGCGGTTCCGCCAAGATGGGCCGCGACAAGGAATTCCAGGCCATCCTGCCGCTGCGCGGCAAGGTGCTCAATGCCTGGGAAGTCGACCGCGACCGGCTCTTCGCCAACAACGAGATCCACGACATCTCGGTGGCCATCGGCGTCGATCCGCACGGTCCCGACCAGGAGGTGGATCTCTCGGGCCTGCGCTATGGCCGCATCTGCATCCTGTCGGACGCGGACGTCGACGGCTCGCACATCCAGGTGCTGTTGCTCACGCTGTTCTACCGCCATTTCCCGCGCCTGGTCGAACGCGGCCATGTCTATGTGGCGCGTCCGCCGCTGTTCCGCGTGGACGTGCCGGCGCAGGGCAAGCGTCCGGCGCGCAAGCTCTACTGCCTGGACCAGGGCGAGCTCGAGGCCGTGCAGGACAAGCTGCGCAAGGAAGGCGTGCGCGAAGGCGCCTGGAGCATCAGCCGCTTCAAGGGCCTGGGGGAAATGAGCCCCGTGCAGCTGTGGGAAACCACCATGAATCCCGACACCCGGCGCCTGCTGCCGGTGGGCTATGGCGAGATGGACGCGCTGGAAACGACGCGCATGTTCGACATGCTGATGGGCAAGGGCGAGTCGGCCCAGCGCCGCAGCTGGATCGAAGAGAAAGGCAACCTCGCTGAACTGGATATCTGACGCATATGAGTGAAGACAACCAAGCCGGTCTCTTCGACGCCGACGGCGGCGAAGCGGCCATCACGCTGGGCCGGTACGCCGAACAGGCCTACCTGGATTACGCCGTATCGGTGGTGCGCGGACGCGCGCTGCCGGACGTGGGCGACGGCCAGAAGCCGGTGCAGCGCCGCATCCTGTACGCCATGCAGTCCATGGGGCTGGCCTCGGGCGCCAAGCCGGTGAAGGCCGCGCGCGTGGTCGGTGACGTGCTGGGCAAGTACCATCCGCACGGCGACCAGGCCGCCTATGACGCGTTGGTGCGCATGGCGCAGGACTTCAGCCTGCGCTATCCGCTCATCGACGGCCACGGCAACTTCGGTTCGCGCGACGGCGACAACGCCGCCGCCATGCGATACACGGAAGCGCGCCTGACGCCGTTCGCCCGCCTGTTGCTGGACGAGCTGGACGAAGGCACGGTCGATTTCGGCCCGAACTACGACGGCAGCCAGCAGGAGCCCCACATGCTGCCCGCGCGCCTGCCGGTCATGCTGCTGAACGGCGCCTCGGGCATCGCGGTCGGCATGGCCACCGAGATTCCCGCGCACAACCTGCGCGAGGTCGCCCAGGCCTGCGTGGCGCTGCTGCGCAATCCCAAGCTGCCCGACAGCGAGCTGCATGCGCTGGTGCCGGGGCCCGATTTCGCGGGCGGCGGGCAGATCATCACGGCGCCCGCGGATATCGCGCAGATCTATGCTTCCGGCCGTGGGTCGCTGAAGGCGCGCGCGCGCTGGCAGTTCGAGGAAATGGCGCGCGGCCAGTGGCAACTGGTGGTGCACGAGTTGCCGCCTGGCGCCTCGTGCCAGAAGGTGCTGGAAGAGATCGAGGAAATCACCAACCCCAAGATCAAGACCGGCAAGAAGGTGCTGACGCCCGAGCAGCAGCAGGCCAAGGCCTTGATGCTGGGCCTGCTGGACGCCGTGCGCGACGAGTCGGGCAAGGACGCTGCCGTGCGCCTGGTGTTCGAGCCCAAGACCTCGCGCGTGGACCGCGACGAATTCGTCAATGCCCTGCTGGCGCAGACCAGCATGGAAAGCAGCGCGCCGGTCAACCTGGTGTGCATCGGCACCGATGGCCGCCCGCGCCAGAAGGGCCTGCGCGAGATCCTGACCGAGTGGCTGGCGTTCCGCACGGAAACCGTGGTGCGCCGCACGCGCCATCGCCTGGACAAGGTGCTGGACCGCATCCACGTGCTGGAAGGCCGCATGGTGGTCTACCTGAACGTGGACGAGGTCATCCAGACCATCCGCGAGTCGGACGAGCCGCGCGCCGCGCTGATGACGCGTTTCTCGCTGACCGAGCGCCAGGCCGAGGACATCCTGGAAATGCGCCTGCGCCAGCTGGCGCGCCTGGAAGGCTTCAAGATCGAGCAGGAACTGGCCGACAAGCGCGCCGAGCGCGAGAAGCTGCAGGTGCTGCTGGACGATCCGAATGCCTTGAAGCGCACGATGGTCAAGGAGATCGAGGCCGACGCCAAGCAATACGGCGACGAGCGCCGCACGCTCATCGAGACGGCCGAGCGCGCCGTCATGGAAACCAAGGTGGTCGACGAGCCCGTCACGGTCATCGTGTCGCAGAAGGGCTGGCTGCGCGCCCGCCAGGGCCACGGCCATGATCCCTCGCAGTTCGGCTTCAAGTCGGGCGACGACCTGTATGGCGCCTTCCCGTGCCGCACCACCGACACGCTGATCGCCATCTCGGACCGTGGGCGCGTGTATTCGGTGGCGGTGTCCACGCTGCCGTCCGCGCGCGGCGATGGCGCGCCGATCACCAGCATGATCGAGCTGGAGGCGGGCGCGCGCATCGTGCACATGATCGCGGCGGCGCCGGACAGCCTGTGGCTCATGGCCACGCAGGGCGGTTATGGCTTTGCGGCGAAGCTGTCGGACATGGCCACGCGCCAGCGCGCGGGCAAGCAGTTCGTGTCGCTGGAAGAGGGCGACGCGCTGCTGCGTCCGTCGCCCTGCTTCGAGGGCGCCCGGCAGCTGGCGCTGCTCACCGCCAAGGGACGCCTGCTGGTGTTCGGTCTGGACGAGGTCAAGCGCCTGTCGGGCGGCGGCCGCGGCACCGTGCTGATCGGCGTGGATGCGCCGGACACCTTGTCGCAGGTCGTGCCCATCGGCACGCTCGGCCTGCGCGCCTCGGGCATCTACCGCAACAAGGAAACCGAGGACGTGCTGGCGGGCGCCACGCTGGAGACCTATGTGGGCAAGCGGGCGCGCAAGGGCAGGCAGCTGGATGTGCGGGTCAAGCAGGCGGTGCTGTCGCCGGTGCTGCCGGCCGCGCAGTAAGCCCTTGCGGGCGGGCTGACCGGGCCGACGTGATCCCGCTCAGCCCGGCACGGCGGGCCGGGTTTCCAGGAAGCGGATCGGCTCGCCCGTCGCCCGGGCGCTTGCCAGCGCCTCGTCGCGCACCACCGCGCGGCCCCGCACGACGGTATGGATGGGCCAGCCCATGACGGCCATGCCGTCATACGGCGTCCAGCCGCTGACGCTGGCAATCCAGGCGTCGTGGATGTCGCGGCGGGCGGCCAGGTCGACGATGCTCAGGTCTGCATCGAAACCCAGCGCGATACGGCCCTTGCCTTCGATGCCGAAGACGCGCGCGGGGCCGGCGCTGGTCAGGTCCACCAGGCGTTGCAGGCTCAGGCGGCCGTAGTGGACGTGATCCAGCATGAGGGGCAGCAGGGTCTGCACGCCGGTCATGCCGCTGGGGGATTGCGGATAGGGCCTGGCTTTTTCCTCGCGCGTGTGCGGCGCATGGTCGCTGCCGATGACGTCCACCGTGCCGTCACGGATGCCTCGCCACAGCGCTTCCTGGTGTCGCGGCTCGCGGATCGGCGGATTCATCTGGGCGAGGGTGCCCAGGCGTTCATAGCAGTCAGGCGCGCGCAAGGTCAGGTGCTGCGGCGTCACCTCGACGGTGACGCGCTGCCTGTGCGCGGCCAGGAAGCGCATTTCCTCTGCCGTGGACACGTGCAGCACATGCAGGCGGCGTCCCGCCTGGGCCGCCAATGCCACGATGCGCTCGGTTGCACGCAGCGCGCTGATCTCGTCGCGCCAGTGGGGGTGCTGACGCACATCGCGGCTGCGTTCGACGATGGGCCTGCGTTCGCGCAGGCGGGCCTCGTCCTCGGCGTGCACGGCCAGCCGCCTGCCGCCGTGACGCAGGATGCGGCGCAGGACCGTGACGTCATCGGCAAGCAGGTCGCCGAAGGAGCTGCCCATGAAGACCTTCACGCCCGCGCAACCCGGCAGGTTCTCCAGGTCGGCAAGCCGTTCGGCGTTCGCGGCCGACCCGCCGATATAGAAGGCGTGGTCGCACCAGGCGCGGTCCCTGGCGATAGCCAGCTTGGCCTGCAGGTCCTCCGCGGACAAGGTCAGCGGATGGGTGTTGGGCATTTCGAAGATGGCGGTGACGCCGCCCAGCACCGCGCCACGCGTGCCGGCCTCCAGGGTTTCCTTGTGGGTGAGGCCGGGTTCGCGGAAATGCACCTGGCTGTCGATGACGCCGGGCAGGACGTGCAGGCCCGTGGCATCCAGCGTGTCGTCCGCACGCCAGGCGCCGCGCAGTGGGCCCAGCGCGACGATGCGGCCGCCCACGCAGGCGATGTCGATGTGTTCGGGCCCGTTGGGCGTGATGACCGTGCCGCCTTGCACCAGCAGGTCCGCGTGGCGCAGGGCCAGGCGCCTGGCTGCGTCCAGGGTGTTGCGTGCCATGGCGATGCTCTCCTTACGCCGGCCTAGAACTCGTTCTGGATGCGCTTGTAGCCCAGCACCAGTTCGTTGTTGGTGCGGGCGACATCCTCGGAGAACTCGCTGGCGTCGGCCGACACCTGCGGCAGCGCCAGCAGGTCGGTGTCGGGGCCGATGCGTTCGGTGGAGCGGACATGGAAGCCCGGCGGCAGGCACACGCCGTCGACGACGGCGTTGTAGCGCACGACGCAGCGGTCGCCGACGGTGCAGTTGAACAGCACGCTGTTGAAGCCGACGAAGACGCCGCTGCCGACCGTGCAGGGGCCGTGGACGATCGCCCGGTGGGCGATGGAGGTGCGCTGGCCGATGAGGACCCTGGCGCCGGACTTCGAGTGGATGACGACGCCGTCCTGGATGTTCGAATGCGCGCCGATGACGATGGGCTCGATGCGGTTTTCGGCGTCCATTTCATCGGCCCGGATCACGGCATAGGGGCCGATGAAGACGTTCTCCTCGACGATGACCAGTCCGCACAGGATGGCGGTGGGGTCGACGAAGGCGCTGGGGTGGATCCGAGGCAGGTCGCCCCGGGGATTCTTGCGGATCATGGCAGTCCTGGGAAAAGGAAAAGAGGCAAGCAGGGCTTGGGCTGCCGGGTGGCGCATCAACAACAATGAAATGATATAACATAATAAAAAATTGAAGTTTGCACGATTTTTTCCTGCTCCCAGGCCGCGCTGTCCTGGGCTTTTCCTCTCTTTCCGGACTTTCCATGCCCCCGACTTTTCGCGCCGGCACGACAAGGCGCGTGCACCGCCGCGCCGCCCCAGGCTCCTTGCGTCACTGGCTTGCCGCCAGCCTGGTGGCCAGTACCGCGCCGTATGCCCCCGTGTCCCTGGCTGAGGAGGTCGCGGACCGCGCCACGCAAGGCGCTGCGGCCACCTTGCGGCCGGTGACCGTCACCGGGACCCGGCCTGCCGATGCGACGAGCGAAGGCACGGGCAGGTATGACGCGCCGCTGGCAACGGTGGGTGGCAAGGCGGCCGTGCCCGTGCGCGAGATACCGAATTCCGTCAGCGTGATCACGCGCCAGCGCATGGATGACCAGAACCTGGTTCGCGCCGAAGACGCGTTGGTCCAGGTCACGGGCGTGACGGTGACGCCCTGGGATGGCGCCACGTATCAGATCCGGTCGCGCGGCTACTTCCTGGAGCCGAGCCTGGATGGCGTGCCGGCGAACGGCAGCCTGAACGCCACCCAGCAGTTCGACCTGGCCATGTTCGATCGCATCGAGGTGCTGAGAGGGCCGGCCGGCCTGTTCCTGGGGTCGGGTCAGCCGGGCGGCACGGTGAACTTCGTGCGCAAGCGCGCGCCCGCCGAGTTCGGCGGGTCGGCCGCCGTCAGCTACGGCTCGTGGGCCAACCGCCGTGGCGAGGTCGACCTGGGCGCGCCGCTGAACGCCAGCGGTTCGTTGCGCGGGCGCGTCGCGGCTTCCTTGCAGGAGCGGAATTTCCATTACGCGGGCGCGAACAACAGGAAGCGCTTCGTCTACGCCACCCTGGACTACGACCTGAGCCCGGCCACCTCTTTCTCCCTCTATGTGGCAGACCAGGACGACAAGACCGATCCGTTCCTGGGGCTGCCGGCCTATACGGACGGGCGCCAGCTGGACGTACGGCGCTCGACCAATCCCATGGCGCCCTGGAGCCGATACGACACGCGCACCCGCATGCTGGGCGCGCAGGCCGAGCATCGTCTGGCCAACGGCTGGCGCATGGTGTTGCAGGCAAGCCGTGCTGAACGGGATTGGCGTCTGCTGGACGGTACTCCCTCGGCAGGCGTGAACCCAGCCACCGGCACTATCGCGCGGTATTCCCGCCGAGGTTGGGACGACGAATCCAGCCGCGTGGCGGTCGATGCCTATGCCACCGGCCCGTTCGCCTTGCTGGGCAGGCGCCACGAGGCGACGCTGGGCTACAACAGCGAGCGCTATCGTGGCGAGACTTTGTACGGCGCAAGCTCGGATATCTACAACGTGCCCATCGGGGATCCGGGCAGCGTACCCGCGAGCAGCGTCGAACCCCATGTGCGCGGCTCGGGGTACGAAACCCGCCAAAGTGGCATGTATGGCCAATTGCGCCTGTCCGTCACCGACCCGATGACCGTCGTGCTGGGCGCGCGCGTCAGCCGCTATGCCACGCGCAGCCGTTCCGTGGCGCCGTCGGTACGCACGGACTGGGTCGAGAACACACGGGAAAGCGGCCAGGTCACGCCGCATGCAGGCATCGTGTACCGCTTGAGCCCACGCTTGTCGGCCTATGCCAGCTATTCGGAAATCTTCATGCCGCAATCGCAGCGGGACCTCAGCGGCAAGGCGCTGGATCCGCGTGAGGGCAAGCAGGTGGAGCTGGGCGTGAAAGGCGATCTGAACGGCGGACGTCTGCAGTTCAGCGCGGCTGTCTTCCGCACGCGCGATGTCAATCGCTCGTTCGCCGATCCGGCCAATCCCGGGTTCTTCCTGCAAGCGGGGGAGGTCGAGGTCAAGGGCGGGGAGGTCGAGGTCAGCGGCAGCCCGCTGGACGGTCTGCAACTGACGGCGGGCTACGCCTATCTGACCAGCAGCTATGTGGTGGACCGGAACCAGGCCGGCGCGACGTTCTCGTTGTTCGAGCCGCGCCATGCGGTCAAGCTGTATGGCACGCAGCGTTTCGCCGGCACGCCCTGGCAGGCCAGCCTGGGCCTGCAGGTGAGCAGCGCCGTGCAGGGCACGGGCGTCAGCGGCGTGCGTGAAGGACATGGCTATGCCATCGTCAACACGCAACTGGGCTATCGCGTCGACGCCGACACGATGCTGGCGCTGTCGGTGAACAACCTGCTGGACCGGCGCTATTACGCGCGGGTGGGCACCCTGAGCAACTACAACTTCTACGGAGAGCCGCGCAGCGTCGCGTTGACCTTGCGCACGCGGTTCTGATGGCCTGGCCATGCACGTGGGGCGCCCGAAGGCGCCCCAAGCGTGGTCAATCAGGCAAGGCGGCTCAGACGGTTTTCATCCGTCGTCCTTGCGCCGCCCAGATGCCTGCCAGGATCAGCAGGGCGGGCACGAAGACCCAGAACTCCGACGGGCGGTCGGGGTTGGGTATCTTCACTTCCACCACGTCCCAGCCCTGTTCCCAACTGGCCTTGGCGGCCGCGCTGCCGAAGCGCACGTTCGACACCTGGACCATGTCGCCCAACGACATGACGCCGACGCCTGCCAGGGCAAGCCGCTTCATGCCCGCGGCATCGCCTTGCGCGGTGTCGCCTTCGGGCAAGGCTGGCAACCGCAAGGCGACGGTCTTGCGCAGGTCGTCGCCTTCCAGGTTCATGCCTTCGATGACGGCGACCAGGCGCGCGTTTTCAGGCAAGGCCGCCGCCGTGGCGAGGATTTCCGCCGCGGGCCGCGGCGCGTGCTTGGGCGCCAGGTGGCTCATGAACCAGTCCGGGCGGAACAGCATGAACGTCACGAGGAAGAGCAGCAGCATTTCCACGAGGGTGCAGCGGATGCGCATCCAGCGCATGGTGGCGGCCGAGAAGGCGAGCGAGGCCAGCGTGGCGCCCGTCACCACCAGGGTCAGCTCCCACCAGCCTTCCACGTCGATCAACAGCAGCAGCGGGTTGAAGACGAACATGAAGGGCAGCACCGCCGTGCGCATGGCGTAGGTCACGCCCTGGATGCCGGTCTTGATGGGGTCCTCCCCCGAAATCGCCGCCGCGGCGAAGGTCGCCAGGCCCACGGGAGGCGTGATGTCCGCCATGATCCCGTAGTAGAAGACGAACATGTGCACGGCGATGAGCGGGATGATGAGCCCGCTCTGCGCGCCCAGCTCCACGATGACAGGCGCCATCAGCGTGGCCATCAGGATGTAGTTCGCGGTGGTGGGCATGCCCAGGCCCAGGACCAGGCAGACCGCGGCCGTGAAGATCAGCATGAGCAGGACGTTGCCCATGGAGACCAGTTCCACGAAGGCCGTCATGCGCAGGCCCAGGCCGGTCAGCGTGATGCCGCCCACGATGAGGCCGGCAGTGCCGCAGGCGATGGCGATGCCGATCATGTTGCGTGCGCCGTCCTCCAGGCCCAGCATCGCGTCGGTCGCGCCCTGGCGCCAGGCCGGGGCCGAGTCCTGCTTGCGGAACCAGGCGATCAGGGGACGTTGCGTGACCATCTGCACCAGCATGGCGACGACCGCCCAGAAGGCGGACAGGCCGGCCGACAGCTCTTCGACGCTCAGGCACCACACCAGCACGCCGATGGGGATCAGGAAGTGCAGGCCCGCCCGCACCGTCGGCCAGGTCTCGGGCCGTTGCGGATTGGTGATGCTGATGTCGGTGGGCAGGTCGGGATGGCGCGCCGCCATGCGCAGCAGCCACACGTTCAAGGCCGCCAGCATGGCCAGCAGGATCCACATGGCCGCGGGGCCCGCGATCTGCTGCACGCCCACGCCGACCCAGTAGACCCCGCCCATGACGATGAGCGTGCCCGAGATGCCCATGCCCCAGCCTGCCAGCTTCTGCAGCAGGGTGCGCGGCTTGCCCGCGCTCATCATCGGCTGGATGCCGAGCTTGAGCGCTTCCAGGTGCACGATGTAGAAGAGCGCGATGTACGAGATGCTGGCCGGCAGGATGGCGTGGCGGATGATGTCGGTGTAGGGAATGCCGACGTACTCGATCATCAGGAAGGCGGCCGCGCCCATGACGGGCGGCATGATCTGGCCGTTCACCGAAGAGGCGGTCTCGATGGCGCCGGCGCGTATGCCGCCGTAGCCCGCCTTCTTCATCAGGGGGATGGTGAAGATGCCGCCCGTGACCACGTTGGCCACCGACGAGGCCGAGACCAGCCCGTTGACGGCCGAGGACACCACGGCCACCTTGGCGGGACCGCCGCGCAGGTGGCCCAGCAGGGCGAACGACACCTGCATCATGTAGTTGCCGGCGCCGCTCTTGTCCAGCAGCGAGCCCAGCAGCACGAAGATGAAGATGTAGGACACCGACACGCCCAGGGCCACGCCATAGACGCCTTCCGTGGTCAGCCACATGTGCGAGACGAGGCGTTCCAGCGAGGCGCCGCGGTGCGCCAGCACGTCGGGCAGCCAGGGGCCGGCGAAGACGTACAGGATGAAGATGGCGCCCAGGATCGTCATGGGCAGGCCCAGCGCGCGGCGCGTGACTTCCAGCAGCAGCGTCAGGCCCACGGCGGCCATCGCCACGTCCATGGCGGTGGGTTGGCCCGGACGTTGCGCGAGGTCGTTGTAGAAGAGGAAAAGATAGGCGCCGCAGAAACCGGCGGCGATGGCCAGCAGCCAGTCATAGAGCGGCATGCGGTCGCGCGGCGAGGACTTCGTGATGGGATAGGCCAGGTAGCCCAGGAACATCGCGATGCCCAGGTGAAGGGCACGCGCCTCGGTGTCGTTGAAGATGCCCAGGCCCAGCGAGAAGGGCAGGGGCGAGGCGTACCAGAGCTGGAACAACGACCAGAACAGGGCGCCGAGGGCGAGCACGGCGCCGGCCAGGCCGCCGGCCTTGCGGCCGCCGCGGTCGACATCGGCCACCAGTTGCTCGAGTTCCGCGCTGGGTGTGACGGGTTGACTCATGATGAACACTTCCGGAAAGCAGGGGACGGGCACGGGGCCGCAAGGGTGCAGCGAACACGTGCGCGCCTGGCGGCGGCGCACGTCGCGCCGCCGTCGTGACAGGCAGCAGGGCAGGACGCCGCCGGCGCGGGCCGGCGGCAGGGTAAGCAAGGGGCCGGCGATCCGGCCGCCCGGCTTACAGCAGGCCCTTTTCCTTGAAGTACTTCTCGGCGCCAGGATGCAGCGGCGCCGACAGGCCGTTCTTCACCATGTCTTCGGGCTTGAGGTTGCCGAAGGCGGGGTGCAGCTTCTTGAAGTCGTTGAAGTTCTCGAACACGGCCTTCACGATCACGTAGACCGACTCGGCGGGCACGTCTTCCGAGGTCACGAAGGTAGCCGTCACGCCGTAGGTTTCGACGTCGTTGGGATTGTTCGGGTACAGGCCGCCCGGAATGATGGCCTTGGCGTAGTAGCTGTACTTCTTCAGCAGCTCTTCCACGGCCGGACCGGTGATGGACGCGAGTTGCGCGCCGCAGCTGGTGGTCGGGTCCTGGATGTTGGCCGAGGGATGGCCCACGCCATAGAAGAAGCCGTCGATCTTGCCGTCGCACAGCGCGGCGCCGTGCTCGTCGGGGCGCAGTTCACCGGCCAGCGCGAAGTCCTTCAGCGTCCAGCCCTTGGCGGCGATCAGCTGTTCCAGCGAGGCGCGGGTGCCCGAACCGGGGTTGCCGACGTTGAAGCGCTTGCCCTTGAGGTCGTCGAAGGTCTTCACGCCCGCTTCCTTGCGCACCACCACGGTGAAGGGCTCGGGGTGGATGGAGAACACGGAGCGCAGCTTCTTGTAGGCGCCGCCGTCCTTGAACTGGCCCTGGCCTTCATAGGCGTTGTAGCCCACGTCGGATTGCACCACGCCCAGGTCGAGCTCGCCCGCCTTGATCGTGTTCACGTTGAACACCGAGCCTCCGGTGGACTCCACCGAGCAGCGCAGGCCATGTTGCGCGCGGTCCTTGTTGACCAGGCGGCAGATGGCGCCGCCCGCGGCGTAGTAGACGCCGGTGACGCCGCCCGTGCCGATGCTGACGAATTTCTGCTGCGCGGCGGCCGGCAGCGGTGCGGCCAGCGCCGCGGCGAGCGCGGCGGCGGTGCCGAGCATGAGCCCTTTATTGCCCAGGTGTTTGGTTGCGAAGTGACGCATGACTAACTCCTTTTATGGGTTTTCCCCGTTGTGTGCCGGCCCCGGGCCGGCGGTCGAGATGATAAGCCGTGTCGGCGTGCGCGCGCGACCCCGCGTTTGCACGCATGAACGGCTGGCCTGCAAACCTGTCGGTGTCATTGCGCCTGCAGGGCGTCGTCGATGGCGCCGGCGAGGCGATCCACCAGTTGATCCAGCTCATCGTCGCTGATGATGAAAGGCGGCGCGAGCAGGATGTGGTCGCCCTGTCGTCCGTCGATCGTTCCGCCCATCGGGTAGCACATGAGGCCGCGCGCCATGGCCGCGCGCTTGACGCGCGCATGCAGCTGGCGGGCCGGATCGAAGGGGGCGCGCGTGGCGCGGTCCGCCACCAGCTCCACGCCCTGGAAAAGGCCACGTCCGCGCAGGTCGCCCACGTTCGGATGCTCGCCCAGCCTGGCCTGCAGGCGCGCCATCAGGCCTTCGCCCTGGCGGCGCACGCGCGCCAGCAGGTCGTCGCGCGCAATGATTTCCTGTACCGCCAGCGCGGCGGCGCAGGCCGTGGCGTGGCCGAGATAAGTGTGGCCATGCTGGAAGAAACCGCTGCCCCGGGCCATGGCGTCGACGATGTGTCCTTGCGCCATGACCGCGCCGATGGGCTGGTAGCCGCCGCCCAGGCCCTTGGCGATGGTGATGAGATCGGGCGTGATGCCCTCCTGCTCGATGGCATAGCGCGTGCCGCTGCGGCCCATGCCGCACATGACCTCGTCGGCGATGAGCAGTACGCCGTGACGGTCGCAGATTTCCCGCATGCGGCGGAAATAGCCCTGCACGGCAGGCACCGCGCCCAGCGTCGCGCCCACCACGGGCTCGGCGACGAAGGCGAGCACCTTGTCCGAGCCCAGGCGCTGGAAGGTGTCCTCCAGTTCCTGGCCCAGCCGGTCCACGTACTGCGCGACGGACTCGCCTTCGTGGCGGTCGCGATATTCATAGCAGGGCGAGACATGCGTCACATCGACCAGCAGCGGCGCGAATTGCGCGCGCCGCCAGGCATTGCCGCCCACGGCCAGGGCGCCCAGCGTGTTGCCGTGATAGCTCTGGCGCCGCGCGACCAGGTATTGGCGCTGGGGCTGGCCGGTCTCGACGGCGTATTGGCGCGCCATTTTCAGCGCGGCCTCGATGGCTTCGGAGCCGCCCGACACGAAATAGGCGTGGCTGGTGCCCGCGGGCGCCTCGGCCACCAGGCGCTCGGCCAGCCGTTCCGCGACTTCCGTCGTGAAGAAGCCCGTGTGCGCATAGGCCAGCGCATCGATCTGCGCATGCATCGCGGCGCGCACTTCGGGATGATTGTGGCCCAGGCACGACACCGCGGCGCCGCCCGAGCCGTCCAGATAGGCGCGGCCGTTGCTGTCGAAGAGCCAGACGCCGTCACCGCGCACGGCGGTGGACGGGGTGTGGCGTAAGGAGCGGTGGAAGACTCGGGTGTCGGTCATGGCGTGTCGGAAAAGGGCGCGTCGGAGGAAAGGGAGGGGGAGGCGGCATGCGCCGCGTTCGTGTGCTGGCGTTCGCCGGCCTCCGGCGTGGCGCGCCAGTAGGCGCGGCGCGCGCGCAGGCGGGTCTCGACGGCGGACAGGCGCGTCAGCACCTCGGGGCCGCCACGCGCGGCCAGGCGCGCCACCAGGTGTTCGGCCAGCCCCAGCAGGCCCGCCGTGGTGTGGAAGAAGGAGCCGGGCCGTCCTTGCGCCTGGCCGGTGTCGGGCGGCGTGAAGACCAGGGTGTGGCGTGCCTGGGCGGTGTAGGGCGCAAGCGGACTGTCGGTGAGTGCGATGAGGGCCACGCCGCGCGCGCTGAGTTCGGTGGCCAGCTGGACCGTCAGCGCGGGGTAGGGGGCTTGCGAGATCACGACCAGCGCGTCGCCGGCCTGCAGCACGTCGGCCGCCTCGGCCTGCATGGCGCCCAGCCCGTCGATGAGAATGCCGTTGCTGCGCACGAGCTGATAGGCGTAGCGCATCTGGAAGGCGATGCCGAAGCTGGAGCGCGTGCCCAGGAAGCCCACCAGCCGCGACTGCAGCATCGTCTGGGCGGCGGCGTCCAGTTGCGCCAGCGAATTGGCCTGTTGCACCGAGCGCAGGGCGTCGACCTGCAAGCCGGTCAGGGCGGCGTGGCCGTCCAGTTCAGGTCCGGCCTGCAGGGCGGCCGCGCGTTCGCGCAAGGTGGTGTTCGCCTTGCGGGCCAGCGCCTGCTGGCAGGCTTGCCGCAGTGCGTCATAGCCGTCGTAGCCGGCGGCACGCGCCAGCCGCAGCATGGTCGCGGGCGAGACATTGACGGCCTCGGCCTGCCTGCGCATGGACCACAGCCCGGCTTCGGCCGGGTGCGAAATGATCCAGCGAGCGGCACGTTGCAACTCGGGCGTATAGCCCGCGTAGCCTTGTTGCAGGCGCTCCTGTGCCGACATGGCGGCCATGGCGCTTTCCCCTTGCATTGATGTTTTGAAACAGATGGTACATGGAACTAAATAAAAAAAACATACGTTTTCCTGCTTAGGGGAAAACCCGCCAGGCCACTGTATTTACAAGGGATTTGCGTCCGGGTGGAAGGTTGACAGCCTAGAGTGGCACCGGTAGCATGGGCCTCAAATTATTCGTGTACTAATTAATCTTATTGAATTGGTTTGGTTATGAATGATTCTGTCACAACACAGCAGTCGGCACCCACGCCGTCGCCGCAGCAATACGACCTGCGGATCCTGCGCGCGCTGCGCCGCATCACGCGTTCTGTTGCGCTGCACTCGCGCCAGCTGGCCGCATGCAGCCAGATCACGGCGCCGCAGCTCATCTGCCTGCGCGCCATCCTGGCCGCCGGGGGGCCGCTCACCGCGACGGCGCTCAGCCGCGAAATGCACCTGAGCCCGAGCACGGTGGTCGGCATCCTGGATCGCCTGGAGGACAAGGGCCTGATCACCCGCGAGCGGGGCCGCGAAGACCGCCGCATCGTCTTCGTGCGTGCCACGGCCGCGGGCGACGCCCTGGCTCGCGAGGCGCCTTCGCCGTTGCAGAAGCGTCTGGCGGATTCGCTCAACGCGCTGCCGGAACTGGAGCAGGCCACGATCACGCTGTCGCTCGAGCGCATCGTCGACCTCATGGAAGCCGAGTCGCCCGCGGGCGAGGCGCAGGCCGACCACGGCTCGCCCATCCTGGACGTGCCCACGCATGGCGCGCCGCCCGAATCGGGGCTGGTCGTATGAGCGAAGCCATGACGCTGGCGCCGGTGGCGGCCCACGCGCTGCGACCGCCGCGGCGTGAGGATGGCGCGGCTATCCACGCATTGATCCAGGCCAGCCCGCCGCTGGACCTGAATTCCGTCTACGCCTACCTGCTGCTGTGTGAACACCATGCCGGCACGTGCGTGATGGCCGAGCGCGATGGCGCGCTCGATGGGTTCATTTCCGCCTATGTGCCGCCCGGCCGCGACGACACCTTGTTCGTCTGGCAGGTGGCGGTGCACGAGCGGGCCCGCGGCCACGGCCTGGGCGGCCAGATGCTCTCGCATCTGCTGGCCCGGCCCGCGTTGGCCGGTATCCGTCATGTCGAGACCACGGTCGGTCCCGACAACCAGGCTTCGCGGCGCATGTTCGCGGGCCTGGCCCGGCGTCTCGGCACTTCGGTCGCCGAATCGCCACTCTTTCCCGCAAGCCTCTTCGGCGGGCAAGGGCATGAAGATGAAGAGCTGTTGCGGATAGGTCCGTTCGACGTTTCCAGCGAGGCTGGGAGGAGAGATCGGGGTTAGCCATCACCCCGGGGCAGGCAGAGACGCCATGCCTCGAAGTACGTACGCAGGTACCCAAACTCTAAGAGGGAGAAAGATATGGATTTGAAAATTTTTGATCGCATGGAGTCCGAAGTGCGCGGCTACATCCGATCCTTCCCGGTGATCTTCAACCAGGCCAGGGGCTCGGTGCTGATCGACGAGAACCGCAACGAATATATCGACTTCTTCAGCGGGGCTGGCACCCTGAATTACGGCCACAACAATCCTGTCTTCAAGGAAAAGCTGGTCGAGTACGTCGAGTCCGATGGCGTGGTGCATGGCCTGGACATGGCCACCAGCGCCAAGAAGCAGTTCCTGGAAACGGTCGAGCGCGTGCTGCTCAAGCCGCGCAACTGGCAATACACGCTGCAGTTCACCGGCCCCACCGGCACCAACGCCGTGGAAGCCGCGCTGAAGATCGCGCGCCAGGTCAAGGGCCGCCAGAACATCATTTCGTTCACGCACGGTTTCCACGGCGTGAGCGGCGGTTCGCTGGCCGTGACCGCGAACGCCAAGTTCCGCAATGCCGCCGGCGTGGCGCTGGCCAACACCAGCTTCATGCCCTATGACGGCTACTTCGGTCCCGATGTCGACAGCATTGCGTGCATCGAGCGCATGCTCGAGGATCCCAGCAGCGGGTTGGACAAGCCCGCTGCCGTGATCGTCGAGACCGTCCAGGGCGAAGGTGGCGTGAACGTCGCCACGCTGCGCTGGATCAAGGAACTGGAAAAGCTCTGCCGCCGTCACGACATGCTGCTGATCGTCGATGACATCCAGGTCGGTTGCGGCCGTACCGGCAGCTTCTTCAGCTTCGAGTCGGCCGGCATCCGTCCCGACATCATCACGCTGTCGAAGTCGCTGTCGGGCTATGGCCTGCCGATGTCGCTGGTGCTGATGAAGCCCGAGCTCGACATCTGGAAGCCCGGCGCGCACAGCGGCACCTTCCGCGGCAACAACCTGGCCTTCGTGACGGCCACCGCCGCGCTCGACACCTACTGGACCAGCGATGCGTTCTCCACCGAAATCCAGCGCAAGGAGCGCATGGTGCGCGACTGGCTGGAAAACGTGGTGCACAGCTATCCCAACGCCGGCCTGGCCGTGCGTGGCCGCGGCCTGATCCAGGGCCTGGTGACCAACGGCGATCCCTCGCTCGCCGGCCGCATCGCCAGCAAGGCTTTCGAGCAGGGCCTGGTGATCGAGACCTCGGGCGCGCAGGACGAAGTGCTGAAGCTGCTGCCGGCCCTCACCATCGAGGACGAGCTGCTCACGCGCGGCCTGGAAGTGATCGAGCGCAGCGTCGGCGAGGCGCTGGCCGAGAGCGGGCAACAAGGCGCCCGCGTCCTGAAATTCGGAGGTAAGGCACGATGATCGTACGTAACGTGAAAGATGTGATCGGCACGGAAAACGAAGTCAAGACCGATACGTGGATGAGCCGCCGCGTGCTGTTGAAGAAGGACGGCATGGGCTTCTCTTTCCACGAGACGACGATCTTCCCGGGCGGCCAGACCCACATCCACTACCAGAACCACCTGGAAGCCGTGTGGGTCGTCGAGGGCGACGGCGAGATCGAGACGATTGCCGATGGCAAGAAATACAAGCTGGAACCTGGCGTGGTCTACGCGCTGGACAAGAACGATGAGCACTGGCTGCGCGGCGGCAAGGAACCCTTGCGCGTGATCTGCGTGTTCAACCCCCCGCTTACCGGCCTGGAGGTGCACGACGAAAAGGGTGTGTACCCGATCGTCGAAGACCAGGCCGCCTGATTCGAAGGAGGATTCATGATTAGTCCTGCGAAAGATCCCTACGCGTCACGGACCGACCGCGGTTCGGCCATCATCGCCCGGCAGGATCCGGTGGTGCATGGCAACGGCGACTATGCCGATGCCCTGAAGCGCGACCAGCTGGATGCCTATGAGCGTGACGGTTTCCTGTTGCTGGAAGACGTCTTCTCGGAAAAGGAAGTGGCGGCGTTGCTGGCCGAGGCCGAGCGCATGACGCGCGACCCCGCCATCATCCGCCGCGAGGAGTCGATCACCGAGCGCAACAGCGACGTGGTGCGGTCCATCTTCATGGTGCACGTGCTCAGCCCCGTCATCCTGAAGCTGGCGCGCGACCCGCGTCTCATCCACGTGGCGCGCCAGATCCTGGGCTCCGAGGTGTACATGCACCAGTCCCGCGTGAACCTGAAGCCAGGGTTCAAGGGCAAGGAGTTCTACTGGCACTCGGACTTCGAGACCTGGCACGTGGAAGACGGCATGCCCAACATGCGCGCGCTGAGTTGCTCGGTGCTGCTGACCGACAACAATGCCTGCAACGGCCCGCTGATGCTGGTGCCGGGTTCGCACCACCAGTTCATCTCCTGCGTGGGCGAGACGCCGGAGAACCACTACAAGGACTCGCTGAAGAAGCAGGAGTATGGCGTGCCGGATCCGGTGAGCCTGCAACTGCTGGTGGAGCAGGGCGGCATCAAGCCCATGACCGCCAAGGCGGGCTCGGTGGTGTTTTTCGACTGCAACACCATGCATGGCTCGAACAGCAACATTTCGCCGTGGCCGCGCGCCAACGTCTTCATGGTCTACAACAGCATGGAGAACACGTTGAATTCACCCAAGTATGGGCTGGCGCCGCGTCCCGAGCACATCGCCACGCGGTCGAGCTTTTCGGCGCTGACGCCGCTGGACACGCTGAAGTCGGTGCGCTGATGCCTGCATGACCCGGCATCGCCCATGGGCGATGCCGCGGCCGGCCCCCTCGTGGGGCCGGTTTCGTTTTTGGCGCCGGCCTGGCTGGGCCGTCCGCCCCCTGGGCCCGGCGGCGCGCATAGGCATCGCGGCCATGGGCGCAAGCCAAAAACTATAGAATGTCGGCCTTCTCACCTGAAACGAGCGAAATTCCATATCATGCAACGCATTATGCTGCGTGCGAAGCTGCACCGCGTTACCGTCACGGAAGCCGACCTGCACTACGAAGGTTCCTGCGGCATCGATCCCGACCTGCTGGACGCCGCCGACATGCGCGAGTTCGAGCGCATCGAGCTGTATAACGTGACCAACGGCGAGCGCTTCGACACCTATATCATCAAGGCCGAACGCGGCAGCGGCAAGATTTCGCTGAATGGCGCCGCCGCCCGGCGCGCCCAGGTGGGCGACCTGATGATCATCTGCACCTACGGTCCCATGTCCGAAGCGCAGGTGGCCACGCACAAGCCCCGGGTGATCCTGGTGGACGAGCAGAACCGCATCAAGGAAATCCGCAAGTTCGAGGACTGACCTCGGCTCGGGTGGCGGCCCGCCTGGCTGTCGCCCTTCATGCCCCGCGCGGTGCGCGGGGACTTCGACTGACCAGCCCCCCGTCACTGCCATGAGCTTCCAGGTTACCGTCCTTCCCAGCCAGCACACCTTCACCGCCGACGCCGGCCAGACGCTGCTGGACGCCGCGCTTGCCGCGGGCATCGTCCTGCCCTACAGCTGCCGCAATGGCGCATGTTCCACCTGCAAGGGCAGGGTGGTGTCGGGCGATTTCGAGGCCGGCGGCACGCCCGCCCAGATCCTCTCGACGGAGGAAATCGCGCAGGGCTACACGCTTTTCTGCCAGGCGCATGCGCGTTCGGACATGGTGCTGGAATCCAAGGAAGTGCGGCTCGCCAGCGACATCCAGATCCGCAAGCTGCCCGCCCGCGTCATGACGCTCGAGCGCGCCGCGCCCGACGTGACGGTGCTGACGCTGCAATTGCCCGCGACCGAGCCGTTCCGCTATTACGCCGGCCAGTACATCGAGGTCATCCTGAAGGATGGCCGCCGCCGCAGCTATTCCATGGCCAGCCCCCCGGGCACGGGCGGCCCGCTGGAACTGCACATCCGCCACCTGCCTGGGGGGGTGTTCACCGACCACGTGTTCGGCGCCGGCGCCACGCAGATGAAGGAGCGCGAGATCATGCGCCTGGAAGGGCCGCTGGGCTCGTTCTTCCTGCGCGAGGACAGCGACGCGCCCATCGTCCTGCTGGCCAGCGGCACGGGCTTCGCGCCGGTCAAGGCGATCGTCGAGCACATGCAGCTGGCCGGCATCCGCCGCCCGGTGCGCCTGTACTGGGGCGGCCGCCGTCCCCAGGATCTCTACATGCACGCGCTGGCCGAAGGCTGGGCCGCCCAGATCCCCGACTTCCAGTACATCCCGGTGGTGTCCCAGGCCCTGCCCGAGGACAATTGGACGGGCCGCACGGGCTTCGTGCACGAAGCGGTCATGCAGGACCTGCCCGACCTGTCGGGCTGGCAGGTTTATGCCTGCGGGACGCCGCTCATGGTCGATGCGGCCCGCCGCGATTTCGGCGCGCGCTGCCAGTTGCCCGAAGAGGCGTTCTTCGCCGATGCCTTTACCTCCGAAGCCGACGTGGCTGCCCTGAAGGGCTGACCTCCAGGGGGATGCCGGTGGATTGTTGCGCGGCCGCCCCCGGGCGGCGCCCGCCGCGCACGGAGTGCTTTGGGCGGGTGCGCAGGCCGCGTTAAACTGCGTGATCGCCCGCGCCCGCGCGGCCGCCAAGCCAGGCATCGTGCCGGGCAGGCGCGCCCCGGCAGGCCCGGGCCTGGAGCCAATCTGGAATGAAAATCGCGGTTTTGGGCAGCGGCATCCTCGGCACATCCAGTGCCTGGTGGCTGCGGCAGGCTGGCCACGACGTGGTCGTGCTCGACCGGGCCGCCGGCCCTGCCCAGGAAACCAGCCTGGCCAACGGCGGCCAGATTTCCGTTTCCTATGCCGAGCCCTGGGCCAATCCCCAGGCGCCCCTGAAGCTGCTGCGCTGGATGCTGCGCGACGACGCGCCGCTGCTGTTCCGCCCCCAGGCGGACTGGCGCCAATGGCAGTGGGGCCTGGCCTTCCTGCGTGAATGCCTGCCTTCGCGGCTGGCCCCCAATATCCGTGCGCTGGTGTCCATGGCGGAATACAGCCGCGGCATCCTGCGCCAGATGCGCGCCGCGCTGGACATCGACTACGACCAGCTCTCGCGCGGCATCCTGAACATCTATCGCGACCCTGCCCAGTTCGAAGCCTCGCAACGCGCCGCCGGCATGATGCGCGAATTCGGCGTGGACCGGCGCGCCATCAGCGCCGACGAGGCCGTGCGCATCGAGCCCGCGCTGGCGGCATACCGCCATCGCCTGGTCGGCGCGGACTACACGCCCGAGGACGAAAGCGGCGACGTGCACCGCTTCACCGTGGCCCTGGCCGAACGTGCCGCCGACGCAGGCGTCGAGTTCCTGTTCTCCACCCAGGCCACCCGCCTGCATACCGAAGGCGGCCGGGTCAGCGGGGTCGAGTTCATCGGCGCCGACGGCCGCTACGGCCTGCTGAAGGCGGATGCCTACGTGGCCGCGGCGGGCAGCTTCACGCCGGCCCTGGTGCGCCCGCTGGGCGTGTCCTGCCCGGTCTATCCGGCCAAGGGCTATTCCGCCACCTTCCCGGTGCTGGACCCCGATGCGGCGCCCTCGGTCAGCCTGACCGACAGCGGCAACAAGGTCGTCATCAGCCGCCTGGGCGACCGCTTGCGCATGGCCGGCACGGCCGAGTTCGCGGGTTATTCCCGGGCCCTCAATCCCGCTCGCTGCCAGATGCTCGCGCAACTGGCCGGCGAGCTGTTTCCCGGCGCGCTCGACATCGGGCGCGCCGCTTACTGGTCGGGCCTGCGCCCGGCCACGCCTTCCAACGTGCCCCTGATCGGCCGCACCCGCGTTCCCAACCTGTACCTGAACACCGGGCATGGGACGCTAGGCTGGACCATGGGCGTCGGCTCGGGGAAGGCCTTGGCGGACATCGTGGATGGACGCCGGCCCGAACCCGAGTTTCCCTTTATTGGCTTGTAGACAGACGCTATGAACATGATGCAAAGCGCGGGCGTTCCCCGCATCGTGCGCGCCGCCGGGCACGCGCTGGTCCTCGGCCTGGCCGGTGTGTCGGCGCAGGCCATGGCCGCCACCGACGTGCAGGTCTGGCACACCCTGAGTCCGGCCAACAAGGACCAGCTGGAAAAGATCGTCAAGCAATTCAACCGCGACCAGAAGGATGTGCGCGTGGTGCTGAAGGGCTTCGACAGCCAGGCGAATCTGCGCGACGCGGCCACCCGTGCCGTCGCCGCCAAGAAGGGCCCGCACCTGGTGCAGATCGAGGACAACCACTCGCCCGACGTCATCGCCGAGCACAAGTCCATCCTGCCGCTGTACCGCCTGCTGGACGACTATCCCATCAAGGACCTGGGTTGGTTCCTGCCGCAGACCTCGAGCTTCGTGCGCGACAACCGTGGCCGACTGCTCGCCTTCCCCTGGATGGCCGAGATCCCGGTCATGTTCTACAACCTGGATGCCTACAAGAAGGCGGGCCTGGACCCGAAGGCGCCTTCGCGCACCTGGAACGACCTGCAGGCCGACCTGCTGAAACTGCGCGACAACACGGATCTCAACTGCCCGTACGCGACCAGCCAGCAAGTCTCGGTGCACCTGGAAAACCTGGCGCCCATGAACAACCGCCTGTACACGAGCGCGAACAACGGCCTGGACAAGGGCACGCCCAAGTTCAACTTCGACTCGCTGTACATGCGCCACCTGTCGCTGATGGTGAGCTGGAAGCGTTCGCTGCTGCTGACCGAGCACACCGACGACGACCGCGCCGATGCGCTGTTCGCCAAGGGCCAGTGCGGCGTGCTGACGGCGGGCTCGGGCGCGCTGGGCAGCATCCTGGCGGGCAAGGTGCCTTTCGGCGTGACGCCTCTGCCTTACTACTCGCAAGTCGCCAAGCAGCCCGGCCGACCCTTCGTCAGCGGGTCGGCGCTGTGGGCCGTGGCAGGCCATCCCCGCGACGAGGACAAGGCCACGATGGCCTTCCTGGCCTACCTCGCCAAGCCGGTCGTGGCGGCGCAGTGGCATCAGAACACGGGCTTCCTGCCCTTGACCGACGCTGCCTTCCGCGCGGCCGACGTCTCGTTCTACAACCGCGTTCCCGGAGCGCAAGCCGTGGTCGAATCGGTCCGTGCCACGCCGGCGGCGTCGGCGCGCGGCTTCCGCCTGGCCAACTATCCGCAGGTCGAGCAGATCTTCAACGCCGAACTGCAGACCGCGCTGTCCGGCGACGTGCCGCCGATGCGCGCGCTGAACGTGGCATCCGAAAAGGCGGAAGCGGCGATGCGCCGCTGATGCCTGCAAGGTATCGCGCCTGATCCAGCCGGCCCTTCGGGGCCGGTTTTTTTTTGCCGCCGGGCCGCCCCAAGGCAAAAAGCGGCCCCCTTGGGGGGCAGCAAGCCGAAGGCGCGGCGTGGGGGCTTTTTTGCCGCCGGGCCGCCCCGGCCCCTGTGTTCGCGAGATCCGTCGGGACTAGCCACGCTTTTCGGAGGCGGTGCGCCGGGCCACCATGCAGCCGTGATTCGATTTCCGCTGCAAGGTGAACCATGACGCGATCCGTCTTCCTGCTCTGTCTGCCGCCATTGCTGGCAGGGTGCCTGGCCACGCCCACGGGGCCTGCCTGGACACCGCCCGCGGCGGCACGCTACGACTTCAACTGGCGCCTGTCGGGCGAGCGCGCGCTGGCGCCGCAGCAGGTCTTTCACGATGGCCAGGACACCTGGCTGCAATTCGCGCCCGGGCAGGCCGTGCCGGCCTTGTTCGCGCAAAGCGCGCAGGGTGAACGTGCCTTGCCCTACCAGTCCCGCGATCCCTATGTGGTGGTGCGCGGGGTGTGGCCTGCGCTGCTGATGCGCGGCGGCTCGGCGGTGGCGCGCGCGCAGTACCTGGGGGCGGGACAGGAAGGCGGGCGGGCGCCGGCGCGTGGTGTGGAGCGGGATGTCTTGCCCGTGGCGCAGGCGCCGCAGGCCGTGCCTGTTGAACTGTTGCCTGTCGATGCGCCGCCTGCCGCCGCGTCTGGCCTGCCCGCGCAAACCCCTCCCATCGCGCCGTCTTCCTTGCGCTACGACGCTTCTCCCGCGCAGGGCACGATGCGTGCGGTGTTGCGCGACTGGTCCCGCCAGGCGGGATGGACGTTCGAGCCCGAGCACTGGACGGTGGCGGTCGATATCCCGCTGGCGGGCACGGCCTCGTTTTCCGAGGGCTACGAAGCCGCCGTCAGCGAATTGCTGCGCGCCACCGAGCTGGGCGACCAGCCCTTGCAGCCCTGCTTTTATGCCAATCGCGTGTTGCGGGTCGTCAGCCTGCGCGAGGCCTGCGACCGGACGGCGCCTGTCGGGGAGGGCGCGGCATGAGCACGGCAAGCGTGTCGCGCGTGTGCCGCGGCCTGCTGTTGCTGGGCGCATGGCAAGGCCTGTCGGCGTGCGCATTGGTGCAGCGCCTGGACGAACGTTTGCTCGACGGCGAACGGCGCCAGGAAACGCTGCGCGCCGGTCACGATGCCTTCGCGCGCAGCGTGACCGACACCGCGTTGCGGCGCGGCGGGCAGCACGTGGCGCGCGCCTGGCTGGCCGGCCGCGCCCAGCCGCTGGCGCGCGAGGTGACCCTGCCTGCCGCGTTGCGCCGTGACGTCAATACCACGCTGCTGTTTGCCGACGGACAGGCCAACCTGCTCGTGCTGGCCGAGCGGATTTCACGCGCAACGGGCCTCCCGGTGCGCGTCCAGCCGGATGCCTTGCTGCCGCAGGAGCAGTTCCTGCCAAGGCTGGCGGCAGGCGCAACCGGGGCGCCCATGGTGGCCTTGCCGACACAGGCCAGCTTCGGCGATGGACCGCGTCCGCTGCCCGACGTGCTGGACGCCCTGTCGTGGCGGCTGGGCGTGCACTGGCGCTATCGCGAGGGCGTAGTCGAATTCTTTCGCGTGGAAACGCGAGTGTTCGACGTGCGTTTGTTGAGCCTGGATGCGCGGGCCGACGCGCGGCTGGGACGGCGGGGGCAGGACGAGCCGGGCGGTTTCGAAAGCGCATCCAGCACCGCATTGACCGCGGGTGAGCCCGACGGACTGGCCGCGCTCACGCGTCGCATAGAACCGTTCCTGTCGCGCGCCGGCGTGATCGCCGCGCCTGCCGGTGGCGCAGGGTCCGTCATCGTCACCGATACCCGCGATGCGCTGGATCGGGTCGCGCGGTTTCTCGAAACCGAGAACCGCAACCTGACGCGCCGCGTGCGGCTCGTGTTCGAAGAGGTCACGCTCATCGCGGATCGGCAGAACGAAGGCGGCATCGACTGGCAGGTGCTGCATCGCAGCGGCCGCGCGGCGGCCTCGCTGGCGGGCGCCGCCAGCGGCTCGGTCACGGAGGGGGCGAGCCTGGGAGCCGCCCTGGTGGGCGGTGGCGCGGAAGGCTCGCAAGCCCTGGTCAGCGCGCTGGCCAGGATGGGCACGGTGCTGCGCCATACCAGGGTGCCGGTCTATACGCTGAATCGCCGGCCGGTCACGCACGCGGTGCGCACCACCTTTTCCTATATCGACCAGGCGCAGACCGCCTCGGGCGGGGCCATCGTCGGCGCGCCGCTGGGCAGCGCCTTGCCGTCGGTGTCCGTCACGCAGAAACAGGAGACCACCGGCACGTTCCTGACCCTGCTGCCTGACGCGCAGGCGGACGGGCAGATCCTGTTGTCGGTGTCTTACGACAGCACGGTGGCGCAGCCGCTGCAGACGGTCACCCTGGGCGCCGAGGAAAACCAGGTGCGCATCCAGCAACTGACCGTCGATGGCTCGGGCACCGTGCAGCAGGTGGCCCTGCGGCCCGGGCAGGCCATGATCATCGCAGGCTTTGACCGTAGCCAGGACGATGCCCAGCGCAGCCGGCCCCTGGAGGGCTGGCCCCTGCTGGCAGGGGGGCGTGATCGCCTGTCGGGGCAGCGCGCCACCACGCTGGTGATGGTGAGCGCCGAGGTCGAGGAGGGGTTCTAGCCATGCCGTGGCAACTCGAATCGGCCGAGGCCGGCAGTCCGTTGCGGACCGCTCGCGCCCAGGGTCGTGTCCTGGTCTTCGGGCTGGATTGGCAGCCGCTGCTGGGGCGGGACGTGCCCCGGCTGGCCCTGGCGCGTGCCCGCGGCTTGCGTGCCAGTCATTACGTCTGGTCGGCAGGGCAGGGCGCGAGCGTGGGCTGCGCCCGGCTGCGGCGCCCGCGTGCGCGCCGACGGGAAGCCTGGTTGTCGGCGGCCGTGGCCGCGCGCCTGGCAGCGGGAACGCCGTCCGGGATGGTGCTGCTGGCGCTGGATGCAGGGTGCGTCTGGCTGTCGGCGTGGCATGCCGGCGCTGTCCTGGCGGACAGTGACCGTGTCCATGACTCGCGCGCGTCGGCGGATGCCGCGCTCGACGCACTGGAGGCCCGGTATCCGGGGCTGGCGCGCTTCGGCAATGTGCCGATGGAGGGGGGATGGCAACCGCTGGAAGCCGCCCAGGTGCTTGCCGCGGCAGGAGACGGGGCGCGTCTCCTGCCCGTGGCGTCGCCGCGGCGCCGCGCGCTGGCAGGGCTGGCGGGAACGTCGCTTGCCCTGGCGTTCGGGTGGCGCGCCTTGCGGTCCGCCGAGCCAGCGCGGGTCGGCACGATGGCGGTGGAGCCGGCGCAAGCCTGGGCCGATGCGCTGGACAGGCACGCGGCCGGCGTGCCCTGGCATGGACCTGCGGCGTTGGCGCGAGCCCTGGGCGCCTTGCGCGCCTTGCCTGCCTCGGTGACGGGGTGGTTCCTGCGCGATGCGCAATGCCTGCCAAGGCACGATGGCTGGCATTGCCAGGCGCGCTATGCGCGGGGGACGCTGGGCCGCAATCTCGATCTGGTGGCGGTGGCGCCGCCAGGCTGGGCCGTGCATTTCGACCTGCTCGATGGTGCAAGGCTCACCTGGGTCGTGGCGCATGACGGCGCCGGCGTGCCCTGGCGGCGCCTGGGCAGCGCCCGCGACACCGAGCTGGTGCTGGCCAGCCGCCTGCAGCGCCACGCAAGGCTGTTTTCCGCCATCCGCCTGGATGCCTGGCAGGTCTTGCCGCTGGCGCCACCCGCGGATGCGCAGGGGGCGGCGTTGACCTGGCCGGAGGACTGGCCCGCCGTCGGCACGCGTCAATTGACGGTCGAGGGGCCGCTGTACGCCTATGCCTTGCTGCAGGACTGGGAGGTGGCGGCCGCCTGGCAGAGCCTGCAACTGCAGGTGCAGCACCCCTCCGACGCGGCCCTGGCCGCGCGCCGCGCCACCGTGCGCTTGCAAGGAGTCTTGTATGAAAAGCATTGATCCGCGAGGACCGTCGCCGGCATGGCCGGTCGTATTGCTGGCAGGCGTGCTGGCCTTGCCGCAGGCATGGGCGGACGAGCCCCTGGCATCCCCGCCGGCCGGCGCCGCAAGGGCGATGCCGGCCGGCACAGCCGTCCAGGATGCGCCGGCGCCGCCGGACGGCCAGCGGGTCTGGTCGCAGGCGCCAACCGTCCAGGACCTGGTTCGCCTGGACCTGGAGGCCGCGCTGGCGCAACGGCGCGGCCAGTGGCAGGCGTCAGGCGAGCCACCCCGTGGGGGCATGGCGTCCGCCGGCGGAAAGCCCGACACGCCGGCCTTGCGCCTGGCTGCCATCTACGGCGTGGGCAGGCAATTGCAGGCAGAGCTGCTCAGCGAGGGGCGGCGGGTCGTCCTGCGAGCGGGCGGTGGCGGCGCAGCGCCGCAAGGGTTGCGCCTGCTCTCCATCGACGGAGAGTGCGTGCGTGTGCGGGCACGCGATGACGTGGTCCATGCCCTGTGCCTGGCACGTGCGGAGGCCTCATGAGCCGCGCGCGCATGCTGATGCCTGTGCCGCCAGCCGTGGCGCCCCCGCGTTGTATCGCGCTGTCGGGGCAGGACGATCTGGCGCGCATGACGCCGCCGCTCGACCGGGTGCTCTGCGACGACTTCGATCTTGCCGGCCTGGCGGGCAAGCTCTGTCCGGCGCGGCGCGAGGATGGCAGCGCGGTGATCTTCGCGGTGCAGGACGAGGCGCGCTCGGATGCCGCCTGGGAGCTGGCGCGGCAGTTGCAGCAGCGCGGCTATCGCCTGGCCGACCCGGTGTGTGTCATCCTGCCCGCGACGCTCCTGCTGGCGCTGGCCAGCCGCCGCGTGCGCAGCGACACCCTGAACAGCCGGCGGCAGGTGCTGGCGGACCCGCAGCGCTCGGCCCTGTCGCACGCGTTCGCGGAAATCGTGGCCTGGGGTGTCCGGGCGCATGCCAGCGACATCCACCTGAACGTGCGCACGCGGCACGCCGAGTCGCAGGTGCGCTACACGGTCGCGGGCCGCTACGTCTCGCCCGATTGCTATGCCCGCATGCCAACCGCGACGCTCAGGGAAATCCTGTCGGTCGCGTGGATGGAAGTGCAGGGCGGCAACGGTTCGGTCTTCGACCCGGCCATCGAACAGCAGGGCCGGATCTGGCACCAGGCCGCGGGCCGGCACGTCATGCTGCGCTGGGCCTCTCTTGCCACGGATGCCGGGCCGTCCGTGTGCCTGCGCATCGTGCGCCTGGACGATACCGTCGCCACGGCGGACCTGGCAGGCCTGGGCTATCTGCCCGGCCAGGTCGACATCCTGGCCCGCGCGTGCCGGGTGGAAGGCGGCGCGGTGGTGCTGGCGGGCGTGGTCGGGTCCGGCAAATCCACCACGCTCGCGGGCATGATGCGCACCATCCCCGAGACCCGCAAGGTCATTACCCTGGAAGACCCGGTGGAATACCTGATCCCGGGCGCGCTGCAGAACACGGTCGGCCGCGACCTGGAGACGACCGAGGCCACCGTTTTCGACGCCAAGTTGCGCACCTTGAAGCGCAGCGCCATGAACGACCTGATGATCGGGGAAATCCGGGATGTGCAGACCGGACGCGCCTTCATGGACCTGGCGGGCTCGGGCGTCAGCGTCTACACCACCACGCACGCGGGTTCGGCGGTGCTGGTCGCCGAACGCCTGGCATCGGATTTCATCGGCATCGCACGCGATTTCCTGGCCACGCCGGGCGTGCTCAAGCTGCTGGGCTACCAGGCCCTCCTGCCCGCCTTGTGCCAGGCGTGCGCGCTGCCGCTCGACAGCCTGGGCGCTGATCGGCGCGACCCGCGGGACTGGCGTGGCTGGGTGGGCGGCATCGAGTCCGCCTACGGCGTGGACTGCGCAGGAATGCGGGTGCGTAATCCCGCGGGCTGCCCCCAATGCGCGCCGGGGCAACTGCCAGGGCTGGCTGGCACGCGCGGGCGCACGGTGGTTGCCGAGTTCGTCGAGCCCGACGCGGATCCGGAGTGCCTGCGACTCATCCGTGCCCGCGACAACCTGGGCTTGGCGAGGCATGTCGCGGCCAGCCGGCGCGCGGCTTTCGACAGTCCCGACATGAGCGGGAAAAGCGCGATGGCCTGCGGCTTGTACAAGGCCTTGCAAGGTTGGGTGGATCCGCGCGACGTCGAAGCCCGGTTCCGGCCCTTCGATCACGTGCCGGCCTGGGAGCGCGGGCGATGAGCGCGGCGGGTTGGCGGCATGCCATCGCGGCGCTGGCGCATCGCGCCGCCTGGTTCCATGCCTGCCGGCGGTTGCGCCGGGAGCGGGCGGATTACTACGAATACCTGGCCGAACGCATGGCCGCGGGCGTGGGCGGCAAGACGCTGCTTGCGCTGTTCCGTGGCGATGCCGCGCGGCGAGGCAATCCCCTGCGTGCGCGGCTCTCCGCGGAGTGGGCGCGGCGCTGCGAGACTGGCGGCGGCGACCTGTTCGAGGTCTGGTCCGGCGTCTTCCCCGAGGAAGACCTGCTCCTGCTGCGCACGGCCCAGCAAGCGGGGGCGGCGGCGCTGGTGCAAGCGCTGCGCGACCTGGCCGATGCCACGCGGCTCGTCGAGGGCGCCCGCCGCACCTTGCGCCAGACGCTGGCCGCAGGCGTCGTGGCGCTGTGCGTGCTGGCCGGCATGCTGGCGGCCGTGCCGCACTACACGGCGCCACGCCTGTGGCGCACGTTCCAGGGCGTGCCGCAGGACCTCCACGGCCCCACTGCGCAGGCGTTCCAGCAGTTCTCGGTTTGGCTGCAAGCGTGGCTGCCAGCGTGCCTGTCCGGCCTGTGCGTCGTGTTGGCCGGCTTCGTGCTGAGCCTGCCACGGCACACCGGCCACCTGCGCACCGTGCTCGACCGCCACGCGCCGTGGTCGCTGTATCGCGACTTCCAGGGCATGCGTTTCCTGTTGCTGCTTGCGCTGCTGCTGCGCCCCCAGGGCCATCGGGTCATGGCCTTGCGCGACGCGCTGGCCCGGGTCGCGGGCAGTTCCGGGGTGTGGGCGGCCTGGCAGGCGCAGCGCGTGGGCGATCGCCTGGATGCGGGTTGGACCGGCGCGGATGTCTTCGATACCGGACTCTTCGATCCCCAGTTGGGCGGTTTCCTGCAGGACATGATCGATGCGCACGGCATGGACACGGGCCTGCGTCGAGCCACCGAGCGGCTCAGGACGCAGGCGTTGCGGCGCCTGTCGGGCCAGGCGCAGGCGTGGCGCTGGGTCTTGCTGCTGGGCGCGCTGGCCGGCCTGCTGGCCCTGGCAGCGTGGCACTACGCCGTCATCGACGACCTGCGCCGCGCCATGATGATCCACCACGCCGGTCGGTGAGGACCGGCGACGCTGCCCCTGGTTTTCCTGTGCTTCTGGAGATTTCCCGATGTCTTGCACCATTTTCCGATTGCCGCACCCATCCCTGCCTCTCGCCCGAGGCCACGCGCGCGCCCGGGCAGCCAGCCAAGGCGGTTTTTCCCTCATCGAGGTCTCCATCGTCACGGCCATCATCCTGCTCATCGCAGTGGTGGGGGTGCCTGCGGTCAATGCCTACGTCATCGAGAACCGCGTCCCGCGCGTGGCCGAGGAACTGCAGCGTTTCGTGTTGAGGCTGAAGGTCGGCGCGCAGGGCGCCGGTAGCGGTCCATACGCGGGCGTGGGCACCCGCCTGCTCGGCCAGAACTTCCAGCGTTCCGGCGTGCTGTCCGTGGCAGGCGAGGGCGATGGCGCCCAGGTGGCGCATGGCCTGGGCGGCAGCGGCCGGGGCGGAGACGGCGTCGTCACGCTGGCGCCCGAGAACGGCGCGGGCGATGCCTTCGTCCTTCGGCTGGGCGAGGTCAATGACGCGGCGTGTCCGGCGCTGGCATCCATTTTGCAACGGCTGGCCGAGCAGGTCTCGGTGTCCAGCGACAAGGGCACGACCTTGCTCAAGAGCGACCTCGTCAATCCCCGGATCGCCTACAGCGCGGTGCTTGCCCAGGCAGCCTGCAGCGACGGAGACAGCAATGCGTTTTCCTTTGTCTTCCGCTAGCTTTCCGCTCGCCGGGCGGCGGCCTGCCCCGGTTGCGCGCCAGCGGGGCTTTTCCTTGCTGGAGCTGGCGGTGGCGGCCGCCCTGTCGGCATTGGTGGCCGTCTGGGCGGCCAGCGCCTGGGTGGCCAGGCTAGACGACGCGGCTGCCGAGTCGGTGGGCACCTGGCTGGTGGCGCTGCATGCGGCCGCGGCGCCCGTCGTGCGCGAGATCGAGCGCGCAGAACGGGGCGAGGCCGGCCAGCCGCTCTCGCCGGCGCTGACCGGGCTGGCCCAACTGCCCGTGGCCACGCTCAAGGCCCTGGGCCATCTGGAAGCCGGATTTCCCGAGCGGTCGGCCTGGGGGGCGCCTGCCAGGCTGGAGCTGTTGCGCAGCCAGGCTTGTCCCGGGTCGCAGTGCCGGATCGACCTGTTGCTGCATACGCCGGTGTCGGGTGCGGAGGGGCGGGCATCCGAAGACGTCGGGCGCATCGGTGGCGTCCTGCTGGCTGCGCGGGGGCTGGCTGGCGCCATCCATCCCCAGGCGCCCGGACAGCTTCGCGGTGCGAATTTCGCGTTGCCCAACCCACCCGCCCCCGGCCTGGCGGCGCTGCCGGTGGGCACGGTCGCATTGCACGCCAGGGGAGCGCCCCTGGTGGACGATCCTTACGTTCGCCGGCGGGACACCCGTGATCCTGACCTGCAGGGGCCGCTGACGGTGGCCGGCGCGATCCATGGCGGGGCGGACCTGCTCGTCGACGGAAGGATGACCGGCCGGGGCGACCTGCGGATCGCCGGCCAGGTACAAGGCGGGGAGATCGTTGCGCTCGGCGCGATCTCCGGTGCAGGGGTACGCAGCCACGGGCGGCTTTCCAGCGGTGAATACCTGATGCTGGAGGCCCAGGCCGTCCCGGGCTCCCCCTGTTCTTCGGCGGGCCTGGTGGCACGCGACGTGTCTGGCGCGCTGCTGGCGTGCCAGCAAGGGACTTGGCGCCTGCAGGGAGGAGGTTTCGGCGGCATGTTCCTGATGGCGTCGTCGGGCCATTGCGTGACAGGGGGCGGGTTCAAACCCAATCCCGTGACCGGCGCCTGTTCGTGCCCCGTGGGTTTTCTCCCTTATCCGGTGGCCCAGACCCGGGGCGGTTTTCATGACGAGGACTTCCAGGTCTATCACACCTATGTCTGCATGCCTTGATGTTCGGGCCCCTGTGGGGGCACTGGCTCTATAATCAAAGATTCGCCCCTACCCGGCCCGCATCGCGATGAAAGTTTCCGAAATCCGCCAGAAATTCCTGCAGTTCTTCCAGTCCCAGGGCCACACCATCGTGCCCTCGTCGTCGCTGGTGCCCGGCAACGACCCGACGCTGCTCTTCACCAACTCCGGCATGGTCCAGTTCAAGGACGTGTTCACCGGCAAGGAGAGCCGTCCCTATCGCCGCGCCACGTCGGCCCAGCGCAGCGTGCGCGCCGGCGGCAAGCACAACGACCTGGAAAACGTGGGCTACACCGCGCGGCATCACACGTTCTTCGAGATGCTGGGCAACTTCAGCTTCGGCGACTATTTCAAGCACGATGCCATCCGGTACGCCTGGGAACTGTTGACCAAGGTCTATCAGCTGCCGGCCGAGAAGCTCTGGGTCACCGTCTACCAGGAAGACGACGAGGCCTATGACATCTGGGCCAAGGAAGTGGGCGTGCCGGCCGAGCGCATCATCCGCATCGGCGACAACAAGGGCGCCCGCTACGCCTCCGACAATTTCTGGCAGATGGCCGAGACCGGCCCCTGCGGACCCTGCACCGAGATCTTCTTCGATCACGGTCCCGATGTCTGGGGCGGCCCGCCCGGATCGCCCGAGGAAGACGGCGACCGCTACATCGAGGTCTGGAACCTGGTGTTCATGCAGTTCGAGCGCGACGCTTCCGGCACGCTCACGCCGCTGCCCAAGCCCTGTGTCGACACCGGCATGGGCCTGGAGCGCATTGCCGCCGTGCTGCAGGGCGTGCACTCCAACTACGAAATCGACCTGTTCCAGAAGCTCATCGCCGCCGCCTCGCGGGAAACCGGCTGCCAGGACCTGCACGAGAATTCGCTGAAGGTCATCGCCGACCACATCCGCGCCTGCGCGTTCCTGATCGTCGACGGCGTCATCCCCAGCAACGAAGGCCGCGGCTACGTGCTGCGCCGCATCGTGCGCCGGGCGCTTCGCCACGGCTACAAGCTGGGCCAATCCAAACCCTTCTTCCACCGGCTGGTGCCCGACCTAGTGCAGGAAATGGGCGCGGCCTACCCTGAACTCGAGCAGGCCGCCAGCCGCGTCGCGCAGGTGCTCAAGCAGGAAGAGGAGCGTTTCGGCGAAACGCTGGAACACGGCATGAAGATCCTCGAAGCCGCGCTTTCCAAGGTCGAGCAGGGCGGCCGTGTCGAAGGCACGACGCTCTTCACGCTCTACGACACCTACGGTTTCCCGGTCGACCTCACGGCCGACATCTGCCGCGAACGTGGCGTGGAGGTCGACCTCGACGGTTTCGAGACCGCCATGGACCGCCAGCGCGAGCAGGCCCGTGCCGCCGGCAAGTTCAAGGCAGCCGAAGGCCTGTCCTATGACGGCGTGCAAACCCGCTTCGACGGCTACGACACGCTGTCGGGCGACGCGCGCGTCGTCGCGCTGTACGTCGGCGGCACCGCCGCGCAGACCGTGCAGGCCGGCCAGGAGGCCATCGTGGTGCTGGACGCCACGCCTTTCTACGCCGAGTCCGGCGGCCAGGTGGGCGATGCGGGCGTGCTGCAGGCCGATGGCGTGCGCTTCGTCGTCAACGACACCCAGAAGATCCAGGCGGGCGTTTTCGGCCATCACGGCGTGCTGGAATCCGGCACGCTGTCCGTGGGCGACAGCCTGGCTGCACAGGTCGACGTCGAGCGCCGCGCGCGCACGGTACGCAATCACTCGGCCACCCACCTGATGCACAAGGCCTTGCGCGAAGTGCTGGGCGGCCACGTGCAGCAGCGCGGTTCGCTGGTCGACCCTGACAAGACCCGGTTCGACTTCGCGCACGATGCGCCCATGACGGCCGATCAGATCGCCGAGGTCGAGCGCATCGTCAACGCCGAGGTGCTGGCCAACGCCCCCGTGCAGGCCCGTGTCATGGCCTTCGATGACGCCGTGCAGGAAGGCGCCATGGCGCTCTTCGGCGAAAAATATGGCGACAGCGTGCGCGTGCTGGACATCGGCAGCTCGCGTGAACTGTGCGGTGGCACCCACGTGGTCCGCACCGGTGACATCGGTCTCTTCAAGATCGTGGGCGAAGGCGGCGTGGCCGCCGGCGTGCGGCGCGTCGAGGCCATCACGGGCGACAACGCCCTGAAGTGGGTCCAGAACCTGAACGCCACGCTGGTGCGTGCCGCGGGCGCCTTGAAGACCCAGCCTGCCGAGCTGCCCGAGCGCATCGCCCAGGTGCAGGAGCAGGTGCGCGCCTTGGAGAAGGACCTGGAGCAGGCGCGTGCCAAGCTCGCCGCCAGCGCCGGCAACGACCTGGCCGCCAGCGCCGCCGTGGACCTGGGGGGCGCCAAGCTGTTGGCCGCGGTGGTCAAGGACGTCGATCCCAAGGCCCTGCGCGGCATGGTCGACCAGATCAAGGATCGCCTGAAGCCTGCCGTGGTGCTGCTGGCTGCCGGTGGCCCCGATGGCAAGATCAGCGTGGTGGGTGGCGTCACGCCCGAGCTGGTCGGACGCGTCAAGGCCGGTGAACTGGTCGGGCACGTCGCCGGCCAGATCGGCGGCAAGGGGGGCGGCCGCCCCGACATGGCCATGGGAGGGGGCGTCGATCTCGCGGCCTTGCCCGCGGCAGTCGACAGCGTCCGCCAGTGGGTTCAGGAACGGCTATGATCATTGGCCTGCGTCGGCTGTTCCGTCGCGGGCCGGCGCCCGAGGCGCCCAAGACACCCATGAGTGAAAACGAAACGCCTGACGGTGCCGTAGAGCCCCCCATGCACCACCTGGTGGTGGATGCCTGCGGCCTGACCTGCCCCTTGCCCATCCTGCGCGCCAAGAAAGCCCTGGCCCAGCTGGAGAGCGGGCAGGTGCTGAAAGTGCTGACCACGGATCGCAACGCGGTCAAGGACTTCCAGGCCTTTTCCCGCCAGACCGGCAACACGCTGCTGTTGCAGCAGGCGGTCGGCGCCCGCGTCCTGCATTACCTGGAGCGGCGCTGACCTCCGGGTTTCGTCCGGTGTTTTCCCGCGTGGAAGGCCCTGAAGTACACTGCGGCTACAACATTTTTACGGCAACGAAGGCTTTTTGTTGCCAATCCTTCTGGTTGGGTGCTATCCTAACTGGCTTTTCTCAACATTTTCAAGGAATTACCTATGGTGGTGATTCGCCTGGCCCGCGGTGGGTCCAAGAAGCGACCGTTTTACAACGTAGTGGCAGCTGATTCGCGCAACCGTCGCGATGGCCGCTTCATCGAGCGCGTGGGTTTCTACAACCCCGTCGCCAACGAAAACGAAGAACGTCTGCGCCTGGCGCTGGACCGCGTCAAGCACTGGACCGACACCGGCGCCCAGCTGTCGCCGGCCGTTGCTCGCCTGGTCAAGGACTACTCGGCCAAGGTTTCGGCTGCAGCGTGATGGCCCACCCCCGGGGCGCTGTCGCGCTTCCCTGCCAAGGGGGCGCCACTGGCGGGCCGGCAAAGCCGGCTCCGCGATGGCCTGGATCGGGGGTTACCGCCGCACTGATCGTGGGCGGGACTGAATGAGCACTACGCAAAACGCCAAGCCCGACGATCTCGTCGAGCTGGGTCGCATTACGTCAGCCTATGGCGTCCGTGGCATGGTCAAGGTGCAGCCGCACTCTGCCCAGGCCGAGGTGCTGCTGGCCGCAAGGCAATGGTGGCTGGGACGTCAGTCTCCGCTTGCCGCCTCGCGTGACGCACCAGGCAGCGTGCCTGCCGATCTGCGGCTCGTCGGCGTGAAAACCTCCCGTCCCCAGGGCGCCACGGTCGTGGCTGCGCTGGAAGGGTTGGTCGATCGCGATGAGGCCGAAGCCTTGCGCGGCACCAGTGTCTTCGTGCCGCGGTCCGCTTTCCCGGCGCCGGATGATGACGAGTATTACTGGGTCGACCTGGTCGGCTGCATGGTCTATGGCGTCGACGACGCCGATGCGCCCGTGCTGCTGGGCCGGGTGGATGCGGTAACCGAAAACGGCGCGCATGCGCTGCTGGACATCGCCTGCCTGCAGGCAGCCCAGGGTGAAGCCGAGCCGTCCCCGGTGTTGTCGTCCAAGGGGCGCCAACGCTCGCTTCTCGTGCCGTTCGTGAACGCTCACGTGCTCAATGTCGACCTCGGCGCACGCCGCATCGACACGAACTGGCCGGCCGACCTCGACTAGGGCCTCCTGACGCGCGGCTTCGCCCGCGCCTTTGCCATGCGCTTCGACGTGCTTACGCTGTTTCCCGATATGTTCGGGGTCGTCCGCGACCTCGGCGTGACGGGGCGCGGGCACGCGCAGGGCCGCTGGGCCTTGCGCGCCTGGAATCCACGCGACTACACGCATGACGTTCACCGCACCGTGGACGACCGTCCCTATGGCGGCGGACCCGGCATGGTCATGCTTGCCCAGCCCTTGGAAGACACCCTGGCCGCCGTGCGCGCCGACCGTGCCGCCACGGGCGCGCCGCCCGCCCGCGTGGCCTTGCTGTCTCCCACCGGCCGCCGCTTCGACCAGGCGGCCGCGGGCGAGCTGGCGCAAGGCGGCGGCCTGATCCTGGTCTGCGGCCGCTACGAAGGCGTGGACCAGCGCTTCATCGACCGCTGCGTCGATGAGGAATGGTCCTTGGGCGATTTCGTGCTGTCTGGCGGCGAACTGGCCGCCATGGCCATGATCGACGCCACGGTGCGGCTTTTGCCCGGCGTGCTGAACGATGCGGAGTCCGCCTTGCAGGATTCCTTCCACCGCAATGTGTCGGGCCTGCTCGACAGCCCGCATTACACGCGTCCCGAAGTCCATGCGTCCCTGGCCGTGCCGGCGCCCCTGATGTCCGGGCATCACGCTCGCATCCAGCGCTGGCGGCGCGATCAATCCCTGGCGTTGACTGCCGCGCGCCGCCCGGAGCTCATCGAACAGGCGCGCCAGCGCGGGGAGTTGAGCAAGGAAGACGAGCGCGTCCTGGCGGCGTTGCGCGACGTGTCTGCCCAGGCGGATACCTCCGCTTCCTGAACACTGAACGCGCGCGCGTTCGTCCCGGCTCACCGCAGACGCGCGCTTTTCAGTCCTTCCTTTCCGCGGCGGCCGACGCCGCGGCCACTTGCGGGCTGCCTCGCAGGACCAGCCACAAGGCCACGGCGATCAGGCCCGTGCTGCCCAGATGGGCCAGCGTCACAGGTTCGTCGAAGATCAGCCAGTCCCACAGCACGCCGAATATCGGGATGATGAAGGTCACCGTGGTGGCCTTCAGCGGCCCGATGTCCGCCAGCAGGCGAAAGAACACGATGTAGGCATAGGACGTGCACAGCAGGCCGAGTCCCAGCATGGCCAGCCAGGCATTCAGCGGCGCGTCCAGCCAGCCCGGCGGCGCATCGCCCAGGCTGGCGTGCAACATGAAGGGCAGCAGCGCCAGCACGGCGCCGACCTGGCTGCCCAATGCCATCAGGCGGTTGTCGAGCCCGCCGCGCTCGGTGATCCAGCGGCGGGTCATGAAGCCGCCCAACGCATAGCACAGGGTGGCCACCAGGCAGGCGCCCACGCCCGCCAGCATGCGGGCCTCCACCGCCACGGGGCCGGCCTGCGTCAGCACCGCCACGCCCATCAATCCCACGCAGACCCCGGCCAGGCGCGCCAGCGTGGCACGCTCGCCGAAGCACAGCGCGCCGATCAGCACGCCCATGAGTGGCGTCATGGCATTGAAAATGGCGCTGTAGCCTGCCGGCAGGCGCTGGGCGGCGAAGGCGTACATGAGGAAGGGCGCGGCCGAGCTGAGCACGCCCAGCAGCAGGGCGTGGCGCAGCTTGCCGTGGAAGCGCAGGGGCACGCGCAGCGACAGCACCACGGCCAGCAGGCCCAGCATGCCCAGCGAAACACGGAAAAAGGCCGACGGCACGGTGCCCAGGTAGGGCGCTGCCGCACGCAGGAAGATGAAGCTGCTGCCCCAGAGCGCGGCCAGGAACAGCAGTCTGGCGAGATCGACGGGGCGCAATTCAGGTCTCCTGGGTGGGCTGGGGCCCGGCCAGGGCAGGGAAGGTGATGGTCACCTGGAAGCCCCGTCCATCCAGGCCGCTGCCGCACAGGCGCGTGGCGCCGTGCAGGGCGGCCACCCGGGCCACCAGCGACAGCCCGATGCCGCTGCCGCGCTCACGGTTGCCCGGCACCCGATAGAAGCGGTCGAAGATCTTCTCGTGTTCGTCGGTCGGCACGCCGGGGCCGTTGTCGGCCACCGACAGCGTCACGCCGCCGAGCGGGGCGGGATGGCAGCGCACTTCGATGCGCCCGCCCACGTGGCCGTGGCGGATGGCGTTATCCAGCAGGTTGCCCACCAGCACCCCCAGCGCGTCGACGTCGCCGCGGATGCGGCAGGGCGCCACGTCCAGCTTCAATTGCAACTGCTTGGCGCGTGCCTCGCTTTCGAACTCCCGCGCCATGACGTGGATCACGCGGTCCAGCGCCACGGTCTCGGTCAACTGGGCATCGTGCAGGGCGTCCAGGCGCGCCTGGTCCAGCAGTTGCTCGGCCAGCCGGGCGCTGCGGGCAATGCCTTGCTGCAGCTTGTCCAGCGCTTCGCGCGTGGCGGCCGGGTTGTCCGCCTGGCGGGCCACTTCGGCATGGCTGGCCAGGACGGCCAGCGGCGTGCGCAGCTCGTGCGCGGCGTCCGCGACGAAGCGCTTTTCGTTCTGCACGGCTTCGTCCAGCCGCGCCAGCAGGCGATTGATCGCATCGATGAGCGGCTGCAGCTCTTCGGGCAGGTTGGCGTGGGGCAGGGGCGTCAGGTCCAGCGCAGGCCGGGCCAGGATGTCCTGGCGCAGCGTGTTCAGCGGACGCAGCGTGCGGCGCAGCACGAACCACACCGCGCCGGTCATGGCCACGACGAACAGCAGCGTCATGCGCATGCTGCGTTTCAGCAGGTCGCGGAATTCGGCGCGCAACTGGGTCTGGCTCTTGGCGACCTGCACCTGGATCAGGCCTTCGGCATCCGAGATCGAATAGACCCGCCAGTTTTCCTCGCCCAGGTGGATGTCGCTGAACCCCAGGCCGAAATCTGGCCGCAAGGCCGACGGCGGCGAGCCGGGCGAGCGCATCAGCAGCACATTGCGATGCAGATCCCAGATCTGGAACGAGAGTTCGTCGCCCTTGAAGAGATAGGGCGGGTCGGCGGCCAGGCGATAGTTCTCGGGCCCGCCGGGACTGGCGGCGGTCTGTGTCAGGCGTCTGGGCGTGGACATGACGATCTGGCTGGCGACATCCTTCAGCGACTGGTCCCACAGGCCGGTTTCGGCGCGGGTGTACTCGTGCATCCACTCGATCCGGCTGATCACGCTGAAGACCACCAGGATCAGCATGAACGTCAGGAAGAGCCGCTTGCCGAGGGAGTTCACGCGGTGGCCTCGCCCAGCCGGTAGCCGTAGCCGTGGACGGTGACGATGAGGTCGTCGCCCAGCTTGCGCCGCAGCTGATGGATGTAGACGGCGATCGTGTTGCTTTCGATGGTGCCGTGATCGCCGTAGACGGCGTCCTCCAGCTGGTGGCGCGTCAGCGTGTGGCCCTGGCGTTGCATCAGGGCCTGCAGGGTGAGGTATTCGTGCAGGCTCAGCGCCACCGGCGTGCCCTCGCGCGTCACGCTGCGCGTGGCGGTCTCGATGGCGACGTCGCGATAACTGAGCAGCGGCAGGACCGTGCCGGTGCTGCGCCGCAGGACGGCACGCAGCCGCGCCAACAGCTCGTCCAGCGGAAAGGGCTTGACCAGGTAGTCGTCCGCCCCGGCGTCCAAGGCCTTCAGCCGCTCGCTCAGGTGGTCATGCGCGCTGATGACGAGCACGGGCGTGGGGTCCAGCCGTGCACGCATGGACTCCAGCACGCTGTGGCCCGAGCGGTCGGGCAGGCCCAGGTCCAGCAGGACCGCCGTGTAGGCATGATCGGTCAGGGCCAGGCGCGCGGCCGCGGCATCGCTGGCCCAATCCACCAGGTTGGCGCCGCCTTGCAGCAATCCCGCGCGCAGGCCATCGCCCAATAGCGCGTCATCCTCGACCAGCAATATCCGCAACGCCGCACTCCCATTCATTCATGCGTGGCGCCCGCCCGGGCGCCACGCGGCAGGCGCCTGTCTAGGCAGCCAGCTTGGCCCGTTGCGCCCGCACCATGCCCAGCGTTTCGCTGAACTGCGCCAGGCGCGCCTTTTCCTGTTCGACCACCGCGGCCGGCGCGCGCTCGACGAAACTGGCGTTCGAGAGCTTGGCGTTGGCTCGGGTGATCTCGCCTTCCAGGCGTGCGATTTCCTTGTCCAGGCGCGCGGTTTCCGCCGCCACGTCGATTTCGACGTGCAGCATCAGGCGGGCCTGGTCCACGACTTGCACCGGCGCGCCCAGGTCGGGCAGCGTCGCCACGACGTCCACCTTGGCCAGGCGCGCGAGCGCGGCCAGGTAAGGGGCGTTGCGAGTCAGCGTTTCCGCATCGCCTTCCGCCAGCAGCGGCACGCGCTCGGCGGGCGACAGGCCCATCTCGCTGCGCAGCGCGCGCACGGCGTCGACTTGGCGCTTGAGCGCCGCGACGTCGGCTTCGGCGACCTCGTCCAGCGCGGCCGGGTTGGCCACCGGATAGGGCTGCACGCTGACACTGCCGGCGGCGTCGGCGGCGCGCACGCCTGCCACCACCGAGACCTTCTGCCACAGTTCTTCCGTGATGAACGGAATGACCGGGTGCGCCAGGCGCAGCACCACTTCCAGCACGCGTATCAGCGTGCGGCGCGTGGCCTGCTGCTGGCCCGGCGTGCCGCGCTGCAATTGCACCTTGGCCAGCTCCAGGTACCAGTCGCAATACTCGTCCCACACGAAGCGATACAGGGCGTTGGCGATGTTGTCGAAACGGTAGTCGTCAAAGCCCTTGGCCACTTCCATTTCCAGGCGCTGCAGCTGGCTCACGATCCAGCGGTCGGCGAAGGACAGATCCGCCGGATTCGGCTGCCGGGCCGCATCGGCGTGGCCTTCGGTGTTCATCAGCACGAAGCGCGTGGCGTTCCACAGCTTGTTGCAGAAGTTGCGGTAACCCTCGCAGCGCTTGAGATCGAAGTTGATGTTGCGGCCCAGCGTGGCATAGGCGGCCATCGTGAAGCGCAGCGCGTCGGTGCCGAAGGCGGGAATGCCGTCGGGGAACTGGCGGCGCGTCTTCTTCTCGATGTCGCCGGCCTGCTTGGGGTTCATCAGGCCGTAGGTGCGCTTGGCCACCAGGCTTTCGAGGTCGATGCCGTCGATCAGGTCCACGGGGTCCAGGGTGTTGCCCTTGGACTTGCTCATCTTCTGGCCGTCGGCGTCGCGGATCAGGCCGTGCACGTAGACATGGCGGAACGGCACCTGGCCGGTCAGGTGCGTGCTCATGAAGACCATGCGCGCGACCCAGAAGAAGATGATGTCGAAGCCGGTGACCAGCACGCTGGAGGGCAGGTAGCGCGCCAGGTCGGGCGTTTCGTCGGGCCAGCCCATCGTGGTGAAGGGCACCAGCGCGGACGAGAACCAGGTGTCCAGCACGTCGGCATCGCGCGTGAGCGGGCCGTCCACGCCGGCGGCGCGGGCCTGTGCGATGGCTTCCGCCTCGTCGTGCGCCACGAACACCTGGCCGTCGGCCGCGTGCCAGGCCGGGATCTGGTGGCCCCACCACAGCTGGCGCGAAATGCACCAGTCCTGGATGTTTTCCAGCCACTGGTTGTAGATGGTCGTCCAGTTCTCGGGATAGAAGGTCACGTCGCCGTTGCGGACCACTTCCAGCGCGACTTCCGTGATGCTGCGGCCGGCGTGGCGCGTGCCGGTGGGCGCGGGCTGGCTCATGCCGACGAACCACTGGTCGGTCAGCATGGGTTCCAGCACCACGCCGGTGCGGTCGCCCTTGGGCTGCATCATCTTGTGCGGCTCGATCTTGACCAGGTAGCCGCCGGCTTCCAGCGCCGCCACCACGGCCTTGCGGGCCTCGTAGCGTTCCAGGCCGCGGAAGGCCTCGGGGCCGTTCTCGTTGACGTGCGCGTCCAGCGTGAAGATCACGATGAGCGGCAGCTTGTGGCGCTGCGCGCAGGCATAGTCGTTGAAGTCGTGCGCGCCGGTGATCTTGACGCAGCCCGTGCCGAAGGCCGGGTCGACGAAGTCGTCGGCAATGATCGGAATGTTGCGGTCGCACAGCGGCAGCTCGACCTGCTTGCCGACCAGATGGCGATAGCGCTCGTCGTCGGGATGCACGCACAGTGCGCCGTCGGCCAGCATGGTTTCCGGGCGCGTGGTGGCGATCGTCATGCCGCGCAGCGTGACCGTGTTGCCGTCCTTGTCGGTGATCGTCTGCGGTCCGTCGACAAAGGGGTATTCGATGTGCCACAGGAAGCCGTCGGTCTCTTCCGACACCACTTCCAGGTCGGACACGGCGGTGAGCAGCTTGGGATCCCAGTTCACCAGGCGCTTGCCGCGATAGATCAGGCCTTCGCGGTACAGGCGCACGAAGGTTTCCACGACGCCGCGCGACATGCGCTCGTCCATGGTGAAGTATTCGCGCGGCCAGTCGGCCGAGGCGCCCAGGCGGCGCACCTGGCTGGTGATGGTGCTGCCGGACTGTTCCTTCCACGCCCAGACCTTCTCGACGAAGGCCTCGCGGCCCAGGTCGTGGCGCGAGACCTTCTGGGCGTCCAGCTGGCGCTCGACCACGATCTGCGTGGCGATGCCGGCATGGTCGGTGCCGGGCACGAAGACCGTGTCGTCACCCTTCATGCGGTGGTAGCGCACCAGCCCGTCCATGATGGTCTGGTTGAAGGCGTGGCCCATGTGCAGGGTGCCCGTCACGTTGGGCGGGGGAAACTGGATGGCGTAGGGCGCGGCGACGCCGCCATCGGCGGGTTGTACGTGCTGGCCGGCCTTGAAGTAACCCCGGCGCTCCCACTCGGCGTACCAGCGCGACTCGAGCTCGGCGGGTTCGAAGCTCTTGGACAGTTCGGGCGTATCGGCGGAGGCGGGGGCAGTCATGAACGGGAATTCCGGGGTGATGGGGCTGTCGAATAAGGGCCGGCGTGGCGGCGGGCGGGGCGAAATGCGGGGCAAAAGCCGCCGCGCCCGGTGCTCGCGCCATGAGGCGAACCCGCAATTCTAAGAGATATGGATTGAAGCCTTGGCATGCTAGAATTCCGGGTTAGTGAAAATATTCGCGAAGTGTCTGAATTCATTCAACAAATTCAGGTCAAACAAAGTTGCCGGGAAAAGTGCTGCCCGCGGTGTTGTCCGTGTGTTGCCCGCCAGCTTTGTCCAGCAAAAATCACTCGGCGGACCCGCCGACAAGTTCGCTGCTCAGCCCGCTGAGCAAACCATTGAAGAAACCGGAGTTTTCCAGCATGTCCACTATTGAGCGCACCCTCTCGATCATCAAGCCCGACGCCGTCGCCAAGAACGTCATCGGCCAGATCGTGTCCCGCTTCGAACAAGCCGGCCTGAAGGTCGTGGCTGCCCGCCTGACCCAACTGTCGCGCGCCGAAGCCGAGCGCTTCTACGCCGTGCACAGCGCCCGTCCTTTCTTCAAGGACCTGGTCGACTTCATGATCTCGGGCCCCGTGTTCGTGCAAGTCCTGGAAGGCGAGAACGCCATCCTGAAGAACCGTGACCTGATGGGCGCCACGGACCCCAAGAAGGCAGAGAAGGGCACCATCCGCGCCGACTTCGCCGACAGCATCGACGCCAACGCCGTGCACGGTTCGGACGCCCCCGAAACCGCCGCCGTCGAAGTCGCTTTCTTCTTCCCCCAGATCGACGTCCACGGCCGCTAAGCCACCGGACCCGGTCCCCCGCGCCATGACTGCCGCCCCCTCCGTCAACCTGCTTGGACTCGATTCCGCCGCGCTTGCCGACCTCGTCGGACAGTGGGGGGGGAAGCCGTTTCGCGCCAAGCAGTTGATGCGGTGGGTGCACCAGCGTGGCGTGGGCGACTTCGACGCCATGAGCGACTTGGCGCGCGATTTCCGCGCCCAGCTCGCCGGCCAGGCCGAGATCGCCACCCCGCCCGTGCTCACCGAGCAACGCTCCACCGACGGCACCCGCAAGTGGTTGTTCGACGTGGGGCAGGGCAATGCCATCGAGACCGTCTTCATCCCCGAGGACGACCGGGGCACATTGTGCATTTCCAGCCAGGCCGGCTGTACCGTGGCCTGCCGCTTCTGTTCCACCGGCCATCAGGGGTTCAACCGGAACCTGACGACCGCCGAAATCATCGGCCAGCTGTGGCATGCCCGCCGGACCCTGTCCGACGACTCGGGCTCCGCGCGCCTGGCCGGCGCCGGCCAGGCCGATGCGCCCGCCAAGCTGATCAGCAACGTGGTCATGATGGGCATGGGCGAACCCCTGCTCAACTACGAGCCCGTGCTGGCGGCGCTGCGCCTCATGCTCGACGACAACGCCTATGGCCTGTCGCGCCGCCGCGTCACGGTGTCCACGTCCGGCGTGGTGCCCATGATGGACAAGCTGGGCCGCGATTGCCCGGTGGCGCTGGCCGTCTCGCTGCACGCGCCCAACGACGCGCTGCGCGACGATCTCGTGCCGCTGAACCGCAAGTACCCGCTGGCCGAGCTGCTGGCCGCCTGCGAGCGCTACCTCGAACACGCGCCGCGTGATTTCATCACTTTCGAATACTGCATGCTCGACGGCGTCAATGACTCCGACGCGCATGCCCGCGAACTGGTGCGCATCGCGCGCCAGGTCCGTTGCAAGCTCAACCTGATCCCTTTCAACCCCTTCCCGCAGTCGGGGCTCAAGCGCTCGCCCGCGGCGCGCGTGAAGCAGTTCGCGCAGCGCCTGATGGACGCCGACGTGCTGACCACCGTGCGCAAGACGCGCGGCGACGACATCGACGCCGCCTGCGGCCAGTTGGCCGGGGATGTGAAGGATCGCACCCGCATCACCGAACGCCTGTCCACCCGCAAGAACGCCATTCCTATCGTGGAGCTCCGCGCATGAAGCTGGATACCGCCGCAGTTCCCGCCCCTGCGCGCGCGCAGGCCGTGGGTGCCAGTGGGCAGCCTGCGGCGTCGGCTTCCAGCGTGGCGGCCTCCGCGTCGGTGGGGCCCGCGCTGCGCGCCTTGCGCCAGGCCAAGGGCCTGTCGCTGGAAGAAGTGTCCCGCCGCCTGAAATTCTCCGCCCGCCAGATCTCGGCCCTCGAGGAAGAGCGCTGGAAGGACCTGCCCAGCGGCGTGTCGCTGCGCGGGCTGGTGCGCAACTATTCCCGCCTGCTGGGCGCCGACCCCGATGCGCTCACGGCGGCGCTCGAGCCCTACCTGGGCGGCACCGCGGCGGGCCTGGCGCGTTCCATCAATCATGTCCATACCGCCACGCCTGCCGAAGAGCGGCAGGGGTCGGGCTCCGGCCTCTGGCTGGGCCTGATCGTCCTGCTGCTCCTGGCTGGCCTGGGTTACGCTTTCTGGCAGGGCTGGCTGCCCACGCAATGGCTGTCGTCGTTCGGCCTGGGCACGACGCCCGCCGCCGGCGGCAACTGAGCCCGCCACGACCGGATTGCCGCGTGAACACTTGCCGCGGCCATCGGGTCTTCGTCCGGAACCACGCATCATGCAAGACACCCTGATTCCCTGCGCCGAGCCCCAGCCCGCGCCCGTCGGTCCGCTGGGCCGTCACGCCACCCGCGCCGTGGCAGTCACCTGGGGTGACCGCGTCGTCACCATCGGCGGTTCCTCGCCGGTGGTGGTGCAGTCGATGACCAACACCGACACCGCGCTGGCCATCGATACGGCCATCCAGGTCAAGGACCTTGCCCTGGCGGGCTCCGAGCTGGTGCGCATCACGGTGAACACGCCCGAGGCCGCCAAGGAAGTGCCGGCCATCCGCGAGCAGCTCGACCGCATGGGCGTGCCGGTGCCGCTGGTGGGCGATTTCCACTACAACGGCCACAAGCTGCTCACGCAGTTTCCCGAGTGCGCGCAGGCCTTGTCCAAGTACCGGATCAACCCGGGCAACATGGGCGGGGGCAAGAAGCGCGACGACAATTTCGCCCAGATGATCGAAGTGGCTGCCCGCTACGACAAGCCGGTGCGTATCGGCGTGAACTGGGGCAGCCTGGACCACGAGCTGATGGCGCGCATGATGGACGAGAACAGTCGCCGCGCGCAGCCCTGGCCGGCCCAGGCCGTCATGCGCGAGGCGCTGGTGGTGTCGGCCATCACCAATGCCCGGCGCGCCGAGGCGCTGGGCCTGGGCGGCGACAGGATCGTGCTGTCCTGCAAGGTCAGCCATGTCCAGGACCTGATCGCGGTCTATCGCGACCTGTCATCCCGTTGCGACTACCCGCTGCACCTGGGCCTGACCGAAGCCGGCATGGGCAGCAAGGGCATCGTGGCGTCCACCGCCGCCCTGGGCGTGCTGCTGCAGGAAGGCATCGGCGACACCATCCGCATCTCGCTCACCCCCGAGCCGGGCGGCGACCGCACCCGCGAAGTCGTGGTCGGACAGGAAATCCTGCAGACCATGGGGCTGCGCGCGTTCACGCCCATGGTCGTGGCGTGCCCGGGTTGCGGACGCACCAGCAGCACTTTCTTCCAGGAACTGGCCGACGACATCCAGTCCTTCCTGCGCCGCCAGATGCCCATCTGGCGCGAGCAGTATCCGGGCGTCGAGTCCATGAACGTCGCGGTCATGGGCTGTGTCGTGAACGGTCCCGGCGAAAGCCGCCATGCCGACATCGGCATCAGCCTGCCCGGCACCGGCGAGATCCCCTCGGCGCCGGTGTTCGTCGACGGCGAGCGCACGGTCACGCTCAAGGGCGACCACATCGCCCAGGAATTCCAGGCCATCGTCGAGAACTACGTGGCGCGCCGGTATGGCGCCCCTCTCGTGGTCCAGGACTGAACCCGCGGGCGGCTTTCCGGTCCGACCCTTGGACGCAGGAGGCGTTCGTCCCCTGCGTCCCTGCAGCAATCTGTCAGAAGCAAGTAAACTGGCCGCCGCGCGCGCGAGACACGCTCAGCGCCACGGACAACAAATAATGACCCAGGCTTTCCAGAAACTCGCCGCCATCCGCGGCATGAACGACATTCTTCCCGAGGCGGGCGCCCGCTGGGAGCAGTTCGAGGCCATCGTGCGCGACTGGCTCCAGTCCTACGGCTACCGCAACATGCGCGCGCCGGTGCTCGAGCACACGCGCCTCTTCACGCGCGGCATCGGCGAGGTGACCGACATCGTCGAGAAGGAGATGTACTCCTTCACCGACTCGCTGAATGGCGAATCGCTCACCATGCGTCCCGAGTTCACCGCCGGCATGGTGCGCGCGGCCATCGAGCACAACCTGCTCTATGACCGGCCGCAGCGCGTCTATGCCATGGGTCCGGTGTTCCGCCACGAGCGCCCGCAGCGCGGCCGCTATCGCCAGTTCCACCAGATCGACGTCGAGGCCCTGGGCTTTGCCGGTCCCGATGTCGATGCCGAGATGATCGTCATGCTGGCCCGCCTGTGGCGCCAGCTGGGCCTGACCGACATCCGGCTGGAATTGAATTCCCTGGGCCAGCCCGAAGAGCGCGCCCGCCACCGGGAAGCGCTCATCGCGCACCTGGAGCAGCACCGCGACATCCTCGACGAGGACGGCCAGCGGCGCATGTACACCAATCCCCTGCGCGTGCTGGATACCAAGAATCCGGCCATGCAGGCCATGGCCGACAGCGCGCCGCGCCTGTCCGACTTCCTGGGCGAGGCCTCGCGCGCGCACCTGCAGGGCGTCTGCGACCGCCTCGACGACGCCGGCATCGCCTATCGCATGAACCCGCGCCTGGTCCGCGGCCTGGACTACTACAACCTCACCGTGTTCGAGTGGGTCACCGACAGGCTGGGCGCCCAGGGCACCGTCTGCGGCGGCGGCCGCTACGACGGCCTCATCGAACTGCTGGGCGGCAAGCCCGCGCCTGCCGTCGGCTTTGCCATCGGCGTGGAACGCCTGCTGGACCTCTGGTCCCAGGGCGAGGCGCCCGAGGCCCGGCCCGAGTGCGACGTCTACATCGTCCACCAGGACGAGGCCGGCCAGCGCCAGGCTGCCAGGCTGGGCGAACAGCTGCGCGACGCCGGCCTGCGGGTCGTCGTGCATGCCGGCAGCAGCGGTTTCAAGTCCCAGTTCAAGCGCGCCGACGCAAGCGGCGCCCAGGTTGCGGTTATTCTTGGCGCCGACGAGCTGGCCGCCCAGGTGGCCAGCGTCAAGTGGTTGCGCAGCACGCAGCAGGAAGGCAGCGGGCAGCAGCAGGTTCCGTTCGCGGAGTTGGCCAATGTTTTGCTGCCGGGCCGCCCCAAGGCAAAAAGCGCCCCCTAGGGGGCAGCAAGCCGAAGGCGCAGCGTGGGGGCTTTTTTTGAAATTCAAGGTGTAGTGGCATGGCATACGATCTGGACGAACAGGAAAAACTCGACTCCCTCAAGGCCTGGTGGGCCCGCTACGGCCTGGCCGTCTCGGCCGCCCTGCTGGTGGTGATGGCCAGCCTGGCCGGCTGGCAGGGCTGGCGCTGGTACGAGGCGCACCGCGCCACCCAGGCCATGGGCTATTTCGAGGCGCTGCAGGAAGCGGCCGGACAGCAGGGCGATGACGCCGCTGCGCGCATCAAGGCCGCCAGCGCCACGCTGCGCGACGACTTCCCCGGCACGCCTTACGCCGGCCGCGGCGCGCTGCTGGCCGCCCACGCGCTGGCCGAGCGCAAGGACGTGGCTGGCGCGCGTGAGCAGCTGGAATGGCTGGCCCAGGCCAAGGACACCACGCTGCAGGGCGTGGCCCGCCTGCGCCTGGCCGGCCTGCTGCTGGACCAGAAGGAATACGATGCGGCCCTGGCGCAACTGAATGACGTGCCCCCGGGTTTCGCGGCGCTGTACGCCGACCGCCGCGGCGACGTGCTGGCCGCGCAAGGCAAGCGCGAGGAAGCCCGCGCCGCCTGGGACAGCGCCGTGAAGTCGCTCGAGCCGGGCAGCCCGCTCACGGCCGCGCTGCAACTGAAAATCGACGCCCTGGGCGGAGCTTGAGATGCTGAACCTGAACTTCCTGCGCGCCGCGCGCGCCGCTTTCTGCGTCACCGCCGCGCTGTCGCTGGCAGGTTGCGGCCTGTTCGCCAGCGATGACGGCCGCTACGACCCGGCCGACCTCACCGACTACGCTCCCGGCGCGTCCGCGCAGGTGGCGTGGCGCACCTCCATCGGCAGCGGCGGCGGCATCGGCCTGTCGCCCACGGTGGTGGACAGCGCGGTGTACGCGGCCTCGGCCAATGGGTATGTCGGCAAGTACGACCTGCTGACGGGCCGCGAGGTCTGGCGCACCCGCGTCGACGGCGACCTGACCGCCGGCGCCGGCAGCGACGGTGTCACCACCGCGGTTGCCACGCCCAAGGGCGAAGTCGTCGCCTTCGACGACACCGGCAAGGAAAAGTGGCGCAGCCGTGCCACCAGCGAAGTGACCGTGCCGCCCGTGGTGGGCTATGGCCTGGTCATCGTGCGCAGCGGCGACTATCGCATCCAGGCCTTCAACGCCGACAGCGGCGAGCGTCTCTGGAACGTGCAGCGTCCCGGCCCCGCGCTGGCCCTGCGCAGCAGCGCGCAGATGATCCTGGCCGAAGGCATGGTCATCGCGGGCATGCCCGGCGGCAAGATGTTCGCCGTCCAGGCTTCCACGGGCAATGTCCAGTGGGAAGGCACGGTCGCCACGCCCAAGGGCTCGAGCGACCTCGAGCGCGTGACCGACGTGGTCGGCGTGCCGCGCGTGGCCGGCCGGCTGCTGTGCGCCGTCGCCTACCAGGGCCGTGTCGTCTGCTTCGACGTTTCCGCCGGCGGCCGTCCGCAATGGGCGCGCGACTTCTCCAGCAGCGTCGGCCTGGCGCTGGATGACCGCTTCCTGTACGTGCCCGACCACACCAGCGTGGTGCATGGTTTCGCGCTGGACAACGGCGGCAACATCTGGAAGCAGGAAGCCCTGCGCAACCGCCGCCTGAGCTCGCCGGCCGTCCTTGGCCGCGCCGTCGCGCTGGGCGACTATGATGGCTACGTCCACTTCCTGGCCCGTGAAGATGGCCACCTGCTCGCCCGCGTGTCCGTGGGCGGCGGTGCCATCCAGGCGCCCCTGCAGGCCACGTCGCAAGGTGTGCTGGTGCAAACCGGCAACGGCGACCTGGTCATGATTTCCGTCAACTGATCGATACCGCTGTGTCCCTGAAACCCGTCGTCGCCCTCGTGGGCCGCCCCAACGTGGGCAAGTCCACACTGTTCAACCGCCTGACGCGCTCGCGCTCCGCCTTGGTGGCCGATTTTTCCGGCCTGACGCGCGATCGTCACTATGGCGAGGGGCGCGTGGGCGAAAAGCCCTTCATCGCCATCGACACCGGCGGCTTCGAGCCGGTGGCAAAAACCGGCATCCTGCTCCAGATGGCCCGCCAGACGCAGCAGGCCATTGCCGAGGCCGACGCGGTGATCTTCCTGGTCGATGCCCGCGCGGGCGTCAATGCCCATGACCACGAGATCGCCCGGCAACTGCGCCGCAACAGCCAGCGCGTGCTGCTGGCGGTGAACAAGGCCGAAGGCATGGCGCACAACGCGGCCATCTCCGAATTCCACGAGCTTGGCTTGGGCCAGCCGCTGGCCATCTCGGCCGCGCACGGCGACGGCATCGTGGAACTGATCGAGATGGCGCTGGAAGGCCTGGGCGAAGCGCCCGCGCTGGTGTCCGACGAGGACGATGATTTCGGCGACGCCGATCCAGGCTTCGACCCCGATGCGGATCCGCAGGCCGAGGACGTCCCCGAGGCGCCGGTGGCGCACCGCATCAAGCTGGCCATCGTCGGACGTCCGAACGTGGGCAAGTCCACGCTCATCAATACGCTGCTGGGCGAAGAGCGTGTCATCGCCTTCGACATGCCCGGCACCACCCGCGACGCCATCGAGATCGACTTCCAGCGTGGCGGACGGGATTACACGCTCATCGATACCGCGGGCCTGCGCAAGCGCGGCAAGGTCTTCGAGGCGGTCGAAAAATTCTCGGTCATCAAGACCCTGCAGGCCATCGAGGCCAGCAACGTCGTGCTGCTGATGCTGGATGCCCAGCAGGAAGTCTCCGAGCAGGACGCCCACATCGCCGGCTTCATCCTGGAGACGGGCAGGGCGCTGGTGGTGGGCATCAACAAGTGGGACGGCCTGGACGACGAGCGCCGCGAACGCATCGTGCGCGAATTCGAACGCAAGCTGCGCTTCCTGTCGTTCGCGCGCATGCACACGATCTCGGCGTTGAAGGGGCAGGGCGTCAATGCCGTGCTGAAGTCCGTCGACGCCGCGCACGCCGCGGCCTTCGCCAAACTGTCCACGCCCAAGCTCACGCGCGAGCTGCAGGCCGCCGTCGAGCAGCAGCAGCCGCCCCGCAAGGGCATCTTCCGCCCAAAGCTGCGCTATGCGCACCAGGGCGGCCAGAACCCCCCGCGCATCATCGTGCACGGCAGCGCACTGGACGCCATTCCGGACTCGTACCGCCGCTACCTGGAAACGCGTTTCCGCGAAGCCTTCAAGCTGGCGGGCACGCCCCTGCGCATCGAATTCAAGTCCTCCCACAACCCCTACGTCGACAACTGATCCATGAGTCGCTTTTGGAGCGCCGTGGTCCACGGCCTGTCGCCCTATGTGCCGGGCGAGCAGCCCAAGCTGCAGAACCTGGTCAAGCTCAACACCAACGAGCTGCCCTATGGCCCCTCGCCGCGCGCCATTGCCGCCATCCAGGCGGCGGCCGATGACAGCCTGCGTCTGTATCCCGATCCGGGCGCCAGCGCGCTGCGCGAGACCCTCGGCAGGCACTATGGCGTGCCGGCCGACCACGTCTTCGTGGGCAACGGATCCGACGAAGTGTTGGCGCACGCCTTCATGGGCCTGCTGCGCCACGAGCGTCCGCTGTGGTTTCCGGACATCAGCTACAGCTTCTATCCGGTGTATTGCGGCCTGTACGGCATCACGTCGCGCAGCGTGCCGCTGGCCGATGATTTCAGCATCGACCCGGCGGACTACCTGCCGGGCGAGGCGGGCTCGGCCGGCGCCATCATTCTGCCCAATCCCAATGCCCCGACGGGCCGCGCCCTGACGCGCGCCGAGGTCGAGCGCATCGTGGCGGGCAATCCCGACGCGGTCGTGGTCATCGACGAGGCCTACGTCGATTTCGGGGCGGAGTCCGCCGTGCCCCTGGTGGCGCAGTACCCGAACCTGCTCGTGGTCCAGACGCTTTCCAAGTCGCGCGGCCTGGCCGGCTTGCGGGTCGGCTATGCCATTGGCCAGCCGGCGCTGCTCGAGGCGCTCGACCGGGTCAAGAACAGTTTCAACTCCTACCCGCTGGACCGCCTGGCGCTGGCGGGCGCGATGGCGGCCATCGAGGACACGGATTATCTGGCACGGACCTGCCAGACCGTCATCGACAGCCGCGAGACGCTGGTTGCCGGCTTGCGGCAGGCGGGTTTCGAGGTGCTGCCCTCGGCGGCCAATTTCGTGTTCGCCCGCCACCCGGGGCGCGATGCCGCGGCCCTGTCGGCGGCGTTGCGCGAGCGCGGCATCATCGTGCGCCACTTCTCCCGTCCCCGTATAGACCAATTCCTGAGGATCACCGTCGGTACCGACGCCGAGTGCCGGACGCTCCTCGACGCACTGGCGCAGATCCTCTCCTGACGCGGCTTTGCGGCCGGTTCGACGGCTCACGGGAACTGTCTTCCCGTGGCGCGCTCAAACTGGCGATGTGCGGGAAAACCCTGTAGAGTGCAGGTATCCGTGCCTTACCCCCAAAAACAACACATGGAGCCTGGCCAATGAGCAATAAAGGGCAAACACTGCAAGACCCGTTTCTGAACACCCTGCGTAAGGAACACGTTCCGGTTTCCATCTATCTGGTCAACGGCATCAAGCTGCAAGGCCAGATCGAATCGTTCGACCAATATGTCGTCCTGCTGCGCAACACCGTGACGCAGATGGTCTATAAACACGCCATTTCCACCGTCGTGCCTGCGCGCGCGGTCAATTTCCAGGTTGATACGCCTGCTGAGTAAGTTCCGGCCGTCTCCCGCCCTGACCGCAGTGCCTTGCGCCCGCCGCACGTTTTCGTGCAGGCGGGCGTTGTTGTTCTCACCCCCCGAGGCGCTGCGCGCCTCCCCCCCTCAAGGGGGGCGTTGCGGGTGGACCGGCAAAGCCGGCTCCACCGCAACCCGGATGGGGCCGCAGTATTCTGGGGGGATTGTTTGCATAACAAGACTGTCCTGCGCCGTGCCTTGCGCGACAAGGACGCCGCAATGAGGAGGGCGCCATGCGCGCATTGATTATCAGCGTCGACCTGGGGAATCCGGACTTCCTGCCCCACGCCGAGGAATTCGCCATGCTGGCCAAGGGCGCCGGGGCCGAGGTCGTCGCCACGCTGACCGTGCGCCGGTCCCGGCCCGATGCGGCCTATTTCATCGGCACCGGCAAGCTGGAAGAGGCCATCGCCATCAGCCAGGCCGAGGAGGCCGACATCGTGCTGTTCGACCAGGCCTTGTCGCCGGCGCAGCAGCGCAACCTCGAACGCAAGCTGAACCTGCGCGTGGTCGACCGCGTGGCGCTGATCCTGGACATCTTCGCGCTGCGCGCCAAGAGCCATGAAGGCAAGCTGCAGGTCGAGCTCGCCCAGCTGCAGCACTTGTCCACGCGCCTGACGCGCCTGTGGTCCCACTTGGAGCGGCAGCGCGGCGGCATCGGCATGCGCGGGCCCGGCGAGTCCCAGCTGGAAATGGACCGCCGCATGATCGGCGCCAAGGTGCGCGTCCTGCGCGAGCGCCTGGACAAGGTGCAGCGCCAGCGCCAGACCCAGCGGCGCGCGCGCGAGCGTGGCAGCCACCTGTCGGTGTCGCTGGTGGGCTACACCAACGCGGGAAAATCGACGCTTTTCAACGCGCTGACGCGCGCCGGCGCCTATGCGGCCGACCAGCTTTTCGCCACGCTGGACACCACCACGCGGCGCATCTGGATCGAAGGGGCAGGGCAGGTGACGCTGTCGGACACCGTGGGCTTCATCCGCGACCTGCCCACGACGCTGATCGCCGCCTTCCGCGCCACGCTGGAGGAAACCGTGCACGCCGACCTGCTGCTGCACGTGGTCGATGCCTCCAGCCCGCAGCGCGATGAGCAGATCGCCGAAGTCGACAAGGTACTGGTCGAAATCGGTGCCGCGGATATTCCCCGCATACTGGTCTATAACAAGATAGACGCGGCGGGATTGGAGCCCCGGGTTGACAGGGACGCACATGGTACGATTGCGCGAGTATTCGTAAGCGCCGTTGAGCGCGCTGGCCTAGAGGCGTTGCGCGGGGCAATTGCACAGGTCGGCACAACCGCAGGAAACAATGCGTCCATTCACCAAACTGTTCAATCTGAATGATCCCGGCTGGGGCCGGGGCAACAATGGCGGCTCGCAGCCGCCGCGCCGCCCCCAGAAAGGGGACGGCCCGCCTGACCTCGACGAAGTCTGGCGCGATTTCAACCAGCGCATCAGCGGCCTGTTCGGCCGCAAGGGCGGCGGGCGCAACAACAATCCCGGTGGCGGCGGTTTCTCGCCGTCGCCGCGCGGCACCCGCATCGGCGTCGGTCTCATCGCCGGCATCGCGCTGGCGGTCTGGCTCGCCAGCGGCTTCTTCATCGTGCAGGAAGGCCAGGTCGCCGTCGTGACCCAGTTCGGCAAGTACAAGACCACGGCGCCCGCGGGTTTCCAGTGGCGCCTGCCGTATCCCATCCAGAGCCATGAAGCCGTCAACGTGTCGCAACTGCGCACGTTCGAAGTGGGCTTCCGCGGCAGCTCGCGCAACAAGGTCATGCCCGAATCGCTGATGCTGACCGACGACGAGAACATCGTCGACATGCAGTTCGTGGTGCAGTACCGCCTGCGCGCCGACGGCGCGCCGGACTACCTGTTCAACATGCGCGACCCCGACGAGTCGGTGCGCCAGGCGTCCGAAACCGCCATGCGTGAGATCGTCGGCAAGCAGCGCATGGACTTCGTCCTGTACGAAGGCCGTACGCAGGTCGCGGGCGAGGTGCAGAACCTCATGCAGCAGATCCTCGACCGCTATCGCACGGGCATCCAGGTCAGCACGGTCGCCATCCAGAACGTGCAGCCGCCCGAGCAGGTGCAGGCAGCCTTCGACGACGCGGTCAAGGCCGGCCAGGATCGCGAGCGCCAGATCAACGAAGGCCAGGCCTACGCCAATCAGGTCGTGCCGCTGGCACGAGGCCAGGCCTCGCGCATGCTCGAGCAGGCCGAGGGTTACCGCGCCAAGGTCGTCGGCGATGCAACCGGTGACGCCGCGCGCTTCACCAGCATCGTGGCCGAATACCAGAAGGCGCCTTCCCTCATGCGCGAGCGCATGTATCTCGAGACCATGCAGCAGGTGTTCCAGAATGCCAGCAAGGTCATGGTCGACACGCAGAACGGTAACAACATGATCTACCTGCCTCTGGACAAGATCGTCCAGCAATCGGGCAAGGATGCAGGCAAGAACGCGCCCACCACCAACGCGCCTTCCAGCCTGCCTGGCGCCAGCCAGCCTGCCGTCCCCGCCATGCCGCGCCCCACCGTCGGGCAGACCGGCGCCGGCGCCAACACCTTGACGCGCGATCGCGCGGTACGCTGAGGGGAGGCTGACCATGCAACGTTTCACTCCCATCGCCGTCATCCTGCTGATCGTCCTGGCAGCGCTGTCTTCCTGCATGTTCATCGTGCGCGAGCGCGACTACGCCCTGGTGTTCGCACTGGGTGAAGTCCGCCAGGTCATCAGCGAACCCGGCCTGTACTTCAAGGCGCCGCCCCCGTTCCAGAACGTGGTGACGCTGGACAAGCGCATCCAGACCATCGAGTCGCCCGATGCCGAGCGCATCCAGACTTCCGAAAAGAAGAACCTGCTCATCGACTCCTACGTGAAGTGGCGTATCGTCGATCCGCGCCTGTATTACGTCACCTTCGGCGGCAATGAGCGTGCCACCCAGGAACGCCTGCAGGCCCAGATCCGCGACGCGCTGAACGCCTCGGTCAACGTGCGTACCGTCAGCGACGTGGTGTCCAAGGAGCGCGACAAGATCATGTCCGAGATCCTGACCAACGTGGCTCGCCGTGCCGAGCCGCTGGGTGTCGAGGTCGTGGACGTGCGCCTGAAGCGCATCGAGTTCGCGCCGGAAATCTCCGAATCGGTCTATCGCCGCATGGAGGCCGAGCGTACGCGCGTGGCCAACGAGCTGCGCTCCATCGGTGCCGCGGAAAGCGAAAAGATCCGCGCCGAGGCCGACCGCCAGCGTGAGGAGATCATCGCCGAAGCCAACGCCAAGGCACAGGCCACCATGGGCCAGGGCGATGCCCGCGCCAGCCAGTTGTACGCCGAGGCCTTTGGCCGCGACCCGCAGTTCTACAGCTTCTACAAGAGCCTGGAAGGGTATCGTGCGGCATTCTCGGGCTCGGACGACATCCTGGTCGTGGACCCCTCGTCGGAGTTCTTCCGCTTCATGAAGTCCGCCCAGGGCGCGCCCGGTACGCCGGCGCAGGCGGGCGCGCAACGCTGATCCCACGCGCCGCCACCAGGGTATTGCCCCGGGGTGGCGCGATGAGTCAAAACGGGTACAATATCCCGTAAGCTAGAGAACACTACGGCTTGCCGAATATGCGGCGGCTTGGGGCTTACACCCCAAGCCGCTTTTTTATTGCGTTTTTGATTTATTCCAGGCAATCAATGATAGGCAACTGGCTGCTGCCGGAAGGTCTGGCGGACACGCTTCCCGCCGAGGCCCGGCGCATCGAGGAACTGCGACGCAAGCTGCTTGATCTCTACCGTACCTACGGTTTCGAGATGGTTGCGCCGCCGCTGGTCGAATACATCGATTCGTTGCTCTCCGGCACGGGCGGCGACCTGAATCTCAGCACCTGCAAGCTGGTGGACCAGTTGTCCGGCCGCACGCTGGGCGTGCGCGCGGACATGACCACCCAGGTCACGCGCATCGACGCCCACTTGCTGAACCGTGCCGGTGTCACGCGCCTTTGCTATTGCGGCACCGTGCTGCACGCGCGTCCGGCGGGCCTGCTGTCCAGCCGTGAGCTGCTGCAGATCGGCGCGGAAATCTATGGCCATGCCGGCTTCGAGGCCGACATCGAGGTGCTTCAGCTGGCCCTGGAAAGCACCCGCCTGGCAGGGGTGCGCGAGCCCCGCCTGGATCTCTGTCATCCGGGCCTGGTGCGCGCCATCCTGGATGCCGATGCGGGCGCCGCGGCGCATGCCGAAACGATCTATGCCATTCTGCGCGACAAGGATGTCCCGGCCCTGGTCGAGTTGTCCGGGCGCGTGGAAGGGGTGCGTGCCGAGACCTGGCAGGCCTTGCGCAAGCTGCCCGACCTGTATGGCGGCGCCGACGTGCTCGCCCGTGCGCGCCAGGAGCTGCCCCTGCTGCCAGGCGTGGCGGCCGCGCTGGATGCGCTGGGCCAGCTCATCGCCGCGCTGGATGGCGTGAGCGTGGGCGTGGACCTGGCCGATGTGGGGGGCTATGGCTACCACTCCGGCGTCACGTTCTCGATCTACGCGGAAGGTTGGCACGACGCGCTGGTGCGCGGCGGCCGCTATGACGACGTCAGCCGCGCCTTCGGGCGTGCGCGGCCGGCCACCGGCTTCAGTCTGGACCTGCGCAAGCTGGCAGCCGGCCTGCCGCCGGCGGCGCCTTCGCGTGCCATCCGCGCGCCGTGGGGACAGGATCCTGCCTTGGTGCAGGCCTTGCGGTCCTTGCGGGCCGCGGGAGAAGTGGTCGTGCAGAACCTGCCCGGCCATGAGCATGATCAAGACGAATTCGTCTGCGATCGCGAATTGGCGCTGAAGGATGGCGCCTGGACGTTGCGGACGCTGTAGCGCTTCAAGCAAGCTGTTTCTCGCTCCGTCCTCGGGGCGTGCCTTCGGGCGCGCGCGCTGGGCGGTCAATACGGAATTCCGTGGACTTTTTCATCGTTGGCGACAATGAGCAAGAACGTTGTGGTGATCGGCACCCAGTGGGGTGACGAAGGCAAGGGCAAAATCGTGGACTGGCTGGCCGAATCGGCCCAGGGCGTGGTCCGCTTCCAAGGTGGCCACAATGCCGGCCACACCCTCTGGATCAATGGCCAGAAGACCATTCTGCGCCTGATCCCCTCGGGCATCATGCACCCGGGCGTGACCTGCTACATCGGCAACGGTGTGGTCCTGTCGCCCGAGGCGCTGCTGAAGGAAATCGGCGAGCTCGAGGCTGCCGGCCTGGACGTGCGTTCGCGCCTGCAGATCTCGGAAGCCTGCCCGCTGATCCTGCCGTATCACGTGGCCGTGGACCAGGCGCGCGAGTCGCGTCGTGGCGATGCCAAGATCGGCACGACCGGCCGTGGCATCGGCCCGGCCTATGAAGACAAGGTGGCTCGCCGCGCGCTGCGCGTGCAGGACCTGTTCGACGCCGCCACCTTCGATGAGAAGCTCGCCGAGGCGCTGGATTATCACAACTTCGTGCTGACCCAATACCTGGGCGCCAAGGCAGTCTCCGCCGACGAGGTGCGCGACCAGGCCATGGCGCTGGCGCCTGCCATCGCCCCGATGGTGCGTGATGTGTCGAACAACCTGTATGCCGCCCAGCAAGCCGGCCAGAACCTGCTGTTCGAAGGCGCGCAGGGCGCGCTGCTGGACATCGACCACGGCACCTATCCCTATGTCACCAGCAGCAACTGCGTGGCGGGCGCCGCCGCGGCCGGCGCTGGCGTCGGTCCGCAGACCCTGCACCACGTGCTGGGCATCACCAAGGCCTATGCCACGCGCGTGGGCTCGGGTCCGTTCCCCACCGAACTGATGAACGACGTGGGCGCGCACCTGGCCTCCGTGGGCAAGGAATTCGGGTCGGTCACCGGCCGTCCGCGCCGTTGCGGCTGGTTCGATGGCGCCGCGCTCAAGCGCTCGGTGCGCCTGAACGGCATCTCCGGCCTGTGCATCACCAAGCTGGACGTGCTCGATGGCCTGGAAACGCTGCAACTGGGCGTGGGCTATCGCATGGACGGCCAGTTCCATGACACGCTGCCGTATGGCGCCGCTGCCGTCGGCCGCGTCGAACCCGTGTTCGAGGAGCTGCCCGGCTGGACGGAGTCCACCGTCGGCGTCACCGAGTTCGACAAGCTGCCCGCCAATGCGCGCCGCTATCTGGAGCGCATGGCCGAGGTCAGCGGTGTCGGCATCGACATGGTGTCCACCGGCCCGGATCGCAACGAAACGATCCTGCTGCGTCACCCCTTCAAGTCCTGAGTCGTTCCTGACGCAAACGGAGATCGCCCTTGAGCCTGCCGCCCAGCACCGACCGCGACCTGTGGGTATCGTGGGAGCAATAGCACCGCCTCATCGAGACCCTGGCGCTCAATGTCTACCAGTCGGGCTGGCGCTTCGACCAGATCGTCTGCCTGGCGCGTGGCGGGGTAAGGGTGGGGGACGTCCTGTCCCGCATCTACGACGTGCCGCTGGGCATTCTGGCCACCAGCAGCTACCGCGAGGCGGCCGGCACGCAGCAGGGCGAGCTCGACATTGCGCAGTTCATCACCATCACGCGCGGCACGCTGTCCGGCCGCGTGTTGCTGGTCGACGACATGGTGGATACGGGCCTGACCTTCAACCGGGTGCGTGAGCACCTGCACCGCCAATTCCCGGGCATTACCGAGATGAAGAGCGCCGTGCTGTGGTGGAAAGGCCATTCCCAGGCGATTCCCGACTATTACGTGGATCGCCTGGACTCCAATCCCTGGATCCACCAGCCCTTCGAGGATTACGACAGCCTGCGTCCGGATCAGCTCGAGGCCTGGATGCGCAAGGGCGTTCGCGGTTGATTTTGCTTGATTTTCGGCATTTTGGTGCTAGAATCCATGATTGCCTGAAATCTTAGTCAGGGAAAGGTCGGAGGCATGTCGCATCCGGCCGCATTCATGACATTTTCCCGTGTGCGGGTTTTTTGCCTGGCGCCTGTTGCGAAACTGATTTGCAAAGCTGACTTGCCAAGCAAATAGCCAAGCGATTCCAAGGTTCCGCTGGAAGGCCCCTGCACACTGTTCAGAACACAAACCCAGAGCAAAGCACTTACATGCCTATTGTCCGTCTGAAAGAAAACGAGCCGTTTGAGGCCGCCCTGCGTCGCTTCAAGCGCACGATCGAAAAGACCGGTCTGCTGACCGAGCTGCGTTCGCGCGAGTTCTACGAAAAGCCCACCGCCGAGCGCAAGCGCAAGGCTGCTGCCGCGGTGAAGCGCCACTACAAGCGTATCCGTAGCCAACAGCTGCCTCCGCGCCTGTATTGATTCCTGGGTGATCAGGATTGATTCCTGATTCATTCATCCAGGAGTTACTCGCCCGGGTCGACATCGCTGAAGTCGTCGGGCGCTACGTCCAGTTGCGCAAGGGCGGGGCCAACCTGCTTGGCCTCTGCCCCTTCCACAACGAAAAATCCCCGTCGTTTACCGTCAGTCCCGTCAAACAGTTTTATCACTGCTTTGGCTGCGGCGCGCATGGTAGCGCCATCACATTCCTGATGGAGCACACGGGGGCCAGTTTCCCTGAAGCGGTTCGTTCGCTGGCCTCGACGGTCGGCCTGTCCGTTCCCGAGGAAAACCGCAGCCCTCGCCAGCAGGCGGAAGACGCGCGCCGGCGCGAGGAAGTGTCGCGCCACAGCCAGATGCTGGAAATGGCGCTGGCCCACTATCGCAAGTCGCTCAAGCAGTCGGCCGCGGCCATTCGGTATCTGCAGGAGCGCGGCTTGACCGGCACCATCGCGGCCCAGTTCGGGCTGGGGTGGGCTGACGCCGACCGGCAGGGGCTGGCCAAGGTCTTTCCGCGCTATGACGACCCCTTGCTGGTCGAGGCGGGTCTCGTCATCGAGTCCGAGGACGGGCGCCGCTACGACCGCTTCCGTGATCGGGTGATGTTCCCCATCCGCAATGCGCGGGGGCACCTCATCGGTTTTGGCGGCCGGGTGATCGGCAAGGGCGAGCCCAAGTACCTGAATTCGCCCGAAACGCCCATCTTTTCCAAGGGCAATGAGCTGTATGGCCTCTGGGAAGGGCGGCTGGCGGTGCGCAGCGAAGGCCAGGTCGTGGTGGTCGAGGGCTACATGGACGTGGTGGGCCTGGCCCAGCAGGGCGTGGGCAATGCCGTGGCCACGCTGGGCACGGCCACCACGCCCACGCACGTGCAGAAGCTGCTGCGCGCCAGCGACAAGGTGGTGTTCAGCTTCGATGGCGACAAGGCTGGGCGGCGCGCCGCCTGGCGGGCGTTGCAGGCTTGCCTGCCGCTGTTGCGGGACGATATTTCGATCCGCTTCCTGTTCCTGCCCGACGACCACGACCCCGATTCCTATGTGAGGGCGTTCGGGCCGGAAGCGTTCCGGGCCTGCCTGGACGAGGCGGTTGCCCTGTCGCGTTTCCTGCTCGATGAGCTGGCGTCGCGGCATGACCTGTCGGAGGTGGAGGGCCGTGCGGCATGCGTGCATGAGGCCAAGCCGCTGCTGCTGGCGGTGCCGGAAGGCACCTTGCGCCTGCAGTTGCAGCATGAGCTTGCCAGGCAGGTGCTGTTGACGTCGGATGAACTGGCGGGGATTCTCGCTGCTGCCGGCCCGGGGCCTGGGGCCAAGCCTGCGCCCGGCCGGCCGTCGGCGCCGGCTGCCCCTGCGCCGCCCGCGGGGCAGGGGGCTGGCGATCACGGCGAACTGCCGCCGCCCTGGGAGGGCGGCATGGTGGTGCCGGACGACCCCGACATGGGCTGGCAGCCTGCCGACAGTGCAGGCGACGAAGGGTATTACGGCGGCTATCCCGATGCGGGATCGTCTTCAGGGTACGGAGGCGGCCAGGCCCAGCAAGGGCAGGGCTACGGCAAGGGCGGCGGCGGCCGCAGGAATTTCGGCGATCGCAAGGACCGCGGCGAGTGGAAGGGCAGGGGGCGGGACGAAGGTCCGCCCAGCCTGGCGCCGCCCCCCGGACGCCGGCCCGTCACCAGCCTGGCCAAGCGGTTGTTGCGCCTGCTGCTTTCGCATCCGGAGCTGGTGGACGAGATGGGGGAGCAGCAGCTTGAAGTTCTGGACAAGGGCCCCCATCTACACCTTGTGCGGGATCTCGTGGTGCTGGCGCAGGCAAGCGGGGCGCGTCATCTGGGGGCGCTCCTGCAGGCCGCGGAGCCCGATTCCGACCTGGCGCTGGTGTTGCAGCAGGCCCTGGCCGACGTGATGGCCCAGGCGGAGCTGCCCGAGCCCCAGGTCGAATGGGAAGACGCGTTGCGGCGCATCGAACTGGATGCGCTGCGGATAGAGCAGTCCGAGCTGGTGCGCGGTGGCCTGGCCGATCCGGCGGCCAAGGCGCACTACCTGGAGCTGTCACAGCGTATTACGGTGCTAAATAAGTCTTCCGCACGCTAAATGCGGTAAAATAAAGGGTTTCGCGGACGGGAAACTGTCCGCTTGTTTCTCCGAAGCAAGCCAAAGTGCTGTCCGGTCGCGGTTTGCCCGGCAGCCATCAGTACAACTGCAGTGGAAAGCGCAGACAACGCGCATGACAACGCGCAGTGAGCATCTTCAGGTCTGTCCGTGTTGCACGGGCAGCACTCCATAGGTAATGTGGCTGATATTCCTGGCCACGGAAGCGAATATGATCCAGTCCAACGGCAAGAACTCCCCCGCAAACAACGCGCCTGAACAGGTGGCCGCCGACGTGTCCCAGGGCGCGCCCAAGAAGGCCGCGCGCCCGGTCGTGCGTGCTGCGGAAAAGCCTGCCGTCAAGGCTTCCGTGAAGGTCGCCGCGAAGGCCGCGGCCAAGACCGCGGCGCCTGCCAAGAAGGCTGCCGCCAAGACTGCCGCCCCCGCCAAGGCCGCCGCGAAGACGACGCGCGCCAAGGCCGGTTCGGCCGACGCCGCGCGCGCCGAGGAAAAGCTGACCGAAATGGTGGCACGTCCCACCGGCACGGGCCGTCGCCCTGGCCGCCCCTCGAAGAATGCCTCGGCCGGCAACAACAACGGCGATGGCGATTTCGATGACGGCGGCGATAACGACGGCGAAGGCGAAGTCGTGCCGGATTTCAAGCCGGCCAAGCGCGGCAAGCGCGGCAAGGCCGACCCGAAGGACCTGATCGCGCGCGGTCCGGTGTCGCCCGAGGAATACGAGGCGCGCCGCAACCGCCTGAAGCAGCTGATCAAGCTGGGCAAGGACCGCGGCTACCTCACCTATGGTGAAATCAACGATCACCTGCCCGATGACCTGGTCGACGCCGAGGCCATCGACGGCATCATCAGCACCTTCAGCGACATGGGCATCTCGGTCTACGACCAGGCGCCCGATGCCGAAACGCTGCTGATGAGCGAAAACGCGCCCGTGGCCGCCACCGACGACGACGTCGAGGACGAGGCCGAGGCCGCGCTGACCACCGTGGACTCCGACTTCGGCCGCACCACCGATCCCGTGCGCATGTACATGCGTGAAATGGGCTCGGTCGAGCTGCTGACACGCGAAGGTGAAATCGAGATCGCCAAGCGTATCGAAGACGGCCTGAAGCACATGGTCATGGCCATTTCGGCTTGTCCCACCACCATCAACGAGATCATCACCCATATCGGCCGCGTGCGTGAAGGCACCGCCCAGATCGACGAAGTCGTCGACGGCCTGGTGGATCCGGAAGATGGCGAAGAGTACGCCGGCGCCGGTGTCAGCGACGACAGCGATGACGACGGTCCCGCCGGCGGCATGAGCAGCCGCCAGCTGGAAGACCTGCGCGTCAAGGGCCTGAAGAAGTTCGACGACGTCAGCAAGTGGTTCGACACCATGCGCAAGGCCTACGAGCGCGATGGCTACAAGTCGGCCACCTACATCGAGGCGCAGGAAGCCATCCAGAACGAAATGATGGGCATCCGCTTCACCGCCAAGATGGTGGAGCGCCTGGCCGACACGCTGCGCAGCCAGGTGGAGGAAGTCCGCCAGCTGGAGCGCGCCGTGCTGCACACCTGCGTGGATCGCGCCGGCATGCCGCGCAGCCACTTCATCAAGGTCTTCCCTGGCCACGAAACCGACCTGGCCTGGGTCGACGGCGAAGTTGCCGCCGGCCACGACTATTCGGCCACGCTGGAGCGTCACGTGCCTGCCGTGCACGAGCTGCAGCAGAAGCTGATCGACCTGCAGTCGCGCGTCGTGCTGCCGCTGAAGGACCTGAAGGAAGTCAACAAGCGCATGGCCACCGGCGAAGCCAAGGCTCGCAAGGCCAAGCGCGAAATGACCGAGGCCAACCTGCGCCTGGTGATCTCGATCGCCAAGAAGTACACCAACCGCGGCCTGCAGTTCCTTGACCTGATCCAGGAAGGCAACATCGGCCTGATGAAGGCCGTGGACAAGTTCGAATACCGTCGCGGCTACAAGTTCTCGACCTATGCCACGTGGTGGATCCGCCAGGCTATCACGCGCTCCATCGCCGACCAGGCGCGCACCATCCGTATCCCGGTCCACATGATCGAAACGATCAACAAGATGAACCGGATCAGCCGCCAGATCCTGCAGGAAACCGGCGCCGAGCCGGATCCCGCGACGCTGGCCGCCAAGATGGACATGCCGGAAGACAAGATCCGCAAGATCCTGAAGATCGCCAAGGAACCGATCTCGATGGAAACGCCCATCGGCGACGACGACGACTCGCACCTGGGCGACTTCATCGAGGACACCGCCACGCTGGCGCCCTCGGATGCGGCGCTGCACGGCTCCATGCGCGACGTCGTCAAGGAAGTGCTGGACTCGCTGACCCCGCGCGAAGCCAAGGTCCTGCGCATGCGTTTCGGCATCGAAATGAGCACCGACCAGACCCTGGAAGAAGTGGGCAAGCAGTTCGACGTCACGCGTGAACGCATTCGCCAAATAGAAGCCAAGGCACTGCGCAAGCTGCGTCACCCCAGCCGCGCCGACAAGCTCAAGAGCTTCCTGGAAGGCCAGTAAACCGCTACATCGGGCCTCTAGCTCATGCCTGGTTAGAGCAGCGGACTCATAATCCGTTGGTGCCGAGTTCGACTCTCGGGGGGCCTACCAAAAAAGGCCTGTTAAGTCAGGCCCCTACAGCCGCCAGCAATGGCGGCTGTTTGCTTTTTCGGGGGATTGCCTGCGCGTCCTCAGCAGACCCTGCCAGCGACGGGGCTGGCGAGAGGACATTGCGCAGGGTGTTCCCGAGGGTCAGCGGCACTGCCCCGCGGCCCGCTGCAGGTCATTGCACTTGCCTGAGGTGTTGACCGAGTTGGCACCGGAACAAACGGCACTCGAATTCACCGCACCCATCATCGATGTGATGTAGCACTGATGCTTACGGCCACGCGTCGTGGCCACGTAGTTGATGGCACCCGACACTTCGGCCGTACGGTCCGACACGGTGACCTTATCGGCGGTGGTGTCCAACGCAAACGCGGCCTTGCGTGCAAGTTCGTCATCGGATACCACGGCATTGCCGACAGTTCCGCAGCCAGCCATGAGAAGAGCCAGCCCTGCGGCCAGGAGAGTTTTGGTCGAGTTCATTATTGTCCTATGCGGTTTCTCGAAATACGGGGTCGCCGATTCATTGCGATTCATTGCAATCCAGCAAGCGGATTGTAAGGTGAAGTCGAGCATTCGGACGTTCTGGGTCGCTCCCGCCGCAATGCCTGGCTGCCGGAACGAGGCAATCCGGCTGTGGCGCCATGGGCGCGAGCGGGAATCGGAGGGCAGCGGTTGAGGACCAGCCTAGCCGGTGCGGCGGTTCTTTGCGCCACCCTGGCGCGCCTTGAAGCGCGGGTTGCTCTTGCAGATCACGTAGATGCGGCCGCGTCGGCGCACCACCTGGCAATCACGATGGCGTGTCTTGGCATCTTTCAGGGAGGAAAGGACTTTCATGCGAGGCTCCTTGAGCAGGAATGGGATCAACAGGAGCGCATGGGGTGTCTGGGTGGGTAGATATTGTGATGATATAACGTATCATAACTCGTTTCCGTCCTGCCCCGACAGCGATCCTTTTTATGGTGGAATGTGGGCCCGTTCCCTGACGATGCTGGATCTGCAATGCCTACGACCCTCTTTCGCCGGGCCGCCCAAGCCGATGTGGCCGCCATCGTCGCCCTGCTGGGCGAGGATCCGATTAGTGCGGCCCGCCAGGCGGGCATCCAGGTGGGCCCGGAAGCCTATGTGCAGGCCTATCAGGCGATCGATGCGGATCCGAACCAGCTTCTTGCGGTTGCCGAGGAAGAGGGGGAGATCGTGGGCACGCTCCAACTGACCTTCATCCCGGGCCTCTCCCGCGGCGGGGCCTGGCGTGGCCAGATCGAAGCGGTCCATGTGTCTTCCGCGCGACGCGGGAGCGGCGTGGGGGCTGCCTTCCTGCGCTGGGCCATCGAGACCTGCCGTGCGCGAGGGTGCAAGCTGGTCCAGCTGACGACGGACAAGCGCCGTGTGGATGCGCATCGCTTCTATGAGCGATTGGGCTTCGAGGGCAGCCATTTGGGCTACAAGATCAAGCTGGATTGACGAGGCCGGATGGAGAAAATCCGGACCGGCGACTGTAAGCGGTGACCCGGGCAAGTTCATGCCCCGCTGCTTGGGAAGCGCCTGTTCATGCGGGTTTGGGAAAAAATCCCGTGCTGCAACAGCCTCCCGACAAAATCCCCATTTGTGCAACAAAGCCCCGGAAATCCACGATTGGCCGGGGTTTGTCCGTAGTCTACGTAGCAAGCGAGCTGCTTGGTCAGATCGCTTCCCTCGTCAGACTTTCCCCTCTACGACCCGGAGACGATCATGGATCCCTTGACTGAGTTCGCGGTGCTCGCGGTTTGCTGGTTGATGCTGGTGGCGTACATCTTTACCCGCGGCCGTCAGGTTGCCGAGTGGTTGCGCCAGCGTGCGGGTGGGCTCAAGCCTGCGCCCGTGATGGTGTCCAAGACCCCGCAGCGGCCGATGCCGGCCCGGAGCCGTTCCGGCTACTGAGCCTGGTGGGCGTGAGGGCACAAGCGCTGGAGTCGCCCTCATGCCCAATCGTATTTCAGGCAAATGGCGTGCCATTGTTTGAAACGGCATAATCTGTGATCTTTTCATTTCAGCGCGGCATTTTCAGTAATTAAGGCGTCTTCTTCGGCGTTCAGAATCCTGGACTTTCCTGTTTGGAGAGTTCCGTGTCCCGCCGTCCCGTCAATCAAAACGAAGCTGCTCGCGTCGAACCGCAGGCATCCGATGCCCCGCAAGACGCACGCATGTCGCCTGCCGCGTCGCCCTCTGCGACGCTCGCCGTTACCGTCAATCCCCTGCGCCGTGCCCTGTTGAAACTGGGCGCCAGTTCGTGGCTGCTGCCGTCGATGGGGGCGGCCGGGCTGCTGAGCGCGTGTGGCGGCAGCGATAACGACGATCCCCCAACGGGAACGCCGGGCGAGCCTCAGCCCGATCCGGAAACGCCGGTTGAGGATGGCCGCATCTCGAGTTTCGGTCTGGCGGTGCTGCCGGACACGCAGTTCTATTCCCGTTATTCCACGGTGGCCACGGGCAATCAGTTCGATGCGCTGTATGGCAGCGAACCGTTCCGCGCGCAGACGCAATGGATCGTGGACAACGCCCAGGCGCTGAAGGTGCCGTTCGTGATCCACGTGGGTGATATCGTGGACCGCGCGGACAGGGCCGATGAATGGCAAGTGGCCGATGCGGCGATGAAGGTGCTGGAAGACGGCGGCGTGCCGTATTCGATCCTGGCCGGCAACCATGACGTGAGCCATCCTGTCGGCTATGGCGATGACCCCGTCAACGGCACCGATGAGGATCGCAACCTGGCCACCGAGCCTTATCTGCAGTGGTTCAGCGCCGCGCGCGCCGCCGCCCAGCCAACTTTCGGGCAACGCGACGGCAGCGGCTTCCACGAATACCACATCTTCACCGCCGAAGGTCAGCGCTTCCTGGTGCTGTCCATGTCGTGGCGCGCCTCGGATGCGGCGCTGGCCTGGGCCCGCCAGGTGCTGCGCGATCATCCGACGCTGCCCGCCATCCTGGTCAATCACGACCTGCTGAACATCGACCGCGATGGCGTGAGCCCGCTGGAAACGCCTTACGGCCTGATGCTGTGGGACAAGCTGATCCGCGACAACGACCAGATCTTCATGACGCTGAACGGCCACTTCCATGGCACGGCGCACCTGACGAAGCTGAACGATTTCGGCAATGCGGTCGAGCAGATGGTGGTCGACTTCCAGATGGCGTACCAGGGCGGCAACGGCCTGATGCGCTTCTATGAGTTCGACCTGACGGGCAATCGCATCAAGGCGCTGTCCTTCTCGCCCTGGGTGCCGCAGAAGCCCGCGGACAAGCTCAACGAGTTCGACCAGGCGATGCTGACGGGACCCAACGAGCAGTTCGAGATCGAGATGAATTTTGCGCAGCGTTTCGCGCGCTTCAATCCCGAATTCGTCGCGGCCGAGCCCAGCAACCTGCCGCTGGCCGAAGCGGCCACGGCCCTGGTGCTGGGCAACTTCCAGGACCTGGAGCCGCCGGTGCGCACGCCGGCAGCCGATGCCGACGACTATCCGAAGATCGCCGAGACACTGGCGCATTGGCGCTTCGTGGGCGCGGCCGGCAATGCCGTGGCCGACGGCGCCACGGTGGCGGATTTGTCCGGCAACGGCAACGACCTGACGCGCGGCGCGCTGAACGTGCCGCCGGCGAACACCGCGCAATTGGGCGACCTGCAGTGGGTCGGCGACAAGCATTTCCTGTCCGCCAGCCCCGGCAGCGTGTCGTTCCGCAATGCCAGCGGCGCGCCACGCCTGAGTTATTTCCATACCGCCGCGGGCGCGCCCTTGAATGCCGAGACCTTCGACAACGGCTATACGGTGGAGGCTTTCGTCAAGCTGGACAAGAGCTGGACGGCGGACACCAATGCCTGGATGAACATCATGACCCGAGGCGGGCGGCGCGGGAACATTCCCGGCTTCAGTGGCGGACCGCAGTCGCCGCCCCTGCAGTTCGCGATCTCCAACCTGCGGGAAGTGCAATGGGAAGTGGCGACCCAGGACAACAAGGCCTCGCGCACCAACTGGTCTGGCGAGATCATGCTGGATACCTGGCTGCACATCGCCATCGTCAACGACCCCGTCACGCGGGCCACCACGATGTACGTGGAAGGTGCGCCGGTGTTGCGCAACGCCGTGGATGGCAGCGGCCTGGCGACGCTGGATGAGCCCTGGTACGTGGGCGCGGGTTTCTGGGATGCCGGCCCGCCCTCGAATGGCTTCCTGGGCGACATCAGCGAAATCCGCGTGGTGTCCCGGCCGCTGGCGCCGGCCGAGTGGCTGACCGCGCGCGAAACGCGCTAAGCCAGTAGCCGTCCTGGCAGGGCGCCGGATCTCGCGGTCCGGCGCCCGCGCTTGCGGGACGTCGTGCCGGGAAGGGAGGCGGGGCCGGGTCGGACTAGAATAGCCGGACCTTTTCCGGATGCTCCCCGCACATGGCGACCGACACGCTCGAATTCCTCTTTCTTGGCATGGTGGCCGTGGTGGTGGCTGCCATGCTTGGCGGCGCCCTGGCCGGGCGCGCACGCACGGTGGGCGCCAGCCTGCGGGCCTGTGCCGTGCTGGCCGTCGTCTCGGCGGCCGGGGCCTACGGATTGGCCCATGCCAGCGGCCCGCAAGGGGCCGCGTCCTATGCGCCGCTGCTGGCCTGTGCGGCGCTGCTGTTCACCCTCGTCATTGCCTTCTGCGCATCCCTGATGGCGCGCCGTCTCCACGCGCGCCGCTGACGCGCGCTTTCCCATTTTTCCTGTCCTGCGCATGCCCCTCATCGAATTCACGCTTCAAGGCGATTACATCGAAGTCAATCAACTGCTCAAGCTGGCCGGCCTGTGTGCCAGCGGCGGCGAGGGCAAGCAGTGGGTTGCCGAGGGCCGTGTGCGGGTGGGAGGCGAGATCGAGTCGCGCAAGACCGCTAAGATCCGCGCGGGGCAGATCGTGGATTGCGAGGGCACGCGCATCGTGGTGCGAGCGGCGCCCGCCGAGGATGCTGAAGAAGAGGGCGCGCCCGCCTGAATGCATGTCCAGGCAGGGCGCGCGCCGGCCCGGTGAACCCGGGCCAGGCAGTGCCTCAGATCGCGCCGGGCGCGATGCCGCGGTGGGCCGGGATCTGCAGGCCTTTTTCCAGTGCCGCCATGCTGGTGGGCAGGTCGACCTTCACACCCAGGTCGCGCATGGTGGACCCCAGCGCGTGCACCGTGCGGAAGAGGTTGTGCGAGCGGCATTGTTCACCCATCTGGCCGATGCGCACCACGGGCAAGCCGAAAGAGCCAGAAATCTCGACGTGATAGCGCTCGGAGATGTGCGCGCACACCTGGCCGTTGTCCAGCGCGCGGGGCACCTCGATGCCCACCACCGAATTCAGGCGCGAAGCCGTGGGGGCGAACAGCTGCAGGCCCATGGCCTCGATGCTCTGCTGCAAGGCCAGCGAGCAGCGGGCATGGCGTTCGAAGCGGGCAGGCAGGGTTTCGGCGCAGACCAGGCGCAGGGCCTCGTGCAAGGCCAGCACGCCCGAGACCGGCGCGGTGTAGTGGTACGACCCCTTGTGCCAGAAGTTGGTGGCCAGGCGCGCGTCCAGGCACCAGTGGCTGTTGCTGTCGGTGCGTTGCGCGATGCGCTCCCAGGCTTCGTCGGAGAAAGCGATCAGCGAGACGCCGGGGATCGAGGACAGGCCTTTCTGGCCGCCGGTGATGACGGCGTCGATCTGCCAGGTGTCCATGTCCAGCGGCATGGTGCTCAGCGTGCAGACGGCGTCGACGATGACGAGACAGCCATGGCGCTTGGCGAGCCTGGCGATGGCGGGCAGCTCGCGGTTGAAGACGGTGTTGGAGGTCTCGCCCTGCACGATGGTCAGGCACTCGGGCCGGTGGGCCAGGAGGGCGGCCTCGACCTCGTCCAGCGTGGCGGCGCGGTGGCCGTCGATTTCCAGGATGGCGACATCGGCGTTCAGGCGCCGGCTCATTTCGGCCATGCGCGCGCTGAAGAACCCGTTGACCACGCACAGCACCTTGCTTTGCGGACGCACCAGGTTGCTGATGGCCATTTCCATGGCTGCCGAGCCTGGGCCCGCGACGCCCAGCACCCAGTTCGAACGGGTCTGGAAGACGTAGCGCGCCATCTCCTTGACCTGGGTGATGATGGTGGACATGGTGGTGCCCAGGTGGTTGATGACCACCGAGTTGGCGCGCGCCACGGCATCGGGGATGGGCACGGGGCCGGCGCCCATCATGAGCAGGGGGTCGTCGGGCAGTATCTCGCTCAGCGGGCGCACCACCGGTGCGCTCAGGTAGGGGGAGGTGGCAGCCGGGGAGGGCGCGTCCGCATCGAGAACGGAAGGGACGGAAAGGCTGCCGGATACGTCTAACATGGTCGCAAGTCACCGCTAGGAAAAGGGGACGCGCGTCGACTGGCGCGCGTAGCCTCCTATCATACGACTGCGGCAGGCCCTGTGTCGGACGCTTGCGACATATCCCTCGCACACGGATGCCAGCCCGGCTGGGCTGGAGTACAGTGTGCGATTGCCCGGCGCGCCCATTTCCGCTGTTGCGCCGCCTCTCTTTCCTGCGCCTTTTCCCTTCATGCCCGCCTATCTCTCCGGCCTGTGCCGCCGCAGCTTGCGCCTGTTCCTGACCCTGCTCAAGGTCATGCTTCCGGTGCTGATCGCGGTCCGAGTCGGGGAAGCGCTGGGGCTGGTGCAACTGGCGGGGCAGGCCCTGGCGCCCATCATGCAGGTGTTCAATCTGCCGCCCGAGGCAGGCCTGGTCTGGATGGCGTGCCTGGTGGCGGGCATCTACGCCGGCCTGGGCGCGCTGATCGGCCTGGCGGCCGTCATGGACCTGACCGTCGCGCAACTGAGCGCGCTGGCGGCCATGATGCTGTTCGCCCATGCGATTCCCGTCGAGCAGGCCATCGTGCGCCGTGCCGGCGCCAGCTTCTGGTTCACCAGTGCCCTGCGTGTCGGGACGGCGGCCCTGTATGGCGCGGCAGTGTCCTGGCTGTGCGCCGCGCTGGATATCCTGCAGCAATCGGCCACGCTGGCCTGGTTGCAAGGCTCGGGGGCGGGCGAGCGCGCCGCCCAGGATCACCTGGCCTGGGCGCAGGGCACGCTGGTGTCGCTGGGCACCACCTATCTCATCATCGTGGCCTTGCTGGTGTTGCTGGACGTGTTCGAGCGCATCGGCCTGACCCGGCGCATCACCGCGCTGATGGTGCCGGTGCTGCGGGTATCGGGTCTGGAGGCGCGGGTGGCCCCGGTGACGACCGTGGGCGTGCTGCTCGGGCTCACGTACGGCGGCGCACTCATCATCGAAGCTGCGGCACGCGAAGGCTATTCGCCGCGCACGCGCCTGCTGGCCCTGAGCTGGCTGTCACTGTCGCATTCGCTCATCGAGGACACGCTGCTCATGATCGCGCTGGGCGCCGATTTCTGGATCGTGCTGGTGGGCAGGGTGCTGCTCACCATGCTGATCGTGGCGGGGATGGCGCGGGTCTGGCGCCAGCCGGCGGGGCAGCCATTGGCAGGCGCCGCCTGATGTATGCCGCAGCCGTCGGGCCGGCCGATGGCGTGTTCCACCCGGTCGCCCAGCAAGGTATTTCAATTTGATGTATACTTCTTTTCTCAGACGCGGGGTGGAGCAGTCTGGCAGCTCGTCGGGCTCATAACCCGAAGGTCGTAGGTTCAAATCCTGCCCCCGCAACCAAATTCGGCAACGCCAGTTGCCTTGCAAGAAAGCCGCTCGAAGGGAAACCTGAAAGCGGCTTTTTTGTTTCCTGCTCATCAAGGTTGCGATCCACGCATTGCGTCATCAATGTTTGGCTGCCAGGCTCAGCCCACTTGCCGGCAAGACGGCTAGCCAGGCCCGCGCAGAAGACGTCCACGCCGATGAAACAGCCGGGCAGCCGGGTATGCCGTGGACGGGTTGCTTGGGGCAGGAGGGACTCGTACAGGGAGGTCGCCGACCGGCCAGGCCCCGTCACGCTCCAGCAGCGAGGGCCATGCGCCGCCCTTTTTTGGAACATTTCCCGATATTTTTATTCCTATACGAATATTTTTATCTTAGAATGCATGGAATTCTAGTTTTGTAGTTTCTTGTTTTCCATTCCTATTGGATCTCTCATGTTGACTGTACCGCTTCCCCGGGGAATCCTGGACGGGCCGGCGCGTTTCTTTACCCGCGAAGAAACGGCAGCCCTGATTCCCTTCGATGAACTCGTCCGGTCCCTGGGGAAAACGGTCCGGGAGAATGGCGAAGGCCTGGTCCACAGCCCTGAGCGTATCGGGGTGCCCCTGCACGGCGACGGCATCTCCCTGAGCATGCCGGCAAGCGCCCCGGACATCAGCATCCACAAGCTGGTGAACGTGCAGCCGGCAAACCTGCAGAGGGGCATGCCGACGATCCAGGGCGTTGTCACGGTCTGCGACGCCCAGACCGGCAAACCGATCCTGTTTCTCGACGGACCGGAAGTGACCGGAAGACGCACGGCAGGGATCTCGCTGCTTGCCGTTCAGACATTCCTCCAACGAACCCCTGGCCAAACTCTGATCATCGGTACAGGCACGCAAGCGTCCTACCATGTGGCGGGTTTCCAGGCGTTGTATCCCGGCTGCGAGATACTCGTGCGGGGTCGTAGCCGCGAGGAAGAGCTAGATTTTTGCAACGCCCATCGGCAAGGTGAGGCAAGGATCGCTCCGTGCCCGGCTGCCATCCCGGCTTCGGTGGAAGTCGTCGTCACGGTGACGACCAGCAAGGAAGTGGTGTATGACGAGGCTCCCTCCCGCGAGCGGCTCGTGATCGGCGTCGGCGCGTTCAAACCCGACATGGCAGAACTCGGTCCCGCGATACTGCAAAGCGTCCTCTACGCGGACGATGTGGACGGCGCTCGCCATGAGGCAGGCGATCTCATTAGGGCGAACATAGACTGGTGCCGTGTTCGCCCGCTGGCCGATGCGTTGATCAACGGTGCCGAGTCCGGGCCCGTTGTGCTCAAGAGCGTGGGCACGGCTGCCTGGGATCTGGCCGCCGCACGGGTCGCCATCGGTTCGCTCGCTTACCCGGCAGGCTGACCGGGCAGGCCGCCTGCGCGTGAACCGCTGCCTGCCTGGGAAGCGGCGCCGGCCTATGAGAAAATCAATGCCTTGCCTACGGGAGCGGAAAGCCGGTTTATGCGACGACGGGATGAGTTTGACGAAGATGCCTGCGCTGGCGCGGCGTCCGGTCGTTGGCCGCCGCGTCAGATGGGGGCCGGCCCCGGCAAAGGGCTGCACGCGTGGCGTGCGTGTCTGTCGAGGGGGGCGCGCAAGTGCCATTGAGCGTGATTGCCCAAAAAGTGCGCGCCTTGCGCAAGCGCGGCGCGCTCACGCTGCAGCAGTTGGCGGATCGGACCGGAATATCCCAGTCCGCCTTGTCGAAAATCGAGAACGGCCAGCTCTCCCCGACCTATGAGCGGATTGTCGCCCTGGCGTCGGGACTGGGCGTAGAGCCTGCGGCGCTGTTTTCTTCGTCCCTGGCGGATACGCCAATCGGCCGCCGAGGGATCACCCGCGCGGGAGAGGGCCCGCGCCATACGACTCCCCAGTACGATTATCGAGCCCTGTGCGCGGACGTTTCCGGCAAGGCCTTCCTGCCCCTGATCACGGTCGTCAAGGCGCGCAGTGTCAAGGAGTTTGCCGGCCTGCCGACGCACCGCGGCGAAGAGTTCATCTACCTCGTGAGCGGGTGCGTGACCCTTCATTCGGCGTTCTATGAGCCGCTGGCGCTCGAGCCCGGCGACAGCGTCTACTACGACAGCGGCATGGGACATGCCCTGGTGTCCACGGGAGACGAGGACGCCGTGGTGCTCTGGGTCTGTTCGGAGCTCGCCGACCTTGCCTCCCCGCAAGGCGGCGTCTAGCGGGATCTTGCGGCGATGCGGACCGCAAAGCCGGCGCATCCGTCTACGCGGGGTCGCGAGCGTACTTGAGCAGGAGCGGCACCATCTCCCGTTCCAGCCGCTCGACGCTCCAGTCGGCCTTGGGAGCTGAAACCACCAAGGCGCCGACGGCCTGTTGGCCCTGGAATACCGGCGCGGCAATGTTGGTGTCGTGGGCGATCGACTGTTCGTCGGTATACGCGTAGCCGCGCACGCGTGTCTTGCGGATCTCTTCCCGGATGAGACGCATGTCGGTCGTGGTGTGATCCGTGATCGGCTGCACGACGTAGCCTTCCAGCAAACGATCGAGCGCCGCCTCCTCCAGGCTAGAGAGCAAGGCGAGTCCGCCGGAGTTGCTGACCGCCGGCAATCGACGGCCCAGGTGGGCTGTGCGGAAATCGGCCTGGGGACTGCTCTGAACGTGCAGCAGATGGATGGTGTTGACGCCATCCCGGACGCAATACGTGCATCGCAGGCCGCTCTCGTTTCGCAGGCGCAAGAGACGGGGCCAGATGCTTTTGAGGGCGTGATCGCCCATCTGCATCTTGAAGACCAAGTCCAGGGTGCGCACCGAAAGCCGGAAGGTCTTGTGGCGCGTATTCCGGTCCACGTAGCCGCGTGTCGCCAGGGTTGCGAGCAATCGCTGCAGGGTCGGAGTGGGATACCCGGTGGCGCGGCGCAGACTGGTCAGCGTCTGTTCTATCGGGCCATCACAAAACGCTTCCAGCGTGCGCAGGCCGCGCGCCACGGACGAGATGAACAGCGGGTCGTCGTCAGTGCTTTCGACCATCTCCGGCATGGGCGGCTGGACGGTCTGGACAAAGGTGCGCGCCCAGGTGTCGATGCGCAGGTCGCAGAGTAACTGCGCCGTGTCCGTGACCGCCTCGACGATGCGCTGGCGTTGTTCCTCCGTGGCGAAGCCGCGGGTGGGGCCAGAGACGGAAACCGCGGCGATGCATCGTCCGTCGGCACCGGTCACTGCCGCTGCGAATGTGGCCTCGCGGGGCGTGGTCTCGCCCAGATCCAGGCAATGCAATTCGGCCGCTGGCCTTGAATCCGCTGGCGCCTCGTCCAGCGCCGCTTCGGCCTGCAGGCCTGCCTGGATGACGCGCCCCATGGCGGAGCCGGCCGCTTTCCTGCGCTCCCCGATCGGGGCGAGCGCCGCGGTGGTGGCCTGCGCAGGCACCCGCGCAATGTTGATGACGTCGTCGTCGATCGGCGCCCAGAGGTCGGTCCGGAGGCCGGTTTTTGCGCTGAGCGCAACGAGATGCACCATCGCGAGGTCGATGAGGCGGCTGCCTCGAAGGTAGCTGTTCGCAAGAATCGCGCATCGAGGGGACAGCGAGAGGGCGCTGGATTTGGGATCCCGCTTGAGGTAGCCGCAACGCTGCAGCGTGTGCACCGTGCGCTGCGTGCCGCTCTTGCCCATGCCGGTGATCCGCGAAATCTCGCTGGCACGCAGATCTGGTGTCTGTGCATCGAAGGCTTCCAGCACGTCCAGGGCTTTGTCCAAAGCCTGGACGCGCGCGCGGTGATCTTCAATCATCATTTACTCCACTTCCCCGCAACTGACAAGCGGGAAAACACCGGTGCATCGGGGCTTGGCGTGGGCAAATTATTTTCGGTATTATGAATTGCATTGCGGTAAATGATATTGAAAATGTGTCGTTTCGGCCTGCTGTGATGGATCTGCGATCCCTGGCGCGCCGCCCATTCGTGTTTTCCATCCCACCTCACGCATCAAAGGGCATCCCATGCGTATCTTCCCGTCGTTTGCAATGGCCGTTCCCTTGCTTTGCTGCGCGCTATCCGTACAGGCGCAAGAGGCATCCTACCCCGCACGCCCCATTACGCTGGTCGTGCCTGCCGCAGCCGGCGGTTCGAACAGCGTGATTGCCCGGCTGATCGCGGAAAAACTGCAAGGCCGCCTGGGCCAAAGCGTGATCGTCGACAACAAGCCCGGCGCCAACACCTCGATCGGCACGGCTTTCGTCGCAAGATCCAAACCGGATGGCTACACGCTGCTCATCAGCGGCGCCTCGACGTTCAACGTCAATCCGCTGCTCTACCGGTCGCTCCCCTACAAGGCTCAGGACTTCGAGTACGTTGCATACACGGGCCAAATGCCGCTGGTGTTGATGACCAATCCGAAAACCGGCTTTAGCACGTTGTCGGACGTTGTGGCCGAGGCGAAGAGTAAACCCGGCATTTTGGCATATGCCTCTTTCGGCAACGGGTCCATGCCTCACTTGGCGGGCGAGGCGTTGGCCTATCAGGCTGGGATTTCCCTGGTACACGTACCCTACAAGGGCAGTGCCCCCGGCATGAGTGACCTGATCGGCAATCAAATCCCGCTGAGCTTCGACACCCTGACGGCTGCGCTCCCCATGATCAAAGGGAACAAGGTCGTTCCACTGGCTGTGACCAGCAGCCAGCCGTCGGCGCAATTGCCTGGCACGCCGACGGTCGAGTCCGCGGGCTTTGCTGACTATGATTTCTATACCTGGTTTGCCATCGCAGCGCCCAAAGGCACGCCGGACGCAATCGTCAAACGATTGGGCAAGGAAGTCGAGGCCGTCATGGCGCTGCCCGAGATCAAGCAGGCCCTGCTCGCCAATGGCATCGAAGACGTTTACATGAAAGGCGAGGCTGTGCTCCCGCTGATCGAGGCCCAGCAGGCCCGGCTCAAGAACGTCATCGAGCGCGCGAACATCAAGATCGAATGACGGAGCAAGTCTTGACGCACATCATCAACCTGGACGCGACGGAGCTGTCGCGTCTGATACACGCGCGCAAAGTGTCTTGCGTGGAAGTCATGTCCGCCTACCTGGCGCAGATCGAACGCCATAACGGCACGGTAAATGCGCTGGTCAGCCTGCGCGACGAGGAAATACTGCTGCGAGAAGCTGCGGCCTTGGACGCTGAACTGGCTGCGGGCATCGATCGCGGCTGGATGCATGGCTTTCCGCAAGCGCCCAAGGACCTGGGGGCGGTGGCAGGCATGGCCAGCACCAAGGGGTCTCCTATCTATCGCGCGCACACGCCCACAGCCGATTCCATCGTATACGCCCGCATGCGTGCCGTCGGGTCGATTTTTGTCGGGCGCAGCAATGTGCCGGAGTTCGGACTGGGCGCGCAAACCTACAACACGGTGTTCGGCGCCACCAGGAATGCCCTGGATCCGCGCCTGACCTCAGGGGGCAGCAGTGGCGGGGCAGCCGTGGCGGTGGCCTTGCACATGCTGCCGGTGGCCGATGGCAGCGACCAGATGGGATCGCTGCGCATTCCCGCCGCCTACAACAACATCTTCGGCCTGCGTCCATCCTATGGCCGGGTGCCTTTCGGACCGGCGGCTGACTGCTTTTCGCAGCAGCTCAGCACCGAGGGACCGATGGCGCGCAATATCCCGGACATGCTGCAGTTGCTGGCGGTGCAGTCGGGCTACGATGCTCGCGCGCCGCTGTCGATCAAGGAGCCCTTGCAGGCAACGATCGACGGTCTAGCGCGCGACTTCCGGGGTTGCAGAATCGCCTGGTTGGGCGACTACGAGGGATATCTGGCCACAGAGCCGGGCTTGATGGACCACAGTCGCCGCGCGCTGGCCGGATTCACGGCGCTGGGGTGCGAGATCGAGGACGTCGCCATCGACTTCTCCATGGACGACCTGTGGCAGGCCTGGCTGGTGTTGCGCAGCTACGGTGTGGCGGCCACCTACGGCGCTCTCTATGAAAACGCGCAGACACGTGCCCAATTGAAGCCGGAGGCCATCTGGGAGATCGAGCGGGGCTTGGCCTTGACAGCGATGGACGTGGCGCGGGCGTCGATCGCGAGAACGCGTTGGTGCAATGCGTTGGCTCGCTTGTTCGAGCAGTACGAGTACCTCGTGCTGCCGAGCACGCAAGTGTATGCGTTCGACGCCGAGACGCATTGGCCCCGCGCCATCGACGGTGTCGAGATGGACACATACCATCGATGGATGGAGGTCGTCGTGGGGCCGACCATGGCGGGGTTGCCCGCACTGAGCGTGCCGGCGGGGTTCAATGCACGTGGCCAGGCAGCCGGCCTGCAAATCATCGGTCGCAATCATGCCGACTTCGGCGTGCTGCAATTGGGGCATGCCTACGACCAAGCCACCAGGCAAAGCCTGCGCAGCAGCCCACTGCACCCATCTCCAGTGTCCGTTCCGGACGAATTCGCCGTTGAATCGGCAACTCTTACAAGGTAAACAGCATGAACACCGATATCCAACGAATCGATACGAATGCCCGGATGTCGCATGTCGTCGTCCACAACGGCGTGGCTTACTTGGCCGGCTCGGTGGCGAAAGACTATGCCGGCGGTCTTCGGCAACAGGCCGCCGAGGCGCTTGCGGATATCGAACAGACGCTGCAGACGGTCGGGTCGAACAAATCTCGGATCCTGAGCGCGCAGATCTGGCTGAAGGATCTTTCCCGCGACTTCAAGGACATGAATGCCGTCTGGGAGGCCTGGCTGCCCGAGGGCGCGGCGCCCGCCCGGGCGACGTGCCAGGTCGACATGGCCGACCCGGCGATCCTCATCGAGATCATCGTCACCGCCGCGGTCTGAGGCAAGTACTGGATGGCGATTCCTCGCGCCGCTATTGGCGCGAGCCTCGGACCGACGAAGTGGGCGACGGCCTCGTAGCTGAGATGGTGTGGCGCGATGCGCTGGTCGCGGCGGGTTTCGCCTTGGGCCTGGCGGGCGCAGACTGTCCCGTTCTTGTTGATGACCGTACGCGCCCATGATTCTGCGCTGCGCATGGCCGCTGGTGCGGACGATGGGCAGTGGTTGGCGGAGACGGCGGTGTAAGCGCCAGCGCTTATATGTGCTGTTGAGTCACGTGGCGACTGCTCAAGCCAGTTCAAGCGTGAAGCGAGGATGGCTGGCCATGACCCGACAGATTTGCTCGAAGTACGTGGGACCGTGGCCGGCCTCCAAGGCATGCAGCGCTCCCAGCCAGTGCTGGTGGTTGAAGGTGTCAGGGCGGGCCAATTTATCGAGGTAGTGGGCACGTGTGGCGCCGATCCCCAGCCTTGCACGGCTGCGCTCGGCATTCAGCCAGCGCAGCCTTACCGGCGCATTGCCTTTCGCGGCGCCATACCCTCCATAGAGCATGTCGTCCAAGGCATCTAGGCTGGCGCCCAGTTCCCAGTCTTCCTGCGCCATGAAGACGCGATTGATTTCAGCATAGAAGTCCGCTATTCCCTCGATGCGGGCGCCGTCGATTAGCAGTGTGCGTTCGGAGGGGGGTGTTTGAGTCATACGTCAATGGCCATAAAGCAAAGCCACCTCGTTGGTGGAAATGGCGACAGGTTATTGTGGACTGCCTCGCGCGCATCAATGCATCGCCGCGGCCTCTGCAAGCTGTGCCCCCGGCCCGGTGGTGCCGACAGCGCCCGAGCAGGTCTGGGTGGCCGACATCACGTATCTGCCCACGGCGGATCGCTGCACGTATCTGGGCTTGGTGACCGATGCCTACTCACGCAAGATCGTGGGCTATCACGTGCACGACAGCTTGCAGACAGAGGGCGTGCGGCGTGCGCTGGAGATGGCGCTGTAGCTCGCGCCGATCGACGCAACCGCTGGTGCACCACTCGGACCGGGGCATCCAATACTGCTCGGAGCATTACCAGCGCCTGCATCGGCGCCATGGTATCCGATGCTCGATGACCGACGGCTACGACTGCCACCAGAATGCGCTGGCCGAGCGGGTCAATGGCATCCACAAGGGTGAGTTCCTGCTGCAACGGCCAGCAGATCTCGAACAAGCCAGAACGATGGTCCGCCAGTCTGTCGATATCTACAACGCCGAACGCCCGCACCTGTCTCTACAATGCAAAACACCCGATGAGGTTCATCGGGTGTTGAGTCCGTAGCGCCGCTACGGATACCGTCAGGTATGTGTCAACCTATGGCAGGAAGGGTCATTCCGTCCGGGGCGCTTCGCACGCCACCTCGCGGATGACGGGTTCGCCGTCGCCCGCCGAATAATCCGTCTCCTCGCAAGCCGCTGCCCGGTAAAGGGCGCCATCGTGCCGATAGCGGGTGTGCCGGTACAGGCCAGCCGCCGCCCGTACGTGAACGCGCAGGTCCAGCCAGCCTTCATGGCGCGTGGCAAGCGTTTCCAGTCCGCCCGCCTCCCGTAGGATGACCTGCCACCGCTTGCCGGCACGTCGCAGGACGGCCATGTCGCAGTTCACGCCGCCGCACGATTCCCAGATTGCGTATTGCGGCATGTCGCTGCCATCCAGGTGGAGGGCCTGCGTGGGAGAGCGCCACGTCTCAGCGCCTGCCTCTTCCTGGTAGGGCAGGCTGGGCGTGGCGAGTCCGGCGGCCATGAGCAGCCGTCGGGCCAGCCAGAATTCGCCCGCCTCGCCGAACATGGCCTGGTCGGTCGCGCCAGCTTGCCTCAGGTCCCGCGCGACGTCGTCTCGGTCGAAGGCGGCGGCGATCGCCAGTGGCGTCGCGCCGGCCAGGGGCGCCTGGGGGTCGGCGCCCCGCGCCAGCACGGCGGACAGCACGGCGCGCGGCGCCGCCGGGCTTGCCTCGTCCTCCAAGGGCGGCAGGCAGCCCAGGTAGCGCGCCAGCGCCTGGTCCGGCGCCACCTGTTCCAGCAGCCTCAAGGACAACTCGGCATCGCCCACGCAAGCCGCCGCCTCGAATGCCGCGACGGGATCGGCCAGCGGGGCGTGGCGCGCCAGCGCCACGGTGGCGAGATCGCCGCCGCCCTGGCCGATGATCTGCGGCCAGGGCAGTGCTGCGATGCGCGTGGCATCGCAGTGCGTCACCAGCCAGCGGGTGGCTGCCTGCCGCTGGATGCGCACGGGGTCGGGCGTTGCCGGGCCCGCGGACAGGTCCGGCGGCACGGTGGCGCGCCAGGCGCCGGCGGCCTCGCTGACATTCTCCTGGGTGCATGCCTGTGGGTGCGGCGCGTGGGCAGAGAGCGCCGCCTGCCACGCCGGCGTCTCGGCCAGCATGGCCTGCAGCGGACTGCCGATGCGCTGCAAGGAGACCTTGAGCAGGAAGGCGAACAGTGTGGGAGGCTGAGGCGTTTGCGTCCAATGCGCCGCGTGATCCAGCGGTGCATCGAGAGGGGTTTGCGCCACCAGCCGCGCGAGCAGGGGCTTGGCAGCGTCTTGCGCCGGCAAGGCCTGCAGCAGCGCGACGGCTTGCGCCGGCGCGGGCCGCAGGCCCGCGGAAAACAAGACGTCGAGCCGCTCGATGCGGCCGCCCCGCGCGTGCGGGACGGCGACATCGAAAAGCGCGCGGCAGGCCGGCGAGGCGCGTTGCGGCGCAGTCACGAGGGCCAGGCCCGCCGTGGCGTTTTCCCATTGTCCGTCGTGGCCGTCCCTCGCCATGTCGACCAGGAGCGCGCAGCGGGACTCGACGGGCGCGATGCCCACCAATTCAAGCGCGAAGTCGCGTTCGCCGGCGATGCGGGCGATCCACGTCGTGGGCATTCCGATCGGGCCGCCGAACACGCTCTGGAACGGCTCTGCCAGGGGCACCCTGGCCTGCGCGACGAAGACACGGATGATGTCGCGGGCGGGCTCGCGCGCGGCAGGCGGCGCGGCGTCCAGCCGGGTGATGGCCCGCATCAGCAGTGGCCGGGGCCGCGCCGTGTCGGTGTCCGAGGGCGTGGCCTGGGCAAGCGCCTGCCGCAAGGCGTCGACATCGCTTGCCATGATCGCGCGTTCCAGCGGCGTGGTGTCGCCAGCCAGCGCGGGGGTGGGGCAGGCGCCGGCCAGCAGGGTGGCGGCCACCACGAGCGCATGGGCCAGCGGTGGCCAGGCGGTCGTCATTTCACCCCTGCACGCGCCATGCGCGGTCCGCGTGGACGATGCGCACGCGCCGGAAATGGAGCCGGGTGTCTTCCTGGTGGCACAGGAACCTGGCGGCCGGCAGGCGCAGGGAAGGAGGGGGGCGTGGGAGCGTTCATCGTTGCGGTCCGCTTGCCAGGTTCCGGGCCCGTGAAGGTGGTGCGAGGATAGCATGCAGCCTTGGGCGTAGAATGCCCGCATCCGGCAAGCCGTCAGGCCCGGGCAAGAGGTGGCTCGCCCTATGTCCCTTTCCTATCTGCGCAGTCTCACCGCGAGTGAGCGCAGCCCCGAGGCCAATCGGCATCTGGCCTATTACCTGACCTTCGTGGCCGGCGCGGCCAACGCGGGCGGCTTCCTGGCGGTCCAGCATTACACCTCTCACATGTCCGGCATCGTGTCCGCCATGGCCGATCACCTGGCGCTGGGCGCGGTGACGCTATTCATGGCGGGGGGCCTGGCGCTGGCTTCCTTCATTGCTGGCGCCGCCGTGTGCGCCCTGCTCGTCAACTGGGCGCGTCGCGCCGGCTTGCACAGTGAGTATGCCTTGCCACTGATGCTGGAGGCGGGCTTGCTGCTGACCTTCGGCCTGCTGGGCGGCAACCTGGATACCTTCCGTCAGTTGTTCCTGCCCGCGACGGTGCTGCTGCTGTGCTTCATCATGGGTTTGCAGAACGCGATGGTGACCAAGGTGTCGCGGTCCGAGATCCGCACCACGCACATCACCGGCATGGTCACGGACATCGGCATCGAATTGGGCAAGTTGTTTTACTGGAACGTTGCGCGAGGAGACGAAGCGACGATGGTGCGCGCCAACCGCGGCAAGCTGCGGGTGCTGAGCGCGCTGGTGGCCCTGTTCTTCGTGGGAGGGCTGGCCGGCGCCTGGGGGTTCAAGCATGCGGGGTTCATCGCCACGCTGCCCCTGGCCGCGCTGCTGTGCGTATTGGCGATGGTGCCCGTGCTGGATGACCTCAGGGCGCGGGTCGCCGCGCGTTGAGGTTCCGGCAGCAGAAAAGGGCGGGCCACGGGCAGCCCGCGCCTGTCATGCCTCAGTTCAGGCCGGCCGGCGTGCGGTCGCCGTCGTAGCCCAGCACGTCGAGCGCGGCATCGTAGGTCTCGACTTCCGAGCACAGGAACACGGCCACGTCGCCCGGATCCATGTTCTCCAGCACCTCGCCCACCTGGTCGTAGGCCTGGTCCACGTTGTTGACGGCGGCCGCATGGATCTGCGCATCGCTTTCGAATTGTTCGGCCGGCACGATTTCCGCGAGGGCGTTGAGGTCGGCTTCGCTGATGACGACGTAGGTGCTGATCACGTGGCCTTCCACGGTGCTTTCCAGTGCAACGCCGCCCCGGGCGTCGGCGATCTTGGTACTGACGATGTCCATGCGTGTCCTGCCTGAAAGAAGTTGCGGTCCGGCGCCCTGCGCCCCGTCCGCTTGCGCAGCAGACTATACCAGCGGGAGGGGACCGCTTCCCGTGGCACAGCAGGCGTTCGCCGCGTGCATGAGGCCTGTCTGGCAGTGCCAGCGTTGCGTCAGATAGACGAATTGCGTCGTGCTGCCGCCTTTTTGTTCTGACAGATGGAGCAATGAGCAGCTTTCGGCGCTAGTCTCAAGCAAGGGGAAGTGCGGACGTACAGTTGTCTTGTTCCGGAGGTATGCTGTCCTTTTCCCTAGGGGCCCCTATGCTTCCGAACCACTATGTCTACAAGGGGTACCGACTGTCGGCGAACGTCGAGCGAGTCCTGTCCGGGTCGGACGGGGGCCTGGATGGCGTGACGTTCCGTGCAAGCCTGCGCATCATGCGCGCCGACTTGTCTGATGAGCCTGGTATCGAGTGCGAAGTGCCTGCGTTTTCCGACGGGCAGGGTCGGCATAGTCCGCGCGAGGCCATCCATGCGGCGGTCGAATATGGTTGCCAGGTGGTGGATGCCTTGCCAGCCGCCAACCCATCGGGCGTCGCTGGTGTCAATACCCAGGGGTAATTATCTTATCCGGGGGGTTGACGTTGTTGCTTTTCACCGTCATAGTTCGCGGGCAGATCGTCAAGCGACGCGGTTTTCGGTGCACCAGTCGCCCTAGTTGGTACGTCGGTTGTTCTCCTTCCCTTCCTTGATCGTTCTGGCACTTTTCAGGCTCGCGTCTACATAATTCAAGGAAGCAAAAACATCATGGCAACCGGTATCGTCAAGTGGTTCAATCCCGAAAAGGGTTTCGGCTTCATCGTTCCCGATGAAGGCGGCAAGGACCTGTTCGCTCACTACTCGGAAATCCGCGTCGAGGGTTTCAAGTCGCTGGAAGAAAACCAGCGCGTGAGCTACGAAGTCGGTGCTGGCCCCAAGGGCCCCAGCGCCAAGAACATCCAGCTGGTCTAAGCCTTCGGGCTGCGGCGCAAGCCGCGCACAGCAGGAAAAACCCGGCTTCTGGCCGGGTTTTTGTTTTGGTGTGCCCCCCTTGGTCGTAGCTTGCGGCCTTCCCCCATCCCAGCATGCGGTTACAAGCTGACAGGACACCATACCTGCCGCGTCAAACGAGGCGGCTAGAATCGGGGCTGTTACAGATATGGGAAAGAGGGAGTTCTTCATGCTGCGAGCCAGTTTCATCGCCACCAGTGTGCTCGTGCTGGCTGGCTGCGCCACCCAGGCGCCCGCGCCGGCGCCCACCACTGGCGGCTCGGCGCCTTCAGGGGGCACGGCCCCGCCTCCGCCGCCAGAGGTTCCCAGCGCAAGCCAGGAGCCCGTGGAGCGCCTGCGTGGCGCCTACAGCAAGACACAGGGCTGGACGCTGTGTGGACAGACGGCGCCTTCCGCCTTGCAGACGCCTCTGCGCAGCGAGCTGGATGCATTCGCGCCGGGCACCGACAGCTACTTCCTGGATGGCTGGGGCCGCCGTGGCCCGCAGGGCGTCGAGCTGGTGAGCGTCGAGCGCATACATACGGAAGGGCCGGGTTGCGAAGAGCCCCTGGATGGCTTCGTCTGGGTGGCCCACGGCCAGGAGCCGTTCTGGGCTTTTGGCGTGACGACGTCCGGCATTCGTTTCAAGCCCGAGGGTGAGCCTTCGCGCACCTATGCCTATGTCAAGCCCGAGATCGTGGGGCAGCAACTGGTGTATCGCGGCGCCGATTTCGAGTTGGTGCTGAACAAGGAAGGTTGCCAGAGCACGATGGCCGACGCGCGTTATGCGTGGGCCGCGCGCCTGCAGGCGGATGGCCGCAGCTGGCAAGGCTGCGCCTGGCAGGGCCTGCAGTCCGAGGGCGAGGAAAAGCTCTGAGGCAAAAAGGGGGGGGCTCACCGCCCCCTGCCTGACCGGCACCCATGGAAAAACCGGCGATTCACGCCGGTTTTTTTTGTCGTGCACGGGCGCCCGGCGTCAGACTTTCTTTTCGCCGCCCAGGGCCTCGACCAGATCGTCCAGCATCTGGGTGAGCTCCCCGGTCATGAGCGCCATGTCGGTGTCGAAGCGCTGGTCTTCGGCAAGCCCCGCCGAGTCGGTGTTTTCCTTCAGCACGTCGAGCGGTGCGACGCGCTTGACGTCCAGCCCTTCGGTGAGCACGAAGGAGACGCGGTCAGCCCAGGTCAGGGCAAGCTTGGTGCACTGCTTACCCGAGGCGATGTGGCGGCGCAGGTCGTCGGGTTCGGGCGTGTGCTTCACGTAGCGCACGGCCGCGCGGCTGTCGCCGCCGGCGCTCAGCTCGGTGTCCTGGTCGATGGTGAAGTTCGACGGCGCCTCGTCGCTGGCCAGCCAGCCCGTCATTGCCGCGGCGGGCGAGATCTCGACGTAGAGCGGCTCGACCGGGAAGGGGTCGACGGACTTGGCGAGCAGGCCCAGCACTTCATCGGCCTTGGCCGAAGCCGCCGCATCGATGACGAGCCAGCGGCCCGTGGGATTGATCCACACGCGGGTGTCGCGCGTGATGCTGAAGGCGCGCGGCAGCAGCTCATCGAAAACCTGTTCCTTCAGGTCCTTCATCTGCTTGCGGCCCGGTTTGAAGCCTTGCTGCGCTTCCAGTTCCTGGGCGCGCGCCTTGGCAACCTGGTTGACCACGGTCGTGGGCAACAGCTTCTTTTCCGTGCGCAGCGACAGCAGCATCTGGCCGCTTACCGAATGCACCAGGGGACCGTCCTCACGCACGGGCACCCAGCCCAGCGTCTGCATTTCCAGGGCGTTGCCCGACACGAAGGCCGCAGGCGCAAGCTTGGCCTCCAACTCTTCAGCGGACAGTTTCCAGGCGGAGGTAAGGCGATAAGTCTTGAGATTCTTGAACCACATGGCAGGCGCTGGGCAAAAGGGAAGATTCTATAACGAGCCGGCAACCCGACCCCAGGACACTTCCGCAACAGCCGTTGACAGCGGTGCTCCAAAGCGGTCAGCCGAGATCATGCAGGAGCAGGCAAGTACCTCAGGAAGCGGGGACGCAGCGGAGCCGGCTTCGCCGGTCCGCCAGCGTCGCCCCCCTGGGGGGGGGGCGCGCAGCGCCTCGGGGGGGACCTATCCCACACCAAAAAAAAGCGGCCCGGCTGAATCCAGCCAGGCCGTCAGGGGGAACACACGATGCCGCGCATATAAAGGCTCGCGGGGACGCGACAAAGGTGCCAGAGAACAGATGCTGCCGGTTCCCACCTTGGGGATCATTCGTGGCAACCGGGGTTTCGGTGCATGTCTCTGGAACGAAGTCTACTGCCGCGCGTCTGAATTCCGCCTGAACGGCGGCGCGGCGGTCAGGCCAATATGCGGCCTGGCGAAAATCCTATTGGATGCAACTTGTCCGCAAAATACGCCAGGGCCAAAAAAAGCCCCCTTTTCAGGAAAAGGGGGCCTGAAAGCCGGATGGGCGCAGCAGTGCCACCCGGCGGGGGACCGTCGATTTACGCGTTGATGTCGTTGTCCTTGGTTTCGCGCACGAAGAGGGCGCCTACCACCAGGGTCATCAAGGCGATGATGATCGGGTACCACAAGCCATCGTAGATGTTACCGGTTGCCGCCACGACTGCAAAGGCCACCGGAGGCAGGAAGCCGCCGAACCAGCCATTACCGATGTGATACGGCAGGCTCATCGAGGTGTAGCGGATCCGGGTCGGGAACATCTCCACCAGCATGGCGGCGATGGGGCCGTAGACCATCGTAACGTACAACACCAGGATGAAGAGGAAGAATACGACCATGGGCTTGTTGACTTCGGCTGGATTCGCGCCAGCGGGATAGCCGTGGTCACGGATGGACTGGGTCAGGGACTTGTTCAGCTCGGCCGAGCGGGCGGTGAAGGCTGCCTTGTCCATGCCGGCGCCTTCGAACGACTCGAACTCGTCCTTGCCGATGCGGACCTTGGCCACCGTGCCCGCGGGCGCCGCCTGGTTGTCGTAGTTCACCGAGTTGCGCGCCAGGAAGGACTTGACGATGTCGCACGAGCTGGTGAACGACGAGGTGCCCACCGGATTGAACTGGAACGAGCACGCGGCCGGGTCCGCGATCACCGTCACCGGCGCTTCCGCCTGGGCACGCTCCAGCGCCGGGTTGGCGTAGTGCGTGATGGCCTTGAAGATCGGGAAGTAGGTCAGCGCGGCGATCAGGCAGCCTGCCAGGATGATCGGCTTGCGGCCGATCTTGTCCGAGAGCCAGCCCCAGAACACGAAGAAGGGGGTCGCCAGCAGCAGCGCGATCGCGATCATGATGTTGGCTGAATTGGCTTCCACCTTGAGCGTCTGGGTCAGGAAGAAGAGCGCATAGAACTGCCCCGTGTACCAGACGACCGCCTGGCCGGCCGCGAGGCCGAAGAGGGCGAGCAGCACGAGCTTCAGGTTGGCCCATTGGCCGAAGGATTCCTTCAGCGGCGACTTCGACCCCTTGCCTTCTTCCTTCATCTTCTTGAAGGCGGGCGACTCGTGCAGCTGCATCCGGATCCAGACCGAGACCGCCAGCAGGACGATCGAGATCAGGAACGGAATGCGCCAGCCCCAGGCGCGGAAGGCTTCCTCGCCCAGCGCGGTGCGCACGCCCAGGATCACCAGCAGCGACAGGAACAGGCCCATCGTGGCGGTGGTCTGGATCCAGCTGGTGAAGAAGCCGCGGCGGCCGTGCGGCGCGTGCTCGGCCACGTAGGTGGCGGCGCCGCCGTACTCGCCGCCCAGCGCCAGGCCTTGCAGCAGGCGCAGGATGATGAGGATGATCGGGGCGATCATGCCGATGGATTCGTAGGTGGGCAGGATGCCGACCAGGAAGGTCGAGGCGCCCATCAGCACGATGGTGACGAGGAAGGTGTACTTGCGGCCGACCAGGTCACCCAGGCGGCCGAACACGAGGGCGCCGAAGGGACGCACGGCGAAGCCGGCGGCAAAGGCGAGGAGGGCGAAGATGAAGCCCGCGGTGGGGTTGACCCCGGAGAAGAAGTGAACCGCGATGATCGCGGCGAGCGACCCGTAGAGATAGAAGTCGTACCACTCGAAAACGGTGCCCAGGGAAGACGCGAGAATGACGCGCTTTTCCTCCCTGGTCATTGGCGCCTTGGCGCCGGCTGCGGGAACGGCAGTGTTCATGATGTCTCCTCGTTATTGGCCAGCATGGTGTGCCGCCTGACTGGGCCTGGGCATGCTTGGCCCCTTGCGGGGTGGCGGGCCGATGGCGCAGCGTGGAGGCTTTTATCGCCGCTCTGCTGTGTTCCGGATGTGAGCCCTTCCCGGGACGGAACGGCTCACATTCAGGCGCAGCAGGTCAGCGTTCCCTTGTGGTGGGGGCTGTGCAACCCCGGGGATCGGGGCCGTTACAAGGTAGGCGCGAAGACTGACGTCTATCTGACGGAACCCTTACTTGAATCTTAATTGTGTAATTATTTGTGTCTTTTCCCTCGGGGCTCAGGGATAGTCCCGATCCGGGAGGCCGCCGTCACCGGACAGATAGGCGGAGGCTGGCCGCAAGCGTGCCAGCGTCAGGCGCACGCAGGTGCCGGTCGCGCCGGCGTCCAGGTAGGGGTTGTCGATGATGCCGACGTGGGCCTGGTGGCGCTGGGCGATTTCGCGCACGATGGCCAGGCCCAGGCCGCTGCCGTTCACACCGGTGCCCAGGACGCGATAGAAGCGGTCGAATACGCGTTCCCGCTCGCCGGGGGCGATGCCCGGTCCGGTGTCATCCACTTCCAGCACGGCCTGGCTGCGGCCGTCGCGGATGCGCACCGTGACGTGGCCGCCTGCCGGGGTATAGCGCAAGGCGTTGTCGATCAGGTTGTTCAGCAATTCGGCCAGCAGCAGCGCGTTGCCCAGGACCGGCACGCGCGTGTCGGGGCCTTCGAAGCCGAGGTCGATGCCCGCCAGCATCGCCTGCGGCACCCAGTGCTGGGCCTGCTCCTGCGCCAGCGCGCTCAGGTCGACCTCCGCCATGGGCAGCGCGTCGGCATTCTCGGCATTCGCCAGCAACAGCAACTGGTTGACCAGCCGCGTGGCGTGTTCGGAGCCGGTCACGAGCTGCCGCAGGCTGAACTGCATTTCCTCCGGCGTGGCGTCGCGCAGCGCCAGCTCGGCCTGCGTGCGCAGGCCTGCCAGCGGGGTCTTCAGCTGGTGCGCGGCATCCGCGACGAAGCGGCGCTGGGCCTGGATGGTGGCCGACAGGCGCGCCAGCAGGTCATTGACCGCGCCCACCAGGGGCGCGATTTCCGACGGGGCGGCGTTTTCGTCCAGGGGCGACAGGTCGTCGGGACGGCGCGCGCGCAGGCGTTGCTGCAGCGCGTTGAGCGGCGCGATGCCGCGCGACAGGCCGAACCAGACCAGCAGCACCGCGATCGGCAGGACCACGAACTGCGGAATGATCACGCCCTTGATGATGTCGTTGGCCAGCTGTTCGCGCTTCTCCAGCGTCTCGGCCACGGTCAGCAGCACGGGCCGCGCCCCGGGCGAGGCGGGTTCCATCCAGATGTAGGCCTGGCGGATGCCGAAGTCGCGCAGCGTGTCGTCGCGGTACAGCACCTCGCCGGGCCGCGAAGGCGTGCCCAAGGCGGGCAGCGGCAGTTCACGGTCGCCGCCCAGTATCTGTCCCCTGTCGTCCTGCACCAGCCAGAAGACGCTGTCGTCCTCGTCGGTGCGCAGCAGGCGCCGGGCCGCGGGTGTCATGTCCAGGCGTGTCTCGCCGTTTTCGACGATGACCTGCGCCGCCAGCACGCGCAAGGTGTTGGCCAGCGTGCGGTCATAAGGCACGTTGGCGATGTTCTGCGCCACCACGTAGGTGATCGCCACGCTCATGGGCCACAGCAGGAAGAGGGGGGCGAGCATCCAGTCCAGGATCTCGCCCAGCAGCGACCGGTGGGCGGGCGCGAAGTTCGGGCCGGCGCTGCCGCGCTGGATGATGTCCAGCGCTTCCTGGTTCAGGGCTTCGGAGGGGGTTGCGGGCTCAGTGGGCGGTTGCTGGCTGATCCGTGCCACGGAGGTCTCCGCCGTTGTTGCGATCGATGGCGGCGTCGCGTTCCAGGCAGTAGCCCAGCCCGCGCACGGTGGCGATCTTCACGTCGCTGGGCTCGAGCTTCTTGCGCAGGCGATGGATGTAGACCTCGATGGCGTTGGAGCTGACTTCCTCGCCCCATTCGCAGAGGTGATCGACGATCTGGTTCTTGCTGACCATGCGCCCGGCGCGGGTGAGCAGGATTTCGAGCAGGCTGACCTCGCGCGCCGAGAGGTCGAGCGTGTGGCCGTCGACCTGGGCCACGCGCCCGGTCTGGTCGAAGACGAGGCGCCCATGGCGCAGCACCGTGGCGCCGCCGCCCGCGCCACGGCGGGTCAGGGCACGCACGCGGGCTTCCAGCTCGGACAGCGAGAAAGGCTTGGCCATGTAGTCGTCGGCGCCCAGGTCCAGGCCCTTGACGCGCTGCTCGACGCTGTCGGCGGCGGTCAGGATCAGGACGGGCAGGTGCGAGTTGCGCGCGCGCAGGCGGCGCAGCACTTCCAGGCCGGGCAGGTGCGGCAGGCCGAGGTCCAGGATGAGGAGGTCGAAGGCTTGCGCGGCCAGCGCGGAGTCGGTGGCCAGGCCGTCGTGCAGGCTGTCGACGGCATAGCCGTTGCGGCGCAGCGAGCGGGACAGGCCGTCGGCCAGGATGCTGTCGTCTTCTGCGATGAGTATGCGCATGGCCGGAGTGCCGCGGTTAGGAGGGCGGCCGGCATGGCGGCGGCGCGCCCGGGACCGGACGGCGCCGGGTCTGGGCCCGCTCACCGCCAGTGTCTTGTCTCTCGGAACCGATTCTGTCACAGGGGCGGGCCGCTTGGACACAGGGGATAACGCGGGGATGGGGCAAGGGCCGGGAGGGTGGAAAAAAACCTCCGCACTGTGCTTTTATCCAGTACAATCCGATGCCATAATGCCCCGCAAGGAAAGACGGTGGCGCCCGGCAGGGCCCGCCGCAGGAACCCTCCGGGACAGCTCGAAGCGCGCAGCGCCGGGCAGACCGATCACCATCAAGGACTCGTACATGGACGACAAACAGAGCAAGGCCGCCGCGGCGGAAAAATCCAAGGCGCTGGCCGCTGCGCTGTCGCAGATCGAAAAGCAGTTCGGCAAGGGCTCGATCATGCTGTACGGCGGCAACGAGGTCGAGCACGACATTCAGGTCGTCTCCACCGGCTCGCTGGGCCTGGACATCGCCCTGGGCGTCGGCGGCCTGCCGCGCGGCCGCGTGGTCGAAATCTACGGCCCGGAATCGTCGGGCAAGACCACGTTGACCCTGCAGGTCATCGCGGAAATGCAGAAAGTGGGCGGCACCTGCGCCTTCGTCGACGCCGAGCACGCGCTCGACGTGCAGTACGCCTCCAAGCTGGGCGTGAAGCTCACCGAGCTGCTGATCTCGCAGCCGGACACGGGCGAACAGGCGCTGGAAATCACCGACGCGCTGGTGCGCTCGGGCTCGGTCGACCTGATCGTCATCGACTCGGTGGCGGCCCTGGTGCCCAAGGCTGAAATCGAAGGCGAAATGGGCGACTCGCTGCCCGGCTTGCAAGCCCGCCTCATGAGCCAGGCGCTGCGCAAGCTCACGGCCACCATCAAGCGCACGAACTGCATGGTCATCTTCATCAACCAGATCCGCATGAAGATCGGCGTCATGTTCGGCAACCCCGAAACCACCACCGGCGGCAACGCGCTGAAGTTCTACTCGTCCGTGCGCCTGGACATCCGCCGCACCGGTTCCATCAAGCGTGGCGAGGAAGTGGTCGGCAACGAAACGCGCGTGAAGGTCGTCAAGAACAAGGTGGCACCGCCTTTCAAGCAAGCCGAGTTCGACATCATGTACGGCGCGGGCATCTCGCGCGAAGGCGAGATCATCGACCTGGGCGTGCAAGCCGGCGTGGTCGAGAAGTCGGGCGCCTGGTACAGCTACAACGGCGACCGCATCGGCCAAGGCAAGGACAACGTGCGCGAATACCTGCGTGAGCGTCCGGCGCTGGCCTTCGAGATCGAGAACAAGGTCCGTGCCCAGATGGGCGTGGCCGAGCGTGCCGCCGGTGTCGTGGCGGCCACGGCCGGCTCCGAAGAGGACTGATGTCCTCCTGGGGGACCCGCAAGCCTTCAGGCCCTGGTGCCCGTCACGCTCGATCCGGGCGAGCGGGCACGCAGGACGAAGCGTCAGTGCAGGGAATCGCGGACGAACAGTCCGAGCATTCCGGCAGTGGCGAAAATCCCTCGGCGCGTGGGTCCGCGCGCCGAGGGCCCTCCCTGAAGGCCCGGGCCGTCGATTTCCTGTCGCGCCGTGAGCATGGCCGCCAGGAACTGGGCCGCAAGCTGGCCCGCCACAGCGACGACCCCGAAGAAATCGAAAGCGTGCTCGACAGCCTGGCCAAGGAAGGCTGGCTGTCGGATACCCGTTATGCACAAAGCATCGTGCAGCGGCGCGGCGAGCGCCAGGGCACCGCGCGCATCGTGCAGGAGCTGCGCCGCAATGGCGTGGATGCCCAGTTGGTCGACACCTTGCGGGCGGAACTGCAATCCACGGAATATGAACGCGCCCGGCAGGTCTGGGCCAAGCGTTATGCCGACAAGCCCGCCACCACCCCCACGGAATACGCGCGGCAGGCGCGCTTCCTGGCCGCGCGCGGGTTTGGCGCGGGCATCATCAGCAAGATCCTGAAAGGCAGCGGTCTGGACGACGACGCGCTGTAGCGCTATCCCCGCACCGACTTGATACCCGCCAGGGTCTTGAAGCAGCCCTCCCGGGCAATGTTCAGGAAGTCCTGGATATAGGACGCCTGCGCATCTTCCGTCCGCACGGCGGCATGCAGCGTGCACCAGACGCCTTGGGGACCCAGGTGCACCACGTCCATCCAGCCTTGGTCCAGATACTCGGTCAACGCCCAATTGGGCAGCGCCGCAACGCCGCGGTTGCTGGCCACCAGTTGGGCAATGATGGGCGTGAGTTCCGCACGGCGGATGCTGGCGGGCTCGACGTCCGCCGGGTCCAGGAACTGCGTGAAGACATCCAGGCGCTGCTTGTCCACCGGATAGGTGATGAGCACCTGGTCGGCCAGTTGCGCCGGATCAATGAACTTGCTGCCCGCCAGCGGATTGGCCTGGGCCACGGCCAGCACTACTTCATAGCGAAAAAGCGGGATGTACTCCACGGCTTCCAGCGGCTGGGGGTCGGAGGTGATGACGAGGTCCAGATCGCCGCGTACCAGGGCGGGCAGGGGGGCGAAGGAGAACGCGGCGGAGAGGTCCATGCTGACCTCGGGCCATTGGCCGCGGAAGGTATCCAGCGCAGGCATCAGCCACTGGAAGCACGAGTGGCATTCGATGGCCAGGTGCAGCCTGCCCGTGCGGCCGGCTGCCAGGCGTTGCAGTTCCCGTTCCGTGGCGCGGATGCGGGGCAGCACCTCATCGGCCAGGGCCAGCACGCGCAGGCCCGCGGTGGTCAGGCGCGCGGGACGCGTGCGGCGGTTCAGCAAGGGCGTGCCCAGGCGTGACTCCAGTTCGCGCAATTGATGCGACAGCGCCGATTGCGTCAGGTGCAGCCGCTCGGCGGCCTCGAGCAGGCTGCCGCCGTCACGGATGGCGGCCAGAGTTTCCAGGTGGCGAATTTCAAGCATGGGAAAGGGCGGCGGGCGCGGCGGCAGGGAAGAGGGGCCCTGGCGATATGCGCCGGGGTCAGAAGTCTATATGTTATGAAATTTCCTCAATCATTTCATGCAAAATTTGATTTTGATTCATGGAATGGTCCGCTGACAATATCGCACTGATTGAAAATTCTTTGCGAAAAGGCGGACTCACCATGACGACCATTCATAATCTGGGCTTCCCCCGCATCGGCGTGCAGCGTGAGCTGAAGCATGCGGTGGAGGCCTATTGGGCAGGCAAGCAGGATGCTGCTGCGCTGGAAAACGTGGGCCGCGAATTGCGCGCCCGCCATTGGCAGGTGCAGGCCAGCGCCGGCGTGGCGCACGTGCCGGTGGGCGACTTCGCCTGGTACGACCAGATCCTGGAGTGGACGACCACGCTGGGCGCCGTGCCCGCCCGCTTCGGCCAGCCGGAGGGCGCGCCCGTGTCGCTGGACACCTTGTTCCGCATGGGCCGGGGCCGCGCGCCCACGGGCACCCCGGCAGCGGCTTGCGAGATGACCAAGTGGTTCGATACGAACTACCACTACATCGTCCCCGAACTGACGCCGGGCCAGACCTTCCGCATTGCCCGGGAAAGCCTGTTCGACCAGGTGCGCGAGGCGCAGGCCCTGGGCCATGACGTGAAGCCCGTCATTCCCGGGCCGCTGACCTGGCTGTGGCTGGGCAAGGGCGACAGCTTTGGCGCGGGCGCGGGCGACGAAGGCAAGTTGGCGCTGCTGGAGGCGCTGCTGCCTGTCTATGAAGACGTGCTGGCCCGCCTGGCCAAGCTGGGCGTGGCCTGGGTGCAGGTCGACGAGCCCGTCCTGGTGCTGGACCTGCCGCCGGCGTGGAAGCAGGCTTTCCAGGCGGTGTATGCCCGCCTGGCCGCCAGCCCGGTGAAGCTCCTGCTGGCGACGTATTTCGGCGGCCTGCGCGACAACCTGCAATGGGCGGCGGCGCTGCCGGTGGCGGGCCTGCACGTGGACCTGGTGCGCGCGCCGGACCAACTCCAGCCCGTGCTGGCTGCGCTGGGCAAGGACAAGGTCCTGTCGGCGGGCGTCATCAATGGCCGCAACATCTGGCGCGCCGACCTGGATGCGGCGCAAGCGCTGCTGGCGCCTGCCGCCGCAGCCCTGGGCGAGCGGCTGTGGGTCGCGCCCTCGTGCTCGCTGCTGCACGTGCCGGTGGACTTGGCCAAGGAAAGCGGCCTGGACGCCGAGCTGCGCGGCTGGCTTTCCTTTGCCACGCAGAAGCTGGACGAACTGAGCCTGCTGGCCCGCGCGCTGGGCGGATCGCCGGATCCCGCTGCCCAGCGGGCGCTGGCGGCGCAGCGCGATGCCCTGGCCGCGCGCCGCCAGTCGCCGCGCATCCACAATCCGGCCGTGGCGGCCCGGCTGGCAAAGATCCAGGCGGTTTCGCGTGACCGGGCACCCTTCGCCGAGCGTATCGCCGCCCAGCAGGCAGCGCTGTCGCTGCCGGCCTATCCCACCACCACCATCGGTTCCTTCCCGCAGACGGCCGAGATCCGCGGCCTGCGCCGTGACTGGAAGTCGGGCGCCCTGGGCGACGCGGCCTATGAGGAGGCCATCCGCGCCGAGATCGAGCGCGTGGTGCGCTTCCAGGAAAAGGCGGGCCTGGACGTGCTGGTGCACGGCGAACCCGAGCGCAACGACATGGTCGAGTATTTCGGCGAACTCCTGGCGGGCTTCGCCTTCACGCAGAACGGCTGGGTGCAGAGCTATGGTTCGCGTTGCGTGAAGCCGCCCATCATCTTCGGCGACGTGGCCCGCCCGGCGCCGATGACCGTGGGCTGGTCCGCCTATGCGCAGTCGCTGACCAGCAAGCCGATGAAGGGCATGCTGACGGGCCCGGTCACCATCCTGCAGTGGTCCTTCGTGCGGGACGACCAGCCGCGCCAGGAAACCTGCCGCCAGCTGGCGTTGGCGCTGCGCGACGAAGTGGTGGACCTGGAGCAGGCGGGCATCCGCGTCATCCAGATCGACGAGCCGGCCTTCCGCGAAGGCCTGCCGTTGCGCCGTGACGACTGGCGGGCGTATCTCGACTGGGCGGTGGATTGCTTCCGCCTGTCGACGGCGGGTGTGCGGGACGACACGCAGATCCACACCCATATGTGCTATTCCGAGTTCAACGACATCATCGCGTCGATCGCGGCGATGGATGCCGACGTGATCACCATCGAAACGTCGCGCTCGAACATGGAGCTGCTGGAAGCCTTCGAGGACTTCAGCTATCCGAACGACATCGGACCCGGGGTGTACGACATCCACTCGCCGAACGTGCCCGAGGTGGACTGGATGGTGGGGCTCATGAAGAAGGCCGCCTCGCGCCTGCCCAAGGAACGCCTGTGGGTGAATCCGGACTGCGGGCTGAAGACGCGCGCCTGGCCCGAGACCGAGGCCGCGCTGGCCAGCATGGTCGAGGCCGCGCGCCAACTGCGCCAGGCGGCCTGAGGGCGGCAGGGGCAGGGGTTCGGGTAAACCCGAATCCTTGCTGCGCGCGGGTTGGCGGGACATGGGGTGTTCATTAGGCTGAGCTATACTTTTGTGCTTTGTTGCTCCGCAACACTCATCGTTTCAGCTTACAGGTCCGCCCACCGCCGCCCGCGTTCGTCATGCCGCTTTCGCCCTCCACCGCCAGTCGCCAGCCGCTGCACACGCGTTGCGTGCGCGTCGAGGCATTTGGCCGTGACGATGGGCTCTGGGATCTGGAAGCCCAGATGACAGACGTGAAGTCGTACGACTTCCCCGGCAGGAAAGGCCTGCACAAGGCAGGCGATCCCGTGCACGACATGCACCTGCGGATCACCATCGACGCCGATTTCAACGTGCTTGCCGCCGAGGCCGCCTACGATGCGGCGCCCTATGGCACAGGCTGCTCCGCCATCGAACCCTCCTATGACGGCCTGGTCGGCCTGAACCTGCTGCGCGGCTTTCGCCAGCGGGTCAAGGAGCGCTTCAGCCGCGAGGCAGGCTGTACGCACATGACCGAACTTGCCGCCGTGCTGCCCACGGTGGCGGTGCAGACCATGGCGAATCGGCGCCGGACAGAACCCCAACCCGAGGACGTGCGTCCCTTCCAGCTGGGCGGCTGCCATGCCTTGCGCCTGGATGGGCCCATGGTCAAGGAACACTATCCCCGCTGGTACGTCGAGCCCACGGGCTAGGCGATGGGGGCCGCTCTTTTGCTTTTCACTCTCCTTCTGACAGACAGGTAACACATGAAAATCCACGAGTACCAAGGCAAGGAACTTCTAAAGCAGTTCGGCGTTCCCGTGCCGCGCGGCATCCCCGCATTTTCCGTCGACGAAGCCGTGGCTGCCGCTGAAAAGCTGGGTGGACCGGTCTGGGTCGTCAAGGCGCAAATCCACGCGGGTGGCCGCGGCAAGGGCGGCGGCGTGAAGCTGGCCCGTTCGCTGGACGACGTGCGCAAGCTGGCCTCGGAAATCCTGGGCATGCAGCTGATCACGCACCAGACCGGCCCGCAAGGCCAGAAGGTCAATCGCCTGTACATCGAAGACGGCGCCGACATCCAGAAGGAATACTACGTCTCGCTGGTCACCGACCGCGGCACGCAGCAGGTCGCCTTCATCGCCTCCAGCGAAGGCGGCATGGACATCGAGGAAGTGGCCCACGCCACCCCCGAGAAGATCATCACCGAATTCGTCGATCCGCTGACCGGCCTGTCGGCCGAGCAAGCCAAGAAGATCGCCGACGCGATCGGCCTGCCCGCCGACTCGACCGCCCAGGCCGTGGATGTGTTCCAGAAGCTCTACAAGTGCTACATGGACACCGACGCCTCGCTGGTCGAAATCAACCCGCTGAACCGTGACGGCAAGGGCAACATCATCGCCCTGGACGCCAAGTTCAACTTCGACTCGAACGCGCTGTTCCGCCATCCCGAAATCGTGGCCTACCGCGACCTGGACGAAGAAGACCCGGCTGAAATCGAAGCCAGCAAGTTCGACCTGGCCTACATCCAGCTCGACGGCAACATCGGCTGCCTGGTGAACGGCGCCGGCCTGGCCATGGCCACGATGGACACCATCAAGCTGTTCGGCGGCGAGCCCGCGAACTTCCTGGACGTCGGCGGTGGCGCCACGGCCGAGAAGGTCACCGAAGCCTTCAAGATCATGCTGAAGAACGAAAGCGTGAAGGCGATCCTGGTCAACATCTTCGGCGGCATCATGCGCTGCGACGTGATCGCCGAAGGCGTGATCACCGCGTGCAAGGCCGTGAACCTGAGCGTGCCGCTGGTCGTGCGCATGAAGGGCACGAACGAAGAGCTGGGCAAGAAGATGCTGGCCGAGTCCGGCCTGCCGATCATCAGCGCCGACACGATGGCCGAAGCCGCCACCAAAGTCGTTGCCGCCGCCAAGTAAGAATTAGCCAAGGAAACTGTAAATGTCGATTCTCATCAACAAGGACACCAAGGTCATTACCCAGGGCATCACGGGTAAGACGGGTCAGTTCCACACTCGCATGTGCCGTGAATACGCGAACGGCAAGAACGCGTTCGTGGCCGGCGTGAACCCCAAGAAGGCCGGCGAGGACTTCGAAGGCGTGCCCATTTTCGCCACCGTCAAGGACGCCAAGGCCGACACCGGCGCCACCGTGTCGGTGATCTACGTGCCGCCCGCGGGCGCTGCCGCCGCCATCTGGGAAGCCGTCGAGGCCGAACTGGACCTGGTCATCTGCATCACCGAAGGCATCCCCGTCCGTGACATGCTGGAAGTGAAGAACCGCATGAAGGCCAAGGGCAGCAAGACCCTGCTGCTGGGCCCGAACTGCCCCGGCCTGATCACGCCCGACGAAATCAAGATCGGCATCATGCCCGGCCACATCCACCGCAAGGGCCGCATCGGCATCGTCAGCCGTTCGGGCACCCTGACGTACGAAGCCGTGGCGCAAGTCACCAACCTGGGCCTGGGCCAATCCAGCGCCGTCGGTATCGGTGGCGACCCCATCAACGGCCTGAAGCACGTCGACGTCCTGAAGCTCTTCAATGACGATCCCGACACCGACGCCGTCATCATGATCGGCGAAATCGGCGGCCCGGACGAAGTGGCCGCCGCCGAGTGGGCGAAGGACAACATGAAGAAGCCGGTGGTCGGCTTCATCGCCGGCGTCACCGCGCCTCCCGGAAAGCGCATGGGCCACGCCGGCGCGCTGATCTCGGGTGGTGCCGACACCGCCGACGCCAAGCTGTCCGCCATGGAAGCTTGCGGCATCCGCACCACGCGCGATCCGTCCGAAATGGGCAAGCTGCTGAAGTCGGTGCTGTAACAGGCACGGGCTTGCCGTGACCGGCGCGCCAGCAGGCGCGTCGGGTCACGGCGCCAGGCACGATCCCCACCCCGCCAAGCAGGCGCATGCCTGTCTGGCGGGGTGTTTTGTTTTCAGCGCACGTCCTGTCGTCATGGGTACCGATGCCGTGCCGCCCAGGCCCCACGGGCCTTTTCACGTTTTCCGCATTCAAGCAAACGTCAGGTGGGGAAAGCTGCCTGAAACTACAATGACAGGAAAGTCGACACAAGAACGACACAATCATTCCGTCCGCAACAATCGCCACCCTCGGCTCGCGCAAGGCGATGGACGTCCGGCAACCACGCGCCTTTGCGTCTGCCCATACCTATATATTGGAACCGAGGGAAAATGGAACTGTCTTCCACCGCTTTCTGGATCGCCCTGATCCAGATCATCTGGGTCAACATCCTGCTGTCCGGCGACAACGCCGTCGTCATCGCGTTGGCCGCGCGCGCATTGCCACAACACCAGCAACGCACCGCCATCGTGGCGGGCTCGGCCGCCGCCATCATCATGCGGATCGTGCTGACGCTGGTGGCCGCCCAGTTGCTGCTGCTGCCGTGGCTGAAGGTCGTGGGTGCCATCCTGCTGGTCTATATCGGCGTGAGTCTGCTCATGCCCGAAGGCGAGGAAGAGGGCGGCGGCGCCAAGCAGGGCACGCTGTGGACGGCGATCCGCACCATCATGGTGGCGGACCTGGTGATGAGCCTGGACAACGTGGTGGCCGTGGCCGCCGCCGCCATGGGCGACACGACACTGCTGGTGGTGGGCCTGGCCATCAGCATCCCGCTGGTCATCTTCGGCAGCTCGCTGCTGCTCAAGATCATCGATCGCTTCCCGCTCATCGTCTGGGTCGGCGCCGCGCTACTGGGCTTCGTGGCGGGCGAGATGTTCGTCGGCGACCCCGCGCTGGACGCGCCGCTGCATCGCTTCGATGCCATGCTGGGCATCTCGCATCACACGCTGTCGCTGGCTTCGGGTGTGGTGGGTGCGCTATTGGTGCTGGGGCTTGCTAGGGTTTTCCTTAAAAATAAGCAGAAAGTCGAAGGCTGAATGAAAGCTGAACTACAATCCTCGGCCTCGACATAGCGAGAGGCGCCAAATTCCCGGCGCCGCCGTTTTTTTTCAAAGCCGTAGGGGGAGTTCAAAGTGCTAGAGTTTTTCCAGACCCTGAGCTGGGCAGCAGTGTTCCAGATCATCCTGATCGACATCCTGCTGGGGGGCGACAACGCCGTCGTGATCGCGCTGGCGTGCCGCAACCTGGCGCCCAAGCAGCGCATGCAGGGCATTCTGTGGGGGACGGCGGGCGCCATCATCCTGCGCGTCATCCTGATCTTCTTCGCGCTGACGCTGCTGACCATCCCGTTCCTGAAGATCGTCGGCGCATTGCTGCTGGTGTGGATCGGCGTGAAGCTGCTGATTCCGGAAGATGACCATCACGACAACATCAAGGGCGGGTCTTCCATCCTTGCGGCCATCAAGACCATCATCGTGGCCGACTTCGTGATGAGCCTGGACAACGTCATCGCCATCGCCGGCGCGGCGCAGAACGCCCACGCCGACCACCAGCTGGGCCTGGTGATCTTCGGTCTGGTCGTGAGCGTGCCCATCATCATCTGGGGCAGCACGCTGGTCCTGAAGCTGATCGACCGCTTCCCGCTGGTCGTGACTTTCGGCGCTGCACTGTTGGGCTGGATCGCCGGCGGCATGCTGATCACCGATATCATGATCGAGCGCAACTTCGGCGTTCAGCCGCTTGTGGTCAAATTGACGGCTGAAGTCATCGGCGCCGTGCTGGTGGTCCTCCTGGGCCGCTACCTGGCTAGCCGCAAGAAAACCGCCGTCACGGAAGCCTGAGTCATGAGTCTGCGCAAGTCCTCCCAGCCCCACCAAGCCGAAACTGGTCTTAGCCTGTTGGGAGGCTTGCTCGTGCTGGCGGTGATCGGCATCGCCGTCGCCGTCGCGGCCCAGTTCCTGATCTGATCGCCAGAACAGAAGCCGTGTCCGTGCCAGCATTGCCAGACCCGTCACGCTTGGTTATTGCGACCCGCGCGAGCCGGCTTGCCCTGTGGCAAGCCGAGCACGTGCGGGATCGCCTGCTGAAGCTGTATCCGAACTGCGAGGTCGAGCTGCTCAAGCTCACGACCCGTGGTGACCAGATTCTCGACCGCACCCTGTCCAAGGTGGGCGGCAAAGGCCTCTTCATCAAGGAGCTGGAAACAGCCCTGCTGGACGGCCGCGCGGATCTCGCCGTGCACTCCCTGAAGGACGTGCCGGTCGATCTGCATTCTCCTTTCTCCCTGACCGCCGTGCTGCAGCGCGCCGACCCGCGCGACGCGCTGGTGTCCCCGCGCCATGTCTCGCTGGCCGAGCTGCACGATGGGGCCGTTGTCGGCACGTCCAGCCTGCGCCGCGAGGCGCAACTGCGCGCCCGCCATCCTGGCCTGGTCGTGCGGCCGCTGCGCGGCAATCTCGACACCCGGCTGGGCAAGCTCGACGCGGGCGAGTACGACGCCATCGTGCTGGCCGCAGCGGGCCTGGAGCGCCTGGGCCTGGGCCATCGCATCGCTGGCCGTCTTTCTCCCGAAGACAGCCTGCCGGCCGCGGGGCAGGGCGCGCTGGGCATCGAAGTCCTGGAGACCCGCGATGACCTGCGCGCCTGGCTGGCGCCGCTGGCCTGCGCCGAGACGACCGCCTGCGCGCTTGCCGAGCGCGCGGTGTCTCGGGCCCTGGGCGGTTCCTGCCAGGTGCCGCTGGCGGCCTACGCGGAATGCGAGGCCGGGCAGTTGCACCTGCGAGCCCTGGTGGCATCGCCCGATGGCCGGGCCATCCTGCGCGCCGAGGGGAATGGCCCCGTGGCCCAGGCGCAGGCCCTGGGCGAGGCGGCGGCCCGCACCCTGGTCGAGCAGGGCGCCGACCGCCTGCTTGCCGGCCTGATCGAACCCTCGTCGCCGGACGCCTGAGCATGCAGGCGTCGCGCCTGGCCGTGCTGACCCGTCCGGCAGGGCGCAACGAGGCGCTGGCCGAGCGCCTGCGCGCGCAAGGCTGGGAGACGCTGGCGCTGCCCGCGCTGCGCATCGTGCCGCTGGTGCCCCAGCCCTTGCCGCGGCCCGCCGATTACGACGTGGTCGTTTTCGTCAGCGGCAATGCCGTAAGGCATTACTTCTCTTCCCTTGCACAGACACCCGGCACACCCGTGTGGCCTGCCGCCACGGCGGCCGCCGTCGTGGGAGAGGCCAGCGCAGCCGCGCTGCGCGCCGTGCCGCGCTGGCCGGCCGGCGCGGTGCTGCTGCAGCCCGCCGAGGGCGCCTCCCAGGATTCCGAGGCCTTGTGGGAGGTCTTGCGCGCCCGCCCGGCCTCGCGCCGCGTGCTGATCGTGCGCGGCACCGAAGGGCGGGACTGGCTGGCCGAGCAGTTGGCCGGGCAGGGCGTGCAGGTGGACATCTGCGCCGTCTATGCGCGACAGCCGGAAACCTGGTCCCCCGGGGCCCTGGCGCGCCTGCACGAGGCTGCCCGCGACGGCCAGGCCGCGCACTGGCTCATCACCAGTGCCGAGAGCCTGCAAGCCGTCACCCGGCAGCTCGAACAGGCGGGCCTGCAGGCCTGGTTCGCGGCCTGCCCCGGCGTCACCGTGCACCCGCGCCTGGCCGATCTGTGGCGGCGATACGCCGCTGATACCATCGGACATGACGAGGCCTCGCGGGCGATGGTACAAATCAGCATGCCTGCCGACGAAGCGCTTGCCCGGGCGTTTCCCCAGCAGAACTGAAGGTGGGCCTGATGCGCGGGGCGCATGGCGTCTGGCCGTGCGCCGTTGGATGGCCGCAACGACTACAATCGCGACATGACTGACAAGACTCCAGATACGACTCCGGGCGCCAAGCCGTCCGTGCCGAGCCCTACGCCAGCCAGCACGGCCCCCGTGCCGCCGCCCCCGCCGCCTGCCGCGCCTGCTTCACCGCCTGCCGGCAAGAAGCCCGCGCCCGTGCGCAAGTCCTCGTCCGGACTGGTCTTCATGCTGCTGATCCTGGGCGTGCTGGTGGTCGCCATGGCCGCCGCGCTCTGGTATCAACGCCAGCAGTCCGAGCGCACCACGCGTGAAATCGCCGCGCGCCTCGATACCCTCACCAGCCAGTTGAACCAGGCCCGCAACGATGCGCGCCAGGCCATCACGCTGGCGCAGACGCAAGGCTCGCGCCTGGCCGGCCTGGAAACGGCCGTGCAGGACGCGCAGACCCAGTTCGACTCGCTGGAGCAGACCTGGCAAAGCTTCAGCGACAGCTCCGCCGGCGACGCCGTGCTGCTGAACGACGTGGAACGCATGCTGGCGCTGGCCAGCCAGCAACTGCGTCTTGCCGGCAACGTCAGCAATGCCATCGTCGCGATGGAAACGGTGCAGGCCCGCCTGGCGCGTGCCGACCGTCCGCGCCTGGCTTCCCTGCAGCAGGCCGTGAATGGCGACCTCGATCGCCTGCGCGCCGTGCCGCTGGTCGACGTGCCCGCCGTGTCGGGCCGCATCGACCGGCTGATCGACCTGGTTGGCCGGGCCCCGCTGCTGGTGCCCGACGCCGCCGCGCCCGAGGTCACCAGCGCGCCGATTTCCTCGCGTGAGCCCGGTCCGCCCGTGGCGGGCCGCAGCGAGCCCGACATCGCGGCCGATGCGCCGTGGTGGCAGCGCACCCGTGCCGAAATGGGCCTGTGGTGGGGCCAGGCCCTGCGCACGCTGGGCGGCGAGTTCGGCGATCTCATCAGCATCCAGCGCGTGGGCAATCCCGATGCGCTGCTGCTGTCGCCCGACCAGGGCGCGCAACTACGCGGCAACCTGCGCATGCGTCTCCTGACCGCGCAACTGTCGCTGCTGATGCGCCAGTCCGATGTCTGGACGAGCGAACTGGACACCGTGGAGCGCGCGCTGGCTGGCCAGTTCGACACCCATTCGGCCGATACCCAGCAGGCACAGCGCCTGGCGCGCGAACTGGCGGCCACCCGCATCGCGGTCAGCGTGCCTGACCTCGCCGACAGCCTGAGCGCACTCGAAGCCGTGCGAGCCGCCGGCAACGGCGCGGCCCGCGGAGAATAAGCATGCGTACGTGGTTCTGGACGCTGTTGCTGGCCGCCGTGGCCGTCGCGCTGGCCGTGTTCCTGCGCGAACACGAAGGCAATGTACTCATCCTGGTTCAGCCCTGGCGCATCCAGGTGTCGCTGACCTTCGCCGTCCTGCTGATCGTCGGCGTCTTCCTGGCGCTGTACATCGGCCTGCGGCTGCTGGCCTGGCTGCTGTCCATTCCCAGCCGGGTGCGTGCCTGGCGTGGCCGCCGTGCCCAGGTGCGCGACCATGAGCTGCTGGAGCGCGGCTGGATCGGTTTCCTGGAAGGCCGTTACGCCCATGCCGAGAAAGACCTGACCCGCCTGCTGGGCCAGACGCGCGCGCAGAACCGCAAGGTGGTGGCGGCGTTGTCGGCCGCGCGCGCCGCGCATGCGCTGGCCGAGTTCAGCCGCCGCGACGAACTGCTGGCCCAGGCGCGTGACCACGCCGATGTCGATGCGGGCCTGAACGAAGCCGTGGCCACCGTCGCCGCCGACATGCTGCTGGAGCAGGGCAAGGCCGAAGAGGCGCTGGAGCTCTTGACGCCGCTGCAGGACGGCGGCGCCCGCCACCTGCACACGCAACGCCTGCTGCTGCGCGCCCACAGTGCGCTGGGCCATGACGAACAGACCTTCTCGCTGTCGCGCAGCCTGTTGCGCCGTGGCGTGCTGCCCGCCGCCGAGGGCCGCGTGCTGCTCGAAGGCGCGGCCGCGGCGCGCTTGCGGGCCGCCGGCCCTGGCGACGCCTGGCGTGCCGTCTGGAAGGACCTGAAGAGCGACGAGCGCGCATTGCCCGAAGTGGCGCTGGCCGCCGCCGTGCGTTTCGAGGCCGATGAACAGCCCGACGAAGCCGCCCGCGCGCTGGAAGCCGCCATTGCCGAGAAGCAGGACACGCGCCTGGTGCTGGCCTATGCGCGCTGCGAGCCCGCCCAGGTCAAGCGCCGCCTGGCCAAGGCCGAGGAATGGCTGGCGCGCAACCCGAATGATCCCGACCTGCTGTGTGCGCTGGGCATGCTGTGCCTGGCCGGCCAGATCTGGGGTCCGGCCGAGCGCTACCTGCTGCGCAGCCTGAAGTACCGTAACGATCCGCGCAGCCATGCCTTGCTGGGCATCCTGTACGACCGCCTGGATCGTCCCTCGGATGCCACGCGTCACTGGCGCCTGGCGACTGTCGCCGGCATGCCGCTGCCGGTGCTGGCTTCCGACGGCTCGCTGCCGGCCGCCGACACGGGCGCCGACCCGCTGGGCCTGGACGCCGAAGGCATGGACTACTACCTGGCCGAGCCCGTGCCGTCGGAGTTGCCCGAAGCGCTGCCAGAGCCCGAGCCCCTGGAGGCCGCGAGCGCGGCCGACTACGTGCTCGATCCCGATGCGCGCACGCATGGCGAGGCCGGCGCGGCCGCGCCCGCCACGGCGCCGGTGCGCCGCCTGGACGACGACCTGGACGAGTACTTCGACAGCGCGCCCATCCCGGGTGTGAACTTCGACGATGGCGACGACCACGCGCCCGCGGAGGGCAAGCCGGGGCAGGGTGGCGCGTCCGGCGCGTCCTGGTCCTCGCCCAAGAACTGAATCCCCTTACCCTGATATATACAAGGTCGAACAATGAGTCTTGATCGTGTCGCCGCTGGCAAGAACCTGCCCGACGAATTCAACGTCATCATCGAAATTCCCGCCAATGCGAATCCGGTGAAATACGAAGTGGACAAGGAAACGGGCGCCGTTTTCGTTGACCGCTTCATGCTGACCGCCATGCACTATCCGTGCAACTACGGCTACATCCCGCAGACCCTGTCCGACGATGGCGACCCCGCCGACGTGCTGGTCATCACCCCGTTCCCGGTCGCCATCGGCGCGGTCATCCGCTGCCGTCCGCTGGGCATCCTGCACATGGACGACGAAGGCGGCGGCGACGCCAAGCTGATCGCCCTGCCGGTCGACAAGCTCTACCCGGTGTACCGCGACATCAAGCGTCCGGAAGACCTGCCGGCCGAAGACCTGGCCCGCATCCAGCACTTCTTCGAGCACTACAAGGATCTCGAGAAGGGCAAGTGGGTGAAGGTCAAGGGCTGGGGCGGCCTCGATGAAGCCCGTGCCGAAGTCCAGAAAAGCGTCGCGGCCTACCAGGCCGCCAACAAGTAATCGACAGCATCCAGCGATAGAAGACCCGGAGGAGACAGGCAGCATGGCTTTCGTCATTGATTCAGTTCAGCAGGTGTCGGTGCCCGTCGCGGGCAGCGACAAGCGTTTCCCGGTGCGCCGCGTGTACTGCGTGGGCCGCAACTATGCCGAGCACGCGAAGGAAATGGGCTTCACCGGCCGTGAAGACCCGTTCTTCTTCTCGAAGCCGGCCGATGCGATCCTGGCCGTGCCGCAAGGCGAGACGGGCAAGATGCCTTACCCCCCCAAGACGTCCAACCTGCACTACGAAATGGAGCTGGTGGTCGCGATCGGCAAGGGCGGCAAGGACATTCCCGTCGACCAGGCGCAAGCGCACGTCTGGGGCTACGCACTGGGCCTGGACATGACCCGTCGCGACCTGCAGGCCGATGCCAAGAAGCAGGGCCGTCCGTGGGAAACCGCCAAGGGTTTCGACCTGAGCGGCCCCATCGGCCCCATCCATCCGGTCTCGGCCACCGGTGTCATCGACAAGGCGGCCATCACGCTGGACGTCAACGGCACGCGCCGCCAGGTCAGCGATATCGACCAGCTGATCTGGAACATTCCCGAGACCATCGCCTATCTGTCGGGCCTGTTCGAACTGGCGCCTGGCGACCTGATCTTCACGGGCACGCCGGAAGGCGTGGGCGCCGTGGTGCAGGGCGACGTGCTGGTCGGCAAGGTCGATGGCCTGGGCGAACTGCGCGTGCAGATCGTCTGAGCGGCACGGTCTCTTCGTTCGTGGAAACGCCGCCTTCGGGCGGCGTTTGCGTTGGCGAACCGTGTTGCTGCCGAGCAGACCAGGGAGCAGTCGCCTCCGGTTCGCCAGGCCTGCTGGCGATGGTTTGTCGCAGCCTGCCTGATGGGCCGCGCCATCGCGGTTGTGTAGATCCCGTTTAGCGTTCCGGGCTCGTCCCCTGTCCGCTGATGCGGGCCAGGACCGATTGCATGGCATGTGCCAGCGCTGTCGATCCGCCTTGCGCCGTGAACTGCGCGTGCAGCTGTTCGTTGATGCCGCCCGCCGTCGAATGGTCGGCGCGCAGCACCGACAGCTCGCGGTCCGGGTGCCGGCGCGCCACGTCCGTCACGCTGCCCACCAGGGATTCGACATAGCTGCGGGCGGCCTCGGGCGCCATGCCTTGCCCGGCCAGCCAGCCCGAGGCCGTCTCCAGCAAGCCGAAGAACGTACCCATCAAGGCGCTGCCCACGCCCGCCAGTTCGTACTCCGCCTGGGTCGAAATGGGGACCGCCGTGCCCAGCGCGTCGAACAGGGCCATGACCTGCGGCGTGGGCGGAAACACCGCCGTCACGCCCTGCTGCTGGGCGACGAAGGGCAGGGGAATGGCCTGCGTCAGCGTCACGTCCGGTCCTACCCAGCCGCGCAGGGTCTCGGCGGACGTCGCCGCGATCAGGCTCACGACCTGCTGCCCAGCGCGAAAGCGCAGCGCACCCAGCACCTCGGCGGCGATCTGGGGGCGAACGGCCAGGAACACCGTGTCGGCGCCATCGATGACGGCCTGATTGCCGTCGGCGATGCGCACGTGCGCGTGGCGTTCGGCCAGCCGCGCCGCGATGTCCGCATTGCGCGGCGAGACGAGGATGGCGGAGACCGGGTGCGCCGTGCCGGCCAACCCGTCGATGATGGCTTCGGCGATGGTGCCGGTGCCGATGAATCCGAGTGTCATGGGGCTCCTTTGCGTGCTTGGCTTCAGGCAGGGAGGATAGCCCGTATGTCCTGCCCGGGGCTTTTCGCTCAAGCTGCCACGCGGGCCAGGAGGCGTGCCTGCCGGATATGATGGCTCACCGTCAGGCAGGACGGATTCAGGAAGGATGAGCCATCGTGAGTGAAACACCACCGCCACCGGGCAGCGCCCACCCAGTCACGGACCTGGCCGCATTGGAGGCCTTGTACGGCACCCCCGCCGCCGCATCGATCAGGAAAGAGATCGACTATCTGCATCCGCATTACCAGGCCTTCGTGAAGGCCGCGCCCTTCGTGGCCCTGGCGACCCAGGGCCCTGACGGCCTGGATGTCTCGCCCCGGGGCGACCCCGCGGGCTTCGTGCACCTCCACGACGACAGGACGCTGCTGCTGCCCGACCGCCGCGGCAACAGCCGCATCGACAGCCTGCGCAACATCGTGCACGACCCGCGCGTGGCCCTGCTGTTCCTGATTCCCGGTGTGGGCGAAACGCTGCGGGTGAATGGGCGGGCGGTGATTACCACGGATCCCGGCTTGCTGGCGCGCTTCGCGGTGGCGGGCAAGCTGCCCTTGTCGGTCCTGGTCGTGCACGTGGAAAAGGTGTTCTTCCAGTGCTCGCGCGCGGTGCTGCGCGCCAGGCTCTGGGATCCGGCAGTGCAGATTGCGCGGACGGCGCTGCCGAGCACCGGGACGATCCTGCAGGACTTGAGCCAGGCGGAGATCGACGGGAAGGCGTACGACGCGGCCTTGCCCGGGCGGGTGAAGGCGACGATGTATTGATGCCGCCGGGCACGAGGGGGACGAGGTAGGCGCGAAGGCCGGACGTTCCCACCCATCACGGCTTTCGCGCATGGCGCGCCGGGCTTGGCACGGCCAGACTGGCTCCTGCACATACCGTGCAACGGGAGCCCATCATGACCTCAGTCCAGCTGCATCCTTTTGTTCATGCCCGCCGCCGCCAGTCCGGCCAGGGGATGACCGAGTACATCATCGTCGTCGCCCTCATCGCGGTGGCGGCCATCGCGGTCTATCAACTCTTCGGCCAGGTCGTGCGCTCGCAGACCGCGGCCATGGCCCGTGAACTGGCGGGGGAAGACGGCACGGCCCAATCGCGTGCCGCTGCCCAGGCGGCTGGCTCGGCCGCACGCCAGACCAGCGAGCGCACGCTCAAGTCCTTCACCGGCAACGGCAAGTGATCGCCATGCGCGCGCGCATGGACCGCATGGCTGGCCAGGCCCTGCCGCTGGCCTTGTTGCTGGCGGCTGCCATTGCCGTCATGTGGCGTCATCTGCACGAGGTGGGCACGACCGCCGCGGCGCGCACGCAGCTCACGCACGCCGCGGATGCGGCGGCCTACAGCGGCGCGGTGGTGCAGGCCCGCGGCCTGAACCTGCTGGCCACGATGAATCGCGCGCAGGTGGCCCACCAGGTCGCCATGGCGCATCTCGCGACCCTGGCAAGCTGGGCGCAGTTCGGCGCGGCGCAGGCGGAACGTGGCGGCAGGGGAAACCCGCCGTCGGTGCTGATCGGCATGCTGTTCGGGCCGTCCCATGCAACCGGGTATTCCGCCGCGCGCGCGGCGCGTTCCTTCGGCAGCCTGAGCCAGCCCGGGGGCGGCTTTGCCCAGGCCCAGGCGCGACACGAGGAAACCGTGCATGTCATCCTGGAGCAGGCACGCCATGCTGTCGCCAATGACCTGGGGCGCGCGCGAGACGCCGCCATCGCGGCCGTGCTCGCGGCGAACTATGCCGCGACGGCAGGCGAGCCTTCATTCACCGTCAACGACGACACCTTGCCAGGCAAGCTGGTGCACCATGGCGCGTCGCCGCGTGGCGACCTGCGGGCGATGGTCGAGCTCGCGGTGTCACCCTATGGCTTCCTGAAAGCCAGGAATGACACCGCCCGCAACCCCTGGCCGGTGTCCAGGCAATGTCCGTGGCTGCGCCATGAGTTGCGCCGCCGCGGAGACACCCGGTTCGGGCTGGACGGCCGCTGGCAGGCGCACGACACGCTGTCGTTCCACGCCTTGCGCAGCAACCGCCGCATCGGTTGCTATTTCCGCGAATACGCCATGGGCTGGGGGCGTGTATCGGTGCGCGATGGCGAGCCGCCCGGCTTCGTGTTCCATGATGATCCTCCGCAGGATTTCTCCGAACAGGATTTCTGGCGCTGGGTCAGGGCGGCAACCGATTGGGGCCTGCTGGATGGCCGCGACAACCGCCTGGCGAATTCCTATGCGGTCTTGCGCGGCAGCCGCTGGGCGGCGCGGGGGCTGCCGGGTTTCACGGACCTGCGGCGCCAGGGCGATGGCGCGCAAAGCCTGTCCTTCGGCTTGCGGGTGGTGTTGTCCGTGCCGGGCAAAGGCGCGGGCGGCGTGTCTGCCGTGACGGTTCACAGCGCGGCCCAGACCGACTTCCTGCGTCCCGGCCGGCGTGCGGACGGCCGTCATGAATTGCCCAACCTGTTTCACCCTTATTGGCAGGCCAGGCTGCGTGAAAGCGGGGAGCCGACATGAGCGGCCATGCATTGCGCCAGGAAGGGCAAGCCCTTGCAGAGGGCCTGGCCATGCTGCCACTGCTGGCGCTCCTGTGGGTGGGTGTCACGTGGACAGGCCAGGGCTTGCGGGCCGGCAGCGTGGCGCAGGATGCGTCGCGGCATCTGGCTTTCCTGGCGGCAGCCAGGCAGGACACCCAGCGTCCCGCTGCCGTCGCCGTCGATGCGTCCTCCTGGCAGGGAGCGGCGCTCGTGACCCAGGCAGCGGCGTCACGCCTCGCGCCGCTCGGCAATGGCGCCCAGGCTGGCGGGGACCATCCGCATGCTCGCCGCTTGCGTGAGGAATGGCAGGCCGCGGACGCCGGGCTGCTGCGCAGCGCTGCCACCGCGACATTCCAGCCCTTGCTGGGCGCGCGAGGCGGATTCCTGCCCCAGGCTGCCACGACCTTGCGGCGAGAGACCTGGCTGCTGACGGGCGCCGCGCACAGCGGCTCCGATGCCTTGGCGCAGGCAAGAATCGCGGATTCCGCGCTGGGGTGGGGCTTTGCCGCCAATCTGACGGCGCAGCAGGGTCGGCGCGTGGCCGACGTCATGCGGCGCGTGGATCGTCCGTGGGGGCGGCCGCAACCCGATTTCGATTGGCTGCAACCTTGGCGTGGCGCGGTGCCACAGGCGGTGCTGCGACGCGGCGGAGGGAGCGGAGGATGAGGGGCCTGAGCAGGAAAACGTCCAGCCGTCATGCACGCGCATCGGGCCGGAAAGGGCTGGCTTCGACAGGGCTGCTTTGCCTGGCGGCGGCGCTTCCCGGCATCGCTGCCGCCGCGCCGGTGCTGCAAGCGGGGGCGACGCGCCTGGCCTTGCCGGCGGATAGCGAGGTCCAGCCAGCCATGACGCAATGTTGGCAGGGAAAGTCCCTGTGGCGCCAAGCCTTCCTGGCACGCCGCTCCGTGGATGGCTTGCTTTCCGCGTGGCGGGCGCAGGCGCCGGCGGGGGCCGACCTCTTCATCACGCCTGGCCTGGCCACGCTGGCCTGGTATGCCGCGCCCATGCACTGGATGGTCCAGTTGTCGGGGCGGGGCAAGCACGCCGTCGGACAGGTGTCCGGCATGAGCCTGACGGGCCAGTGCGACAGCAGCCTGGGGATAGCAGGCATGCCGGGACGGTTGGCCCTGTTGCAGCGGCAAGAGGAAGGCGAACGCGTGGCATTCGTGTATCGCGACCCCCGGCCCTTGCCAGGCAGCCTGGCCGACGTGCGCGAATCGATGGCAGGCGCGGGATGGATGCCGCTGCAGGGGGGCACGGGCGTGTCTTCCGCCGAGGTCGATCATTGGCGGCGGTCCGGCATGGCCCTGACCGTCGTGGCCGTGGCCCATGAGGGGGGCAGCGGCTATGTGGCGGTCATGGCCCCGGCGGAGGGGGCGCCATGATGCGCTGGCCAGTCACCGCCCCGCGGCATGCGCGCAGCGTCGTCCTGTTGTTGCTGGCGATCGCTGCCGCGGGCGTGGCAGCCTGGGCGGCTCGTGCCCACATCCAGGGCACGGTTGCCCGGATCGAGGCGCAGAACCGGCGCGAGTGGGTCGCGCGCATCGTGGCAGACCAGGACCTGATGCCAGGCTTGCGGCTGGATGCCTCGCATCTGGCATTGCGGGATTTTCCCGCGGACGCGGTGCCGGCGGCGGCGTTGCCGGCGCAAGCCCTGGGTGCCTTGGAAGGACGGACCCTGGCACACGGCGTGCCGGGTGGCGATGCCGTGCTGTGGGCGCATCTGGCGGATGAAACGCCCAATGCCCTGTCTGCGATGCTGGCACCGGGCCGCCGCGCCCTGACGCTGACGCGTGACGATCTTCGGCTGCCGGGCGGCTTGCTGGCGCCGGGCGATGCGCTCGATATCTACGTGGCCTTCGACCACGATGACCGGCGCGTCACCATGCCCCTGCTGCAGGCCGCGCGCGTGCTGGCGGTGGGGGATTGGCTGCTTTCCGATATGCCAGGTCCTGGCAGCGAGAGCGGCACGCTGACACTGGACCTGAGCCCGGACGACGCCGTCCGTGTGCTGGCGGCCCGCCAGGAAGGTGAGCTGACCGCCCTGTTGCGGCATGCCAGGGACGCCGCGCCCGCCGCGGCGGGCGCGCGGGGCGGCCTGGCCCGCGTGCTGGGGATGCCCCGGCCGCCCGCGCCGCCGCCCGTGCCCGTGGTGATCTATGGCGACGCCATGGGGGCGCTGGACGCGGCCTTGCCGCTTGCGGACTGGCCCGGGGAAATGCCGTCGTCCGGGACGGGCAGGCCATGATGCGCCGATTGCCCAGGCATGCGTGGCAGGGATGCGTGGCGAGCCTGCTTGCGCTGTGGAGCATGCAGGGAGCGGCCGCCCAGGGTGGGCCCGCCGCGGACACGCAGGCCCTGTCGCTGCAGGTGGGTGAAACCCGCGTGCTGGATGTGCCTGGCGTGCGCCGCGTGACGGTCGGACAAGGCGACGTGCTGAGCGCGGTCACCGCCGACGGCCGCGAAGTGGTGGTGTTCGGGCGCCAGTCAGGCACGACGTCCCTGCACATCTGGAGCGGCCAGGGCAGCAGGCAGGCCTATACGGTGGAGGTCGCGCCCGCCGGCATGCGGCGCGTGCAGCGTGAGCTCGATGCCCTGCTGGCCCGCGTGCCCGGCGCGCGCAGCAAGACGGTGGGGGAAAAGATCGTCATCGAGGGCGAGGATCTTTCCGATTCCGATCAGGCACGCATCGCCGCGCTGGCGCAGCGTTATCCCGAGATCGTCGACTTCACCAGCCGGGTCGGCTGGGATCGCATGGTGATGCTGGACGTGCAGGTCATCGAGATCCCCACCGCGCGCCTGCAGGAGCTGGGCCTGCGTTGGGATGCGGCCAGCCTGGGCGGCATCCAGGCGGGCGTGGCCTGGGAGGCGGGCGGATCGCGCTTGCTCGAACGGCCCGGAGAGGTCGTGTTGCCCGCGCCTTTCCCCGCGTCATCGGCGCGGGGCTACTTCGGGGTCGATGCCATGTTGCCGGCGCGTCTGCACGCGCTTGCCCAAAGCGGCGAAGCGGTCATCCTGGCGCAGCCCCAGTTGCTGGCGCGCAGCGGCGCCACGGCCAGCTTCCTGGCGGGTGGCGAGGTGCCTTATGTCAGCACCGACCAGGACGGGCGCAGCAATACCGTTTTCAAGCCTTATGGCGTGTCCTTGCAGATCACGCCGCAGGTGGATCGCAGCGGCACGGTCCGCTCGCGCATCGATGTCGAGGTCAGCGCGGTCGATGCCGCCATGACGACGCCTTCCGGTCCCGCCTTGACCACGCGCCGCGCGGCCACGGAATTCAACGTGCGATCGGGGCAGACGCTGGTGCTGGGAGGTTTCCTTTCGCGGGAGCAGTCCCGCGAGCGGCATGCCGTGCCGGGGCTGGGCAGCCTGCCCATCCTGGGCGCGCTCTTTCGTTCAGAGCGCTTCCAGCGCCGCGAAACCGAACTGGCGATCTTCGTCACGCCGATCGTCGTGTCGGCCTCGCATCCGGATCTCGCCGAACGCGTCAGGTTGGGACGGGAGGCGCTGCAAGACGCGTTTCCCGGGCCCGCCAGGCTCAATACCGAGCTGCGCCCGGCCGAAGACCGTCCAGGCTGGAATCCCTATACAGGGCCGGGGACCCAATGGTCCGGCCAGGACGCGCGCTTGCGCTAGGAGTCATGCCATGTTGAGGATTCACCAGCACTTCCAGGACGGTAGCCGGCACACCCTGTGCGTCGCGTCTCCCGCCACGATCGGGCGCGATCCCTCCTGCGCGATCCGCCTGCGTCACTGGCGCGTGGCGCGCCTGCACGCCCGGCTGAGCCGAAGCGAGGCGGGCGTCGTGCTGGAGGACCTCGGGTCGCTGGCGGGCACCCACGTCAATGGACGCCGGGTGGCCCAGTTCGCGCCGATTGCGCGCCGCGATCAGGTACTGATCGGATCCTGCCTGTTCGAGGTGGAGGTCGTGGAGCAGGGGGAGTCCGCTGCCCCGGCCAGGGAAACCGTGCCGCACGCGTTGTCGGTGATGCCGCAGGGAAACGAGGGGGGGCTGGCGGCGACCGAGCAGAACGGGGACGTGGATGGGGGCGCTGTGTGGGGGACTGACGCCGTCGTGCCGGGTATCCTGCCGCAAGCCCCCGAGTTGCCTCAAGGAAGCGCCAGCATGGCCGATGCCGCGGCCGGCACTCGCGCCTTGCACGCGGCCTTGAGGCAGGAGTTGCGCGCGGCGCTGCTGCACGCGCTCGACCTGCGGCGGCGGGACGTCGCAAACATGTCCGATGCCATGCTGCGCACCGAGGCCAGCCAGCTGCTGGCGCAGATCGTCGCCCAGCGGGTGGCGGCGGGCGCCCTGATTGCGCCGGGCGTGCCTGGCGAGGTGCTGGATGAAACCATAGGCCTGGGGCCGCTGGAGCCCCTGCTGGGCGATCCCGCCATCACGGAAGTCATGGTGAACCGCTACGACGAGATCTTCGTCGAGCGCGCGGGCACCTTGCAGCCGCACGAGGCTTTCTTCAGCAGCGAGCAGTCCTTGCTGGGCGTCATAGAGAAAATCGTGGCTCCCTTGGGACGCCGGATCGATGAGAGCTCCCCGCTGGTCGATGCCCGGCTGCCGGATGGCTCCCGCGTGCATGCGGTGATCCCGCCGGTCGCGCTGAAAGGCGCCGCGCTGACGCTGCGCAAGTTTCCCGTCCGCCGGCCGGGCTTGCAGGACCTGCTGGCCGGTGGCGCGCTCGATGCCCGGATGGCGAGCTTCCTGTCCTTGTGCGTGGCCCGCCGCAAGAACCTGGTCGTGGCGGGCGGCACGGGGTCGGGCAAGACCACGTTGCTGAACGTACTGTCGCATTGCGTGCCGGAAGGCGAGCGGATCGTCACCATCGAGGATGCCGCGGAGCTGAAGTTGCTGCACGGGCACCTGGTTTCCCTGGAAGCCCGGCCTCCCAACCTCGAGGGCAAGGGCGCGGTCACGATCCGGGACCTGGTGCGCAACGCGCTGCGCATGCGCCCCGACCGCATCATCGTGGGCGAGTGCCGTGGCGCCGAGGCCTTCGACATGCTGGCAGCCATGAACACCGGCCATGAAGGCTCGTTGACGACCCTGCACGCCAACAGCCCGCGTGACGCGCTGGCCCGGCTGGAGACCATGATCCTGATGGCGGGCATGGCCTTGCCCTTGCAGGCGGTGCGCGAGCACATCGCGGCCAGCATCGACGTCGTGGTGCAGCAGACGCGCCTGCCGTCGGGCAGGCGCCTGGTCAGTGCCATCGTCGAGGTCACCGGCATCGAAAGCGGCCGCATCCAGCTGCAGGAACTGTTCCGTTATGACCGCAGGTCGCAGGCCTTCCAGGCTTGCGGCCTGGTGCCGTCGTTCTTCGACGAATGGCGCGAACAAGGCCTGGCCTGCGACGCTCGCCTGTTCTCGGCCGAGACCGCGGCGATGGACGGCGGCTCCCTTGCGTATGCGGGTCCGGGGCATGTGGAGGCTGCGGCATGCTGACCCTCGCCCTGCTCAGCGCCGGGCTGGCGGCGGGACTGCTGGCCTGGTGGGCCTCGCGCTGGCTCAAGCACGGATGGGAGGGGTATCGCGACGCGTTCACCGAAGAGGCCCGCTGGCGGCTGGATGAGTTCTTCGTGTTCGTCGACCCGGGCCAGCTTTGGCTATTGACCGTTGCGCTTTGCGCGGCGGCGGTGGCAGCGGCGTATCTGCTGAGCGGCAGTGTGACGGTGGCCTTGTCGTGCGGCGGGCTGGGCTTGCTGTTGCCGCGCTGGCTGGCCGGGCGTGCGCGCCATCAGCGCCTGGCGCGTTTCGACACGCAGTTGCCCGATGCCCTGCTGGCGCTTGCCTGGTCCTTGCGCGCGGGCGCCAGCCTGCCGGTGGCCTTGCGCTCGCTCATGGAAGAGAGCCAGGCGCCGCTTTCCCAGGAGTTCGCCTTGCTGATGCGCGAGCAGCGCATGGGCGTGTCGCTGGACGCCTGCCTGAGCAACCTGCACAGCCGCATGCCGACCGAGTCGGCGGGGCTCATGTGCGCCGCCTTGCGCATCGCGACGCGCACGGGCGGCAACCTGGCCGATGCGCTGGAACGCATTGCCGCCAACCTGCGTGCCCGCCTGCTCATCCACCGCCGCATCCATGCATTGACGGCACAGGGACGCCTGCAGGCCTGGGTGGTGGGGGCCTTGCCGCTGGTCATCGGCCTGGCCTTGCAGCGCCTGGAGCCCGAGGCGATGCAGGCCATGTGGCAAACACCGGCAGGCTGGGGTGTCCTGGCGCTGATCGTGCTGCTCGAAGTGGTGGGCGTGTGGATGATCCGGCGCGTGATGCGCATCGAGGTATGACATGGCGCCAGATGTTGCGATCGAGGGCGCGGGATGCTGACGTGGCTGAGCATGGGAGCGGCGGCGTGCGCCGTGGGCTGCGTGGTGCTGCTGGTCTTGCGGCCCTGGACGCGCAGCCTGTCGCTGCCTGCGGGCGAAGCGCGGCTGCCCTGGCCATGGCGCTGGGCCTGGCCCTGGTTGCAGGCTGCCGAGCCGGCGCTGCACGGCCTGGTGGGCTGGCGCCGCCGTGCCATCCTGGCCGAGGCGATCGCGCGTGCAGGCTACGGCGGCGCGCTGCGTCCTGGCCACGTGGCGGCGGCGCAGGTGTTGTCAGCCTGTGTCGGCGCAGGCGTCGTGTCGCTGATCGCGATCTGGCTGGACGCCGTGTCGTCGCGCATGGCCTGGCTGGCGCTGGGACTGGGCATCGTGGCGGCGCTTGTGCCGGGCGTCTGGCTGGGCGCTCGCCGGCGGGAACGCGCGCGACGCATGGGGCGGGAGTTGCCGTTCCTGCTGGACATGATGACCTTGTGCATGGAGGCCGGGCTCAACGTGCAAGGCGCCTTGCAGCAAGCGGTGGAGCGTGGCGCGGCGGGCCCCTTGCGTGATGGCCTGGGCGACGTGCTGGCAGACGTCCGTGCGGGCATGTCGCGCGTGGCCGCCTTGCGGGCCCTGGCACAGCGCAGCGGCTTGCCGTCGCTGCATGCCTTGGCCTCCGCCATCGCGCAAGCCGACAGCCTGGGCATGAACCTGGGGCCGGTGTTGCGGGCACAGGCCGAGCGGCTGCGCGCCGAGCGTCTGCTGCGGGCGGAGCAGCAGGCGCTGGAGGCGCCAGTGAAAATGCTGGCGCCGCTCATCCTGTGCATCTTCCCCTGCACCTTCCTGGTGTTGGGGTTTCCGATCGGCTATCGCCTGCTGCAGGCATCGTTCTGATGCGTGCGCCACCCCCCTTGCGCCTCATCCGGGCCGTCTCCTTCCCCCAGCGGCTGGCGGGCTGGTTCGGCCAGCCGCCGCCCGACCAGCATCATGGGCTGTGGATCCGCCCCTGCCGTGCCATCCACACGCTGGGGCTGCGTGATGCCATCTGCGTGGCGTTCGTGGATCGGGAAGGGCGGGTGCTGCGTGTCATTCCCGCTTTGAAACCCTGGCGGTTCGCCGCGTGCCTGCGCGCCGCCAGCGTGGTCGAGCTGCGGGTGGGGGCGCTCGACCACGCGCAGGGCGGCATCGCCCGCCTGCAGGCTGCCATCCGGCGTGCCATCCCACCCATTGCTTAAGCAGGCTAACCAGCCTGATCAGCCCTGCCTGGCTAGTCGCCGCCCCAGGCGCTCCCTAACATTCGTTCAAGCAACTGTCAGAGAGACCCCCATGCAACGACGCGACATCCTGCGGATCACCGCCGCCCTGGCCGCGCTGCCTTTCGCCCGCCACGCCCAGGCCCAGGCCAGCGCGCCGCAATGGACCACCGCCGCCGCGGCCTCCCTGGCCCGCCAGGAGCTTTACCCCACGGTGCTGAACAGCCGCATCTACGTGGCCGGGGGCTTGCTGAACCCCAACACGGGCTACTCGGCGCATTTCGAGTCCTATGACCCCGCCGCGGACCGCTGGACCCGCCTGGCCACCTTGCCAGCGGCCCGCCACCACATCGCGCTGGCCACCGCCGGTGGGCTGATCTACGGCGTGGGGGGCTTCAGCGGCGGCTTTCCCAATTGGCGCGCCGAGGCCTCGACCTATGTCTACGAGCCGGACGCCGACCGTTGGACCGACGGTGTGCCGCTGCCGTATCCGTCGGCCGAGGGCGTGTGCGCCGCCATCGGCAGCCGGGTGTATCTGGTGGGCGGACGCATCCGCGAGCATGACGGCGCGCGCCACTTCAACGCACACGCGGATACGACGCAAGGCGTGGTGTTCGACCCGGCCCAGGGCCGCTGGTCCGCCATTGCCCCCGCGCCCACCGCCCGCAACAGCGCGGCGGCGGCGGTGATCGATGGGCGCCTGTATGTGGTGGGCGGACGCCAGGCCATCAAGCAGGCCGATGGCTCGCTGCGGCAGGTGAATGTGCCTGCGCTGGAGGTCTATGACCCGGCCCGGGACCGCTGGACCTCGCGCGCACCCATGCCGCAGGCGCAAGGCGGCCTGGCGGCGGCGGCCCTGGATGGCCGTCTGTATGCGTTCGGTGGTGAGCAATGGGTGCCCGAGCAGAAGGTGTTCGCCGAGGCCTGGGTCTACGAGCCCAAGCGCGACAGTTGGGCCGCGCTGCCTGCGCTGCCCACGCCGCGGCACGGCCTGGGGGCGGCCACGCTGGGCAATCGCATCCACGTGTTCGGCGGCGGCACGCGTGTCGGCGGCGACCACGCCAGCACGGTGCACGAGGTGTTGAGGATCCAGGGCTGACGGCTCATGGCCACGGGTAGTCGCGGATGAAACCCAGGAAGGCGCGCATGGCGGCGCTGGTGTGCCGCCGGCTGGGGTAATACAGATACCAGCTGGGCAGGGTCTGCCTCCAGTCGAGCAGGACTTCGACCAGGCTGCCTGCCGCCACGTGCGCGTGGACGTAGTCATCGAGGGTGTGCGCGATGCCGGCACCCGCCAGCGCGGCCTGCAGTTCCTGCTGGGCCGAACTCAGCGTCAGGCGCCCCTTGGGCACGATTTCCAGCGTCTCGCCGTCCTTGGCGAATTTCCAGGTGACGAGCGTGCCGCCAGGAAAGCGCCGCCGGATGCATTCATGCGCCAGCAGGTCGCCGGGCTGTTCGGGCGTGCCGTGCGCTTGCAGGTATGCCGGCGAGGCCACGATGGCGTAGTGCAGGCGCGGCCCCAGCGGCATGGCGATCATGTCCTGCGCCAGCTGGTTGCCGAAGCGCACGCCCGCGTCGAAGCCTTGCTCGACGATGTCCACGATGGCGGCATCGCTGATCAGTTCGATGTTGACGTCGGGATGCGTCTGCATGAACTGGAAGGCCAGGGGGCACAGGACGTGATCGACGGCGGGGCCGGGGGCATTGATGCGCAGCGTGCCCGAGGGGTTTTCGCGGAATTGGTTCAGGCCGTCCACGGCCACCCGGATGTCCTGCAGCGCGGGCGTCAGCAAATGCAGCAGGTGCTCGCCGGCCTCCGTGGGCGCGACGCTGCGCGTGGTCCGGTGCAGCAGGCGGATGCCCAGCGCTTCTTCCAGCGCGTTGATGGACTGGCTGATGGCCGATGACGAGACGCCCCGGCTGGCGGCGGCAGCGCGAAAGCCGCCGTGCCGTACGACGTCACCGAAGATTTCCAGGCTGTCCAGGCGTAGGGGAGGGGGCATTGCAAAGCTCTGCTTAACACGCTGATCGGCCCTAATTTAGCGCATCCGACGGCTGCACAAGGGATGCCTTGGCTAAGATTTTCAAGACGCTTCCCGGTACTCGGATCCAGGGCTGGGGCGAAGACTCGAACAAAGGAAAACCATGACCAGACTTGCATGCGCATCCAGGGACCCAGGCGAGACACTGTCGTTCACGCGGCGGGACATCCTGCGGGGCGGCGTGGCCGTCACGGGGGTATCCGTCACCGGCATCGGCCTCTCCGGCACATCAGGCGCCGCCGCGTCGCCGCAGGCGGAAGCAAGGCCGGGACAGGACGTTCCCCTGCGGCTGCAGGTCAACGGACTGCCGGTGGACGTGCTGATCGATACGCGCAGTTCGCTGCTGGATGTGCTGCGCGAGCAGCTCGGGCTGACCGGCGCCAAGAAGGGCTGCGACCACGGCCAGTGCGGCGCCTGTACGGTGCACGTCGATGGCCGGCGCGTGGTGGCTTGCCTGACGCTGGCGGCCAAGATGCAGGGGCGCTCGGTGCTGACCATAGAAGGGCTCGCGCCCGAGGCTGGCACGTTGCATCCCATGCAGCAGGCCTTCATCGATCATGACGCGCTTCAGTGCGGTTATTGCACGCCGGGGCAGATCATGGCGGCGGTCGCCTGCGTGCGCGAAGGGCATGCCAGCTGTGCGGCGGACATCCGGGAGTCCATGAGCGGCAACCTGTGCCGTTGCGGCGCCTACGCCGGCATCGTGACGGCCATCCAGGATGCCGCGGCCAACATGGAGGCGACCTGATGCAGCCATTCGCCTATACCCGGGCCGCCACCCACGAGGATGTCCTGGCCGAGCAGGCGCGCACGGGCGCGCGCATCCTGGCCGGCGGCACCACGCTGTATGACCTGATGAAGCTCGGCCTCGAAACGCCGGCGCACGTGATCGACGTGACCGGCGTGGCAGGCCTGGCCGAGATCGGCGAAGCAGGCGGCGAACTGGTCTTCGACGCCCTGGCGACCATGGGCGACGCGGCCGCGCATCCCCTCGTGCAACAGCGGGCGCCGGTGTTGGCCGAGTCCCTGTCGAAGGCGGCTTCCCAGCAACTGCGCAACATGGCGACGCTGGGGGGCAATCTCCTGCAACGTACCCGTTGCGCCTATTTCCGCAATGGGCCGGCCTATCCCTGCAACAAGCGTGCGCCGGGCAGCGGCTGCGCGGCACAAGAGGGGCTGGATCGTGGCCACGCGCTGTTCGGCGGCAGCCCGTCCTGCATCGCGGTCTATCCGGGCGACTGGGCCGTGGCGCTGGTGGCGCTGGATGCCAGCCTGGACGTGGCGGGCCCCGGCGGCGTGCGTCGCGTGCCGGTTGCCGGGCTGCACCGCTTGCCGCAACAGACGCCGCAACTGGAAACCGTGCTGGCGCCTGACGAGATGATCCTGCGCATCCGGGTGCCGCTGGGGCAGCGCGGGCAGTTGGGCAGGGCCTCCACGTATCACAAGATCCGTGATCGCGAGTCCTATGCCTTTGCGACGGTATCCGCCGCGGTGGCGCTGGAACTGGACGGCGGCGTCGTGACGCAGGCGCGTATCGCGCTGGGCGGCGTCGCGACCCGTCCCTGGCGCGTGCCCGCCGCCGAGCGTGCGCTGGCGGGAAAACCGCTGGATCGCGCGGCGGCGCGGCAGGCTGGCGTCATCGCCTTTGCCCAGGCCCGCCCGGGCCGCCACAACGGATTCAAGATCGCGCTTGGCGCAGAGGTTGTCGCCGATGCATTGATGATCGCTGCCGAACGCGGCAGCCAGGCAGGAGAGCAGGCATGACGACGGCCACGTATCCCGACCGCGCCCGGGTCGATGCGCGCGACAAGGTGCTGGGCAAGACCCGGTTTGCCGCGGATGTGCCGTTGGCGCGCATGGCCCATGCCATGACGGTGCCCTCGCGCATCGTGCGCGGGCGCATCGTGTCGTTCGATCTCGCGGCCGCCCGGGCCGTCAAGGGCGTGCTGGCCGTCCTCACCTGGCACGACTTCGAGGGCGTCAAATCGCCGGGCTTCTTGATGCGGGGCGGTTATGCGTTCCAGGGCCACCAGCCGATGCTGTCCGACAGGCTGGTGCACCGCGGAGAACCGATAGCGCTGGTGGTCGCGGAAAGTCTCGCCATTGCGAGCGACGCCGCGGCGCGGGTCCGGGTCGAGTACGAGGAAATGCCTTTCGGCGCCGTGATGGAATCCCCCCTGGCGCAGACGCTCGAGGCGACACCCACGCACACGCGTGGCGATACCAGGGCCGCGCTGGCGACGGCCGCGTTCCGTGTCGAAGGTGAGTACCTGTCGCCACTGCAATGCCAGAACCCGATGGAGCTCATCTCGACCACCGCCGCGTGGCAGGATGGCACGCTGACCCTGCACGAGGGCACGCAGAACTCCGGCGCGCTGAAATTTGGCGTGGCGGCGGCGCTGGGCCTGGACCCGGCCCGGGTCGAGGTCAAGAGTCCCTATCTTGGTGGCGGTTTCGGCCAGAAGAATTCCCTGCAGGGCCAGACGGTCCTGGTCGCGCGCGCCGCCATGTTGCTGGACCGCCCGGTGAAGCTGGTCATGCCCCGCGCCCAGCTTTTCCACACCTCGAGCTTTCGTCCGGCCAGCCGCCACAGGGTCCGCCTGGGCGCGGATGCAGAGGGGCGACTGGTGGCCGCCAGCCACGAGGCCGACATGCAGAACGGCCGCGAGGATACCTTCGCCGCGAACTTCAGCGAGCTGACCGCGCGCCTCTACGACACGCCCAATTATGAAAGCAGCGTCAGGCTGGTGCGCACGGATGTGCAGACGCCGGGCTTCATGCGCGCGCCATTCGAGCAGCCGGCGGCGTTCGCCTTCGAAAGCGCGATGGATGAACTGGCCCATGCCGCGGGGCGAGACCCCTTGGCGTTCCGGTTGGCGAACGATGCCGTGCGTGACCCGGTCACGGGGCATCCCTTTTCCTCGCGGTTCCTGAAGGCCTGCCTGGAAGAGGGCGCGCGGCGTTTTGGCTGGGAACGGCGCGGCACGGCCCCTGCGTCGATGCGTGCCGCCGACGGCACGCGCATCGGCTGGGGCGTCGCGGTGGGCGCCTACAAGGCGGCCATGTCGCCGTCGATTGCCCGCCTGCGGGTGCGCGCCGACGGCAGCACACGCCTGTCGGTCAGCGGCCACGAAATGGGGCAAGGCATACGCACCGCCATCTTTGCCGCCCTGACGGAAGGGCTGGCCATCGACCCGGACCGGGTCGAGATCGTCATCGGCGACCCGGGCGCCGTGCCGCAACACCTGACGGCGGGGTCGTGGGGCACGGCAAGCACCGTGCCGGTGGTGAGGCAGGCGGCCCAGGCCTTGCAGGCCCGCTTCGACGCCCTGCGCGACGGCCGGCCTGTCCACGGCAATCTGCACCAGATGCTGGCGCGTTGGCGGCGTCCGCATATCGAAGTCGAAGTGCGCCTGCAGGCGCCTGGCCAGCCGGACGCGGTGTTCCAGCGCCTGCAGCGGGGGCTGCCCGCCGCGGGCGGCCCGGACTATCCGGCGTTCGTGAGTTTCAGCCATGTCGCGCACTTCGTGGAAGTGCGTATCGAGCCGGGCACGCGCCGCATCCGCGTGCCCAGGGTGGTCAGCGTGGTCGATTGTGGCCGGGTGGTCAGTCCTCGCACGGCCGCCAGCCAGGTGCGGGGCGGGGTGGTGTGGGGGATAGGCGCCGCGCTGCGCGAGGCCGCCGAGGTCGATCCGCGCCATGGCGGTGTGCTGAACAACGACCTGGCCGAGTATGTCCTGCCGGTGAATGCCGATATCGGGGAGATCGACGTCGGTTTCATCGACCGGCCGGACCCGCTGCTGAACGAGGCCGGCGTGAAGGGTATCGGCGAGGTGGCGATGGTGGGCGTGGCAGCGGCGATCGCCAACGCGATCTTCCACGCCACGGGGCGCCGGCTGCGGACGCTCCCGATGCGCGCCGAGGACCTGCTATAGCGGGTCCTGCGCCTGCGCGCGTTCGATGCCGAACACCGTGGTGTAGTTGGCATAGAAGCTGCAATACAGCACGGCGCCCAGGATGATGTTCAGCGGTACCTGCAGCATGCCCACCAGTTGCGAGGACAGGCCGATGCCGGCCAGCAGCGTGCCCAGCAGGTCGATGGCCAGGAAGACGCCGCCCCAGACGATGCCATAGATGGCAAAGGCCCACTTGTTGCGCCAGCAGGCCAGGAGGGAGAAGAACAGGGCCTGGCGCAGCGGCACGTCGTTCAGCGCCACCAGGGGCGGCGTGAACCAGAAGAGCGTGGCCACCAGCACGTAGAGCACCGCGAAGATGATGAGCGGCGTGCGCATCGCATCCAGCAGCAGGGTGACTTCGGCGACGGCGTTGCCGTCGGCTGCCACCACTGCTTCCATGGCGGTCGTCAGCTCGCCCAGGAAGGGGACGAAGGCGATGAGGCCAGCCAGCAGGCTCAGGCCCACGTACAGCGCACCGATGCCGCTCAGGCGCTTGAAGACGCCCGGCCGCTTGAGCGGATGCGTCCACATGGCGGGCACGAGCTTCTGGCCGGATTCGGCGAAGCGCGCGGCCGACAGCGTCATGACCGTGACGGTGGGCATGAGGCCGACGAAGAAGATGGGGCCGATGGGCGGCGTGAAGCTGGCCAGCATCAGGAAGAGGCTGATGCACATGGCCCAGGTGAACCAGGGCATGGGCTGGCTGGCGAAGAGCGCGTAGCCGGCGCGCACCCAGTACCAGCCTGCGGAGACGGGAAGGGAAAGTGCTTGCATGTGTGGTGGCGTCGTCAGGGTGAGGCGTCTTTGAGGCGTTGGAGGCTCAGGGCAGCTGCGGCAGGTCCTGGCCCTGGCGCGCGCGCAGCACGCGCTCGAAGTGGCGCGGATCGTGCGGCTTGAGCGTTTGCGCGGGGCGGGGACGATGGTAGTCAAACAGCCGTGACAGCCAGAAGCGCAGGGCCGCGCCGCGCAGCATCGCGGGCCAGGCCTGGCGCTCGGCGTCGGTGAAGGGGCGGATCCCGGCATAGGCCTTCAGCCAGGCGTGCAGGCAGGGCAGGTCGAAGGCGCCGGTCTCGCGCACGATGCACCAGTCGTTCACCGACACGGCCACGTCGAAGAGCCAGGTGTCCCAGCCCGCGAAGTAGAAGTCGATGAAGCCACCCATGCGGGGCGATTCGAAGGTGCCGGCAAAGAGCACGTTGTCGCGGAACAGGTCGCAGTGGCCCGGGCCTTGGGGCAGGCCCTGCCAGGCCGGCGTGGCCGCCAGCGTGCGCTGTTCGGCCAGCGTGGCCTGGAGCAGCTCGGCTTGACCAGCATCAAGGAAAGGCAAGACTTGCGGGGTGGTGCTTTCCCACCAGGAAAGGCCGCGCAGGTTGGGCTGGCGAATGCCGAAGTCCTGGCCGGCCAGGTGGGCTCGGGCCAGCGTGGCGCCAGCCAGCGCGCAGTGGTCGGGGCCGGGCGCGGGCTCATAGCCGCCGGGCAGGCGCGTGACGATGGCCGCGGGCTTGCCGTTCAGGCTGGTCAGGCGGGTGCCGTCCTTCAGCGTCTGGGGCTGCGGCACGGGAATGCCACGCTCGGCCAGGTGGTGCATCAGCTCGATATAGAACGGCAGTTGTTCCGCTGTCAGCACCTCGAACAGGGTCAGGACGTATTCGCCGCGCGTGGTGTGCAGGAAGAAGTTGGTGTTTTCGATGCCGGCCGTGATGCCGCGAAGAGAAACCAATTCTCCCAGGTTGTAACGGTTTAGCAGTGCGCGGGCGTCGTCGTCGGAAACAGCGGTGAATACGGCCATTGGGGTGTGTAGTAGGGGAATGTCCGGGGATAAAAAGAAGGGGGCGGTGCGAGTTTCGGCCCTTCGGTCACGGGATTTTAGACCACCCTGGCTGGGGGTGTTTGACCAGTGCCCCAAGCCGCGCATACACTGCGCGCTGCAAAGATCTTTCAAGCGACGCGGTTAGTTCAGGTTGTCGCCGTCACTGGTGTAATTGCTGTGGCCAATCTCTTCCTTGATCGTCTGGCGTATTGGGCATTCAGCCCGGTTTTTCACAACATTTAAGGAATTAAGATGGCTAACGGTATCGTCAAGTGGTTCAACGCCGAAAAGGGTTATGGTTTCATCACCCCCGATGAAGGCGGCAAGGACCTGTTCGCGCACTTCTCGGAAATCCAGACCAACGGCTTCAAGACCCTGGAAGAAAACCAGCGCGTCAGCTACGAAGTGGGTCAAGGCGCCAAGGGCCCGACCGCGACCAACATCCAGGTTCTGTAAGAACCCCAGGCGGCTCTGCCGCCTCGCCGGATGATCGCCGTCCTCGTTGACGGCGCCAGACCCCCGACGGGAAACCGCCGGGGGTTTTGCTTTGTGGGGCAGGGCCACGGCGCTGGGCGCTTTTCCCGCCGCGCCCGGCGTGCGGCGTGACCGCGTGCGTGCGTTACAGCGGCTTCAGGCCCACGGTGTACGCGCCGGCATTGCCGTGGGCGGTGTTGCGGATCTTCAGCATGGTGCCGTTCGGGGCGAAGTCGAACGACTGCTGCGGCGCTTCGAACCAGACGTGGAAGCTGGTGCGCGCGAACTCGGGCACCCAGATGCGGGGACGGTTCTCGTCGCAGTTGAATTCGACGGTGGTGCGTTCCACCGTCAGCGGGCGCGTGTTGCCGATGCGATAGCTGGCCTTCAGCTCGGCGCGTTGCGTCTTGCCGGGCGTCCAGGGCAGGCCCAGGCTGGCAAGGAAGTTCTTCATGGCGTCGACGTCTTTGGACACGGTGATCTCCGGCGCGGGGGCGCGCAAGGCAGGACTGCGGGGGATGATGAATGCCGCGCAAAACAGGGGCGCTGTGGTGCTGGCGCAACCCGGCATTCTAGGCGGCGTGCGCCCGGCGGGGCAAACCGGCGCGGCTTGATATGCCGCAAGGCGGGACCGCGGGGCGGCTGAGACAGTATGGCTTCGACATATTCCCTTTGGAGAAGACCATGAATTCCTCCGTACGCGCTGGCCTGATTGCCGCCAGTCTGCTGGCCACCGGCCTGACCATGGCGCCCGTTCAGGCGCACGAGGCAGGCGATTGGCTGCTCAAGGCTGGCGTCACGCAGGTGCGTCCGAAGTCGGACAACGGCAGCGCGCTGAACGGCGCGATCAATCTGGATGCGGACAGCTCCACGCGTCCCAGCCTGAGCCTGACCTACATGGCCACGCGCAACGTCGGGATCGAATTGCTGGCCGCCGTTCCCTTCAAGCACGATGTGCACGGCTCGGGCGCCGTGAACGGCAAGATCGTCGAAAGCAAGCAACTGCCGCCCACCCTGACGGTGCAGTGGCACTTCCTGCCTGAGTCGCGCGTGCAGCCTTACGTGGGCATCGGCCTGAACTACACGAACTTCTTCGACACCAAGGCCGTGGGCGCGCTGCAAGGCAGCAAGGTCAGCCTGTCCGATTCCTGGGGCTTCGCCGCCCAGATCGGCGCCGACGTGATGATCGACAAGAACTGGTTCTTCAACGCCAGCCTGCGCTACATCGACATCTCGACCGACGTGAAGCTCAACGGCCAGAAGATCGGCACCGCCAAGATCGATCCGTGGGTGCCCACGATCGCCGTCGGCTACCGCTTCTGAGCATTGCCTGGCATGGACCGTGCCCGTCCGATGGCGGGCGCGGGATTGGGGGGAAGGCTCATGCTCCCGCCTGGCCGCCTCGGCGCGTTGCGCCGCTGGCGTTTTTTTTCGTTCAAGGCCGACGATGCGTCGATCGCGTCGGCGGCGCGTCGTCGACCGACGCGATGATCTGGCCCAGCAACCGGTGCAGGTCGCCGCGGTGGCCGTTGCGGGCCGAGGCGCTGCGCGCGTCCGAGGTCATGACGGCGGTCATGCCCAGCCTGGGCACGACATAGAGCATCTGCCCGCCATAGCCCCAGCCGTAGCGCACGTCTTCGCCCGCGATACGCGTCAGGAACCAGGCATAGCCATGGCCGTCGCCGGTCCAGGGCGATTGCGTGCGTGGTTGCCACGAGGCGTCGATCCAGGCCTGCGAGAGCAGGCGCTCGCCGGAGGCGTTGACCCCGCCGCGGCGATACAGTTCGCCGAAGGCCAGCAGCGAGCGCGGGCTCATGGCCATTTCATTGCCGCCCAGCGGAATGCCTTGCGGATCGCGGGTCCAACTGGTGATCTCGAAGCCCTCCAGCGGTCCCAGCCAGTCGCGCGCCAGTTGCAAGGACGAGCGCCCGCTCTGGCGCGTCAGGATGGCCGACAGCAGGTGCGTCGAACCGGTGGAGTAGATCATCCGGCCGCCCGGCTCGCCCTCGAAGGGACGCGCCAGCGCCGCGCGCACCCAGTTGCGGCTGGCGACCCAGGCGCCATAGTTCGCGCCGGATGTCGAGCCCAGCCCGGCCTGCATGGACAGCAGGTGGCCGATCGTCAGCGCCTGCAGGCGCGGGTCGGGGTCGGGTGGCAGCGCGGAAGCCAGCAGCGGCGCCACGCGCTGCTCGGTGCCCGTCAGCACGCCCTTGTCGATGGCGATGCCCACCAGCGCGGACATGACCAACTTGGAGGCAGACTTGATGTTGGTGGGTTCGGTGGTGCGATGCTTGCGGCAGCCGCGTTCCGCAAGCACCTGCCCCTCGCGGGCGACGATGACCGTTTCCAGCGGCGCCAGCGCGCAGGCCTGCGCCAGCACGGTGCCCAGGGGCGTGGCGGATACGGCGTCGGCGGCACGCGCGGAGGATGCGCCCGATGTCAGCAGGGTGGCCGTGGCAACGAGCGCCAGGGCCTTGCGCATCAGCGGTGCGCGGGCACGGCACGGGCGGAGGAGGGCTGGGACGGGCATGGCGGGTCGCTCTGTGACGGTGTTCTGGTTCAGACGCGTCATGCCCGCCAATGTTCCATGCGCCGGCGCGCGTCCGCGCCGCCCTTCAGCGCAAGGGCTTTTCCCCCGGCCGCAGCGTCAGCACCCGGACCCCGTCCGCCGTGACGGCCACCGTGTGCTCGAACTGGGCCGAGAGTTTGCCGTCGCGGGTGACCACCGTCCAGCCATCGTCCTCGGTCTCGACCTCGCGGCGGCCCTGGTTGATCATGGGCTCGATGGTGAAGGTCATGCCTTCGCGCAAGGCCTGGCCGGTGCGCGGCTTGCCCCAGTGCAGGATCTGAGGCGACTCGTGCATCTCGCGGCCGATGCCGTGCCCGCAGTATTCCTGCACGACGGAATAACCGTTGCGCCTGGCATGCTGCTCGATGGCGTGGCCGATGTCGCCCAGGCGCGCGCCGGGGCGCACCGCCTGGATGCCTTTCCACATGGCTTCGTAGGTGATCTGCACCAGCCGCCGGGCGGCGGGCGAGACCTCGCCGACCAGGTAGGTCTTGCTGGAATCGGCGATGTAGCCGTGCTTCTCCAGCGTAATGTCGAAGTTGACGATGTCGCCGTCGCGCAGGATCTCGGTGGCCGATGGCACGCCGTGGCAGACGACCTGGTTGCGCGAGGAATTGAGCGCATGGGCATAGCCGTACTGCCCCTTGCTGGCCGGCCGGGCCTGCAGCGTGTCCGTGATGTAGCGGTCCACCATATTGTTGACCTGCAGGGTCGACATGCCGATGAGCGGCAGGGTGTCCAGGTAGGTGAAAACTTCCGCCAGCAGCCTGCCCGATTCCGCCATCAGGGCGATTTCCTCCGGCCGCTTGCTCATGCCGGGGCGCCGGTGAGCGCCTGCGCGTCGACGCCGGCCGCGCGCAACTCGCGGCGCACGATCTCGTTGAAGCTCAGCGTGGGGTTCATTTCGCTCAGCATGCCGATCTTGATCCAGAACGCGGCTTGCGCGTTGATGGAACGGCAGGCCACGGCGCTGGCTTTGCGGAGTTGGTCGTGCAGCTCATCGTCGATGTTTACGATGCCCATGGAATACGCCTTTATATGAATCGTATATGGATCATATCATTCCTGTCTTTCCCAGGCAGGGAGGAGGCCTTGCCGGGCGTAAGATCAAAGGCTTGCCGCCTGTCTCCCGCCACTGTCTTCAGGAGCGTTCATGGTTCACCCCGATCCCGCGTCGCGTCCCTCGGCCACGATTGAAATGTGGTTCGATTTCGCCAGTCCCTACAGCTATCTGTCCTTGGTGCGTGGAGGGCCACTGGCTGCGCAGGCGGGTGTGACGGTGGTCTTGCGGCCCTTCATGCTGGGGCCCATCTTCAAGGCCCAGGGCTGGGATGACACGCCGTTCCGGCTCTATCCGAGCAAGGGCCTCTACATGCTGCGCGACGTCGTGCGCCGCGCCACGCGTTTCGGGGTGCCGTACCGGCAGCCCAGCGCCGTACCGCGCCTGGGCCTGCTGGCCGCGCGCATCGCCATCCAGGGGCAGGACGAGGCGTGGTGCCGGCCTTTCTGCGAGGCGGTGTTTCGCGAGAACTTCGTGCACGATCGCGATATCCAGTCTCCAGCGGTCATCGCGGCGGTGCTCCAGGCGCTGGGGTTGCCCTCCACGCTGCTCGAACAGGCGGGCGAGGCGCCCGCCAAGGCGGCGCTGAAGGCCCAGACCGAAGCGGCGGCCCGGCGGGGCGTGTTCGGCGCGCCGTCGTTCTTCGTGGGAGAGGAAATGTTCTGGGGCGATGACCGCCTGGAGGACGCGCTGGCATGGGCCCGCGCGCCCGGCCTGCCGCCTGCCGCGTCACCGGCCACGCTGGCGGGCAGCGCGCTTCAGAAATAGACGCAGATGCGCTGGCCGTCCAGTTCGTGGACGGCGATGTCCATCTGGTAAAGCTCGCGCAACACTGGGGGCTGGATGATCTCGTCGGGCGTGCCGTGATAGGCCAGCTTGCCGTCGCGCATGGCGATGATGCGGTCGGCATAGCACGACGCGAAGTTGATGTCGTGCAGCACCACCAACACGGTCTTGCCCAACTCGCGGGCGGCGCGCCTGAGCAGCTGCATCATGGCTACGGCGTGGCGCATGTCCAGGTTGTTCAGCGGCTCGTCCAGCAGGACGTAGTCGGTGTCCTGGCACAGCACCATCGCCACGAACGCGCGCTGGCGCTGGCCGCCGGACAGCTCGTCCAGGTAGCGGTCGGCCAGCGGCCCCAGCGACAGGTAGTCGATGGCCCGGTCGATGTGCGTCTTGTCGTCCAGCGTCAGCCGTCCGCCGCTGTGCGGATAACGGCCGAAGCCCACGAGGTCCCGCACCGTCAGGCGTAGCGGCAGGTGGTTGTCCTGGCGCAGGATGGCCAGGCGGCGCGCCAGCTCGCGGCTGTCGCAGCGCGTGACGTCCAGGCCGTCGACGCTGACCCGGCCTTCGCTCATGGGCAGCAGGCGGCTGATCATGGACAGCAGCGTGGACTTGCCCGCGCCGTTCGGGCCGATGATGGCGGTCAGGCCTTTCGCGGGAATGGTGAGCGTGACGCCGTCTACCACGACGGTGTCTTCATAGCGTTTGCTGAGTTGCTTGACTTCGATCATCGGCGCAATCTACGGGTGACGAGGGCGAGGAAGACGAGTCCGCCCAGGAATTCAATGACGACGCTGACGGGTACGCTCAATCCCATGACGCGCTCGAGCAGCGCCTGGCCACCCACCAGCATGACGACGCCCAGCAGCACCGCGGCGGGCACGACCAGGCGATGCCGGTCCGAGCCCATCAGGTGATAGGCCAGGTTGCTGACGAGCAGGCCGAAGAACGTGACGGGTCCGACCAGCGCGGTGGACACGGACACCATGACGGCGATGAGCGCCAGCGTCAGCATGAGCGTGCGGCGATAGTCCACGCCCAGGTTGATGGCGACGTCGCGGCCCATGGCCAGCACGTCGTAGCGATGGCGCAGGCGCCAGGCCACCAGCGACGCGCCCGCCACGGCCACCGCCGAGGCGCCCAGCAGCTCGGTCTGGATGCTGTTGAAGCTGGCGAACATGCGGTCCTGCAGCACCAGGAACTCGTTCGGGTCGATGAGCCGCATCATGAACGAGGACAGGCTGCGGAACAGCAGGCCGAACACGATGCCCACCAGCATCACGCGGTGCAGGCTGTGGGCGGCGCCGGTGAAGAGCCAGCGGAACAGCAGGCAGGCAAAGGCCGTCATGAGCGCGACCTCGGCCAGGAACTTCGCCACGGGCGGCGCGCCCTTGCCGTTCAACTCCAGGCCGAGGCCGAAGACCAGGATGGTCTGGATGAGCACGTACATCGCGTCGAAGCCCATGATGGAGGGCGTCAGGATGCGGTTGTGCGTGATCGTCTGGAACAGCACCGACGAGACGGCGATGGCGTAGGCCACCAGCAGCATGCCGGCCAGCTTGCCGCTGCGAAAGGGCAGCACGAAGCCCCAGTTGCCGTTGGCGCCCAGCGTCATGAACGCGGTGATGGCGCCGGCCGCGGCCAGCGCAAGCAGCGCCAGCCGCCAGGGGGCGGTCAGGCGCGAGGCGCGGGGAAGAAGGGATATCAGGCTTGCGGTCACGGTGCGTCGTCGCGGGCTCAGCCGGCGCGGGTCCGGCGGTTGAGCAGCAGGGTCAGGAAGAGGGCGCTGCCGACGATGCCCACCACGGTGCCGATGGGGATTTCATAGGGGAAGTGCACCAGCCGGCCCAGGATGTCGCAGGCCAGCACGAAGCCGCCGCCCAGCAGCGCCACCCAGGGCACCGAGCGCCGCACGTTGTCGCCCAGCAGCATGCTGACCGCGTTCGGCACGATGAGGCCCAGGAAGGGAATGCTGCCCACGGTCACCACCACGACCGCCGCGATGGCCGAGACGATGAGCAGGCCGGTCAGCAGCAGCTTGCGGTGGTTCAGGCCCAGGTTGGTGGTGAAGTCGCGGCCCATGCCGACCACGGTGTAGCGGTCGGCGGCGAGCATGGCGGCACAGGACAGGCCCAGGCCGATCCACAGCAGTTCGTAGCGGCCGCGCAGCACGCCCGAGAAATCGCCCACGGTCCAGGCGCGCAGGGACTGCAGCATTTCATAGCGGTAGGCGAAGAAGGTGGTGGTGGCTTCCACCACGCCGCCCAGCACCAGACCCACCAGCGGCACCATGAACGGCGAGCGCAGCGGCACGCGGCGCAGGATGCCCAGGAACAGCAGCGTGCCCGCCATGGCGAAGGCCGTGGCGACGAGCATCTTGCCGACCACGGGCAGGCCGGGCGCCAGCAGCGCGACGGTCAGCATGCCCAGCGCGGCCGACTCCATGGTGCCCGCGGTCGAGGGTTCGACATAGCGGTTGCGCACGAGCATCTGCATCATCATGCCCGCGACGGCGAGCGAGACGCCGGCCAACAGCAGCGCCAGGGTGCGGGGCACCCGGCTGATCAGCAGCAATTGCCAGGCGTCGGAGTCCAGCCGCCCGGCCAGGAGGTCATCGCGCAGCGCGGGCCAGGAGAGGTCGCCGGCGCCGATGCCCACGCTGATGACGCAAAGGCCCAGCAGCAACGCCACCAGGCCGAACAACCACGCAGGGTTGGCCAGCCGCGCGGATGGCGCAGCGGCCAGTGGGGCACTACTTGGCGGCATCGAGGGCGTCGACGATCTGCTTGATGTTGGAGAGCATGGCAGGGACGCTGGCATTGCCCAGCAGGTACCAGTTGGTGCTGTCGAGGTAGATCACCTGCTTCTTCTTCCAGGCGGTGGTGCGGCGCACCAGTTCATTGTCCAGGTACTTGTTGGCGGCGACCCCTTCGCGGCCGATGGCGGCGTCGCGGTCGATGACCAGCAGCCAGTCGGGATTGGTCTTGGCGATGAACTCGAAGGAGATGGCCTGGCCGTGGTTGGCCATGTTCAGGTCGCGCACGGCCGGCGGGAAACCGTAGGCGTCATGGATGACGCCGAAACGCGAGCCGGGGCCATAGGCGCTCATCTTGCCGCCGGTGGTCAGCACGATGAGGCCGGTGCCGGCGCCCGCCGCGCGCTGCTTCAGGCCGGCGATGGCCTCCTGCAGCTGCCTGGACAGGGCCGCGCCTTCGGCTTCCTTGTGGAACAGCCTGGCCAGCGTGTCGGTGTTGCGCAGCACGCTGCCCACGAGGTCCTTCTGGTCGACGGTTAGGTCGATGGTGGGGGCGATGCGTGCCACGTCCGGGTACTTCTCGGCCGAACGGCCGCCCACGATGACGAGGTCGGGCTTGGCGGCGTGGATGACTTCGTAGTTGGGCTCGAAGAGCGTGCCGGTGCGCAGCACCTGGTCGGTCTCGTAGCGCGACAGGCGGGGCGGGAACCTGGCGACCGGCACGCCGGCGACGTTCACGCCCAGGGCATTCAGCGTGTCCAGCGAGGCCACGTCCATGGAGATGACCTTGGCGGGCGGCGACGCGACGGCGGTGGTGCCGCGGGCGTGCTTGACCTGCTGGGTGTCGGCATGGGCGAAGGTTGCGCACAGGCTCAGGGCGAGCGTGGCCGCGCCGCGCGTCCAGCGCCGGACGGAAAGGGAAGGGGTGGACATTGGGATGGAACTCCTTGTGCTGCGGAGGAAACGTAACGGTCGTGCCAGGCGAAGCATGTGCGGCGGATGGACAATCCTGATGACAAGACGCGCATCACATCATGGGTGGCGCCACCCGCGCAAGACGAGCGGCGCCGAACTGTTTCAAATCGATGAATCAGAACTTCACGCCCAGACCGAGCCAATAGCGGCGTCCGTCTTCCACATAGCCGTAATCGTCGTTGGTGACCGTCTTGTCGAAAAGGTTGTAGATGCCGGCATAGGCCGTCACGCGTTCGGTCATGGCGTAGGATGCGCCCAGATCGAAGAACGTGTAGGAAGGCGCCACGATGGTGCTCGAAGATGCCTGGGTGATGGGCTGGCTCTCACGGCCGCGATAGGTGACGCGTGCCCAGGTCTGCAGTCCTTCCGTGGCTTGCCAGTTCAGCGAGGTGGTAAAGATGTGGCGGGGCAATTGGTTCAAAGGCTGACCTTTGTACTGGCCGGACTTCTGCTCCGACTTCGTATAGGTATAGCTGCTCTTCACCGACCAGGCGGCCGACAGATCCCAGCCCAGGCTGGCTTCCACGCCGCGCGAGATCGCGTCATCGACGTTTTCGTAGGTGGTGGGGTCGCGCCCGAATTGGTTGGGACCATCCGTGCATTGCGTCGCCGGGCAAGTCACGCGGGTGATCTTGTCCTTGAAGTCGTTGTTGAATAGCGTCAGGCCGGCATTCAAGCCCGCGCCGTCGTCATAGTTCAGGCCGATCTCTTGCGTGACCGACTTTTCGGGCTTCAGGTCGGGGTTGCCGTACATGTTGCCACCGCGACTCACCTGGCCCCAGCCCGCGACGGTCTGGCGCAGGTTGGGGGCGCGGAAGCCGGTGGAGACGCCGCCTTTCAGCGTCCAGCGGTCGGCGAGGTGCCACACGCCATACACGCGGGGGCTGTAGTGGGTGCCGAAATTCTCGTCGTCATCCATGCGCAAGCCCGCCGTCAGTGCGAAGCTGTCGGTCATCTGCCACTCGTTCTCGGCGAAGAGCGCCCATTGGTAGCGTTCGACGTTGGTGATGCCGGTGCGCAACTGGTTGCCGGTCTGATCATCCAGCTTCTGCTCCAGATAGTTGGCGCCGACGGTCAGCATATGGTCGCCCAGAGGCAGCGACCAACTCGATTGCGCCTCGAAGTTCTTGATCTTCATCTGGCGCGAGCGGTTGTCGAAGGTCTCGTGTTGCACGTAGCTGTCCGAGACTGCCTTGCCCCAGCGGCCTGTGTGCGAGAGCGAGTACTTTTCCTCGCGGTAGTCGTTCAGCGACAGCGCGCCAGTGGCCTCGAGGGTCTTGCCAGGCGTTTCTTCCCGCTTCTGGCGTCCGGTGGTGGCCTGCAGGACGATGTCGTGGTCGCGCGTCGGCGTCAGTGCGAGCTTGGCGGTGGCGCTGGTTGCGCGGCGGTCACGGAAGCCACCGATGATGCGGTCTTCGTCGCGCTGGGTGTATTGGCCGTAGACCTGCAGTCCCAGCAGGTCGGTCTTGATAGGGCCGCCCAGGTAGAAGTTGCCCTGGTAGATATCGCCCGACCGATTGTTCTCCTGGATCGTCACATCGGTGCGGATTTCACCCGACCACTCGGTGGGGACCTTGCGCGTGATGATGTTGATGACGCCACCCATGGCATCGGAGCCATACAGCGAGGACATCGGGCCGCGGACGACCTCGATGCGCTCGATGGCCGACAGGGGAGGGGTCCAGCCGCCTTCGACGCCAGCGCCGTCGGAGTTGGTGCGCGTCTCACGAGAGTTCTGGCGCTTGCCGTCGATCAGGATCAAGGTGTATTGCGAGCCCATGCCGCGCAGCAGGATTTCCTGGCGATCGCCACCGCCATCCACGATCACGCCCGGCACATCGGCCAGTGCGTCGTGCACATCGCGATAGAATTTCTTGTCGAGATCATCGCGGGTGATGACGCTGATGGAGGCGGGCGCATCCTGGATGGCCTGCGCGTGCCCGGAGGCGGTCACGACCACATTGTCCAGCGTCTGCACGGCGACAGCTTGCGACTGTGCCAGCGCGCTGGAGAAAGCGCTGCCAGTGCCAAGCAGGCACAGTGCCGCGGCAAGCCTGGTGCGCCGCGGGACGCGAGAAATGTGATGTGTTGCCTGGGGCTGCATGATTCGAGCTTCTCCGTACTGTCGAGGCTGTGCTGGCACCGTCTGCCAAAGCCGTTTCTGAATATGAATGAAAACAATTCTCATATTAGAATTGCCCCAAAATGCCTCAGCAACACCTCTTGCCCATACTTTGATGTTCTTTGCATTTCTTGACTCTGGCGCTGCCTTGCACGCCGCGCGTGGAGGATGGCCCGCATGACTCCCTTTCCTCCCTCCGCCGACGAGAAGCGGCGTGTGCTGCTCGTGGATGACGACGTCGAGTTGGCGCAGATGCTGTGCGAGTACCTCGAACCCGACAACTACGTGGTGTCGCTGGCCCACACGGGCGCCCGGGCACGCGAACTGCTTGCCCAGCAGGACTTCGACATCGCCTTGCTGGACCTGATGCTGCCCGACGCCAATGGCCTGGATCTATTACGCCGCTACCGTGGCGCGTCCCACAAACCCGTGATCATGTTCACGGCCCACGGGTCGGAAACCGACAGGGTGCTGGGGCTGGAGCTGGGCGCCGACGATTACCTGGCCAAGCCTTTCAGTCCGCGTGAACTGAAGGCGCGTATCCACGCCGTGCTGCGCCGTTTCAGCGTGGCGGACAGCCAGGCGCGGCAGCCAGGCCTGCTGACGGCCGGCGCCCTGTCGATGGATCCGGCCAGCGGCCGCACGCGCCTGGGCGAGACCGCGGTGGAGCTCACCGGCGCCGAGCAGCGCATCCTGGAACTGCTCCTGCGCTCGCTGGGGCAGATCGTCTCGCGCGAGCGCATCGGGCTTTACGCACTGGGCCGCGCGCCCGGGCCGTATGACCGCAGCGTCGAGACCCACATCAGCAGCCTGCGCAAGAAACTCGACTTGACGGCCGACGATGCGCCGCTGACCTTGCGCAACGTGCGCGGGCAGGGCTACGTGCTGGCCTGCCCCTCGGTGCCCTGAGCGCCATGTTCTGGCGCAGCTTCCTGGCGTTCTGGTTGGGCATGGCCGCGATCGTGGCGGTGGGCGTCGCGCTGACGGCGTCCGTTGCCTGGCAGCGCGTCACCTCGCTGGACCGCCTGAGTCCGGCCAACCTGATGCAGGACGCCAGCCAGCTGGCGCGCCTTGAAGGGGAGACCGGCTTGCGGCGCTGGGTCCAGGCCATGGACCGCCGCTATTCCGCCTTGCGCATCTACCTGGTGGGCGAGAACGGCCAGGACCTGCTGGGCCGGGAGATTCCCTTGCGCGTGCGTGACCTGCTGGACAGCACGCCGGAAAGCTATGCCAGCGATGCGCTGCGCGGCATGGCCTATTACGCCGCGCCTTCCAGCCCCGATGCCGTGCGCCTGTCGTGGTGGGAGCCGCAATCCGTGGTGCTGCCGTCGGGTGAGTCGTTGCGCGTGGTGTTCCAGCCCTACGATGCCTCGCAATGGGATGCCCTGGGCGCCTGGCAGGTGCTGGTGGCGCTCATCGCCATTGCGCTGGTCGTGACGGCGCCCTTGTGCTGGCTGCTGGCGCGGGCCGTGAACAAGCCGGTGCAAGGCATCCAGCACGCCGCGCGCCTGCTTGCCGTGGGCAGGCTCGATGCCCGGACGCCCGCCGCCTTGAGCGGCCGGGGCGACGCGCTGGGCCAACTGTCGCGCGATTTCGACGCCATGGCCGAGCGCATGCAGGATTTCGTGCAGGCCCACGAGGCCTTGCTGCGCAACGTGGCGCATGAACTGCGTTCGCCGCTTGCGCGCCTGCAGTTGTCGGTGGAGCTGGCGCGGCGCAAGGACGGCACGCTGGACCTGCAGCTGGACCGGATCGCGCGCGAAGGCGAACGGCTGGACGAGCTGGTGGGCAACACCTTGCGCCTGGCCCGCCTGGGCGGCATGACGCTGCCGGCCGATGCCGTGGACCTCTCCGAGATCGTCGACCAGGTCGTGGAAAACGGCCGCTTCGAGGCCTCTGCGCGGGGCGTGCGGATTGCCTGGCATGTGGCGAACGCGGTGCCGATGCGCGGCGATCACGCCAGCCTGGAAAGCGCCGTCGAGAACATCCTGCGCAATGCCATCCGGCACAGCCGGCAGGACGGCCTGGTGCAGGTGTCCCTGTCGGCCGACGCCGACCGTGCGCGGGTGGAAATCCTGGATGCGGGCCCGGGCGTGCCCGAGGCGGAACTGGCACGCATCTTCCAGCCGTTCTACCGGGTGCGCAGCGCGGTGCCGACGGGCGGCGGCGCAGGCCTGGGCCTGAGCATCGTGCAGGCCTGCGCACGCGCGCATGGCGGCGAGGTGCTTGCCGCCAATGCCGGCGGCCAGGATGGCCAGGGCGGGCTGCGGGTCAGCCTGGTGCTGCCGCGCCGCCTGGCACGTGAGGGCGGGGCGTCAGGCCGCGACGGCTTCGCGGCGCCACACCAGTTTGCCGCCGAAGCCGAGCAACCGGTTGTCGGTCAGCTTCAGATGGTTCAGCGCGATGCGCCATAGCGGCGCCGCCATCGCGATGGCCGAGGGGAAGCGGCAATAGAAGGCGCGCTGGGCGCTTTCGAGTTCTTCCATGGGGATGAGCCGGGCCGTGCCCGAGAACTGCACACCCAGGATGTCATCGACGGACAGCGCCTGCCCGGCAATGCAGCCCGCCACGCTGGGATTCAGCGGCAAGGTGCCGCCATGCCAGGTGTCGTGCGCGGCCTGGATGATGAGGCTGGTGTCGGCGTCGTCGTAAAGATAGAAACCGTTGGCGGCCCAGGGCTTGCCGGCCCAGCAGGTGGCCAGGGAAAGCACATGGTTGTCCTCCAGGAAGCTGGCGATGCGGGCGTCGAGTGTCTGCATTGAGAGTCCTTGGGCCGCGGCAGGCGGCGGAGGAGAGAAGCGCGCTTGCGGCGCCTCGGGGTTGGCACGGCCTGACCGGCCCGGCATGGCGTTTAAGGGGGGGCGCCAAACCGGACCGGGGGCCGTTGACGGAACAATAAGGGAGGGGGAGGTAGGGGGTATTGACGCAGGTCAATGGGGGGGAATTTGCCAGGTTTGGGGGTGTGTGCTGCTAGGTCGACGGTCATGCGCCGCTGGGTTGATGGCTTGTGTTGTGCGCCGCTGGGTTGACGGCTTGTGCACCGCTAGGTTGACGGCCGCCGAGGGTGGTCGTGCCGTCGGGCGCCTGCCGCGTGGTGGGGCGCCCACAGCGCCCCGCCCCCCGCAGAAGGCGCCCGCCGTCCCGCCCACCCTCGACGTCCTGCGGTTGAGTGGTGTGTACCGGAGTCAGCCGCCGGAGTCCTGCTCGCATTCTTGCCTGCCGCTCGCTGCCTGCCCGAAGATCTTGGCTTGCCGCTGACCAATGGGCGCCCACAGCGCCCATTGGTCAGCATTCGCGAAAGAAAAAGGGGCAGCTTTTGAGAGAGGGGGGAAGGGGAGTGGAGGTGGGTGGCATCGCGCTTCGGGCGGGGGCCCCCGTGAGGCTGCGTTGTCTGCTTGGAGGCGTTGTTCCGTCAGCGTGACTGAATGGCGGGAGTCTTGCGCGGGCAGAGGCACCGAGACGCATGATGAGCCAGGCGGCTTCGGCAAATTGGTGGCGGTGGTGGAGCAGCCTCCCCAAGCAGGCAACACGGCCAAGCGGCGCCCGTAGCCCGAAGCGCGCTGCCTCCCCCCTCCACCTCTCGCCCCCACTCTCCCAAAAGCTGCCCTATTGCTTTCCCGAATGCTGACCGGAGGGCGCTGTGGGCGCCCTCCGGCCAGCGGCAAGCCAAGATCTTCGGGCAGGCAGCGAGCAGAAGGCAAGAATGCGAGCAGGACCAAGGTGGCTACCCAAGGTCCAGAACACAACATTGCAGGACGTCGAGGGTGGGCGGGACGGCGGGCGCCTTCTGCGGGGGGCGGGGCGCTGTGGGCGCCCCACCACGCGGCAGGCGACCGACGGCACGACCACCCTCGGCGGCCGTCAACGAAGCGGTGCGCAAGCCGTCAACCTAGCAGTGCACAACACAAGCCATCAACCCAGCGGCGCATGACAACCCAAGCCAACGCCCCCGAATCCAATCAAGCCCCCTCCAGCAGCGTCTCTACTTGATCATCTGGTTCATCTCGATGATCGGCATCATCACCGCCAGCACGATCACCAGCACGACTCCGCCCATGATCAGGATCATCAGCGGCTCCAGCATCGCCGTCATCGCCATCGCCCGTCGCTCCAGGTCGCGCGACAAGGTTCCCGCCGCGCGCTCCAGCATCGGCGGCATGTCCCCGGTCCGTTCGCCGCTGGCGATCAGGTGGACCAGCAGGGGCGGAAAGACCTGCTGGGTTTGCAGCGAGGCGGCCAGTGCCGCGCCCTCGCGTACGCGGCTGGTGGCGTCGGTCACGGCGGCGCGCAGGCGCACGTTCGTCAGCGTGTCGCGCGCCGCGTCCAGTGCCCGCAGCAGCGACACGCCGCTGCCGCCCAGGATCGCCAGCGTCGACGCGAAGCGCGCCGCGTTCACGCCCAGTTCGAAGCGGCCGAACACCGGCAGCTTCAGCAGCTTGGCGTGCCACGCCAGCCGCGCCGCCGGCGCGCGCAGGCGCAGCCGCCACAGCGTCACGGCCAGGGCCAGCGCCACCGCTGCGATCACGCCCCAGTCGCGCACCAGGCTGCTGGCGCCCATCATCATGCGGGTCAGCAGCGGCAATTGCTGCTTGGTGTGGGCGAAGGCGCCCACCACCTGCGGCACCACGTAGCCCAGCAGGAAGAACACGATGCAGACGGACACCACCGCCACGATGGCGGGATAGATGAAGGCCGTCATCACCTTGCCGCGCAAGGCGTTGCGTTCCTCGATGTAGTCGGCCAGCTTCTCCATCACGCGGGCGAGGTCGCCGGATTCCTCGCCGGCCGCCACCAGCGCCCGATAGATCTCGGGGAAGTCGCGCGGGCGGGCGCCCAGCGCGTCCTGCAGGCGGTGGCCGGCGCGCACGTCCGCGCGGACGGCCGCCAGGGCGTGGGCCACGTGGCGTTTTTCCGACTGGTCCAGCGTCGCCGAGAGCGCCGCGTCCAGCGACAGGCCGGCGGCCAGCAGGCCCGACAGCTGGCGCGTCAGCCAGCCCAGGTCCGCGTCGGACAGCGTCGGTCCGAAGCGGCCCTGCACGCCCGCGCGGGTGCGGCCGGCTTCCTTGACCGACAGCGGCACCAGGCCGCGGCCGCGCAGGACGCCGCGCGCGCCGCGGTCGGAATCGGCGTCGACGAGACCGCGTTCGCGCTTGCCCGCGGCATCGACGGCTTCGTAATGAAAGGACGGCATGGCGGTCTCCTGTCCGGGCTCAGGCGTCGCGCGTGGCGCGGATGACTTCCTCTTGCGAGGTCAGGCCTTCGCGCACCCAGCGTTCGCCGTCTTCGCGCAGCGTGCGCATCCCGTTGGCGCGCGCGGCTTCGCGCAGCGCGGGTTCGCCCGCGTCGGCGTGGATGAGCCCGCGCAGGTTTTCGTCGATGACGAAGAGTTCGTGGATACCCGTGCGGCCTGAATAGCCGGTGTGATTGCAGCGTTCGCAGCCCACGGCGCGCCAGGCCGGCGAGCCGTCGGGCGTGGCGGTGGTCTCGCGGCAATGCGGGCAGAGCTTGCGCACCAGGCGCTGGGCCAGCACGCCGAGCAGCGAGGACGACAGCAGGAAGGGCTCGACACCCATGTCAGTCAGGCGCGTCAGCGCCGAGACCGAATCGTTGGTGTGCAGCGTGGCCAGCACCAGGTGGCCCGTCAGCGACGCCTGCACGGCGATCTGTGCGGTTTCCAGGTCGCGGATCTCGCCGATCATGATGACGTCCGGGTCCTGGCGCAGGATGGCGCGCAGGGCCAGGGCGAAAGACATGTCGATGCGCGAGTTGACCTGGGTCTGGCCGATGCCGGGCAGGTCGTATTCGATCGGATCCTCGACCGTCAGGATGTTGCTGGTGGTGGCATCCAGCCGCGCCAGCGAGGCATAGAGGGTGGTGGTCTTGCCGCTGCCTGTCGGGCCGGTCACCAGCACGATGCCGTGGGGCTGGCGCACCAGCCGGTCCAGCTGGCCCAGGATGTCCGGCGCCATGCCCAGCCTTTCCAGTTGCAGGCGGCCGGCTTCCTTGTCCAGCAGGCGCAGCACGGCGCGTTCGCCGTGGCCCGTGGGCAGGGTCGACACCCGCACGTCGATGGGGCGGCCGCCCACGCGCAGGGCAATGCGGCCGTCCTGGGGCAGGCGCTTCTCGGCGATGTCCAGGTTGGCCATGATCTTGATGCGGGAGATCAATGCATTGTGCAGCGCGCGGCGCGGACTGACCACGTCGCGCAGCGTGCCGTCGACGCGGTAGCGCACCACCGAGTGCGTCTCGAAGGCCTCGATGTGGATATCGCTGGCGCCGTCGCGCGCGGCTTGCGTGAAGAGCGCGTTGATCATGCGGATGATGGGCGCGTCGTCCTGTGCGTCCAGCAGGTCGGTCACGTCTGGCATGTCCTGCAGCAGGCGGTCCAGGTCGATCTCGTTCTGGGCCGTGTCCATGACGGTGGCGGCATCGCCGTTGCCGGCATAGGCCGCTGCCAGCAGCGTTTCCAGCTCTTCGTCGGGCGCTTCGCGCACCTGTGCCTGCGGATTGCAGCGCATGGCCTCGGCGCGCGCCCATTTGGGTGTGCGCGGGCTGAAGGTCAGCCAGACGCCGTCCGGCCGCACCGAAAGCAGCGCGCGTTGCGCGCGCGCCCAGGCATAGGGCAGCGAGTTCGAGGCCTGCATCCCTGTCTCCTTACAGCGGCTGGGCGTTGTAGCCCAGGCCGCGCAGCAGCGCCTGGGCTGCCTGCACGGATTCGTTGTTGGCCACGCGGGTGCGCACCAGCGTGCCTGTCCCGCCCGGAGCCACCTGCGTATAGGCGTTCAGGCCGGTGGCGCGGATGCGCTTGACGATGCGCTGCGCCTCGTCGGGGGTGGCGGCGTTGGCCACTTCCAGCACGCGCGCGGGGCCGTCCTGCGGCACGTCCTCGGCCGCCGTGCTGGCGATGCGGGGCGGGCCGCCGACGGGCGCGGCGGGCACGGGCGGCTGCACCGGCGCGGCATGGCGCTCGACGGTTTCCGCCGTGGCGGGCGGCGTGCCGTGGCGCAGCGTGTCGTCGACGTTCCCGGGGCGCAGGTCCAGCGACACGGGCTGGCCCTTGTCGTCCAGCGCGGGCAGTTGCGGCGTATCCGTGTCGGGCAGCGCGAAGTGGCTTTCCGGGCGTGCGTTGTCCTGCAGGCGGCGCATGTAGTCGTAGCGATCCAGCGAGACGCGGCTGCTGTCCTGGGCGGAGCGCACGATGTGCGGGCGCAGGAAGATCATCAGGTTGGTCTTCGAGCGCTGGCGGCGGTCGTAGCGGAACAGCGAGCCGATGAGCGGCAGGTCGCCCAGCAGGGGCACCGATTGCGTGCTGTCGCTGCTGGTGTCTTCCAGCAGGCCGCCCAGCACGATGATCTGGCCGTTGTCGACCAGCACGCTGGTTTCCAGCGCGCGCTTGCGCGTGATGATGCCGGCGGTCGACTGCACGGCCTCGTCGATGCTGCTCACTTCCTGGTAGAGATCGAGCTTGACGGTGCCGCCTTCGGAAATCTGCGGACGCAGGCGCAGCGTCAGGCCGACGTCTTCGCGTTCGATGGTCTGGAAGGGATTGCCCGCGCCGTCGCCCGAGTTGGTGACGTAGGAGCCCGTGACGAAGGGCACGGTGCGGCCGACGATGATGCTGGCCTGTTCGTTGTCCAGCGTCAGCAGGTTGGGCGTGGAGAGGATGTTCGTGCCCGAGACGCGCTGCAGCGCGGTGGCCAGCACGCCCAGGTTGACGATCTGCTGGCCCAGCACGTTGACCGTGCCGCGCACCACGCCCAGGCTCAGGCCGGCGCCCAGCGCGTCGATGGTCGTGCCGGCGTTGGGGTTGAGGCCGGTGCCGCCGAAGTTCGCGCCGCCGATGAAGGAGGTGCCATTGCCGTCCAGGCCGCCGCCGCCCGTCATCCACTGGATGCCGAATTCCGCCGCGTTCTCGCTGGAAATTTCCACGATCAGGGTTTCGACCAGCACCTGCGCGCGGCGCTGGTCGAGCTGGTCGATGACTTCGCGCAGGCTGCGATAGAGCGGTTCGGGCGCGGAGATGATGAGCGTGTTGGTGGTGGGGTCGGCCTGCACGGTGGCGCCGCCGGCGGAGAAAGCCACCGACTGGGTGGTGTTGCCGCCGCCCAGCTGGCCGCTGCCGCCCATGGCGCCGCTGGTGTTGCTGTCGCCGAAAGCGCCGCCCATGCCATTGCGTGCGGTGGAGGCGTTGTTCGTGCCGGTGTTGCGGTTGCTGCTGCCGAAAGCGCCGCCCGCGCTGCCGCCGCCGCTGCTCAGGCTGGACTCGCCGCCGGTCGGGTTGCCGCTCTGGCCCGTCAGCGTGCCGCGCAGCACTTCGGCCAGCTTCACCGCCTGGGCGTTGCGCAGATAGACCACGTGCAGGTTGCCGGGGCGCGTGTTGGGGCTGTCCATGCGGCGCACCAGCTCGCGCGCGAGCTGCGCCCGCGCCGGGCTGCTGGCGCGCACCAGCACGCTGTTGCTGCGCGGATCGGCGATGACGGTCACGCGTTGCGAGGCATCGTTGCCGGCAGCGCCCTGGGGGGCGTCCAGCAACTGGCCCACCAGCACCGCGATGTCGCTGGCCACGCCGTGGTTCACGGGGATGATGTCGGCGTTCAGCGACGCCGGCGTATCGATCCCGGCGATGACCTGGGCGATGCGCGCCATGTTGTCCGCATAGTCGGTCACGACCAGGGTGTTGTTGTTGGGGTAGGCGTTGATCGGGTTGCTGGGCGCGATCATGGGGCGCAGCACGGGCACCAGGTTCGCCGCGTTTTCATACTGCAAGGCGAACACGCGCGTGACCAGGCCGCCGCTGCCGGTGGGGCTGCCGCTGCCGTCGGTGACGACGCCGCCCAGCAGCTTGGCGTCCGCCTCGGGCACCACGCGGCTGATGCCGTCCGATTCCGCGATGGCGAAGCCCTGCATGCGCAAGGCGGCCACCAGCATGTCGTAGGCCGTGCGGGAGGTGACGGGGGCTTCGGAAACCAGCGTCAGCTGGCCCTTCACGCGCGGATCGACGATGAAGTTGCGGCCGGTGAAGCGGGCCAGGGCGCGCACGACGGCGGGCAGGTCGGCCTCGACGAAGTTCAGCGTGACGCGCTCGCCGCTGTCCTGGGCGCCGGCCGCTTCGGCTGCCGCAACGGCGCGGGTGGGTTCATTGCGCACGCGCAGCGGACCGAGGTCGCGCTGGCGCGGCGCTTCCTGCATGCGCACCGGGGCGCCGCTCACGCCCGATACCGTGGCGGGCGTGCCGCCATCGGTGGTGGCGCGTACCAGCGGGGAATCCGGCAGCGCCATGGGCGCCGGACGCTGCTGCTTGTCGGTGGCGCAGCCGGCCAGTAGCAGCAGGGCGCTGGCCAGGGCGAGCGCCAGCGGGGCGCGGCGCGGCGCCGGTTGCAGGGAGCGGGAGAGGTGCGGGGCACGCATGGGCATCATGCTGTCGGTACTCAATGAAGTCTCAGTTGGGTGACGCCATTCCTGCTTGGGCCGACGAGGCCCAGCAGGGGCGCGAGCGCCTCGCGGGTGGCGGGGTCGCTATCGGGGGCAGCCTGGGCGGTGCCGGCGAATCGGGAAAGGCGCCCGCGCGTCAAGGCGCCTTCGGCCTCCACGCGCAGGGGGCCGTTCAAGGTATTGATCTTCAGCGCGATGGCGCCGTCTTCCTGCGCGCTGACCTGCGCGCGGTAGCTGCCCAGCGGCTGGATGCGCACGCGGGCCGACGAGGCATCGCGCCAATCCAGCGTGAGCAGCGGGCCCGCGGCGGGACGCGCGCGCAGCACCTGGGCAGGCCAGCTGGCGCGCAGTTCGCCGCCGGGCGAGAGGGTATTGAGCGGCGCGCCGGCCGCCATCAGCGTGGTGGCGGGCAGGCGCAGCGTCTGGGCCGAGACCGCCATGCCCGAGACTGTCGGGCGCAACTGCAGCGGACCTGCCAGCCAGGGATGCGTGACGGCCATCGCGGGCTGCCAGCCGGACGCGAGCGTCCAGCGCCATTGCAGCGGATCGGGCAGCGTGCGGCGCTGGCCGGGCGGGCCCACGGCGACCAGGGCCTGGCCGCGCCAGAGGCTGCCCGAGGCATCCACCAGCGCGAAAGGCAGGGTCTCGGGCACCCAGGCCATCATCCAGCGTGCCGGCAGCACGGCCAGCGCGGCGCACAGCGCGACCAGCAGCGCGGCCAGGGGCATGAGGAGCCGGCGCATCATGAGCCTTCCCCCGTCGCCACCAGGCGCAGCGTGCCCGTCAGGCGCGCGGCCACGGGCTTGCCGGCCGCGTCTTCGGAACGTGCAAGCTCGCCTGATTGCAAGGACAGCCGGAACTGGGCGGGGGCAGTGGCCAGCCAGTTGAAGAGCGCGGCGGCGGAGACCTCGGAGACACGCAGGTCCCAGGCGGGGTCCGCGCCGTCCGCGACGGCTGCCACCGCATGCTCGCCATTCAGGCCGGCCTGCGCCAGACTGGCCGCCAGTTCGCTGCCCAGTTCGGCGGGCGGGATGCGGCCGCGCACGGCGCCTTGCAGCGCCTGGGCTTCCTGCACCATGGCGTCCACCTGCGCGGCCTGGGCGCGCAGGCGCGGCAGCTCGGTGCCGCTGCGGGCGATGTCGTTCAAGGCCGGGCGCACGGCCAGCTGCACCACCAGGGCCAGCAGCAGGATCGCGCCCAGCGCGGCCAGCAGGGCCTGCTCGCGCGAGGTCAACTGGCGCCAGCGGGCAGCCGCCTTGTCGCGGGCGGCATGCCAGCGCTGGCGCCAGGCGGGCGGCAGCACGGGCAGCTTGGCGGCCAGGCGGCCTGACAGCTTGCTGTTCATGGGCGGCCTCCTTGCTGGATCTGGATGCGTGGCGCGCCGTTGTCGCCCGCGTGTTGGGTGCCTGCCCCACCGCCGGCACGGGCGATGCGCCAGCCGGATTCCGTGCGCGACAGCGCCAGCCCCAGCGCGGCGGCCTGCTTGACCGGGGCGGCATCGGGGGCGGCGGTTTCGCCCTGGTCGTCCAGCAGCGTCAGGTCCAGCGTGCCCTTGTCATAGCGCAAGCCCGCCAGCCGCTGGGCGTCGGGTGGCAGCAGCTTGGCGGCGGAGAGCGCCAGGGGCAGGAAGTCGTTCTCGCTGGCGGTGCCCTGTGCGGCGCGCAGGCTGTCGCGCCGTTGCGTGGCCTGCTTCAAGGGGTCGACCACCACCGGGATGTCGGGAAAGGCCTGGCGCACCTGTTGCTGCATGGCCGTGCGCAGTTGCGCGGCTTCCTGGCGCAACTGGGAGGCATGAAGATTGAGCCCGACCAGCCAGATCACCGCCGCGGCAGCGGCCCAGCGCAGCGGGCCGTGCCAGCGCGTGAGGGGCGCCGCCGCCGGCCGCAACGCGGGCAGCGCCAGCGACCAGCGCCGCGCGGCGCCTTGCCAGCGGGCATCGGCGGGCAGGCGCAAGGGCAGCTCGGGATGCGCGTCGTCATCGGGCAGCACGGCGGCGGTGGGCAGCAGCTCATGCACGGACAGGCCGGCGTCGCTCAGTTGGCGCCAGGCGCGGGCCAACTGTGTCTTGTCGGTCCACGCGACCGCCACGCGGCCGTCCGCTTCGCGCGCGGTGTGGCCCACCGCCAGGTCCTGGACAGAGGACAGCGTCAGGGGCTCGATCATCGCGGCGACCGCGGTCGCCATCTGGCGGCGCGGCACCGGCGGCACGACCAGGTCGGTGACGACGGTGTCGGCGGGATGCAGCACGGCTTCCAGGCGGTGGCCGCGCGCCAGCGGCGCCAGTTCTTCCAGCGGCAGCGCGTCGGCGCGCAGCACGCGCCGGTCGCGGCCCAGCAGCGCATAGGCGACGGGCGTGGCGGCAGCCAGCGAGCCCAGGGGCGGCAAGGCCAGTCGCATCACGGTTTTCAAAGGACCTCCATCATCCAGATGACGCGCGGCATGTTCTGTCCGTCGCGTTGCAGCAGCGCGCGCATATCCACCGTGGCGCGGTCCAGCCGGACCGTGCCGAAGACGGCGAACCAGTCGCTGTCCACGGCCACGGCATCGCTGCCGATCTCGATCTCGGGGTTGGCCAGGCGGTTGATGAAATCCGCGCGGTTGTTGAATGTCTGTCCGCGGTCGCGCTGGTCGGCCACGCTCATGGCCAGCGACAGCGATAGCGCGGGCGACAGCGTGGCCAGTACTTCGGCGGGCGCGGTGTTCACGTTGATGGCGGTGCGCGCGGGCAGCACCGTCAGGTAAGGGGTGAGCGCGGTGAGGGCGCTTTCGTCCAGCCCGCGCATGCCGCGCAGGTCGTCGATGCTGCGCAGGCCGGGCGCGAGCGCCGTGCCGGCCCGGCCGCCCGACGGGCTTGGCGTGCCGGTGTCCGTGCCGGACTCGGCATCGCCATCGGTTTGCGCGGCGCCGGATTCGCCATCCGTCCTGGACGACGCCGGGCGGGATTGCGCGCGCGCCATGCGCTCGGCGATGCGCGGCGCCAGCTCGGCGGGCAGGCGCAGGGATTGCAGCAGGCGGCTCAAGGCCTGCACCTGTTCGGGCAGGACCTGGCCGTCGCGCGCCAGGTTCTGCAGGTTGAACTTGCCTTGTTCGTCTTCGGCACGCCCCGAGAACACGGCCTGGCGCGCCGCGCCTTCCTCGCTGATGCGCAGGTCGGTGATGGGCGTGGCCCACAGCTGGCCGTTGTGCGTGACGCTGCTGCGCCGGGCTTCGCCGCGCAAGGTGGCGCGGGCCCAGTCCATGCCGCCTGACAGCAGCCAGCGCGCCTGCACGCGTGCCTGCTCGCTTTCCAGCGTGCGCACGCGCGTGGCCTGGCGGTCGATCATGCCTGCGGCGATGAGCGAGACGGTCGCCACCACCAGCAAGGCGCTGATGACCGCCATGCCGGCCTGGCGCGCCGCAACCGGAACCGGCACCGGGACCGGGCCCGGGGCACGGGCGAAGGAGGGCAGGTGCGAGCGCAGGCGCTTCATGGCAGCGACACCACACGGCGGTATTCCTGCGGCGGCTGGCCATTGGCCGCCAGGCGCAACGTGAACTCGAGGCCGCTGGCCGCTTGCGCGGCCTGGTTGGCGGACTGGGGCAGGGCCATCCAGCCGCGGCCAGGAATATAGGCGCGCACGGAGAAGCCGGTCACGCCGGCCAGCACGGGCTGGCTTGGGACGGATTCAGGATCGGGCAGCGGGTAGGCGTCGCTGGCGGGCGGCGCGGCGCGGCGCAACACGCCGTCCTGCTGCCACCATTGCACGCGCTGCCAGGCGCCTTCGCCTTCGGCGGGCGTGCGCACGACGTCCAGGCGCCAGGATTGGCCGGCCTGCGCCAGCGCCACGGCGGGCGGCAGCAGGCGCGGTCCCACCGCGGCGCTTGCCAGCGCACCGCCATCCAGCACGTGGTCGGGCGCGCGCATGCGTACGTCGCGCTCCAGCTGGCCGAGCGCGCGCAGGATGGCTTCATCGCGCTCGCCGTCGCGCTCGAGGTGTTCGCGGATGCGGGTCACGCTGTCCAGCCCGCGCCACGAAACGAGGCTGAGCACGGCCATGAGGAGCAGGGCGACCAGCACCTCGACCAGCGTGAAGCCGCCTTGGGGCGCTCGCGGCGTCATGGCCATGCTGACGCCAGGCTGCGCAGTTCCGCCAGCAGGGGGCCGTCGGGTCCCTCGGTCACGCGCACGGTGACTTGCCGGAATGCATTGTTGGCGGTGCCCGACACCTCGCGTTCGCAGACGAGGACCAGCGCGCCTTGCGGGCAAGGCGCGCGCTGGCTGCCCAGTGCAGGATAGGTACGGGTGGCGCGCAGTTCGGCCAGCACGTTCTCGGCCGACACCAATGCCAGGGAACGGTTGCGCAATTGCGCGTGCGTGTCGGCCATCTGTCCGGTGGCGCGCATGCATGCCGCCAGCGCCACCGCGACGATGGCCAGCGCGACCAGCACCTCGATCAGGCTGAAGCCCTGCTGCGCCATGGTGCCCAGGTTGCCGGTGGGCATGGCCAGGCGCGGTGTCATTGCTGCACCTCGTAGCGGCCGGCGGCATCGCGCACGATGGCGATCTGCCGTGATCCGTCGCTCAGCTGGATGCGCAGCGGGTCGGCGATCCATTCGCTGTTGAAGACGGCTGCGCGTGCGGGGCCCAGGGTCACCTGCACGCTGCCTGCCTCCCAGGCGCGCGGGCGCAAGGCCTGGTCGCGTTCGAAGAGATCATCGGGCATGGCTTGGGTAATGGCATCGTGTGCGCTGTTGGGGCGCCAGTCGGCGCGTCGGCGAAAGCGGTAGTCCTGTTCACGGGGCTCCCAGACGATCGGGCGTCCGCCCGCGCGCGCCTCGGCCTGCGCGACCGCGAATAGCTGGACCAGGCGGTCGGCATCGCGGCGCAGGGCGGAGACATTGGGCGGGAAGGCGGCCAGACCGACTGCCGCCGTCGCGATGCCGATGATGGCGATCACGACGAGCAGTTCGATCAGCGAGAAACCGGACTGTCGCCCGAGCGGGCGGCGAACGCGCCGGTCAGAGCATCCAGGAACCGATGTCGGCATCGGCGCCGTCTCCGCCAGGCTGGCTGTCGGCGCCCAGCGAGAACACATCGAACTCGCCATGCACGCCGGGGCTCAGGTACTGATAAGGCTGGCCCCAAGGATCGTTGGGCAGGCGTTCAAGATAATTGCGCCAGTTGTTCGCGCCGTTGGCGGGACGCTCCACGAGCGCGCGCAGGCCTTGTTCGGAGCTGGGGTAGCGGCCATTGTCCAGCCGGTAGAGCTTGAGCGCCTGCGCGATGCTGGCGATGTCCTGGCGGGCCGCGACGGCGCGCGCCTGGTCGGGCCGGTCAAGCAGGTTGGGCACGACCAGCGCGGCCAGGATGCCCATGATGACCACCACCACCATGATCTCGATGAGAGAGAAGCCGCGCTGGCGACAGGCGTGTCCGGCGCGAAAGGCGCGGCGCGAGCGGGACAGGGCGGAGGCGGGGAGGGATCGGGAGGGAATAGACATCAATGGCGGGGGTTGAAGCGATACGGATGGAAGCGATGCTGGCAGGCTGCACGCGTTGGGCGGCGGTCCCGGGAAGCGAGGCATGACTGTCACAACACATACGTCGGACTGTCATGAACCGTGGCTATGATGCGGCTCTTTTGTGACAGTCATATGTATGTCACCTGTCTTTTTGCTGGCAGGGGCCCAAGGGGGAGGCAGCGTGGCAAAGCCCGTTGATGCAAGCGTTGCGATCTGCGCGAGCTTTGGCAAAGTGCGGACAGATAAACACTCAATTGTCACGAGACCCGGCTATCATCGGCCTCCGTTGTGACAGCCATATGTAGAACGCCGCATTGTTGCGGCCGGACCGCGCTTCCCATGTATTTCAATTTCATAACACTCGCCCGCCGTGGCGCCATGCTTGCCTGCGCCGCCGGCGTCGGCGTCTGGGGGGCGCTGCTGCTCGCGCCCAAGCCCCAGGCCTTGCCGCCCGGCCTGACCGCGCCACCGCCCGCGCGCAGCGACATCGCGCCGCTGGCGCAGTGGTTCGGCGCGTCGGCATCGTCCGCCATCAAGGTCGTCATCGTCGGCCTCATCTCTGCCGGCGAGCGTGGCACCGCGGTGCTGCGTGTCGACGGCCAGCCGCCCCAGGCCTATCGGGTGGGCCAGCCCTTGGCCCAGGGCGTGACCTTGGCGCGCGTGGAGGCCGACGGCGTCGTGCTGTCGGCGGATGGCGCCACGCAGCGCGTGCAGGCACCGGCCGCGCCCGCGCTGTCTTCGCCAGGGTTCGTGCCGGTCCAGCGCTGAGCGCGTTCTTCCTGCATCGCCAGAATGCAAAACGCCCTGTCCATTGGACGGGGCGTTTTCGCTTGCGGCCAGGCCGCAAGCGCCGCAGTCATGACGAGGCTTACTGCGCGTGCGCCGCCGTGTCGCCGCTGTCCTCGAACAGCTGACCGACCGTGTAGATCGCGGTCGTGCCGCTGACTTCATTGCCGACCACCAGCAGGGCTTCACCCGTGGGCGACTCCGGGGGCGAGATGAACTTCAGGCCTTCCGGACCGAGGTCGCCGACCGTCGACAGGACGGTGCTGGGGTCCGCGGTGTCCCAGTCTTCGCGGGTGTTGAAGTAGTCGACGAAGACCGGCGCCGTGGGCGTGCTCACGTCGTAGACCATGACGCCGCCCATGCGCTCCAGGCCGATGAAGGCGAAGGTCTTGTCGCCCAGGCGGCCCAGTTCGATGCCTTCGGGTTCCGGACCCTTGGCATCGCTGCGGCTGTCCATCGCGCCGCCTTCATCGTGGCCGCTGTTGAAGTAGGTCTTGCAGGGGATGTTGCGTGCCGCACCCAGCTGGCACGCGTCGGAAGCCAGGAAGCGTTCGAACTGGTCGCCCGATTCCCAGACCTTCTTGCCGTCCTCGCCCCAGATGGCGAATGAGCGGGCGCCGAAGCTGTAGAGCTTGTCGTACATCAACAGCGTGCCGGCAGGGTCTTCGGCGCCGGTGGCGTTGAACTTCACGGGGGCGCCGGTGGCGTCGGCGCGATAGCCCATCGTCCAGGTGACGTTCAGGCGGCCGAGTTCTTCGTCCTCGCGGCAATCGCCGCTGGTGGTGGACGTGCCGCCCGAGGCGATGGTCATGGCGCCGCAATAGCCGAAGGTGGCAGGATTCAGCAGTGCGCGCGTGGCGAGCGCGTCCAACTGCGGGGGCAGGTCGTCGCCACGGCGGCGGGCGAAGCCGCTGTTGTGCACCAGATGCTTCACGCGGAACTCTTCCACGAAGCCCAGGTTGACATCGCCCGGCGTGGCGGACGTGCCCCAGTAAGCCGGCATGTCCTCGCCCCAGGCGCGCGCATCGCCTTCGTTGGCGGTGACGAGGAAGGTCTTGCCCGACACGTCGTAGGCGGCCATGGCGTCGGGCATGTACATGCCCATCACGCCCGGACGCTCGCGGATGTCGATGACCTGGTCCTCGTCGTTGGTGTCCATGCCGTTGCCGGCCACGCCGTGGTCCTTGAAGCCCAACGGCAGGATCGCGGTGACGGTGGCGGTCTCGATGTCGATGCGCGCCAGGGCGTTGTTTTCCTGCAGGGTGGCCCAGGCCGTCTTGCTGTCGGCCGAGACCGCGATGTACTCGGGCTCCAGGTCCTTCGACGCGCTCGCTCTCGGTCCGAAGATGCGCACGCCCTGGTCGCGCAGTTCCTGTTCCTTGCTGTCCCAGGCGGCGAAGCGCGCGGTGCGCACGCCGGGACGGGCGATGTTGCTCACGTCGATGATGCTGATCGAGCCTTCCGGATCGCGCTGGTAGTCATCGCTGGGTTCGCCTTCGTTGGCGACCAGCACGGTCTTGCCATCGGGCGTGAACACCAGGTTGTCGGGCAGGGCGCCCACGACCACGTGGGTCAGCGGGGCCAGCGTGTCGGCACGGTAGAAGCCCACGAAGCCGGGGTCGGTCTTGTCGGCGGCCTGGATGGCCAGGGCGACCACGCCGTCCTTCACAGCCACGCTGTTGACTTCGGCGCCGGCGGCGACGGCCGATGCGTCGATTTCGCCCAGGTGCCTGGGCGCGGCGGCATCGCTCATGTCCAGCACGTCGACGGAACCCTTGCGGGCATTGACCACGAAGGCGCGCTTGCTGGCGGCGTCGTAGGCGGGGATTTCGGCGGCGCTCACGCCGAATTCGCCCGACTGGTAGCGCGACAGCAGGGACAGTTTCACGCTTGAGGGCGTGGGCACTGGCGTGGGCACCGGCGTTGGCGTCGGCTCGACGGCAGGCGGCGTGCTGGCCGGCTCGTCGTCATTCGAGCTGCCGCAAGCGGCGAGGGTCAGGGCGAGCGAGCAGGCAGCGACGGCGTGGGCGCAGCGCGCCAGGCGGAACCGGGAGGGGAGGGACATGTGTTCTGAAGGTGAAAGGGGTCTGAAAGAAAGCGGGATTCTCCTGGCCTCTTGTTTCAGTGTTGTTGCGGCTGGCTGTGGAAATGCAAGGGAGTCGTCGTCACTGCATTTCCTTACAGACTGCTTTCGAAAGCGTCATCCGTACGTCATTTGCGGTGCTTAGCATCGTCGCGCCATCTCCTGACTCCCCTGCCTCATTGGCGGCAGGCCCGGAAAGCGGGATGCTCGCCCAGCTCCATTTTTCTATTTCAAGAAGGTGAACCATGCCCCTCATCGATCCCGAGAACATCCCCACCAATGCTTCTGGCAACACGACCTTCAATGAGATCGTGGCACGCGCGCAGGCTCGCCGCGGCTTCCTCAAAACCGGCCTGGGCCTTGGGGCTGTCGGCTTCTTCGGCATGGGACTGAGCGCCTGTAGCAGCAGCGACAATGACGACGCGCCGGCGCCTGGCGAAGAGCCGCCCGAAACCCCCACGCCCGATGCGCCCCTGCTGGGCTTCCAGGCCATCCCCGCCAGCACGGGCGACGACATCGTCGTGCCCGCCGGCTATCGCTCCGCCGTGTTCTGTCGCTGGGGCGATCCGCTGGTGAATGCGGCTGCCGCCTGGAAAACCGACGCCACCAATACCGCTGCCGAGCAAACGCTGCAATTCGGCGACAACCATGACGGCATGCACTTCTTCCCGCTGGACGGCGAGACCAGCACCGAAGGCCTGCTGGTGATGAACCACGAGTACCTGAACCCCGAGTTCTTCTATCCGCCCACGGTGGTGCCGGGTGGCGCGGGCTGGGATCTCGAACAGATCCGCAAGGGCCAGCACGCCCATGGCGTGTCGGTCGCGCACGTGCGGCTGGTCGACGGCAACTGGCAAGTGGTCATCCCCTCCACGTACAACCGCCGCATTCACCTGAATACGCCCATGCTGCTGACCGGCCCCGTGGCCGGCCACCCCCTGGTGCAGACGGCGGCCGACCCGACCGGCACGCTGTCCTTCGGCACGGTCAACAACTGCGGCAACGGCTACACCCTGTGGGGCACGTATCTGACCTGCGAAGAGAACTTCAATGGCTATTTCGGCACCACCACCGGCGCCGATGCGCGCGATGCCAGCCAGCGCCGCTACGGCCTGAGCGCCACCACCAGCGGCTATCGCTGGGAAGACCACGATACGCGTTTCGACTATGTCCAGACGCCGAACGAATCGAACCGCTTCGGCTGGATCGTCGAAATCGATCCCTTCGATTCGAACTCCACCCCCAAGAAGCGCACCGCGCTGGGTCGCATCAAGCACGAGAACGCCGCGCAGACCCTGGCCGCCGACAGCCGCGTCGTCGTCTACATGGGCGATGACCAGGCCAACGACTACATCTACAAGTTCGTGTCCGACGGCAAGTACGACGCCGCCACGCCGAACCTGAACCGCAACTTGCTGGAAACCGGCACGCTCTACGTTGCCGTGTTCGAGGAAGGCGCAGCCACGGGCGATATGATGGGCACCGGCCGCTGGATCCCGTTGCGCCTGGACACGCCGAAGACGGCGGGCGGCACGCTGGCCGACGACTTCGCCGACATCGGCGAGCTGCTGGTCCACACCCGCCTGGCCGCCGACGCCGCGGGCGCCACGCCCATGGACCGTCCCGAGTGGGTCACGGTGCATCCTCAGACGGGCGAGGTCTATTGCACCCTGACCAACAACAGCGGCCGCGCCGCCGGTGCGGAAGACGACGCCAACCCGCGTGCGAACAACGTCTACGGTCAGATCGTGCGTTGGCGCGAGACCGGCAACGATGCCGCCGCCCTGACCTTCGAATGGGACCTGTTCGTGCTGGCCGGCAACCCCAACGCGGGTGACGGCCTGGTGGCCGGCTCGGCCAACATCACGGCGGACAACACCTTCAACAGCCCGGACGGCCTGGCTTTCGACAAGTATGGCCGCCTCTGGATCCAGACCGACGGCAACTACTCCAACACCGGCCGCTATGCTGGCCAGGGCAACAACCAGATGCTGGTGGCCGATCCGCAAGCGGGCGCCGGCAATGGCGAGATCCGCCGTTTCCTGGTCGGCCCGTCGGGCTGCGAAATCACGGGCATCACGTGGACGCCGGATCACAAGTATGTCTTCGTGAACGTGCAGCACCCGGGCGAGTACGGCCAGCATCCCCGTGCCGCGGGCCTGCCCGACCCCGAGGTCGATCCGCTGGCGTTCTCGAAGTGGCCGGAAGCCACGGGCGGACGTCCGCGTTCGTCCACGGTGGTGATCTGGAAGGAAGACGGCGGCGTGGTCGGCAGCTGACGCTGCGTCACCCGTGCGTCGCGCCCCGGGCCTGTCGGCCCCGGGGCGCGACGCCAAGCAAAAAGGCCGCGTGATGAACTGACCCCCAGAAGTTGGACAGTTTAAAAGATCAGGCGGCCAAGGCCTGAGTTCGGTATTGCACCGGGCTCAGGCCTTTTAGTTTGAGCCGGATACGCTGGTGGTTGTAGTAGTGGATGAACTGGCCGATGGCCTTTTGAAGCTGCTCGATGCTGTCGTAGCGGCGCAGGTAGAAGCACTCGGTCTTGAGCGTGGCGAACCAGCTCTCCATGGCGGCGTTGTCCAGGCAGTTGCCCTTGCGCGACATGCTTTGCGTGAGGCCACGATCGGCCAGCATGCGCCGGTAGCTGGGCTGCTGGTACTGCCAGCCCTGGTCCGAGTGCAGCAGCGGTTGGTCGCCCGGCGACAGGCGGCGCATCGCCTTCTTGAGCATGTTGCCCACCAGCCCGAACAGCGGGCGTTCGCTGGTCTCGTAGGCCACGATCTCACCGTTGTACAGGTCCATCACCGGCGACAGATACAGCTTCTGGCCGCGCACGTTGAACTCCGTCACGTCGGTGACCCACTTCTGGTTCGGACGGTCGGCCTCGAACTGGCGCGCCAGCACGTTCGGCGCCACGCGGCCTACCTCGCCTCGGTACGAGCGATACCTCTTCGGTCGCACCAAGGACTTCAGTCCCAACGCCCGCATCAGCTTCTGCACCGTCTTGTGGTTCACGCACTGGCCGGCCTGGCGCAGCGCGGCCGTGATGCGCCGGTAGCCGTAGCGGCCCTTGTGACGTGTGTAGATAGCACGGATCTTGGCCTTGAGCGCGGCGTACTGATCGACCGCACCCTGCGCCTTCAGATGGTAGTAGAACGTGCTGCGCGAGAGCTTGGCCGCCCGCAGCAATAGCGACAGCGGATGTGTCGGCCTCAATCCTTGGACAATTTGCGCTTTTTCACCAGCGCTTCGGTCCGTTCCGCTTCGATCAAGGCCTTCAATTTTTTTAGATAATCATTCTCCGCGCGCAGATAGGCCAGCTCCTCGCGCATCTGCTCGGCAGTCATGTCCGTGGGAATTGGCGCGGGCGGGTGCTTGTGGGGCATCGGAGGTCGACCTCTACGTTTGGGCGCCAATGCGCCCAGTCCTCCCGCATCATACTGGCGTGCCCACTTGCCAATGTGAGTCGCACAGCGAATGTTGAACGCGGCCGCCGTCTGGGCCTGTGACCAGTGCTCCTGCCGCATTCGCCTGAGCACCTGCAGCTTGAAGGCTGCGTCATAGCTTGCCCCCTTGCGGCGCAACCCGGACAGGCCATGCTCCCGGTAGCTCTGCACCCAGCGTCTGACCGTCGCATGGCCAAGACCCTGCTCAGCACCGACCGTCTTGGCTCCCGCTGAGCCCGATAAATACCGCCTGACTACCCTGAGCTTGAACTGCTCGTCGTACTTCGCCATGCAAAAACCCCCGAAGATTGGATTTCGTCCAACTTTCGGGGGTCAGTTCATGACGCGGCCTTTTCGCTTGGGCGACTATCCTTTTACAGCGCCTGCATTTCCGCGTTGGCATTGCCCGTGCGCGGCACGGCTTGCGGGCCGGCTTGGTCGGCGGCAGGCCGGGGCGCGGCGGGTTGCGCCGGCGTCACCACCGGCGCGCTGGCCGTGCTCAGGTCCTGCGGCACGTCCAGGTAGGGCAGTTGCAGCGACTGGCTGGTCTGGCGGCGGATCTCGTTGGTCAGCGCGGGGCTGTCGTTGAGCTTGCGGCCATACGAAGGAATGATTTCCTTCAGGCGAGCCTGCCAGCCGTCGGCCATTTCCTTGGGGAAGGATTTCGCCAGCAGTTGCAGCATGATGGGCGGCGAGGTCGACGCGCCGGGCGAGGCGCCCAGCAGCGCCGCGATGGTGCCGTCCTTGTCGGTCACGATTTCCGTGCCGAACTGCAGGATGGCGCCTTTCTCCGGATCGCGCTTGATGACCTGCACGCGTTGGCCTGCCGTCACCAGGCGCCAGTCCTCGCGCTTGGCCTGCGGGAAGTACTTCACCAGTTCGGCGTGGCGGGCCTCGTCGGACAGCTGCGCCTGTTGCGCCAGGTAGCGCACCAGGTCCAGGTTTTCCGAACCGACGCGCAGCATGCCGGTGACGTTGTCGTGGTTGACCGACGAGAACAGGTCGAACCACGAGCCTTCCTTCAGGAACTTGGTGCTGAAGAGCGCGAACGGCCCGAACAGCACCACGGGCTTGCCGTCGAGCTTGCGCGCGTCAAGATGCGGCACCGACATGGGGGGCGAACCGCTTTCGGCCTTGCCGTAGGCCTTCACGTCGTGGCGGTCGGCGATGGCCGGCGATTCGAAGGCCAGGAACTGGCCGCCCACCGGGAAGCCGGCATAGTCCTGCGCTTCGGGGATGCCCGACAGCTGCAGCAGCTTGAGCGAGGCGCCGCCCGCGCCGATGAAGACGAAGCGCGAGCGCACGGTGCGCTCCTTGCCGGCCTTCAGGTCGTAGACCGTGACGTTCCAGGTCTTGTCGGCATTCTGGCGCAGCGCGCGCACTTCATTTCCCAGGTGCAGGTGGAAGTTGGGTTTCTTCTGCAGGGCCTGGGTCAGCTGGCGCGTGATCACGCCGAAGTTCACGTCCGTGCCCAGCGGCATGTAGGTGGCGGCGATGCGCTGCTTGGGATCACGGCCTTCCATCATCACGGGCGCCCACTGGGCGATCTGCGCGGCATCTTCCGAATACTGCATGCCGTAGAAAAGCGGGTTCTTGATCAGCGCTTCGTGGCGCTTGCGCAGGTACGCGATGTTCTCGTCGCCCCACACGAAGCTCATGTGCGGCGTCGGATTGATGAAGTCAGACGGCGTCTGCATGAGCCCTTGCTGGACCTGGTGGGCCCAGAACTGGCGCGAGACCTCGAACTGTTCGGCGATGCCCACGGCGCGGGCGGTCTCGATGGAGCCGTCGGCGCGTTCGGGGGTGTAGTTCAGTTCGGCGAAGCCGGAGTGGCCCGTGCCGGCGTTGTTCCAGCCGTCGGAGCTTTCCATCGCCACGCCGTCCAGGCGCTCGAACAGGTGCAGTTGCCACTCAGGCTCGAGTTCCTGCAGATAGGTGGCCAGCGTGACGCTCATGATGCCGCCGCCGATCAGCACGGCATCGACGGGTTCGGCGTTCTCGGCGGGTGGCACCGAGCGCTCGTGCAACGGCCAATAAAGGAACAGGCCCACGGCCAGCGCCAGCAGGGCGACGAGACCCACGAGGGTTTTGAGGATTTTCTTCATAAGCAAGGTCTACTCGGTCATTGAAATGGAAGGGTTCCGCGGACGTCCGTTCCATGGCTGAGTCTCCTCCCGACCGTCTTGGAAGTGGCAAGGTCTGCGCCCCGCCACGCGGTCTTGCTGCCCAGCCCGCGTGGCGGGGTGAGTCTGCTGCCGTCCCACTGAACGGGACAGCCGGCGCCATCTTAGCCGCGCGGGGCAATCGCGTCCGGGAAGTCCCTGCCCGCCAAGGGGTTAACAAAATGTTCGTGTCATCATTACGGGTTGGCCGGCACGCTGGTCTTCTTACTCATTGGTATTTCCCGGGCATTCCCATGACGACCATTCGAATCGACGAATCGCTGCGCAGCTACATCGACCCGCTCACCGAAGACGAATACGCCGCGCTCGAGCGCAGTCTGCTGGACGAGGGCTGCCGGGACGCGCTGGTGCTGTGGGGCGACCTGCTGGTCGATGGCCACAACCGCTACGGCATCTGCCAGAAGCATGGCATTGCGTTCCAGACCGTGCAGAACACGCGCTTCAAGAGCATGGAAGACGTGCACCTGTGGATGATCGACAACCACCTGGGCCGCCGCAGCGTGTCTGACTTCCAGCGCGGCGTGCTGGCCTTGCGCAAGAAGGAGATTCTTTCCGAGCGCGCGCGCGAGGAGCCTGCCGTTGACGCCGATGCGTCCGCGCCGCCTGCGGACCCGGGGCCGGCCTTCGATCCCTCGCCCGTCGCCAGCGCGCCCGCCATCAGCCGCGAGGCCCTGGCGCGTGCCGCGCGCATCAGCAGCAACACGCTTGGCCAGATCGAGAAAATCCGCAAGACCGCCGCGCCCGAGCTGGTCGACGCGGTGAAGTCGGGCGTCATCTCCATCAACGCCGCGGCGGCAGTGGCCAGCCTGCCGGGCGAGCAGCAGGTGGCGGCGGTGGCGGGCGGCAAGAAGGAACTGCGCCAGGCTGCGCGCCAGGTGCGGGAGTCGCGCCTGCCGCCCAAGCCCGCCCCGGAACCGCTGGAACTGCCGCCCGACGCCACGCCCGAGCAGATCGAGATCGCGCAGCTGAAACACCGCGTGGCCGAGCTGACCGACGAGCGTGACCAGTTGAAGAAGAAAGTGCAGCACCTGACCATTGCGCTGTCGGAGGCGCGGGGCGGCCAGGCCTGACGCGCTCGGCGCAATGCAAAACAGGACGCCGTGGCGTCCTGTTTTGCTTGGGAAGTCCAGCCCGTATCAGGCAGCCTTCCGCCGTTCACGGACCGCAGCGGCCAGGGTCTGCAGCACGGGCTCGGTCTGGGCCCAGCTCAGGCAGGCATCGGTGATCGACACGCCGTGCTTGAGCGGCTCGCCGGGCCGCTGGTCCTGGCGGCCTTCCTCCAGGTGGCTCTCGATCATCACGCCGACGATGCGGCGGTCGCCCGCCGACATCTGCGCGGCGATGTCATCGGCCACGTTCACCTGGCGCGCGTGCGACTTGTTGGAGTTCGCGTGCGAGCAATCGACCATGACCTGTTCGCGCAGGCCGGCCTTGGCCAGCACGGCACAGCAGGCGTCGATGCTGGCACGGTCGAAGTTGGGGCCCGACTTGCCGCCGCGCAGGATGACGTGCGTGTCGTCGTTGCCGCGCGTTTCGAAGATGGCCGCCATGCCCATCTTGGTCATGCCCATGAAGGCGTGCGGGGCCCGGGCGGCCACGATGGCGTCGGACGCCACCTGCACGCCGCCGTCGGTGCCGTTCTTGAAGCCGAGCGGCGTGCTCAGACCCGACGACAACTGCCGATGGCTCTGGCTTTCCGTGGTGCGCGCGCCGATGGCGCCCCAGGCGATCAGGTCGGCGATGTATTGCGGGCTCAGCAGGTCCAGGAACTCGGTGCCGGCAGGCAGGCCCAGTTCGCCGATTTCCAGCAGCAGTTCGCGCGCGCGGCGCAGGCCTTCGTTGATGCGGAAGCTGCCGTCCAGGCGCGGATCGTTGATGTAGCCCTTCCAGCCCACGGTCGTGCGCGGCTTCTCGAAGTAGACGCGCATGATCAGGACGAGGTCGTCGGACAGGGTCTGCGCGGCCTGCTTCAGGAGCCGCGCATAGTCCATGGCCTGGCCATGGTCGTGGATGGAGCAGGGCCCCACGACGACCACCAGCCGGTCATCCCGGCCATGCAACACGTCGGAGATCTCGGCGCGGCTGCGCTCGACCAGGGCCTGGACGTTGGCCGAGATGGGCAGCTCGTCCTGCAGCAGGGCGGGCGAGATCAGCGGACGCACGGCGCTGATGCGCACGTCGTCGATGCGGGTGGTGTCCAGGGTGGCGTCGGCCTGGCCGACCTCGCGGTCGTGCAAGGCATCGTCGATGCGGCTCACAGCAGTCTCCAGCAATAGGGGGAAGGGCGGGATGCGATTATCGCACCGGCAGCGCCGGGCATGCCGTCCCCGCCCAGGGGCAGGGCTCAGTGCGCCTGCGCGAACTTGGGCGCCAGCCGCGCCAGTTCAGGGCCCTGCAGCAGGTGGACCTGCTCCTGCTTGGCGTAGCGCGCCGCCTGTTCGCTGAGGTCGCCCATCGCGACATAGATGCACTCATGCGCCGCGTGGGCCTCGCGGGCCGCCACCAGCTCGCGCAACGCTTCCAGGCCGGTGCGCGACGCCTTCCAGCGGCGTGCGGCGACCACGGCACGGCGTCCGTTGCGGGTCAGGGCGAAATCGGCCCGTGGATCGCCGTTCAGGGTCTCGACCTGGCTGCCGTCACGCGTGAAGGCATCGGCCAGGGCTTGCGAGAACGTCTGCCAGCTCATGGCACGGGCGGCGTTCTCGATTTCCGCCACGCGCGCCTCGGACGGCCGTTGCAGCTGCTTGTAGAGCGCGATGCCGGCGATGATCACGAAGGGGAAAGCCGCGAAGGCGCCGAAGCCGAAGTATTGGGGCGGCAGCAGCGCGTTGGCGGCGATGACGATGGCCGCGGCGATGGCGGCGCTGATCCACCACGCCGAGCGCAGCAGGATCGCGAAGATGGAGTTCCTGGCCATGCGCAGCTTCATGCGCGGGGCTCCTGGGGCGGTTCCTGCCGGGCCACCGTGCTGGCGTCCTCGGCGTCGGCCTCGCCGTCGGCCGCGGCGGGCGGGGCCGCGGTGTCCGTCGCGGTGGCCGCCGCCGGCGGCACGACGGCCGCGGCAGCCGGCGTCTCGGCCGGCCCGGGACGCAGCGGATCGGTGCTGCGCGACATCCACGCGATCAGCGAGGAGCGCATCGCTTCCTCGACCGACATCGCGATGGGGTGCACCCAGCTGCGCGGCACGAACACGGTGTAGCCGCCGATCATGTAACCCATGGGCAGATAGACGGCCACCCGGTCGTCCTGCAGGAAGCCTTCGGGCAGGCCGTCCACGCCGTGGCGGGTGACCAGGCCCACCACCTCCAGCGGCTGGTCAGGCAGGCGCAGCAGCACCACCTGCTGGGCAGGGCCGTCCTGTTTGCCGCGCGGCGAGAAGTAATCGGCGAAGCTCTTCAGCGAGGAGTAGATGCTCTTGACCACGGGCACCGTGGTGAAGGGCATTTCCACATAGGTCATGACCTTCTGGACGCGCGCGCCCGAGAGCAGGGCACCCAGCGCGAAGATGCCCAGGATGCCGAGCACGAGGCCCATGCCAGGCACGTAGAAGCTGCCGATGAAGGGGCTGAGCAGGGTCATGGCGGTGGACTCGAGCCATGCCACCAGCAGGACCAGCAGGTAGACCGTGAGCGCCAGGGGCAGGATGGCGATCAGGCCGCGCAAGAAATATTTGGAAAAGCGCTTCATATTCATAGTGTTGGGAACTCCAGCGGCCCGCCAGCCGGACGATGGAGGCCGGCATCTGGCGCGGCCAGCGTCGCAGCATAGCAGCCGGAGATGGCCGCGTGGCGGTAGAGGCCCTGGCGGTTGCCGCCAGGGGGCCAGTCTCAGGGGCAGCGCCGGGGGAGGCCGCTCAAGGCAGCGCGAGGTCCGCGCTGCCGGGACGCACCCAGCGCGCGCATTCCCGCGTCGCATCGATGCAGCCGCCTTCGGCGTAGACGCCTTGCGGGTCGCGGATGCGCAGCATGCGCGCCAGGATGGCCTGCACGGCCTGGGGATCCTGCTGGGTCTGGTGCACGCGGCGATCCACCTCGTCGTCGTTCACGCGCAACTGGCCGCGGTCGTTCTCATAGGTGGCATCGCGCCAGTGGTAGATCTCGAGGCACTTGGACACCAGCGTGAAGGGCTGGTCGCGCTTCCAGAAATTCGTATAGCGGCCTTCGCCCACGTAGACCACCCACGACCCCTCGTAGCCTTCGGCATTGGCCGACGCTTCGTCCGGGTTGCGGAACCAGAGGCGGTCGCCGGGAACGTAATAGCGCGAGGGCAAGGGGGCCTGCAGCGAGCCGTACTCGCGCAGGAAGACGTCGTGGAAAAGGCCGGACATGATGGCGCGCTGCTCCCACTGGCGTTGCAGGCGGCGATAGAGCGGCGGATTGGTGTCTTGCAGCTCCTGGGCAATGCCCAGCAGCGTGACGTATTCGGTGGCGCGATAGCAAGAGAACGCATACAGCTTGCCGGTGGCGTCGGGCTGGGTGGCCTTGCGCAGCGCATCGATCAGGTCGGCGCCCGGGCGCAGCACGAAGCCGGTGGCCTCGGAATAGGTCCAGCAGTCTTCGGGGCGCTCGGCTGCCTCGGTGTCGAAGGCCAGCGCCGTCTTGCGGGCGGCCTGCACCGTGTAGCGCCGGATGCGGATGGCCGAGGCCAGTTCCGCCACGCTGGGATAGGCCAGCGGCACGGGCGCCAGCAGCAGGGCGAGCAGGATCTCGCGGTCCAGGTCGGCTTCGCGGGCGTGGGTGTCCAGTCCCAGGGCGTCCACCAGGCCGGTGGTGTCCAGGCCTGGCGCCCAGCGCGCCGTGGCGTCGGCCGACAAGACCAGACGCAGTACGCCGCCCGCCTCGTGGAGGATGTCGGTGCAGTCTTCGGTGGACAGCGCTGCCAGCAGCGCGCGGGCCTCGGCTTCGACGGCTTGCGGGTCGGCCCCGGCACCCATCTCGATGCGCACCCCGTAAGGCAGCAGGGCCGCCGGGCGCGTGACGGGGGAAGAGGGCGTGGACGGCGTCATGATTCGTGTCTCCGGGGCGGGGCCCGCCAGCGCCCGCAGCGCACGGGCGAGCCAGAGTAGCGCAACGTCTTGCGCCTCTCAAGCCCGTTGCGCGGCGTCATAGGCCTGCACGACACAAGGGCATTCCCTGTGATCAAACGCAAACCCTTATCATTAAGGTGATTTGACAACACGGATGGCAGGCATGATCAGGGGCATGGACGTATCGGCACACCCAGGCACGCAAACACGGGCAGGCGCGGCGACCGCCTTCGGCCGGCCGAGGCGGACAGGCCAGGCCTGGCTGGGCGCGCTGGCCGCGGTGCTGGCGGTACTGCTCCTCACGGCCCTGCCGGCGCGGGCGCAGCCCTCGGGCGAGCCGCTGGACGTCGTCGCCACCACCGGCATGCTGGGCGATGCGATCAAGGCCGTGGGCGGCGAACGGGTCAGCGTGACGACCCTGATGGGGCCGGGCGTCGACCCGCACACCTACCGCCAGACGCGCTCGGACATCGGCCGGCTGACGCGCGCCGACCTGGTGGTGTGGCACGGGCTGAACCTGGAAGCCCAGCTGGAAAAGCTCATGCACGACCTGGCCCGCCGCCAGCGTGTCGTGGCGTTGGCGGAAACCGCGCTGCCGCGCGCCGACCTGCTGGCCGACGAGGATTACCCCGATCGTTACGACCCTCACGTCTGGATGGATCCGTCCCTGTGGGAGCGGGTGGTCCAGGCCGCGCGCGACGCGCTGATCGACGCCGAGCCGGCCAGCCGGGCCGTCTTCGAGGCCAATGCGCGCGCCTACCAGCTGAAACTGGACGAGCTGGACGATTATTCGCGCAAGGTGCTGGAAAGCGTGCCGCCCAAGGGGCGCGTACTGGTGACCGCGCATGACGCCTTCCGCTATTTCGGCCGCGCCTATGGCTACGAAGTGCTGGGCATCCAGGGCATTTCCACGGAAAGCGAAGCCAGCCTGCACCAGGTCGAACGCCTGGTGGGCGAACTGGCCAAGCGCCAGATCGGCGCCATCTTCGTCGAATCGTCCGTGTCCGAGCGCAACGTGCGCGCCCTGATGGAAGGCGCGGCCGCCCGCGGCCACACGGTCAGGGTGGGCGGCGAGCTGTATTCCGACGCGATGGGCGCGCCGGATACGCCCGAAGGCACCTATCTGGGCATGATCGCCCACAACGTCTCGACCATCGCCTGCGCGCTGGGCGGCGACGCCGGCCAGCCTCCCGCGGGCGTGGCGCCTTGCAAGAAATGATCGGCATGCCCAGAGCCAAGCCTCCCGCGCCTTCCCGCGACGCCGGCGCGCCGCCGCCCGCGCTCTCGCTCAGCGGCCTCACCGTCAGCTATGACGGCAAGACCGTGCTGTTCTCCATCGACCACGTGGTGCCGGCCGGTGCCATGAGCGTCATCGTGGGACCCAACGGCGCGGGCAAGTCCACGCTGCTCAAGGCCGCGCTGGACATCATTCCGCGGGTATCGGGCGAGGTCAGCCTGTTCGGGCTGCCGTTCGCGGCCAATCGCCACCGGGTGGCTTATGTGCCCCAGCGCGCCAGCGTCGACTGGGAATTCCCCGCCACGGCCTTCGACGTCGTGGCCATGGGGCTTTACCGGCAGCTCAGCCCGTGGGGCTTCCTGCAGGCAGGCCACAAGGCGCGCATCGCCGCCTGCCTGGAGCAGGTGGGCATGCGCGAGTTCGCCGACCGCCAGATCGGGCGGCTGTCGGGTGGCCAGCAGCAACGCATCTTCCTGGCGCGCGCCCTGGTGCAGGACGCCGATCTCTATGTGCTGGACGAACCCTTCGCCGGTGTGGACGCCGCCACCGAACGCGCGCTGATCAGCGTGCTGCGCACGCTGAACCGTTCCGGCAAGACGGTGCTGTGCGTGCATCACGACCTGGCCACGGTGCCGGAATATTTCGACCACGTGCTGCTGCTGAACGTGCAGCGCGTGGCGGCCGGCCCGGTGCGCGAGGCCTTCACCGCCGACAACCTGCAGGACGCCTACGGCGGCCGCCTGGCGGGCGTGCAGATCGACCGGCTGGCCGAGGCGCACGACTCGGCGGCCGTGGCTGCAACCGACGCTTCCGCCCGACAGGACTGACACCATGCAGGCCTTCCTGTCCGCCTTGCTGATGCAGGCCGGCTACAACACCGCGTTGGTCACCCTGGGTGCCGCCTTGCTGGGCGCGGCCGGCGGCGCGGTGGGCGCCTTCGTGCTGTTGCGCCGCCGTTCGCTGGTCAGCGACGCCATGGGCCATGCCACGCTGCCGGGCCTGGCGCTGGCCTTCATCGTCATGGCGGTATGGACCGGCAATGGCCGCTGGATGCCAGGCCTGATGCTGGGCGCGGCCATTTCCGCCACGCTGGGCATGCTGGCGGTGGGCGCCATCGTCGGCCGCACCCGGCTGCGCGAGGATGCGGCCATCGGCGCCGTGCTGTCCGTGTTTTTCGGCGCTGGCGTCGTGCTGCTGACCGTCATCCAGGTCATGCGCACCGGCAGCCAGGCGGGCCTGGGCTCCTATCTGCTGGGGTCGGCCGCGGGCATGCTGCGCAGCGAGGCCGTGCTCATCGCCGTGATGGCGGCGGTCACGGCCCTGGCCATCTTCCTGCTGCGCCGGCGCTTTGCCCTGGTGGCGTTCGACGCCGACTATGCCGAGGTCTCGGGTGTGAACGTGCGCCGTGCGGATCTCGCCCTGTCGCTGGTGCTGCTGGCCGTCGTCGTCACCGGCCTGAAGGTCGTGGGGCTGGTGCTGAGCGTGGCGCTCACCATCATCCCGGCCGTTGCCGCGCGTTTCTGGACCGAGCGCGTGCACCGCATGGTGCCCATCGCCGCGGGCCTGGGCGCGGTGGGCGGCTACGTGGGTGCCGCGCTGTCTTCCACCGCGCGGGGCCTGCCGACGGGCTCGCTCATCGTGCTGACGCTGTTCAGCATCTTCGCCGTGTCGATGCTGCTGGCGCCCAGCCGTGGCCTGCTGGCCGTGGCCGTGCGCTATTACGCCTTTCGCCTGCGGGTGCACCGGCGCCAAGGCCTGCTGGCCATCGGGCGGGGCGAACCCATCTATGACGGCCTGACCTTGCGGGTGCTGCGCCGGGCCGGGCACATCCGGCGCGACGGCGTCGCCACGGAAGCGGGCGCCATCGCCGCCGCGCAGGCCGCGCGCGACGAGGCCTTGTGGATGCAATACCGGCGCGACAGCCCCGGCAGCGTCTCGGCAGGGCTGTACCAGCGCGTGCTGCCCATCCGCGAGGTGCTGCCGCCCGATACGCTGGCCGATCTCGAGCGCAAGCTGGAGGCGGCGCGATGATGCTGGCCGACTTCCTGGGCCTGAGCCTGACCCCCGCGCTCATCGGCCTCCTGGCCAGCGTGGTGTGCGCGCTGCTGGGCAATTTCCTGGTGCTGCGCCGGCAAAGCCTGATCGGCGATGCGGTCAGCCACGTCGTGCTGCCGGGGGTGGTGGGCGCGTTCCTGGTCACCGGCACGGTCAGCACCGGTCCCATGCTGGCGGGCGCGGCAATTGCCGCGGTGCTGGCGGTGGGGCTCATCGAGGCCATCCGCAAGCTGGGGCGCATCGAATCCGGCGCGGCCATGGGCGTGGTCTTCACGGCGCTGTTCGCCGCCGGCGTGCTGTGGCTGGAGCGCTCACGCGCCAGCGCCGTGCACCTGGACGTCGAGCACGTGCTGTACGGCAACCTGGAAAGCCTCATCTGGCTGGCCGCCATCGACTGGGGCGACCTGCTGGATCCCGCCGTGCTGGCCGAGCTGCCGGTGCAGTTGCCGCGCCTGGCCGTCGTGCTGCTGGTGGTGGCGCTGTTCCTGTTCCATCGCCGGCGCGAACTGGTGCTGGGCACCTTCGACGCCGATTTCGCCGCCAGCGTGGGCGCCAGGCCGGGCCTGACGGGCTTCCTGCTGCTGGTCATGGTGGCGGTCAGCGCGGTCGCGGCCTTCGAGGCGGTGGGGGCCATCCTGGTGGTCGCCATGTTCATCTGCCCGGCCGCGGCGGCCCGCCTCATGACGGACAAGCTGGGGGCGCAGATCGGCTGGAGCGTGGCGTTCGCGGCCCTCTCCTCGCTGGCGGGCTTTTTCCTGGCCGCCTACGGGCCGATGCTGTTCGGTTCGCCCGACAGCGTCAGCGCCGCCGGCATGATCGCGGTGATGTCGGGGCTGATCCTGGCCATTGCCTGCGTGGCGGGACCGCGGCGCCGCCGGCGCGCCTGAACGACGGTTGGCGCGCAAGCGCCTGTGACAATCGTCTCCAGATGGGGCACGCCCCCGCGGGCGCGGTAGGGATTGGAAAGAGTTCTTGCCAGACGTAAGCAGGCGGTGGCCGAGCCCCGGGCGGGGCCCGCATAATGGGTTTCCACCCAGCCCTGCGGCGGCCGGCGCGGTCTTTCGCGCAGGCAACGGCAAGGCTGGCGCAACAGCCCCGCCCACGATGGGTTGGATAGGAGATACGCCATGCGGAATACCCTCGACCAGATGCCCCAACGCAAGCCCGCGCGCCGCGGCTTCGCCTTGTGCGCCGCCGCGCTGCTGATCTCGGCCACGGCCGCCGGCCCGGCCCTGGCCGCCGATTCGGCGCGCCAACAGCAATACCAGCGCGACGTGGCTGCCTGCAACAGCGGCACCACCGGCCAGGATCGCGCCACCTGCCTGCGGGAAGCGGGCGCGGTGCGCACCGAGTCGCCCCGCCCGAACGTCCAGACGACGCCCGAACAGCGCCAGCAGAACGCCGTGCGCCGCTGCCAGAACCTGCCCGCGGCGGATCGCGCGTCCTGCGAGGCGACCATGAAGTCGCCTGACACCCAGGTCCACGGCAGCGTGCCGGGCGGCGGCGTCCTGCGCGAACGCACGATCACGGTGCCGGCGCCTGGCGCGGCCCCGGCCGCCGGCAATCCGCCGCCGGTCTATCACGCCCCGGGCACCTCGGCGCCTGCCACGGCGCCGGCGCCCATGCCGGTGCCGCCCGCCACCGGCAATAACCCGGCGCCCACGTACCAGACGCCGCCCCCGGCCTACCAATCGCCCCCGCCGGCTTACCAGCCGCCGGCCCCGCCCACCCAGGGCTACCAGACCCCCGCTCCCATGGGCACCCCCGGCGCGCCCGGCACCAACGTCCGTTGATCCCGGCCCCCGCGCACCCGGCGGTGCACGGGGGATGGCCCGCGCTACCCAGGCGGCGGGGCGGGCGCCCAGTACAATGGCGCCTTCCTTCCTGCCTGTGGCGCGCCCATGTCCGATGTCATTGCCCTGATCTTCGATTTCGACGACACGCTGGCGCCCGACAGCACCTCGGGTTTTCTCGACAGCATGGGCGTCGACACCGCGAGCTTCTGGAAAGACCAGGTCGACCCGCTGCTCGCCCAGGACTGGGATCCCGTCCCGGCCTATCTCCACCGCATGATCGAGCTCTCGCGCGAAGGCAGCCACGGCCGCATCACGCGCGAGCGCCTGCGTGCCTGGGGCCAGTCGCTGCCCCTGCATGACGGCGTGCCCACGCTGTTCTCGCGCCTGCGCCAGGCCGTACGCCAGGCGCATCCGCAGGTGCAGCTCGAGTTCTACCTGATCTCCAGCGGCATCGGCGACGTGGTGCGCGCCACGCCCATCGCGCACGAGTTCACCGAGATCTGGGCCTCCGAGTTCACCTACGACGACGCCGGCGGAATCGTCTTCCCGCGCCGCATCGTCAGCTTCACCGACAAGACCCGTTATCTCTTCCACATCCAGAAGGGCATCATCGGCCCGGCCTACGTGGGCAAACCTTTCGAGGTCAATCGCAAGGTGCCCGAAGACCGTCTGCGCATCCCGTTCGAGCAGATGATCTTCGTGGGCGACGGCTACACCGACATCCCGTGTTTCTCGGTCATCCGCCGCGCCGGTGGCTTCGCCTTCGGCGTGTGGGACCGCAAGCACCGCGACAAGCGCAGCCGGGCATGGGGCTTCATCGAGGATGGCCGCGTGTCGAACCTGAACCAGGCGCGCTACGACGACGATGCCGAGCTCTATCAATGGCTGGAAGAGGCAGTCACCAGCCTGGCCGGGCGCATCGCGCTGAAGTCGCGTGTGTACCGTGGCTGACACGCTGGTCCCGCAGGCCGCTGGCGCTGCCGCCACGCGGGCCGCCGACGAAGCCTGCATGGCCCTGGCGCTGCGCGCGGCGCAGCAGGCCTGGGATATCGGCGAAGTGCCGGTGGGCGCGGTGCTGGTCGATGCGCAGGGCGAGCTCGTGGCCACCGGCCACAACCGCGTCATCGTCGACAGCGATCCCACGGCCCACGCGGAGATCGTCGCGCTGCGCGCCGCCGCGCGGCAGGCCGGCAACTACCGGCTGCCCGGCGCCACCCTGTACGTCACGCTGGAGCCTTGCGCCATGTGCATGGGCGCCATGCTGCACGCGCGCCTGGCGCGCGTGGTCTACGGCGCCGCCGATCCCAAGACGGGCTGCTGCGGCAGCGTCCTGGACGTCGGGGGCGTGCGCCAGCTCAATCACCAGACCCGTTACGAAGGCGGCGTGCTGGAAGCGCGTTGCGGCGAGCTGCTGCGCGACTTCTTCCGCGAACGCCGCCGCAAGCCTTCCGCCCCCACGGCGCCCGCCGTGGACGACGACCAGGATATTTCTTCATGAGCAAAACCGAGAGCAAGGGCAGGGCCAAGCGCGCCGACAACTGCCCCAGCCACATCCATCCGACCCCGGCCGATTACCGCGGCATCTACATGATCTCGCCGTCTGGCGCCGTGCGTGAGCCAGCGGCCCTGGCGCTCGCGTGCGAGCGGCTGGGCGGGATGGGTTTTCGCACTGCCGTCGATCGCACCGCGTTGGCGGTGGACCAGCGCTTCGCCGGCACCGACGCGCAGCGCGCCGCCGCCTTCACGCGCGCCATCAAGCAGAAGCTGCCCATCGTCATGGCCACGCGCGGCGGCTATGGCCTGTCGCGCCTCTTGCACCTGCTGGATTGGCAGGCCATCGCGGACAGCGGCAAGCGTTTCGTGGGCCACAGCGATTTCACCGCCTTCAACCTGGCCCTGCTCGCGCAGACGGGCGCGGTCAGCTATACGGGGCCGTGCGCCTGCGCCGATTTCGGCGGCCGCAAGCTGGATGCGCTGACGCCGGACCTGTTCGCTGAGACGATGCGCGGCGAACTGGAGATCCTGAGCTTCGAGGCGCCCGGCGCCGACGCCGTGGACTGCCGCGGCGTGCTGTGGGGCGGCAACCTGGCCATCGTCGCCTCGCTGGTGGGCACGCCCTATCTTCCCAAGGTCCGGGGCGGCATCCTGGTGCTGGAAGACGTGGGCGAGCATCCCTACCGTGTGGAGCGCATGCTGACGCAACTGCTGCACGCGGGCATCCTGGCCAGGCAGAAGGCCATCGTGCTGGGCCGCTTCACCGACTACAAGCTGGCGCCGCACGATCAGGGTTACGACATGGACGCCGTCGTGGCGTGGCTGCGCGGCGTGGTGAAGGTGCCGGTGGTGACGGGCCTGCCTTATGGCCACGTGCCCACCAAGGCCACGCTGCCCATCGGCGCGAAAGTGGGTCTGGCGACGGAAGATGGCATGGCTTACCTGGTGCTGCATGAGCACCACCATGACCATGGGCAGGATCACGGCCACGCGCAGGACCACGCGGCACACGGCCACTGCGATGCCTGCGGCCATGACCATGGGCCGAGCCACGCGCCTGGCGAGGATCACGCCCACTGACGCCGGCCGGGGCAGGGCCCCGGCCTGTGCGGCCGCCTAGAACGCCCTGTCGGCGTTGCGGCCTGGCCCCAGGTCTTCCGCATCCGACAGCGTGCGCAGGAGGGCCTTGGTGGCCCTGACGGCCTGCGAACTCGCCATCACGAAGCTGCCCAGCAGGGCGTCGATGCGTGGATCCAGCTCCGCCGGATTGCACACGTCGTGCACGAAACCGATACGGCGGGCCTCTTCGGCGCCGAAGGCCTCTCCGGTCAGCAGCCAGCGCTGCGCCGCGCGCGGCATCATGGCCTTCACCACATAAGGCGCGGTCAAGGCAGGCATCAGGCCCAGGCGGGTCTCGGGTTGGCCGAAGGAGGCCGTGCGCGCGGCAATCGCGATGTCGCACGCCGCCGCCAGCCCCATGCCCACCCCGATGCACGCGCCGTGGATGCGGGCCAGCACCGGCTTCGGGCAGGCGTGGACGGTGCGCAACAACGTCTTCATGGCCTCCACGTCGTTCGGGTTCTCCGCCTCGGCGGGCGTGCCTGCGTGGAGCCAGGTCAGGTCGGCGCCCGCGCAAAAGGCGGAGCCGCGTCCGGCCAGCACGATGGCGCGGACGGTGTCGTCCTGGCTCAGGCCGGCGAAGGCCTGCACCAGTTCTTCAATCATCGGACCGTTCAGGGCGTTGCGCTGTTCGGCGCGATTCATCCAGACGGTCGCGGTACGGTGGCCAACCACGAGCTCCAGGGTCTTGAACATGGCCATTCTCCTTCTGCCGCCAATTCATGGGCCGGCAGAAGGGGGTATAGCACGCGGGCAGGTCCCGGATAGGGCCGAATAGGCACATCGGTTACACCAGTTGGGAGCGCGCAACGCCCGCGTTACACTGACGGCTTGGGCACGCCGCCCGTTACATGGATTTTCCTCTTTTACCATCGTGATCTCTACCGCCAATCTCACCATCCAGTTCGGTCCCAAACCCCTTTTCGAGAACGTCTCCGTCAAGTTCGGGGAGGGCAACCGCTATGGCCTGATCGGTGCCAACGGCTCGGGCAAGTCGACGTTCATGAAGATCATCGGCGGCGACCTGGAGTCCAGTTCGGGCAACGTTTCGCTGGAGCCGGGCGTGCGCCTGGGCAAGCTGCGCCAGGACCAGTTCGCCTACGAAGACATGCGGGTGCTGGACGTCGTCATGATGGGCCACACCGAAATGTGGGAAGCCATGGCGGAGCGCGATGCGATCTACGCGAACCCCGAGGCGTCCGAAGACGACTACATGAGGGCCGCCGACCTCGAGGCCAAGTTCGCCGAATACGACGGCTACACGGCCGAGGCCCGCGCCGGCGAACTGCTGCTGGGCCTGGAAATCCCGGTCGAGCAGCACCAACTGCCGATGCGCGAGATCGCGCCGGGCTGGAAGCTGCGCGTGCTGCTGGCGCAGGCGCTGTTCTCGAACCCCGACGTGCTGTTGCTGGACGAACCCACCAACAACCTGGACATCAACACCATCCGCTGGCTCGAGAACGTGCTCAACGGCTACCAGAGCACGATGATCATCATCAGCCACGACCGCCACTTCCTGAACGAAGTGTGCACGCACATGGCCGACCTGGACTATCGCGAACTGCGCGTCTATCCGGGCAACTACGACGACTACATGCTGGCCTCGACGCAGGCGCGCGAGCGTGTCACGGCGTCCAATGCCAAGGCCAAGGAACGCATCATCGAGCTGCAGGACTTCGTGCGCCGCTTCTCGGCCAACAAGTCCAAGGCCCGCCAGGCCACCTCGCGCCTGAAGCAGATCGACCGCATCAAGGCCGAGGCCGTCGAGGTCAAGCCGTCCTCGCGCCAGAACCCCTTCATCCGCTTCGAGCAGAACAAGGTCATGCACCGCCAGGCGGTCCACGTCGAAGCCATCTCGAAGGCCTACGACCGCCCCATCATCACCAACTTCTCGGCCATGGTCGAGGCCGGTGAGAAGATCGCCATCATCGGCGCCAACGGCGTCGGCAAGACCACGCTGCTGCGCCTGCTGGCCGGCGACCTGGCGCCCGACCGCGGCGAGGTGAAGTGGTCCGAGAACGCGGACAAGGGCTACATGGCCCAGGACGTTTCCGACCAGTTCAATTCCGACGACAACCTGTTCGACTGGATGACCGCGTACCGCCAGCCGGGCGACGACGACCAGGCCATGCGCTCGGTGCTGGGCCGCCTGCTGTTCTCCAGCGACGACATCTCGAAGGCCGTGCGCGTGCTGTCCGGCGGCGAGAAGAACCGCATGAGCTTCGGCCGCCTGATGCTGGGCCGCCACAACGTCCTGCTGATGGACGAGCCGACCAACCACCTGGACATGGAATCGATCGAGTCGCTGCAATTCGCGCTTGAGAAATTCGAAGGCACGCTCGTCTTCGTGTCGCATGACCGCGAGTTCGTCTCGGGCCTGGCCACGCGCATCTTCGAAGTGGCGGGCGATGGCAAGGTCGTGGATTACCGCGGCAACTACGAAGAGTTCCTGGCTTCGCGCGAGCAGGGCTGATCGTTGTTCGCGCCTGCCGTGCCATCCGTCAGGCAGCCGGACCGGCACCGCGGCAAGCCTGAGGCTTGCCGTGCCGCGCATTGCGCATGACCGACAGAATCACCCTGGCAGCCCCCCACGCGCTGCAGGAAGACATCCGCAAGAGCCGGTTCCTGGTCTGGGCCGCGCCCATCGAGAGCGTGGAGGAGGCCATGGCCTTCTTCGCGCAGCATGGCGACCCCGGCGCCACCCACAACTGCTGGGCCTACCGCCTGGGGCAGCAATACCGCTACAACGACGATGGCGAGCCCACGGGCACGGCCGGCAAGCCCATCCTGCTTGCCATCGATGGCCAGGGCCTGGACGGCGTGGCGGTGCTGGTGGTGCGCTGGTTCGGCGGCATCAAGCTGGGCGCGGGCGGCCTGATGCGCGCCTATGGCGGCTGCGCGGCGCAATGCCTGCGCGCCGCGCCGAAGATCACGCAGGTGGCGCTGGCGCGCGCCCGCTGCCATTGTGATTACGCCGACCTGGCCCGTTTCAAGGCCCGCATGGCGCAGGCCGGTGCCAGGATCGACCAGGAGGACTTCACCGCCGAGGGCGCGTGGCTGACGCTGGCCGTGCCGCTGGATGGCCTGGCCGCCGCCGAGGCGCTGGCGACGGACCTGACGCGGGGGAAGGGCGGCTGGGAGGTGTTGTAGAGACGGCTCGCCGCCACATCGCTATCGCAGCGATCCCACCTCGACCGCCTTCGCCCCGCAGGCCCGCACCAGGTCGGGGTCATGGCTGGCGAACAGCACGACCCGGTCCTGCCCCCACCGCCTGAAGACCTCGGCCAGCACGCTGCGCCCCTGCGCATCCAGGCCATTGCTGGGGCCGTCCGCGACGACCACGGCCGGATCGCCCAGTACGGCGGCCGTCAGGAAGACCTTGCGGCGCGTGCCCGTGGACATCTGCTCGAAACGCTTGTCCAGGTGCGGCGCCAGGCCCAGCGCGTCCGCCAGCCCCAGCACGGCATCATCCAGGGCGACCTGCTTCGCGGCAGCGGCCTGGACCAGCATGTCACGTCCCGTCTGCGTGGGCGCCACCAGGCAGTTGTCGGGCACGTAGGCCAGGCGATCCAGCGCCTGTTGCGGCGCCTGGCGCAGGGAGTGTCCATCGATCCATACGTCGCCGGCGTCCGGTTTGAGGACACCCGCGATGATCTCCAGCAGGCTGGTTTTGCCTGTGCTTTCTTCCTCGCACAGCGCCACGCAGCCGGGGCCGAACGTGTGCGTCAGCCCTTCGAAGACGACATGGTCGCCATGGCGCCTGCCCAGGTTTTCCAGCCGCAGCATGCCTGCGCCCGTCATTCGGGGAAGAAGGCGTAGCGGATCACGAACAGCGCGGCCACCAGCCACATCGCCGGATGCACCTCCCTGGCCTTGCCGGTCGCGGCCTTCAGCACCACGTAGCTGATGAAGCCGAAAGCCAGGCCGTTGGCGATCGAATAGGTGAAGGGCATGACCAGCGCGGTCAGCGCGGCTGGCGTGGCTTCCGTCACGTCGTGCCAGTCGATGTCGATCAGCTCGCGCATCATGAGGCCGGCCACGTAGAGCAGCGCGGGCGCCGTGGCATAGGCCGGCACCGAGCCCGCCAGCGGCGAGATGAACAGGGCGGCCAGGAAGAGGCCGGCCACCACCAGGGCGGTCATGCCGGTACGCCCGCCCGCCTGCACGCCCGAAGCGCTTTCCACGAAGGCGGTGGTGCTGCTGGTGCCCAGCATCGAGCCCGCGACGATGGCGGTGCTGTCGGCCATCAGCGGGCGGCCCAGGCGCTGGGCCTCGCCGTCACGAACCAGGCCCGCGCGGCGCGCCACGCCAATCAGCGTGCCCGTGGCGTCGAACACTTCCACCAGCACGAACACCAGGATCACGTGCAGGAAACCCGTCTGCAGCACGCCCATGATGTCCAGCTGCATGAAGGTGGGCATGATGCTGGGCGGCGGCGCGAACACCCCCTTGAAGGTGTTGAAGCCCAGCAGCATGGACAGCGCCGTGACTGCCAGGATGCCGATCAGGATGGCGCCGCGCACGCGCAGGGCGTCCAGCGCGGCAATGATGAAGAAGCCCAGGATGGCGAACAACGGACCCGGTTCGCGCAGGTCGCCCAGCGTGACCTTGGTGGCGGGGTGGTCCACCACGATGCCGGCGTTGCTGAGCGCGATGATGGCCAGGAACAGCCCGATGCCCGCGGCAATGGCGCTGCGCAGCGATTTCGGGATGCCCTGGATCAGCCACGTGCGCACCTGCGTGACGGTCAGGATCAGGAAGATGACGCCCGAGATGAACACGGCCCCCAGCGCCTGTTGCCAGGAATAGCCCATGGTGCCGACCACCGTGAAGGCGAAGAAGGCGTTCAGTCCCATGCCCGGCGCCATGCCGATGGGCCAGTTGGCCAGCAGCGCCATGATCAGCGAACCCAGCGCCGCGGCCAGGCAGGTGGCGACGAACACCGCGTCGCGGTCCATGCCCGTGCTCGACAGGATGTCCGGGTTGACGAAGATGATGTAGGACATCGTGAGGAAGGTCGTCAGCCCGGCGACGGCCTCGGTGCGCGGCGTCGTGTTGTGATCGCGCAGTTTGAACAGCTTCTCGAACATGGGGGTTCCCCGCGAAAGGTAAAATTCCGGCCATGATTATTCTAGGTTTTGAAAGTTCTTGCGACGAAACCGGCGTGGCGGCGGTCTGTACCGAGCGCGGCCTGTTGTCGCACGCCCTCCACACCCAGGTCGCCATGCATGCCGATTTCGGCGGCGTGGTGCCGGAACTGGCCTCGCGCGACCACATCCGGCGGGTGTTGCCGCTGGCGCGCGAAGTGCTGGCCGAGGCCGGCCTGACGCTGGACGACGTCGGCGCCGTGGCCTATACGGCCGGGCCGGGCCTGGCTGGCGCGCTGCTGGTGGGGGCAAGCTTCGCCCAGTCGCTGGCCTGGGCCCGCGGGCTGCCGGCCATTCCCATCCATCACCTGGAGGGCCACCTGCTGTCGCCCCTGCTGGCGCAGCCCGCCCCGGCGTTTCCCTTCATCGCCTTGCTGGTCTCGGGCGGGCACACCCAGCTGATGCGGGTGGACGGGGTGGGGCGCTATGAACTGCTGGGCGAAACCCTGGACGACGCGGCGGGCGAAGCCTTCGACAAGACCGCCAAGCTGCTGGGCCTGGGCTATCCGGGCGGGCCCGCACTGGCCGCGCTGGCCAACCACGGCGACGCGTCGCGCCACAGCCTGCCCAGGCCCATGTTGCACAGCGGCAACCTCGATTTCAGCTTCAGCGGCCTGAAGACCGCAGTGTTGACGCGCCTGAAGACGGCGCGCGAGCAGGGCGGCGACACGCCGGCGCTGGCGGCCGACCTGGCCGCCGCCACGCAGGACGCCATCGTCGACGTGCTGGTGGCCAAGGCAGCCCAGGCGCTGAAACGCACGGGACTCAAGCGCATCGTGGTGGCGGGCGGGGTGGGCGCGAACCTGAAGCTGCGCGAGCGCCTGGCGCTGGCCTTGCGCCCGCTGAAGGCCGAGGCCTTCTTCCCGCCGCTGTCGCTGTGCACCGACAACGGCGCCATGATCGCGTTCGCGGCCGCGCAGCGGGTCAACGCCGGCTTGTTCGATCCCAAGGCACCGCAGGCGACCGAGCATGCGTTCTCGGTGCGGCCGCGCTGGGACCTGGCCGAGATATCCGCCTGACCTGCCCGGGCCGACGGGACCGCGGGGCGATCAGCCCTGCGGATCCTTCTTCTTTCCGCCGATACGTCCTTCCGTTCCGTCCATCAGGCGCGAGATATTCCCGCGGTGGCGCCAGATCAGCAGCAGGCCGATGACGGCGATGGCAGCCGCCACGGGCCGCGCTGCGTACCAGACGATGCCCGAGCCGAACAGGTAATACACCGGTGCAAACAGCGCGGCCACCAGTGCGGCCAGCGAGGAGTAGCGGAAGCACACGGCCACCACCAGCCAGGTCAGTGCCGTGGCCAGCGCCAGCCAGGGCTGGATGGCCAGCAGCACGCCCAGCGCGGTGGCGACACCCTTGCCGCCCTTGAAACGCAGGAACACCGGATACAGGTGGCCCAGGAAGACGGCCAGTGCCGTGAGCGCCAGCGCCACCGAGCCCAGGCCGTGGGCCGGCCCCCAGGTTTCCACCGCCCAGACCGCCAGCCAGCCCTTTGCCGCGTCGCCCACCAGGGTGAGGGCGGCTGCCAGCTTGTTGCCCGTGCGCAACACGTTCGTGGCGCCGGGGTTGCCGGAGCCATAGCTGCGCGGATCCTGCAGCCCCATCAGGCGGCTGACGACCACGGCGAAGGGGACGGACCCCACCAGGTAGGCGGCGGCGAGAACCAGCAGAAGCAGGGGCAGGGTATCGGTGGTGGTCATGGAAATGGCGGGGGATGCGAAGTGGTCGCATTCTACCGTCGTTGTTTGGCGCTTTGGGGCGTGGCGGGAAAGGTACAATCTGCCGCGTTCGGTCACGTTTTTTTGCCGGCGCGCCCTCTGTGCAGGAGGGCGGCGCCGTTTCCTGGACGACGCATGCATATTCTGGTTTCCAACGACGACGGATACACCGCGCCTGGCCTGCAGGCCCTGGCGGACGCCCTGCGCGACCTGGGCGAGATCACGGTGGTGGCGCCGGAAACCAATCACAGCGGCGCGTCCAACTCGCTCACCCTGAATCGCCCGCTGGCCGTGCGCACCGCCGCCAACGGCTTCATCTATGTGAACGGCACGCCATCCGACTGCGTGCACGTCGCGCTCACGGGCATCCTCGAGCACCGGCCCGACCTGATCGTCTCGGGCATCAACAACGGCGCCAACATGGGCGACGACACGCTTTATTCGGGCACAGTCGCCGCAGCCACGGAAGGCTATCTCTTCGGCATTCCCGCCATCGCCTTTTCGCAGGTCAACAAGGGCTGGCAGCACATCGACGCCGCCGCGGCCGTCGCGCGCCGGGTGGTCGAGCGCCAGTTGGCCAGTCCGCTGGCCGCGCCCATCCTGCTGAACGTCAACATCCCCAACCTGCCCATCGAAGACATGGGTGACATCCGCGTCACCCGGCTGGGCAAGCGCCATCCCTCCGAGCCGGTCGTGCGCATGACCAGCCCCTATGGCGAGACGGTCTACTGGATCGGTCCGGTGGGCAATGCCCTGGATGCCACGCCGGGCACCGATTTCCATGCCACCGCCGAGGGCGCGGTGTCCATCACGCCGCTGCGCCTGGACCTGACGCATCACGAACAGCTGGCCGAGGTGCGCGGCTGGGCAGGGCCGCTATGAGCAACAAGCGTTCCCCCGATCCATCGTTCTGGAGCAAGCCGGGCATCGGCATCGGCCCGCGCAATGCGCCGGTGGCCAGCCCCGCGCGCGGCATCACGACCAGCAACAGCAACACCCGCATCCTGGCGCCGGCCACGGGTCGTCCCGCGGCCGTGCCGCCTTCGGTGTCGGTGCAGGGCATGCCCGGCAACCTGGGCCTGAATTCCGACCGCATGCGCGCGGCCATGGTCCAGCGCCTGCGCCAGCAAGGCATTGCCGACGAGCGTGTGCTGAACGCCATGATGGCCGTGCCGCGCCATCATTTCGTCGACGAGGCGCTGGCCAGCCGTGCCTACGAAGACGCGGCGCTGCCCATCGGCTTCGGCCAGACGATCTCCCAGCCGTGGGTCGTGGCCCACATGATCAGCGCGGTCCTGCGCGACCGCGCGCCGCAGCGCGTGCTGGAGGTCGGCGCGGGTTGCGGCTACCAGGCCGCCGTGCTGGCCCAGCTGATACGCGAGGTCTATGCCATCGAGCGCGTGCGCGGGCTCTATGACGGCACGCGCGACCGCCTGCGCCGGCTGCGTCTGCACCGGGTAAAACTCTCTTTTGGAGACGGCATGGCGGGCGTGCCCGGGGCCGCGCCGTTCGATGCTATCGTTGTGGCGGCCGCAGGCATCGAAATTCCCAGGGCGCTGTTGGAACAACTGGCCGTGGGCGGCCGTCTCATCGCGCCCGAAGGCACGGTGCAACAACGCCTGGTGCTGATAGAACGGACGGACGTTTCCACCTGGAAACGCACGGAATTGGAAGCCGTCAGATTCGTGCCCCTGCGGGCCGGAATACAATCATGAGCAAACAGGAGAATCGTATGCTCGTCGGGCAGTCTCAACTGACCGGATCCTTGGTTTCCCGTGGCGCGGCCCTGTCTGGCCGCCCCGGTCTGCTGGCCTTGATGGCCGGCGTGATGCTGCTTGCAGGCTGCGCCTCGCAGCAACGCGCGCCCGTGGTGGACATCACCAAGCAGCAGGCCCCCACGGAAACGCAGGCCCCGCCCTCATCGGGCGCCACCTATGTGGTCAAGCCGCGCGACACGCTCAACCAGATCGCGCGCAACAACAATGTCAGCGTCGACGACCTGGCCCGCTGGAACAACATCGCCGACCGCAATCACCTGCGCATCGGCCAGGTGCTGCAACTGTCCAGCGGCGGCTCGGCGCCTCGGCCCGGCACGGGCGCCACGCAGGTCGGCGCGGCGTCCACCGCGCCGGGCAAGATCGAAAGCCGCCCGCTCGAGCCCGTGGGCGAGGCGCCTGCCGCCACGGAGCAGCCGGCGCAGCCGGCCACGGCCACGCCTGCGTCCGAACCCGCCAAGCCTGCGCCGCGCGCGGCGGATGCCTCGCTCGTCAACTGGGCCTGGCCCGCATCGGGCCAGATCATCCAGAACTTCAGCGCCACCACCAAGGGCATCGACATCGCCGGCAAGCCGGGCGACCCGGTCACGGCGGCCGCCGACGGCAAGGTCATGTACAGCGGCAATGGCGTGCGCGGCCTGGGTGAGCTGATCATCATCAATCACCAGAACGGCTTCATCACCGCGTATGCGCACAACCGCTCGCTGCTGGTCAAGAGCGGCCAGGATGTGAAGCGCGGCGCCAAGATCGCCGAAATGGGCCAGACCGACACCACCTCGCCGCGCCTGCACTTCGAAGTGCGCCGCCAGGGCACGCCGGTCGACCCGCTGCGCTACCTGCCGCCGCGATGACCCCGACGCTGGTCTTCGACCTGGAGACGCTGCCCGACGTCGAAGGGCTGCGCAAGCTGCACGACTGGGGCGACGACGTCCCTGACCTGGAGGTTGCCGAACGCGCCTTCGCGGCGCGCCGCGAAGCCACGGGCAGCGACTTCCTGCCGCTGCACCTGCAGAAGATCGCCGTCATCGGTTGCGTCTTCCGCGACGACCAGGGCTTTCGCGTGCGCACGCTGGGCCAGCCCGGCGATCCCGAATCCACGCTGATCTCGGGTTTCTTCAAGACCATCGAGCGCTACACGCCGCGGCTGGTCAGCTGGAACGGGTCGGGCTTCGACCTGCCCGTGCTGCACTACCGCAGCCTCATCCACGGCGTGCCCGCGCCCCGGTATTGGGACACGGGCGATGACGACCGGGACTTCCGCTACAACAACTACATCTCGCGCTATCACAACCGGCACATCGACCTGATGGACCTGCTGGCCAAGTACAACGGCCGCGCCAATGCGCCGCTGGACCAGCTGGCCAAGCTCTGCGGCTTCCCCGGCAAGCTGGGCATGGACGGCAGCCAGGTCTGGCCGGCATGGAACGATGGCCGCGCCGACGAGGTGCGAGCCTACTGCGAGACCGACGTCGTCAACACCTGGCTGGTGTATTGCCGCTTCCGCTTCCTGCGCGGCGAACTCGACCAGCAGGCCTATGACGCCGAGATCGCGCTGGTGCGCGATACGCTGGCCGCCAGCGATGCGCCGCACTGGAAGGAATACCTGGCCGCCTGGGCATGAAGGCGCCAGACAGCGCGGGGCAGGGCGTAATCGCCTGAAGCATTCTCGCTTTTCGCGTAATCCAAGCGAAATCGCCCCGCGCCCACAATGCGTTCACGTCCTAACACACAAGGAGTGACGCCATGAACCGATCCGCAACCCTCGCTGGCCTGACCCTGGCCGTGGCCGCCGCGTTCTCCGGCTCGGCCTTGGCCGCGACCGATGCTGCCCCCGCCACGCAAACCAAAGCCACGTCGGCCGAGGCATCGCGCCATGATGGCAAGGCAGGCAAACCCGGCAAGGAAGGCCGCCACCACGCTGGCAAGCAGCACCGCGACGCCGCCTGGATTCCTGGCCTGGGCCCGGTGCCCAAGCCCGTCCTGGATGGCTTGGCGCTGAACGATGCGCAACAGAAGCATCTGACCGAGGCGCGTGATGCCCAGCGCACCTTGCACCAGGCCATGCGCGAAGACCGCCAGGCCGGCCGTGCCACACTGGATGCGCAACTGCAGGCCGGCAAGCTCGATCCGCGTGCGCTGGTCCAGGCGCGCGAGTCGCAGCGCGACAAGTTCCGCGCGCAGGCCGAAGGCGTCCAGAAGCAGTGGCTTGCCCTCTGGGACAGCCTGGATGCCACGCAGCAAGGCAAGGTGACCGAGTTCGTGAAGCAGCGCCACGCCGAGCACGGCAAGCGCCGCGCGCCCGCCAACCAGGGCTGATGCCCGACTGATTGCCGGCAATTCCGCCGGATCCCGCTTGTCCCGTCTGGGCGGCGCACCGAAGCATTGCGGTGCGCCGCCCTGTTGTTTTCCCCATTTTGAAGCGTGCAGCCGCGTGCGCGCCAGCGCTGCGCACCACGGTGGTGCTGGAACCCTGGCGTGTCAGGTCGGCGCAGAGTATTACCAGCGATGACAGACCCTGCGTTCCAGGTTGGCACGAAACGTGCTTAAGCAAAGTTGAACCCCATCACACCGGCAGATCCGCCGGTAGCGGGCGGGGCGGAAAACTCCCTTTTGCCTTTTCCCTGCCATCCAGGAACCCATCATGAAGAAGACGCTGCTTGCCTCCTCGCTCACCGCCGTTCTGGCCGCGGGTTTTGCTGCGCCCAGCCTTGCCGAGACCGACCTGGGCTCGGGCTTCAGCTTGACCGGCAACGCAACGATTGCCAATGACTACCGTTTCCGTGGCTATTCGCAGACCAATTTCCGTCCCGCCGTGCAGGCCGGTTTCGACATCGCCCACACCTCGGGTTTCTATGTCGGCAACTGGAACTCCAACGTCGCCGACAACGTGTTCAATGAAGCCAACCTGGAAATGGACTTCTACGGCGGCTGGCGCGGCGAACTGGGCGGCGGGCTGGGGCTGGACGTCGGCGTGCTGCAGTACTGGTACCCCGGCTCGGACACCACGCCCATCGATGGCAAGGGCGGCAACTTCAAGAACACCGACCTGTACGTGGGCTTCAGCTACGACGTCTTCAGCCTGAAGTATTCCTACACCCCCACCGACTTCTTCAACACGCCTGACAGCAAGGGCACCTGGTACCTGGATGCCGCCGCCAACTTCGACCTGGGCAACGGCTGGGGCCTGGGTGCGCACGTGGGCTACCAGAAGCTCAAGAACCAGGTCGACATGAACGGCGATAGCATCGGCCACTACGTGGACTACAAGCTGGGCGTCACCAAGGACCTGAACGGCTGGGTGGTGGGCCTGGCTGCCGTGGGCGCCACCGACGACAACTGGTTGCCGACCAAGAAGGGCAAGGAGTCGGGCCGCCTGGGCGCCGTGCTCTCGGTCTCGCGCGCCTTCTAGGCGCACAAGGTTTCACCTCGCCTCCAGGCGATAGCCCGGTGGGGGAAGGGCCGGTAGGGGTGCCGGTTTTTCCTTCCACCAGGCGGAGCGGGCTGTCTTCGGGCAGCCCGCTTTTTTTTGTTGCCGGGCCGTCCCAAGCCAAAAAGCGGCCCCCTCGGGGGGCAGCAAGCCGAAGGCGCGGCGTGGGGTTTTTGTCGCCGGGCCGCGATGCAGCCGGGGCGTTCGCTCACACGTCTATCTTGAAACCGAGATCGATGTCGCTGGCGGGCAATCCCCTGAGCCCCCAGTTCACGGGGTCGATTTCGACAAGAATGATCTTGATGTCGTGCTTCGGCACGCCCAGGGCCGACAGCTCGTCCGTCATGGCGGCATACAAGCGCCGTTTGGCCTCGGTCGAGCGCCCGGAGAAGAGCTTGATCTCGATGACCGAGTAGGCCGGCCCCTTGCCCCGGGGAACGATCATGGCATCGGCGTCATGTTCAGCCAGGCTGATGCAGCGATCGTCGTCCGGGATCTTCAAGCCTTGCTGGAGCGCGCGCTGGACGGCTTCGATGACGGCCAGGCGTCGTTCGCCGATCCATCCCCGTCGGGTGTCTATCCTGGTGGCAGGCATGGGTTTCCTTTCCGTTGTTCGGGCGGCCTCCCGCCAGTACCCGATCCTGGCCATTGTGATCACGGCTGCGTCGGCGGGCAAGCCCTGGCTAGCCTGTTCCGGGACTGGCTGCTGCGCCGCCCCGGTGCCCCCCGGGAAGCATGGCCATGTGAGACCTGCCCCGGCTTCTTCTACAATGCCCGCTTTGCCCGATTTCTGGATCGCGTCCGCGACGCGACTTAACACCCGTGGAAGAACTCCTCAGCATCGAATCCCTGGACCTCGAGGCCCGGGGCATCGCCCGCCGTGACGGCAAGGTCATCTTCGTCGAAGGCGCCTTGCCCGGCGAACGCGTGACGGCCACCACCGTGCGCCGCAAGCCTTCGTACGAAATCGCCCGCGTGGACACCGTGCGCCGCGCCTCGTCGCAGCGCGTCGAACCGCGCTGCCCGCATTTCGGCGTCTGTGGCGGCTGTGCCATGCAGCACCTGGAGCCCACCGCCCAGGTCGCCATCAAGCAGCGCGCGCTGGAAGACTGCTTCCAGCATGTGGGCAACCTCTCGCCCGCGCGCATGCTGCCGCCGCTGCACGGTCCCACCTGGGGCTATCGCTTCCGCGCCCGCCTGTCGGTGCGCGTGGTGCCCAAGAAGGGCGGCGTGCTGGTGGGCTTCCACGAGCGCAAGAGCAGCTATGTTGCCGACATGCGGACCTGTCATGTGCTGCCGCCCAAGGTGGCGGCGCTGCTGATGCCGCTGCGCGCGCTCATCACGGTCATGTCGGCGCCGCAACGCATGCCGCAGATCGAGGTCGCCGTGGGCGATGCCGCCGTGGTGCTGGTGCTGCGCCACCTGGAGCCGCTGACGGACGACGACATCGCCAAGCTGCGCGCTTTCGCGGCCGAGCACGGCATCTCGTGGTGGCTGCAATCGAAGGGCCCCGAGACGGTCAAGCCGCTGGATCCGGCCGACGACGACATCCTGTCCTATCGCCTGCCCGAGTTCGGCCTGCGCATGCCGTACCGGCCCACCGACTTCACGCAGGTCAATCCCTACATCAACCAGGCGCTGGTCTCGCGCGCGCTGACCCTGCTGGACGTGCAGCCTGAAGACCGCGTGGCGGATCTCTTTTGCGGCCTGGGCAACTTCACGCTGCCGCTGGCCACGCAGGCCCGCGAGGTCGTCGGCATCGAAGGCAGCAAGACCCTGACCGATCGCGCGCTGGAAGCCGCGGCGCGTCACGGCCTGGATGGCCGCACGCGTTTTGCCACGCTGAACCTCTTCGAGGTGGATGTGCAATGGCTGCGCGACCTGGGCCACTTCGACCGCATGCTGATCGACCCGCCCCGTGAGGGTGCCCATGCCGTGTCGCAGGCGCTGGCGCTGCTGGCGCCGGAAGAGCGGCCGCGCCGCATCGTCTATGTGTCCTGTAGCCCGTCCACGCTGGCGCGTGACGCGGCCATCCTCGTGCACGAAGGCGGCTACAAACTGCGCAGCGCGGGCGTGGTCAACATGTTCCCGCATACCGGGCACGTGGAGTCGATCGCGGTGTTCGAGTAAGGCTTGCTGGCCGGCCTGGTCAGGCGCAGTAAAAAGGGCAGCCCCGCGGGGCTGCCCTTTTTACGTTGCGCGATGTGTGTTCAAGGCCGTGATCAGGCCCCGTCCAGGATGCGCTGCGCCTCGATGCGCACGCGCTCGGGGGCGGTGCCGCCGATGTGCGAGCGCGACGCCACCGAGCCTTCCAGCGTCAGGACCTGGTGGATGTCGTCCTCGATGGACGGGTGGAAGGCCTGCAATTCAGCGGTGCTCAGGTCCGCCAGGTCGCAGCCGCGTTCCTCGCAGGCCCGCACGGCATGCGCCACGGTTTCGTGGGCGTCGCGGAAGGGCAGGCCACGCTTGACCAGGTAGTCGGCCAGGTCGGTGGCGGTGGCGAAACCCTGGCGGGCGGCCGCGCGCATGGCGTCCTGCTTCACCGTGATGCCGGCGGCCATGTCCACGAAGATCGTGAGCGTGTCGCGGATGGTGTCGGCGGTGTCGAAAAGGCCTTCCTTGTCTTCCTGGTTGTCCTTGTTGTAGGCCAGCGGCTGGCCTTTCATCAGGGTCAGCAGCGCCACCAGGTGGCCGTTCACGCGGCCGGTCTTGCCGCGCGCCAGCTCGGGCACGTCGGGGTTCTTCTTCTGCGGCATGATCGAACTGCCGGTGCAGTAGCGGTCGGCCAGGTCGATGAAGCCCACGCGCGGGCTCATCCACAGCACCAGTTCTTCCGACAGGCGCGACACGTGCGTCATGATCAGCGCGCTGGCGGCGCAGAACTCGATGGCGAAGTCACGGTCGGACACGGCGTCCAGCGAGTTGCGGCATACGCCGTCGAAGGACAGCGTCGCGGCCACGCGCTCGCGGTCGATGGGGTAGCTGGTGCCGGCCAGCGCGGCGGCGCCCAGCGGCAGGCGGTTCACGCGCTTGCGGCAGTCCGCCAGGCGCTCGGCGTCGCGGCCGAACATCTCGGCATAGGCCAGCAGGTGATGGCCGAAGGTGACGGGTTGGGCCACCTGCAGGTGCGTGAAGCCCGGCAGGATGGTGTCGGCATGGGTCAGCGCCACCTGGGCCAGCGCGCGGCGCAGTTGGCCCAGCAGGTCGATGGCGGTGTCGATCTCGGCGCGCAGCCACAGGCGGATGTCGGTGGCCACCTGGTCATTGCGCGAACGGCCTGTGTGCAGGCGCTTGCCGGCGTCGCCGACCAGTTCCACCAGGCGCTTCTCGATGTTCAGGTGCACGTCTTCCAGGTCCAGCAGCCACTGGAACTCGCCGCGCTCGATTTCGCCCAGGATCTGGGTCATGCCGCGCTCGATGTCGGCGCGGTCCTGGGCCGAGATCACCCCCACTGCGGACAGCATCTCGGCGTGGGCGAGCGAGCCCTGGATGTCGAAGCGGGCCAGGCGCTTGTCGAAGTCGACCGAGGCCGTATAGCGCTTGACGAGATCGGATACCGGTTCCGAGAACCGGGCGGACCAGGCTTGGGCCTTGTTGGCGAACTGGTCTTGCGGGGAGGAGGGAGTATTGGACATGGTGGACGGATTATAGATGGACGATAATCCTCCGTCCCCTATCAGATGCCGGGCCCGCCGCGCCCGCCCCAGGAATGGAAGACACTCTTGCCGAACTGGCCGCCCCGGTGGCGGCCCATCTGCCCCAGCAGCCCTGGATACAGACCCTGCTGGGCATCCTGGCGCTGGTGCTCGGGGCGTTCGCCGTCCAGTGGCTGGTGGCCCGCGCCGTGCTCTACGTGGCGCACCGGCTGCTGGTGCTGAGCGACAAACAGGACTGGGACGAGGCCTTGCGCCGCCGCCGGGCCTATCACCGCCTCTGGTACGCCGTGCCCTTCCTGGTGGTGGCCTATGGCGCACCGCTCATTCCCCATGCCCGTGAGGGCCTGCTCGAGGCCGTTTCCCGCATCGGCCTGTCCATTGCCTGGGTCTACATCCTGATGGCCCTGCGCAGCGTGCTGAGCGCCGCGCAGGATACCTACGCCGCCACCACCCGGGCGCAGACCCGCTCCATCAAGGGCTACATCCAGCTGGGCAAGATCGCGGTGCTGGTGGTCTGCGTCGTGCTGGTCGTGTCCATCCTGGTCGATCGCTCGCCGTTGCTCATGATCTCCGGCCTGGGCGCCCTGTCGGCGGTGCTGCTGCTGGTGTTCAAGGACACGCTGCTGTCGCTGGTGGCCAGCACCCAGCTTACTTCCAACGACATGCTGCGCATCGGCGACTGGATCGAGATGCCCCAGGCCGGCGCCGATGGTTTCGTCATCGATATCGCCCTGCACACGGTGAAGGTGCAGAACTGGGACAAGACCGTCACCACCGTGCCCACCTACAAGCTGTTCTCGGAAAGCTATCGCAATTGGCGCCAGATGTTCGAATCGGGCGGGCGCCGCATCAAGCGCACCTTGCGCATCGACGCGGCCAGCGTGCGTTTCCTGCGCGACGACGAGCGCGATTCGCTGATGCGTTTTCGCCTGCTGCACGATTACCTGAAAGGCAAGCAGACCGATATCGAGCAGACCAACCAGTCATTGGGCGAGGATGCGGCCTTGCCGGCGAATCGGCGGCGGCTGACGAACATCGGCACGTTCCGGGCCTATGCGCTGGCGTACCTGAAGGGCAATCCCGAGCTGCACAAGGAAATGCTGATGCTGGTGCGGATGATGGAGCCGGATGCGAACGGCATACCGGTGGAGGTGTACTGCTTCGCCAACAAGACCGCCTGGGTGGAGTATGAACGGATACAGGGGGACATCTTCGACCACCTGCTGGCGATCCTGCCGGAGCTGGGCTTGCGGCTGTACCAGGCGCCGTCGGGGTTTGATTTTGCGGCGGGGATGGCTGAGCGGGTGGGAAGGGATGGTGGGGTGGAGGCGTTGGTGGAGGGGCATCGGGCGCCCTAGCGATCGAGAGGCCTGGGCCCATGCAATAATCCCCGGTTCCCCTTTCCCCAACACCGGAAGCCGCCCATGACCGCCGCGCGGGTCGCGATCGCCCAACTCAACGTCCGTGTCGGAGACCTGGCCGGCAATGCCACCAGGATCCTGGACGCCGCCCGCCAGGCCCATGCCCAGGGCGCCGACGTGCTGCTGACCACCGAGCTGTCGCTGACGGGCTATCCGCCCGAAGACCTGCTGCTGCGGCCGCAGTTCATCGCGCAGGCGGGCCAGGCGCTGGACGCGCTGCGGCGCGACCTGGCCGCGCTGAAGGGCCTGTACGTCGTGGTGGGCCATCCGGTGCTCCGCGCCGGCCACCTCTACAACGCTGCTTCCGTGCTGCACCAGGGCGACTGCCTGGGCGTGTACGGCAAGCGTGAGTTGCCAAACTACGCCGTCTTCGACGAGCAGCGCTACTTCACGTCCGATGGCGCGCCGCTGGTCTTCGAGGTCAAGGGCGTGAAGCTGGGCGTCACCATCTGTGAAGACATCTGGTTCGAGACCGCGCCGCGCGCCGCGGCGGAGCAGGGCGCGCGCGTGCTGCTGGTGCCCAATGCCTCGCCTTTCAATGTCGGCAAGCAGCGCCTGCGCGCCGACGTGGTGGCGCGCTGCGTGCGCGACACGGGTTGCGCGGTGCTGTATGCCAATGCGGTCGGCGGGCAGGACGAGCTGATCTTCGACGGCGCGTCGTTCGCCTGCGATGCCTCGGGCCGGCTGGCCGCGCGCCTGCCCGATTTCGAGGAAGCGCTGCGCGTGCTGACGGTGACCGCCGAGGGCGGCGTGCAAGACGCGCCGGATGCGCCCACGCCCGCGGTGGAGGCGCTGCCGCTGGAGGCGCGCGTCTGGGGCGCGCTGAAGCTGGGTGTGCGTGATTACCTGGGCAAGAACGGATTCCAGGGCGCCATCATCGGCCTGTCGGGCGGGATCGATTCCGCAGTGGTGCTGGCCGTGGCCGTGGACGCGCTGGGCGCGGACCGCGTGCGCACGGTGATGATGCCCTCGCGCTATACCGCCGACATTTCCACGACGGATGCCGCCGAGATGGCGCGCCGGCTGGGGGTGCGGCATGACGACATCGCCATCGGTCCCATCGTGGACCAGTTCGAGGCGGGCCTGGCGCCGCTGTTCGCGGGTCTGCCCGTGGATGCCACGGAAGAGAACCTGCAGGCGCGCGCGCGCGGCACGCTGCTGATGGCGCTGTCGAACAAGACCGGCTGGATGGTGCTGACGACTGGCAACAAGTCGGAAATGGCCACGGGCTATTGCACGCTGTACGGCGACATGGCCGGCGGCTTCGCGGTGATCAAGGACGTGCCCAAGACGTTGGTGTACCGCCTGGCAAGCTGGCGCAACACGGTGGGCGACGTCATTCCCACCCGCATCATCACGCGCCCGCCCTCGGCCGAGCTGCGTCCGGACCAGACCGACCAGGACAGCCTGCCGCCTTACGACATCCTGGACGAGATCCTGCGCCGGCACATGGAAGAGAACGAGTCGGGCGCCGATATCGTGGCGGCCGGACTGCCGGCCGACGCGGTGGAGCAGGTGTTGCGGCTTTTGCGCATCAATGAATACAAGCGCCGCCAGGCGCCGCCCGGGCCGCGCATCACGCCGCGCGCGTTCGGCCGGGATTGGCGCTATCCTCTCGTCAACGGATTCCGAGAAAAACAAACCTCCTGAAGGACACGTGCATCGTGAAGCAAGTTACCGCCATCATCAAACCGTTCAAGCTCGACGAAGTGCGCGAAGCGCTGGCCGAAGTGGGCGTCAGCGGCCTGACCGTCACCGAGGTCAAGGGGTTTGGCCGCCAGAAGGGCCATACCGAGCTGTATCGCGGCGCGGAATACGTGGTGGACTTCCTGCCCAAGATCCGTGTGGAGGTCGTGCTGGCCGATGAACTGGTCGAGCAGGCCATCGAAGCCATCGTGCGCGCGGCGCGCACCGGCAAGATCGGCGACGGCAAGATCTTCGTCACGCCCGTCGAGCAGGCCATCCGCATCCGCACGGGCGAGTCGGGCGACGCGGCGCTGTAAGGCTGCGCTGCCCAGCCGGGCGCCAGTGAAGAACGCACGCGGGGACGCGTGCGTTTTTTATTGCCCGGCCGTTATCTCCCGCCGAAACGCTGCGCGCACAGCGCCAGCAGCGCGGCGGTCACGTCCTGGCGGCCGTGGCCCATGCGTTCGATCATGCCGATGGCCCGGGCCGCGTTGCGCGCCTGGGCGGGCAGCGGCAGCAGTGTCAGCGCCGGGTCGGCGTGCCAGCTGGCGCGGTTCAGCTTGGGCAGCAGCGTGACGCCCACCTCCTGCCGGACCAGTTCCACCAGCGTCTCGATGGCGTTCAGTTCCAGGAACTCGTTCACCGGCCATTGCAGGCGGTGCAGCGTCTGCTCCACCAGCCTGCCGGTCAGTTCGTTGCGGTCGAAACGCAGGAAGGGGCTGCGCGCCACGGCGTCGCGCGCGCGCCGCACCGGCAGGGACGCGGGCGCGATGACGACCAGCGGTTCGTCATAGAGCGGCGTCCAGCGCAGCGCTGCGCTGGCGTGGCGCGGCTCCACCACGAGCGCGGCATCCAGCTCGCCCGCTTCGACGCTGTGGGCCAGGTCTTCGGCCTTGCCGGAGAACACGCGCACGTCCAGGTCGCGGTGCTGCTGCTTCAAGGCCGACACGACCTGGGAGAGCGTTGCCATGCACGAGACGATGGCGCCCAGCGACACGGCGCCGGCCAGGCGGCCATCGGCGGCGCGGCCGCCGCGCAGGCGCTCGTAGTGGTCCAGCAGGCCGATGGCCTCGGGCACCAGCTCGTGGCCGGCGGCGGTCAGCACGGCCAGCCGGCCGCTGCGTTCGAACAGCTTGCGGCCCAGTTCGTTTTCCAGCGCGCGCATCTGGAAGCTGACCGCCGCCTGCGTCAGGCCCACGTGCTCGCCTGCCTCGGTATACGAGCCGTGCCGGGCCACCGCCAGGAAGGTGCGGAAGAAGCGCAGGGTATTCATAAGTTTTTTTATTGAATGCCGGAAAGAAAGCAAATTGATTTGATTGAACCACAGGCGTACCTTATCCGCTTCCCATGGCGGCGAAGCCGTTGCGGGAACCCCCGGCCGTATCGGGCCAGCGCAGGAAAAAGCGCCCCCACGCCGCGCCTTCGGCTTGCTGCCCCCCAAGGGGCGGTTTTTGCCTTGGGGCGGCCCGGCGGCAAAAAGGCATCGAACGCACGGGGGAAGGAGCGAGGTTGGAAGGGGCAGCAAAGGCGTTTGCCGATTCATAACCACTCTTGGGGAAAACAACATGCAATCCGTCGTACGTAGCGTCTGCGCCCTGACCTTGGCATTGGGGCTTGCAGCAGGCGCGCAAGCAGCCTATCCAGAAAAACCCGTGCAGCTCCTCATTTCCTTCCCGCCCGCCGGGGCCACCGATGTGCTGGCGCGTGCCGTCGGCCAGAAACTGTCGGCGGCGCTGGGGCAGTCGGTGGTGGTCGAGAACCGTCCCGGCGCGGGCGGGGCCATCGGCCTGACAGCCGCGGCGCGCGCGCCTGCCGACGGCTACACGCTGTATCTGGCGGCCGTCACCAACCAGGCCATTGCGGCGTCGGTCTATGCCGACCAGAAGGTGAGCCTGATCGACGACTTCACGCCCATCGGCAGCGTGGGCTACGTGCCGCATGCGCTCGTGGTGCCGAGTTCCTTGCCGGTGTCCAGCGTGGGCGACCTGGTCAAGCACATCGCCGCCACGCCGGGGAAGTACAACTTCGCCTCGCAGGGCACGGGCACGCTGTCGCACCTGGAGTCCGAGCTGTTCGCCATGAAGGCCAAGCTGGACCTGGTGCATGTGCCCTACAAGGGCAGTTCACAGGCCTTGCCCGATGTGGTGAATGGCTCTTCCGTGATGATGTTCGACAGCATTCCGGGCTCGATGCCGCTGGTGACCGCCGGCAAGCTGAAGTTCCTGGCCGTGGCATCCAGCCAGCGCGTCAGCCTGCTGCCCGACGTGCCGACGCTGGCCGAGGCGGGCGTGCAGGGGGTGGAGGCCAACAACCTGTTCGGCCTCGTCGCGCCGCGCGGCACGCCGCAAGCCGTGATCGACACCGTGGCCGCCGCCCTGGAAAAGGCGCTGGCCCAGCCTGACCTGAAAGCCTCACTGGCGGCGCAGGGCGCGGAGCTGCACTATGCGCCGGGCCCCGAGCTGGGGGCGGCGATCAAGCAGGAGCATGTTTTCTGGGGCGACGTGGTCAAGGCGGCCGGCGTGTCCCAGAACAAACCATAATCCCGTTATACCTATAGGAACCCTGGAGGATGACCATGCCTACGCAACCGACCGATTTCTGGTCGTTTCCCTATCCCTCGCAACGCATGCCGGTCCTGGCCGACAACGTCGTGAGCACCTCGCAGCCCCTGGCCAGCGCCGCGGGCCTGCAGATGCTGCAACGCGGCGGCAACGCCGTCGATGCCGCGCTGGCCACCGCCATCGCGCTGACGGTGGTCGAGCCCTGCATGAACGGCATCGGCGGCGATGCCTTCGCGCTGATCTGGGATGGGACGCGTATGCATGGCCTGAACGCCAGCGGGCGCGCGCCCAAGGCCTGGACGCACGAGCGGTTCAAGGACCTGCCCGGCATGCCGTTCCGGGGCTGGGATGCCGTGACGGTGCCGGGCGCCGTGTCGGCCTGGCGGATGGTCTGGGAGAAGTTCGGCTCGCTGCCGTTCGAGGACCTCTTCGAACCCGCCATCCGTTATGCGCATGACGGCTTCCTGGTGTCGCATACCGTGCATCGCCAGTGGCAGGAGCAGGTGGCGGAATTGTCGCCGCAGCCGGGCTTCGCCGACGCCTTCGCGCCGCGTGGACGCGCGCCGCTGCCGGGCGAGCGTTTCGTGTGCCCCGGCCAGGCCGGTACGCTGCGCGAGATCGCCCGCACGCGAGGTGAGTCGTTCTATCACGGTGAGCTGGCCGCGGCCATCGCCGCGCATGCGCGCGCCACCGGCGGCCTGATCACCGAGGCCGACCTGGCCGCGCACGAATCGAACTGGGTCGATCCCATCCGCATGGGCTATCGCGACCTGGAACTGCTGGAAATCGGCCCGAGCGGGCAGGGCATCGGCGCACTGATGGCGCTGGGCATGCTGGACAGCCTGGGCGTGGATCCCGGGGAGCGGGACACGGCGCAGGGCATCCACCTGCAGATGGAGGCCATGAAACTGGCCTTCGCCGACATGCAGGCCTACGTGGCAGACCCCGACGCGATGACGTCGGTGCGTGCCGGCGACCTGCTGGACAAGGGCTATCTGGCCGAGCGCGCCAAGCGCATCGACCCGTCGCGCGCCAGCGATGCGCGTCCCGGCCAGCCGCATTCGGGCGGCACGGTCTACCTGACCACGGCCGACAGCAAGGGCATGATGGTGTCCTTCATCCAGTCGAACTTCAAGGGTTTCGGGTCCGGCGTCGTGGTGCCCGGACGCGGCATCGCGCTGCATAACCGCGGTTGGGGCTTCAGCAACAAGGCCGGCCACCCGAATGTGGTGGCGCCGGGCAAGCGGCCTTTCCACACGATCATTCCGGGTTTCCTGATGCGCGGCGGCCAGCCCTATGCCACGCTGGGCGTCATGGGGGGATCGATGCAGGCGCAAGGCCATGTGCAGATGACCTGCCGCCTGGCCGACCATGGCCAGAACCCGCAAGCGGCCAGCGACGCGCCGCGCTGGCGCGTGAAGGACGACAACCACGGCGTGGCGGTGGAGTGGAACATGCCGGCCGAGGCGGTGGAAGGCCTGAAGGCGCTGGGCCATCCGGTGCAGGTGGCGCCGCGCTTCGACATGGAGTTCGGTTGCGCGCAGATGGCCATGCGCCTGGACGGCGGCGGCTACCTGGCCGCGTCCGACCATCGCAAGGACGGCTACGCGGTCGGTTGCTGATCTGCCTGCCACTGTCCCGGCGGGATCAACGGGGCAGCGCCAGTTCCCAGAACGCCGGCAGGAAGCACTCGGCCACCATCAGCGGCTGGCCGTGGCGCCAGAACACCGACCGCCGCGCCAGCAGGCGGGGCAGGTCGCCGGGTTCGTGCGCATCGGCGCCGGCCAGCGGCAGCGCCACCCCGTGGATGGCTTGCGCGGGTGTCAGGCGCGCCACCTGGAAGGGGGAGCGCGCGATGCTGCGGTCGTGATACAGCATGTCGGCCAGCGGCCGCGTGCGTAGCCGCCGCACGCCTTGCCAGGTGGCATGCGATGCCGCCAGCGGCGTGACGCTGCGCGCCACCACGCTGTCGATGCCATCGACGGCCATGGCGACTTCGCGCACCCACACCGCGCTGCGTGGCGCGCGACGCAGGCCTGGCGCTTCGTCGGGCGCCAGGCCGGCGGGATACTCGGCCAGCACGCGCAGCTCGACGTGCCCCAGCTGGCGCAGGCCGGCGGTGAGCGCGCCGGGGCGCAGCAGCCAATGGTGTTGCAGGGATGTCCAGGAAGGGGCTGGGCTAGCGCGCCAGCCCCCAGAGTGTTGCGATGCCTGATTCATGGGGTGCCTTTTGCCGCCGGGCCGCCCCAAGGCAAAAGCGCCCCCTCGGGGGGCAGCAAGCCGAAGGCGCGGCGTGGGGGTGCCATTATGGACGAAACGCCCCGGGCGCCGGGAGCGGGGTGGCTTTCGGTCCGCCGGGTGGGGTTAACATTCGACCATTGTTTCCCAGGCATTCCATGGAAAAAGTACGCATCTCCAAGCTCATGTCCGAACGCGGACTGTGTTCCCGCCGCGAAGCCGACGGCTATATCGAACGCGGCTGGGTCAAGGTCGACGGCGTGGTCGTGTCCGAACTGGGCGCGCGCGTCTTTCCTTCGCAGGCCATCACGCTGGAGCGCGGCGCGCAGGCCCAGCAGGCCGCGCGCATGACCGTGCTGCTGCACAAGCCGGTGGGCTATGTGTCGGGACAGGCCGAGGACGGCTACGAGCCTGCCGTCGTGCTGGTCACGCCGCAGAACCAGTGGCGCGGCGGCGCGGCCGGTCCAGCCTTCGACCGTGCCCACCTGCGCGGCCTGGCGCCTGCCGGGCGCCTGGACATCGATTCCACGGGCCTCCTGGTGCTGACCCAGAACGGCGCGGTGGCGCGCACGCTGATCGGCGAGGACTCCGACGTCGACAAGGAATACCTCGTGCGCGTGCAGGGAAAGCTGGGTGCCGATGGCCTGGCGCTGCTCAATCACGGGCTGACGCTGGATGGCCGCGCATTGCGTCCCGCCCAGGTGTCCTGGCAGAACGACGACCAGTTGCGCTTCGTGCTGCGCGAAGGCCGCAAGCGCCAGATCCGCCGCATGTGCGAACTGGTGGGACTGAAGGTCATCGGCCTGAAGCGCGTGCGCATTGGCAATGTGGTGCTGGGCGACCTGCCGGTGGGGCAGTGGCGCTACCTGCGCCCCGATGAGAAGTTCGATGGGCCCGTGGCCGCCAGGCCCGCGCCGCGTCCCCGCGCGCCGGCATCCTCCCCGCCTGCCGCGCCCTTCAAGCGCGAAGGCGCGGGCCGGCCGGCAGCCAGGACGGCGCCACGCCGTCCCGTCGCCGGTGTGCGCCGCGGTCCGGCAAAGGACTGATTTGCCAGGGGTTCGCCCGCGACCTGCGGGATTTCCCTGGGCAGGCGGCTGAAATAATTGTCCTGATTGCGGAACTCTCTTGTTCCGCCAGACTCTTTGACTAGGCAAAGAAAAAGCGCACAATACGCGCTTCGTTTTTGCGCTGCAGCAAATCTTTCGTCCGACAGGCCGGCATGTCCGCTCCCGTGGTGCGCCGGCTTCCGCTTTTCCTCCATTCCGCGCCTCCCATGAAGAACATCACCTGCCGCGTCGCGGCACTGACGACGGTCCTGCTGGGCCTGGCTGCCTGCGGCAAGACCGCGCCCGAGACGCCCCAGGCGTCCACGCCCGAAGTCGGCGTCGTGACCCTGCAGACCGAGTCGGTGGCCCTGTCGGCCGAATTGCCGGGGCGCACCACGCCCACGCGCATCGCCGAAGTGCGCCCCCAGGTCAACGGCATCGTGAAGAAGCGCTTGTTCGAGGAAGGCGGCACGGTCAAGGCGGGCGAGCAGCTTTATCAGATCGACCCCGCGCTGTACCAGGCCGAGCTGGACAGCCGCCGGGCGGCGCTGGCGCGCGCGCAGGCCTCCGCGAAATCGGCCGCGCTGCTGGCCGACCGCTACAAGCCGCTGGTGGCCAGCAATGCCGTCAGCAAGCAGACCTTCGACGACGCCATCGCCGCGCGCGACCAGGCCAACGCCGACGTGCAGTCGGCCCGCGCGGCGCTCGAAACGGCGCGCATCAACACGGTCTACACGCGCGTGCTGTCGCCCATCGACGGCATCATCGGCCGCTCCAGCGTGACCGAAGGCGCGCTCGTCACCGCCAACCAGGCCAATGCCCTGGCCACTGTGCAGCAGATCGATCCCATCTATGTCGACGTCACGCAATCCAGCGTGCAGCGCCTGGCCTTGCAGGATGCGCTGGCCTCGGGCCGCCTGAAGGGCGGAGCGTCGGGCCAGGCCGAAGTGTCGCTGCGCCTGCCCGATGGCAGCGTCTATGAACAGAAAGGCCACCTGCAGTTCTCGGAAGTGACGGTGGACCCGGGCACGGGCTCCGTCACGCTGCGCGCGGTCTTCCCGAATCCCAAGCGCCGCCTGCTGCCCGGCATGTTCGTGCACGCGCGCCTGCAACAGGGCGTGGACGAGCAGGGCCTGCTGGTGCCGCAACAAGGCGTCACGCGCAACCAGCGCGGCGAGCCCACGGCGCTGGTGCTGAATGCCGAGAACACGGTCGAGCTGCGCGTGCTGCGGACGGATCGCGCCATTGGCGACAAGTGGCTGGTCACCCAGGGTCTGGCCGCGGGCGACCGCGTGATCGTCGAAGGCGTGCAGCGCGTGCGCCCCGGCGCCAAGGCCAGTGCCGTGCCCGCCAGGCAGGCGAGCCCGGCCCAGGCCGGCGCCGCGGCGCCCGCTGCCGCGCCGGCAACTGCGCCCGCGGCGAACTGAGCGGAGCGCGCGCATGGCAAAGTTCTTCATCGACCGGCCCGTCTTCGCCTGGGTGATCGCCATCGTCCTGATGATGGCGGGCGCGCTGTCGATCACCACGCTGCCGGTGTCGCAGTACCCGAACATCGCGCCGCCTTCGATCAGCATCCAGGTGTCCTATCCGGGCGCGTCCGCGCAGACCGTGCAGGACACCGTGGTGCAGGTGATCGAGCAGCAGATGAACGGCATCGACCGGCTGGAATACATGTCTTCGTCCAGCAATTCGGACGGCAGCATGGAAATCCAGCTGACCTTCTCGCAAGGCACCAACGCCGACACGGCCCAGGTGCAGGTGCAGAACAAGCTGCAACTGGCCATGCCGCTGCTGCCGCAGGAAGTGCAGCAGCAGGGCCTGCGGGTCACCAAGGCCACGCGCAACTTCCTGATCGTGGCGGGCTTCGTGTCCACCGACGGTTCGCTGACGCGCCAGGACATCGCCGACTACGTGGCCTCGAGCGTGCAGGATCCCATCAGCCGCACCGATGGCGTGGGCGACTTCCAGCTGTTCGGCGCGCCGTACGCCATGCGGATCTGGCTGGACCCGGAAAAGCTCAGCAACTTCGGCCTGGCCGTCAGCGACGTGACCGCCGCGATCCGCGAGCAGAACGTGCAGGTGTCGTCCGGCCAGCTGGGCGGCCTGCCCGCGGCGGTGGGCCAGCAGTTGAACGCCACCATCATCGGCCCGTCGCGGCTGCAGACGCCCGAGGAGTTCGGCGCCATCCTGCTGCACGTGAACCGCGACGGCTCGCAGGTTCGCATCCGTGACGTGGCCCGGGTCGAACTGGGCGGCCAGAACTACGCCATCAACAGCCAATACAACGGCCGTCCGGCTGCCGGCCTGGCCATCCGGCTGGCCCCCGGCGCCAACGCGCTGGATACGGCGGACGCCGTGCGCGCCACCATCGACACGCTGCGGCCTTTCTTCCCGACCGGCCTGGACGTGGTGTATCCCTACGACACCACGCCCTTCGTGAAGCTGTCGATCCAGGGCGTGTTCCAGACGCTGGCCGAGGCCGTGCTGCTGGTGTTCCTGGTGATGTACCTGTTCCTGCAGAACCTGCGGGCCACGCTGATCCCCACCATCGCCGTGCCGGTGGTGCTGCTGGGCACCTTCGGGGTGCTGGCCGCCTTCGGCTACTCCATCAACACCCTGACCATGTTCGGCATGGTGCTGGCCATCGGGCTGTTGGTGGACGATGCCATCGTGGTGGTGGAGAACGTCGAGCGGGTGATGGCGGAGGAAGGGCTGTCACCCAAGGCCGCCACGCGAAAATCGATGGGACAGATCACCGGGGCGCTGGTCGGCATCGCCATGGTGCTGTCGGCCGTGTTCGTGCCCATGGCCTTCTTCGGCGGGTCCACGGGCGTCATCTACCGCCAGTTCTCCATCACCATCGTCTCGTCCATGGTGCTGTCGGTGGTGGTCGCCATCGTGCTGACGCCCGCGCTCTGCGCGACCATGCTCAAGCCCATCCCCAAGGGCCATCACGGCGCCAAGCGGGGCTTCTTCGGCTGGTTCAATCGCACCTTCGACCGCGGCAACGACCGCTATGTCAGCGGCGTGTCGCGCCTGATCAACCGCTCGGGCCGCGTGATGCTCATCTTCGTGCTGCTGACGCTGGTCATGGCCTGGCTCTTCACGCGCATCCCCACGTCCTTCCTGCCGGGCGAAGACCAGGGCATCGTCTATGTGCAGGTGGCGGCGCCCGCCGGCGCCACGTCGGAGCGCACGCAGCAGGTGGTCGACCAGGTGCGCGACTGGATCCTGACGGAAGAGAAGGATGCCGTGCTGTCCGTCTTCGAGGTCACGGGCTTCAACTTCGCGGGCCGTGGCCAGAACGCGGCCATCATGTTCGTGCGCCTGCGCGACTGGAAGGACCGTTCGGGCGACGCCATGCGCGCCAGCGCCGTGGCGGGCCGCATCATCGCCTACGGGGCGTCGCAGGTGAAGGATGCGCAGGTGGTGGCCTTCACGCCGCCTGCGGTGATGGAACTGGGCAATGCCTCGGGCTTCGACTTCCAGCTGCAGGACCGGGCGGGCATCGGCCACCAGGCCTTCCTGGCCGCGCGCAACCAGTTGCTGCAGGAGGCCGGCAAGCATCCGGCGCTGCGCTCGGTGCGCGCCAACGGCATCGAGGACGCGCCGCAATACCAGCTGAACATCGACCGTGAGCGCATCCGCGCGCTGGGTGTGTCGATCGCCGACGTCAACAGCACGATCTCGGTGGCCTGGGGCTCGTCCTACATCAACGACTTCATCGACCGTGGCCGCGTCAAGCGCGTCTTCGTGCAGGGCGAGGCCGCGGCCCGCATGCTGCCGGAAGACCTGGAGAAGTGGTACGTGCGCAATGCCGAGGGCGGCATGGTGCCGTTCTCGGCCTTCGCCACGGCCGAGTGGACCTACGGGCCGCAGAAGCTGGGCCGCTACAACGGCGTGCCCAGCTACCAGATCCAGGGCGAACCCGCCCCGGGCTACAGTTCTGGCGACGCCATGGCCGCCATGGAGGAACTGGCGGGCAGGCTGCCGGGCGGCACGGGCTTCGAGTGGACGGGACTGTCCTTCGAAGAGCGCCTGTCGGGTGCGCAGGCGCCCGCGTTGTACGCCATCTCGCTGATCGTGGTGTTCCTGTGCCTGGCCGCGCTGTATGAAAGCTGGTCCATCCCGACTTCCGTGATGCTGGTGGTGCCGCTGGGCATCCTGGGGGCGCTGGCGGCCACCCTGATGCGTGGGCTGTCCAACGACGTCTACTTCCAGGTGGGCCTGCTCACCACGATCGGCCTGGCGGCGAAGAACGCGATCCTGATCGTGGAATTCGCCAAGGCCCACTACGAGGAAGGGGCCAGCCTGGCCGAGGCCGCGCTGCATGCCGCGCGCCAGCGGCTGCGTCCCATCCTGATGACCTCGATGGCCTTCATCCTGGGCGTGGTCCCGCGGGCCATTTCCACCGGCGCGGGCTCGGGCAGCCAGAACGCCATCGGCACCGGGGTCATCGGCGGCATGCTCAGCGCCACCTTCCTGGCGATCTTCTTCGTGCCGGTGTTCTTCGTCGTGGTGCTGAAGACCTTCAAGGTCAGGCGCCTGTCGGATCGGCAGGCGGAGGAGGACGCGCAGGGCCCGGCGGCGCATTGAGCTGGCGCCTGCCGTCCAGGCGGGCACAGGCTGCCAAGAAGAAGACCGGGTGCGCGCACCCGGTCTTTTTCATTCAGGGGACGGCGACAGCCTTATTTCTGTTTGCCGTCCAGCGTATACCCGGCCCGGTCATCCTGGGCCAGCTCCCTGGCCAGCCAGGGCAGCGTCTCGCGCAATGCCGCCTGCAGGGTCCAGGGCGGGTTGGCCACATACATGCCGCTGCCGTACAGGCCCAGGCCATCCGACGAGGGCTTGCGCACGGTCAGCGTGGCGTTCAGCCAGTTTTCCACCGGCAGCTTGGACAGCTGGCGCGGCAGTTCCTGCGATTCTCGCCGCGACACCAGGGGATACCAGACCACGAAGGTGCCCGTGGCGAAGCGTTTCAGGCCTTCGCGCACGGCGTCCTGCACGCGGCGGTAGTCTCGCTTGTCTTCATAGGGCGGGTCGATGACCACCATGCCACGCCGGGTGGGCGGGGGCAGCAGCGACTTCATGCCCTCGAAGCCGTCGGCGGCATACAGGGTCGTCTGGCGCAATTGACGGCGGTCCAGCTTCTGCAGGTTGCCGCCCAACACGCTGGCCTCGGACGGATGCAGCTCGAAGAGCCGCAGGCGGTCGCGATCGCGCAAGGCGGCCAGCGCCAGCCAGGGCGAGCCAGGATAGTGGCGCAGCGCGCCGTCCGGGTTCAGGGCCGCCACCTGCTCGATGTAGTCGGCCAGCATGGGCGGCAGGTCGTGGCGCGGCCACAGGCGGGCGATGCCGTCCAGGAACTCGCCTTTCTTGTTGGCCCATTCGCCATCCAGGGCATAGAGGCCCGCGCCCGCGTGGGTGTCGATCACCCAGTAGGGGGCATCCTTGCGGCCCAGGTGGTCGAGCATGTGCACGAGCATGGCGTGCTTGAGGACGTCGGCGTGGTTGCCGGCATGGAAGGCGTGGCGATAGCTGAACAAGGTCGTCGATGGCCCGGAGGGCGGGCGGTAAAGGAAAGAGTCGGGGAAATCAGTCGGGACGGATGAGCGCAAGCTCGTCCGTGAAGATGAGGTCGGTCTGCCACGCGCGCAGCGCATCCGCGCGGGCCAGGTCGTTGACGGTCCAGGCGCCCAGGCGGTAGCCGGCTTCGCGCACCTGCCGCGCGACCTCGGCGTCCACGTGGCGCTGGTCCATGTGCAGGGCGATGCAATCGTGCCGGGCCAGGCGCGCCAGCCAGTCGCCGGGCAGGGGACCTTCCAGCAGCAGCGCCCGGGGCAGTTCGGGCGCCACGCGCGCGGATTCGGCCAGGGCCGCTTCCGAGAACGAGGAGATGAGCGGCGGCGTGGCCGCGCCGTGCCAGAGTTCGCGCACGGCTTGTGTCACGCGCGCGCCCGTGACGGCCTCCCGGCCCGGGCAGGGCTTGATCTCGACATTGCTGGCGATCTGGTTGGCCTGGGTGTAGCGGGCCACCGCGCGCAGCGTGGGAATGGGTTCGCCCGCGTAGGGCGCGGAGTGCCAGCTGCCAGCGTCCAGCCGCGCCAGTTCGCCGTGCGTGCGCTCGGCGGCAGGGCCGCGGCCGTCCGTGGTGCGATCCAGCGTGTCGTCGTGCAGCAGTACCGGCACGTCGTCGTGGCTGAGCTTCACGTCGTACTCGGCCATGCGGAACCCGTGCGCCAGGCCGGTGCGCATGGCCGCCAGCGTGTTTTCCGGCGCGAGCCGTCCGCCGCCACGATGGGCGGCCAGGCGGGGGTAAGGCCAGGGAGCGAGCGTCTTCATGCGAGCGGGCGGGAGGGCGAAAAGGGGGGCTGGCACGCACAAGGATACCGCAGGGGCCCGGCGCGCCGCTTTCCCTTCCCCCTTTCCCTCCCTTCACATAGTGATAAACTTTCCGCGCCCCGGCCCGTCGCGCCAGGGGTTTCGTGGATGCGAGGCGAGTCCGGCTCGCCTTTTTTCACCTTGCCGCAGCGTGTGTCGCACTTCCTTCGACACGCCAAGCGGCCCAGTCCGGATACCCCATGTTCGAGTTCATTCGCACCCATCGTCGCGTGACGATGTTCCTCCTGTTCCTGCTGGTCGTGCCGTCGTTCGTGTTCTTCGGGCTCGAAAGCTACACCAGCATGAGTACCCGGGACACCGAGCTGGCCAGCGTCAAGGGCGAGCCCGTCACGGCGCAGGAATTCAGCCGCGTGCATACCAACCAGCTGGAGCAATACCGTGCCATGCTGGGCGGCCAGTTCGATCCGGCGCTCGTCGATACGCCCCAGGTCCGCCAGCGCCTGCTGGACCAGCTGATCGACCAGCGCGTCGTCGCCACCGCCGCCGTCGAAGGCCGCTATTCGGTGTCCGACGAGACGCTGCGCCGCACGATCGCCACGATCCCGGCGGTGCAGGTCGATGGCCGTTTCTCGGCCGAGCGCTATCGCGAAGCCCTGGCTGGACAAGGCCTGACGCCCGCCATGTTCGAGGCCGGCCTGCGCCGCGACCTGGCCACGGCCCAGGTGCTGGAGCCGGTCGGCGTGTCGTCCTATGTGCCCGAGGTCGTGCTGGCGTCGGTGCAGGCTGCCCTGTCTGAACAGCGTACGCTGCGCCTGCGCGCCTTCAGCGCCGACGCTTTCCGCAAGGACATCACGGTCAGCGACGCCGACGTGAAGACCTGGTACGACGCCAACGGCAAGGAACTGGAAGTGCCCGAGCACGTCAGCGCCGAATACGTGGTGCTGGACGAAGCCGTCGCCACGCAGGGCATCACGGTCAGCGATGCCGACATCGCCGACTACTACAAGAACAATGCCAGCCGCTTCGGCCGCGAAGAGCGCCGCCGTGCCAGCCACATCCTGATCGAGGCGCCGGCCAGCGCCGACCAGGCCACGCGTGACGCCGCCCGTGCCAAGGCCGAAAGCCTGGCCAAGGAAGCCGCCGCCAACCCTGACAGCTTCGCCGAGCTGGCGCGCAAGAACTCCCAGGATTCGGGTTCGGCCGCGTCCGGCGGCGACCTGGGCTGGGTCAGCCGCAACATGCTGGTCGAGCCGGTCGAGAAGGCCATCTACGGCCTGAAGCAGGGCGAAGTCTCCGGCGTGGTGCAAAGCAACTTCGGTTTCCACGTCATCCGCCTGACCGAACTGCAGGCCGCGGACGTCAAGCCGCTGGCCGACGTGCGCGAGCAGATCGTCACTGAAATCAAGAAGCAGCAGGCAGGCACGCGCTTCTCCGAACTGGCCAAGCAGTTCACCAACGCCGCGGGTCAGGGCGACAGCCTGCAACCGGCGGCCGATGCGCTGCGCGTGCAGGTGCGCAAGGCCTCGGGCATCACCCGTACGGGCCTGCTTGACGCCGCGGATGCCGGCGCCGATGCCGCCAGCGCCAGCAAGGACGTCAACCTGCTGAACGATCCTCGCGTGCGCGAAGCGCTGTTCTCGCAGGAGGTCCTGCGTGACAAGCAGAATTCCCGCGTGATGGAGCTGTCTGCCGGTCAACTGGTTGCGGTGCGCGCCGGTGCGCTTACGCCCGCCCAAGTGCCGCCGCTGGAAAAGGTGTCGGCTTCCATCCGTGACCGTCTGGTGGACGAGCGTGCTGGCGAAGCCGCTCGCAAGGCTGGCGAAGCCGCGCTGGCCGAGCTCAAGGCCGCGCCCGTCGGCGATGCGCCGGAAGGGTTTGGCCAGCCGGTCACCGTCAGCCGCCAGGATCCGGGCGCGTTGTCGCGCCAGGCCCTGGAGGCCGTGATGCGCCTGCCCAGCGCCACCTTGCCCGCTTACGCCGGTGCGGCCGATGGCGGCAATTTCGTCATCACCCGCCTGGAGAAGGTCGAGGCCGGCACCGTGACGCCCCAGCAGCAGGCCGCGCTGCGCGAGCAGATCAGCCAGGCCTGGGGCCAGGCCGAACAGCAGGCCGTGATCCAGCAACTGCGCCAGCGCTACGACGTGCGCGTGCTGCCCGCTGCCAAGGCTGCCGTCGAAGGCGAAGCCCAGACGAACTGATCGCAGGCTGCCGGCAGTATTGCCGGCAGCAAAAAAACAAACGCCCGCATCGCGGGCGTTTGTTTTTTGCGGTGGCTTTGCGGGAGGGGGACAGCCCGTCATGGCGCAGCGGTAGTGAGTCCATCGCGCAGCGCCTGCCGGGCGATCACGAGCTCGGCTGCTTCAGCACCGGCCCCAGCACCTCCCAGACATTTTCCAGGATCGCCGGTTGCGCCGCTTCCGTCGGGTGCAGGCCATCGGCCTGGAACATCGCGCGGTCGGCCGCCATGCCATCCAGGAAAAACGGGATCAGCTCGGCTTTTTCGCTTTTGGCGACCAGCGGGAACACGTCGCGGAAGCGGTCGGTATATTGCCTGCCGTAGTTGGGCGGGATCTGCATGCCGGCGATGATGACGGTGGCGCCCGCGTCGCGTGCAGCACGGGTCATGGTGCGCAGGTTCTTCTCGGTCATGTCCAGCGACAGGCCGCGCAGGGCGTCATTGGCGCCCAGCTCCAGGATCACGATAGTCGGCTGGTGGGTCTTCAACTGCCCCGGCAGCCGGCTGACGCCGCCGCTGGTGGTGTCGCCGCTGATGCTGGCATTGGCCACCCGCGCGCCCGGGTGGGACTCGGCCAGGCGCTTTTCCAGCAAGGTGACCCAGCCGCTGCCCCGCGACAGGCCATATTCGGCGCTCAGGCTGTCGCCTATGATGAGGATGCGGGGCGCAATGCCGGAACCGGACTCGGAACCACTGGCCGGCGCGGCGGTCTGAGCCTGGGCCGCCAGCAGCGGGGCGCAGACCAGGGTCAGGCAGGACAACAAACGGACAAGCATGATGAATCCCAGTAAGAAAGTGGCGAACCACGTGGCAATCGAGGCGCGTGGCGTCAGCAAGCGGGTCCAGGACGCCTCGGGCGAGCTGGTCATCCTGGACGGCATTGATTTTACGGTTCCCGTCGGCGCCGCCGTGGCCATCACGGGCAGCTCGGGGTCCGGCAAATCGACGCTGTTGGGACTGCTGGCCGGCCTGGATGTTCCCAGCGCGGGCAGCATCAGCCTGAACGGCCAGGACCTGTTTTCGCTGGACGAGGACGGCCGTGCGGGGCTGCGCGCCCGCCAGGTCGGTTTCGTATTCCAGTCCTTCCAGTTGTTGCCGAATCTGACGGCGCTGGAAAACGTCATGCTGCCGCTCGAGCTCGCGGGGCAACCGGCACGTGCAGCGGCCGAGGCCATGCTGGGACGCGTGGGCCTGGGGGCGCGCCTGCATCACTATCCGCGCACCTTGTCCGGCGGCGAGCAGCAGCGCGTCTCGCTGGCGCGAGCCTTCGTGGTGCGCCCGGCGCTGCTGTTCGCGGATGAGCCCACGGGCAGCCTCGATGCGGCCAACGGCGAGGCGATCATCGACCAGATGTTCGCCCTGCATCGCGAGCAGGGCGCCACGCTGGTGCTGGTCACCCACGATCCCGCGCTGGCCGCGCGCTGCGACCAGCAACTGGTGTTGCAGGCGGGGAAGGTGGTCGAACCGGTAGCCGCGCCGGTTTGAGCCACGCGGGCAGGGTCTCGCGCCCAGCCTGACAGGGCAAGATCAGGTGGAGGCCGCCGCCCGCGCCAGGCGGTTGCGCCGCCATTCATACAGCGCGATGCCCGCGCCGCTGCCACAGGTGATGGCGATGCCCAGCCAGGTCAGCGGCCCGGGGAATTGCCCCCAGATCAGCCAGCCCAGCGTGGCGGCACAGGTGATCTGCAGGTACACCAGCGGCGCCAGCACCGAGGCGGGCGCGTTGCGATACGCCTGGATCTGCAGCAGGTGGCCCAGCGCGCCGGACACGCCGGTAGACAGCATGACCACCCACTCCCACAGGCCCAGGTTGGCCAGAACGGGCATGGCGGGCGGCAGCACGAAGGGCAGGATCGCGGTCAGGCCGAGGGCGCCGACCGCGCCGCTCCAGATGAGGGTCGTGAAGGGGTCCTCGTTGGCCACGCGCCGGGTGGCGATGAACTGGGCGGCGAAGAACACCGCGGTGATGAGCCCCAGCACGACGCCCAGCGGGTCCAGGCCCGATCCCGGCCGCACCACGATCATGACCCCGGCGAAGCCGACGGCGGCCGCGATCCAGCGCGAGAGCTGCGGTTTTTCCTTCAGCAGCCAGGGGGCCGTGGCCAGCACGATGAGCGGGGCCAGGAAGATGATGGCCGTGGCTTCGGCCTGGGGCAGGCGGCGCAGGGTCAGGAAGAACATCAGGGTGGCGCACAGCATGGTGCCGCCGCGCAGGATCTGGTCCTGCACCCGCTTGGGCCGCAGGATACGCCAGCCGCGCATCGGCACCAGCAGGCCGGCCACCAGCAGCAGGTGGGCGACATAGCGGAACCACGCGACCACCAGCACGGGTACCCCCGCGGCCAGGACCCACTTGCTGCTTGCATCAAGCGTGGAGAGGCACCACATCGACGCGTAAAGCACGGCAATGCCCACCATCAGGCGGCCCGCGGGCAGCGTGTGGCGGGGGGCAGGGCCGGCGGAGCCGTCGGCGCCGGGCCGGGTCATGGCGAGTCTCCTGAGGGTATTGCTGCCGGCAGTACGCTGCTGCGCGGGCGAAAAGCTGACATGATACGCGTGCTTCCCGCTTTCCTTGCACCGAGCCTGTTCACATCATGCCGACCCTTGCCCAAGCTGCCCTGACCCTCCAATCCGGCCACGAGACCGCCCAAAGCCTGGTCGATGCCGCGCTGGCGCGCGCGCAGCATCCGGCAGGTGAAGGCGCGCGCGTCTATACCGAAATCCATGCCGACGCCGCCCGCGCGGCGGCGCAGGCCTCCGATCTTCTCCGCGCCAGGGGCCTGGCACGCTCGCCGCTGGAAGGCCTGCCCATTTCGGTGAAGGACCTGTTCGACATCGCGGGGCGCAACACGCGTGCCGGTTCCGTCGTGCTGGCCGAGGCGCCCCCTGCCACGCGTACCGCGCTGGTCGTGGAACGCCTGCAGGCCGCGGGCGCCATCGTGATCGGGCGCACCAACATGACCGAGTTCGCGTACTCCGGCCTGGGCATCAACCCGCACTACGGTACGCCGCTGAACGCCTGGGACCGCGCCACGGGCCGCATCCCCGGTGGCTCCTCGTCCGGCGCGGCGGTGTCGGTCACCGACGGCATGGCGTTGGCCGGTATCGGTTCCGATACCGGCGGCTCGGTGCGGATTCCGGCAGCCTTGTGTGGCTTGACGGGGTTCAAGCCCACCGCGCGGCGGGTGCCGATGGACGGCGTGCTGCCGCTGTCTGCCCACCTTGATTCCCTGGGCCCCATCGCGCCTTCGGTTGCCTGCTGCGCCTTGCTGGATGCGGTGATGGCGGGCGAGTCCTGGGAGGATCTGCCGCAGGCCCTGCCGCTGGCGGGTCTGCGCCTGGCCGTGCCCACCACCAAGGTGCTGGACGGCATGGACGTTACGGTGGGCCGCGTGTTCGAACGCGCCTGCGCCACTTTGCGCCAGGCCGGCGCGCAGGTCACGGAGATCGCATTGTCCGAATTGGCCGAGGTGGCCGACATCAATGCCAAGGGCGGCTTCACCGCCGCCGAGGCCTGGGCCTGGCATCGCGGCCTGATCGCCCGGGCGGAAGACCGCTACGATCCGCGCGTGGTGTCGCGCATCCGACGCGGCAGCGAGCAAAGCGCCGCCGACTTCATCGACCTGCTGGCGGCGCGCAAGCAATGGATTGCCCGCGTGACGGCGCGCATCGCGTCGTACGATGCCTTGCTGATGCCTACGGTGCCCGTCGTGGCGCCGCCGCTGGCGGAGCTGGTCCGTGACGAGGCCGCGTACTTCCACTTCAATGCGCTGATACTGCGCAATCCCACCTTCATCAACTTCCTGGATGGCTGCGCGGTGTCAGTGCCGGCGCATGTGCCCGGCGAGGCGCCGGTGGGGATCAGCCTGGCCGCATCGGGCGGGCATGACAGGCGCCTGCTGGGGTTGGCGCTCGCCGTCGAAGCAAAGATGTCCAGGGAGGCCTGACACGCCACAGGGACACCAGGCCTGCGCCCGGGCGCGCAGGCCTGGTGTCCTAGTCGATCAGTCGGAAAGCGGCTGTCGCGTGCCGAGCTGCCGCAGCGGGTTGCCCGCGTGGACGGTATACGGCTCGACCTTGCCGCGCACGACCGATCCCGCGCCAATGACGGCCCCCTCGCCGATGTCAGCGCCGTCCAAGAGGACGCAATTGGCGCCTATCCATGCATCATCGCCAATCCGGACGCCGCCCTTGCTGGGGCGGAAACCTTGCGACCGGATGGGCTTGCTGGCGTCGGCGAACTCATGGTTGGTCGGCGCCAGGGTGCAGTTGGCGGCAATGGCGACCCGGTCGCCCAGCGAGATGCCATGCCCTGAATACAGCACGCAGCCGGCGTTGATGACGCAGTCTTCGCCGATCAGGATGTCTCCTGTGCCGCCTGCGGGCTTGATCTTGACAAAGGCATCCACGACGCTGCGCGCGCCGATGAGGATGCGAGTGCCGCGTACCGAATCTTCGATATCCGCAAGCTTGGAGACGCGCGCGCTGTCGTGGATTGAAATCATGATCGGGTCTGCCGGCAGGGGCTGGGAGTGAACGTGATCAGGCGATGCGGCGCAGGAATCCATCGGGCGCCGACGTGACCAGCAGCTTGTCCTCGATGGATTTGTCGATCTGGAATTCAGGGTGCGACTTGAGCCATTCCCAGACGGCCGTCTTGGGGTTGTTGCCCTTGCTCCAGGGACGGTCGGTCCAGACGTATTCGTCGGGCAGGTCTTCCACGAACGTGTCGAACACGACCACGTAGCTGTCGACCGCCACCAGGTGCGCGTAGGCGTTTAGCTCCGCCAGCACGTGCTCATGGGTATGGTTCGAATCGAGGAAAACCAGGACGCGCTTGCCCTGTGCCTGGGCCTGGACCTGCGCGACCAGGGCCGGGTCGACGCTCGAGCCTTCGAGCAGCGAGATCCTGTGTGCCAGCGGATGCGAGGTGATGGCTTCGCGGTTGTGGGGGCGGATGTCGATGTCGATGCCTAGCACCTGGCCATGGCCCAGCATTTCCAGGATGGACGCAGACATGACGAGAGAGCCGCCGTGTGCCACGCCGGTTTCGATGACGAGATCGGGTTTGGTTGCCCAGATGATCTCCTGTATCGCCATGGCATCCGTGGGGAGCTGTATCAGCGGCCGGCCAAGCCAGGAGAAGTTGTTCATGTACTTGCGTTCCAGCGCCTTGACGCGCCAGGTTTCCGCCAGCGCGCGGAATTCGGCGTCGTTGGCGAAGCTGGCGATGCGTTGGCGCTTCTCTTCGCGGTAGTCGGGGGCGGCGCTTGGCGTCGTTTCGAGGTAGGTCACGATGATCCTTTACGAGCTCTGGCTCTGGATGAATGAGGGGAAATATTCCTGGAAGTCGCGCGGCCGGAAGCCGTACGTCTCCTGCAGGCGGGTGATGTCGATGGGCGAGAATTGCCACGCGGGCGCGTCTTCGTCGGCAGTGCAGACATACCCGGCTTCGCGCGACAGGATCTCCAGGATCTCGGCGTTGCTGGTGCCCTGTCCGCTGGCCACGTTGAGGATGCCGCCCTGCTGGGAGCGCGCGATGCGCGCAAGCAGCGCCACCACGTCGTCGATGTGGATGTAGTCCTTGCGTGACGCCAATGCCGTGCGCAAGTGCACGGCGCCAGTACGCGCGCCTTCGGCGAGCAACTGATCAATGAAGGTGTCGGGATCAGCACGAGGGCCGATGACGTTCGACAGGCGCACCACCCGCGCATGCGGGCGGCCGCCATGCAGGCACAATGCTTCGCCGGTCAGTTTGGAGAGGTTGTACAGGTTTCCCGCCTCGTTGGGATTCACCAGCAGGCTGGCTGATTCGCGCGTGTCCGATGCATTCGCATAGACCCGTGTGCTGGACAGATACGTCAGCGAGGTGAAGGTCGCCTTGGCCAGCAGCCGGCGCAGTACGCACACATGCGCGTCGACGGTGTCCAGCGGGCGCTGGCGGAAATCGGCGGTGAGGCCGATGCAATAGATCACGTGACCAAGGTCGCCCAGCAGGGCGGGGTCTTCGTCGCGTCCCGGTGCAAGGCAGGCCTGTCCGGTTTGGCGCAGGTGGCGCAGCAGGTGCGAGCCGACGAATCCCGTGGCACCCAGGATGGTGTAGTGGGATGCCGTGCCCTGGGTTGCCGTCATCGGATCTCCAGCCTTGGCACGACGGTGACGAAGCGTCCGCCCCATGCCTCGATATAGGCATGGTGGGCAACGATCTCTTGGGCGATGTTCCAGGGAAAGATCACCACCAGGTCGGGCTTGAACTCGGCCAGCGCCGCGGGCGCGCGCACGGGAATGCGGCTGCCCGGCAGGAACTTGTCCTGCTTGGCCTGGGCCGCATCGCACACCAGCGGCAGCAGGTCGGGCTTCACGCCCGCATAGTTCAGCAGGGTGTTGCCCTTGGCGGCGGCGCCATACGCCGCCACGCGCTTGCCTGCGCGTTTCTGCGCGATCAGGAAGTCCAGGAAATTGTCCTTGATGGCTTCCACGCGCGCCTGGAAGTCGGCATAGACCTGGGCATCCTGCAGGCCGGCCTCGGCCTCGCGGGCCAGGACGTTGGCCACGGCCGCCGTGTCGGCGCGCGCGTCATCGGCATGGCAACCGTATACCCGCAGGCTGCCGCCGTGGGTGGGTAGTTCCTCCACGTCGCACACGCGCAGGCCGGCGGCCGCGAAGATGCGCGCCACGGTGTACAGCGACAGGTACGAGAAGTGCTCGTGATAGATGGTGTCGAACTGCGCGTGCGTGATCAGTTGCAGCAGGTGCGGGAATTCCAGCGTCACCGTGCCGCCCGGTTTCAGCGCGGCCTGGATGCCCCGCGTGAAGTCGTTGATGTCGGGCACGTGCGCATAGACGTTGTTGCCGGCGATGAGGTCTGCCTGGCGGCCTTCGGCGGCCAGGCGCCTGCCCAGGGCCTCGCCGAAGAACTCGCGCAACACCGGAATGCCCAGGGCTTGCGCGGCTTGCGCCGTGCTGTCGGTGGGTTCGATGCCCAGGCAGGGAATGCCCGCTTCCACGAAATTGCGCAGCAGATAGCCGTCGTTGGAGGCCAGCTCGATGACAAGGTCGTCGGCGCCGAGGGCCAGCCGCTGGGTCATGGCCTGCGCGTAATGGCGAGCATGCGCCAGCCAGCTCGACGAGGTCGACGAGAAATAGGCGTAGTCCTTGGAGAACAGCGCATCGGCCTCGGCGTAGTCCTCGGTCTGCACCAGCCAGCAGTGATGGCAGACCTTCACCTTCAGCGGATAGTAGGTCTCGGGCGCGGACAGTTCATCCGCGCGCAGATAGGCATTCGAGGGCGGCGCGGTGCCCAGGTCCACGAAGGTCTGGTGCAGGTCGGTTCCGCAATGACGGCATTTCATACGTCGAGTCCGGCGAAATCAGGAGAGAGCAGGGGGTGGGCGCGGTCGCGCTCGGACAGGTCCGCCACGGGCAGCGGCCAGGCAATGGCCAGGCGGGGGTCGTCGTGGCGCAGTCCGCCCTCGGCGTCGGGGTCATAGTGCGCCGTGTGCAGGTACAGCAGCTCGCTGTCGGCTTCCAGCACCTGGAAACCGTGGGCGCAGCCTTCCGGGATCACCAGCATGGCGTGCCGGTCGGCGCGCAGTTCCTGGGCGTGCCAGCGCAGGAAGGTGGACGAGCCCGCGCGCAGGTCCACGGCCACGTCCCAGACGCGGCCGCGCAGGCAGCGTACGAACTTCATTTCGGCGTGGGGGGCGTGCTGGAAGTGCAGGCCGCGCACGGCGCCGGCTTCCCGGGTGCGCGACTGGTTGATCTGGACGATGCGGCGCGTGCCGGCAAGGTCGGCCAGTTCGCGGTCGCAATACAGCCGCCCGAAAGCGCCGCGATGGTCTTCGCGCAAGGGCGTCTCCACCAGCATGACGCCTGCGATCGGGGTGGGCGTGACGTTCACGGCGTGATCCAGCGGGCGCCGGCCGCCTGCGCGGCGGCCAGGTAATGATCGAGCTGGGCGCGCGTCTGGGCTTGGCCGGTGGCGTGATGGTGGCGATACCATTGCGCCGTCAGCGCCAGCGCCTCGTCCAGGCCCAGCACGGGCTGCCAGCCCAGGACGCTGTGCGCGCGCGCGCAGTCCAGCTGCAGCAGGCCGGCCTCGTGCAGGGGGCTCGGTGGCCCGGCCTGCCAGCGCAGTTCGGGCCAATGGCGCGCCAGCGCGGCCAGGATGTCGCCGACCCGGCGGTTGTCCGCGTGGGCCGGGCCGAAATTCCACGCGTCGGCGCAGGCGCGATCGCCAGCCAGCAGGCGCTCGCCCAGCATCAGGTAACCCGACAGGCATTCCAGCACGTGCTGCCAGGGCCGCGTGGCCTGCGGATGCCGGATCTCCAGCGGTACGCCCGCGGTCACCGCGCGCACCAGGTCGGGCACCAGGCGGTCGGCCGCCCAGTCGCCGCCGCCGATGACGTTGCCGGCGCGCGCGCTGGCCACCAGGGGCGCGTCCAACGCATGCCAGAAGGCCTTGCGGTAGCTGTCGACCACCATTTCGCAGGCGGCCTTCGAGGCGCTGTACGGATCGTGGCCGCCCAGCGTGTCGTTCTCGCGGTAGCCCCAGGGCCATTCGCGATTGGCATAGACCTTGTCCGTCGTGATGACGACCACCGCGCGCACGCCGGGCGTGCGGCGGCAGGCCTCCAGCACGTTGGCCGTGCCCATGACATTGCTGGACCAGCTGTTGAGCGGGGCGCCATAGGACTGGCGCACCAGCGTCTGCGCGGCCAGGTGGAACACCACCTCGGGCCGGGAGCGGGCGAAGGCGTCCATCAGGGAGGACAGTTCGCGCACGTCGCCGCGGATATCGGTGGCGGGCGCGGCCAGCAGGTCCCAGTGATTGGGCGTGGCGGCCGGGTCCAGCGCATAGCCGGTGACTTCCGCGCCCAGCTGCGCCAGCCAGCACGCCAGCCAGCTGCCCTTGAAGCCGGTGTGGCCGGTCAGCAGCACGCGCTTGCCGGCATAGCGGCCCTGGAATTGCCTCACGCCCAGACCTTCCATGGCGGGGTGCCTTGCGTCCACAGCGCTTCCAACTGGTTCTTGTCGCGCAGCGTGTCCATGGCTTGCCAGAAGCCCGCGTGCTTGTGGACCATCAGCTGCTGCTCGGCGGCCAGCGCGATGAGGGGCTCGGATTCCCAGCTCGTCTGGTCGCCCTCGATGCGGTCGATCACGGCCGGGTCCAGCACGAAATAGCCGCCGTTGATCCAGGCGCCGTCACCCGCGGGCTTCTCCTGGAAGCTGCTGACCCGGTCGCCCTCGATGCCCAGCGCGCCATAGCGGCCGGGCGGCTGGATGGCCGTGACCGTGGCCAGCTTGCCGTGGCTGGCGTGGAAGGCGGTGAGGGCGCTGATGTCGATGTCCGACACGCCATCGCCATAGGTGAAGCAGAACGGCTCGTCGCCCAGGTGCTTGCGCACGCGCTTCAGGCGGCCGCCCGTCAGCGTGTTTTCACCGGTGTCCACCAGCGTGACCTGCCAGGGCTCGACATAGCGGTGGTGCACCGTCATGCTGTTGCGCGTCATGTCGAAGGTGACGTCCGACATGTGCAGGAAGTAATTGGCGAAGTATTCCTTGATCACGTAGCCCTTGTAGCCGCAGCAGATCACGAAGTCGTTGATCCCGTGGTGGGAATACGTCTTCATGATGTGCCACAGGATCGGCTTGCCGCCGATCTCGATCATGGGCTTGGGCTTGAGATAGGACTCCTCGGAGATCCGGGTGCCCAATCCGCCAGCCAGGATGACTGCTTTCATGGTGTTTGCCTGTCTGGGTAATGCGTGCTTGCAGGACCCGGCGCGCCAGGTCCTGCGGATCAATAGTGACGGTAGCGGTCGATCAGGTAGTTCTCGACCTGTTCTTGTATGCGTGCGAGTTCGGCGGGCGCGAGCGTCTCGCGTGCAAGCACATTGAGGTCGTCGCGGTAATACTCACGGAACGGGCCACGCTCGAGTTTTTCTTTCTTGCCGGTGATGCGTTCAGAAGCGGTACTGACCCGCTCCTGGAAATAGCGCCGGAAATACCTGGCGTCTTCCAGGTAGGCCAGCCGCCCCTTCCACAGCAGGTGGCTGATGAATATCTTGTCCCAGGACAACACTTCGCGCAGTTCCAGGTCGCTGGCCTGACTGCGGCGGAACAGCGATTGGACGATGGTGCAGTTCACCAGTTGCGTGACTGACTTCAGGTACCGCTTGAGCGGGTGCGGGTCGCTGAAGTCATAGATGGCTTCGCCCAGGGGGCTGGTGTTGCCGTCCTGCACGCGGAAGGGGGTTCCGCAAGCCATCGAGACGTCCGGCTCCGTATCCAGCAACCGGGTCGCCAGGCTCAGGTAGTTGGACGACAGGTAGTCGTGGCCGCCCAGCCACATGAAGTAGTCCGACCGAGTCTGCTCCAGCAGGAAGCGGAAGTTGTTGAAGGCCCCCACGTTTTCAGCGTGGCCGAGGATTTCGAATCGGGCATCGCCGCTGATGGCGTCCTGAGCGATCTCCAGGGTCCTGTCCGTGGACGCGTTGTCACCGAGCAGAAAGTGCACGCCGTCGGCATCTTGTGCTTTCAGTGACTGAATCGTCTGTTCGACGTATTTCTCTTCGTTGTAGAGCGGCACGGCGACCAACGTGCGTACCTTGTGTGTACCGCAACGCAGCGCGGCTGCCGTGCGCACGACGGGGATTGGGGGCACAGTGGAGGACGCAAGCGTGGAGGTGGCGGCAGCCGTCCGGGGAAGAAGTGCGGCTGGCGCGCCGAGCGCCTGGAGAATCTCCGCTGCATGGCAGGCTCGACCCGCCGCCGCCCGGCCGTTCCAGCGGCTGCCCGCCTGAAGCAGCAGGTGCGAGGCTTGCTGCTTCGAGAACTTCTCCTTGCGGTGGTCGTCGCCGCGCAGGTAATCGTGCAGCAGCACCGAATCCGGCGTGTAGAGCTGCTTGTCGGCCGGCACGCCGGCCTGTTCCAGGCGGCGCGAGAACTCGAAGCCGCCGTGGCCGAACAGGACATAGTCGCCCCAGCCGCCCAGCGCCACGAAGGCCTGGGTGTTGAACGAGGCATTGCCCTCCAGGATGGGCGGGGCGGCCATGATCTGGTCGCCCAGGCGGTAGTGCGGCGGGCATTCCGAGCCCGGAGTGCGGGGGGTATAGACGCCGCGCAGGCACACGGGCTGGTGCGAGGCGTGCACGGCCAGGTGGGCGTCGACGAAGCCGTCCTGCGGGATGCCGTCGTCTTCCACGAAGAACAGGATGGGCGCCTTGGCAAAGACAGCGCCCAGGTTGCGCGCCAGGTAGGCGCCCGAGTTGCCGTTCAGCTCGACCCACACGTCCAGGAACGGCACCAACGCGGCGAAGTCTTCCGCCGGCGCGCCGTTGTTGACGAAGAGGATCTCGATCTCGCCTTGCTTCTGCGCGCGCAGGATCCTGGCGGTTTCGACGATTTCCGGCTTGTAGCGGTTCGAGATCAGCACGGCGCTGATCTTCGCGTCGGGACGTTCGGTATAGCGCCTGGCGCTGTCGAACCAGTGCGCGTACAGCGCGGCCTTGTGGCGCCAGCCCATGTCGGTCAGGCGCGCCAGCAGTGACGGGTCGATCCGCAGTTCGGCGGGCGCCGCCTTGCCGCCCTTGGCCAGCAGGGCATGGGTCTGCACGAAGTGCGCGGTGTTGTTGGCGCCGTCCCGGTCACGGGCCGCCTTGCCCCGGTTGATCAGTGCATCCAGCGCGGCGTCGCTCCAGGCGCCCATGTGGCCGACCACCTCGGCGATGCTTTCGGCCTCGGGCACCGACCGCACGTTGTTCAGCGTGAAGGCGTCACTGTTGGCGCCCAGCACCTTGGCGACATGTACGTCGTCCAGGTAGCGGCCGCTTTTCGGCAGGGGCGACAGCACCTCGTAGGCAATGTCTTCCAGGCCATAGATGCCGTGCAGCAGGAAAGCCAGCTTCGTGCGGGCATTCGTGTCCAGCGCCTGCAGGCGCGCCTTGCCGGGAATGAACAGCGCGTCGGCGTGCAGGGTGGCGGTGGCTTGCAGGCCCTGCATGCCCGGATGCTTCGATGGATGCGCGTGCGCCATGTCGTGCAGGCGGTACAGCTGGAAGCCGTGATGGCTGGCCCAGTGCTGCAGTTCGGCCAGGTTCGGCTGGCGCGCATGCGTGGGCTGGAAGCTGACCCGGGCTTCGATGATGAGCGCATTGGCCAGCACGCGCGCGCCGTTGTCCAGGATGGCGGCGCTGTCGTTATAGGCGTCCAGCACCAGCCAGTCCAGGCTGGGCAGGCCGTTGATGCGGTCCAGCGCGACGGTGTTCAGGGGCAGCCGGGCCAGCACGCCGGTGGGCGCGCCCGGGCCGTCGGCGGGCAGGGGCTCGAGCGAGCCGCTCTGTGTGGCATCCAGGCAGGCGAACAGGGTGGCGGGCTTGCCGTCACCCAGGCTCATGTTGGCGTAGTAGTGCAGGTCGGGTTGCTGCGTGGCGGGCGAGTTGGCCGCATTGCTGGCCGGGTCGAACACCACCAGCTCCAGCGTGCGCCGCTTGAGCATCTTCTGCACGTTGGCGCGCGAGACCAGGTTGCCACCGTTGTCGATGGCGATGATCTTGCCCTGGAACTGCCACTGGAAGCTCGGATCTTCAGAAGCGATGGCCGGATGCTGGATGTCGGTCGGGCCGGCCTCGTCCTCGAAGTACGGTAGGCCTTCGGCGTCCAGCACCAGCGCGGCGGGCGCCTTGCCTTCGGTATAGCGCTGCCAGATGGCGCGCAGGGCGTTGGCCAGGTTCACGGCGAAGCGCTCGCCGTCGCAGACGGGCGATTGCAGCAGGATGTCGCGCAGGTGGCTGCGGATCGTGGACAGGCTTTGCAGGTCGCCCACCAGCTCCAGCACGCGGGCGCGATAGGCGTCCCAGTCGTCCACGACCAGCTCGGGCATGCCGGCGTTGACCAGGTGGGTGGCCGAGTGGCGGCCGGCGAATGTCGGGCCGGGCAGGGTCACCACGGGCACGCCCATCAGCATGGCTTCGCAGGTGGTCAGGCCGCCGGAGTAGGGCCAGGGGTCCAGCGCGACGTCCACCTCGTTGTAGGTGGCCAGCAGGTCGACGTGACGCGAGTGGCCGTCCATGCGCACGCGCGATGCATCGATGCCGTGGCCGGCCATCGTCTGCGTGATCTGCTCGCGCAGGTGCAGGCTTTCGAATTGCCCGCCCTTGAGCAGCAGGCGGGAGTTCGGCACCTGGTGCATCAGGAAGGCCCACTGGCCCAGCAGCTCGGGATTGATCTTGGTCGGGTTGTTGAAGCAGCCGAACGTGATGTAGCCGTTGCGCAGCGCGGGCAGGGGCGCGACCGGCGGCACGTTGGCGGGTGGCAGGTAGCAGATGTAGTCATCCGGCATGCGGATGAGCTTCTCGGTGTATTGGGCGTCGCTGCCAGGGGGCGATTCGACGCGGTCGCTGATCAGGTAGTCGATGGCTTTCACGCCGGTCGTGCCGATCAGGCCGCCCACCCATTTCACCAGCACCGGGGCGGGCTCCATGGTCAGCGCGCGCATGCGCGTGCCCGTGTTGTGGCCCGAGAGGTCGATCAGGATGTCGATCCGGTCTTCGCGTATCCGCTGGGCCAGCGCCTCGTCGCTCATGTGAGAGATGGGCTGCCACGACGCGCACGCACCCATGATGCGCTTGGTGATGGCATCCACGACGTTGCTGGTCGTGTAGGCATGCAGTTCGATGCCGTAGCGGCCCAGGTGCACCAGGGCGGGCGTCGTCATGGCGCCCACGGGATGCTGGCGGAAACCGTCGGAGATCATGCCGATGCGCAGGACGCGATTGGCGGACTTGTCGGCGGGCGACGGACGGACGACCGCTTTGGTGGGCGTGAACATGGCGCCCCAGGCCTGGCTTGCCTTCAGGATGGTGTCGACGGACGCCTTGGGGTCGTAGTGCAGCGAGGTCAGGTAGTTCGAACGCGGTACCGGGTCGGTCGGCAGCAGGGTCGTGGCCCGGTCGTAGCAGACGTAAGCCTCGTCCAGGCGGCCCAGGGCGCGCAGGGCATTGCCCAGGCTGTTCCAGTGCTCCGGTTGATTGGGTTGTCGTTCCGTCAGCTTGCGGAACAGTGCCTCGGCGTCGCCATAGCGGTGCTTGCTGAACAGCAGCGGGCCCCTGCGCGTCAGCGCGGGCAGGCCGTCGGCCGCCTGGGGAGACAGGCGGTCCAGGCAGGCCATCGCCTGGTCATAGCCGCCCGCCTTGGCATGGACGTCGGACATGCCAAGATTGGCTTCGGTCGAGTTGGGGGACAGCTTGAGCGCCCGGGAGAAGTGATTGCGCGCCAGTTCGTCATCGCCCTGTTGCTGCTCCAGCAGGCCGAGCATGGCATGCGTGTCGGCGTCCTGGTCGTCCAGAGCCAGCGAGCGCTGCAGATTGGCTCGTCCCTGGTCGATCTCGCCGTTGCGGTACTGGTGGTAACCCAGGCTTTTCCACGCAAGGGCATCCTGTGGATGGCTGCGGGTACGTGCCTTGGCCTGCTGGAGAGTGAAGCCGGCGATGACGGCGGCCGAGACGGTGGCAGGAGGAGTGGGGCGGGAGGACCGGGACATGGAAATGATGACGGGACGAATTTGAGCGTGCCAGCAGGCTAAACGAAGCCCGCGCCCCGCAATGGCCCGGTGAAAGCGAGAAAGCAGCCGTATTTCTTGCGGATTCCCGGCGACCCTGGAGGGGCTTGCGCGGCAAACCGTGGCCTGAAACGTAAAAAGCCCACCCCGAAGGGTGGGCTTTGAGCCTGCCGGGAGGGCCCGAAGGCCTTCCCGCGCACTGGCGCCGTGGGGATTAGCCCAGCAGCGACAGAACGGTTTGCGGCACTTGGTTGGCTTGGGCCAGAACCGAGGTGCCAGCCTGTTGCAGGATCTGGTTCTTCGTCATGTTCGAGACTTCCACGGCGTAGTCGGCATCTTCGATGCGCGAACGCGAGGCGGTCAGGTTGTTGACGATGCTGTTCAGGTTCGAGACGGTCGATTCCAGACGGTTCTGGATCGCGCCCAGGTCGCTACGCAGCGTGTCGACGGTGTTCAGTGCGGTGTCAACGGCGGCCAGCGGGTTGGTGCTGGCAACGCGCAGTTCCTTCGAGCTGTCGAAGGTGACGGTGGCGGTGGGCAGGCCAGCGGCGCCGGTAATGTTGGCGTCTTGGGTGGCGTCCGTCACGCGGATGTCAGCAGCGTAGTAGCGAGCGGCGTCGCCGGTGGCGCCGTTCGACACGTACCAGTTGCCGCGGGTGTCTTGCACCAGGTTGGCAGCCGAGAACGTGCCGCCGCCGGCGGTGGCGTTCGAGAAGGTCAGGGACGTGGTGCCCGAACCGACTTCGACGCGTTCGCCAGCCGAGTTGCGGCCCGAGACCGAAGCGCCGCTGCCGTAGGCGGTCGTGGTGCCCGAGGGACCAGCGATGCTGAAGGTGTCCAGGCTCAGGGTCGAGACGCTGATTTCCTTCAGGTTCAGGGTGATGGTTTCGCCGTCACGGGCGCCGACTTGCAGCGTCAGGCTGGTGTCTTCCGACAGAACCTTCACGCCGTTGAAGTCGGTTTGCTGGCTGATACGGTCGATGTCTTCCAGGCGCTGTTCGACTTCGGCTTGCATCGAAGCCAGGTCCTTGGAGGAGTACGTGCCGTTGGCGGCTTGCAGCGACAGTTCGCGGATGCGCTGCAGGTGGGTCGTGATTTCGCCGGTGGCGCCTTCGGTCGTTTGAGCCAGCGAGATGCCGTCGTTGGCGTTACGAGCAGCCTGGGTCAGGCCACGGACGTTCGACGTGAAGCGGTTGGCGATGGCCAGGCCGGCGGCGTCATCCTTGGCGCTGTTGATGCGGTAGCCGGAGGACAGGCGCTCGATGGCGGTGCCCAGCGAGGATTGCGACTTGTTCAGGTTGTTCTGAGCAACCAGAGCCAGGTAGTTGGTATTGATAACAGCAGCCATGATGGGCTCCCAAGAGAGAAGGCTTTTTCAAACCGGGCAGCAAGGCCGCCCTGCGTATCGCTTCAGCGGCATCCGGAGGGGCCGCCAATCTGAACCGATGTCCCGGGTAACGGCAGGCCGATCCTGGGCTTTAGGCGTTTATCGAAAATTTTTCGGTTTTTTTCATTACCCGGGTGAAACGCCGGGATTGGCCCTGCATGGGCGGGGGCCGGGCGGCCTAGATGACCTGGGTGGCGCTCAGGTGTTGCGGCATTTCGCGCCAGGCGCGTTCGGCCAGCTTGGCGCGGATGCGGGCGGTGGCCTGGGTGCGGAGCTGGCAGACCCGGCCCTCGGTCACGCCCATGACTGCGCCGATTTCCTTCAGGTTCAGGTCCTGCTCGTAATACAGCGACAACAGCAGTTTCTCGCGGTCGGGCAGGGTATCGATGGCGGCCATGAGGGCGTTGCGCAGGTCGCCGGTCAGCATGCGGGCCAGCGGGTCGGCCTCGGCGTCGGCCGGCGCGGCGCGGTCATGCCAGTCGGAGTCGCCCTCGCTGTCGCGGCCGAAGTCTTCATAGTGCACGACCTGCATGCCCTGGGCGTCGTTCAGCAGGTCGCGGTATTCGGGCAGCGGAAGATCCAGCGCCTGGGCGATCTCGGCTTCAAGGGGAGGGCGGCCCAGCGCCTGTTCGAGCTTCTGGATGGCCTGCTCGATGCGGCGGGCCTTGGCGCGGACGCTGCGGGGGAGCCAGTCCTGGCTGCGCAGTTCGTCCAGCATGGCCCCACGGATGCGGGCCGTGGCATAGGTCTCGAACTGCGCCTCCGGCAGCGCGCGGTAGCGGCGTGCGGCGTCCAGCAGTCCGATCATGCCGGATTGGATGAGGTCATCCAGCTCGACACTGGCGGGCAGGCGGGCGAGCAATTGCAGCGCCAGGCGTCGCACCATGGGTGCGTGCAGGGCTACGAGTCGGTCTTCCGCGTCGTACATAGGGAGGGCAGGATTGGTGACCCTGCAATTGTGTCGTTCGTGCAACAAGAAACATAGCGCGATCACGCAAGTTTTTTTGCGCTTGTTCAAGGGATTGCGTGTTCTCCTGGGAAAATGGCAGTTATGCTGGTATCTAATTATTTCGATAAAAAAAGTTTCAACGCCCGGTGCACAATAGTTGTCATATTTTGTGAGGAAAATGATACGTAATGTGCTACATTGAATCAATTGCAATGATAATTGATACATTTAGCATCAAATAAGGGTTTTCCGCTGCGGACGTGGGGTCGCCGGATGACCACTTTTACGACCTGGCTTCACCTTCCTTACTGGGACAAGCAATGAAAATGGCCGAAAACGCGCTGCTAAGTGACATCCGCGAAGTTAACCTGTCCTATCTCCTGCTCGCCCAGCGCATGCTGCGAGATGACTACTCCGCCGCCATCTTCCGACTTGGATTCAGTAACGAAGTCGCCGACATCATGATGCGCCTGTCGCCGGCCCAACTGGTCAAGCTCGCGGGGTCCAGCTCCCTGCTGTGCCGTTTCCGTTTCGACGATTACAGTCTCCTGTCCGCGCTCACGCACGATGTGCTTGGCGGCGCGCTGCAGCAGGCCCATGCCACCATCCTGTTGGCCAAGCAGCCGGTTGAAGCACTCAGCTGACACTTCGGATTCCTGATTGCCATGGCCAGTAAAAGCGTAACGAAAGAAGCCGACGAAATTCGTCTCGCCAGCGCGATGATCGAATTGGGCGCGCGGCTTCAGGTGCTCGAGGCTGAAACCAGCCTCAGCCATGATCGGCTGGCCCGTCTCTATCGCGAGATCCGCGGGTGCTCCCCTCCCAAGGGCATGCTGCCTTTCTCGGTGGACTGGTTCATGACCTGGCTGCCGAACATCCACTCGTCGCTGTTCTATAACGTTTACCGCTTCATGGTCGAGCGCACGCCCAGCAAGGGCGTGCATGCGGCCATCGATGCGTATCGCCTGTACCTTGAGCACGCGGCGGTGGAAGACAAGGCCGAGCCCGTGCTGAGCTTCACGCGTGCGTGGATGCTGGTGCGTTTCTTCGACAGCGGCATGCTGCAGCTGTCCCAGTGCACGCAGTGCGGCGGCAATTTCGTCGCCCATGCGCACGATCCGCAATCGGACTTCGTCTGCGCCATCTGTCGTCCGCCTCCCCGGGCCGGCAAGACCCGTGCCGCCGCGCGCGAGCGGGCCGCCCGGCAGCTGGTCGGGACGGGCGCTGACGCTCGGCAGGCCTGAGCGTCATCCCTCTCCGTGGCCGATAAGGCCAAAAAGCCACGAAAAAGCCCCTTTGAACCCGGTTTTCCAAACCGGGCTTAGAGGAGATCATTCTGGGCGATTGCGTGTTAATTCTAGGCAGAGGGTCGTGTGCTAATCGTCATCGGATACATCATTGTCCTGGTTGCTGTGTTCGGCAGCTTCGCCGGACTGGGCGGTCACCTGGGCGCGCTGTATCAGCCGCTCGAACTCACGCTGATCGGCGGCGCGGCTGTGGGGGCCTTCCTGGCCGGCAACAGCGCCAAGTCGCTCAAGCTCGTGGGCAAGGCCTTGCCCAACACGCTGAAGGGCTCGCCCTACAGCAAGGCCAGCTACATGGAGCTGATGGCGCTTCTGTATGTGTTGCTGAACAAGGCTCGCCGCGAAGGCCTGATGGCGATCGAATCGCACATCGAGGACCCGGGCGCCAGCCCCATCTTCGCCGAGTATCCTGGCATCACCAAGGACGAGAAGCTCATGGAGTTCATCACGGACTACATGCGCATCATGATCAGCGGCAACATGAGCCCCTTCGAGATCGAAACGCTCATGGACGAGGAAATCGACACCTACCGCCATGAGCAGGCCGTGCCTGCCGAGGCCCTGCGGGCGTCGGCCGATGCGCTGCCGGCTTTCGGTATCGTGGCCGCGGTGCTGGGCGTGATCAAGGCGCTGGCCGCCGTCGACCAGCCGCCCGCCATCCTGGGCGACCTGATCTCCAAGGCCATGGTCGGCACCTTCCTGGGCATTCTGCTTGCCTACGGCTTCGTGGGGCCGCTGGCCTCGCGCGTGGAGCGCCGTGCCACCGAAACGCTGAAGATCCTCGAGTGCGTGAAGACCACGCTGCTGGCCAGCATGAACGGCTATCCGCCGCAACTGGCCGTGGAGTTCGGCCGCAAGGTGCTCTTCACGATGGTGCGTCCGTCCTTCTCCGAGCTTGAAGAGCACGTGAAGCAGACCAAGGGCCAGGGCAGCAAGGGCTGATCGGGGCCATGAATACGCATAACAGCAACCATCGGATCGTCATCCGCCGCAAGAAGGGCCATGGCGGTCATGGCCACCATGGCGGCAGCTGGAAGATCGCCTACGCCGACTTCATCACGGCGATGATGGCCTTCTTCCTCGTGCTGTGGCTGATCTCCATCGTGCCGCGCGAGCAGTTGAAGGGCATCGCCGACTATTTCAAGATGCCGCTGAAGGTCGCGCTGGTGGGCGGCCCCGATGGCAGCGCCAATCCCAGCCCCGTGCCGGGTGGCGGCGCCGATCCCATTCGTGACGTGGGGGATGTGCGCCGCGCCGATGGCCGCCGTGTCGAGGCGCAAAGCGAAGGCGAGCGCCGTGACCGCCGCCGCCTGGAGGTCCTGCGCCAGAATCTCGAGAACCTGATCGAGACCAATCCGGTCCTGAAGAACTTCCGCCCGCAGTTGCTGCTGGACATGACGACGGAAGGGTTGCGCATCCAGATCATCGACAGCCAGAACCGTCCGATGTTCGCCACCGGCAGTGCGCAGGTCCAGCCTTACATGCGGGACATCCTGCGCGAGCTGGGGCCTGCGTTGAACCAGTTGCCCAACCGCGTCAGCCTGGCCGGCCATACCGATGCCGTGCAGTACGCCCAGGGCGAGCGCGCCTACAGCAACTGGGAACTGTCCGCCGATCGCGCCAATGCTTCCCGCAAGGAGCTGGTGGCGGGCGGTATGAACGAAAGCAAGGTCATGCGCGTCATGGGCCTGTCTTCCAGCATGAGCCTGGTTAAAGACGACCCGTACGCTGCCGTTAACCGTCGAATCAGTCTGGTGGTGCTGAATCAGCGCACCGAGCGGCAGATCGAAAGCGAGGGCGCCTCCGTGGCCGAAGTGGGCACGGGTGGCGCTGGGTCCGGCAGCGCGATGGATGCGGTGCAGGAATTGATCGATGCCGCCGGCGGCGCTGCTGACACGCAGCAGGCCCCTGCGCCGACCCCGGCACCTGCGCCGGTCCCGGCGCCCGGAGGCGAGCAGGCACGATAGGACGAAGATGGCAGCAAGGATACTGGTCGCCGATGATTCGGTGACGATGAGGATGATTGTCCAGAGCGCGCTCGAGCAGTCTGGCTGGACGGTCTTTGCCGCCGCCGATGGCGGCGCCGCGCTGGATGTGGCCGCGCGCGAGCCCGTGGACCTGGTGGTCACGGACTGGAACATGTCGCCGCAGTCGGGGCTGGATCTCATCCGCGGCCTGCGCGCGCGTCCAGAGACCGTCCAGACGCCGGTGATCGTGCTGACCACCGAAGATGCAGATACCTTGCAGGAAGTCACGCGCGGCTTGAACGTCGGCGCGTGGCTCAGCAAACCCCTGGACCCCCAGATGCTGGTCGAGCTCGTTGCGCGTACGCTGGCACATCAACTTCCTCTTGAGGACAAGGCGGCCCGACCATGAGTGCCGGTGTGGATCTCAGTCAGTTCTACGAAACCTTCTTTGACGAGGCGGACGAACTGCTCGCCGAGATGGAGCAGTTGCTGCTCACGCTCGACGCGCAATCGCCCGATATCGAACAACTCAACGCCATTTTTCGCGCCGCGCACTCCATCAAGGGTGGCGCCGCGACTTTTGGCTGCTTTGGCATGCTCGCCGACACCACGCACTTGCTCGAGAATCTGCTCGATGCAATCCGGCGCGGTGAGATGGCCCTGCGGACGGACATGATCGATACCTTCCTGGAAACCAAGGACGTGCTCAAAGGCCAGCTGGATGCCTACCGGGCGTCGGGCGAGCCCGACCAGGCTGCCTACGAGCGGATCTGCGCCGTGTTGCGCCAGATCGCGCTGGAGCACAAGGGCGAGGCTGCACCGGCGCCCGCTCCCGCCGCGGCACCGGTTCCCGCCGCGGCACCTGTCGCGGCCACCCCGGCGACTGCGCCTGCCGCGGGCGGCCAGCGCAGCCTGCGTGTTGAAATCCGCGGTGCTTCCGAGCGTGACCAGCAGTCTCTGGCTGAAGAACTGGGCCACCTCGGCACCGTGCTGAAGCAACAGGCGGAGCAGGGCGTGCTGTCGGTGTGGATGGAAACCTCCTGCACCAACGACGACCTGGAAGCCGTGTGCTGCTTCATCGTCGACGCGCAGCAGATCGTCATCACCGAGGCAGCGCCGCCCGCCGCGGCTGAAAGCCAGATCGATGATTTCGCCCAGGCTGCCGCCGAGTTCAGCGCCGCCGCCGCGCCCGTTGCCCCGCCTGCCGCCGCCGCCGCGCCTGCACCGGCCCCGGCTGCTCCCGCCGCGGCAGCGCCTGCGCCGGCGCCTGCCCGCGCCGCCAATACGGCCGCCGCGCATGCAGACAAGGAATCCACCTCCATCCGCGTCGGCGTGGAGAAAGTCGACCAGATCATCAACCTGGTGGGCGAGCTGGTGATCACCCAGGCCATGCTGGCCCAGACCGGCTCGACGCTGGACCCGGTGGTGCATGACCGCCTGCTGAACGGCATGGAGCAGCTCGAGCGCAATGCGCGCGACCTGCAGGAAGCCGTGATGTCCATCCGCATGATGCCGATGGACTACGTCTTCAGCCGCTTCCCGCGCGTGGTGCGCGACATCTCTTCCAAGACCGGCAAGCAGATCGAGCTGGAAACCCTGGGCCGCGCCACCGAGCTGGACAAGAGCCTGATCGAGCGCATCATCGATCCGCTGACCCACCTGGTGCGCAACAGCCTGGACCACGGCATCGAGGCGCCCGACGTGCGCGTGGCGTCCGGCAAGAGCCCGGTGGGCAAGCTGGTGCTGTCTGCCCAGCATAACGGCGGCAACATCGTGATCGAAGTGCGCGATGACGGCGCCGGCCTGAATCGCGAGAAGATCCTGCGCAAGGCGATCTCGCAAGGCCTGCCGGTCACCGAGAACACCCCCGATGACGAAGTCTGGCAGCTGATTTTCGCGCCCGGCTTTTCCACCGCCGAGAAAGTCACTGACATCTCGGGCCGCGGCGTGGGCATGGACGTCGTGCGCCGCAACATCCAGGCGATGGGCGGCCACGTGCAGCTCAGCTCGCGGGCTGGGCAGGGCACCACGACCCGTATCGTGCTGCCGCTCACGCTGGCCATCCTGGACGGCATGTCGGTGTGCGTGGGCGAGGAAACCTTCATCCTGCCGCTCAGCCACGTGACCGAGTCGCTGCAGCCCGTGCAGGACCAGATCCACTCCGTGGCCGGCAACGAGCGCGTGATCCACGTGCGCGGCGAATACCTGCCGCTGGTCGAGCTGCACAAGATCTTCTCGGTGCCGAGCGCCCAGACCGATCCCACCCAGGCCATCGCCGTGATCATGCAGGCCGAGGAGCGCCGGTTCGCGCTGCTGGTGGACCATCTGGTCGGCCAGCACCAGGTCGTGGTGAAGAACCTCGAATCCAACTACCGGAAGGTGCCCGGCATTTCGGCCGCCACCATCCTGGGCGACGGCAGCGTTGCGCTGATCGTCGACGTATTCGCGCTGGCCCGTGCGAACCGCGAGAAGTGGTCGCAGGCCGATGCCATTCTGAATTGACGGAGAATCAACCATGAACAACCCCCATCAAGTGGCGGGCCGCGGCGAAGACGTCGGAAGCGAATTCCTGGTGTTCACGCTGGGCGAAGAGGAATACGGCATCGACATCCTGAAGGTCCAGGAAATCCGCGGCTATGACGCCGCGACGGTGACGCGCATCGCCAACGTGCCCCCCTTCATCAAGGGCGTCACCAACCTGCGTGGCATCATCGTTCCCATCGTCGACCTGCGCATCAAGTTCAACCTGGGCAAGGTCGAGTACAACGAGCAGACCGTCGTCATCATCCTGAACCTGGCCCACCGGGTGGTCGGCATCGTCGTCGACGGCGTGTCCGATGTGCTGATGCTGTCGACCGCGCAGGTCCGTCCAGCGCCCGAGTTCGGCGCCACGCTCTCGACCGAGTACCTGACCGGCCTGGGCACCGTGGATGACCGCATGCTGATCCTGGTCGACATCGAGAAGCTCATGACCAGCGACGAAATGGCGCTGGTCGAGCGCGTCGCCGCCTGATCCCAGACGTCCGGATTTCCATGGACCACGTCGCGCCCTCTGGCGGCTTCCAGGCGGAAAAGCAGTTCGAGTTCCGCCAGGCCGATTTCGACCGGGTGCGCCGCATGATCTATCGGCGTGCCGGCATTTCGCTGGGCGAGCACAAGCGCGAGATGGTGTACAGCCGTCTTGCGCGCCGCCTGCGCAGCCTGTCGCAGCACAGCTTCAGCACCTACCTGGACAGCCTGGAGCACGCCGACAGCGCGCCCGAGTGGGAAGAGTTCGTCAATGCCTTGACGACCAACCTGACGGCGTTCTTCCGCGAGTCCCATCATTTCCCCATCCTGGCGGATTTCGTGCGCACCCGGCAGGCGCCGATTTCGGTCTGGTGCTGCGCGGCCTCCACGGGTGAAGAGCCTTATTCCATCGCCATCACCTTGCACGAGTCGCTGGGGGCGAGGGCGTCGCAGGCGACGGTGCTGGCCACCGACATCGACACCCAGGTGCTGCAGAAGGCCGAACGCGCCGTCTACACCGCGGACCGCGTGGACAAGATGTCGCCGGCGCGCCTGCAACGCTTCTTCCTGAAGGGGCGCGGGCAGAATGCCGGCATGGTGCGGGTGCGTCCCGAGGTGGCCGATCTCGTCAGTTTTGCGCCGCTGAACCTGCTGGCGCCCAGCTGGGACGTGCGTGGCCCCTTCGACGTGATCTTTTGCCGCAACGTCATGATCTATTTCGACAAGCCCACCCAGGCGGCGATCCTGGCCCGTTTCGCGCCCTTGCTCAAGCCGGGCGGTTTGCTGTTTGCCGGACACTCCGAGAATTTCACCTACATCAGCCAGAGTTTCCGGTTGCGCGGCCAAACCGTGTACGAGTGCGTTTCCCATTGATCCCATCGGGACGGCCGGTCGTGCGTCCCCTTTTCCAGTAGCGTCCATGAGCAAGATTCGAGTTCTCTGCGTCGACGATTCGGCACTGGTGCGTGGCCTGATGACCGAGATCATCAACGGCCAGCCCGATATGGAGGTGGTCGCCACGGCCCCCGATCCGCTGGTTGCGCGCGAGCTCATCAAGCAGCACAACCCTGACGTGTTGACGCTGGACGTGGAAATGCCGCGCATGGACGGCCTGGACTTCCTCGAGCGCCTGATGCGCCTGCGTCCGATGCCCGTGTTGATGGTGTCCTCGCTGACCGAGCGCGGTTCCGAGATCACCTTGCGTGCGCTGGAGCTGGGCGCGGTGGACTTCATCACCAAGCCTCGCCTGGGGATTCGTGACGGGCTGATGGAGTATTCCGAGCTCATCGCCGACAAGATCCGCGCGACCTCGCGCGCGCGCCTGCGCCCCCAAACGGCGGCTTCGGCTTCCACGCCCGCGCCCGCGCGGCTGACGCGCCCGCTTGCCAGTACGGAAAAGATCGTCGTCATCGGCGCCTCCACCGGAGGCACGGAAGCCATCAAGGACGTCCTGCAGCCCTTGCCGCCGGACAGCCCCGCCATCCTGATCACCCAGCACATGCCTGCCGGTTTCACGCGTTCGTTCGCGCAGCGGCTCGATTCCCTGTGCGCCGTGACGGTCTCCGAGGCGGTCCATGGCGAACGCGTGCTGCCCGGCCATGTGTACCTGGCGCCGGGCGGCGAGATGCACCTGAAGCTCGCGCGCAGCGGCGCCAACTATGTGATCGAGCTGGAAGCCGGTCCGCCGGTGAACCGTCATCGCCCGTCGGTGGACGTGTTGTTCGAGTCCGCCGCGGCGACCGCGGGCAAGAACGCGATCGGGGTTATCCTGACCGGCATGGGCAAGGATGGCGCCAACGGCCTGCTGTCCTTGAAGCGCGCCGGTGCGCAGACGCTGGCCCAGGACGAGGCCAGTTGCGTCGTCTTCGGCATGCCGCGCGAGGCCATCGCGCTGGGCGCCGCCGACGAGGTCGTGCCGCTGGGCAACATGAGTGAACGCATTCTTGCTCGCCTGAGCAACCTGGGCGAACGCGCCCATCGGGTCTGATACGGGCGTCATCGGAACAAGCTGTACCAGGCGGGCTGTCCCGCAGCGGGCCACACCGCAGTCCTCACAATCGAACAAACGCTTTATCTGGAGCTGTAATGGTAGACAAGAACCTGAAGATCCTCGTGGTGGATGATTTCCCCACGATGCGCCGCATCGTGCGCAACCTCCTCAAGGAACTCGGATTCGAGAACGTCGATGAAGCCGAGGATGGCGCCATCGGCCTGGAAAAGCTGCGCAATGGCGGTTTCCAGTTCGTCGTGTCGGACTGGAACATGCCCAACCTGGATGGCCTGGAAATGCTCAAGCAGATCCGCGCCGATCCCGCGCTGGCATCGCTGCCCGTGCTGATGGTGACCGCCGAGGCGAAGAAGGAAAACATCGTCGCCGCCGCCCAGGCCGGTGCGAGCGGTTACGTGGTCAAGCCCTTCACGGCTGCCACGCTCGAGGAAAAACTGACCAAGATCTTCGAAAAGCTCGGTAAGTGAGCAGGGGCCAATCATGACAGTCGAGCAGCAGCCTACGTCCCAGTTCCAAGCCTCCGATGACCTGATCGTCCGCATCGGGCACCTGACCCGCACGCTGCGAGACAGCATGCGCGAACTCGGGCTGGACCAGGCCATCAAGGACGCCGCCCAGGCGATTCCCGACGCACGTGACCGCCTGCACTACGTCGCCCGCATGACGGAGCAGGCCGCCCATCGCGCCATCAACGCGTCGGAAACGGCTCGTCCCCTGCAGGAGAGCATGCAGCGCGGCGCTGTTGCGCTGGACCAACGCTGGCAGGAGTGGTTCGATGCACCCAAGGACCTGCCCGAGGCGCGCGAACTGGTCAACGATACGCGCGCATTCCTGCAGGACGTGCCTGTCCGCACGCAGGAAACCCAGGCCCACCTGATGGAAATCATCATGGCCCAGGACTTCCAGGACCTGACCGGCCAGGTGATCATGCGCATGATGGGCGTGATCGGCACGATCGAACGCGAACTGCTGCAGGTGCTGATCGACAATGTCCCGGCTGATCGCCGCGAGGAAGCCAACAGCCTGCTCAATGGTCCCCAGATCAACCCCCAGGGCAAGGTGGACATCGTTACCAGCCAGGACCAGGTCGACGACCTGCTGGAGAGCCTGGGTTTCTGAGCCCAGGCGGTGGAAGGGCGGACCGGCGAAGATGGCCGGATCGCCTTTCCCGCAGCCCCTGCGGGGTTGCGGGGAATAGCGCCCTCTATTCCCGGTTTCTTGCGGATTCGGCGCCAAGTCGGCGCTTCTAGAATGCCGGCAGGCCATCTTGGCCGGCGCTCGCCTGTCCGGCGTTTGGCCGGCCGGGCCGGATATCCCGAAACCGCCGCATCCCGCTTGCATGGCTGACGACAGCGATCTTGAAAAAACCGAACCCGCCTCACAGCGGCGCCTGGAAAAGGCGCGTGAGGAAGGGCAGGTTGCGCGCTCGCGGGAGCTGGTGACGTTCCTGATGCTGGTCGCGGGCGTCTCCATGCTGTGGATCGGCGGCGGCGCCATGTACAACAACCTGCGCGGGGTCATGCGCACCAGCCTGACCTTCGATGGCCGGGTGGTCACCGATCCGGGCGCGACGCTGGCCACCATCGTCAACAGCGTGCTCCAGGCCCTGATGATGCTGGTCCCCATCTTCGGCGTGCTGGCGGTCACCGCGGTCCTTGGCACTGTCGCCATGGGGGGGCTGCTGCTGTCGACCAAGGCGCTCGAGCCCAAGTTCGGCCGGATGAATCCGATCAAGGGCCTGGCCCGCATCTTCTCGATGAACACCATCATCGAGTTGTTCAAGACGGTGTCCAAGGCGGCGCTGATCGGCGGGATCGGCATCTGGGTCATCTGGTCCTCGCACGACGACATGCTCGTGCTGATGAACGCGGCGCCCACGGAGGCGATGTCGCGCGCGATCCGGCTCATCCTGATCTCCTGCACGCTGATCGTCGCCTCGCTGCTGATCATCGTGGTGCTGGACGCGCCGTGGCAGATCTTCAGCCACTTCAAGAAGTTGCGCATGTCCAAGGAGGACCTGCGCCAGGAATACAAGGAAAGCGAAGGCGATCCGCACGTCAAGGCGCAGATCAAGCAACTGCAGCGCCAGATGGCCCGCCGCCGCATGATGAGCGCCGTGCCGCAGGCCGACGTGGTCGTCACCAACCCCACGCACTACGCCGTGGCGCTGCAGTACCGCGAAGGCGGCACGGGCGCGCCCAGGGTGGTGGCCAAGGGCACGGGCGCCATTGCCGCCCGGATCCGCGAGATCGCCGCCGAACACCGCGTGCCCCTGCTGGAGGCCCCGGCCCTGGCGCGGGCGCTGCACCGTCACGTCGAGCTGGAACAGGAAATTCCAGCCGCTTTGTATTCCGCCGTCGCCGAAGTGCTTGCCTGGGTGTTCCAGCTGCGGGCCTGGCGTTCCGGCGAAGGCAAGGTCGTTCCTGTCGAACCGACCGGCCTGTCCGTCCCCCGTGAGCTCGATCCCCTGGCGGATCGGGCCACGCAAGGAGCTTGAGCCTCATGAATGCCTTTCTCGGCCTGATCAAGAACAACGGGGCGCAGCACGCCCGATTGCTCGCGGGCCCCATCCTGATCATCATGGTCCTGTCCATGATGATCCTGCCGTTGCCGACGTTCATCCTGGACCTGCTGTTCACGTTCAACATCTCGTTGTCGGTGATGATCCTGCTGGTGGCGATGTTCACCAAGCGGCCGCTGGATTTCGCGGCGTTCCCGGCCGTGCTGCTGTTCGCCACGCTGCTGCGCCTGGCGCTGAACGTGGCTTCCACCCGCGTGGTGCTGCTGCACGGCCACAATGGCCCGGACGCTGCCGGCCAGGTGATCGAGGCCTTTGGCCACTTCCTGGTGGGCGGCAATTTCGCGGTCGGCATCATCGTCTTCGTCATCCTCGTGATCATCAACTTCATCGTGATCACCAAGGGCGCGGGCCGTATCGCGGAAGTCGGCGCGCGCTTCACGCTGGACGCCATGCCGGGTAAGCAGATGGCCATCGACGCCGACCTGAACGCCGGCCTGATCGGCGAAGAGGATGCCCGGCGGCGGCGCAACGAAATCTCCCAGGAAGCCGAGTTCTACGGTTCGATGGACGGCGCCAGCAAGTTCGTGCGCGGCGACGCGGTGGCTGGCCTGCTCATCATGGTCATCAACGTGATCGGCGGACTGGTCGTCGGCGTGGCGCAGCACGACCTGAGCTTCGGCGAGGCCGGTCGGGTCTATACCCTGTTGACCATCGGTGACGGCCTGGTGGCCCAGATCCCGGCGCTGATCATCTCGACGGCAGCGGGCGTGGTCGTGTCCCGCGTGGCGACCGACCAGGACGTGGGCCAGCAGATGGTCGGCCAACTGTTCGCCAACCCGAACGTGCTGTTCATCACCGCCGCCATCGTAGGCATCATGGGCCTGATCCCGGGCATGCCGCACGTCGCCTTCCTGGCGCTGGCCGGCCTGATGGGCTGGGGGGGCTGGCAAATCCAGAAACGCCAGGCCGCCGCCAAGGTCAGCGCCGCGGAAACCCCCGCGCACGTGCAGGTCGCGGCCGATGCCGCCGCGGCCGAGGCCAGCTGGGATGACGTGTCGATGGTCGATCCGCTGGGCCTGGAGGTGGGCTATCGCCTGATCCCCCTGGTCGATCACGGCCAGAACGGCGAGCTGCTGCATCGCATCCGCAGCCTGCGCAAGAAATTCGCCCAGGAGGTCGGCTTCCTGCCGCCGGTCGTGCACATCCGCGACAACCTGGAGCTCAAGCCGAATGATTACCGCATCCTGCTGTCTGGCGTGGAGATCGGGCAGGGCACGGCGGCCCCGGGTCAATGGCTGGCCATCGATCCGGGCGGCGTCACGTCCAAGCTGCCCGGCACGCCGACCACCGATCCGGCCTTCGGCCTGCCCGCCATCTGGATCGACGCGTCCCAGCGCGACCGCGCGCAGGTCGCGGGCTACACCGTGGTCGATTCCGGCACTGTCATTGCCACGCACCTGAACCACCTGCTGCATCGACATGGCGCGGGCCTGCTGGGGCGCCAGGAAGTCCAGCAGCTGCTCGACCGCGTCGGCCGTGAAGCGCCGAAACTCATCGAGGACCTCGTGCCCAAGACGGTCAGCCTCACCACGGTGCAGAAACTGCTGCAGGGCCTGCTCGAGGAGGAAGTGCCGATCCGCGACATGCGTACGATCCTCGACACGATTTCCGAGCACGCGCCGCGCCTGTCGGCCGGCGCTGCGGTGGGCGGCCTGCCGGATGTGCAGGAACTGCTGGCGCTCACGCGCCGCGCACTGGGCCGTGCCATCACGCAGCAATGGTTTCCCGGCGAAGGCGAATTGCGCGCCATCGGCCTGGATGCCAAGCTCGAGCGCGTGCTGAACCAGGCCTTGTCCACCAGCGGCGCGCTGGAGCCCGGCCTGGCCGAGACGCTGCTGCGCGAAACCTCCGCCGCGATCCAGCGTCAGGAAGCCGCCGGCGATCCGCCCGTCCTGCTGGTGTCTCCGCCGCTGCGCGCGCCGCTGTCTCGTTTCCTGCGCCATCACATGCCGCAAATGGGCGTCCTGTCCAATGCCGAGCTGCCTGATGAGCGCATCGTCCGTATCACCACCATCGTCGGAGCGGGTGCGCGATGAATCTCAGCCGTTTTGTCGGGGCCACCAGCCGGGAAGTGATGCGCCAGGTGCGCATGGCGCTGGGTCCGGATGCCCTGATCGTCTCCAACCGCCGCATCAATGGCGGCGTCGAAGTCATGGCCGGGGATCCCACGGCCATGGCCGAAGCCGAAGCAACGGCGGCCGAGCTGCCTGCCGCGGTCTCCCAGGATGTTCCGAAAGACAGGCCCCGGCCTGCCGCTGCCCAGCCCGCGCCCGTCGCGCCGCCGTCCGCGCCGCCCCTCGGCGCCGCGGAAGTGCTGGGCGCCATCAGCGCCTTGCGCGGCGAAATGGAAAACCGCATGCAGGGACTGGCCTGGGGCCAGCACCTGCGCCGTACGCCGGTGGCTGCCGCGCTGTTCCGCCGCCTGCTGGAGGCCGGTTTCAGCACGGCGCTGGTGCGCGCCATGCTGCAGCGCCTGCCCGAGGGCCTGGGCCATGAGTACGCGCTGGAATGGGCGCGCAAGGAACTGATCACGCATCTGCCCGTGCTGCGCCACGAAGACGACCTGCTGGGGCAGGGCGGCGTATTCGCGCTCGTGGGCCCCACCGGCGTGGGCAAGACGACCACGCTGGCCAAGCTGGCTGCGCGTTGCGTGTTGCGCGAAGGCGCGGACCGGGTGCTGATGATCACCACCGATACCTACCGTATCGGGGCGCACGAGCAGTTGCAGATCTACGGCAAGTTGATGGGCGTGCCCGTGCTGTCCGTGCAGGACGCCGATGGCCTGCAGCGGGTGCTGCGCGACATGGGTGAGCGGCGCATCGTGCTGATCGACAACGTGGGCATCAGCCAGCGCGATCGGCTGGTGGCGGAACAGGCCGCCATGCTGTGCAACGCCGGCATGCCGGTGCGCAAGCTGCTGGTGCTGAACGCCGCCAGCCAGGGCGACACCCTGGACGAAGTGGCGCATGCCTATCGCAGCGGCGCGGGCGACGATGTGGCGGGCTGCATCATCACCAAGCTGGACGAGGCCTCGCGCATCGGCGCCGCGCTGGATACCGCCATCCGGCATCGCCTGCCCATCCAATATGTCTCGCATGGCCAGAAGGTGCCCGAGCACCTGACGGTGCCGCGCGCCATCGACCTGGTGAACCAGGCGCTGGGCGCGCAAGGCGACGCCGCCGCCCTGTATACCCCGACCGACGCCGATTTGAGCGCCTTGTGGTCGGCGAATCAGCCCGGCGCGGGGGGCAGCGTCCAGGACGCGCGCCAGCAGGCGCGCACCCGTCAACTGCTGATGGCCGCCATCAGCGGTCCGCGTGGCGGGCTGGCGGCCAACGAACTCGACGCGGGCCTGGCCTGGCTGGATCGTGAAATCGCCAGCGTCCAGGCACGCGCGGTGCTGCTGCGTCAGCAGCAGGCCGACGCCGCGTTGGCGCCGGACGCGCTGGTCCAGCCCCAGGTTGCCCTGCTGGAAAAAGCCTATCCCAAGACTTGCCACCGCTATCTGCTGGTGTCGCATGCCCGCACGCGGGTGGCCGTCGGCAAGGACGGCGCCGGCGCCTATCTCTGCGCCAGTCTTGCGCTGAGCGACCAGGGCGTGGCGCTGGCCGCGCCGCTGCAGCAGCTGGAATTGCCGCAGGGCAGTATCGCGTCGTGGGCGCCCGCCGGGTCGGCTGACGCCGCCAGCCGGGTGGCCTGGTTCGCGTTGCAGTTGCCGCAGTTGCCGACGGTCCACCTTTTCGATGCCGACACGGCGTTGACGCCCGAGCTGCTGCGCAATGCCGATGCGCTTTGGCTGGCGCGCTGCACCGGCGCGCGCAAGCTGGAACACGAAGCGTGTCCCACGACGGCGCAGGCCATTTCGAAGACCCTGACGCATCGTCCCGTGCCCGCGCGCCTGGATGGCGTCCAGACCCTGTCTGCCTCGCAAGCGGGCGGCATGTTGGGCGCTTCTGCGCAAGGGGTCGCCGATGCGCTGTGGGTGGCCGAGGCGGCGGTCTCGCTGGGCGCGCGCCGTGGCGCCAGCAAGACGTGCCGCTATATCTCGGCCCGCCGCATCGACGCACAGGGCAAGGTGCTGGCGCAATACCACGGTCTTGCCAACCTCGAGGAGGGGGAGGCGGGCACCGATGAACTGGCGCGCTGGCTGGTCCTGCAAGAGGAAAGCAAGGCAGGCCACCGACTGATGGTGCAGGCCTGGCAATCGCTCGATGCCTGCCACACCGGGGTCGACCGCTGGATCGCCTGGGCGCTCGTGGCCGGTCAGTTGGGCGCGGCAGCCTGGCAGGTGCGCAACGCTGCCGGGGCGCAATCCTTGCGCAGGGTACTGGCGCACATGGCCGAGGGGCAGGGCAACCTGACCGACAGGCAACTGGTGTCGGGGTTGCTCAAGCTGTATGCGTTGACGGAACTCAGTCAGGCAGCCAGGGGCTGATGACCCTGGCGTTGCTGGCAGGCAAAAAGGAAAACGGCCCTGGATGGGCCGTTTTCCTTTGGGGCATTCGGTGTTGCATTCAACCCGTGGCGAGGCTCTTGCCGGACGGCAGTCCACTGGCGCGGCCCTGGGCGTTGTAGAGCTGCTGGTTCGCGCCCGTGACGACGCCCAATGCGTCCAGCGACAGGCGGACGTGCTGCAGATGGGTGTCGATCAGCGTGCCGTTCTGCAGATTCAGGTCGCGCGCTTCGGCGGAGTGGGCGAGCAGCGTTTCCCAGATCGGGGCGATCTCCGGATGGGCCTGGGCCGCTGCCTGCGTGCCGGCGTGGTCGGCGCCGAAACCCAGCGTCCGCAGGGCTGCGTTGCGATGGACGGCCAGCTCGCCCAATTCCTGGGCAAGCAGATTCTTTTCAGCGGTAAGGTCGGGCAACTGGTCGAACAGACCCTGTTCCGTCAGGGCGTCGGACTCGGTCTGGAGCAGTTTGGCGAATTTCTGGACGGCGGCCGTCTCGGCCAGCAGGAGAGTGCGCAGGTCGTCGGTCGGGGAGGGCATGGGGCGGGTTCCTTGGCGGTGAAGGGGCGCGATGCCGGACGGACGACGTCAGAGCGGAAACCGCTGCGTTAGCGCAGCAGTTCCTGGGCGCTGGCGAGCAGGCCGTCGGCGATCTTGCCGGTGTCGATCTTGATGTCACCCCGGGCGATGGCTTCGCGAATGGCGGCCACCTTTGCCACGTCGATATCCGTTTCCCCGTTCTGCAGGGCCAGGAGCGTGCGCGACGTGCTGCTCAATGCCACTTTGGCACTGCTGCTCGATTGCGCGGCGCCCGAGGGCAGCGGGGCGGTGTCGCTGCGCGTGGCGGGTGCGGCGGGCGAAGCCGTGGCATGAGCCGGGTTGGAATTGACTTTCAAAAGGGTTCTCCGCTGGACCTCGGATGGGACGGCGAAACAGGTCCTGTTGCCGGTAACGACCATCCAAGCCGTAACTTTAGTCCGTCCTTGCTTTTTTTGTCGCCGGTCTGTTGTCCGGGCGTGACAAAGCGGATCCCGCGGGTTTTTATCTGGGTGGAAACGGGCCCTGCCAGTCCTGGCGTAGCGGCACGGGAAGGGGTCATAGCTGGATTTCCACCGTGCCGGCGTCCTGCACCACACCGATCACGATCTGGCCGTTCGGGGTCCGGACCTGCACCTGGTTGCCCGGCGCGGCATTTTCCAGGGCCTGGCCTTCGCTGGAAACCATGAAGCCCGGGCCGCGCGCCTGGACGCGGACGGTGTGGCCGCGCAGCACCGATTGGGCGTGGCGCAGGCTGCTGGCGCGCAGGGCCTGCCCAGCGCCGACGCGCTGGCTGGTGATGTAGCCGACTGCCTGGGCAGGGTGCACGATGGTGCCCGGCGCCAGGTTGAGCAGGTCGCCGGCGCGCGGAGACAGGTTCGATTCGCTGATGGTGTGGCCCAGCGGCAGGGCGCGGGCGGCGACGAAATAGGTGCCGGGCACGCTGACCGTGGCCTGGACGTAGAGGGTCCAGGGCTTCGGTCCGGCGCAACGGATGCCGACGGCCATCCGCGACCGCAGGCGCGCGCCCGAGGGCAGGAAGGCGGAGAGCGCTTCGCAGGCTGGCTGTTTGTCGGTGCGCACGGCTTCCAGCCCGATCTCGGGCTCACCGGGCAGGTGGGCAAGCTGTTGGCGCAGGAACTGCTCGGCCACGGTGGCGACTTGCGCCGCATCCTGGTCGGCCGCCTGCGCGCGCCCGGCGCCAAGCGCCAGCAGGCTGGCGAAGCAGGCAAGGGCAAACAGGCGAGGCAAGGGCAGGTGCATGGAAGGCATTGTAGAAGTCCGTGCTACAGCCCAATACCGGAATTAACTGAAAAAGGTCGCCTTGTTTGGGTAATTGTGGCCGGGGGCTGGAACCTATTATTCATGGCGTATGGCGGACCGGCCTGTGTGCCGTGTCCGCTCTTGCCGAACAAGGATTCTCTTTCCCGATGATCGACCGTCTCAGCCAGGAATTCTCCTTCGCGCAGCGCGCGATCGGCCTGCGTGCCGAGCGCCAGGAGGTGCTGTCTTCCAATATTGCGAACTCGGACACGCCCAACTACAAGGCGCGCGATTTCGATTTCGCGCAGACCCTGCAGGATGCCATCGGCAACCGCAGCCTGCCCGACACGCACCTGTCGCTGACCTCGTCGCGCCACATTCCCGCGAAGGCGGCCACGCCGGACCCGACTTTCCTGCAATACCGCCAGCCGCTGCAGCCCAGCCTGGACGGCAATACGGTGGACATGGACGTGGAACGCGTCAATTTCGCCGACAACACCCTCAAGTACCAGACCAGCCTGACCGTCCTGTCCGGCCGGATCCGAGGCTTGATGAACGTGCTGCAGCAGCAGTAAGCCGCGCCGACGACACCAGGAATCCAAGTACATGTCCCTGATCAACATCTTCCAGATCGCCGGTTCGGCCATGGCGGCCCAGTCGCAGCGCATGAACGTCTCGGCCAGCAACATGGCCAACGCCGACAGCGTGGCAGGGCCTGATGGCCAGCCCTACCAGGCGCGCCAGGTGGTTTTCCAGCTGGCGCCCACCCCGGGCCAGAACCTGGGCACCGAGATCGGCGGCGTGAACGTCGCGGCGGTGGTCAACGATCCCGCGCCGCCCCGCCTGGTCTACGACCCCAAGCATCCGTTCGCCAACAACGACGGCTACGTGACCATGCCCAACGTCGACGTGGTCGCCGAGACCGTCAACATGATCTCCGCCTCGCGCTCGTATCAGGCCAACGTCGAGGTGGTCAACACCGCCAAGAGCCTGATGCAGCGCACGCTGACCATCGGACAGTAAGCACGCAACGCCCAGAGGGATCGCCATGGCAACCGCTGTCAACACCACCACCAGCACGCAAAACACCTCGGCCGCCTTCCAGTCGGCCAATGCCGCATCGAAGAGCCTCATCGATGAAACCCAGGACCGTTTCCTGACGCTGCTCGTCACGCAGATGCAGAACCAGGATCCGCTCAACCCCATGGACAACGCGCAGATCACCTCGCAGATCGCCCAGCTTTCCACGGTTAACGGCATCACCCAGCTGAACAATACCCTGCTCGCGCTGTCGGGCCAGGTCGATGTGTCGCAGTCGATCCAGGCCGCCGGCTTGATCGGCAAGAACGTCCTGTTCCCGGGCGACAAGATCTCGCTGGGCACGGCCGCCGACGGCACCACCCGCGAAGCCACGCCTTTCGGCCTGGATGTCATCAGCCCGGCTGCCTCGGTCACCGTCACCGTCCTGGACGCCGGCGGCAAGGCCGTGCGGACCATCGAAATCACCGATCCCCAGGAAGTGGGCATCTACCAGATGTCCTGGGATGGCAAGGACGACACGGGCATCGCGCTGCCGGACGGCAAGTACACCTTCAAAGTTGCCGCCAAGGACGCCGACGGCGAGGCCGTGACGGTGGGCGCGCTGACCTACGGCAACGTGGGCAGCGTGGCCTATACCGCCGAAGGCCTGCGCCTGGACATGGGCCTGAACGGCAAGACCAGCCTGCTGGACATCCGCAAGATTCTCTAAACACCTGGCGGACGCGCCGCGTCCGCCGAGCTAACGCACACACTCTCACGAACGAGGTACGACATGGGTTTCGGACAAGGACTTAGCGGCTTGAATGCCGCCTCGCAGAACCTGGATGTGATCGGCAACAACATCGCCAACTCCGGCACCGTGGGCTTCAAGGCCTCGGGCATCAGCTTCGCCGACGTCTACGCCAGCTCGCGCGTGGGCCTGGGCACCCAGGTGGCCGCCGTCAACCAGCGCTTCACCGTGGGCAACGTCTCGACCACCGGTGGCCAGTTCGACATCGCGATCGATGGCGCCAAGGGCTTCTTCCGCGTGGTCAACGCCAGCGGCCAGGTGCTGTACTCCCGTAACGGTGAGTTCTTCGCCGACAAGGACAACTACATCACCAACGCCCAGGGCCAGCGTCTCACGGGCTATCCTGTGGGCGGCGTGGGCATGGACCCGGTGGAACTGACCGTTCCCACCGGCAACATCGCCCCGCAGGCAACCACGCGTGCCGAGCGCATGGGCATCAACCTGGATGCCAACAGCCCCGTCATCAGCCTGACCGGCACCCCGGGCACGCCTGCCGTGCCGGGTGAAGTGGAGCTGGACGGCACGGTCTATCAGTTCTCGCAGGTCGGCAACACCGTCAGCTGGGTGACCGCGCCTCCCGCCGGCAACTACAACGGCGGCAGCATCGTGATCGGCGCCGGTGGCGCGATCACCTCCGGCACGCTGGCCGCCCAGCCGGGTTACCAGGCCTACACGCCCGCCGTGCCGGCCGTCGTCGCCACGCCCTTCGATCCGAACAACCCCGCCAGCTACACGCACCGCGTCCCGTCGACCGTCTACGACTCGCTGGGCAACGCCCACCAGCTGGTCCAGTACATGGTCAAGCGCGAAGGTACCGCCGGGACCTCCAGCGAATGGGACGCCTATTACTACATGGACGGCCAGGCCATGGACGTGCCCGCGGGCGGCGGTCCGGTCCAGATGACCTTTAACCAGAGCGGCGTGCTGACCAGCGCCCCGGTCACGAACATCACCTACAACGCGCCGGGCGGCGTGGATTCGCCCGCCGAGCCGCTGCAGATCGCGCTGGACTACACCGGCACCACCCAGTTCGGCGGTGACCTGCGCTACAACATCCAGCCCGACGGCTACGCCACCGGCCAGTTCGCCAGCATCTCCATCGACACCAACGGTTCGCTGGTGGCCAACTACACGAACGGCCAGACCATGGAAGTCGGCACGATCGTGCTGGCCAACTTCAACAACCTGCAGGGCCTGCAGCCCGTCGGCGGCAATGCCTGGACGGAAACCTCGGCATCGGGCCAGGCCACGCTGGGCGTGCCGGGCAGCAACGGCATGTCGCTGCTGAAGGGCCAGGCGCTCGAGGCCTCCAACGTCGACATGAGCCAGGAACTGGTCAACATGATCATCGCGCAGCGCACCTACCAGGCGAACTCGCAGACGATCAAGACCCAGGATCAGGTTCTGCAGACCCTGATGCAGATCCGCTAATCGCCATGGATCGCATCATCTACACGGCCATGAATGGTGCCGCAAGGACGCTGGAACAGCAGTCCGTGATCAGCAACAACATGGCCAACGCGAATACCACGGGCTTCCGCGAGCAGTTCGCCATGTATCGTGCCGTTCCCATCGTCGGCGACGGCAGCCTGGGCACGCGGATTTCCACCGTGGCCAACACGCCGGGCTTCAACGCCACCCTGGGCTCGGTCAATCTGACCGGCCGCTCGACGGACGTGGCGCTGGAAGGCGAGGGCTGGCTGGCGGTGCAGACGCCCCAGGGCGAGGCCTATACCCGTAACGGCGCGCTGGTCGTCGGCGCCAACGGCCTGCTGCAGAACTCGCGCGGCCAGCCGGTGCTGTCGGCCGACAACGCCGTCATCGCGGTGCCGGAAGGCGCCGAGCTGACCATCGCGGGCGATGGCACGATCACCGCGCTGGGCGCGGGCGACCCGCCTGCCGACATCCAGCAGATCGGCCAGTTGAAGCTGGTCAACCCGCCCGCGGCCGAGCTGGTGCGTGGCGACGACGGCCTGTTCCGCCGCCCCGCGGTCAACGGCCAGCCGGCGCCGCCGCTGCCCCAGGATCCGCTCGTTCGGGTCATCTCGGGCGGCCTGGAAGGCAGCAACGTGAACACGGTGGAATCGATGGTCGGCATGATCGACAACGCCCGCCGCTATGAAATGCAGATGAAGGTGATCTCGAGCGCCAGCGAGAACGCGTCGCGCGCGAACGGCATCCTTTCCGCCAGTCAGTAAGTCAAGCGTCAAGACAACCTCAACCGCCGGGCGCCCCAGGCGCCGGGCCCAGGAGCACCGCCATGATCCGTTCGCTCTGGATCTCGAAGACCGGTCTGGAAACCCAGCAGACCCAGATGGACGTCATTTCCAACAACCTGGCCAACGTCAGCACGAACGGCTTCAAGCGCACGCGCGCCGTGTTCGAGGACCTGATGTACCAGACCCTGCGCCAGCCCGGCGCCCAGGTCGGTCCCGCCAACCAGCTGCCTTCGGGCCTGCAGGTCGGTACCGGCGTGCGCACGGTTGCCACGCAGCGCATCCACACCCAGGGCGACCTGAAGGCCGGCGGCGAACTGGACGTGGCGATCCAGGGCAAGGGCTTCTTCGAAGTCGAAATGCCCGACGGCACGCTGGCCTACACGCGTGACGGCGCGCTGCAGGTCGACCAGAACGGCCAGCTGACCACGGCCGGCGGCTATGTCATCCAGCCGCCCATCAACGTGCCCGACAACGCGCTGAAGGTCACCATCGCCCGCGACGGCGTGGTGTCCGTGACCCAGCCCGGCGCCGCCGGCACCAGCGTCCAGATCGGCCAGCTGCAGGTGTCGACCTTCATCAATCCGACCGGCCTGCAAAGCATGGGCGAGAACCTGTACGTCGAGACCGACTCCTCGGGGCCCGCCAACGCGCTGCAACCCGGCCTGGATGGCGCCGGCCTGCTGATGCACGAATACGTCGAAACCTCGAACGTCAACGTGGCGGAAGAGCTGGTCAACATGATCACGACCCAGCGTGCCTACGAAATGAACAGCAAGGCCGTGCAAACCTCCGACCAGATGCTGGCTCGCCTGGCGCAGATATGATCATTCGTTCGTTCGCGCGCGTGGCGGTGGCGATGGCGACCTTGTCGCTGGCGGCCGGCTGCGCGCTGATTCCGCCCGAGCCCATCGTGACCGGCCCCTTGACGGCGCCGCCGCCGCCGCCGGTCATGCCGGCCGCGGTGCCCAACGGCTCCATCTACCAGCCCATCGTCTACGGCAACTATCCGCTCTTCGAGGACCGCCGTCCTCGCAACGCGGGCGATGTCGTGACCATCGTGCTGAACGAGCGGATGAACGCCGCCAAGGCCGTCGCCACCAACACCAATCGTACGGGCGCCGCCACGCTGGGCCTGAACGCGGTGCCGGCCATTGCGCCCAGCTGGCTGGGCGCCCAGCAGAACGCCGATTTCTCGGGTGCGAACACGGCCGCCGGCACGGGCAACAGCAGCGCGAACAACACGTTTACCGGCACCATCACCACCACGGTGATCGGCGTGCTGCCCAACGGCAACCTGCAGGTCGCCGGCGAAAAGCAGATCGCCATCAACCGTGGCAGCGAGTACGTGCGCTTCTCGGGTGTCGTCGATCCGCGTTCCATCACGGGCGCCGGCACCGTGTCGTCCATCCAGGTGGCCGACGCACGCATCGAATACCGCAGCAAGGGCACCATGGACGAAGTCCAGACCATGGGCTGGCTGCAGCGTTTCTTCCTGAATATCTCGCCGTTCTGATCCATGACTTTCCCGATGCCGACCGCTCTCTCTCTGTCTCGCAAGCTGGCTGCGCTGGCTTGCCTGCTTGCCGTGGCGGTCCTGCCGGGACTGGCGCAAGCCGAGCGCCTGAAGGACCTGGCCTCGATCCAGGGCGTGCGCGCCAACCAGCTGCTGGGCTACGGCCTGGTGGTGGGGCTGGACGGCAGCGGCGACCAGGTGCGCCAGACGCCGTTCACGCAACAAAGCCTGACCAACATGCTGTCGCAGCTGGGGATCACGGTGCCGCAAGGCTCCAACATGCAGCTGAAGAACGTGGCCGCGGTCATGGTCACGGCGTCGCTGCCTGCCTTTGCGCGTCCCGGACAGACCGTGGACGTGGTGGTGTCGTCCATGGGTAACGCCAAGAGCCTGCGTGGCGGCACGCTGCTCATGACCCCCTTGAAGGGCGCCGATGGCCAGGTCTACGCCATTGCACAGGGCAACCTGCTGGTGGGCGGCGCGGGCGCCGAGGCCGGCGGTTCCAGCGTGCAGGTCAACCAGCTGAACGGCGGGCGCATCAGCAATGGCGCCATCATCGAGCGCTCGGTGCCCACGACGATCTCGCGCGATGGCCTGATCTACCTTGAAATGAACACCAACGATTTCGGCACGACGCAGAACGCCGTCGACGCGCTGAACCGCCAGTTCGGCGCGAATACCGCCCAGGCCCTGGACGCGCGGGTCGTCGCCATCCGCGGACCGCTGGATCCCGCGCAGCAGACGGCCTTCCTGTCCCGCGTCGAGAACCTCCAGGTCACCCGCGCGCCCATCGGCGCCAAGGTCATCATCAACGCCCGTACCGGTTCGGTGGTCATGAACCGCACTGTCATGATCGAAGAGGCCGCCATTGCCCACGGCAACCTGTCGGTCATCATCAACCGCGAGAACCAGGTCAGCCAGCCGGATACGCCCTTTGGCGGCGGCCAGACCGTGGTGGTGCCGAACACCCAGATCGAACTGCGCCAGGAAGGCGGCGGTCTGCAGCGCGTGCAGACCAGCGCGAACCTGGCTGACGTCGTCCGCGCCTTGAATGCACTGGGTGCCACGCCGCAGGATCTGCTTTCCATCCTTCAGGCCATGAAGAGCGCCGGCGCCCTGCGGGCCGATCTCGAGATCATCTAAGGGATCGCACCGTCATGGCCATGCCGCAATACAACGCCCTGCCTACCGCCGGCCAGCCCCTGGCCTTCGACTCGCGCAGCCTGGACAGCCTGAAGCACCAGGTCACGCGCGAGGGCGGCCCCAAGAGCGAGCAGCAGAAAGAGGTCGCCCGCCAGTTCGAGGCGCTCTTCCTGCAGATGATGATCAAGCGCATGCGCGAGGCGACGCCGCGCGACGGCATGTTCGACAGCGATCAGACGCGGCTGGCCCAGTCCATGGCCGACGAGCAGCTGGCGCTGGAGCTGGCATCGCCTGGCATCGGCCTGGCCCAGGCCATCCTGCAGCAGATCCGCGCGAACCAGGGTGGGGCGCCTGACGCCGCCCTGGACACTGCGCCGTTGCTGGCGCCCGAAGTCAACAATTCCCGCCTGCCTGGCCTGACTTCCCGGCTGGGCGTGGACACCTCGCAAGGCCCCAACGTGCGCGGCGACGTCGCCGCGATGATCGATCGCCTGTCGCGCGGCGGCCGCCCGGCGGAAGCCGAGCCGGTGAAGCCGCCTTCGGGCGCGCCTTCCCATGTGGTGGATTTCGTCAACCGTATGGCGGAGCCGGCGCGCCGCGCCGCCAACGCCTCGGGCGTGCCGGCCCGCCTGATCCTGGGCCAGGCTGCCCTGGAGTCGGGTTGGGGCAGGCGCGAGATCCTGCACAGCGATGGACGTCCCAGCTACAACGTCTTCGGTATCAAGGCCACGGGTGGCTGGACCGGCAAGGTGGCCGAAGTGGTCACGACGGAATATGTCGACGGCAAGCCCCAGAAGATGGTGCAGGCCTTCCGTGCCTATGGCTCCTATGAAGAGGCATTCTCGGACTATGCCCGCCTCATCGGCAACAGCCCGCGCTACGAGCGCGTGACGCAGGCGCGCAACGAAGTCGAGGCAGCCTGGCGCATCCAGCAGGCGGGTTATGCCACCGACCCCAACTACGCGGACAAGCTGATCGGCGTCATGGGGCAGTTCGGCGGCTCGGTCTAGGACCGTGCCGGTTTTGGAAATCGTCATTTTTGGTAAGGCCGGAGACTAAATAAGTCCGAATCTTTGCCGTTAATTGCCTGAGGCCCGTTTTTCCCGGGCACGCCACGGATACGCCCCCCATTCTGCACAGAGCGATCGCAACATGAACCTGTACAACCTCGGACTTTCCGGCTTGACCGCCTCGCAGGCTCGCCTGAATACCACCGGCCACAACATCGCCAATGCCGACACCGAGGGCTACAACCGCCAGCGCGTGATGGTCTCGACTGCTGGCGGCACCGCCACCAGCGCCGGCTTCTTTGGCCGCGGCGTGCTGGTCGACACGGTCCAGCGTTCGTACGACGGTTTCCTGTATCGCCAGCTGACCTCCGCCCAGTCGCACGGGTCGGCGCTGCTGTCTTTCGGTGGCCAGATCGCGCAGGTCAACAACCTGCTGGCCGACCGTACCGTGGGCGTGGCGCCTGCCCTGCAGAAATTCTTCGAAGGCACGCAAGCCGTGGCGTCGGCGCCCGCCGACCCCGCCGCCCGCCAGGAAATGATCGGACAGGCCAACAATCTGGTCACCCAGATCAATGAGGCCAACCGCTTCCTGCAGAACCAGCGCGAAGGCCTGAACACCCAGATTTCCACGACCGTCGACCAGATCAACAGCTATGTCGCGCGCATCGAGGACCTGAACAAGCAGATCACCACGGCCAAGGCGTCGTCCAACGGCCAGCCGCCCAACGACCTGTATGACCAGCGCGACCAGCTGGTCGCCGAGTTGAACATCCTGGCCAAGGTCAACGTGTCGGAGCAGGGCGACAACTTCAACCTGACCATCGGCAACGGCCAGGCCGTGCTGTCGGGCGGCAAGCAGTACCCGCTGCAAGCCGTCGCCTCGGCCGACGACCCCTCGCGCACCGTCGTGGCGTTCACCACGCCTGGCACCGCGGGCCAGACGATCACGGTCGAGCTGCAGGATGGCATGCTCGACGGCGGCCAGTTGGGCGGCCTGCTGAAGTACCGTGCCGAATCGCTGGACGTCATCCAGAACGACCTGGGCCGCATGGCCGTGGGCCTGGCGTCGGCTTACAACGCGCAGCATCGCCAGGGCCTGGACGCCAACGGTATCGCCGGCGGCGATTTCTTCTCGCTGGGCATCCCCACCGTCAAGACCAATGCCAACAACGCGGGCAGCCAGGAGGTGCAGGTGGCCTTCGCCGACGCCAACGCGCTGACCGGCAAGGACTACAAGGTCAGCTACGATGGCGCGAACTATCACATCACGCGCCTGCCGGAAAACACGCCCATGTATTCGGGCGACGGCTCGGCGCTGAGCGCCACGCCGCCCCAACTGATTGACGGCCTGCAGTTCACGCTGGGGGCCGGCGTGCCGCAACCCGGCGACAGCTGGGTGGTCCAGCCCACGCGCAATGCCGCCGCCGACCTGGGGCTGGCCATTACGGATCCCGCCAAGATCGCCGCCGCGGATGCCGAGGGCGGTTCGGCCAACGGCAAGAACGCCCTGGCGCTGTCGGAACTGCAGACCAAGAAGATTCTGGGCAACGGCACGTTGAACATCAACGAAGCCTTCGCGCAGATCGTGAACAAGGTGGGTGTGCAGACGCAGCAGAACGCCACCGCCGCCAAGGCGCAGAGCAACCTGATCACGCAGAACTACGCTGCCCAGCAGGCGTATTCGGGTGTCAACCTGGACGAAGAGTACGTCAACCTGGATCGCTACCAGCAGCAGTATCGCGCGGCGTCCCGTCTCATCGACGTGGGCAGCCAGTTGTTCGACACCCTGCTGGGCCTGCGCAGCTAAGCGGCCGCTCAGCCGACCCCCGGACCGACACGTCTCTCCCTTTATCGCGTCATTCAGATCACTGGCCAGCCATCATGCGTATCAGCACGACTCAATTGTTCCGTACCGGCATCGACACGATGAATGCCCAGCAGTCCGACCTGATGCATCTGTTCCAGCAGATCGGCACGGGCCGCCGCCTGGTGTCGCCGGCTGACGATCCCCTGGCGTCGTCGCAGACGATCAACATCGCTCAGACCGAGTCGATGAACCTGCGTTACGCGACCAATCGCAACGTGGCCAACCAGAATCTGGCGCTGGCGGAAAACACGCTGGATTCGGTGACGCGCGCGATGCAGGATGTCCGCACGACGATCGTCCAGGCAGGCAACATCTATACCGATACCGACCGCGCCTCGCTCGCCAACGTGCTGCGCGTTGCCCGCGAGAACCTGCTGTCGCAGGCCAATGCCACCGACGGCAACGGCCAGTACCTGTTCTCGGGCCATCGTGGCGACACCCAGCCGTACTCGCTCGACGAGGCGACCGGCGTGGTGACCTATCACGGCGACACCGGCTCGCGTCTCATCCAGGTCGACCAGACCCGCCAGATGGACAGCGCCCACGTCGGTTCGGACATCTTCAACCGTGCCTCGCCGGGATCGCAGATCTACCTGACCTCGTCCAACGCCGCCAACAACGGCACGGGCCTGATCAGCACGCCGCAGGTGACCGACCCCACGCATGCCAACGCCGGCATGAACTTCCGCGTGGACTTCGCGGGCGATCCCCTGGAATACACGGTCACCGTGATCGATCCCGCCACGAATGCCGAGACGACGGGTGCGCCCGTCGCCTACACCGGCGGCGGCACGCTCGACCTGGGCGGTGTGAACATCAAGTTGACCGGCACGCCGGTGGCCGGCGACAGCTTCCGGGCGGATCAAGTCCAGAACGCCGACGTGGATCTGTTCAAGTCGCTGGATGATGTCATCAAGGCCCTGGAAACGCCGGCCGACGGTGACCCCGTCGCCCAGGCCCGTCTGAACAACGTGCTGGCGTCGGTGTCGCAGCGCCTGGCCGTCAACTACGACAACATCCTGACCGTGCGCGCCGCGGGCGGCACGCGCATGGCCGAGCTGGACTCGCTGGATGCCAATGGCAACCTGCGCAACCTGAACTACAAGGAACAGCTGTCCAGCCTGGAAAACGTGGATTACTACTCCGCGTCGTCGCAGCTCACCCTGCGCCAGGCCGCGCTGGAAGCTGCCACGCTGGCCTTCCGCAAGATCCAGAACACCAGCCTTTTCGCCACCCAGAACTGATTCCTGCCGTATCCAGTCCAGTCCGCCCTCGAGAGGCGGACTTTCCCTAAGGCGCGTCGAAGCAACCATGTTCTCCAACCTCAAAGTCCGGACCGGCCTGCTGCTGGTTCTGTCGTTCATGTCCATTCTGGCGCTGGGCGTCACGGTATTGGGCTGGTACAGCGTCAAGGGTGGCAGTGCGGACATCAAGAACCTGGAGCGCGTGTCGCTGCATCAGCTCCAGGACGTGCGCAAGGCCTATGTCGGCGTGCTGCGCGCGGTGATCCGCATCGACTCCTCGATCAACGCCATCAGCGCGCAGACCGCGCGCACCGAAGCCCAGGCGGCCACCACGCTGCTGGCCGACGCGCGCAAGAGTTTCGCCAGCTATCAAGGCTCGCCCAAGCTGACGGAAAACGCCAGGCAGGTCGAGACCGCGCTGGCGCGCGATTTCGCTGCCTATGCCGCGTCGGTGGAGAACATGGGCCAGGCCGCGGCGGCCAATGACCAGGCAAAATACCTGCAGATCAAGACGCAGGACGCCACGCAGGCCAGCGCCGCGCTGATCCGTTCGCTGGACGCCTTCGAAACCTACGCCAACGGACGCAGCGACAGCTTCGTCACCGCGTCGGAGCAGCGTGCCCGGATGATGGACATCGTGCTGGTGGCGCTGGCGGTGCTTATCGTGCTGAGCATCGTGGGCTCGTACATGTTCCTGAACCGCCAGCTGCTTCGTCCGCTGCAGCGCGCGGGCAACCTGTTCGATCGCATTGCCGCAGGCGACCTGACGCAGCGCGTGGAAGCGCGTTCCAACAATGAAATCGGCCAGCTGTTCGCCGCGCTGCGCCGCATGCAGGAAAGCCTGACGCGCACCGTGACGGCCGTGCGCACGGGCGTGGATGAAATCAACGTGGGCGCGCGTGAGATCTCGGCCGGCAACACCGACCTGAGCAGCCGCACCGAGCAGCAGGCCGCCTCGCTGGAAGAAACCGCCGCCAGCATGGAACAGTTGGCCGGCACCGTGCGCCAGAACGCCGACAATGCCCGCCAGGCCAACCAGCTGGCTGCCAGCAGCATGGAAGTCGCCCAGCGCGGCGGTTCGGCCGTGTCGGAAGTGGTCGGCACGATGCAGGAAATCTCCGCCAGCTCGAAGAAGATCTCGGAAATCGTGTCAGTCATCGACGGCATTGCGTTCCAGACCAACATCCTGGCGCTGAACGCGGCGGTGGAAGCCGCGCGTGCGGGCGAGCAGGGCAAGGGCTTCGCGGTGGTGGCGGGCGAAGTGCGCTCGCTGGCGCAGCGCAGCGCGCAGGCGGCCAAGGAAATCAAGGGCCTGATCGAAGACTCGGTCAGCAAGGTGGGCGCGGGCTCGCAGCAGGTCGAACGCGCTGGCGCGACCATGCAGGAGATCGTGCAGTCGGTCAAGCGCGTGACGGACATCATGGGCGAGATCTCGGCGGCCTCGCAAGAGCAGTCGACCGGCATCGAGCAGGTGAACCGTGCGGTCACGCAGATGGACGAAGTGACGCAACAGAACGCCGCGCTGGTGGAAGAAGCCGCCGCCGCCGCGGGCTCGCTGCAGGAGCAGGCGGTCAAGCTTGCCGAAGCCGTGGCCGTGTTCCGCGTGCAGGGCGGTGGCGAAGTCATCGACGTGCGCAGCCGCCAGATCGGTGCGTCGCGCCAGGCGCCGCGCGTGGGCGTCAGCAACGAACGCCCGCCGGAGCACAAGCCCGCCGCCGTCGCGGCCCCGGCTCCGGCTCCGGCCGAACCCGAACAGCCGCCTGCACAACCGCCGCGCAAGCGTCCCGTCGCGCTGCCGTCCGCGACAGCGGCGCCTGCCGCCGCGCGTCCGGCTGCCGTGCGTCCCGCCACCACGGGCCATTCCGCCTCGGCTGGCGCGAAGCCGGCAGCACAGCCGCTCACGCCGCGCGCAGGGCGCAGCAAGCCGGCGGCGGGTGCCGCCGCCAGCCATGCCGCCACGCCCGCTGCCAGCACCGAACGTCCTGCCGCGCGCCGTGAGGCGCCGCCCGCCGCCGAACCGATGTTGCGCCCGTCAGCCACGCGCCGTCACCAGCCCGCGGAAGACGATTGGGAGTCGTTCTGATCATGCGCCGTCTGCTGCCCACGCTCGCGCGTTGCCTTGCCAGCCTGGCCGTCCTGACGTTGGCGGCCTGCTCCACCACAGGCCACAACTTCGACGAGTCGGCGCTGGGCACGCTGACACCGGGGCAGAGCACGCTCTTCGACGCCAAGGTTGCGCTGGGCGGACAGCCTGCCGATATCTATTCCCAGGGGGATGGCACCAGCCTTGCCCGCTGGGCTTTCAAGGTCAGTTTCGTGACCGACGGTCTGTACCACCGCAAGGAAGCCATGCTGCTTTTCGGCCCTGACGGTCGACTCATCAGGCTGGTCGATACCAACAATATCCTCCTGGAGCCATGGCAGCGTCAGAAACTGCTGGGCACCGGAGCCTACAACTAAAGTCCAGCACTGCGCCGGAGGGGATCCGCGCCGCGCGAGCGGCGGGGCATGCCATTCCGGCAACGGCCAAGCGGAGAAAATCATGACAACGCACGCAGAACATACGCCAGCCCCCGAGAAGCGGAACGCCAAGGCCAAGAAGCCCGTCGCGGCCAAGACACGCCGGGGGAGTTTGCGTGACGTGCGTGTCGGCTCCCTGATAATGTTGGTGCTGGGCCTGTTCACGCTGATGATCGCGGGCGTGGGCGCATTGGCTGCCTTCTTCCTGGACCAGAACGCCAAGGACCTGAACTACCAGGCCAGCCTGACCCAGCGTTACAACCAGGTGCAGGTGATCAACAGCAACATGCTTGAGGCCCGCGTGGGCCTGATGGTCGCGGCACGTTTCCAGCAGGAATCCGGCGCCGGCATGGCCACCGCGCAAGACGCCACGAACGCGCTCAATGACGCGAAGAAGCGCCTGGATTCCGTGCGCGAAAGCTTTAGCGATTTCCAGAAGAACATGCTGGAAGACGAGGCGGGCCGCCAGGTGTCCATGAACCTGGTGCGCCGCTACCGCGCTTACCTGGACGATGGCGTCGACACGATGGTGGAGGCCCTGGCCAGCCAGGACTATTCGACCTTCTACATGGTCAACACGCAGTACGGCACGCCGCGCAGCGCGGCATTCGTCGAGGCCATTCGCGCCTTCTCGGACTACATCGACCGCGAGCAGGCCAAGATCGCCGAACAAGCCCAGCGCAACTTCCAGATCGGCTTGGCTGCCGTGGGCGCCTCGGTCGTGCTGGCGATCCTGCTGATGATCCTGATGCGCGTCGTGTTCGGCCGCGTGATCGTCAAGCCGCTGGTGCGCGCCGGCCATTTGTTCGACCGCATCGCGGCGGGCGACCTGACGCAGCGCGTGGACAATCGCTCCAACAACGAAATCGGCCAGCTGTTCGCCGCGCTGCGCCGCATGCAGGAAAGCCTGACCCGCACCGTGGCTGCCGTGCGCCATGGCGTGGATGAAATCAACGTGGGCGCGCGTGAAATCTCGGCCGGCAACACCGACCTGAGCAGCCGCACCGAGCAGCAGGCCGCCTCGCTGGAAGAAACTGCCGCCAGCATGGAAGAGTTGGCCGGCACCGTGCGCCAGAACGCCGACAACGCCCGCCAGGCCAACCAGCTGGCTGCCAGCAGCATGGAGGTCGCGCATCGCGGTGGCGCGGCCGTGTCGGAAGTGGTCGGCACGATGCAGGCCATCTCCGCCAGCTCGAAGAAGATCTCGGAAATCGTGTCGGTCATCGACGGCATTGCGTTCCAGACCAACATCCTGGCGCTGAACGCGGCGGTGGAAGCCGCCCGCGCCGGCGAACAGGGCAAGGGCTTCGCGGTGGTGGCGGGCGAAGTGCGCTCGCTGGCGCAGCGCAGCGCGCAGGCGGCCAAGGAAATCAAGGGCCTGATCGAAGACTCGGTCAGCAAGGTGGGCGCGGGCTCGCAGCAGGTCGAGCGCGCTGGCGCGACCATGCAGGAGGTCGTGCAGTCGGTCAAGCGCGTGACGGACATCATGGGCGAGATCTCGGCGGCCTCGCAGGAGCAGTCGACCGGCATCGAGCAGGTGAACCGTGCGGTCACGCAGATGGATGAAGTGACGCAACAGAACGCCGCGCTGGTGGAAGAAGCCGCCGCCGCCGCGGGCTCGCTGCAGGAGCAGGCGGTCAAGCTTGCCGAAGCCGTGGCCGTGTTCCGCCTGCAAGGCGGTGAAGTGATCGACGTGCGTGCCCAGCTGGGGGCGCAACGTCCAAGCCCGGGTGCCGATGACGGCATGCCCGCACTGGCTGGCGCCTAGCGGGTTCTAGGTTCTGCAAGGCCACAATCGCTCAAAGGGGGGGCGGTTGTGGTTGTGGCTTTGCAAGCGGTGATGCGCGTCCTGCAAGGGGACGTGCGATAGGTACTTAGCCACACCAGTACATCTCCCGCAACCTGGAAGAGAGTCCCGTGCGCAAGAATTTGCCTGTCTATGACAATGAAGTGCTGGTCCGCGAAGACCAGTACCTGATCTCCCGAACCGATACCAAAGGCATCATCACCTACGCGAATCCCGCGTTCGTGGCCATCAGCGGCTTTGCGTTGAGCGAATTGCTCGGTTCGCCGCACAACATCGTGCGTCATCCCGATATGCCGCCGGCAGCCTATGCCGACATGTGGGAGACGCTGACGTCTGGCGCCTCGTGGGGCGGCGTGGTCAAGAATCGCTGCAAGGACGGCAGCTTCTACTGGGTGCTGGCCACGGTCACCCCGATCATCGAGGAAGGCGAGATCACGGGCTATACCTCCGTGCGCGTGCAACCCGCCCGTGAGCAGGTCGAGGCCGCTGAAGCCTTGTATGCCCGCATCAATGGCGGCACGGCGCGCGGCGTGCGGCTGCACCGAGGCAAGGTCGAGGCCACCGGCTTGCGCCGCCTGGGCGGCGTGCTGGCCTTTCCCTTCCAGTCAGGGCTGCGCAGCCGCCTGTTTCGCCAGGCGACGCTGTCGTCGGCCTTGTTCGCCGGCGCTTGCGCCGCTGGCCTGGCGCAAGCCTGGGACAGCCTGGGCACGACGTCGGCAGGCCTGCTGGTGGGCGCCACGGTTGCCGGTATCGCCGTGATCTATCTCCATTCGCTGCGCCTGGGACGTTCGGTGCTGGCGCCCCTGCGCGATGCCGCAGGCGTGGCGCGCCAGATTGCCGCGGGCAACCTGGCCATGCGCATCGATCACGAGGGCACCGACGAGGTCGCCCGCCTTCAGTTCTACCTGGACATGATGCGCAAGAGCCTGCTGGGCATCGCGCATGACGTCTATCGCGGCATTGCCGGCACCACGCAGGCCGCCGGCGGCATCCTGCAGGGCAACACCGATCTGTCGCGCCGTACCGAGGAGCAGGCGGCGTCGCTGGAGCAGACTGCCGCCAGCATGGAAGAGTTGACCTCGACGGTGCGCCAGAACGCAGACAGCGCACGCCAGGCCAACGCGCTGGCCGCCACCAGCATGGAAGTCGCCCGGCGCGGCGGCCAGGCGGTGGGGCGCGTGGTGGACACCATGCAGGGCATCTCGCAGAGTTCGAACAAGATTGCCGAGATCGTCACGATCATCGAAGGCATTGCCTTCCAGACCAACATCCTGGCGTTGAATGCCGCGGTCGAGGCGGCGCGCGCGGGCGAGTCCGGCAAGGGCTTCGCGGTGGTCGCGGGCGAGGTGCGCAGCCTGGCGCAAAAGAGCGCGCAGGCGGCCAAGGAGATCAAGGGTCTCATCGAGGATTCGGTCCAGCGCGTGGGCGAAGGCTCGACGCAGGCATCCGAAGCGGGCGACACGATGCAGGAAATCGTGGATTCGGTGCGCCGCGTGACGGACATCATCAGCGAGATCTCCGCGGCGTCCGACGAGCAATCGACAGGCATCGAGCAGGTCAACCGCGTGGTCGCGCAGATGGACGGCGTCACGCAGCAGAATGCCGCGCTGGTCCAGCAACTGGGCGGCACGGTGACCGAGCTGTCGAGCCAGGCCCAGGAGCTGCGCAACGCCATCCGGGTGTTCCGGATCGAGTCTCGCCAGCAGTAAAGACGGCAAGGACTGGGCGGCGCCGCTAGCGTCCGGCCAGTCCGTCCACGACGCGGCTCATGGTTTCGAAGCCGCTCATGATCATGCGCTCGATGAAGGGCGTGGTCTGCGGCAGGACCACCATCAGGATCACGAGGCCCACCGTCAGGCTGATGGGGAAGCCCACCGCGAACACCGACATCTGCGGCACCGTGCGGTTCAGGATGCCCATGGCCAGGTTGCCGGTCAGCAGCACCGTGATGAGGGGCAGCGCCAGCAGCAGGCCGGACATCAGGATCTGCGAGCCCCATTCCGTCAGCACGCCCCAGCCGTTGACGTCCAGCGGGCCCGCCGAGATGGGCAGGGTGTCGAAGGAGCGCACGAGCGTGGCCAACAGCAGCAGGTGGCCGTCCAGCGCCAGGAACAACAACATGGCGAAGACGTTGAAGAGACGCGAGAGCACGGCCGTGTTGGCGCCCATGGAGGGGTCGAAGAACGAGGCGAAGGACAGGCCCATCTGCAGGCCGACCAGCTCGCCGGCCGCCTGCACGGCGGCGAAGACCACGCGCATGGTCAGGCCCATCGAGATGCCGATGAGCACCTGCTGGATGATCAGCCAGACCGCGTCATAGGAGCCGGGGGAAACGTCGGGGATGGCTATGGCCGGCGAGACGGCCATGGCCAGCATGGCGGCCAGGCCGACTTTGACGCGGGCGGGAATCGTGGATTCGCTGAACAGCGGCGCGGTGCCGATCAGCGCCAGCATGCGCACGAAAGGCCACATGAACTGGCCCAGCCAGCCATAAAGCTGTTCGAGCGTGAAGGACAGCATGGGATGCCGGTGGCGCGCCCGGTCAGGAAACCAGGCTGGGGATCTGCTGGAGCACCTGGCGGATGTAGTCCGTCATCATGGTGATCAGCCAAGGACCCAGCAGCACCAGCGCCGCGCACATGGCCAGCAGCTTGGGAATGAAAGACAGCGTCATTTCATTGATCTGGGTGGCGGCCTGGAAGATGCTGATCAGCAGGCCGACGGCCAGCGTGATCAGCAGCAGGGGGCCGGCCATGGCCAGGGTGATCTTCATCGCCTGGTAGGCGAGCGTCATGACGAATTGGGAATCCATCGCGGGGCGATCCTGCGGAAGCTATTGGTAGAAACTGCGCGCCAGTGAACCCAGCAGCAGGTTCCAGCCGTCGGCCAGTACGAAGAGCATCAGCTTGAAGGGCAGGGCGATCGTGATGGGCGGCACCATCATCATGCCCAGCGCCATCATCACGCTGGCCACCACCAGGTCGATGATCAGGAAGGGGATGAAGATGCTGAACCCTATCTGGAACGCCGTCTTCAGTTCGCTGGTGATGAAGGCCGGCACCAGGACGCGCATGGGCACCGCTTCGGGGCCCTCCATGGCCGGGATGCCCGCCATGTCGGCAAAGAGCGCCAGGTCGGTTTCACGGGTCTGCTTCATCATGAAGTCGCGCAGCGGCACGGCGCCGCGTTCGACGGCGACCTCGAAGGAAATGGTGCCTGCCGACAGCGGCTGGTAGGCCTCGGCGTAGATGCGGTCGAAGACCGGCGACATCGTGTAGAAGGTCAGGAACAGCGCCAGGCCGATCAGCACGTGATTGGGCGGCGTGGTGTTGGTGCCCATGGCGTTGCGCAGCAGGCCCAGCACGATGATGATGCGGGTGAAGCCGGTCATCATCAGCAGCATGGCCGGCAGGAAGGACAGCATCGTGAGCAGCAGCAGGGTCTGCATGCTGAACGAATACGTCGAACTGCCGCCAGGACCCGGCGTGGCGGTGATGGCTGGCAGCGTGGCCTGGGCCTGCGCGGCCCAGGGCAGCAGGAAGGCAGCCAGCAAGGCCAGCAGGGCGAGCAACGGAGCGAGTCCGCGGCGAGGAGTAGGCATACGGCGGGCGAGGGCGGTCATGTCCAGGCGGGAAAGTGGCAGTGCGCCCCGATGAACAGGGTCAGGGCTTGCGCTGCAAGGCGCGGGCGAGCTTCTCGGCGAAAGGCGCGGCGGCCGTGGTGGCGGCGGCGGTGGCGTCGCCGGACTCCAGCGGACGTGCGGGCTGCGTGTGCAGCAGGGTCATCTGGGTGTTGGTGACGCCCACCACGAGCCAGGTTTCATCGACCTGGATGACGGTGACGTGATTGCGCGGACCCAGGGTCAGCGTGGCGACGTTCTTGAGCAGGCCGGGCGCGCCCCGGGCCAGAAGGCCCGAGCGGCGCGCCAGCCAGGCGAGCGACAGTATCGTGGCGACGACCAGCAACAGCCCGACGACGACGCGTATGAGTGCGGTCTCGGTCATGGCGGCTTGCGATCAGCGGCGGGTGTTGAGCCGGTTGATGCGTTCGGACGGGGTGATGATGTCGGTCAGGCGGATGCCATAGCGGTCTTCGACCACGACGACTTCGCCCTGGGCGATCAGGTAGCCGTTGACGAAGATGTCCATGGGTTCGCCGGCCAGGCCATCCAGCTCCACCACCGACCCCTGGCCCAGCTGGAGCAGGTTCTTGATGGTGAGGCGGGTGCGGCCCAGCTCGACCGTCAATTGGACGGGCACGTCCATGATGAGGTCGATGTCGGCACCCACGCCGTCGGATTGTGCCGACAGCGGCTGGAACACGGTCTTGGCGGCCGATTGGGCGGCAGGCTTGGCGGGCGCGGGGGCAGCGGCAGCCGGTGCTGCGGCAGCCGGTGCCGCGGCCGGCGCGCTGGCGGCGCTTTGCTCGGCCAGCGCGGCAGCCCAGTCGTCGGAATTCTGCAGGCCTTCGGCCTGCGTGGCGGCGGGGGTGGACTTCGCAGTCTGCTCGGCCAGGGCTTCGGCCCAGTCGTCGCTCGCCGACTTGGCGGTATCGGGATTCGAGACCGGCGCGGTATCGGGCTCTTTGTTGGCGTCAGTCATGAGGGGTGACCTTGTGGGTGTCTTCCAGGTGTTGAGTGCGCAGGGTATTCACGCGCAGGGCATATTGGCCGTCATGGGTGCCGTAGCTGCATTCCATGACAGGCACGCCGTCGATCGAGCCGACGATCTGCTTGGGAATGTCGATGGGCAGCACGTCGCCGACCTGCAGGCGCAGCAGTTGGCGGATGGACGAGGGAATGCAGCCGAACTCGGCGATCAGCTCCACGTCGGCACTGCGGATCTGGCGGTTGAGCTGGTGCATCCAGCGCTGGTCCACGGCCTCGAGCGTCGTGTCCTGCAGCGGGCGGGTCAGCAGATCGCGCACCGGCTCGATCATCGAGTAGGGCAGGCAGATGTTCAGTTCGCCGCCGCTGGCGCCGAATTCGATGTGGAACGAGGTGACCACGACGACTTCGTTGCTGCCCGTGATGCTGGCGAATTTCGTGTGCATTTCCGAACGCACGTATTCGAACTCCACCGGGTAGACCGGCTCCCACGAGCGGCCGTAGCTCTCGAGGGTCAGGTTCAGCAGACGGCGGATGATGCGCAGTTCGGTGGTAGTGAAATCACGGCCTTCGACGCGCGTGTGGTAGCGGCCATCGCCGCCGAACATGCTGTCGATGACCAGGAACACCAGGTTCGGGTCGTAGGTGAAGAGCGCCGTGCCGCGCAGCGGCTTCATCTGCACCATGTTCAGATTGCTCGGCACGGGCAGGTTGCGCTCGAAGTCCGAGTACTTCTGGATGCGGATGGAGCCGACGGTGATGTCGGCGTTGCGGCGCATGAAGTTCAGCAGCAGCGCGCGCAACTGGCGCGCGAAGCGCTCGTTGATCAGCTCCAGCGTCTGCATGCGCCGGCGCACGACCCTCTCGGGGGAGCTCAGGTCGTAGGCGCGTACGCCGTTCTGTTCCGACGGCTTCTGTTCGGGACTGTCGTTCTCGCCGGTGACGCCCGCCAACAGGGCGTCGACCTCGTCCTGCGACAGGAAAGCCTCATAGGCCATGCTTACTGCACCACGAAAGCGGTAAAGAGGACGTCGGTGACGGCTTGGCCGTCAGGCAGCGGCGAGAAGGGGCGCGACACGGCCTGGATGACGGCGGCGACCAGATCCTGCTTGCCTTGCTGCGTGTGGATGGTTTGCGCGGGCTGGGCAGACAGGACCATCAGCACGCGGCTGCGCACTTCAGGAAGGTATTTTTCGATGCGCTGGCGCGACTGCTCGTCGGCAACGCGCAGCGTGATGCCGACGTGCAGGATGCGGTCCAGGTCGTCGGCCGGGCCCGAGACCGTGACGGTGAAGGGTTCCAGCGCGAAGAAGATGGGCGCGGGCACGGCCACCGGCGTGGCGGGCGGCGCCTTGTACGTGACGGGCACCGGGCCATCCGGGCCCTGGGCCTGCGCCTGTTGCGCCTGGGTTTCCGACTCGTGCATGCGGGTCGTGATCATCCAGGTGGTCGCCACGCTGGCACCGGCCACGAGCACGAGGGCTGCCACGGCCAGCAAGGGGCGCAGCAACCTGCTGCCACCGCTGGCGGGCAGGGTGCTTCGTGTGGGCATGGAGGAGGATTTTACGGTCGCCATCTGTGGTGTCTGTACGTGCGTGTGCCGCAAGAGCACAGGTTATCTGCCAATACTGCCGATTCTGAAGGAAATCGGCCCGCGATATGGGTAGGAAAAAGGGGTCTAAAGACGGGTAGCTCGTTCTATTGCGGAAAAGGTTTCCCGTCGGCGCCCACCCCCTCAGGCGAAGGTATCCACCAGGGCGTTGCTGTCGATCCGGCGCGTGGTGTCGCCGTTGCCGGCTTCCGCCACCAGGCCGTCGCCGCTTTCACCCTTGCCTGAACGGCCCTGCGTGCCAGCCTGAAGACCTTGCTGCGCCTGCTGGCTGGCCGTGCCCTGGTCACTGACGTTGGCCTGTCCAAGCGAGATGCCCGCCTGGGCCAGCGATTGTTCCAGGCTGGGCAGCGCCGATTCGAGCGCCTGGCGCACAGCCGGGTGCGCCGAGACGAACACGGCGCTTGCCACGCCGTCCTGCAAGGTCAGGGAGACGCGCAGCGGGCCCAGGTCGGGCGGATCCAGGCGCAGTTCCGCCACCTGCTTCAGGTTGTCGGCCGTCTGGCTCATGACGATCATCTGGCGGCCGAGCTCCGTGCCCCAGCCGGGTGCGCCCACGGGGGTTGCCAGGTGGCCGAGCAGCACGGGGGCGGCGGCAGGCGCATGGCCCAGCTGCGAGGCATGGGTGGGAGCTTGCGCCGCGTGAGCGAGCAGGGCGGCGTCGACGGGCGGCTTGTCGCCCTGGTGCGTGGCATGGGCGGGTTGTTGCGCGGTTTGCGGCGCTGCGAATGCCTCGAGCGCAGCCTGCAAATTGTCGCCGCGCGCCTGTTGCGCGGTCGTGCCCGCGTCGGTGTTGGCCTTGGGCGACAACGCCGAGGCCTTGAGCGCGTCGCCACGGAGGGCTTGCTCGCGTGCGCCCGCGCCGCGTGACGTCACGGCGGCGCCGGCAGGCGCCTGGCCCGGCAGGGCGGCGTCGGCCTGGGTCAGCGGACGGGCGAGGGATCCCAGCGCGGCTTGCAGCGGGACCGCGGCTTGGCCGTCCGCCTGGGCTTGCCCGGCGGGCAGGCGCGCGGCGGCATCGGCGAGCAGGCCGCGTTCGGCGAGCTGGCGGCCACGGCCGGCGATCTCGCCGGTCAGCGCATTGGCGCGGCTGCCGGCCTGTGCGCCCGCATCCGGCTGGCCGGTGCCACGCAGTTGCGCGGCAACCTGGAGGGCAATGTCCAGCGCCTGCTCGGGCAGCGTGGCCTGGGCAATCAGCGCGGCATCGGGCGTCTGCGCCGATTCGGCGGTGTCGGCGTCTTCCTGGCGGCCTGCCGGGCGCTTGCCGCCAGCCTTGACCGGCTCGTGGCCAGCCACCGGCTGGCCATCGCTGGCGCCGCGCTGGTCGGCCAGCACCTGGGAAAAGGGGCTGGCGGCGGCCGATTGGCTGTCCGCGGCGCCGGTGCTGGCCGCATTGGCAGCCGGCTGGGCGGGAGAGGCAATCAGCGTCGTCATGATGTTGGTCATGGAAATTCCTTGGGGTATGCGTGTGGCGGCCGGCTCAGTGCACGCCAGCGGGGTGGCGCATCAGGCGAGCAGCGAACTCGTCATTGGCGCGCTGTTCCCGGCGGTTCTCGACGATCGCCTCGGCGCGTTCCTGGCGAACCAGCAAGGCGTCGAACGAGTTGAGGCGGCGCTTTTCCTCGCGCCACTTCACCTTGCCGCCCTCGAGCTGCTCGTCGGCGCGGCCCAGGACCAGCATCTGCTGGTGGATCGCCTCGTCGAGCGTCGCGATGAATCGTTGGTAGTTGTAGCAGTCGGCTGCGGGCATGCCGCCCTGCATCGCCTGCTGGAGCTTTTCCAGGTAATCCTGGCGGTAATCCTGCAGCATGCCGAGCTGCTGGGCTGCATGCTGGCGCGCACCTTGCAATTGGCCCAGGCGGCGGGCGGCGTCGTCCGTGCTCTCGCGGGCAAGGCCGATCAGCGTGTCGAGGGGGAGCTTAGAAGCCATGGCCGTTTCCTTGGAAAACGTTGCGCAGCTGCTCCACGGCCTGACCGTAATTCACGCTCACGCCGATGTCCTGCTGGAGGAAGCCTTCCAGCCAGGGGTACTTTTCGATGGCCTCATCCAGCTGCGGATCGTTGCCGTGCGCGTAGGCGCCCACGGCGATGAGGTCACGGTTGCGCTGGTAGCGCGACAGCATCTGCTTGAAACGCCGCACCTGGGCGAACTGCTCCGCGGGCACGATGGCCGTCATCACCCGCGAAATCGAGGCTTCGATGTCGATGGCGGGGTAGTGGCCGGCCTCGGCCAGCGAGCGCGACAGCACGACGTGCCCGTCCAGGATGGCCCGTGCGGCGTCTGCAATGGGGTCCTGCTGGTCGTCGCCTTCGGTCAGCACGGTATAGAAGGCGGTGATGGATCCTGCCTTGTAGCCGTTGACCGGGGCGCCGTTGCCGGCGCGCTCGACCAGCGCGGGCAGTTTCGCGAACACCGAGGGCGGATAGCCCTTGGTGGCGGGCGGTTCGCCGATGGCCAGCGCGATTTCGCGCTGGGCCATGGCATAGCGGGTGAGCGAGTCCATGATGAGCAGGACGTCCTTGCCCAGGTCACGGAAATACTCGGCCAGGCGCGTCGCATAGGCGGCGCCCTGCAGGCGCAGCAGCGGCGACACGTCGGCGGGCGCGGCAACCACGACCGCGCGGCGCATGCCCTCGGGGCCGAGGTTGTGCTCGATGAATTCCTTCACTTCGCGGCCGCGTTCGCCGATGAGCCCGACGACGATGACCTCCGCCTTCGTGTAGCGGGCCATCATGCCCAGCAGCACGCTCTTGCCCACGCCTGAACCGGCGAACAGGCCCATGCGCTGGCCGCGGCCGACGGTCAGGAGACCGTTGATGGCGCGCACCCCCACGTCCAGCGCGGTGTCCACCGGCGCGCGCGTGAGCGGATTGATGGGCGGCGCGGTAAGGGGCGCCAGGTCTGCGCCTTCCAGCGGGCCCAGGCCGTCCAGCGGGCGGCCCGCGCCGTCGACCACGCGGCCCAGCAGCGCCTGTCCCACCGGAAGGTGGCGGCCGCGGGCCGGCTTGGCGTTGCCGTTCAGCTCGGCCTTGCGGGGCAGGGGAATGGCGCGCTGCACGGGCGGCTCGCCCGGCATCACGCGTGCGCCGGGCGGCAGGCCGGAGATGTCGGCTTGCGGCATCAGGTAGAGCATGTGGCCGTCGAAGCCGACGACCTCGGCATCGGCCCAGTGGTCATGGCCCGGGGCGATTTCGATCTTGCAGGCGGCGCCCACGGGCAGGCGCAGGCCCGTGGCCTGCAGCACCAGTCCGGTGGCGCGCACGATGCGGCCCGTGGCGTGCCACGGGTCGGTGGCGGCCGCACGGATCGAGCCGATCTGCAACTGCGTCGCCCAGCGGTCGATCACGGGGACCGGCGGGGCGAGCGGCGAGGGGTCGGCGTGCGTGCTCATTCTGGGCGGCTCACGGTTCGGGGGACCATTCCTGGGATTTGCCCAGCGAGGCCGCGACACGGCGCCAGCGCGTTTCCAGCGTGGCGTCGATGGTGCCGTAGGCGGTCTCGGCCCGGCATCCGCCAGGCGTCAGCGTTTCGTCGGTCCACAGGGACCACTTGCCGGCAGCCAGCTCGTCGCCCAGGTGCTGCCGGATCATCGCCTGGTCGGCCGGGTGCACCCACAGCCGCAGGGGCGCGGCATCGCCGTGGTCGGCATGCAGCACTTCGCGGACGGCGGCAAGCACCGTGTCGGGCTGTTCGGCCAGGGTGGTGCGCACGACCTGGCGGGCGATGTCCAGCGCCAGCGTGAGCAGCGCCTGGCCCATTTCCGCCTCGACGCGCGACAGCGAGTCGGCGGTTGCCTGCACCAGCGTGTTCAGGCGCTGGGCTTCGGCCTGGGCGGCGGCCCGGCCGTCGGCCAGGCCTGCTTCGTAGCCCGTTGCCTGGCCGGCGGCCTGGCCCTCGGCGCGCCCGGCCTCCAGGCCTTCGGCATGGCCTTCCTTGCGGCCGATTTCCTTGCCTTCCTCGTAGCCGGCCTTGCAGGCGGCTTCGTGGCGCGCGCTCAGCTCGGCGACGCGCTTGGCGGTTGCGGCAGCCGACTCCTCGGGCGAAAGTGCCTGCTGCGGCTGGTCGAACGCCTCCATCTGCCAGCGGCGCCACGGACGCGCAGGCGTCCGCACTCCCAAGCCGGCATAGGGCGCGTCAGACATACGCGTCGTCTCCCTGGCTGCCCAGGACGATCTGGCCGCTCTCGGCCAGGCGGCGGGCGATCTGCAGGATCTTCTTCTGCTCGCCCTCGACCTTGGACATGCGCACGGGGCCCTGGGCTTCCAGGTCCTCGCGCAGCGTATCGGCGGCGCGGCTGGACATGTTGCGCAGGAACTTGTCGCGCAGGTCTTCCGATGCACCCTTCAGGGCGATCATCAGCGTGTCGTTGTCGGTTTCCTTCAGGATGAGCTGGATGCCGCGATCCTCGACGTCGATCAGGTTGTCGAAGACGAACATCTCGTCGACGATCTTCTGGGCCAGGTCCGCGTCGCGTTCGCGCAGGCTGTTGACCACGGCTTCCTCGTCGGCGCTGTTCATCATGTTCAGGATCTCGGCCGCGGTGCGCACGCCACCCATCTTGCTGCGCTTCGCGCCCTGGCCTGCCAGCATGTTGTTCAGCACCTCGGTCAGTTCGCCCAGCGCGGCAGGCTGCACGCCGCCGAAGGTGGCGATGCGCAGCATGACGTCGTTGCGCAGGCGCTCGGAGAGCAGGGCCAGCACGCCGGCGGCGCGGTCGCGCTCCAGGTGGACCAGGATGGTCGCGATGATCTGCGGATGCTCGTCGCCGATGAGCTCGGCCACCGTCGAGGCGTCCAGCCAGTTCAGCGAATCGATGCCGCTGCTGCCGTCGCCCGGATCCAGGATGTCTTCCAGCAGGCCCGCGGCGCGGTCGCTGCCCAGCGCCTTGGTCAGCACGGCGCGGATGTAGTCGTCCGAGCCCAGGTTGACCGCGATGAACTGGTCGGCTTCGTGGCGGAAGTCCTCCAGCACGTCGCTGACGGTTTCGCGCGAGACCTGCTTCAGGCTGGCCATGGCCGCGCCCATCTGCTGGATTTCGCGGGCGTTCAGATACTTGAAGACCTCGGCAGCGGCGTCCTCGCCGAGCGACATCAGCAGGATCGCGCTACGGGTCAGGCCGTCATTTGCTTCCATCTTTCTCTATCCAGGTTCGAATGACGAGCGCCACGGCGCGCGGATCCTGGGCGGCCAGCTTGCGGGCCACCTCCAGGTTCTCTTCGTAGCGGCTGAGCTGGTGAGCCCGGGCCGCGGCGAGGGCCTCGCGGTCGGCGTCGAGGTCGACGGTTTCCTCGGCGGCTTCTTCCAGCACCGGGTCGATGTGGCGTCGCACCAGCGGGCGCACGATGCTGCGCCACAGCCAGATCAGGGCCAGGCCGAGGACCAGGTACCACAGCAGCTGCTTGGCCAGCGCGATGTTCTCGGGATCGCGCCACACGGCGACGACCGGCTCGTTGTTGGTGAACGGGCTGTTGGCCACGTTCAGGCTGTCTCCGCGCGCTTCGGAATAGCCCATGGCTTCACGCACCAGCGCGGTCAGCTTGTCCAGCTCTTCCTGGGGCAGGGCCTTGGCCTCGCCGTTCTCGTCGGCGCGGTAGTTCAGCACCACCGCCACCGACATGCGCGTGAGCGCGCCGGTGGGCTGCTTGACGTGGCTGATCGTGCGATCCAGCTCGTAGTTGGTGGTGTTGTCGCGGCGGTTGTTGGTCGTGACGGCCGCCACCTGGCCGGTGCCGGCCTGCTGGCCGTTCTGCTGGCCTTGTTGACCCTGCTGCTGTCCCTGTTGGCCTGGCTGGCCCTGCTGGCCGGGAGGCGGGGGCGTGACGATGGGGGCGACCGCGTTGGGCGGGGGCTGGTTGGTCAGCGCGCCGGGAACGCCCTGGGCGGGATTCACGCCCTGCTGGCTGGACTCGCTGGTCTGCTGGCTGCGGATGGAGGCCTGGCCGGGCTCCTGGTTCGGACGATAGACCTCGGAGGTCTGTTCGCGCTGGGCGAAATCGACTTCGGCGGTGGCCTGGGCATGCACGTTGCCATAGCCGACCAGGGGGTTGAGCAGGCTCAGGATGCGTTCGATGGTGCGCTGTTCCATTTCGCGGACATAGCGCAACTGGTCGGCGTCCATGCCGCGGCCTTCGCCGCCGGGCGAGGACAGCAGCTTGCCCGTCTGGTCGACGATGGAGACGTTGTCCACCACCAGTTCGGGCACGCTGGACGAGACCAGCCAGGCAATCGCCGAGACTTGCGAGTCGCTCAGGCTGCGGCCGGGATAGAGGTTCACCAGCACCGAGGCCGAGGGCGGTTGGCGCTCGCGCACGAAAAGCGACTGGCGGGGAATGGCCAGGTGCACACGGGCGCCCTGCACGGAGTGCATGGACTGGATGGAGCGGGCGAGTTCGCCTTCCAGGCCGCGCTGGTAGGTGATCTGTTCGGCGAACTGGCTGGCGCCGAAACGGGCGGTGTCGAGGATCTCGAAGCCGACGGAGCCGCCGCGCGGCAGGCCCTGGCTGGCAAGCTGCAGGCGCATCTCGTGCACCTTGTCGGCCGGCACCATCAGTGCGCCGCCGTTGTCGGCGAACTTGTAGGGGACGTTCATCTGCCCGAGCGCGGCCACGATGGCGCCGCCATCGCGTTCGCTCAGGTTGGAGAAGAGCACCTTGTAGTCAGGCCCGCGCGTGAACAGCAGCGCGGCGACGATGACCGTCACCAGGGCGGCAGCGCCACCCAGCTGGACAGTTCGGGGCAGGGCGCGCAGCTTGTCCAGCAGCGGGAAGCGCGTGGCAGCCGGCGGCGCGGTGGCGACCTGCTCGTTCATTGACGGGCCTCCGGGCGGATTCGGGAAGTCAGGGGACGCATTGGAACGGGCGGGCGGGATCGCATGCAACGTGAATCTGATCAGACAAGCGTGGATTATGGCCGCGGGGACGCGGCCGGCAAGCGCCGAAAAGCCCGCTTTTTCCCCGCTATTTAGGTCTATGGGTCTGGGCCGGGCGAGCGGTGGCGTTGGGGATGTGGCATCATGCTGCGCGCCTCTGCCCGGTCAAACGCCGAAATGTCGGGTTTTTTCCCGTTATTTGAGGGATAGGCATGCCAGGGGACGGGTTAGCCTAGCTGCACTTGGCGTTTTCTACGGAATTTATTCAGATGGCTATCCAGAACCTGTCTGGCATCGAAAGCATGCTTCAGCAGATGCGGGCCGCCGTGCGCGCGTCCCAGGCGGGGGAACTGTCGGCGATCAGCCGCGAGCCGAGCGCCGTGCAGGGTGGTTTCGCTGCCGAATTGCAGCGTTCCATCCGCAAGGTGTCCGATGCGCAGAATGCGTCGCAGGCCCAGGCCCGGGCCTTCGAGCTGGGCGCGCCGGATGTTTCCCTGAATGACGTGATGATCGATATCCAGAAGGCCAGCCTTGCGTTTCAGGGCGCGGTCCAGGTCCGCAACAAGCTGGTCTCGGCGTACCAGGAAATCGCCAATATGGCGGTCTGAATGCTCGCAGGCGGTTTGTCGGGCGTGACCGGTACTTCCCTGTGGTCCGAGGCAGGGCGCTTGCCGGTGCGCGATGCTTGACACCTTTACTCTGCTGGTCGTCTCGATTCTTCTGTTCGAAGGCCTTGGTGTCGTCCTGCTGCTGTGCTGGTTCGTGTCCCGCCGGGGCGGCTCCATGCTGCTTGGCCTGTGCGGCGGCATCCCCCTGTTGATCGCGCTGGGGCTGGTGCCCGTCTGGTATTTCTGGTCCGTCCACCAGATCAGCCTGCAATACCTGAACATGGCGCTGCTGGGCACGATGCTTTTCGTGCCCTGCGGCGTCCTGCTGCTGCTCACCATTCACTTCCTGCGCGCCGAGTCCATCGTGCGCGCCGTGCGCAACACGCGCAGCGGCCACAGCGTCTACGCGCTGTCGCAGGTGATGGACATGGAATCCCTGGAAGATGACCTGCGCGCCGCGATGCAGTCGTCCGACCAGCTGTTTGTGCATTACCAGCCCATTTTTGATTCCGCCTCGCGTCAGCTCGCAGGGTTCGAGGCGCTGCTGCGCTGGAACCACCCCGAACGCGGCCTGGTGCCGCCGATGCAGTTCATTCCCCTGGCCGAGCAAACCGAGCTCATCGTGCCGCTGGGCGCGTGGGTGCTGGAAAACGCCTGCGCCGAAGCCGCGCGCTGGCCCGAGTCCTGGTACCTGTCGGTCAACCTGTCGCCGATCCAGCTGGAGAAAGTGCAGATGGTGCGCGATGTGCGCACGGTGCTGGACCGTACCGGGCTCGCGCCCGAGCGCCTCGAGCTGGAAATCACCGAAGGCGTGCTGGTGGCCGCCGCGGGCGGTGAAATCTCACGCCTGGCCGAACTCCGGCGCGCCGGCGTGAAGGTCGCCATCGACGACTTCGGCACGGGCTATTCCAGCCTGGGCTATCTGCACCAGCTTCCTTTCGACACCATCAAGATCGACCGGTCCTTCGTGCGTGACCTGGAAACCGATCCGGGGGCCCAGGCGATCGTGGGCACCATCGTCGAGCTGTCCCGCCGCCTGGAACGCGAGATCGTCGCCGAAGGTGTCGAAACCGAAGGCCAGTATGCCGCCCTGGCGGCCTTGCAATGCCAGCGGGTGCAGGGCTGGCTGCTGGGCAAGCCGATGTCCGCGGAGGACCTTCATGCGACATTCATCGAGCCGCTGACGCACAAGGAAGAAGAGGCCCGTTCGGCGAACTGGGAAGAAGGCATGGAACTGCCTGCGTCGAGCTGATGCCGCTGTGTCCGGATGACGCTGCCAGATGAAAAAAACCGCGATGGCCATCGCGGTTTTTTCATTTCAGCGGCAAGTCCTCGCGCGACCGCCGCGCCCGGCAGGGCATCAGGCCGGCAGTTCCCCGCGGATGATCGCCGCGCCCGCGCTGAGGGCGTTCAGCTTGCCTCTTGCCACGTGGCGGGGCAGGGGCGCCATGCCGCAGTTGGTGCAAGGATAGAGCTTGTCGGCATCCACGAATTTGAGCGCCTTGCGCAGGGTGTTGGCCACTTCCTCGGGCGTTTCAATGGCGTGGGTCGCGACGTCGATGGCGCCCACCATGACTTTCTTGCCGCGGATGAGTTCGATCAGGTCGATGGGAACGTGCGAGTTGTGGCACTCCAGCGACACGATGTCGATGCTGGATTGCTGTAGCTTGGGGAAGGACTCTTCATACTGGCGCCACTCGGAGCCCAGCGTCTTCTTCCAGTCGGTATTGGCCTTGATGCCGTAGCCATAGCAAATGTGCACGGCGGTTTCGCATTTGAGCCCCTCGATGGCCCGCTCCAGGGTGGGGACGCCCCAGTCGTTCACCTCGTCGAAGAAGACGTTGAAGGCAGGTTCATCGAACTGGATGATGTTCACGCCGGCAGCCTCCAGCTCCTTGGCCTCCTGGTTGAGGATCTTGGCGAATTCCCAGGCGAGTTTTTCGCGGCTCTTGTAGTGGCTGTCGTAGAGCGTGTCGATCATCGTCATGGGGCCAGGCAGCGCCCACTTGATGGGCTGCGTGGTCTGCTGGCGCAGGAACTTCGCGTCCTCGACGAAAACAGGTTTCTGGCGGCTCACGGCGCCGACGACGGTGGGCACGCTCGCATCATAGCGATCGCGGATCCTGACCGTTTCCCGCTTCTCGAAATCGACACCGCTGAGGTGCTCGATGAACGTGGTGACGAAATGCTGGCGAGTCTGCTCGCCATCGCTGACGATATCGATGCCTGCCTGTTGCTGCTCCTGCAGCGACAGGCGCAAGGCATCCTGCTTGCCTTCCACCAATCCTTCTTCCTGCAGTTTCCAGGGCGACCAGAGTTTTTCAGGCTCCGCGAGCCAGGAGGGCTTGGGCAGGCTGCCGGCGGTGGAGGTGGGCAAAAGCTTTTTCATGATGAATGGTTCCGCGTATTGGGTGGGGTCAGACGGTGTAGTTGGCAGCCCATTGCTCGAGCAGGTTTTTATATGGCTTGATGAAATGCTCTTCCGTGAACTTTCCCTGCTTGACGGCAAGCTGGCTGCGTTCCTCCCGGTCGTAGACGATTTGCGTCAAGGAGTAGTCCGTATTTTTCAGGCTGGGCTGGTAGGCATTTCCTGCGGCGGAATTGGCGTTGTAGATCTCGGGGCGGTAGATTTTCTGGAACGTTTCCATCGTGCTGATGGTGCCGATGAGCTCGAGATTGGTGTAGTCGCCGAGCAGGTCGCCCGAGAAATAGAAAGCCAGGGGCGCCACGCTGCCTTCAGGCATGAAGTAGCGGACCTGCAGGCCCATCTTTTCGAAATACCGGTCGGTCGAGGAAAACTCGTTCTGCAGATACTCGACGCCCAGGATGGGGTGGCGGTTTTCCGTCCGCAGATAGGTCTTGCTGCTGGATGCGCTGATGCAGATGACGGGAGGCTTGCCGAAGTGTTCCTTGTAGGCGTCGGAGCGCAGGAAGTGCTGGAAGAGCTTGCCGTGCAGATCGCCGAAATCCTCCGGGATGCTGAACGCGGCCTTGTCGTTGTTGTGCTCGGGCAGCAATACGCTGAAGTCGTAGTCGCGCACGTAGGAAGAGAAATTGTTCCCCACGATGCCATCGATGCGCTCGCCGGTCTTCCTGTCGAGGATGGTGGTCTTGAGGATCTCGATCAAGGGAAAGGCATTGCCCCCGTCCCCGGCCGCGAGGGTCATCTCGACGGAGATGATGTCGAGCTCGACGGTGTAGCGGTCTGCCTTCGGGTTGTCCCAGCGCGCCAGGCTGTTGAATCGGTTGTCGATCATCCTCAGGGTGTTGCGCAGATTCTGCTGGCGGCTGGTTCCCCGCGCCAGGTTGGCAAAATTGGTCGTGATGCGCGTGCTGTCCGAGGGCTGGTAGTTTTCATCGAAAACAATGCTCTTGATGCTGAATGTGAAGTCTTGGCTCATTGTGGGTGTCTTGATTTCTACGAAAACTTGAATGATTCGGCTGCCTGGCGGCGGCCGCATGGCGCTTGCTTCAGGCCGCAACCGCCATCCCGGGCGTGGCGGACAGCGTCTGGCGTGCCAAGTCGATCACCGGCAGCGCGCGCTGGACCGCCAGGTCGGCGCGCTGGATCAGGGCCTCGTCCCGCAGGCGGTAGTCGGTGAAATCCTTGTCGGTCGCATACACGCCCAGCGGCAAGGTGCGTGCCTGGAAGAAGCTGAACAGCGGCCGCAGCTGGTGATCGATCATCAGGGCGTGGCGCTCGCTGCCGCCGGTGGCCGCCAGCAGGACGGGCTTGTCGACCAGGGCATCCTGGTGGATGAAGTCGAAGAAGTGCTTGAACAGCCCCGTGTAGGTGCCACGGAATACCGGCGTCGTCACCACCAGGACGTCAGCCTGTTCGACGGCGGCAAGTTCCCGCTCCACGGCATCGGGCAACTGCGGGCGCCAGGTCGCGCCGGCAAACTGCAGCGCGAGCTGGCCCAGCTCGATCAGGCGTTGTTCGCAGGGCGCTTCGCGGCCGATCAGGTCCAGCAGGTGCGCGGCCAGGGCCGCGGCCTTGGACGGGCGCTGCAGCCCGCCGGAAACAGCGACTAAACGGAGGGGGCGTGTCATGGTTGCTTCTCTGGGGAGTGGCTGGCGTGTGCAGGCGCTCGCGCACGCAAGGTCATGGCTTCGGCGGTTGGGTCGGCGGGGTGGGCCGGGCGATCTGGCGGGCGGTGCGCCACCTTGCCTCGGGGGGATGCTTCCTGCGGCCAGCGCGCGTTCAGCTTGTCCGCGGCGCCCGGCGCGACCGTGAGCAGCCAGCGTTCAACGCAGGCACCTGCTCTGGCGCATCGGTAAGGTGAGGGGGTTGATGAGGGTCAAGGCATGCTCTGAAAAACGCGAATATGGGAGCAGATGCTAGACAGGTGGGGTGATGAAGTAAAATGGTTTTATTTCACAAATCCATGAATCTGGATCATACAAATGCTTGAGCGCATTCACCTCAGCATCGTGCAGCAGGTCGAGAAGCAGGGGTCGTTGACGGCCGCCGCGGGCGTGCTGAACCTGACCCAATCGGCCTTGAGCCACAGCATGAAGAAGCTGGAACAGCAACTGGGCACCGATGTCTGGCTGCGCGAAGGCCGAAGCCTGCGCCTGACGCAGGCGGGCCAGTACCTGCTGGCCGTGGCGAACAGGGTGCTGCCGCAATTGGACCTGGCCGAAGAGCGCCTGGGCCAGTTTGCGCAGGGCGAGCGTGGGGCGCTGCGCATCGGCATGGAGTGCCACCCTTGCTATCAATGGCTGCTCAAGGTGGTGTCGCCCTATCTGGCGGCATGGCCAGACGTGGATGTCGACGTCAAACAGAAGTTCCAGTTCGGCGGGATCGGTGCGTTGTTCGGCTATGAAATCGATCTTCTGGTCACGCCAGACCCCTTGTTCAAGCCGGGGCTGACGTTCGAGCCCGTGTTCGACTACGAGCAGGTGCTGGTCGTGGCCAAAGGCCACGACCTGGCTGCCGTGGCCTACGTGAAGCCCCAGCAACTGACCCATGAAGTGCTCATCAGCTATCCCGTCGACGTCGAGCGGCTGGATATCTACAACCAGTTCCTGTTGCCTGCCGGTGTTGCGCCCAAGCGCCACAAAGCCATTGAAACCACCGACATCATGCTGCAGATGGTGGCCAGCGGCCGTGGCGTGGCGGCCTTGCCGCGCTGGCTGGTCGAGGAGTACGCGGCCAGGATGGACGTGGTGCCCGTGCGGCTGGGCGCGCGCGGCATCGCCAAGCAGATCTTCCTGGGCGCACGGGAGGCGGACGATGCCACCGACTATCTGCGCGCCTTCATCGAGCTTGCCCGGCAGCCTGCCATCGCGCCTGCCGCCGACACCGCGCGGGATGCCCGCTGATGGACGTTGCTGTCGCGCGCAGGCCACCGCTGCATGACTGCTACTCGATGGAAGTCAGCGCGAAGGATATCCCGGCGTTGACCGCGGTGGCGCCCCGGCTCCCGCCCGCGTCGACCATTTCCATCCCCTACCTGGCGGGCGAGGGCAACGCGGCGCGGCTGGCCGCGGCGCGGGCGGTGCGCGAACTGGGCTTCGAGCCCATGCCCCATATTTCCGCGCGCCGCGTCGCGTCGCTCGCCGAGCTGCAAGCCTTCGTCGCGCGCGCGGCCGCCGAGGCAGGCGTGGAACGCTGCTTCGTGATCGCGGGAGACCCTTCCACGCCCAAGGGGCCGTTTCCCGATAGCTTCTCGCTGATCGACACCGGTGTCTTCGAGCGCGCCGGCATCAAGGCCCTCGGCGTGGGCGGCCATCCGGAAGGCCATCCTGTCATGAGCGTGGCCGATCGCTGGGAGGTTCTCGAACGCAAGTGCCGTGGCATCGAGGGGCGTGGCATGGCGCCTTCGATCGTCACGCAGTTCGTCTTCGATGCCGACGTCGTGCTGACGTGGCTGGAGGCATTGCGCGCGCGTGGCATCGCGCACCCCGTGCGGGTGGGCGTGCCGGGTCCCGCGGGCGTCGCGGTGCTTGCACGCTATGCCGCCATGTGTGGCGTCGGTGCGTGCGCGTCGATGCTGGCCAAGTACGGTATTTCCATCGGCAAGCTGCTTGGCACGGCGGGACCGGACCGCTTCGTCGATCGCCTGGCTGCCGGCCTGACGCCAGCGCATGGAACGGTCAGTCTGCACTTCTTCCCATTCGGCGGCATCGCGCAGTCAGTCGGGTGGATTGAGCAGTACCGCGCGACGAGAAAGCAAAACACCCGATGACGGTCATCGGGTGTTGCGTTACTTGCGCCGCCAGCGGCACGAGTTGCTGCGCGTCAATCGTGTGAGCTGTTGCGCTGCTTTTCCAGGCGCCACACCACCTGCTGCAGCCAGGTCTCCTGGCGGGCATCCAGATCGATGAACAGGGCGCCCAGGTGCGTCAGGGGCGGGTGTGCGCCGTGCGTCTGGGCCTTGGCCACCGGGGGCTTCACGCCTTCGAGGGCCGGGTCGACATGCGGGGTCGAGCCGTCGGGCAGGGGTTGGCCCGGCTGGCGGCCCAGCGCATACGCGTTGCGGACCTGCAGCGAGGTGCGCAGGGTGCCGGCGTCGCCGAAATCCAGCGTCACGTCCTTCATGGTTTCGCCGGGGGCAGGCAGGTCGCTCAGCAGCGCGTTGCAGCGCATGCCGATGCCTTCGATCGAGATGTCACGGATGTTGAAGGTGTACGTCCCGGCGGCCAGCGCGGCGGGCGTCCAGCGCGCCACGATGCCGGGCTGGCTGCCCGATACCTGGACCTGCGCGCGGAAGGAGCGGCGGCGCTGGATGCGGGCAAGCCTTTCCGGGAAGCCGGACCACAGTGCCGAGCGGCCGTCATCCAGGCGCACGACTTCGGGGCGGCTGATGCGGAAGCGGATCTGCACGCCGCTGTAGCCGTGGCCGATGACGTCGAACACCGTGCCCGCCATCAGGCCGCGGGTGTCGTTCTCGGCGAAGTCCGAGCCTTCGTAGTCGCGGGGCAGCCAGAAGAACGACCGGGTGGACTTGTCGATTGCCAGCAGTTGCACGGCGAGCTCGCGCTCGGCCGGATCGCGCACGACGATGTGGCTGTCCGGGTGCATCAGTTCGAAGAGGGCCGCGCGGATGTCTTCCGGGCTGGAAAGCCAGTAATCGGGATCGTTTTCTGTGTTGGCCAGGGACATGTTGGATTCTCTTGGTGTTACGACTGACCCGGCTCTCCGATACGCGCGGATGGCGCGTTATCGGCGGATTCCAGGCGATAGAGCCATGCCATCAGTTCTGCGACGGCGAGATACATCTGGGGAGGAACGTGACTGTCCAGATCCACCTGCATCAGCAGGCCCACGAGTTCGGGCGATTCATGGACGTAGAGATCGTTTTCGTGCGCGGCGCGGAGAATTGCGTCCGCCAGTATCCCATAGCCCTTGGCCACGACGCGAGGTGCGCGATCCTGTTCCGAGTCATAGCGCAAGGCGATGGCGGTCTTGCGGTTGCCGGGCGTGGCTTGGCTCATGGCGACGGCTCCGGTGACGGGGCGTCCGCCGCGTTGGCATCCACGCTGAAATGCGTCAGGGCAAAGCCTGCCGCTTCATAGCGGTTGCGCAACAGTTCGGAGGCTTCCTGCAGCCGGCTGGCGCTGTCGGGCGCGGCCAGGCGCATGACGAGCTGGTTGCCGGCGGCAAGCTGCAGGTGCGCCTCGACGCGCCCGAGCGTGGGCAGTTCCAGCACCAGGCGGCTGGACCAGGCAGGCCCTTGCTCGGGGCTGGCGCCTTGCTCGGCGTCGCGGCCCACTTCCCACCACATGGGGGCATCGGGCCAGGCCTCGCCGCGCCAACTGACCATCTGGTTGGCAAGCACTTCCAGCTGCTGGCGCACCAGCATGGCGGAATCGGGGTGCACGCCCGAGGCGGTCAGCGTGGCGCCGGCCTGGGTCGCTTGCGGGGTGTCGGCGGCAGGGCGGCCGGCGGTATCACCGGCGCGCTGGCCGTCAGGCTGGGGATTCTGCTGGTGCAGGCGCGCCTGGGGCTCGGCCTGCAGTTGCGCGGGCGTGCGCTTGCCAAAGGCCAGCGCCGCCAGGTGGGACTCATAGAACAATCCGCTGCCGTCCAGGGCCTGTGCCAGCGCGCGGGCGAGGAGGGCAGCGCTGGGTGCCTGGGCCAGGGCAGGGGCGGCCTGTTGCGTGGCGGCCGTCGCGCTGGCGCCGCCTTGCGGCGCGGCAGGCTGGCCTTCGGCACGGGGGGCGGGCGAACCTTGGGCGCCCGGCGCGGCGGCGGCCGGGGCGGCCGCGCCACCGGCCTGCGCAGGCGTGGACCACAGCGGCGCCTTCCCGGTGGCGGGCGGGGCGGGGTCGGGGTAACGCGACAGCAGCGCCAGGATGGTGCGTGCCGTCATTCCCAGCGACGTGGGGGCCGAGGGCGTCGAGGCGGTGCTGGCATGGCGCATGCGGCCGGCCACGGCGCCGTCGTCGTCCTGGCCGGCGATCTGGCCGGCACCGCGGCCGGAGCCGCGCGTGCCGTCGATGCGGGTGCGCTCCAGCGTTTCCTTTTCCGTGCGGCTGCCCGGCACATCGGGGCCGAGCAGCCTGGCGGCCGCGGCTGCCTGCGCCAGGGCGTCAGGGCGTGCACCGTTGATCAGGTTGGCGTGCTGGGCAAGCGTGGTGCCCAGCACCGCGTCGAGGCGCTGGACCAGCAGCGTGCCCAGCGCTGACGATCCGACGCTCATACCTCAGGCGCCGAGAGTCCGTAGGTGTGGATCAGGGATTGCTGGCGCTTCATGCGTCCCAGCAGATCACCCAGCCGGGCAAGTTGGGGAACGGCGAGGTCGCGGGTCAGCGCATCGTTTTCGAGAATGCGCACGAGGAAGTCGTGCTTCTGTCCGCGTCCCGCATCATCCAGGGGACCGGAGTCGTCGAGCGTGCGGATCTCCTCGGCCAGTTCGCAATACTGCTGGCCGAGTTGCAGGACGAGTGTCCAGTCGCCTTGGCGGGCGGCTGCAAGCATCGCGTCCGTGATGGCCGCGATCTTTTCATACTGCCGCAGGATGGGGGGCTGCGGCGAAGGGGGGGAGGAGGCGCGGGTAGACAAGGAAGTCCTTCGTAACGGAGAAGGTGGGAAGTTCAGCTCCCCTTGCCGGTAACGGCGCGCCAGGCATCGGCGATGTCGGCGAGCAGTCGATCGGCGACGTCCAGTCGCTCGATGTCGGCATTCAGGTTGGCCAGGAGTAGACTATGCGAGGCCAGCTCGTAGACATTGCGGAGATTGACGGCAATTTCACCGCCCTTTTCCATGTCAAGGCAGGCCTTCAGGCCGTTTTCAATGATGTCCAGCGCCTTGGAGATGGACTGGCCACGCGCCGGGATGTTGCCTTCTTCCATGTACAGCTTGGCGCGTGCGATGGCGGCGCGCGCGCCATCGAGCAGCAGGGTGATCAGCTTCTCGGGCGAGGCGCTGAGCACCTCGGTCTCGAGGCCGATATTGGAATAGGTGTGGGCGATACCGCGTGCGCCCGGGGACCGGCGGGTGGCGTAGCTCATCAATTCTTCTTGGTGGCGTTGGCGCTCAGCATCTCAAGCTGTTGCGTGAGATAGCTGGACGTGGCGTTCATCTGGGTGACGATCTTGTCCAGCGCCAGGAACTGCTTCCGATAGACTTCCATCTGGCTATCGATGCGGGCTTCGGCCGAGGCGAGTTGCGTCTTCAGGTCGTCCACCTGACGCTTGGCGCCGCTCTGGGCGGTGCTGATGATGCCCTGCTCGGTGTTGAGGATGCTCTCGGTGGTCTTCTGCAGGCGGGCCGACAGGCCGTCTTCGCCAGCGAAGAAGGCGATCACCTCGGAGGGGTTCGCCTTCAGTGCGGCTTCGAGCTTGGTGTTGTCCACCGTCAAGGCGCCGGAAGCGGGATTGGTGGTGATGCCCAGGCCTGCCAGCGTCCCGACGGCGGTGCCGGGCAGCGAGAAGTCCAGGATCGAGCGCATCTGGCTCTGGATGTTGCGCGACACCGAGTCGCCGGTCAGCACGCTGGCCTGGCCGTTATCCGCGTTGTAGCTGGTCAGCTGGCGGATATTGGTGTTCATGTTGTTGTAGGCGTTCACGAAATCCGTGACGGCCTTGGTGGCCACCGAGGGATCGCGGGTCGCGCTGACGAGCACGGGGTCCGTGCTCGTCTTCTTGTTCAACGTGAGCGTCAGGCCTTCGACGGCGTCGGTCACCGTGTTGGTCTGGCTGGTGATCTCGATGCCGTTGATCGTCAGCTTGGCGTTCAGGGCCTCGGTCTTCTGCTCCAGGGTGTGGGCGGAGGGATCGGCCGCGTCATAGCCCAGCAGGCTCTGCAGGTCGGCGTTGCCCTCGACCGAGATGCTGGTGATGGCGGCGTCGGTGCCGGTCGTGCTGGCGGTCAGCATCAGGCGGTGGGGCGAGTCGGAGCCGTCGTTGATCAGCGTGGCGTTCACGCCCAGCGAGGGGTCTGCATTGATGGCTGCCACGATGGCATCCAGCGACGTGTCCTTGCCGCTCAGGTCCAGCTTGGCCGTCGTGCCGTCTTCACGCGTGAAGGTGATGACGCCGCCGTTGCCGATGTTGCTGGTGCGATCTTCGCGGCCCAGGCCGACCAGCGATTGCGCCTTGGCCAGTTCCGTGATCTCGACGCTGTATTGCCCGGCGATGGCCTTGTCCGACCCCGTGACGGTCAGCGTGTCGGTGCTGTTCGAGGTGACCTTGACCGCGCCATAGGTGGACGCCTTGCCCAGGGCCTCGGCGGCCTTCTGCACGGCTTCGACGCTGCTTTTCAGCACGCCGTAGGCGGACAGGCGCGCGTTGGCGACGGTCTGCTTGTTCTGGATGACGGTGAGCGGGGCTTCCGAGTTCTTGCGCAGATCAGCCAGAAGTTGATCCAGCGGAAGACCCGAACCGACGCCGATGTTGGAGATTGCCATGCTTCAGTGCTCCTAAGTTAGGTATTGTGCGCCCGGGTCCGTCCCATCTATCAGGCGGGAAAAGGGCACATCACCTGCCAATTCTTGAAATTCCGGTGACGCCGGCTTGTTTCAGGCCTGGGCGTTGACGATCTGGCCTTGCAGGCTGACGATGATTTTCGCCATGCGCAACACGGCTTCGCTGGGGATGGTGCGGATGGTGTCGCCCGTTTCGGCGTCCAGCACGCTCACCACCAGGCGCTGGATGTCGGGGTCGACCTCGAATTGCAACTGGGTCGACCAAGCCTGCATGCCGCGGTTGAGTTCTTCGATCGCGCCTTCGAGCGTCTGGGTCGTGTTGTCGGCGCCCGCATTGGCAGGGTTCTGTCCCTGATTGGAGGTCGCGGTGTCGCCCGCCGAGGATTTCTGGGCGTCGCCGACCGCCGCCACGGTGGTGCTGGGCAGTTGGAGCGCGGAATCGGGCAGGATCGGCGCGGCCTGCACGGACGCGACTGCGGGAGTGACGGGAGGGATGGCCATGGGGGCTCCGAAAGGCAGTTTTATTCGCACCATGCGCGCACGGTGACGCCGCGACGCTTCTCGGACTGGTTACGGTCGTAATCCAGGGAACTTTAGGGTGCTGTTCAAGGGAATGGGGGGGGCGGGTTGTCCCGTAGAAACGCGAGGCGCCTGCGCTACACTTCGGCCTTTCCCGTTCACACTGCTGTCATGTCGCTACCCGTACCTGGCGCCGCCGCCACGCTGGATGATTGGCTGGGCTATCTCGAATCCATCCACGCCCGTCCCATCGACATGGGGTTGGAGCGGGTGCGGCAGGTGGCCGAACGCATGGCGCTCAAGCTGGATTGCGTCACGTTCGTGGTGGCCGGGACCAACGGCAAGGGTTCCACCTGCGCAATGCTGGAGGCCATGCTGCTGGCTGCCGGCTACCGGACCGGCCTCTACACCTCGCCGCACCTGCTGGCCTTCAACGAACGGGCGCGTGTCAATGGCGAGCACGCCAGCGATGCGGACCTGATCGCCCAGTTCCAGCGGGTGGAAGCCGCGCGCGCCGAGGTGCCGCTGACCTATTTCGAGTTCACCACCCTGGCCATCCTGAGCCTGTTCGCCGATGCCGGGCTTGACGCGGCCGTGCTGGAAGTGGGCCTGGGCGGGCGCCTGGACGCGGTGAACATCATCGATGCCGATTGCGCCATCGTGACCAGTGTCGATATCGACCATACCGACTGGCTGGGCGACACGCGCGAACGCATCGGCTTCGAGAAGGCCCATGTCTTCCGGCCGGGCCGCCCGGCCATCTGCAGCGACCCCGTGCCGCCCGAGTCCCTGCTGGCGCATGCCCAGGCCATCGGCGCGGACCTGTGGCGCTTTGGCCACGATTTCAACTATGCGGGCGACCGCCAGCAATGGAATTACGGCGGACGCAGCCAGCGCCGCCGCGCACTGGCCTATCCGGCGCTGCGTGGTGCCAACCAGTTGTTGAATGCCTGCGCCGCGCTGGCGGCGCTGGAGTCGGTGCACGAGCGCCTGCCCGTGCCACAGCAGGCGGTGCGCCTGGGACTGGCGCAGGCCTCCTTGCCCGGACGCTTCCAGATCGTGCCGGGCAAGCCCGCCATCATCCTCGACGTGGCCCACAATGCGCATGCCGCGGCCGTCCTGGCGCAGAACCTGGACAACATGGGCTTCTTCCCCTATACGCACGCGGTGTTCGGCATGCTGGCCGACAAGGACGCCGACGCCGTCATCCAGGCCCTGGGCCGCCGCATCGATCGCTGGCATTGCGCCACGTTGCCCGGCGCCCGGGGGCGCGACGGCGAGGCGCTGGCCGGGCAGGTGCGCGACACCCTGGCGCTGGATCCGCACAAGGCCGACGAGCCCCGCGTGCAGGCCGCCGCCAGCGCGGCGCAAGCCTTTGAAACGGCGCTGGGCGAGGCAGGTGAGGGTGATAGAATCGTGGTGTTCGGGTCCTTCCTGACGGTGGCGGCCGTGCTCCAGGCACTGGGCCGCTCCGCTTGAGTCTGGGGCCACTGAGTCGGGGCCGCTGAGCGCCGCTGACATGCACGTGGCCCGGTATACGTTTCCGATGCGTTCACCCCGACCCGTTCGCCACGCCAGCAAGGGATGTTTTTGATGGGATTGTTCTCGCGCAGTGACTCCGCCTCGTCCCAGAAGCAGGCGGGCAAGGCTCGTCCCTCTGTCTCCAGCGAGGCCCAGGCCGCCGAGCTGCGCGCCCGCGCCCGGCGGCGCCTGGCTGGCGCGGTCGCCCTGGTGCTGGCGGCCGTGATCGTGCTGCCGATGGTGCTCGACTCCGAGCCAGTGCCGGTGGCCGACGACATCCCCATCCGGATTCCCGACCGCAACACGCCCTACCAACCGCAGATTTCCGCACCGCAGGCTGCGCCCGCCGCACCCGCGGCAGCGCCCGAGGCCGTGCCGCAGCCGCCCGCGCTGGCAGGCGACGCCCTGCAGCAGCCCGCGCCTGCCCAGCCTCCCGTGGCCGCCACGCAACCGCCCGCCACGCAGCAGCAAGCCCAGCGTCCGCCCGCGCAGCACCCTGCCGAGCAGCGTGAAACGCCCGCGAAGCCCGCGCCCAAGCCCCAGGATTCCCGCAGCGACGATGGCGCGCGCGCGCTGGCGCTGCTCGAGGGCCGCGGCGAGGCGCCAGCCAAGCCTGCGCCCAAGCCCGCCGCCAACGCGCGGGGCGCCTTCGTGTTGCAGATCGCCGCCTACACCACGCAGGTCGATGCCAACAGCCGGCGCGACAAGCTGCATGCCGCGGGCGTGACCAACGCCTTCGTCGAGCCCGTGTCCGCCGGTGGCAAGCAGCAATATCGCCTGCGCGTGGGGCCGTTCCCGTCGCGCGACGCGGCCCAGGCGGCCCAGGCCCGCTTGCGGACGCTGGGCTATGACAACGGATTCATTGCCGCACAGTGACCGGATTCGATTTCGTCGTCCTGGCCATCCTGGCCGTTTCGGCGGTGCTGGGGCTGGTTCGCGGCCTGCTCAAGGAAGTGCTCTCGCTCATCGCCTATGCGCTGGCCTTCGTCGCCGCGATCTGGTGGGGGCCGACGGTGTACGTCTGGCTGGAACCCTATATTGAAACCTCGTTGCTGCGCATGGGCGTGTCCTACGCAGCGGTGTTCATCGTCGTGCTGCTGGGCGTGGGCCTGGTCAACATGACCTTGGCCGCGCTGCTGCGCAGCACCGGGCTGACCCCCGCCGACCATGGCCTGGGCGGCCTGTTCGGCCTGCTGCGCGGGGCGGTCATGGTGCTGGCATTGATGGTGCTGGCCGGGTACACGCCGCTGCCCCAGGAAACCTGGTGGCGCGAGGCAATGTTTTCAGGCACCGCCGAAAAGGCGGTGCGGCAAGTCAAGATGTGGCTGCCTCCTTCGCTGGCAACGTGGGTGCCTTATGGCGAGCAGGCCGAGCCGCAACCAGTAATCAGTCAGTAGTCATCCAAGACAGGAAATCACCATGTGTGGAATCATTGGGGTTGTCGGGCGCGGACCGGTCAACCAGCTGCTCTATGACAGCTTGCTGCTCCTGCAGCACCGGGGACAGGACGCTGCCGGCATCTCCACGTCGCAGGCCAGCAACTTCAACATGTACAAGGCGCATGGCCTGGTGCGCGACGTGTTCCGCACCCGCAACATGCGCTCGCTGCCGGGCACCAGCGGCATCGGCCACGTGCGCTACCCCACCGCGGGTTCCAGCAGCAGCGCCGAGGAGGCGCAGCCGTTCTACGTGAACGCGCCTTTCGGCATCACGCTGGCCCACAACGGCAACCTGACCAACTGGCGCGAGTTGCGCGAGTCGCTGTTCCGCATCGACCGCCGCCACATCAACACCAATTCCGACTCCGAAGTGCTGCTGAACGTGCTGGCGCACGAGATGCAGCGCGCCGCCAACGGCGTGTCGCTGGACGAGGACGCGATCTTCCGCGCCGTGGCAGCGGTGCACAAGCGTGTGCGTGGCGGCTATGCCGTCGTGGCGCAGATCGCCGGCTACGGCGTGCTGGCATTCCGCGACCCCAACGGCATCCGGCCCCTCTGCGTGGGCCGCATGGAAACCGAGGCGGGCGTGGAGTGGATGGTGGCCTCCGAGTCGGTGGCCCTGGAAGGCAGCGGTTTCGCCTTCGTGCGCGACGTGCAGCCCGGCGAGGCGGTGTTCATCGATGAGGACGGCCGGTTCTCGCAGCGCCAGTGCGCCGAGAGTCCCTCGCTGAACCCCTGCATCTTCGAATACGTCTATTTCGCCCGCCCCGATTCGCTGATCGACGGCGTCTCGGTCTACGGCTCGCGCCTGCGCATGGGTGAGTACCTGGCCGACAAGCTGGCCCGCACGCTGCGCCTGGGTGACATCGACGTGGTCATGCCGATTCCCGACTCCTCGCGTCCGGCCGCCATGCAGCTCGCTGCCCGGCTCAACCTGAACTACCGCGAAGGCCTGATCAAGAACCGCTACGTGGGCCGCACCTTCATCATGCCGGGGCAGGCCGTGCGCAAGAAGTCCGTGCGCCAGAAGCTCAATGCGATCGGCATGGAGTTCAAGGGCAAGAACGTGCTGCTGGTCGATGATTCCATCGTGCGTGGCACCACCAGCCGCGAAATCGTGGACATGGCGCGCGCCGCTGGCGCGAACAAGGTCTACATGGCCTCGGCCGCGCCGCCCGTGCGTTTCCCCAACGTCTACGGCATCGACATGCCCACCCAGACGGAACTGATCGCCCATGGCCGGGACGAACAGGAAGTGGCCCGCATCATCGGCGCCGATGCCCTGATCTACCAGGACATCGCGGCCATGCAGCAGGCCGTCACCGACCTGAATCCTGCGTTGACGCGCTTCGATGCGTCGTGCTTCACGGGCGAGTACATCACCGGCGACATCACGCCGGAGTACCTGGCCCGCCTGGGCGAGCGCCGCGAAGCCGCGGAGCATGAGGCCGGCGGCCTGCAGTTCAACATGGGCTATGCCGCGAACGAAGCCTGAGCACCGCGGGCCGCGCACGCCTGGCGCTTGTGCTGAATGACAGAACGCCCCGTCCGATGGACGGGGCGTTCTGTTTTCCGGGTCTTGACGGCGCGGGCGGTGAGGTCAGGCGCGCCGGGTGGCTGCCAGGATCAGCAGCAGGCCGAGCACGACGAAGAGCGACAGGCTCCAGATGGCGTATTCGATGCCGAGCACGTGCACGACGGCGTCCATGCAGCTGGCATAGATGCCGAACAGCCAGGGCACCGCGGCGTCCAGGCCGATGCTGGTCATGAAGCGGTCGGCGAAAGTCTGGTCGCACGAGAACAGCTTGGCGGCGACGTTGAACTGGTACCAGGCGGCCAGCACGCCGGAGGCGGCCAGCAGGACGCCCAGGCTTGCCAGCGCGCGGCGCGCCAGGCCCGCGGGCAGGAGCAGCCCGAGCAGGCACAGCCCGCCGATGGCGAGGTAGATCAGGCGCTGCATGACGCACCAGGCGCAAGGCGGCATGTCGAAGGCGTATTGCGACACCAGCGCGATGCCGACGGCGCCCAGGCTGAGCGTGGCGACCAGGCCCAGCAGGAAGCGGGAATTGAAAGTCATGATGCGATTACCTTGCCGAGCAGGAAGGACAGGGGGGAGGGAGCCCCCGCGGGGGCGACCCCTGCACGGACCAGCCATTGCAGCAACAGTTCCGATATCCCTTCCCAGACGATCTGCACGCCCAGGCACAGCAGGATGAATGCGGACAGTCGCATGAACACCGCCGTGCCGCTTTCGCCCAGCTTATGCAGGAAGCGCGCGGCGAAACGCAGGCACAGGAACAGCGAGAAAGAGACGAGCAGCAGGGCGGGCAGGGAGCCCGCCAGGCGGACCATGCTGGTGGCCGTCTGGTCGTCGCGCAGCGAGGCGCCCACGGTGATGGCCGCGGCGATGGTGCCGGGCCCGCAACTGATGGGGAAGGTCAGGGGGTAGAACGCGCGGGCGCGCGCCATTTCGCTGGTGAAGGGCTCGGCCAGCTGCGCGGCGTGGCCGGTGCCGCCGTCGGGCGAGTTCACGAGGCGCCAGGCGCTGGCGATGACGAGCATGCCGCCGCCCACGCGCACGATGGCCAGCGAGATGCCGAAGAACGCCAGCACGATATGGCCAAGCGTCATGGCGATCACCAGCATCATCAGCGCGTTCAGGGCGATGCGCTTGGCCAGCGCGGCGCGCGTGGCCAGCGACGCGCCTTCCGTCAGCGAGAGGAAGATCGGCGCGACGGCGGGCGGATTCAGGATCGGGAAGAGGGTGGCCAGCGCGAACAGCAGGCTGCTCAGGAAGATCGGGGCGTAGTGATCAAGCAGCACGTTTCGCCCCATCCGACAGCAGCTCGATGATGCTGCGTTCGAAACGCAACTGGCTGCGCGGATGCTCGAGCGCGGACCCGTCGATCACGAAGACGTCCTCGACGCGGTCGCCCAGCGTCATCACCTTGGCGGTCTGCAGGTTGATGCCGTGTTCGTTGAACACCTGCGCCAGGCCGTGCAGGAGGCCGGGGCGGTCGGTGGCGGTCAGCGACAGGCGCCAGGACTTGCTGCGCTCATCGGGCTGCAGTTCGACATGGGGGCGGATGGGGAAGATGCGCGACAGCCGGGATTGCCGCGAGCTGCCGTAGCGCGCGCCTTGCTGTTCGACCTGCGCGGCGCTGGCGGTGTCGGCCAGCCGGGATGCCAGTTCGTGTTCGACCAGCGTGGCCTGGGCGCGCAGGTTGCCGACGTGATCGGGCGCCAGCACGATGAAGCTGTCCAGTGCCCAGCCCAGGCGGGTGGTGTGGATGCGTGCGTCCTGGATGCTCATGTTGCGCATGCCGAAATAGCCGCAGATCGCGGCGAAGAGTTCCGGCGTGTCGCGCGTGTAGACCATGACCTGCAGGCCTTCGCCCTGCTCGGTGGGGCGCACCTTCACCACCGGCTCTCCGGGGTTCACGCGGTGATACAGGTGGCGGGTGTGCCAGGCGATCTCGGCCGCATCGTGGCGCAGGAAGTAGGCCACGTCCAGCTGGTTCCAGAACGCATCGCGGGCGTCGTCGCGCAGGCCGGCCAGGCGGGTGAGGCGGGCGGCTTCCTCGCGGCGTTGCGCCAGCACGGTGTTGGCGTCGCCCGGCCGGGCGCCGCCCAGCACGGCCAGCGTCAGGCGATAGAGGTCTTCCAGCAGCTTGCCTTTCCACGCGTTCCAGACCTTCGGGCTGGTGCCGCGGATGTCGGCCACCGTCAGCAGATACAGGGCGGTCAGGTGGCGTTCGTCGCCAACGGCCTGCGCGAAGCCGCGCACGACCTCGGGGTCGGAGAGGTCGCGTTTCTGCGCCACCGTGGACATGAGCAGGTGCTTGCGCACGAGGAATTCGGCCAGCTCGGCGTCCTCGCTGTCCATGCCGTGGTCCTGGGCGAACTGCCGCACGTCGATGGCGCCCAGTTCGGAGTGGTCGCCGCCCCGGCCCTTGGCGATGTCGTGGAACAGCGCTGCCACGTAGAGCACCCAGTGCCGGTCGAAGCTGGAGATCAGCTGGCTGGCGAGGGGGTACTCCTGCGCGTGCTCGGGCATGGTGAAGCGGCGCAGGTTGCGGATGACGGCCAGCGTGTGCTGGTCGACGGTGTAGACGTGGAAGAGATCGTGCTGCATCTGGCCCACGATGTGCCGGAACACCGGCAGGTAGCGCGGCAGGATGTTCAGCATGGTCATGCGGCGCAGTTCGTGCACGATGCCGCGCGGCTGCTGCAGGATCTGCAGGAACAGCTTGCGGTTGACCGGATTGTCGCGGAATTGCGCGTCGATGCGGTCCCGCGCGTGCCACAGCGCGCGCAGCGTGCGCGCGGACATGCTGGTCAGCTCGGGGTGCTGCTGCATGGTCAGGAACGCGCGCAGCACCAGGGTCGGGTTGCGTTCGAACGCGTCGTCCAGCCGGATGTCCAGGCGGCCATGCAGGTTGCGGAAGTCTTCGTCGATCTCGTGCGCGTCGTCCAGGGGGCGCGGAAACAGCCGCTCCTCGACGTTCTGCACCAGGATCGTATTCAGCTGCGTGACCAGCCGCGCCGCCCAGTAATAGCGCTGCATCAGCACTTCGCTGGCGCGACGCGTGGCGGTCGCCTCGATGCCATAGACCTGGGCCAGGCCGGGCTGCAGGTCGAACAGCACGCGATCCTCGCGGCGTCCGGACAGCAGGTGCAGCTCGATGCGCAGGCGCTTGAAGGCCTGCTCGGCGCGGCGCAGGTCGCGGGCCTCGGTGTCGGTCAGCAGTCCGTTGCGCGCGATGGCGCGCCAGGAGTCGCCGAATCCGGCCGCGCGCGACATCCACAGGATGACCTGCAGGTCGCGCAGGCCACCCGGCGATTCCTTGCAGTTGGGCTCCAGGGAGTAGGGCGTGTCGTTGTAGCGCGCGTGGCGCTGCTGCATCTCCACCCGCTTGTCCTGGAAGAAGCGGCCAGCGTCCAGGCGGTCCTGCATGGCCTGTTCGAACTGGCGCATCAGCGTGCGGCTGCCGCCCAGCCAGCGCGACTCCAGCAGCGAGGTCTCGACCGTGATGTCGGCATCGGCCTCGATCTTGCATTGCGCGATGGTGCGCACGCTGTGGCCGGGCTCCAGGCCGATGTCCCACAGCGCCGCCACCAGGCGTTCCAGTGCGCTTTCGTCCGCCGGGCCGGGGGCGTCGGGCAGGAGCAGCAGCAGGTCGACGTCCGAATAGGGGTACAGCTCGCCGCGGCCGTAGCCGCCGACCGCGGCCAGCGTGGCGCCGGCGGGCAGCGGGCAAAGCTTCAGCAGCTCGCGCAGTGCGTGGTCGGTCGCGCGGCGCAGGTCGCCGAGCAGGGTGTCCGGGCGCAGGTGCTCGCGAAACTGCGCAATGGCGGCGGCGCGCCTGTTGCGCAAGCGGTCACGCAGGTCGGAGAGGTCGGTCTGGCGCATGCTGGGCTCGCGGTGGCGGGCGGGATCAGGGTTGCTGGGCTTGGGAGATCAGCGCGGGCGGCGCTTGCACGCCATCGGAAATGGTCAGCACTTCGTAGCCGGTGTCGGTGACCAGCACGGTGTGTTCCCACTGCGCGGAAAGGCTGTGGTCGCGCGTGACGACGGTCCAGCCGTCGGACAGTTGGCGGATTTCCCGGCGGCCGGCGTTGATCATGGGCTCGACCGTGAAGATCATGCCGGGCACGAGCTTCACGCCGGTGCCGGGCTTGCCATAGTGGAGCACCTGCGGATCCTGGTGGAAGCGGCGGCCGATGCCGTGGCCGCAGAATTCGCGCACCACGGAATAGCCGTTCTTCTCGGCGTATTTCTGGATGGCCGCGCCGACGTCGCCCAGCGTGTTGCCGGGACGGACCTTGTCGATGCCCAGCCACATGCATTCGAAGGTGATGTCGACCAGGCGGCGCGCCAGGATGGTGGGCTCGCCGATGTGGAACATGCGGCTCGTGTCGCCGAACCAGCCGTCCTTGATGATGGTGACGTCGATATTGAGAATGTCCCCGTTTTTCAGCACCTTGTCGCCGGGAACGCCATGACAGACCTGATGGTTGACCGAGGTGCAGATGGCGCCGGTGAAGGGCGGGTAGCCGGGCGGGGCATAGCCCACGGTGGCCGATTTCACGCCCAGTTCCGCGCTGTACTCACGGCACAACCGATCCAGTTCGCCCGTCGTGACGCCAGGTTTGACATGGGGAGCGAGGAAATCCAGGATGCGGGCGGCGTCCTGGCAGGCGGCGCGCATGTTGGCCAGATCGGCCGGATCGGTGACGAGATTCATGTGTGACTTGAGGGCTGCTGTGAAAAGATAGTAGAATTATAGGCTTGCCTCAAAGCGCTGGGACCGTTTTGGGGCTGATGGCAGGAGCGGGGCCGCCAGGCCGCGCGCCAAACCCACACGCCAACCCACAGTCTAGCGTGTCTCTTCGACCGTCCCGAATCGCGTGTTGCGCCACCAGGGTGCCACCTGTCCAGTCATCAAGCAGGGCAGGGGGTGCAGGCGCAATACCAGTCCAAACCCTAGGAGAAATTCTCATGTCCGTTAGCATGCGCGAAATGCTGGAAGCCGGTGTCCACTTCGGCCACCAGACCCGTTACTGGAACCCGAAGATGGCCCCGTACATCTTCGGTCACCGCAACAAGATCCACATCATCAACCTGGAACAGACCGTCGCCAAGTTCCAGGAAGCCCAGAAGTTCGCCCGCCAGATCGCCGCCAAGGGCGGTACGGTCCTGTTCGTCGGCACCAAGCGCGCCGCGCGCGAGCTGGTGGCTGCCGAAGCCGCCCGCGCCGGCATGCCTTTCGTTGACAGCCGTTGGCTGGGCGGCATGCTGACCAACTTCAAGACGGTCAAGAGCTCGATCAAGCGCCTGAAGGACATGGAAGCCATGTCGGTCGACGGCGGCCTGGAGCGCCTGAGCAAGAAGGAAGGCCTGCTGTACTCGCGTGAGCTGGACAAGCTCAACAAGTCGATCGGCGGCATCAAGGACATGAACGGCCTGCCCGACGCGCTCTTCATCATCGACGTCGGCTACCACAAGATTGCCGTCGCCGAAGCCCGTTCGCTGGGCCTGCCCGTCGTGGCCGTGGTTGACACCAACCACTCGCCCGAAGGCATCGACCACGTCATCCCCGGCAACGACGACTCGGCCAAGGCCATCGCGCTGTACGCCAAGGGCATCGCCGACGCCGTCCTGGAAGGCCGCGAGCAGCGCCTGAACGGCCTGGTCGAGGAAGTGGCCGAAGGCAGCGAAGAGTTCGTCGAAGTCCAGGACGACGCGCAAGGCTGATCGGACAGAGGGCGCCCGCAGGGCTGCGCGAGATGCGCGGCCCTGCGGTGCGCCCTCGTCACACCTGATATTCACGCCCCGGCCTGACCGGGGTCTGTTTTACACATTTGGAGCGAACATGGCTGAAATTACCGCCTCGATGGTCAAGGAACTGCGCGAAAAGACCGACGCACCCATGATGGAATGCAAGAAGGCGCTGACCGAGGCCGAGGGCGACCTGGCCCGCGCCGAGGAACTGCTGCGCGTCAAGCTGGGCAACAAGGCCAGCAAGGCTGCCGCCCGCGTCACGGCCGAAGGCCTGATCGGCCTGTTCATCTCGGCCGACGCCAAGCAAGGCGCCGTCATCGAAATCAACTGCGAAACCGACTTCGTCGCGAAGAACCCCGATTTCGTCGGCTTCGTGAATGATCTGGCCCAGTTCGTCGCCACCAACAATCCCGCTGACGTCGCCGCCCTGTCGGCCGCGCCCTTCGGCGAAGGCACGGTCGATTCGACCCGTACCGCGCTGATCGGCAAGATCGGCGAGAACATCTCGATCCGCCGCTTCGAGCGCATCGAAACCCAGAACAAGCTGGCCAGCTACGTGCACGGCGGCCGCATCGGCGTGCTCGTCGAGTTCTCGGGCGCCGACGAACTGGGCAAGGACCTGGCGATGCACATCGCCGCCACCAAGCCCAAGGCCCTGAATGCCGCCGGCGTGCCGGAATCCGACATCGCCACCGAGCGTTCGGTTGCCGAGCAGAAGGCTGCCGAGTCGGGCAAGCCCGCCGACATCGTCGCCAAGATGGTCGAAGGTTCGGTGCAGAAGTTCCTGAAGGAAGTCACGCTGCTGTCGCAGCCCTTCGTCAAGAACGACAAGCAGACCGTCGAACAGCTGCTGAAGGAAAAGGGCGCCAGCATCGCCCAGTTCAAGCTGTACGTGGTGGGTGAAGGCATCGAGAAGAAGGTCACCGATTTCGCCGCTGAAGTCGCCGCTGCCGCGGCCGGCCAGGGCTGATCGGTCACGCCGCCGCCGTGTCGGTCTGGTCCTCGGGGCCGGCCGCGCGGCGGCGGTTTGCATTTGGGCCGGTCGTCCGATGTCGGACGCATCTGGCATAGAATGGCTTTCGTCGGAACGCGCTACGGGATACCACCTATGAGCAGCAGAACGTACAAACGGGTTCTTCTCAAACTTTCCGGCGAGGCGCTGATGGGCGAGGATGCTTTCGGCATCAATCGCAGCACCATCCTGCGCATGACCGAGGAAGTGGCTGAAGTCGCGACGCTCGGCGTCGAACTTGCCATCGTCATCGGCGGCGGCAACATCTTCCGCGGCGTGGCGCCGGGCGCGCAGGGCATGGACCGCGCGACCGCCGACTACATGGGCATGATGGCCACCATCATGAACGCCCTGGCGCTGCAGGACGCGCTCAAGCACCGCGGTGTCGACACCCGCGTGCAGTCCGCCCTGAACATCGACCAGGTCGTCGAGCCCTACATCCGTCCCAAGGCCCTGCGCTATCTCGAAGAGGGCAAGGTCGTCATCTTCGCCGCGGGCACGGGCAACCCCTTCTTCACGACCGACACGGCCGCCGCGCTGCGTGGCGCGGAAATCGGCGCCGAGATCGTGCTGAAGGCGACCAAGGTGGACGGCATCTATACCGCCGACCCCAACAAGGATCCCGAGGCGACCCGCTACGCCCGGATCAGCTTCGATGAAGCCATCGTGCGTCGCCTCGAGGTGATGGACGCGACGGCTTTCGCGCTGTGCCGCGACCAGAAACTGCCCATCAAGGTGTTTTCGATCAACAAGCCCGGAGCTCTCAAGCGCGTTGTGTCTGGCGCGGATGAGGGCACCCTGGTGCACGTCTGAGCAAGGAATTATTCATGAGCGTTTCCGACATCAAGAAGTCCGCCGAGTCCCGCATGGAGAAATCCATCGACGCCTTCAAGCTCGCGCTGGCCAAGATCCGCACCGGTCGTGCCCATGCCGGCATCCTGGATCACGTGCAGGTCGAGTATTACGGCTCGCCGGTGCCGATCGGCCAGGTTGCCAACGTGACCGTGATCGATGCCCGCACGCTGAACGTGCAGCCTTATGAAAAGAGCATGGTGCAGCCGATCGAGAAGGCCATCCGCGAGTCGGACCTGGGCCTGAATCCGCAGGCCATGGGCGAAAGCATGCGCGTGCCGATGCCTGCCCTGACCGAAGAGCGCCGCCGCGACCTGATCAAGGTCGTCAAGAGCGAGGGCGAGGATGCCAAGATCGCCGTGCGCAACCTGCGCCGCGAAGCCAATGAGTCGCTGAAGAAGCTGGTCAAGGACAAGGAAATCTCCGAGGACGACGAGCGCCGCGGCCAGGACGACATCCAGAAGCTGACGGACAAGCAGATCGCCGAGATCGACAAGCTCATCGTCACGAAGGAAGGGGAGATCCTGACGGTCTGAGGCCGTCGTGATCCCGCTCGCCCATGACCATCAGCTCCACCCAAGCCGTCCCTGACACGCGCGCGGTCCCGCGCCACGTCGCCATCATCATGGACGGCAATGGTCGCTGGGCCACGCAACGCCTGTTGCCGCGCACCGCCGGGCACGCCAAGGGCGTGCAGGCCGTGCGCCGCGTCGTGGAGGCCTGCGGCCGCCACGGCGTCGAGTACCTGACCCTGTTCGCCTTCAGCTCCGAGAACTGGCGCCGTCCCGCCGACGAAGTGTCGCTGCTCATGCGGCTCTTCGTGCAGGCGCTGGAACGCGAGGTCGACAAGCTGGAAGAGCAGGGCGTGCGCCTGCGCGTGGTGGGCGACCTGAGCGCCTTCGAGCCGCGCCTGCAGGACCTGATCCTGGCGGCGCAGGCCCGTACCGAGCACAACACGGCCCTGACGCTGAGCGTGGCCGCCAACTACGGCGGCCGCTGGGACATCCTGCAGGCAACGCGCGAAATGCTGCGTGCGCGGCCGGAACTGGCCGCGGACCCCGCCCGCATCGACGAGGCGGCGCTGGCGCCGTATCTGTCCATGGCCTGGGCGCCCGAGCCTGATCTGTTCATCCGCACCGGCGGCGAGCAACGCATCTCCAATTTCCTGGTCTGGCAGCTCGCCTACACCGAACTCTATTTCACCGACCGCTACTGGCCTGATTTCGGCCATGAAGAAATAGCGGCCGCGTTCCAGTGGTATCAGACGCGCGAGCGCCGCTTCGGGCGCACCAGCGCCCAGCTGGCAAACGGCGCCTGAGCCTCGATCCCCGACACCGGAGGCAAGCGCCATGCTCCGCACCCGTATCGTCACCGCCGTCGTCCTGCTCGCGCTGATCGCGGCGGCCCTAGCATCGGGCAGCATCTGGCCTTTGCTTGTCCTTTTGTCCGTCGCTACCGGCTGCGCGCTGTGGGAATGGCTGCGCCTGACCGCGCCGGGCCGTGACGCCGCCGCGGTCGCCGCTGGCATTGCGATGGGCCTGCTCACGCTGGGTTGCGCCTGGCTGTGGCAGTCTCCCACCGCCGATCTTTCCGCTCGCCTGACCGTCTATGCCATCACGACCCGGCTGTTCGTGCCCGTCGTCGCCGGCATCTGGCTGTTTGCCGGCACGCTTGCCGTGGTGCGCGGACAGGTCGAGCAGGCCCCGCGCAGCATCCTGTGGTCGCTGTTCGCGATCCCCGCGCTGTATTGCGCGTGGGCCGCGCTGGCCTTGTTCTACATGACGCATGGCGCTCTGTATCTCGTCAGCATGATGGCGGTGGTGTGGGTGGCCGACATCGGCGCCTATTTCGCCGGCCGCGCCTTTGGCCGTCGCAAGCTGGCGCCGCGCGTCAGTCCCGGCAAGTCCTGGGAAGGTGCCATCGCCGGCGCCGTGCTGGTGGCGGTCTACGTTGGCGCCTGCTCGCAGTGGCCAGGCACCTTCGGCCATGACCTGGCCCAGCGCTGGGGAGTGCCCGCCGCGCTGGCCTTCGCCCTGCTGCTGGCCGCGTTGTCCGTCATGGGCGACCTGTTCGAATCCCTCCTGAAGCGCCGGGCCGGCGTCAAGGATTCCGGCTCGCTGCTGCCGGGCCATGGCGGCGTCTATGACCGCATCGACGCCCTGGTGCCCGTGGCGCCCGTGGCGCTGCTGCTTTCCGGAGTCGTGACGTGAGCGCCATGCGCCGTGTCACCGTGCTGGGAAGCACCGGCTCGATCGGTTGCAGCACGCTGGATGTGATCGCCCGCCATCCGGACCGCTATGCCGTCCATGGCCTGTCGGCCTACAGCCGCATGGACAAGCTGGCCGAGCAGGCGCTGGCAAGCCGGGCCGCCGTCGTGGTCGTGCCCGACACCGCCGCGCGCACCGCGTTCCAGCAGGCCTGGCCGTCAGGCGTGACGCCGCCCGAGATCCGCGTGGGGGTGCAGGCCCTGGCCGATACCGCCGCCGAGTCCGGCACCGACAGCGTCATGGCGGCCATCGTCGGCGCCGCGGGCCTGCCGGCGGCGCTGGCCGCCGCGCGCGCGGGCAAGCGGGTCCTGCTGGCCAACAAGGAAGCGTTGGTGGCGGCGGGGTCCGTCTTCATGCGCGCAGTGCGCGAGAACGGCGCCGAACTCCTGCCGATCGACAGCGAACACAACGCCATCTTCCAGTGCCTGCCTCACGGCGGGCGGGCCGGCGCGCCGTCGGCGCCCGCGCCCGGCGTGCGGCGGCTGATCCTCACGGCGTCTGGCGGCCCGTTCCGCCTGCGCCGCTGGCAGGACCTGGCCGACATCACGCCGGACGAGGCCTGCGCGCATCCGAACTGGAGCATGGGCCGCAAGATCTCGGTGGACTCCGCCACCATGGTCAACAAGGGGCTGGAGGTCATCGAGGCGCACTGGCTGTTCGCCATGCCTCCCGAGCGCATCGAGGTGCTGGTCCATCCGCAAAGCGTCGTGCATTCCATGGTCGAGTACGCCGATGGCTCGGTGCTGGCGCAACTGGGCCAGCCCGACATGCGCACGCCCATTGCCTACGGGCTGGGTTTCCCGGCGCGCCTGGAAAGCGGGGTCAGCCCGCTGGACCTGGCCAGCCGTGGCCGGCTGGATTTCGAGGCTGCCGAGCCTGGCCGCTATCCTTGCCTCGACCTGGCTTTCCAGGCCCTGCGCGCGGGCCAGGGGGCCTGCATCGCCTTCAACGCCGCCAACGAGGTCGCCGTGGCCGCCTTCCTGGCGGGCCGCTTGCGTTACACCGCCATCGCCGAGTGCATCGAGTCGGCGCTGTCGTGGCAGGCGGGGCAGGCTTCTGCTACGCTCGACAGCCTTGAGTCGGTGCTGGCGCTGGACCAGGCGGTCCGGGAGCAGGCGAGCCGCGCCGAGGCGGTCTCCTGAGGCGCGCCCCGGTCCTCTGGCGCGGGGAACCTTCCATGCCCCCGCAGGCTCTGTCTTTCGATGGGATGGCCCCGCGTCCCCTGATGATTTCCGCGCCGCTGCGCGGCCACGCTCCCTCCTGACCCCGCCATGCTCTTCACGCTGATCGCCTTCGCCCTGGCCCTGGGCATCCTGGTTACCTTCCACGAGCTGGGGCATTATTGGGTCGCCCGCGCTTGCGGCGTACGCGTCCTGCGTTTCTCGCTGGGGTTTGGCCGCGTCATCGCGCGCCGGACCGACAGGAATGGCACCGAATGGGCCTTGTCCCTCATTCCCCTGGGCGGCTACGTCAAGATGCAGGACGACCCGCCTCCCGGTGCGCCTGCGCAGGAAGTGGCGCGCAGCTTCAATGCCAAGCCCGTCAGCCAGCGTATCGCCATCGTCGCGGCGGGGCCGTTCTTCAACTTGGCGCTGGCGGCGTTGCTGTACGCCTCGCTGAACCTGGCGGGCACCCAGGAACCGGAGGCCGTGGTGGCCGCACCCGCCGCCGGTACGCCGGCCGCGGCCGCCGGCTTCCAGGCGGGCGAGCGCATCGAGAAGATCGACGGCAAGGACGTGCGCTCCTGGAGCGATGCCCGCTGGAAACTGCTGGATGTGCTGTCCGGCGGTGGCCGAGCCCTGGTGGAAGTGCGCGGCGTTGACGGCGCGCAAGTTTCCCGCGAGTTCGTGGTGCCGCCATCGAACATGGATCCCTCGGCCACTGATCCCCTGGCCGATGCCGGCTTGGGCCTGCAGGCGGGGCCGCCCGTCGTGCGCGGCGTGATTGCCGGCGGCGCCGGCGAGGCCGCGGGCTTGCAGGAGGGCGACCGCATCCTGGGCGCGGAAGCGCTGCGGGATCCCACCACCCGCTCGCTCATCGCCGCCATCCAGGCCAGCGATGGCCAGCCCCTGCGCCTGGACGTGCAGCGCGGCGATGCCCGTCTCGTCATTCCCGTGACGCCGACCCTCGAGGACGACGGGCAGGGCGGCCGGGTCGGCCGGATCGCGGTGCAGCTCGGCGCGGACGTTCCCATGGTGGAGGTGCGTTACGGCCTGGGCGAAAGCCTGGCGCTGGGTGTCACGCGCACGGTCGACACGGCGTGGTTCTCCCTGAAGATGATGGGCCGGATGCTGACCGGTGACGTGTCCTGGCGCAATGTCAGCGGTCCGGTCACCATCGCCGACTATGCCGGCCAGACGGCGCGTATCGGCCTGGGCGCCTACGTTGCGTTCCTGGCCCTGGTCAGCGTGAGCCTGGGGGTCCTGAACCTGCTGCCCATCCCCATGCTGGACGGCGGCCACCTGCTGTACTATTTCGTCGAGATCATCAAAGGCAGTCCCCCCTCGACCCGCTGGCTCGAGCTTGGCCAGCGCGCGGGTTTTGCGATATTGGCCGGCCTCATGAGCCTGGCACTTTTCAACGATGTCGTGCGGCTTTTCACCTGACCGCGTTCTGCCTTAAAATCCCCCGCCATTTGACCGAAAAGAACCGATCAAGGATCGCCAAGGATGTTTTTTAGCCGGATTTCCACGCGCCGAGCCCCCGCATTGGGCAAGCCTTTGTTGCTGCCCAGCCTCATCGCCGCGTTGCTCATGCCGGTTGCCGCGCATGCCTTCGACCCCTTCGTCGTGCGTGACATCCGCGTCGACGGCCTGCAGCGCACCGACGCTGGCACCATTTTTGGCTACCTGCCGGTCAAGGTGGGTGAGCGTTTCACCGACGAGCAGGCTGGCGAGGCGGTGCGCCGCCTGTATGCCACCGGCTTCTTCAGCGACGTGCGCATCGAGACCGCCAATGACGTCGTGGTCGTGGTCGTCCAGGAACGCCCCACCATTGCCTCGGTCAGCTTCACCGGCATGCGCGAGTTCGACGCCAAGACCATCACCGATTCGCTGCGCCAGGTGGGCTTCGGCGAAGGCCGGGTGTTCGACCGCTCCATGCTCGAGCAGGCCGAATTCGAGCTCAAGCAGCAATACCTGAACAAGGGCAAGTACGGTGTCGAGGTCACCTCCACCGTCACGCCGCTGCCCCGCAACCGCGTGGGCGTGAGCTTCGAGGTCTTCGAAGGCGAAGTCGCCAAGATCCGCGAGATCCGCATCGTGGGCAACGAGGCCTTCTCGGAAAGCGACCTGCTGTCCGAGCTGCAGCTGACCACGCCGGGCTGGCTGACCTGGTACACGGATTCCGACAAGTACTCGCGTGAAAAGCTGGAAGGCGACGTCGAGACGCTGCGTTCGTACTACCTGAATCGCGGCTATCTCGAGTTCTCCATCGAGCCCCCGCAGGTCACCATCTCGCCCGACCGCAAGGACATCTTCATCACCTTCACGGTGAACGAAGGCAAGCCCTACAAGGTTTCCGACGTCAAGCTGGCCGGCGAACTGCTGGGCCTGGACGCGGAGATCAACAGCCTGGTGCAATTGAAGGCGGGCGACACGTTCTCGGCCGAGCGCGCCAACGCCACCTCCAAGGCAATCACCGACTACCTGGGTGAGCTGGGTTACGCCTTCGCCAACGTGAACCCCAATCCGGTGCTCAACCGCGAGACGCACGAAGCCGACCTGACGTTCTACGTCGATCCGAGCCGTCGCGTGTACGTGCGCCGCATCCAGGTCGGCGGCAACACGCGCACGCGCGACGAGGTCGTCCGCCGCGAAATGCGCCAGCAGGAAGCCGCCTGGTACGACGCCGGCGACATCAAGATCTCGCGCGACCGCATCGACCGCCTGGGCTACTTCAACGACATCAACGTCAAGACCGATCCGGTGCCGGGCTCGCCCGACCAGGTCGACCTGAACGTCGACGTGAAGGAAAAGCCTACCGGCATGATCAATCTGGGCGTGGGCTACGGCTCGTCCGACAAGGCCATCCTGTCGGCCGGCATCAGCGAGGACAACGTCTTTGGCAGCGGCACGAACCTGACGCTGCAGTTGAACACCAGCCGCACCAACCGCGCGGTCGTGCTGTCGCACACCGATCCCTACTGGACCCGTGACGGTGTCAGCCGCACGACGTCGGCCTATTACCGCGTGACGGAGCCGTTCTATAACAACGACGGCGATTTCCGCGTGAAGTCGATGGGCCTGGGCATGAATTTCGGCGTGCCCATCTCGGAGTTCGACCGCGTCTTCCTGGGCGTCAACCTCGAGAACAACAAGCTCACCACCTATTCCAACTCGCCGCAGGCCTACCAGGACTTCGAGCGGGAGTACGGTGATGGCGCCAATGCCGCCATCTTCTCGCTGGGCTGGTCGAAGGACACGCGCGACAGCGCCCTGGCGCCCACCTCTGGTTCGTATACCCGCCTGAAGAGCGATCTCTCCACCCTGGACCTGAAGTACTACATGCTGTCCGCCCAGCAGCAGTACTACGTGCCTTTCGGCCGCAGCTACACGCTGGCGCTGAACGGCATGGTGGACTGGGGCAAGTCCTATGGCGGCAATGCCTTCCCGGTCATCAAGAACATCTACGCCGGCGGCATGGGCACGGTGCGCGGCTACGAGGGTTCGTCTCTTGGTCCGCGCGACACGCTCACGAACGACTTCATCGGCGGCTCCAAGCGCGTGGTCGGCAACGTCCAGTTCTACCTGCCGTTCCCCGGCGCGCAGCAGGACCGCACGCTGCGCTGGTTCGCCTTCGCCGACGGCGGCCAGGTCTACGGCGGCAACGACAACATCAAGTTGGGCGACCTGCGTTACTCGGCGGGTATCGGCCTGTCGTGGAACTCGCCGCTCGGTCCGCTGCAGATTTCGTATGCCCGTCCGCTCAATGACAAGCCGGGCGACGACACGCAAAGCTTCCAGTTCCAGATCGGCACGGGATTTTGAGCCCCCGTTTAATGGCACAATAGGCCTTTGGGCTTGACCTTTTTGCTAGGTGAGAGTTTTATGAAGTCTGTTTCCGCACTCAATCCGTCTCCCGCTTTCGGTGCCCGGGTCTCGCGTGGCCTGGCCCTGGGCCTGGCCGCTGTCACGCTGGCCGCTGGCGCACTGGCGGCGGCGCCGGTGCAAGCGCAAGGCACGAAGATCGGCTTTGTGAACACCGAGCGGATCCTGCGTGATTCCGGCCCCGCCCGTACCGCGCAAGCCAAGATCGAATCCGAATTCAAGAAGCGCGACGATGAGCTGCAGCGCATGGCCACCAGCCTGCGTTCGCAAGCCGAGAAGTTCGACAAGGACGCACCTGTGCTGTCCGAGTCCGAGCGCATCAAGCGTCAACGCGACCTGGCCAACCTGGACAGCGAGCTGCAACGCAAGCGCCGTGAATTCCAGGAAGACTTCAACCGTCGTCGCAACGAAGAGTTCACCGGCATCGTCGAGAAGGCCAACGCGGCCATCAAGACGCTGGCCGAGCAGCAGAACTTCGACCTGATCATCCAGGACGCCATCACGGTCAATCCGCGCATCGACATCACCGACCAGGTGATCCAGGCGCTGGGCAAGTAATCCAGCCATGCCGTTGCTGCTTGACGCCGGACACGCGCCTGCACTAGACGACCTGCTGAAGTCTGTGAACACCCAGGGACTGGAATGGTCCCTGGTTCTGCCCGCGGGGCAGGCCATGCCGGTCATCGCCGGCCTTGGCACGCTGTCCTCAGCGGGTGGACAAGAACTGTCCTTCCTCTCCAACCCGCGCTTCGTGGGCCAGTTGGCCCAGACGGGCGCGGCCGCCGTCATCCTGACGCCGGAGGCCGCCCAGGCCTTGGAGGGCGACACCGCTACCGCAGCCTTCGCGCGGATCCTCTGCGCGCATCCCTACCTGTTCTATGCCCGCGTGGCGCAGTGGTTCGACGCCACCCGCCATCCGCGCATGCCGGCATCGGTGCATCCGCTGTCGGTGATCGAGCCGGGCGCGGTCGTCGAGGATGACGTGCGCATCGGGCCGCATTGCGTCGTCGAAGCCGGCGCCCGCGTCGGCCGCGGCAGCACGCTGGGGCCGGGCTGCGTCATCGGCGCGGGCTCCGTGCTGGGGGCCGACTCGGTGCTCCATGCGCGTGTCACGCTGTATCCCAATGTCCAGGTGGGCGCGCGGGCCATCCTGCACAGCGGCGCCGTGCTGGGTGCCGACGGTTTCGGTTTCGCGCCGGATCCCACGCTGGGCAAGGGCGCCTGGGGCAAGATCCCGCAGTTTGGTGGCGTGGTCCTCGGCGACGACGTCGAGATCGGCGCCAACACGACGGTGGACCGTGGCGCCCTCGAAAACACGCTGGTCGGCAACGGCGTGAAGCTGGACAACCAGATCATGATCGGCCACAACGTGCGTATCGGCGAGCACACTGCCATGGCGGCATGCGTCGGCGTGGCCGGCTCCACCGTCATCGGCGCCCGCTGCACGATTGGCGGCGCGGCCATGCTGTCTGGCCACATCACGCTGGGCGATGACGTGCACATTTCTGGCGGCACCGCCGTCACTTCCAGCATTTCCAAGCCCGGCCGCTACACCGGCGTGTATCCTTACGCCGAGCACGGGGATTGGCAGCGCAACGCCGCGGTCCTGCAGCAATTGGCGCAAATCCGCCGCCGCGTCCGGACGCTGGAAAAAGAGTAATTCGCGACGATGCCGGGCCGCCTTGGGGCGGCGCCGCGCCTTGCCTGTCGCGCCCGATCATACGAAGCAGGATAAAACCAATATGGAACTCGATATCAAGGGCATTCTGGACCGTCTGCCGCACCGCTACCCGATGCTGCTGATCGACCGCGTGCTCGAGATGGAGCAGGGCAAGTCGATCGTGGCGATCAAGAACGTCACGATCAACGAGCCGTTCTTCACGGGCCACTTTCCGCATCACCCGGTGATGCCGGGCGTGCTGATCATCGAGGCGCTGGCGCAGGCCGCCGCGCTCTTCTCGTTCGCCGACCCGACCGATGGCGCTGGCCACACCGACACCGCCTATTACCTCGTTGGCGTGGACAATGCGCGCTTCCGTCGTCCGGTCGTGCCGGGTGACCAGCTGCGCCTGGAAGTGACCGCGCTGCGCCTGAGCCGTTCGATCTGCAAGTACTCCGGCCGCGCGCTGGTGGACGGACAGGTCGCGGCCGAGGCGGATATCATGTGTGCGATACGCAGCCTGGAATCCTGATGCCGAATATCCATCCCACCGCGCTGGTCGACCCGCGCGCCGAGATCGACGACACGGCCGTCATCGGCCCGTTCTGCATCGTCGGGCCGAATGTGCGCATCGGCGCCGGCACGGAGCTGGGACCGCACTGCACCATCGACGGCCACACCGAGATCGGGCGCGACAACCGTTTCTACCGCTATTGCTCCATCGGCGGCATGCCGCAGGACAAGAAGTACGCGGACGAGCCGACGCGGCTGGTGGTGGGCGATCGAAACACGGTGCGCGAGTACGTCACGTTCAACACCGGCACGGTGCAGGATGGCGGCGTCACCACGGTGGGCAGCGACAACTGGATCATGGCCTATGTGCACGTGGCGCATGACTGCCATGTGGGCGATCGCACCATCATCGCCAACGGCGTGCAGCTGGGCGGCCATGTGCACGTGAACGACTGGGCCATCGTGGGCGGCCTGACCGGGGTGCACCAGTTCTGCAAGATCGGCGCGCATTGCATGATCGGCGGCAGCAGCTCCATCGTGCAGGACATTCCGCCTTACGTGCTGTGCGCGGGCAACCCCAGCAAGCCGCATGGCGTGAACACCGAAGGCCTGAAGCGCCGCGGTTTCACCCCCGAGGTGATTTCGGCCTTGCGCGAGTCGTACAAGATTCTGTACCGCCGCGGCCTGTCCCTCGACGAGGCCCGTGCTGAAATGCTGGCGCTGGGCAGCACCGATCCGCAGATCGGCGCGGCCATCGGCGTCACCATCGATTTCCTCGGTTCGTCGACGCGCGGCATCGTCCGGGCGTAAGCGTGCCGGGCCGTCTCAACGCGAATGCCGCCGTGCCGGTCACGGCGGCGGTTTAGTGAGCGTCTTGTGACCCTGAATGTCGGAATGATCGCAGGCGAACCTTCGGGCGACCTGCTGGCCTCGCGCATCATCGCGGGTTTGCGCCAAGGCGCCGGCGGCGACCTGCGCTGCGCGGGCATCGGCGGGCCCCGCATGCAGGGCGAAGGCTTCGAGACCTGGCATGACATGCATGCGCTGACGGTGTTCGGCTATGTCGACGCCCTGAAGCGGCTGCCTAGCCTGCTGTCCACTTATGGCAACGTCAAGCGCCGCTGGCTGGCCGAAAAGCCGCAGGTCTTCGTCGGCATCGACGCCCCTGATTTCAACCTGAGGCTCGAAGCGCAGTTGCGGCCCGCGGGCATCCCCACGGTGCACTTCGTCGGCCCCTCGATCTGGGCCTGGCGCTACGAGCGCATCAAGAAGATCCGCGAGGCCGTCTCGCACATGCTGGTGCTCTTTCCCTTCGAGGAGGAGATCTACCGCAAGGAAGGCGTGCCGGTCACCTATGTCGGCCATCCGCTGGCCGATACGATTCCCATGAAGCCTGACCGTGCGGCGGCGCGCGCCAGCCTGGGGCTGGATGCGTCGGCGCGGGTGCTGGCCCTCCTGCCGGGCAGCCGCCGCTCCGAGATCGACATCCTGGCGCCGCGCTTCCTGCAGGCGGCCCAGCAATTGCTGGCGCGAGACCCGGGCCTGCAGTGCGTGGTGCCGATGGTCAACGCGCAACGCCGCGCCGAGTTCGAGGCCATCCTGGCGCGGTATCCGGTGCCGGGCCTGCGCTGCGTGTCCGCGCAGGAGGGCGATTCAAGCATGCCGGTGGCCTGGCGTGTCATGGAGGCCAGCGACGCGGTCCTGGTGGCCAGCGGCACGGCCACCCTGGAGGCCGCGCTCTTCAAGCGGCCCATGGTCATCTCGTACTACCTGTCGCCCTGGATGCGCCGCATCATGTCCTGGAAATCCGGACAGGAGCGGCCTTATCTGCCTTGGGTGGGCCTGCCCAACGTGCTGGCGCGCGACTTCGTCGTGCCCGAGCTGCTGCAGGACGACGCGACGCCCGACAAGCTGGCCGAAGCCATCTGGACGGCGCTGACCGACGACGCCCATGCCCAGCGCGTCGAGCAGCGCTTCACCGACATGCACGACACCCTGCGGCGCGACACGCCGGCCCTGGCCGCCAAGGCCATCCTGGAGGCGGCGCGATGAGCGGGGCGCGCAGGCGGGCGGCCGCGGCGGCCCAGGCCGATGCCGGCCAGTCCGAGCTGTTCGCGGCTCCGCTCATCTCGATCATTGCGGGCGTCGACGAGGCGGGCCGCGGCCCGCTTGCGGGCGCTGTCTACGCGGGCGCGGTCATCCTGGATCCGGCCCGTCCCATTGCGGGCCTGGCCGACTCCAAGACGCTGACGATGGCGCGCCGCGAGGCGCTGGCGGCGCTGATCCGGGAGCGGGCGCTGGCCTGGGCCGTGGCAACCGCCAGCGTCCAGGAAATCGACACCCTGAACATCCTGCAGGCCACCATGCTGGCCATGCAGCGGGCCGTCCAGGCCCTGTCCACGGCGCCCGAGCTGGCGCTGGTGGACGGCAATCGGGCGCCCAGGCTGGCGTGCGCCGTGCGCACCATCGTCAAGGGCGACGCGACCGAAGCCTGCATTTCGGCGGCCTCCATCCTGGCCAAGACGGCGCGCGATGCCGAGTTGCTGCGCCTGCACGCCTTGTATCCCGAATACGCCTTCGACCAGCACAAGGGCTACGGCACGGCGCTGCACCTGGCTCGCCTGCGCGAGCACGGTCCGTGCGCCGAGCATCGCACGAGCTTCGCGCCGGTGCGCGACTGGCAGCCGCCCGGTTTGGCGCAGGCCATCGCGGTGCAGGGCGCGACAGCGTGAAGGCCCTCAGTTCCCGCGAAAACCCCCGCTACAAGACCCTGCGCGCGCTTGCGGGGCACGCCGGGCGGCGGGGCGAGGCCACGTTGCTGGAAGGCGTGCATCTGTGCCAAGCCTGGCTGGATCGCGGGCTGCCGGTGGTGCAGGCCATCTTCGACGCCGACAGGCTGGCGCAACCGGCGCTGGCCGCCCTGGCGGCCCGGGTGCCGGCGGCACAGGCCGTGGCGCTGGCGCCGCGTCTCCTGGCGGGCCTGGAAAGCGTGGAAACGGGGCAGGGTGTGCTTTTCGTGGTGCAGCCTCCCGCGCCCGCCTTGCCGGCACGCCTGGCCGACGCCAGCCTCTGGCTGGATCGGGTGCAGGACCCCGGCAACGTGGGTACGCTGCTGCGCACGGCAGCCGCCGCCGGCATCCGGCGCGTGCTGCTTTCCGCGGGTTGCGCGGCTGCCTGGTCGCCGAAGGTGTTGCGCAGCGCCCAGGGCGCGCATGTCGCGCTGGCCATCCATGAGCAGGTGGACTTGCTGGCGGCCCGGACGCAGCTGGACGTGCCGCTGGTGGTAAGCACGCTGGAAGCGGCCGAGGACCTGTATGACGCTGAGTTGCCCGCCGCGTGTGCGTGGGTGTTCGGCCATGAAGGGCAGGGCGTGGCGCCTGCCTTGCAAGCCGTGGCCGACCGCCGTATCCGCATCGCGCACGACGCGCAGGCGGTCGAGTCCCTGAACGTGGCGGCAGCTGCCGCCATCTGCCTTTTCGAGCAGCGCCGGCGCCACCGCCAGGGCTCGGCGCCCGCCGTGGCCCCCGCTGCTCAGTAGGAGCGGCGCTCCAGCCCTACTTCCTGCAGCACGGTGGTGGAAATTTCCTCGATGGACTTGGTCGTGGTCGACAGCCACGAGATGCCCTCGCGGCGCATCAGGCGCTCGGCCTCGGCGACTTCATAGCGGCATTGCTTCAGCGAGGCGTAGACGCTGTCCGGACGGCGCTCGTTGCGCACTTCGTGCAGGCGCTCGGGCAGGATGGACAGGCCGAACAGCTTGTTGCGGTAGGGCATGACCGTCTTGGGCAGCGTGCCGCGCTCGAAATCGTCGGGAATCAGCGGGAAGTTCGCGGCCTTGATGGCGTATTGCATGGCCAGGTAGAGGCTGGTGGGCGTCTTGCCGCAACGGGACACGCCGACCAGGATCACGTCCGCCTGGGCCAGGTCGGTGATGAACTGGCCGTCGTCGTGCGACAGGCTGAAGTTGATGGCTTCGATCCGGTTGCGGTACTGCTCGGAGGTGGCGCCCGTGTGCGAGCGGCCGATGGAGTGGCTGGATTTCACGCCCAGCGCCTGTTCCAGGGGAACCACGAAGGTGCCGAACAGGTCCAGGAAGGTGCAGTTGGCCTGGCGCACGCGCATCAGGATTTCCTGGTTCACCAGCGTGCTGAAGACGATGGGCGGCTGGCCTTGCTCGGTGGCGGCGCGGTCGATGCGCTCGGCTGCCTGAGCGGCTTTTTCCAGCGTATCGATGAACGGCAGCCGCACGTGCGCGAACTGCACCTGCTCGAACTGTGACAGGACGGAGTTGCTGAAGGTCTCGGCCGTGATGCCGGTACCATCGGAGACGATGAAAACTGTGCGGGACGAGTTCGAAGCGGGCATGTGTAACAGTTTTGAAGGGGGAGGAGGCGGCGGTACAATCTGACCCCGAAAGTCACCCCACGGGCGTCCCAAGGCCGGTTTGGCCAGCATCGTACACCTTGCCACGCAAGGCGAAACCCTGCTGCCCAAACTCGCTTTCTCTCATTGTAAAGGTGACTTCATGTCTTACGTCGTTCCGTTCGAGCAGCTCCGCATGACGGATGTGGACTCGGTAGGAGGTAAAAACGCATCGCTAGGTGAAATGATCAGCCAGCTGGCCAGCGCGGATGTGCGCGTGCCCGGCGGCTTTGCCACGACCGCGCAAGCCTTCCGTGACTTCCTGAAGGATTCGGGCCTGGACGCGCGCATCGCCGAGCGTCTGAAGACCCTGAACCCCGAAGACGTCCGCGAGCTGGCCACGGCCGGCGCCGAGATCCGCCAGTGGCTGGTCGAGGCCCCGTTCTCGGCCGAATTCGAAAAGCAGATCCGTGAGTCCTTCGCCGCGCTCGACGCCGACGGCAAGGGTTCGTTCGCCGTGCGCTCGTCCGCCACCGCCGAAGACCTGCCCGACGCCTCGTTCGCCGGCCAGCAGGAAACCTTCCTGAACGTGGTCGGCATCGACGACGTGCTGGACAAGATCCGCCACGTGTTCGCGTCGCTGTACAACGACCGCGCCATCTCGTATCGCGTGCACAAGGGCTATGCCCACGCCGAAGTGGCCCTGTCGGCCGGCATCCAGCGCATGGTGCGCTCGGACAAGGGCAGCGCCGGCGTCATGTTCACGCTGGACACCGAGTCGGGCTTCTCCGATGTCGTGTTCATCACCTCGTCCTACGGCCTGGGCGAAACGGTGGTGCAGGGCGCCGTCAATCCCGACGAGTTCTACGTCTTCAAGCCCACCCTCGAACAGGGCCAGTACCCCATCGTCAGCCGCCGCATCGGCTCGAAGCTCATCAAGATGGAATTCGATGCCGAGCGCACCGAAGGCCGTGCCGTGCGCACCGTCGACGTGCCGGTGTCCGAGCGCAACCGCTACTCGCTGACCGACGAAGAGGTCATCGAGCTGTCGCGCTATGCCGTGACCATCGAGAAGCACTATGGCCGCCCCATGGACATCGAGTGGGGCCGCGACGGCGTGGATGGCAAGCTGTACATCCTGCAGGCGCGTCCTGAAACGGTGAAGTCGCAGCAGTCGGACACCGACGTGCAACTGCGCTATCGCCTGAAGGCCACCGGCGAGGTCCTGGTGACCGGCCGCGCCATCGGCCAGAAGATCGGCCAGGGTCCCGTGCGCGTCGTGGGCGACATCTCGGAAATGGACAAGGTCCAGCCGGGCGACGTGCTGGTCACCGACATGACCGACCCCAACTGGGAACCCGTCATGAAGCGCGCCTCGGCCATCGTCACCAACCGTGGCGGCCGCACCTGCCACGCGGCCATCATCGCGCGTGAACTCGGCATCCCCGCCGTCGTGGGCTGCGCCAACGCCACCGACGTGCTGAAGGAAGGCCAGCCGGTGACCGTGTCGTGCGCCGAAGGCGACGAAGGCCGCATCTATGACGGCCTGATCGAGACCGAAGTCGAGGAAGTGCGCCGCGGCGAAATGCCCCCGATCGAAGTCAAGATCATGATGAACGTCGGCAACCCGCAACTGGCCTTCGATTTCTCGCAGATCCCGAACGCCGGCGTGGGCCTGGCCCGCCTGGAATTCATCATCAACAACAACATTGGCATCCACCCCAAGGCGGTGCTGGACTATCCGAACGTCGACGGCGAGTTGAAGAAGGCCGTGGAATCGGCTGCCCGCGGCTACGCCAGCCCGCGCGCCTTCTTCGTCGAGAAGCTGGCCGAAGGCATCGCCACCATCGGCGCCGCGTTCTGGCCCAAGCCCGTCATCGTGCGCCTGTCCGACTTCAAGTCGAACGAGTACCGCAAGCTGGTCGGCGGTTCGCGCTACGAGCCCGAGGAAGAGAACCCCATGCTGGGCTTCCGCGGCGCGTCGCGCTACGTGGCCGATGATTTCGAAGAGTGCTTCCGCATGGAGTGCGAGGCGCTCAAGCGCGTGCGCAACGACATGGGCCTGACCAACGTCGAGATCATGGTGCCCTTCGTGCGCACCGTGAACCAGGCCAAGCGCGTGGTGGACCTGCTGGCCAAGAACGGCCTGGCCCGCGGCGACAACGGCCTGCGCGTCATCATGATGTGCGAAGTGCCCTCGAACGCCATCCTGGCCGATGAGTTCCTGGAGCACTTCGACGGCTTCTCCATCGGGTCGAACGACATGACCCAGCTCACGCTGGGCCTGGACCGCGACTCGGGCATGGAGCTGCTGGCCGCCGACTTCGACGAGCGCGACGGTGCCGTGCAGTTCATGCTGCGCCGTGCCATCCAGGCTTGCCTGAAGGCCAACAAGTACGTCGGTATCTGCGGCCAGGGCCCCAGCGACCATCCGGACCTGGCGCAGTGGCTGAAGGACGAAGGCATCCTGTCCATGTCGCTGAACCCGGATACGGTGGTCGACACCTGGCAGAAACTGGCCCAGTAGACCCACTCCCCGAAGCGCTGCGCGCTTCCCCCTCAAGGTGGCGGCGCCGGGGGACCGGCGAAGCCGGCTCCTCGGCGCCCCGGATGAGCAGGTAGTCGGCCTGCCGGGATCAGTGATCTTGCCACGCCAATGAAAAAGGACCGCTGCGGCGGTCCTTTTTGCGTTCGGAGTCAGGTGTCCGAGTGGTACAGCGCGCCTGCCAGGACGTTGCGCCAGTTCTGCCAGGTGAGGCGCTGGCGGCCGGTTTCCTGGCGGTTGTAGGGAGCGTCGTAGAGGATGTGCTGCCAGCGCGGGCGCGCGGCGCCGGTGATGCCGGGACGGTCGTCGATCAGCAGGTCGCCCTGGACCAGTGTCTTGTCGCGCGTCAGGATCAGGCGTTCGGTGGCGTCACGGCCCAGGTGATGCTCGATCCACTGGTATTTTTCCAGCACGCAATGGTCGTACTGGCGCAGCGGCGAACTGCAGATGCGCACGTCCAGCCCCAGGGCAAGCAATTCGCGCACGGCCTCGATGGCGCCAGGCACGGGCGGCAGCGTGCGGATGAAGCCGGGTGCGGTGTAGATCGCTTCGGCTTTCGCCCGCAGGGCTTCCGGATAGTCTTCCAGGAGGTGGAAGGATTTGCGGTCTTCGTATTCGACCGGCGCGATGTCGGGGTGGCGCGCGCGCCAGGCGTCGAGAAAGGCGTGTTCGAAATCGGCGAGCACGCCGTCTTGGTCGAGCAGGATCAGCATGGTGTCCGGCCGGTGGGGAGGGACGGACATTCTGTCATGCCGCGCCCCGGGCCGACACGGCCATCAGGCGGCCAGCGGCTGCAGATCCTCGCGGGGATCGGGCATCAGCGGCACCTGGGGCGCGTAAAGCGCCAGGAAACGGCGCACCAGGCTGGCGGCTTCGGGGGTGGGGCGGATGTTCGAGACCAGCTCGGGCACGTCCAGGCCTTCGCCCGCATAATCCGCGCCGCGGCGGGCGATGTCGGCGCGCGGCACGTCCTGTTCGAACTCGGGATGGAACTGGGAGGAGAGGATGCGATCGCCCATGCGCACGAGCTGGTTGTCGTCCTTGCCGGAACGGGCCAGCGAGACGGCGCCAGGGGGCAGGGTGACGATGGTCTGCATGTGCTGCATCTGCGCCGGGAAGGTGGTGGGCAGGCCATCCAGCAGCGGATCATTCAGGCCGGCGGGCAGCAGTTCGATGTCGTGCGTGCCGGTTTCGCGGCCGGCGGGGTTGAAGTCCACCCGTCCGCCCAGCGCGTGCGCGAGCAACTGGTGGCCATAGCAGATGCCGAAGATGGGCAGGCCGGCCTGGGCGGCTTCGCGCAGCCATTGCGCGGTGCGCTCGCCCCATTCGGCGCCGTCGGTGACATTCTCGGGCGAGCCGGTGACCAGCACGGCGCTGTAGGCCTGCGGCGCGCGCGGCGCGCCGTCCTCGAACACGCGCACGATTTCCACGGAAGTCGGCGCCAGGCCCGCGGCGCGGCGCAGCATCTGCGCGTAGCTGCCAAGGCTGGCAAGGATGTCGGCGTGCGGATCGCCAGTGTGCAGGATCAGGACGGGCAGGAAGGACGAAGAGGCGGGCATCGTGTGGCGGACTGACACAGGTGAGGGCGGAAAAGGGCGAGACTGCCGACCATGATAATCCACTTGTGTGGCATGTCACTGACATGCCGCCCCCCTCCAGCGCTGCTAGGGCCTTGCCTGCGCCCTCGGGCCCGGAAGCCGCACGAGGGGACGCGAGAACGCGGGCACCAGCGCATTGCTGAACAGCGTCTCGACAGGCACGTCCGCGGACGCGAACTCTCCTGCTTCGGCCATGCGCTGGACATACTGCCGGATGACGGCCACATCGAAGCGCCCGGGCTCGCGCGGGCTGCCGTCCGGATGCAGTAGGATGCGCTGCAGGCGGCGGCGCACGACCTCCTTGGCATCGGCCAGCGCCTTGTCCGCGTTGGCGCCGGCGGCAGGCCGTGCCTGCGGGTTGGCTTGCCAATACAGGGTCACGCAACGTTCGATATCGGCCTGGCAAGCCAGCAAGGCCTGGGTGTAGGCTTGGCCGAAGCGGGCATAGCGGTCCGGGTCGCGCGCCAGGGCGTCGCTGCGCGTGACGAAGGCATTGACCGACATCTCGCCGAAGACGCCGGGCATGCGGATGCGGCGCAACGGCGTGCCGGACAGCTCCAGGATGTCGTGCCAGCCCGCGTTGTAGTTCAGCGCGTCGATGCGGCCGCTGGTGAGGGCGTGGAAGCCCGCGCCCAGCACGCCTACCGGCACGATGGCATAGTTGCCGGCGGCCACGCCGGCGTCGCGCAGGATGGCGCGCGTGCTGGGGATGTTGCCCCAGGTCAGCGCACCCACGCCGATTTTCCGGCCTTTCAGGTCTGACACCTGATGGATGGGGGAATCGGCCAGGACGGCGAACTCCATCGCGTTGGCGGGCACGGCGTTGTAGAAGAACGTGAGGCCCAGGCCCGATTGCCCCGCGGCCGTGGCCGACAGGATCGTCTCGGGGCTGGGCAGGCCGATGTCGATCTTCCCGGCGGCCACCTGGGGCACGAGCAGGCCGGCGCCCTCGAATTCCACCGTGCGGACCTGCAGGCCCGCGGCCGTCCACAGGCCCAGTTCCTGCGCGAGCAGCCATACGCCCCCGTCGGCGACGCTGGGCCTGACGGAAAGGCCGACCGTCAAGGGCACCAGGGGGGTTGCGGCGGCCTGCGCGGCGGCGGACGCGGCAAGGAGCGACGCCAGCGCAAGGCCGGCCAGGTGCGTCAGGCGACGGGCGAGGCGTCGGGGAATGGGGCTGAGTGGGCGCATGGGCGGGGCAGGGAGGGTGATGGCTTGGGCTGGATGGGCAGGAATAAATAAGTTCGTTCGTACGTATTATGTGGCGGCGGCGTGCCTGGCGCCCAGACATTCGCGCCATACCCATATGCCGCCGCGGGAGCGCGAACGCGCCGCACATGCACCAAAAATGCGCGCCATGGCAAAAAATTGCCGATAATGGCGCCTTACGCGCGTATCGCGCGTGCAAGTCCTCCCAACCCAGAACAATCAAAAAGGAAGCATCCATGTGGTATTGGTTCGGCCTGGCAGCCCTGGCCTTGATCGGGGAAGTGGCCAGCGGCACGTTCTATCTCCTGCTGGTGGCGCTGGGTTTCGCGGGCGCGGGGTTGGCGGCCTGGGCCGACGTGGCTTTCGGCTGGCAACTGCTGGTGTGCGCGCTGGTGGCGCTGTCCGGCCTGTTCGTGCTGCGCCGCACCGGCGTGCTGAAGAAGCGCGAGGTCGATGCGGGCCGCAACGCCGACGTGAACCTGGATGTGGGCCAGGTCGTGGAGGTGGACGCCTGGTCCGCCGATCGCACGACCCGTGTCTGGTATCGCGGCGCCCATTGGGATGCCGCGCTGCAGGGCGGTGCCGCCGCCGCAGCGGGCACGCACCGCATCGTGGCCCTGCAAGGGGCCCGGCTGGTGCTGGCGCCGGTCACGCCCGCGTCCGCCGGCACGCCCTGAGTCGCATGTTTCAGCCGTCGTCCGCGCCGGGATCGGGCGCGTGACGGCGATTCTTTCCATCCTGGCGGCCGCGGGCCGTCTCTGCTTCAAGGAGTTGGTTGCATGAACCCTTCCACCATTTTTCTGATCGTGCTGGTTGTCTTGGCACTGCTGGTGGTCATCAAGGCCATCGCGATCGTGCCGCAACAGCACGCCTGGGTGGTTGAGCGCCTGGGCAAGTTCGACCGCGTGCTGTCGCCCGGCGCTGGCTTCGTCATTCCCTTCATCGAGCGCGTGTCCTACAAGCACTCGCTGAAGGAAATCCCGCTGGACGTCCCCAGCCAGGTCTGCATCACGCGCGACAACACCCAGCTGCAGGTCGACGGCGTGCTGTACTTCCAGGTCACCGACCCGATGCGCGCCTCCTACGGCTCGTCGAACTACATCATCGCCATCACCCAGCTGGCCCAGACCACGCTGCGTTCCGTCATCGGCAAGATGGAACTGGACCGCACCTTCGAAGAGCGCGACTTCATCAACAGCACCATCGTGTCGGCGCTGGACGAAGCCGCGCTGAACTGGGGCGTGAAGGTGCTGCGCTATGAAATCAAGGACCTGACGCCGCCCAACGAGATCCTGCGCGCCATGCAGGCCCAGATCACCGCCGAGCGCGAGAAGCGCGCGTTGATCGCCGCCTCGGAAGGCCGCCGCCAGGAGCAGATCAACATCGCCACCGGCGAGCGTGAAGCCTTCATCGCGCGTTCCGAGGGCGAGAAGCAGGCCCAGATCAACCAGGCCCAGGGTGAGGCCGCTGCCGTGCTGGCCATCGCCGAAGCCACCGCCACCGCCATCAAGCAGGTGGGCGCCGCGGTCAGCGGCCCCGGCGGCATGGAAGCCGTGAACCTGCGCGTGGCCGAGCAATACGTGGACGCCTTCGCCAACGTGGCCAAGGAAGGCAACACGCTCATCCTGCCGTCGAACCTGTCCGATGTGGGCGGCCTGGTGGCCTCCGCGCTGGCCGTGGTCAAGGGCACGCAGATCAAGCCGTAAGGGTGGGGGGGCGCCGCAAGGGCGCCTTCTCGTGCCATGAACAAAGGCGCCCCGGGGTCAGTGCAACTCCGGGGCGCCTTTGTCGTGATGGCCAGCCTTCCTGCTATCGGTCGCGTCCTGCTGGCCGGGCCGCGGTTCATGCCATGGCATCGAGTTCCGCCAGCGCGTCGGGCGGCAGCACAAGCGTGGCCACGGACAGGTTTTCGCGCAAATGCGCGACGGACGAGGTGCCGGGGATCAACAGGATGTTGGGCGAACGGTGCAGCAGCCATGCCAGTGCGACCTGCTTGGGCGAGACCGACAGCCGGGCCGCGACCGCCGACAAGGTGCTGGACTGCAGGGGCGAGAAACCGCCCAGCGGGAAGAACGGCACATAGGCGATGTCTGCCTGCGCCAGCGTGTCGATCAGCCCATCGTCGGCGCGTTGCACGATGTTGTAGAGATTCTGCACGCAGCGGATGGCGGTGATGCGACGCGCCTCGGCCACTTGGGTGGCGGTGACGTTGCTCAGGCCGATGTGGCGGATCAGGCCCTGGCGCTGCAGTTCCGCCAGCACGGTCAGCGGCATTTCAATGGAGCCTTCGGCCGGGCCCGCCGTGTCGAACATGATCCGCAGATTCACCACTTCCAGCACGTCCAGCCCCAGGTTGCGCAGGTTGTCATGCACCGCCTGCGTCAGTTCCTGGGCGGAAAACGCAGGCAGCCATGACGCATCCTGACCGCGCTTGGCGCCGACCTTGGTCACGATGACGAGATCGTCGCGGTAGGGGTGCAATGCCTCGCGGATGATCTGGTTGGTGACGTGCGGGCCATAGAAATCGCTGGTGTCGATATGGTCGACGCCCAGCGCCACTGCTTCACGCAGCACCGCCAATGCCGCCTCGCGATCCTTGGGCGGTCCGAACACGTGCGGGCCGGCGAGTTGCATGGCGCCATAGCCCACGCGCCTGACATGGCGGTGGCCCAGGAGGTAGGTGTCGGCTGGCTTGGATGGCGTCATTGCGTGTCCTTGTGCGGGTGGCAGGAGAGGGAATCGACGCGAATCAGTATATGAAATAGTATTCACGTTTTGAATTCGCATTCCATGCGCAAAGACCCTCCAGCGCTCAAGCCGCGCAAACTCCCGGTCCAGGCCCGCTCAGCCACGACAGTGGAGGCGCTGCATGCCGCAACCATTCAGGTTTTGACCCAGCAAGGACTGGCCCGCTGCACGACCACGCGCATCGCCGCGCGCGCAGGCGCGTCGGTGGGCAGCCTGTATCAGTATTACCCCAACCGCGATGCGCTGCTCGCCGCGGTCCTGGCACGCAAGCTGAGCGGCGTCAGCGCGGCCGTCGACCTGGCATGCCGCGCGCAGCAGGGCCAGCCGATCGCTCAGATGGCGGTGGCGCTGACGCGCGCCTTCCTGGCAGCCAAGCTGCACAATCCGGACGAATCGAAGGCGCTCTATGCGGTGGCGGCGCAGCGAGGCGGCGCGGCACTCATCGCCCAGGCACAGGCCAGCATGGTGGTCTCGATTGCGACGATGCTGGCCAGCGCGGCGGATGTGCATGTCGCGAATCCGGCAGTGACGGCCGAGGTCGCGCTCAATACCTTGGTCGGGTCCGTGCGGGCTCTGCTGGAAGGGCTGATGTCCCCGGAGGTGGCGGCCACGCTGGAGACGCAGCTGGGGGCGTTGCTGACGGCCTATTTCCAGACGCACGCCGTGGCGAGAGCGGCAGCATCCGCCCTGGCGAGGGAATAGGTCATGCGCAGGTTAAGCGCGCAGCTCAGTCCTTGCGGCGCGTGTCGTGCTTCATGATGCGCGCGTGTTCGCGCTGCCAGTCCTTCTCGCGCTCGGAGTCGCGCTTGTCGTGCTGCTTCTTGCCGCGCGCCAAGCCGAACTCCAGCTTGATGCGGCCGTTCTTGTAGTGCAGGTTGATGGGGATCAGCGTGTAGCCGCGCTGTTCGACCTTGCCGATCAGCTTGGAGATTTCCTCGGCCTTCAGCAGCAGCTTGCGCGTGCGCATGGCATCCGGATGGATGTGCGTGGAGGCCGTGGGCAGGGGGCTCACGTGCATGCCCATGATCCAGATCTCGCCATCGCGCACGATGACGTAGCTTTCCTTGAGCTGCACGCGCTTGTCGCGGATGGCCTTGACCTCCCAGCCCTGCAGCACGATGCCGGCTTCAAAGCGGTCTTCCACGAAGTAGTCGTGAAAGGCCTTGCGATTTTCAGCGATGCTCATTGTGTATGTTCTTGGGGCTGGGGCAGTGGAGCGAAAAGCATCCTTGGGGGGGGCCTTGGAGGTCCGCTGCAGGGACTTCGCTGCGCCCGACGCCGTTGTACCGGTAAAATCGTTCATTCTAGAGCTATTTGCGATTTTCGATGCACAAGGTAGAGCGCTCCGTCCTGGTTCCCCACAGCGCGGCCCAGATGTTCGATCTGGTGGCCGACGTGGAGAAGTATCCTGAATTCATGCCCTGGTGCGGCGGCGCCGAGGTGCAGTCGCGCGATGACGCCGGCATGCAGGCCTCGATCACCATCGCCTTCGCGGGCATGCGCCAGCGTTTCACCACGCGCAACGTGCATGATTACCCGAACCGCATCACCCTGAACCTGGTCGACGGCCCGTTCTCGGCGCTGACCGGCAATTGGGTGTTCCAGCCGCTGGCCGAAGACGCCTGCAAGGTGCTCTTCACGCTGGAATACGCCTTCTCCAGCCGCACGCTGGAGGCGCTGGTGGGGCCGGTGTTCAACCGCATCGCCAGCAGCTTCATCGACTCCTTCACCAAGCGCGCGCAAGACGTCTATGGCGGCTGAGACGCTGCGCGTCACGGTCAGCTATGCGCCGGGCGATCCGCTGACCGACAGGGTGTGGCAGCGCGAGCTCGTGTTGCCCGCGGGCGCCACGGTCGGCCAGGCCTTGGCCGCGAGCGGCTGGCACGCGGATTTTCCCGGACAGGATCCCTGGCGTGTCGGTGTCGGGCTCTATGGCAAGCGCTGCGAGTCCTCCACCGCGCTGTCCGACCATGATCGCGTGGAGATCTACCGGGCGCTGGATTTCGACCCGATGGAGTCGCGCCGGCGGCGCGCGGCGCACAAGGAAAAAGCGCCGGGCAGCGGCAGGACAGCACACTAGCCTGCCCGCCGCGGGCGGCTGCTACATCCGGTACTGCAGCGTCAGCAGGACGTTCCTTGGCGCGGCGTAGAAATTGCGGTCGTAGCTGATCGAGCTGAAGTAGCGCTTGTCGGTCAGGTTCTCCACCTTCAGGCCGGCAGTCAGCCTGTCCGTCAGCCTGTAGCCCAGGCGTGCATCCCACACCGTGTAGCCGCCTTGTTCGCGGCCGTAATAGGCAAAACCCGAAGACCGGCTCTGGACGGTCATGCCGCCGCCGACCGAGACGCGATTCCATTCGCCAGGCAGCACATAGTTGGCCCACAGCTTCGCCAGGTGGCGGGGAATGCCGGTGTTGGACGAGATGTCGTAGCCGACCGAGGGCACGTCGCTGCCGCGGTGGCGGGTCTTCGTATACGTATAGGACGCCGCCAGCTGCAGGCCGCGCAGCACCTCGCCGCTGATTTCCGCCTCGATGCCCTGGCTCAGCACGTTGGCCGAGGGACGGTAGCAGGTGCCGCCGCAATTGCGGTCAGCCAGGTCCTGGTCGATGCCGCCCTCCTCGAAGGCCAGTTTCTTCTGCTCGGTGCGGAAAACGGCGAAGGTGGCGTCCGCGCGGCCGTCGAAGAGTTCGCCTTTCAGGCCGAGTTCATAGGAGCGGCCCGTGACAGGGCTGAGGAATTGGCCGGTGACGTCGCGCTGGCTTTGCGGGCGGAAGATCTCGGCATGGTTCGCATAGGCGGACCACTGGCCGTTCAGCTTCAGGATGAGGCCGGCGAAGGGCGTGAATTCGCCATTTTCCTTGGCGGTGGATTCCGAGTAGCCCCAGACGCCGTCCGAGAAGTAGGTCTGTTCGAACCACGAATAGCGTCCGCCCAGCACGGCCGACAGCGAGTCCGTCAGCTGATAGCGTGCATTGGCATAGATGCCTTTCTTCTCGGACAGATAGCCGTCGTTCATGCGGTTGGCCGCGATGACGTCTTCCAGCGCGACGGGCGCTGCGGTGACAGGCTGGTCGTAGCTGCCGTTCAGGGCTTCCAGGTTGCGCTGCCAACCCCACAGATCATGGCTGCGCTGGCGTGAGAAGTTGGCTCCGACGATCAGGTCCAGCTTGCGGCCGAACAGCTGTTCGCTGCCGGTCAGATAGGCATCGCCGCCCACGTTGCGCGACACCATGTCGAAGGCATAGGCGTCGCCGCGCATGGTGTTGGGCGGCCCCAGGCGGCCGGTGCGCAGCAGATAGAGGATTTCGTTCTCTTCATGGACGCGCACGAGCGAGGTCTTGAAGCGCCAGCCGTTGGCGAAGCGATGGCTCAGGTCCAGGAACCAGCTTTCCTGCGACTTCTTTGCATAGTTCCAGGGCGCGCTCAGGTTGGTGGCGCGGCCATACACCGGCATGCTGCCGTCGCCGTTGTTGGGCAGGCCCGACCAGTCGATGCCGCCATAGGGCGTCTCGCGGCTGTAGCCCAGGCCCAGGGTGGTGGCGGGCCCAAGGTCGATGTCCAAGGCGCCGTACAGCGTGCGTTCGCGCGAGTTCAGGTAGTCACGGAAGGAATCGCTGCGGTCGTAGTTGGCCACCACGCGGCCACGCACGCTGCCGCTGTCGTTCAGCGCGCCGCCGTAGTCGGCTTGCGCGCCCACGCGGTTCCACGAACCGGCCTTGCCGGTCAGCACCAGCTGGCGCTCCTGCGTGGGGCGCTTGCGCACCAGGTTGACCGACCCCGATGGGTCGCCGGCGCCCTCGAACAGGCCTTGCGGGCCGCGCATCAGTTCCACGCGGTCATAGATGCTGGTGTCGGTGTTGAAGGCCGAACCGCGTGCATACAGCTGCCGCTCCAGCGGCACGCCGTCGAACTGATAGCTTTGAATGAAGAAGCCGCGCGAATAGAAATGGCCGCCGGGTTCGTTGGACACCGTGGACACGCCCGGCGCCTGGTTCATGGCTTCGCGGATATCGCTGATGTCCTGGTCATCCATGCGCTGACGGGTGATGACGGTGACGGCCTGCGGGATCTCGCGCAGCGATTGTTCGCCCTTGCCGATGGTGACGGCGCTGGACGTGTACGAGCCCGAGCCTTCGGTGGTGGAGGGCGATCGGCCCAGTACGGTGACCGGAGCCAGCGTGGACGCGCCGGCGGGCCGGGCGCGCAGGCGGAACTGGCCGCCGGTGTCGCGCACCGCCTCCAGGTCCGTGCCGGCCAGAATGGCGGACAGCGCCGCGGCATCGTTCAACGTGCCGCTGACGCCGCCGCTGCGGCGGTGCTGCACCAGCCCCGGCGGGCTGACCAGCAGCACGCCGGACTCGGCGGCGTAGCGTGCCAGCACGTCTTCCAGCGGGCCAGGGGGAATGTCATAGCGGCGGGCGCCGTCGGCGTGGGCGGCGGCCGGCGTCTGCGCCTGCGCGCCTTGCGGCACGGCAAGCAGGGTCAGGCTGGCCAGCACGGCGCTGCCCAGCGCAACAGACAGTGGCGTGCGGCGCTGGGCTGCCTGGCGGGCAGGATGGGCAGGGCGGGTGGACATGAAGCACTTCCTCGATGGCAACAGGGCTGTGGGCGCGCCGGCGTGGCGGCCTTTCACCTCTTCATCGAAGCAGGCGGGAAAATCGGAACCATGACAGGGAGAATATTTTCGCCGGCGGATCAGCGCGGCATGACGCGCGTCCAGCCAGGGAAGGGGCGCTGTACCCGGATCGGCATGACCGACTCCAGCATGGCCAGCACGCGGTCGGGCTCCGTCATGGGAAAGCTGCCGAAAACAGGCAAGTCAGCGATTTCCGGCGACACGCTCAGGTAACCCCGCCGATAGCGGCCCAGCGCTTGCAGCATCTCTGACAGCGGCACGTTCCTGGCCACATAGCGGCCGCGCGGCCCCTGGGCATCGGCAAGATCGGCGGGCGTCAGCGCCGACACGCCCTGCGCGGACACGCGTGCCTGCATGCCCGCGGGAATGATCACGGCGTGACCGCTGGCCGCCGTGGCCTCGACCGCGCCTTCGTAGACGGCAATGCGGGTGTCGTCGCCGTCCAGCCGGGTAAGGAAACGCGTGCCCAGCGCACGCAGCCGGCCTTGCGGCGTGTCGACCACGAAGGGGCGGCCGGCGTCGGCGGCGGTCTCCACCAGCATCTCGCCGCGCCACTGCCGCAGCCTGCGCAGGCTGGCGGTGTAATCCGCGTCGAAGGCGCTGGCGGTGCCCAGCCAGACCTGCGTGCCGTCCGGCAACCGCAGTTCGCGCACCTCTCCCGTGGCTGTGCGGTAATCGGCCAGGCTTGCCGACAGGACGGTGGGAAAAACGCCGTAGTCCCGCGCCATCCAGCCTGCCAGGCCGGTGCCTGCCAAGGCGGCCAGGCTCAGCACCAGACGCCGCCTGCCGGGGGAAGCCAGCGTCGAACGATAGGCCGTGGCGGCAGCGCGGGGGTCGGGCACGGCTTGCAAGGGCGCGAAGCGCTGGCTGATGGCTTCCACCCGGGCCCAGGCCTGACGGTGCGTGTCGGAGGCCTCGCGCCAGGCTTGCCATGCCTGGCGTTCGCGTGCCGTGGCGTCGCCTGCGCACAGCCGTGCGAACCAGTCCGCGGCCTGTGCCAGCACGGCGTCGGGAATGTCGTGTTGGGCGCTCACGCGGTCTTCAGGCAGTGCAGCATGGCCTGCGCGATGTACTTGCGCACCATGCGGTCGGATACGCCCAGTTCCTGCGCCACTTCCACGGTGGACATGCCGCAACCGGCGCTCATCACGAAGGCCTGCGCGGCCTTGGCCGGCAGGCTGCGCAGCAGCGTGTCCATCTCCTGCAGGGTTTGCAGCACCATCACCTGATGCTCGGCCGATGGCGCCCGGTCTTCCGGCAGCGCGGCCAGGGTATCCAGCCAGGCCTGCTCGATCTGGCGCCGCCGCCACAGGTCGACGCACAGCCCGCCGGCCATCGTGCGCAGATAGACCCGTGCTTCGGGCAGGCTGCCGAAGATCCGAGGCGATGCCAGCAGCCGCAGGAACGCGTCCTGGGCCAGGTCGGCCGCGTCGGCGGCGTTGCCCAGGCGGCGGCGCAGCCAGCCTTGCAGCCAGGGGTGGTGGTCGACGTAAAGCGTTTCGACGGAGGGCGGGGAAAGGTAGTCGGAGGAGTTCAAGACCTGGCGGGCCGCGAGGCGCGGCGCAATCCGGAAAGCAGGGCGGGAATTCAGTGCGAACGATTATCACTTAATAGTTCGGGCTCGGGCAATGGCTGGGTGAGGCAAGCGAAGCAAATGTCGCGCACGGGACTGTGCAGGCGAGTGCCTTGGGGTAAGTTGGGAGTTACGCGGATTTACGTTTACGTAAACTGCCCACACAATCCGGAGACACATCCGGCAGGCACTGTCACCCGTGCCTCGTATCCAAGGAGACAAGCGTGGATCTGGAACTCAACGACGAGCAACAGGCTTTCGTGCAGGCGGCCCGCGATTTCGCGCAAGGCGAGCTGGCGCCGCATGCGGCGCGCTGGGACGCCGACAGCGTGTTCCCCAAGGAGGCTTTCGCGCGCGCCGGCGAGCTTGGCTTCTGCTCGCTGTACGCCAGCGAGGAGATCGGCGGCCTGGGCCTGCCGCGCCTGGATGCCACGCTGGTCTTCGAGGAATTGGCGGCCGTGGATCCTTCCACGGCCGCCTTCCTCACCATCCACAACATGGCCACCTGGATGGTCGGCAAATGGGCCACGCCGGCCGTGCGCGAGGCGTGGGGGCCGGACCTGGCCGCAGGCCGCAAGCTGGCCTCGTACTGCCTGACCGAGCCCGCCGCGGGGTCGGATGCGGCGTCGCTGTCCACGCGCGCGGAAAAGCAGGGCGACGTCTATGTCGTGAACGGCGCCAAGGCCTTCATCTCCGGTGGCGGCGACACCGACCTGCTGGTGCTCATGGCGCGCACGGGCGGGGCGGGGGCGGGCGGCATTTCCACGTTTGCCGTGCCGGCCGACCTGCCGGGCATCACCTATGGCCGCAAGGAAGAGAAGATGGGCTGGAACAGCCAGTCCACGCGGCCCATCATGTTCGAGAACGTGAAAGTGCCGGCCGAGCACCTGATGGGTGCGGAAGGCGAGGGCTTTCGCATCGCCATGAAGGGGCTGGACGGCGGGCGCATCAACATCGGCACCTGCTCGGTGGGCGCGGCGCAGGGCGCATTGACTGCCGCGCGCGACTACATGCTGGAGCGCAAGCAGTTCGACCGCAAGATCGCCACCTTCCAGGCCTTGCAGTTCAAGCTGGCCGACATGGCCACGCACGTGGTGGCGGCCCGCCAGATGGTACGGCTGGCGGCGTGCAAGCTGGATGGCGGCTCGCCCGACGCATCGACCTATTGCGCCATGGCGAAACGTCTGGCGACAGATTTAGGGTTCCAAGTGTGCCTTGATGCACAGCAAATTTTCGGCGGTTACGGTTATCTTAAGGACTACCCGCTGGAAAGATTGGTGCGCGACACGCGCGTGCACCAGATCCTCGAAGGCACCAATGAGATCATGCGCGTGATCATCGCGCGCCAATTGCTCGAGAAAGGAACGGACCCGAGATGACTGCCCCGGTATTGTTCGAGGAACTGGATTGCGCGAACGGCACGCGCTTCGGCGTTGCCACGCTGAATGCCCCGCAGACGCTCAATGGCCTGACGCTGGAAATGGCCGAGCTGCTGGCCGAGCGGCTGCAGGTGTGGGCCGCGGATCCCGGCATCGCGGTGGTGGTGCTCAAGGGCGCGGGCGAAAAGGCCTTCTGCGCCGGCGGCGACCTGCACAGCCTGTATCGCAGCATGCGCGAGAACACCAGCGGCGATCCGCTGGCCAACGACTACGCGCGCCGTTTCTTCGAGACCGAGTACCGGCTGGACTACGCCATCCACGTCTATCCCAAGCCCGTGCTGTGCTGGGGCACCGGCATCGTCATGGGCGGCGGCATCGGCCTCATGGCCGGCGCCAGTCATCGCGTGGTCAGCGAAACCTCGCGCCTGGCCATGCCCGAGATCACCATCGGGCTTTTTCCCGATGTGGGCGGCAGCTGGCTGCTGGGCCGCATGACGGGCCGCAGCGGCCTGTTCCTGGCCCTGACCGGCGCGCCGCTGAACGCCAGCGACGCCATCTTCACCGGCATGGCTGATTACCGCATCCACACGGAAGACTGGGATGACGTGATGGCCGACCTGCTGCGCCAGCCCTGGGCCATGGGCGGGCTGGACGGCGATGCCGCGGTCACCGGCCGTGGCGTCAACGACGGCCTGCTGGAGCGCGCGTTGCGCAGCCACGCGCCGGAAGAGGGCGGCGAGCACGGGCCGCTGCGCCAGCACCTGTTCCTCATCAACACCTTGTGCGGCGGCAAGACCCTGGAAGACGTGGCCGATGAAATCGCCACCCTGAACGGCCACGAAGACCCCTGGCTGGCCAAGGCCGCCGCCACCTTTGCCGCTGGCGCGCCCAGTTCCGCGCGCATCGCCTTCACGCTGCAGCAACGCGCCCGCCTCATGTCGCTGGCCGATGCCTTCCGTGCCGAATACTGGGCCGCGCTGCGCTGCGCGGCCGACGGCGATTTCGCCGAAGGCGTGCGTGCGCTGCTGATCGACAAGGACAAGAAACCGCGCTGGCATCCGCGCGCCATCGAAGAGGCCGACGAGGCCTGGGTCGAGCCGTATTTCCAGCCGCCCTGGGAGCCCGAGGCGCATCCCATGGCCGACCTGGAGCAATCCGGCAGCCCCTTCTTCGGCGTGGAAAAAACGTAGTCCCGCCGAGGTCCCCGCCCCGGCTTTCATGATTTCCAGAAAAACAAACGAGGAGACATGCAACATGAAGCAGATCGCTTTTATCGGCCTGGGCAACATGGGGGCGCCGATGGCGCTGAACCTGCTCAAGGCGGGTCATGCGCTGAAGGTGTTCGACCTTTCCGAGAAGGCCTTGAAGCAGGCCGCGGAGGCGGGGGCGTCGGTTGCGGCGTCGGCGCGTGATGCGGTGACAGGCACGGACTGCGTCATCACCATGCTGCCGGCCAGCGCGCACGTCGAGAAACTGTACCTGGGTGACGACCTGCTGGCCGGCGTGCGCGCGGATGCTTTGGTCATCGATTGCAGCACCATTGCACCGGAATCCGCGCGCCGCGTGGCCGCGGCGGCGCAGGCGCGCGGCATCGCCATGATCGATGCGCCCGTGTCAGGCGGCACGGGCGGCGCGGCGGCCGGGACCTTGACCTTCATCGTGGGTGGTGCTGCCGAGTCGCTGGAACGCGCGCGGCCCTTGCTGGAAAAAATGGGCAAGAACATCTTTCATGCGGGCGATGCGGGGGCAGGGCAGGTGGCCAAGATCTGCAACAACATGCTGTTGGGGGTGTTGATGGCGGGGACTGCCGAGGCCTTGGCCTTGGGTGTCGCGAATGGCCTGGATGTGAAGGTGCTGTCGGACATCATTTCCAAGAGCTCGGGACGGAACTGGGCGACCGAGCTTTACAACCCCTGGCCGGGGGTGATGCCGAATGTGCCGGCGTCGAAGGGGTATGAAGGCGGGTTTGGGGTGGATTTGATGTTGAAGGATCTGGGGTTGGCTGCAGAGGCTGCGTTGGCGGTGAGGGCGGCTACGCCGCTTGGGGAGCTGGCGCGGAATTTGTATGCGATGCATAGCGCGCAGGGGAATGGGGGGTTGGATTTTTCTAGTATTTTGGGGTTGGTTCGGAGGGGGTGAGGGGGCGAGGAGGGTTTCGAGTGGTCGTTATCGGCCACTTGCGGTCCTTCGACTTTGTTCCCAGCAGGGGGCGCTCACCGGCACCGCCGCGTTTCTCTCTTGGAGCACAACCTTTCGTCGATTGCTTTTTGTGCAGGGGAGTGCATCGCTGGATAAAAAGCCTCACTGTTCAGCGGCCGAGGCGAGAAAGTTCGATCTGCAGAGCGTTGAACAAGGCGTCCAGGGTTGCTTGCTGCAGCAAGAACCATAAATCTTCGACTCCTGCCGGCTCGCGCGCCTCAAGGTCTTGCTTTAAGAAGCGCTGTAGCGCCTCCTCGACGCCCGGATTTAGCTTGATGTGCATGCGTTGGTGCCTATAGACCCGCACGCGATGAAAAGCTTCATGAAGTGAAGGGTACGAGGCTCGTACGTCAGACCAGAAGTAATCGGATCTTCGTTGATGCTTTCCAAATGCCTCGACCGACTCGACAAAGCAGCGATGGCAACAGTTGATGAATGCCTCAAAATCGGCCTCATTAGTTACGACAGTAAGGGCGGCAAAGCGGTGACTCTCAGGTATAGAGTTCGGTCCGAACAGCGACGGCAGAGAAGCCGCCTCGGAAACTCGCTCAAGCTCAGAAAGATCTTCGAGGATCGCTGCTTTTCGGCGTTCAAGCCAATCGCCCCGTTCTTTAGAGGGAATAAGGCGAAGGATCGTCTTTCGGCCATCACGTCGAGCTTCCTCAAGGGCAACATACCGGGCAACGACAGAGAGCGTCACACGCGGTGCCTCACCAGTTTCGGCAGCAACGAGCCCATAGGCACGTAGATGCCGTATGTAGTCGGGGTAACTCGCGAACTCGAGGTAATCAGCAGCGCGGCCAGCAGAAAGCCATTCAAGGAGCGTGTACTCGTCTGGATAAAAGTCCCTAAGTTCGGAGACGACGTGACGGCAGTAGAAGCTCAGGTCTCCATCGCGCTGATCTTCGGTGCTTGCAAGGTTAGTCGCAGTGACATTAAATGGCCTGATAATTTTGTCGGCAACCATGTGCCGATGAACATAGCTGGCAGCAAGACGGCTAAGAAGGGGGTGGCCTCCATATCGAAGATACATGTATCGCGCTGCATCCTCGTCAAACACCAAGCCCATTCGCTTCCCCAATACACGGAGCATGCGACGAACCTCATCAGCAGAGAGGCCTGTTAGGAAGTTGTACGGAACGATGCCGAAGAGCGGATTCTGTGTATCTCCGATTCGATCAATTTCAACCACACTGGGATTTACTCCGGCGAGCAATACAGAAATTCGACGATGGACGCTCTGTGCTGCCCAAATAGTCTGCCAGAAGCTTATGTACTCAGAGTGCCAATGCTTGTCCTCGGTGGCGAACGGTGAGATGTACTCAATCTCGTCAAAGACAAGGAGGGTTCGTTGGTCGGGACGCGCGGTCGCGAGCAGATTGGTAAAGACTTCGGCATACCTTCTAGGGTCGGCTGGTGTTTTGAAAGGTTGCCCGAGTGCCTTGCCGAGGTCGTGGCCCACCTTTTCCAGAAGTTCGTGCCAATGAAGCTGGCGGACTGACGGCGATTTGCAATCGTAGTAGAGTGATTTTGATCCGTCTGCAGAAAGGAAACGCGATAGTTTGAATAGAAAGGAGGTCTTGCCGGTCTTTCGCAAGCCAAACAGCCCTCTGTTCTCACCTCTGCGTGCAGCGTCCCGGTAGTCGAGAAGTAAATCATCGCGACCGAAGAAGTAAGTATCGTGCTCGAGCGGAAGACGGAAATCGAATAGATCTCGGGCAAAAAGCTGCTCAGCGATCTTGTTACGAACGTACCATGCATTTCCGGCTGATGCACGTAACTCGCCCGCATTAATGGCTACGATGATACGAGACTCGTGATTCGATGCGAGGTAGTTTCGAATCCACTCCTCGGGATGTGACGCTTCAGAGACAAGAATTAGTGTTAGTTTTTCAACTCTTCCTCGAGCCGGATCATCCTCCAAGAATTGCTCGGCCGCCTGGAGCGCTCGGGGTTCAAGTTGCTGGTACGGGCTATAGACGAGCATGAGTTCCTGCGAGAATCCAAACATCTCTGACATGAAGCGTTCTGGCCGCAGGAAGAAGACAGATAGTTCTGTGTTGTGACCTGCACGCCTGCGGCCCCAGGTGACGTCAAATCCGCTCAAGAACGGAGACAACAGCTTTTCTTCGGCTGGGTGTGATTTGAGGTGAAAATCGCGTACGTCGTCGTGGATGTGGCTCATTTCGCGGGCATGAGGGGTGTTGTGAGGACCAACCTAACCAGTTCTCGGTAGAATGGCTAGTGGCCGCAGGTGGGATCATCTTGCCACAGGCGCTGAACTCTGCCCATCGCCATTCGGAACCGGGACGACTTCACCGGCAAGACGGGGAACGGCACACGCATGTAGCCCGCATGAACGAGCCCTCCGTGCCCGCTCCATAGATTGCCGAAAGACTGTTACGGGTCGGTTACTGCCTATCGCACCTCAGTCAAAACCGATGGCGTTTCATATTACTAATCCCTGTACTTCAATTTGATGCCGTCGAGTCTGCACGACTGCTCCGCCTTCTGCCGCGTGAATCACACGGATCGGGTCTCGCGCCGTCAATTCACCGACTTTCACACCCGTCTTCGTGAACCACTGAAGTCGCTTGCCCGAAAGCAACCCAAATCCGGCGTGCGAAACAAACAGCCGACCCTGCCTGAAGACGTCGAGGAGAGCCACAAGCTTCGTTTTGTTTTCGACGACGTAGAGTCGGGTGGGGGTAAGGAAGTAGGTGTACTGACCAACGTCTATGATCTCGCTCGGGCAAGTTCCGATGTCATACACTGTCTCAGGAAGCCCCTTCCGTGAAACTAGGATAATCTTGCCCGAATAGGTTGCGAGGTAGGCTCCACCGTTAGCAGAAAAGCTAGCCGCGTAGATCCAATCTTGAGGAGTTCCTTCAGTTAGCGTTATCTCTAATGGAAACCCATCCAACTCCACAACATGGTCGGGAGCCGTTCGAGCAAAATACGTAATATCTGATTCCTCGAATCCGAGCGTAGTCGGATCGACCCCGGTCAGAATCTCGAATGCCCAGTTGAGGGACCTCATCTTCTCAGTGGCAGTTGGATCGTCAGGATTACGATCAGGATGATGGATCTGTGCCAACTTGCGGTACTTCCGTTTGATATCTGCGGGGTCGACCGGTAGCGACAAACCGAAAAGCCGCAAAGCAGCCTCCACATCTTGCCCCGCTCCGAAGCGCTCACTCCGACCGAGGACACGCTTCCAACCTTCCTTGAGAGGCATCATGACCCCCCACAATGCAACGCCATCTGTCGCGCAACACCATGCCTCGTCGGCTAACGTGAAAATGTACCGGTCTCCCCCGGGAGCAGAATCCACGGCCCGAACTTGCGATTTAAACTCCCCCCAGTAGTTCGTTTTGATAGTCCGGAAGTGATCAACGACGCGGGGGTCCTCGCGAAGATTGGACTCGGCGATGATGTTCAGCTCTGCATCGTAGATGTGAAGAACCCCGTTGGAGTCCATGATAGCGATGCTGGAACCGCCGGCAGTGGCCCCAGTACGATAGACATCATGTAGCAGAGCCTTCTCGCCAACGAAGAGGCCGTGTCGGTCAGTTCGGCGAAGCACAGCTTTTGCCCCCGGCCGATCCTCGCTGAAAGCAGCACGGTCAATCAGCCAGATTCCGTTCGCATCCATGGCAGCAATCTCGAAAGTGGAATCGGGTTGCTCATTGCTCTGCAGTTTCCGCTCGCCTACGAGTGTCCAAGGAACATCATCCGACACGGTGAACAATGGTATAGATGAAGGGCCGGAAACCTCCACATGCTTGTAGTCATGTTTTTTACCTGCCTTGTCCATCAGCCCAAGGATGCGATTGAAACGACGGCGATCGACGTCCTTTACGTGGTCGGGAACCAGCTCAAACATCTCGACGCATTGCTTAGCCGCCGATCCTAACCGCCCAGACTTCACTCGCTGGACAATGAGCTTGGAGTAAGCTTTTGCGATGACCTCTCCAGCGCGGCCTTGTCGCTGAGCTGGGGAAAGGCCGACGGCGAGCTTTAAGACCTTAGTATTTTGGCTCTTGAATCCGGCCTGAAAAATCGGACCCATCAATGGGTCACTGTACTCACGATGAAATTCGTCACGACCGTCGACCTCCCAAGTTGGCGGTGATGGCGGCAGAGGAATGTACTCAGCTTGAGACCAATTTAGTGCTGTCGGCGGCTCCCGCCTGCCGGATGCCTTTTTTGAATCGGAGGCTATAGTCGTCAACTCTAAGGACTCTATGGGAACTTCCGCCTTTGCTTTTCCGAACCATTTCGACAGAAAGCCAGTCATCCATCACCTCCAGCTATTTAATTATCGCTTTCCTTATCAGACCCCGTTTGGGTCGGTCGCTGCATGTCGCTTGGTTGCCTAGCCGTCACGTAGCCTGTAATGGATGTTATCGCGACCGGCTGCTCAGGGTCGAAAGCGGTCATCCAGTGTGCCTCGTTTTCTTAGGGTAACTGAGCCATCCAGTTGTTCGTTGTCGATATAGTTTTTTCTCGAAATTTTCTTCAAATATATTTAGGCGTTTCGAACAGGCCAGGAATATGAACAACTCAATTCTCGAAGAAATGTGGGCCATCCTCGCCCCCGTAGACATCAAAGACTTCGAGGTCGTCGCAGGCGCGGCCAATCCTGATCGCTACGACGCCTACGAACAAAAGCTCGGCTTCACCCTTCCCGGCGAATTTCGCGAACTCTCCCTTTCCAAACTTGGCGGTGTCCTCGTCTCCGCCCGCGAAGAAGTCTGGCCACAGGCCAAGGCCTTCGACGTCGGCCCTGCATGGACATTCTGGCGCGGCATCATGGTGTTCGGCCTGGCGCCCGACGTGCCCGACTGGCTCAACCTGGAGCGCATGCTGGATCGCGCTCGGGAAGAGGGTGCCCCTGACGATTTCGCGCCGGTGCTGAAAGTCGAAGGCGATGGGCATTTCTTCGGTTATCGGCCTGATCACACCCTGGCGGTGTTCAACGGCTACGACATCGAGCCCGACGAGGCGGACTCATTCACGGCGCTCTATCGGCGCGAGATCACTGCGCTGCTGGCGCGGCTGGGTGACATGAAGACCTTGCAGGTGGAGCGCGCCGCCAACAAGAAGAAGCCGCGCCTTCCCTGACCTAAAACGGAACGCAGCAATGATTCGACGTTTGATCGCGGGCGCGTTGGCGATGACAGCGATGCAGGCCCTGGCCGCAACACCTGCCGACGACTACGCCACCCAATACGAGAACTGCCTGACAGACGCAGGCGGCATCAACAACGGCACGGTCGAAGCGTGTTCGTCTTCCGTGGATGCGAAGGTCAAGCGCGAAATGAACGCAACCTATAGCCGCTTGCATGCCCGCCTGAAGGCCCAGTCCCCCGGCGATGCGGACAAGCTCGAAGATACGCAGCTAGCCTGGCTGGCCTACCGCAATGGCCAATGCAGTCTGGCCACGACCTACGTGGGCTCACCGATGCACGGTTACTGCCCGATGATGCTGAATATCCAGCGTCTTGAAGAGCTAAAGGAAATGGCCGGGCAGTGAATCACACCGCGCCGGCCATGTTTCCCCGCGACAGGACTCAGCCCTGCGGCACGATCGCGTAAGGCAGCGCCGTCACGGTGATGGCAGGCCCGTCCGGCGCACCCACGCGCGGCGCATGGCCGGTCTCCAGCGCAGCCAGCGGCGTTTCGAACAGCACCGCAGCCCCCGCCACATCCACGATCCGCCCAGACGGTTCGTCTTCGCGCTCCCCATCGAACACATCCACCCCCGCCGCAGCCGGCGCGGGCGGCGTCTCGGCCAGCACGCCATACGCCATCCGCCGCTTCACCGTCCCACGGTAATGGCTGCGCGCGACCACTTCCTGCCCCGGGTAGCAGCCCTTGGTGAAGCTGACCCCACCCACCAATTCCAGATTGACGGTCTGCGGGATGAACACGTCCTGCGTGCTGGCCTGGATCCAGGGCAGGCCCGCGGCGATGTCCGCGGCCTTCCAGGCTTGGGCATCGGCGGCTGCCGAGGCCGCCAGCGCGGCGGCGTTGCCCGCCAGTTGATCCAGGGCGGCAATCCACCACCAGCGCGGCGAAGCGCCTGCGGCTGCCGGGGCGGCGATCCAGGTGCCGCTGTCCAGGTCCGCGCGTTGCCAGGCCTGGGCCGGCAACTGTGCGCCGGCCGCTTCGGCCACTTCGGTCAGCGCGGTGGTCTGGGGCGCTTCGACGCCGAAGACGCGCAATTCGGTCAGCGAGAGCTTCACCTTGGCGCGCAGCACGAACATGCCCAGGCGCTTGACCAGGGCTTCCGCCAGGTCGCGGCGCACCAGCAGGCGCACGCCCGGGACTTCCTCGGTGTCGGCGCGCCAATAGGCCATGGTGGCCAGCAGCCGGCCCTTGGCCGTGCAGTAGCCGCCAAAGCGCGCGGCGTCGGCGGGCAGGCCGGCCACGTCATTGGTGAGCTGGCCTTGCAGGAAGGTGAGGGCGTCGGCGCCGACGGCCTGCAGGACGGCGTAGTCGCTGTCCAGGGCATAGACGTTGGGCGCGCCTTCGCGCTGGGCGGCGGTGGGAGCGGGGAACGGGGTGTTCAAAGTCATGTCTAGATAAGCTCTCGTTGGGCTATCGCGGCGATGGCGGTAACGCTGTCACGGTATCGCCCGATGATACGCCCTGGGGCGCTGCCATCCGGTAAAGCCCTCGAACGGGTTGCGGGAAAATGTATCCCGCGCCGATACGCCAAAACAGGTCCGGCGGGAGCGCCTGCCCGCCTCGCCGCGATCCATTACACTTTCGCCTCTCATGAAACGTCTGCGCGCAATCCTTCTCTTCTTCGTGCTGGCCGCCTTCGTGGCCGTCGGCGTCGCCGGCTGGATGGCCTGGCGCTGGACAGACACGCCCGTCACCATGCAGGCCGACAAGGTCGACTTCATCGTCGACCCGGGCAGCGGCCCGCAGGCGGTCGCGCGTACGCTGAACAAGGCGGGCGTGGCGGTGCATCAGCGCGGCTTCGCCTGGCTGGCCCGCTACCTGGAGCAGGACAAGCTGCTGAAGGCCGGCGCCTACGAGGTCCGCCAGGGCGATACGCCGCGCACGATCCTGGCCCGCATCGCCGGTGGCGAGATGAGCCAGCGTCAGGTGACCTTCGTGGAAGGCTGGTCCTACCGGCAGATCCGCGCGGCGCTGCGCGCGCATCCGGACATCAAGCAGACGCTGGAAGGCGTGAGCGACGCGCAACTGCTGGAAAAGCTGGACGTGCAGGCGCCCAACCCGGAAGGGCTGTTCTTCCCGGACACCTATCTCTTCAACCCGGGCAATTCCGATTACGAGATCCTGCGCCGCGCCTACCTGGCGCAGCAGCAGGTGCTGGACCAGGTGTGGGCGCAGCGCGAGGAAGGCCTGCCGCTGGCCACGCCCTATGAGGCGCTGATCCTGGCGTCCATCATCGAGAAGGAAACCGGTCACGAGCCCGAGCGCGTGCGCGTGGGCGGCGTCTTCATCAACCGCCTGCGCGTGGGCATGCCGCTGCAGACGGACCCGACGGTGATCTATGGCATGGGCGATGCCTATCAGGGGCGCATCCGCAAGCGCGACCTGCAGACCGATACGCCCTGGAATACCTATACGCGCAGCGGCCTGCCGCCCACGCCCATCGCGAGCCCGGGCCGGGCCTCGCTGCTGGCGGCGGTGCAGCCCGAGGCGCACAAGTTCTTCTATTTCGTGTCGCGTGGCGATGGCACGAGCCAGTTCTCGGCGAACCTGGCCGACCACAACCGGGCCGTGGCGCGTTTCATCCTGGGACGGAATCCATGACTTTGCCTGCCACGAACGCGCCTGCGCGCGGCCGCTTCCTGACCCTGGAAGGGGTGGATGGCGCGGGCAAGAGCACGCATGCCTCGTGGATTGCGCAGGCCTTGCGCGACCAGGGGCTGACGGTGCTGGAGACGCGCGAACCGGGCGGCACGCCGCTGGGCGAACGCCTGCGCGACTGCCTGCTGTCCGAGTCCATGTCGCTGGAAACCGAGACGCTGCTGATGTTCGCCGCGCGCAGCGAGCACCTGCGCCAGGTGATCGAGCCCGCGCTGGCGGCCGGCACCTGGGTGCTGTGCGACCGTTTCACCGACGCCACCTATGCCTATCAGGGCGGCGGGCGCGAACTGGGCCAGGCGCGCATCGCCGCGCTGGAGCAGTGGGTGCACCCCCATCTGCAGCCCGACCTGACGTGGCTGTTCGACGTGCCGCTGGAAGTGGCGCGGGCCCGGCGCAGCGGCGCGCGCGAGCCGGATCGCTTCGAGCGCGAACAGGACGCTTTCTTCGAACGCACGCGCGCGGTGTATCTGGCGCGGGCCGACGAGGCGCCCGGACGCATTCGCCGCATCGATGCCACGCAGAGCATCGAGGCCATCCGAGAGGTGTTGGCCGGGCAATTGCGCGCACTGACGCAGGCGGTGGCATGACGGCGCAGTTCCTGCCCTGGCAGCAGACGCTGGCGCGGCAGTGGCTGGGCCAGCGCGAGCGCTTCGCGCATGCCTGGCTGATCCACGGCCTGGCCGGTATCGGCAAGCTGGATTTCGCCCTGGCTGCGGCCGCCGCGCTGTTGTGCGAGTCGCCGGAAGACGGCGTGGCCTGCGGAAAGTGCCTGGCCTGTGGCTGGGTGCGCGCGGGCAACCATCCCGACCTGCGCCGTATCCGGCCCGAGGCCGTGGCGCTGGAAGAGGGCGCCGAGACTGCCGCCGAGGGCGGGGAAGAACCCGCTGCCGAGACGGGCGGCGGGGCGGCCAAGCGCGCGCCGTCCAAGGACATCCGCATCGAACAGATACGCGGGCTGGAGTCGTGGTTCAACACGGCCACCCACCGCGGCGGCTGGCGCGTGGCGGTGCTGTATCCGGCTCACGCCATGAACGTGGTCTCGTCCAATGCCTTGCTGAAAGTGCTGGAAGAGCCGCCTCCGCATACAGTGTTCCTGCTGGTGGCGGATGCGCCGGACCGTCTGCTGCCGACCCTGGTGTCGCGCTGCCGGCGCCTGCCCCTGGCTGCGCCGGGGCAAGCGGAATCGCTGGCCTGGCTGGACGAGCAGGGCGTGAAAGCGCCGGCGGAATGGCTGGCCGCTGCCGGTGGCGCGCCGCTGGCGGCGTTGCGCCTGTCGAATGAGCGGGAGTCGGCCTGCCCGGATTGGCTGCAGGCGCTGGTACGTACTTTGGGCAAGGGGCAGCAGCCCGATCTGGGCCAGATGGTGGAAGCGCTGGAAAAGACGCCCACCGGCCAGTGGCTGGACGCCTTGCAGCGTTTCTTCGCCGACCTGATGCTGGGCGCGGCTGGCGCGCCGCCGCGCTATTTCCCCCAACTGGCCGAGGCCACCCAGGCCCTGGCCGCGCGCGCCTCGCGCAGCAACGTGGCCGAGACCGCCCGCTGGCTGGGCCAGCAGCAACGCCTGGCCAGCCACCCCCTGAACGCGAAGTTGCTGCTGCATGCCAGCCTGCAACGGGTGGTGCTATCCTGCCAGGGCTAGGGCGAGGCGGTTTTCCTTGCGCTTCGCGTTGCTTTTTTCTTACGGCGTCAAGGCAGGGAACTGCCTTTATTTGATGCAGTCGGACTGCACGGATCGGCATGCGGCCGATGTTGCGTCCCTTAATTTCCCCGTTTGGCTTGTTGGTGTGGTTTCAGGCCATAAGCCCGTCCCTTTTTAATCATCCTTGTTGCTCCCGCTACACCCGTATCCATCATGTACGTCGATTCCCATTGCCATCTGAATTTTCCTGAACTGGCCGCCCAGCTGCCCGAGATCTTCGCGCGCATGGACGCCAACCAGGTCTCGCAGGCGCTCTGTGTCAGCGTGAACCTGCCGGATTGGCCGGGGTTGATGGAGATCGTGGAGGCGCATGACCGCCTGTGGGCTTCGGTGGGCGTGCATCCGGACTATGAAGACACGCCCGAGCCGGACGTGGCCCTGCTGGTCGAGCGCGCGCGCCACCCCAAGGTGGTGGCCATCGGCGAGACCGGGCTGGATTACTACCGCCTGGAGGGCAAGCCCGAGTGGCAGCGCGAGCGCTTCCGCGTGCACATCCGCGCCGCGCGCGAGACGGGCCTGCCGCTGATCATCCACACCCGGGCGTCCGCCGAGGACACGGTGCGCATCCTGAAGGAAGAGGGCGCTGACGAGGTGGGCGGCGTCATGCACTGTTTCACCGAGTCCTGGGAAGTGGCCCAGGCGGCGATGGACCTGAATTTCCATATTTCGCTGTCGGGGATCGTGACCTTCAAGAACGCCCATGTGATCCACGAGGTGGCCACGCGCATGCCGCTGGACCGGCTGCTGATCGAGACGGATTCGCCGTATCTGGCGCCGGTGCCGTTCCGCGGCAAGCTGAACGATCCGTCGCTGGTGGTGCATGTGGCCGAGAAGATCGCCGACCTGAAGGGCATTTCCGCCGCCGAGGTGGCGCAAGCGTCAACGGATAATTTCTATAATCTTTTCAGCAAGATAGAAAGGGAAGTTAAAGTCTGATGATTAAAGTGAATTCTGAAGATTTCTCCCCGCTGGGCCGCGTCGGCGGCTGGTTGCTGCGCCGCGCCGTGCCCGGCCTGCTGGCCGCGTCGGTGTCCGTCAGCGCCATGGCCCAGAACACCAGCTGGTGGCGGGACATCCGCAATGACCGCGCGTCGGCCGTGGCCGAGCAGTTGCGTGCGGGCGCCGATCCCAATCAAGTGACCGACAAGGGGGAACCCGCGCTGATGCAGGCGGTGCGTGACGACGCCTGGGAAGTCTTCGATGTGATCCTGGCCGACAGCCGCACCGACGTGAACATCATGAACGGGGTCCAGGAGACGCCGCTGATGTACACCGCGCTGACGGGCCAGCTTTCCCGCAGCCAGGCGCTGGTCAAGCGTGGCGCCGAGGTGAACCGCCTGGGCTGGACACCCTTGCACTATGCCGCCGCCAAGGGGCATGCCGACGTGGCGAAATGGCTGATCGGCCTGAAGGCCATCGTGAACGCGCCGTCGCCGGATGGCACCTCGCCGCTGATGATGGCGATGCGGGCCAACAGCGTGGACACGGCGCAGGTGCTGATCAACGCGGGCGCCGACCCGTCGCAACGCAATCTGCAGGGGCAGGACGCCATCGACATGGCGAGGCAGTTCGGCAACGACCGCCTGGCGGACGCCATGGAAAAGCTGGCGCAGGACCGTCGCAAGGCGCAGGGTCGTTAGTATGTCCCCATTTTATATTTCCATGAATTAATGGGGACGCATATGTAATTTTGCGCGGACATCTGCCTACAATGCCGGGATTGTCCGCAACGGAGCCATGCATGTCGCAGCAGCAAAACCACGCGCTTCCCTCTTACCTGGACCCCAACGACCTGGGGCCTTGGGGCATTTACCTGAAACAGGTCGACCGCGTCACGCCCTACCTGGGGTCGCTGGCACGCTGGGTCGAAACCCTGAAGCGCCCCAAGCGCGCGCTGATCGTCGACGTGCCGATCGAACTGGATGACGGCCGCATCGCCCACTACGAGGGCTACCGCGTCCAGCACAACACCTCGCGCGGCCCCGGCAAGGGCGGCGTGCGTTACCACCAGGACGTCACGCTGTCCGAGGTCATGGCCCTGTCGGCCTGGATGTCGGTGAAGAACGCCGCCATCAACGTGCCTTTCGGCGGCGCCAAGGGCGGGATCCGCGTCGACCCGCGCACGCTGTCGCAACCCGAACTCGAGCGCATGACGCGCCGCTACACCAGCGAGATCGGCGTGATCATCGGGCCGTCGAAGGACATCCCCGCGCCGGACGTGAACACGAACGCGCAGATCATGTCCTGGATGATGGACACGTATTCCATGAACGAAGGCCTGACCTCCACCGGCGTGGTCACGGGCAAGCCCGTGGCGCTGGGCGGCAGCCTGGGGCGCACCGAAGCCACGGGCCGCGGCGTGTTCGTGGTGGCCTGCGAGGCCGCGCGCGACGCCGGCCTGGACGTGGCGGGTTCGCGCGTTGCCGTGCAGGGTTTCGGCAACGTGGGCGGCACGGCCGCCCGCCTGTTCTATGACGCGGGCGCCAAGATCGTGGCCGCGCAGGATCACACCGGCACGGTGTTCAAGGCCGACGGCCTGGACGTGCCCGACCTGATTGCGCACGTGTCGCGTGCCGGTGGCGTCGGGGGCTTCGAAGGCGGTGAGGCGATTGCCGCCGAGGACTTCTGGGGCGTGGAAACGGACTTCCTGATTCCCGCCGCGCTGGAAGGCCAGATCACGTCGAAGAACGCCGACCGTATCCGCGCGCGCTTCGTGGTGGAAGGCGCCAACGGCCCGACCACGCCCGAGGCCGACGACATCCTGACCGACAAGGGCATCACGGTGGTGCCCGACGTGCTGGCCAACGCCGGCGGCGTGACGGTCAGCTACTTCGAATGGGTGCAGGATTTCTCCAGCTTCTTCTGGAGCGAGGAAGAGATCAACCAGCGCCTGGAGCGCATCATGCGCGAGGCCTATGCGTCCATCTCGCAGGTGGCCAAGCAGCACCAGGTGACGCTGCGCACCGCCGCCTTCATCGTGGCGTGCACGCGCATCCTGCAGGCGCGCCAGGTGCGCGGCCTGTATCCCTGATGCGAGGTCCGGGGCGTCCTGCTGGCGCCCCGCTGCACGGCGTCCTGCCCGGCCGCCTCAGGCCGCGTCCAGGAAGTCCAGGACCGCGGCATTGAAGGCACGCGGGTGGGCCAGGTTCATGCCGTGGCTGGCCCCGGCAATCTCCACCACCCGCGCATCGGGCAACCAGCGCGCCAGCGTGTCCACCGTGACGACGAAGCGCTCGCGGCTGCGTTGTCCCTTCACCAGCAATACCGGCAGGGCCAATTGGGCGACGTCCGCTTCCGCGTAGGCGGGCAGCGGGTCGTCCATCTGCGAGACCAGCGTGTGGGCGTTGTCCAGCGCCATGCGCTTGAAATCGCGCGGGCTGTGCAGCCAGCTGCCGGCGCGGCTGACGCCATCGATGAACTGGCCGACGGCCGATTCGTATTCTCCGCGCGCCAGCTTGGCCGACAGCGCGGCTTTCCACTCCTGCATCAACACCGGATCCGCGGGCGTGCCGGCCTGCGTGGCGCCGCCGGGCTCGGCCAGCACCAGCCTGCGCACGCGGTCCGGGCGCTGCCGTGCCAACTGGTAGGCAATGGCGCCGCCGCGTGAATGGCCGATCAGGTCGACGGGGGCATCCGGGCTCAGGCGCTCGACCAGGGCAAGCAGATCGCCGACGTCGCGCCGCCAGTCCAGCCTCACCGTGGGATCCGGCGCGGCGGGGAAGTAATGGCGCAGGCTGGGCGAACACAGCCGGCGGCCAGCCGACAGGTCGTCGAACTGCGGCCACCAATACCGTCCGTCGCAGAGCGAACCGTGGATCAGGATGCAGAGGCGTTCGCCCTGGCCGAGTTGCAGGCAGGACAGGCTGTCGTCGCCGGAGAGCGGGATACTGGCGAAGCTGCCGGTGCTGGGCAGCTGGCTGGGGTGGGACATGTGCGGGGCGGGACGAAAGCGGGTGCGAAGCAGGCGAGGCGGCCGGCAGGCCGCGCGACGCGCTAGTGTACTGGGCGCGCGGCGTGTCCGCGCGCCGTCCGGGTTCCCGCTGGCGGCCTGATCTTCAGCGTGCCGGCAGGTAGGCCGGTTTCAGGATGCCGGTCAGCTCGGTGTACGGGATGGTCAGTTCCGGTTCGCCATGCGAATACGGGGCGATGGCGTAGGCGTCGTACTTGACCGTGATGCCGTCCTTGGCCAGCGCGTAGTTGTCGCTGGGCGAGAAAGGCCAGAGCTCCGCGTAGCGCGTGGGGTTGTCCTGATAGTCGCGGTTGTCTTCCAGCCAGCGCTTGTGGGCGCGCGCCAGCGCCTGCACGAACTGCGGGCCGCGGCCGGGTTCCAGGACGTCCGCCAGCCCCAGCACGCGTTGCGCGCCGCGGTCCCAGTTCAGGTATTGCGTGGCGGGGATGCCATGGGCGCCGCCCGTGAACTGGTAGCTGGACAGCGTGAGCACGGTGATCGGGCCCTGCTGGTGCTTCAACTCCGCTTTCAGCACCACGGCATAGCGCGGTTTGGCGGTGCGCCAGTAATACGCCTCGAACTCGGCGATCGACAGGTAGGTGGGCTGGACGTTGGATTCCAGTCCCGTCATCATCGCCAGCGCATGGTCGACCAGGGCGGTGAGTTTTTCGTCTTGCGGGAAAGCCAGCGAGTCGACTTCGATGCGCGGGCACTCGCGCTTGCAGCCAGGCTTGTCGCGCTTCCAGCGCACGGGTTCGCTGCGCAGGGCCTGGCCGGTGTCGGCGGCGGCCTGTGCCGAGGCAGAGGGCAGGCTGATGGAGCTGGGCGTGGAGGTGCCGCAGGCCGACAGCAGCAGCGCCGAGGCCAGGGAAAAAGAGAGAACGACGGGCGTGTAGGTCATGGTCGATATCCTGGCGGCGGGGGTCAGGGCACCTGCGCGGTCCATTCCGGGGTGGAAAACTTGGCGTCGGCCTGCTCGCGTGCCTGCTCGCGCTCGGTGTCGCGCAGGGCGCCGGGCGTCAGGCCGTAGCGGCGGCGGAAAACGTCCAGCATGCGCGCGATGATTTCGTCGCGCGGCATGCCGGTCTGGCTGCGCAAGGGGTCCACGCGCTTCTTGGCGCTGGCGATGCCCTTGTCCGAGAGCTTCTCCTTGCCGATGCGCAGCACCTCGGTCATCTTGTCGGCGTCGATGTCATAGGACATGGTGACGTGATGCAGCACGGCGCGGCCGCGGCGGGCCTGGGCGGCGCCGCCGATCTTGCCGGCATCCGAGGCGATGTCGTTCAGCGGCTGGTACCAGGCGCGGATGCCCAGTTCGCCCAGCGCTTCCAGCACCCAGTCGTCCAGGTAGGCGTAGGATTCCTGGAAGGACATGCCGCGCACCAGCGCATCGGGCGCATAGATGGAATAGGTGATGGTGTTGCCGGGCTCGACGAACATGGCGCCGCCGCCGCTCACGCGCCGCACGACGGTGATGCCGTGGCGTTGCGCGCCGGTGGGCTCGACTTCGTTCTGCAGCGACTGGAAGCGGCCGATGACCACGGCTGGCGCGGCCCATTCCCAGATGCGCAGCGTGGGCGGGTGCCGGCCCGCGCCGACCTCGTCGGCCAGCACGGCATCCAGCGCCATGTGCATGGCCGGCTGCTCGGGACCCTCGTGGATCAGTTGCCAGTCGAAATCCCGCCAATCGGCGCGGGGGGGCTGCTGCGCAGTGCTCATTCAGTCGATGCTCGAAAAGCGCCACGCCGGCAGCGCCGGCGCGTGGTCGCGGTCAGGGGGGAAATGGCGGCCGCCCGCGCGGCGGCGGGGATCAGCCCAGCGCCCGGCCGACCGTGACGGCGACGGCCTCGGACGAAAAGCCGAACAGCTCGGCCTTGTCGGGCAGGGCCAGCTGGACCGCCAGCGCGATCTCGGTTTCGCTGGCTTCGACGGGCATGCCTTCCAGCGCGTCATTGATGGCATCCAGCGCTTCGGGTGGCTCGAGGAAGAAGTCGCCGCTGATGCGCACATTGCGCATCTGGCCGTCCACGACCTCGAGATCGGCGACAACGAGTTTGCCGCCGGGAACCTTGTACTCTGCATGCATGGTTGCGCTCCTTGCGTGGTGGGCGGCTCAGCGTTGGACCGAGGCCGCGGTTTGCCCGAAGAGAATCCGGCGCGACGCGTCGTCGCTGACGGATGGCTGCTGGTTGATCGCCTCGGCGCGCGCATAGGCGCGCACCGTGGCCGGCCGCGCCTTGATGGCCTCGAACCAGCGCTTCAGGTGGGGAAAATCGTCCAGGTCCTGGCCTTGCTTCTGGTGCGGCACGATCCAGGGATAGGACGCCATGTCGGCAATCGAATAGTCGCCCGCGATGAATTCACGGTCGGCCAGGCGCTTGTCCAGCACGCCGTACAGGCGGTTGGTCTCGCGCACGTAGCGGTCGATGGCGTAGGGAAGTTTTTCCGGCGCGTACTGCGAGAAGTGGTGGTTCTGGCCGGCCATGGGGCCCAGGCCGCCCATCTGCCAGAAGAGCCACTGCAGGACGTCGGCGCGTCCGCGCGGATCCGCGGGGATGAACTGGTGCGTTTTTTCCGCCAGGTAGAGCAGGATGGCGCCGGACTCGAACAGCGGGATGGGCGCCTGGCCGTCGGCGGGGGCGTTATCGACGATGGCCGGGATGCGGTTGTTCGGTGCGATCGCCAGGAATGCCGGCGCGAACTGCTCGCCCTTGCCGATATTGATCGGATGCAGGGTGTAGGGCAGTCCGGTCTCTTCCAGGAAGAGGGTGATCTTGTGGCCGTTGGGCGTGGTCCAGTAATACAGGTCGATCATGGCGATGGTCCTGTCGGGCGGGAGGTCAGGGGGTGGCGGCAGGCGCGGGCTGGGCCAGCGCGGCGTCGATGTCCTTGCGCAGGCTGGCGGGCGTGTCGGTGGGCGCGTAGCGGCGAATGACCTGGCCATCGCGGCCGACCAGGAACTTGGTGAAGTTCCACTTGATGGCCTCGGTGCCGAGGATGCCGGGCTTCTCGCCCTTGAGCCAGCGATACAGCGGCGCGGCATTGTTGCCGTTGACCTCGACCTTGGCGAACATCGGGAAGGTCACGCCGTAGCGCAATTCGCAGAAGGACTTGATGCTGGCTTCGTCGCCCGGCTCCTGGTGGCCGAACTGGTCACAGGGAAAGCCCAGCACGGCGAAGCCTTGCGCGGCGTAGTCGCGCTGCAGGGCTTCCAGGCCTTCGTATTGCGGCGTGAAGCCGCATTGCGACGCGACGTTGACGACCAGGACAACCTTGCCCTGGAAGTCGGCGAGGGCGCGGGGCGCGCCCTCGATATCGGTGACGGAAAACTCGTACAGGGAGGACATGTCTGGCTCCTGGTGCTGCTTAGAAGACGGGTTCAGGACTTGTACTCGCTTGCGCGAAAGCGGTCTGGCGCCGGGCCCGGCATGGCTGGCGCCTCATTCCTGCCCGCAGTGTAGCAAGCCGCGGGAGGGGACAAGCCACCAGACGTATCGAACTGGCTCAATATCGGGGACCGAGCCCAGTCCTGGACATTCCTCGTTACCTGCTTTGTGATTTTTGGCGGGGATGGGAGGGCTTGCCGGGTGCTTCCGACGCGCCGGCAGGCGTCGTCACTTCAAGCCGGCATAGGCATCGATGGCCCGCTGTCGGCTGGTCTTCAGGTCCACGATGGCCGCCGGGTAGCCGCAAGCCTTGCGTTGCGCGGCACTTGGCTCATGGATGGCCTTGTTGTCCAGGTTCGCCAGTTCGGGCAGCCAGCGGCGCAGGTAGACCCCTTGCGGATCGAAGCGCTGCGATTGCGACACGGGATTGAAGACGCGGAAATAAGGCGCGGCGTCGGCGCCGGTGGAGGCCGACCATTGCCAGCCGCCGTTGTTGGCCGCCAGGTCACCATCGACCAGATGGGCCATGAACCAGGCTTCTCCCAGCCGCCAGTCGATGAGCAGGTTCTTGGACAGGAACATGGCGGTGACCATGCGCACCCGGTTGTGCATCCAGCCGCAGGCCAGCAGCTCGCGCATGCCGGCATCCACGATGGGCACGCCGGTACGGCCCTGCTGCCAGGCCTGGAGGTCGTCGGGCGCGTCGCGCCAGGGCACGGCCGCCGTCTCGGGCTTCATGGGCTGGTGCATGGACAGGCTGGGAAAACCCGCCAGCAGATGCTGGTAGAACTCGCGCCAGAGAATCTCGGTGATCCAGGTGCGCACGCCCGTGCTGCCGCTGTCGAGCTCGCCCTGGTTGGCCGAGAGCGCCGCGCGCAGGCACTGGCCGGGCGACAGCACGCCGGCGGCCAGGTAGGCGGAGACGCGGCTGGTGCCGCGATAGGCGGGCAGGTCGCGGCGGGTGTCGTAGGCCGTGATGGCCTCGTCCACGAACGCATCCAGCGCGGCATGGGCGGCGTCCTCGCCGGCAGGCCACTGGTCGCCGAGCGCGGCCGGGGGCGTCTCGAAACCGTCGGCCGACAAGGGCGTGGGGGCGGGCGCCTCGCCGCGTCGCGGGACCGACTGCGCGGCAGGGGGCGGCAAGGCGGCCAGCGGCGCTTCGCGCAGCAGGTCGCGGCAGCGTTTCGAGAACGGCGTGAAGACGCGGTAGTAGTCGCCGCCGCCGGTGCGAACCGTGCCGGGCGCCAGCAGCACGGCGCCATGGTGGCCCAGGAGTGCCACGCCCCGCTCGCGCAGGCGGCGCGCCACCAGGCCGTCGCGGCGCCGCTCGTTGACGGGATATTCGATGTTGCAGTGGACGGCGCCGATGCCGTGGGCGTCGCAGAAGTCGGCCAGCAGGTCGGGCGCCTCGGCCCAGGTGTCCATCGTCAGCACGTGCAGGTCGATGCCGCGCTCGGCCAGCGCGTCGGCGAAGGCGCGCAGGTTGCGCAGCCAGAAGTCGATCTTCGCGGGCGCGTCGCCGTGGATGCGCCATTGACCGGGGGCCGCCAGGTAGACGGCCGTCACCGGCCCTTGTTGCGCGGCGGCGTGCAGCGCCGCGTTGTCATGCACGCGCAGGTCGGTGCGTGCCCAGTACAGCGAAGCCATTGCTTATTTCTTTTCCGGGTTGTTGCGCGGCGCGTGGGCGCCCTGGTGCCAGGCGCGAACGGCCTCCATGGTGTTCTTCACGTGGTTGGACGGGTCGCCGCTGGCATATTGGTACAGCACTTTGCCCTCGGGCGAGATGACGAAGGAGACCCGGTTGGCCACGCCGGGCAGCACGGCGTGCGCCACGTCGTAGTTCTGCATGATGCTGTGATCGCTGTCGGCCGCCACGGCGAACTTGCCGCCGCAGGCGCTGACGGAGAATTTCTTCAGCGTCTCGAGGTCGTCGCCCGACACGCCGATCACGGTGGCGCCCATCGATTTGTAGGTGTCGGTGGCTTCGGCGAAGAGATGCGCTTCGATCGTGCAGCCTTGCGTGAACGCCGCGGGATAGAAGTACAGCACGACGGGACCTTCTTTCAGGGCTTGCGCCAGGTCGAAGGTGAAGGGCTTGCCGGCCAGGGCCGCCTCGGCGGTGAACGTGGGTGCCTGTGCGCCCGCGGACAGTGCCGCGTGCGCGGCGGGCAGGACGTGGGCGCCGGCAAGACCCAGCAGGGACACTGCCAGCGCCGCGCGGGTGACAAGGCGGCGGGTGGGGCGCAAGGCGATGGCGGGCAGGGCGGTCATGGCGCGGACTCCGTGGCGGTCGACGAGGACGGGGGAAGGTCGTTGAACCCATCATGCCATAGCGATGGCGGGGCCGATGTTTCAGCTGGGAACAGGACGGGATTCCGCCCTGTTTCCCGCTTGACGCGCGAGGCGGCATCGGCAACGCTAGCCCTGTTCAGATGCATCGGGAGTTTCACATCATGGCCCGCACCCTTTCAGGCTCGGCACTGGTCCGTGTGCTGGGCGCCGCCGCCACCGGCACGGCGTTGATGGCGCTGGCCCTCCCGGCGCTGGCCCAGGGCGCCAACCAGCCCGCCTTTCGTTACGCACCCGCGGCCGACATGGCGCGCGCGACGCCGGCGCCCGTCATCGACGTGAATCCCGCGCCAGGCACGCCGCTGACGCCCGCGGCGCCCGCGGCTGTCAATCATCCGATGCCGCGGGTGCTGCCCGGCGGCGCCCAGGTGCAGGTGAGCTCGCCCGGCGGGCCCACGCCAGGGCAGGTGTATTCGACCTCGCAGCCTGCCGCGCCCAAGGCCGCGCGGCCGGCCGGCGAGACCCGCGCCAAGCCCGACATTCCCGACAAGGTCTACGGCACCCGGTCGCTGTCCACCCAGCAACCCGCCACGACCCGCCGCGAACGGCAGGTCACGCCGGTGCAGATCCAGGTGGAACCCGTAGTGCCCATCCGTGCGCCGCGCGACCATTACCGGGACGTGCGTCCGCGCGACCCCGTGCCGGGACGGTGAGCGTCGCGACACCGCGGCTGTCGCGGGACCGCTGTCGATGGTTGCGCGGGGGGCGGCAAGCTGCTAAGTTGCGCGCAGGTTCGTTTCCGGGTGTTTTGCCCGGACGAATATTTCCTTTTCACTTCAAATGGATAGACGCGAATCATGTCCACCAATGACGACGCCGGCAAGCTGCTCCTCCGACTGACCATCGGCATCCTTCTGCTGTTCCATGGCCTTTTCAAGCTGACGAACGGCATCGCCGGCATCCAGGGCATGGTGAGCGCCGCCGGCTGGCCGACCTTCGTGGCCTATGGCGTCTTCGTGGGTGAGCTGATCGCCCCGATCCTGCTGATCATCGGCCTGTACACACGCCCGGCCGCGCTCATCGCCGCCGTCAACATGCTGGTGGCCATCGCCCTGGCGCACAGCTCGCAGCTGTTCGGCTTCACGAACAACGGCGGCTGGCAGCTCGAGCTGCAAGGCCTGTTCCTGTTCGGCTCGCTGTCCATCGCATTGCTGGGCGCCGGCCGCTACAGCGTGGGCGGCCGCTACAACTGATCGTCGCCGTCTTCAAGTCTTGATGGGGAAGGCCCGGTGCGCCTAGGCGTACCGGGCCTTTTTCATGCGGACAAGGCTGCTCAGCGTTTCAGGAAGTCCAGCAGGTCCTGGTTGAAGCGCGCCTTGTGCGTGTCAGTCAGGCCGTGCGGGGCGCCCGGATAGACGATCAGCTGGGCGTTCCTGATCAGCGCGGCGGATGCCTTGCCGGAACTGTCGAGCGGCACGATCTGGTCGTCGTCGCCGTGGATGACCAGGGTGGGCACGTTGAACTTCTTCAGGTCCGCGCGGAAATCGGTGGCCGAGAACGCCGCGATGGAGTCATAGGTGTTCTTGTGGCCGGCCTGCAGGCCTTGCGCGCGCCAGCTGTCGATGAGGCCCTGCGAGGCCTTGGCGCCGGGGCGGTTGTAGCCATAGAAGGGACCCGAGGCGAGATCCAGGTAGAGCTGTGCCCGGTTTTCCAGCGAGGCCTTGCGGATGCCGTCGAAGACTTCGATCGGCAGGCCGCCCGGGTTGTCCGCCGTCTTCAGCATCAAGGGAGGCACGGCGCTGACCAGCACAGCCTTCTTCACGCGCGCGGTGCCGTGGCGGCCGATGTATCGCGCCACTTCACCGCCGCCGGTGGAGAAGCCGACCAGGGTGACGTCCTTCAGGTCGAGCGCATCGATCACGGCGGCCAGGTCGTCGGCGTAGTGGTCCATGTCGTTGCCTTCCCAGGGCTGGCTGGAACGGCCGTGGCCACGGCGGTCATGCGCGACCACGCGATAGCCCTGCGAGGCCAGGAAGATCATCTGCGATTCCCAGCTGTCCGAGTTGAGCGGCCAGCCGTGGCTGAACGTCACCACCGGACCGTTCCTGGGGCCCCAGTCCTTGTAGTAGAGGTCCACGCCGTCGGGCGTGGTGAGGGTGCTTGCATTGCGGATGACGGGGGCGCCGGGTGCCGCATGCGCGGCGCCGGCCTGCACGGCCATGGCCAGGAGGGGGGTGGCGAGGAGTTGGGAAAGCAGTTTCATGATGGACGTGTCCTGTTCGGGTTCGAGGGTGGCGTGTGTGTTCGCCGTAGGAAAGAGTTTGCCCGCGCCGATGGAACCCTTGGTGATATATAGTCCTGAAAAATTGATCAGGAGTCCGGAATGGTGGATCGGCTTGCCGCCTTGATGACGCACTTTCCCGTGCGGGCGCAGATGTTCAACGCAGGCGCGCTGTGCGGCCTGAATGCCGTGGACAGCGACGGCGTGCGAGGGCAGTTGCACCTGATTCGTGACGGCGCGGTGCAGGTGCGTTACGGCCAGGAGACCCTGCCTATCGCGCAGCCCAGCCTGCTGCTGTTTCCGCGGCCGCTGAGCCACCGTTTCCTCACCGACCCCGAGCGCGGCGCCGACATGGTCTGCGCGCACCTGAGTTTCGAGGGCGGCGCCGACAATCCGGTCGCGTCGGCATTGCCGGGGGTCGTATGCCTGCCCCTGGATCGCATCGGGGGGGCTGTCGCGGTGCTGTCGCTGCTGTTCGAGGAAGCCTTCGAACAGCGTTGCGGGCGCGTGGCGCTGGTCGAACGGTTGTTCGAGGTGGTGATGATCCAGGTCCTGCGCCAGCTGATGGAAAGCGGCGAGGTGAAGGGCGGGATGCTGTCGGGCCTGTCGCATCCCCGGCTGCGCCATGCGCTGGTGGCGATGCATGAGGCGCCCGCGCAGGCGTGGACGCTCGATGCGCTTGCCGGCGTCGCGGGCATGTCGCGCAGCGTGTTCGCCACGACGTTCCGCGACACCGTGGGCAGCACGCCGGGGCAGTACCTGCAATGCTGGCGCGTGCAACTGGCGCAGCGGGCGCTGCGGCTGGGGCGTCCCTTGAAGCGGATTGCGGATGAGGTCGGCTACGGCAGCGAAGCCGCCTTGTCGCGGGCATTCAAGGCGCTGTCCGGATACTCTCCGCGGGAGTGGAGGAAGCAGGCGCCAGTCGCGGCCGACGGCTGATCCCGCTGATCGGCGTTCGCTTCCCGGACAGGCGGTGGCGGTCTAGCGCGAGCGCCGGCCGGGTCCGCCCGTGCGCGGGGCAC